>CAVQOH010000006.1:0-910646 GCA_963714405.1 uncultured Ignavibacteriales bacterium | reverse complement strand
TACCGGGCGGACGGCCTCAGCTTCCGTTTCGAGGACTTCGAGCTGCAATGCAGCGCGGGACCCTCTTCGCCTCTCCCGAGAGGGTGGGGCCGACGGTCTTCGTGTCGTGGGCGAGGGCCGCGTCCGCTTCAAGCCGGCGCCCGCCACCGAGCGCGAGCAGCTCCGCCGGTTCGCGGGACATCCGGAGCTGTCCGAGCGCGTCGAGCAGGCGTTCGTGCGGATCCATCCGGCGGACCTGCACCGGGTCCTGCTCCCGATGCGTCTCGAGGCGGATCCCCGGGCCTCCGAGCGGCGCGGGCGGCCGAGGCCACCTTCCGGGACCAGGTGGGACGCGCTTTCGTCCTCGACGTCAGCCTGCCCGGCTCGCCGTGGTGGCTGCTGCCCAGCCTGGGAGACTCGGCCTGGTGACGTTCAAGACGGCGCGGCGCGGGACGCTGAGCTTCGCGGTCAACGCCGGCGACCCGGAGGGGATCAGCCTGTTCGACCGCTCCCGCCGGCTGCAGATCTGCCAGTACCCGGCGGGTGGCGGCGGCATCGACTACGACGAGGACGACGGGCGCGCGGTGGACGTGCTGCACCACGACCTGCAGCTGCGCTTCGAGCCCGAACGGAACCGGGTCGAGGGCCGCGACACGCTCAAGATGCGCCTGCTCTCCCCCTCGCCGTGGATCCGGCTCCGCCTCGACGACGCCTTCCGCGTCGACTCGATCACCCCGACGGCCGGGGGACAGCACCTGTTCTTTCGCGTGAGGGACCAGGACAGCCTGATGGTCTCCCTCGGGCCGTGGTCGAGCACCCTCGCCGAGATCGACCTGGACGTCCGATACTCGGGCACCCTTCTCCCCGGACCCGTGGAGCGGGAGGCGCTCCAGGGCGCCGCCGCAGCCGGGCAGCTTCGGCCCAACATCTCGGGGGACCTCGCCCCCGACGAGGTCAACGTCGAGAAGGTGCTCGTGTACACCAACCGCTCCGCCTGGTACCCGCAGGCCGGGGCCGACGACCACGCCACCGCCGACCTGCTCTTCGACGTGCCCCTGGGCCAGACGGTCGTGACGGGGGGCGAGAGGGTTTCGGCGCGCATCGAGGGAGGGCGGTCCCTGATCCGCTACGCCCAGAAGCTTCCCGGCCGGTACATCAGCGTGGCCGTGGGCCGGCTCTATCCGATGCAGGAGCGGGCCGAGGCGCAGCCGGTGCTACGGGGCTTCGGCGTGTCCCGGACACGGGCCGAGGTGGACGAGACCCTGGACCGCGCCCGGGAGATCCTGTCCTTCTTCGCGGCCGAGTTCGGGCCTTGTCGGCCTGCCACCTTGAGCCTGGTCTTGATCGAGGGCCTGACGCCAGGCGGCGACAGCCCTCCCGGCATGGTGGTCGTGGCGCGGCGCCCGCCGCTGATGCGCAGGAGCCTCGCCGAGGATCCCGGCAACTTCAGCGACGTGCCCGGCTTCTTCCTCGCCCACGAGCTGGCCCATCAGTGGTGGGGCCACGGCGTGGCCGGGAAGAACTACCACGACCGCTCGGATCTCCGAGGCCTTCGCGCAGTATGCCGCGGCCCTGTGGGTGCGGAAGAGCCGGGGAGAGAAGCCCTTCCGGGGCATCCTGGATCGCTTCGCGCGCTGGGCGTTTCGCGACAACGACGTGGGCCCGATCAGCCTGGGGAGCCGGCTCGGGTGGGTCAGCGAGGACCCCCAGGCTTTCCGGGCCGTCGTCTACGACAAGGGCGCCTACGTGCTCCACATGCTCCGGGGACTGCTCGGGGAGGAGGCCTTCCGCGGCGGCCTCCGGAGCCTGCAGGGGAGCTACCAGTTCAAGAAGGCCGGCACCGCCGATCTCCGTGCCGCGCTGGAATCGGCCTCGGGACGGGACCTCCGAGCGTACTTCCGGGAGTGGGTGTACGGGACGACACTGCCCCGGCTGCGGGTCTCCCACCGGCCGGAGCCGGAGCCGGGACGCCAGACCCTGGTGGACGTGAAGGCCGAAGGACTGCCCGGGCCCGTCCCGCTGCTGATCTCGGTCCGCCACGAAGGGGGACGGACCACGACGCGGGTGGAGCTGCCGGCGGAGGGCGGCCGCTTCGCCGTCGAGACCCCGAGCCGGGCTCGGAGCGTCGAGGTGAACGACGACGGGGGGCTCCTGGCCCGGATCGGCGGCTCGAGGACCGGAACCTGTTCCGGCGGCCTTCCTCCCGGACGTTCTCCAGGGTCTCCTGGGCGGTCGCGAGCTTCTTCTTCAGCTCGTCCATGCGGTTCATCATGTTGGTGCGGCTGGCGCTGTAGTAGTTCCCCGTGAGGTCGCTCAGGTTCTTCTGGAGCTTCTCGATGTCGGCGATCGCCGCGTTGACGTCGTCCTCGGACTTCTTGAGCCGCTCCCGCCACTCTTTCTCCTGAGCGGCGCGCCGCTCCGTCCTCGCTCTCCCCCTGCGGCGCACCGGCCTCCGGCGGCGTGGTGGATCCATCGGCGCTCGCGCCCTCGGCCCCGGCTCGGGGGTCGCGCCCTCGGCGGTCGTGCCCTCGGCCGGGGTGGCGCCTTCCGCGGTGGGTTCGTCAGGGGCGGCCGTTTCGAAGCCCGAAGCCGTCCCACCCGCCCGCCGCAGGTCGTCCTCGCTGTAGGTCTTCGCCTTTCCCTTCCGCCGCTCCTTCTCACGGGCCGCCGCGTCGCCGAGGCTCTGGCCGGAGACGCCCGCGGGCACCACCAACGCCGCCGCAACCGCCAGCGCCGCGGCCTGAAGCCAACCCCTCACCACGCTCCTCCTGGCCCTCATCGGACCGTCATCCCCTCACGGCGGCCCTGCTCGAGGAGCTTCGCGACCTGCGCTTCGTGCACCCCGATGGCCTGCTTGGCGTCCTCGACGAACTTGACGAGATCGGCGCGGCGGCCGCCGAAGGTGTAGTTCGAGAGGTCGTTGAGCAGCTCGATCTCGCGCTTCGCGATATCGGCCTTGATCCCCTCGATGTGGGCCCGCTCGGCGTCGACCTCCTTCTGCAAGGCGGCCTGCTTTTCGGCCTTCTTCTCGTCGTCGCTCTTCCCCTGCGGGACGGGCTGGGCGGCGGGCGCCCCTTCCTCTGCGGCAAGGGCCCCCTCCACCGGCTCGGACGCTTCGGCGTCGACGGGCGCCTCGGACTCAAGGACCGGGACACCCTGGCCGGCCTTCTGCAAGTCCGATTCGGTGATGACCTTGCTGGTCTTCCCCGAGCCCGAGCGCCGCTCCTTCTCCTTCTCGGCGATCTCCCCCAGGCTCTGGGCGGAGACCCGAGGGGCCGCGCCCAATGCCACGGCCGCGACGAGGACTGGAATGACGAGCCGCATGAAGAAGCCTCCCGAGGGCCGGAAAAGGCCCGATCCAGTATAGCGCCGGGGGCGGGGATTTGGGAGCGGCCGGGCCCTAGCCCAGGGAGCCCAGGATCTTCGCCAGCTCCTTGGCCTTCTTGTTGGCGGGGTCGAGGGCGAGGGCCTTGTCGACGGCTTTCTTGGCCTTGGCGTAGTTGTTCTGGACGAAGTGGTTGAGGGCGGCGGTGGTGAGGGACTCCACCTCGGCCTTGCGGGCGTCCGTGCGGGTCTGGGCCAGCAACCTCTGGATGCCCGCGTGACCGGGCTCCAGGCTCGCGGCGCGCTCGAGGGGCTCCAGGGCCTTCTGGGGCGACCGCTCGCGCAAGAGCCGCCGGCGGCGTCCACGAGGGACGCGGCCTCGGGGTTGGACGGCGCTCCCCCTCCGGCAGCGGTGTCGGCGCCTTGGCTGCGGGGCCGGAGGCCGCGGGCGCCCCGGCGGGCGGGGGGGGCGCGGGATCGGGGCCGGCGCGGAACTTGACGGTCGCCTCGTCGGGGATGCTGGCGGGATCGGGAGCCGACGGGGTGGAGGCGGGGATCGTCCCCGGGAGCGGCGTGGCCTCCGCCACCGCGGGCCCCCCCATCCGCGCCACCGGTGCCGCGGCCTTCTCGCGCATGGCCAGCACCTTGGCGACCTGGTCGCGGATCTCCCGTGCGGCCGTGTGTCCCGGCTGGATCGCGAGGGCCTCCTCGGCGGCCGCGCGGGCCTCCACGAGGTTCCCGAGGGAGATGATCGGCCGCGGTGGCGATCAGGGCCTGGGCCTTCCGGCGCTTCACCTCTTCGTCGAGATAGGAGCGAAGCTGGAGGTAGCGCGCGCTCTTCGGAGCCAGGCGCTCGATCTTCCCGGCGATCTTCTGGGCCAGCTCCGTGTCGGCGTCGGCGGCGTAGGAGAGGGCCAGGCCGCAGAGCTGCTCGACCTCCTTGTCCTGGATGCTGGCCTGGATCTCGGCGGCCAGGCGCGAGACTTCCCCGTCTTCTGGATTCTGCTCCAGGAGCTTCTGGCACAGGCTGTGGGCCTTCTGCGAATGGCCTTCGGCACGCGCCCTGTCCACGGCCGCCCGGAGATCCCCCATCTCCCGCTCGACGCGCTTCTTGAGGGCCTCGGTCTCCGCCTGGCGCGCGATGGCCTGGATCGAGGGATCGCCGGGAGCCAGGCTCAGGGCCTGGGTCACGGACTGGATCGCGCCGGTGGGGTCCCCCTTGGACAGGGCGGCGGCGCGCCTCCTCGATGTGGCGCGCGGCCTGGCCCAACCGCTCTTCCTTCTCCAGCTCGGCCACCAGGGCGGCGGTGTCGGCGCGGGCGGGATCGGCCCGGGCCGCCTCGCGGGCCAGGCGGAGGGCCTGGTCGATCCGCCCCGCGGAGCGCTCGTCCCTCGCCGACTGGAGCAGGGCCTGGGTCGGATGCGGCTTCTCCACCGGCCGCGGCACGTCCTTGAGCATCCGCTCCAGGTCGTCGTGCATGTCGTCGAGCGACTGGTAGCGCTCGACGACGTCGCGGGCCAGGGCCTTCATCACGATGGTCTCGAGTCCGGGCGAGTACGCGGTGCGGGCAGGGCGCCGGGATCGGGCCGCTCGTGGATGATCTTGAACATGACGGCCGTGATGCTGTCGCCGTCGAAGGGCTTCTTGCCGGCGATCAGCTCGTAGGCGATGGCGCCCACCGAGAAGATGTCGGCGCGGTGATCGACCTTGCTGCCCCTGCACCTGCTCGGGGGCCATGTAGTGGACCGTGCCCAGCACCAGGCCGCTCTTGGTCATGGTCGAGGACTGCAGGTGGGCGATCCCGAAGTCCATGATCTTGACCTCGCCCTCCGGCGTCACGCGGATGTTGGCGGGCTTGACGTCGCGGTGCACGATGCCGTTGCGGTGGGCGTAGCCGAGGCCGTCGCAGACCTGGCGGATGACGTCGAGCTTCCACTCGAGTGGGCAGCGCGCTCGCGGTTCTGGATCAGCCTTCTCGAGGTCGATGCCCTCGATGAACTCCATGGCGATGTAGGGCTGGCCCTTGTCCTCGCCGAGGTCGTAGACGGTGACGATGTTGCGGTGGCGCAGTCCGCCGGCGGCCTGGGCCTCGCGCAGGAAGCGCTCGCGCAGGTCGGGCGTGTCGGCCAGGCCCGGGATCATGGTCTTGAGGGCGACCTTGCGGTCGATGAGCGGGTCGATGGCCTCGTAGACGGTGCCCATGCCCCCGCGGCCCAGCACCCTCTGGACCTGGTACTTTCCTATTCGCTGCACGCGAGCTCTTTCAAAGGCCGGGGAGAAACCCCTCCTTGGGCTCGCATTCTAAACCTAGAACGGTCAAGGGCCAAGGGGGGATCCTGGGATCGCGGGAGGGGGTCGGGTCGTGGGTCTCGGAGTGGACCTCGTGGAGCTGGATCGCGTGGAGGGCTCCCTCGGACGCTGGGGGGACCGCCTGGTGGCGAAGCTCATGGACCCCCCCGAGGCGGCGCTCCTGCCCGCTGGAGTGGAGCGCGTCCGGGCGGTCGCCTTCGCCATCGCCGCCAAGGAGGCCGCGAGCAAGGCCATCGGGACGGGGTGGAGCCGCGGGGTGCGGTGGCTTTTCATACAAAAATGTAACTGTTTTTAAACCAAATAAAAAAGAAGCTGAAGAAGTGCTTGGAATGAAAATAAAAAGCAGTGAAGATATAACTGCTGCTGGGCAAAAATTACTTGAAAAACTCTCAGCAAAAAATATTTTATTAACTCTTGGCAGCCAGGGAATCGCTGTATTCGATCAGAATTCCAAAGAAACGAGAATGCCAACAAAAGCAAGAAAAGTTGCAGATGTTTCAGGCGCAGGTGATACGGTAATTTCTACTCTAACTTTGGCTCTTGCTGCAGGAGCTGATATTTATGAAGCTTCTCTACTTGCTAATTATGCCGCAGGTATTGTCTGCGGTGAAGTTGGAATTGTTCCTGTTGAAAAAGATATTCTCTTTGAAACTATATGGAAAGATAAAGCATGAGCTGCATCAAATCGTTAGAAGAAATTAAATCGATTCGTCTTGCTTTAAAAGCAGAAAATAAAAAAATTGTTTTTACAAATGGCTGTTTCGATATTTTGCATGCAGGTCATGTTGATTATCTAAACAAATCAAAAGCACTCGGTGATGTTTTAATCGTTGGATTGAATACCGATAAATCAGTAAAAAAAATCAAAGGTGATAAAAGACCAATCATAAACGAAAATGAAAGAGCAGCAATTCTTTGCAATTTAAAACCTGTAGATTTTGTTGTGTTTTTTGATGATGATACACCTGCTGACTTAATAAATGAACTGCTCCCGGATATTTTAGTAAAAGGTGCCGATTGGAAAATTAGACGAGATTGTTGGCGGTAAAACTGTAATTACTAACGGGGGTGAAGTAAAAACAATCAACTTTGCAAATGATCAGTCAACATCAAAAATTATTGATTTGATCACCAGCAGATTTTCTAAATGAGATTGTAGAGAAATAATGTTTTTTCGAAGAGGAAAAAAAGTAAAACGACCCCTCTACCGCAGAATAATAAATGCGTTCATCTATTTTGGTCTAGGAGTAATTGTTATTCTTATCATTGCCTTTGCCATCACGCAAACCTCTACTTTCAGAAACTGGCTTCGTGAAACTGTTATTGAACAAGTAAATACTTCCACAAACGGTGAATTGTACATTGAACGGATTGATGGAACTATTTTTACATCACTAATTCTTAACAAGACAGCTCTTACGCTTGAGGGTGATACTATATTAAATGCTGGATCAATTGAAGTAAAAACCAGTCCACTAAAAATGCTCTTCAAAATTATTTACTTCAGAAAAATTGAAATCAAGGATGCTAGTATTGCTCTTCTAACAGATGAAAATGGTGAATTAAACATTAGTAAGTTGATCCCTCCTTCTGAAGATTTGGAAGAAGAAGAAACTTCAGAATTTAAGTGGAAGTTACAAGTAGCAGATCTTACTTTAAGTAATGTAAATGCTAAACTTCAATCTTATAAACGTAAGCACAGCAGAGCAAATTATAAAGTTATTGATCTTGATGACTTCAGGGTGAATAATATTAACCTGTCACTTTCTGCATTTGTAGATATCAAAGGACATGAATTTGATATAACCATTCATAATTTTAGTGCTAATCCTAATCTATATAACTTTGACCTAAAGGATCTTTCGCTCAAATTTCTTCTCGTAGATGATAAAGCCGGCGTGCCTTACCTTAATCTGATTACAGGTAATTCGCAAATTTCTCTGAGTGCTGGATTATCGAATTATAAACTGCTGGGAGAAGATAAAGGAAGAAAAATTGAGGACGCTTTGATGCGCCTGGATTTTACGGCAGCTGATTTTAATTTTGATAACCTATCATCATTCATTGAAGCAACTGACTTGCTCAAAGGAGATGTAACAATTCGCTTAAGTGCAAATGGTTCACTTAATAAATTGAATATTGAAAAACTTGTTATTGAAATGCAGGGCACACAGCTTGATGGAACAGGCAAGCTTGAAAACATTACTGGTGGAAGTAGTATGAATATAAATACTGTTTTCACAAATTCACGCATTAACCAGGAAGATGTAAATAACCTGCTTCACACAATTGATCTGCCGGTTTATAAAGATCTTGGCATCATAACTTTTGATACACTTAGCTTTAAAGGCAGTCCTCTGAATTTTACAGGTGATGTAAAACTTAAAACTGATAAAGGAAACATAAATACTAAAGCAAAATTAAATCTGGAAAAAGAAGAATTTGAATACGATATAAGTTTTACTACTTCTAATTTTGACGTGTCTCCATTTACAGGTGTAACAACTAAATTGAACAGTAAAGGAACATTTACAGGCAGAGGTCTTACACCGGAAAATATTTCAGCAAAATTAAATTTTAATGCAGATGGATCAGTGATTGACAACAATAAATTTCAAAATCTTAAAATTGATACTGAAGGGAAAAATGGAATAATTACAAGCCATTTTTCGATTCATTTCGGATAGTACAAGCGGATCAATAAATATAAACCTTGATTTAACTGATAATAATAAACCAACTTATAATTTTAAAGCAAGTTTAAGTGGTTTTAATATCCGTGTCCTGGCACCTGAATCTGATATGCAAAGCGATTTGAATTTCTATCTTGAAGGAGAAGGTGAACAGTTTGATCAGGATAAATTAAATCTATTTACCAGCCTGGTAATGGAGAACTCTACCATACGAGGATTACAGATTGACAGCACAAGAGCTATTGTTGATATCAGGAATGAAAAGGATCGGCGGGTAATAAATGTAATTTCAGATCTTGCAGATATTACTCTATCAGGTAATTTCAATATATCAGAATTAATTGATGTACTGAATTACAAATCTAACATGTTCTCCAGCGCAGTAAACGAAAAGATTAATAACATTCAGTACCCTGCATCTTCAAAAATTTTTAATGATAACACTTCATTGGCAAGTTTAAACCCTGATATTGATTTATACTATGCACTTGAGTTTAAGGACTTTGAACTACTCTCTTTGTTTCTTGGTAATGCCGAAATTGAAATTGATGGCGAATTAACGGGAAAAATAAATACATATCCTGATTCAATTTATGTGAGCTTAAATACAAATCTTGACTATTTTAAATTCTGGGATGGTAATGAGTTAATTTATCTTTCACAGCTTGATCTTGAATTTTTATTTAGTGATATACTATCTGCAACTGATCTTACTTCAGTGATTACAGATATTAAGTTAAAAGCAAGAAAAATTTTCCTGGGCAGTGATTTTGATAATCTAATGCTGAACTTTGAATATAAAAATCATTCAGCTATTGTTGATTTCTATGTCGTTATTGGAGAATTATTTAAAACAAAACTTAATGGTGAATTAGATATTCGAGGTGAAAAAGCATCTTTTACAATGGATAAATTATTTTTAAGTTATAACAAATTTAATCTTATAAATAAAGGTAAATTGGATATAGTGTACTCGAATCAGGATATCACCTTTAACCGTTTTGTATTAACCCACAACAATGGTGAAATGAATCTATTGCGGTAAATTTTCATTAGAAGGGCAACATAATTTAGATCTATATTTGAAAAACTTTGAGAGTGAAGATTTAATTGCAGAACTTTTTGATCTTACCCGCAAATGAAAGTATTAAGGGGATAATTAACCTATCAGCAATTGTAAATGGTTTTGCGGGTTCGCCTGAGCTGGACTTAGCGATTAATATTGATAGTTTAGCATACAAAAATGAAACTTATGGTTCATTCGTAAGTTCTGCTTATTATAAGGATAAATTGCTAACAACTGAAGTAAAATTTTCAAATGGGGATATGCAAAGTGATAAATCTAAATTAGTATTCAAATCAACAATTCCAATCGATTTTGCATTGACACAAGGAGGAGACCTTTTAGATGATCAAAGTATTATCATCAGTCTAAAAGCAGAAGAATTTGAGCTTTCTCCATTTGCCAGTGCTTTCGATGAACTTACACAGATTAAGGGTAAGTTAAATGCAGATTTAAATGCAACTGGTACATTACAAAATCTTAACACAACAGGCTACTTGAATGTTAATTACGCTTCTTTTGTTTTAGGATTAAACAGATTAAAATACTATGCGGGCTTTCAATTAAATTTTGCTGGTAACCGGGTAGATATTTCAAATCTATATGTGAGCAATAGTGATGATTTGTTAGATGGTGGAACTATTAAAGGAAATGGCTATCTTGTTCATAAAAATTTTTCACCCTCTGAAATAGAAATATCTGTTAACGGGTTACTAAAACTGCTTAGCAAAAATTCCAGGGCAGCCAATCCAACTTTTTATGGTGATCTTGCTGTTGAAACTCAGGAAGATATGGTCTATAAATTTAACAGAAGTCAGAATTACCTTTCTGCCAACCTCATGCTTAAAAAAGGTGCCAATATTACTTATTCCCCAACCAGCTCGGCATTCACAAATGAAACAGACAAATTTGTTTACCAGTTTAAAACAGCGGCAGATTCGCTTTATAATAAGGAGATCGACAGTTTAATATTTATTTCTGAATCTGTTAGCAAGGAAATCAGAGCTTCATCCCGGGCACCCTTTGATCTGGATATAAAAATTAATGTTGAAGATGAAGTAAAGATGGTTTTTATTCTGTCTAAAGAGTTCAACCAGGATTTAACTGCTTACTTAGGTGGTAATTTTGAATATGTTGTTGAGAAGAATAACCCTATTGCAAAAGGTGAACTGGTTTTACTTGATGGATCCAAGCTAAATTTTATTAAAACTTTTCAAGCTGAGGGCTCAGTTAAATTCTTAAGTGAACTGGATAATCCTTATTTAGATGTTACTGCAACATATCAGAATTACTATAACCCGGATACTTTGGGTGCAAGTTCAAGCGAGTATGAAGTACAGGTTAGAATTAAAATTGAAGGACCGGTTAAAAATCTCTCCACAAGTTTTATTGAAAATGAAGACAATGTGAGTGTTTATAAACGTGATAACAGGAGCGGACAATTTGAACTGGATGCTACTAAAGATGCTTCAGATGCAATGTTTTTTATAATTCTGGGTAAATTTCCTGAAGATGCGACGACCCAGGAAACTAATCTTGTTGCTTCAACGGCTGCTTCACTTGCAGGTTCTCTGCTTAGCAGCTTTTTAAATGAAAGACTTGGCGATATTGTGAGAAGTGTACAGGTAAGGCAAGTTGGAGCTGAAACAAAATTTAGTTTAGTGGGTAAAGTTGGTGATTTTCGTTATGAGATTGGCGGTTCTTCTCAGATCTTTCAGGATTTTAGCCGCGCTAATGTAAAAATCGAATGGCCGGTTGTACCAATTACACCATTGTTAATTTTAAGGTTAGAAAGAAGAGAACCGGTTTTTGTCTCCAGAACTTACAGCGAAATGATAAATGAACTTGGTTTTAAATACAGTTTTGAATTTTAATATTCCAGTTGATGCAGCAAAAAGAAAATCTAAATAGTGTGAACAAATGAAAAAAAAAATAATATATTTCTTTAAAAAGAATCCTGCCAGAACTTTTAAGAATAAAGAAATCGCAAGCCGATTAAAGATAAAAAGTGAAAAAGAATACCGCGAACTTAAAAAGGTAATTCATCAGCTTTACCTGGAACAATTTTTAACTAAAAGCGGAAAAAGGTATAAACTTAATTCCTTTCCTGAATCAAACAGAATTGTGGGTCATTTACAAATTAATGAAAATGGCTTTGGTTTTGTAATTCCAAAAAAATCAAATATTGGAGATATATTTATTGCTGCCAGAAATTTAGGAACAGCTTTTAATGGTGATCTTGTTGAGGTTGGTTTGTTCGCAAAACAAGAAGGCAAAAACCTTGAAGGACAAATAGAAAAAGTTATTAAAAGAAATAGAAAAGAAGTAGTTGGTGTTCTTAAGAAAACAAAATCATTTTATTCTGTTGTTCCTGATGACAGCAAAATTCAACGTGATATATATGTTGATAAAGTTAATTTAAAAAATGCCGTAAAAGGAGATAAAGTTCTTGTTGGAAACTTTTTGTGGGATGATAAACTGATGAATCCGGAAGGCGAGATTTTAGAAATACTTAATAAGGATAGATTACATCATAGTGATGTTAAAATTATTGCAAGAGAATTAGGTATATCTTCAGTATTTCCTTCAGCAGTTGAAGCCGAAGCTGAATATATTAATACAAAAATTTTGGAAGAAGAAATAAAAGGAAGAAAAGATTTTAGAAAAAAAATCAGCTTTACCATTGATCCTGATGATGCAAAGGATTTTGATGATGCTCTCTCTGTTGAAATATTGGAAAACGGAAATTACTCTGTTGGTGTTCATATTGCTGATGTTAGCCATTATGTAAAACCTGGAACCAAATTGGATGAAGAAGCATTGGAAAGAGGAAACAGTGTATATCTTGTTGGTACTGCAATTCCAATGTTACCTGAAAAATTGTCATCAAATGTGTGCTCACTTCTTCCGGGAAGTGAACGACTCACTTTTTCTGTTATTTTTGAAATTACAAAAAGAGGAAAAATTGTTCATTCAGAAATAAGTAAATCAATAATAAAAAGTAGCAGAAGATTTACTTACAACGAGGCACAGGAAATTATCAATAGCGGTCAAGGGGAATATTGCAGCGAAATTTCTATTTTAAATAATCTTGCAGAAGTATTTAGAAAGAAACGGGTGAGAGAAGGTAGTTTTGAATTTTTTACACCCGAAATTGAAATAAAGCTGGATGAAAACGGTAAGCCGGTTAGTATAGATAAAAAAGTACTTAAAGAAAGCAATATGCTTGTTGAAGAATTCATGCTTCTTGCTAACAAAACTATTGCAATCCGTCTAACATCTAAAAAGTCATTGCCATTTGTTTTTCGTGTACATGATTTTCCAAACCAAGAAAAAATTGAAGAATTTAGCAGATTTGTAAAATCTTTAGGTTATTCATACAATCCGTATTCAGGCAAACCATCAGCTCAATTCCATCATTTAATTTCTCAGATTAAAGGTACTGATGAAGAAACAGTGATAAATGAATTGGCGATAAGATCTATGGCAAAAGCAGTTTACTCACCCCAAAATATTGGGCATTATGGGTTGGGTTTTAAATATTACACACATTTTACATCACCGATAAGGCGATACTCTGATCTTATTGTTCACAGGATTGTTGCGGAGAGCATTATTAAAAAATCAGGAAAATTTTATTCCCTTGCACAATTGGAAAAAATTTGTGATCATTTATCTAGTTGTGAAAGAAACGCCGTTGAAGCCGAAAGAGCATCAATTAAATTAAAGCAGGTAGAGTTTCTTAAGGATAAAGTTGGGGAAGAGTTTAATGCAATAATTTCAGGAGTTACAAATTTTGGCTTATTTGTAGAATTATTTGATATTCTTGCCGAGGGATTGATAAAAGTAAGAGATTTAGATGGAGATTTTTACGTTTTTGATGAAAAAAAATACGCCCTGGTTGGAAGAAGAACTAAAAAACAGTATAGATTAGGTGATAAAATTAATGTAAAATTAATACGTGCAGATATTGAAAAAATGGAACTTGATTTTTTAATAATTAAAGATGATTAAATGATGCATTCAAAATTCATATTAAAAATTTTCCTGTTGTTTGTGTTTTTTCAACCATTACTGTTAGCGCAATTCGGGCAAAATAAGGTGCAGTATAAATATTTCGATTGGTACTATATTCAAACCAATCATTTTGATATATATTTTACAGATGATGGGGAAACACTTGCAGAATTTACCGCCTTTGCATCGGAAGATGCACTTTCTAACATTCAGGAAAGTTTTAATTATTCAATTAACAACCGTATTACACTAATAATTTACAACTCCCAAAATGATTTTCAGGAAACAAATGTAACCGATAGTTATCTCAGCGAAGGAATCCAGGGATTTACAGAACTTTTTAAAAACAGGGTAGTGGTACAATTTGCGGGCTCATATAAACAATATCGTCATCTTATTCATCACGAGCTTGTACATGCGGTTTTAAATGATATGTTTTATGGTGGTTCAATACAGAATATTATTTCAAATAATATTTCACTGCAAGTACCGCTCTGGTTTAGCGAGGGAATAGCAGAATACCAGGCACTGGGTTGGGATGAAGATACCGATATGTTTATAAGAGATGCAGCTATTGAAGAATACTTACCTGACATACAAAACTTGAACGGATATTTTGCATACCGCGGCGGGCAGGCAGTTTTTTACTACATCGCCAAAAAGTATGGAAGAAAAAAAATAGGCGAACTCGTTAATGCTGTAAGAGGTGTTGGAAATGTTGATGGCGCATTAAAAGAAACGATAGGTCTTTCGCTTAAAGAATTAAATGAAAGATGGAGAAAAGATATTAAAAGAGTTTACTGGCCTGATATTGATGTAACAGAAGATCCTGATGAGTTTGCAAAACGGCTTACAGATTCTGAAGAAGATGGAGGGTTTTACAATACAAGTCCCGCTTTAAGTCCGCAAGGTGATAAGATCGCATTCATTACTAATAGGGATTACTTTTTTAGCCTTTACATTA
Organism: uncultured Ignavibacteriales bacterium; assembly: GCA_963714405.1. Taxonomy (GTDB): domain Bacteria; phylum Bacteroidota; class Ignavibacteria; order Ignavibacteriales; family Ignavibacteriaceae; genus JAZGGS01. Next base: position 896,295 of record CAVQOH010000006.1, on the reverse strand, counting down.
TGGATGCCAATGATGGGGAAATTATAAAAGAGCTTGCTCAAGGTAACAACTCACCAAATTTTGAAGAACTGAATATTCTAACACCAGGATTAACATGGTCTCCCGATGGAAAACGCATAGCTGTAGCTGCTCTTAGTCACGGTTACGATTTAGTCTATATTTTTGATGTTGAAGAAGAAGAATATCAAACACTTCCCATAAAACTTAATGGTATTCAAAGTATTGCATGGTCCTGGGATAGTAAGTTTTTAGCTTTTATTGGGCAAACAGCAAAACAAACTGATGTTTATATATATGATTTTGAAACCGAAGAAATAACAAACCTTACTAATGACATATTTACTGATAGAGATCCATGCTGGTCTCACGACGGAATGAAAATATATTTTGCCTCAGACAGGAACAGCTATCTTACAATGAGTGATGTATCTGATGGTTTTAAAATATATAACCATGATTACACACAAACAGAAATTTATTCCATTGATGTTGAAACAAAGCAAGTACAAAGAATTACCGATATGCCGGGAAGTAATGAAACTTCTCCTATTGTCAGTGAAGATGATTCTCAAATACTTTTTATTTCTGATTTAAATGGGATTAATAATGTCTATAAAAAAAGAATTGTTTTTTCTTCTTCAGATATTAATGTAAATGATGTTAAAGATATTAAAGCTGTACCAGTGACCAATTCTCAGTCAGGGCTTTACCAGCTATCATCTTCACGAGATGGCGAAAAATTAGTATTCTCATCGCTGTACAAATCAGCATTTAATATTTTTACTCTAACCAATCCCTTTGAAACAGATTTGGAACTAAATGAACTTCCGCTCACAAAATTCAGAAAAGGAATACTTGATTTAGATTTCCCTGTAACTTCCTTTACAGAAGAGAATGATAATACAGAATTAATAAATATATCAGCTAGTGATACTGCGGATCAGGAATCATCAATTTTTCTAACTGGAAATTTTATTGATTCTACTAAAACCTCCGAAGATTCTGTAGAAATTGATTTCGGCAACTATGTTTTTGGAGGTGAAACCATTATTGGAAATGGTGAAGAAGTTGAGGGTGATCTGTTCAATCCTACAGATAACCTTGATGAACAAGGTAATTTTAAAGTGCACAATTATAAAATTAATTTTGCTCCTGATCTTGTATATGCCAATGCTGGATACAGCACACTCTATGGATTAATTGGTACAACATTAATTTCATTTAGCGATGTACTTGGTAACCACAGGTTAATTGGGATTACCGGATTACAGATTGATTTGAAAAACAGTGATTACGGTTTGGCATACTATTATCTTGCGAAAAGAATTAACTACGGAATTGAAGGATTTCATACGGCAAGGTTCTTAAGAATTTCGCAAGCTGCACAAAACGGTTTTATAACATCAGAACTTCTCAGGTATAGAAACTTTGGTTTTGTAGGTTCAGCAAGTCTTCCACTTAATAAATATTACAGATTTGATGGTGGGCTTAGCTGGCTTAATGTATCAAGTGAAAACCTGGATAATCCTTCTGAAGAATCTGAAAGCGCCTCTTTCGTGGTACCATCTGTTAGTTTTGTTCACGATAACATTCTTTGGGGTTACACTGCCCCTATTGAAGGTACACGCTACAGATTAAGTGTTTTTGGTAATCTTGGTATCGGTGATCCAAAACTAAGCTTTTATTCATTTATGGGTGATTACAGAACATATTTAAGATTTTTTACAGATCATTCATTTGCGTTCCGCTTTTCCGGCGGATATTCTGATGGTAACAATCCGCAAAGATTTTTTATTGGTGGAATTGAAAACTGGATAAACAGATCATTTGCAACAACAGAAATTCCAATTGAATCTGCTTCTGATTTTGCATTTTTAACAGCAGCATTGCCATTGCGAGGTTATAATTATTCTGAGCAAATTGGTACACGGTATGCACTTATGAATATTGAACTGCGTTTTCCACTTATCAGATATTTTCTAACAGGTGGTTTACCACTTTTATTTAGTAACATTATTGGTGTTACTTTTATTGATGTTGGAACTGCGTGGTATAATAACAAACAACTTAGTTTGTTTAAACGTGATGAATCAGGAAAAATTGTAACTGATGATCTACTAATCGGTACGGGCGTTGGTGCACGAATGTATTTTCTATACTTTCTACTTAGGTTTGATGTTGCGTGGGCTTATAACATTGATGGATTTTCAAAACCGAAATTTTATTTTTCTCTTGGTGCAGATTTTTAAAAATTATTAATTGGCTAAATTTTTAAAGTTACCCTGTAACAATAGTTATTTTGCTGCACTATTTGTCGTAGGTTTTTTATCGGTACCCTCTTTTTTTGTAGGAACAGTTGAAGACGTAGTAGATTTACTTTGGCTTGCCTGTTTTTGTTTATAATCTGTTTGATAAAATCCACTTCCTTTGAATATCGGACCCGCACCGGTGCCAATTAATCTTTTAACATCTCCATCGCATTCAGGACAAGTTTTTATTGGGTCAGCAGTCATTGGCTGAAACATTTCAAACATGTTATTGCACTTTAAGCATTTATAATCGTAATTTGGCATATTCTCATTCTCTATAAATAATAGATGCGAAACTTATGAAAAAATTTAATATTTTCAATAAATTTGATACATCACAATAAAATAAGATTCATCCTTTAACAATTGTTGAGAATAATTTTAAACTAGTGAAGATATTTACGAATTGAAGAAATTTATTATCATTCTGTTTCTACCATTTATAATTAGCAGTTGCCTGAATTATTATCAACAGGTAAAGCTTGCTATTGATGGTTCAGGTTCAATGCATATTGATTACTGGATGATGCTGCCTGATGATGAAAGCACGAGTGTAGCATCAAAAATTGGAATATTCAATCCTGATTCAATTAAAAAAGAATTTAGCTCCGAACACAGCATTGTAGAAAATGTTGTTGTTTACAAAGATACAACTGACAGTACAACTCATGCAATTATAGATCTAACATTTACACATATAGATTCACTAAATAAAACAAGTGCATTTTCTGATTCTCAATTTTCATTTAAAGAAGGTGCAGCCGGACATATAGTCTTCAGCCAGTTTATAGCTCCAATAGCAACTGGATTTGGAATTGAAGGCAGTAATTATTTTGTAAGTTACGAGTATATATTTTCCGGTGATATTATTACACACAATGCCCATTCTTCCTCAGGAAGAACTCTTAAATGGCAGTATGCACTTTCGGAAATTGGCGGTGGAAAAACCATTTCAGTAACCTTCAGACCGTTTAAATTGAAGGAAACTCCAACCTGGATTTTCGTATTAACCGGCTTTGTTTTACTGCTGGTTACTTTTTTCCTGTTAAGAAAGAAAAAAAGCTGAAATTATGCTGTAATAAGTAATTTTGAAATTTTTTCTCAAGGATTTTTTTTGTTTTAACCTAGTGAATTTTTTATATTTGGCTTCTATTTTTTAATAAATACAGTAATTTTAGCTGTTATGGCAACATCTGATTATATGATCTTTTCAGGAAGCTCAAACCTTCCTCTCGCAAATAAGATTTCTCAAAAATTAGGTAAACCATTAGGTTCGGTTGAGCTTAAAAAGTTTAGTGATGGCGAGATTTGGGTTAAATATGGCGAAAACATACGTGGTATGGATGTTTTTATCATTCAATCTACAGAGCCGCCAGCGGAGAATCTTCTTGAATTGTTAATTATGATTGATGCTGCCAGTCGTGCTTCAGCAAATCAAATCACCGCTGTAATACCTTATTTTGGCTATGCACGACAAGACAGAAAGGATCAACCGAGAGTTGCTATTACTTCTAAACTAATGGCAAATCTTATAACGGTTGCAGGAGCCGATAGAGTAATTACTATGGATCTTCATGCTCCTCAGATACAGGGATTTTTTGATATTCCATTTGATCACTTGTATGGTTCTTCTGTCTTTCATGATCAGTTTGATCATCTGCAAGATAATTTGGCAATTGTTTCACCTGATGTTGGCGGAATAAAACTGGCCAGAGCATATGCTAAACTTCTGCATAGCTCACTTGTTGTAATTGATAAACGAAGCCCGAAACAAAATGTTGCGGAAATTGTACACATTATTGGCGATGTTAAAGACAAAGAAGTGTTAATAGTGGATGATTTAATTGATACCGCAGGTACATTTGTAGGTGCAGTTGAGGCGTTAAAAGATAAAGGTGCAAGTCATATTTACGGAGCTGTAACACATCCTCTTCTTTCCGGAGAGGCAATAAATAGAATAAATAATTCAAACCTTTCAAGGTTATTTGTCACAGATACAATTAACATTGAAGGCAAGGGTAAATCAGATAAAATAAAAGTAGTATCGGCAGCAGATTTGTTTGCAGAAGCGATACGAAGAACATTTAATAACGAGTCAATCAGTTCGTTATTTAATGTTGATAAAAGTTAATTTACATTTGGAGAATTAATGGAAACAGTAACTTTAGAAGCTAATAAAAGAAATGATATAAGCAAAGCTGCCAGAAACAAGCTAAGAAGGGAAGGCAGAGTGCCCGGTATTTTTTATTCCAGACATTCAGAAGCAATTCCTGTGGATGTTTCGGAAAAAAAGATTCGTCCAATGGTATTTACTTCTAAGACTCATTTAATTTCGTTGAAGATTGAAGGACAGGAAGAATTAGAATGTATTATTAAAGATATTCAATTCGATCCGGTAACTGATGAAATTGTTCACTTTGATCTTTTAGGTCTCACAAGAGGCGAAAAAATTCAATTAGAAATTCCAGTACAATTAAAAGGTAGTGCAGTTGGCTTAAAAGAAGGTGGATTATTACAGCATTTACTTCATAAACTTGATGTTGAATGTTTACCAAAGGACATTCCTGAACACATAGAGATTGATATTTCAGGGCTTGCTATTGGTGATTCGGTTCATGTTTCAGAACTGAATGTTGAAAACTTAACTTTACTAAATCCAGCCAATGCTATTGTTGTTGCCGTAACACATCAAAAAGTTGTTGAAGAGGTTGTTGAGGCTGAAGCTGAATTGGAAGAAGGAGAAGAACCAGCAGAACCTGAAGTTATTGGAAAAGGCAAATCTGAGGAAGAAGAAGATAAAGAATCCTGATATTGGTGAAGGTTATTATAGGAATTGGAAATCCTGGCAGCATTTACAGTTTTAACAAACACAATGCCGGTTTCCTGCTAGTAGATTATTTTGCAAAATCAAACTCCAATAAATTTATCCCATCTAAGCACAGCTTTTACCAGGCAAACGGCGAGATTGATCAGGCAAGGTATGTTTTAATAAAACCAACTACTTATGTAAATAAAAGTGGAATTGCTGTTAAGGAATTAATTGAAAATTTTGAAATTTCTGTAGAGAATGTTCTAGTACTTCATGATGATGTTTACCTAGATGTTGGTTCTTTTAAGGTTAAACTTTCAGGTGGGGATGGTGGACACAATGGACTCAGTTCTATAATTTATCACCTTAATACAATTCATTTTCCCAGAATTAAGATTGGAGTTGGGAAAAAAAATAATACACAAGTTTTAAAAGAATATGTACTTACAGATTTTGATTATGATGATGAACCATTGCTTAAGAATGTATTTAAGAACTGCTCTTATCTAATTAGCGAATTTATAATTGGGGGTGCAACAAAAATGTTGGAAGCTAATAGCAAAATTTTTAAAGACTAAAATCTAATATTATTTAATTCAAAAGGAATCCGGAGATTTTTATGCATACCCTTTTCTATATTGTACCATTAGCTGGAATATTGGCACTTCTTTTTACATTCTTTAAATCAGGTTGGGTTTCAAAACAAGATGCTGGCACCGATAAGATGAAAAAAATTGCCACACATATTACAGAAGGTGCAATGGCTTTTCTTAAAGCTGAATACAAAGTTCTATCAATTTTTGTTATATCTGTAGCGATTTTACTTGCCGTTAGCGCTAATACTGAAGACTCATCACCACTAATTGCCGTATCATTTCTTGTTGGAGCTTTTTGTTCTGCCATGGCGGGTTTTATTGGAATGAAAGTAGCGACAAAAGCAAATGTAAGAACAACGAATGCTGCAAGGATTAGTCTTGGCAAAGCTCTGGAAATTGCATTTGCTGGTGGTTCAGTAATGGGTCTAGCAGTTGTTGGTTTAGGAGTTCTTGGATTAGGGGCACTTTTTGTATTTTATGCAAATATGTTTGGAGTTGATAGGATTGAGGATTTAAATAGAGTAATAACAATATTAACAGGTTTTTCTTTCGGAGCTTCATCGATTGCCTTGTTTGCACGTGTTGGTGGAGGTATTTATACAAAAGCTGCTGATGTTGGAGCAGATCTTGTTGGAAAAGTTGAAGCAGGAATTCCCGAAGATCATCCTTTGAATCCTGCTACAATTGCTGATAATGTTGGCGATAATGTTGGTGATGTTGCAGGTATGGGTGCAGATCTGTTTGAATCCTATGTGGGATCAATAATTGGAACAATGGTGCTTGGAGCCGCATTTTTTGGTATTCCTGAATTTGCCGATAAGTTTAATGGGTTAGGGGCTGTCATTCTCCCGCTTATTGTTGCTGGAATTGGTATTGTAATGTCAATCATTGGAACACTTTTCGTTAGGGTTAAAGAAGGTGGTGATCCGCAAAAAGCACTAAACCTTGGTGAATTTGGATCTTCCTTTCTGATGATTATTGCTCTGTATTTTATTATTAATTGGGTTCTACCTTCTGAGTGGGTTTTTAACGATCCTTTATACGGAGAAACATATACAATCACTTCAACTAATATATTTCTTTCTACTGTTATAGGTTTAGTTGCAGGAGTTCTTATTGGTCTTATTACTGAATATTTTACTGGTCTTGGTAAACGTCCTGTAAGAGCAATTGCAAGGCAATCACTAACAGGTGCAGCAACAAATATCATCTCTGGCCTTAGTACTGGTATGATTTCAACCGCTCTGCCAATTATTATTTTAGCTGCTTCAATTTTGTCTGCATTTGCACTTGGAGGATTATATGGTATTGCTATTGCTGCAGTTGGAATGCTTTCAAATACAGGTATTCAGCTTGCTGTTGATGCATACGGTCCTATCTCAGATAATGCGGGTGGAATTGCTGAAATGTCTGAACTTCCGAAAGAAGTTAGACAACGAACAGATAAACTGGATGCAGTAGGAAATACAACAGCAGCAATTGGAAAAGGTTTTGCAATAGGATCAGCTGCACTTACTGCTCTGGCATTATTTGGTGCTTATATGACTTCTGCAAGTATTAAATCTATTGATATATCAAAAGCTCATGTAATGGCAGGATTACTTTTGGGTGCAATGCTGCCTTTTCTTTTTTCGGCACTTGCAATGAGTGCGGTTGGTAAAGCCGCAATGGCTATGATTGAAGAAGTTAGAAGACAATTTAAAACAATTCCTGCGCTCAGGAAAGCATTAGAAATAATGAAAAAAAATGAAGGAAAAGAAATAACTGAGTGGTCCAAAGACGATGCTGAAACATTTAAACTAGCTGATGGTTCAGCAGAATATGGTAAATGTGTAGAAATTTCTACACAAGCAGCAATTAGAAAAATGGTACTACCGGGATTACTAGCTGTCCTTTCGCCTGTTTTAATTGGTTTACTCGGTGGTGCAGAAATGTTGGGAGGATTACTAGCAGGAGTTACAGTTACAGGTGTTCTAATGGCAATTTTTCAATCCAATGCAGGTGGTGCTTGGGATAATGCAAAAAAAATGTTTGAAGAAGGTATTGAAATTGATGGGACGCACTATGGAAGGGCTCAGAGCCGCATAAAGCTGCTGTTGTTGGAGATACTGTTGGTGATCCATTTAAAGATACTTCCGGGCCATCATTAAATATTCTAATTAAGTTAATGGCAGTAATTGCACTTGTTATTGCGCCGATAATTAAATAAATTTTGCAACATTTTAAATAAAATTATTTATCAACCCTGCTCTTATTTCTATAATGAGGGCCTAATTGACCATAGGGAGGTGATAGACTATTGATGAAGACACAAGTCTATGAAAGTGCTGTTCTAATAAATGCTGCATTAGAAGATGAACAAATTGGTAGATTATTAAACCGGATTAAAGAAACCATTACTACCAATGGGGGCGAATAAAGAGGTTGAAGATTGGGGAAGAAAAAGACTGGCTTATACGGTTAAAAAAAGTAAAATTGGTTACTATGTTATTTTCAGATTTAATTCCCCGCCTGATTTAATTTCCAAACTTGAAAGATTATTTCAGACTTGATGAGAATATTTTAAGGTATCTTACCATTAAACTTAAGTAATGATGCATTGGAGCAACTTGAAAAAAACAAAGAATCACAAGAAGCAGCTGTTGTTAGCGGAGGAAGTAGTCCAAGTGAACCTGCTAGTTGAAGAAAGAATCAGGTGAAGAGAATAATGAAGAATCAAATAGAGAATCTGAGAACATTAAATAATTTATGATAGTATGGAGGATTAAAATATGGCTGATTTGAAAATGCCGGAAATAAATTATGTAATTGTTGCTGGAAATTTAACTAAGGATCCTATCTTTAGGCAAACAACAAACCAAACACCCGTAGTAAATTTTTCACTAGCATCAAACAGAAAATATAAAGACAGTTCCAATCAATGGCAGGAAGATGTTTGTTATGTTGGAATTGTTGCTTGGAATAAATTAGCTGAGAGTTGCAGAGACAGATTAAAAAAAGGTTCTGCAGTTTTAGTTGATGGGGAGCTGCAAAGCAGAAGCTGGAAATCAGATGATGGACACAACAGAAGTATCGTTGAAATTAAAGCAAGAAGAATTCAATTTCTTAATAAAAGAGGCAAAGTTTATAGATACCGAAACTGATAATGTCCTTTGATGAAAATGAACAAATGATATGTTGCTAGATGAAGATTCAAATGATTATACAGAAGATTCTTTTGATAAATTTTTATCAAATGAAGAATCTGATTTAATTAAAAACGGAAGTGAAGAAAATGAAAAAGGAAATTAAAGCAAAAAAGATTTGCAGGTTTACACAAAATAATATCAAGTACATTGATTATAAAAATGTAAAACTGCTGTAAAAATATACTACGGAACAGGGAAAAATAATTCCTAAAAGAATAACGGGAACAAGTGCAAAATATCAGAGACAATTATCACTTGCAATTAAAAGTGCAAGGCATATGGCTTTACTGCCCTATGTCTCTGATACGGTCAGATAGATTGTAAAATCAGGAGATAAAGATGAAAGTAATATTAAGACAAAACTTCGAACCACTAGGCCAAATTGGCGATGTTGTTGAAGTTAAAAATGGTTATGCAAGAAACTATCTTCTTCCCCATAAAATTGCATACACTGCGCTAAGATGGTAATATTAGTGCACTTGAAGAAGAAAAACAAAATGCTGCTAAAAAAACAGAACAACAGTTAAGTGGTGCTGAGAAATTAGCAGCTGAACTTGAAAAAATTTCTATTACTATTCCTGTTCAGGTTGGTGAAGAAGATAAAATATTTCGGATCAGTAACTACTCAAATGATTTCTGATGCTTTAAAAGAAAAAGGTTACGAAATTGATAAACGAAAAATTGAAATTGAAGAGTCAATAAAAACCCTGGGAATTTACAGTGTAATATTAAACTTCATCCAAGTGTGAGTACAAAAATTAAAGTTTGGGTGGTTAGAGAGTAGAAAAATAATTAAGTTTAAACAAAAAAAGGGAAGCATTTGCTTCCCTTTTTTATTTTAAACATTAAATAAATTTAATGAACTTTAATTTTGCCTTCTTTAATCATTTTTGCAATTTGAGCAGTTCCGTTTTTATTAATAGTTTTTATTGCGCTTGTAGAAAGTTTGAATGTTACATACCTGTTTAATTCCTGAACCCAAATTTTCTTCTTTTGAAGGTTTGGTAAAAATCTTCTTTTTGTTTTGTTATGTGCATGTGAAATACTGTTTCCGGCTTTTGGTCCAATCCCTGTAACCTGACATTTTCTGGCCATTTTAATCTCCTGATTAATCTTACCTTAACAAAAATATAGACAATAAATATACAAATTTTTCTGAAAATCAATAATTTTATTTAACTAAAATGATAAAAAAAATACATTTTTTTGTTGAAATCGATTGACAAATTAAATTCATTTCTATCTTGCAGTTAGTATTTTTAGCATTTCCAGATGCTTGAAAAGCCAATGATTATATACATAGTCATTGGCAATTATATTTTCTGAAAGGACTTTTAATGGAATTTTATGAATTACACCCCGATAATCCTCAGCTAAGATATATTAATAAAGCAGTGAATGTTCTGAAAGAAGGAGGTGTAATAATATATCCGACTGATACTGTTTATGGAATTGGCTGTGATATTTTTAATAAAGAAGCGATTGATAGAGTACAGGAAATTAAAAATAATCCGGAAATAAAACTATTAAGTTTTATATGCCCTAATCTAAAAGATATTTCAAAATATGCTAAAGTATCTGATTATGCTTACCGCACTATGAAACATCTGTTGCCCGGACCTTACACATTTATTTTTCCGGCTGCAAAAGCAGTACCCAAAAAATTGTGGAGTAAAAGAAAAACCGTTGGCATTCGAATTCCGGATCATTTTGTAGCATTAAAAATTGCTGAAGAATTTGGTAATCCTATAATAAGCACAAGTGCAACAAACCGGAAAGGAGAAGTTCTTTTTGATCCGATAGAAATAAAAGCAATTTTTAACACACAGGTTGATTTAATGCTCTCTGTTGGAAGTGTCAGCGCGGAGCCATCAAGTGTAATTGATTTAAGCCAGGAAGAACCAGTTGTAGTAAGAAAAGGTGCAGGAGATATAAGTTTATTTACCTAATTCTTATCTCTATGCACCTGCGTTGATGATGCCTGTGCAAGCGGTGTTAAAATAACTTCGTTAATATTTACATTATCCGGTCTTGTTGCGCAGAATAATACTGCTTCAGCAACATCTTCTGGTGTTAGAGGTTTTAATCCGTTATAAACTTTATTTGCTTTTTTTTTATCTCCCCAAAATCGAACCAGACTAAATTCTGTTTCAACCATTCCAGGATCAACACTGCTAACTTTAATTCCTTTATCCAGCACATCAATTCTGATTGATTGAGTTAATGCTTTAACAGCATACTTTGTAGCAGCATAAACATTTCCGTTTGGGTAAACTTCGTGTCCTGCAGTTGATCCAATATTAATTACGTGTCCCTTTTTTCTTTTAATCATTAATGGAAAAACGTGTCTGCTAACATATGCCAATCCTTTAATATTTGTATCAATCATTTCATCCCAATCCAATTTATTACCATCGTAAATTTTATTAAAACCTCTTGCCAAACCAGCATTGTTAATTAAAATATCTATTTTATTCCATTTGTTATCCAACGAGATAACAGCATTTTTTACTTCATTATAATCTCTAACATCAAGTTTAATACACTTTATACTTATACCGTTTTCCATCTCTAATCTTTTTGCGAGGGATTTTAATCTTTCAATTCTTCTTCCTGTTAAAATTAAATTTGTTTTTTCTTTTGCGAAAATTTCAGCGCAGGCTTTTCCAATTCCTGATGTTGCACCTGTTATAAATACGGTCTTGTTTTTAAGTTTATTCATAGTGTCCTTCAAATAAGATAGAATTAAAAATTTAATGAAAAGAAATCATAATTATAATTTGAACAATTTAAAATACACCGTCAATTTCAATTTCACATTTTTTACATTTACCATTAATCAAATTGTTTGAAATAACAGAATGCCAGTTTCTTTTAATTAGTTTTTCTTTGCAGTTTGGGCAGTAAGTAGTTTGTCCTTCTGTGTGGTGTACATTTCCAACGTAACAATATTTAATTCCAGATCTTAATGCAATCTTTCTTGCTCTTGATAAATGTTCGTTCGGGAGTTAAGTCTTTATCCCTCATTTTAAAATCGGGATGGAATGCAGTAAAGTGAAGCGGCACTGTATCACCTAAATTGTCTAAAATCCAATCGCACTCTTTTTTTATTTCTTCGGAAGAATCATTTTCATCGGGAATTAAAAGCGTTGTAATTTCAATCCAAACATCGGTTTCATTTTTTAGCCAGATAAGTGTATCGAGCACATCATCTAAATGAGAAAAAGTAAGCTTATGATAAAATCTTTCAGTAAAAGCTTTTAGATCAACATTTGCTGCATCAATGTATTTATAAACATCTTTTCGTGCTTCTTTATCAATATAACCAGCAGTTACCATTACTGATTTTATATTCTCCTTCTGTGGCAATTTTTGAAATATCAATTACATACTCACCGAAAATTGTAGGATCGTTGTAAGTATATGCAATTGATGGTGCTCCGTACTCCTTTGCAAGACTCACGACTTCTTCAGGTGAGGCAGTGAGAGAATTTAGATCATCAAGCTTTGCTTTGCTCATTGACCAGTTCTGGCAGAATTTACAGCCGAGATTGCAGCCTGCAGTTCCAAAACTTAAAATTGTTGAACCGGGTAAAAAATGATTGAGTGGTTTTTTTTCAATCGGGTCAATTGCAAAGCCGGTTGGTCTTCCGTATCCAATTGTATATAACTTACCACCATGGTTTTGTCTTATAAAACAGAACCCGGGCTGACCTTCTCCGATTTTGCAGTATCGCGGGCAAAGTGTGCAGAGTATTCTATCATCATCGGTAGGTTCCCACCATTTTGCTAATACTTTTTCCATAGTAGTTATTTTGGTTATTCAATCAAAGCACTTCAAAATGAAGCCAGTCCGTTCTGCCTTTTTCAGAAAAGGGGGCTCGCGACAAAAATATAACTAAATCTCCTTTATTAACAAGTCCTGCATTCAGTATCAGATCCTTTGCTTCATTTATTGCTGCATGCTGCTTATCAATTTTATTTATAAAAAGCGAAGTAACACCCCAGCGAAGGCATAAATTATTCATGGTATCAAAGCTGTCTGAAACAGCAATTATTTTTGCTCCTGGTCTGTATTTTGCCAGACCCCGTGCAGCTCGTCCTTTAAAAGTGAATACAACAATTGCACTTGCTTTAATCTGTTCCGAAACAAGGGTTATTCCTTTTAGTACAGAATCGAATAAATTTTCTTCGAGTGTTTCAGGCACATGAAATTTTATTCTTTCATTGGTAATGAAATGCTTCTCGGCATTTGACACTATTTCGCTCATCATTTTTACAGTTTCAACAGGATATTTACCAATAGAGGTTTCACCGCTGAGCATAACGACGTCTGTTCCGTCCCAGACAGCATTTGCAACGTCTGCAGCTTCAGCTCTGGTTGGTATTTTAGACTTGATCATGGATTCCAGCATTTGGGTTGCTGTGATAACAAGTTTTCCCGTTTCGTTGCATCGTTTAATAATTTCCTTTTGAATAACCGGTACTTCAGGTGGGGAAAGTTCAACGCCAAGATCGCCGCGGGCAATCATTATACCATCTGCTGCGTTAAGAATTGAATCGAGATTATCGCATGCTTCTTTCTTTTCTATTTTAGCGATAACAGGAATACTATTTTCTTTTTCTTCAAGCCATTTTTTTAATTGATAGATGTCCCCGGCTTTTCTAACAAAAGACAATGCTATATAATCTACTCCCTTTTTTATTAAAAATTCCAGATCTTCAAAATCTTTATCAGTCAAAGATGGAGTGGAAAGTGAAATCCCGGGCAAATTCATACCTTTCCGCGGTGAGATGACACCCCCGCTTTCAATTTCACAAACTACTGAATTCTCTTTCTTTTTCTTTATCCTTAATCTGATCAGACCATCGTTAATCAGAATTAACTCACCGATTTCAGCTTCCCTTATCAGGTTTTTGTAAGAAGTTGAAATCAGATTTTTATTTCCTAAGACATCATTAATTGTAATTTCTATTTCATAACCGGTTTCTATTTCTATTTCGGGCTTTTCTAATTCACCTATCCTAATTTTAGGTCCCTGCAAATCCGCAAGAACTGCCAGAGGTAAATTAAGATCGGTGCGAGCCGTATGAATGTTTTCAAAAACGGAAGAATAAAAATCATAATCGCCATGAGACATATTCAATCTTACAGCATCAAGGCCGGCACTGACAAGTTGTTTTATTTTTTCTGTAGTTACAGTCTGCGGTCCAATTGTGGCAAGTATTTTAGTTTTGTTATACTCTTTCAAAAATATCTTTACTTTCTCTTTTTCCGCTTAGGAGCTTTTGTCTCCTCATTCCTTAAAGACCTTGATTTTTTATACATATCTTTAAGCTTCTGTTCAACAAGGTCGAAAACAGTATTTTTTTCGTATCCATCTTTTAATTTTTTACCTGCTTTAACTCCGGTAATAATTTCAATTCCTTCCTCCACCCTTGAGATCGAATATATATGAAATTTATTTTCAGCAACAGTATTAATTATTTCATCTTTTAACATAAGTTCTTTCACATTTTGAACAGGAATAACAACACCCTGATCACCGGTTAATCCTTTTGATTTACATAAATCATAAAATCCTTCAATCTTTTCGTTCACTCCTCCTATTGGCTGCACATCGCCTTTTTGGTTTAACGAACCAGTAACTGCAATCGATTGTTTAATAGGTAATCCTGAAAGCGTTGAAAGAAGCGCAAATATTTCTGCACAGGAAGCGCTGTCTCCATCAACTGTTCCGTAAGATTGTTCGAATACAAGATTTGCATTGAATGCAAGAGGAATATCTTGTCCGAATGTTTCTTTAAAGTAACCGGAAATTATCAAAACACCTTTATTGTAGTGTCGTCCGCTCATTCCTGCCTCACGTTCTACATTTATAATGTTTCCACTTCCTAAAGAAACTGTTGCAGTTATCCTTGTTGGTCTTCCGAATGAATAGAAATCTGCAGAATAAACTGCTAAGCCGTTTATCTGTCCAATTCGTTCTCCCTCAGTATCAAGAAGAAACGTACCATCCTCATACATTTCGGAAATTTTTGATTCCATCATACCGTGCCTGTTTCTGGCATTGTTGTAAGCTTTTTCTACATGTGCGGCATTTACAATTTCAAAACCATCATCAATTGCCCAAAAGTTCGCCTCCCTTGCAAGATCAGCGATTTTTGAAAACCTTGTTGTAAGCTTTTCTTTTTGTCCGGCAAAGATTGCAGCTATTTCCAGTAGTTGTGCAATTGCAGTTTTATCAAACTCTTTAAGGTTTTCATCTTTAATAAACTTTTTAATAACCCTTGCATACTCGGTTAGTACTTTATCTGAACGCTTAATCTCATAATCAAAATCTGCTTTAACCTTAAACATTTTTTTAAAATCATATTCATACTCTGAGAGATAAGAATAAACATACTGGCTGCCAATAAGTATAACTTTAACATTTATATTTATAGGTTCCGGTTTTAATGTTGATGAAGAAAACTGGAAAATATTTGGCGGATCATGAATTTCAAGTTTGTTATATGTAAGAACGCGCTTCAAAGTTTTCCAAACGCCGGGTTCTTCGAAAAGGTGCATTACATTCAGAACAATATAACCTTCATTTGCCCTTAGCAATGAACCGGCTTTTATATTTGTAAAATCGCTGTAGTAATTTCCTCTTCCATCACTTACTCTTTCTGTTGCACCAAAAAGATTAGAATGAGTTGGGGATGTTTCAATTACAATAGGAACTTCTTTTGTATTGCTGTTATCAAGTATTATATTCACATCATATTCTTTAAAGTAATCAATTGTATATCCCTCGCTTGTAGTTTCACCTTCAGGTTTTAAACCTTTAAATATTTGAATGTTCTCAAGTATGCTGTCTTCAACCTGTTTCAGGTAACCGCGTAATTTTGCATCATCATATTTTTCTATTAGATTTTCCAGCACAGCTTTGATTACATCCATTGCACATTTTTTTTCCAGCGTTAAAAGTTCTTCCTGGAATTCCTGGCTAATCTTTAATCCTTTTTTAAAAAGTAATTGCAGTTCCTGTTGATGATCATTGTATTTACCAACAATTTCTTTTGCCTTATCTTCAGTTAAAACTCCTTCTTTAATTTTTTCTTCAAGCTGAAAAATCGGTACAGGTGTATTATTAATAATTGGAATAATATCAGGTCTGGCAATCTCCCCAACTTTTATTTGCCCTAACGATAAACCAACTTTTCTAAGTTTGGTATCAAACTCGTTCATTAAGTTTTGCTCTCGCTGGTTATATTCCGAAATAATTCCCTTTTTCTTGTCCAGGTAAACTTCACTTTCCAATGCTTTGGGAATATTTTCTTTTAACAATTCAATTGATTTGCTCAAATCACGTTTAAATATTTTTACTTTTCCTTTTTGGAAAGTTAAAAGAGTTGGTCTATCAGTATCCTTAAAATTATTTACGTAAGCGTAGTCATAAAGATTTGGTCCGTTTGCACCAATTTTTTCTAACATTTTTTTTACAGTTGTAGCTTTCCCGGACCCAGATAAGCCTGCAATGTAAATATTATATCCTGGCGATCTTAAATCCACGCCAAGTTTAAGCGCTTTTAAAGCTCTTTCCTGCCCTAAAATTCCTTCTATTGGTTCAAGATCACTTGTTGAACTGAATTCTAAAATTTCAGGATTACACTTCCAACGAAGTTGTTCTACAGATAACTCCTTATATCTCGGTGCTTTAAGATTAGCCATTTGCCTGCTCGTTTTATTAATTATAGGTAAGAATTAACTATTTATTGAACATTGATTATTTTAAAATAAAAATCTAAATATTATTGTTGCTAATAGCAAAAAACCGTTTTCTTTTACACAAATTAAAATACTCACTTAATTTTATCTCAGATATTAAGTGAATAAATATTAATAATGTTGTTGATGAAATCAGAAAAATTTAGAATCTTTATATCAGGCTCGTATTTAAAATAGGTAATCATATCAAAGGAAAATTTATGAGTAAGTTTTTATTCTCAACTAATTTTATTCTGTTTGCATTATCACTCTTTTTGGCTATCACTACATTTGCGTATGCACAAAACGAGAATAAAGTAAGAATAAGTCCTAAAGCACTTGTGCAGCAAACCGTTGGTTTTACTGATGTAATTATTGAATACAGCAGACCCGGTGTGAAGGAGAGAAAAATATGGGGTAGTCTGGTACCTTATAATGTTGTTTGGCGTGCAGGTGCAAATGAAGCCACTAAGATAACATTTACTACTGATGTTGAAATAAATGGAAAAAGACTGAAAGCAGGTAATTACAGTTTTTTTACAATTCCAAATAAAGATAAATGGATACTAATCTTTAATAAAGTTGCAGAGCAATGGGGCGCTTTTGAATATAACGAAGCGGAAGATGCATTACGTATTGAAACTGCACCCAAAGAAGGTTATCACCAGGAATGGCTCACATATACAATCACCAAAACTTCAGATGAATCTGCAACTATTAATATTGAGTGGGAAAATCTTAAAATACCATTTACTGTTGAGGTTGAAATAAAATAGTAAAGCAATGTCTTAATTTAAATATTAAATCGTAATTTTTGATAAGTTGCTGTCTATTAGCTTCTTATTAACTTTAGCAGTTCTTTTGTTTTTTCCTTCATTAATTTTTTATCTTTGCGGCTTTCAACATTCAAACGCAATATTGGTTCGGTGTTGCTCATTCTCAAATTAAATCTCCAATTAGGGTATTCAACTGATAATCCATCAACATGCTCGATTTTTCCATCACTAAATTTTTCTTCAACCTCTTTAATTTTTTCTGCAGCATTTTCAATAGTTGAATTTATTTCTCCTGAGCAAGGATAATTTTCGATCATTTCATTCACTAATTCTGAAAGTGATTTTTTTTCTTCAGACATAAGCTGAAGAATTAATAAAAATGGTATCATCCCACTATCCGAGTACGAATTATCTCTAAAATAGTGATGAGCAGACATTTCTCCGCCGTATATTGCATTTACTTCACGCATCTTTTCTTTTATAAATGCATGTCCGCTTTTAGATTCAACGGCAGCACCGCCGTTTTTTTCAACAATATCAAATGTATTCCACACGAGCCGCGGATCGTGTACAATTTTTCCCCCTGGGTTTGTTCTTAATATTGATTTTGCCAGCAAACCAACAATGTAATAACCTTCAATAAAATTGCCCTTTTCATCAAAAAAGAAACAGCGATCATAATCACCATCCCAGGCAACTCCCAAATCAGCATTGTCCTCTTTTATTGCTTCAATGGTTGGCTTGCGGTTGTCTTCAATCATTGGATTAGGAACACCATTTGGAAATTCTGAATCTGGCTTATTAAAAAGCTTTATCATTTTAATGGGCAAAGTTGATTCAATTGCGTTTAGCGCAAGACCTATACAACCATTCCCCCCATTAACAACTACTTTTAACGGATCAATTTTTTCATTGTTGTAAAATTTGCTAAGATTTTTAATAAATTCACCCATAATATTTTCATGAGCTACAGTTCCTTTTTCGGATTTATCATCGCCAAAATTATTATCAAGTATCATTTTTTCGACTTCATTTAAACCTGAGCTATATCCTACAGGAACAGAATCCCTCCTAACAAATTTCATCCCGTTATATTCAGGCGGATTATGACTGGCAGTAATCATAATACCTCCATCAGCATTAAAATGAGGAGTAGCAAAATAAATCATTTCTGTACCGCAAAGTCCAATATTCGTAACATTTACACCGCTGTCAGTGAGTCCTTTTATAAGTGCATCACTTATTTCCACGGATGATTTTCTTATATCGTATCCAACAATAATATGCTTAGCATCAATATGTTTACTGTATGCTCTACCAATTTTGTAAGCAAGTTCTGTATTCAGTTCGCTGGGAACCTTTCCACGAAAATCATAAGCTTTAAAGCCGTTAATTTTTCCCATTAAGAGTCTCCATTATGTAAATTTGAAGTATTCAGGTCAAAAAAATTTGAAGTACAAAGATATGGATATTTTTTTGTGAATATTTACCCGATTTTAACATCCTATTATATTATTAAAATAACTACGAAAAAAATTGAAGGATATACATTTTTCAATAGATTTTTAATTATTTACTATTTACATTTCAGATATCAAAAACGTGGAGATCAATATCGAAAATACTGATACGATTAAGTGGCACTTCGCTAAATGCAACAATTCTAAATGTAACTCAATCTTCCTGGTCAATCCGGAGGAGGGACCTGGTGGTTTAGGTTATCTTTGTCCTGATTGCAGTGCGAAAACAACAACATCGCATGTTGTACAATGCTCAAGTTGCAGAACCATTCTCAATTTTGTTCGTGCAGCCCCAAATGAGGAAAAAGTAGTTTTTAACGTTCCAAAATGTTCGCATTGCATTGGTACCGTTGAAGATGAGTGGGAAATAGAACCATTGTACCAGCCGGATTCTTATATTTAGAATTAAATAACATTTAATTTTCAACCATCATTGGTTTTAAGCTTACCATTTGGTAAGCTATGCCTGGTTCTGAATTTTGATATTGGCCAAAGAATAATCATCATTTTCCATTCATTTAATTAAGCAGCCGAACTTACGATTTTACTTTTTATTGAAAGAAATTATTACTTATGTTGATGTATTCTAAAGACAAATTTCACAAAAATAGTTACATGTTGGAGTATTCAAATGGAATTTCTAAAAAATAAACTTAATACTGTTACACTGCTTATTTTTCTATTTTTTGTATGTAATAACACACCAGTGTTCGCACAATCTACCTTCAACTGGGTTAATCTTGATACTGTTAAGGCTGGAAAATTTGATAATGGTAAAATGTGGACCTTTGAATATCCGCCTTTTGATTACTTTGAAGAAGCGTATGATTTTTCGCCAGGAGATGAGTGGTTTGACAATATAAGATTATCAGCACTCAGGTTTGCAAATTATTGCTCTGCTTCTTTTGTTTCTTCTGATGGATTGGTTATGACTAATCATCATTGTGCAAGACAAACAGTTACCCAAGTAACAAAGAATGATGAAGATCTTCACAAAGATGGATTTATCTCATTTAATTTTGAAGATGAAAGACCAGTTCCCGGATTATATGTTGATCAGCTTGTACTAATTGAAGATGTGACTGATGAGATTCATGCTGCAATTGATGAAGGAAATACTGAAGAAGAAAAGCTTGAAAATGAGTATAATAAAATGACCGAAATAGAAGAAAGGTTTGCAAATGAGACAGGGCTTGATGTTACAATAACTGCATTGTATTATGGTGGTAAATACTCTCTTTACGGCTATAAACGTTATACAGATGTTCGGCTTGTGTTTGCACCCGAAAGCCAGGCGGGATTTTTTGGCGGTGATGCTGATAATTTTACTTATCCCAGGTATAATTTAGACTGCTCATTTTACAGAGTTTATAATGATAACGGTGAACCTCTTCAAACTGAAAATTATCTTGCATGGAGTGAAAAAGGGGTTAAAGCAGGCGAGCTTGTCTTTGTTGTAGGAAATCCTGGTTCCACAGATCGTTTAAGAACTGTTGCACAGCTGGAATATTTCAGGGATATCAGTTACCCGAGAACTTTAGAACTAATTGATGGGTTAATCGATAGTTATAACTCTATCATTAAAAATAATCCTGAAAGAAAATCTGAACTGCAGGATAGATTATTTAATTTTGAAAATTCAAAAAAAGCTTATGGTGGTATGCTAGAAGGTTTACGAGATAATGTGTTGCTGCAAAGAAAGCGTGATTTTGAAAAAAGCTTTAGAGCTGCCGTTTTAACAGATGATGAACTAAATAGTAAATACGGAGATCTATGGGGTAAAATTGAGCAGATAAGAAGTGAATTAAAGAGATATTCTAACGAAAGATTTGCATTTAGCATGAATCAATTTACTACACCGGCTTATTTCTTTATCGCAGATGAACTGGTAAATATAGCACATGAATTATCACTACCCGAAAGCGAAAGAAGTGAATTGTACATTGGCGATGAACTTGAAAATTCACTTAATGCTCTTATACCCGATGAATTTGATTACAATATGAATAACAATCTTCTAAAGCAGAAGCTGGAAACATTAAGGAAAATTCTTGGTGAGGAAAATGATATTGTTAAAAAGATTACTAATGGAAAATCTGGTGATGCTGCAGTTAAATATGTTCTTTCAATTTCCTCATTAACAAATATTAAAGATATTAAAGAACTTGTCAATCAAGGAGCAGAAACAATTTTAAAAGGAGATGATCCGTTTATTTATTTTATATTGAACGGTGTGCCTAAGGGTGAAAATCTTGATAAGAAAATGGATGAAATTCTAACTATAGAAGAATCTTATAATCAACTTCTAGGTAGAGCATTATTTGATGTTTACGGTACAACCATTCCACCTGATGCAACATTTACACTAAGATTATCTGATGGAGTTGTTGAAGGTTTTCCGTATAACGGAACAATTTCACCTCCTATTACAACCTTTTACGGATTATACGATCGTTACTATTCATTCACAAAACAATTTCCTTGGGATTTACATGAAAGATGGTTAAATCCTCCTAAAGAATTTGATCTGGCAACACCGTTTAATTTTGTTTCTACAAACGATATTATTGGCGGAAGTTCAGGCAGTCCTGTTATAAATAAAAACGGAGAAGTTGTTGGACTGGCTTTTGATGGAAACATACAGGGTTTGCCTGGTAATTTTATATATAGAACGGAAGAAAACAGGATGGTATCAGTTCATTCAGAAGGAATGATGCAAGCTATACGTTACATATATAATTTTGATCGGCTTGCGGATGAATTAGAAAACGGAAAGAGAATTAATTAACATGATTAGTTTAATAAGCCGCCGATAAGGCGGCTAATTTAAAATAAGTTAAACGATTAAAACTAATAGGTGTAGCTTAAATAAAAATGAAGTGATGAATACTGTGCAAGTGTATTATTGAAAGTAATTCCATATTCAATGCCAGCGCCTATTTTAAATCCACTAAGTTCATATCCACGTAAATCGAATCCACCGTTTATAGAAAGATTAATTCCAAAGTTCCAAGAATTTTCATCACTGAACGTACGATCATTCAGAGCAAGCAATCCAAATCCCTCTTCAAGAAAAATATGATCTTTAAAGTATTGAGCAGTTATTCCTTTTAGTGAGATGCCTTGAATGTAAGGAAGGTAAGGTTTACGAACATTAGGTAGTATTGATTCAAAGTCCCTCGCATAAATTATACTTAATCGTGGTGTTACTTCAGAGAAAAGAGCTGTGCTACTTTCAATAAATAAAGATGCTGTGAAACTGCTTATGAAAGGTGAATTACCTTTAATAAATCCTCCTCCACCAAATCCACCCACTGAAATTCTTGCCTGCGCATTTGAGGAGCTAAGAATAGCAGAAAAAATTAAAACAAAAATAAATTTGATAAATGTAGACGATATGTTTTTCAAACTACTACCATTATTCCTTTTTCTTTTAGCCTATTAGTTTCGTTCTTAGATATATTATTACCTATTAAATTAATGTATTCAAGGTATTCTAATTCCATAAGTGGTAAAATATCATCAATCTGGTTGTAAGATAAATCAACTATTTTAAGATTAACAAGGTTGTTGATTGCATCAATATAACCTATTTGATTATTTGCCAAATAGAGTTCTTCAAGCAAAACTAAGGTACCAAGGTCTGTAATATCAACAATATTATTATTTGATAGATCCATGGTGATTGCCTGCTTGCAATACTCAACTCCATCTAAAATTTCGATTCCATAATAGTTTAATTCAAAATGTTCAATATCTTCCAAATAATATGATGGAAATTCAACATTTAGATTTCCATATTCTCTTAATTTAATTGCATTGTAAAATGATTTTTCATTTGCTTCAATAGTTAAATCTTCATCATCAAGTGTTTCATCCATTTCAGTTTCATAAAACCGATAGCCCTCACTTTGTTCATCATCCCAGCTATATTCAGGTCTATAATCAATATCGTTATCAATATAAATTACGGGAATTTTTTCAATATCCTTTAATAAAAGAATGTGAGAATATTTTGTAAGATTTTTCGTATCATTTTTTGCATAATAATTATCTATTTCATTTCTAAGTGATTCACCTTTATCAGGATGGTAAAGCACAACAAGTTTTGAAAAACATTTTGCATCCTTCTCTTCATTTATACTAACAATTGTTGAAACGCGGTTTGCCAGCTTTCTTATTTTAACAAAGTTTTTATTTTTATATAATTCAATAAGTTTTCCGGTAATGATATTTAAATTATCATCAGAATAAGCATCTGTTAATTTTAAATAAAGATCTTTAATGTCCATTTAAATGCTAATTAAACTTAATAGGAATCCAATAACTGCTCCACCTAGCACTATCCACATTACATTTAACTTATACTTTCCAAATGTAAAAACAATACTAATTAAAGCTATTGCAATTGCTCTCCAATCAGTTAAAGTATCCTTACTCATTTCGTATAGAACCGCAATCATAACAGCAACTGCTGCAATATTTACAGAATCAAGAAAATAACCTAGCAGCTTTGATTTACGCATTTTAGGTACAAGGGGATTCAGTATCCATACAAAAAGAAATGAAGGTAAAAAGATTCCAACCGTTGCCGCTGCAGCGCCCCATAATCCAGACAGTTGGTATCCAATAAATGTTGCAGTAGAAAGAACAGGTCCTGGTGTAAATTGCCCCACCGCTACGGCATCAATAAGCATTTGCCGTGTTAACCATCCGGTTGATACAAGTTCGGCATCAAGGTATGCAAAAAGTACGTAGCCGCTTCCGTATAAAACTGCTCCAACTTTTAAAAAGCTTAGAAATATTTTAAATACTGATAACTGAACTGCAGTTATTGATGACGCTATCAAAATAAATAATGGAGAAATGGATTTTAAGTTTACGCTTATCTTTGATTTTAAATAAAAATAGAGTGCACCCACTAATCCTGCAATTAAAAGTGCTGCAATTTCATTTATTCCTAATATGCTTGCAGCAAGTACAATAATTCCAAGTACTGCAATTTCCCAACCTTTCAATGCTTTTTTACCAAGCTTTATAATTGCTGAAGCAATTATTGCAAGAACAGCCGGTTTTATTCCAAAAATAAATGGTTCAACCTGAGGTAGTTCACCATATTCTGCGTAAAGCCATGCAAAAAATAATGTGATTAAAGCGGCAGGAAAAATAAAGCATGCTCCTGCAACAAAGAGCCCTGGAATTCCGGCTCGTTCATGTCCGCAGTGCATTGTCATTTCAGTTGAATTTGGTCCGGGTATTAAATTAGTAGCCCCAACTAAATCCAGGAAGTGATTTGCATCCATCCATTTGCGTTTATTAACAATCTCATCTTCCATCATTCCAACATGAGCTGCCGGACCACCAAACGCGATACATCCCAACTTTAAAAACACTTTTGCTACTTCAGGTAATCTGCCTTTTTTATTCATTATAATCTTGGTGTTTGTTAAAATCTTTTAACGAGATTTTTGATTAACCAAAGATAAAAAATATAAGGAATACTTTTTAAAGCAGATTATTACAGGATTAATCTTTAATCATTTCAGTTAATTTTTGTGAATGTTATTGATCCTAATGGAGCTACAACTCCATTAACTGCAAGGGGAGGAGTAGTTATGTTATCAATCGGTAATGGTGGCACTGTAGGAAAATCTGGTGAAGTAAATGTTGAACCGTCATCGGTTCCAGCATCATAAATTTCAACTGTTATAGTTTTAGTTGCTACCCAATCATTATTTTCAATTAGATTAATATTACTGACGGCTATAAACCAATCAGGGCTGGGTGCAAGCATTGAAACAACAGTTACAAGTGAATGAGTTGAAGTAATATCAAATTCAAGACTAACTTCTCCGGGTGATGAATTTATTCCTGCTCCGCTTATTAACTTACTACCAGTTCCGGCTGAAATGAATGCCTGAATTTCATCATCAAGAGGATTTTTACCACCGGTTTCAGCCATATTTTTAATTCCCGCTGAAGCGAGTTCACCTTTGCTAAAAAGCAATACATTGTTGTTGTGAGTCATCCCAATTATCCCTGAAAAATGTGCTGTTGGAGGAAATTCAGTAGGATGAGTTTGTGCGCTCCACACTGCAGTAAATGTTAACCTGTAACGTGCGTTTGCATCAGGTTCTTGTTGAGTTATAGTGTTATTATCTTTAGAACATCCTATTGTAAGAAACAGAAATAAAATAGCTAAACTAAATAATTTCATTTTTATAAATCTCTCTGTAATCGTTTGAAAATTGTATTAAATATAAAATTAAATCATCACAAAACAATCACAGAAAAATATTATAGAAATCATATTCAAACAAAATACTAAGCCTGTCTACTGAGAGAAAAGTATTAAATATTAATTGTTTAATTTATTATAATTAAAGCATTAATATATGAAAATCAATTAATTATACAGTTTTACTTTGTATTCCTCCACTCAGGAAATCTTCCCGGTGTATACGGCGCACCGTGCTCTTCTAAAGTCCCTTCAATTTTTTTAATGTCATTATCAATAGATTTTAGTAAAACAAGTACATCATCAAACTTTCCTGCTGCATCATCATAAGATTTGGTAAAGGTATTAGTTGGTGCTGCGGTTGTATTCCACAAAGCAGCTGTTATTAAATCAACACGATCTTTTATAGAACTTGGAGATGCTCCTTCGTACCTGCTGCGTAATCTATCCCCGTTTAACTTTAAGTTCAGTTCATTAAGATATTGTTCTGCAGTAATAATTTTATTATAAGTGTCATCAGGTAAATTTGCCGTTTCAATTACAGCTTTTTTAAGATAAGAGATTTTATCAACAAGTTCTTTGCGGTAAGTATCTGCTCCTGTTACAGCTCTTGTTAGCTCCGCAACTTTTTTATTAAATGCATCTAAAGCAAGTTTATCTTCTGCGGGCAGAGTTGTAATATTTAAAGGTTTACATATAAATAAAACAGGTGCAACTAATTCAGTAAAAACACCATCTTCAAATTTACTTAGCGAAACATTGTATTTACCTGGAACGACCATATAACCTTTGTCAGGTTCATTCCACGGAACAGTATCATCAAAGGGTTTTAATGTGATTGGCGTGAAAATATTATAACGGAAATCCCAAACGATTCTTTTGACACCTTTTTTCGGATCGGTTTTAATTTTGCGTATTACATTTCCCTGTTGATCAGTAACTGTAAAAAGCAAATAAGCATTGGGTTCTTCCTGTTCCTGCTTTAAAGTTTCATAGGAAGGATGTTTTACATCCTCATCTTTTTTCTGTTTTTCCTTTTCCTCATCTCTTCTTTTTTCTTTAAGTGATTTTATGTCATCTTTTAGATAATAAGTGAAAACCGCACCCACTTCAGGATTTGGAGCAGCATAAAAACTTGCACCCTGGAAACCTACTCCCTTAAATCCAAATGGATTAGCGGGAATAAACATCAAAGCATCTTTTACTGGAAATATTTCTGCTTCCTTCTTTAAAGTCTCTTTAGATAAATAACGAAGTGGTGTATAATCATCCAATATGTAAACGCCTCTGCCGAATGTTGAAACAACTAAATCATTTTCTCTTCTCTGGATATCAAGATCCATCACAGTTGCAGGAGGCATACCGTTTTTAAATGGAATCCATTCATTGCCGCCGTTATTTGTAAAAAAAACTCCGAATTGTGTTCCTACAAAAAGTAGATCATTATCAACATGATCTTCAGCAATTGAATATGTGCATCCTTCTTCAGGGAGATTTGCATTAATTATAAACCAGTTTGCTCCACCATCTGTAGTTTTGTAAAGATAAGGATTACGATCACCGCCAACGTAATTATGGCAAGCAGCATAAGCAATCAGTTTATCAAAATGTGAAGCAATTATATGATGAACTCTTGCGTATTCAGGTAAACCCGGAAGAGATGAACGTAGCCAGTTAGTTCCGCCATCATTCGTAAAATGAAGCAAACCATCCCCCGAACCCACAAATATTATATTTTCATCAAGAGGAGATTCTGCAATAGTAACCATTTGCGCCATGCTTCCTTTTCTTACAAGCTGGTCAATGCTCCAGCTTTGTCCCATAAGTTTTTGCATCTCTTTTGGAACTCCCCTCGTAAGATCAGGACTTATTTCTTTCCATGTACTTCCCTGGTCATCACTCCGCAAAAGTTTATTACCGCCGAAGTATAATCGTTTATTATCGTGTGAGGATATTAATAGTGCTGCATCCCAATCAAAACGGTAAGCTGTATCTGCAAAATCCTGTGGTTTGATGAAGAGATTTTCACCACTTTTTTTATCAAAACGAACTAAGCCCCCGATTTGAGATTGTGCATAAATTATATTCGGATCTTTCCAGTCAACCTGTGTTTCAAATCCATCACCTGAATTTGTAAAAAACCAATCCTGGTTCATTATTCCCGAAGAATTTATTGTCCTGGAAGGACCTCCCAAGCTGTTGTTATCCTGCGTACCGATGTAAACATTATAAAATGGTTCTTCATTATCAGTTGTTACTTTATAAATCTCTGTAATGGGAATGTTAGCTTTAAAATCCCAGTTTTTTCCCTGATCATAAGTTTCATAAACACCGCCATCACAGCCGGCTAATAATGTGTTCGTTGTTATCAGGATCAATCCACAAAGCATGATTATCAACGTGTTTTTTATCATCACCAAGATTGCTCCAGGATTTTCCGCCATCATTTGTTACCTGTATAAAAACATCATCGCTGTAAACACGGTTAACATCTTTTGTATCACAATAAAGTTTTTGAAAATAAAAAGCATAAGATGAAATATAACTGTTCTGCTTTGTCCAGCTTACTCCGCGATCAGAACTTCTGTAAACACCTTTATCATCATCTGTTGCTTCTATAATTGCATAAAGTACATCTGGATTAACCGGAGAAATGGCCATTCCAATTCTTCCCACATCTTCTGAAGGTAAGCCGCCTTTCATTTTTTCCCATGTTTCCCCGCTGTCTGTTGTCCTGTAGATTCCACTTTCCGGTCCGCCGTAAACTCCTGTGTATAGATTTCTCATTCTTTGATGCGCTGTTGCATATAAAATATTTGAATATCTCGGATCCATATGAACTTCGTAGCAGCCGGTATATTCATTTATTTTTAAAACTTGTTCCCATGTTTTTCCGCCATCGGTTGTTTTGAATATTCCTCTTTCACCACCAGCATTTCTCAGTGAACCCATTGCGGCTGCATAGACTATGTTGGAATTTTCTGGATCGATTGCAATTCCGCTAACATGTTCTGAAGTTTCTAATCCCATATTCTTCCAGCTCTTACCGCCATCTTCGCTTTTATAAATACCATCTCCGTAAATAACATTGTTCTGGTTTTTGTTCTCACCCGTTCCTACCCAAACAATGTTAGGATTAGTGGGATCAATCTCAACAGAACCGATTGCGTAAGATTTGTTTCCATCAAAAACAGGGGAGAAAGTTATTCCGCTATTTGTTGTTTTCCACAAAGATCCATGTCCTGATGCAATAAAATATTCGCTGTGGTTAGATGGATTAACAGCGATGTCTATTGTTCTTCCGCCTGTAATTGCAGGACCGATGCTTCTAAACGATAGACCAGTTAGCGAAATATTTTTAAGTGAATCCGGTTCAGAATTATTTTGTGCAACTAAAGTTGATGAAAATAGAAACAATAATATGAAAACGCTGAATGTAAATAATTTATTCATAGCCGTATCTCTGATTTGATTAAAAAAATAGATGATTTGGTGTTTACGCGAATGCATTAAAAAGAATTTATAAAACTGGAATAAAAACTATAATAAATTAAATCATAGTTTTTAATAAATCCAAAGTTTCTTGATGAGTGGAGAAGTTAGATTATGGACAAAAATTATTGCATCCTTTTAATATTCACTATTCCTTCAAGAGAGAAACCAGTTTTCCACCTCGCACAGTTGCACCTAAAACCAATCCTGCGCTGATCAACACTAAATTTTTAATAATGTACTGCCCTTCAAGAGTTAAGCCATACGGAAAAATCGTCCATACTTTTTCAGGTAAAATAATCAGTGGCAAAGCAGTTCCGGGCATCTGAAGAAATAAAAGCAATAGAGTTAACCGCATATATTTTCCGGTTATTAGTCCTAACCCAATTAGTGATTCCCAGGTTGCAAGAATTGGAATGAACACATCTGGATCCATGAAGTAAATAGTATTTCTCACAAGTTCTACGGCTGGACTTAATCCCTTAAAAAATTTAAGTACGCCAAACCATAAAAAAATAATTCCGAGGCAAATCCTTAGGATGAGCAATCCATATTTCCCCATCCACTCAGTAATTTTTTTATCAGATTTGTCAAAATATTTCGTGACAAATTTTTCTTCTATTGATTTCATTTTTTAGTATTCTCTTCTTTTTAAATAAATAATTGATTTGCCAGCATTATCAATTACTAGGTTCCAGATTTTATTTCAGCATAAAATAAAAGTATTAATCTTTTAAGCAATCAGAATAAAACGCAGTCTTCTATCTTTTACAAAAATTCCAGCAAAGTTCTTATATGAAAGAGTAAAAAATAATTGGCATTTACAATACATTACTCTTTATCACCATCATTTTTCCTCGTGTCATTTCATCCATCGAGTACGGAATTCCACCCATTCCAATTCCCGAAGAATCTCTTCCACCAAACGGCATCCAATCAACACGGAAGGCGGTATGATCATTTACCATCACTGCAGTAGCATTAAGTTTGTTTACAGTATCCAATGTGGTATCAAGATTATTAGTAAATACCGCGGCTTGAAAAGCGTAGGGTAAAGAATTCGCTTTATCAATAGCTTCGTTTCTATCTGAGTAAGAGTAGAGACAAACCACCGGGCCAAATATCTCTTGTGTTGAAACACTTACGTCATCAGGTGGATCTAACAGTACTGTTGGTTCATATAAAGTGTCTGATATTCTTTTTCCGCCGCACAAAACTTTTGCACCTTTTGATACAGCTTCATTTACCCATTCTTCTACACGGTCGACTTCTCTTGGTAAAATAAGTGGTCCCACCTCGGTTTTTTTATCAAGCGGATCTCCAACAATAAGAGCACTTGCTATCTTTGCCAACTTGCTCGCTACAGCTTCACAAATACTTTCGTGTACAAATACTCTCTGAACCGAAACACAAACCTGTCCAGCATGATAAAATGCACCTTTAAGTAATGCTGGAAGCATCGCATCCACTTCAGCATCTTGTTCTACAATAACAGGAGCAGCACCTCCATGTTCTAAAGCACATCTTGTCCCGGGGGAAAGTTTAGAGCGTAAATACCACCCAACCTTAGCTGAACCTATAAATGATAAATAATTTATTCGCTCGTCGGTCACTAATTTCTCAGCCGCATCATTTTCACAAACTATAACCTGGCACCAGCCAGCTGGTAGTCCGGCTTCTTTTAAAATATCCATAAATGCCAGACAGGAAAGAGGAGTGGTAAGAGCTGGTTTAATTATTACTGGTGATCCAATTGCAATTGCGGGTACTGTTTGATGAACTATTAAATTAAGCGGGTGATTGAATGCACTTATAGAAGTAACAACTCCAATGGGTTCCCGAAAAGTAAATGCCAATCTGTTTGCAGATGATTTAGTATGACCCATTGGGATCTGCTCACCTTTCATTTGAGCGATATACTCGACAGCTAATTTCACACCGTTGATTGCTCGCAGCACTTCCACTTCAGAATCTAAATAAGGTTTGCCTCCTTCCTCTGCAGCAATGTTGGTTAATGTTTCAACACGAGCGTTCATAATCTGAGCTGTACGTTCTAATACTTCAACCCGCTGGTAAGCTGGCAGCCATTTTGATCGATCCTTAAAAAGTCCGTAAGCTACAGTAAGTGCATCTTCAACTTCTTCAGCTCCAACCATCGGAATTTCTTTGATTAGTCTGCTATTGTATGGAGAGAAGACTTTTAACTTTTGCATATGCAAATTCCTATTTAAAGAATACAGGTTTTTTCTTTTAACAATACATTTAAAATAGAATGGTTCAAACTATAATCAACGGCAAGCTCGATTACGTGAACACCATCTTTATTTAAACATGTTTCCAACACTTCACAGAAACTTTCACAGCTATCTGGTCGGTATCCCAAAGCCCCGTAACTTTCGGCATACTTTACAAAATCTGGGTTATTATAATCTAATCCAAAATTTTCCAGGCCCATTCCTTCCTGTTTCCACTTTATCATTCCAAACGCATTGTCGTTTAGTATAATTACAACTAAATTCAATCCAAGGCGGACAGCAGTTTCTAATTCCTGTGAATTCATCATAAAGCCGCCATCGCCACATACGGAAATAACTTTTTTATCGGGATTGATTAATTTAGCAGCCATTGCAGAAGGAAGACCTGCGCCCATTGCAGCTAAAGCATTATCCAGCAAAAGTGTATTGGGCAGATAACATTTGTAGTTGCGGGCAAACCATATTTTATAAATTCCGTTATCAAGTGTAACTATTCCATCTTCAGGCAAAATATCACGAATGATATTAACTACTCTTTGCGGCAGTACAGGAAAGCGATTGTCTTTAGCATATTTTGATAAATGAGCATCGACCTCATTTTTTATTCGTTCGTAATAGGACAGATCCCAATTACTTGTATCGGAAACATGATGAGCAATGCAATTTACCGAAGTAGCTATATCGCCAACCACATTAAGTTGTGGAAAATAAACATCATCAACTTGTGCGGGAAAGAAATTTACATGTATAACTTTTTTACCACCCTGTTCCATAAAAAATGGTGGTTTCTCGATTACATCATGACCAATATTAATGATTAGGTCTGCCTTGTCTATCGCGCAGTGAATAAAATCGCTGTCTGATAACGCAGCCGTACCAATAAACTTGGGATGTCTTTCATCAACTACACCTTTACCCATTTGGGTATTAAAAAACGGGATGTTTGTTTTATCTATAATATTATTGAGTGTTTCACTTGTTCGCTGGCGGTTTGCGCCCGCACCAATTAAAAGTAAGGGCATCTTAGCTTCCTCGATCATTTTGGCTGCCTCCTTACAAACTTGATCGTCGGCAACAGGTCTGCGATGACCATATATCCCGAATAATTTTTCTTCAGCATCTTCAGCAGCGATATCTTCCGGGAGTTCAATATGCACGGCACCGGGACGTTCTGCCATTGCTGTGCGGAAAGCTTCCCGCACAACAGAAGGAATATTATTTCCGTTTACTATTTGCCGAGTAAACTTTGTTATAGAGCGCATTAAGTCTACTACATCTATAATCTGAAATCTGCCCTGCTTACTTTTCTTTATAGGTTTCTGTCCGGTTATCATCAGCATTGGCATTGCGCCAAGCTGTGCATAAGCCGCGGGAGTAACCAAATTTGTAGCTCCCGGACCCAAAGTTGCCAGACAGACACCCGGCTTTCCGGTTAACCTGCCATAAGTGGCGGCCATAAAACCACCGCCTTGCTCATGACGGGTAAGTATAAGTTTAATTTTAGATGTTCTTAGCGATTCAAGAAAATCAAGGTTTTCTTCTCCGGGTATTCCGAAGATATATTCTACGCCCTCATTCTCCAATGCTTTTATAAACAGGTCTGAAGTTTTCATAAGTTTATTTAGTTTTTATTTAAAATTAGTTGTAATGGCTCAGAAATATTTTCATCTATGCGCTAAAAGAATTTAAGAATCTGGAATAATAACAATAATAAGATAAACGAATGTTTACCTTTATTCCAATTGTTATACAAGGTTTTTGATGAGTACAGTTTAATTATGATCAGTTAAGGGCGTAAAAACTATTTGCTTAACCAATCAGAATAAAGCTCGGGTCTTCTATCTTTTAAAAATAACTTTTTAGCATGTGAATTCTTATATTGCTCTGAAGCAATATCACAATAAAGAATTGTATCTATTCTGTTATTATGGAAACAAATTCATTTAAATTGTTAAAAAGCTCAACAAAACTTTGGTTATCAGGATTCCGAATTCCAGGATTGCTTAACACAATTAAAAATATTTGCTTTTCAATATCTATCATCATTGCTGAACCATAGGAATCTATAAATAGAAATCCATCACGAGGGCTGCTGACTTCATCACCGTTATACATTGTAGTGTAAGGTTTTGTACGCTTACTTTTTGGTATGATTTCATTTTTAATTGATAACCAATTTGCAAGAGTTTTTGTTTTTAAATATTGTGTGTCATCATAATAACCTTTTTGTAAAAGCATTTGAGCAAAAGTTGCAAGATCAGAAGTGGTAGAATACAATCCATTAAAACCAGAAACACCATTCATTATTTCAAGAATCACATCATCTGCATCTTTTGGAGAAGTATATATCGATTGCTGATAATCAACAGAGTTAAAACCTAAATTAAGTGAATCTGATTTTGAACGAAAATAGGTTTGCTTCATGCCGATTGGAGAATAAAATTGTTCTGAAAGAAACATATCCATTTTATTCCCGCTAATAAACTCAATAATTTTTTGAAGTACTATAAAATTAATAATACTATATCTCTGTTCAGCCCCGGGTGAGTTAATAAGATTTTGCTTCAATAATTCATCTACAAGTTTATCTTCAACCCAGCTTGAATTAAGATTATTTATATTGTCTGCAAAACCTGATTTGTGAGTTAAAAGATGTTCAATTGTTATATTTCTTTTTTCTTCATCATTTAGCAGTGGTAAATAGTAATAAGCCCTTTCATCTAAAGATATTTTTTTCTCATCCACTAACATCATTACAGCTTGCATGGTTGCAATAAATCCGGTTAAAGAACCAAGGCGAAAAATTTCACCTTCAATTAATTTTTTTGAATGACCATCAATTACAGAATTACCAACTGAATTTTTATATAAAATTTTATTATTGCTGCCTACGTAAATCGAAATTCCAGGGAAATGATGTTCATTTAATAATGATTTTATTTTTTGTTCAAATAAAACGGTATTAATCCTGCTCTCCGCACTCTTATCAATTGTAGTAATCAATGACTTTTTTAATTTTATTCCTTCTCTGAAAGCGATACCGCTTTGAGGAATTGTTATGGGAAGTGTCCCGTTAATATCAATCTCACCAAGGATAGCTCTAAGCATAGCTTTTTGAGAAACTCCTGAATGACTAAACGCATTAAGATAAGTAGTGGATTCCGGAAAAAGATAAAGCAGGTAAGGATTTTTAAAACTTAACAAAACTGTTGGTACACCGCTTCGTAAAACGCCTGCAATAAAATCTGTTTGTTCAGCTGCTAAGTTAATCGGTCCCTGATAAGTTTTAATATCCAGGAATGTTGAAAGGATTATAAGATCAGCACTTTCATTTTTTATTTCTTTTAGAAGATAATTATAATCTCTCCTTTTACTTGTTTTAGTAAATAATTCTGATTTTACATTTCCAACGCGATCTTCAAAAATATTCTGGAAATAACTTGCTTTTTCTGAGCCCAGTTGATCAGTAAGAGTAACACAATAAATATTTTTATATTCGTTTAAATGTAAGGGAAGAATATCGCCATCGTTTTTTAATAAAGTGATTGAGTTTTCAGCTATCTGTTTTGCAATGTTAATATGCTCTTTAATATTTAGCTGCTGTTCAATATTTTCAATATCAGAATACTTGTTTTCCTCAATCTTAAGCCATCTTTTAGCAGCAAGAATCTTTCTTACACTTTCATTTATTCTTTCTATGCTAATCTTTCCTGAATACACGGCAAGATTTAAAGCAGTAATAGCAGTTTCTTCATCTGGTGGCATAAGAATAACATCATTACCTGCCATTACAGCAAGTACAGCTGCCTCTTCAGTTGAGTAATCTTTTGTAATAGCTTCCATTATCATCGCGTCAGTAATGATCAAACCATCAAATCCCAGCTCCCGTTTAAGAAGATGATTAACTATTGATTCTGAAAGAGATGAGGGAATGCCTTTTATAGCTTCCAGAGAAGGAACATTAAGGTGACCTAACATTACTGAATGAACCTTTGAGTCAATTGCTTTTATAAAAGGATACAGCTCATTTTTAATTAAAAAATCTTTGCTGCCATTTATTTTCGGAAGATCCAGATGTGAATCAATTGTAGTATTTCCATGACCCGGAAAGTGTTTAACAGTTGTTAAAGTTCTTTCTTCTTTTGCCCCTTCAATAAATGCTTCCACATAGTCTGCAACTTCATACTTGTTCTCAGAAAAAGCTCTTATGTTTATAATAGGATTAAGAGGATTATTGTTAATATCAGCTACTGGTGCAAAATTCCAATGAACGCCAATCAACCTGCTTTCTATTGAAATTGCTTTACCCATTTCAAATGCATAAGCTACATCATTAGCAGAACCAACTGCCATTGCGTGTGGAAATTCTGTTGCATCATCAATTCTTGT
The DNA here is from genome assembly GCA_963714405.1 of uncultured Ignavibacteriales bacterium. Lineage (GTDB taxonomy): Bacteria > Bacteroidota > Ignavibacteria > Ignavibacteriales > Ignavibacteriaceae > JAZGGS01. Next base: position 860,970 of record CAVQOH010000006.1, on the reverse strand, counting down.
ACCTAATCCTCTTTCAAAATCCGATGCAATTAACAATGGTATATCTGATATTTTTTGCACATCGTTTATAAACTTTGCCTGCTCAACTAATGCACCTTGATATAGAATTAATCCGCCAACTTTTTTTTCTTTTACTAGTGAGATTATCTTATTGTAACCACTCGAACCTGGTTCCAAATCATTTCTGTAAACTGCAGGCATAATCAATTGTGCGCACTTTTCATACAAAGTCATTTCATTTATTTTACTTTCAATCCATCCTTTATCTTTTTCAGTAAGATTAAAAACAGATGGGTACTTATTATCACTGAAGTTGATATTATCAGATGAAGTTGTTTGCGATGGGAACAATAATATTATCAGGAATAAAATCATTCCAATAAAAACACTATTTGCTATTTTTTTTGCAGCCATTCGGTTAAGTTAAATTAAAATCATTGGTTTGTATAAGGTCCTGTCCCTCAATCAATTGCATCTATAACAGCATCGTGCAATTTTGGTCTTACCGCGGATATTTTTCTATTATCCCTTGTTGGATAAACCCTGTTTGTTAAAAATACTACAAATAACTTTCTTTCCGGATCAATCCAGATGGATGTACCTGTAAATCCTGTGTGCCCAAAAGATGTTTTATTAAATTTAATTCCTGCAGAAGATTTTATTTCTGATCTGGTATCCCATCCCAGTGCACGCGTACTTTCAGTTGAATATCTTTCTGTAAATAATTTAATAGTTTCCTGCTTAATAAATGGTTTGCCATTAATCTTTCCATCATCCAAAAGCATCTGGCATAATATACTTAAATCCTTTGCAGTAGAAAATAAACCTGCATGACCTGCAACCCCACCTAAAAGTGCAGAAGTTTCATCATGCACTTCACCTTTTATTAACTTATTTCGCCAATAGTTATCAATTTCTGTTGGCGGAATTCTTAATTTAACAGAATCAGGTGGATTGAAGTAAGTGTTTTTCATTTCCAATGTATTAAATATCTCATCATTACAAAAACCATTCAGACTTTTACTAGTAACGCTTTCAATAATTTTACCAAGTACAATAAAACCTAAATCTGAGTAAACTGTTTTTGTATTTGCTTTAAATTCAGGAGTTACAGCATAAATATTTTGTATTATGGAATCTGCATCAAGATTTTGATTGTAAAATTTTTTCCAAGCAGGTAAACCGCTGTTATGCAGCAGTAAATTTTTTATTGTAATCTGTTCTTTCCCGTTTTTGACAAACTCAGGGATGTATTTATAAACAGGATCATCAAGTTTAAATAAACTTCTATCTAAACAAATCATCGCTGCTGTTGTAGTTGCAATAACTTTAGTTAAAGAAGCAATATCATAAATTGTGTTATTGTTGACTTTAGTAGAAGATTCATCATAGGTAAAATGCCCAAATCCTTTTTCATAAATAATGTTACCATCTTTTGAAATAATTATAACTGCACCGGGAAAGGCATTCTCTTTAATAGCATTTACTATAATAGAATCTACCATCTCAAATTTTTCTTTATTGAACTTGATTAAGTTTTTATCAGTATTGCTGTTACATACCGCAAACAATGCCGATAATAATAAAAGAAGGATAGCTAAAGAAAACTTTTTCATTCAGAACTCTTTCTGCCAAATTCTGGATCAATTGAAATAAATTTTGTAATTATGAATGCAGGAATAGTTGATATACAAACCCATATAAAAAATTGCTGATAACCTAATAACTCCTGCAGCCAACCGCTTGCCATACCGGGCAGCATCATTCCAAGTGCCATAAAACCGGTTGCTATTGCATAATGTGCTGTTTTAAATTCTCCTTCAGAAATGTAAATGAGATATAGCATAAAAGCTGTAAATCCAAATCCGTAACCGAACTGCTCTATAGCAATGGCAGTGTTGATCAATAAAAAGTCTGTAGTTTGTGTAAACGCAAGATAAACATAAACAAGATTAGGAATATTTATCGCTACTAGCATCCACCAAATCCAAAATTTTAGACCATGTTTTGCAGCTGCAATTCCGCCCAGAATTCCCCCTGCAGAAAGTGCAATAACTCCCACGGTTCCATAAACAAAACCCACCTGGCTGGTAGTTAGTGCTAATCCACCTGCATTAACTGGATCAAGTAAAAATGGTGATGCCATCTTTACAAGCTGTGCTTCACCAAACCTGTAGAGAAGTATAAATCCAAGAATAATTACAATGTGTTTTTTCTTGAAGAATACAGTAAATGTGGTTAAAAAGTTTTTTAAAAAATTTTCTTCAGCAATTTTATTTCTTAAAGAATCAGAATTTGGATAGGGAAGAACGAAATAGTGATAGATAAAAAATACTATGAACAATCCGCTTAAAATAAAAAATGTTACCATCCATGCATAAGCAATGTCACCACTGCTTGATTCAATCTGCCCTGCAAGTATTACCAATAATCCTTGTCCGGATAGAAAAGCAATCCTGTAAAATGTTGCACGAACACCTACAAAAAAAGCCTGGTGATGTTTTGTTAAACCAAGCATGTAAAAACCATCTGCGGCAATATCGTGTGTTGCAGAACTGAATGCTAAAAGCCAAAAAAAAGCTAGCGTATATTGAAAAAATTTTGCTGCAGGAATTGTAAATGCGATACCTGCTAATCCTGCACCAATGAGTAACTGGCTTATAACTATCCATACCCGTTTTGTTTTTATAAGATCAACAAATGGACTCCATAGTGGTTTTATTACCCACGGTAAGTATAGCCAGCTGGTGTATAAAGCAATTTCTGTATTTGAAATGCCTAACCGTTTATACATAATAACAGATACAGTCATCACTATAACATACGGAAATCCTTCTGCAACATAGAGCGAAGGTAACCATGCCCAAGGATTTCGATATTCCTTTTTATGCATTTAGTATATCCTTTGCCAGGGCGATTGCTCCTTCCACTGGAGAATAATCAGGATTCTTAATTTTAACTGATGGAAAATTTTTGGCAATCTTTTTACTTAACAGTTCGGAATAAATATTATTATTTGAAATTAAACTTCCTGAAAAAACAAGCTCTGTTTTTCCCATACTCATTTTTTTTAATAACGATCTAAACTGTACCAAAAGTTCATCTGCTTCTTCATTAAGAATTTGTATTGCAGTAGCATTATTTTCATTTGCAGCTTTCAAAACCAATGTTGCAACAGAAGCAATATCAAAATCCTTTTTGTAAACGGTTGAAATTAAATCCTGAAGCGAGGAAACTTTAAATTTTGTACAAATCAGTTTGCTAATTAATGTTGTTTTATAATATCCATCAAGTTCCTTTGCAGTGAGGGATAATGCTTTTTTACCAATTGAGTAACCACTTCCTTCATCACCAATCAATCTACCAAATCCTCCGCTGCGATGAATTAAACCTTTATTATCCTTGCCAATAATAATCGATCCAGTTCCTGCAATAATAATACATCCGGGTTTTCCACTGAATGCGCCTTCTAAAGCTATTTGTGCATCACTTACAATTTTTACTGAATTAATATTAATCCCTTCGGTGTTTGCATATTCAATGAATTTATCTTCAAGAAGTGTTGCATCTTTTTTTCTTCCAGCGCCAGCTGTACCAATTAAAAGTATTTCAATTTCTGTAAAGTTTGCTTCAATTTTAAAAAGAGAACTTTCAACTAAGTTAAATAAATTTCTTACCGCAGCATCAATTCCTATTGCTAAAAAGTTTGAGGGTTTCCCCAAATTACTGTGAAAAATTTTGCCTGAAAGATCTGCAACTACGCATTCGGTTTTTGTTCCACCACCGTCTATTCCGATTATGTATTTCATCATAAATTATTTTTTACCTAAAACAATAATAAGTTACAAAATTGATAAAGAAAAAATTATAAAATTGCAGATGATTTTTTATCAGAATTTTTTAGAATGATGAATTGAGTCTCTCAATTTATTATATTCACTTTTCATAAAAGAAATTTAAATAAATAACTATATGAATGAACTAGAAAAATACTTTACAGATTTCAGAAAAAATACAATTGGTTTTAATAAAGTTGCTGCTACGCCATATGGAAAGAAAAAAATTATTTATGCTGATTGGATAGCGAGTGGAAGATTGTATAAATCAATTGAAGAAAAAATAAGTAGTGATTTCGGACCGTTCGTTGGTAATACACATTCTGAATCCAGCACTACTGGTACAATGATGACTAATGCTTATCACGAAGCACAGAACATAATCAAAAAACATTGCAATGCAGGTAAAGATGATGTTATTATAACTGCTGGCTCAGGGATGACTGGTTTGATTTGCAAATTTCAAAGGTTATTAGGATTAAAAGTTCCCGAGCAGTTATCAGATTATATGAAGTTACCTGAAAAATTAAGACCAATTGTTTTTGTAACTCACATGGAGCATCATTCAAATCAAACAACATGGCTTGAGACAATTGCAGATGTGGTTGTGTTAGATCCTGATGAAAATGGATTAGTTGATGTAGAAAATCTTGAAAGAAAGTTAAAGAAGTACAAAAGTAATAAACTAAAAATAGGGGCATTCACTGCTTGTTCAAATGTTACCGGAATTTCCACTCCTTATCATAAAATGGCAAAGATTATGCATAGGCATGGTGGATATTGCTTTATTGATTTTGCAGCTTCTGCCCCCTACGTAAAAATTGATATGCATCCCAAAGATCCAGAAGAAAAACTTGATGCAATATTTTTCTCACCGCATAAATTTTTAGGTGGTCCAGGTTCTGCGGGAATAATGATTTTTGATTCTCAATTGTATAAAAATAAAATTCCCGATCATCCCGGTGGAGGAACTGTTGATTGGACAAACCCGTGGGGGCAGCATAAATTTGTATCCAATATTGAAGCGAGAGAAGATGGTGGGACTCCTGCATTTTTGCAGGCAATACGAGCTGCTCTTTGCATAAAGCTAAAGGAAGAAATGGGTATTAAAAAAATGCAGTTGCGTGAAAAAGAACTGGTTAAGATTGCTTTTGAAGAATTACAAAAAATTTCCGGATTGCACATACTCGCAGGCAATACAAAAAACAGATTGGGTGCAATTTCATTCTATGTTGAAGACATTCATTATAATTTAATAGTAAAACTGCTTAACGATCGCTTTGGAATTCAAGTTAGAGGCGGTTGTTCATGTGCGGGAACATATGGGCATTACCTGTTACATGTAGATCCTTCACGTTCTAAAACAATTACAGATAAAATTAATACTGGAGATTTATCCGATAAACCCGGCTGGGTAAGAATGTCAATTCACCCCACAATGAAAAATGATGAGCTATTGTATATTACAAATGCTATTGGCAAGGTGGTTAACAACATAAAAACTTGGGAAAATGATTATAATTATAATCTTTCCAAAAATGAGTTTTTTCATAACTCATATAAAAGGAAAGATGCTGAAAAACTAGGAAGCTGGTTTAATCTATCAAATAAATAGCTGCACTATTACACTTTATAATTAATCCTGGTGTTGAATTTCATCAATTTAAAATTATATTAATGGTAGCCGTATAACTGAATATATTTACAATACCCCTTAACTATTTTACAAGGAAAACCATTATGGCTATCGGTGTTTATGAAAAATGTAAACGGTACATAGAAGCGCACACTACTGAGGGAGAAGTTTCAACGCCATTACCAAAACATCTCTATCCAACTATAACAATTTCAAGGCAAACCGGTGCAGGTGCAAAACCTGTTTGTGGTAAATTAATCGAAATTCTTGATCAATATTCAGCCCCTGAAAATGTTTCATGGGCTTACTTTGATAAAAATCTGATTGAAAAAGTTCTTGAAGATCACAATTTGCCTGAGCAAATTAAAGAATTCATGTATGAAACAAAGTACGCTCATATTAGTGCAACCATAAATGAATTGCTTGGACTTAAACCTTCTGAATGGACGATTGTTCATAAAACTACTGATACTATACTTCAACTGGCAAGAATGGGGAACGTTGTAATAGTTGGGCGCGGATCAAATATTATTACAGCTAAGCTTAAAAACACTTTTCACGTTAGGTTGATTGCCTCAATTGAAAAACGTATTGAGCATATGATGGATTTGTTAAATATGAATAAAAAGCAAGCTGCTGCTTATATTAAAGAAGCCGATGAGAACAGGAAAAAGTATATAAAATCTTATTTTAATGCTAATGTAGAAGACCCTCTATTATACCATATGATTGTAAACACAGATTTGTTAACTCACAATGGTGCAGCTTATCTAATTGCAGAAGCAGTAGTTCAAAAGTTCTCTCATTTGTTTCCGCAGTTCAGCCATTAAGTTTTAGTAGAAGATTAAGAAAAACTATTTTTCAAAATCTTCAATTATTTTCAGAATATCTTTTTCAGTTAATCCGTCACCATAAATAACTTCTTTAGCCGGCTCTTTGATATTTTTTTTGTCTGCGGGTTCTTTAATGTATTGATAAGAATCTTTTAAAGGTGGGTTTCCTGCACGTTCTCTTAACCGTTCTTCTATCTCCTTCATAAACCAACCCTTAGAACCTTTGTATTTTTGAACATCAAATTTGTTAACACTTTTTCCTTTGTTAACAGGGTTAGTTTCAAATGCCAGACTTTTAACATTTATAAGATGAATTGCAGAAACATTATCAGAAATTATAGAACCGCCCCATGTGCCGGGACCTAATGTAAAGGATGGTTTAAGTGAAGTTGTATAACCAACCGCACCAACTGAAGCGGGAGTATTTACCAAAATTCTAAATGCAGGTTTTTCTAAAGCGAACTTCATAATAATCGGTTCATCATTTGAATGAATAACCATTGTATGCCCAATTCCACCAAATTGTAAAAGATCAATACATTTATGGCAGCCATCCAGCCAGCCATCTGCTGTGTAAAATGCAAGTACAGGAGATAATTTTTCTATTGATAATGGCTCACTCTTTCCTACTTCAAAACATTCTGCAATTAGTACTTTTGTGTTTTCCGGAACAGAAAAACCAGCATAGTTTGCTATGAAGTGTGCAGGTTTTCCTACTATTTCAGGATTGATCCGTAAACTATTTTGAATTGCTTTTGCAAGTTTTGCTTTTTCTTCAGCGTTTACAAAATAGCAGCCAAGAAATTTCGCTTCTTCAATAACTTTTTCTTTTAAAGGAAGATCAACAATCATTGCCTGCTCGGAAGAGCAGAGAGTTCCGTTGTCAAAAGTGGTTCCATAAATAATATCGGCAACAGCTTTTTTATAATCTGCAGTTCGTTCAATAAAAGCAGGAACATTTCCCGGTCCCACGCCATAGGCAGGTTTACCTGCGCTGTAAGCTGCTTTAACCATAGGTGTGCTTCCTGTTGCAAGAATAACGGAAATATTTTTATCCTTCATCAATGCTTCTGTTCCCTCGATTGTTGGTTCCTTAAGGCATTGAATCAATTCTGCAGGAGCTCCTGCATTTATCTGCAGCTTTAGATAAAATATTCAAAGCTTCGTCGGTGCATTTTGCAGTTGCAGGATGAGGGCTTGCAACGATTGCATTTCTGCTTTTTAATGAAATGATAGACTTAAACATTGCTGTTGAAGTAGGATTAGTGGAAGGAATTAATGCACAAACAACTCCCATTGGAGCTGCTATTTTTAAGATCTTTCCATCAGCTTCTTCACCAATAATTCCAACAGTTTTAAGATTTTTAACAGATTCATATACATTTTTAGTGCTGAATTGATTCTTTATAATTTTATCCTCGAAAACACCGAAACCACTTTCATCGCAAGCCATCTTTGCAAGTTTTTCTGATGCGTCATAACCGGCATCTGCCATTGCTTTTACAATTTTATCTACCTGCTGCTGAGCTGAAGTGTTTATATTCCTGCTGCGCTTCTTTTGCTTTGGCAGCTAAATTCCGCGCTTCCTGAATTGAAAGTAGGTCTTTATCCAAAATCATTTTAGAACTCCTGGTTGCTTCAAACAAATATATTCAACCTATATTTGAGTTACAATTTGGAGTAAGGAAATTTTTGCGGTTATAGTGTAGTTTTTAATTTTGCCAGCCCTGTACGGCTAACCGGAAGCTGTTTCCCATTCTTTAAAATAATTTGATATGAATCTTTTGCGGATTGTTCCAGGTGCTGAATAAAATCCACATTAATAATATATGAACGGTGAATTCTTATAAACGAATTTTCGTTAAGATGATTTTCAAAATACTTCATTGTTTTTTGTTTCAAAAATCTTCCAAGTTCGCTGTTTATCATTACATAATCATCCTGTGCTTCGATCCATTTTATTTTTTCTACAGGAACGATAGAAATTTTTGCGCCATCTTTAATTACGACTCTTTCCAGAAACTCAATTTTTTTATCGTTGTGATCTATAATGTTTTTGATAACAGAGTCTTGTTGAAATTTGTCCTGAAGCTGAAGAAAAGCTTTATCTAAAGCTGCATTGAAGCGTTCTTCAGAAAAAGGTTTTAAGAGATAATCAGCAGCGTTCACTTCAAATGCTTTTATAGCATAATGATCATAAGCAGTTGTAAAAATTATTAGCGGTGGATTTTCAATAAGTTCAAGCATTTCAAAGCCGTTTATTTTTGGCATTTGTATGTCTAAAAAAACCATATCCGGCTTAAGTTCATTTATCTTTTTTATTGCATCAAACCCGTTACTGCATTCTTCAAGAATCTCTATATTAAGATGTTTTTCAAGATATCCCCGTGTAATATTGCGGGCTAATTTCTCATCATCAACTATAATTGTTGTTACTTTTTCTTTCATTTTATATCGATGGGATAAATAGTGTTACGCTGAATTTGCCTTTTTCTTTTTTTACTTCCATTAAATTATCCATGTGATAGATTAGTTTCAATCTTTCGTAAATATTTTTTAATCCTACACCTGTTCCTTTGTGCGGTGTAGAAGTTTCATCATAATCATTTTCAATTGAAATTTTCAAATAATCATCCTTTATTTTACATCTTAAAGTTAAAACAACTTTTTCAAGAGTTTCATAAACTGCATGTTTAATAACATTTTCAAAGATTGGTTGTAAAATCATATTTGGTATGTCCACATTCAAACATTCAGTTTCAATTTCTTCTTTAAATTCAAATTTATCTTCAAATCGAACCTTTTCAATATCGAGGTATAGCCGTATGTTTTTCAATTCCTCGCTGAGTTTATTTTTTTCACGATCATTTGTTGCAAGAATGTAACGAAGAAAATCTGCAAGTTTAAGAATCATACTTTTTGCTTTTTGCGGATCAATCTCTGTTAAAGCGCTCATCGAGTTTAAACTGTTAAAAATAAAATGCGGGTTAATTTGAAACTTTAATGATTTTAATTCTGCCTCAGTTACAAGATTTTTTAATTCAGCTTCTTTAATCATCCTTTCATTAAAACCGGTATAGTAAATTATCATGTAGTAAAAAGAGGTTATCAGAGCATAAAACAGAATTCCTATTAAAAAACGCCAAGGTAAAGTTGAATAAATAAAAGTTTCGTACTTATCTCCAAATCCAATAACGCTAAGCATTAAATATGTTCCAATAAGTATCCATAAAATTGCTGCCAGAATTGCTCCGATCGTATGGCTTAAAAGAACTTTAGTAATTTTATTTTGCTCAAGAGGAATGTATTTTGCAGGATACCATAAACTCAGACCCATTCCGCCAAGTAAAATGGTATAAACCAAACTATCTGTAACAGCTGCAGTACCAGTTATTTCAGTTCCAAAGTAGAGGAGCAGAAAATTTATCAGAGCAAGTATTAGCCAGCAAAGCAGATAGATGTTAAAGTTTTTAAAACTTTGAAGTATAGGGTTTGTAAACATTGTTTAGCAAAACTACAAATAAGTTTTGATTTCGCCGCCGCCAAACATTGCTAATCCTTTTACGTGTAAAGTTTTTGAATGATCAACAGCAACTGCAGGATTCCTAACACTTTTATTTGAGAAACCACCAAGGATTGATGTAACATTTACAACAATATTCCATTCTTTAGGTACAATGATAGTTGTTCCGCCAAAAACTGTAAGCACATCAATTACATTATCGCCAGGTGCAAGCTGGCAATTCATCAAATTAATTTCTGAGCCACCAAATATTGCAGTTATGTTTCCACCTTTAAAACTATCAGAAGAAATTATTTTTGAGCCGCCTCCAAAAATTGCTACATCATCAATCTTATCTTTATTAACTTTTGAATCATCACTTAATATTCCTTCCGCAGAACCTTTCCTTTTTTTAAAGATGATGAAAATTCCAAACAGAATAAGTAAAACCGGGATTACAATTCCACCATCATATTCAATTTGCGGATAGATTCTTGGAACAAGAAAGAAAATTCCCAAACCTGTTAAAATTCCGCCGGTTAATTTTTTTGAGGTGTTAACAAGAATAAACAACCCGATTACAAGCATTACAAAAGGCCACGAAAAAATTACATGCCCAATGCGAAAATTTATTATATCGAGTGAATTTAGCAGAAATAATCCGCCAAGTAAAATTAATACTCCACCCAGAGCTATTCTTTTGTCAATTCCGTTATTTGATTCAGACATTTTAAATTCCTCTTTTTACAAAGTTTCAATCAAAACCTATATAAAAATGCAATATGAAAAAAGAAAAAATCGGTGAGTAACAGCTTTTTACCGGTAGAGCAGCAGTAACTGTAAACAATAAATATCCGAAAAAAATTCAAATGTTTTCTTCAACCAAATTAGCTTCTTTAACTTTTTCCAGAGCATGCCCTAAATCCGCAATCAGGTCATCAGCATTTTCTATTCCAACAGAAAGGCGAACCAATCCATCTGTAATTCCACCTGCTAATCTTGCTTGTTTACCCATAGAAAAGTGAGTCATGCTTGCGGGATGCTGTATTAATGTTTCAACTCCTCCTAAACTCACAGCAAGAACGCAAAGTCTTACTGAATCCATTAATATTCTTCCAGCTTCCAAGCCACCTTTAATTTCAAATTTAATCATTCCGCCGGGAGCTTTATGCTGTTTCTTTCCTAATTCAAATTGTGGATGACTTTTTAAACCGGGATAAGTTATTTCCGTTATTAAAGAATGCTTCTCAAGCCACTCAGCAATTTTTTGTGAATTAGTGCTTTGCTTTTCCATTCTTAGTGCAAGAGTCTTTAATCCACGGTGAACAAGAAAAGAATTAAAAGGATCAATCACTCCGCCGATTTGATTTAATGTTTTTCTAAAACTCTTATAAGTTTCCTCATCTTTAACTACAATAATTCCGCCTACAACATCTGCATGCCCGTTTAAAGATTTTGTTAAACTGTGAAGAACAACATCTGCTCCAAGATGTAATGGATTTTGGAGAGCAGGACTCATAAAAGTATTATCGACAACAACTTTTGATTTATTCTTATGTGCAATTTCAGAAATCTTTTCAATATCCGAAATACACAGAGTTGGGTTGCCCGGAGTTTCTACATAAACAATTTTTGTATTTGGTTTTATTGCCTTTTTAACAGCTTCAATATCTGCTGAATCTACAGATGTGGTTTCAACACCAAACTTTTTCATTATTGTATTCAGCAAAGTGATCGTAGGACCATAAACTGCAGCAGAGCAAACTATATGATCACCTGCTGAAAGCAAGCCTGCAAAAACTGTGTGAATGGCTGCCATACCGCTTGCACAGCCAAGTGCTTTGTGTCCGCCCTCTAACTCTGCAATTGCATTTTCCATTGCTTCAATTGTAGGATTAGCCATTCTTGTGTAAATGTAACCTTTTTCTTCTCCTGCAAATAAGGAGGCTCCGTGCTGTGCAGATTTGAATTTAAAAGTTGACGTTTGGTAAATTGGAGGAACAACTGCTCCGTATTCATATTCATCAATTCCTGAATGAACACATTTAGTACTAAAATCTACATTTTTGGTATTTTTCATATAACAAACTCCGTTAACAAATTAATCCGTATATTTTTGAATATTTTGAATGTAAAAATACTTTTATTTCTTTTTATAAACCAGAATGTATATTTCGTAAACGATTTCATAGATACAAATTGTATAAAACATTCTGCATTCTTAAATAACAAATCCTTACTAAAATCATTATATTTAATACTTCTATATAGAAATATTGTTGAGATAATTTGCTAAAAGAAAAAATACTTGTAACATCTGCTTTACCTTACGCGAACGGTCCTCTTCATTTAGGGCATTTAAGCGGCGCATACCTTCCTGCAGATATTTATGTACGCTATAAAAGATTAAACGGTGATGATATAATCTACATCTGCGGCTCGGATGAGCACGGTGTACCAATAACAATCAGTGCTGATAAAGAAAAAGTATCACCGCAGGTAATTATTGATCGCTACCATAAAATTAATTATGATGCGTTTATAAAATTTGGAATGAGCTTTGATAATTATTCGCGTACAAGCTTGCCGCTTCATCATAAAACTGCACAGGAATTCTTTACAGAATTTTATAACCAGGGAATTTTAAAGGAGAAAAAAACTCTCCAGTTTTATGATGAAAAGAAAAAAAGATTTTTACCCGATAGATATGTTGAAGGTACATGTCCTAATTGTGGTTTTGAAGAAGCTCGCAGCGATGAGTGTGAAAACTGTGGTGCCTTATATGAACCAAAAGAACTTAAAAATCCTAAAAGCAAGATAAGCGGCGAAGAACCGGTATTCAAAGAAACCTCGCATTTTTATTTTCCTCTTGGTGATTTTCAACCTAAACTTGAAAAATATATTGATGAGATGAACGGAAAATACGGCTGGAAAGAAAATGTCCTGCAATATTGTCGTAGCTGGTTTAAGGATGGATTAAAGGATAGAGCAGTTACCCGTGATTTAGACTGGGGTGTTAAAGTTCCCATGGAGAATGCTGATGGGAAAGTTCTTTATGTCTGGTTTGAAGCTGTTCTGGGTTACATCTCTTCAACAAAAGAATACTCGCAAAAAATTGGCAAGCCAGACCTCTGGAAAGAATACTGGCACGATGAAAAAACAAAATATATTGCTTTTATAGGAAAGGATAATGTTGTTTTTCATTGTATAGTTTTTCCTGCAATGCTGCAAGCTTGGAATAATGGCGATAAAGAAAAATATTGTTTACCGCAAAACGTACCCGCAAACGAGTTTTTAAATTTTGAAGGAAAGAAGTTTTCTAAAAGCAGAAATTGGGGAATTGATGCAATTGATTTTTTAAAAATATTTCCTACTGATCCACTGCGCTATACACTTGCAGCAAACTTACCGGAAAACCGTGATACAGATTTTCAATGGAAGGAATTCCAGGCAAAAAATAACAGCGAGCTTGCAGCAATATTAGGAAATTTTGTTAACCGCACATTTACATTTGCACACAAACATTTTGAAGGTAAAGTTCCTGCAAAGAGTAAGCTAAGTGTAATGGATAAGGAGATGATTAAAACTCTCTCAGAATATCCGCAGAAAATCGCCGGTTATTTTGAACGATTTAAGTTAAAAGATGGAACAAATGAAGTTATGAATCTTGCACGTGCAGGAAATAAATATTTTAACGATTGCGAGCCATGGAAAACTATAAAATCAGATAAAGAAAAATGCGCAACCACAATAAATATTTGTTTACAAACCATTTACACTTTAGCAGAATTATTTGAACCGATCGTTCCATTTTCATCTGAAAAAATATTTAAAATGCTTAACTCTGAAAAAACTGAATGGCTAAAATGCGGTAATGAAAATCTTCCTGCAGAACATAAATTAAACAATGCTGAAATCTTATTTCCGCAAATTGAGGATAAAATGATTGAAGAACAGGTAGAAAAACTTGGTGGTAGTGAATCGAAAAGCGATTCGCAGAATCTTATAAGTTATGATGAATTTATGAAAACCCAGCTTAAAGTCGCTGAAATTATTAACGCTGAGAAAGTTGAGAAAAGTAAAAAGTTGTTAAAACTAAAAGTTAAACTGGAAAATGAAGAAAGACAACTTGTTGCAGGTGTTGCAGAAAGTAATAACCCGGAAGATTTGATAGGTAAAAAAGTTGTAATAGTTGCAAATTTACAACCTGCAAAGATAATGGGAGTTGAATCGCGTGGTATGATATTGGCTGTTGAAAAAGAGAATGGAGATTTGCAGGTTGTTACAGTTGATAATTCTGTATCTATCGGAACCCGCGTAAAATGAAAATAAATGAATCAAATAATAAATAAGGAATAATGATGAAGAAATTATTGATAGTTTTTGTTCTGCTGATTTCAGCAACCGCTTTTTCTCAAAATCCTATAGAAAAAATCACAAAGGGATTGGAATATACTGTTAAAATGCGTTGGCGAAAATGAAGAATTGCATATCTGGGTTTTCTTTACAGATAAAGGAAATAATCTTGATGGATATTTTAATAATCCAACAACTGTTGTAAGTGAAAAATCTTTGCAGCGCCGCTCTAAAGTTTTGGATGCAAACTCACTTATAAGCGTTACTGATCTTCCGGTTAATGAAAGTTATGTTACTCAATTGCAAAATGCTGGTTTTAAAGTTAAGCACAGAACAAAATGGCTTAACGGTGTCAGCGGCTGGGCAACAAAGGAAGAAATTCAGAACATTTCCAATCTTGCTTACGTTAAAGAATTAGATCTTGTTCACAAATATAAAACCAATTATGAATCTGAAGAAGAATTAAGAGAAACTAATGAATCGAAAAATCTAAGCCATAACAAACCAGGTGGAATAAATGTTTATGATTACGGACAGGGATTTATCCAGGTCGATCAGATAAAAGTACCCGATGTGCATAACTTGGGGTATACCGGGCAGGGAATTACCATTTGCTCTATGGATGCGGGATTTAGTAATCTTGGTCATGAGGTTTTCAGTTCAATGAATATTATTGCAATGTGGGATTTTGTGGATAACGACCCTGATGTAAGTGGTCATTCCCATGGAACTGCAACACTATCTACTTTAGGTGGATTTAAAGAGGGGCAATTGATCGGTCCAGCTTTTGGTTCAGATTTTATACTAGCTAGAACCGAAGATGATAACAGCGAAACACCAATTGAAGAAGATAACTGGATTGCAGCAGTTGAATGGGCAGACAGTATTGGTGTTGATATTACTTCAACTTCTCTATCATACCTTGATTATGATCCACCATACACAAGCTATACCTGGGAAGATATGGATGGGAACACTGCAAGAATAACGATTGCTGCAGATCTGGCTGTAAAATGGGGAATCTTTGTTGTAAATTCTGCAAGTAACTCTGGTTATCATCCTACTCATAATACTCTTGGTGCACCGGCTGATGGGGATAGTGTTGTAGCTGTCGGTTCAGTAAGAAGTAATGGTGAAAGATCAAGCTTCAGTAGTGTGGGTCCTACTTTTGATGGAAGAATTAAACCTGATTTAATGGCAATGGGCTCAGATGTATACGTTGCCAGAACATCTTCTACAACCAGTTATGGGTTTAGCAGCGGTACATCTTTTAGCTGCCCTATTCTTGCAGGTGCATCTGCATTAATCCTTTCTGTAGATCCAACTTTAACACCAATGGAACTACTTGATCTATTCAGGCAAACTGCTTCCCAAAGTAGTAATCCAGATAACTTAATGGGATGGGGAATTATAAATACCTTAGCAGTTGTAAATTCACTGGTAACTACAGCCAACGAAAATGAAATACCTGAAGATTTTTATATCTTAAGAAATTATCCAAATCCATTTAATCCTACAACAAATGTACGGTTTTCAGTTCCTCAAAATTCGGATGTAAGAATAACTTTACATGATATGCTGGGGAGAGAAATAAAATTGCTTTTTGATGACAATGTAGATGCGGGTGTAAATGAATTTGTTGTTGATGCAAGTGACCTTGCCAGTGGGGTTTATCTTGTCAGGATGATTGCCGGAACACATAATAAAACTCTAAAAATATCACTTCTTAAGTAGTTTTTTGCCTGGTCTGGTGGAAAACTCATCAGGTCAGGCATTACTTCCCTTGCTTTTCAGCTTTTCAATTCATAAAATTCCTAATTCAATTCAAATTATTTTTCAGGAGAAAGAATACATGTTACTAAGGTTTCTTACAATTATCTCATTTTTTGGTTTATTATTCATTTTTGCATGCTCTTCCGGGCAATCTGGTGTTGTGGCAGAGTATGGAAAATATAAAATAGGAATCGATGAATTTGAAAATGCATATGCAAAAAACGTTGGAAGTTTAGAGAATGCAGAAAATTCAACTCTGCAGGAGTATAAAGATTTTATGGATCTTTATATAAAATTTAAAATGAAATTAAGAGATGCTGAAGTTAGAGGTTACACTTCAGATACATTGCTTGAAGAAGAACTAATCAGTTACCAAAAGCAAGTTGGAATTTCTTACCTGATCGAAAAACAATTAATTGAACCGGGTTTGAAAAAGCTTTATGAAAAAAGAAAAGAAGAATTAAGAGTTAGCCATTTAATGATAAGACCTGATTCAACAGGGCTTGAGGGTGCAGGCTTGAAAGCTAATGTAATTTTAGATAGCATAAAAAATGGTGCTTCCTTTGAGGAAATGGTTAAAAAATATTCACAAGATCAGTTCTCTGCACCTACCGGAGGTGATATTTTTTATATAACTGCAGGCTTACTACCAGCTTCATTTGAAGATGCAATGTATAAAACAAATGACAGGCGAAATTTATCCCGAAGCTGTAGTAACAAGGTATGGTGCTCATCTTATAAAAGTAACAGAAAGAAGAGCACGAATTCCAAAAATTAAAGCGAGCCATATTCTCATCAGTTATTTTAATTCTGAAGGACAAATGGATTCTGCAGCTGCATTGGCTACAGTAGATTCTGTTGTTGCTGAACTTAAAGCAGGTGTATCTTTTGACTCACTTGTTGTAAAATATTCCGATGATACTGGAACTAAAAACAAAGGCGGCGATCTTGGATTTTTTGAAAGAAGAATGATGGTTAAAGAATTTGATGAAGCAGCTTTTAATCTTGAAGTGGGTGAAATTTCAGATCCAGTACAAACTAATTTTGGTTATCACATTATTAAGCTTACCGATAAAATGGATTATCCAAGTTTTGATGAAGAACGTGAGAAGTCTTAAAAAATTATATGAAAAACAACTTTACCAGGTTGAATATGATGAGCTTATTGATTCACTAAGAGTTAAATATAATTACACATTTAAAGATGCAACGGTTGATTTAATTATCGAAAAAAGTGATTCAGTAAGATTTGGAATGGAATATCCTAATCTTGATGAAGTTAAAAATGAAGGTCTTTTCACCTTAGCAGAATAAATCTGTTACAGCAGGTGAATTTATATTCAGAGCAAACAGCGGTGGATCGTTTGCCGGCAAACCTATGTTTAATCGTGATGAAGTTGTCACTGCAATAAACAAAACGAGCGAAGATCTTCTTAAAGAAGAAGAAGCATTGAACCTTGATAAAGTAAATCCTGAATTTGCTTCGTTGATGAATGATTACAGAGATGGAATATATATTTTCAAACTGCAGGAAGACGAAGTTTGGAATAAAGTTAAATATTGATAGTGCCAGCATTTATAATTACTGGGAAGAAAATAAAGAAAAATATACACGGCCCGAAAGAATAAGTTTTAGTGAAATTTATTCCTTAAGTGATTCACTTATAAACAGTTATTATGCAATGCTGCAGGAAGGTGCTATCTTTCGATTCACTTGCAAATCTTTACACAGAAAGACCTGGTAAGAAGGAAACTGCAGGTTTATATGAATTGCAGGAAGTTGATTTTTCTGATTTTTCAAAAGAAGCAAATAAGATTGAAATTGTTGGAAGCTATTCGCAGCCAGTTCTGTTTTCAGGTGGATATTCAATATTTAAACTTAATGAAAGAAAACCTGCAGGTATAAAAACTTTTCCGGAAGCTAAAGCTGAAGTTTCCGGTGAATACCAGGAATTGGAAAGCAAGCGGCTTGAAAAGGAATATATTAACAGTTTAAATAACAGATACAATCCAGTTATATTTTATGATCAGCTGGAAAAGGCATTTAAAAGAAATCAATAAAATAATATTACCCATTTTCTTTGTTGTAATTGTAATTGCAGGATGCCAGGAAAAAACAAAAGAAATAGATTACGTTGCCCGGGTAAATGATTCCTATTTATCCGGCAGCGATTTTCTGGAAATTTCCGGTTCGCCAAATATAAATGATTCATCAAAAGCTGAAGTCATCAGAAACTGGATAACAAAGGAACTTTTATATCAGGAAGCAATTAAAGAGGGGATTGTTGATGATGAAGAATTTAAAATAATTATTAAAAAATCTAAAAAAGAATTAGCCGGCTCACTCCTGCTTAAAAGCATTTCATTAAATTCTGAACTCAGTTATGAAACTAATGAAGTTGAAGATTTTTTCAATCTTTATAAAAGTGAATTCAGTTTTGCCAGCAATTCATTCAAACTTAATATTGGAACATTTAATAAGCAGGTTAGTGCTGTTCAATTCAGATCTTTAATTCTTAGCAATGGTTGGGATAAAGCCGTTAATAAATATTCAAAAGATAAAAATACTGTTAGAATATCAAGCAAGGTAATCTTAAGTGAGCAGAATATTTATCCGCAAAAACTTTCCAGAGTTGTAAGCGGTCTTTACCCACTCGAAATTAGCATTGTTATTTCGGATGATGCTGGATATCATTCAGTTGCACAGGTTTTAAATAAATTTTCTAAAGGCTCTGTTCCTCCTTTTGAAGACATAAAAGATATTGTGGAAAAGAGATTTCTGGCTTTCAAAAAGAAGCAACTAATAGATAAATATATTGATGAACTTTATTCAAATAATGAAATTGAAATAAAAAATTAGGTAGTTGATGAAAATTAAAATAATCTTTTTTATAGTGTTTATCGGCGCTGCGGCGTTATCTCAGGAAGTCCTTGATAAAATTGTTGCTGTGGTTGATAATGAAATAATTTTACAAAGTGAACTGGATTTTCAAACATCTTTATTTGCCAGCCAAAGAGGTCTTGATCCGAATTCAGCAGAATTAAAACAACAAATCTTAAAATCAATGATTGATGAAAAGCTTGTTTATGCTCAAGCAGAACTCGATTCGATTGAAGTTACTGAAGAAGAAATAACCCAGCAAATTGATTATCAGATAAAAGTTTTTCAGCAGCAGTATGGTTCATTGGCAAATATTGAGCAAATGTACGGAATGAGCATTGATAAAATTAAGCGTGAATTAAAAGATGATGTTCGCAAAAACCTGATGGTGCAAAGATTACGTGAAAAAAACTTTGCATTTATGGAAGCCAGTCGCAGAGAAATAACAGAGTTTTTTGAAACTTATAAAGATAGCCTGGGAATGATACCCGAAAAACTAAAAATCTATCACATCTTCAGAAATCCAAAAGCTACTGATAGAATAAAAAAAAAATCAAAAGATTTAGCACAGGCTTTATTAGATTCAATAAAAGCCGGTGCAGATTTTGAGGCTTTAGCAAAACAATATTCCGAAGATCCGGGCAGTGCTGTTCAGGGTGGTGATTTAGGATTTGTGCAAAGAGGTGTTTTCTATCCTGAATTTGAAGCGGCTGCATTTGCTTTAGAACGAGGTGAACTTTCTGAAGTTGTTGAATCACCGGTTGGTTTTCATATAATTCAACTAATTGAAAGAAGAGGAGAATCAATACATACAAGACATATTCTAATTAAAATTAAAGCTGATGAAGATGCTGATTTAGAAACAATTCAATTTCTAACTGATTTAAGAGACAGCATTATAAATGATGGAAAAAATTTTAAAACACTAGCAAAAACTTACAGTGAAGATAAAGAAACTGCAGTGTTTGGCGGCGAACTCGGAACTTACTATATAAATCAGTTGGACAAACATTTACTTGATGTTGTTTCCAAACTAAAACAAGGCGAAATAAGTTTCCCACGCAGATTAGAATATGCACCCGGTACTTACGGTTATCATATTGTTTATCTTGAATCCCGCATTCCGCAGCATCCTGCAAGTATTGATGAAGATTATTCTGAAATAAAACGTTTAGCTGAGGAGATGAAAAAACAAAAAGAATATGAAGAATGGATTTCAAAATTGAAAGACACAATTTACTGGGAAATTAGAATTTAGATTTACATTATGAAAAGGAATTTGAGTTTGAACGAAATACACAAAAGCAAGCAGGATGTAGAATTGGTTGATGAGCTTTCTGAAAAAATAAAACAGGTTAAATCTGAAATTGCAAAAGTAATTATTGGGCAGGAAGATATAATTGATCAACTTATTAATCTCACTATTAGCACGAGGGCATTGTTTGCTGGTTGGTGTTCCTGGTTTGGCAAAAACTCTTCTTATAAAAACAGTTTCGGAAGTAATGGATCTGAAATTCAGCCGCATACAGTTTACACCAGATTTAATGCCAAGTGATATTACCGGAACAGAAATTATTGAAGAAGACCAACTTACCAAAAAAAGAGATTTTAAATTTATTTCGGGTCCTATTTTTGCAAACATAATACTTGCAGATGAAATTAACAGAACCCCTCCTAAAACGCAGGCAGCTTTGCTGGAAGCAATGCAGGAACATAGAGTTACTGCTGCAGGAACTACGTATCAATTACCTGAACCATTTTTTGTTCTAGCAACTCAAAATCCTATTGAGCAGGAAGGAACTTATCCTTTACCAGAAGCGCAGTTAGATAGATTTATGTTTAATCTTTGGCTGGATTATCCATCAATAAAAGATGAAATAAATATCGTTGAAACTACTACTAGCCAGTATAAAGCTGATCTTAAAAAAGTTTTATATGCAGACCGAAATTATTAATTTTCAGGAGCTTGTAAGAAAAGTTCCCGTTGCAGAAAATGTTATTGAATTTGCGGTTAAAGTTTCCAATATGACCCGTCCTTCAAATGGAAACTCACCACAATTTATTAAAGATTGGATAACCTGGGGCGCAGGACCTCGTGCGTCGCAGTATATGATTCTTGCTGCAAAAACGAAAGCAGTAATTGAAGGAAGATTTACACCGGATATTGATGATGTAAAGAGAGCAATGCTTCCGGTATTACGTCATCGTATTATTACTAATTTTAGCGCAGAAGCTGATGGAATTAAACCTCTTAATGTTATTGAGAAACTAACTAAAGAAGTTTAGTGTTATTGCTCTAGAGCAAAAATTACTTGCTTGTAACAAATAAATCTATCATCTTCATATTAAGTTTTATTCATTTCCCCTCGGGAGAAACGTATGAGTTTGCGGTTCTCTTAATCTTATCCAAGTTATTGTGCTTCCCTCAGCGATGCTGATTAAAAACCATATTGACAAGATTTTTACAATTTCATGACATGTTCATGACAACTATCATTCTACTTCAAATTATTATTGAACCAGGAAATAAAGGAGAATGTTATGAAAAAGACACAATTTGTAATCACTATATTGGTTTTTAGCTGCTCTATCATCGCACAAGTTCAAAACCTTAAAGATGTGGAGCACTTTAAACAATTTGATTGGGAAATTGTAACCTCACTATCCACTGGAATGGGTAAAACAACATTTAAATCAAATTCAGGATATGGTTACTACAACGAGAGCGGTGAAAATGAATTTTACTCGGAATCTCTGCTTTCTATAGGATTTTTTATTGTTGATGGGCTTTCCATTGAACCGGAATTAGCATTTAGATTTCTGGGTGAAACTACTATGTCTTTAGTTGCTAATACTTCATATACGTTTACTATATCCGGTAAAAATATTCATCCTTTTTTAACAGTGGGTTATGGCAAAACAAGTTTTAATGGTATTGGAAACAACTATTATGATGAAGATTCTGAGGGACTTTTTGGTTCACTTAAAGCAAATTTAATAAATGCTTGTATTGGTATAAAAATTCAACAATCTTTAACATTTGCTTATAGATTAGAATTAAACTATAAAAATATTAGTCATACTGAATCATATAACAATCCATATTCTGATCCATACAAAGTTACATTAACTACTTCAGTTTTAGCGGTAAAATTCGGAACATCATTTTTATTATAAATATTAGTATGGTGTGAGTCATGAAATCATTATATCATTTTTACTTTGAAACCTGTTCAAGAATTTTTATTCTTTTTATATCAGCCGCCTTAATATTTACTTCAAGTTGTGGTACACAATCACGAATTGAAAGAGTAATAATACCTTCAGACAAATTTGTTGATAAACAAGGTGTGATGGTTGATCCATTTTTAAAACTTCATATGGAAAACGGAGATCTGTATGTTTTCTCAAAATGGGAAATGAGTGAGGATGAAAGTATTGTGGGTAACGGAAAGCATTTAGATTCAAACAGGGAAACTTTAAGCGAAGGCGATTTTAATATACCTTTAAATCAAATTGTACTTGCAGAAACCAACAAAATTAATGATAGTGGAGCTTCCGGTGTGTTGATTGCTCTCACAGTTATAACAGGTATTTTTACCATTGTTTGTATTACAAATCCAAAAGCTTGTTTTGGCTCCTGTCCAACTTTTTATGCTTATGATGGAGATGATTATATCGTTCAATCTGAGGGATTTTCTGCAAGTATTTTACCTTGTTTAGAAGAAAGAGATGTTGATGCTTTATACAGGGTAAAACCTCTTTCGGAAAATTTTGAAATACAACTACGCAATGAAGCTTACGAAACACATGTTATTCGATCTGCAAACATTTTAGCTTTACCTAAGTTAGAAGGGGGAAGAGTTTTTTCTTCACCTGAAGGTGAGTTTTACCAAACTAAAAATATATTTGAAGCAAGCAGTGTTATTACAGCGGAAGGAGATTGCTCAGAAATGCTTTGCACATTTGATGGAAATGAAAGATTTAGTGCTACAGATTCTACAAATCTTGCAGAGAAAGAAATAATAGATCTTACTTTTAACAATGTATCTTCAGACCAATTAGGATTGGTAATTGCATCAAGGCAAACCTTACTAACAACATTTCTTCTATATCAGACTTTGGCTTACATGGGTAGCTCTGCAAGTGATTGGATGGCAGAGCTGGAAAGGAACAGTTCAGTCTACAGTAAAATAGTTGGTGGTACAAATCCTGTACTTGGTACAATAGAAGTTTTAATAAAAAATAATAGCGGGGAATGGGAAAAAGCAGGTGATGTTGGAGAAACAGGACCGATTGCTACTGATATAAAAATTCTTCCTTTTAAGAATTTAAATTTTAGTGAACAGCGAGAATTAAATAATAATCAATTAGAAATAAGATTACGGATGACGAAGGGATTATGGAGAATAGATTATACAGCATTAGCTGAATTGGGAGATAGAATTGATCCACTGGTTTTAGAGCCAACCAGTTCTTTTCCTGAAAAAGTGAACTCAAGTAGGATAGTTGAACTGTTAACTAATCCTGATTCTGTTTTAATCACTTTACCGGGAGATCAATATTTTCTTAACTATAAACTCCCTGAAAATTATACAGAATATGAACTGTTTATGGAAAGCCAGGGTTATTATCTTGAGTGGATGAGAAACGAATGGCTTGTAGAAGAAGATCCAGCAAAAGTTTACCAGATGCTCTTAAATCCTGATGAGTATTATAAATCACTTGCACCACAATTTAAAAAAGTAGAAGCCGAAATGGAACAAACTTTTTGGAGTAGTAAATATGTTTACCCATAATAAATTTTTCTTTGCAGTTATAATTACTTCATTATTACTTACAGCCTGTGCAACATCTTATGCGCCTCATGATTGGCTGCCAGATACAGAGGATATACCTGGTAACCTAAACGGAGGATGGATAACCATTGTTACTTATGATACTCTTGCGGTTCCTGGAAATGAATGGTACCAGTTTAGTGGAGAATTTATAGCTATGGATGATGAAAATGTTTATATGCTTTATGATTCCTTGTATGTTGTATCAAAAAGCAAAATATCAAACAGTTTTTTGGAGCTAGATCAAAAAAGTACAGAGAGTTATGGTACATGGGTAGCCCTTGGTTCACTGGCAACAATTTCAAATGGGGTATATCTTATATTAACAATGCCTTTATGGCTTATCGGTGGAACTTCCGTAGCTTCGGGAGAATCATATAGAGATATATATGAATCAGAATTTCCTGATGAAAACTATTGGCAGAATGTAAATAAGTTTTCTCGTTTTCCGCAGGGATTACAAGGGATAAATTTAGAAAAAATCAAACCCATTTTTGAGGAAAGTGAAATAACGGGTGAGTAAAATGATCGAGGCTTAAATATTCACACTCTTGCAATCCTGTAGTTTTTGGTTGCAAAGTATATTTCCTTTGCAAAAGTTTTTATTACAGTTGCAACAGGTACAACAAGCAGCATACCTATTAATCCGAATAATGTCCCTCCGCTTATAATTAGTAAGATTATAGCAATCGGGTGCATATCTACACTCTTACCAAAAACATACGGTTGCACAAATCCGTTATCCAGAGTATAAGTAAGCAAAACAATAAATGTAATTGCGGGAATTTGTGAAAGATCGCCATATTGAACTATCGAAATAATAATAGCAGGAATTCCGCCGATAATTGGACCAAAGTATGGGATAAGATGACCCAATCCTGCAATTACACCTAATGGTAAAGCATTTTGCAACCCTATAAAATAAAAACCAAAACCAATTAAAACGCCAACAAACGTTGCATCAAAAATCCATGCGCGAACAAAAAGACCTAACTGCATACTCACTTTTTTAAGAATCCAATAAGACATTTCAAAATATTTATTTGGCATAATGTGAAGAATACCCTGAAGAATTCTTTTACTATCCTTTAGGAAAAAGAAAGTTATAAATGGAACGATTACAAGAATGGCAACTACTGAAACTATACCTGATAAAAGTGATGTAAGACTGTTAAAGGTATTTGATAATTGTGAAGTGAAAAATTCTTGTATCTTCTGAGAAATACTGCCTGCTTCAATGAGGGGGAAATAACCTCTGATCGCTGCTTCAATTGACGCTAACTCATCTGCAAATTTATAACCCTCCAGTGCTTTATAAAGCTGTTCCCACTGAGCAGTAAATTTAGGAATAACAACTGATAAGCCGAGGTACATTAAAAAACCAAGTAATGCAAAAGTAATTAATGTAGAGCTTAACCTGTTAAATCCTTTTGATTCAAAGCCAGCAACAATTGGTGCAAAAATAAATGATAAAAGTATCGAGACAGATATAATGATGATTATATCCGAAAGCAGGTATAACAGGTAAGATGAAATAATAATACCAGCAACCCAAAGGATGGGTTTAACAAATTTTTTGTAGTTATTATCCGGCATTCATTATATTAAATTGTAAGGTGGTCAGGAAACTGCCTCAATCCTTTTTATTGCAGGTACTTGCTTAAGCAGTGCTCTTTCAATACCAGCTCTCAAAGTCATTCCAGCCATAGGACAATTCTCGCAATCTCCTGTTAGCTTAACTTTAACAATCCCATCATTACTAACTTCTACAAACTCTACATCACCATCATCTGCCTGCAAAAAAGGTCTTATTGATTCAAGTGCTTTTCTGATCTCCTCTTCCATAACAGATTCCCAAATCTTATTTATTCAAATATCGTTCTATGGAAAGTATTATGCAAGTTAATCTTCATCATTAAGTATTATTTCCACTTTACCGGAAGAAGCGGTATTCCTTATGCTTATCTGTTCATTTAAATTCTTGGATATATTCTGTATAATTATTGAATTATCAGAATCAGGCAATGTTGAAACAATTGGTTTCCCAATATCACTTCCTTCTCTTATTCTTGGATCAATTGGAATTCCTCCAAGAAAAGATACACTTAACTCTTTAGCAGTTTTTTCCCCCCCACCCGTTCCGAATATATCATAACGGTTGCCTGTATCCGGTGCAATAAAATAGCTCATATTTTCAATTATACCCAATACTGGTACATTAACACGCTCAAACATTTTAAGTGCTTTGCGTGCATCAATTAATGAAACTTCTTGCGGTGTTGTGACTATAACAGCTCCTGTTAAAGGAATTGTTTGAACTAATGTGAGTTGTATATCACCGGTGCCGGGTGGAAGATCAAAAACAAGATAATCAAGATTACCCCAATCAACATCGGTCATAAACTGTTTTATAGCGCCACTGGCCATTGGACCTCGCCAGATTACCGGTGCGTTATCATCAACAAGTACGCCAATGGATATCATTTTAATTCCAAAAACTTCGATTGGAATTAACTTTACAGCCTCACCTACCTGCTTAATTTGTGGTTTATCAGTGGTGCCAAGCATTAACGGAATGCTAGGTCCATAAATATCAGCATCAATCAAACCAACCTTTGCTCCATCTTTAGCAAGAGCAAGAGCAAGATTTACTGCTACAGTACTCTTACCAACACCACCCTTACCACTTGCAATTGCAATTGTATTTTTAACTCCTTTAAGCAATGGTTCTTTCATTTCCGCAGGCGGTGCAGAAGTTTTTGGAGATTTTAATAATACGTTTAGATCAATTTCTCTAATAGATTCGTGTTCACGCTTCAATTGATCTATAATTAACTTTTCAGTTGTGTTAACATCAAGTGATGGAAGTGGAAGTGCTAAATCTAAAATAAGTTTACTGTTTTCAACTTCCATTTTTTTAATTGAATTCAGAGTTAGTGAAGCGGTATCAATACCAGGATTTGAAATATTTTTTAGTGTATTCAGTATATCAGTTTTTGTTATATCGCTCATATGTATGTTTGTAATTTAGTGTAAGATTATATTTAATTTTTTAATATTTAATTTGATTTTTGTTTTACCAGTTCACCTGCTGCTTTTACGGATTGTTTCATAAACCATTCCTGGCTGTTAATGAGTTTAGCTCCATCCTGTATTAAAACAGGCTGATAACTCATATCAGGTAATAGCTGCCTGGCTTTTACATTATCTTTTAGTGAAACTTTAATCAAAGTCTTCATCAGATCTGCTTTAAGTTTCGAATTTTCGATCGGGAAACAGATTTCAACCCTCCGGTCTAAGTTCCTTTGCATCATATCTGCGCTGCTGAGGTAGAGTTCATCTTCACCTGAATTATAAAAGTATAATAATCTACTGTGCTCAAGATATCTTCCAACAATGCTTCTAACTATTATGTTCTCGCTTAAATCTTTAATACCTGGAACAAGGCAGCAGATGCCACGTATTATTAATGCTATATTTACACCTGCATTCGATGCTTCGTAAAGCGCTGCAATAATTACAGGATCAACAAGCGAATTTAATTTCCAGATTATTTTCCCTTCTTTTCCGTTTTTAACATTTTCAATTTCTCTAAATATTTTATCAACTATTTTTTCCCTCATATTAATGGGAGCTGCAATTATTTTCTTAAAATCGGTTTGCTTTGAGTAACCGGTAAGATAGTTGAAAATATCTGATGCATCCGCGCAAATTTCTTCATCGCAGGTAAATAATCCAAGATCAGTATAGAGCTTTACAGTTGTAGCATTATAATTTCCGGTAGCCATATGCACATAACGTTTTACACCATCAAACTCTTTGCGTACAACAAGTGTAACTTTTGCATGAGTTTTTAATCCTACAAGCCCATAAACAACATGTACACCAGCTTTCTCTAATTCACGCGCCCAGAAAATATTATTTTCCTCATCAAATCTTGCTTTTAATTCTACAAGAACTGCAACTTGTTTACCTCTTAAAGCAGCTTCAATCAAAGATTTTACAATTGGCGAATCTCCCCCGACACGGTAAAGAGTTTGCTTTATTGCAAGTACATCGGGGTCTTTCGATGCCTGTTTAACAAATTCAGCAACAGGAGCAAATGAATGGTACGGATGATGAAGTATTACATCTTTTTGTTTTATAATTGTAAAAATATCTTCCTCTTCCTCAAATGTTTTGGGAAGAACAGGATAAAATGGTTTTTCCTTGAGTTGATGCAGAGGAATATTATACAATTGCATCATACTGCTCAACCCAATAGGTCCGCTGGTAATAAAAATATCATCTTTAGTAATCTGGAAATTTTCAATTAAGGTTTCCATCATAAATTCAGGCATTCTGCTTGAAACTTCCAGGCGCACAACTTTTCCAAATCTTCTTTGTCTTAAGTTTTCTTCAATCACGCTTAAAAGATCATCTGCTTCATCCTCTTGAAGTTCTATATCTGTATCGCGGGTTATTCTAAAGCGATGAGCTTCTACAACCTCCATACCTGGAAATAGTAATTGTACATTTGCTCTAATAAGTCCTTCAAGCAAAACGAACTTCGCACAAAAGGCACCATTTGTATTTGTTGCTCTCCCCGGACTAATTATTTGATCAACTTGTAGCAAGCGTGGTAAAATACTTGGGACTTTAACCCTAGCAAAATGAGATTCACCATTTGGCTTACGCACTAATACTGCTAGACTTAAACTTAAGTTAGAGATGTAAGGGAAAGGTCTTCCCGGATCAAAAGCAAGTGGTGTCAGAACAGGATAAATTTCTTTTTTAAAATATTCTTTTAGTTTTTCTCTTTCTTCATCTGAAAATTCCTGGAAGCGTAAAATATGTATATTATTTTCTTTAAGAGCTGGGACAATATTATCATTCCACAATTCAAAAAGTTGATCCATCATTGGTTTAAGGATTTTTTCTATTCGTCTAACCTGCTCAAGGGGTGTTAATCCATCAATTGTTGGTTCAAGTATATTTGCAGCAATCTGTTCTTTCAAACCTGAAACTCTAATCATGTAAAATTCATCTAAGTTTGAAGAAAAAATTGATACAAATTTTACTTTTTCAAGTAATGGTAAATCAGGATTTAGTGCTTCTTCCAGCACTCGCCGGTTAAATTCAACCCAGCTTAAATCTCTGTTAAAAAAATATGCGGGGTTCTTATATTTCTTTAGAAGGGCCTTGTTATTTAACTTTACAATTTCCATAAGGATTGCAAATATAACACTTTAAGTTGTTATTTTCTCTGCATATTTGTGCCTAAATAAACTTGTGCGGCATTCCACATCCTGGTAAAATTGAAATTAATTTAACTACTTTTTGTTTAATCAGGGTTTTGAAGAAAAGTAATGCGAATAAAAAGCTTGTTTTTAAGCCAAATTACTACGATTTCCAATAAGATGAGGAGAATATTATTAATACGGTGAACAGTTCCAATCTGCCAAGCAGCATAAAAAAGCTTAGAAGCCATTTGGCAGCATCAGGAAGACTTGCAAAATTATTTACAGGTCCTACTGCACCGATTCCCGGCCCAACATTTCCTATGCAGGTTGCTACTGCTCCAGCGGCTGTAATAAAATCAATACCAAACATTGAAAGAATAATTGAACCGATAACCGTAATACCAATATAAAAAATAAAAAAGGCCTGCACGTTCGATATTATATCTGAGCCAACTGATTTACCATTAAACCTTACTGGAATTATTGCTCGCGGATGCAACAGTCTTTTTAACTCTACAAAGCTATTTTTAAATAATAAATAATGTCTTGCAAATTTAATTCCTCCTCCTGTTGAACCTGCGCATCCACCCATAAACAGCAAAACAAAAAATATCATACGCGAAAACGGTGCCCAAAATTCGTAATCGGAAGAAACATAGCCAGTTGTTGTTACAAGTGAAGTTACATGAAAAAGAGATTGCTGGATTGATTCAGTCCATTGAAAATTAACATAAGGAAGATGAACTAAACTGTAATAAGTACAGCTGCAATGCCAATAAATGAGGCATAAAATTTAAATTCCGAATTATCCTTGAAAAATGAAAATTTTCTGTGAATAGCGAGGTAATGAATAGTAAAATTCATTCCTGCAAAAAACATAAACAGAATAAACACATATTGTATAAAAGGTGATGTAAAATGAGCGGTGCTTGCGTTCTTTGTTGAAAATCCTCCAGTTGCCATAGTTGTAAATGAATGATTTATCGCATCAAATAAATTCATACCTCCTACAAGTAGAAGTAATACTTCAGTAAAGGTTAGAATTACATAAATTCCCCAGAGCCGTTTTGCAGTTTCTCTTACACGCGGATGAAGTTTATCTTTTGTGATTCCGGGTACTTCTGCTGTAAATAACTGCATTCCACCAATACCAAGTATTGGCAGGATTGCAAGTGATAAAACAATTATTCCCATTCCACCAAGCCATTGGGTTAAACTTCTCCAAAAGAGCAATCCTGCGGGAACAGCTTCAATATCCTTAAGAATAGTCGAACCGGTTGTTGTAAAACCGGACATTGATTCAAAAAAAGCATCAGTAAAACTTGGAATTGCGCCGTAAACAATAAAAGGGATTGAGCCGAACAATGCCATTGTTACCCACCCCGTAGTAACAATAAGGTAACCTTCTCTTTTGCCGATATCTTTATTTTCAGAATCCCTGGTAATTATCCATAAAATTAAGCCGAAAGCTGTTGTTGATATACCAGAAATAAGAAGTGAAGCGATATCATCTGTTTTATAATAAATAGAAAAGGGAATTCCAAGCATCATAAAAATGCCTGTTAGCATAATTAAAAAACTTACAATGTTACCAATTATCTTAAAATTCATTTTTACTTGAAAAGTTTTTCTATGCGTTTTATTGCACCCGGGAGGAGAAATATAACAACTTTATCACCAGCTTTTATTTGAGTATCACCAAGAGCGATCAGAGTTTCGTTTCCCCTGACAATTCCGCCAATAATTGCCTCTTTCGGAAAATCAAGATCTTTAATGGCTTTGTGTGTAATGGATGAGCTTGGTTGTGCAATGTATTCTAAAACTTCCGCATCAATTCCCTCCAGTGAAGTTAGTGCAAGAATTTCACCTTTACGCACAAACCTGGTTATGTTGTTTGCAGCGAGCAATTTTTTATTTATAAGAGAATCTAAGCCAATAGTTTGTGTTAGCGGTATGTAATCCACTTTATCAACTAAAGCAATTGCTTTTGTAACCCCAAGATGTTTTGCCATTAAACACGAAATTATATTTGTCTCAGCATCATCAGTTACAGCAACATAAGCATCAACATCAATAATTCCCTCCTGTGCAAGAAGATCAATATCTCTTCCATCACCCCTGATAACAAGTGTATCCTGCAAATCATCGGCTAAATTTAAACTTTTCTCTTCATCTGATTCAATGATTTTTACCTTCATCTTATCACTTAAAAGTTTTGCAACTCTTCGCCCAATCTTGCTTCCACCAAGAATCATCACATTATTGAAATCAATATTTTCCTTCCCGGCAAGTTTTAATACCTGCTCGATCCCTTCGGGTTTGGTTATAATAAATACCTGATCATTTGGTAAGAACTTATCATTTCCCTTTGGAATAATTGTTCTGAAGCTTCTGTGAATAGCCACAATTCTAAAATCAAAACTTTGATGTTCGCGTGCAATTTCTATAACTGATTTTCTGATTACAGGTGCATTTTTATCTAAACGCAATCCTATAACTGAAAGTTTACCGCCTTCAAATTCCATTACATCGGTTGCAGCAGTTCTGTTAATCAGGTTAAAAGTTTCCTGCGCGGCAAGCTCTTCCGGATATATCATAAAATCAATTCCAAGCTCCGTAAACATTTTCTCAGTGTCCTTATCAAGGTATTCTGAATTAGACACGCGTGCTATGGTTTTTTTTGCACCAAGTTTTTTTGCAATTATTGCACTTGCTACATTTACTTCCTCTGATGAAGTAACTGCAACAAATAAATCTGCCTTATATACACCCGCTTCATTTAAAATACTTATGGAAGTTGATGAACCGGTTAAAGTAAGTACATCGGTCATCTGATCAGTATGAGAAAGACGCACTTGATCAAGATCTATAGCAATAATATCGTGTTCATCCTGTGAGAGTTCTTTAGCGAGATGATATCCTACATCACCCATACCTGCAATAACTATTCGCATATAATATTCGTTTTAAAAATTATTCATTTTGTATTGTTAAATTTGGACTATTATTAACCAAAAGGCAATTGAATTTTAAAATAGTGGCTAGTAGTAGAAGTCAGAATTTAGTTATAAGAGTTCTGCAAATTATGTTACTGTTTTGTTTCTTTTCGTTTTTTCTCAATATATTTGAAATAGCGTACCGGAAAATTTATCATATCAAAATATGCTGCTACGAATCCTGCAAATCCATCTAAAAACCCTGCGCCAAAGAAGTATCTTTTAACAAAGCGAAAAACCGGTTTGAAGAAGATATAATTAAACCACCCGAACATGCCAGGAGGATTTTTTATTAAATAATCTGCTTCAAAAGTTGTATAAAAATTGAACTTTTTTATATACGTTTCTAAATCAGGATAAGGATAGTGAAGGATTGGATATTTAGCTTTACCAATTGTACCATTTACCTGAAGACGTTCGTGCACATGCTTGCAAGGGAAATAAGCTTTTTCTTTTTTAAATAACCTTAATTGAATATCAGGATACTGCGAACCATGTTTTAACCATTTGCCGAGGATATGATTTCTTCGTGAAAATTGATAAGCATCGAAGGAAGGATTCTCTATTTCATTTAAAATCCACTTTGCAGTTTCTTCAGGAATTCTTTCATCAGGATCTAAGTACATTACCCAGGGATGCGTACACTTATCTATACCATAACTTTTATTTTCATTTAGATTTTTTAAATTCGGGCGGCTAAATATATGATTTGTAAATTTTCTTGCTATCTCAATGGAGTCATCGCTGCTTTGGCAATCAACAAAAACAATTTCATCTGTCCAGCTTAAAGATTTAAAACATTCTTCTAAATTTTCTGCTTCATTAAAACCAATTATTGATACAGAAATTTTAGACATAGCTTATAATTAATTTGATATACAGAATAAAAATAAAATTATATCGCTGAGGAAGTTTTTATTTCTTCAAATATTTTCTGAAACTCTTTTGCTTTTCTTCCTTCCCAGTTTCCTTTATGATAAGCGTAACCTGCCACAAGCGGCAACGCAATGGTAGCTTCAGAATAAACCATTTGCTCGTAAGTTGTTTCCACTTTACCCCAGCTACTTGCTTCTTTTAATGTAGAACCGGAAAGTGCGCCATCTCTTTCATCTGCAACAGTAATCTGGATTGCATACTTGTGCATAGGTGCATCTTCTTTTAAGATATCTGCTGCTACAACAATATCCTGAGTAAAGTTTTTTGGCACTCCACCGCCAATCATAAATATTCCGGTTTCTTTACTGGCAAGTTTAATTTTTGTAAGCTCAAGAAAGTCTTTTGCAGAATCCAGAGAAACATGATCTTCCGGATTTTCGGTTTGATGAACTATAAATCCAAAACCTGCTGAGCAATCAGAAAATGCAGGAACGAAGATTGGAACATCTTTTTTATACGCAGCCCAAATTACTGAATCATCAACTTTTGGTCCTCCGTTTTCTTCAAGGTACTTACCAAATTCAAATAAAAACTCTCTTGATGAATAAGGTTTTCTTTCCATTGAGTCAAATATTTTTGCCGTGGTATCATCGCAGATTCTTAATTCATCTTCATCAATGTAGGTATCATAAATTCTATCTATGTGAAGTTCTCTTAATTGATTATCATCAGCAAACCGTGAACCTTTATAATGCTTAAAACCAAGTGCTTCAAAAAAATCCTGATCTACCATAATTGCACCGGTTGATACAATAGCATCAACCATGTTGTTCATAATCATATCATAAACAATTTTCTTCAAACCAGCGCTGAATAAACTGCCAGCAAGAGTTAATATGATTGCACAATTTTCATCTTTTATCATTCTATCATAAATCTGTGCTGCACGGTTAAGATCTCGTGCAGAGAATGCCATATTTTCCATCGCATCAACCAGCGGAACAACATTGTGTTTTTTTATATCAATATGTTCAACAACTTCTTTTAAATAATCTTTTTTCTCAGCCATTTAATTTTCCTTTGTAAATTTGATCATCAATTTAAAAAAACATTTTAGCAATTCTTAATATTCCCTGCTTCCAGGGAACGCGATGAGAAACACCTGAAAGATTCTTAAACTCATCAAAATGTTCAACGTACCATTTGTAATTTCTTATCAATGCATCCTTGTTTGAATACTTTGGATTGTATCCGAGAAATTTTTCTGCTTTTTCAATTGATACAAACGAATCCTTTGAAGCAGTTTCGTAAACCCATTTGTAAAGAGGTGAAAGCTTAAGAGCTTCCAAAATTCTTAACGTCCATATAATTGGTTTTTCGGGTAATCCCTTTATTTTTTTACCAAAACCAGCAACATCTAAAACTGCCTGGTAATCTTCGCGCATAGTTGTGTATTCTTTTGCACCTATATTGAAGGTATCGTTTACTTTCTCTTTATCCAGAGTTGCACAAAGATATGTTACCTCACAAAGATCTTCTACATCAAGCAGCTGGTAACGATTTTTACCGTTCCCAATCATTGGAAAACCATGACCATCTTTTGCCCAATCGTATAAAAGATCGAATACACCTAATCTTTCCGGCCCGATAAAAGATTTTGGTCGGATAATAGTGACACACATTCCTTTTTCTCTGCATCTTCAGACATTCTTCTTCAGCAGCAATTTTTGCAATACCATAAGGTCCAACTCCATCAAGCTTATCATCTTCAACTAAAGGATGATGATCAGGGATTCCATATACTGCAGTTGAAGAAATATGAATAAAGCGATCTACCTTATGTTTCTCTGCTGCTTCAAGTAAATTTTTTGTTCCTTCAATATCAGTTGAATAAATCTCTTCAGGTTTATAAAGTGGAAGCGCTGCCGCAGTGTGAATTACTACGTTCACACCTTCCATGGCTTTATCAACAGCTACTTTATCTCTTATATCACCAGTTATAATGGATATCTTATTGTTCACATCAGGATAATCGAAATTTACAATATCAAGAGAAACAACTTCGTGTCCGTTTATTAGTAAATGCCTCACTAAATTTATACCAAGAAAACCAGCGCCGCCGGTTATTAAGAATTTCATTAAAAGCTTATCCTTTAATAATTATCTGAAATTAGAAAAATAAAATTACTAATTTTGATTCCTGCTTCAAAAAAAGCGAAATTTTATATTGCATAGAAAAGAAAATAAAATATCATACCTATTCTCGGTTAGCTTTGCAGTTTCAGTTGCATTGCATTTTATCGCTGTTATAATAGTGTTGTATTCTGCTAATTTTATAATTGAAAAACCACTCGTAAATCCTGATTATGTAATGGTTGAAACAAATATTAAAGAAAATAAAGAGGATGAAAAACAAACACAAGAAAATGTAGAAAAAGAAATAACTGAAGATGAAGAGGCTGAGAATGAAGATATACAGGAAAATATTTCAACTGAGCAAAGCGGTTATCTTTCATTTATTGATGAAAATGCTGATACAACTTTACTTGAGCAGCTATATAGCGAACAAACACTGAATGTTAGAGTTATGTATCCTGCTGGATGGCAGTTCATTGATCAGAATAATAAAGGTAAACTTGATGGTGTTACTTTTTGGGCAATTTCGGGTAGTTACAATCCTCCGCCATATATTCATCTTGAAGTAAAAGATAAATATCTTTTTAGTGAAAGCAGGTATCAATTTAGAAGGAAAATGAAAAGTTTTACAGCTTACTACAATGAACCCGAAGAGCTTTCAGGACAGGTTTCTCAGGAAGTGTATTGCAGAACCGAAAGCAAATACGATTTTAGTATTAAACTGATAATGGAAGGAAGAGACCAGTTTAAATCATTCCAGCCAAGATTTTTTGGTATGATAAAATCATTTAAATTCGGTAAAACATTATTTTAATTAATTAACATTAATAACTTAGGAGAAGCTATGAAAAAAGCAATTTTATCTTTGTTGCTTTTAGTTTTCGTTTTTGCAACTGGTATTTTGTCTGCACAAACTCAGTTTGAAGGAAAATTAAAATTTAAAACATACGAGCAGGGACAGGGTGAATCAATAAATTATTTTGTTAAAAGCAACAAATTCAGGATTGAATCTCCTGACGATGGAATGGGGCAGGGGTATATGATTTTCAATAATGATACAAAAATTATGACTATGGTAATGGTTGATCAGCAAATGTATATGGAAATGCCAATTGATGGATCAGCTCAAGTGATGGATGATGATGAAGATTTTTATTTTAACAATACCGGCGAAACAATGGAAATAAATGGTTACCTGTGCGATAAGT
This sequence comes from uncultured Ignavibacteriales bacterium, assembly GCA_963714405.1. Lineage (GTDB taxonomy): Bacteria > Bacteroidota > Ignavibacteria > Ignavibacteriales > Ignavibacteriaceae > JAZGGS01. The sequence goes on along the minus strand of CAVQOH010000006.1, from coordinate 824,877 downwards.
TTGAATTTGCTGATGATGAGGGACCGGGAATTGCATGGATGACACAGGAACTTGGTCCGTTTTTCTTTTTAGATGATCCGGAAGGAAATTCGCAATCTACCTGGCAACAGCAAATTATGAATGAAGGATACTTTCCAATGCTTGTTGAACAGGAAAATACATCAGGAGAATTGGAAAAGGTATTTGAAATTGAAGAAATTACACCAATGCCCTTAGATGATAATTTATTCTCAATTCCATCTGGCTTTCAAAAATTTGATATGCCGAATATGCCAAATATGAATAACTTCGAATAATATGGTTTAGCTAAAGCATTTAAGTAAAGAAAAAAGATTTAGTTATTGTCAATTTTGAATTCGAAATATTGACTTTTGTGCTATATAGCATTAAGTTTGTTCTCTTTTTTAGAAATGAATTAGGATCAAAGGAACTCAATTGAAACAGGAAAAATTGACGAAGTTTATAAAGCCCGAAGATGCCGACAGGAAATGGTATTTAGTTGATGCAGAGAACCAGGTGCTTGGGCGGCTTGCTTCAAGAGTTGCAAGCGTTATTCGCGGTAAAAATAAACCGGTATTTACACCTAATATGGATGCAGGAGATTTTGTTGTAGTAATAAATGCTGAAAAAATTAAGGTAACTGGAAAACGTGAACAGTTAAAACAGTATATAAGACACAGCGGATACCCTGGAGGACAGCGCGTAACATCGTTGCAGGAAATGCTTGCAAAAAAACCTGAGTTTGTTATACAAAATGCAGTTAAAGGTATGTTACCGAAAAACCGTTTAGGTAGAGTATTAATAAAAAAATTAAAAGTATATGCTGGCGATCAGCATCCACATACAGCACAAAAACCTGAATCGCTAAGCTTAACGGAGTTATAAAGAATGGCTGATAAAATTTACGTTGGAAGAAGAAAAACTTCTGTTGCAAGAGTTATTTTAAGAAATGGAAATGGCAAGATTACCATTAACGGTAAAGGATTTGAAAATGCCTTTCCCATGCTTGATAGCAGGGAAGATATTGAAGGACCGCTGGTTGTTACAGAAACAAAAGGAAGTTACGATTTAAAAATAAATGTTAGAGGCGGCGGAACAACAGGGCAAGCCCAGGCAATAAGATTAGGTATTGCTAGAGCTTTAATTGATATAAATCCTGAATTTAGACCAGCTTTAAAGAATGAAGGATTTCTTACAAGAGATCCCAGGATGGTTGAACGTAAAAAATACGGCCGCCCAAAGGCAAGAAAAAGATTTCAGTTTTCTAAAAGATAATTTAATTAATAATCACACATACTCCTGGATTTACCTCCTGTGTCCGCAAATTGCGGGTGAAAGGTAAAGTTGAAAGGAGTAGAGGACCTGCCTGAACGCAGGCAGGAATAAACAGGAGATATAATGAAACAAGTTGAACTCACTCAGCTTATTGAAGCTGGGGCACACTTCGGTCACTTAACCCGTCGTTGGAATCCTAAAATGAAACCGTACATTTTCATGGAAAAAAACGGTATTCACATAATTGATCTTAAAAAAACACAGGTACTCATAAACTCTGCTGCGGAGCTTCTTACAAAAATGGTTTCTGATGAAGGCAAAAACGTGTTGCTTGTTGGTACTAAAAAACAGGCAAAGAGCGTTGTTGTATCTGAAGCTAAAAGAACCGGGATGAACTGGGTTAGCGAACGCTGGTTGGGCGGTATGCTTACAAATTTTGGTACGATTAGGAAAAGTATTAAACGGCTTCAGAATATTGAAAAGCAGGAAACTGATGGTACTTTTGAAAAAATAACTAAGAAAGAGAGATTGTTTCTCACAAGAGAAAGAGACAAACTTAAAAAAGTACTTGAAGGTGTAGAAACGATGACAAAATTGCCAGGTGCTGTTTTCGTTGTGGATATAAAGAAAGAATCAATTTCAGTTAGAGAAGCAAAACGGCTTAACATTCCTGTATTTGCCATTGTGGATACAAACTGTGATCCTGATGATGTTGATTATATGATTCCAGCAAATGATGATGCTGTAAAAACCATTGAACTGATATTGAAGTTTATGGGTGATGCTGTTATGGAAGGGAAAGCTAAGTTGAAAGAGAAAAAGGCAGAAGAAGCTGCCGAAAAAGAAAGACTAAAAAAAGAACGTGAACAAGAAAAAGAAGAAGCTAAAGCACAAAAATTAAAAGAGAAAAAGAAAAAGGAAGAAGAGGAAAAATCAATACCTGTCCAGGAAAAAGATTCTGCAGACAAAGAAGTTAAAGATGAAAGTTCCTCTTCAGAAAAATTAAATTAAAGGGAGTGAATTTAGTATGGCTATTACTGCTGCTCAGGTAAATGAGCTAAGAAAAAAAACCGGCGCCGGTATGATGGATTGCAAAAAAGCACTCGTTGAATCTAATGGTGATATGGAAAAAGCAATTGATATCCTTAGAAAAAAGGGAACTTCCGTTGCAGCCAAAAGAGCTGAGAAAGCTGCCAATGAAGGATTGGTTCTTACAAAAATTTCTGAAGATAAAAAACGCGGTACTATAATAGAAATAAATTGTGAAACAGATTTTGTAGCAAAAAGTGAAGATTTTGTCGGCCTGGCAAATGAAGTTTTGGAAAGTGCGTTTAAACAGAAACCTGCAAATGTTGATGAACTGATGAACAGTAATAGTGCTCTTAAAGATAAAGTTACTGATGTACTTGGTAAAGTGGGTGAAAAAATTGAAATTTCACGTCTTGCTAATGAAAATGCTGATAACGGTTTACTGGTTGATTATATTCATATGGGGTCAAAGCTTGGTGTACTTGTAAAATTTGATTCAGTAAATGATGGTAAAGAAGAGCTAAGTGAAATAGGAAAGGATATAGCTATGCAGGTAGCTGCAATGAATCCTATTTGCGTTAAAAGAGATGATGTACCTAAAGATACTATTGAAAAAGAAATTGAAATTTACAAAGAAGTTGCCCGTAAAGAAGGAAAACCTGAAAATATTCTTGATAAAATTGCTGCCGGTAAGTTGAATAAATTTTACCAGGAAAGTGTGCTAACAGAGCAAACCTATATTAAGGATAATGCAAAAACAGTCGGTGATTTATTAAAGGAGTTTAACACTAAACATAATTCTGAGGTTAAAATTTCGCTGTTTCACAGGTTTCATCTCGGTGATGAAAAGAAATAATTTTTTAAAAAAAGGTCTTAATTTTATTAAGACCTTTTTTTTATATTAACAAACAAGATTAATACCTGTTACATTAACCATCTATTAGAATGAAATGAATTTGAAATATAAAAGAATACTATTAAAACTTAGCGGTGAATCTCTTATGGGAGATAAAGGATTTGGTATTGATAACTCTGTCATCGAATTCTTTGCACAAGAAATAAAAAAAGTACACGGCGCTGGCGCAGAAATTGGATTGGTTATAGGAGGCGGAAATATCTATAGGGGCTTAAGCGCAAGTTCACAGGGAATAGACAGGGCTACCGGAGATCATATGGGTATGCTTGCAACCATGATTAATTCTCTTGCATTACAAAACGCACTAGAGAAAATAAAATTGCAAACCAGATTAATGAGCGCAATTAAAATGGATACTATTGCAGAACCATATATCCGGAGAAGAGCAATAAGACACCTTGAGAAGGGAAGGATTGTAATTTTAGGTGCAGGAACAGGTCATCCTTATTTTAGTACAGATACTGCAGCATCTTTGCGAGCAGTGGAAATTGGTGCAGGAATTATATTAAAAGGAACAAGAGTAGATGGAGTTTTTGATAGTGATCCTGAAAAAAACAATGATGCCGTTAAATATGATACAATTAACTATATGGATGTGCTAAAGAAAAATCTTAGGATTATGGATCTTACGGCTGTGAGTCTTTGCCAGGAAAATAAATTACCCATTGCTGTATTTAATATGAACGTTTCTGATAATCTTCTTAACCTTGTTGCAGGTAGAGAAGTAGGTACTTTAATTTATAGCTAACACAAAGCAATTAAAAAAGTTTAACAATTTGCAGAGGTAAATATGAACGCAATAGTTAAAGATGCAAAATCGAGAATGGATAAGTCCTTAGATTCTCTAAGGGATGAGCTAACTAAAGTAAGAACGGGTAAAGCTACAACTGCCTTGCTGGATAGTGTTAAAGTTGAATATTATGGAAACATGGTTCCTCTGAACCAGGTTGGCAATGTTTCTGTTTTAGATGCTCATACTTTATCCGTAACACCCTGGGAAAAAGCCATGGTTCCGACCATAGAAAAATCAATATTGGAAGCTAATCTTGGATTTAATCCTGTTAGTGATGGAACCAATCTTAAAATTCCTGTTCCTCCTTTAAATGAAGAGAGAAGAAAAGAATTTGTTAAGCTTATAAAAAAGTTTGGTGAAGATGCAAAAATAGCCGTAAGAAATATTAGGCGTGATGCTAACGATCACTTGAAGAAAGAAGAAAAGGAAAAGAAAATGTCTGAAGATCAGCTGCGCGATGCTGAAGCAGAAGTGCAAAAATTTACAGATGAGCATACTAAACAAGTTGATGAAATTCTAAAGCATAAAGAAGCAGAGATAATGGAGGTTTAAATACTAGAATTTTCTTAGTGAATGCGTCTAGTCTTAAAGGAATTATAATTTTGTAGAGGTCTTGCTGGTGGCGGGATGATCTTTTTGTTATAAACCCCCCCATTTTTTGTAAAAATTATTTCGTTTTCAGGAAAGTCCTCATTTGTTAAAGATTGTACAAGTTTAGAACCTGTTCCTGTTTCATCAAAATTTGGAATTCCAAAACCTATTTGTTGTATAGGAATTAATTTACCTCTAAAAAAATCTCCGGTATTCAAATCAATATCTACATCAAGAATTACAGAAATACCAGTTACACCGCTTATATTCATATTTCCATAAGTTAAAAAATTACCCAGTGAGTAGGCGATTAACTTGTTTTTATAAATTTCCATTGCTCTTAAAACATGTGGTCCATGCCCAATAACCATATCAGCCCCTGCATCAATTGCTGTATGTGCAAAGGCAATTACGTTACCGCGGTTTTCACCCAAGAAAAACTCAGCTTCATTTTTAATATTTACTTTATCTCTTCCTTCTGCACCACCATGAAATGAAGCGATAATAATATCAAATTGATTATCCAGTTCTCTAATTACTGTTTTGGTATTATTTAAATCAGAAATATTATGCGATGAACCGGAATAACCAAATGCTGCAATTACAATAGTCTTACCATCTATATTAAATTCTGCAAAACCAGTTTTGGGAGAATACTTAATTTTAAGTTCTTCCAGTTTTTTTTGAGTAAATAAATAGCCATTTTCACCATAATCTTCAGAATGATTGTTATCCATATTTAATACATTAAAACCCATTCCTTTAAGTGATTCAGAAATTTTTTCAGGCATTCCAAATTCATAACATCTACCGGCTTGTCTCGATTTTTCTTTACATTTAACCGGTAACATACCATCTTTAATTATCGCTCCTTCAAGATTTCCAAAAACTATATCTGCCTCACTTAAATAGTTTTTTACCGCATTTACAAATTCCATTCCTTGTTCCCGGGGAAGAATTGTTTTTGGAGTTACAGATCCGAGCATTATATCTCCAACTGCTTTAATTCTTATTTGAGGAAAGCTTGCTGATGCTATAAAAAAATAGACAAATAGTATAAATCCATAAAAATGTAGTTGAAGTTTCATTTTATTACTTGAATTGATTCTAATCTCACCTTATAAGTTAACCTAATTTTGATTAAATTTTGCAGCAAAATATTGATACATTTTCTTGTTTGTAATTTGATAAATGAATCTTTTGAAGAAAAAAATAGATTTTAAATCCTTAAAGTTAGGTCCAATTACTCTCTCTGAGTATTTAAACAAATCAACTGTTAGAAATGTTCTTTACATGACTCTAACAATTTTATTGTTTTTAAGCGGTGTTATGATTTACGGGCTTCTTCTTAATACAAGAGAAATGTCATTATCAGAAGCACTGGTACAAAGTGGTTTTATTGAGTTAAATAATACAAGCATTGTGATTGACAGGAATAAATTCACGCTGGATCTATATGAAGATTCGGTTCTTGTAAAAACTTATCGCGCAAGTTTTGGCAGAACTCTTCATAAGCCAAAAGGGAGAGCTGGAGATGGTGCAACACCGGTTGGCAAGTATCAAATTTGCAGTGTAGATACTTCGAGTATTTATTTTATCCTGTTAAAATTAAATTACCCTAATCTTGATGATGCAACAGACGCTCTTAAAAAAGGACTAATCTCGCAAAAAGAATATAATAACATTAAATTTGAATATTATTACGAAGGATGTACAAGTTATAACAACGTGCTTGGTGGAAATATTGGTATTCACGGGATTGGCAAGTTCAACTTTATACTTAAAAATTTGCCTTTTGTTTTTAACTGGACTGACGGTTCTGTTGCATTAAGCAATGAAGATATTGAAGAAATTTATTCTGTAATTAAAATAGGAACTGAGGTAGTAATAAAATAATATGAAATACACCTTATTAATTTTATCAATTTTTGTTTTTGTATCCTGTGATAAGGGATATGAACCGCCACCGCACAATTTATTTGAAGATGAAAAACAGGTTCTTAAAGCTGCGAGAGAAACTATAAGCGAAAGAGTATCATTTTCAACTTCAGGTTATTTTGAAACAGATACCGTTAAATCTATAATTGCTGGGATTGAAGAGTCAAGCAATAATCAATTTGGCATTAAATTTTCCCTTTTAAGCTGGAAAGAGGGTGAATTTGTAAATCAATTTACCACAGGTTTACTGGATGGATCATTTGATAAATGCATTGTGGATAAGATAAAATTTTCCGGATTCCCAAATGAACTAATTTACTACAATTCAAAATCTTACTTTATGGGTTCTTCAGGCGGCGAGGTATTTTTGCACGTAATTGATTTTAATAAACGTAAAACATATTCAGCTCATCTTACCACAGCATCAAATAATCCAGCTATTGTTGAGATATCTGATAATATTGATGTACCAATTGTCCGAACGTTTTTCATCAGTTACTTTAGAAAAGATTACCCGTCATTAAGGGTTATTGAATCAGGTAATAAATAGTAATTTGAATTTACATTTCTCAGGCAAACTTACAGCACTGTTATTTATTATAGTGTGCTGCCAAATTATTAATTATCTTTGTGCAATATTAATTACGTAGATGCAGCAAGTAAACTATTTTCAGATGATACTAAAGAATATATCTGCTATTTTTTTTGCTTCAATTTTTTGTTTGCAGGCAGTACTATTTTCTCAGCAGAATGATGCCATTGAGCTCACATCAATTAATTTTGAAGGAAATGAAGAGCTTTCAGATTCAGAATTGGAAAGTATTGTTCAAAGCAAAGAAACACCCTGGTGGTTCTTTAAATTTCTTAATTCATTTAGCGGTTTGGGTTCACCTCCTGAGTATTATGATTCAACCTCAATTCCTCTTGATGTGATTTCCCTAAAATCTTATTATTCTGTTAATGGGTTTTTCCTTGCAGAGGTTACTTCATCTCATAATATTGATAGTTCCAACCGTACTGCAGAATTAATTTACCATATTAATGAGGGACCTGCTTTTACATACGGACAAAACAAAACGTTTGGATTAGAAAATCTTGATCCACTCCTTTATGCACAGGTAAGACCGGTGTTAAATCCAGCATATGATGTAAGGTACAGCCAGGAAGACCTTGATGAAAGATTTGAAAAGATAGCAACCCAGCTCAGGGATTTTGGTTATATGCTGATTGAGTTTGACAGTACAATCATTAGTATTGATACTGTAGAATATAAAACAAGTATGAGCACATATTTTTCTCTAGGCAACCGCTATGTGTACAGTGATGTAATTATTGAAAAAGATGGCGAAGGCAAAGACCTGGTTAGCAATGATCTGATAGTATACGTTTCAAATATTAAACCAGGTGATGTGTATAGTGTTGAATATATTTCCAGGAGCCGCTTAAGACTTGCAAGAACTGGTTTGTTCAGTTCAATAAATCTTAAGGGAGTTGTTGAAGATACCGTGAAAAACTTTGTACCATTGTTGATTAAAGGTACAATAGGTCCGCTTAATGAGCTTTCACCTGAAATTTTTGCAGATAATGAGCTTAGTACTTTTAACCTTGGCGTTGGTGCAAGTTATGTAAGAAAGAATTTTTTAGGTGATGCCAGAAAATTAACTTTAAGAACAAGATTCAGGGTTACGGATATTACTAATCTTAGTTTTTCTTCAGATTTGTTTGATGAAACTTTTCAATCAGAAGTTGATTTACTTATGGTTTTAGAGCAACCATTTCTTTTCAGCAGGGGAATTTCAGGACGACTGGAAGGATATATAAAATCTTACAATATATCTTCAGTTGATTATAAAAATTTTGGTGGTTTATTAACATTAAATATTGATATGCCTACTTACACTTTTATAAACGTATTAAATCCTTACTTACGTCTCGATCAACTTTCATGGGATCTTCCTGATTTTCCTTTTAATTCTGAAGATCATGATACAGTCTCTGCAAATGCTATAACATTTACTACTTCGCTTGGTACAGAGCTTGGTTCAAACACTACAAACGATATTTTTTATCCAACAGAGGGCAGAATAATTTCACTTATCAGCGAAATTGCCTCATCGGATGTTGAATGGGAATTTAGAGAACGAGGTACAAGTAATTTTATTTCATCAACAAGTGAATTAGGTTACTACTACAAACTGCAATTATCACTTGGATGGTTTATACCCGTTTCTAAAGATCATTTCACTGTCCTTGGTATTAAAGCAAAAACAGGTTATATACAGATGATTAAAGGAGGACCTGAATTAATATCACCCAGCCAAACGTTTTTTGCCGGCGGCAGCAACTCTGTTAGAGGATGGCGTGCAAGGGAGCTAATTCCTTCGGAGCAAATTGTATACATAGGTGCGTCGGGATTGAGCGATGAGCTCAGGATTAGAGGCGGAACTTTTTTAATTGAAGGAAGTTTTGAATACAGGAGAAAGTTTAAATCTGATTTTGGATTCGCAATATTTGCAGATTATGGAAATACCTGGAATGGTTACTATGAAGCCAGCTGGAATGAAATTGCTGTTGCAATTGGTACAGGTATAAGATATTACTCACCAATTGCTCCTTTCCGGTTAGATTTTGGTTTTAAGTTTTACGATCCTGCTGATCAGAAATTTATTTTTGAAAAATCTGTATTCAAATCAATGCATTTTCATTTTGGAATTGGAGAAGCATTCTAAGAAACATGCTGGTATTCAAATCTGAATAGAATTATACTTCCACTTATTCTCCTTTTGATAGATAGCATTAATATCTTTATTTTTGTGCCTCTTTTTTTATTTAGGTTCCTTATGATATATAGTATGACAGGTTACGGCAAAGGAAGTATTGCAACAAGCAAAATTTCCATAGATACGGAAGTAAAAAGTGTAAACAGCCGTTACCTGGAAGTGTTTGTGAAACTTCCCCAGTTTCTTTCTCATAAAGAAAATGAAATAAGGGAATTAGTTAAAAATAAAATTGCACGTGGTAAAATAAACATAACCATACAGGCAAAAAGAGAAACAACCCTAAACGGAATTGCAGCTTTTGATGAGGTGAAGCTTAAAAGTTATCTTAAAATTTTAAAACAGATTAAAAAAACTGCTGATCTTTCTGAAGAAATTAAATTGGAACATCTTCTTAACAATAAAGAATTTATATCTTCTACAGATTATGAATTAAGCGATACAGAGTTCAGCAAGCTGAAAAAAACTGTTAATACTGCTATAAAAAACCTTCAATTAATGAAGAAGAATGAAGGACAGGAATTAGCTAAAGATCTAATTAAAAGAATAGGCTTAATTGAAGAACAGGTTGATGAGATAAATAAAGAATCAAAAAATGGAATAGACGAACATTACGGAAAGTTAAAAGTAAGGATTACAGAGCTATTAACAGATAATAACATAAATGAAGAACGATTGAACTTAGAACTGGCGCTTATTGCTGATAAAGCTGATATAACCGAGGAAAGTGTAAGATTAAAAAGCCATCTCAAATTTTTTATTGATTGCATAAAAAAAGATTCAGAACCCGGAAGAAAATTAAATTTTCTTTGCCAGGAGATGAATCGCGAAGCAAATACAATTTCTTCTAAATCTATTTCAACTTCTATTACACATAAAGCGGTGCTTATTAAAGAGGAAATAGAAAAAATAAGAGAACAAATTCAAAATATTGAGTGATAATTGCAGAACGGAAAAGGAGCGATAATAGCCGTAGCAGCACCAAGCGGTGCAGGAAAAACTACAATTGTTAAAGAAATTTTAAAACAATATCCGCAAATTGTTTTTTCTATTTCTGCAACTACAAGACCAAAGAGAAATGTTGAAACAGATGGCGTTGAATATCACTTTATTACAGAAAAGGAGTTCAAAGAAAAAATAGAAAGTGATGAATTTGTTGAATGGGAAAAATTTTACGATTATTATTACGGCACTTTTAAAAAAACTGTCGAAAATTGCTTAAAAAAGAACAAAACAATACTTTTAGAGCTTGATGTAAAAGGCGCACTTGCATTAAAAAAAATTTATCCTCAAGCTCATCTTGTTTATATTAAGCCTCCAAGTTATCAAGAATTGATAAAAAGACTAAAAGGAAGGCAAACTGAGAACAGCGAAGATTTCAAAAAAAGGGTTGAGAGAGCAAAAATGGAATTGAGTCTTAAAGATCAATTTGATTATCTTGTAGTGAATAAAGATTTAGAAAAAGCTATTAAAGAAACATCGGATTTAATAAAAAATATAATTAATCAGGAGAATTAACTAATGCAGATAGAAACAATTGATTTGAGAAGCTTTGATGAACGTGCAGATAACATCTACGAAGCGATTATTGTCAGTGCAAAAAGAGCTCGCCAGATAAATGATGAAAATAAAATTGAATTTAACGCACTTGTAAGCACAATTCCTGCTATTGCTGCTGAAGATGACAGCGAGGATATTGAAAATCCTGCGCAGCTAAAGATTGCACTTGATATGGAGGCAAGAGAAAAACCACAGGTGCAGGCGATTAAGGAACTTCTTAAAGGAGATATTGATTACGAGTATAAAGAATAGTAACAATTTATTTTAGTAATTATTTTTTTATAATCCGGCTTATAGCCGGATTTATTTTTTAAATGAGCAAATCTAAAGAAGAAATACTACGTTTGCTAAAAGATCAGCAGGAAATTTTTGGCGATGAATTGTTTATGCCGAAACCTAAGAATACAAATAAAACCGTAACAAGTAATCTTGTAAAAGAACCTTCTGATGAATTATTTCCTGAGAAAAAAGAAGATTGGGAATTGACCGAATCTCTAAATGAACTTGAAAATAAAATAAATAACTGTACAAAATGTGTTCTTCATAAAGGAAGGAACAATTTTGTTTTTGGCAGCGGCAATACAAATGCTGATGTAATGGTTGTTGGCGAAGGACCAGGAGCGGAAGAGGATAAACAGGGATTACCTTTTGTTGGAAGAGCAGGAAAACTTCTTACAGATATTCTTAAAGCAATAGATTTTGGCCGTGATGAAGTTTACATAGCTAATATTGTAAAATGCCGCCCGCCGGATAACAGAACTCCTTTACCTGATGAAATGGAAACATGCCTTCCGTATTTAAAAAAGCAATTTGAGCTTATAAAACCAAAACTGATTTTATGTCTAGGATTAACCGCTGCAAAAGGATTGTTAAAAAAGAAAGATTCACTTACAAATATGCGTGGAAAGGTTTTTGATTTTGAAAATGCAAAATTGATGGTTACTTATCATCCTGCAGCACTTTTACGCAACCCAAACTGGAAACGCCCCTGCTGGGAAGATCTGCAAAAGTTTAAGCAGCTTTATGATGAGTTGTAATTAATATCTTAAACTTAAATTGTATTTTGCAATTTAATAAATGGAATTTAAATCCAAGCATATAAGAGATATTATAGAGGTACGAAGGTTTCGTACAATATTATATTTTGAACTTTCTACTGCAGCTGCTTTTATTTTACAAAATATCTTTCCGATTAATTTATATATAATAGTAATTGCAGCCATACTATTTACTCCCTATATGATGTATGTTATAATTAAAGAAAAACACTATGAGTGGGTGGTTATTTTCTTTTTTACGGTTGTGTTACCTTATCCTTTACTATATCTGATCCTGGGAGATTATATATTACTCCCCGCATGGCTGCTTCTACCAATTGTTCCATTTTACTTGTATTGTTTTTTAATAAAGTACTCAGTAGATAACTGGCTGCGAGAGTACAACTGGGAACTCCAGCTTTTTGAACAGAGAAAAGAGAAAGCTCAAAGAGATAAAGATCTTCTATTGTGAATTAGAAAACCGATAATTCCATAAAACTTACCAAACATCAATTCATCCTGTAATTTTTTCATTGAAATGAATATAGTTTTTGATGAATTTACATTAAAAGAAATCTTTATCTAGTATAAAGCAGGTCACAAAATGAAAAAAATAATAACTGCTGCTCTTCTTTTAATAGTATTATGTTTTATCTCCTGTTCTCTGGGAGAAGCTGGATCTACTACGAGCAATGGCACAATAACCGGACCCGATGTTAGGGAATGCGCCTGCTGCGGTGGATTCTATATAGAGATAGATAATGTAAACTACAGGTTTTATAATGTACCACCTAATAGCAATCTTAACCTTGAGAATCCTACCTTTCCGATTTATGTTAAGTTAGAGTGGGCTAAAGATGCAAATGCCTGCTTGGGTGATGAGATTATTGTAGTTAGAATAGAAGAACGGTAACTATTAATTAAATGCAAGAGTTAATAGAATTAGATCATACTTCAGCACTTTTAAAAACCAAACTGGAAACACCCCTGCCGGGAATACTTAAAGAAGTTTAAGCAGCTTTATGATGCAATTTAACGCATTCAAAACTTGCCAAACAGCAACTAACTATTAAATAAATTATTGATTTAGTATTTAATTTTATCGAAATTCTGGCAAAGATTATCAAGGATTAAGCTGGAATTTAAGATGAAAATACTTTCCATAGTAATATTCATATTAATATTTTCAGAGCTTGTCCCTGCGCAGGGAATGTTCACCGAGCGCGGCAAATTTTCATTAGATATTGGTACTGCCTATATCTACGAGCATAATGAACAGTTTGATGCTGCTGCATATAATCTTAGCGGTTCACTTTGGGGTTTAATTGATATAGGTATAACTTATGCAAAAGCATTTCCGTCAAAACAGTACAAAAGAGTTGAGGGGGCTACTGCATATCTTGATTTTTATGCAAAAAAAGATTCTGCTTTTGGGTTAGTCTTAAATATGGCATTCAGTACTTTTAATTACAATAGTGCAATCCTTGCAGGCATTTCGGTTTTTACTAAAGTAAATTTTATAGAAAGTTTTAATCTTTTTTCTATCCCTATGCAAGTGTTGCATTTGTAACTGCTGAAAGCTATGCGGTTGGGATTGGCTTTGCATTTGAAAAAGAACTAGGGAATAGTTTAAGTTTAGTTTTAACACCGGGAATTAATGCAGGCGGAGAAGTTGCACAGATACTCTTTGGATTGGAATTGATTATAAAGTGATTCGAAAAAAATATAAATTTCCATCCTTTTATTGAAACAATTGAATTATTTGCGAGATTTGAGCGATCAAAATAATTAATGACAGCTGTATTAAACAGTATAAGTATTAGTTTGGTGCTAAACCTTCACGTATTATGGAAAATTATTATGAACCGAAATAAATTTATTGTATCTATACTTGCTCTTTATCCTATGACTATTTTAGCAAAATATAAAATAGTAGTTAGTGAATTATTAAAGAAAGGAAATAACTTGCGAACGACTAAAGGTTTCAAAGTAAATTCGGGGGCTGCCAGATATGGTATACATTACAAAATGAAAGGTGTCACTCTAAATACATTAGATTTAAAAATTTCGGCAAATGATACTGTCGGTGATTTAGCAGTTTTTGAACAAACTGGTCTGACTCCAAAAGGTGGTCCCCCACTTCATATCCATCCGCTTCAAGATGAGTGGTTTTATGTTGTAGAAGGAGAATATCATTTTCAAGTCGGAGAAGACAAATATAGTATGAAAGCTGGGGATACAATTTTTCTGCCAAGGAATATTAAACACGCTTTTATACAATTATCCGAAAAAGGAAAAATGATTGTATCTTATCTCCCAGCTGGTAAAATGGAAGCATTTTTCAAAGTAACAGATTCGTGGACATCGCCACCTAGCCAAGAAGAAATTACTAAAGTATTTGAGGAACACGATATGAAGATTGTTGGTGCACCATTAAAAATTGATTAAAATATTATATCATCAAATAAAATTATATGCACCTAACCGCAAATCAAGCTGTTATGCAAATAATTATAGGTTCTTAATCTCAAAAACTTAAATAAAAAATTACTTAAGCAACTCATTTTATTAGCTTAGAACTTCTTAATATCTAATTCTGCAATTGAGAACGAATCTTATTTTGAATTCTCCCAAAAGTTTAGGATTTTTCTCTCCCCGAAATTTATTATATTAATTTCTAATTATGGCTCGTTCAAAAAAACCAAATAACGGTGTAAATCAACTAATTCCCGCAGGTGTAAAACCACCGTCTGAGCCGGAAATTGAAGCATCTGTTATTGGTGCAATGATGATTGAAAAAGAAGCTGTTCCAAAAGCTCTGGAATTGCTTAATGTTGATAGTTTTTATCTGAAATCTCATCAATTAATTTTTGATGCGATGACTTCGCTATTTGATTCCGGTGAACCGATTGATACAGTAACACTTTATGAAGAATTAAAAAAACGTGATCAGCTGGATGATGTTGGCGGGGCTGTTTACCTTAGTAAATTATCTCAGAACATCACTTCTGCTGCAAATATTGAATACCATTCAAAAATTATAATTGAAAAACAAATACTTCGCGGACTAATTTCAAGCGCACACGATATAGCACGTTCTGCTTACGAAGGTGCAGATGATGCTTTTGATATTCTGGATCGTGCAGAGCAAAAAATATTTGAAATTACCGAATCACATCTTTCAAGATCTTACCAGGGAATGGATAGAGCAGTGCGCGATGCAATGGAATATATTGAAACGATCCATTCTTCTACTCATCAAAAATTTTCTGTTCCAACAGGTTTTTATGAACTTGATGAATTGCTGGGTGGTTTTCAAAAATCTGATTTGATAATACTTGCCGCAAGACCATCAATGGGAAAAACGGCACTTGCTTTAACTCTTGCTCGAAACGCTGCTATTGAACATAAAATTCCGGTTGGAATTTTTAGTTTGGAAATGGCAACTATGCAACTCATAATAAGAATGATTTGCGCTGAAGCAAGAATAAATGCACATCTTGTAAGAACAGGAAAATTACCACATAAAGAAGCACCAAAACTTAGTAAAACTGTACACAAATTAACTGAAGCGCCTGTTTATGTGGATGATACACCTGCTCAATCAGTTTTGGAAATAAGAGCAAAAGCAAGAAGATTAAAAGCAGAAAAAAATATTGGAATGATAATAATTGATTATCTTCAATTAATGTCGAGTCCGCAAAAAACAGAAAGCCGAGAGAGAGAAATTTCACACATTTCGCGCTCTTTAAAATCTCTTGCAAAAGAACTTAACATTCCGGTTCTTGCACTTGCACAGCTTAACAGGGCTGTAGAAACAAGAACTGATAAAAGACCACAACTTTCTGATTTAAGAGAATCCGGTTCAATTGAACAAGATGCAGATGTTGTAATGTTTTTAAACCGCCCTGAATATTATGGAATTGAAAAAGATGAACATGGCGAGTCACTTGAAGGTGTTACAGAGGTTATTATCGGAAAACAGCGTAACGGTCCCACAGGAATGGTTAAACTTGCATTCATAAAAGAATATGCCCGCTTCGAAAATCTTGCAACTACAAGGCAGATTGAAGAATACGCCTCTATGCCTGAAGATGAAGATATTATTTAACAAGAACAAAGACAAAAGTAAAAAGATAAAAAATAGGTCTTCTGCTATAATCTTTTATCTTTACTTTATAATCTTTACCGCTTCAGGTTGTGCGCAGCAGTACGAAGATTTAAATGATCAGATCTGCAATTCAAAATTTAATCTTGCTCTTGATAAAAACCTTTCTCATAAACCTATAAATGAAGTTATAGTTGAAATAGGAAAAAGTTTTATAGGAACTGATTACAGAGCACACACTCTTGAAGTTAATACTGCAGAAAAGTTGGTTATTAATTTATCAGAGCTGGATTGCAATACTTTTGTTGAAAATGTTTTAGCAATAAGCAGGTGCATTAAGAAAAATAAAGCAGCTTTTGATGCTTTCGAAAACGAGCTTACATTAATTCGTTACAGAGATGGTAAAATAAATGAGTATCCATCACGTCTACATTATTTTACTGATTGGATTTATAATAATGAAGAAAAAGGAATTGTAAAAAACGTTACCAAAAAAATTGGCGGCGAAAAATTAGAAATTAATTTGAGCTTTATGTCTTCCCATCCTGAATATTATAAACATCTTAAAGAAAATCCTGAATTCATCCCCATCATTTCTGAGCAGGAAAGCGAAATAAGTAATCGGGAACATTATTTCATCCCAAAAGAAAACGTTCAAGAGATTGAAAAAGAAATTGAAAGTGGCGATTTACTTGTTTTCACGTCAAATATTAAAGGATTAGATGTGAACCACGTTGGAATTTCATTAAGGATGGATGATAACAAAATTCATATTTTACATGCACCAAGTGTTGGTTACAAAATTCAAATAACTGAATTACCGTTAGCAGAATATGTTAACCAAATTGAAAAAGATTCAGGGGTGATTGTTGTTAGAGCTTTAGAACCAACCGAATAAGTGAATCTGTTAATTATCAATTCTTATAATACTTTATAAATGCCTTAAAGAATTATTTGCAAATAAATATCTTTGCGAAGATGTTGAATAAATTATTCAGTTGCTTATTTCTTTGGATTTACCTAATGCCTTTGCTAAATTTATAAATTATCAAAAAGAGTTTTATATGCGATCTCTACTTACAATTTTAATTTTTTTTCTTTCAACCTTTGCATCATTTTCACAAGAAAATAAATATTTTGATGCACCATTTGGCGGTGGGATAGGTTATGTGCCCGGTTGGTATATGCCAGATCTTGACCCAATTAATTTACAGATGAATAACATAGAAATGCCTGAATTAAATACGAGCGGATTGTATTCTTCAGGAATTGGAGGATTTATTTACATCGGTTTTGTGAAGTATTTAAGAGTTGGAGGCATGGGTTTTAGCGGAACAACATCTTCAACACTTACTATTGGAAATGTTAATCGGGAAGTTCTTTATAGACTTGGCGGTGGTGGTCTAACAGTTGAATATACTATTCCCTTTGTTAAAGATTTTGGAGTTTCTGTAGGTGCTTCAATTGGTGCTGGAACGATGACCTTAAATATTTTTAGTAATAGCGGTAGCTTTAACTGGCAAAATATCTGGCAGGAATATGAAGATGAAGAATCAAACAGTACTAATACTGTTATGAATAACAGCTATTGGATGCTTACTCCTACTTTAAACCTTGATTGGCCTGTTTACCGTTTTGTTGTATTGCGTTTAGGAGTAGGTTATCAACTTACATTTGGTGATGCATGGACTGTGGATAATGATAAACCACTGGAGGGGGTCCCTTCTGAGTTTAGTGGAAATGCATTATTTGTTCAATCAGGTATTTTTATTGGATTTTTCTCTTTCTGATTTATGAAGAATATTTTAGTAACAGGTGGTGCAGGATTTATAGGAAGTAATTTCATCAACCATATTCTTGATGAAAAAAACGATTATAAAATTATAAATCTTGATAAACTTACTTATGCTGGAAATCTTGAAAACCTTGTTTCTTCTGAAGGAAAAAAGAATTACAAATTTGTTAGAGGTGATATAACGAATACCGAATTAGTCAATTCTATTTTTCAACTTTATGATATTGAATATATTATAAATTTTGCTGCTGAATCACATGTTGATAGAAGTATACTTGGTTCAGAAATATTTTTCAGATCAAATGTACTCGGTACAAATGTTTTATTGGAAGCTGCTCGCAAGTTTCATGTTAAAAAGTTTATACAAATTTCTACAGATGAAGTTTATGGCAGTTTGGGTGCAGAAGGATTATTTACAGAAGAAACTCCTCTTCATCCAAACAGTCCATATGCTGCAAGTAAAGCTTCTGCTGATATGATGGCAATGGCTTTTCATCATACTTACGGCGTGCCTGTAGTTATAACAAGATGTTCAAATAATTATGGCCCATATCAATTTCCAGAAAAGCTCATCCCTCTTATGATTATTAATACTTTAAATAATAAAAAATTACCTGTTTATGGTGATGGACTGAATATAAGAGACTGGATTTTTGTGATAGATCATAACAAAGCAATTAAATTGGTTTTTGAAAAAGGAAAAATCGGTGAGATTTACAATATTGGTGCAAGCAAAGAAATGCCCAATATTGAAATCGTTAAACTTATACTTAAAAAATTAGGTAAATCAGAAGAAATGATTGAATTTGTGAAAGACAGGCCTGGTCATGATAAGAGATATGCAATTGATTCATCAAAAATAAATAATGAATTGGGTTGGGAACCGGTTTTTTCATTTGAAGAGGCAATATCGAATACTATTGAATGGTTTTTAAATAATAAGAAATGGTGGTTAAGAATTATTTCAGGTGAATATCAAAAATACTATGAAACTCAATATAATCAGCGGTAAACTAATATTAGTGATTTTTAAAAAGGAATTTTAAAGCGATGATAAAAAAAATATTAATTTTATTCCTCATCCTTAATGGTTTAGCATTATCTCAAGTTTTAAATGAAAACCTTAAAAATAATTCATTGCTAAATTATACAACAATAAGCGTAACAGTAGGGGGGACCTTTCCATTCAAAGGTACCTTTCCAGCCTTGATGACTGAAAGATTAGATGAATTCATCACGCGGTTGTACAACGAAGCTGTTGATCTTACACTAAGAACCACAAATGATCCGGAAATTTATAGAAAGTCAAAAGATCAGGTTTCACATTTTTCATTAAGAGGTATTAAACTTAAAAGAATCACTGGTGAAGAATTTATTATAGATTTACAAAAATTCAGATTGAACGGAGATTTTGTTAATAATCCTTATTTAAAAAATGATGATGTTATAATTTTTCCACCGTACGATATTGCAACAAATTTTATTTCCATTTCCGGAGCTGTTCATTCACCTGGATGGTTTTATTACGTAGAAGGAGATCACTTAAGCGATATAATTGAACTTGCCGGTGGTATCAATCCTGCTTATGAAAATGTAGATAGTGTTGAAATAACCAGGTTGTCGTATGATGGACTTGATCAGACTAAATTTAAAGTTAGCATTAATGAGGATATTGCTTTAAACAGAGGTGATCAGCTTAGAATAAAGGTATTGGAAACACAAAAACGAAAATTCCAGGTATTAATCTTGGGTGAAGTTAAGTCACCGGGAAAAATTCCAGTTACAAAAAACAACACACGCATTTATGATGTAATTAATTCTGCAGGTGGATTTACAGAAAGGGCCTCATTAAAAAGAGCTAAATTATATACTGGCAACAGTTTGGCAATATTTCTCGAAAAGCAATATGGGATTAGACTTGCAGAGCAACCCGATCTTGAAAACATTCAATTCAGAAATACTATTGTAAATTTAGAAGCTCTGCTTATGTTCAGGATGTCAAACGTTTATCCTGAAGATTCAACATACTTTTTTATGGAAAATCAATTAAGAGTATTGACAGAGGGCAGCTCATTGGATTTTACCAAAATGAACGATCCAGAATCTGATATAGCAAATTATACTGTAAAAGATGGTGATGTTATAATAATACCGGAAATAAGAAATTCAGTATATGTATTTGGTCAAGTTGCTCGTCCTGGTCATGTTAACTTAGTTGATGGAAAAAATTACAAATATTATTTGAATGAAGCTGGCGGGATGGGAGACTTGGCCGAAGAGGATGAAATTATGGTCATTAAAGGAGGTTCTAGATCTTGGATTTCCCCAATTGAAAATGTAGTTAATATAGAGGAGGGAGACTATTTATATGTTCCGAAGCAAGTTCTGCGAACCTTTAGATCATATGTTTTAGAATACTCGGTATATGTAAGTTTGCTCGCTAGTGTTACTGCAATACTACTGGCTATTTTGAATATTGTGAAATAGTTAATTTTAAACTTGACATTTAATTATTTAAGTATATATTTACAATTCTGTTTTATATTTAAAATTGATGAAAACTGAAGTAAAATAAAGAGTAGTTTTTTAAAAATGATTAACTTCTCTTGACTTTAGTGATTTAAGAATTTAAATTTACAGCCCTCCATTTTTGGAGGTTTTAATTGTTCTTTGAAAGAGTGAGCAAAATTTTAAAGCCAGTCAATTAATTGGTTTTAACCCAGCGAAACATCGCCAAGATTACAAACACTTTTTTATTTACAACGGAGAGTTTGATCCTGGCTCAGGACGAACGCTGGCGGCGTGCTTAACACATGCAAGTCTACGAGAAAGTTTCTTTCGGGAAGCTAGTAAAGTGGCGCACGGGTGAGTAACACGTAAGTAATCTACCTTCAGGTTTGGAATAACTCCGAGAAATCGGGGCTAATACCAAATGATGCAACAATATCGCATGGTATTGTTGTTAAAGTCTATATGGCGCCTAAAGACGAGCTTGCGTCTGATTAGCTTGTTGGTAAGGTAACGGCTTACCAAGGCAACGATCAGTAGCTGGTCTGAGAGGATGATCAGTCACACTGGAACTGAGACACGGTCCAGACTCCTACGGGAGGCAGCAGTGAGGAATATTGGGCAATGGGCGAAAGCCTGACCCAGCAACGCCGCGTGGAGGATGAATGTCGTAAGATTGTAAACTCCTGTTAGAGGGGAAGAATAATCCCGATCGACTCGGGACTCGACTGTACCCTCAGAGAAAGCTCCGGCTAACTACGTGCCAGCAGCCGCGGTAATACGTAGGGAGCAAGCGTTGTCCGGATTTACTGGGTGTAAAGGGCGCGCAGGCGGGTTTGCAAGTCAGAGGTGAAATCCTACAGCTTAACTGTAGAACTGCCTTTGATACTGCTAATCTTGAGTATGGAAGAGAGAGACGGAATTCCAGGTGTAGTGGTGAAATACGTAGATATCTGGAAGAACACCAGTTGCGAAGGCGGTCTCTTGGTCCAATACTGACGCTGAGGCGCGAAAGCGTGGGGAGCAAACAGGATTAGATACCCTGGTAGTCCACGCTGTAAACGATGAATACTAGGTGCCGGGTCTTTAGATTCGGTGCCGCAGCTAACGCATTAAGTATTCCACCTGGGGAGTACGATCGCAAGGTTGAAACTCAAAGGAATTGACGGGGGCCCGCACAAGCAGTGGAGCATGTGGTTTAATTCGATGCAACGCGAAGAACCTTACCTAGGCTTGAAATGCAGTAGACCGGGTATGAAAGTACCCTTCCCTTCGGGGCTGCTGTACAGGTGCTGCATGGCTGTCGTCAGCTCGTGCCGTGAGGTGTTGGGTTAAGTCCCGCAACGAGCGCAACCCCTGCTATTAGTTGCCATCAGGTAATGCTGAGCACTCTAATAGGACTGCCTACGCAAGTAGTGAGGAAGGTGGGGATGACGTCAAGTCCGCATGGCCCTTACGCCTAGGGCTACACACGTGCTACAATGGGTGCTACAATGGGTAGCTAAACCGTAAGGTGGAGCCAATCCCTCAAAGGCATCCCCAGTTCGGATTGGAGTCTGCAACTCGACTTCATGAAGCTGGAATTGCTAGTAATCGCGGATCAGCACGCCGCGGTGAATACGTTCCCGGGCCTTGTACACACCGCCCGTCAAGCCATGGAAGCCGGGGGTACCCAAAGCCAGTGTCCTAACCTTTCGGGGAGGGAACTGTTTAAGGTAAAACCGGTGACTGGGGCTAAGTCGTAACAAGGTAGCCGTACCGGAAGGTGCGGCTGGATCACCTCCTTTCTAAGAGTAATCAGGTTTAAACTTGTTTTTTGCTGGCAGCTCACTCTTTTTTGTTCTTATTTGTACTGATGCTTGGGCCAGATAGTCATCTTATAACTTAGGATGATTTTTTCTTGTCTAAAACTGGGCCTGTAGCTCAGATGGTTAGAGCGCACGCCTGATAAGCGTGAGGTCAGTGGTTCAACTCCACTCAGGCCCACAAAAGGGCGTGTTAATAAGTATAGATATTAGCCGATAACCCTTATTTAACGATAAGGGGCTATAGCTCAATTGGGAGAGCGCCGCCCTTGCAAGGCGGAGGTTATCGGTTCGAGCCCGATTAGCTCCACAATTCATCAATTTAATTGGTGATTTTTGTTCTTTGAAAGATTGAAAGAGTAAAAACAAATTTCCAAACTGTTATTTGTTTGGAAAAGAGTTTTACTGAGCCTAAAAATAATAACTAAAGAATACAATTCTAATTCTGTGAATAAAAATTTTGGTTAAGTTACTAAGGGCACACGGTGGATGCCTTGGTACGGGAAGTTGATGAAGGACGTGACTACCTGCGATAAGCCACGGATAGGTGGAAATAACCCAATACCCGTGGATTTCCGAATGGGGCAACCCATCCCAAGTAATGTTGGGATATCCACAACTGAATACATAGGTTGTGAGAAAACAACTCAGCGAACTGAAACATCTAAGTAGCTGATGGAAAAGAAAACAATTGTGATTTCCTGAGTAGTGGCGAGCGAAAAGGAAAAAGCCTAAACCGTCTAACGTGTTAAAGGAAGTTACCGTTGCGTTAGCGGGGTCGCGGGGCATATTTTGGCTGAATAACTTATAAGCCGAAGAGTAAAAAATCATTTTGTTAGCTGAATGTTCTGGAAAGTTCAACCATAGAGGGTGAAAGTCCTGTAAGCGAAAACATAATGACTCTTTTAATATGTTCCCAAGTACCACGAAGTAAGTGGAATTTTGTGGGAATTTGCCAGAACCATCTGGTAAGGCTAAATACTCTCCCGTAACCGATAGTGAATCAGTACCGTGAGGGAAAGGTGAAAAGAACTCCTAATAGGAGAGTGAAATAGTACCTGAAACCGTGTGCTTACAAGCAGTAGGAGTCTCGATTTATCGGGATGACTGCATGCCTTTTGGATAATGAGCCAACGAGTTACTCGTATGTTGCAAGGTTAATCCCTTAAATGGAGAAGCCGTAGCGAAAGCAAGTCTTAATCGGGCGATTGAAGTAACATGCGGTAGACGCGAAACCGGGTGAGCTACCCTTGTCCAGGATGAAGTGAGGGTAAAACCTCATGGAGGTCCGAACCAGTGTGGGTTGAAAACCGCTTGGATGAGATGAGGGTAGGGGTGAAAGGCCAATCAAACCCGGAAATAGCTCGTATTCCTCGAAATAGCTTTAGGGCTAGCCTCGAGTCAAAATGTAATGGAGGTAGAGCACTGATTGGGCTAGGGCTGTCACAACGGTACCAAACCCAGACAAACTCCGAATTCCATATACATGTTTCTCGGGAGTCAGGCAGTGAGGGATAAGCTTCATTGCCGAGAGGGGAACAACCCAGACCACCATCTAAGGTCCCCAAATGATAGTTAACAGAGAAAGGATGTTAAGTTGCTTAGACAACTAGGATGTTGGCTTAGAAGCAGCCATTCATTTAAAGAGTGCGTAATAGCTCACTAGTCAAGCGACTTGGCGTCGACAATACTCGGGACTTAAACTATCTACCGAAGTTGTGGGCTTCAACTTTGTTGGAGCGGTAGAGGAACATTCTATATGCATTGAAGGAAAATTGCGAGGTTTTCTGGAGCGTATAGAAAAGCAAATGTTGGCATAAGTAACGATAAACCAGATGAGAAATCTGGTCACCGAAAGTCTAAGGTTTCCTGAGCAATGCTAATCAGCTCAGGGTTAGTCGGTTCCTAAGCTCAGGCCGAAAGGCGTAGGCGATGGGAAACAGGTTAATATTCCTGTACCTTGTAAATTTTGTTTGACCGTAAGGAGGGACGCAGGAGTGAAGATCAGCCACCTGTTGGATTAGGTGGTCTAAGCAAGTAGGCTGAAAGTATAGGCAAATCCGTACTTTCTTAAAGCCGAGATGCAAACGGGAGTCCGTAGGACATAAACTGATCGTAATCATACTGCCAAGAAAATCTTCGTGCGGGAGAAATTTATTAGACCGTACCGCAAACCGACACAGGTAGACAGGATGAGTATTCTAAGGTGCTCGAGTGAGCCGTGGTTAAGGAACTCGGCAAAATCACCCCGTAACCTCGGGAGAAGGGGTGCCCCCAGTAGGTAAGATTCTTCGCGAGTTAAGCTGAAAGGGGCCGCAGTGAAAAGACCCAGGCGACTGTTTAACAAAAACACATGTCTCTGCGAAGTCAATTAAGACGATGTATAGGGACTGACACCTGCCCGGTGCTGGAAGGTTAAGAGGAGAGGTTAGATTTCGGTCGAAGCTTTGAATCGAAGCCCCAGTAAACGGCGGCCGTAACTATAACGGTCCTAAGGTAGCGAAATTCCTTGTCGGGTAAGTTCCGACCTGCACGAATGGTGCAACGATCTGGGTACTGTCTCAACCACGGGCTCGGTGAAATTGTGGTACCGGTGAAGACGCCGGTTACCCGCATACGGACGGAAAGACCCCGTGAACCTTTACTGCACCCTAACATTGGGTTCGGGTATAGCATGTGTAGGATAGGTGGGAGGCTTTGAAGCCGGGACGCTAGTTTCGGTGGAGCCAACGGTGAAATACCACCCTTGTTCTATTTGGATTCTAACCGCGGTCCTTGAATCAGGATCCGGAACAGTGTTAGGCGGGTAGTTTGACTGGGGCGGTCGCCTCCAAAATTGTAACGGAGGCTCTCAATGGTTCCCTCAGCATGGTTGGTAATCATGCGTTGAGTGCAAAGGCAAAAGGGAGCTTGACTGCGAGACATACAGGTCGAGCAGGTGCGAAAGCAGGACTTAGTGATCCGACGGTCGCGAATGGAAGTGCCGTCGCTCAAAGGATAAAAGGTACTCCGGGGATAACAGGCTGATCTTGCCCAAGAGTTCACATCGACGGCAAGGTTTGGCACCTCGATGTCGGCTCATCGCATCCTGGGGCTGAAGAAGGTCCCAAGGGTTTGGCTGTTCGCCAATTAAAGCGGTACGTGAGCTGGGTTCAGAACGTCGTGAGACAGTTCGGTCCCTATCCTATGCGGGCGCAGGATACTTGAGAAGGGTCGCTCCTAGTACGAGAGGACCGGAGTGAACGAACCTCTAGTGCACCAGTTGTCGCGCCAGCGGCATTGCTGGGTAGCTATGTTCGGTTGTGATAAGCGCTGAAAGCATCTAAGCACGAAGCACACTTCAAGATAATGTATCCCTCTTGACGCAAGTCAAGACTAAAGACTCCTCGGAGATGACGAGGTTGATAGGCTGCAGGTGTAAGCCCGGTAACGGGTTCAGCCGAGCAGTACTAATAAGTCGTGAGACTTAACCATTAAATTTTTATTCACAGATTTGTTTTCTTATTGTTTTTGGCTCTTCTCTTTCATCTTTCATATTTTTTGAATTTTTGATTTTTGGTGACTATAGCCAGGGTGATACACCTCTTCCCATTTCGAACAGAGTAGTTAAGACCCTGCACGCCGATGGTACTGCTCGGGCAGCCGGGTGGGAGAGTAGGTAGTCGCCAATTTTTATTTTAAACTATATTCCTTCCTTTTACAAAACAGTTTCTTCCGTTAATAATTTTATTCGGACAAAACAATCTTCTTTAAAGAATAAATTATTATTATATTCACATCTAAATTTTTAAACCAAACCGGTAAGTTCATTTCCATTTATTTGCATTAATAGTTTTAAAGTGAGCAGCCAGCCAGAAATAAAGCAAAAAACTGAATGTTATCATTGTGGTGATTTGTGCAGTGATACTTCAATTAATATTAGTGAGAAATATTTTTGCTGCAACGGTTGTAAAACTGTTTTTGAAATACTTGATGAAAATAAACTTTGCAACTATTATACACTTGATGATAATCCGGGCATTTCTCCATCAATAATAAATAAAACAAAATTTGAATACCTAAATGATTTACAGATTGCTCATCAAATAATTGATTTTAGTGAGGGAAATCTAACTAAAGTTACTTTTGATATTCCGCAAATTCATTGCAGTTCCTGCATATGGCTGCTTGAAAATCTGTATAAAATTAATCTTTCTGTAACCAGCTCACAGGTTGATTTTTTAAAAAAGAAGCTTACAATCACATTCAACAATGAGAAACTAAGTTTAAGAGAGTTAGTTGAACTTCTTGCCTCAATCGGTTATGAACCGCAAATATTATTAGACAGCGAAGATAAATTACCTGATAATAAAACCAGAACCTCACTTTATTATCGTATAGGTGTTGCGGGATTTTGTTTTGCAAATATTATGTTACTAAGCTTCCCCGAATATCTTGGTATAGATTTATCGGATGCATTGCTAAAACGGTTCTTCCTATATGTAAACTTATTTCTTTCAATTCCGGTTTTTTTATATTCATCATGGGAGTACTTTGGTTCAGCTATTAAAGGATTAAAAAAAAATATTATCAATATTGATTTTCCTATTTCTCTTGGAATTGTAGTTTTATTTATAAGAAGTACATACGAAATAATAAGCGCAACAGGTGCTGGTTATTTTGATTCCCTCACCGGGTTGGTTTTTTTCTTATTAATAGGAAAACTCTTCCAGGAAAAAACTTATGGTGCAATGAATTTCGAAAGGAATTATAAATCATTTTTCCCCTTGTCTGTAATTATAAAAAAAGATGGAAAAGAAAGTGCGATACCTTTATCTAAGTTGATGATTGGAAATAGAATACTCGTTAGGCAAAATGAAATCATTCCCGCTGATTCAATATTGTTTAATGGAAATGGAAAAATTGATTACAGCTTTGTCACCGGCGAATCTAAAGCTGTTAAAAAGGTTTCTGGTGAATTAGTTTATGCAGGCGGGAGACAAATAGGCGGAATAATAGAACTAGAGATTATTAAAAAAGTATCACAAAGCTATCTTACACAGCTATGGAACAATGATATTTTCACTAAAAAATCAGAAAGTGATTTTACTCATATTTCTAATGTAGTAAGCAAATATTTTACATTAGTTATTTTGATCATTGCATTTGCAGCAACATTATTCTGGTTTCCAGCAAGTGCAGGAAAAGCAGTAAACGTTTTTACATCAATTTTAATAGTTGCTTGCCCATGCGCACTTGCTTTATCAATACCATTTACACTTGGCAATACCCTTAGAATTTTTGGAAAGAATAAGTTTTTTGTAAAAAACATTTCTGCAATTGAAGAAATGGGACGAGTGGATACAGTTGTATTTGATAAAACAGGAACTCTTACGAAAGCAGGTAATTCGGATTTAATATTTAACGGTAAAATATTAAACTACCATGAACAGAAAATAGTAAAGTCACTTGCTCATAATTCGATTCATCCATTAAGCAAAAAAATTTATTCTTCATTGGAAGGTGATGAACTTTATCCTGTAACTAATTTTAATGAATTAACAGGCGAAGGTTTGGAAGGAATTGTGTTTGGGAATACAATAAAAATAGGTGCGGAAAAATTTGTACGCACAATTGCAGAAGATTCTTTTATCCCTTCAACTAATAAAAACGAAGAAACTTATTCAACAAGAGTATTTCTCTCGATTGATGATGAAATACTCGGCTATTTTGAAATATCAAATTTATACAGAAATGGAATTGGCGAAACAATAAATTGGTTCAATAAAAAGTATAATCTTTCGTTACTCTCAGGTGATAATAAAGGCGAGAAACAAAATCTATTGAAATTTTTTAAGAACGAATCTCAATTATTCTTTAATCAATCTCCGCAGGATAAACTTATGTACATAAAAAATCTTCAAACTGCGAAAGCAAAAGTTTTAATGATTGGTGATGGATTAAATGATGCAGGAGCATTAAAGCAAAGTGATGTTGGTATAGCCGTAACAGATGATACAGGAAGTTTCTCTCCCGCAAGTGATGCAATTTTAGATGCTGAAAAATTCACTTTATTGCCAAAATTTATCAGGTTTTGCAAAACTAGCATTAAAATAATTTTTCTTAGTTTTACTATTTCATTTTTATATAATGTGGTTGGGTTAGCATTTGCTGTTCAGGGATTATTATCACCAATTGTTGCAGCTATTCTTATGCCGGTTAGCTCTATATCTGTAGTGGTGTTCGCTAGTATATCAACAAATTTTATTGCAAAAAGGAGAGGTTTGTTATAAACGTTATAGTTATACTTATAGCAGTAAGTTTACTTGTTGCTATGTTGTTTCTGGGTGCGTTTTTATGGGCTGTAAAAAACGGACAATATAAAGATACCTTCACACCATCTGTTAGAATGCTTTTTGATAACGATAATAAATCTTCAGAAATTAAAAAAGATAATTCAGTTTAATTAAAATCAGGAGATTCCATTTATGGAGTTGGAAAAATTTAACTACGATAATGGTATAGTAAAAAAGTTTACTTTTGCTGCTATGCTGTGGGGTTTTGTTGGAATGCTGGTTGGCGTATTAATTGCATGCCAGCTATTTTCACCGGATTTAAATTTTCAAATTCCCTTTCTTACATTTGGAAGAATTAGACCTCTGCATACTAATGCTGTAATTTTTGCTTTTGTTGGAAATGCAATATTTTCTGGTATATACTATTCGCTGCAGCGCCTTCTAAAAGCAAGATTGTTTAGTGATGTTCTAAGCAACATTCACTTCTGGGGGTGGCAATTAATTATTGTATCTGCTGCAATTACTCTACCGTTGGGAATTACTACCAGTAAAGAATATGCAGAACTTGAATGGCCGATTGATATTGCCATTACTCTTGTTTGGGTTGTTTTCGGTTTAAATATGATCGGAACAATACTGAAGAGACGAGAAAAACACATTTATGTAGCAATCTGGTTTTATATTGCTACATGGGTAACTGTGGCTGTCCTGCACATTGTTAACTCTATTGAAATCCCTGTTGATTTCTTAAAAAGTTATCCAATTTATGCAGGTGTGCAAGATGCTCTCGTTCAATGGTGGTATGGACATAATGCTGTAGCATTCTTTTTAACCACACCTTATTTAGGGTTGATGTATTACTTCCTACCAAAAGCCGCTAATAGACCAATTTATTCATATAGATTGTCTATTGTTCACTTTTGGGCTTTAATTTTTATATATATATGGGCAGGCCCACATCATTTGCTGTATTCCGCATTACCTGATTGGGCTCAATCGCTGGGAACAGTTTTTTCCATAATGTTAATTGCTCCTTCCTGGGGAGGAATGTTAAACGGATTACTAACACTTAGAGGTGCATGGGATAAGGTTAGGGAAGATCCAATACTCAAATTTATGGTTGTTGCAGTTACTGCATATGGTATGTCAACGTTTGAAGGACCAATGTTATCATTGAAGAATGTAAATGCATTTGCGCATTTTACTGATTGGATTGTTGCACATGTTCATATTGGTGCTCTTGGATGGAATGGATTTTTCACATTTGGTCTGATTTATTGGTTGGTACCAAAACTCTACCGCACAAAACTTTACTCTAAAAAACTTGCAAATGCACATTTTTGGATCGGCACAATTGGTATTGTGTTCTATGCATCTTCAATGTACTGGGCAGGAATTACACAATCACTAATGTGGAAACAATTTGATGCGTTGGGTGTTCTTCAATATCCAAATTTTTTAGAAACAGTATTGCAGATAATCCCAATGTATATGATAAGAGCTTTTGGCGGCACAATATATCTGGTTGGTGTAATTTTGCTTCTTTACAATATTATAAAAACTGTTAAATCAGGTTCTTTTCTTAAAGAGGAAGAAGCGGAATCAATGCCAATGGAAAAGAAAGTTGATACCTTTAAAAAAGGTACAAGGCACCGCTGGTTGGAAGGTAAACCGGTTCTCTTTTTGGTAGTAACACTTGTTGTAGTTTTGATTGGTGGTATAGTTGAATTTGTACCGACATTTTTAGTTAAATCAAATATTCCAACAATTGCCTCTGTACAACCTTATACTCCGTTGGAGCTGCAAGGCAGAGATATCTATATTCGAGAAGCATGCAATAGCTGCCATTCACAACTTATACGTCCTTTCCGATCAGAAACTGAGCGTTATGGTGAATATTCTAAAGCCGGAGAATTTGTATATGATCACCCGTTTTTGTGGGGTTCTAAACGAACTGGACCTGATCTTCATAGGCAAGGAGGAAAATATCCAAATCTATGGCACTACCTTCATATGGAAAACCCGGCAAGCATGTCTCCAGGATCAATTATGCCTGCTTACCCCTGGTTGTTAAGCAATGATCTTGATATCTCATCAACAAAAAGAAAAATTGATGTGATGAAAGGATTTGGTGTTCCTTATCCGGATGGATTTGAAGAAATTGCAAATGATGATCTGATGCAGCAGGCAGAAAAGATAGCACTTGATCTTCAAGAATCGGGTGTTCCTGCAGACCCGAATAAAGAGATAATAGCTTTAATTGCTTATCTGCAGAGATTAGGAACAGATATTAAAGTTAAAGATTAATAAAAAAGAAATTGGAATTTTATTATGATTAAAAACTATCTGCAATCAATTGAAGGAATAGAAATTTATCCGCTTATATCTTTAGTGATATTTGTTATATTTTTTATTGTAATGTTAATATGGATGCTAAAGATGGATAAAAATTATATTAAAGGAATGGAACAATTACCATTAGAGCCAAATAACATCAGAAATTTTAACTCTACAGGTGACACAGATGATCAATAATATTTTTAAAAAGTTACAGATTAAAACATTTACAATCTTTTTGCTGCTTTTATCTGTAAAAAATAATTTTGCTGCGGGAGATTCAGATTTTCCACCAAATTATTATGATATAATTGCTTTAGTACTGTTAGCAATAGTCGTTCTGGCTTTTCTCGGATTGATATTTGTTGAATCAAAAAAAGTCGCTGTAAAAGAAAAACAACTTTCCTTAATTGCCAAAATTGGTTTGTTTTTCAACCGTTCTGTTCCAATGGAAAAAGAAGATGAAATATTACTCGATCATAATTATGATGGAATAAAGGAACTGGACAGCAGGGTTCCACCATGGTACACCTGGTTGTTTTATGCAACAATACTTTTTGGAATTTATTATATGATACATTTCCATGTTCTTAATACTGGAAAATTAATGTATGAAGAATATGATGAGGAAATGAAATTTGCATCTATGCAAAAAGAAGAACTTATGAATTCAGGTTCCTTTCTTAGTGAGCAAAATGTAACCGCATTAATGGATGATGCTTCGCTGTTTTCTGGTAAAGAAATTTTTGATGTAAACTGTGTAGCTTGCCATCTAGCTGATGGTGGCGGATTAGTTGGCCCGAATCTAACTGATGAATATTGGATTAGTGGTGGCGGAATTAAAAATATTTTCAAAACTGTTAAATATGGTGTTCCAGCAAAAGGTATGATCAGCTGGCAGACACAGTTGAATCCATTGCAGATGCAACAGGTTTCCAGTTATATTTTAAGTTTGCAGGGTACAACGCCCGTTACACCAAAAGCTCCAGAAGGAGAGATTTGGATCGATACTGAAACTATTTCTGGCGGTGAGCAGGTAAATTTATAACTTTTGGATACACGGCAATAATTTAAGAATCCATTTGGAGATGAGAATATCTAATATTTTATGAATGCATTGAACCCGGAAGTAACTTCAGAAAAAAATAATTCTGAAAGTTTTAGAGATCAGGTAGCTACGGTTAACAAAGAGGGGAAAAGAAAATGGATTTTTCCCAAAAAACCCTCCGGAAGATTCTATAATTCACGCAATATTGTAAGTTTTATACTTCTGCTAATTTTATTTGTAACGCCTTTTATAAAGGTAAACGGTCATCCCCTTATTCTGTTTGATATTCTAAACAGGAACTTTATTATTTTTGGCATTCCATTCGGTCCGCATGATTTTTTCCTTTTTGTTTTGGCAATGATTGCTACCATAGTTTTTATAATTCTGTTTACCGCAGTGTTTGGAAGAGTGTTTTGCGGATGGGCTTGTCCGCAAACAATTTTCATGGAAATGGTATTTAGAAAAATTGAATACTGGATTGAAGGTGATTATAGAGAACAGAAAAAATTAAAAGCTGCACCCTGGAATGGAAGCAAAATATTCAAAAAAACTCTAAAGCATGTAATTTTTTATTCAATCTCTTTTATCATTGCTAATTTTTTTCTTTCATACATAATAAGTATGGATGAGTTAATCAAAATCATTTCAGATCCACCATCAGAACATCTTCAGGGATTGATTGCAATAATTATTTTCTCAGGTGTTTTTTATTGGATATTTTCCTTCTTCCGTGAACAAGTTTGTACAATGGTTTGTCCTTATGGAAGACTTCAGGGAGTTTTACTTGATAGAGATTCCATTGTAATTGCTTATGATAATATTCGTGGTGAACCTCGTGGAAGGTTAAAGAAAAACGAATCTCGGAAGAACCGTGGTGATTGTATTGCCTGTAATTTGTGTGTAGATGTTTGCCCAACCGGTATAGACATACGAAATGGAATACAACTTGAATGTGTAAACTGCACTGCGTGTATAGATGCATGTGATAATGTAATGGATAAAATTGAAAAACCACGCGGGTTAATTAAATATGCATCCATCAATTCAATTGAGAATAAATCAAAATTCAGGTTTACTCCGCGCGCTATTGGTTATTCTGTTTTGTTAACCGCATTAACTGGATTTTTAGCATTTCTTTTGATTACCAGAACAGATTTTAGTGTAAATATTTTAAGAACCCCAGGTCTTCTTTACCAGGAAAGACCCGGTGATAAGATCAGCAATATTTACGATTTAAATATTGTTAATAAAACATTTAACACTGCAAGTATAAAATTGAAACTTGAAAACATTGATGGGGAACTTTCAATTGTTGGTAATGATTTAGTATTAGAACCGCAGCAAATTATTGATGCAAAGTTTCTTATCATTCTTTCAAAATCCAATATTACAGGTATGAATACACCAATTGAAGTAGGTGTTTATAATAATGAAGAATTGATTAAAAAAATATCTACTTCACTTTTAGCACCCTTAAAAAAGAAGGAAAAAAGTGAAATTTAAGTTTAACTGGGGTACAGGTATAATCCTTTCAATTATAATATTTATGAGTGTTACAATCTCAACGGCCGTATATATGATGAACCAGGATGTAAGTCTTGTTTCCGAAAACTACTATGATCAGGCAATAAAATACCAGGAACAGATTGACAGAATAAAAAGAACAAACAAATTAGATGAAGAAAATATTTTACTTTTTGATGGAAAGATCTTAAAAATAACAATTCCAACTAATTTCTTAACAAAAAATATTTCTGGTGAAATCCATTTTTATCGCCCGTCTGATAATGAAAGGGATATAAGAATTCCATTAAGAGCAGATAGCCTCGGTTTACAGGTTATTCCTATGGGGAACTTGCAGGATGGATTATGGAAAGTTAAAGTTAATTGGTTAAGCGGGCAGGATCAATACTTTGTTGAAAAGAGGATTTTTATAAACTGATTAAGTAAATTTTTATGGCTCCCGAAATATTAACTGCATTTTTAATAGGATTTTTTGGAAGTTTTCATTGTATTGGTATGTGCGGTCCAATTGCAGTTGCGCTTCCAGTTCCAAGTTCTTCAAACCTTTCCTTTTTTACAGGAAGATTAATTTACAATATTGGAAGAGTAGTAACATACTCTTTCCTTGGTGCGGTATTTGGAATGTTGGGTGGAAGAATTGCACTTGCAGGTGCGCAGCAGGTTGCATCAATTGTTTTAGGTGTCGTAATCATCATTGCTGTATTGTTACCTCAAAAGTATAAAAATTATTTTATACAGCATTCTATTACACAAAAAATTGTTCAACCAATAAAAACAAATATAGGTAGGCTATTTAAAAAAGCTGATTTTTCTGCGATGTTTTTAATTGGAATTCTAAACGGATTTCTTCCGTGTGGGTTTGTTTATATAGGATTAGCTGGTTCCATTGCCATAGGTGATGCAATTTCCGGTGCAGCAGTGATGATCTTATTTGGATTGGGCACTGTTCCTGCAATGTTTGCTGCCTCAGTGTTTGGTAAATTTATTAATATTGGAATAAGAACCAAGTTTAGAAAAGCCACACCTTACTTAGCTATAGTTTTAGCAGTTATTTTTATTATGCGCGGAATGAATTTGGGAATTCCTTATATCAGTCCAAAGCTTTCAAGCCAGGTAGAAGTTACCGAAGAAATGTGTCATTGACACCTCTTCTAAAATTGATTTAACTAAATCTAGAATCAAATAATATTTATTCAAATTTCCAATGTATGGAATTCTATGTTATATTTTTATAACAATTATTTAAAATTTAAAAAGTGAAAACCTGGCTTAAAATAACAATTGGTGTTGTGGCATCACTGCTGATAATTTTTATTATTGGCGGATATATTATGTTTAAAATGTTAAGTACTTCTTTACCTGCTTATGAAGGTGAACTAAGCTCCGTTGGATTAAAAGAAAATGTTAATGTTTATTTTGATAGTGTAGCCGTTCCTTATATCATTGCACAAAACGATGAAGATGTTGCTTTTACTCTCGGTTATCTTCATGCCCGGGAGAGAATGTTTTTTATGGATTTATTAAGAAGAGCCGGAAAAGGAACACTAAGTGAAATATTGGGTGCTAAAACTCTGCCATTTGATGTTATGTTCCGCACAATTGGAATTCATCGTACAGCAATTATGATAAAAAAAAATATGGATCCTGGTGCTCTTGCTCTGCTAAACGCATACGCGCTAGGAGTAAATAAATATATAAAAGAAGCTGAAAACAGTTTATCATTTGAATTTGATTTTCTTGGTTATATCCCTGATGAATGGAAACCAGAAGATAGTATAATCATTGTAAGAATGCTTGCCTGGCAATTAAACTTAAGCTGGTGGAGTGATTTAACGTTTACCCGTCTTGTACAAAAACTGGGTAATGAAAAAGTAAAAGACATTTTACCCAACTACTCGGAAAATTCTCCAACCATTATACCTCCTGGTATTACCAGTTTTGCGGATATTAATACCTCTTTCATAGAAACGGATAAATCATTTCGATCATTTATTGATAATAATGGGACACACATTGGATCTAACAGCTGGGTTATCAATTCTAAAATATCAGCTTCCGGTAAACCAATTATAGCAAATGATCCTCATCTTGCATTTAGTGCTCCGGGAATCTGGTATGCGGCCGTTATTAAAAGTCCTGATTGGAATGCTGCAGGTGTTACATTGCCGGGTGCACCGGGAATTGTAATCGGGAAAAATGAATACATTAGCTGGGTGCTTACAAATATTATGAACGATGATTGTGATTTTTATTTTGAAACTCTTGATTCATCAAAAACTAAATATTTACTGGATGGTAAATGGAATGATCTCGAAATAATTGAAGACACAATAATTATAAGAGATGATAAAAAATACCCATTTAAAATATTGTTAACTTATCGTGGTCCAATCATTTCTGATATTCATCCGAACACTTTTATTTACAATAAGGAAGAGAAAAAATATCCGCCAATAAGTATGCGTTGGATTGGCAATGAAATCAGTGATGAAATGAACGCTTTGATAGGTATAAACAAAGCAAAAAACTGGGCTGATTTTAAAAATTCTGTAAAGAAATTTGATGTTCCCGGGCAAAACTTTATTTATGCTGATAAGCATGGAAATATTGGTTACCTTTTTGGAGGAGCTTTGCCAATAAGAAATTGGAATTCATCTTCTTTTGTTTTTGATGGCTCATCAACAAAATATGATTGGAAAGAGTTTGTAACCAGAAATAGATTGCCATCGCTTTATAATCCTAATGAGAATTACATTGCCTCAGCTAATAACAAAACCATGAAAGATTTTAATCATCACATTTCAAATTTATGGGAACCATCTTCACGAATTGAAAGAATAACAGAACTTATTAATTCTAAAGACATGCATTCAATAAGTGATTTTATGAATTACCAGTTAGATATAACTTCACCTTATGCAAGGAAAGTTGTCCCTTATATTTTAATTGCCTTTAACGGTATTGAAGTAACCGATGTAAACTTAAAGCAGTCATTGGAATTATTAAGCGAGTGGAACTTTGAAATGGATAAGTATAGCCAAACACCTGCAATCTATCTAACTTTTTTTGAAAAACTAATAAAGAATATTTATTACGATGAAATGGGAGAGGATTTATTTAACCAGTATATTTTCCAATCAAATATTCCTTACAGAAACATCCTTGATCTTTTAGAAAACCAAAGTTCAATATGGTTTGATAATGTTAATACAGAAAGAAGAGAATCAGCAAGCGAAATTATAAGAAAAAGTCTATCAGATGCACTAACTTATCTTGAACAAAATGTTAGCAGCGATTTGAAAGACTGGCAATGGGGAAGACTTCATACAGTAACATTTAAACATGCTTTCAGTGGTAATTCTGCTTTACTGGATGGACTAATTGAAATTGGTCCTTATTCAGTTGGTGGTGATGGTACAACAATATTTAATACAGAATATACTTTTTCTGCAAGTGTTGAGGAATACCCGCAGTTTACTCACACAAAATTTCAAAATGATCTTGGTCCATCCATGCGCTTTATCTATGATTTTGCTCAACCGGATGAATTCCATCTGATTTTAACTACCGGTCAATCCGGAAATGTAATGAGCGATCATTATTCTGATATGACGGGAATGTGGCTTGAAGGGAAATATTTAAAAATTAAAACTGATATTGAATCCATAAAAGCGAACACTAAAATGCTGCTAAAATTAACAGCGGAATAATGAATGGGCTTGAACATTGTTTTAACAAAAGTTTAATTATATTTGCACCTAATCAGTAACAAATGAAACAAGTTAACATATGCGTGTAATCGATCACTTAATGAATGCTAAAGAACCGCTTATCAGCTTTGAACTTATTCCTCCTAAGCGTGGAGGTGATATAAAAGATGTACTTGCAGTGCTTGATGAGTTGATAAAATATAAACCGCCATTTATAGATATCACAAGTCATTCAGCAGAAGTTATTTATGATGAAACTGCTGAAGGGATAAAGAAAAAAATTAAACGTAAAAGACCAGGTACGCTTGGTATTTGCGCTCTCATTCAAAATAAATATAATGTTGATGCCGTTCCGCATATACTTGTGAAAGGATTTACAAGAGAAGAAACCGAAGATTTTTTAATAGAATTGAACTATCTGGCGATTGATAATGTTTTGGCGATAAGAGGTGATGATAGCGGATATGATAAACCAGTACCACTTGGTAAAAGTGCAAACGAACACTCTGCTGATCTTGTAAAGCAAATTGTGAATATGAATAAAGGTGTTTATCTTGAAGAAAATCTGCTTGATGCTAAAGCAACAAATTTTTGTATTGGCGTAGGAGGATATCCTGAAAAACATTTTGAAGCACCAAATATAAATTCTGATGTTAGGTATGCAAAATTAAAAGCAGATGCAGGTGCTGATTATATTGTTACACAAATGTTTTATGATAATAAATACTATTTTGATTATGTAAAACTATGTCGTAATGCAGGTATTGAAATTCCAATTATACCAGGATTAAAAATTGTAAATTCAAAATCACAACTTAGTTCAATTCCCAGAAATTTTCATGTTACAATTCCTACAGAACTTGCTGATGAAATTGAGAAAGCAAAACCAGATGATGTTTTAAAAATTGGAGTGGAATGGTCTGTAAACCAGGTAAAGCAGCTATTGGATGCTGATGTACCAAGTGTACATTTTTATGTGATGTTAGATCCAAAACCAATTAACATGTTGTTGGATCGATTAAAAATATTTAAAAAAACTGCTTAGTATTTTAATAATTTGAATTTTTCAATAAATATTCCGCGTATCTTCAATATATAATAATTTTTAATGCTTAAACTAAAAAAACCTGCAGTAAAAAAAATAAAATGGGGATTAGCTGGCTGTGGCAGATATGCTGAACACACCTTCATTCCTGCTCTATCCTTCTTCAGAAGAAACTTACTTAATTCTGTTTTCAGTCATAATATTTCACGGGCGAAAGAGCTTGCACAAAAGTCTGGTGCTAGCGGTTACTTTGATGAATACAATAAATTCTTAAAATCAGATATTAATTCAGTATTTATAGCCAGTGTCAATGCTGATCATTATGAACAAGTAATTAAAGCTGCTGAAGCCGGAAAAAACATATTATGTGAAAAACCTTTAGCACTAAACAGCAAACAAGCCGCCGAAATGATTGAAGCCTGTAAAAAGAATAATGTTCTGCTGGCTGTAAATTATATTCACAGGTTTCATCCTCACATTGTAAAAAGTAGAGAGCTGATTAATAATCGTATGATTGGCAAACTGGTATCTATTAACCTCAGTTTTAATATAGATTTTCCGCCAGGTGATAATTTTCGTTTTAAAAAAGCTCTAAGCGGTGGCGGTGCACTAAGAGATCTTGGAACTCATATGATTGATCTGTTGAGATATATTGGCGGAAATATTATAGAAATAAACGGATATATTGATAACATTGTGTATCAATATGAAGTTGAAGATTTTGCCATTGGAATTGTAAAGTTTGAGGAAGGTGGTTATGGATCATTCAATGTTTCATACAATAATAAAAAAGCTTTTAATAGGATAGAGATTTTAGGAGAAAAAGGAGCAATCAGCATTGAAAAATTAATAGGCGTAAAAACAATTCCCTCAAAATTAACAATTCAACTTAATAGTGAAGCAAAGAAAAGTTTTAGAAAACGTGGAAACAAACTTGTTTATTTATTGCGCTCTGTTCAAAAATCGTTTTTGAAAGGAGAAACTCCCTTAGTAACCGGTGAAGATGGTTTGATCAATTTAAAACTTATGGAAGAACTGGAAGAAAAATGCAGGAACGTGAAAGACTAATTTCTATCTGCCATAAGGTATATAATAAAGGCTTCGTTGCAGCAACCGATGGAAATGTTTCAGCAATTACAAAGGATAATACTGTTCTGATTACACGTTCGGGTATTTGCAAAGGTGATGTTGCTGAAGACGATATACTTGAATTTGATTTTAATGGAAAGCACTTAAAGGGCGAAGGAAAAATCACGACTGAATTTAAACTTCATCTTTATGCATACTCTAAAAGGCGTGATGTTAATGCAGTTGTTCACTGCCATCCTGTTTACGCTACTGCATTTAGTATGCAGGGTGAAGGATTGATCAAACACTACTTTCCTGAGGTTATACTTACTTTAGGTAAAGTTCCGTTATGCCCTTATGGGACTCCTTCTACAGATGATTTACCTTTAAGCCTTGATCCTCATATCAATCATGCCTGGGCATTTTTATTAGAAAATCATGGTGCACTAACTTTGGGTAGGAACCTTGATGATGCCTATTACAAGATGGAAAAACTTGAACATTTTGCTGAAACACTATATAAAGCAAAAATGCTTGGAAGTTTTAAAGAATTATCTAAAAGAGATATAAAAAAACTTCTCGAACTTTCTGAAGAAACTTATGGAATTACGCAAGATTCCAGGAATGTGTTTGATTAATATTTGATTTTAAAATTGCACTCAATCAATGAATATTGATAAACCAAAAATTGCACTGTTAGTTGGAGGAACATCTCCTGAACGAGCTGTTTCCAAGATGTCCGGTAAAGGAATTTATAATGCTCTTTCGGTTCTTAAATATCCAACTATAATTTTAGATCCTGCTTACGGAACAAACCAGCCGGTAAAACCGGATTTATTTTTTATAGAAAATGATTTTAGTGAAATATCAAATAGGAATTATGTTAAGGCCGTAAATTCTAATTTATTTGATAACGTTGATGTTGTGTTTTCTGCTTTGCACGGTAAATGGGCAGAAGATGGTACAATGCAATCACTTTTAGAACTAAGAGGATTAAAATATACCGGTTCAAATGTACTTGCATCAGCACTTGCAATGGATAAAGCGCTTTCAAAAAAAATATTTAAATCTGTTGGAGTTCAAACGGCTGATTGGATAGTTTTAAACAATGAGAATTTAAGTGAGCGAAATCTTTCTGAAAAAATTATCGCAGAATTAGGTTTACCGTGTGTAATCAAATCAAATGATCAGGGTTCTTCAGTTGGATTATCAATTGTTACTGATCAAAATAAAATTGATGATGCTTTAAAGCTAGCGTTCAAATTTTCAAACAAAGTAATTGCTGAGAAATATATTCCGGGACGTGAAGTAACAGTTGCGATACTTGGAAATGAAGCACTTCCAGTTTTAGAAATAATTCCCAAAGGTGGTTTTTATGATTATGAAAGAAAATACACACCCGGAATGAGCGAATATGTTGTACCTGCAAATATTCCTCAAAATATTTTCAAATATTTGCAGGAACAGGCCCTGTTAGCATTTAATTCATTAAACTGCGAAGGATATGGTAGAGTGGATTTTAGATTGAATGAAAACAATAACCCGTTTTGTCTTGAAGTTAATACGTTACCTGGAATGACTTCGACGAGTCTTGTCCCTAAAATGTCTAAGGCCGTTGGTATTTCATATGAAGAACTGATTGACCGGATTATTAAACAAGCACTTTAATGGCTGAAAATAAAAAAAAGAAATTTATTTTTTATACCTTCCTGATAGTTTTCATTTTAGGATTGTTTTACATTCTGTTTAATGAATATGGGCTGCTGAAATATTTTAAAATTAAAAGTGAACTGGATACAATCAACTTGCAGATAAACAAGCTGAAGGAAGAAAACGCACGGTTGAAAAATGAAATTGACTCATTGAAAAATAAAATTCCAGCAAAAATAGAAAGAACAGCCCGCGAAAATTATAATATGATGAGAGAGAACGAAATAAAAATTGATGTTCAGGAGAAGTAAAAAAATTAATGAATAAAAAAATAATTCCATCCATCCCGCTTGCCGAAAGAATAAGACCTAAATCACTAACTGAATTTTATGGACAGAAACATCTTGTTGGCGAAGGAAAACCAATAAGAGTTATGATTGACAATGATAATATTTCATCATTTATCCTATGGGGTCCTCCCGGAACTGGTAAAACAACTCTTGCAAGAATAATTGCCGAAGAAACAAATTCTGAATTTCATCAGCTAAGTGCTGTATCATCGGGAGTTAAAGAAGTTCGAAGCATTATAGATATAGCATCAAGAAATGAATTAAATAGGAAACGCACATTGCTTTTTATTGATGAAATTCATCGCTTTAATAAAGCACAGCAGGATGCCTTGCTTCATTCTGTTGAATCGGGAATAATTATTTTAATTGGTGCAACAACAGAAAATCCTTCCTTTGAAGTAATACCTGCACTTCGTTCGCGTGCAAGAGTTTATGTTTTAAATGAACTTTCCGCAGAAGACTTGTTAAAGATATTAAACAGGGCTATTGGGGATGATGAATATATATCTCAATTAAATATTAAGGAAATTGATAAAAATTTTCTTCTTTATTTATCCGGCGGAGATGCACGAATAATGCTGAATATTTTTGAATCGGCGGTTTCTCAAAAAGCAGTAAAGGAAAATATCATAATTAATAAAGAAACTTTGGAAAACATTGTTCAAAAGAAAAATATTCTGTACGATAAATCTGGCGAAGAACATTACAATATTATTTCAGCTTTTATTAAAAGTATACGCGGCAGTGATCCTGATGCAGCTTTATACTGGATGGCAAGAATGCTGGAAGGAGGAGAGGATCCGCTCTTTATTGCGCGCAGGATGGTAATTTTAGCCTCAGAGGATATAGGTAATGCTTCACCAAATGCATTGGTACTTGCGGAAGCAACCTTTAGTGCAGTTGATAAAATAGGTATGCCGGAAGCAAGAATAATTCTTGCACAATGTGTTACGTACCTTGCGTCGTCTCAAAAAAGTAATTCATCTTATATGGGGATTAAAAAAGCAGAGGAAATTGTAAAATCACATCCGCTTCATCCTGTTCCACTGCATTTAAGAAATGCACCAACAAAACTAATGAACGAGCTTGGTTATGGTAAGAATTATAGGTATCCACACGAATATGCTAATAATTTTGTAAAGGAAAATTATCTTCCTGAAGAACTAAAAAAAGAACAGTTTTACTTTCCATCAGAAAACGGGCAAGAAAAAAATATTAAGGAAAAATTAAAGTTGTTATGGAAAGGAAAGAAAAAATATTAATTTTTCTTAATTGCCCACTGCTTGTTTTGTTCATTGCTATATAGTATCGAATATTCATTTATTAATACAAAATCTTTAACTGCTTTATAAACCCCATGGTGTCTGTGTTCCGGATTAGGATTCCAATCATCTCCCACAATAATTCCGGAATCCTTAACTTTGTCTTTTAATATTGCTAATTCATCAATAGTGTGTTGGTAATGATGAGATGAATCGAGATAAACCCAATCAAAATAATTATTAGGGAAAGTTTTAAGAATATCACGATCATCGCCAATATGTATAATCACCTTGTGATTCTCTATTTCTTTCCGCAATTTTTTAAGAATTTTTCTCACTGCATTTACTGTGCTCTTATTTCCTGTAGCCCAATTCCACCGGGCTGTAAGCAGATACCATGGATCAATTAAATGTAATCTTGCTGCTTTAGTGTGCTTTAAAAGATATGGTGAAAACCGTCCTTTGAAGACGCCTAGTTCTGCACCTATAGCATTGTGTACAACAAGCCCACTTATTATTTTTGCCCGAATTTTATTTATTTGTTTTTCTTTATATAAATAGTACCAGGTTATTGGCCAGTATCGAAGCAATTTAATCAGTTCCAAAAGACTACTTTCCGATTAATGGAGTTTATCATTTAATATTTTTATTATTATTTAAAGTAACGCAAACATTTTTCCGGGTAGCTGTTTAATAAATCCTTTGAATTCAAGTGAAAGCAAATGCACAAGACAATCAGAAGTAGAAAGTTTTGCCTCAATAGCAATTTTATCAATCTGCAGCGCTTCAGTTCCAAGAATATTTAATATTTTTTCTTCAAATAAATTCAAATCAACCTGCAATTTTGGAATATTTTTACCCAAAACAGGTTTAAGTTTTAACTCTAATTCAATTAGTACATCTTCCGCTGATCTAACCAATTTTGCCTCCC
Source organism: uncultured Ignavibacteriales bacterium (assembly GCA_963714405.1). Classification (GTDB taxonomy): domain Bacteria; phylum Bacteroidota; class Ignavibacteria; order Ignavibacteriales; family Ignavibacteriaceae; genus JAZGGS01. The sequence continues at coordinate 781,545 of CAVQOH010000006.1, read as the reverse complement.
CTTTTTGAATGAGCAAATTAGTACCATCAGATTGTTTAACACCTACATTCCCGGGGATTGCAAAAACTTCTCTGTTTTGATCGAGCGCGAAAGCTGCTGTTTGCAGTGCACCTCCTATAATACCGGTTTCAACTACTATACATCCTAAGCTAAGTCCTGAAATAATCCTGTTTCTTTTTGGAAAATTTGGAGCATCCGGTTTTGTACCCATTGGAAATTCACTTATAACTGCCCCGTTGCTTAATATTCGCTCAAACAATTTTTTATTTTCTGGTGGATAAATCACATCGAGTCCTGATCCAATTACTGCTATAGTTCTCCCGCCATTTTTCAGTGTTGCAGCATGTGTGATTGAATCTATTCCTCTTGCCATTCCACTTACGGTTGTTATACCTTGTCGTTGCAAAATCTGCAGCAAATCTTTCAGCTTGCAGTTTACCGTAATTAGTTGGTTGTCTTGTTCCAACCATTGCAATTGAATAGTTATCCTTTTCAAGCAAATTACCTTTAATCTGAAGTATAAGCGGAGGATCAAATATATTTTTTAAAAGTGAGGGAAATTCTTCATCCCAAACAGTTATTATTCTTCCCCCGAATTTATCAAGTTTTTCAATTTCAGATTTTACATTATCTTCAATTGTTGATCTCTGTTTATTAATTTTTTGGATTCTTTGAGCAAGATTTGTACTTATCCCTTCAACATTTAATAGATTGTTAAGATCTGCGGAAAGTATTTTATCGGTTGATCTGAATTTTGAAAGTAAATTTCGAATTTTCCCTGGTCCGATTCCTTCAACTGAAAGCAGAGAATAAAGATCTGTTAATTGATCCAAATTTAATTTACTCACAACAGAGATTTTATTTTTTATCTTTTAACTTATTTGAAAGTTCTACAGAATCTACGACTGCAACAATAACAGAGTGTACCGGTGCTTTTTTGTGTCCTAATATTTGCTGAACAGCTTTACCTTCCTGCACAACCAAAACGGTATCGCCTATGCCTGCGTCAACAATGTCAATCGCAACAACATCTTTTTTCCCAATAAATTTATTTTTTAAATCAATTGGGTGAACAAGAAGCAATTTGTGCCCAACAAGGCAGGAATTTTTCTGAGTTGAAACCAGGTTGCCTTTAACTTTTGCCAGTAACAACGTTGCTGTCCTCTGTTATTTCCTTGCCATCTTTTTTTCTGTAAAATATTGAAAGAGGAAAAATGAGCACGTAGCCAACTACAAGTAAAATTGGAGAGACAACGAGTGATGTAAAACTATCCCACTCACCCATTGACATAACATAGAATCCTACTATTATAACAATAATACCAAGTATCAAAAATTGATAGTTCTTCTTATTCCAGTATATGGTAAATGGTGATGCTCCGGATTTCTTTATCTGTTTCGATTGTCTCTTTTTAATTTTTTTTGCCATATAAATTCCTTAAAATTAAAAATAAAGCCCAGCGATGGGGGACCACTGGGCTCGACTCTGATTCATCAAAGGGCAGGGGAGAACCCTCTGAAAGAGTCAGTTGTAATATAACCTGATAATGAATATTTGTCAAGTAATTACTTGCTTATCTGGTAAACTATCTTACGTATTGTGTCAAACTGCAAATAGGGATAGTCCTCCCTAATTGTATCAATTGCATCACCTGCGCTAACCTTTGTTGCCCGCAGTTGTTTAAATTTTTTACGAATTTGGTAGTCTCTAACTGCTTTTTCATCTATCAGTCCATGAGCTTCCAGCAACTCGTAAATTTCATCACTGATTAAATCCGACAGAGGGTTATCTATTTTTGCTATTATTTCTTTCATCTCCGTCTTCCTTCTTTAGTTAATGGATATCGTTACCTAATCAAAGTATCAAATATTTAGTACTAACACCTCCGTAAATTGTTCCGTTTAAATAAAAAAAACCGACCAGAGAATGTCCCTAAATCGGCACAAATTTGCTACTCTGGTAATAAAAAATGCTAAACTGAAAATGAACTTTTATACCTGTAGCAAATCGTCTATAATTGTATTCCTAAAAGTTAATGGTTACTTTATTAACGCCAAATATAGAAAAAAAATCAATAATGTCAAATAATAATAATTATATTAAATTTGATATCAATGTAAAAAAATTTGTAATCACAAATTGAATTTTAATTGGATTGAAAACCGGAGTGGAAGTTAACTAAGTTTAAATTTTAATAATAACTAATTTTATCAAATATGAATATAACTGAAGAAAAAAAGATTGATTTATTAGATTATTTAGTCATTCTTGTTAAATGGAAAAAGTTTTTAATACTGTTGCTTTTGCCAACTATGATAATAACTTATTTAGCAATTTTTTTTCTGGTTGAAGAGCAATTCGATGCCGAAGCGTTAATCATTCCTGCTGAGGATACTTCAATGGGAGGAATTGCATCTCTAATTGGTAATCTCGATGTAAACCTTCCCTTTGATATTGGAGGAGCTACCAGCTCAGAAATGGGATTATATAATACAATAATATACAGCAGAACAAATTTACAGAAAGTTATAGACGAATTTAATCTTTATAAAGTTTATGAATTATCATCTGAAACTAAGGGTTACAGAAAAAAAGCTTTAGAGACGCTTGAAAGTAATATTACTGCTATCGAAACTGATTTTGGTGCATTTTTTATTGAAACGCGAGCGAACTCACCCAAATTGGCGGCTGATATAACCAACTTTGTGGTAGATGAACTTAATGCTACACTTATTAAAATTAGAACTGAAAAGTCTAAAAATAATAGAGAATTTCTTCATGAAAGAATACTAGATATAAGGCAGAATTTAAGAGATTCTGAAGATTCTCTTGTTATATATCAATCCACTACCGGAATAATAGAACCCGAAGAACAATTTAAAGGTATTGTAGAAGCATACACAAATGTTGAAAAAGAACTCATCACTAGAAAAATACAAAAATCAATTCTTGAAAAGATTAAGGGAGAGCAATCAATCGATGTTACGAATATGCAATATGAAATTGAAGAAATGGAAAGAAAGCTTGAAGATTTAAAAGAACATGGAGAACCATCTGGCATTACACCATCTCTTACCACTTTACCAAAAAAAGCGGTAGAATATTACAGGATTTTGCGTGAAGTAGAAATTAATTCCGCAATTTTAGAATTTGTTCTGCCTCTTTTTGAACAAGCAAAAATTGAGGAGAAAAAGGACATACCAACATTGCAGATTATTGATCGTGCGATTCCGCCTGAGAAAAAAAGTTTTCCACCGAGAATGATATTGACATTATTAATGACATTTTCAGTATTCATTATCGCTTTCATTTTTATTTTAATTAAAGCGAATGAGAATTTAAATGCTTCAGAGAAAATGATTTATGTGAAAAGGAATCTATTTAAATGGAAAAATTTGTAATAGTGTGATCCACACTTGATCTTATATTAATGAAACCTGCCATCGCTATATATCTTCAACATTATCTCTCTCCTTCCATGACGTTTATATATAGACAGCTGAAAGGGATAATAGGTAAATTTGAACCAATAGTGCTATGCTCAGATAAACTGGAAAATATAAACCGGTATCCATTTAGTAATATTTTTTTTAAACAGCGAAATTTTATTTCGATTAAGAAGTCTAAAATAATTACTAAAATTTATGGTGCACAAAGATTATTATCTATAGAACCTGTGATTTCAAAATCGCAAAGCAAATATTTTAAATCAAAACTTATTGAAAACAACGTAAAATTAATACATGCGCACTTCGGACCTTCCGGTTTAGAAATTCTACCCATCGCTAAAGAGTTGGTGATTCCCTTGGTATGCACATTTCATGGATACGATGCATCCATTCTTCTGAAATCTCAGGCCTATATTGAAAGACTTAAAAAGCTTTTTTCTTATGCACACATAATTGCTGTATCAGAAGATATGAAACAACGACTAGTTGAGATTGGTGCCAATCCGGATCGAATTAGTGTAGTTCGCTGTGGAATACCGATGGATATTTTTAAATTTAAAGAGAGAACTAAACTGAACCAAAAAGTATTAGATAAAAAAGTGATTAATTATTTACAAGTTTCAAATTTTGTTGAAAAGAAAGGACATGCTTATACTATTGAAGCATTCAGTTTGCTATTAAAAAAAAATCCGAAAGTACATCTGACCTTAGCTGGAGGGGGAGAACTATATCATAAAATAAAACAATTGGTTAAAGAAAAAAACATATGCGATCATGTAACCTTTACTGGAGTTGTTAACGATGAAAAGGTAAAAAATCTTATGGAAGAGGCAGATGTATTTGTTCATCATAGCGTTACCAGTAAGAGGGGAGATCAAGAAGGAGTTCCAACTGTTTTAATGGAAGCAATGGCCACAGGATTGCCTGTTATAAGCACGTATCACTCTGGTATACCAGAATTGATAGATGACACTTTAAATGGTTTTTTAGTAAATGAAAGAGATGTTAAATCATATTCTGAGAAAATGTACGAGATTCTTTTATCGGATAATAAGCTTAGAACTAATGCAAGGAAAAAAGTAATAGAAAAGTTTAATCTTAATAAAGAAGTTTTGCATATTATGAATATCTACAAAAATTTAATAAATAATACGAAAAGGGATTGAATCAAATTTTAATGTGGATTATTAATTAAATGAGTTTAAAAAATCTTGCAATTCAAGGTTTAAAGTGGTCGTCAATAGCCAGATTTGGCAGACAACTGATTCAATATGTTACTACTTTAATTCTAGTTTTACTTCTATCTCCGGAAGATTTTGGAATTATTGCCATGGCTTTTATTGTTATTGGTTTCCTCGATGTTTTTAAAGACCTTGGAACATCATCAGCTCTAATTTATGTAGATGAGCCATCGAATATTCTTCTATCAAGTATTTTTTGGATAAATGTTATCTTTGGTATATCAGCATCTGTTCTGATTTTTGTATCCGCACCATTCATAGCAGATTTTTTCTCCAACATGCAAGCTATTTCGGTTCTGCAGGTTTTGTCGATATCATTTTCTATTTCAAGTTTTGGTATTGTACAGAAAGCATTGCTTGAAAGAGAATACAAATTTGATTTGTTGGCTCGTTCGGAATTGCTTAGTGTATTCGGTGGTTCGATAACAGGTATAACTTTAGCATTATTAGGATATGGTGTCTGGAGTTTAGTATTTCAAGCCTTGGTTTCATCATTGTTGCTTACAATAATTCTCTGGTTTGTAGGTAAATTCAAGCCAAGCTTTCAATTTAGTACGAATAATGTGAAAACTGTTTTAAGTTATAGTCTTAATTTATTAGGCTATAATGTTTTTAATTACTTTGTAAGAAATATGGATTACATATTGATTGGAAAATTTTTAGGTGAAAGAGAATTAGGGCACTATTATATAGCTTATAAAATAATGCTATATCCAGTTCAGAATATATCACTGGTTGTATCCAGAGTAATGTTTCCTATTTATTCCAGAATTAAGGAAGATAATTCAAGATTTCGCAATATATATACACAGATGGCAGTAGCTATCGCATTGATCACTTTCCCTCTGTTAGCTATCATCATAGGTGTGAGTGATGTTTTCACTACAGTATTTTTCTTCAATAAGTGGGACGTGAATTTATTATCAATACTTTTAGTTATACTAGCTCCTGTTGGGATGATACAGTCGATCGCTACTACAACCGGTTCAATTTATCAAGCAAAAGGAAAGACAGATTGGATGTTCAGATGGGGTGTTTTCGCTGGTATCATAGTTGTCGGTGGATTTTTAGTTGGTCTAAATTGGGGAATAACCGGGGTTGCGGTCAGTTACCTAATTACAACTCTTCTTCTACTATACCCAGTTTTTTTCATTCCTTTTAAGTTGATCAAATTAAAATTTACAACGTTTATTAAGAATTTTTACAAGATTATCGTTATTTGTATCACTCAGTATATTGTTACTTTAGCATTAAATTATACATTATATGATGACATAAGTAACGAGATTTTGTTAGTTATTCTAATTATTAGTGGCTCAGCTATTTATATAGGAATGAATATTATATTTAATAATGCCCAATTAAAAATTTTTAAAGACACGTTACTGAAAAAATCTAGCAATTAGTAATTTATTACTCATCATGATAGCTTTTGACTCGCTAAATAAAAAATCAAATACGAATATTTTCATTTTATCTGTATTTCTAATTCTAAATCTGGCTTTACAAATAATGTTAGTTAGGATTACGGATTCTTCAATTGCGGTAGTTGGTTATTGTGTAGTACTATTTAGTATAATTCTTTATAAGAACATAATAAAAGATTTACCCACATTTCTTTTATTAATTTCTATAATCCCATTCGCATATATTAATTTTAAATTCAGTCGTTATTTTGGATATATTGTAGCTCAGAATATACCCCTCTACCTTTTAGTAGTCTTAGCAATTGCTCAATTTTTTTATTCAAAAAAAAATTTGAAATTAAGTATAACATATATTATGCTACCTGTTATCATTTATACCGCTTATTCAGTATTGTTGGCTTTATATGGTATCTCCAAAGGTGCACAATTGGGAATACTTGTAGAAGAACTGTATCAAAATTTATATTTCTTTTTGGCTATACCGATTATATATTTAATAAAAAAACGAAGAGATTATTATATATTATTTATCACAACTGTATTAGTCTTCACTTTAATCGCTTTTGAATATATTGTTATTGATATCACTTCTCCTATAAGATTTACAACATACCATAATCACTTTTTCCCGTTTGTAATTGCCCTTGTGTTTTCAGCTATTCTGTTTTTAAAAAATCGACCCTACTTAAAAATTTCACTTACTCCAGTGCTTATAATATTGTGGTGGGGATCTATTGCTACTCAAACAAGAACCCTATGGATTACCAACCTTGTTGCGATGACAATTGTATTTTTGCTATACTTACGGGCTCGAAATGTAAGTGTGAAATATTTATTCCTGCTTGTTATTACGTTGGGTTTATTAACAGTTCCATTTCTAAGAACCTCTACTGCCGTCAAACAAGATTTTACTCATGTAACTACCGAGGAAAGAGTTGAATCAATCTCTAATCCTTTAGGAGATATTTCTTTCTTAATGAGATTGGAAACAGTATACTTAGGTATTCAACAAATTTTACAGAAACCTATTTTTGGATATGGATTTGGACACCAGCTTCAAATGAGGTGGTTACTTCAAACACGATATACTTTCCCCGACAATAATTATATTTATTATTGGTTGAAGGGAGGAATAATTTTCTTATCAATTGCCCTTTGGATGTTCTATCGTTTGATTAAAAGTAGTTATCTGGTATTCAAAAATTCAGATTCCTTGAAAATAAAGGTAATGATGGTTGGAATAATTAGCGGTATGTTGGCACTAATGGCTTTTGGTCTGCTAAATGCAAATCTTGTTAAGCTGAAGTTAAATTTACTCTATGCTTTAACATTTGCTTATGTAGATTATGAATATAGAAAGATTGCAATAGAAAAGTAATAATGAGTACAGATTACCTAAATATCTACAGTACAAAAAACTCACTAAAAAAATGAAAAATAATGTTCTTTTCATTAGTGATGGTTCATTAACAAATCCAATTGTTAGTTCCCAGGGATTGCCTTTATTGAAGTTTCTTTCGAGAAATAATTATAATTGTTTTATGATACATTTCGAATCAGCATATTTGGAAAAATCGAACGAAGAAAAAATCTTAAATATTCAAGACTTATATAAAAACATTATAAATTTTCAAAAAATTTTAATAAATAAGTATCGTTTCTTGCCTGGTAGTATTGTTAATGGAGCTCGGAGTATATTTTTCATCCTATCATTAGCAGTTAATTATAAGTTTAAGGTATTTCATGCAAGAAGCTTCTATCCTGCCACGATATGTCTAATACTCAAGTACTTTTTTCCAAAAACAAAATTTATATATGATAATCGTGGATTATTTATTCAAGAGGAAATATTTAAAGGGAGATGGAAAGAAAATAGCTTGAGTGTTAGGATTTTGAGAATGATTGAAAATCGAATAGTAAAAAAAACAAATCATATTGTGGTAGTTTCAAACGCGTTTAGGGAATATATGTTAGAAAATTTTTCTACCATCTGCAGCCATTTAGATAAAAAAATTACTGTTATCGACAATAAAACAAATATTAATCAAAAACTAAACAACACAAAAATTAATATAAGGAAGAAAAATAAAAATGTCGTGGGGGTATTTGCAGGTTCTGCAGCTAGATGGCAGAGTGTTAGTGAAATCAAGGCTTTCGCTCAGATGTGTTGCAAGATTATTCCAAATTTTTCTCTTAAAATTTTGAGTTATAACTTAGATGTTTTTATGAAGGAAATTCAAAACGATTCTTCGCTTTATAATATAACCGAATTTATTGAGGCAAAATCTTCAGAGGTTTTTGAACATCTACTATCTGCAAATTTTGGTCTTTTAATTAGGGATGACATTCTGATAAATAACGTTGCTTCACCTTTGAAATTTGCTGAATATCTCGCGGCTGGATTACCAGTTGCTGTTAGTAGTGGTGTGGGAGATACGGAGGAGATTATCCATAAAAATGATATTGGTGTAATTATTAAAGAAAAGAATTATGAATATGCTGTTAATCAACTAATGGTTCTATTGGATGATGATGATGTTTACAATCGTTGTATGCAAACTGCATTAAAGGAGTATAATATTACTGATTCCTATTATTCATACAATGGCATCTATCAAGATATATTAAAAGAGAATTAAATGTATCACCTGATTAATAAAGCCGATTAACCAAATTAACTTACATTTTATTGCTTTTTTTATTTTAGCTAGCAGGAAAATAAAGGAAGATTTCAAAGCTAAAAATTTTATGTAAAAACAAATTGATATTTTTCTGTGATTTCTATCATCTTAGCTACATACAATGGTGCGAAATATATAATCTCTCAATTAGAGTCGATATTTAATCAAACCCTAAAAGATTTTGAAATAATTGTCGTAGATGATGCATCTACAGATAATACCATAAATCTTATCAAAGATTATTTTTCTTCAAACAATTTTACAAACTACCAACTAATTAAAAACGACATAAATCTAGGCGCTACCAGCTCATTTGAAAAAGGTGTTTTTAATAGTAATGGTGAATGTATTTCCTTCTGTGATCAGGATGATATATGGATGCATAACAAATTGGAGTTATTAAAAACTAATATAGAGAGAGACAATTACGATATCGTCTATTCTCAGTCATTGCTTCTAAATAATAATTCTAAAACGAAAAAACTATACCCACAGCAAAACCTTTCCTCAGATTTATACATTCGATTACAGTATAATAATGCACGTGGTGCGACAATTCTAGTAAAAAAAGAATTTTTAATGAAGCTTATTCCTTTTTCTAGGTATGATCTGTATGACAAATGGATTTACTTTAATTCGTTGATATTTGGAAGGGTAGGTTTTGTGAAGGAACCTCTTGACTATTATAGGACTCACTCTTCAAATGTAGTGGGAACGCAATTCCATTTCAGAAATAAGGAAGAGTTGATTACCAGATTTAACTCAAAGGTCATGTTTTTTGAAGACTTGAAATCATTTCTAGGGAAAAATGATTTGCTTAATGATAAATACGCCGGGTTAATAGAAAAAGTGATAAAATTCTATTCATTAGTTGCTGAAAATTTAAAACACAGAGGATATATAAATTCAATTAAATGCTTTTGGGAATTCGTTTTATTTAAGGACTTCAGATTAAAGGAAAAGTTTATTTATCTTTATTACTTAATGCTTAGATGATCTATTAGATGGATACTTGTCGGTTTATGAATAATATAAAATACACATCAACTTTATCAATAATTATTATTAGCTATAATAATCCTGGCAAGTTAAGGAAGACTTTAAATAGTATTATAGAAAATAATATTTATCCCAGATATGAAATAATTATAGTTGATAATGCATCATTCGAGAACAATATAAAGATGATAGAGAAGGAATTTCCCCACACTACTTTAATTAAAAACAAGTTTAACAAAGGATTTGCCAGAGCTTGTAATCAGGCTGCAAGTTTGGCATCTGGGGAGTATCTTATATTTGTAAATAGCGATATTTATTTTGAGGACGATCCATTCCAAAAGCTCTTTAATATTCTTCAAGCTAATAATTCGGTTGGTATACTTGGTGCAATGTTAATGAATATTGATGGAAGCTTACAACCATCCTATTATGGGAATCCAAATTTGAGAAAAAGATTTATTGAATTACTGGGTGTGAAAAACGCACTATTAAAAAAAAGGAAAATACAGCTTCCTGAAAAAAATCAGTTAAAATTTGTTGATATTGTAAAAGGAGCGTTTTTCATTGTTAAAAGGAGTCTGTTCGTAAGTATGAATGGCTTCGATGAAGACTATTTTATGTACGTTGAAGATGCTGATCTCTCATTTCGCCTGGCTAAGATTGGTTACAAGAATGCTGTTACTAACATCGGACCAATTTATCATTCTGGTGAACATCATGAATCACCATTTAATAGGTTTATATTTTATTATAGAAATAAAGGATTAATAAATTTTTATAAGAAAAATTATAATTGCCTAGTCTCTTATACATTTGTCGTACTAAATTTTTTATTTTTTTATATCAAATATCATATAGCTAAGTATAACGTAAATATTGCTCTTATAAAAAATTATAGAATTATTCTCCAACTATATTGGAAACATTTGAAAGGTTAATTATTAAATTTCTGATCATAAGAATTTGTAATTAATTGGAGAGTGTAATATCTATAAGTTTATTGGCTTAAGCGTATAATTAAATTTCTTAATCATGAAAATATTATTCTACTCACATTTTTTCTACCCCGAAGCGGGTGCTGGCTCACTTCGTATGCAATACTTTACAAAATCACTCCGTAATGGGAACAATGAAATTAAAATTATTACTCCTATACCTAATTATCCTAGTGGGAAGTTGTTTAAAGGATACAATAGGTTATTTGATAAAAACGAAGAGGAAGGGATTACTTATCTACCTATATATATTCCTCGGGGATACTCGATAATTAAACGGGGCTTATCCTATCTATCTTATTCTATCTCGTCATTTATTTATACCTTATTTTGCAAATATAAACCAGATGTAATAATCAGCTCTTCGCCGCCCATTTCAACAGCTCTTGCTGCAGCATTTATTAAGCGCATTAAAAGAAAGAAAATGATTTTAGATCTTAGAGATATTTGGCCTGATATAGGCATTCAACTTGGAATTATAACTAGAAAATCTTCAATAAGACTATTAAAGTGGATTGAAAAATTTATATTGAATTCTTCAAATTCTATCATTGTAACAGCAAATGGGGATAAAGAAAATTTAATCGAAAAGGGCGTTTTACAAGATTCAATATATGTTATTTTTAATGGTGCAGATATTGACTTGTTTAAACCACTTGAAACTTTTGAGGTTAAAAAAATCCGTGAAGACTATGGACTACCAATAAATAAAAAGATACTCATTTACTTTGGTTCATTTAACTATGGGATGAACGATTTAGCTGTTTTAAGTGATGCACTTATTAATTTAAGTGCGCTGAAAGATGAATTTGTTTTTGTTGCCATAGGTGATGGTGATAATCGAGAATCGTTTCTGGGGAAGATTTCACAATATGTAAACTGCTCGTACCTAGGAACTTTGGATAATTCCAGCATTGCAAAAATTCTTGCTGCATCTGATATTAGCTTAATCCCTAGGAAGGGTTTGAAACAAGATACTGGTGGTAATACTCCCGTGAAATGTTTTGAGAGCTGGGCAGCAGGTGTTCCTGTTATCCTATCTGCAAATCCCGATTCTGAAATAGCGCGCATCTTTAAAGAAAGCCAAGCTGGAGTATTAACGGAGCCTGATAATGCTAAATCTTTTAGTGATGGAATACAATCTCTTCTAAAAAAAGAGGATTATAGGGAAATTGGACTAAGTGGTAGAAAATATGTTGAATTGAACTATAACAGGAATACCGAAGCTAAAAAACTTGAAAAAATTGTTGCAAATTTAAATAAACATAATACAAGTTGAACAAAAAAACTGAAAAAATAATTATACTCCTTTCTGATTTTATTACTATCAATCTTGCCTGGATAGTTTTCTTTTACCTAAGAGTTGAAACAGGTTGGTTCAAGCTTTTAATAATGCCGGAAATACTTCTGCCGATGATTGTTGTTTACATTTACTGGTTGGTTGTTTTTACTTTTGTGGGAATGTATCGTACCTGGTTTGCTTCTTCACGCTTCGACGAGATATCCACGTTATTCAAATCTACTTTTGTGGGTATTTTTATTCTCTTTTTTCTAATCTATCTTGATGACTACATACATGGCGTAGAATCCAGCAGCAGGATTCTGATTTTTATTTACTGGGTTCTGCTTTTTGCCTTTGCAAGTTTCGGCAGATTGTTTATCCGGAGTTTACAGCGCACATTGCTAATAAAAGGTATTGGTAGAAAGTGTGCAGTTATTGTTGGATTTAATCCAAAAGCCAACGAAGTTCATGACCAAATTTTAGAACATCGTGCTCTGGGTATAGATGTTGAAGCATATATTGCAATTAATCCTGATAATGTTGGTAAATCTTACAAGAACATAAAAGTACGTGGTGCAATTGATCAGCTTTTGGATACTGTTCTCAAATCTCATTCAACAGAAGTTATAATAGCTCTTGAAAAAGAAGATCACGATTTACTTGTTGAAATTATTGCCAAGCTTGAATACAAAGGTATAGGTCTTAAGATAGTTCCTGATCTTTATGAGATACTTAGCGGGCAGGCAAGAACATCACAAATTTATGGCATTCCCCTAATAGATATAATGCCGGAACTCATGCCCGAATGGGAGAAGAAACTTAAGAGAATTATAGATGTATTGGTATCGTTTACTATACTTGTTGTAACGCTTCCGGTAAGTTTATTAACCTTATTGCTAATTATAATTGATAGCAAAGGACCTGTATTTTTTAAACAGGAAAGAAGCGGTGTAAACGGATCCTCATTTAAAATGATAAAATTCAGATCTATGTTTAAAGATGCTGAAAAACATACAGGACCTGTTTGGTCTCAAAAAAATGATCCAAGAATAACAAGAGTTGGAAAAATAATACGAAGATTAAGAATTGATGAAATTCCGCAAATGTACAACGTGCTTAAAGGTGAAATGAGTTTAGTCGGCCCGAGACCTGAAAGACCATTTTTTGTGGAAAAATTATCTGAAGAAATTCCGTATTACAAACGCAGATTGAAAGTGAGGCCGGGTATTACCGGATGGGCTCAGGTAAAACATAAATATGATGAAAATATTGAAGATGTTAAAGTTAAACTACGTTATGATCTTTTCTATATTGAAAATATGTCTATCAGGATGGATTTTAAAATTTTAATGAGAACAATGTATGTTGTTTTGTTTGGAAAAGGGCATTATAGTTAAATTTAAATAAAACTGCGAAACAGAATTATGGCTGAAAAAAAATCAATTGTAATTATTCCAACCTTTAACGAAATGGAAAACATTCCTAAACTAATTCCAAAAGTATTAGCTAAGGATGAAGGTATTGAAATTCTTATAGTTGATGATAATTCCCCGGATGGTACGGCAGCTTATGTTGAAGAACTAATGAAGACCAATAATAAAATTCATCTTATTAAACGAAATTCAAAACAAGGATTGGGAACTGCTTACATTGCTGGTTTTAAATATGCCCTGGCAAATAATTTCGATTATATTTTTGAAATGGATGCTGACTTTTCTCATAACCCAAAAGAAATTATAAATTTTTTAAAAACAATTAAAGAATACGATCTCGTTCTTGGAAGCAGATATATAAATGGTGTAAACGTTGTTAACTGGCCTATGCGCAGACTGATACTAAGTTACTTCGCAAATATTTATACAAAAATTATTACAGGTTTAAATGTTAAAGATGCTACAGGTGGTTATAAATGTTTTAGAAGAGAAGTGCTTGAAGCAATAAACCTTGATTTAGTAAAATCAAACGGTTATGCTTTCCAGATTGAGATGACATTTAAAGCCTGGAAAAAGGGCTTTAAGATTATAGAAATTCCAATAATCTTTGTCGATCGAGTTAAAGGTACTTCTAAGATGTCAAAAAAAATTGTTCGCGAAGCAGTAATACGAGTTTGGAAACTTAGGTTTAGAAGTATGTTTGGTTTACTAAAATAGGTGATGAATTGGATCTTTCAATTATAATAGTAAACTATAATGTTAAAGAATTTCTTCAGAATTTACTCAACTCAATTGAAAAAGCAGTACAAAATCTTTCAAACGAAATTATAGTTGTTGATAATGCTTCTGAAGATGGTAGTGTTGAACTTCTCAAGTCCAAATATTCTTCAATTAAAATTATTGAAAACAAAACCAACCTTGGCTTTGGTAAAGCAAACAACCAAGCATTAAAAATTTCTGAAGGGAGATATATTCTTCTCATCAATCCTGATGCAATTGTTAGTGAAGATACAATTACTAAAATGATCGAATTCATTGAACAAAATGATGATGCAGGGCTAGCTGGCTGTAAAATTCTTAATCCCGATGGCACACTCCAACTGGCTTGCAGAAGAAGTTTCCCGGGTCCGTGGAATTCATTTTGTAAGGTTACCGGCCTGAGTAACATTTTTCCTAATAGCAGGTTATTTGCTCGTTATAATCTTACCTACTTAAATGAAAACGAAACATATGAAGTTGATGCAATTTCAGGTTCATTTATGATGATGAAAAGAGAAGTTTATGAAAAAGTTGGTGGTTTTGATGAACAGTTTTTTATGTACGGTGAAGATCTTGATTTTTGTTACAGGGTTCAAAAAGCAGGATTCAAAGTTTTTTATGTTCACAGCACTCAGGTAATACACTACAAAGGTGAAAGCACAAAACGAAGCAGCCTGGATGAAACTAAAGTGTTTTATAATGCAATGCACCTATTTGTAAAAAAACATTTTTCCACTTCGTTTATTGTTGAGGCTATATTAAGATCTGCAATAGCTTTCAGAAATTTATTTGCGTTTATCGGTAAGCGTAAATTAATTTTCTTTTCCATTCTTCTCGATTTCATTTTTTTCAATATCGCTTTATTTATTGCTGAAAAAATATATATGGGAATGTCTGATTGGGATGGTTTTAATGAACCTGATTACATCGTGATTTATACCATCCCCGCAGTCCTTCATATAATTACGGCAAATTTAATTAGTGTATACAAACGGGAACTGCTATCAGTTTTGCGTAGTATTGGTGCAATAATTTTAAGCTTTGTCATTTTAACTTCTATTACATTTTTCTTTAAGGAATATGCTTATAGCCGTGCAGTTGTAGTTATATCTTATATTTTAATCTTCATTGTATTAACACTTTGGAGGGTAGTGTTAAAACTCTATTTTAAAATTGGTGTAAAGCTGGATGGCACATTAAATAAACGTGCATTAGTTGTTGGTACTGATAATAAAGCAGTAAAGATTGCGAAAAAATTAAAAGCCCAGAAAAAAGATATTTATAATTTTATAGGATATTTAGGTTTATCACATTCAGATATAGGTAAAGACTTTGAAGGATTTGAAGTTGTTGGAAGTGTGCAAAATTTTGAAAAAGTGATAAAGGAAAATAAAATTAATGAAGTAATTTTTTCATCTACAGAATTACCATACAGTAAAATGATCTCACTTGTTTCAGCAAGTCCGTATGATAGTGTTGAATTTAAAATAAGCGGAGATGATTTAACCTATGCTGCGGGTAAAACTTCTGTATCAATGCTTGATGATATTCCTTTAATTGAACTTCACTATAATATTTCAAACCCGCGCTTAAAAACAATCAAACTACTCTTCGATTATACACTTGCCATTCCGGTTTTGTTTTTGATTTATCCTTTTATATATTTCTCATCAAAGCTAAGCAAAAAGAAAACATCGTTTAAAAAATTTATTCTCGGGATTCCTTCGGTTTTAAGCGGAAAACGAAGCTTTGTGGGTCCTCAGAACCTAAATAACAGTTCAGAAATGTTTCTTGGTAAAGCAGGTTTAACAGGATTTTGGTACATTGAACAAGATGAAAATGAAACTGATGATAAACTTGATATTTATTATGCTAAGAATCAAAATATCTGGTTAGATTTAGAAATATTGGGCAAGTCATTATATAAAATGTGGAGTAAAAATATAAGCTGATGGGTAAAACTATATTAGATTTTGAAAAACCAATTTATGAACTTGAAGAAAAACTGCATGAAATGCGCGGTGCTTCCGGTGGTATGCATATCCAAAAAGAAATAGCACGCATTGAAGGTAAAGTAGCTCAACTTAAAGAAGAACTTTATAAAGGTTTAACGCGCTGGCAGCGTGTGCAGCTCGCCAGGCATCCTGATAGACCTTATACACTTGATTTTATCAATCTGATGACTACTGATTTTATTGAACTTCACGGTGACAGGCATTTTAGTGATGACAAAGCGATGGTAGGCGGTTTTGCAAATCTGGATGACTTTAAAGTTATGATGATTGGTCATCAAAAAGGAAGAGATACAAAATCAAATGTTTACAGAAATTTTGGAATGGCAAATCCAGAAGGTTACCGAAAAGCACTAAGATTGATGAAACTTGCAGAAAAGTTTAACAAGCCGGTTATAACAATGCTTGATACTCCAGGTGCTTACCCGGGGCTTGAAGCGGAAGAGCGGGGGCAAGCGGAAGCTATAGCAAAAAATCTTTTTGAAATGAGTAAACTTAGAGTTCCTATTGTAGTTGTAATAATTGGTGAAGGTGCGAGCGGCGGAGCTTTGGGTATTGGAATTGGTGATAGAATTTTAATGTTGGAAAATTGCTGGTATTCTGTTATCAGTCCTGAATCATGTTCAAGTATTTTGTGGAGAAGTTGGGATTATAAAGAGCAGGCTGCAGAAGCATTAAAGCTTACCGCACCGGATTTACTTGAACAGAAAATAATTGATAGAATAATTCCTGAACCACTTGGTGGTGCTCATAAAGAACATGAAGATGCTGCTGCTATCCTTAAAAAGGCACTTAAAGAAGAACTCACATCTTTGGTAAAAATTAAACCTGAAAAACTTATTGAAGGAAGGCTTGAAAAATTCGGTAAAATGGGTGCTTTTATTGAATAACAGCAGTGCTTAGTTTTTATGTTTAACAGCTTGATTTATAAAAATTTCAATCCCGATATTTCGGGATTTTTTATTCAACAAAATTAAAAAGTCTACTGCAGAATTTATGCTAATTCATAAAACTCATATTCGAGTAAGATATGCCGAAACTGATCAAATGCAATATGCATATTATGGAAAATATCTTGAGTACTTTGAAGTTGGAAGAGCTGAAATGATGCGGGATTACGGTTTAACTTATAAGCAGATTGAGGAGAACGGTTATCATATGCCTGTATATGAAGCGTTTGTAAAGTATAAAAATCCTGCTTTCTACGATGAGTTATTAGAAATTGAAACAAAAGTTGTAGAACTTCCTAAATCAAAAGTACATATTGATCATCAAATAAGAAGTGTTGAAAGAAATGTTTTAATTGCTGAAGGTTATGTTGAACTGGTATTTATAAAAAAAGACTCCAAAAAAATTACTCGTCCTCCTGAATTCTTTTATAAGGCAATTAATTCTAAATTTAATGACAGTTAATCCGATCATCATTTAAATAAAAATTTCTACTAAAGTTGTTAACCCTGTACTAAAGGAAATGAATGTTTGAAAAATTAAAGCAGCTTACTGTTGATACTGCAGTTTACGGTGTAAGTACAATGGTGGGGCGTTTTCTAAATTTTATTCTCGTTCCTTTTTATACAAATATTTTTCTTCCATCAGAATATGGTATAATACAGATAATATATGCTTACGTAGCAATTTTAAATATTGTTTATATCTACGGAATGGATTCTGCATATTTAAAATTCGCTGCATTCAAAGAAATTGGTGATGACAAGGAAAATTTTTCAACTCCGTACATCTCTATTTTTTTCACTTCACTTGTTTTAAGTCTTTTTATTGTACTTAATAAAAATTCAATTGCTTCTTTACTCGGAATTCCTGGTGAATATCATTACCTGATCTATATTGCTGCTGGATTAATCTTTTTGGATTCAAATGCAGTAATTCCGTATTTAAAATTGAGACTGGATAGAAATGCAAAGAAGTTTTCACTATTTAAGATTTTACAAATATGTGTAAATATAATTCTTAATCTGTATTTCATCTTAATACTAGGATGGGGAATTGAAGCAATAATAGTAAGCAATTTACTTGCATCACTTGCTGCGCTTGTTCTTCTTTTACCTACTATAATGAAGCATTTCAGGTTTAGATTTAATACTACTTTATTTAAACGCCTATTTAAATTTGGCTTACCGTTTTTGCCTGCAGGTTTGTCGGTTATGGTTGTGCAGGTTATAGATGTGCCCGTACTTCAAAAACTTACGGATCTTAAAACAGTTGGTATTTATAAAGCAAATTACAAGCTTGGCATTTTTATGATGTTATTCGTAAATATGTTTCAATATGCCTGGCAGCCGTTCTTTTTACATAATGCAAGAGAACCAAATGCAAAGGAAATGTTTGCTAAAGTTCTCACTTATTTTACTATTTTCGGAAGTTTAATTCTTGTAGCGCTTTCCTTATTCATTACTGAATTTGCCAAAATACAGATTTCAGGATACTCACTTATTGGTACACTTTATTGGGGCGGATTGTATATTGTACCAATTATACTTTTCTCCTATCTAATAAATGGTATGTATATAATTTTTTCTGCAGGAATTTACATTGAAGAAAAAAGTATCTACGTTCCTTTAGTTACTGGAATTGGCGCCGCAACTAATGTAGCAGTTAATTTTTCTTTGATACCAATTTTAGGAATTACGGGTGCTGCTCTTGCTACTCTAGTAAGCTATGTTGTAATGGCAGCAGGTTACTTTATTGTAACGCAAAAATTTTACAATATAAACTATGAGTATAAACGGATTGCAAAGGTCTTTGCAGGAATATTTCTTACCGCGGTTTTTTATTACTTATTAATTTATTATCAAAGTGCAACTTTATTACTAAAAACAGCTATTATGATCGGCTACTTTTTATATTTATATTTTATAGCAATGGATAGAGATGAAATAAGGCTGATAAAACAAAAATTTAAAGATGGCAGAATTAAAAATTCCTGACTTTATGGAAGATTCAGTTAACATAAAATTTAAAAGAATAAGAAAAAATTTATCAAATATCCCTCTGCCTGCATATTCAACTTCAGGCAGTGCAGGGATGGATATTCATGCAGCGATTGAAGAATCTCTGGTTATAAAACCCGGAGAAGTTGAACTTGTTCCTACTAATTTATCTGTTGAAATACCTCCAGGATTTGAAATACAAGTAAGACCACGGAGCGGGTTAGCCATAAAACATAGTATTGGCATATTAAATTCCCCCGGTACAATAGATTCAGATTACAGGGGTGAAGTTAAAATAATTTTAATAAATTTTGGCAGGGAAGAATTTGTAATTAAACCGGCTGAAAGAATAGCACAATTGGTGGTTTCAAAGGTTTACACCGCCATACTAAACGAAGTAAAAGAACTTAATAATACAAAAAGAGGAGATGGCGGATTTGGACATACAGGAAGATAGTATTAAGAAAATCTTTCGACGCTTGGCATTTCTTTACCCATTTAAGTAAACTTCGGCAAGAAATTTTCAATTCTTTCTGCTGCTATTTCAATAGATTTTAAATAGTTAACTATAATTTTTGATGACAGAATTTATCCACCTCCATAATCACAGCCATTACAGCCTGCAAGATGGTGCCTGCACTATTGATGGGCTAATTGAAGCCGCAAAAAAATTTGATATGAGTTCTGTTGCACTTACGGATCATGGTGTTTTGTACGGGGTTGGAGAGTTTTATAAAAAAGCATCCAAAGCAGGCATTAAACCTATAATTGGAATGGAAGCATATATAGTTTCCGATGGCAGCAGGTTAGAGAAAGGCGTAATTGAGAATAACGGGAACGGCAGAAAGCGTAAAAGATATAATCATTTAATTCTTCTTGCAAAGAATAAAGAGGGATTCAAAAATCTTTCCAAACTTTCCACACTTGGGCATACCGAAGGATTCTATTATAAACCAAGAATCGATTTAGAATTACTTAAACAATACAGTAATGGTATTGTCTGTACGTCTGCATGTGCCAGCGGAGTTGTATCTGCACATTTAGTTGAAGGAAATTACGATAAAGCAAAACTAGTTGCAAAAACTTATAAAGAAATTTTTGAAGATGATTTTTATTTAGAAATCCAGGATCACTCAATGCCAATTGATAAACCAATCCTGGAATTGATGCCAAAAATATCCCAAGAATTGGGAATAAAATTAGTTGCAACAAATGATTGCCATTACATTGAAAAAGACCATGCAATTGCACATAATATTTTGTTACTACTTGGTGACAAAAACGGAGCAGATTATAAAAGTTTACGTTATGGAACTGACCAGGTTTATTTTAAATCTGCAAAAGAAATGATAAAACTATTTAAAGATTATGATGGTGCCGTAGAAAATACACTTGAAATTGATTCCAAAATTGATTTGCAATTAGATTTTGAAGGACATCACTTTCCTGAATTTCCAATACCGCAGGATTCTTCTGCAAAATCTATTGATGATTATTTTGAGCTGCTTGCGAACGAAGGATTGCACAAAAAAGAGCTGGAAATTACCAAAGAGGTGAAAGAAAGATTTGAATTTGAAGTTAATACTATAAAGAGCATGGGTTTTTCAGGATATTTTTTAGTTGTGCAGGATTTTATTAATGCTGCTAAAAACAAAAACATTCCAGTAGGACCAGGAAGAGGAAGCGTTGCTGGAAGTTTGGTTGCATATGCTCTTGGTATAACAAATATAAATCCACTTGAATATAATCTTCTATTTGAAAGATTTCTTAATCCCGCAAGAAAATCTATGCCTGATATTGATGTAGATTTTGCCGATGATCAAAGGGGAACAGTGATTGATTATGTTAAAGAAAAATATGGTGAAGAATGTGTTACACAGATCATCACATTTAACCGTCTTTCATCAAAAGCGGTTATAAGAGATGTTGCCAGAGTTTTAAAAATCCCCATTCCAACCGTTAATAATATTACAAAATATATACCTTCGAAATTTGGTAAAGTATTTTCAATTGATCAGGCATTAAAGGAGGTGCCTGAACTTAAGTGGGTAAAAGATTCTAAAGAACCTGAAATTCAGGAGCTTATTAAACATGCTAAAGTTCTTGAAGGGATGAACAGGAATGCTTCAAAGCATGCAGCGGGAGTTGTTATAACACCAGGTAATGTTAGTGATTACGTACCCCTAGCAAATGCTGTTACCCAAAATGATATTGTTACACAGTATAACATGAAAGATATCGAGCAAGCAGGTTTGCTCAAAATGGATTTTTTAGGTTTAAGAACTCTTACAATTATAAGAGATACACTTTCACTAATTAAAAAATATCATAACGTTGATTTAAACATTGATGAAATTCCTTTGGATGATGAAAAGTCATTCCAGCTATTTGCTAAAGGACAAACGACCGGTATTTTTCAATTTGAATCTCCCCCGATGCGCGAGTATCTAAAAAAACTCAATCCTTCCAGCTTAAGTGATTTAGCAGCAATGAATGCTCTTTACCGTCCAGGACCGATGGAATTTATTGATGAGTTTATTGATAGAAAATATGGAAGGAAACAGGTTAAATATCTTCATCCGGTATTGGAAGAAATACTTAAAGAAACTTACGGTATTATAGTTTACCAGGAGCAGGTAATCCAGATAGCAAACAAAATTGGTGGAATGAGCCTTGCAGAAGCTGATATATTGCGCCGGGCAATGGGTAAAAAAGATCTTTTAGCAATGAAGGAACAAAAAGCAAAATTTATTACCGGTGCACAAAACAACGGAATTACAAAGCAAGTCGCAGAAGAAATTTTTAAAGCAATAGATAAGTTTGCCAATTACGGATTCAATAAAAGCCACGCAGTTGCTTACAGTTTTATAGCTTATCAAACAGCTTACCTTAAAGCTTACTATACTCCAGAATTTCTTGCAGCAAACTTAACAAACGAATTTATTCATACTGAAAAAGTTTCAAACTTTTTAGAAGATTGCCGCCATCTAAAAATTGATGTTCTTCCACCAGATGTTAATAATGCCTCGGTTGATTTTAATGTTACAGGAGGTAAAATAAGATTTGGAATGAGTGCAATAAAAAATGTTGGTAAAAATGCTGTTGAAGAAATAATCAAATCATATAAAA
The DNA here is from genome assembly GCA_963714405.1 of uncultured Ignavibacteriales bacterium. Classification (GTDB taxonomy): domain Bacteria; phylum Bacteroidota; class Ignavibacteria; order Ignavibacteriales; family Ignavibacteriaceae; genus JAZGGS01. The sequence continues at coordinate 759,189 of CAVQOH010000006.1, read as the reverse complement.
AACTCGGGAGAAACTTTACTAGCATATATGATTTTTGTATGAATGTAGATACACGGCTTGTAAATAAACGCACACTTGAGGGATTGGTTACTGCCGGTGCTTTCGATTCTGTAAATACGAATCGTGCTGCTCTTTTTAATGCCATTGAACAAGCATTGGAATTTGGAAGTAAAATGCAGAACTCAGTTTTTTCAAACGAGAACTCATTATTTGGTGGAATTGAAGATCTTGAAATAACTGAACCCGATTTAGAAGAAGTTGTACCGTGGAGTGAAAAAGAAAGACTTGGAAAAGAAAGAGAAGCAGTGGGTTTTTATATAACAGGTCATCCATTACAGAAATATGATGTTGAATATAATTCTTTTACAAATTTTCATATAGGTAAAGATGAACACATTAACGAAGATGAAGTTGTAAAAGTATGTGGTGTTATAACCAGCGTTAGAACTAAAATTGATAAAGCTGGTAACAAGATGGCCTTTCTTACAATTGATGACTTTGCAGGTTCATGTGAATGTATAATGTTTTCAAAAATATTTTCAAGTGATGGAGAATACGTTGAAAAAGAAGAACCCGTTTTAGTTATTGGTAGGCTGGAAAGCAGTGGTGATGCAGTAAAAATTCATGTTAATGAACTCGTCCCATTAGATAAAGCAAGAGAAGAACATTCAAAAAGCATTAATATTAATATAATGCAAGATAGTATTTCTCCCCAGGAAATAACTTTACTTAAACCAATTCTTGAAAAGAACAAAGGGAATACACCTGTTTTTCTTTCTTTAAGAGGAAATGGTTCGCGGGGTTCTCTCTATGAATTAAAAAACTTCCGTGTAAAAGTAACAAGAGAACTTATTAATCAGGTTACAGAAATATTTGGCAAAGAATCTATAAGGTTAAATTGTTAATTTGTTGAATGCAATAAATAACAAAGTATGAAAAAATCGAAAAATTTGTTTCGATTTTACCTATTTTGTATAATTGTTTGCTTTGATAGATAAAAAATGTAACAGGAAATGAGTAAATATAAGAAAACAAAATATTGGGCTGTAATACTTGGTGCATCATCAGGTTTCGGTGGAGAAACAGCAATTAAACTTTCTGAAGATGGTTATAATATTATTGGGGTACACCTTGATAGACAGGCAACAATGGCTAATGTAAAAAGTATTATTAGCAAAATAGAAAAAAATGGAAGTGAAGCACTGTTTTTTAATGTAAATGCTGCTGATCAATTCAAGAGAAAGGAAATAGTTAATCAGCTTAAAAGCAAATTAAATAGTAAACCTCTTATTAAAGTAATCATGCATTCATTAGCATTTGGTACTTTAAGGGCGTTTGTACCTAAAAAAGATGAAGTCGGCATTACACATGCACAAATGGAAATGACTTTGGATGTAATGGCTCACTCTCTGGTTTACTGGGTGCAGGAATTATTTTTAGCAAACCTTCTTGCAGAAAAGGGAAGAATATTTGCGATGACGAGTTCAGGTGGGCATTCTGCTATTCCGTATTACGGAGCAGTATCTGCAGCAAAAGCTGCGCTGGAATCTCATGTGAGACAGTTATCAGTTGAACTTGGACCATTGGATATTTCTGTAAGCGCGATAATGGCTGGTGTAACAGACACACCAGCTCTTAGAAAGATACCTGGTAACACAGAAATGATAGATATTGCATTGAAAAAAAATCCCAGAAACAGGCTAACAACAACAAAAGATGTTGCCAAAATAATTTCTCTGTTGTGTAAAGAAGGCGGCGAATGGATCAGCGGTGGAATTATAAATGCTGATGGTGGGGAAGATATTGTTAGCTATGTTGGGCAAAACTAAACTCTATATACTTTAACAGATAAATTCAAGGATTATATAATGGGACTTGTAGAAATAACTGATGATAATTTTGAAACTGAAGTTATAAATTCAAAATTACCTGTTCTTATAGATTTTTGGGCAGTATGGTGCGGACCTTGTAAAATGATTGCACCAATTGTGGAAGAACTTGCTACAGAATACGATGGTAAAGCAGTAATAGGAAAACTTGATGTGGATTCTAATCAACAAACTGCTATTAAGTATGGTGTAAGAAGCATTCCTACACTCTTGATACTTAAAGATGGTGAACTTAAGGATACTATAATTGGCGCTGTTCCAAAAAACCACATTGTGGAAAAATTAAATGCTGTTATTTAAGTTTTAAACCGGAATATTTAGTTTCCAACTGAAAAGATTTTATAATATTTTATTACAAAACGCTAATACAGATCAAATTGCATAAATTTGTGTTGGTTGGTAAAAAAGCTATTTATTCGGTTAACATCAAATTTTAGCGGATTTTTATATCTATTGACATTTTTAGGAAAAAACGTTAATTCAGCATAGCAAATAATTGTTGATTGAAAACTTGACATAATAGCGGGTGAGTATTAATTTGATTGAGTGTTTAAAATTTACAATTTCTTAACACTGTTTTTATCGTTCAGGGTAGTATAAAATTATTTAATTAGTTCTAATAATTAATCTTTCATAAATCAAAGGAGAGTAGTATGCTCAAAAAAATTACAGCTTTATTGACCGTTTTCTTACTTGTTGGTTTAGTTGCGCTTCAAGCTCAAACAAAACCAAATGTTGTTATAACTGGTGAGGAAACTCCAGACATGAATGGAATTGAAATTGTGGAAACAAGTGGCACACATGTTTTTGGCCCGGTTCAAAACAGCCAGCTTACTTGGGATGTTCACAATATTACAGATGCGAAAACAGGTTACGATCTTCAATCTAATGGTTCTACACAGCAAGTTTGGGTTGATCTTAACAATCCTGATTTCTTACATGCAGTTTTTACAAATTCACAAGAATCTGTTACATGGGGTGATAGAACTTGTTTGTATTTTGGTAGCACCGATGCTGGTGTTAGCTGGTTTGAATTAGGTCCTGTACCAAATACAACAAGATGTGGATTCCCTGCAGTGTATGGTGATGCAAATGGTTCAGCGGTTATAACTAACCATAATGCAGTATTTACTACAACAATAGCTACAGTTATGATTGATAACAGTCCTTTTGAATATAATTTTACAAATTACGATCCAAGTCCTCAACCAGTTGATGGTGCTGCAATTTGGCCAAGGCATACCGTTTCCAACGGCAAAGTAATTATGGCTGCATCACAAAACGGTCCTGATAGTTTCTTTGTTAATGTCTTAGATCCATCAGTTCCCTCATTTTTAGGATATTTAGGAATAGACGGTGAACAGGCAGAGCAATATGCATTTGCAGTTTCTGATGGCGGTATAGTTGGATTAGCTTATAATGGTCAACCAACAAATTCACAGGATGGAGATGTTTATTACATCGAATCAACTGATGACGGAATGACTTGGAGTCCTCCAACATTAGTTTGGGCAAGAGATCACGGATCTGATACAACTATGGGAGCTATTAGAGGTGTTGCTTTAAATTTCTATGAAGAAAATCCTGTAGTTGCGTGGGAAACCTGCCAGCAAATATTTTCAGCCGGTAACTTCTTCCCGGGTCTTCCAAGTAACATAATGCTTTGGGGTCCGCACATCAACGGTGGTGTAGCGGTTATTGCTGCTGATAGTAACAATGTACCTTATGCTCCAATACTTGGAACTAACGATGTGATGGTACCAATCTGCCGTCCGGTACTTGGTCGTTCACAAATGCATGATTACCTTTTTATGGCATTTACTGTTGCCACTGAAGATGTTTATCCAAGTCCAGATACAACTTCCTATACTGCGGGATATTTTATGTACAGTATGGATGGAGGAATAACTTGGAGCGATCCTGAAAAATTCACCCCGGATGGACCCCCAATAATGGATTGGAGATATCCAAGTATAGTTGATGTTAGTCCTACAAATCCGTTGGATGACGACGCTATTACAGTACACATTGTTGTTCAGGGAGATACAATTCCTGGAAGTACAGTAAATACAGCTGGAATGCCAGTTGGTGTTACTGCACAGTATTATCATTTTTCTACAGAAATTACTGTACAAACAGGTGATGTAGAACCAGGCGTCGTTAGTAATTTCTCACTTGAACAAAATTATCCTAATCCGTTTAACCCAAGTACACAGATTAATTACACTGTTGCTGAAAAAAGCAATGTTACATTAAAAGTGTTCGATGTATTAGGAACTGAAGTTGCTACATTAGTTAATTCAAACCAGGATGCAGGTGTTTACGATGTTAATTTTGATGCATCTTCACTTGCTTCGGGTATGTACATTTATACATTAAAAGCTGGAAACTTTACATCATCTAAAAAGATGATGTTATTGAAATAATGTTTTAGCTTACTTAGAACGGGTGGGTTATCCAATTTAAATATTGGTTAATTCGCCCGTTTTTTTTAGGCATTGTTCATTAAATATATCATTGAAATTTGCGGGTATTTAATTAAGAAAAGGATTCAGAAAAAAAATTGTGTGGAGAAGAGATGAAAAAATTCTTTACAATTATATTAGCGGTCCTTGCACTATTTAGTTTATCATTTACTGCATTAGCTCAAACGGGAGTAGGTAAAATAAGCGGTAAAATTATTGATGCTGATACGCAGGAACCACTAATTGGCGCTAATATTATAGTGTTAAACACTAACCTTGGTGCGGCAACGGATATTGAAGGAAATTATTTTATTCTTAACATCATTCCCGGTAATTATGATGTTAAAGTAAGCTATGTTGGTTACGCACCAAAGACTATTCAATCTGTTAGAATTGTTGCAAACATTACTTATGAGTTAAATGTTGAGCTTTCTACAGACTTTACATTACCCGAAATTGTTGTTGAAGATAAAGCTCTTTTTGAGCAAAAATCTACCAACACAGTTAAGGTTATAGATTCTGAACAAATTGCACGTTTACCTGTTAGAGGTGTATCCAATCTTGCTTCACTTCAATCTGGTGTTGTAGTTTCTGAAGGAAGTGGTGGACAGGATGGAAATGCTGAAATAAATGTTAGAGGCGGCAGAGGCAGTGAAGTTCTTTACATTGTGGATGGCGTTCCTCAGAATAACCTGTATAACAGGGGAAACGTTTCGCAGGTCAGCAACGTTGCAATTGATCAGATTTCTTTCCAGGTTGGAGGATTTGAAGCAAAATACGGCCAATCTCAGGCTGGTATTGTAAGCGTTACTACAAAATCAGGGCAGCCGGAATACAGTGTTCTTGCTGATCTTGTAACATCAACCTGGACAGATGATTATGGATACAATTTATATTCGGGTACCTTGAGTGGACCAATCATTCCTGGAATTCCTGAACATACAATATTCTTATCTGCAGAAAGAGGATTTTTTGGTGATGCGGATCCACCGGCTATTCCGTTGGAATTTTATTCAACTGAAGACGGGACACTTTTAGAAAATCCCATTGTTTATAATAAAATTCCAAACAACAACTCAGAAGTTTGGAGATTGCAGGGAAAAGTCAAATCTCGGTTTGGTGCCTGGAATGTTCAGCTTAGTGGATTAGCAAACAACCGCATTTATAAAAATTCAAAAAATAACACAGCAGTAAGACAATATAAAAACTCTTCACAGTTTATTGAAGCCATTGATGAAGAAAATTATTCATTCAGTGGAAGACTTTCACAAACTGTAAGTAACAGTACTTTTTGGAATTTAAACCTTGGTTACAGAAAATTTGAATTCCAGCGTTACAACCCGTTCCTTAAAGGGGCTGAAAACCAGATTCTATACGGTGATAGTCTCTGGTGGGCAAATGAATCAGGTATGGGTGTTAATCTGCTTGGTGATGGCCGAAGAACCGGAACCGTTGATGAGAACGGTGTTTACCGTCCCTACGGCTATTCGCTTGGTTTATTCCAGCAAAGAGAAGATGAATCACTTGCTGCGGATTTTGATTTAACATCGCAGTTAGATAATCATTTAATTGAATTTGGTGCGGGTGTTTCACAGCATACCGTAAGAGGTTACGGAAACTTTGCATATATAGTTGCAGGTACTGATGAAAACAGCCCTATGAATGTTAGGTTTGCGCAGAACCAGCCATTTGTTTTTGGTTACAGTGTTGATGGAACTGAGAAAACAACTAGTGACGACCCTTCAACTTTGGAATGGTTCTCTCATCCTGATGTTGATTCTCATCCAACAATGGCAGAATTTTTAAAACCAAGAAAACCTATTATTGCTTACTTCTATCTCCAGGATAGATTTGAGTTAGAAGATATAGTGCTTAATCTTGGATTAAGAGTAGATTATTTTGATATCAAATCACATGAAATAATAGACCCTGCATTGCCTTACGCAGGAGGTTTAGATCCAAACAAATTTGATATTGGTGATTTCAAACTAAAAGATGTTGAATTTGAACTATCTCCAAGAATCGGAATTGGTTTTCCAGTTACTGAAACAACAGTATTTCATGCTCAGTACGGAAGATTTATTCAAACTCCTGAATTAAATGATATGTATTCAGGTCCGTTTGATTATAACAACTATCTTACTATGGAACCACAGAATGGTTTTAACGGTGGATTGGTTAGTGAAGAAACAACTCAGTATGAAATTGCTCTAAGACAATATCTCAGTGCTAACTCAGCTTTGCAGATCACTGCGTTTTATAAGAATACTAAGGGATTGGTAAACGTTCAGAACAGCCAATTTCAAAGAGTTGAAGGCGGAGAACTTCTAAATTCAATCTTTCCTGTAAATGCTGATTTTGGAACAGTTAAAGGATTTTTATTCTCTTTTGATGTTACAAAGCTAAGCTATTTTAGCGCTTCTTTACAATATACTTTCCAGATTGCTGAAGGAACCGGTTCATCAACAAACTCAAGCCAGACCGCAGTATTCAGAAATAATGATAGGATAGCTCCTACAGTAATTGCTCCGCTTGAATTTGATCAAAGACATACCGGTATCGCAATTGTAGATTTCTTTGTACCACAAGGAGAACTGGGATTCTTCGAACTATTAAACGTAAATGCCATATTCTCATTTAATAGTGGAAGACCATACACACCTGTGGATCAATGGAATATTTTAGGAGATAACGGTTTAGTTGCAGATAATACCGGTTATATAAACTCTGCGTTCGGGCCTTCAAACTTTAGGATAGATCTTAAAGTTGAAAAAGGTTTTGCAATTGGAAACTTTTATATAACACCTTATCTCTGGATTGAAAACTTACTTGATACTGATAATTCCGATCAGGTATGGAGATCAACCGGAAGCCCTTCTACAACCGGTTGGCTAAACGATCCGGATGCTCAGGGTACTATTCAAGCCCAGGGTGAAGGATATGTTCAGGATTATCTTACTTTGGAAAAAGATCCAAGAAATTTTGGAATTCCAAGACTTATTAAACTTGGGTTAAAACTGAACTTTGATAGAATTTCATTTTAATTCTAAATGGATTTTATTTACAAACAGGACGATTGAAAATGAAAAGGAAAATAAATATTAATTACAGAGCACTACTTCTTTTTATGGTCGTAGTGTCATTATCTCTCGGATTTTTGGGAGATGATAAAAAAGGTGTAAGTCCTCCTGATCCGATTTACAAGCTGAATGCAGTGCAGGAATCGGGTAAAAACGGAGATGCTTATGCGATGAATGTTAACAACATTTACCTGCCTATGAACAGGAAGGGAATTATTGCGGATGTAAATATTCCCCCACCGGCAGGTAATGGATCCGGCGGTCAATTTGCTGGCGGTACATTCCTGTTTTCATCAGGATTTTTCTTAAGTGGTATTCAAAATGGGCAAATGTGGGCAAATGCAGTAGCATCTGCAACACTTGTTGAAGATTACATACAGGGAACTGTTGAAAGTGGACGGGACGATCCAAGGGCTGTAATGTATGTTCTTAACTCCCAGGATGAGCCATTTGGACAAAGCTGGCAGGACTGGATTGATGCTGTTGCACTTGGTGCAGATTTTTATGATGGTGATGGAAACGGGGAATACAGCCCCGTTGATAGAAACGGAAATGGAGAATGGGATCTGGATGAAGACAGACCTGATTTAATTGGAGATGAAACCGTTTGGTGTGTTTACCATGATGGAATAACTGCTGCTTTAAGAAGATGGAACACAGTATCTCCAAAGGGAATAGAAATTCGCCAAACAGTTTTTGCATTTGCTTCTGCAGGTGCAATAGGTAACCTGGTTTTCGTTCGCTTCAGGTTTAAATATGTTGGATTAGATCCTGCTGATCCTGATCAAATGGATGATGTATATTTTGGTGTGTGGGCAGATCCTGATGTTGGAGATCATACTGATGACGTAGTTGGTGTGGATGTTCCACGAAATGCAGGATATACTTACAACAATACTCCTGATGATGTATATGGTAATGAAGTGCCCTGCTTTATGATCGATTTCTTCTCGGGGCCGAGAGCATACATTCCAGGAGAAACATATATTGATAACAATGGGAATGGAGAGTACGATGAGGGTGATACCGCTCTTGATACAGCATTCTCTGTTCAAGGACAGGTAAAAGGCATTGTAGAATATCCGGGAGCAATGAATTTGCCTATTTCATCATTTGTTGAATATATTAATGGTGATCCAAATCTTAATGATCCAAGCAATAAAGAAGAAGCAAGAAACTATATGCTTGGATTAACAAGGGTTGGCGATGTGCCTGATCCTTGCGATTTTTCGTATGGAAACGGTCCATTTGATGGATGTGAATCCACAGATCCAAGATTTTGGTTTTCAGGTGATCCAGTTACCGGCGAAGGTTGGCTTAATGTAATGAATGTTGACCAGAGGCAGATGACAAATACTGGTCCTTTTGTTCTAAAAAAAGGCGAAGAAAATGAAATAGTTGTTGCATATGTGGTTGGAAAAGGATCATCACCACTTGATGGAATAACAAAAGCAAGAGAAATTGATGACGGTGCACAAAATATTTTTGATCTGAACTTCCTGGCTCCTTCTCCCCCTCCCCCTCCCCAGGTAACTCTAACTGCAGGTGATGATTTTATAGATATTATTTGGGAAACTACTCCACAAATGGGATATCAAAACTTGTCACCAACCTGGAATATGATGTTTGAAGGTTACAAAGTTTGGGCGTTCAGAACAAATATTTCACAAGATGTAGTTAACAGTCAGCAAAATTCTTTGCTGCTGGCTATTTATGATAAAAGCAATTTTATTGATAATATTTACAAAGAAAACGGTGAAACCGGTGGTATAGAAATTCTATACGATCTCTCACCACCGGAGAATCAGCTTGATTCTTCGCTTTATGTTGATGAAGAAACGGGAAGAATTAGATATAGAGTATTTTATGATCCTTTCAATCCTGGTGTGCCGGTTACAAAGGGTACTCCTTATTATTTTTCTGTTAACAGTTATGCAATTAATTATAATGCTCTCGTCTCACGAAGCGGTGCAGGTATAGCTTGGCAGGATACAGGAGATTATTATCTTTCTGCTGAGGCGTTTGCACAGGAAGCTGAAAATATTCGTACGATAAGCACTATTGTTGTTGGCGAGGATCTTTATGCACCTCCTGTACTCGTACAGCCTGCAAATCAAATAGCAGGTGCATCCACAGGAGAAGTCGGTTATGATGTGTTAGAAAATTCTGCTTTACAAAGTGCAGAGTATCAGGTTGAATTCTTTACGAATACTGAATCTGAAGATTACTCTATGTTTTGGAAAATGACAAACCTTAGCACAGGAGCTTTGTTAGTAGATTCTTCTTTATCATATACGTTCGGTGAAACGTCCGTTAGTGAAAAAATTACTGAAGGATTTATAACCCGTATTGAAGATGTTACAGCAACAATCGGTGATTTTGTATACACACCTGAAAGTTCAATTTGGTATGAACCAACAGATACTGAGCTGGACACTATCTTTTCAACCGGTGTGTATTATGTTGGAACTGATATCCCTCAGGGAAGGGAAATTAGAACAATTGGTTCGGGTACAACTATCAATCAAAGTGAATATATTTCAGCAGATCGACTGCGCAGGGTTGAGTTGAGATTTGGCGCACCAAATTCCGGGAAGGCTTATAGGTATATTCACAATTACCTTGGATTCCCTCAAAGGTCCAATAATTATACTTATGCATCAGCAATAACCGGATCTGATACTACTGTTTCAGGCAGTAACTTCCCAATCGGTAACTGGGATGCAGCCAATGATAGACCATTCGGATTTGTTGATGTGCCTTTTACTGCCTGGGTAGTTGATGAGAGATACGGAGAGGAATATCAACTAGCGGTTGGTTTTATCGAAGCCAGGATTACTGCGGGTAAAAATCCGCAAGGTAATCCTGATGGAATTTGGGATCCTGCAGATTCCGTGCAAGGATCAAGTGAATTTATAATTATTTTTGATACTCCATACGATCCTGACGGGGGACATATTGAACTAACCGGTGGGGATTTTGAAACACCCGGAGGCACAGAAACAGTTTGGTCGGTATTGATAAAACCTTCGGGATTTGAAGAAATACCTCAGGATGCTGTTGGAATTACAGATGATCAAAAAGCAATATTTAACTCCTCCTGGTTTAATGCAATGTATGTAGTTGGGCTTCAAAGAGAAAATGAAAATACATTCTTTACCGAGGGTGATGTGTATAATATCTCACTTGATGTTTATCCGTATACCGAAGCTGATATTTATAGATTCTCTTTAAATGGAAACACAATCAATTCGGAGGATGAGCGTGAACTTTGGGAAAGGGTAAATGTTTTTCCAAATCCATTGTACGGCTTTAATCCTTTATCGAGCCATGTTTCAAATACACCGGATGAATCTTTTGTTACATTTACTAATTTACCTGAAGAGGTGACAATTAAAATTTATGCTCTTTCCGGTACCTTACTAAGAACCCTAACAACGGATGATAAAAGTTCTCCCACATCTCCGTTTTTAAGGTGGGACCTCAAAAATGATTCTGGATTAAGAGTGGCATCGGGAATGTATCTTGCGATAGTTTCCAATCCAACTTACGGCGATAAAGTGCTGAAGTTTGGTATTGTTATGCCACAGAAACAAATTCAGAGATTTTAATGATAAGAATATAGGCAGGTATAAAACAGTTATACTTGCCTGCTATTTTAATTTAAAATAGTGGAGATTAAAAAATGAAAAAAATATTACTGATAATACTAACCTTAACACTTGCAGCTATGGTATATGCCGGTGATGTTGCAAGAAAAGGCACAACAGGAGCAGAACAATTACTAATTCCTGTCGGTGCCAGAGGTATAGCTACCGGAGGGTCCTTCCTTGCAAATATGAGCGGCTTGGAATCAATTTATTACAACCCTGCGGGGTTGGATGTTGTTCCAAGAACTGAAGCAATGTTCAGCTATATTAATTATTTAGCCGATATTAACATCTCATATTTTGCTGTTGGAACCACTCTTGGTGATTTTGGTTCTTTGGGTTTTGATCTGAAGAGTTTAGATTTTGGAGACATTCCTATTACAACCGTTCAATATCCAGATGGAACTGGAAGTTCATACTCTCCAACTTTCTTAACTATTGGATTGACCTATTCAAAAGTTCTTACAGATAGAATTTCCATAGGTACCAACTTTAAGCTTATAACTGAAACTATTCAAAACTCAAGTGCAAGTGGTTTTGCAGTTGATGCCGGTGTTCAGTATAGGTTTACCGAATCATTGATGATTGGTGTTGCTGTAAAGAATATTGGTACAAACATGGAATACTCTGGTCAGGATTTAACTGCAAGAACTACAATCCCCGGCACTATTCCAGGTGCAACCTCAGGAAGTTATGAGGTTATTACCGAGGCTTTCCAAATTCCTAGTTTCTTCCAGGCAAGTCTTACATATGCGGTTGATTTCAACGAGCAGAATAACCTGCTGCTTGCGGGCTCATATACAGCAAATAATGCATTGGAAGATATTGCTAATTTTGGACTAGAGTATGGATTTATGCAAACCTTTTTTATAAGAGGCGGTTATAATATGCTTATGGAAAATACGTCTGATTATATCTATGGCTTTACTTTTGGTGCAGGCGTAGATTATAATATAGGTGGAGATGTGGCATTTATATTCGATTATGCTTATAGAGATGTGAAAGATTTTCCAAGCTCTAATCATATCTTTACAGTTAAGTTAGCTTTTCAATAAGCTGATTGTTCTTTTATTTAAGCGTCTGTTGAAAAACCAGCAGACGCTTTTTATTTATATAAAATTTTTGGTGTTTGTATGAAAATTATTACACTTATTTTAAGTTTCATTTTCATCCTTCCCTCATTTAGCCAGCAAGTAGATTTTGAATTTGATTTTGCACAATTTGGCTACGATTCTTCTTCCAACTACGTCGAATTTTATTATTCATTTAACCAGGCAACTTTAAAAGTTATTGAAACAGATTCAGCAAATTTTGTTCAGGGAATATTATCTATTACAATTGTAGACACAGCCACAGGTGAGTTCATTGTTAATAACAAATGGTTGGTCCCTAATGTATTGCACGATTCCAGCGATTATACTAAAAGTATAATTGGTGCAATTGGTTTTGTTTTAAAAGAAGGTGCTTATTCCTGCAACTTAAGCGGTACTGATGCTTATGATTCACTAAAGATAAAAAATTTAGAATGTTATTTACAGGTAGATCCTTTTTTAAGGGTAAGCACTTCAATTAGCGATTTACAGCTATCTTCAAACATAGTTCCTCAGAGTACTAATCAATCATCAATATTTTATAAAAACACTTACGAGGTGATACCTGTTCCAAACGCTATTTTTGGTAAAAATCAACCAGTTTTATTTTATTATACTGAGTTATATAACTTAACTGGTAATTCGTTGAGTAATAATCTAAGACTGGATCAGTTTGTATTTAACAGTAAAGAACAAATAGTTAATTATAAAAGCAAACAAATTGATAGGAAGGTAGATTCACGGGTTGAAGTTGGAGCGGTTCATGCTTTTAAACTTCCTACTGACACTTATACTTTAATGTGTACAATAATTGATAGTGTGTTAAATATTGGCGTGTCATCATCAAAAAAGTTTTTTGTGTTTAATCCTGATGTTGCGTATGCAGATACATTCACTCAGCAAACCTCAGGAGTTCTCAGCTCTGCGTTTGGTGTAATGTCTGAAGAAGAAATTGATGATCTTTACAGTAAAGCAAAATATATTGCCTCGCAATCAGAAATTCAACAATATGAATTATTGAAAAACCTTGAAGGCAAGAGAGAGTATATGTATAAGTTTTGGGAATCTCGCAGCAATGACCCGCTTATTTCGGATATGCACTCATATTCTAAATATATTAGCAGGGTTAAAGAAAGCAGCAGGTATGCAGCGATGGGAAGAGAAGGCTGGAAAACAGACAGGGGAAGGGTATTTATTATGTATGGTAATCCAAGTGAGATTGAACGAAATCCAAACGTATCTGAAACTAGACCTTACGAAATCTGGCGTTATCATGATATAGAAGGCGGCATAATTTTTATTTTTGGTGATATAACCGGGTTTAATGATTATCAGCTTATCCATTCTACTAAACGCGGAGAGTTACGTGATGATTATTGGGAAAGAAGGATAACTGTTAGATAAAAGTTATTTAACTATTAAGTATCTAAGCCCTGCCTGCAGGGCTTTTTTGTTTCAAAAAAACCACAATAAAGTTTTTTACAATTCTTTACTTATCTTTGTGAACTCTTAAGTAACATTTGAAATGAAAAACAGAATAGAATATCTTTTATTTTTACTCTTCCAGGCAACATTTTCATTACTGGGTTTAAACATCTCAAGAAAGTTTGCCGGTATTTTAGCATTCATATTTTATTATTTTATTCCAATCAGGAAGAAGACTGTAATTCAAAATCTTAAAAAAGCATTTCCGGAGTATGACAGAAAAAAAATAAAAAATATTGCGTTTAGTACTTATAAAAGTTTTTTAACTGCGTTTATTGAAATTCTCTACCTTCCAAAAATGAGTGGTGAAAAATTAAAATCTGCAGTTAATTGCCCAAATAAGCATTTAATAGAAGAAAAATTTAAAGAAGGAAAAGGAGTAATCTTGTTATCAGCTCATTTTGGTAATTGGGAATATGTGGCTGCATCTGTCGCCCTTCAGCTAAATCTTCCATTTTCCGTAGTAGTAAAACCCCAGCGTAATCCGTTTGTTTCAGATTGGATGAACAAAGTTAGAACACTATGGAATAATGAAATAGTTACACTTGGTTTATCAATTAGAAAAACTTATCAAACGCTTAAGGAAAAAAAAATCGTTGCTATGGTTGCTGATCAAAGAGGTCCGCAGGAAAGTATTAAGATTAATTTTTTTGGAAGACAAGTATCAGTGCATGTTGGGCCGGCAGTTCTTGCATTAAAAACAGGTGCACCCATTATTTATGGAATACCTGTAAGGCAGAGAGACTTTACATATGAAACTATACTTCATGAAATAAACCAGGATAATTTACCTGAAGATAATGATGAAAAAATTAAAGTACTTAGCCAGCGGCACACTGATTACCTGGAATCATTTATAAAAAAGTACCCTGAACAATGGTTATGGATGCACAAAAGGTGGAAGCATTGAATAGTGATATTAATAAAATCTTGGTTATTCAGACTGCATTTCCTGGTGATGCTATATTAACTCTACCTATGATCCAGCAATTGAAAATAAAGCATAGTAACTCTGCAATCGATGTATTATGTATCCCATCAACTAAAATAATTTTTGAGGCTTCACCTTACGTAGAATCAGCAATTGAATTTGATAAAAAGGGAAAACATAAATCCGTGTTTGCATTTTTAAAATTTGCACAAGAGCTTAAAAAAGGTAACTACGATGCTGTTTATTCACCTCATAGATCGCTTAGAAGCGCATTGTTAACTTTACAATTAAATGTAAAGCAAACATACGGTTTTGATAACAGTGCTCTTAAATTTGCATATAGTAATGTAGTAAAATATAATCTATCAGATCATGAGGTTAAAAGAAATCTTTCATTATTAGATGAAACATTTGAGGATGAAAAATGGAAAATCCTTCCTGAGTTAGTATCCAGTGAATCAATTAAAATTAAAATTGATGAGTTTATAAAAAGCAGTATTAAAACTGAAAAAATTATTGCTGTTGCACCATCTTCGGTTTGGAAGACTAAAATGTATCCCCTTGAATATTATAATAAAATAATAAAGCACTTAATTAATAGTGGATACGTTGTATTACTGATTGGAGGTAAAGATGATTATCAAGTCTGTGAGGAACTAAAGAGTAAATTTTCTGAAAGTGTTTTTAATCTTACAGGAATATTTTTACTCACCGAAACTGTGGAACTATTAAAACATGTACGGCTATTGATTTCCAACGATAGTGCACCAACTCATTTGGCAATGTGTGCTGATATTCCTGTTCTAACAATTTACTGTTCCACTGTTCCGGGTTTTGGTTTTTATCCTTATAATAAAAAAAGCGAGATTATATCCTTTGAAGAGCTTAATTGTAAACCCTGTGGGATTCATGGATATAACAAATGCCCGATAAGTAGTTTTGATTGTGGTTATAATCTAAAACCAGATATTGTAATAGAAAAAATAAATAAAATGATTTCAGATGAAACAAAAAGTTAAAATTATAAATATCGAAGAAAATGCTGTTAAAGCAATTAAATTAGGTGCCGCATTATATTTTAGAGAGGAGATTTTTATTTATCCAACTGATACAATATACGGTGTGGGCGGCAACCCGTTTAGTAAATCTGCAGTGGAAAAAATTAATAAACTAAAACACCGTAAAAACAACAAAAAATTTATACTCTTAATAAACAATGTTAAAGCTCTTTTAGATTTTGTTATGTTGAAAAAAGATTCTCACTTCGAATTCCTAAAAAAAATCTGGCCGGCACCGGTTTCAGTTGTACTAAGATTAAATGATAAAGCAGAAAAAAATCTTAATGCAAAAACTGCTGCATTCAGAATACCAAAAAATAAATTTTGCATCGATCTTCTTAATAAAACTAATGCGCCAATTATTTCCACAAGTGTCAACAAAAGCAGTGGAAAACCGTTAAATAACCATTTAAAAATAGCAGAAAAATTTCATGGGGATGTAAAAGCTATTCTTTACACCAATAAAAAACTTTCCGGGGCAGCATCTACACTAATTGATTTAACCGGGAAAAAGCCCGTTCTTATAAGGGAAGGCAGAATTAAATTTGTAGATTTGTTGCAAAAGTTCACTTAACTTTGCTATTAACTAAAAATTTTATACAAGATAATTTGAATGAGTTTTTTAAACTACTTTAAAAATATAAAAAGCTTTTCAGTAGTAATTATTCCTGATGATGCTCATCATTCATCAAAAGCGAGTAAGTATACACCTAAAAGTATACTAATAGTGGTTTTACTTTATACCCTGATTGTTACTATTATCGGCTATTATTTACTCGTTTTTAGCGGAATTGGCAAGTATATGCTGCCATCAAAATATGGATTGCAAAGTGCTGATCTAAAAAAGGTAGAACATCTTGATGAACAAATAAATTTTTTGGTTAAAGAATTACAAAACTTAAAATCCACTAATGAAAAATTAAAGACTGCATTGATACTGGGTGATTCAGCTTATGTTGATTCTGTTTCTTTTATAGATGATTCTCTTCAAGTTGATGAAAATATCCAGTTTGAAGGAAACATATACAACATTATTAAAAAAATGTTTTCTTCAAATAAATCTAAACAGTCGGATCAAATATCTTTCATTAAACCTTCTGAGGGATTTATAAGCAGAAAATTCGATATTAGCAGGGGTCATGCTGGAATTGATATTGTAGTTAAAGATGGTTCACCAGTTTATTCATCCGCCGGCGGTTATATTATTTTTTCTGAATATACACCGGATTTTGGATACGTAGTTATAATTTTACACAGTTATAATTATATTACATTTTATAAACATTGTTCATCAGTACTAAAGAGAGAAAGGGATATTGTTGAACAAGGGGAACTTATAGCATTGAGCGGAAACAGTGGTACTCAGAGCACTGGTCCTCATCTGCATTTTGAAATTTGGAGAGATGGACATGCAATTGACCCTGAAACAGTTTTATTAAATTATTAAATAAGGAGAGTAATCTTGAAAAACAGACCAATGAATGGAAGCACAGATGACATTACTATTATTAGTAATGGTGTTAAATTGGAGGGAAAAATTACCAGCGGAGGCAGCATAAGAGTTGATGGTACTATTCAGGGGGATGTTGTTAGTAATGGCAATGTAACTGTTGGCGAACATGGCAATGTAATTGGGCAGGTAAACGCCGGAATTATTACAATTGGTGGTTCTGTAAATGGTTCTGTAAATGCCAAAGAAAAATTAGTTTTAGAATCTAAAGCTAATCTTAAAGGTGATATCTTCACAAAAATTTTAGTTGTTGAAGCCGGTGCTAAGTTTGATGGAAAAAGTAATATGGGCGAAGGTAAAGGAGTGAATAGCCCAAATCCATCTATAGTTAAAAATGAAAACAAAGCAGGATAAACTTAAAAATATTTCTAAGATCTACCGGGAAGTTGGTCCTTATGTAGGTCTTGGAATGCAACTAGCAGTTACTGTAACCGCCTTGGCGTTCTTAGGTATTTGGCTAGATGGAAAATTTGGTCTTTCACCGATTTTAACAATATCCTTTTCATTTCTGGGTGTATTTGCCGGGTTATATAATTTTATAAAAAGCGTAGTTAAACCTGGCAAATGATATCAGCAAAGAACATTTTACTGCTTGGTTTATTATTTGGGGTGATTAGTTTGATTGTTTTGGTAATTCTTTCCTTAAGCGAATCTTTGAATCAATTATTTTATAAATCTGTACTTATTGGTGATTTTTTAGGTTTTTTTAATTTTCTAATAGGTTTGATAATTCTTAGTTGGGGTTTTAAAAAATCAAATAAAAAGTTTCTCATATCGCTTTATGGTGGAATCCTTATCCGCCTTAGTTTACTGCTTATAATGCTAATTTTTGTTCTGGTTTTCTTGGAAATAAATGAGATTACCTTTATATTTTCAGTCTTATTTTTTTACTTTTTTTATGTTATAATCGAAATAATTTACCTTAATCTGAAAGAAAGTTAGCAGAGTTCTATGCCACTGAGTACTGCAGTTGATTCAATAAATGTTGCAGCTGATTCATTAAAGCATTCGGGTGGAAGTGATAGCGGATGGATACTTCATCATGTAATGGATGAAAAGGTTCTTAATTTTGATTTAGTGTTTACCCAATTAACAATCCATATCCCTCAGTTTCCAACAATTTTCGGAATTGATTTAACCCCGACAAAACACGTAATTTTTATGTGGATTGCAGCAATTTTAGTTTTGCTGTTTTTTACTATAGTTTCTGGTAAATATAAAAAGTCGCTTATTCCAAAAGGAGTAGCAAACTTTTTTGAAGTATTTATAATTTTTGTCAGAGATGAAATTGCCAAAACAACTATTGGCAAGGGTTACGAAAAATTTGTTCCTTATCTTCTCACTCTGTTTTTCTTCATACTTTTTGGAAACTTTTTAGGACTTTTACCATGGTCCGCAACATTTACCAGTAATATTGGTGTTACAGCTTCCTTAGCTATCTGTTCATTCTTTATGATTCAATTTGGTGGTATAAGACAAAATGGATTTCTTGGTTATTTCAAGGGACTAATACCACATGGAATACCACCGGTTCTGCTGGTTCTTATGATCCCAGTTGAGATTTTAGGATTATTTACAAAACCATTTGCACTTTGTATACGACTTTTTGCAAATATGATTGCAGGACACTTTGTAATTTTAGCTTTACTTGGATTGATTTTCTTTATAGGTACTGAGTTTGTAGCAATCGGTGCCATTCCTTTTGCAATTTTTATATACTTCTTGGAGATATTAGTTGCATTAATTCAAGCGTATGTTTTTACCATCCTTACATCTTTATTTATAGGGATGGCAGTACATCAGGAACATTAATAAATAACAATAAATTATTATAGGAGATAAATAAATGGATTTAGCTTGGTTAGCAGCAGGTTTAGGAGCCGGCTTAGTAGTAATTGGTGCTGGTCTTGGAATTGGTAAATTAGCAAGTTCTGCAATGGATGCATCTGGAAGACAACCAGAAGCTGCTGGCGCAATAAGAACTTCGATGATTATTGCTGCGGCACTTATTGAAGGTGTAGCTTTTTTTGGATTGGTTATTTGTATTCTGCTGGCAATTAAAGCATAAATAGTGGTACTCACTTACCATTGTTATTAATTAGAAAAGGATTTTAAAATGCTTTCAAATATTCTAATTGGAGTATTAGCAGCTGGAGGTGGTGGCGGTTCCTTGCTGGATGTTAATCCTGGATTGATTGTATGGACAATCATCACTTTTCTTATTCTATTATTTATACTTAAAAAAGTTGCCTGGAAACCCATCCTAACTGCTTTGGATAAAAGAGAAAATGATATTAAAGACTCGCTGGAAAAAGCACAGCAGGCAAAGGAAGATGCACAGAAAATTTTGGATGAAAATCAGGCAAGCCTTGCTAAAGCAGAAGAAGAATCCAAAAAAATTATAGAACAGAGCCGTACTTATGCCGAAAATCTTAAAGAACAGATGTTAAAGGAAAGTAAAGTTCAGGCAAAAAAGCTAATTGAAGATGCTTCTGAGGAAATTGACAGGAAGAAGGAATCCGCTTTTGAAGAGTTAAAAGACCAGGTTGCGAAAATTGCTGTTAGTGCTGCAGAAAAGATTATGAAACAAAATCTTGATGCCGAGAAGAACAAGCATATTGTTGATTCTTACCTGAAAGATGTAATGAAGAATTAGGCTATGACTGATTTTAAAGTTTCACATAGGTACGCAACTTCGCTGCTGGAAAATTCTGTAGAAAAGAAAAAGCTGGAAATTATAACTGGAGATATGAAGCTGCTTTCAAGTACTTTGAGAGATAACACGAAGTTGCAATTAGCTTTGGAAAGCCCGGTTATAAAACCGGAAATTAAATCATCAATCTTAAAAGAAATCTTTAAAGATTCTTTTGATAAAGATACATTTAAGTTTATTGATTTTGTGATCGAGAAAAAAAGAGAAAATCTTTTATGCGCAATTGCGACCAGGTTTTTAGAGTTAAGAGATGAACACCTTGGAGAAATCCAGGTTTCTGTTAAAACAGTGTATGAGTTTTCAGAGAAGCAAAAGCAAGAGCTCATTATTAATCTTGAAAAAACTTTAAATAAAAAAGTCCGACTCACTTTTATTGTTGATAAAGAGTTGATTGGCGGATTTGTTGCTAAAGCTGGTGATACACTCTTTGATGCATCAATTCAACATCAGTTAAAACTGTTGAAGAATCAGTTATTGTACGGCAGCATATCAAAAAATTAATCAGAGGAATTTAAAGGATAAAAAAATGGCTGAAGTAAGACCAGACGAAATATCGGCGATATTAAGAAAACAACTATCAGGTTTTGAGAGCGAAGTTGATGTATATGATGTAGGAACCGTACTGCAAGTTGGTGATGGGATCGCACGGGTTTACGGTTTAAGTAAAGTTATGGCTAGTGAGTTGGTTGAATTTCCAAATGATGTAATCGGAATGGTATTAAACCTTGATGAAGATAGTGTTGGGTGCGTTTTGTTTGGTGAAAGTTCGCTTGTTAAAGAGGGCGATACAGTAAGAAGAACAAAACGTGTTGCTTCATTACCGGTTGGAGAAGAACTCTTAGGAAGAGTTGTTAATCCACTTGGTCAACCGATTGATGGTAAAGGTGCTATTAACACAGATAAATTTTTACCAATTGAACGAAAAGCCCTTGGTGTTATTCAAAGGCAACCCGTAAAAGAACCCATACAAACTGGTATTACTGCTGTTGATGCCATGATACCTATAGGAAGAGGACAAAGAGAACTTATTATTGGTGATAGACAAACTGGTAAAACTGCTGTGGCTATAGATGCAATCATCAGCCAAAAATATACCCACTCCGAAGAAGCGAAACAACTTGGCATAGAACCAGTTTATTGTGTTTATGTTGCGGTTGGGCAAAAAAGTTCTACCGTTGCTCAAGTTGTGGCAAAACTAAGTGAGCAAGGCGCAATGGATTATACAACAGTAATAACTGCCGCTGCCTGGGAACCTGCACCACTTCAGTTTATTGCACCATATTCAGGTGCAACCCTGGGAGAATACTACCGCGATAATGGAAAACATTCACTCGTTATCTATGATGATTTATCAAAACAAGCTGCTGCTTACAGAGAACTTTCCCTTCTACTTAGAAGACCTCCTGGAAGAGAAGCGTTCCCGGGAGATGTTTTCTATTTGCATTCAAGATTGTTGGAAAGAGCATCAAAGTTAAGTGAAGACCTGGGTGGTGGAAGTCTTACAGCGTTGCCGATTATCGAAACACAACAAGGTGATGTTTCTGCATATATCCCAACTAATGTTATATCTATTACAGATGGGCAAATTTATCTTGAATCTAACCTATTTAATGCAGGTGTTAGACCTGCTATAAATGTTGGTATTTCAGTATCAAGGGTTGGTGGTAACGCGCAAATTAAAGCGATGAAAAAAGTTGCAGGAACTCTTAAGCTTGATCTTGCGCAATACAGAGAGCTTGAAGCATTTGCAAAATTTGGTTCTGATTTAGATCAATCCACTTTAAAAACTCTTGCAAAAGGTGCAAGGTTAGTTGAACTTCTAAAACAGGGACAATACTCACCAGTTCCTATAGAAAAAATGGTGGTAAGCATTTATCTTGGTACAAATGGTTATATGGATGAAGTACCTGTTGCAGATATTAAAAGATTTGAAAAAGAAGTTCTTGAATATATTGAAGTGAAACACAAAGACATTTTTGAAGCAATTAAAAAAGAAAAACAACTATCAAAAGAAATTGAAGATAAACTTCAAAAAGCCGGAGAAGAATTTAAAAGCGTTTTTAAGAAAAGCGCATAGTTTAACTGATTTATGGCAACATTAAGAGACATAAAAAGAAGAATTGTTGGTGTAAAAAACACTCAGAAGATTACCAAAGCAATGAAAATGGTATCTGCAGCAAAACTGAGAAGAGCACAAAACAGGATTGTAAATGCAAGACCATTTGCTAATAAAATTTCTGAAATGCTTGTAAATCTGGCTACCGAGGAGGATATGGTTACTAATCCTTTCTTTATTGAGAGAGAACCAAGAAATGTTGCGGTAGTTGTTGTTACAGCCGATAGGGGATTATGCGGAGCTTTTAATAATAATATTATTAAAGAAGCTGCAAGGTATGTAAATGAAGAAATAATTGCACAAGGACTAAATGCTTTTATTTATTGTGTTGGTAAAAAGAGCACTGATTATTTCAGCAGAAGAAATTACAATGTTATTGATAAAGAAGTTGGTCTGTTTTCATCCCTGGATTATTCTTCAGCATTAAAGATTAGTGATAACTTAGTTAGCGAATTTAGCAAAGGTACTTATGATAAAGTTGTAATTATTTACAACGAATTTGTCTCGATGATAAGACAGAAAATTCAAGTTCAGCAATTTCTTCCTATACCGGTGATTAGTCAATCAGAAGAAAACAAGGTTCAACAACCAAATTATATTTTTGAACCGGATTCTCGTTCTATATTTAATTATCTTATCCCTAAACATTTAAAAGCACAGGTTTGGAGGAGTCTCCTGGAATCGAACGCAGCAGAATTAGGTGCAAGAATGACTGCAATGGATAATGCTACAACTAATGCGCAGGAAATGATTAGAAGTTTAAATTTAACCTATAATAAAGAACGCCAAGCTGCAATTACAAAAGAAATACTGGAGATAGTATCTGGCGCTAACGCCCTCAAGGCTAGTTAGTAATTTTATACCGGAATTAAATCATGTTTGAAGATTTATCTCTTAAAATAGAGACTGCCCTTAAAAAAGTACGTGGTCAGGGTAAGTTAACCGAAAAGAATATTTCCGATTCACTTAGAGAAATACGCCGCGTTTTATTAGATGCCGATGTTAATTATAAAGTTGCTAAAGAGTTCATTGAACATGTTTCTACTAGAGCTTTAGGTAAAGAAGTTATTGCTTCCATATCTCCGGGGCAGCTTATTACCAAAATTATTAATGATGAATTAATAAATCTGCTTGGAGGAACACATACTGAAATCAAACTGAATGCTTCCGGCATTACAACAATTATGGTTGTAGGTTTGCAGGGTTCGGGTAAAACCACATTTTGTGCTAAACTGGCAAACAAACTTAAAAGTAATTCACGTAAATGTTTGCTGGTTGCTGCGGATGTTTACCGCCCAGCTGCAATTGAACAATTAAAGTTACTTGGTGAAAAAATAAACGTTCCAGTATTTTCACTTGAAGAAAAAAATGCAAGGAATGTAGCAAAACAAGCTACTCAATATGCCAAAGATCATAATTTAAACACTGTTATTATTGATACTGCCGGGCGTTTACACATTGATAAGGAAATGATGGATGAGGTTGCAGATATAAAATCTATTGTTAATCCTGAAGAAATTCTATTTGTTGTTGATTCGATGACAGGACAGGATGCGGTAAATTCTGCCAAGGCATTTGATGAAATGGTGAATTTTGATGGCATTGTTCTTACCAAGTTAGATGGTGATGCACGAGGTGGAGCCGCTCTTTCAATAAGATCAGTTGTTGGAAAACCAATTAAATTCGTAAGTAATGGTGAAAAAATTGATGAAATGGAAGGTTTTTTCCCAGATAGAATGGCTTCCCGGATCTTAGGCAGGGGTGATGTTGTTTCTTTGGTTGAAAAGGCCCAAAAAAGCTTTGATGAGAGTGAAGCGGAGGAGCTGGAGGAAAAACTTCGTAAAAATAAATTTGATTTTAATGATTTTCTTAAGCAAATTAAAGTTATTAAGAAAATGGGTTCGTTGTCATCCCTGCTGGGGATGATTCCGGGGCTGGGTAATCAGCTTAAAAATGCTGAACTTAGTGATGATGCATTCGTTAAAGTTGAAGCCATAATCAACTCGATGACAAAAGTTGAGAGGTATAGTCCTAAAATATTAAACGGAAACAGGCGGAAAAGAATTGCGCGCGGTAGCGGTACATCCATACAAGATGTCAATCGCCTACTAAAACAATTTGCAGAAATGCAAAAGATGATGAGTAAAATGTCTAAAAAAGGATTTTCAAAATCATCATTAAAAAATTTAAGATTTAATTGAATAAAGAATAAAACCAGGAGGATAATTAGTTGGCAGTTAAGCTAAGATTAAGAAGGATGGGAAAGAAAAAGCAACCTATCTATAAAGTTGTTGCAGCCGATGCAAGATCTCCAAGAGACGGTAAATTTTTGGAAGCACTTGGGGTTTATAATCCCTTGACAGATCCTCATACCGTGGAAATTAAGGAAGATAGAGTGCTTTATTGGCTGGATAATGGTGCACAACCTACTAACACAGTTAAAAGTTTGTTAAGACAAAAAGGTATAACCTTAAAAAGAGAACTTAGCAAAAAAGGATTGGATGCTGAAAAGGTTGAAACTGAAATAGAGAATTGGAAAAAACTAAAAGAAGCCAGTTCAAAAAAGAAATCAGTTAAAAAGAAATCTAGGAAACAATCAGCTGCGGAAAAAACTGCAGATACAACAGAAGAAAAGAAAACGGAAGTAAAACCAGTTGAAGAAAAACCCGTAGAAACTGTTGTTGAAGAGAAGAAACCCGCAGAAGATACTAAGCCGGAAGAAAAAACAAATTCTGAAGAAAGTACAACAGAAGTGAAGGGCGCAGCTTCTGAAGAAAAAGAAGCAAAGGAATAGACTTTTTAAGCATTCTTTTTACTTGTTTTTTTGTACGTTAGTTCTAAATGCTCCCGGCTCTAATATAGGAGGCTCCACAAATGAAAGAATTCATTGAATTCATTGCGAGGCACTTAGTGGACAATCCGGATAGCGTGGAAGTAGAAGAAAATGTTCCGGAGGACAAAAAGGTGGTATTCTCGCTAAAAGTTCAAGCTGATGACGTAGGAAAGGTTATTGGCAAACAGGGTAAAACTGCTCAGGCGATGCGTACACTGCTTACAGCAATTGCTGCAAAGGAGGGTAAACGTGCAATACTGGAAATCCTGGACTAAGCAAACTTAGTATATATTGGGTATTGATTTTTATCTGATCGCCAGGATAACTTCCCTTATTGGGAATGATGGTTTTGTTAAAGTTGAAACTTATACTGGAAATATCGAAAGATTCAAAAAATTACACAAAGTCTATATAGATTTTTGGGGTGATAAGAAAATCTTTACTGTTGAAAATGTTAGGGAGAGTAAAAATTCTCTTTCAATAAAGTTTCTTAATTTTGATAGCCAAAGAGATTCGCAATTACTAATTGGCAGAGAGGTTTTTGTTGATGATAAAAATTTCTTAAAAAGTAAAGGAACTGGCTTTTTTGTTGATGACTTAATTGGCAGTAAGGTTTTTAAAAACAATAAACTTATTGGTGAAATTACCGATGTTTTTAAAATGCCTGCAAACGATGTAATAAGTATTTTGGATGAAAATGGAAATGAAATTTTACTGCCTGTTGTTCTTGAAATTATTGAAAGCTTCAATATCGGGAAAAAGATAATGGTAATTAAGGAAGATTTAAATTTAAGCGATGATTAGGATCGATATAATTTCTGCGGTACCTGATCTTTTAAATAGTCCACTTAATACCAGCATACTTAAAAGAGCCCGGGAAAAGAAGAAAACTGAAATTGTTGTTCACAATTTGCGGGATTATGCACACGATAAGCATAAGCAAATTGATGATAAGCCTTTTGGCGGCGGCGCAGGAATGATTCTTAAACCTGAACCATTTTTTGAATGTATTGAAGGTTTAATGGATCAGCGTAAATATGATTACATAATATTTACTACTCCAAAAGGAAAAATTTTTGATCAAAAAGAAGCAAACAAATTATCACTTGCAAAAAATATTTTAATTATTGCAGGGCATTATAAAGAGATAGATAACAGGGTAAGAGAAAAGTTTGCAACTTTAGAAATATCAATTGGTAATTTTGTTTTAACAGGAGGTGAACTTCCTGCATTAATAATTGTTGATGCAATTGTAAGAGTTATTCCAGGGGTTTTAAACGATAGCGAAGCAGCTTTGGATGATTCTTTCCAGGATGGTGAAACTGTAGAAGCACCTTATTATACAAGACCTGCAGAATACAGGGGAATGAAAGTTCCTGAAGTTTTACTTTCTGGTAATGATAAAGAAATTAAATTGTGGAAAAAAACACAATCTAAAATTTTAACTGAAAAATGGCGTGAATATAATAAATAGCGGAGAAAGCGATGAGCGATTTAAATAATATATTGCAGGATCAAATTAGAACCGATCTGCCAAAATTTAATTCTGGAGATCACATAAAGGTGCATGTACGCGTAATTGAAGGTGATAAAGAAAGAATACAGCCCTTCGAAGGCGATGTAATTAGCATACGAGGTGCGGGTGCAAATAAAACTTTTACCGTGCGTAAAATTTCCAGCGGTGTTGGAGTGGAAAGAATATTTCATTTTAGCTCACCGAAAATAGCAAAGATTGACTTGCTTAAACAAGGTAATGTAAGAAGAGCTAAACTTTATTACCTGCGTAACCTTTCCGGTAAAGCTGCCCGGATAAAAACCAAAAAATCGTAAAGGATTAAAAATGCCCTGCTTAAAGCGGGGCTTTTTTATTTTTAAAATAATGAAAATCTTTTTTCCTGATAATATCTTTTCAAAAATTATCTATAACAATCTGCCTGATGAGGATAAAAAATTAATTACCTTTAAAGAATCTGCATCACTTTCCTTGGAAATAAGGAAGAATCCTGTCTCTCTGGCACTAATGCCTGTTTCGGATATTATTACTAATAAGGAATTTTTTATTTCATCCAGTTTTGGAATTTCATTTACAGAATCACTCTGCAATTCTTATATCTATTATAACTCAAATGATGAAAATGATTTGAACTTCAAAATAGCAGGAGATATTTCAACAATTGAAGCAATTATAGGGTTAATATTTTTTAAAGAAAATTATGAACTAAATTTTAAAATGAATATTGCTTTAAATGATAAAGAACTCATTTCTTCAAACCATATTTTAACCGGGGATAAAAATTTTACTGATGAAAAATATAAAAATGGAATAAGCTTTGCAGAAGAAATAATAGAGTTAATTTCAGCACCATTTGTAAATTATGTTTTTGCTTCTGGAGATGAAAAAAATCTGAAAAAATTTTCTGCAAAATTTTCAGAAGTAATAAAAAATGTTGATGTAAAGAATATAGAAATTCCCGGCAGTTTTTATGACGAAACAAAATCCTTTATAAAAGAAAAGCTTCCAACTGTAATCTACAATTTTGATGAGCACGACAAGGAAGGCATCCGCCAGATTGTTAGCTTGCCTTTCTACCACGGAATTATAAAAGATATGATTGATATTAAGTTTGTTTGATAAAAGAGGGACTCAATAAAAGTCCCTTTCTTTTTAAACCCTTATGCTATAAGCATTTAGGTCAATTAACCTGCCAGGTCTTTTTCATTCACGCAATTTAGAACATTTCCGCCATCAACAAAATTCTTTATAATCTTTATTGTTTCTTCTGCTACGGCATTCTGTGCCTGCTCTGTAGATGCTCCAATATGATGAGTAACGTAAACATTTGGATTTGTAGTGAAAGAAGTTTTTACATCACCGGTTTTTCCTTCCGGTTCATCTTTAAATACATCAAGAGCTACACGTAAATTCTTTTCTTTAATTACTTCAATAAGTGCTGCTTCATCAATTACTGCGTGGCGCGAAGTATTTATGAAGAAAGCGTTTTGCTTCATCAAGCCAAACAGGTTTTTATTAAAAATTCCCTTTGTCTTATCATTTGCGGGAAGATGAACTGAAATAACATCACATTTTGGAAGTAATTCTTCAATTGAGTCAACGTATTCCAATTGCACATCATCCAGTCTAACAATATCGTAGCCGTAAACTTTCATATCAAAAGCTGCAGCTCTTTTAGCAACTTCTCTTCCAATATTTCCAACGCCAACAACTCCCAGAGTTTTTCCTTTAAGTCCCTCAGCTTTAGAATATTCTGCCTTGTTCCATTTTCCTGCTCTGAATTCAATTACATTATCAGGAATTCTTCTATCTAGTGAAACCATTAAACCAATTGCAAGCTCAGCAACTGCGACAGAATTTTTGCCAGGGCAATTTGCAACGGCAACACCTTTTGCGCTTGCTGCAGGAATTGCGATGTTATTCACTCCTGCACCTGCCCGGATAATAAGTTTTAGATTAGCTGCATTGTTAATTGTTGTTTCATTTACAACAGTTGAACGAACAACAAGTATTGCTGCATCTTTCGCAGTAGTTTCAAGATCTTTCTCACCCAATTTTGGTGAGTTTTCAACCTCAACATCCATGTTTTTTAATTCATCCAGGTATTTATCTGGAAATTTATCTGCAATAAGTACTTTAGCTTTCATTTTATACCTCTTTCAAATTAATAGCTGTGATACCGGTTAGAAAATTAAGGTAAACCGGGGAATGATTCTACAAACTTTATTTTTATATCAGGGAATGATTCTACAATTTTAATTTTTACATCAGGGAATGAATCTACAATTTGCCATTCACCGCAATCATCCGGAAAAGAATCTACAAGCTTAATTTTTATTTCAGGAAATGATTCAACAACTTTTACCGTAAAATCGGGGAATGATTCTACAAACTGAATTTTTCCGTACAACGGAAAACCATTGAATGTGCAATCCTCCTCATTTATTTCATCTTCACTTTGTGCAAGAGCGAAACTTCCAAAAATTAATATTGTAAAGAAAATTGAAAAAGAGATTGTTCTTAATGATGATTTCATAATTTCATTCCATTCAAATTTTATTTGATCATTGGAATTTTAACTCCCCAATTCTTTGCGTTGCTTATAGCTTGTTCATACCCTGCATCACTATGCCTGGCAATACCCATCCCCGGATCATAAGTTAAAACTCTTTCAAGTCTTTCTTCAGCTTCCTTTGTTCCATCTGCAACTATAACCATTCCTGCATGAATGGCATTGCCAATTCCAACTCCACCGCCGTGATGAACTGAAACCCAGCTTGCGCCGCCAACAGCGTTAATTAAAGCATTTAAGATTGGCCAATCAGCAATTGCATCGCTGCCGTCTTTCATTGCTTCAGTTTCTCTGTTAGGTGAAGCTACAGAACCGCAATCAAGATGATCTCTGCCGATTACAATTGGAGCTTTTATTTTACCGGAAGCTACAAGATCGTTGAATTTTTTACCCATTTTAGCTCTTTCACCGTATCCAAGCCAGCAAATTCTTGAAGGTAATCCCTGGAAATGAACTTTCTTTTGTGCCAGATCAATCCAGTTGCAAAGTGATTTATTATCGGGGAAGGTTTCCTTTATTGCTTCATCAGTAGTATAAATATCTTCAGGATCTCCGGATAGCGCAGCCCATCTGAATGGACCTTTTCCATCACAGAAAAGCGGTCTTATAAATTCTGGTACAAAACCGGGAATATCAAATGCATTTTCCACACCGTTATCTTTAGCTTCACCGCGAATGTTATTTCCATAATCAAATGTTTTTGCACCGCGTTTCTGAAATTCAAGCATTGCCTGCACATGTTTTACAATAGTCTGCTTAGCAAGTTTAATATATTCATCGGGTTTTTCTTTTCTAAGAATTAACGCATCTTCAAAGCTCATTCCCATAGGGACATAACCATTCAAAGTATCGTGAGCGGAAGTCTGATCGGTTAATATATCCGGGATAATATTTTTTTGTAATAATTGTGGAAGCACTTCACCTGCATTGCCGATAATTGCAACCGAAAAAGCTTCACCTTTATTTTTTGCGTTCATTACTTTTTCAATTGCTTCATCAAGATCATCTGTGAGGTAATCAAGATAACCCGTATCAACTCTTTTCTGTGCTCTTGCCTTATCTACTTCAACACCTAAAAATGCTGCGCCGCTCATAGTAGCTGAAAGAGGTTGAGCACCACCCATTCCGCCAAGTCCTGCAGTAAGAATCAATTTACCTTTTAAAGAACCATTAAAATATTTCCTTGCACATTCAGCAAAAGTTTCATAGGTACCTTGCAGAATTCCCTGGCTGCCAATATAAATCCAGCTGCCTGCGGTCATCTGCCCAAACATTGTTAATCCCAATCCTTCCAACCTTCTAAACTCATCCCAGGTTGCCCAATTGGGAACAAGCATTGCATTAGAAATTAAAACACGAGGTGCATTTGGATAAGTTTTAAATATTGCGACTGGTTTACCTGATTGAACTATTAATGTTTCATCATTTTCTAATTCCTTTAGCGATTTTATAATTGCATCATAACATTCCCAGTTCCTTGCAGCTTTTCCACTTCCACCGTAAACTATCAGCTCATCAGGTTTTTCTGCAACTTCAGGATTAAGGTTGTTCATCAACATTCGCATTGCTGCTTCCTGTAACCATCCCTTACAGGTTAGCTTGGTTCCAACGGGTGCTTTTATTTGACGCTTAACATTTTCCAAAGCTTTAACCCTTTAAATGATTTTCAAATAAGTTTTTGTATTGATTGTACAAAGATTTTACCATCCATTTTTTAATAAACCAGCTGCTTTTCATTTCTTTTTGTAAGTGGTTTATATTCTCTCTCAGTTGATGCCTAATCCGGGTTTTTTCATCTTTGGTTAGTTTTATTATTTCATCACCTGAGTTTAATTTTGTAAAAACAGAGTTGAATGCTTTAGCTTCTTTAAAGTATTCGTTATTTCCCTCAAATTGTTTTAATGCCTGTTTGCAAAAAGATGCAAGTAATTTCTTTTCGTTTTTATCAAGCTCCAAATTATAATTTGTGAATAGCTTCTTTTTCATCATTCTCCGATAAGTTTTTAAGTGAAAGCAGCTTTTCCTTAATTTCCTGAAAACCTGGCTTAATAACTTTATATATATAATCAAGCCGCTGGCTGTAAGGAATAAATGCTGATTTCATTGAGTTGATAGTTATTTTTTCAATGTCTTCAAGATTCAGATTAAAATTATTTATAGCAACTAAAAATTCATTTGATAGAGTTGTATTGCTCATCAACCTGTCATCAGTATTAATTGTAACCCTGAATTTTTCTTTAAATAAAGTTCCGAAAGGATGGCTCTCAATTTTATCTACTGCACCTGTATGAACATTGCTTAGTAAACAGATTTCCAGCGGAATTCGTTTATCAAGGATATATTGTGCAAGCTCGCCAAATGCAATTACATTTCCTTCCTTATCCAGAGTAATGTCATCTTTAAGATGTGTAGCATGCCCAATTCTATGTGCCCCGCACCATTGTATAGCCTGCCATATAGATTCTTTTCCAAATGCTTCGCCCGCATGAATCGTAATATTAAAATTAGCACGCTGAATAAATTGGAAAGCATCAATATGATTTTTGGGTGGGTATCCGCCTTCTTCACCGGCAAGATCAAAACCTACAACTCCTTCATAGCGGAAATTGACAGCGAGCTCAGCAATTTCCAGAGTGTTTTTCATATTTCTCATTCCGCATAATATCAAACCAAAACCAACCCCAAAATCTTTTTTCCCTCGTTCTAATCCTGCAAGTACTGCTCTAACTGTATCATCAAGGTACAACCCTTTTTCTGTATGGAAAACAGGAGCGAATCGAATTTCAACATAACAAACACCGTCATTTTTCATGTCTTCCATCAATTCATAGGCAACTCTTTCCAAAGCTTCCCTGCTTTGCAAAACCCCGCAGGTGTGCACAAAACCTTTCAAAAATTCTACAAGGCTGCCGGCAGAAACTCCCTGGTGGAACCATTTTGCTAATTCATCGGCATTGTGACTCGGAAGCTTTTTATACCCCTGCTCTTTCGCTAAATCTATAACGGTTTGTGGTCTTAATCCACCATCCAGGTGATCGTGCAAAAGCACTTTTGGCAGCGATTTTATTGCTTTTTCAATAGTCAAAATTCTCTCAGATTTTAAATTGAAAAATATTCTATTCTGCTAGCAAATGCAATTTAGTTAACCCATTAAAAACTTAAATATTAAGTAAAAAATGATATTATTTACGATATTCATAGCGTTTACCATCCTTGATTATCGGGGTGCAATGTGGTAACTTTAAACTCATAATTGAATCAAATTGATGGAGTAAATATGCAACATTCAAAAATTTTAATTGTAATTACTTTCCTAATCGGAATGGTTCTTAGCGGATATCAATGCTCATCTACTGAATTAACCAGTGCCCGGCTTTATATTGAGCAGAAAAATTTTGATAAAGCACTTGAAATGCTTCAAAAAGATATTGAAAAAAATCCGAAAAGTGATGAAGGTTATTTTTTAATGGGTCATGTTTATGGTGAATTGGATGATATCGAGAAAATGGTAGCATCTTTTGATAAATCACTTGCAATCAGCAATAAATTTGCAACAGATATTGAAAACCACAAGTTATCTCACTGGAGCTAATATGTTTAATAAAGGAGTCAGTAGTTTCCAAAGAGGAGGAAGCTACTCAAGATAAAGACAGTACAAAAATGTTTTATGATATTAGCAATAAACTATTTCAAAAATGCAGTAATGCTTGCACCTGATTCAGCAGATAACTACAGTAATCTTGCGTTTGTTTATTTAAGTTCCGGGGCAACTCAGAAATCGCAATCGATCCTTTGAAGAAATTAATTGAGCTTGAAAAATCAGAAGACGGTTATCAATACTTAGGCAACATTTATTATACTCTGGGTGCAAATAAAATGATCGATTTTAAAAATGATGGACTTGCTCAGGATAGTATTGATGCAATTGAATATTTTAATAATGCAATAGATGTTTTTGAAGAAGGAAGAAATCTTTATCCTGCTAATACGGATATACTGGTTACTCTTTCTGAATCGTACATTGGTGCAAATAAAATTGATGTTGCAATGGATGCTTTTAAAGCAAGTGTTGAACAAGATCCTAATAACAAGATATTTCAGATACAACTATGGTGTTTTTTACTTAATGCATAACAATTTGAAGAAGCTGAAGAACAGTTTTTAAAAGCACTTGAAATTGATCCTGAATATGAAAATGCAATTTATAACCTTGGCGTAACTTACGTAAAATGGGGTAGCCCAGCTATAAATGAGGAAGCTGAAGAGCAGGCACTGATCACTGAAGATTATAAAGAAAAATATGAACTAGGCATTACCATATTTGGAAGACGTGGTTGAAACTGATCCGACAAATGCTCAAATATGGGAGCTTCTTGGAAAAGTTTATGGTGTGCTTGGGAATGAGGATGAAGCATGCTGAAAATGCTTTTAATAAAGCAGATAGTTTAGTAAGACAATAAATTAATTTGAAGGATAAAATGAATCAGACCGAAACAACGACAGAGACAGCAAATAAATATTGAACTTGGTGAAAAAGAAGCGGAGGGTATTTATTCCAATCTTGCAATAATTACACATTCTCCTGCTGAATTTATAATTGATTTTACACGAATTGTTCCGGGCGTGCCTAAAGCAAAAGTGCACGCAAGAATAATTACAACACCACAGCATGCAAAAATGCTTCTAAAAGCTTTAAAGGATAATATTGATAAGTTTGAATCGCGATTTGGTGAAATAAAAGTAGAAGCACCACCAAATCAGCATTTTGGATTTGTTGCCACCGAAGGGGGAAGAAAAAGTAAATTAAGATTATTTGTAAGTATAATAAGCCATACTTTAAAACAAAGTGTACTTATTTCTTTTAAAGAGGTTTTAAAATTTTCAATTCCTCATATTCGGAATCGTAATATAATGCTCCTGCAAGAAAAATTAAATTTGCAAACCATGCTGTTAACATGGGATCGAAGGCACCATTTTTACCAAATGCCTGGCTTACCTTCATAAACACCAGGTAGATAAAAGTGATTAAAATATTTATTCCAACTTGCACTGCAACCCACTTTTTCGTTCTGTTCGCAGAAATTGGAAGGCCAAAAAGAACAATTATTAAATTTGCAAAAGCAAATGCATACCTGGAATGATATTCAATTAATGTTGTAGTAGGATTATTTCCTGATCGATTCTGTGTATCAATTAATTCCGATAGTTCAGCTAAATTCATTTCCTGCGGCTTTCTGCTGTTTCTTTACAAGATCACCGGTTTAAAGTTAAATTACTGATCACGAGTGAATCAAAAAAAACTGCAGATTCTGTAGTATCATAAAAAAATCCTTTGTAATCCCCTTAAATTGCATTCCATTGAGATGTTAAAGTATCGTAACTCAATTTTCTGTGCATCAATTCTGCCTTCATTCTTGTAGGATCATTTTCAGCAGCAAAATCCTGAATACTTACCCGATTTGCATTGTTTGTTGCGGCATCAAAAAAAGAAATACTGACTATTCTTGCTTGTGAATCCTGAAAATAAATGTTACTTCCGGTAAAAGACTAATCCCTTTTTTAAGATAAACCTGTGCGATATGTAATTTTTGTTTTGTTTGCCATCGGTACAATGTATCCTCCAAAGTAAACGGAAAGAATACTTATTAAAAATGCAGTTACAACAAATGGTGCCATAAATCTGTAAATGCTAACACCACTTGCTCGCATTGCAGTTAATCTCGCTTAAGTTTGAACTTTTTCCGGCCGTAAAAAGTGCAGCGAATAATACTGAAACAGGTGTGATCAGTTTTAAAATTTCAGGAGCAAAAACAACATAGTAATGAATAATGTTAAGCGGTGGTACATCCTGATCAATAAAATCATCCAGGTTTTCCATCGCATCAATAACTACAAACAAAAGCGGTAAAACAAATCAATCCGAAAATAATTGCTTGTAAAAATTGTTTTACTAAATATTTATCAAGAATCTTCATTTTCGTCATTGTTGTATCTGAATCGTTTAGGTATCAATCTTTTTGAGTAACGTAAAATTTAATGTTACAGTTTCACGGTTGGTTTTTATTATTAAAAATAATTCCAATTATTCCCAGAAAAATATTTGCGGCCCACATTCCTAAAAATGGAGAGAAAGAATCCTCTTTCTGCTAATTTTTCACCACCGATTAAGAAAGCCCAGTAAATTATGAAAGAAGAACAAACTGATACTTGCTGCAACACCAAATCCACCTTTTTTCACCATTATAGCCAAGAGGTGCACCAATCAGCAGAAAAACTATACAGGCGGCAGGGATTGCATATTTTTTATAAATCTCAACTTCATATTTTTCAATTTCCCTGGTTAGACCATTCAACTTTTTCATATTTGAAACTATTACATTCTTTGCTGTTTTAATCCTATCCTGTATTCTTATGTATATAAGAGCATCTGCGTTCTTTTTGTTTTCTACAGAATACATCGTGGGATATTCAGTATTCTCTTTACCAGCTTCACTTTTGTTAAAGAAATATTTATTCACCTGCTCTTTTAAAATCCGCAAAATATTTCTTCCTGTTTAATTTTATGCTATCAACAATAGCATCGCATTGTTTCAACACTAAGTTCTCTTTCTCCTCTTAATCCTCCTTGCGATTGGTGAAACTGAAACTGATCAGCATCCATTGAAATCCTATGTTTTTCAAATATAAGTTTTCTGTAAAGCCCGTATTTTTAACATCTGATTCATGGATCTCACCGTTTCTTAAATCCATTATTAAATTTTTCTGATCCTGTGAAAAAAATATTACCCTTTATCCGCAGTAACAACATTTATTTTTGCTGGATCAGTATAATCGTAAATAGTTATTTTACTCAGTTGGTTGTTAGATTGATCAATATCTCTAACAAGTATGGCATAATTTGAAACTTCCTGTGAGAAAAATCCCGGCTCCAGAGAAAGAGTAGGTTTTTTCCTTGAGATATCTGACATTAGAATTTTTGCCTGATAGTTAGCATCCGGAAGAACTTCATTATTAAATAGAAAAAGTAAATATGCTACAATAATACTTGCGATAAATGATGCAGACATCATCTTATAAAGTGATGCGCCGGATGATTTTATGATTGTTACTTCATTATTTTGCGAAAGACTTCCATAAGTCATCAAAGCAGCTACAAGTGTTGCCATTGGTATTACGAGTACAAGCATCCAGGATAGATTATACGCGATTAATTTGGTAATTAACCAGGTATCCAGTCCTTTTCCAACAAGCCGGTCCGCAAACTTCATTAAAAACTGAAGCAGCAAAACTCCCATCATTGTTGCTGCAGAATAAAAGAACGGAGCTACGTGATTGCGTAATATATACTTATGTATAATCATTAGATAAAAATAACCAGAGCTGAATAGTTTACCAACAATTTAAAAACATTATTACTAATATTGTAAGAATTTACTATATTAGATAGCACTTATTTCAATCTCATATTTTTCTAAATGCAGAAATTCTTGCTTCTATTCTCTGTAATGTTAGTCATTTTAAGTTGCCAGTCTAACAAAATAAATCGGGTGGCTCAACTTCATCTTGATGAATTTTATCCAAGGTGGATAGTTGATGATGGGTATCATACAAATCAGACTTCGGGGATTTCCTATTTAGATTCTAACGAGAAAGATGAAAAGTTTTTTCTTCTTGCAGATGATATTGGGAAAATTCATTTACTTAAAATTTCTGATGATACAACGTTTACCTTAACAAACATAGAGCTTGGTGAAAATGTGCAACAAATGTTTCATGATTTTCCTAAACTTGATTTTGAAGAAATTACGTATGATAAATATACGGGAGCTGTTTATTTATCAATCGAAGGTAATACTGAAAGTTATGAGGATTACGTTGGAATTTATAAATTATCTTTTGATAACAATAATATTTTTGATGGTCTTATCGTTGATGCTGAAAAACTTAACATATTGCCAGAAGAGGAATTTTTAAAATACACACGCTGGAATGTTGGATATGAAGGAATGGCTGTCGATTCAAATTATCTATATCTGGGATTAGAAGGATTCGTTAATGATAAACAGTTCGCAGATAGTACATTAATTCTTGTAGTTGATAAAAAACAACTTAATATTGTAAAGCAAATTAGTACTAAACAGATAGGAATTCATACAATAGGTGGTTTATATGTACAAAATAATTTAAACCTTTGGGCTGTGGATAGAAATAATAAAACTCTTTACATGTTAAAATTAAATGATGAACTGAACATCACTAATTCAAAAAGCTGGTTACTAAATCCAACTATTCCAGGTTATTCTCAATTTAATTATAATGCATCAATAGAATCTGTTACAATCGATGATGAAGGAAATATCTATTTAGTTGATGATCCATGGCAAAAATTCTTTATTCCACCTGAAGAAATTTTGAAACAACTTGATAACAAAACAATTAGTAACTTTACTAATTACATACCAGTAATTTTCAGATACACAATAATTTCAAACTGAGGAGAAACAATTGGAAAAAATTGTTAACTACATTAATAGCAACCGTGAAAGATATATCCAGGAGTTAAAGGAGTTCTTAAAAATTCCAAGTATAAGTACTCTACCAAAACATAAAAATGATATGGTTAAAGCTGCACAATTTGTTAAAACTGCATTAGCAAAGGCAGGATTCGATAAAATTAAAATTCATCGCTCAAAAGGTCATCCAATAGTATATGCGGAATGGCTAAAAGCGCCCGGCAAACCAACCGTTCTTATTTACGGGCACTATGATGTACAACCGGTTGATCCATTGAATCTCTGGAATTCCCCTCCATTTGCACCCATTGTGAAAAATGGAAAAATTTATGCAAGAGGTGCAACCGATGATAAGGGACAGATGTATGTGCATATAAAATCTATCGAAGCATATTTTAAAACTGTTGGCAAACTGCCCGTTAATGTAAAAATACTTGTTGAAGGAGAAGAAGAAATAGGCAGTGCGAGTTTAAATAAATTTGTAAAGGAAAATCTTAAACTACTAAAGTGTGACACGGTACTAATTTCAGATACAGCATTATTCGCACCTGGTTTACCAACGCTTACTTATGGCTTAAGAGGGCTTTGTTACATGGAAATTGAAGTAACAGGACCTGATAGAGATCTTCATTCAGGTTCTTTCGGTGGGGCTGTTGCCAATCCAATTAATGTTCTTGCTAAAATGATAAACCAGCTTCAGGATAATAATGGCAGAATAAAAATTCCCGGCTTTTATGATGATGTCTTAAAACTTTCAAAAAAAGAAAGAGCATTGTTTCAATCACTTCCTCATTCTGATAAAAGATTTGCACGCGAATTGAGTATTAATCAATTGCAGGGAGAGAAAGGTTACTCAACATTAGAAAGATTGTGGGCAAGACCTTCACTTGATTGTAATGGTATTATTGGTGGATTTACTGAAGAAGGTGCAAAAACAGTTCTTCCATCAAAGGTAAAAGCAAAAGTAAGTATGAGACTTGTACCTTATCAGAAACCGGAAAGAATAGCTAAGCTTTTTACAAAATATATTAATAGCATTGCCCCAAAATCTGTAAAAGTTACTGTAAAAAATTTACATGGTGCTTTACCAATGATCTCCTCGCTTACAGACAAATCAACAATTGCAGCTTCAAAAGCTATGTCTAAAGCTTTTGGTAAGAAAACAGTTTTTATGCGTGAAGGCGGATCCATTCCAATTGTGGTGGTTTTTGCTGAAAAATTAAAAGCCCCTCCCGTGCTTATGGGCCTGGGTCTGAATAGTGAAAACCTTCATTCTCCGAATGAACATTTCGATCTTAATCATTATCATCTTGGAATTCTCAGTTCAGCTTATTTTTTGGATGAATATTCAAAATAGCTTTTATACCATTTTAAGATTAAAAAGTTGATTTTAAGGACGATTCAACCACATCGAATTTTCGTTTGTAGATTTATCATCACTATCTTTTATTTAGAAAATAACTTATTTAGTTATATTTTTACGGCATAATTATTGTTCTGCTATCATATTAATCCAAAATTGATTTTTAGTTTGTATAACCTTATTAAAATATTACTCATTTCATTTATTTTAATTCTTACAATCTCCTGCGGGGAAAAAGGAGATGTCGAGCAGCTTTCTCCCGGGGGTGATGAAGGAGTTGCTTATTCACCGGAAAAAGATGCAATGATACAACGATATAATTTAGAGCAGCAAAAAGAACAGGCAGGTAGCAGATATCCATGCGACGCACTTTCCTTAAATGAATTTGTTCTCGAAACTTATCCCGAAGGTTCATACCTGGTTAATCTTGATAAAACTTTAACATTCGAAATTCCTAAACCTGCAATTTTAAATTATGATAGCGATCAAAGACTGTTTTTTGCGATAATTGCAAAATCAAGGTCAGGTGAAAGATTAATTGAAACTAAAAACATAGTTGGTTACGATCAGAGTTTTATTGATTTGGACAGCACGGAACTTGGTACAGCATTCTTTTACATAACTTTATTTGAGTGCAGTGATGAGAAACTTCAGGTTGTTTGGGAATCTCCCATCCCATCACATGGTGGTTTTAATAATTTAAGTTTGCATAAATGGAATTATAAAAACATTCCGTACATTAGGGTAAATTTTCATTACGGAAGAGGAATTGGACATATAGATTACAATTACTTTTTAGTTGAGGGATTAAGAATAGAACCTCATTTATTGATGACTTATGAAGGAATTAACTTTAAGAGAACGATAGCTAATGTTAATAATGATAAATACCCGGATTATTACGAATTTGTTTATTACGATTTAGGAGATAGGGTATATTCACAAGATTCAGTTGCGTTTACATGGCAGCACGATGACAGTGTTTATGTTAACACAAGGAACCGTAAACAAACACGCCCGTATTAAGATAAAAATAATTGAGTTTTATTTATAGTTAGTAATTAATAATTTTGTAGTAACAAAATTTTCCATTCAGGAGATTAAATGCTTGAAGTAAAAGATAATAAAGATGCTTTAGTTGAATATTTTGAATCAAAGGGTTATAATTCAGTATCTCACAATGCACATAAAATAGTAAAATATTATTCTTCCGTTGAAAAAGAAATTGAAGCGCTTTACAGCAATGTTGGTTTACGAAACATATCTCACCTGGCGTTAATAGAGTTAAAAGGAAAGGACGTATTAGATTTTCTTCATCGTATAAGTACAAACTCTGTAAAAGAATTAAAACGGGAAGGTGTTGAAAAAACATTATTTACAACTGAAAAAGGAAGAATTATCGGGCTCTGTGTTCTTTTAAATTTTGAAGATTACCAGCTTTTGGTTTGCGAAAGAGAAAATAAACATAAAGTGATGAGCTGGATAAATAAATACATAATTACAGATGATGTTCAGGTAAATGATGCAAATTCAAAGTATAGTTTATTGGAACTTTGTGGTCCGCAGGCGGATTCATTTATAACATTGGTTACCGGTAATATTGTAAATGAAATTGAACCAAACACGTTTAGAATTATTCAAACTGAGAATATTTTATTCTTCCTTATAAAACTTATAGATGAAATAGGTAGAATAAAATTTTGGCTGCTGGCAGACTATGATAACAGTAAAAAACTAATAAACTATATGCTTGAAAATAAGGGTCCGTATGATTTTACACTGATTGGCGAGGATGCTTACAACACTTACAGAATCGAGCAGGGAATTCCATCTGCACCGCAGGAATTAAATGATGATTACAATCCTTTTGAAGCGGGTTTGAATGATTATATTGATCTAAAAAAAGGTTGTTTTATCGGGCAGGAAGTTATAGCACGGTTGGATACTTATGATAAAGTTCAAAAGCAAATTTGCGGTGTAATTTTTTCTGATCGCATTGATGATGAAGAGAAATTAAATCTGGTTGATGAAAAAGGTATTGAGGCTGGAATTGTAACTTCTTATGTTAAATCATTTAAACGAAATGAATTTATTGGTTTGGCTTATATCAGAAAACAATTTTTAAGTAATGGAACCGAACTTAGCCTAAAAAATACTTCCGGCAAATTAACTCCTGTAAAAATTCAAACCCTGCCTTTTACAAAATGAAAATTTACACAGGAAAAGGCGATGAAGGAGAAACTGGTTTGTATGGAGGTAAAAGAGTTAGTAAAGATTCTTCACGTATTGAAGCATATGGAACAATAGATGAACTCAATTCATTTATTGGATTAGCTGTTACAGAAATTGTTGATGAGAATGTAAAAACCCTATTGTTATCAATCCAAAACCAGTTGTTCACAATTGGAACAGAACTGGCGACCCCCGATGATAAAAAATACAAAATTGATGGAACTCCAGAAGAATTCTATAGTATTATAGAGAAACAGATAGATAAATATGATGAGAAGTTGGAAGAACTTAATAACTTTGTTCTTCCGGGTGGTTCTAAAAGTTCTGCAAATCTTCATATTTGCCGCACAATTGGAAGAAGAGCAGAGAGAGCAGTAGTTTCACTAAAAAAAAGTGCTGAAATTAATAATAATATTCTTATATATTTAAACCGGTTAAGCGATCTGTTTTTTGTTCTTGCACGTTATGAAAATAAAGTCTCAGGTAATCCTGATGTTAAATGGAAATAATAATAAATTTATTTTTTTCATAATTCACCATTAGGGGGTGAAATTGGCTTCGACGGGATTAAAGAGACAATGAACTGCGCATCGTGTTTCCTGCAGACACGTTAAACGGCGGGAAAAACCTTAATTGGCGAAAACGATTACGCCTTAGCTGCGTAAATTAACGCAGCCGTTCCCCTTTCTCTCTCGTATTGGGGTTTGGGTGAACGCCGTTAGATACGATAGCGGATTCTACAGCCCGGATAGATGAAGCGAATACCGCGTCGGCGGTTACGGGCACGCTTAAAGTGATCCTTGCCAGTTTGGTAGCTCTAAGTAAAATTAAAAACCGGCTATATGTGTAGACGTTCATTGGATCTTAATTTCGGACGCGGGTTCGACTCCCGCCACCTCCACAAAATACTGGTATATAATTTTTTCATAAACTTTCTGCCGCACTAATCCAGCAATTAACCGGTTCAAATTTGCCTTTCATCAATCAATAATTGATTTACACACATCAATTAACTAAGTTTTAATAAGCAAACTTCTGTTTTAGAATTATGATTGAAAAAGAAGAATCATTATATCCCGGAAGAATATCTGTAAGCAGATATTTCAGATTTATAAATGGAATATATAAAGTTGTTGGACTTGAGTCACTAATTTGGATAGCGGCAATCATCTTTCTATCAATAAT
Source organism: uncultured Ignavibacteriales bacterium (assembly GCA_963714405.1). Lineage (GTDB taxonomy): Bacteria > Bacteroidota > Ignavibacteria > Ignavibacteriales > Ignavibacteriaceae > JAZGGS01. Next base: position 716,990 of record CAVQOH010000006.1, on the reverse strand, counting down.
TGAGCCCATGGAAAGTTCACATTTTACGATTTGCCCTCTATCAGCAATAGGAATTGAATTTTGCCCTGGTTGTGGGTTGGGAAAATCGGCATCATATATTTTACATGGTGATTTATATAATTCAATCAATACTCATCCATTAGGAATTTTTGCACTTATTGTTTTAACCATCAGAATAATTTCATTAGTAAAAATTAATTGGAGTAATTATGGCAAACGTTTTTCAGTTAATGCCCGGGCTTGAGGGCGAAGAAATGGCTTACATACAAGAATTGATTAAGGATATGAGCGATGAAAAAGCTCAGCAGTTTGCAATGTCTTATATGTCACGCAGGAAAGATCCTACTAATATTCTAATTTTTGCGGTAATAGGATTGTTGGGAATTGCTGGAATTCAAAGGTTTGTTGTCGATCAAATTGGCATGGGAATTTTATATTTCTTTACCGGTGGGCTATGCTTAATTGGTACTATTATAGATATTGTAAATCATAAAAAACTTGCTTTTGAATACAACTCGAAGCAAGCGCAGCAGGTTGCTGCATTGATGCAAAACATTTCCGGTTAACATTGCTAAATTTGGGCCGTAATTTAATACGGCCTCATTTTTATTCTTCAAATTATTTACCATCCCAACTTCAATTTTATTGAAAACCTAAACACAATAAACTAAATTGCATGTTCAAAATGAAAACTCTATCATTTACAAAAATGAATGGCGCGGGAAATGATTTCATCATAATTGATGGAGATAAAAATCCACGATTCAAATTAACCGATGAAACCATAAAATTATTATGCGATAGGCATAACGGAATTGGTGCTGATGGTCTAATTGTAATTTTATCCTCCGGTTCTCACGATTTTGAAATGAAATATTTTAATGCAGATGCATCCACAGGAAGTCTTTGTGGCAATGGTGCAAGATGTGCTATCAGGTTTGCGTTAAAAACAAACAGGATAAATAATAATTATACCAAATTTATTTCAAATAATTCTGAATACTCGGGAGAAATTTTAGAAAATGGAATGATCAGGTTTAATCTTCATCCACCAACTGAATTCAGAAAGAACATTAAGATAAATGCTTTGGGAGAAGAAATGGATGCAAATTTCATAAATACAGGTTCCCCACATATTGTAATAAAAATGAATAACTTAGAGGAACTTTCCGTTGAAAAACTGGGTAAAGAAATTAGAAATCTTGCTGAATTTTCTCCTGCAGGAGTTAATGTAAACTTTATTAGTATTAAGAATAAAGAAGTTAACATAAGAACTTATGAGCGCGGTGTGGAAAATGAAACCCTTGCTTGCGGAACAGGTTCTGTTGCAGCAGCCATTGCAAGCTTTATAACTGAAGGAATTGAGCCACCTGTAACAATTTTACCAAGGAGTAAAGTCAAATTATTTGTAAATTTTAGTGTTGAGAAAGATAAAATTATTAATGTATCATTAACAGGACCTGCAGTAAAAGTTTTTGAAGGTCAAATTCATATAAATTAAATTAAGTAATTCTGTGGAGAAAATATGTCCAAAGTAATCTTTTCAATTCAATACGAATTATCCTCTGGTAGAAGAGATGACTATTTAAGTACAATTAGAGAACTAAAAAATTTATTGCAAGCAGAAGGTTTGGAAAACTATTCAGTTTACGAAGTTAAAGGGAAACCAAATCATTTTCAGGAGCAATATTTATTTACCTCTAATGAAGCTTTTGAAGAATTTGATGATAATACTGATGAAAGAATAAATATTCTTATTAATAAAATAAATGATCTTGCTGTTGAGCATTCTACTAAATACACTACTTTAAAAGAACTTGCTTAATTACCTTCAAATCCCAATTTTAAATAGTTTATTTACTACGTAAAAAATTAAATTAACAAAAATTTCACCTTTCTTAAATAGATTATTCTTCTTTAACTTTGGCTACTTAATTAATGGTTGATATGTTCGAATACGTTGGTTCAATACATATGCATTCAACTTTCTCGGATGGTTCGGGGGAAGTTCCGGAAATTGCTGCTTTTGCCAATGAAGTGGGTTTGGATTTTATTATTCTAACTGATCATAACACTTTACGCGCACTACATGAAGGATTTGAAAGATGGTATAATAAAACATTTTGTCTTATCGGTTGTGAAATAAATGATAAAGAAAATAAAAACCATTACCTCGCATTAGCTGTAAATGAATCTTACTCCACAAGAATGACTGCAAAAGATTATGTGAGAAAAGTTAAAGAGGCAGGTGGAATTGGTTTTATTGCTCATCCCCACGAAACTCGGAATAGCATGAAAGAGCATCCACCTTATCCCTGGAACGAATGGGATACGAGTGATTTCACAGGTATTGAAATCTGGAATCACATGTCTGAATGGATGGAGAATTTAACAGAAAAAAATAAGTATCAATCATTTTTACATCCATTAAGATCAATAATAGCTCCTCCTAAAGAAACTTTAGATTTATGGGATAAGCTGAGTTTGAAAAGAAGAGTTGTAGGAATTGGAGGAAGCGATGCACATGCTCACAAACAAAATCTTTTTGGTTTTTTTGAGGTTGAAATATTTCCATATAAAGTACTTTTTAAAGCAATCAGAACTCATATTCTACTCGAAAAAGAGCTAAAAATTGAAAATTCTGATGAAAATATTAAAAATACTAAAAAAGCTTTTTATAATGCATTACAGAATGGCAATTGCTTTTTTGCAAATGATTATCATGCAGATTCAAAAGGGTTTAGATTTTTTGCACAGATAAATGGTAAAACTGCGCAAATGGGTGATTCTATACCTTTTAATGAGAATATCTTACTTAAAGTGAATCTACCTGGAATTACGGCGGAAATAAGATTTTTAAAAAATGGTGAGGTTATTAAAACTGTTGAAGCAAAATCCGCTGAATGTAAAATAACTGAAAAAGGGGCATACCGTATTGAGGTTTATTTCTATAAAAAAGCCTGGATTTTCTCAAATCATATTAGAATCGGTTTATAGTTGCGCCCATAGTTCAATTGGATAGAACGTCGGATTCCGGTTCCGGAGGTTGGAGGTTCGAGTCCTCCTGGGCGTACATTTTTTACTAAATTATAAGAATATTTGTTATTTTTGCAAGTCGTTTCAATTTTATTATCATACTTGAAATAAGGAAGCAATTAATGATTAAACAGAAGAAAAAGATTACCAAAAAACAGCTTAAAGAAGATAAGCTAAGAACTTTTGTTGAAAAATCCATGTCATTTTATGAAGATTATAAAAATAAAATTTTTACTTACGGGGCTGTTATAGCAATTGCAGTTGCTGTAGCGTATTTTTATGTAAATCAGAAAAATGTGGATAACGAAAACGCTGGTATAGAACTTTCACGCACCATGAATCTTTATGACCAGGGTGCTTATTTGCAGGCAATTGAAGGACAGCAGGGTACAAATATAATTGGATTTAAAAAAATTGTTGAAGAATACGGTGGAACAGAGAATGGTGAATCTGCAAAACTGTTTCTTGCTAACAGCTATTCCTTTTTAGGAAATTACGAAGAAGCACTAAAATATTACGAAGATTACAATGGATCTATTGATTACTTCAAAGCTGCTGCAATATCTGGTAATTGCGGGCTACTATGCAGCAAAAAAAGATTATGAAAAAGCAGCTGATCTTTACCTGGATGCAGCAGCTGTTACAGAAATGAACGCACAAATTCCTGAGTACTTATTAAATGCTGGAATCAATTTGATGAAATCAGGAAACAAAGAAGATGCAAAAGACCTGTTTGAATCAATTAGAGAAAAATATGCAACTTCTTCGGCAGGTAGGGAAATCGCACAATACCTTGCACTTGTTAATTAACTTCAATAGACTTTGTTTTCTTGACTTTCAAAAAGCATATATCTATTTTTTTTTATCAATTATTCAATATTTGCATGTAAGATTTTATGGCAGACACATCTGATTTTAGGAATGGATTAATAATTAAATTTAAAAACGATCTTTACAGCATTGTTGAATTCCAGCATGTAAAACCTGGTAAAGGCGGTGCTTTTGTTAGAAGCATGCTAAAAAATCTTAAAACAGGAAAAGTATTAGATAATACATTTAGAGCTGGTGAAAAAGTTGAAACGGTGAGAGTTGAAAGAAAAATGTATCAATACCTTTACAGGGATGGCAGTTTTCTTGTGTGCATGGATAATGAAACTTATGAACAAATAAACGTACAGGGTGAGTTGTTTGGTGATGGTGTAAATTATCTTAAAGAAGGTGTGGATGTTGATATACTTTTTAACGGTTCTGAAATCATTTCTGTTGAAATACCTACCTTTATAAATTTAAAAGTTGTAGAAACTGAACCAGGTTTTAAAGGAGATACAGCAACCGGGGCGGTAAAACCTGCTAAAATGGAAACCGGGGTTACAATTAATGTACCTTTATTTATAAACGCTGATGATTTGCTTAAAGTTGATACAAGAACCGGGGAATATTGCGAAAGAGTAAAATCTTAATTTAAGGATCAATTATGGATTTAAATTTAATTAAAAAACTCGTTAGAATAGTTGATGACAGCAGCATTACTGATCTTGAAATTGAAGAAGATGGAATTAAGTTAAAAATTGCAAAAAAGATCAGGCAAGCAAAGGCTGTTGTGGACCATCAGGTTACTGCACAGGCAGCAGAATTGTCTGTAGCGGGGACTAATGCGAAAGTTGAAGAGAAACCTGAAAAAGTTGATGAAAAAATTCCTGCAAATACTCATGAAATCAGGTCTCCAATAGTTGGAACATTTTACAGGGCACCCTCACCAGATGCTGATAATTATGTAGAGGTTGGTGGTATTGTATCACCTGGTTCAGTTCTGTGTATAGTAGAAGCAATGAAACTTATGAATGAAATTGAATCAGATGTAAGTGGAAAAATAGTAAAGATATTAGTTGAAAATGGTAAACCTGTTGAGTACAATCAACCGTTATTTTTAATTGAAACTAGTTGATACTGAATTACTTAGTAGAGAAATAATTGTTCAAAAAAATATTGATCGCTAATAGAGGCGAGATTGCACTTCGGATTATACGCACTTGTAAAGAGTTAGGTATTAAGACTGTTGCGGTTTATTCTGAAGCAGATGAAGATTCACTTCATGTTACCTTTGCAGATGAAGCAGTTTGCATTGGTCCGCCTTTTGGAAAAGACAGTTACTTAAAAATCCCTTCTATCATTTCTGCAGCGCAAATTACTGGTGCAGATGCAATACATCCTGGTTATGGCTTTTTAGCAGAAAATGCAAATTTTTCAGAAATATGCAATGAGTCAGGAATTAAATTTATTGGCCCATCACCTCAAATGATCAATTCAATGGGTGATAAATCATTCGCTAAAGATACAATGAAGAAAAATGGTGTTCCGGTTATTCCTGGCAGCGATGGTTGCATCCAGAGTAAAGAAAAAGGAATTGATTTAGCAAAGGAAATCGGCTTGCCTGTGATAATTAAAGCAACTGCCGGCGGCGGCGGAAAGGGGATGAGGATTGTTTGGGATGAAAAGGATTTTGATAATGCATTTCAAATGGCACAATCTGAGGCTGAAGCTGGATTTGGAAATCCTGATGTATATATAGAAAAATTTATTGAAAATCCGCGTCATGTTGAAATCCAGGTACTTGGTGATACTTTTGGAAATGTTTATCACTATGGTGAACGAGATTGCTCAGTTCAAAGAAGACACCAGAAGCTTATTGAAGAATCACCCTCACCTGCAATTGATAGTGATTTAAGAAACAGAATGGGTGAATCTGCAGTACTTGGAGCTAAATCAGTTAATTATGAAGGTGCAGGAACCATTGAATTCTTACTGGATAAAAATAAAAATTTCTATTTTATGGAAATGAACACACGTATCCAGGTTGAACATCCTGTAACTGAATTTGTTTACGGCGTTGATTTGATAAGGCAGCAGATACTCGTGGCAGCAGGTAAAAAAATTGAAACCCTTCCAACTAAACCTGTTGGGCACGCAATAGAGTTTAGAATTAATGCTGAGGATCCTGCACACGATTTCAGACCCTCACCTGGTACAATAACTTCTCTTCATTTTCCCGGTGGATACGGTGTTAGAATTGATTCAAACATTTATGTTTCTTATTCAATTCCGCCCTATTACGATTCCTTAATAGCAAAATTGATTGTTTGGGGAAAAAACAGGGAACATGCAGTTGCAAGAGGTGTAAGGGCTTTAGAAGAATTTACTATTGAAGGAATAAAAACTACAATTCCTTTCCACTTGCAGGTTTTACGCGATGAAAGATTTTTATCCGGAAAATTTGATACAAGTTTCTTAGAAAAATTTGAATTTAAACAATAACAAAGTAAGTATCTATTATCAATTTTTGAGGAAAGTATGAACATTCCAGATGATCTAAAATATACTTCTGATCATGAATGGGTAAAAATAAATGGAAATAGTGCCACAATTGGTATTACAGATTTTGCGCAAAGTGAACTTGGTGATGTTGTGTACATTGATATTGATAAGGAAATTGAACAAATAACCAAAGGTGAGCCCTTTGGTACTATTGAAGCAGTTAAAACAGTTAGTGATATGAACGGCCCACTTTCAGGAAAGGTAACTGAAGTAAATGCTTTACTTGAAGAAAATCCTGAAAATGTTAATTCCGATCCGTATGGTGAGGGTTGGATGGTAAAAATTGAAATTTCAGATCAAGCTGAAATAACTGAACTACTTGACAGCGCAGCATATAAAAATCTAATTGGGTAGTAAATCTAATTAACTGGCGAACCGTGTTTTGTAAACCCGTTTATCCGAAGTGCCGAAGTTATTCCTTCGCAAGAGTTTTCCGGAAAGCGGGTTTTTTTCTAAAATCCTTATTATATTTTTTCTATGAATACAAGAGAAACCATACTTATTATTGATTTCGGCTCTCAATATACTCAACTAATAACACGCAGAGTAAGGGAAGCAAACGTCTACTCCGAAATCCATCCACACACAATTACTTTAGAAAAAATTAAAGAAATAAAACCAAAGGGAATTATACTTTCTGGCGGTCCTACAAGTGTCTACGATGATGACGCTCCGGTAATAAACAAAGAGATACTAAATCTTAAAATACCTGTTCTTGGAATTTGTTATGGTCTGCAGTTAATCTGTAAACATTTTGGCGGGAGCGTAGAACCTGCTTCTGATCGTGAATATGGAAAAGCAGTTTTAAGAATTATTGATGATTCAGATATTCTTAATGATATTGAAGATGCATCTGTTGTTTGGATGAGCCATGGTGATTATCTTACCGAAATTCCAAATGGATTTAAGGTTATTGGTGAATCCGACCATTCACCAATTTGTGCAATCTCAAATGATGCGAAAAGAATTTATGGATTACAGTTTCATCCCGAAGTGGCTCATACTGAAGAAGGAAAAAAGATAATAATTAATTTTCTTTTTGATATATGCAGCTGCAAAGCTGATTGGACGGCAGAGAATTTTATTGATGAAAAAATTGAGATTATTAAAAAAGAGATTGGAGATGCAAAAGCTATCTGTGCGCTTAGCGGTGGTGTTGATTCAACAGTGGCAGCAGTTTTAGTTAAAAAAACTATTGGTAAAAACCTCATATGCATACACATTGATACCGGTTTGATGAGAAAAAATGAGAGTGAAAAAGTAAGTGAGTTATTTGATGAAAGACTTAAACTTGAGCACATCCATGTTGATGCCTCTAAAAGATTTCTAAAAAACCTTAAAGGTATTACTGAACCGGAAGAAAAAAGGAAAATAATTGGCAACACTTTTATAGAAGTTTTTGAAGAAGAGGCAAAAAAAATAGTTAATGCTGAGTTTTTAGTTCAAGGAACGCTTTATCCTGATGTTATTGAATCTCTACCAGTAAAAGGTGCATCCGTAACAATTAAAACTCATCATAATGTTGGCGGGTTACCGGAAAAAATGAATTTGAAATTGATAGAACCTTTTCGTGAATTATTTAAAGATGAAGTTAGAAAAGTTGGAAAACAATTAAACATACCGGATGAATTTATTTTCAGGCATCCGTTCCCGGGTCCTGGTCTGGCAGTTAGGATTTTAGGTGAAGTTACTTTTGAAAAACTTGATATTTTAAGAGAAGCAGATGATATTTTTATATCATCAATTAAAGAAGAGGGGTTGTATAAAAATATATGGCAGGCATTTACTGTTTTGCTGCCAGTTAGCACAGTTGGAGTTATGGGCGATGCGAGAACTTATGAAAACGTACTTGCTCTTCGGGCTGTTACTTCTGTTGATGGAATGACTGCGGATTGGTACAATTTTGAACATGATTTTCTAGCAAATGTATCAAATAGAATAATTAACAAAGTTAAAGGAGTTAACAGGGTTGTTTACGATATTAGCTCCAAACCACCTGCTACTATTGAGTGGGAGTAATGTAATTGCAGATAGATCATAGAGCTCAATTTAAATTAAAAACTGCAAGAGAATTTGAATCTCAAAATAAATTATTGCACGCATCTCAAATTTATCTTTTGTTAATTAATGATTATCCTGAATTTACTGAACCGTATCTGCACCTGGCAGAAATTTATGAAAACCTTGGAAAAACAAATTCAGCAATAGATCTTTACGAAAAAATTTTAAAAATTCAACCTGATGATAAAGATGTTAAACTTTACTATGGGCAATTTCTTATACGGAATGCTCAGTGGGAAAAATCAACTAAAATTTTTAGCTATATAAATACTGAAGACAATCCAATAGTACTCTACTTTACTGGCTACGCATATTTTATGCTGAAAGATTTTGAACTGGCAAAAATTAACTTTCTTAGTTTTGTTATTTCCAACGAGAAGCCGGAAATTATTCGTGAAGCATATCTTTATCTGTCAAAGACTGAACTTGAATTAAAGGAATTTGAAAACGCACTGCGCTTTGCAAAAAGAGCTGAAGTATTGTTTTCAGATTACTGGGAACTTTATGTTATTTATGCAAAGATTTATTTTAACCTTGATATGATTACTCATGCAGTAAAAGCAATAGAAAAGGCATTTAGGTATAATACCAAAGAGCCAACAATTTTTATTTGGGCTGCAAAAATTTATATTAAAAATCATAATTATAATAAAGCGGAAAAATATTTTAAAAAGTATATTGATTTAAGTGAGGAAATTTCTGCAGAGGACTATATTTTAATGGCAGAAGTTTTTTTACATAATGAAAACTATAAAGAAGCTCTGACTTATTTTGAATTGGCAATTAAATTGGATCCGAAAAACAAAATAGCTAGTGAAGGTAAAATCAGTGTACAAAATCTTCAAACTAAAAAATCAATTAACGATGAATAGATTCTTAACACTTTATATTATTACTTTTCTATTCACATCTTATACTTTTTCTCAAAACATTAAAAATGATGAAATTGCCAGCCAGTTTAATCTAGCAATCAACTTTTACAATAGCGGTAACTATCACCAGGCAAATTCAGTCTTTTCCAGGATAATTAATGCTTACGAATTAAATAATAGAACCACAGCCTCCTATTTTTTTAGCAGCAAAATATTTGTTGAACAGCAAAATTACAGCGAAGCAGAAGATTTAATAACAAAATTTTTAGAATTATATCCATCCAGCAGGTATAGAGATGAAATGAGGATGTTGTATGCAAAACTTTTTCTAATGCAGGAAGATTATTACAGCGCTTTGCGAGAGCTTGCTTTTTTAATAGGAAGAAGTGAATCAAAAGATTATATTGAAAATGCCAAATGGGTTGCAGATAAAATTTCGATAAATTTCATTAATTCTTCACAGCTTGAGCAGCTTAATAATTCGTTCACAGCAAAAAATGTAAAGTCCTTTTTCCTGCTCCAATTAGGAAAAGCTTACAGCAATGAAGGAGATTTAGTAAACGCCAAAAAATCATTATCAGAAATAATAAATAATTATTCTGATTCTGAAGAATACTCCGAAGCATCCAATTATTACAATACACTGTCTGATTATTCAAATTTAAACTCATCTTTAACACTAATCGGGGTTATTTTACCTCTTATGAAAAACTCTGCAGGACAAATAACTTCCGCAGAATCACTTGAAATTCTTGAAGGAATTAAATTTGCATTATCAGAGTTTAATCTTGGACGTGATGATAAAATCGGGTTGGTTATTAGAGATACAAAAAATAATATTGATGAAATAAAAAAAATAAAAAAAGAATTTGCGAATAACTCTTCAATTAAGGTTATACTTGGTCCAATTTACAGCAACGAAGTTAAACCAACTTTAAATGAGTTTGTTGATAGCAACGTCCCCATAATTTCGCCAACTGCTACTGATGATGATTTAACATCAATTAATGATAATTTTTTCCAGGCAAATCCTTCTTTCTCGATGCGAGGGAAAATAATGGCACAGTACGTTTATTTTGTTGAAAACAAAAGATATATATCAGTTTTAAATGCCATAGAAGGTTATTCGCCTTTACTTGCTGCAACATTTATTGCAGAGTTTGAAAAGCTGGGAGGAACAATTTTAGCAAGGGAAACTTACAGCAGTAAAAGTTTTGATTTAGAACAGCAGGTTACTTCTATAGCACAAAGCTCTGATCAACTTGAGGGGCTTTACGTTCCACTTGCGGATAAAACCGATGCACCTGCAATTCTTTCGTATCTCGTGCAAAACAAATTAAACCTAACCATTTACGGTAACCAGGATTGGTTTATTGCTAAAGGATTTGAAACTTCAACAGAGCTTAGCAACAAGATAACTTTTTCATCAGATTATTTTATTGAATATGAAAGTGATGAGTTTCAGTTATTTAACGAAATGTTTGTAAAGATTACCGGAAGAGATGTAAACCGTAATGTGCTTTACGGTTATGATACAGCAAAATATTTAGTTAACTGTAATGAGAAATATTAATAGCAACAGAATTAATATTCGTAATAAAATGATTTCAGGAATTACCTCAGCCGGATACCATAATAATATTGCTTTTGATGAATCACGCACAAACAGATTTTTAAATATTGTTAGATATAAAGATGGAGTTTTTCAACTTGTAGATAAATTCCGCTTAGGCAATTAATTTGGGAAGGGAAAATTATAGCTGGTATAAAAGATCTTCCACTGGATGACAGACCCAGGGAAAAATTATTACTTAGAGGTGCACAAAATTTAAGTGATGCAGAACTACTAGCTATTATTTTACGCACAGGAACTAAAGGCAAATCAGTTCTTAGTATAGCACAGGAACTAATAAACAATGAAGGAAACTTAGCTGTACTCGCGTCAAAATCTTTAGATTCATTTAAGAAAAATTTGGGAATTGGAAACGATAAAGCAGCAACATTACTTGCTGCGTTTGAAATAAGCAGGCGAATTCTTTCTCAATCAAAATGGTATTCAGAATCCAAAATAACTTCACCCGAAGATATAGCAAATTTATTCATCCCGATATTAGAGATGAACTTAAAGAAAAATTTATTGTTGTTTGCCTTAACTCCGCAAATAAAATTATAAAATATGAAACAATTTCTACGGGAAGTTTAAATTCGAGCGTTGTCCATCCGCGTGAAGTATTTAAAGTAGCAATTGAGTGCTCATCTGCAAGTATAATTCTTCTTCATAATCATCCAAGCGGTAATCCTGAACCAAGCAGCGAAGATATTGCCATCACAAAAAAAATAGTTGAAGCGGGAAAAGTTATTGATATACAGGTCTTTGATCATTTAATAATTGCGGGTAATGGTTATACCAGCTTTGTTGAAAAAAGATTGATTTAACCGATTTTCCAATTAGTTAATTTGGAAATTGTTCATTATTTAATTATATAACGGTAATAGAATTGGTTTTTCAATACCATTCTAAAAAGGAGATAACAATCAGTATTTGTTCGTTTTTGTGATGTAAATCTGCTTTTTACCTAATTTAACTTATTTTAATTTATAATCGGAGGTAACATATGAGCGTACTCAAAAAATTTGAGAGCCCCCGTTATCGCAGTTGCAATATTTATCATTAGCACTGCGTTATTTGCCGGCTGTGGCGGTGTAAGTGAGGCTCAATTTGCCGAGCTATATGCTCTAAGAGATGAAGTAAAATCTCTTGAGGCAGAGGCTAACCGGCTGAAAGATGAAAGAAGCCAGCTAGAAGCACAAATTCAGGATATTAACCGTAAGCTTAGCTGAGTGCAATAAACAAAAAGAAGAAACAAGGGCTAATCTTGATAAATTGCCTAAATAATTTCAAACGAATAATTAAAATTTCAAAGATTAGGAGATAATTAAATGAAATTAGCTAAATATTTAATAGGAATTCTATCCCTTGTTCTTCTGTTATCTCTCTCTGGCTTTGCCCAGGATGAAGAGATGACCGTTGAAGAATGGGAAGCCGAAATGACCCGCCTTGCGGGTAAGAAAACAGCTTTAATAGCTGAAATTGAAGCATTAAATGCTGATCTTGATAACCTGAATGCAACTCTTTCCGGTTTGCAAGATCCTGAAGAATGCATTGATGAACTTTATGCAATTGTTGGAGCTACGAGACAGGATGTTGATAACTTTAGAAAAGCTGTTAACGAACTTGATGGTAAAGATCAGAAGAAAAGAAGGACCAAAAACTGACAGACAAGCTGATCTTGATGCATTAAAAATGAATAAAATTAGTGCTTTACCAGAATTTTTTGATAAAGTTCATAACCAGATGCAGAGAGCTCTGGATAACTGGATTGACAAACCAGATGTGATCTCTTACACCGTTGTAAAAGGTGACCATCTTTGGGGAATTGCTAAGAAGAAAGAACATTACGGAAATCCGTTTGCATGGCCAGTAATTTACAAAGCAAATAGAGACCAAATTAAGAATCCTGATTTAATTTATCCAAACCAGGTATTCAAAGTTCCACCACTTAGTGAAGAAGAAAAATCTAAATACGAAAAATTAAGAAGAAATTACAAGCCTGCTCCAATTCAATAAAATAGTGTGCTTGAAGATAATTTATAAATAATACAAAACCCTTATCATTTTTTTTGATGAGGGTTTTTTATTTTAAAAATGAACTATGACCGCAGTTGAAAAGAAAATAATATTAGATAACGTAAACATGCTCGATATGCTGGGGATGGGTGATGCAAATCTTAAAATTCTTGAAAACAGGTTTAACGCATCTATTACAGTTCGTGGTGACAATGTTACTATTAAAGGAGTTGCCGAGGAAGTAGAATTGATTGAGAAAGTTTTTAATGAAATGGTTTACGTTTTAAATACAAGTGGTAAACTATCAACAAGTGATGTGGAGACTATTCTTAACTTAACTGCCGAAGGTAAAGAGTTAATTGAAGAGGAGGAATTCGAATCAATTGTACTTTATACAAAACAAGATGTTATAAAGGCACGTACACCCGGGCAGGTAAATTATATTGAAGAAGCTCGTAAAAACGATATATGTTTCGCTATAGGACCTGCAGGAACAGGTAAAACATATTTAGCTGTTGCTCTTGCTGTAGCTGCTCTTAAGAAAGGATTGGTTAAAAAATTAATCCTTGCCAGACCTGCGGTGGAAGCAGGAGAATCGCTTGGATTTCTTCCCGGTGATTTCAGAGAAAAAATCGATCCTTATTTAAGACCTCTCTATGATGCTCTTGATGATATGATTCCATCGGAAAAGCTGCGCAGCAATATTGAAAAAAGAATTATTGAAATTGTTCCGCTGGCTTATATGCGCGGCAGAACGCTTAATAATGCTTATGTTATTCTGGACGAAGCACAGAATGCCACTGATATGCAGATGAAGATGTTTTTAACACGTCTTGGCGCTAATTCTAAATCCATTATTACAGGTGATATCACCCAGATAGACCTTCCCGTAAAACAAATCAGCGGATTAGTACAAGCACAGGAAATTTTATCAAAAGTTGAAGGAGTGGCTTTTGCTTATTTTGATAAAGCTGACGTTGTAAGGCACAAACTGGTTAAAGATATTATTGATGCTTACGAAAAGTTTAATAATAATAACTAAATATCTAATTTTTGTTTACTCTCCTCCCAGTATTTATCCATTTCTTTAAGATTTGATTCACTTAATTTTCTTCCTGATTCGGTAATCTTTCTTTCTATGTAACTAAACCTGTCAATAAATTTTTTATTTGTTTTCCTAAGAGCATTTTCAGGATTTACATCTAAGAATCTGGCATAGTTTACTAAAGCAAAAAACACATCTCCAATCTCCATCTCAAATTCTTCATACGTTCCATTTACGACTGAATTGTGCATTTCCTCAATTTCTTCGTTTACTTTTTTCCACACATCTTCTTTTCTTTCCCAGTCAAATCCAATTTTAGCAGCTTTTTCCTGCAAGCGGTGTGCACGCTGCAGTGCTGGAAGCATTTCAGGAACTCCATCCAGAAGCGAATCCCTTCCTTCTTCTAACTTGATAGTTTCCCAGTTTTTCTTAACTTCTTCGGAATCTGCAACTTTTACATCACCAAAAACGTGTGGGTGCCTGCGTATTAATTTTTCCTGTATCGTTGCGATCACATCATTTATAGTAATATTATTTTTTTCTCCTGCTATTATAGTATGAAAAACTACATGCAAAAGAAGGTCACCGAGTTCATTTTTCAATTCTTCAAAATCTTTCTTTTCAATTGCTTCCACAACCTCATATGCTTCCTCAATTGTGGCTGCTTTTATTGAATCATTCGTTTGTTTTGCATCCCATGGGCATTCTTTTCTCAATCGTTTTACTATCTCAACAAATTCATTAAATTTAGTACCAGGCATCAAAAATCCTATATTAATTGATTAAACAGTTTTTAAGCAGTGAGAACAAATTTAATTAAAAATAGTAAGAAAACAGTTAAAAATTGGAGATAAAAATGATCGAGCAAAAAATAAAAGAACTTGGTTTTACTTTGCCAGAGATTTCAAAACCACTTGCTGCATACATTCCGGCAATTAAAGCTGGGGATTTTGTTTTCACTTCCGGGCAGGTACCTATTGTAAAAGGAGAATTGAAATATAAAGGCAAGATAGGGAATGAGCTTTCATTGGAAGATGGACAAAATGCAGCAATTATTTGTGCTTTAAATGGATTAAGTGCAATTAAAAATGTAATAGGAGATTTAAATAAAATTGAACAAATTATTAAAGTTACTGTTTTCATAAACAGTGCGAATGGTTTTACCGATCAGCCAAAAGTTGCAAACGGGGCATCTGAATTTTTGGGAAAAGTATTTGGTAAAGCAGGAACTCATACACGAAGTGCTGTTGGTGTTAATGAACTTCCTATAGATTCGGCGGTTGAGATAGAAATGATTGTAAAGTTAAAATAGCTTTAAAGCTTAAGCCAGTTTGTTATAATTTTTTCACCTTCATTTGTTAGAATTGATTCCGGATGAAATTGAATTCCTTCGAGAGGAAAATGCGTATGTCTCAATCCCATCACTGTTCCATCTTCAGTTTCTGCCGAAATTTCAATTTCAGTTGGAATTGTTTTTCTATCAACAATAAGTGAGTGATATCTCATTGCTTCAAAATTTTGTTTTAAATTTTCAAAAATTGTCCTCCCATCATGCTTTATTTTTGAAACTTTTCCGTGCATAATATCATCAGCAGTAACTATTTGTGAGCCAAACGCATAAGCGATAGCCTGGTAACCCAGGCATACACCCAGAATTGGAATTTTATCCCTGAAATTTTCAATTAAATCTAAGCTAATACCTGCATTTTCTGGTCTACCTGGTCCTGGTGAGATTAATATCTTATCAGGTTTTTGATCAGCAACAAAATCCAGTTGAATTTCATCGTTTTTTACGACAATTAGCTTGTTTTTTTCTTTACCTAAAATTTGAACAATATTGTAGGTAAAGGAGTCATAATTATCAATAATTAAAATTTTCATCAATCAAAAGCAATATTTGAATAATCAAATGTTTCCAGTTTTTCAATATCCTCAAAATTTAACAGATTAAATGTTATTTTAACCCGAAGAGTCAGAATATACATTGTATCTGAGAAAAAGCTATATGTATATTACATTATTGTTAATTAAGAATTATTGCAGTATTGATTTTAAGAACTGAAATCAATATAATAAAATAAAATTTACAAGATTTATTATGAAAAATTTAACTTTTGTACTTTTACTTGCTTTTGCTACTTTCAATTATGGACAGTATAAAGAAACCGGTTTGCAAACCACAAGTGTGAAAGATGGGATTACAAATAATTCACCCAACAATCTTCTGGGTTTTATTAATATGAATGATTTCACAATGAGGCATTCATTCAGTATGCAATATTCTTCATTCGGCAATCATGGTTTAGCTTTAGGAATGTACACTAATAGTATGTTTTATCGTTTTATGGATAATATGAATGTTCAGCTTGATGTGAGTCTTGTACATTCACCATACAGTAGTTTTGGAGAAGCATTTCAAAAAGATATCTCAGGTGTTTACATTAGCAACGCGGCGATAAATTATTATCCCTGGAAAGATTTTTCAATACATGTGCAATACCGTAATTCGCCTTACGGTTATTATAACCCCTTTTATGGAATGTACAATCCGTTCAGAAATCCTGGATTTAATAATTTTAACAACGAAAATAACGAAGAATTTTAATTTTTTGTTAATAATAAAAACAGCGTGAAAGAGTTATAATATAAATTTGTGAGCAGCAATTACCTTTCAAACAAAAATTCAGTTGAAAACATTCCAACCAACCGGGCATCAAATATTTTTTTTAATATTACTATTTTTCTGCTTTCTGTTGTAGTAGCTTTTCTTTCATATTCTATTATTTCCAAATTGAATAATTATTTTTCAGGTGAGGAAAGTGAGGAAAAAATTGTAGTAACCTCTAAACCCGTTCAGCTTGAAGTGCTTAACGGATGTGGTGTAAAAGGTATTGCAGATAGGTTTACAGATTATTTAAGATCTTCAAATTTTGATGTAGTAAACATTGGCAATTACAGGTCTTTTGATATTGATAATTCGTTAATAATTGATAGAACAGGAAATTACAAAAATGCACTTAAGCTTGCTTCTTTGCTTGGAGTTGAAGATAATCAAATCATCCAGCAGGTTAATAAGAATTATTTTCTTGATATAACTTTAATTATTGGCAAAGATCATAAACAATTATTTACAAACAAAAGGAATTAAATTGGGATCCAGAGAATTTGCAAATGAAATAACACAGCATATTTTTAATAAAAAAGGTTATGATGTACTAATAATGGATTTGAGCAAATTAACTTCGTTTGCAGATTATTTCATCATTTGTACAGCAGATTCTGAAGTACAGGTTAAAGCAATTGCAGATGAGATTGATAAAACACTGCGTGATAAAGGAATTAAATGCTGGCACCGTGAAGGTTACCAGGCTTTAACCTGGGTTCTATTGGATTATGTGGATGTTGTTGTACATATTTTTAAGAAGGAAGCAAGGGAATATTATAACCTGGAAAAACTCTGGGGTGATGCACCTACTGATAAAATTGAAGATAAGATTTCTGAACATACTACCACTACAAATTAAATTAAATCAAATTCTATAACTTCTTTTAATTTCATTCTATCTTCCAATCATCTAAAACTATATATTTGTATTCATACTAATTTTGCAGGTTTTAAAATTTGAAAATTTATCTGAATAAACTTTTTGAGGAAGCATCAGAAAAACTACAATATCTTAAAGAAATCAATGTTTCTTTTGAAATTCCTAAAATTGAATCTCAGGGAGATCTTTCCTGTAATGCAGCTCTCCTTTTAAGCAAAAAACTGAAAAAAAATCCAAAAGAAATTGCACAGGATATAGTTTCAAATATTAATGTTGATGAAAAAATTATTAAGAAAATTGAGATTGCAGGACCCGGATTTATTAATTTCTTTTTTACACCTGATTATGCTGCACAAATTGTAGTCAGGATTCTTAAAATTGGAAAAGATTTTGGTAAATCTGAAAAATTTAAAGCCAAAAAAGCCAATGTTGAATTTGTTTCTGCAAATCCTACTGGTCCCTTAACCGTTGGGCATGGGAGGAATGCAGTTGTTGGTGATACCGTTGCGAACTTACTGGAATGGATCGGTTACGATGTTGAAAGAGAATATTATTTTAATGATGCTGGAAGGCAAATGAGAGTACTGGGTGATTCGGTTAGATTGAGATATTTGGAATTACTTGGTGAAGATATTGAATTTCCGGATGATTATTATCAGGGTGAATACATAATTGAAGCTGCAAAAAAGTTAATTACCAAACATGATAAATCTTTAAAAAATGAACCTGCGGAAGGTACATTTAAAGATCATGCAGAAGAAACTATATTTGATGATATTAAGGAATGCTTGAACAGGATAAATATAAAGTTTAAAAATTTCTTTAATGAAAAATCTCTTTATGATGATGGAAAAGTAGAAAAGCTTCTTGCAGATTTTGAAAAGTTAAATTTATCATATAAAAAAGAAGGAGCTGTATGGCTTAAATTTTCTGAACTTGGCATTGATCAAGATAAAGTAATAGTAAAATCTACGGGTGAACCAACTTACCGATTACCTGATATTGCCTACCATATAACAAAATTTGAGCGTGGGTATGATTTAATAGTTGATCTGTTTGGCTCTGATCATAATGCAACCTATCCTGATGTACTTGCTGGCTTAAAAGCTTTAGGCAATGATATAGAAAAAATTAAAGTTCTTATTCAACAGTTTGTTACAGTAGTCGAAGATGGTGAAGTTGTTAAAATGAGTACAAGAAAGGCAAACTATATAACCTTGGATGAACTGGTTGATGAAGTGGGAAGTGATGTAGTGCGGTATTTTTTCAATATGAGGAGTATTTCTTCTCATATGAATTTTGATTTGTCTCTGGCAAAAAAACAATCTGATGAAAATCCTGTGTTTTACTTGCAATATGCACATGCAAGAATATGTTCAATCCTTAGGAATATTAAGGAAGAAAAACTGGAATCATCAGTTAAAAGCCTTCATTTACTTGTTAAAGATGAAGAACAAAATCTTATCAAAAAACTACACCAGTTTGAAGATGAAATTTTTTACAGCGCTACTAATTTTGAACCCAATAAAATATGCACCTACCTTGAATCTCTTGCAGCAGCGTTTCATAAATTTTATACATTTTGTAGAATTCTCGGCAGTGAGAAAGAACTTGCAGAAGCAAGGCTAGCACTTGCTGAGGCAACAAAAATAGTATTACAAAATGGATTGAGTGTTTTAGGTGTAAATGCCCCGGAAAGAATGTAATTAACTTATTCTGCAATTGCTGCAGAACATGCATATACTAAATTTGCCCCGTTACTTTTTAATGCTTTTGCACACTCTTTTACTGTTGAACCTGTTGTGATGACATCATCTACAATTAACAGGTTTTTACCAATTATTTTATTTTTGTTTTTCACTTTAAACGCATTAGCGATATTTAGTTCACGTTCTTTCAAAGTCATTATAGTTTGAGATTCCGTATAGCGAATACGTTTTAAAATATTTATTTTAGATTTAATTCCGGTTTTTTTGCTTATCCCTTTTGCAAGATAGTCTATCTGGTTATAACCTCTCTCAGCTTTTTTGAGATTATGAAGAGGAACAGGTAATATTAGATCAATTTTCCAGGTAACTAATTTATCTTTCAGGGCTTTAGCTAGTAAATCGCCAAGTAGAACACCTGTTAAAAACTTTTTATTATACTTAATTGAATGAATTATATGCTGAAAAATTTTATCCTTTTCAAAAATGTAAAGGGAAAAAAAATCTTCAATATTTTTATCCTCCTTGAACTTCCTGTTAAATTCTAACGCTATTAATTCGCTGTTGGCTTTTAATATTGTATTCAGACAAACTGAACAGATCAGACTTTCATCATGCGAAACTTTTTTCCTGCAGCCAGAGCAATAGCGCGGCAGAAAAAAATCAAAAAATTGGTTAAAGATATTTCTCATTATTAGAAGTTAATGATGAAAAATTGAAAAGTATAATTAAAGCATTCCCATCCGTTTACGAAGAAACCATTCAAGCGAAAAAAGTAAAACTGCAATTAATAATAACCATTCGCTTGTCCAGAGTGTTAAATCAGAAGTTATTAATTTTTCTTTAGAAGCTGTTTTATTTATCTTTTCTACCTCTTTAAATAATTCATTATAATTTTCTGAGCTGTAGTACTTTCCATTTGTAACGTTGGCAAGTAAGTTAAGAAGTGGGTAATTCATAACAGGATTTATAAGTTCAATTTCTATCTCACCCACATTAAATGAACCATTATCTGTTCCAAGTAAGGCATCGTCACGATAAATCTCAGCCCGAAAATTAAAATCACCTGTTTCAGTTATTTGAAATTTACCCTCATACAAACCTTTGCCCTCATTCTGCATATCAATTTCATAACTGTTTTCTTCAGTGGATATTTTTACTTTAATTTCTGCATCATCAACTGGATTTAATGATTCATCGGAAACTCTAGCTAAAAATTCAACAATTTCTCCGGAAGAATAACTTCTTTTTGAAGTTTTAACTGAAAATTTTTCTTGTTTATCTGCTGTATTAAGCCATTTTACACAATTGAGAAAAAAACTGTCAAATAAATATAAATTCTTTTGTGCTGTTTGAAGTTTCCATTTCCATAGATCTGTAGCTAACACTGCAACTGATTTTTTACCATTAAAATTTCGTGTTACTATTAAAGGAATGTTAACTGCAATATTATTTATTTTAATTGTTGAAATTATTTTACTGCCCGGTTTAGTATCAAAATTCGCAGATGGCTGTAAAACCGGTGGAAGATTATTCCAGTTACTTATCCATTCAGAATTATCATTACTCAATATCGGGTTATTTTTTTCTGTTAAATTAATTTCTGGCTGTACTTGTCTGTAAGTTTCAATATGCTGATTGAAAGAAAATGGAAGTTCTGGTTGCAGCAATTTTAACATTTCAACATTACTGTGAGAGGTAAGAGATATCAAATAAGGTTTCTTTTTATCTGAAATATTTGTTTTTACAGCATCAATAAGTGCCTGTGGAGTGTTTGCAGCAGGGAATCCAACCAAAAATAAAATGTCAGCACTATCAACTAAGCTGTAATTTATTTCTTCAACAAATTTATTGGAGGAGATTTGTGTTATTGAATTAATTAAAAGATTTTCATCTCTTTTCAAAGTATTTATTATGAATGATAAATCAGTTGAAGGATTCCCGGCTAAAAGCAACACCTTAATTTTATTTGATAAAACATTTATGTAAAATAATTTTTTGTTGTTCGCAGTAGTCTGTTCGTTGCTTAAAGTGCTTATATGAACTGATAACTTTTGTTCACCGCTTACCTCGGGTACGTAATTAAAATTTATATTCTGAATACCTGTTTTGTTTAATGAAAATTTTTGTTCTTCTATTAATTTATTGTTCTCAAAAAGAGATGCCGTAATTGTTTCTCCTGAAAACCCTTTATTCTGAACAGTTGCTACTATTGAAGTTGGAGTTTCAGCATAAACATAGTTATTAAAAAGAATTTTACTTATCTCTACATCTTTGTGCTGTGTTGTATCACCAATACCAATCGTAAATACCGGAACGGGTAAATTGGTTGCTTTATAAACTGGATTGGAACCCTCTGTAAAAACACCATCAGAAATTATTGTAATTGATGAATAATCATACTTTACCACGTCCAATGAACTGAAAATCTCGGCTAAATTTGTTGTTCCATCAGTAAAATTATTTTTATCTATGCTGTCCATACTCAATGAACGCACGCCATTTCCAAATAAAAAAAACTCACTGTTACCAGTCATATTATTTGATGAAATATTTAATACAATACTTTTTATAGTAGCTGCACGATTTGTTCCATCATCAATATTAATCGAACTTGAATTATCAATATAAACCAGATTAACCGGTTCTATCACATTTTTTTTTGTAAATGAAATAACTGGTTCAAAAAAAACTGTAATAATTGTAAGGAGTGCAAGAGTTCTTAAGATTATTAGTGAAGCTTTTCCGGCTTTGCTAATTGATGGAATGGTGAACCTATAAACATAAATTGTGTACGCTGCTAAAAGCAAAAGTGCTGCTGCCATAAATATTATAGGAAAGGCAAAATTTAGACTGATATCTTCGTAACCAAACATTGTTTGTAATTTTATTCAAAAATTTATTTAACATTTATTTTGTTATGTGATCAGCAACTTTCACATTGTATAACTTTTCAATTTCCCAGTCTTTCATTTTATTAAAAGTATCATAATCAGTTAAATCAAAATGAATTGGTGTAACAGAAATATACTTTTGTTTTACAGCTGCCTGATCAAAATCAATCTTACTATCAAGTTCATACATCTTTCCGGTAAGCCAGTAATAATATTTACCATATGGGTCTTTTCTCTTTTCATAAATATCATCCCATTTTGATTTGCCCTGTTTTGTAACAACCATCCCTGAAATTTGCTCTGCGGGTAAATCAGGGACATTAACATTTAATAAAGTTCCTTTAGGTAAACCATGTTTCTCTACAAGTTGTGCAAGCATTTTAGCTACTTCAGCAGCATTCTTAAAATCTTTTACATCGTGGTTTGTTACTGAAATCGCGATTGAAGGTACATCCATAATAGCTGCTTCCCTTGCACCAGAAACAGTTCCGGAATAGATTATATTTATGGCAGTATTTGATCCATGATTTATTCCTGAGATAACTAGATCAGGGGAATCAGCCATTATATTTCTCATACCCATTTTAACACAATCTGCAGGAGTACCTTCCACGGCGAAACCAAAAAAATCACCGTTTTTGTAATATTCAAAAACTCTTAGGGGTGTTTTCATGGTTATACCATGTCCCACAGCACTCTGCTCAGTGTGCGGTGCAACTACAATCACTTCAGCAATTTCTTTAAGAGCATTTACCAAAGCGCCTATTCCAGCTGAATCGATCCCGTCATCATTAGTTACTAATATTTTCAATATATTTACCTAATTAAAGTTTGAAATAAATTACTAATATACTACTAAACAGCTACAGTCTCAATTTATAGCATCATCCCCCGTATTAAAAGAAAATGTTGATATTAAAACCTTACATCTTTAAAAAATTTAGAGAAATAATATTTGGATTTAGTACAAAAACAAATGATTATTGGAATAATCCATTTAATTGCAACATGTCTTACAGTGTAGGTGATAGAAGTGAAATAGTTTCTGAAAACAGGGAAAAATTTTTCCATTCTTTAGGATTGAATACTTCATCAGTTGCATTTCAAAACCAAGTTCACGAAGACAAAGTTTCCATAGTTGAAAATTTTGGAAGCTGCGGTAAAAGTGATGCTTTGATAACAAAAAAGAAAAATCTTGGTATTGCAATAAGTACTGCGGATTGCCCGGCGATATTTATTTATGATTCTAAACAACATATAATTTGCGGAGTACATTCCGGCTGGAGAGGAACAGCAAAAAAAATAGTAGAAAAATCAGTTAAAAAGTTAATGGAGGAATTCAATTCTATACCCAATTTTCTATACTGTTACATTGCCCCATCCATTTCCCAGGTAAACTACCCTGTAAGTAAAAAAGTTGCTGAACAGTTTTATAAGGATGATTATTATATAAAGCTAGGCAAATATTTTCTTGATCTTGCAGGTGCCAATTATAGAATGCTAATAAAATGTGGAGTAAAAAAATCTAATGTCCAGGTTTCTAAACTTTGCACATATGAATTTTCATCTGTATTTCATTCATACAGGAAACAGGGAGAAAAATCAGGCAGAGCATTAGCTTTAATAGCTATGAAAGATAGTGAATGAGTAACGGTTTAAAAATATTTCTTATTTATATTCTTCTATGCTTTATTTGGGGCTCTACCTGGTTGGCAATCAGGTTTGGCTTAGAATCCTTAACACCTTTCATATCAGCGGGCTTGAGATTTTCACTTGCTTCCATTTTTATTTTAGTACTTATGAAAATTAAATCTGTATCTATACAGAAAGATACAGTTGCAATACGATTATACCTCCTGATGGGATTCTTCTCGTTTGTAATTCCTTTCGGTTTGGTTTATTGGGCAGAGCAATTTATTCCTTCAGGAATGGCTTCTGTACTGTTCGCCGTTTATCCTTTCTTTGTTGTAATATTTTCATTTATACGTATGCCCTCAGAAACAATTGGCGCTTATAAAATTATAGGTACTGTTTTGGGCTTTTCAGGTATAGCTGTAATCTTTTCAGATTCGTTCAGTTTAAATTTTACTGATTACCTTCTGGGTATGTTTGCATGTGTAATAAGCGGTACCATGCAAGCATGGATAGCTGTTTCTATTAAAAAGTTCGGGTATCACCTTCATCCTTTATCAATGAATTTTATTCCAATGGTTATTGCTGGAATTTCTATGCTGTTGATAGGTATATTCTTTGAAGATATCTCTCAAATAAAATTTGATGAACCAGCTATAATTTCAATTGTATATCTTGCGTTTTTTGGTAGTGTAATTACCTTCACATCTTTTTATTGGCTGTTAAAAAAAATAAACGTAGTGATTATTTCACTAATAGCATTTATCACTCCGATTGTTGCACTAATACTTGGTTATTTTATTTATGATGAACAACTTACAGAGACCTATTTTATTGGTTCAGCTATGGTTTTAGCTGGCGTTTTTTGGGCAAATATGAAAAATCTTTTAAAATTAAATAAGGATACAATCTTTAAGGTTAATAACCTCAAATGATAAATAAATCTTTAAAGATAATTACGTATTTTATAAATAAATAAAATTTCAAATAATATTATGATTAATGTAATTCGAATAAAAAGAGCAACTTTTTACGGCTATCACGGTGTAAGTTCTGAAGAGCAAAGTGTGGGTGCAAAATTTGAAGCTGATGTTGATCTCTATACTGATTTTTCCGAAGCAGCCAGAAATGATGATTTAAATAAAACTATCGATTATTATCAGGTCTATTCTTATATAAACCAGCTTGTACTAGAAAAAAAATACTTCCTGATTGAATCGCTTGCAACAAAGATTACGGATGGTTTGTTGTTAAAGTTTAAAAATGCTGTAAAAGTAGCAGTTCGTGTGCGTAAAAATAATCCGCCAATTGGTGGAGTGGTAGATTGTGTTGAAGCGGAAGTTATAAAAGAACGATAGTTTTTTTGATCTTTAAATATTATGAAAAACCAGGATAAAGAATAGATAATTTAGTTTACATAGGAATTGGTTCAAACATTGAAAACAGATTGCATTATATAGAAACTGCAGTTCAAAACATTGATGCTGATCAATCTTGTTTTATTGAAAATATCTCATCACTTTATGAATCAAAACCATTTGGTGAGATTGAACAACAAGATTTTATTAATTTAGTAATTGAAGTTAGAACAGATTATAAACTGAAAAATTTATTAACTTTTCTGAAAAAACTTGAAACTGAAATTGGACGCAGTAGTAATGTACGTTGGGGTCCTAGGCAAATTGATCTCGATATACTTTTTTATAACGATTTAGTTTATAGTGATTCCGAAATTACCATTCCTCATAAGGGAATTATTGATAGAGACTTTGTAGTTGTTCCTATGTGCGAAATTGCTCCGGAGTTTATTCATCCTGAAAAAAATGAAAAAATTTGTGATATTTGCAATAGAAAGATTAAAAAAAATATATTACGTAGAATCCCACAAAATATTTTTATTAAATGACCGATTTAAGTATTAAAAACAGTGATGTAAAATATATTGCTATCGAAGGAGTTATTGGAGCCGGTAAAACAAGTCTGGCAAAAAAAATAAAAGAACGCCTCAGTGCAAAATTTATAGCCGAACAGTTTGAAACAAATCCATTCCTTGAAAAATTTTATGCAGATAGAAGCCGTTTTGCGTTTCAAACTCAAATGTTTTTTTTAGTAAACAGGTTTAAACAACAGCAAGAATTGGCACAGGAAGATCTTTTTACAGAACACATTGTGTGCGATTATATCTTTGAAAAAGATAAAATTTTTGCTTATCTGAATTTAAGTGGTGATGAATTAAAACTTTATGAAAATATTTATCCCTTGCTGGCAAGAACTCTAAGAAAACCAGATCTGGTTGTTTTTTTGCAGTCAGGGACTGAACGTTTAATGTTTAATATCAAAAACAGGAATCGTAAAATTGAAAGAGCTTTATCCAGGAATTACATTGAAGAATTAAGTGAAGCATACAACCACTTTTTCTTCAGGTATAATGCTACCCCGCTATTAATAGTAAATTCCTCAGAACTTGATTTTATAAATAACGAAAATGATTTCGAAGAATTATATAAACAAATATTCCGTGAAGACCGAGGGTTTACAGAATATTTTAACCCGGAATCAAGGAGTCAGCTATAATCAGAATTTTTCAAATATTAATTGTTGCAATACTCGTATTGCTAATTGTTCGTTTGGTAAAGCTATTATTGAACTATTTTTCTTCATCTTCAAAACCAACTATTGATGATTTAAAAAAACAGGGGCAAAAATATGCAAATAAATATAAAGATGTAGAAGAAGCTGATTTTAAAGAGATTAATCCGGAGGATGAACAAAAGGAAGATAAAAACTAACTATAATGAAAAGTGATTCCTTCATAACTAAATCAATATTAGCAATACTTGAAAAATTTCTTTCAGTAAAAGAAAATAAAAATAAAGATTTAGGCACACCGCATAAAATTTTAATAATACTGCAGCACAACAAACTTGGTGATCTTCTTGCAGGTGTTTCTCTTTTCCGGGCAATTAAAGAAACTTACCCTGATTCCGAACTTACATTGATTGGAAGCCCATCAAATTATCCAGGTTTGGTAAAAAATAAATATATTAATCGGATTTTTATTCTTAACAAGAAAAAACTTTTTAATCCCTTTTATATATTTAAAACATGGAAGTTGTTGAGAAAACAATATGATTTGGCTGTAGTACCAGTTATTGTTACAATCTCTTTTATGAGTAATTTAATAGCACGATTGGCTAAGGCAAGTAGCAGGATTGGTGCAAGTTATTTAAATGGGCTGAAGAATAATTCTGTTTTCTTTTTTGATCGAAGAGTAAATTTAGATTGGAGAGCTCATCCGGATTCAAATGTTTCGGAAAGAAGCTTGGATATAATTCGTCCTTTTGGAATAAACACAAATAATTACCTGTCAGAAATTAATTTTAATGGAAAAGATGAAATCAATGTTGATAAATTTATTTCCGGGATAATGAAAAAAAATGATAAATATTTAATTGGAATGCATATAGGAGCAGGTATTTGTTCACACAAATGGTCCTTAATTAAATATGTAACCCTGATTAAAAAAATTAAAGAAAATTTTGATGCAGAGATTTATATTACCGGCAGCAATAAAGATAAGGATGAAATAAGCTTCGTAAAAAGATACTCCGAATTTACATCAGGCTTCTATCTTAACCGTCCAATTACAGAAGTTGCTGCATTAATTTCAAAATCTGATCTCTTTATATCAAATGATACGGGTATAATGCATGTAGCGGGAACAACGCAGACCCCTCAAATTTCAATTTTTGGACCAACAAATCCTTTTAACTGGGCGCCAATTGGTGCAAATAAGTATTTTATAAGAAAATCAGAATTAATTGATGATGTTGCTGTTGAAGATGTTTATCATCTCTGTGAATTAATATTAAATAAAAATGAAAGCAAAAAATGAAAAAATGTGTTGCAGCAATTGATATGGGCACAAACTCGTTTCATCTTATAATTGTTGAGGTTAAGCGAGATGGTAAATTTAAAATTATTGATAGGGAAAGAGAAGTTATTCGTCTTGGTTCACACAGTAAAAACGGATTCAGTATTATCTCAGAAGGTGAAATTGAAAAAGCAATTGATGTATTAACAGAATTTGGAAAAATTGCAAAATTCTACAATGCTGAAATCCGTGCTATTGCTACCAGCGCTGTAAGGGAAGCGAAAAATAAAATTGAATTTTTAGAAAGAGTTCAGGAAAATACAGGAATTTCAGTTGAACCGATCGACGGGAAAAATGAAGCTGAATTAATCTACCTTGGCATTCAAAATGTTATAGATGTTAAAAATAAACAGATTCTTTGCATTGATATTGGAGGCGGAAGCACGGAGTTTCTACTAGGTACAAATGGAGAATCAGAATTTGCTGAGAGTTTAAAAATTGGTGCAGTTAGATTAAGTAAAATGTTTTTTCCAAAATACATTCTTGAAGAAACAGCAATAGAATTATGCCGCAGATACATTCATGATAAACTTGCTTCCTGTAGTAGTCTACAGCCCGGTCTTAAATTTGATTTTGCAGTAGGTACATCGGGTACAATTATAGCTGCAGCAGCAATAATTCATTTCAGAAAGTTTAATAGTTTTAGTAAATCACTTAATGGGTTTACATTTTTAGCAAAGGAATTATTTGAATTAACTGATGAAATATTAAAATGTAAATCACCTGTGGATCGTTTATTTATTGAAGGAATGGAAATTAAACGTGCGGATATCATTCCAGCAGGATTACTGATACTTCGTGAAACATTTAAAATTTTAAATCTGAATGAAATGACTGTTTCAGAAAATGCTTTGAGGGAAGGAATTATTGTTGATACCATTTCAAAAATGGAAGAAACGCGCACAATAATTGCACAATAAGTAACCTTTAAAGAGAATTACTCCCTCCTTATATTTATATATCAATTTAAAGATTATAATGAATAGAATAAGAAATTTTTGCATAATTGCACATATTGATCATGGTAAATCAACAATTGCAGACAGGATGCTTGAGAAAACTGGAGCGGTTACTGCCCGCGAAGCTAAGGATCAGGTGCTTGATGATTTGGATCTTGAAAGAGAAAGAGGAATTACTATAAAATCCCATGCCATCCAGATGCACCACAAAGCTGTTGATGGAAACGAATACATTCTTAACCTTATAGATACTCCCGGACATGTTGATTTTAGTTATGAAGTTTCACGTTCGCTTACAGCATGCGAAGGTGCTTTACTTATTGTAGATGCAGCACAGGGTGTGGAAGCGCAAACAATAAGTAATCTTTATCTGGCTATAGATGCCGGTCTTGAGATAATTCCTGTGATAAATAAAATTGATTTACCTAGTGCTGAAATAGATAAAGTTTCTCATCAAATAGTTGATTTGATCGGGTGCGATGAGAAAGACATATTAAAAGTAAGCGCAAAAGCAAACCAAGGTATTGAAAAATTGCTTGAGGAAATTGTTATTAGAATTCCACCACCTAAGGGTGATCCAAATGCACCTTTACAAGCGCTAATATTTGATTCAATTTTTGATTCTTATCGTGGTGCAATTGCGTATATTAGAATTTTTAACGGCACACTGAACACACAGGATAAAATAAAATATTTTGTAACTGATAAAATTTTGATGGCTGAAGAAATCGGTGTTCTGGGATTAAGAAAAACAAAAACTAAAAAATTATCTGCTGGGGATGTTGGTTATCTTATTTCTGGAATTAAAGAAGTTAAATATGCAAAAGTTGGTGATACTGTAACTCACGCAATTAACGGTTCTGAAAAACCTCTTCCTGGCTATAAAGAGGTAAAACCAATGGTTTACAGCGGTCTGTATCCTACCAATTCGGAAGATTTTGAAGATTTAAGAGATGCACTTGATAAATTTCGTTTAAATGAT
Organism: uncultured Ignavibacteriales bacterium; assembly: GCA_963714405.1. Lineage (GTDB taxonomy): Bacteria > Bacteroidota > Ignavibacteria > Ignavibacteriales > Ignavibacteriaceae > JAZGGS01. The sequence continues at coordinate 687,324 of CAVQOH010000006.1, read as the reverse complement.
TCTGCATTAATTTATCAACCCGAAACTTCTGCAGCACTTGGATTTGGATTTAGATGCGGATTTCTTGGATTGCTTCATATGGAAATAGTTCAGGAAAGGCTGTTAAGAGAATATAATCAGTCTATAATTACAACATTACCCAACGTAGAATATTTTGTTTATACCAAAAAGAACATTAAAATAATTGTTGATAATCCTGCGGAAATGCCACCTGTTGGAGAGATAGATTATGTAGAAGAGCCATATATTAAAGCTCAAATTGTTACTCCAAGCGAATATGTGGGTAACATAATGAAGCTGGCAATGGATAAAAGGGGAACTTATAACAATACTACTTATATTGATCCAACCCGTGCAGACCTTGAATTTACATTCCCGCTGGCAGAGATTATTTTTGATTTTTATGATAAGCTAAAATCAACCAGCCGTGGATATGCATCTTTTGATTATGAATATGCAGGTTACCAAAAAGCTGAACTAGTTAAACTGGATATATTGATAAATAGTGAAGCTGTTGATGCTCTCTCAATTATAGTTCACAAAGAAAAATCTTACGATTGGGGAAGAAGGGTATGCAGTAAATTAAAAGAATTAATTCCAAGGCAAATGTTTGAAATATCAATTCAGGCATCAATTGGTTCTAAGGTAATTTCTAAATCAGTTGTTAAAGCGCTAAGAAAAAATGTACTTGCAAAATGTTATGGTGGAGATATTACAAGAAAACGAAAACTACTTGAAAAGCAAAAGGAAGGTAAAAAACGCATGAAACAGGTTGGAAATGTTGAAATTCCGCAAGAAGCATTTCTCGCTGTGCTACAAATTGAAGATTAATTTATGAGTAATAGGATTTAGTCATCAAAAAACTATTTAAATTATTTCGTTTGGCAATAATATTGGCAATTGCAGCAATTTTGTTAAAAATGTTTGTCTTAGAAGCATTCCAGATTCCAACATCTTCAATGGAAAATACACTTCTTTCCGGTGATTTTATAATTGTTAATAAAATTGCTTACAATTTTTCCACACCGGCCAAAATTCCTTTTACTGATATTGAAATTCCACACTTCAAAATTTTTGATACCTGGAAACCTGAAGTTAATGAGCTAATAGTCTTTAATTATCCTAAAAAATTTCTGGAAGATTCTACTCTCGTAGCGCACCAGTTTATTAAAAGAATTGTTGCTGGACCGGGAGATACACTTCAGATTGTAAATAAAAAAATATTTATTAATAGTACAGAACTTTTACTTCCTGCAACTGTTAAAAATTCTGATGAAGTTGTTCGAAGAAAAGGAATTGTTGATAATAATATTTTTCCACAAGGAGCTAAATGGAATCGGGATAATTATGGACCAATTGTAATACCTAAAAAAGGTGATACAATTTTTGTTAATTCACGCAACTTTGAAAGAGTAAAACAAATTATTGTTATGGATTATGGTGAACGGGTTCTTAGAGACGAAGGAACTGTTATTACTCTTGATGCCAGACCTATTGTAAATTATGTGGTTAAGAATGATCACTACTTTTTAGTTGGAGATAATCTTGATGTAAGTATGGATAGCCGTTACCTGGGTTTTATTTCTGAAAAACTGATAATTGGAAAAGCATTAATTATATATTGGTCTATTGATAGTGAAAAAATTGCACCAGGTCCGTTAGGATTTTTATCTGGAATAAGAACAAAAAGAATATTTAAAGGGGTGCAATAATTTTTACACATTGATTAATATCTTTCAAATTATCCACATAATTTTTATATATCTCTACAATTTCATCATAAAAAAACAATGAAGATTTTTATCCTTCTATTCATTTTCGTACCGTTCATTATTTCCTTTTCACAGAGCAAATATCTCATCTATTTTAAAGATAAAGGTATTAACGAAAACAGTACAATTGAAAAGAACGGCTTACAGTATAAGTCTGCCTTTAAAGACTTATCAGATAAATGTATTGAGAGAAGAATTAAAAATATGGGTGAAGAGAATTTTATAACTTATGAGGATTTGCCGCATTCACAGGATTATTTAGTTGAACTTGAGAATTTAAATATAAAGATTGAAAACAGACTTAAATGGTTTAATGCAGTGTCAGCTTACTTAACTGCAGAACAGATTAATGAAATAGGTAAAAAAGACTTTATAAAAAAAATTGAACTGATAAAAACACTTGTTTTCAGTTCACCTACAATATTCAATGAAGAATTCTACGGGAAAAAATCTATTTTATCTATCAATGATTACGGTCCTTCATTCGCACAGCTTCAGCTCTCCAGCGTTCCCGCTGTTCATTCAAAAGGAATAACCGGTGAAGGGATATTAATAGGAATACTTGATACCGGCTTCGATTGGAATAATCACGAATCACTTTCAAATACAAATGTTATTGCTGAGTATGATTTTGTTTTCAATGATTCTTCTACAGTAAACGACACCAACGATGTAGCCGGCCAGCATAATCATGGAACTTTTGTTCTTTCCATTGTTGCAGGGCAGAAAGATAGCATGCTTATCGGCGCTGCATTTGGTTCTGATTTTATCTTGGCAAAAACTGAAGATATAAGAAGTGAAACACATATTGAAGAGGATAATTATGCTGCAGCTTTAGAATGGATGGAAGCGTATGGTGTTGATATTACAAGCAGTTCTCTAGGCTACAGTATTTTTGATCCATCAACTTTTTCTTATGATTATAGTGATATGGATGGCAAAACTACAATTGTAACAAGAGCAACGGAATTAGCTTACAGGAGAGGAGTTATAACTGTAACTTCTGCCGGAAATGAGGGAAATACAGCATGGTTTTATATTACAGCTCCTGCAGATGGAATTTATACTATGGGAATTGGCGCTGTAGATAACAATAACAGTGTCGTAAGCTTTAGCAGCAGGGGACCTTCATTTGATGGAAGAATTAAACCGGATCTGGTTGCACAAGGTTTAAATGTTTTTGGCGCTCTTGCTGGAAACTATGACGGATACGGATTTGCAAATGGAACTTCTGTTTCAGCACCAATCGCTAGTGGAATTACCGCACTTTTACTTTCAGCACATCCTCATTTGATAAATTCTCAAGTAAGAAATATACTTTTTGAATCTTCCGGCAATAGTAAAACACCGGATAATGAACGAGGTTATGGATTAATATCAGCGGTTAATGCCATTCAATTTCCAAATCTGGAAGTAACACAAAACACTTTTAAATTACATAAAAGTATTCTAGAACCGGATGGAGTTATACCATCAACAGTTATGATTCACTATTCTACAGATGGAATAAATTATGTTGATGCAAAAATGGTTCATGAGGGAAATTTTAACTACACTTTTGCATTACCGGTTTTTTTTGACGGGGAGCTGATTGATTTTTACTTTACATTTAATGACGGTCAAAGTAATTTTCGTAATCCACCAGCAGATAATTTTAAGTTTTTTTATGGGCAATTGGATATATATCTGAATCTTAATCTTAAAAAAACTTTCACAGATTTTGTTGTAAGCGAACCTTTCCCAAATCCTTTTAATCCTGCTTTACATTCGTTTACAAGGATTTCCGTTAAATCTTACGGGAATGAATTTCTAAGAGTCAAAATTATTGATCCCATAGGACAGTTAGTAAAGGAGTATTCTACAGTTACATTCGAAGGTACAAATCAATTTGATTGGTATGGAAAAACTCTACAGGGATTAAATGCAGCCAGTGGAGCGTATTATTTTCTTGTAGAACTGGATGGAAGAAAATACAGCAGAAATTTAATATTACTTCGCTGAGAGTTTCTATTTTTTCTTCAATTCATAACCACAGTACAAAGATTTTATCTTAAAATTCCCAAATAATCAATCATTTATTGACAAATTTGGTATTTTACAGTTCAAATTAAATTAAGTTGATAGATGAATAAAATTTTTTACCCAGCACAGCACAAATATTTAAGTTCATTTAGAAAAGAGAGTAATGAGCTGTTAAAGGAAATGGAAGAGTTCGCGAGCGAACAAAAAGTGCCAATTCTTTCCTGGCAGGGAGCTGAATTTATTGAACAATTAATCTTAATGAACAATCCTAAGCGATGTCTGGAAATAGGAACTGCAATTGCTTATACCTCAATTAGAATTGCAAGAAATTTAAAAAAGAAATCCATCTTACATACAATTGAACTTAGTGAGGATAACATAGCTCTTGCAAAGGGTTTTATTGAACGAGCAGGTGTTGCCGATAAAATAAAAATGTTTGAAGGAGATGCTCTGAATGTTATGCCTAGTTTGAAAAAGAAGTACGATTTTATTTTTTTGGATGCTGATAAGGAAGATTATAAACGTCTTTTCGATTATTCAATGGTGTTGTTAAAAAGAGGGGGAATAATTGTAGTTGATAATTTGCTTTGGCAGGGTTACGCCGCTTCAACCCGGATTCCTGTAAAATACAAGGAATCAACCAAGCATATAAAGCAGTTTAATAAAATTTTTACTAAACAACAGAATCTAATATCTACAATTCTGCCAATAGGGGATGGTATTGGTTTGGGAATAAAAAAGTAATTCCCCATTACTGTTCTGCAGGAAAATAAAATTCCTACCAACATTAAATTTATAAACTAGCGATTGGCCCTCTAGTCAGGTCGGCTCAACCATTTTTCCAAAGCTGAAAGCAAATGATCCATTGCAGTTATTAATGGTTCATGCTGCGATTCATCGATATCCTCTAAAATTTCATTATGAATATCAATATATGCTTTGTTTAATTGCCTAACTAGTTGTTTGCCTTTTCTGGAAAGAGTAACCCGCATGTTCCGCCTGTCATTGGAATCTATTTCTCTATTAATGTACTCTTTCTTAACAAGTCCATCAATAATTCTCGTTAACCTGCTTGGGCTAAGCTTCATTCTTTCTGCAATTTGCTTATTATTCAGATTTTCATCTGTACCAAATAAACGGAGGCATCTAAATTCCGCCTGTGTTAATCCGTGAAGTTCTGCCAGGCGAACTTCTTTTTCCTGGCAATTGGCAAGCAAATTAAAAGTTAGGTTTGCAAGCCGTTCTGCTGTACTGTTTACTACCATTTGTATTCCCCTTGCTAAGTTAGGAAATATTGTTTGTATCAAATATCGCCATTAGCGATATTTTTATCAAGTGTTAGCAAATAATTTTTTTAACAATTATCAATAGTTGAATTATCTGCTACAAGTAATAGCTGTTTCCTGTTAACTCATATAATATTTTACCTTTTCCAACTTCTGTAAGCTCATTTTCAATAATTTTAAGTTTTGATGGTTTGATAAGACATTTAATCATAACATCATCTTTATATTCTGTTTTTTCAATTTTAGCACCGTCTTTAATCATAATTCTTTGAATATAGCTCAAATTGTTAAATTTTGAACGAATTACAACCTCTTGATATAGCTCCTTTAATAAAACCTTTGATTGAGATATCACATTAAAGGCAGCTTTGTAGTACGCTTTTCCTAATGCGCCAACACCTAGCTTAATTCCACCAAAATACCTGATTACAACAACAAACTGGTTTTGCAGATTAAAATGTTCTAAAGCGTTCAGTATTCTTTTACCGCCTGTACCCGAGGGTTCTCCATCATCTGAATATTTAATCTTATCATTAAGTAACTTAAAAGCATAGCAGTAATGACTGGCATCGTAATATTTTTTTTTAATCTTTTTTAAGTTATCAACTATCTCTTGTTCATTCTCTGAATGGAAAATCTGGGCGATAAATTCGGATCCTTTCTCTTTATAACTTACTTGTTTGAATTTTACAACAGTATTTATTTTATCGGGTAATTTCATGATAAAAAAAGTTAGAAGGTGCAAAACGATTTTAATTGATTATCATAAGTACTATAAGTAATATAGTTATTTAAATTTTAACGAAGCAAAATTTGGAACATAATTCAATAATAATAAAAGGTGCAAGAGAGCACAATCTAAAAAACATTGATCTGGAAATTCCGAGGGACTCATTTACAGTTATCACTGGCTTATCTGGTTCAGGAAAATCATCACTTGCTTTTGATACGATTTATGCAGAAGGGCAGCGTCGTTATATCGAATCACTCTCAGCGTATGCAAGACAGTTTTTAGATATGCTTGAAAAACCCGAAGTTGATCTTATTGAAGGACTAAGCCCTGCAATATCAATTGAGCAAAAATCCACATCCGGCAATCCTCGTTCAACTGTTGGAACAGTTACTGATATATATGACTATCTTCGTCTGCTTTATGCGAAAATTGGAACACCGTATTGTTACAATTGCGGGAAACCTGTACGCAAACAAACTTCTTCACAAATAATCGATTCTGTTTTAAATCAATATAAAGCAAAAAAAATTTCCATTCTCGCGCCTGTTGTAAAAGGAAGAAAAGGACATTACAGAGAATTTTTTGAAGAGATTTTATCAGATGGATTTTTAAGAGTTAGAGTTGATGGAGAAGTGAAAGAAATAGTTAAAGGATTTCATCTTGATAGGTATAAAATTCACACGATTGAAATAGTTGTCGATAGATTAAGTATTAAAGAAAATTCCAGGAGTAGATTAACAGAATCAATTGGTGTGGCACTTAATTACAGCGATGGAATTGTAATTATAAATGATGGAAATGAGGATAGTGTTTTCAGCCGGCATCTTGCATGCTTAAAATGTGGAATTAGTTACCGTGAACTTGCGCCAAATTCATTTTCATTTAATTCACCTTATGGTTCATGTAAAGATTGCGAAGGATTGGGTGAAAAGAAAGAACTTGATTCAAATTTAATATTACCCGATTTGAAAAAAACTATTTACGAAGAAGCGCTGGCACCACTTGGAAAACCTCGTTCAATATGGTTTTTTACTCAACTGGAGGCAGTTGCAAAAAAATATAATTTTGATTTTCACACCCCATTAAATAGACTTAGCAAAGAACAATTAAATATAATATTAAACGGCAGCAGTGATAGAATATCTTTTTCGTATTCCTATGGCGGGGGCAAACCAGTAAAATACCAGCATAGGTTTTCAGGAGTTTACAAATATCTTCAGAACTATTACGATTCAACATCTTCAAATAAAGTAAGAGATTGGGTTGAAGCATACATGAATACGAATACATGCTCAACCTGTAATGGGGGAAGATTAAAAAAGGAATCCTTGGCAGTTAAATTTCAGAATAAAAATATTAGTGAAGTTACTCAATTATCAATTAAACGTGCATCAGAATTTTTTAGAAAACTAAAGTTAACCGGAAGAGATGCATTAATTGCAAAACCAATTTTAAAAGAAATTAATGAGCGATTACTTTTTTTATTAAATGTTGGTTTGGATTACTTAACACTCAACCGTTCTGCACGCACATTATCCGGGGGTGAATCTCAACGAATAAGATTAGCGACCCAAATAGGAACTCAGCTTGCCGGAGTGTTGTATGTCCTTGATGAACCATCTATAGGTCTTCATCAAAACGATAACATTAAACTTATAAATTCCTTAAAAAATTTAAGAGATATTGGCAATACGATAATTGTTGTTGAACATGACAGGGAAACCATAGAATCTTCAGACTATATGGTTGACCTGGGACCTGGTGCGGGAGAGCGTGGCGGAGAAGTTGTTTTAGAGGGTGTTACAAAGGAATTAATGACTTCTGAAAATGGATTTGATTCAATTACACTTTCTTACTTAAAAAGCAGAAAAAAAATAAAGGTACCGGTAAATAGAAGAACTGGAAGCGGGAATCATTTAGAATTATTAGGTGCTTGTGGTAATAATCTCCAAAATATTAATATGAGAATTCCTTTGGGAACTCTAACATTACTAACTGGAGTTAGCGGTTCCGGAAAATCATCAATATTAAACGAAACTCTTGTAAAAATTTTAATGAATAGGATTTATAAATCCAAATCTGTTCCACTAAAGTATGATTCTATAGAAGGTGTAAAAAACATAGATAAAATTATAGAAATTGATCAATCCCCTATTGGAAGAACCCCCCGCTCAAACCCGGCAACATATACAGGTTTATTTACTTTTATTAGAGATCTGTTTGCGCAGCTCCCCGAATCGAAAATCAGAGGGTATAAAACCGGAAGATTTAGTTTTAATGTTACAGGTGGAAGGTGCGAAGAGTGCAATGGTGACGGGCTAAGAAAAATTGAAATGAATTTTTTACCTGATGTACATATTCATTGTGATTCCTGTAAAGGAAGAAGATACAACCGTGAAACTTTGGAAGTTCTGTACAAAACAAAATCAATTTCGGATGTTCTGGAGATGAGAGTAGATGAAGCGTTAGAATTTTTTAAGGATCTTCCTAGAATAAAACGTAAAATAAAAGCTCTGCACGATGTTGGGCTTGGCTATATAAAATTAGGGCAACAAGCTACAACCCTTTCCGGAGGTGAAGCGCAGCGTGTTAAACTTGCAACTGAATTAAGCAAAATAAGTACCGGCAAAACCTTTTACGTACTTGATGAACCTACCACAGGTCTTCATTTTGAAGATGTACGGATTCTGCTTGATGTGTTGAATAAGCTCGTGGATAAAGGGAATACTGTTGTTATTGTGGAGCATAATATGGATGTAATTAAAATGGCCGATTGGGTTATAGATCTGGGGCCAGGCGGGGGAGAGTTTGGAGGTAAAATTGTTGCAGAAGGGTTACCCGAACAGATTGTTAAGAATAAAAAATCAATTACCGGTAAATTTCTTGCAGCTGAACTAGTCTAAAAAACTCCAAGAAATTTTATAGACATGGTTAAAATTGCGATAATTAAAATAATCTTTATAAATCCATCACCTTTTTTAACAGAAATTTTAGCGCCCCACCAGCCACCTAAAACATTTCCTGCCGCAAGACCCAATCCTAACATCCAGTTGATGTTATCAGTTATAATAAATATTATTAAAGCCGGAACAGTATATACAAGAACAATAAAAACTTTATGCATATTTACAATTATAAAATTCAATTTCATCAGATATCTTAATGTAGCCATCAGCAAGAATCCTACGCCAACCTGAATAAATCCCCCGTAAAATCCTGTTCCAAACATTGCTAAGTAAACTGGAATTGTTACTCTTGTTTCATCAATTGAATTTATAATCTTTTTCTGAGGGAAAATCATTGAAATGATAATTCCTATCATTACAAGGCCAAGAATTTTTTGAAAAATTATATCATCAACATTTACTGCAAGCAAAGCCCCTGCAACCGCACCCGGTAAGGTAAGAAGTGCAAGTTTTAAACTTATTTTAAATTGTTGATACTGTTCCTGTTTAAATGAATATACCGCTGAAACATTTTGTAAGAGAATTGCTACCCGGTTTGTTCCATTTGCAACTGAAGAATCTAATCCAAGAAAAATCAGTACAGGCAGAGTTAAAGTTGATCCTCCACCTGCAGTTACATTTAAAAATCCTGCAATAATCCCTGTACAAAAAAGTATTATTAGAGCCACTGGATCAGAAATCATCATATAATTTGAAGTTAATTTTTTGGATAAAGTGAAAGCAAAACTTTCTCAGGTGTGATTGGTGCTGAAATATTAATATCATAATTTGGTCTGAAGGCTTTAATTGCATTTATAATAGCAAAATACACACCAATTCCATACATAAGTGGTGGTTCACCAATTGCTTTTGACTTAAATATTCCTTTTGGGTTTTCTGCGTTTTCCAGGAAATCAATTACTATTTCTGGTGTAAAATGAATATCTGGTACTTTGTAAGTAGATAATGAATCTGAAAGAAGTTTACCGTTTTCATCATACATAACATCTTCTATTGTCATCCACCCCAACCCCTGCACAATTGCTCCTTCTGCTTGGCCGCGATCAATAACTTTATTAAAAGATTTACCAAAATCATGCACTGCTTTTACTGAGTTGATTTTATAATTCCCTCTCAGGCAATCTACAGTCGCTTCAATAATTGCAGTACCGTAAACGTGATAGGCGAAGGGATGTCCTTTTTCTATTGCCCTATCAAAGTAAATTTCAGGAGTTGCATAAAATGCTTGCGAAGACAAATTTACGCGGCTCAAATTTGCCGCTCGTATCAATTCTTCCCATTCTAAACCGGTTTGTTTACCATCAAGATAAACAACTTCATCTATTATTTCTATATGCCGGGAAGATGATGCTTCCAGGATATCAACTGCTACAGCTTTGAGATGTGCCAAAACATTTCTGCATGCATGTTCAGTTGCTTTTCCGTTAAGATCTGCAGCACTGCTTGCTGCTGTAGGAGAAGTGTTTGCAATTCTTGTTGTGTTTGTTGATTCAGTTTTAATTCGATTGATATTTACAGAAAAAGTATGAGCAGCAATTTGTCTTAATTTTTCATTTACGCCCTGTCCCATTTCAACGGCAGCAGTGCTTAAACTTATACTCCCATCTGTATAAACATGCACCAATGCACTGGCCTGATTCATTGATGTATTTGTAAACGAAATACCAAAACAGATTGGCATGCAGGCAATACCCTTTTTGTAAAGTTCATTTTCTCTATTGAATTTTTTAACAGCTTTAAATGCTGTTGAAAAGTTGTATTTTTTTTCAGCATTCTTCCAGGTAACTCGTGAATTGCAATTTTCCGCAATCTGTCCATACGGAAATTCATCACCTTCACTAAGCAAATTTATACTCTGAATTTCAGATGCTTCAATATTCATTTTTTCTGCAGCTTTAAAAATTGCTGATTCGATGACAAACATTCCTTGTGGACCACCAAATCCGCGGAAGGCTGTATTTGGAGGCAGGTTAGTTTTACAGCTTATACAAGTTGCTTTAACATTTGGTATGAAGTAACTGTTTGTACAATGAAACAGAGTTCGTTCTAATATCGCAGGGGAAAGATCGGCTGCTGCACCTGCATTTTGATAGAAAGTAACTTCGTAGCAAATAATCTTTCCTGATTTATTCAAGCCAATTTTAAAATCTGATGAATAAGGATGCCGCTTACCGGTTAAGCGAATATCTTCTTGCCTGTTGAGAATAAGTTTAACCGGCTTACCTGTTTTGTATGATGCTAAGGCGGCCAAAGCTGCCCAGCAATTCGCCTGATCTTCTTTTCCACCAAAACCACCGCCAATACGCAACACATCCACTTCAATTTTATTCATGGGAAGATCAAGAATTCTTGATGCCGTTTTTTGAACAGTTGTAGGCGATTGAGTTGAAGAAATAATTTTTATACCACCGGATTCTGTAGGAAAAGCAAAAGCTCCCTGCGTTTCAAGATATAGATGTTCCTGTGCTCCCGATTCTGCTTTACCATCGATTATATAATCACAATTTTTCCAGTTCTTATTCGTATCACCTAGTGAGAATGTACGCGGTGCGGTAATTAGATTGCCTTTTTTAAAAGCTTCACGCGGATCAGTAATTGCAGGAAGCTCTTTATATTCAATTTTAATTTTGCTTTTTGCTTTATTTGCGATACTTTTTTTCTCTGCAACCACAAGTGCAACAGGCTGCCCGATAAATTCAACTTTTTTGGATGCAAGCAATTCTTCATCTTCAATCATTCCGCCAATTTGATTCTTTCCAGGTATATCTTCTGCAGTTAAAACAATTTTTACGCCATCAAGTTTCTTTGCATTATTTTTGTTTACGTTTAAAATTTTTCCATGCGCTATTTTTGAATATAATACAGAAGCAAATAAAATACCTTCGGGTGGATTAATATCATCGACAAAAAGAGATTCGCCTCTTACATGATTTATAATATCTGTATTCTTCACTTTATCATACTCAATTTAATTTTTTCAGGAAAGAGTTTTATAAAGTGAGCAATTAGCAATTGTCTTAAAAGTAATCTTTTGTATACTGCTGAGCCTCTTACATCACTAATTGGAGAGATTTCAGTATTAATAATCTTACAAGCTTTTAAAACACTGTTGCTGTTTATTTCTTCCCCTAATAAAAAACTACAGGCATTTCTTAAGTAAAGTGGAATGGGCGCAACACCACCTGCTGATAAATGAATTTCATCTATCTTTTTATAAGTAGTTTTAATATAAAATGATGAATTAACACTCGCAATATCCAGGTAGGTTCTTTGGGATACTTTTTCAAAATTAAAATAGAATTTTCCGGCAGGCAATTTGAATTTTATACTATATAAAAATTCATTTTTCTTCAAGTTTATTTTTTTATAACCTTTGTAAAATTTGTTAAGCTTTACCTTTCTAAATGTTTTACCATTTTTTATACTAAGTTCAGCATTAAGTGCTAGCAAAATGATTGTTAAATCAGCTATTGGCGATGCGTTTACTATATTTCCACCTACCGTTGCTCTATTTCTTATTGGTAAAGAACCAAATAGCAGCAAGCTCTTTTTTAAATGTGGAAGAATATCATTTATAACATTTGATTCCATTACATCAGAAACTGTGGCATTTGCGCCAATGATACACTCGCCATCTTTTATTACTATATTTGAAGGTATTGAAGATGATGAAAGAAAATTTATTTTTGATTTATAAATTTCATCCCACTTTTGAACATAAAGATCGGTCCCGCCTGAAATATTGAACTTAGCATTTCCAATAATTTTACTTTTTGTATTTAACATCTTTTGTAATGTTGTCAACCTCGCTTTTATCTTATCAAAGTAGTCCGGTATTATTCCTTCAGATATTAAATATTTAATATGTTTTTCTGAAGAAATTTTTTGTGATTTTAATTTAGCTAATACTTTTCCAACTGCCCGAATAATTGAAACGTGACCTGTACACCTGCAAATATTTCCGTCCATTGAGTTAACGGCCTCATTTAAAGTATAATCAGAATGAGATAAAAAATAACCGGTTAAAGAAACAATAAAACCAGGTGTGCAAAATCCACACTGCGTTGCTCCTTCATCAATAAAAGCATTCTGTATGGTAGAATTATTCTGTTTATTCAATCCTTCGATGGTTACAACATGTTTTCCATTAACATCATTTGCTGGAAAGAGGCAGGAGTTTACGGATTTATAGGTTAGTTCTTTATTTGATAGACTGCCGATAAGCACAGTACAAGCTCCACAATCACCTTCACGGCAGCCTTCCTTAGTGCCTTTTAATACCAGGTTATCGCGTAAAAAATCAAGAAGAGTTCTACCGGGATGAACATCTGCACAAATTTCTTCATTATTGCAGATAAAATTAATTCTTCTTTCCATTTCCGCTTTCATTTATGCTCAAAAATAATTTTATATTCAGTTAATAACAAGCTTATTCAATTAACGTACATAAATGATATTTGAGAAAAATGAATTGTTGATTATCTTAGCATTAAATTAAAAAGGATTAATTATGAATCTGAAAAAAGTAAGTTTACCAATATTCATATTATTAGTTATCACTTTTAGTGAGCCGGTTTATACACAAGGAATATATTCTGAAAATCCGCTTGTGCATACATACTCAATTGTTGCAAGAGATCCTGTAACAGGTGAAATGGGTGTAGCTGTTCAATCACACTGGTTTTCAGTTGGTACAATAGTAGCGTGGGGTGAAGCTGGAGTTGGCGTGGTAGCCACACAATCATTTGTAAATCCTGCTTTTGGGCCCGATGGAATTGAGTTGATGAAGAATGGTATGAGTGCTGAAGATGTACTCGATAAATTAATTTTTGAGGATGATGGAAGAGATGTTCGCCAGCTTGCAGTTCTGGATGTTAACGGGAATGTTAAAGCTTACACGGGTAAAAATTGTATCTCTGGGGCAGGTCATATAGTTGGAGAAAATTATTCTGTTCAGGCAAATTTAATGCTTAATAATAAAGTTTGGAGTGCAATGAGCGAAGCATTTGAAAATACCACCGGACGTCTTGCAGAACGAATGATTGCATCATTAGAGGCTGGAGAGAATGCAGGAGGAGATATCCGGGGAAAGCAGTCTGCATGTCTTTTAATCGTTAGAGGAAATGCAACAGGTGAACTTTGGAAAGACAGAATGATCGATTTAAGAGTTGATGATAATCCAGAACCAATAATGGAACTTAAAAGATTGTTAAAAGTTCATCGTGCTTATGAACATATGAACAGCGGCGATCTTGCCGTTGAGCATGGAGATATGGAACTTGCTATGCGAGAATATATGGCTGCTGAAGAAATGTTCCCGGATAATGAGGAAATGAAATTTTGGCATGCTGTTACTCTTGTTAACAATGGAGATTTAGATGGTGCTTTACCAATGTTCAGGGAAGTTTTTAATAAAAATGAAAACTGGAGAACTTTAACTCCAAGATTAATCCCAAGCGGATTATTAAATATAAATGAAAATGATTTGCAGAAAATATTATCGGAATAAAAGATGAAATTAAATACGAAAAATACACTTAAAATTATTGTTATAATTATTTTATCATTCTTTGTTCTAACTGGTTGTGAAAAAAAGAGAGAAATAAAACACAATACTGAAACAACAACTGTTGAAGAGAAAAATATTGTAACAACAATACAACCAAATGAAACAAAAATTAATTTCCAGGATAATATAGATAAGAAAATTGCGGAAGAAATTCTCTCAGTTATTAATGAAAATCTTAGTGCTACCTCCGATGAAGATGCGGAGCGAGTGCTTGCAACCATTCACAAAGATAGCCCCCAGCGTAACTCTACTACGCAGGGAATGGATTATGTTTTTGCAAACTATGATTTGGAGTATGTTTTGGAAATGGCAGAAGTAATTGAAATTAAAGGTAATGAAGCCAAAGTTCATTATATACAAACAACTAGAGCTTTACAGGGCATTGGATTTGCTAATATGAGGGCTGAGGGAATTCATCATATGAAAAAATCTGGTAATGAGTGGAAAATATTTAAAACAGAAAACATAGCAACAGAACAAATTCCATAATTCAGCTTATTAAGCTAAATCTAATTTGCTAAATAATAACTGGATGATTTTTTACATCATCCCAATTAAATCCAGGTAATTCCCTGAATGTTCTCCAAAAACCTCTACATTATCTCCAATAATCTTAAATGTACTTTTTTCCCCGGCAACTTTAGAAAATATTATCTGAAACTCAGTTCCGTTTTCATCAACCAGTAGAATTTTAGCCAAATTTTCGTGTAAATCTGAAGCAAGTTCTTTATGGCATATCGGACAATAAAATTGAAGTTTTTCACCCTGAGCATAATCAAACAGAGGATGCGTAGTAACGGAATATTCTCCTAAAGCAGGATGTAGAAGAATCATTCCCAATCCACCCTTCGGTGTTCTTGAAGAAAAAATTATATTATCGCCGGTATTGAGATGACCGCGGCAGTGCGGGCATAGATAATTGTCTTTCATTTCAATTTCTCCTTGCTGTTC
Organism: uncultured Ignavibacteriales bacterium; assembly: GCA_963714405.1. GTDB lineage: Bacteria > Bacteroidota > Ignavibacteria > Ignavibacteriales > Ignavibacteriaceae > JAZGGS01. The sequence goes on along the minus strand of CAVQOH010000006.1, from coordinate 672,025 downwards.
CAATATAAATCTACAAAAATGCACGAAAGATGCAAGGGATAATAGTATTATTTGGGAAAATATATATAGAAATATATAATGTTAAGTAAATTATCAATGTTGTATGTTAAAAAATCAATTGGATAATAACGTTTTTTGGATTTTAGAGTAGATCATTAGTAAGTTGATTTCTATTACATCATTTTGTTAACATATTTTATAATTGGTTATTTTAGAGATGACTAAGAAAAAAATTATTGAGAAAAAAATGAAATTGCTTTTAAATTTAGTAACATTATGTTTTTTTATTATTTCACTATCCGCATTTGCACAAGTAGCACAAGGTCCTGCAACGGGAACTATTTCAGCAGGTGTAATTTTATCAACGGATAATTTTACGCAAGGAGATTCCTTTATTAGAAAAACACTTAGCATTAACACAAAATTTATTCAAGAACCTTATTATATAGATTATAAAGAATCTACAGAATTTGATGAATCTGTGTACGTTGAAGATAGATCGGATATTGAAAAACAAACAACAGAGAGTCAGCCAATACTGGTTCAGGATTTTCAGGGATTCCAGATGGGTGGATACATTCCTCCTGATCCAGATTTAGCAGCAGGTCCTGATCACATCATAGCTGTAGATAACGGGCAATTTGCAATTTGGGGAAAAAGTGGTAATCTGATAAAAAACATCAATGCTGATAGCTGGGTTTCATCAATTGTTAATAATCCTTCCGTTGTTACAGATCCTAAAATTCTGTATGATCATTATTCAAACAGATGGGTTATGGTTTGGCTGACAGTTAATGAAACCATACAGGAATCCTATTGGACGATTTCGGTTTCTGATGATTCAAATCCTTTGGGTATTTGGTATAACTGGGCAACCCCGTCCGATCAGAACGGTTCAGCTTCTACTAATAGTTTTGGAGATTACGAAGGAGTTGGGTTTGATGAAGATGCAATATACATCACTGGAAATTTCTTCACATATTCCGGTTTTTATGATTATACAAAAATCAGAATTATTCCTAAAGCTCAGCTTTATTTAAATAATGCAGGCTCAATTACTTGGACAGATTTTTGGGAAATTGAAACGCCAACCGGTTTTGATACTTTTGGAATAAGACCAGTTCATCATTACAATAGTTCCATCACAGGCTTTCTTTGTGTTTGCAGATAATGGTGGTGGAAATACGATGACTGTATTTAAGATTAATGATCCAATTGGTTCTCCATCAATTAGTGCTGTAAATGTTGCCGTTACTTATTATTCGACCCCGCCGGAAACAAACCAGCTTGGAGGTGGTACTCCACCGATTGATAACGGTGGTGCAGATATTTTATATGAACCAATATTTAAGAACAATTTTTTATACATAGTACACACAGTAAGAAATCCTGCAGCAACGAATTATTCTGCACTAAGGTATGTTAAAATTGATGTGAATTCTAATACTGCTGCAGATGATATCTTTTTTGGATCTGCTGGAAGATACTATGTTTACGCAACGATAGCAGTAGATTTTAGTAATAATGTTGCTTTTGGATTTGGCAGGTCAGCAGATAATGAATACATGGGTGCTTATTATGCTTCGCGTCTTGCTACTGATCCTCCAAATACTATTAATGGAAGTTTTGCTCTTAAAAGAAGGATTGGGGAACTATGTTGTTACTTTTGGCGGAGGGAGAAATCGTTGGGGAGATTACCAGGGAATATTTCTAGATCCCGTTACCGGTAATGTTTGGATGCACACCGAATATGCTGCAGGAACTGATTTGTGGGGAACATGGATTGGTGAAATCAGAATGGCTGCTTTGCAGGGAGTAGTAGCACATACTGCAACTCCCGTAATAAATTTTAATAATGTTCAAGTTGGAAATACAAGCCATACTTTTACTGCAACTATCTCAAGCATAGGCGAAGATCCATTGGAAATAAATAATATTCCTGCTTCTGTAGGTCCTTTTCAATTAACGAATTCTCCTGCATTCCCTATAACATTAAATACTAATGAAAGTATTATGCTCGATTTTGTATTTACACCACCAGATACAGGTTATTTTGAAGAACAATATCCCGTCGAAAGTAATGATCCTAATTTTACAGGTTTTACAATGCTGGGCAGGGGTTATATAATTACAACTGTAACAGAAAATCTTCTTTATGGATATTCCGGGGCAACCGGTGATGGGAAGATAATTTCACTAAACAAAACATCGGGTACTGGTTCATTAATTGGCTCCGCTTTCAGAGATGATTTAAAAGGAATTTCTATAAATCCAGTAGATTCAAGATTATATGGTGTAACTTCAAATGAATTTGAAACAAAGCTTTTCTGGATTGATGCAACTAGTGGTGTAGTGTCCGAGATTCAAACAATAAATATTGGCGATATTGAAGCTATTGCATTTAATAACTCAGGAATGCTATATGGCGCATTGGAGAGTGGAAAATTTTATTTGATAAATCTTTCAACAGGCAACCATTCGCTAATTTCTGATTCACATCTTTCGATCTCCGGAATGGCTTTTAATTTAGCAACAAATGAACTGTATGTCTGCACTCCTGTTGGATTTGGCAGAACGAACGATAAAATTTATAAAGTAGATGTTAACACAGGGTTTAGCGAGCTGACTGGAAATACAGGTTTTCATCCTACACGGCATAACTCGCTTGCATTTGACGAAAATGGTAATTTGTATTGTGCAATTGGTTCTGCAACTGAAATTGGTGAATTAATAAAAATTAATTTAATAAGCGGCGCCGGTACTCTAATAGGATCAATAGGTTACCAGAATATTACAGGATTGGCACTTCTTCCAGAAGGAATAGCTAGTACTGAAAATGATGATTTAATTTTACCGGTACAATATGTGCTAAATCAAAATTACCCAAATCCCTTTAACCCAATTACAACAATAAATTATCAAATTCCTGACGTAAGTTTTATTACATTAAATGTATATGATGTATTAGGAAAAAATGTTGCTACTTTAATCAGCAAGGAAGTTCCTGCAGGTAATTATGAAATTGAATTTGATGCGAATGGATTACCAAGTGGGATATATTTCTATCAACTGAGAGCTGGTTATTATTCAGAAACAAAGAAAATGGTTCTAATTAAATAATTTAAGTTTATTACTAATTATTCAATCACTTTGGAGAGGAGAGATTAATGAAAAAAATAATTACTGTTATTTTCATTTTAACACTGCTAATATTAATTTCAAGCTGCCAGCAGCAAAATTCAATCACACAGGAAGAAGCAAAAATATTTTGTGATAAAGTAGAAACAATGTACAACAAAGCAGATACGGAAACTGCTAAGGAAATTTTAGATTCTGCTTATGTTCTTTATTCACCTTTATTCCCTGTTGGGCTTAAGGGAATTGAAGTTTTAATGTATAATATAGAATCTAATGCAAGATCATTTCCTGATTTTAAATTAAAAATAGATTCATTTTTTGTTAAAGATGATATGATTTACTCATACTGGACACAGAAGGGAACGAATTCTGGTCCTTTGGGAAGAATGCCTTCAACCGGTAAAAGCATAAATGTATTCCGGATTTGCAATTTCAAGTAGTAAGAGAGGGAAAAATATACTGAGGAACATACATACTGGAATGTTCTGGAATTTTATAAGCAGTTAGGATTCCAGGTAGTTCCCGCCAAGTGAGCATGAGGAAATATCTGAAGTTTAAATATCTAAATTGAATGGTACTATTAAGTAAATGGTTTAAAAAACTAATCCTCTCAGAATATGAGAGGATTAGTAATATAATATTTTATCTGAATAAATTACGGAACAAGAAATACCTCAAAATTAACTGTTGTAGTTGTCCTGCAGGAAACTGTAATGGAGCAAGTGTATAGTTTGGATAGACACCACTTCCATTAACCCAAACATAATCACCTGAAGATCCCCATACCCTGTTATTATCATTGTCTTTCCAGGCATCCATATAATAAACACCAGGTGTTGTATTGCTTATAGTATAGTTACCGCTACCATCGCAAGCAGTAAAAGCAAAGGTTCTATCAAAATTCCAATCATCAACACTTATATAAAGAGCAACACGTGTATTTCCAATTGCTCCGGCCACTCCAGGAGGTAAGGACCCTACACCTGATATTGTGGCTGTTGTGGAAACCGATGTTGTTGTTGCTACTGTTGTAGCTACTGTAGTTGTAGCCACTGGGCTATTTTCCTCGGAACACCCTGCATATAAAAAGATCAGGAAAACACCTATGGTTACTAGTGAAAACAAGTAAAAGGATTTCTTCATATTCTATCTCCTCCGGTTATGGAAAATTAAGTTGATTAAAACTTGCACTATTAACGCAAAGACCAATAAGGTCTTTGTCTTTATTCTTCTCTGCGCAATTAAATTTGATGTGAAATATAGTTTTTTCTAATTCAATTGTCCAGTAAAATTTCTTTTTTTTATGTTTCATTTGAATACATAAATCTTTCGGGAAAGGTAGTAAACCATTCATTACAGATTCAATTTAAACATATCCTACAGGTAAAAATATAACAAAACTTTGATAAATCAACACTAATTTACTTTTGTAAAGTATTATTTTATGGTTAAACTACAAGCCAAATTTAACCCATTATTTAATATTTGAAATTGAATTGTTTTCAATAATAATCTATGAAAGATAAAATATTACTAACTAAGCAGATTTTAGCATCTAATTTTAAAGATCTGAAATTTCCTTATAAACTGAATTTTTGCTTAACATATAAGTGCAACTCGAAATGTCTTAGCTGCGATATTTGGAAAATTAAAAGTACGAATGAGCTAAATATTGATGAATGGAAATCTTTTTTTAAGCGTTCAAATAAATTTTCGTGGATTGATGTTACCGGCGGCGAAGTATTTTTAAGAAAGGATATTATTGAAATAATCCATTCAATATTACAAAATTGTAAGAATTTATATCATCTGCACATTCCTACAAACAGCATTGTTGCCGATTTAACAGTTAGCAGGATTATAGAAATATTAAATTTAAAACCGCTTCCCAACAAATTTACAATAACCATAAGTATAGATGGTCCTGCTGATCTACATGATCATGTTCGTGGAATTGAAGGAAACTGGAAATCAACAATGGAAGCTTATGATGAATTGCGAAAGTACGAAAGCAATAACTTTAAAATATTTTTTGGTTTTACCCTTTCAAAATTGAATTTGGGTAAATTTCATGAAACAGTTTTAGCGGTTCAAAAAGAATTTCCAAATGTTAAATATGAAGATTTTCACATGAATATTGCTCACACTTCAGGGCATTACTATAATAATAATGAATTTGATATTGGTGTTAGCAATGAAAAAGAAAAATTTATTGAAGAAGTTGAAGCATTTAGATTAAGAAAGAAGAAAATTTTTAATCCCATTAATAATCTTGAAAATAAATATCTCAACTATGCAAAAAAATATATTTCCAATCATGAAACTCCATTGGATTGTAAATCATTAGCTTCATCGGTGTTTCTTGATCCTTATGGAAACATATTTCCCTGCAGTATTTGGGATAAAAAAATTGGAAATATAAAGGATTTCAATTTTAACCTGGAAGATTTATTAAAAGAAAAAATAGTGAAAGAACTACGTGATCAGATAGATGAAAAAGAATTGCCCGAATTGCTGGACACCCTGTGAAGCTTATCAAAGTATTTTGGGAAGCTTATTAAAAATTTAAGTAATTTTTTAAAGTTGCAGGATGTTAGCCATAGAATAATATTTATTTTATTTTTGATTTTGTTAATTTGATAGAAACTGATATAAATAATGAAACCTGTTATAATTTTTGAAAAGAATAAGTAATGATAATTCCTGTAAATGAAATATCTATTGTGATTCCTGCAAAAAATGAAGAGGGAACTATTGCTGATATTGTAAAGTCTGTACAGCCATATTCTAATGATGTTCTTGTGATTGATGGAAATTCTACTGATAAAACCGCTGAAAATGCAAAAGCTGCCGGTGCAAGAGTGATAAATATTCCACCCATCGGTAAAGGTAACGCGCTCTGCGGATCAATTGAACATATAAGAAACAGAATAACAGTTTTTATTGATGCGGATGGATCTCATATTCCAGAAGACATTCCAAAACTTGTAGAACCAATACTTAATGATACCGCTGATCATGTATCTGCATCAAGACTTCTTGGCGGCTCGGACGAATTACATGGTACATTTGATGAAACTTTTAGATTAATGGGAAGTTCATTTATTACGGCTTGTATTAACTGGAAATTTAAAATTAGGTTAAGTGAAAGCCAGAATGGTTTTCGTGCAATAAAAACTGAGGTGCTTAGAAAATTAGATTTGAAAGAAAGAATTACCACCATTGAACAGGAAATGATAATTAAAACACTAAAGCTTGGTTACCGAATGGCTGAAGTTCCTTCACATGAAAGAAGAAGATTTTTTGGAGAATCAAACATTAGTTTAAGAAAAGTATCCTTCCGCTATGTTTACTCTTTTGTTAAATATTTATTTTTTACGAGGGCTAAAAAGGTAAAGTAAATGTATATTCTTGGCATTTGGGATGGTCACGATTCGGGGGCCGCAATCATTAAAGATGGTGAGATTTTAGTAGCCATAAATGAAGAAAGATTAACAAGAAGAAAATTAGAAATTAAATTTCCTTATAAATCAATTGAAGCTTGTCTTAATTATTTAAATATACAATCCACAGATATACAAGAAATTGCGGTTTCAACTTCTGATCCTGCAAAAACACTCGCAAGAATTGTACCCTCAACAAAAGAAGAATATTACGCTCTTAGAAGAAGAAAAAAAGATTTAACATTTTTCAATTTTCAGAAGAAAAAATTCAAATATAAACTCACTGAATTAAAACCTAATTACTTATCATCTTTTATAAGTAAAAAACTAGTCAGCAAAGAATTAAAAAAAATTGGATTTAGAAATTTTAAACTAAGTATAGTTGATCATCACATTTGCCATGTTGCTGCAGCAGCTTTTTGCAGCGGCTTTGATGAGTGTTTAACAATAACACTTGACGGACTAGGTGATGGTGTTTCGGGAACTGTGAATATTTTCAAAGATAATAAACTTAAAAACATCTCAACGATTTCTGCTAAGGACTCTTTTGGGATATTTTTTGAACATGTTACAAATTTAATGAATATGCGTGAGCTTGAAGATGAAGGAAAAGTTATGGCTCTTGCAGATTATGCGTATCCTATTTCCGATGATGAAAACCCGATGCTGGATTATTTCAAAGTTGAAGCTTTAAACATTAAAGCGAAGTACAGCAGTTTGGAAATGTATAATGAATTGAAAAAGATTTTATGGCGTTTTCCCTCTGAACAGTTTGCGAATATGGCACAAAAAACATTAGAACATCACATTTTAATTTTAATCAAGAACGCAATTAAAGAAACAGGTATTAATAAAATAGCACTTTCGGGTGGAGTAGCCTCAAATGTTAAAGTTAATATGCAAATCAGAAATTTACCTGGATGCGATGGTTGCTTTGTTTTTCCACATATGGGTGATGGTGGTTTAGCGCTTGGTGCTGCTATGTACCGCAACTATAAGCTTAACGATGTTTCACAATATAAATTTAATTCAGTCGCTTTTGGCTTGCAGTATCCCGAAGAAGAAATTGAGAATGCTTTAAATGATGTAAATCTTAGTTTCAAAAAATCAAAAAATGTAGCCAAAGAAACTGCAGAAATCATTTCTAAAGGAAATATTATCCTGTGGTTCCAGGATAGGATGGAATATGGTCCGCGTGCACTCGGCTCAAGAAGTATTTTGGCGTTACCAAATAGTGCAAATATTAAAGATGAATTGAATCTTAGACTGAAAAAGCGTGTATGGTATCAACCGTTTTGTCCAACAATATTAGAAGAGGATGCATCAGTTTTACTTGCAGATTATAAGGGTTTCCCAGATTATTACATGACGATGGCTTATGATGTTAAAGAAGAATTCAGGAATGATTTAATTGCTGTAATAAATATTGATGGCTCTTGCCGCCCACAAATCTTGGCTGAAAATAATTCAAAATATGTAAGTTTGTTAAAAGAGATAAAATTATTAACGGGTAAAGGAGTTGTACTAAATACGAGTTTTAACATTCATGGTGAACCTCTTGTTTGCTCTCCTAATGACGCAATAAAAACATTTTTAACAACCGGGATAAAGTATTTAATTATTGGCGATTTTATTGTAACACAATAAAAAAAATTATTATTTTAATTAGTAATGAACAGTACTACAAAAACTAAAATCATTCCGGCATTAATTACTGCAGGATATATAGTATATATTTTGCTAATCGCATTATGTTTTTATGTATTTAACATATCAGAAGTAAAAAAATTTCTGGTCAATTCGCATTTCTATTTTCTAGAAATTAATCTGATTTTTATCATCATCGGTTTTATTCTACTTCTTCCATATTTAAAAAAAATTATAAGTTTTATTCCTCGTAAAATTATTTTTCTTTTGATTGGTATTTCATTCGCTGGAATATTTCTTACGAGCTTTGTTGCACCAAGAACCCACAGAATTTATTACGATGAAGATATATACGAAAACGTAGGACAAAACTTAGCGTTATTGCAAAAAGCACAACTATGCAACAATGGTGGTACAATTTATGGTGTTTATAATTGCTATGAAGGATTTTATAATAAACAACCATATGCATATCCTTACCTGCTGAGTATTGTTTATAGGATATTTGGTGTTAGCGAAACAGCAGCGTTTATTCTTAACAATTTGTTATTCGGATTTTCTATCTTTATTGTTTTCCTTATTGCCTATTTAATGTTTAGTAATTATTTAATCGGGATTTTTTCTGCGTTAATTTATACACTTATACCTCAAAACCTATTGTGGTTCAGCACTGCAGCTGCAGAGCCTTCAACAGCATTATTTAGTGCATTATTTATTCTTTCACTAATTATCTTTCTGAAAGAGAATTCAAAAGGCTCATTATTCTTTACAACAGTTTTAGCAAGTTTTGCCGTGCAATTCAGACCTGAATCATTATTAATTATTGTTATTGCATTGTTGGGAATATTAATGTTTAAGCGCGGCGAATTTAAAGAGAAAAGATTTTACTCATACGGATTACTTTTCCTTGCCCTTTCTTTTGGATTTATTTTACACTTATTCACTACTAGCGGCGAAGGATGGGGAACAACTGGTGCAAAGATAAGTTTTGATTACTTTGTTCATAATTTTTCTGTTAACTTTTTATTTTATTTTGATAATTTGAAGTTTCCACTCTTGTTCACTATTCTATTTATTATTAGCCTTTTCTCTAAAACATACATTAAGGAAAAATTCCTACTGTTGATTTGGTTTTTATGTTTTTGGGGAATATTCCTTTTCTTTTACGCTGGTAGCTATGGTTATGGGGCTGATGTCAGGTATTCATTAATTTCGTACATACCTTTAACTGTTCTGGCAGGATTTGGAATTCATCGGTTGCAAACTTTATTTAGATTTAACGAAAAAAATAATATTTATATCAATTCAATCATAGCAGTAATAATTATCATTTCATTTTTTAAATTTCTCCCGCAGGTTCGCGCAGAAACTCAGGAGGCATGGGGTGCAAGAGCCGATCATCTTTATGCTGAAAAATTTGCTGAAATTCTACCTGAGAAATCAATTGTGTTAACTCATAATCCAAATATGTTTCACATTTGGGGAAAGAATGCTGCGCAAATTTCTCTTCTTACTGATGAAAAAAGTTACGTCGAACAGATTCTTTTTAATCAATACAAAGATGGAGTTTATTTGCATTGGAATTATTGGTGTAATGCTGATGATTCACTGCAAAATTCTTTTTGTGAAAATGGATTAAGTAATTATGATTCTGAATTGATCAGTGAATATTTTGAGCAGGATTTTCGTTATGCACTTTATCGTTTATCTATAAAAGAGCACCGACAAATTCCACTTATTAAAGCTAAAAATCCTAAATTAGAGAGCCCAATTTTTAAGAAAATTGAACAAAAATAGTGTATTTTTACACTGCACATTTGCATTTGAAATATTATAGCAAAAGTTTAAAATTACTTCATTACAAAGAATTATCAATTATATAAGGAGGCACATAAGCCATGAGACTAGTTAAATTAGCGTTCATATTAGCAATTACATTCATGATGTTTTCCTGCGGCGAAAAACCAAAAGAAGAAGTTGTAGAAGTTGGTGTAGGAATGACGTATGAAGAAGTTGAAGGTATTTTAGGTAAACCGGGTTCAATCTTAAGAGGAATAAACGAACTTGTAGATGTTGAAGTTACTTCTGAAGATCCATTGAGAGCAGTAAACGTGGACACCGTTGATACCAAAAATGAAGAAAGCCGTTGGTTGGCACCTAAGGAACTTAAAACAAACAAAGAAGAATTGTACGTTACCTGGGTTTATGATGAAGAAAAAACTGAAGATTACTACGTTCTCTATAATAATTTTAAAGCGGGTCAAACCATTACTAAAAAAGTTCCCGTATATTATTTGGGCAGTAAAAAAGTTACAAAGGAAGAATATGATGCTGCTACAGGCTCGCTGTATAAAGAACCAGGAACTACTGGAAAACAGCAAAATTATGATCCAGGACAGAAAACAAAAGTTCCTGTGGATAGCTTAAAACTGAAACAGCCAAAAATGAAACAACCGCAAACAACTGGTAAAATGATTGAAAAAAGAATTGAATACGTTACCCAGACTGTTGGTAAAAAGGATGCTACGATAGAATCAGTTGATAAGGTTGAATATGAAGTTGAATACAAACTTTGTGTTGTTTTTGATGAAGCAAGCCAGAGGGTTACATCTAAAGAATTTTATCCATTCACTGTTAAAGAATTGAACGATTAAAATACATATTTATATATGATTTGTAGAAGCCCCGAGACTTTCTGGGGCTTTTTTTATTCACTAAATTATTTTTTTTGTCTTATTCAATTATTTTTCAATCTTATAATTGATCAATAATTGGAAGTTATAAATAACAAAGTTAGTTTTATATATAGATTTTTTCTAACTAAAGTAGAAAAAAATGGCATTAGTTATAAGGAAAATAAAAACATCTCAGGGACTTAGAGAATACACTTACTTGGGATGTCCGCTTACTCACAATCGATCAGCATGGTGTTTTCGTTTATGCATACCTGATACACTTGGAAATGGCCACTGTGGAAGAATTGCACCGCACAGCTTAACAAGCAGGATACAGCAAAGCATCATTGATTATGAAAAATAAAATTAGAATTATCAATTACCCTTAGCAGCTACGTCACATCAATTCATTTTTCCGATAGTCATAAAAAATTATTTTTAAAAATTTCCTTTCTTAAATTCATCCCGATATTATTATTAAACTAATTCGGAGGTAAAAATGTACAACAGAAACTATCTGTTTTGGGGAACAGCTGTGCTGATTTTCCTTTTTTCATTTTCTTTGATTGCTCAGCAGGGTATAACTTTGCCAAGAGTTAGCCAGCATGCAACAGTCTCACAAAGAATTGGTGTTGTGGATATCACAATTGATTATCACAGACCTTTAGTAAATGGAAGAGAAATTTGGGGTGCTCTGGTTCCCTATAATGGAGTTTGGAGAGCAGGAGCTAATGAGAACACTACTATATCATTTTCACATACAGTAAAAATTGATGGAAAAAATGTACCTGCAGGAACTTATGGTTTGCATATGATTCCAACGGAGAATCAGTGGGAAATTATTTTAAACAAAGATTTCCGTGCATGGGGAAGTTTTTTCTATAAAGAGGAAAATGACCTAATGAGATTTTCTGCAGCCCCTAAGGCCACTGATTTTACAGAATTATTAACTTTTTCATTTGATGAAGTTACACCTAATTCAACCACTGCTGTTTTAAGATGGGAAAAATTAAAAGTTCCATTTACAATAGAAATTGATTTAAACAAACTTGTTGTTGAAGATATTAATCAACAGCTTACATCTTTACCGGGATTTTTCTGGCAGGGTTGGAACCAGGCAGCTAATTATTGTTATCAAAATAATGTGATGCTTGAACAAGGATTAGAGTGGGCTGACAGGTCAATTCAGATTAATAAAAACGTTACAAATACTTTTACAAAAGCTGTCATACTTGATGAACTTGGCAGAAATGATGAGGCTAATCAATTAAAAGTAGAAGCATTTGAAAATGCAAATGAGAATGATGTAAATGCACTTGGTTACCAGTTCTTATTTGCTGGTAAAACTGATGAAGCTATTGAAATTTTCAAAAAGAATGTTGAAATGAATCCAGATTCGTGGAATGTTTATGATAGCTTAGGTGAAGGTTATATGAATAAGGGAGAAAATAAATTAGCAATTGAATTTTATACAAAAGCTTTAGATATGGCTCCTGAAAATCAGCATGAAAGAATAAAAGGAGCATTAAATCAATTAGGTTCTAAGTAATTGAATTAATATTTTATTAAGCCGGCTAAAATCCAAGCCGGCTTTTTTAATGTGTTAAAAATATTCCTGCACTAATAACAGGAGTGGAAATTATATTTTTACCTTTTCCGCCGCTTTCATAGTAACCTTTAATTCCAAAGTTTTTTGTTACTTTATAAATTAACTCAGCACTGTAAGCAAAAAATTGCTGGTTGTTTTCATAAGTGTACAATCCGCCAGTTACATTTGAGTCACCATTTTTCAGTGAGATTTGATGGTGGAATCGCATAATTAATGTTAAGTCTTTTATTATTTTGTATCCACCTTCAATTGCATAAACAAATTCATCAGCAAAACCCTGAGTGCGATTATTAAATGTTACCCCTCCATTTAAATAAAAGGGGGCAGGATAAAAAGAATATCCTGCTTCCAGGCCAATTACCTGGTTAAAATCACCGCTGCCAATCCACAAGCTGCTATCAATATCTGATTTTCCGGTTGGTAAGCCCAGTATAATTTTTGTGCTAAAATAAGTTTTTCCAATTTTACCTAGACCGTATTTTAATCCAACATTGATATCACCAAAACCGGAAACTTCATTATCAAAATTTATTGCATTTGAGGGAGTATCAATTTTTACAGATTTATAACCTGCAAACCCAATAAACCCAGTTAGTCTTTCAGTAATTCCGTAAGATCCAAAAAACCCAAGTGTCACATCCTGCAATTCCGGAATTGAAATTTTGATACCATCAGAATTATAAGTTTTACTGCTTCCTAAATATCTAAAATCTAGTTTGTAATAGCCTGATCCTTTCTTTTGAGGCCATGCCCCTCCGTAAATTTGCTGCAATGGAAAGACAACGATTAAAAAAAATGTAAAAACTAGTAACTTCAAATAATTTAAATTATTACGGCTCATATCATTTGTATTTAGTGAGTGAATAAATTTGGAATTTTGGTTATAAAAGTATAATACTTTTATGAGAAATTTATCACAAAAATGTAACAAAAGCAGTTAAGAAATCAGGACTAAATGTAAATAATTAATAAATCTTTACAGCTGCCTTAATTTTTCGGATCATACTCTGGGTATGCTCATATCACTTATTTCTTAATCACTTTTTTCAAAATAAAGCTCATTTATATTTGCTGCTACTTGTTCTCACCAATAAATCTTATATAAAGTAATAAATCTTGGAGCTGCATGATTTATCCCAAATCCTGCTATCTTTTTATTGAATAGAATTTCGTATTCAATTCCGACTGGAAGGATTTCCTCAAAGCGATAATCCTCACGTAGGATAAGATAATCAGGTTTTTTTGCTATAAAATATTCAGAGCTACTTTCATAATCAAATCGTGATCTATCAACCAGTCCGGCAAAATCATATACCTTTGAACCCGAATAGCAACCGATTATTCCCACATCAGTTAATGCAACAGATGTAGAATTATTTTCTGAATCCTCGTGGATAATATGCGCTAATTTTTTATACGTTGTCTGGAATCCAGTAACAAATTCATCACTTGCAGGTTTAACAATTCTAAGTGTTACATAACCATTTCCTAACAGAGAGAAAGTGAAATAGATAATCAATAAAAAAGTTAATGATTTATGGCTGATTCGCTTCGAAAAATATTTAATTGTAAAAGCCGTAAGAATAATTAAAAAGGGTACTAACATTAATGAATATCTGGATATTATAATTACATCTTTAGTGATATAAAAGAAATAAAATCCGATTATCCATAATATTGGTAAAACTAACCCACTCTTATTTAGATACTTTAAATAATCTTTTACGTCCTTTACTATTTTTAAGTTGTTTTTGAAAATGGAATATAAGGTTAAGAGAGTGAGCACAGCAATCATAATAAACTCTGGGAGGTTTCCACCTGCAAGTAGTTTCAAACTTCGAATTGAATGAAAAAATGTGGATTCGAAAATGCTGCCACCTGCTTTTGATTCATACGTGTTTGGCAATATGCTTCCAAAGTAGTTAAAAGTAAAGAAAATCCAGCCAGAAATAAAAATTATAGTTATTGGTAAAACAATAAGAAGTTTTTTTCTTTCAGAATTTGGCTGGAAAAATTGATACAGAACATATATGATAAAAAATCCTAAAAACTCCGGACGAATTAGTATTGCAAGAGTAAATAGAATTCCTAATAAGTAAGGAGCATTATGCTTTTTATTTGTTGATTGAAGATAGATTAGCAGAACAACACTCATTGAGCAAGAGGCTTCCATTCCGGTAAGTGCCCAACGCAGAAAAAAAGGATTGAGGGCCAGTGAGAATAGAGAAATATAAATTATTTTGGGAGCTAGATTTAAGTTAATTAGTATTTTGTGTGCTAAAAAAATAGTTAGGAAGGAAAAAAGTAAACTTAACAATCTAATTGCTGCTTCCGGTGAGAAAAATATTTTTGAGAGAACAGCACCCATTATTACCCACAATGGAGAAGTAGAACCATAAGTTCTTGTTCCAGCGAATGAGAATTCCCCGCTGTTTGCTAAATCCTTTATAAATCCGATATGTATAAAAGTATCATCACCAAGAAAATCAGAGTAAAGCATATAAGCGATGACAATACTCAATAATCCGGTTAGAATAACATAAATTAAATTATGTGTAGGTTTATTATTTTTAATCAATCTTACAGATTTCTAAGATTTAAATTTAGAATGTAATTTAGAAAATATTTAAATGAATATAAAAATGCTAAACGCTTTACAAAAAAATAGTTTATAAATCTAACCTCCTTCTAAAAATAAATATATAAGATAATATAGGAAGCTATATTTGTATGGTTTATATCATTTATATTTGTTGATGTAATAATAAAAGTTCTAATTAAAAAATTATGTTTATTTAGACAAATATTATTACAATATTTTAATAAAATCAGATGGCAGATTTAGTGGAGAATAAAAAAATACTTAAAAACCTTGCTGTACCTATAATTTTCCCAGCAATTCTCTGGATAATCCATCTTAGTGCATTTTTCCTCGATATAAGTTTTAGCAGAATGGGTATACTGCCCAGAGATGCTTATGGTTTACTTGGAATCATTACCGCACCACTAATTCATGGTGATTTTTCACATTTAATTTCAAATACATTTCCGCTGATTTTATTAGGATGGATAATATTTTTCTTTTATCCCAAAGCAAGTCCTTTACTATTTGTATTTGTTTACATTTTAACTGGACTGCTTGTTTGGTTATTCGCCAGACAAGTATATCACATTGGTGCAAGTGGTTTAATTTACGGATTTGTAAGTTTTTTATTTTTTAGCGGTATCTTCCGAAAAGATAATAAATCGATCGCTTTAGCATTAGTAATCACATTTTTGTACGGAGGGCTTGTGTGGGGAGTTCTTCCGGGAATGAAAGGAATTTCCTGGGAATCGCATTTATTTGGAGCTATTACTGGTTTAGTTGCAGCTTATATTTTTAGAAAAGTTGATCCTCCTCCTAAAAGATATGATTGGGAGGATGATGAAGATGATTTTGATGTTAATGATTTAGAAGTATCGTATGATCCCGAAAAAAATAAATTTAATTTATAATCTTTTAGGAATTCTTTATGAATAAAAGCACTTCTGAAACGCGTAAATACAGAACGGAAATGAATGATAAAATTCTTAATTCAGGATTTAAAGATTTTAAAAAATTCTTTGCTCTCGATAACAAAGCATATATAAACGGCACACTTTCGGCAAAAACAAAAGAATTGATAGGATTATCTTCATCAATGGTATTGCGCTGCAACGATTGTATATTTTATCACATCGATAGGGCTATACAAGAAGGGGCAACAAAGGAAGAATTGTACGAAACCTTTAATGTTGCATTAATAGTGGGAGGATCAATTGTGATACCACACCTGCGTTATGCTTTTGATATAATGGATAGTATTCTTAATGAAACGAATCGTAAAGATGGCTGAAAAAAAACTAATTATACCACAACATATTGTTACTGCAGATAATGAAAATAGAATTCTGCGAAATCATGCAGTTGAAATCATTTCAAATAAAATTGTGAGAATTACAGAAAAAGAAAAAATAAATTTTAATCAATATAAAGGTGAAATTTATAATTATCCTAATCTTACAATGGTTCCCGGATTTATTCAGACTCATATTCATCTTTGCCAAACACTTTTTCGCGGCTTAGCAGATGATATGCTTTTGCTTGATTGGTTAAAGAATAAAATATTTCCGCTTGAAAATGCACATGATATAAATTCTCTCAGAGCTTCTGTAAAACTTGGAATTAATGAATTATTACTCGGTGGAACAACAACAGTACTTGATATGGGAACTTTGCGTTGCCAGGAGATTATTTTTGAAGAGCTGACAAATTCAGGAATGCGGGCATTTTCTGGTAAATGTATGATTGATGAAAATGAACTTTATCCACCATTTAAAGCAGAAACAAGCATCGAAATAAGTGAATCTTATAAACTCGCTGAAAAATTTCATAACATTAATAATGGAAAAATCTATTATGCATTTGCTCCAAGATTTTTACTCTCATGCAGTGAAAAGCTCTTAAAAGAAACAAAGGAAATGATGAAAGACTTCCCCAAAAGTTTGTATCATACGCATGCTTCAGAAAATAAGAGCAGAAGTAGAACAGATAAGAAAAAAATTTAATAAGGGTAATGTAGAATATTTTGATTCAGTTAACCTACTGGATGATAATACTGTACTGGCTCATTGTATTCACCTTGATGAAAATGAAAAATCTATTCTTAAAGAAAAGCAAACAAGAGTTGCACACTGTCCTTCCGCAAATCTTAAACTGGGATCGGGAATTGCACCTATTCCTGAATATTTAAGCAATGCTGTTTCTGTTTCACTTGGAGCAGATGGAGCGCCCTGCAATAACAGCATGAGCATGTTTACTGAGATGCGTCATGCAGCCTTAATTCAAAAGCCTTTCTATAATCCCCAAACTATGGATGCTCGTAAAGTTTTTCGTTTAGCTACAATTGATGGCGCAAAAGCGCTTCATCTTGATCATGAAATTGGAAGTATTGAAACTGGAAAAAAAGCCGATTTAGTTTTGCTCAATTTAAATTCTTACAACAATTGTGTTTTAACTGATGAGAAAAATTTTTATTCTGATATTGTTTACACAGCAAATGCTGCAAACGTAGAATCCGTATTACTTGATGGAGAATTTATTGTGAAAGAAAAAAAATCACTTATTTATGAGCAGGATGAATTAATTAGCAATGGAAAAACAGAATTAAATAAATTATTATTGAGAGTGTGATGAAAAAAATAATCTTCGCTTCGCTTAATGAAGGAAAAGTTGATGAAGTTAGAAAAATTTTTAGCGGACTGAGTATTACTGTGGTTTCATTACGTGATGTTGATTTCCTCGGTGAAATTGAAGAGAATGGAAACTCGTTTGAAGAGAATGCAAAAATAAAAGCAGTTGAAATTTATAATAAATATAAACTTCCAACTATTGCAGATGATTCCGGTTTAGTCGTAGAACAGCTTAACGGTGAACCGGGGATTTATTCTGCGAGATACGGTGGTGCTAATTCAACTGATGAAGCAAATAATAAGAAATTATTACATAAATTAAACAACAAACCTGAACCGCATTATGCAAAATTTGTTTGTAGTGCAGTTTACTGTTCTGGAAAGGAAATTTACACTGCTATTGGTGAAGTAGCGGGAACAATTATCAAGAAACCTCGTGGATCAAATGGTTTTGGTTATGATCCATTGTTTATCCCGGATGGCTATTCTAAAACAATGGCAGAACTTGATTCGAAAATAAAAAATAGTATAAGTCATCGCTTTAATGCATTTAATAAAATAAAAAAACACTTGATATCTGAATAAATTTGAAATTCCACATTAAAATTATTTTTACATTAATTTTTATTGCTTTTCTTTATTCTTGTACAAGCAGTGATCCTACTTCTCCATCCAATGGAAACACAATTAATTACTTTCCTGATAAGGAAGGAATTGAGTATCTATTTTCGGTTACAGAATCTAATTTAACAGGATTAATCGAACAAAGTTCCAGGTTTGTTTTTTACATTGGTGATACAGTGATAAATGGGATTTCTTATAGGATTCAAATTGATTCAGTAAAAAAGGTATCAGGAACTGAAGAAATGAGAACTTACTTTAGAAAAAGTGAAACCGGTGTTTTTTACTTTATTGATACAAGCGGTTTTGCGGCAGCACTTCCTGATTCACTTCGCAGCATGATGAGCATTACACCCGAGATACAAACACTTCTTCTTCTCCTTGGTGAAGGTAGTTATTGGCAAGTATTTAAACTAACAATTACATTACAGCCGGGATTAACATATGCACCATACAGAATTACAGCTAATTTTGTAAATGAAGAACCTTATCTACTACAATTAATTAATGGTAGTGTGAATATTGTTGCCAATAAAATTAAATTTGATTTGGAATATAGATTTAATCCAATTGATCCTGTTCAAAAATATACTGCTTATACCTGGGTTTCTAAAGATATTGGTATAGTTAAAATGGAGGGAAATGCCATTGTATTAAATGCAATATTAAACGGCGAAGTAAGTTTGGAGGATTCTTCAAAAACTATAAAACAGGATTTAATCGATTATATTATCCCTTAATTACTTTTCAGCAATAACTACTTGCACAATTCCAAGTGATAATGGATAAACCTTTACTTCTTGAAATCCTGAGTTTTTTAATAGTTCGGGCATATTGATTTTCTCATCAAATTCCTCAACCGAATCCGGTAAATAATCATACGCTTCATTATCTCCTGAAATTATTCCGCCAACAAATGGAAGGATTTTCCTAAAATAAAAATTGTATAATACTTTAAAAATTTTATTTGAAGGCATTCTAAATTCAAGAATAGTAGCTTTGCCGCCATTTTTTAATACTCTATTAAATGAATTAAAACCATGTTAAATATCATAAAAATTCCTTACACCAAAAGCCACTGTAATATTCGTTACTGAATTATCTTTTAAGGGAATATTTTCGGCAACCATCTGTATCAATTTTCCATCAATCCAGGTGGTTTTCTTTCTAAAGAGTGATAACATATTCTTCGAAAAATCTGCTCCAAAAATATTTAAAACACCCCTTTTCTTCGCAGTAATGGCAAAATCTCCTGTACCGCAGGCAATATCAAGCAATATTGATTCACTGTTCATTTTTGTAAGTGAAATGGCTTTCTTCCTCCAGTAAAAATCAATTCCTAAACTTAACAGATGATTAAGAAAATCATAGCGGTGAGCAATTCCATCAAATATTTTTTTTACTTTTTTTTTCTTTTCAATCATTTAATGTTTCAGTTCGAATGAAATACTAATATTTACCATACTCAAATTCTGGTTTCCCTATTTTTTTCCGCCACCAATTAAATATATACTTGCCAGACCAAACAGCAAACATCATAAATACTAATCCTCCAACAAGATCAATAACATAATGATACCATAAATAAACTGTTGAAAATATTAGCAACGAGCCAACCGGTACGAAAAAAAATCGTGATCTGCTTTTTAATCTTACAGAAAGAAAAATAACAATTAGTGTTATCATTGTATGCCCGCTGGGAAAAATATCCCGTTGAACAACTTCTGCAGGATTAAGAGTTCCGGCAGGGATAGATTCACCTGCATTAACAAGTTCTCTTAAAAAATTTGTAAGAAAAATTCCTGGAAGCTGTTCATTTATTGTACTAAATTCATGTAATGTAAACCTTGGGCCTATTCCCGGAAGTAAAAAATAACCAAGATAGGATAATAGAAAACCGTAAATAATGGAAAAAACTGCAAAATCCATTGCAACAAATCTTTTTTTCCTTAAAAGGAATAAACCAAGAAGTATAGGAAGGAGGTAAAACATTCCGTAAATAATTTGCAGAATTTCTGTTAATACAGGATGTGAAATCTGATAAAGCAGATGTGTTGGATCAGTACCGAATAACCATCGGTCTATTTCAATAAATACATAATCATAGTCAATCACCCTTATAGGTTTGACCATAAAATATAGTTGTTTAAAAGTTAATAGTGTTACAGGAACTATGTACCAGTAGTGTAATCCTTCCCAAAATGAATTTTGATTTTTTGATTCCATATAAGCGAGCAGAAAACTTAAAAAAACGATAGCAATATTAATTGCAATCCATATTGCCCATGTTTCAATTCTATCGTGAAAAATTAAGTGTAGTAAAGTAAGAATGAAATAAAATATCACTACAACAACATCGAATGCTTTAAGAAATTTTATGTAACTCTTTATTTTATTCATTAAAAGGAGAAATACCCAAAACTTAAACTGTTTGGCTAGTTTGATTTAACCAGGTTGATGCAAATTCTGATAATATTAGAAAATCCTTAATATCTAATTGTTCAGCTCTTAGAGAAAGGTTTATACCTGAGTCTGAAAAATCTATTTTATTAAATATACTATTACTTAATGAATTTTTTAAAGTTTTTCTTCGATTTCCAAAAGAAGCCTTAACAATTTTAATGAACATTTTTTGTTCCGCTTTTATAGAGTTTAATTTCTTAAAGTTTATGTGAACAACAGTAGAATATACTTTTGGTTTAGGGTAAAAAACATTTGGTGAAACTTTAAAACATAGTTTAGTATCAGTAAAATATTTTAATAAAGCAGCTAATATTCCATAATCCTTTGTTCCTTTTTTAGCATTCATCCTTTTTGCAACTTCATACTGAACCATTAGCACAGCATCTTTTATTAGTTTATTGTTTTCTATTAATTTAAAAAGGATTGGTGAAGTAAGATTATAAGGTATGTTTCCAACAATACGTAATTTATTACTTTCATCCGCAAAATGGTTTAATTGTAATTTTAAAAAATCTCCTTTAATAAATTTTACCTCTGGAAACTCCATCTCCAGGCGATTAACTATCCGTCCATCAATTTCTACTGCAATCAATCGATCAATTCTTTTTATAAGTTCATCTGTTAACGCACCATAACCAGGTCCTATCTCAAGTATATTTTCTCCCTTAAGAGGATTAATTTCATCAACAATTTTTTTAAGGATATTAGTATCCTTAAGATAATTTTGCCCAAATCTTTTTAGAGGTTTTATGTTGTTCAAAAAAGATACACCCTTTTTTGGTTAAATAGTTAAAACTTCATAGTTTAATAATACAAATTATATAATTTGAAAATTAATTTTTATAGGATTTAACCATGCCTAACGATTTTATTGTTACGATTGATATGGGAGGAACGAAGCAGCTTGCTTGCGTAATAAATTCCACTGAGGGAATTGTTGCTAGATTAAAACAATCTACAATTCAACAAGCTACGGAAAGAGATTATATAAAAAGCATTTCAAAGATAACCAGAAAAGTAATTGAATCTTCAGGTATAGGTAAAGAAAATATTAAAGCAGTTTGCCTTGGTATAGCAGGCTCAGTTAATCCGCTTAATGGTACAATTTACCTGGCTCCCAATCTTGGATTAAAAAACTTTAACATTAAAAAACTTTTAGAAAGTGAAATTGAATATCCAGTTCTTCTTGAGAATGATGTAAACCTTGCAGCTCTTGGTATAAAATTTTTTGAAGTGAATGATTCATCTCAGAATTTATTAGCTGTATTTGTAGGAACAGGTATTGGCGGAGGATTAATTCTAAATGGAAAATTATACCGGGGTTCGAATTTTATTGCAGGCGAAATTGGGCATATGCTGGTAAAAAAAGAAGGTGCTGTTTGCGGATGTGGTAAAAGGGGCTGCTTTGAAACCATTGCAAGCAGAACCGCCATAACGAATAATATTATTGAAGATGTAAAAATCGGCAAAGATTGTGTTCTTGCAGATATGATTAAAGAAGGAAAAATAATCAAAAGTAAAAGCCTTGCAAAAGCTGTAAGAGATTCAGATGAAGTAGTAACCACTCACATTGTAAATGCCTGCGATGTAATTGGAGGAGTGCTTGCAAGCATAACAAACTTACTGAATCTTGATACTATTGTACTTGGCGGGGGATTAGTTGATGCACTCGGTTACTTTATGGTACCGCAGGTTAAAGAAGCTTTGGAAAGACATGTTCTTGAGGATTCATATAAAGGATTGAAAATTATGGAAACAAAACTTGGAGATGATGCTGCAATTTACGGTGGAATTAAACTGGTTGAAGAATTTCTTGGAATAGAAATTTAATCAAATTGTTGCTCAATACTTGTTAGATGTTCTGATAGGTCCTCCCATTTTTTCATTGACTTAACCAATTCCTCTTTTACCAAAACATATTCTTTGTTTACTTCTTTAACATATAAGGAGTCACTATACGTTTCTGGAGCAGCTAATTTTTCTTCCAGTTCTTTTTCTCTTTCCTCAAGTGTGTTTATTAATTGTTCAATTTTACCAATGCTGTCTTTTAAATCTTTGGTTAACGAATACTTTTTTTGTCTCGCTTCAGCTTCTTCTCTCTTTTTATCCTTTTTAGTCTTTGTATTATTATCAATAATATTAGTAGTATCTGCATTTTCTAACCGCCGCTTATACTCTTCACGCTTTAAAATGTAATAATCAATATTACCCGGGTAGGTTTGTATTTCCCCATTTCTTATTTCAGTTACAATAGAAATTATTGGTCTAAGAAAATCTATATCGTGTGATACAAGAATAAGTGATCCCGGAAAGTCTATAAGTGCTTTTTGTAAGACTTTTTTTGAAGAAAAATCCAGGTGATTAGTTGGCTCATCCAGGATAATCAGATTTGCTTTAGTTAGAAGGATTTTTGCCAGGGCTAACCTGCTCTTTTCTCCTCCGGATAGTACGCTTACTTTTTTAAAAACATCATCACCAATAAACAGAAAAGTTCCAAGCAAAGATCTTAACTGTCCTAAAGTTTTTTCATTTGAAATTCCGTCTACAGATTCCAGAACATCCAATTCAGGATTTAGACTATCTGCAATATCTTGAGAATAATTAGTTATAATTGAGTTATGACCAATTATTCTCTCACCGTCATCAATTTGCTGAATTCCAGCAATAATATTTGCCAGGGTGGTTTTTCCTGCACCATTTGGGCCTACAAATGCAATTTTATCACCACGGTTTATTTTAAAATCAATTCCCTCAAAAACCGTTAGATCGCCATACGATTTATAAACTGATTTTAGTTCAAGATTTACCCTGCCACTTGCAGGAGGGATAGGAAAACTTAGTACAATTTCTTTTTCACTATCAGGTAATTCAATAAGATCTAAATTTTCTAATTGTTTAACTCTGCTTTGTACTTGTTTTGACTTGGTAGCTTTGTATCTGAATCTTTCAATAAATTTTGTAGTTTCTTTTATTTTCTTATCCTGAAGATGTTTTTTGTGAACAAGTTGAGCATCCCTTTCTTCTTTAAATTTCAAGTATGCATCATAGTTACCATTGAAGAAACTCATTTTATTGCTGAATATTTCGAGAGTTTTATTTGAAATGGAGTTTATAAAATGTCTGTCATGTGAAACAATTACAAGAGCACCACTGTATTTATTCAAATATGAAATTAACCAGTCAAGTGAATCTATATCCAGATGATTTGTGGGTTCATCAAGAAGAAGAATATCATTTTGAGCAATAAGAATTTTGGATAGTGCAATTCTCATTTGCCATCCACCTGAAAACTCATCGCATAAGCGTGAAAAATCTGTAACTGCAAAACCAAGTCCTGTAAGTATTTTTTCTACCCTTGATGAAGCCGAGAATGAATCGAGCTCTTCTAATCTTAATTGCACATCACCAAGTTGATGAATTAAATCATCGCGCTCTTCTGGGATTATTTCTTTAGAAGAAAGTAGTTCTAATATTTCTTTAGATTTATTTTGAAGGTAATTTATATCAGCCAATGCAGAAGAAGCTTCTTCAAGAAGAGTTTTTCCCTTATGGATAACATTATCTTGTGGAAGAAATCCAATTGATATTCTTTTTTGTTTTTGAATTTTTCCTGATTCGGGTTCAAGTTGGCCAAAAAGAATTTTTAACAAAGATGTTTTCCCGCTTCCGTTTGATCCAACGAGTGAAATTCTATCGGAAGAATTTATTCGGATATTCACATCTTTAAATAAAAACTTTCCGCCAAACTGAAGCGATATATTTGAAAGATCTATCATCAGGTTAAGAATAGAGCTATTGGCAGGATATTATCACATTGTTTAGTCTCTTACTACAGCAACCTTTCCTGTTAAAATATTATTTCCATCTCTATCATATGCTACTACCAGGTAAACGCCGCTGCTGACTAAATTTCCATTATCATCAGTTCCATCCCAGTATGCTGTTCTTCCACCGGGAGATGAAAACTCAGTTATAAGATTACCAGTTACTGTTAATATTTTAATATCTGTATCCCTAATCAACCCGTCAATTGTTAAAAATTTGCTATTATCTTTAAGTATGAAAGGATTAGGAAATACAAACAACTTATCAAAACTTTCCAATGGTTTAATAAATGGTGTTTCGAAAGATGTCAGTCCTTCCTCAGTTCCTACGTAAACAATACCTGCGTTTGCATCAACGGTAATACTTTGAATTTTGTTTGAAAGTAATGCACTGTTACTGGATGTTAGAGCTGCAAGCAGCCGTGAGCCATCAGAATTAACAAGAAGCAATCCTTCATTTGTCCCGATCCACTTCTGATTTAATGGATCTACTGCAATTACGTTTATTGATTGTTCCCTTAAAGTAAAAACAGATGATAATCGGAGTTGTGGATCTAATGAAGATGGAATTGCACTTGTATTTGAAAGTACATTTACTCCTTCATTTGTACCAATCCAAACATCACCTCTTCTATCCACAACTACTTCCCTTATATCTCCGTTTATGCCATCTGCAGTTGAAATAAATCCTGACCTGTCATCAGAAGGATCATCATAGGTTTTATTTTCATTAAAATAAAATAATCCTTTACTGGATGAATAATCCACGCTATAAAACTTAGTATCAGATGGGTCTATTGCTAAATTATAAATACTAGATAAGTTGATATTTGGTTCGTCAGGATTAACAAAATGGTACCATAAACTATCTGGAGTGACCATACTGAGTGTTTTTCTGTTGCCTGGCGCAAAATTTAGTATCCATTTGTTATTCCTTGAATCAGTACCAAAACCAGTTATTACAATAAAATCGGGTGCGTTAGGAATGCCTTGTATTCCTGTATTTTGTCTATTAAAAATTTTTATTTCATCTCCTTTTACAGTAATAAATCCTCTTCCCCAGGATCCTAAGAAAGCAGTGTTGTCCGGAGCAGTGTATGCATAATAATAGTCATTTGTTGGTAGGATATTAGTATTACCAACATTGTAGTTAGTCCAGGTAGTTTTATCATACTTGTAAAAACCGACACCAAGATTATCTTTACCGCTCGCAGACCAGAAAGTTCCCTCCTCTCCAACACTTATGCTTGGAAACTGATTTGCTTCGGGACCGTTTGGAATAAGAATGGTTTCCTGAAAGGAATCATTCAATTGAAGAACTCCATAAGAAGTTGCGATGGCAATTCCAAAATTATTACTATATGATATTGAAAATGTTTGATATTGAGATGTGAAGAGATTTGTAACTTGATTGTTGTAGAACAGGAAAACTGAATTTAATGTTAATATAAAAATTGAATCTCCCGCTATTGCAAAATCTGTAATATTATGGTTATTAAATTCGGTAAGAATAGGGACCCACATTGTATCTTCAAATTTAGCAAATCCCTTATCAGTGCCTACTATGATATCTGATAAATATTCGGCTGCTTTAAAAACTTTGTTGGAAGGTAATCCATTTTGTGTACGATATACATTCCACGATTCAGGAGCAGAAAGATTTGTAGCATTCCTTTTCTGGATTGCAACACCTTCATCAGTACAGGTATATATAAGTCCTAATTTTATACAATTATTTACACGGGTATTACTCGGAAAATCACCAAATTTAACGAAAGTATCAAAAAATAAACGTGTGTTGATATCAACGAGGGAAACTCCAAAATCAGTTGAAATAATAATGGTATCGCCGGTAAGCACAAGATCGTTTATGCTTTTATTTGTATTGTTTGAATTAAAAATATCAAGTATAACTTTAAAGGAATTTTCTTCAGGATTGTATATATCTATAATTCCGTTAGAACTGCCAAACCAGATGTTCCTTAAATTATCACCTTGAACAGTTGTTAAATCAATTCCCTTTAAACCTTCGGCTTTGTTTATTGTAGTAAAGGAATTATCACTACCTGAATAGAAAAATGCACCTCCGCCAGTAGCAGCCCACACACCGTTTGAGGATGTAAAAACATCTCTTATCGCTTTCATATCGGTATAATTTTTCCAGTTAGTAAATTGCTGGGAGTAAGAAATTACAATCCAGGAAAAAACAAATAAACATATTTTTAGAACGTTCATTTAACCGCCTTTGTTTTGCAGAATTCAATAAGTATTAAATTCGCTATCCGCAAATTTGTATTTAAATGTTGAGTTTTCATTACCGGATAACATAAAAAAAATAATTACTACAAAAAGTATAAAAAAGCAGTATATAAAAATAGGTTTGCTAATAATTTACTGATCTATACGTAACAGACGGGTTTGCATTGCATCTACATACTTTGGAATCGTAAAAAACTTACCAAAGTTTGCTTCATCATCTCTTTTCCCCCCATGAAAATCTGAACCCCCCGATTCAAGCAAAAAGTACTCGTTAACTATCCCTCTATAAAATCTTACCTTATCATGCGAGTGCGAAGGATGAATAACTTCAATACCATCAACTCCTGCTTCAATTAACTCTTTAATAAGAATTTCCGGCATATTGCCTGGATGAGCTATAAAGGACAATCCGCCTGCATCAGAAATTATTTTAAATGCACTTTGTGGTGAAAGATGAACTTTTCTCTCGTAAGCAGGTGCATGATTACCCAAATACTTATAAAACGCTTCGTAATAAGAGCTAACAAGATTTTTCGCCAACAAAGCTTGAGCAATATGAGGTCTGCCGATAGCAGAGTTTGAAGCTTGTTCTAAAACATCTTCCATAACCAAAGGAAGACCGAGAATGTTTAGTTTTTCAACAATCCTGCTGGCACGTTTTACTCTTTCTTCTCTAAAAAAATTCAAGTAGTGTTCAAACTGTTTATTTTCAGGATCAAAAAAATAACCAAGAATATGTACTTCGGTATCTTTTATATCAGAACTGATTTCAACACCTGGTATTACCATTACATTATTTTCAGAACCTGCTTTTTTCGCTTCTGCTAACCCGTTTACACTATCATGGTCGGTAATGCTTATGATATCTATCCCATTTTCTGCTGCTTTGCGTATAAGCTCAGATGGGTTTAAATGTCCGTCGGAATGTAAGGTATGCGTATGTAAATCTGTTTTCCCACTCATAAAAATCAATCGTAGAGGTCTTTAAACTTTTCATAGTTTATAATTCTTAACTTGTTTCCATCAAGCTCAACCAATCCTTTCTTTGCAAAATTGTGTAAAGTTCTGGAAATAGTTTCTCTTGAAGTGCCAGCCATATTTGCCAGCTCATGCTGGAAAGGTAATTTTTCAATTTCAACTACACCTTGTTTAATTTTTCCCATCTCATCGGCTAATTGTAAAAGAACAGTTGCTACTTTACCTTCAGCATCCTTTAACGATAGGGCCTTTATTTTAACTCCTGCAGCCCTTAAGCGCTGTGTTAATTCCTGTAACAATGCAATTGAAACTTCAGGATATTCTTTTATGAGGTTTAAAAAATCGTTTCTTTGAATAATAAAAACCTGAGAATCTTCAATTGATGTCACAGTTGCAGAACGCGATAATCCATCAAGCAGAGCCATTTCTCCAAAAAAATCTGATGGATTAAGTAAGGTTAGAATGACTTCTTTGTTTTTATCATCATTGCTTATACGGGCTACCTTTACTTTGCCGGAAACCATAACAAAGAGAGCAGTTCCTGCGTCTTCTTCGGATAAGATAACGGTATCCTTTTTAAATAATTTTAAAGTTCCCAGCCTGGAAAGCTTTAATAATGTATCATCATTTAAATCTGAAAATATAGGTACATTTTTAAGAAATTCGATGTTTTCCAATTAATAAATCCCTCTAATTGAATTGTGAAAAACTAAAATATGCCTGAACCATATTAAAGTCAACTTTCATATAAGTAAATAACATTAAAAAGTGTTAATATATAGCCAATTGTCAACATTTTATATTTATTCTATGAATTACTAATTATATGCACATAATGGATTAAAACTACAAATTTATTGATTTTTTGACGGGGTCTTTCTATGTTTGTTGTCTGTATTTTTTATTTATAAAGTGGAGTAATTAAGATTATGGCTATGATGGCCAAGATGCGGAGTTTAGCTCCTGCTTTTATTATAACAGTTGGTGTGTTGTTTGTTTTGTTTATGGTCATATCTGATTCGAATGTGCTGGAAGCTATTGGCGGCAGAACAAATGATGTTGGATCTGTAAATGGAGAAAACATTTCATACCGGGAATATCAGCTTGTTCTCGATCAGCAAAGAGAGCTGCAAAAACAACAAACCGGTGAAGATATAAATGATGAACAATGGGAACAATTTAAGGAACAGGTTTGGGAAACTCTTATAACTCAAAAATTACTTGAACAGGAAATTGAACGGCTTGGTGTTACAGTATCTGATGAAGAAATTAAAGATATTATTTTAGGTGATAACCCGCCAGAATTTCTTAAACAGAATTTTATTGATTCTACCGGAACATTTAACAGGCAGGCTTATGAGCAGGCACTCTTCGATCCGCAAAACACGGAAATTCTAGTAAAGGTTGAAGAACAGGTTAGACAACAGCGTTTAACAGAAAAATTGCAAAGTTTAATTCTTGCCTCAGTTACAATAAATGAAGATGAACTGTTAAGAAAATTTAAAGAACAAAATATATATGCAAATGCAGATTATGTGTTATTCCCTCTTTCATTATTCCCGGATTCTGCTGTTACAGTTACTGAGGATGACATGAGAAAATATTATGAAGAGAACATTGAACGTTATAAAATAAATGCTCAGAGAAAATTAAGATTTGTTCTATTTAAAAATCAACCTTCTGCTGCTGATACAAATATGGTAATACGTAATCTTGACAACGTAAAAGAAATAATATCCAGCGACACCTCTGATTTTAAATCTTTTGTGGATATTTATTCCAGCCAACCTTACTCTTTAGATACTCTTGATATAACTGCATTTACAAAAGAAACTGCAAACAAAATAATAAATGCAAATACAGGTGATGTTTTAGGACCGGTTTCTGCGCCGGGTGGATTAGCAATCTACAAACTAGTTAAATTAATTCCATCAACAGAAAGAATGGTCAGGGTTTCGCACATTTTAGTAAATAAAAAAGAAAATGAGCAAGCAAATTTAGTTGAGGCCAACCGGATTTATAACCAGCTTATTAACGGTGCTGATTTTAACAAGTTAGCAGTACAACATTCGGGAGATCCTGGCAGCGCTGCCAATGGAGGAGACCTTGGATGGTTTGCCAGGGGTAGAATGGTTAAAGAATTTGAAGAAGCCAGTTTTGGTGGAAAGCTAAATGAAATTCAACCACCGGTAAAAACAACTTTTGGTTTTCATATAATTAAAGTAACAGGTCAAACAAGTTCAAAATTTGTAGTTGAGCAAATCATTAATCCTGTTGTTGAATCTGCTGCAACAAGAGATGAAAATTTTAATGCGGCTAATGATTTTTCATATCTTGCTGATAAAAACGGATTTGATGAGGAAGCAGGATTATTGGGTTACATTATTTCTGAAACAGCTCCATTCCAGGAAAACAGTCCTACTATCTCAGGATTAGGCAGTAATAAAAGATTAGTGCAATTTGCATTTGAAAATAGTTTATCAACAGTAAGTGAAGTATTTAAAGTACAGCAGGGTTTTGTTGTTGTACAAATTTCTGAAATAGTCCCTGAAGGATTTAGAGAATATGAAGAGGTTGAGTTGCAGTTAAAACAACTTGCAGGAACTCAAAAGAAATTTGAAGAAGCTGAGCGTTTAGCTAATGAATTATCAAACAGAACCGATGAAAATATATATAAAATTCCGGAACTCGATCCGAGAATTACGATTGGGAACACAAACAGGTTTAATTATCAAACAACCATTCCAAATGTTGGGAAAGATTATGCATTGATTGATGCAGCGTTTTCATTAGAAAAGAATCAGCTTTCAAAACCTGTAAAAGGTATAAAAGGATTTTATCTGATTTATTTAACTGAAAAAACTGAATTCGATTCCACATCATATAACCTGCAAAGCAATACTCTTCGCAATAATCTTCTTCAAACTAAAAAGAGTGCTTTCTTAAACCAATGGTTACAAACGTTAAAGGAAAAATCGGATATTGTTGACAATCGCCACATTTTTTATGGCTATTAATAACTAAGTCATACTAATTTTAACCCTCGATTAACACTTAATTTAGGTATTGATCGGGGGTTTTTATTTTTAAATTATATATAGCATTTATATTGCAATTATCACCAATAGGTTAATTTATTTTTAATGAAGATTATTTGGGCTAAAATATTGCTGGTTTTTATTTTCTTGGCATCCTCCGCCAATTCGCAATTCCGAGATAACAATTTCGGAATAAGTGTAAATGCTGTATACACAACTTCGACTGATATATTTTTAAATCCCAATTCTTCTGATATTGTTATAAGAAATAAACCATTTGTTGTTGAAGATATATTTAATCCGTCCGTAGATTTTCGCTACAGGTTTAACGAGTGGTTTATTCTGGGGCTAAATTTAGAGTACATGAAAAAAAGTGCTCTGGGTCCTAATTTAACAGTATTTTTAAGTAACAGGGTCGTTGTATTTGAAGTTGAAGATGGTTTCAAAGTTTTTCCGGTTGAAATTACGGCTCATTATCTTTTCCCGTTTTCCACGGAAGAATTTAAATTTATGATGGGCGGGGGATTAGGATATTATCACGGTGAGTTTACAAGAAAATTCAGTGATACAGATTTAATTATTGATGAACGCAAATTTGCAATTGGCATTCACGTTTCCGCATCAATGGATTATATGCCGATTGATTTTTTTTCTGTTAGATTTGAAATGAAATTCAGAGATCCTCAATACAATGTTACCAGCAGGTACAGCAAAACCACGGTGCTCTATGAGGGAAATGAAATAAACCTAAGCGATGAAGCTTTTGAAACTAAAGTAAATGTTAACGGGGTTACTTTTGTTCTTGGGGGTGTATACCATTTCTAGAAAATCTTCATAACATTCTATACTTCCAATAAAATTTCTTTTTGATATCTAAAACCTTAATTTTCACATATCAACTATTATTGTTATGCGAAAGAAAATCTATTATCTAACCGGGTTTATGGCTGCAGGAAAGAGCACTATCGGTCCTATTCTTGCGAACACGTTAGGCTGGAATTTTATTGATATGGATAAAGCTATTGAAGAAGAAGAAGCAATGAAAATAACTGAAATATTTGAAAAGAAAGGTGAAAAATATTTCAGGGAAAAAGAAACTGAACTGCTCCAATCAATATCTAAAAAAAATTATTTAATAGTTGCTCTTGGCGGTGGAACAATTGCGAATAACAATAATATTAAACTTTTAAAAGAAACCGGAAGGTTAATATATCTTCATTCTTCGCCGGAAGTTGCATATAAAAGATTGATTTACAAAAGAAACCGCCCGGCACTTTTGTTTGAAGGAGAAGAGCTTCCTACAAAGGAAGATTTTATTGCCAGGATTGAAGAAATTTTATCAAGGCGAAAAATATATTATGATCAGGCAGATTATAAAATTGATACTGATAAAGAAGCAGTTGGTAAAACTGTAGATAAACTTGCAAGGATTATTGAAAAGGAAAAATAAGCTGAAAGAAATTTTTAATTGAAAAGAATAGACGTAAAAAATAAAAACATTTCTTATCCTGTTTTTATTGGTACAGGAAATTTTTCTTTGTTGCCCGGTTTATTCGATAAATTAAAATTAAACAGAAATGTTTTTGTTATTATCGATGAAAATGTATACGAGCTGTATAAAAGTAAAATAAACAAAGTAATTAGCATCTATGCAAAAAGATTTTCAATTTTTATATTAAGAGCAACTGAGCAATCCAAATCACTTACGATTGCCAATAAAATTTACAACCAGCTCGCACAACAGGATTTTGCTAGAGATACTTTGCTAATTTCACTTGGAGGAGGAATAACCGGGGATGCTGCAGGTTATTGCGCTTCAACTTATATGAGGGGCATTCAGCTTGTCCATATTCCCACAACACTTCTTGCAATGGTTGATAGCTCAATTGGTGGAAAAACCGGTGTTAATTTTTTTAAAAGTAAAAACTTAATTGGTTCATTTTATCAACCTCAGATGGTTTTAATTGATACTGATTTTCTTAAAACCCTGCCAAAAAGAGAAATAAAATCTGGAATCGGGGAAATTATTAAATATGTCTTTTTATCATGTAAACCTTTTTTCAATTATGTCCACAAAAATTTTGATGAACTGGTATCGTTAAATGAAGTTGTTTTAAACAGAATAATTCTGGAATCAGTTTTAATTAAAGCGAGTGTAGTTTCACAGGATGAAAAGGAAGAGGGATTAAGAAAAATTTTAAACTTCGGTCATACTTTTGCGCATGCATTTGAAAGCCGATCATCTTACAAAATTAAACATGGTGAAGCAGTTGCTGCGGGAATTATAGCATCCTTATTTCTTTCACATAAATTACATCTGATTAGTGATGGAAATCTGAAGAAATATTTAGAAATTTTTTCCAAATACAGATTACCATCTTCTATTAAAAAATTTAACAATAGTGAAGTTCTAAAACATATGAAGCTTGATAAAAAGAATAAAGGAGACAAAATTAAATTTGTGATTTTAAAAGATATTGGAAAAATTGTAATTGATGCTGAAGTTGAAAAAAAATCAATTTTTTACGCAATAGACAGGCTGAAAAAATTCTTTTAGGTTTAAAAGGAAAAACTGCCGAGTTGTGAGGGCGAAACCCGACAGTTTTGTGTGTCATCTTTGGAGGGATGCTATGCTTAAACTATTTCGCAGAGTAATTACCAATATTGGTGCCATTTTAATGTACCTTCTTTTTAAGAAAATGATGAAAAATCAGTTAGTTTTATAGGAGACAGGTAATTATTACCTGTAAATATTGGAAGTAGATTTATAAAACCTTAAAAAATGAAGAATTTTAATATTCTGCAAATAATCACTTAATAATATGTAAATGATGACAGATTTAGAAAATTTCTGTTTTTAACATTTTTTTAATTGAAGTTTAAAAATAGTGCCTTCTCCCTGGATTGAGCTTTTCACAAATATTTTTCCACCGTGGTAACCTTCAATTATTCGCTTGGAAAGCGACAAACCAAGTCCCCAGCCACGCATTTTAGTACTGTAACCAGGTCTGAATACATCCTTCCGGCGTTTTAAATCAATTCCTTTTCCACTATCACTAACTTCAATCTCAACATTATTACGCACTTCTTCAACTAATAGTCTAATTTCTCCCTGCTTAGTATCGATGGCATCCAAAGAATTTTTAATCAGGTTTTCAATTACCCATTCAAACAACTCAGGATTTAAGGCAGCACAAACTTCACTATTACCTTCCACCGTAAGATTAACTGATTTACCTGTTTGCGGAAGCCGTCTTTCAAAATAATCTGTAACTTTTATTAATTCCTCATAAACAACCATTCGCTTTAATTCAGGCGTGGCACCAATTTTAGAAAACCTGTAAGTAATTTTATTAAGTTTTTCTACATCATCATTTATTTCTTCAGTTATATCTAAAACTTTATCAGGATCTTTATAATTAATTTTTAGCATTTCCAGCCATCCCATCAAACTAGAAATTGGTGTCCCAAATTGATGTGCTGTTTCTTTTGCCATCCCTACCCAAATGTTACTCTGCTCACTTCTTTTAATACTGCTGAATCCAACGTAACCAATAATTATAAACAATGCCGCTATTATTATTTGAATATACGGGTAATAGCGTAATCGTTCTATAAGTTCTGAATCACCATAGTGAATTTTTGCAAGCACAAGTGTATCTTCATATGTAACAAAAATAGGTGAATGCTTTTCATCCAATTCTTTAATTTTTTCAGAAATAAAATTATTAAACTCTTCTTCAGTAAGTGAAGAATCAATTTCGATATTCCTCAAATCAGAACGGTTAAATATATTAACATTATCATCTGCATCAGTTAGAACAAGAGGAAAATCAATTGGTTTAATAATATTATCAAATAAAAAAGTTATATCTTCGTTTGGGTTGGATGAGTTTGCGATATATTCAATTCCCTTAGCATAAAGATTTACAATATCGCGTTCTTTTGCCTGCAATTTATTCACAAGATTTTGTGTGTAGTATAAAGTGCCGGCTGCAATTATAAGTGCGATAATAAGCAGCAAAATTTTCAAATTTATCGAGGCAGGTCCACCAGACATTTTCATAGCGTGTTACCGGGATTTATTTTAAAAAAATTCTATTGGTAAAATCGCTCTTTTTGGATGTAAAAATCCAGTCTTTTTGTTTAGGTTAGAATTTATTGCAAGTAGAAAAAGCTGTAATATGTTAAGTATTAACAAAAATAGTTTGATTTCTCTTTGGTCCAACAGAAATAATATCAATTTCAATTCCTGCATTTGCAGCAATAAAGTTCAGATAATCTTTAGTTTTATTAGGAAGTTCAGAATAAGATTTACATTTTGTAATATCTTCATTCCAACCACCAAGTACTTCATAGATTGGTTTTACTTTGCTTAATCTTTCCACATCAGTAGGATACGATTTTAATTTTTTACCATTAAGTTCATAACCAATGCATACTTTAATTTTATCAAAATGGCTCAATACATCCAGTTTCGTTATCGCAACAGAGCTCAATCCGTTAATCATAGTTGAATATTTAACAAGAAACCCATCAAACCATCCGCATCTTCGTGGTCTTCCGGTAGTTGCGCCATATTCAGCCCCAACTTTACGCAGCTTTTCTCCATCCTTATCCAGTAATTCTGATGGAAAAGGACCATTACCAACTCTTGTTGTGTATGCTTTAACAATTCCAAAAACTGAAGTTATTTTTGTAGGAGGAATTCCGGTTCCTGTACATGCTCCTCCTGACGTGGGATTGGAGGAAGTAACAAAAGGGTAAGTTCCAAAATCAACATCGAGTAAAGTTCCCTGCGCG
Organism: uncultured Ignavibacteriales bacterium; assembly: GCA_963714405.1. Classification (GTDB taxonomy): domain Bacteria; phylum Bacteroidota; class Ignavibacteria; order Ignavibacteriales; family Ignavibacteriaceae; genus JAZGGS01. The sequence continues at coordinate 636,316 of CAVQOH010000006.1, read as the reverse complement.
CCTTCCAGTAAAATTGATTTACCTTCTGAAATAACGCTGCATAAATATGCAGGTACATCGGTAATAAAATCATCAATAGCTTCATCAAAATGAAGATATTCCTCTACAATTTTATCAGCATCTAATCCTTCATGATCGTAAACATTTTTTAGTAGTGTATTTTTCTCTTGAAGATTGGTTCTAATTTTTTCTTCGAGCACTTTTTTATTTAAAAGATCTACAATCCTGATTCCTCTTCTTGCATATTTATCTGTATAACATGGTCCTATTCCTCTTCCTGTTGAACCAATTTTCTGCTCAGATTTTTCTTTTATAGAATCTAATAGTTTATGGTAAGGCATTATTAGATGGGCATTATGACTTATAAATAAACGTCCTTGAACACTTATCCCGTTTTCTTCAAGTAGTTTAATCTCATCCAGTAAGGCAACGGGATCAATTACAACACCGTTGCCAATTACGCAAATTACATTTTCTCTTAAAATACCTGAAGGAATGAGATGAAGGATATATTGTTTTTCACCAATTTCAACAGTGTGCCCCGCATTTGCGCCGCCCTGGTATCTTGTAACAACATCGTATTTTTCACTAAGGATATCAACAATTTTTCCCTTACCCTCATCGCCCCATTGGCTACCAACTAAAACTGTAACGCTCATTTAATTTACCTGTAAATAAGATGATTTTTAGGAATGAAATAATTTATAGCAAAATAAAACTCCGGATTAATAATTCCGGAGTTTGTTTAATTAAAAAAAATAGTAGTAGTTAAAATGATTTTACAGCCTTATCAACAGAATCGTAGCTTTCAAATATTTTAATAAGCTTTGTAATAATCAGCAAGCTTTCAATTTTTTCGGTAACGTTGGCGAGTTTCAGGTGTCCTTCTGCCTTTTTCATAGTAGTAAGTCCGCCAATCAGCATTCCTAATCCTGAACTATTCATAAATTTAACAGCACCCAAATCTAAAACAACCTTGGTTTTTCCTTCGTCAATCAGCTTGTGTAAAATCTCGTTAAATTGTTTAGTGTCATCACCACCCATCACATTTCCCTTTAATTCGAGCACAAGTGCTTCGTATTTTTCAGTGGTTTTGATTTTCATAGAATACTCCTATAAATTTTCGATTCAATTTAAGTAGTTGCCCTTACTTTTGCAAGTTACAGTTACAAAGCAAAGTTATATGAAAAGATATAATTTTATATTTTTAAGTGGAACAATTAAATCTGTTTACCGTCTAATAAATGAATTCAAAAAATAACACTAAAGATTTGCAGCAAGCCAAAATACTGGAATTAAATGATGATTTTTCGTTGATAAAGAGATTTATTGACGGAGATGGCTCAACTTTCCAGTTACTGGTTAGAAAACATAAAGAAAAAGTTAGAAATATAATTTACTTAACAATTGGAAGCAGCAGCTCGGTTGATGATATTGCCCAGGAAACATTTATAACGGTGTATAAAAACCTGAAACATTTTAGATTTGAATCACAATTTACAACCTGGCTTTATCGAATTACAGTAAATAAATGTAAAGACCATCTTAGAAGAATGAATGTACGAAAGATTTTTTTGCCAATAAAAGAAGCAGCAGATGAGCAGGGTGACAAATTAGATGTTGAAAGTAAAGATGTTTCAAATATTGTGATGGATGCAATAGCGGAATTACCTGCAAAGTTAAGGGTACCGCTTACACTTAAAGATATTGAAGGATTTAGCTACCAGGAAATTTCTGAAACACTGCAATGTGAAATGGGAACTGTAAAATCAAGAATATTTAGAGCACGGGAAGGGTTGCGTAATATTTTAAAGCCAATGGAATCGGAACTTAGATAATGAATAAAGAAGATTTAATTTTATTATCCAGTTATATAGATGGTGAACTTTCTCCGGAAGAAGCCAAAGATCTTGAACAAAGAATTAACTTATCTCTAGAATTACAGAAACACCTTAAAGAACTAAAAAAGATTAAATCTTTAACATCATCTGTAAAACGAATTCCTGAATCAGGATTTTTTGAAACACGTTTATTAGCAGAGATTGAACAGCGAAAATCATCTTCCTACAGAATAAAGAAATGGTATCCTGCAATTGGTCTGGCTGCAGCATCTTTAATTTTAATGGTCGTATTAAAGTTTAATCCTGGAATTATCGATAGTATTTGGGAAGAACAAAAATCAAATATTACTGGATTTTATAAAGAAAACCTTCAGCCATTACTATTTGCAGCAGATCTTACCAATGAAGATATTTTTAACTTCGCCTTTAATAATGAACTTCCTCTTGATAACTCGCGCAGACAATACCTGTATCTTGGTTATGATGAGACAGGTAAAGAATATTTCGAAATTAAAGATGCTCTGCATGATGAAGAATATAAAAACAGCTATGAAAAATTTCTTGTAACTCTTAAGCTAGATGAGAAACAACGTATGAAGGTAGATTCAATGATAGGGGGTTATGCACATGCTTTGGAATCGCAGGTATTGGTTAATGAAAAAAATACAGTAGCTATAAATCCTAATTTATGGAACTACCGCAAAGCCATTTTTGCTGATCTGCTGGTAGTTGCTGAAAATTTAAACAAAGAAGAATACTATAAAGTAATTCCTGCAGGTTTTTCCAAAGATGAGCGTATTCAAATTGTAAATGCGGTTAATCGGTTAAAATCTTCTCCGCAGAATAATTATATTTTCCTCACACCGGATTCCATTTTTTCAGAATGGTTTGAGTTCGATTCAGACGAATATAAGGAGCATTTAATAGAAGTTAAAAAACATTTAAAAGATGTTGAGAAGGAAATTAAAAAAGTTGAAATAAACATCCGCTTTGATTCAACCTTTAGCAGGCTTGAAAAAAGTGTAAATAAAAAACATCTTTTTGATATTAGAATTGATTCAAATAATTGCAGGGTTAATCTTTCTCATTTTAAAATTCCTGAATTCGATATACCTAACTTAGATAGCATAAATAAAATTATGAGGTTAGCCACAAAGAATTTAGAAAATATTACAATTCATATTCCTGAAATTAAACATCTTCAGCAAGGATTTAAGATTGAGTATTATAAAGATGATTCGCTTAAAACTTATGAGTACAAATATGAAGATTATAATTTGGATTCACTTCTTAATTCGCACGAAATAATAATTGATTCCATAAACTCCTACAACTGGAAACGGTTTGAATATTTTAATGATTCAATTGCAAACAGGTTTCATTTTGATTTTGATGATTCATTCCCTTATTATGATGATGAAATGCTGCAGGAACAAATGGAAAAACTTCGTGAAGATTTGAACCGCTTTCGTAAAGAGATACACAAATTCAGGAAGGAATTTAGGGAAGAAAGAAGCAATTAAATTTACTTCCAAATTCAACCATCCTAATAATAATCCGCTTATAACGGATTTCTTTACATATCTTTAAAAATAGCTTATTTTCCACTTGTGTTTACATAAAATGATTGCTAAAGGTCAGCATGTTTTATTAATTTTAAAATAATAAATGAACACTTTTACTACAAATATTTTCAAGTATTCACAGTTTAAGGTTTTCCTTCTCTGCGCATCATCACTTTTTTTATTTAAAGTGTTTTTTGGTAATTCCACTTCAGTATTAGGAATTATACTTTTTGATCTGCTGATTGCTTTAACAATAATCTTCCTTGCGTTATCCATCTATAACTATTTTTATAAAAAAGAGTTTGCTCCTATTTCCTTTATAATGAATATTGGCATTTTGAATGCATTCATCTTTTTTGTTATAACTTTTGCAGATATAATAATGACTGCAATTTTTGATAATGTAAATGAAAGATTGAATAACCCGGGATTGGTTTATAATTTTGTTTCAGTTTTATACGTATTACTGATTATATTTTTTGTTGCATATATTATTCTTGCATTAAGGCAGCTTCACTTTTTCGGGCAAAGTAAAAATCTTAGAGTATATTTTAATACAATGCTGGTTTTTATTCTTCTTGCTTCATTATCTGCCCATTTATCTGATTCAAAACATTTTTCATTTATAAGTGATACTTTTTTCATTATTTCATTGCTGTTAATAATTTTTAATTCTGTCAAGATTTCCTGGATTGCATTTCTTGTAAAAAAGGAAAAAGTTTACATGCTGCTGTTATCAATAGTAATTACAGTATTGCTAATAATAAATTTTAGCAGCAACACCTCTGTAAATATTCACAGCCAGATGATGAGCACATTCTCTCCTGCACTCAAACAATTTACTTCCATCACGTTACTTTACGGGGCAATTTACTTTACTATGCTTTTCTTCACCACGTTGTTTCACATTCCTACTGCAGAAGCGTTCGATAGAAAGGCTGAGGAAGTATCATCACTTCAATATTTTAGTAAACTTATTACGCAGGTATTGGATTTTAACGATCTTGCAGAAACGGTAACAGATATAACTTTAAGAGTAAGCCATGCTGATGCTTCGTGGATAATTTGGAAAAACAATGGAAATGAATTTGATACCATCGCAAATAAAAATATTGGTTTCGTGGATGCAGGAGTTATAAATAAATTTATCCTTGACAAAACTGATTGGAATACTGCTGGTGATACAAAATTTTATCACTTAAATAAAAATGAGAGTGTAAAAACCAATAAAAACTTTACGTGGGTTGCAATTTCCCCGCTTAGATCTCATGGCGATATTAAAGGGTTTTTAGCTGCAGCAAGAATTGATGATAAAAACTTTAATGAGGAAGATAAAAAAGCAATTACTACCTTTTCCGATTATGCATCTGTTTCAATAGAAAATTCGCGCTTACTTGAACAATCTATTGAAAAGGAACGCCTTGAAAAAGAACTTGATGTTGCACGTGAAATTCAACGAAAGATTCTTCCGGATAAAAATCCTGATATTGAACAACTGGAAATTTCTTCAGTTTTTATTCCGGCTTTTGAAGTTGGAGGGGATTATTACGATTTCTTCAATGTGAGTGAAACAAAACTAGGATTCGTAATTGCTGATGTTTCAGGTAAAGGAATTTCTTCCGCATTTATTATGGCAGAAGTAAAAGGAATTTTTGAATCCCTTTCTAAAACTATTGAACAGCCAAAAGAAATTCTTATTAAAGCAAACCAGATATTAAACAACACTCTGGATAGCAAAACATTTGTAAGTGCTGCGTATGGATTATTAGATTTTGATAAAGAAAAACTCTTTTTAGCAAGAGCGGGGCATTGCCCCGTGCTTCTTTTAAGAGGAGGCTCAGTTAAAAAAATGAAGCCATCTGGTTTGGGGCTTGGTTTAAGCGATACGGATTATTTTAAACAAACCCTTGATGAAATGAATGTTGATCTTATTGAAAACGATACGATTGTACTTTATACAGATGGAATAACTGAAGCAAAAAATGATATACTTGATGATTTTGGTGAAAACTATTTTACAGAAATACTGGTTAAAAACAACAATGTAACTGCAGACGAACTTGCAAAAAATGTAATAAAGGAAGTAACTTTATTCTCCAAAGATCATTCACAATATGATGATATTACTTTGGTTATATTAAAGTGGAAATCCCACAAATCAATTAAAGATGGAAGGGAAATGAAGAAAAATAAAAATATCGGAGAGAAAGAATGGCAGAATTCAGCACAGAAATTTTAGAAAAAGGAAATGTAAATGTTATAAACCTCAGGGGGTACCTTGATGCTCATACTGCCCCCGCGCTTGAAGAAAATTTTACTCAACTTATTGATAGCAACAAATTTAATATTGTAGTAAACTTTAAAGAGCTTGCATATATAAGCAGTGCAGGACTTGGTGTATTTATGGCTTATATTGAAAAGATACGTGAAAATAAAGGTGATATAAAACTATCAGCAATGAGCGATAAGGTTTACAACATCTTCGATCTGCTTGGTTTCCCATTGTTGTATGAAATCTTCAGGAATGAAGAAGATGCCATTAAAAAGTTTAAAGAGAGTTCAAATTGAGCAAGCAAAATTCAAATAATAAAGCGCTTGTTGTGAAAAGTAAAACTGAAAACCTTTCAGCAATAAGAGATTTTATTAGCCAAAATGCAGTTAATGCAGGTATTAATACCGAAATTATTGAAAACATAATGCTTGCAGTTGATGAAGCGTGTACAAATATTATAAAACATGCATATAAATCAATACCCGATGGTGAAATAAAAATTGAACTTAAATACAATAGCAAAAAATTTACAATTATTATTTTTGATTACGGAAACACATTTGATCCTCTAATAATACCTGATCCTGATTTACGCAAATACTATGATGAAGGAAAAGTTGGCGGACTTGGTATGTATCTTATGAAAACTTTAATGGATGAGGTTGAGTATAAATCTGTTCCGGGTAAGTATAACCGGGTGCTTCTCTCTAAAAATATTAATCAATCTTGAAGTTTGATGAGTGAGCAGGGTAATTTCAAACTAAAGCGGAATCTTACTGCACTTGTAGAATTCAGCAGCATAATAAACTCCAGCATAGATCTGGATTTTATTCTGAATAATGTACTGCTAACCTGTCTTGGTAAATTTCTTGCAACACGCGGATTAATTGCATTAAGTGAAAACGGAAAAATAGTTCTTAAACATTCAAAAGGTGTAAACGAAAACGTATTAAAAAATTTTCCTGTACTTATAGCTGATAATGATTGCACTTCAGAAAAAGAACTTTTTGCTTTTATGGAAAAGGCAAATCTTAAAGCGGTCCAAAAAATCAGTTCATCTGATGACTGTGTAGGTATTGTTTGTTTGGGTGAAAAGCTAAATAAATCAGATTATACTGAAAATGATCTGGATTTTCTGGGAACAATTCTTAACATTTCTGCTACTGCAATACAGAATTCAGTTGTGTTTAGTGAATTAAAAAAAGTAAACCGCGAACTTGATTGACGGATTCAAAGACTGAGTTCACTATTTGAGTTAAGCAAAGAATTTGGCTTGTTTTCTGAATCAATAAAAGTTGCAAAACTATTGGTGTTTTCTGTAATTGGGCAGTTCTTGGTTTCCAAATATGCTGTTGTATCTTTTAACGATGAAGAAATTGATGTGCTGGAATCAAAAATTGAAAAGGATAAACTTGTAAGCACACTTAAAGAATACATATCAACATTCAACGGAAATTCTATTACTAGTGAACACTTGAAAAAAGAGTTCGAAAAAATCTATCAGCTTGGCATTGAAGTAATTGTGCCTATGCAGATTCAGGGAAAAGCTAAAGGACTTATTCTTCTTGGAAAAAGAATTAATAACCAACCTTATAATGAAACCGATATTGAATTTATTTATTCGGTTGGAAGTCTTGCGATTATTTCTCTGGAAAATAAAAGATTATTTCTTGAAGAACTTGAAAAACGGAAACTGGAAGAGGAACTCGACCTCGCAAGAGAAATTCAGCAAAATCTTTTACCGCAAACCATACCACGTTTTGAAAACTATGATATTGCTGCAGTAAATATTTCATCAAAACAGGTTGGTGGAGATTATTATGATGTAATTAAGCTTGATGATGAGAATTTTTGTATTGTAATTGCAGATGTTTCAGGTAAAGGAGTTCCTGCTTCACTCTTGATGGCAAACATACAGGCGTTTATGCAGATTATCTGTAAACTGGGAATGAAGATTGATGAAGCAACCGGTTTGATAAATGATCTTATTTCAGCGAACATAACCGATGGAAGATTCATCACTTTTTTCTGGGGAATTGTAAATACAAAAGAAAAAACGCTTACATATGTAAATGCAGGGCACAATCCTCCGCTGCTTATTAGAGGTGCTAAAATTGAAAAGCTGGAAACAGGGGGTATGATACTTGGTGTTATGAAGACAACCATCCCTTACGTATCTGAAGAAATAGAAATTCAAAAGGATGATGTACTGGTTTTATTTACTGATGGAATTTCTGAAGCAATGGATAAAGACCAAAAAGAATTTTCTGATGAAAAACTGGAAACCCTGGCTTTATCGCTAAAAGATAAATCTGCAAATGAAATAATGAAGTTATTAAAAACGAAGTGCAAAATTTTGCATCAGGCATAACACAATCCGATGATATTACAATGTTAGTATTAAAAGCAGTATAATAATATATGAATATAATTAAAAAATATTTTTAAAATACAGATCAAAAATTATTGCGCTTCTATCACTTTCACTTATTGCTCTGGCCTTGGTTCAACTCTATTTTGTTATTGCGGTAAGGGTTACAAGCAACGACGAATGTTATTGGATTCCCAAAAAAGTTTCTGCAGATAGTGTCGCTATTTATTTTGATCTTGTAAAGGTGGAAGGAGTTACCTGGGAAGCAGGTATAAGAGATGGGGACCAGCTGATTGCGATTAATGGTGAGGTTCTTTATTCCACTAAGCAGGCAACTATTATATTAAACAAGGTTGAAAGTGGAGATTATGCAGATTATACTTTTATGCGTGATGGTAAAGTTATTAATACTGAAGTTCGTGTAAAAAAACTTATTCAGTACGGCAATTTATCAAATTCTTTAAGCGCACTTTTTTGGATGCTAATTGGCTTTATTGTGTTATCAGCAAAACCGGATGGACAATCGCAAAAATTATTTTACGCAATTGGGGTATTATCAGTTCTTACTGCACTTAATATATTTTTTCCGCTTACTTTTGATATGTATGAATTCTTCAGATCGGTAATCTATGCAGTACATTGGCTTTTATATGGATGGGTGCATTAAGTTTTATTCCGTTTGTTATAATTTATTTTTTCTGGACATTCCCGAAACCTTTTAAATTTGTAGAAAAGATCTGGATAAAGAGAATTACTCCTGATTGTTCCAACAATTATTACCTTAATATTTGTAACTGTTTCAACTCTTACCTTCATGTATAAACTAATTAGTTTTTCATTCCTGATAATAATGATTACAGTCTGGGAATGGACAATACTTGGATTTAACGTAGCAGCATTAATATCATTGATTATTCAGTACCGAAGACTTAAAACCAAAGAACAAAAGAAACCGATACTTCTTTTTATTATTGCTTTTGCTTTTGGGTTTGCTGTAACCATTTACTCCACTGGTATTGCCCCGGCAATTGCCGACTCATTTTTTAATTCACCTGAATTATTTGCACCAATAGTACTTGTCTTCAATTGTTCCGTTAATTTTTGCATATTCAATTTTTAAATACCAATTAATGGATGTCAGTGTCGTTGTAAGAAACACTATAATTTACGGTGCCGCAACACTAACCTTAGCGGCAATTTACTTCCTGGTTGTTTATGTGCTTGGGCAGGGGATAAGCTCCGCTTTGGGAGCTGAAAACCAGGGAATAGTTGCAGGTGTTTTCTTCATAATTTTTGCTCTTGTTTTTCAATCAACTAAAAATAAGTTCCAGGATTTTCTTACAAAAAGATTTTACCCTGAACAGTTTGCACATCAGATGGTGCTTGTTAATCTTAGTAATGAACTTGCAACAGTTGTAGGAATCGAAAATATACTTCAGCTTATGAAAAATACTTTTGTTGATGCACTTAAAGATTAAAAAGTTTGGTATCCTTATAGCAGATAAAAATCATAACTTAAGATTAGTTGAGGGCTATGGAATGAGTAATAAAGAATGTGTTATTACTGAATCCAGAATACAGCAGTTTTTAAAAGAAAAATCTTTAATTACAAAATATCCTTCTATTGAACAACAGGATTTTAAAACTGTTTTAACAAATGAAAAAGCTGAAAGACTTACTGAAGAAGGAATTCATACACTAGTACCGATGATTGTAAAATCCAAGTTGGTTGGATTGATGTTATTCGGATTAAAGCATTCTGGTTCCCGTTTTGCAGGAAAGGATCTTGAACTATTATGGGCTGCAGCAAACCAGGCAGCAGTATCAATTGAAAATTCGCGCCTTTATGAAACCGAAATTGAAAAAAAGAAAATTGAAAGGGATCTTGATCTTGCAAGAAAAATACAACGTGGATTGCTTCCTGCGAAAATTCCTGATATAAAAAATCTTGATATATGCGGTGAAATGATTCCTGCAATGCAGGTTGGTGGAGATTATTTTGATTTAATTCCTGTTGAAGGATCAAATTCAAAACTGTTTGTAGTAGTTGGAGACGTTTCCGGTAAAGGGCTTTCTGCTTCACTTTATATGACCAAACTTCAGACAATGATAAAACTTTACTGCACACCGGGTAAATCACCAAAAGAAATTCTTGTTGAAGTAAATAAAAGAATGTACGATGAAATTGAACGAAACTGGTTTATAACGATGACTTTAGCTTTGTTTGATATTGAGAAAGGCACTGTTATATTTTGCCGTGCAGGGCATATGCCCATTTTAAGTGCACAAAACGGATCAGTAGAATCTTACCGTACACAGGGAATAGGTGTAGGGTTGGAAAAGGGAGATATTTTTGCACAATCTCTTGTTGAAGAAGAAGTAAAACTTAACAGTGGGCAACTATATGCTTTCTTTACAGATGGTTTAACAGAAGCGATGAATGAAAAGAATGAACTTTTTGGTGAAGAAAAATTATCTACCATTCTTAAAAATAAATCCACACTCCGCTCTACAGAAATAATGGAAGTGATATTGCATTCACTTAAAACATTCCGCGGTACAGCCGAAGTTAATGATGATATTACAATGGTTATCATTAAGGTCAAGTGATCTCTAATCACAATTATTTTAATATATTTAAAAATCTAATTTTTGATTTAGTTGTCATCAAAAAAATATTACTCACCAGTCAATTGATCCGCGAGTTCAATCGTTCTTGTTGCAGCGCTATCCGTAAATAAATTTAATATCTTATTATCAATTAGATTTTCATTCTGTAGCAGTTGATTTATTTGCTTCAAAAAAATGTATTCATTTTCCTCAAAAGATTTTTGAATCGCAATAATTTTTTCCCAATCATCGGATGAGTATTCTGCAAGTTGAGAGAACTTAAAAAAAGCGGACTCACTATCCCCAGAATTATACGATTGAGGAAGCCGATTCACACCAAATGGGATAGGTGTAAACCCGGTTACTAAGGACGGCCCAATTCCAGACCAAAGAATTGCAGCGCTTTCAATTAATTTTGAAGGCGTAATCACAATCAGACTTGAATGCACTCCCCGCCAGGTGGCAATTGATCGAGTTGTTTCATCAAGAGGATCTTTGTGACTCCTGTCAATTTTAGTGCCGCTGTAAAAATCTCTTAATACTGCAAATAGATCCAGTTCGGAAATATTCTTATCTGGCACTAAGTATATTGGTAAGTAATCAGTGTCCGGTTTCAAACCAAGTGATGGAGATAGCAGGTCTATTCCTCTCCAAACCCGTAACCTATCATATTCTATCCCGCCATCTTCCTTAGACCTTCCACCTCCAAAGATTTTAGCAAAATTAAAAGCATCCTTTCCAGGATCCCACAATTCATTAGTCGCACAGAACTTAAACAATCCGGGTGATGTGAGGAAATATTCTTTATCCGTAGTATCTATTTCACCAATTCTGTAGCCATTGGCCTGAACCCAATAACAGCTATCGGGAATACGAATTGCAGCCCACTGCTTCCCGCCTCCGCATTCAATGTACCATATCTCATTGCTATCAGCAATTCCAACTCCGCTTGGATAAGAAACACCATACTTTGAATATGTTTCTCCAAGCATCTTTACACATTCTCTTGCAGTTTTGCTTCTTGCAAGAATATCATATCTTATGCCTCCCGGTAAACCATTTAATGAAAGAGGTGCGAATTGAATTGCCTTCTGATTTCTATCACTCCCAAGTGCTACACCGCCAGCAATAGCAACACCAAATTGATTAATCGCAACCGCATCTCCCTCTGCATATCCAGCTTCGATTCTTTGAATCAATACTTTGTAAGTTCTTGACGATAAACTAATTCTCAATCCATTTGAATATTCTACAGAAATTATACCTGAATCATAATTCTCCGGAATTATTTCAACTAATGAAACTTCCTTGCCAGTCAAATCGTTGTTATGAGCTAACATCACTTTCCCGTTATGAGTGGCTTCTTTCCCCGCTAATACCATAAAGCATTCTTGCTGATTATTATATGGTTCGTATTCAAAAACAGAATAAAATGAGAACAGAAAAGCTGCAAGAAAAGTCACAGCAATATATTTATTTCTGATTAATTTCATAATTCAAAAGCTTATGAAGCAGAATATTTGCTTCTATGAACATATAAATTATTAAATAATAAGTTCAACTAAAAAGCTAAACATTAATAAATTAGGATTTCAAATAAAGTGTTATGATTTTATTACTTGCTAATCGTTAAATTTATTTTTCTTGCCTTAATATTTTTATTCGATTAAGTTACAGTAAGAAATAAACAAGGGAGTTATTATGAAAACGTTTTTAATTCCAGTTTTTGCAATCGCCTTCATTATAACATCTAGTTATAATTTGAGTTCACAGACTGAACTAACCTCATTCGAATCACAGGTTGCAGAAATTTATAAAGGAAATTTAGAAGATGTGGCTGATTATATTGCTGAATTTCCCACAAATGATGAAGCTGATGAAATCCTAAATAATCTTAATTCCATCTCAGAAGAAATAAGGGCAACACTATATGGTGAGATCCCTCCAGAGTTAAATCGGATAAATGAAATTAGAAGTTATGTTCTTAAAGTATTTCGTGAAACCGAGATTCTGCAATGGAATCTTCTTCATATCTACGAACATCAGAGCATCCACTTATTACCGGGTGAAGGGATTACATTAACACTAAAATCGTACTGTTTAGATCACTCTGCTGCAAGCCCTGATCCAGATGAATTCTACTACATTGATGAAATTCCTTCAGAACAGGCTGAATGGCTTGCACCAATTATGAATTTTGTAACAAAACAACCTGATAAAGAATTTCCAGTGCAGGGACTAATCTGGAATATGAACGAGGAAGTTGCTTTTAATGATTTACCCGGTGATCAACAAAATCTGCTTCAGTCTGCCATTCCAGATGCAGAGGAGCGATATGGGAAAGATATAATTGATAAAGGTATTGAAGAAGTTCTAGACCTCTTCGGGAGAAAAGTGGAAGAAGAAATTGAGCCGGTATCGGATGCAATTCAAGTTATTGATGATATATCGCAGATTGAATCTGAAATAGAAGGTAGAATATCAGAACTTAAACTGCTGATTCCACAATATGACACTTATCAGTTAAAGAATGGTCTCCTTGTCCGGGCCCAATCAACCGGATCTTATAAATCAATAATTCTTACAATTGTAAATCCCAAATCAAATGATTTTGGATTAAAATCTTACTCTCCAAATGAAGTTTACCTCGCATCTGTAAATAATAATGTAAAAGTCTATGGTATAGAAGAGGTAATGACTAGTGACATTTCTCCATACGCATCTGGAAAATGGGGAGATAGGTTAAAGAAAGCCAAAGGATTCTCGGAAAAATGTTTGGATGCGAAAGATAAGCTGCAGGAAATTGATGATTTTATCGAAGACCCTGATGGATATGTAAAGGGCCGAGGTTTTATTGGAGGACTTGATTTCTTTAAGGCATTTATTAAGGGAATTACTAAAGGAGAAGAAGCTTATGAAATATTTAAACAATTTAATCTTAATTTACTAGATTCAAAAAAAGATAAATCAGATAGACCCGGAAAGAAGGGCGGCAAATCTATGAAGCCCAGCGACTTCAGACTTAAACCGGGCAGAGATGATGTGCAGCCTTTAGGCTGTAAGTTTGGATGCGGATGATGTACAATCTACGAAGAGGGTACTGATGAAGTAGGTGACTAATAGATCTTACTGTTAGACCCCCATCAATGAAATTTAGTGAGGGTTTATTATTAATTAGAAAATTTCAGTTCGATATTTCAAAGGCCAGTGATGTTAAAATGGCATATATTGAACAATAGTAATATTTTAGTAACAACAATTTTAATTCCAATAGAAAGGATTTCTCGTGAAAAGAATATTTACTTTTTTAAATATGATCATAATTTTCACATTAGCAATTGCCTCAGTCAATCTTGCACAAAAACCGGTCGATAATAGTCAGCTTGAAATCTTACCCGATGAAAGTGAGCAAAGTGAAACTTTTAGCAATATGCGTATCAATTCCAAAACAGGTGCTCCAATTGCGCTGTATGGAGTAAGTTATAATGTTAATCCAGATACTCCAGAACGAATGGCTCGCCAATACCTTTTAGAAAACAGTGAACTTTTAAAAATTAAAAGCGATTTGAAAGATCTAAAATATTTAACCACAAAGGAAACCCGAGTTGGGTATCATATTCACTTCTCACAAATTATTGGTCAATACCCAGTTTACAATTCCACTTTGAATATTACAATTGATAGGAACAACAAAGTGGTGTTTGTTATGAACGGATATAAGCTGCCATATGATATTAAGATAAAACCAGATTTAGAAACCGTATTGGTAAACACAAATGCTGCCCTACAGCAAGCTAAAAATTATTTGGGTGTCCGGGGACGAACAACATTCGAAAATACCGAAACGGTCATCTACTACAGTAAAGGCAATTTCCGACTTACACAGAAAGTAAATATTATTCCATCAGAAGAGTTATTTGGTGATTGGGAAGTACTGATTGATGCTCAAACCGGTGAAATATTTCGGGTTGAGGATAAAGCCTGTTATCTTCATAATGGAGGTGATGATCCAAATTTAGTTAACGGAAGCGGTTGGGTTTTCGATCCGGATCCAATTACTCACGCAAGAACAACTTATGGTTCAACTGGTTTTGTTGATAATAACGATGCTGATTCCGATTCATTGACGGCACATCTTGAGGTAAGAACACTTTATGATATAGATTTTAATGGCAGTGTTTACACTTTAAAAGGGCCTTGGGCTGAGATCCGGGATTTTGAAAGTCCGTTTACAGGATTGCATACAAATCCAACAAGCGATTTTCATTATACAAGAAGCGATGATAATTTTGAAGCGGCAAATACTTATTTTCATATTGATAACTCAATGCGTTGGATAAACGATTCATTAAATATTCCACTAACTCCTTATCAATATGTAGGAGGTGTTAGATTTGATCCCCACGGATTAAATGGCGATGATAATTCACATTATTTAAGTTCTACAGGCAGTGTAGCATTTGGAGATGGTGGAGTTGATGATGCAGAAGATCTTGGTGTGGTTCTGCACGAATTAGGACACGGAATTCACGATTGGGTAACTGTAGGAGGATTATCTCAGAACGAAGGTTTAAGTGAGGGCTGCGGAGATTATTGGTGTACTTCCTATATAAGGAGCACCGGATACTGGACTACAGGTGATCCAGCATATAACTGGGTTTTTATATGGGATGGTCATAATCCTTTCTGGCCAGGCAGAATAACAAATTACACGGCGCATTATCCTGAAGGATTAGTCGGTCAGGTTCATACGGATGGACAGATGTGGGCTTCTTCTCTTATGTCTATTTATGATTTAATAGGAAGAGTTGCTACTGATTCTGATTTCCTTGAAGGCCTTGCAATGACAAATGGCAGTTCCAATCAACCTGATGCAGCCAATGCATTTATTACTGCTGATCAATTACTATATGGTGGAACGAACCTTGTCCATATCATTCCTGTTTTTGTTGATAGAGGATATATTGAGGGTCCGATCACTGCAGATTTTATGGCAGATGTTACATCGGGCCAGGCGCCCTTAACGGTTCAGTTTACCGATCTTTCTATTTCTCAACCCAATCCAATTGTTTCCTGGGAATGGGATTTCGATAATGATGGTACGATAGATGCAACAACCCAAAATCCAAGCTGGGTGTACACCGATTTTGGAATCTATACAGTAACACTAACCGTATCTGATGGGACAAACTTCGATTCAGAAACAAAACTTGATTACATAACTGTTACCGATCCAAACCAGGTAACGGATACTATTTTCTGTGATCCGTTTGAAAATGGAACAGGTTTATGGACAGTGGTAAACAACGGTGGTACCTGCGACTGGGAAATATTTACTCCTCCGTATCCAAATAACTATACACTTCCCGCAACTTCTTCCGGTGGTTTACTGGCTGCTGATTCTGATGAATGTGGTAGCGGTACAACAATGAATACTACTGCAGAAATTACACAGGAATTTGATCTATCAACTTATGATATCGTAACAATTGAGTTTGATAATGATTGGAATGTAATTGATGGACAGGATGAAGCTCACATCGAGGTTAGTAATAATGGTGGAGCAACGTGGACTGGTGTTTGGGATCAGGTTGGTACAGATATTCGGGATACGCACGAATCAATAAATATCACTTCAATTGCTGCTAACCAATCTAATGTAAAAATCAGATTACGATCTGTTCAACCCGGATGGGATTGGTGGTGGGCTGTTGATAACTTCTGTGTTTATGGTTCTTACATTGTCCCGGTTGAACTAACTTCATTTACGGGAACAGTTATTAATGGAGTGGTAAATATAAACTGGTCTACATCTTCAGAGATCAATAATCAGATGTTTGAAATAGAAAGAAAAATTGAAACTGGTGAATATTACACTATTGGATTCGTAAACGGACACGGAACAACTACAGAATTCCAGGAATATACATTTCTAGATGAAAGTGTTGAACCGGGGATATACTTTTATAGACTTAAACAAATTGATTTCGATGGAAATTTTGAATTCTCTGATGAAATTGAAATTGAAGTTACTGTTCCAATAGAATACTCACTCTCTCAAAATTTCCCCAATCCTTTTAACCCATCAACCATAATTAAGTATTCTATTCCTGAAGAAGGATTAATAACTCTAAAAGTATTTAATGCTATTGGAGAAGAAGTTAAAACTTTGGTAGATGAAATAAGACAACCGGGCGTTTATGAAATAATATTTAACGTAAGTAATCTTCCTACCGGTATTTACTTCTACAGACTTCAAGCGGGTACTTTTGTTGAGACTAGGAAGATGGTCCTCCTACGTTAGCACTGCGGCGGATAAATGTTGATGAAGTAAAAACAAAAATTTTTTTCCTTAAGCCCCCATCAATTAATATTGGCGGGGGTTTTTATTACTTGCCAATCATTAAGTTTATTTTTCTTGTTTTTTAAAAAAATATTCTACAAGTTTCTATTAACGCAAATTCAAAATGGGGGATATCAATTAAAGAGGGCAATTTTGAATTGAGCACAATCTTTTATCTTCACTCAAAATCTAGATACCCACATTTTTTCATAAACTTCTTACTTATTTGGCAATAATAAGTATGTCTTATAAGCTTAATGGAAAGGAGGATAACTAATTAAGCTGTGTGTTACTTCTCGGAGAACTAATTAATCATTTCAAAATATTCTGAGGGCAATAATGAAAACTTACTTTTCTCTTTTTGTAATTACTGCTATTTTGGGTCTGTACTTTTTCGGCTGCCAAAACCCAAGTGATCCCACCACTGCAGAGACACTTGAGAAACCTTGTACAACTATTCAATCTGGTGAGCTTCTAGCATCAGATGGCTCAATAATTGAAACAGGCTATGATGATTGGGGATATAACTACCAAGCTCGTATTTTTAACGGTTTTTACTGCGATGCTTACTAGGAATGCTGCATGCGTGCCAACCTTTATGCGGATGACAACGATTTACAAATGAAATGGAACGATGCCTGGTTATCAAATAAGGACTGTGATGGTGATGGTTTATTAGATAGACATTTTGGATTTGATTCCTACATTGGATCTGGTGCCTGGTTAACAAATCATATGTCTGGTGAATATGAAGTTAATGGTGAAATATGCAGTTGGAATTATTTTGTAAAAATTGTTGCTGCACCTGCTGATGCTTATGTTGATGGAGATTATTGGTATGCTGTCGATGGAACTGAAATTGGAGAAGTTATTTGGGGAGAATTTGCAATAATTCAGGTAGTGTCCAATGATCCTTGCGCTGGAGAACACGGAAGACAATATGTTAGCCCAGATCACGCAGGATTGGGTGGCTGGTAAAAAGTAAGAGTAATTATTCTGAATTCACATTTAGAGAATTAGACTTATAATCATTAATACCCGGTAGGCATTAAGTTTACCGGGTTTTTATTTCTGACTCAATAGATTATTAATAGCAAAGATTACCAAATAAGAATATTATAAGTATTTTTGTCTAACTTATTTTTAAGCTTAGATTTATCCGTACATTTTTCAGTATACCTGATGAGATATGTATTTCTGATATTAACCATCACTTGTTCGTCTTTCACTGGTATACATCCGCAACAAAAATCAGCAAATACATACCACCCATTTTCAGGAGCGGTGGTCTTCTCAGCCGGATTAGGAGGCAGTTATCCATATACTGAGTTTGCTATTCCGGAATTAGATTTATTTGGTCGAGGATTGGTAGAATATTATTTTTCTTCAAAGTCCATACACGCAGTAGGGATTCGGTTTTTAAGCGGAGGTGGTTTCATATCCGGTGAGGGAGAGCTCGATAATCGCAGGTATGACTACAGAACAAGTATTTTTTTTATGGGTGGCGGCATTGCATACGCTTTGAGAATAGGTAATGGTGTCCCATACGCATCAGCTACAGTATCATACTTAAGATTTGATCCAAGGAATAAAGAAGGAGATTTTTTATATAATAACAGGCAAAGAAATTACGATCCAAATGCAATTATGTATAGCGCCGAGTTAGGCATAAGATTTCCTTTTGAAGATATATTAAGTTTGAATTTAGGACTAAATATAAATTTCACTAACACTGATTATCTGGATGATATGGAAAAAGGATTAAATAACGATGCCTTTGCAACAGCATTCCTTGGAATTTCATTATACATCGGTGCCAAACAGGATACTGATGGAGATGGAGTTGAAGACAACAAAGATATTTGTCCGGACACTCCAATAGGTTTAGATGTCGATAAATTTGGGTGTCCACTAGATTCAGATTCAGATGGTGTCCCGGATTATTTAGATAAGTGTAACGACACACCAAAAAATATTCTAATAGATGAAGTGGGATGCCCAATCGATTCAGATGAAGACGGAGTGCCGGATTATTTAGATAAATGCCCCAACACACCAAAAAGTTCACACTTAGTTGATGTAAATGGATGCACACTAAAACAGAGCGTAATTGACGCAGATATTAAAATGAATCCTAATAAAAATTTAACTGAGCAAAATGGATTAGCTGCTCAACAAGAATATGATCTGTTAAATGAAAAGTTTATCACAGATGTGATTCTCACCGATGGTAATTTATTTTGTCTTCAGATTGGTTCATTCAGAAATAAAAATAATGCTGATAAGAAAGTCGAAAGTCTGATCTTAGCTGGACATACAGCTTTTATTGTTGAGGCTTTTCCATTCAACAATTCTCAATTATGGTATCAGGTAAGAATTGGATTTTTCAATTCATTTGAGAAAGCGGAAGCGTACAAAGAAAAGTTTTTTCATTCAGAAAATTAATTTAGAAAGTAATATAATTAATTAAAATAATTGTTTAATCTGTATCTACACTGGTTTCCTTTATATTATTTACATTCCTCATCTCAAGTTGTTGCTTTTTTTTGTTCAAGGATTGGCAAGTTATTATAATAAAATTACTTAACTAACTCCAAAATGATGATATCACAGTGAATATTGTGAAAGTGAATTGATAATTCAATTTTCTTCTGATTAACAAGATAATCAACCCTCCCTGTACCCATACTTTTGCTCAATTATTTTTGCAGAATATATACTATATTTCCCTTGTTTTTAATGACAATCATAAAGCTTTTGTTCAAATAATAGGTATGAACTTTAAGTTTAAACAATGAAGAAATACGAATTAAAAAATATGGATTGCGCTTCCTGCGCTGCAAAAATTGAGAATGGGGTCTCTAAACTTGAAGAGGTGGAATTCGTTTCTGTTAATTTCGCCAATTCATCTATACAGATTAAAACAACCGATCTTGAAAAAGTAAAACAAAAAATTAGTCAACTGGAACCGGGTGTAGAAATTGTTGACGAACAATCAATTAAAAAAATAAAAAAGAATAGTAATAAATTAAAAAAAGAATTGATAAAAATAATTTTCATTGCAACTATACTCGTTATCGGAATAATATTTTTAGATTCTCTTCATAATACTCCCTACCATTTTGCAGAATACCTGGTTTTTATTTCAATTTACTTGGTAAGCGGATGGCAGGTGCTCAAAAATGCTGCAAAGAATATTATTTCAGGGCAGTTATTCAATGAGCATTTTCTTATGTCAATTGCTACTATAGGTGCAATAATTATTCACGAAATGCCGGAAGCAGTTGCAGTAATGGTATTCTATAACATAGGTGAATTTTTAGAAAATCTTGCGGTAAATAAATCACGCAGATCAATTAAAAATCTGCTGGAAATAAGACCCGATTATGCAAATGTTTTGATAAACGGAGAAGTAATTAAGCATGATCCAGATGATGTAAAAATCGGGCAGAGAATTTTAGTTAAACCTGGTGAGAAAATTCCGTTGGATGGGGAAGTGATTGAAGGAGTCTCTTTCCTTGATACTTCTGCACTCACAGGAGAACCAGTTCCAAGAAAAGTAGTAGAACGACAACAAGTATTAGCAGGAATGATAAATAAAAATGGAACATTGATAGTAAGAGTATCAAAATTATTCGGCGAATCTTCTATAGCTAAAATATTAAACCTTGTAGAAAACGCATCATCAAGAAAAGCAAAAACAGAAAAATTCATTACGAAGTTTGCAAAGTACTATACACCAGCCGTGGTTTTCGGATCAATCCTGGTTGCCATTCTTCCCCCGCTATTCATTCCAGGTGAAGATTTTTCAACCTGGATATACAGGGCACTGATAATGCTTGTTGTATCCTGCCCCTGTGCTTTAGTTATAAGTGTTCCTCTGGGGTACTTCGGAGGAATTGGCAGTGCTTCAAGAAAAGGTATTTTAATTAAGGGATCTGATTTTCTGGATGCTCTTACAGAGGTTAAGCAGGTGGTTTTTGATAAAACAGGGACTCTTACAAAAGGTGTGTTTAATGTAACTGAAGTTGTATCAAAGAATGGTTTTACCAGTGAAGAAATTCTTGAATATGCTGCTTACTGCGAAGCAAATTCAACTCATCCAATTGCACAATCAATACTGGATGAATTTAAAGGAGGTATTAATCAAAATAAAATTAAACATGTAAATGAATTAGCCGGGCAGGGAGTTGAAGCAAGAATAGACGGTAAAGTTGTGATAGCAGGTAATGACAGCTTGCTTCATAAAATGGAAATTGATCACGATAACTGTCACATTGACGGTACGGTTGTTCACGTTGCTGTTGATCGTAAATATGCTGGTTACATTGTTATTGCAGATCAATTAAAGGATGATGCTGTTGAATCAATTAAGAAATTGAAGAACATTGGTGTGAAAAAAACTTTTATGCTCACCGGTGATAACGCAACAGTAGCAAATTCAATAGCACAAAAACTAAATATTAATAAGGTATATTCTGAACTTCTTCCTGAAGAAAAAGTTGAACATATAGAAAAGATTATTTCTGAGAGTCCCAGGGGGGATAAAACTGCTTTTGTTGGCGATGGAATAAATGATGCACCTGTTCTTGCCCGCGCTGATATAGGAATAGCAATGGGTGCTTTAGGATCTGATGCAGCCGTTGAAACTGCGGATATTGTTTTAATGAATGATAAACTTTCTGGAGTTCCTTCTGCAATAATTATTGCGAAAAAAACAAGAGGAATCATTTGGCAAAATATATTTTTTGCATTAGGTATAAAGCTGATGTTTATAATCCTTGCAGCATTTGGAATTGCTACAATGTGGGAAGCAGTTTTTGGTGATATGGGTGTTGCATTAATTGCAATTGTGAACTCTGCACGAGTATTAAAATCTGAATAAATTAATAGAATAACTATTTATATTATTTAACTAAGTATAAAACCTGAGGAATAAAATTGAAAACCAGGACATTTGTAAAAATTATAGCATTTTTTGTCATCATTTTAATTGTTGTAAGCTGCGGCACTGATTATAAAAATGAAATAATCGGCAGGTGGAAGGATCAACACAACAGCATTGTTGAATTCACAGAAGACGGAGTGGTTAAGGGACTAGCCAGAAATATTAAGAAAGAGATAGTTGACGGAACTTATAAAGTTAGTAATGATTCATTAGTAATTGAATTTATTACTGCTCCAGTACCTCGTAATATTAAAGGCTCACTGGAATTTAAAATTTACAAACTTGATAAAGATTCTCTTATTCTCTACACATCAATAGGAAACATTAACTACGCAAAATTGCTTAGCAGTAAATAAATACTTGCTATTCTAATTAACTTTGGTAATATTGTGCATTATTGGTGCTGATAATACACTATTCTTTTACAGAAATAATCGAAAATTATTCATTAACAAGGAGGCAGTAATGAGGAAAAGATTTCCCATTACGTTTTTAATCACAGCAATGCTAGCAGTATTTACTGGGATAACAGCATTCGCACAGGTTCCCGGTACTTTATACGGCAGTACGGGAAATTCCAACCAGTTGATAACCTTAAATACAACCACAGGAATGGGAACGCTTGTTGCCCCAATTTCCAATACACTGGGCAATGTTACTGAGATCGAATTCAGGAACGATGGTGTATTGTTTGGAGCAACCGGCGGTGGAAACGCTGAAATAGTTACAATCAATCCAACTACCGGTGTTGCAACATTAGTTGGTATTCACCCATTCGGAGCAGTAAACGGGCTGGATTTTGATGCAGGCGGAATTTTATTGGGTTCATTTTTAAACCCGGGTATTTCAACTGATCTAGTAACTGTAAATCAAACCACGGGTGTATTAACTACAATTGGTGTAATTTTTCCTGTAGATCAGGTTCCAGGCTTGACTTTTGATCCAACAGGAGTGCTTTTTGGAGTTGCCCATAGCAACGGTCCGTCATCACTTTATACAATAAATCCTGCTACTGGTGTCCCAACCCTTGTTGGTCCTATCGGTTTCAGCAATGTAGGCACAATTGAGTTTGGTCCCGGTGGAGTTTTATATGGTGGAATTGGAGTTAACGCGCCAAGCAATGCTGGAGATCTAGTTTCAATTAATCCAGTAACTGGAGCTGGTACAGTTATCGGTCCAACAACCTTCCCCGGAATAAGTGGTCTTTCATTTTATCCTGTTGTTATTCCTGTAGAGCTAACTTCATTTACTGCAAATATAAATGATTCTGAAGTTGTTTTAAGCTGGGTAACAGCCACTGAAATTAATAACAGTGGTTTTAGTGTTGAAAGAAACGCAGGAAATGGATTTGAGGCGATCGGATTTGTTCCAGGTTATGGAACAACAACTGAACCAAGTTCGTACAGTTTTTCAGATAATAATGTAGTGGCTGGTATGTATACTTACCGCTTAAAGCAGATAGATCTGGATGGATCGTTTGAATATTCTGATGAACTTATTGTTGAAGTTATAACACCATTTGAATTTGCTTTAGAACAAAATTATCCTAACCCGTTCAATCCTTCAACACAAATTTCTTACCAGTTAGCACAAAGCGGTAAGGTAGTTCTAAAAGTATACAACCTTCTCGGTAAAGAGATTGCAGTATTAGTTGATGAAAACCAGGAATCCGGAATACATAAAATTACATTTGATGCAGGAAACCTGCCAAGCGGAATTTATATGTACAAGCTTGAGAGTGCTGGTTTAGTACAAACAAAGAAGATGATGCTGATTAAGTAAAACTTTTTATCATTATTTATTTAACCCCTGTATTATAAAATGCAGGGGTTTTGTTTTGCATTAGTAATACAGCGAAACTCTTTTTTCTTGACTTTGCTTTAAAAAAGAACAAATTTAGATCAACAATGAAGTATAAATTCAAAAAAAAGAAAAAATGAAATTACTGTTTGCATCAATTGTACTTTTAATGTGTTTATCCTGCGATGCTGATAATGGAATAGTACCTAAACCATTCATACAGGATGTTACAGGTTTCAGTGGAAGAGTTAATTTTATAGGTACCTGGCCTGATAGTATTAAACGGACTCACATTGTTATGTTTAAAGATCCGCTGCTTGCACCATCAGATTTTACAATTCTTAATTTAAGGTTTATTGGTTGGGAAATACCATTTGGCACTAACTATTACGTTTACAGTTCCGCAGATTCATCATACTTTCCGCCCGATGGAATAATTGAACCAGGAGAATATGCTTACGTAGGTGTTGCGCAGCAATCGACGGAGGATCTTTCTCTTTCAAGAAAGGATTGGATTGTTGCAGGTGTTTATTATGCAAATGGTGATACAACACAACCTGGTAAGCTGATAATTCCCGAAAATACCATGGTAAGAAATGTTAATATAATATGCGATTTTAATAATCCTCCTCCTCAGCCACCGGGAGGAAATTGATGAAGATAATATTTATATCTTTTGTTTTCCTGATATTCATTTCAAAACTCAGTTCTCAGAGTTACAGTATAAGTGGTTTAGTAACTGATTCATTAAGCAATCCCTTACAATATGTAAATGTTATAATTGAAGATACTGATTTCGGAACAGCTACGGATGAAAAAGGGTATTATAAAATTGATTATTTACCTCCGGGAATTTATTCTATTACTTTTTCCGCTGTTGGATATTCTTCATTAACAAAAAATAATATTGATCTGCGAAGTGGCACAATATCCCTTAACATTGTTTTAAAAGTTATACAAATTGAATGGAAGGAAGTTGTTGTAACAGCAGGTAAATATCAACAACAAAAAAATGATTTAACAGTTAGTACTGAAACCATAAAGGGAATAGACTTTACAGAAAAGAATTTTGTAAATATTGAAGATGCATTAAGGTATGTTCCCGGTATTAACATGACTGATGACCAGATAAGTATAAGGGGATCAAGCGGATACAGCAGGGGAGTTGGTTCAAGAGCTTTGCTGGCAATTGATGGATTACCCTTTTACACAGGAGATACAGGTGAAATTGTCTGGGAGATGATCCCTGTAACAGAATTACAACGAGTGGAGATAATCAAAGGCGCTGCAAGCTCTTTATACGGCTCATCTGCAATTGGCGGGGTTATTAACGGAATTACAAAAGATGTTTCGTCAGTTCCAATTACAACTATAAACGCTTTTGCGGGTGCGTATGATAAACCTTATCATAAAATCTGGGATTGGTCCGGCGAGTACAGGATGTTTAACAATTTTACGGTTGGTCATTCAAATATTTTTGGCAAACTCGGTATAAACGTTTCATTTACACGTTTAGAAAATTCCGGTTATCGGCAAAATGATTTATTTAAGAAATATATTGGTTTTCTAAAAACTCATTACCAATTTTCCAATGCTTCATCTTTAACTTTTATTGCAAACACTTTTAATAAAAGGGGTGGGAATTTTATCTACTGGAAAGATTCACGCAATGCTTTGGTTCCTCCAGATGCAAACCAGGGAGAAAAAATTGAAACGAATCGTTATCTTTTTGGATTAATTTATAAAAGTATTTTAAGTGAAAGCGCGTTTCTTAATGTAAGAACTAGTTATTATCATAATAACTGGGAGGATAATGCAACACCTTTGAATAAATCTACTTCAAAGCTTTACCGTGGAGAAGTTCAGCTAAATAATGTTATTTCAAAAAATATTTTTATAGTTTCAGGTATTGAGGGGAGCTTCGCGAGTGTAAATTCAAACATTTTCGGCAATCCAAACTCGCAAAGCTTTGGTATTTATGCTCTTACAGACATTAATTTTTCATTCCCGTTAATATTATCAATCGGTTTGCGTTATGATTACAGTATACTTGATACGCTGGAGAGTTCAAGTGCTTTATCTCCCAAGTTTGGATTAAATTATAAGCTGTCAGATAATTTTATTTTAAGATCGTCTGTTGGAACCGGTTTTAGAGCTCCATCACTTGCAGAAGCATTCACATCAACATCATCCAGCGGAATCACTGTTAAACCAAATCCTTTATTAAAATCAGAATCCAATTTATCAATAGAACTCGGTGCTCAATTCACTCCTTTTTATTTTTTAATCCTTGATGCAGCGGTTTTCAGGAATGAATATTACGATATGATTGAAGCAGGAATTGATCCGTTGGATGGATTGGTGGTTTTTGATAATGTCGTTCGTGCAAGAATTGAAGGTTTTGAAGCGAGTACCGTTTTTGATCTTTTCCAAAATCAATTAACATTAAGAATGAGTTACACTTATATGTGGGCAAGAGATGTTGATATGCAAACTGCTCTAAAATACCGCCCGCGTAATATTTTTTATTCAAGCATTGAATTTAAAAAGTGGAATGCAGAGCTTGGTATTGATTTCCGTTATTTAAGCAAAGTTGAAGAAATTGATAACGAGCTTGTTGATCTTGGAATTGTCAGGGATGGAGAACTGCGAGTGCCAATTTACACTATTGATGTTAGAACTTCCTATAATCTTTCATCAATAGGCTTGCCTCTTATGATTATTCTCAATATTAAAAATATTACAAATTACAACTATGTTGAGCTCATTGGTAATTTGGCTCCAATCAGGAACATTTCCTTAGGTTTTCGTTTAGTTTTGTAGAGTTTTAAAATGAGGTTTATTTCTATTATTCTAAGAGTTATATTAAAGAAAAAAAATGATGAGGTAAAAAATGAAATCGTTTATATGTTTTATTTGCTTGGTCTTTAGTTCACCTACAATCTTTCCTCAGCAGGCAGGTGATTACTTTCCCGGCCAGACAGGATTTATGTGGAATTACAAAGCAACTCCTCTTGATTCTTTTAAACAATCCTATTGATTCTTTAGCATTTTTCAGACAGGATTCATTTGCTGTAACACAGAATTATAATGGAAAACTTGCTAATATTGTTCCTTCAAAAAGAGGTCCATTACAAACAATTCAATTTCAGCCTTACACTGATTCATTATTATTTCATTTATCAGGCACAGATGGTTATGAACATTTCCGTATAGGAGCATTAGAATTTTTCCTTCTTGGTGTTGATTCAATTATTTCTGATCCTAATTTTAGTTTTGTTGATTTCTTTACAGAACTTGAAGATTGGTATCCTGTTTATAAGTTCGGCGCAAGTGTTAACCAGCAATATACTTTGCTTTCAATTGATACAGTAATAGCAAGTATAAGTCCTCTGCCTTTAAGATTTGAATATCTTGGTACAAGACTGGCAGATGAAACTATAAACACGGTGAAGGGAACTTTCAGCTGTAAAAAATTTCTTATAAGCTGGAAGATTAGCTTGGTTTTTTTCCCGCCAATACCACCGGTAAAATTGCTTGAAACAGAAGATACATACTGGATTGCTGAAGACAACTGGGTTGTACTTGATGTAATACCTACAAACCATATTGATCTCTCTTTGCTTGGCATTGATCCGTTTTCTATTCCGGGATTGAGAACAGAACTGACGGATCAGATTGTAAGTGTAAAAGGAACTAACGATATAGTTCCATACTCCATAACACTTTATCAGAATTACCCAAATCCGTTCAACCCGGTAACAACAATAAGGTATGAATTTGCAGAACGAGCAGTTACTGTTACATTAAAGTTTATGATGTGCTTGGGAATGAAATTGCAACGTTGTAAATGAAGAAAAACCGCAGGAGAATATGAATTGACTTTGATGCAACTAACTTAACAAGTGGAATTTATTTTTATAAACTTCAAGCTGGAGATTTTTCTGAAACTAAAAAGATGGTGTTGATGAAATGATATTCTTACTCTAGTGTTACATCTAAACAGCTAAGTGTTTCTCAATAATATAAAATAAAAAAGCCGGTTAAAACTTACCGGCTTTTTTATTATAAAATTAAAATTCTAATTTTTTCTTATACTTCTTTGCATATTCATAAACAAGTGTACTTGCAACAAAAATTGATGAATAAGTACCAATAATTGTTCCAAAAATAAGTGTAAATGCAAATGCTTTTAGAACTTCTCCACCAAAAATTAACAGCACAAGAACTGCTAACAAAGTTGTACCGCTTGTTAAAATTGTTCTGCTCATTGTTTGGCTAATACTTGTATTTATAATATCCTCAATATGGTCTTGTTTTATGAATTTTTATATTCTCTCTGATCCGGTCAAAGTTTACAACAGTATCGTTAATAGAATAACCAATAAGTGTTAAGAAATGCTGCAACAACTGTAAAATCAATTTCTAAATTCAATCCCGGAATCAATCCATATAAAGCTGCAAATAAACCAAGAGTTATAAGCACATCGTGAAAAAGAGCAGCAACAGCACCAAAAGCAAAAATAAACTTAAACCTGAAACCGAGATAAATAAGAATTGCTATTAAAGCAAAAATTATTGCAAGCAGTGCATCCTGTTTTAATTCATCACCAATTTTTGGTCCCACACGATCTTCCTTGAGAACGATAAAAGAATTATCACTTTCTTTTTCCCTAAGGTTTTCTTTAATCCAATCAGCAATACCAACCCTAACAATCATCTGTTTATTATCTGGTTCTTCAGAAACTCTACCTGATTGAAAACCTGCACTTAACAATGCATCGACAACCTGATTTGTAGTATCCTGGTTTTCAAATTCATAAGTAACAGAGCTTGCTGTTGAATCAACAATTTGCCTTGGAACATTTGGAAAAACTTTATCTATTGCTTTTTCAATACCGTTTACAACTCTTGGAAAAATATCTGCAGGTATAACCTGTTCTTCGGTTCTAATCATGACACCTGTTTCGCCGCCAAAGGTTTCTACCTCAATATTTCCCAATCCAATATCTTCAACATCAAGTCTTATCTTAGTAATATCAACGGGTTTTTCAAATTGAAGAACAATTTCACTTCCGCCTTTAAAATCAATACCAAAATGAAATCCTCGTGCGACGACACCAATAACACCTAATGTAAAAAGCACTGCAGAAATTGTGTAGGCAATTTTTCTCTTACCTAAGAAATTATAATTTAAATTTTCAAATATTCGCATTTTGTAAGTAAACTCCTTAAAGCGTTAAAATTATCCTACAGTTACTTTAATACCTTTGGCTACCATTAAATCGAAGATAAGCCTGGCAGCAACCAGTGCGCTGAATAAACTAGCTGCAATACCTATCATTAAAGTTAAGGCGAAACCTTGAATAGGACCTGTACCAAACTGGTAAAGAATAATACCTGTAAAAAATGTAGTTATGTTTGAATCTATAATTGCTGAATAAGCTCTGGAAAAACCGCTATCAACCGATGCTTTAATTGTTTTACCGGTTGCCATTTCTTCTCTTATTCTTTCAAAGATAAGCACGTTCGCATCCACTGCCATACCGATTGTTAAGATAATACCTGCAATACCTGGTAATGTAAGTGTAGCATTAAATCCAGCAAGAACACCAAGTATAAAAAGAATACTAAATGTAAGAACGGCTGCTGCAATTGTACCCGAACGTTGATAGTAAAATATCATAAAGATACCAACAAGTAAGTAACCAATTATAACAGAAAGTAAACCACTATTAACAGAATCCTGTCCAAGTGATGGCCCAACTGTTCTTTCTTCAATAATATCAACAGGAGCAGGAAGTGCACCTGCTTTTAATACAATCTCAAGCAGCTTTGCTTCATTCAGATCCGCCATACCTTCTATCTGTGATCTTCCACCAGGAATTTTATTTCTTACAGAAGGTGCTGAGAATACGACTCCATCCAGCATAATTGCAATTCTTTTACCAACATTGGCACCTGTAATTCTTGCCCATTCAGTTGCACCTTCGGAATTCATAGTCATATTCACGATTGGTGCTGATGTATTCTGATCAATTGTTGCAACGGCATCAGTAATTACCCCGCCGGTTAATTCAGGTTCCTTGTTCACCATGTACATTATATAAATTTCCTGTCCTTCCTGCCCGGGTAATGATTTTGCAGAAAATACAAATTCAACGTTATTCGGTATAACATTCTGAACTTCAGGTCTGCTTAAAATAAATTCAAGTTTATTTTTTTCATCGCCTCTAACATAAGCATCTGCGCTTCTGCCCTGTGGATCTAATATAGCCAGTGCAAAGAATGGATGCTGCTGTTTAAATTCCTCTTCAGTAAGCTGCTCAGTTGGAATTGAATCTTCACCTGCTGTAAGTGTAGTATCATTTACTGAACCTGTTGTATCAGTGGATCCAGTTATTGCTTCTGCAGTGTCCGTGAGTGAGACATTTCCTGCAAGCACATCATCAATTTTTTGCATAATTGCAAATGTAAAATCCGGCTCTCGCACTATTCTAAACTCAAGCAGAGCAGTTCCCTGTAAAAGCTGCTTGGCTTCTTCTTCTCTTGCAACACCGGGAAGTTCAACAATAATTCTTCGGCTGCCTTGTCTTTGAATCGATGGTTCAGAAACACCGTACTGATCAACCCTGTTTCTTATAATTTCCATTGCACGGGTAACAGCATCTTCAGCATCATCTTTTAAACCAGTAATAATTTCATCATCATCCTGCCTGATTGTTCCAAAGTAACGGCTTAAGCGGATTTCTTTTTCCTGGAATTTACGTGCAATAATATCAACAACAGCTTCATCAGAAAGTTTCAGCTTCTTCTTCCGATTCTGTTAGTAATGATGTAAATACCTCATCGGGATTCTTTGCAAGTTTTTCCATCAGTTTACCGGTATTAACTTCAAGTACGACTCTCATACCGCCTTGCAGATCAAGCCCAAGCTTAATTCTTTTTTCTCGTGTTTTGCTTATATCGGGATTAGCAGTAATCAAACTGTCTTCAATTACCTTAAGCATTTTATCGACCTGGCTGTTCGTAAGATCAGGTTGGCTGTGTAGTAATCGCTTCTTTATTAATCCTTAGAGTTTCCTCTATCTCTTTAGTGTTTTGATAATCAGCATAGGTTGGCCAAAGCAGGTAAATGGAAAGTGCAATAGCACCAACAATAAGTATAATTCTAAACCTGAATTCTTTCATACTTTTGTAAAAATTTCTGTGTTAGTTTGAAAATTAAATGAACAGTAAAATTAGGGTTAAAGCTCCAGAAAGTCAATTTTTATCAAAACGCAATTCTATGGAATTTTATTGAAATTCAATAGAATTAAACAATATCTCACTATTATAGAATTGTTATTTTATACAGAAAATGAATATTAAGCTTTATACTATACAGATTTGATAATTCTTTTAACTAGTCTGCTGAACTTTTCTTCAACACGTTTAGCTGTTTCAGTGACCTCATCATGGGAAAGTTTTTGTCTAGAAATGCCTGCAGCGTAATTAGTAATGCAGGATATTGCTGAAATCATACATTCCTGAGCAAGCAGCAAATACTGCTTCGGGAACAGTTGACATACCAACAGCATCTCCTCCTAATTTATGCATCATATTCTAACTTCCGCAGGTGTTTCATAACTTGGACCTTTCGAAAACCAATAAACACCTTCCTTCAGATTAATTTTTTCTTCGATGCTGCATCATGTACAATTTGATTTAATTCTGCTGAGGGGAAATTTAGAAATTTATTATGAATTTTATCTGAAGCAACACCAATTAAATCTGTTAACTCTTTTTTGATTTCAATTCCGTTAAATGAATTTGCAAGCATTAAATCACCAGGTGGAAAGTTTATATTTATTCCTCCAGCTGCATTTGTTAAGAGTATTTTTTTACAATTTAAATTACTTGCAATGAAGGATGGAAGTATACACTCACTTATTTTATAACCTTCGTAAAAATGTATTCTGCCCTGAAAAGTAAAATTTTTATTCTCAAATTCTGCAAAATAAATTTTACCCGAATGACCTTCAACTGTCGATGGTGGATATCCTGGTAATGTATCTGTTTGGAATTGATTTAATAATTTTTAACTGAGTAGCAAAGTTGCCAAGTCCGCTGCCAAGAACGATAGCAAATATCCGGTTCAAATGGTTTTATGTTTATTAAATAATCAATAAGTGATTTGTATTAAATGTGAATCAGTTTTCATCAATAATTGAAGAGATTGAATTATCAATTTATTTATGAAAAGTAAACCAGCAAGAGTTGCAGTCATCAATGTTGCCATTGCACCGCCAGATACTGCTTTCATTCCTAATCCGGCAATATCCGATTTTCTATCCGGAGCAAGAGGTCCCAATCCTCCAATTTGAATTGCAATTGAACTGAAATTTGCAAATCCGCAAAGTGCATACGTTACCATTAAAATTGTTTTTTCATTTAATAATTTTTCCGGCTTCAATCATAATTCCCATTTCTGTGTATGCAACAAATTCGTTTACAACTATTTTTGTTCCGAGTAAACTTCCAAAATTTAAGTGCATCTTCCCAGGGTACACCAATTCCAAAAGCAACAAACTGAAATATCCAACCTAACAGTTAATTCAAAACTTAATGGCTTGCCCATAATTATGTCATAAGTGATTCATTCACACCAAATAAATCACCTAATCCATTAAGCAGATAATTTATCAATGCAATAAGTGCAATAAAAGCTAATAAGCATAGCGCCTACATTCAATGCAAGTTTTAATCCTGCTCCGGCTCCATTTGCTGCAGCTTCAATTATATTTGATGCATCTTTTTCAACTTCAACTTTTACAGTTCCTTTTGTTAATGGTTCTCTGAATTTCAGGAAAAAGAATTTTAGAAATTACGATTGCTGCAGGTGCTGCCATAACACTTGCACCAAGCAATTGCGTTGCAAATATTTGCTGTGCTTCTGCAAGTGGTACTGCCGTATTTAACTGAATATGCAGTACCCAAGTATTTGAATATATGCAGCCATAACTCCACCCGCAATTGTTGCCATTCCACCAACCATCATTGTAAGAATTTCACTTTTGGTCATATCTTTCAAATAGGGTCTTATCATTAATGGTGCTTCGGTTTGCCCGACAAAAATATTTGCTGAGCACGAAAGTGATTCTGCACCGCTGGTGCCCAGAAATCTGGACATAATCCATGCCATCCCTCTTACAATAAGCTGCATAAAGCCAAGATAGTAAAGAATTGACATCAGGCAAGCAAAGAAAATTATTGTGGGAAGAACCTGGAAAGCAAAGAATGAACCCATTGATACCTTCGGTTCCCGGAAGTTTTGCCAGATCACCAAAAACAAATTTAGCACCCTGTATGGTAAAATTTAATATGATAACAAAAAATCCGCTTATCCATTCAAAAAAATCCTTTGGCCATCCAAGTATGAAAAAGAAACTTCGGAGATCTTCACTGCGAAGAATAAAGACTGCAAAAATAAATTGAAGAGAGAGATCCTGTTCCAACAAGTTTCCAGTTAATTTTCTTTTTGTTGTTTGAAAAAAGAAATGCAATTCCTACTAAAATAAAAATTCCAATTACCCCTCTGATGATTGAATTAAATTCCATTTTAATCCTTACTTTCCTTAGGAATATAATGGCACTGCCTGCATCGTGCTTCATATATATCTGCTGCACCAACAACAACTCTTTCAGATGAAGAAGTTTTTCTTTGTGTTTTATCTGCTGGATTTCCGCACACAACACAAATTGCAAGCTGTTTTGTGATGTATTCTGCTATTGCTAAAAGCTGAGGCATTGGTTCAAAGGGAACACCACGATAATCCTGATCCAAACCTGCAACAATTACCCGCTTTCCTCTCATTGCAAGCTGATTACAATATCAACGTTAAATCTTCAGAAAAAAATTGTGCTTCATCAATTGCTATAACCTGTGCTTCATCCGATTGGTTCAACACCTCATTTATATCTTTTATAATAACTGAAGGGAGTGATTGTTCGTTGTGAGAAACAATTGATTTATCTGAATAACGTGTTATCGATTATCGGTTTAAATATTTTTACTTTTTGTTTTGCAATTTCTGCCCGTCTCAATCTGCGAATTAGTTCTTCAGTTTTTCCGCTGAACATACATCCGGTTATTACTTCTATCCAACCGGTATCTTTTGGCATTGCGTGTGGAAATTCAACCATAGACTATTTCGTAACTAACTGTTTTAAATATTTAAAATTATTTGAAATCCTTATCTCCAAAAGCTAATGGAAGAAGTTGTGAAGCCTTACTGATTCTTAACTCATTATTTTTATTAGTCATTACTATTTCAATATCTCCGCAAAGATCGCTTATAACCTGCCTGCAAGCTCCGCACGGTGAGATGTAATCATCAGTATCTCCTGCAACTGCAATGGCTTTAAAATTTCTTTCACCTTCTGATATTGCCTTAAAAATAGCTGTACGTTCTGCACAGATTGTTAAACTGTATGAACTTGATTCAATATTACAGCCAGTATAAACTTTCCCATCGTCCGTTAATAATGCTGCCCCAACGCAAAAGTCTGAATAAGTTGGCATTGCATTCTGTTTAGCATCTATGGCTTTACGGGCTAGTTCTTTATACTTCATAATAACTAAAATAATCTGTGTTTAATTAAAATAGAACAACTAAAGTTAAATCAAAAGAAGGTAATTTTCTAATGCGGATACTTTTTGGTTAAAATAAAATAAAAAGTTGGCGTAAAAAATTTATTTATTAAACCGAATTCATCATTAGCCATTCGGGAAATTATATTCCCCAGCTTGAGTATGTTTATAGCTCTAACAAGCTTTAGATGAAAGTTACTCCAGACAATTCCTTTATTTCCATTAATTAATTCCTTAACCGCGTACTCAGTATACAATTTAACTTCAAATTTTCCCTCAATAAAACTCAATAAATTATTAAGTGAAGATAATTCGGCAATATCTTTCCTACCTGCTTCAGTTTTGCGGAAAATGCTCAAAAAATATTTTTTTATACTTGCTCTTTTTAAGAGTGAGACGAAAGGAACACCCCAATGGGGATCGGCAACAACGTTTAATACTGAAAATTTATTTGGAGTACTTAAGTATATAATCCCACCTTCTTTTAATAAAAAATGTAGTGAATTGATCATGCTTTCATTATCCGGAATATGTTCAATAACATCTTGAAGCACTATTACATCGAATAATTTGTCTTTAAATGGTAAAAATGCTGAATCTCCACAAACTTTTTGAAAATGATCCTTTACCTGGCGCTGCAAACGTTCCTTACTTAGATCAAAACTTATAACATCATTTTTTTTGGAAAGTATTTTTGACGTTCCGCCCTCACCCGAACCGAGATCGAGTATACATAATCCGGTTGGTGCAATTTTTTTCGATAGTATAGACTCAACAAACTTACCGCGTTCTTCTGAAATTTCCCGCGCACGTTCCCATCGTTCATAGTTTGGATGTGTTTTATCAAGCCAGGCAGGAGGTGAAGTTTTAATTACTTCCATTCTATCTTGCCAAACTTTGCGTTAAAGAAATGAACAATAAGAAACATCTCGTAAAAAATCTGGAGGTAAAGAATTTCAAATAAAGAAAATTTATAACCCAAATTATTTTGATTTAATAATACAACTTGCAAATCTACAAGCAACTTTACCGGCAATAACAAGAGGAAATATATATTTAGAAAAAACAGAACTGGTGAAAAAACTATAAGTAAATTAAATATATGCCATAATCCCAGCATTATCTGATGTTTAAACAAGTAATGAAAAGAAGTTTGCGTATGTCTTGCTCGCTGATTGAGGTAATCTTTAAATGTATCTTTCGTTTTAGAAAAAACAAACGAACCTTTTTCTGTAACTGCACCAATCTTAAGATTATTTTTTACTGCTTCCCGCAGCAGAAGATCATCATCACCACTAAGAGTATCTTTAGTTTTTGAATAGCCGCCAACTTTTTCAAATGACCTTTTATTGAATCCGAAATTTCGGGCAGCAGCAGTGTAAAACAAACCAATAGTTGTTGCAAAAATTGAAAGTAAGGTGTTCCTTAAGTTTTCAAAACAGGAAATTTTATTAACCAGATAATTTTCCTGGTAAAAAGGTGCAATTCCAAATAAAAAATCGAAACCATCTTCAAATTTTTTTGAGTATTCTTTTAGCCAGTTTTTTTGCGGTTCACAATCAGCATCAGTAATCAAAATATACGGATGTACGTGATTTACTAATTCCCAGTTCAAGTGCATTCCGTTTCCCGGATTTGTTTTCACTTTGCAGTTTTAATACGCTAAAATTTTTTAAGCCATTTATTTTCTGAGAAACAGAATCAAAAGTACCATCTTTTGAATTATCATCGATGAAAATAACCTCAAATAATTCTGCAGGATAATCAAGCTTAGTAAGTGTCCTCAACAGTGTTTCTATCTTTTCCTCTTCATTTTTTACAGCGACAATAATTGAAAAACTTTTCAGTGAAGATTCTTCAGAAGTTTTTGATAGCATTCTTCTTATAAAGTAACCAATTATGCCATTAGTTATTATTAGAACTGTAGCTGCAGTTAAGATTATCAACATCAGAATATATTTCGATGAACGAATTTTCAAAAATTAAAATATTAAAAAATAAAGTTAATCATTTGCTTCTCACAAGAAAATATTTACTGCAAAGTAGTCGGAAGAATTGTGTCGGGATTGTAATTATTACAGAATTACATTTTCAAAATCGTATAAAAAGTTAGAAAATAAATTATTTTTATACAATTCTGTAACTTAAATAACATTTCAGAATAGTATGATTATTGATGATTAAAAGGATTGTATTGTTTATTTGGTGGTTTAACGCGGTGAATTTTTGTTACTATCAATAGAAATGGTAACTGAAAAAATTATAATATTTAAATATTTAATAAAAATAATTGCTACTTATTAAAATAATTCCATAATTTTGTCATTTAAAGGTTAGATAAGATAACGATGAGACGGCTGCAAGAGTTTTCATATCTGAATTCCTGCCAATCGTATCATTCATCGATTATTCCTGAATGAAATTAACAAAAATTATTTACTTATAAATAACAATATATTCAATCAATTAAAAAAATGAGAGGAATTGCGATGAAAAACATTTTGTCAGTTTTCTTTGCATTAGTACTTCTGTTTTGTTTTTTCTCATCAAGCTTGGTAGCCCAAAGCGGTTCTGCTAACGAGAAGATCTGGTCACTTGTACAGATAGACGATCAGGGCACAAGCGGAAATATAGATCCAAACTACAAATGGATAGAGAGAACATACGAACAGAGGTTTTTATTTGGAGCTGATGCAACAGTAGAACCAAATTTCAGACCGTGGCCAGGTGCAGCAACTACACAATCAGAATTAAGTGTTGATGTGCATCCATTGGATGAAAATATAATTTTTGCTTCAGCAAACGCCACCCAATGGCCCTTAGGAGCTTTATGGGGTACGGGTGTTTACTGGTCATTAGACGGAGCAGCAAACTGGGTTGGTTTTGATAATCCGCCCTTTGGTACAAATTCAGGCGATCCTGCTTCAGTAATAGGAGTAAACGGAAATTTTTATGAAAATTATATAACCAATTCTTTAGGACAGGGGATAGCAGTTTCAACTAACAGCGGTACAAGCTGGACTACACATACAGTTGCACCAAATCCTGGATCTGTGGCAGATAAAAACCATATGATGGTAGATAAAACAGGTGGCAGCCCCTATGTAAATAGATTATATGTTTCCTGGACAGATTTTGGTGGTGCAAATAATAATGATGTAGTAATTAGATGGTCATCAAACACTGGTGTAAACTGGTCATCCTCAATTAACCTTAGCGGCAGTTTAAATGCAGGAAGCCATAGCCAGGGAGTAAATGTACAGACAGCAACCAATGGTGATGTTTATGCAGCATACGCCATATATGATGCCTGGCCGGGTGGAGAAGACGCGATTGGATTTTCAAAATCTACTGATGGTGGAGTTACCTGGAGTTCTGCAAGAATTTATTC
The DNA here is from genome assembly GCA_963714405.1 of uncultured Ignavibacteriales bacterium. Classification (GTDB taxonomy): domain Bacteria; phylum Bacteroidota; class Ignavibacteria; order Ignavibacteriales; family Ignavibacteriaceae; genus JAZGGS01. Next base: position 598,542 of record CAVQOH010000006.1, on the reverse strand, counting down.
TGCAGTGAATTTTGGAATAAGAGGAGATTTAAAACCAACTCAGATAAGAGTAGCATCATTTCCAGCAATGGCAGTTGATAGATCTGGCGGACCAAATGATGGTGCAATATATATTTGCTGGCCACAGAGAGGTGTAACACCTGCAGGAAGTGATCCTGATATTGTTGTAATTAAATCTACAGACGGTGGCACAACCTGGTCATCACCTGTAAGGGTAAATGATGATCCTTTAAATAATGGCAAAGAACAATATTTTCCATGGATCACTGTTGATCAGACAACAGGACAGGTAATGACAGTATTTTATGATAACCGTGAAACTACTAGTGACAGCTCTGGGTGTATGGATGGCAGTATCTGTAAATGGCGGAAGTACCTGGGAAAATTTCAGAGTGAGTGATGAAAACTTCAGGCCAAAACCGATTCCTGGATTAGCAGGAGGTTACCAGGGAGATTATATTGGAATAGCTGCACATAATAATGTTGCTTATCCATATTGGGCAGATGACAGAACAGGAAACTACCAGGGATGGATGAGTATTGTTACATTTGGACCTCCTTGCCCTGTTGATCCACCGACTAATCCATCTCCGGCAAACGGTACCATTGATGTCCCAATAAGTCTTGCACAGCTAACATGGAGCAATGGTGCAGGAGCCACGAAGAATGAATTATGGTTTGGTGAAGCAGGAAATATGCAATTAGTTCATTCAGGTAGTCTTGCAAGCTCATACAATATTCCTGCACCATCTAAATTACAGCACAGTTTACCAGTGGCGTGTTATTGAGCAAAATGATACCTGTGGTGTAAACGGACCTGTATGGAGTTTTACAACCATACCCGATCCGAATATAGTAGTAGACACTATTTTCTTTGATGATTTTGAAAGCGGAATAGGACAATGGACAGTTACTAATAATGGTGGAAGCTGTGATTGGGAAATATTCTTGCCAACATATCCGAACAGCTATACACTTCCACCAACCTCCTCAGGAGGAGTACTTGCGGCAGATTCAGATGAGTGCGGTAGCGGTACAACATTCTTATCAACAGCAACAATAGTACCTATACTTGATCTTTCCAGCTATACAGATGCGGTTTGGATAGAATTTGATAACGACTGGAATGTGATAGATGCACAGGATGAAGCACACGTAGAAGTAAGCACAGATGGTGGTTCAACCTGGACAGGAGTATGGGATCAAATAGGAACGGATATACGTAATACTCACGAAGTAATAGATTTAACCGGATTACTAGGTGGACAATCAAATGTAAGCGTAAGAGTAAGAACTGTACAACCTGGATGGGACTGGTGGTGGGTTCTGGATAACTTCTCAGTTTACGGAAGATATATAGTTCCTGTTGAACTCACTTCATTTACAGCTTCTGTAATCGATGGAAATGTTAACCTAAACTGGGTTACTGCTACTGAAATAAACAACCAAGGATTTGAAATCCATCGTAAGGCAAATGATGGTGAATATGATAAAGTTGGTTACGTAGCTGGATTTGGTACTACTACTGAAACCAAGTCCTATTCATTTACAGATGTTGATGTGGAAGCTGGAAGTTATACTTACCGGTTAAAACAAATTGATCATAACGGAACTTTTGAATATTCACCAGAAGTTGAAGTTGATGTAACTACCCCAATTGAATATGCTTTAGAGCAAAATTATCCAAACCCGTTCAATCCATCAACGATTATCAAGTATTCTATACCACAGGATGGTATGGTTACTTTAGAAGTATTTAACTTGTTGGGTGAAAAAGTTGCTACATTAGTAAACGGTTTACAGCAGGCAGGTAGATATGAAGTTAACTTCGATGCTTCAAAACTCGCAAGCGGTATTTATGTTTACACAATAAATGCTGGTAACTTTAATTCTGTTAAGAAGATGGTATTGATGAAGTAATTCTAATAATACCAAATCCAAAATTCTGATAAGCCCCGTAAAAGTGCGGGGCTTTTTATTTATCCTAAAAGATTACAACGCTTGTTAATTATTATAATTTGCAAAAATTTAGTATTGCTTTTTATCAACTATTTACAGAATTTGAACCTATATATAATGTACTGGTATTAATCTTACGATAAAAATTGTTTAACTGGTATTACTTCCTTATTAAGAATCCCACATTAAATGTGATTTTATTTACGAAAACTGGAGATTAAAATGAAGCTGAATATTTTCCTTTTTACAGTTGCAATATCATTTCTGATAATTCCACTGTTGTTATCAGAGCCCTCATTCAACGGTTCAACTCCTGGTTGTGGTGGTTCCGGCTGCCATACTTTTTTGGATGCATCCGTTTCAATAAGCTATCTTGGAAATAACCAGGTTGAAGTTTCTGTCTCTGGAACAACCAGTAAAGTAGGAGGAGAACTAGTGGATGAAACTGGTACGGTAGTAGCCGTAAATAACTCTACAAACAGTAACCCTTTCATACTTACGGCACCGGGAGATGGAGCATATATAGTAAATGCAGGTTTTGATAATCCATCAAGAAGATGGGACTCTGCTTCAGTTGTTATAGGAACTCCCTTACAACTTCCAGCAGCACCAATTCTTGTTTCACCACCTAATTCAATGGTTTTTGATTCAACAACAATCTTATTTGAATGGAATCAAACCCAGCCGCAAGTAACCAATTACTGGATAGAATACGATACATCAGACCAGTTTACAAATTCCTTTATTGATTCAACCTTAACCGATACAACTTTTCTGAAACAAAATTTTGAAACTAACATTACAGTATATTGGAAAGTTAAAGCATTAAACGCAGCTGGTTGGGGTGATTTTAGTGAAGTACGCAGCTTTTCAATTCAAAATCCGGTTTCTGTATTTGGCGAAATAAACACACCTTTAGATTATAACTTGGAGCAGAATTACCCTAACCCGTTCAATCCTTCAACTGTAATTAAGTACTCAATTCCACAGGATGGAATGGTTACTTTAAATGTATTTAACCTTCTTGGTGAAAAAGTTGCTTCACTAGTAAACGGTTTGCAGCAGGCAGGCAGGTACGAAGTAAACTTCGATGCTTCAAAACTTTCGAGCGGTATTTATCTTTACACTATAAATGCAGGCAGTTTTAATTCTGTTAAGAAAATGGTTCTAATGAAATAATTCTGAACACAGAAAAAAGTATTCAGAAGAGCCCTGCAGAAATGCGGGGCTTTTTTATGTTCGAATTAAAACTCATCCTCCACAAGCCAGCCCTCTGCTTTATCAGGAGATAATTTCTGAAATGAATCTTGATGGTTTTGAAAGTGTTATTCCTTCCATCCTGTTATACATATTCATCGGGTAAGTTACAAAAAGATTTTGCTTTGCCCGTGTAGCGGCAACGTACATCAATCTTCTTTCTTCTTCTAACTGATCCAAACTTTCAGCAGCTCTTGTAGAAGGAAAGTAACCCTCAATTGCGTGAATAACAAAAACAGAATGCCATTCCAATCCTTTTGCAGAATGAATTGTTGAAAGAGTAAGATATTCATCCTCTTTATCTGTTTCCGAAATATCAACACACTATCTATAACCGGCTCAATTGCCATATCAGCTAAAAATGAATTTAAGCGAACGTAGTTTTCAGAAATGTTCTGCAAAATTTCCAGATCTTTTTTTCGTTTATTAAAATCATCATACTTATGTTTGAAAAGTGGATCGATAATATTCCAATACCATCTGCTGCTTTTTCTGATGGTGGAGCATTTGTTGTGTGCAGTTTATAGAGAACGTAAAAAGCTCTTTTAGTTTTTCGTAAGCAAATTCTTCTTTTTTTGAAGGATGATTTTCAATTGTTAATCGTGCAGTTGCAAGCTCATCTAAAATTCTTTGTGCAGTTTTGGGTCCCACACCTTCGTGGAGAAGCAAAACCCTGTACCAGCTTACAATATCTTTTGGATTTGAAGCTATTCTTAAAAAAGCCAGCACATCTTTTACATGTGCAGTTTCAATAAATTTTATACCGCCAAATTTCTGAAAAGGAATTCCTGCTTTTGCTAATTCAATTTCCAGATTGAATGAAAAAAAAGAAGAACGAAAAAGCACTGCAATATCTTTAAGCGGAACACCTTCTTCTATAAGTTCAAGAATTTTTTCCACAATAAACTTCGATTGCATATTCTCATTTGCTGCGGCAACAATAAATGGAAGGTTCACCACCTTTTCTCTGCGTGTATAAGAACCTTTGTATATTTTTCAACTGCACCTTCATAAATCTGATTGGCAAAATCCAGAACTGTTTGTACGCTTCTGTAATTTTCTTCAATCTTTATAACGTTTACATTATTAAAAAGTTTTGGAAAATCCATAATGTTTTTAAAATTTGCTCCACGGAAAGAATAAATTGATTGCGCATCATCGCCAACAACCATAACATTTCCATTATGTTTTGCTAAACCCTGCACAATATCGGCCTGCAGTTTAGTTTGTATCCTGGTATTCATCAACCATAACAAATTTTATTGTTGAAAGAAGATTTTTTGCAGCAGCAGTTCCGCTATAAAGAAAATCGCGCAGGTAAACCAGTAGATCATCATAATCCAGCAGGTTATTTTTTCTTTTATAATCTGTATAAATAATTTTTGACTTCAAGTATCTTATCCAAAAGTGGAATAAAATGTGGATAATCTGCTTCAATAATTTGCTTCAACAGGAGTACCCGTATTTACATTTAAGCTGTATACTTTATTGAGTGTTTCTTTTTTCGGAAATCGTTTTTCTTTACTTATAAATCCATCCTGTGAACGGATAAGATTTATAATATCTGCACTATCACCCTGATCTAAAATTGTAAAGTTAGATTCTACCCCTGCTGCTTTTGCATATCTTCTCAATGTTGTATTTGCAAATGAGTGAAAAGTTCCACCTCTGATTTTTGAGCATCGGTCATCCAGAAGAAGCGAAGCTCTTTTCATCATTTCGTTTGCTGCTTTGCGTGTAAAAGTAAGAAGCAATATTGTTTGTGGATCGTAACCGGATTCAATTAATCTAGCAACACGGTAAACAAGCGTACGCGTTTTTCCGGTTCCCGCTCCAGCAATAATCAGGTAAGCGCCGTTAACAGCTGCAACAGCTTCATACTGTGAAGGATTAAGTTCATGCTGGTAATTAATAGCAAAACGGGCTTCGTCTATTTTCTTTACGAAGCCCGGATTGTTTAATCTCTTTAGTTTATATTTTTTTTGTTTCATCTAAAAGAAAATTGAATTCCGTAGTAAACTTTTTCTCCTGCTATTGATTTATATAAATTTTCTTTTATTTAACGCTCTTGGTTTACCCATAATTTCAGAAATAATTATATAATCTTTTAAACTTGCAGGATTTGCAAAGCGTGATCGAATCTGTTTACTTATTTGAGTTGCAGCAGTTTCTTCTATTTGAAGATACTTCTCGAACTTTAATGCTTTTTCTTCAATTGATTTATTAATTTTCGAAGTTTGTTTCTCAATCTCCATTCTCTTCATTTCCCAGGGATCGACAAAAGTATGCTCTGAAGAGGTTCTTTTATGAAAACTCTTTTCGGGCACCACTTTGTAATCAACTCGCCCTTCAGCACCTTCATACATTTCTTCATCATTGTGCTCCTTTGGAGTTTTTTTCTGTGTATCACCTACCTGGAAAAACTTTTCAAGATCTTTAAAGATATCTATCTGCTGTTCTTCTGCTGCATTCAACTCCACTTTTTTTATAGGAATCTGCCCGCTATCAACATTACTAATTTGTGATTTAGGAATTTGCTGTTTTTTCTTCTTTTTAATGAAAGAACTAACAAAGCTTACTATAATGAACAGGTAAATTAATATTTCAAAAATATCTTCCATTACTGGTCATCTTTCTTTTTCTCTTCCGGTTTTGCAATTGCATCACGCATTTGAGTATCTGCCTGTATGTTTCTCAAATTGTAATAATCCATGATGCCAAGATTGCCTGATCGAAAAGCTTCAGAAATTGCTTTTGGTATTTCTGCCTCCGCTTCTACAACCCGTGCTCGCTGTTTTGAAACTTCAGCAACATTTTCCTGTTCGGTTGCAACTGCAGCAGCACGTCTTTCTTCTGCTTTTGCTCTTGCAACTTTAAGATCAGCTTCCGCCTGGTCTGTTTGAAGAATAGCACCAATGTTCTGCCCTATATCTACATCAGCAATATCAATTGATAAAATTTCAAACGCAGTACCTGCATCCAATCCTTTTGCAAGAACACTTTTAGAAATAGTATCAGGATTTTCGAGAACCTGTTTATGTGTTTGGCTTGATCCAATAGTTGAAACAATTCCTTCGCCAACTCTTGCAAGCACTGTTGCTTCTCCTGCACCTCCAACTAACCTATCAATATTTGTTCTAACTGTTACTCTTGCAATTGCCTTTAAGCTGGATACCATCTTTTGCAACTGCAGCAACTATAGGTGTTTCTATAACTTTTGGTAATACAGACATTTTAACAGCTTCGAGAACGTCTCTTCCTGCAAGATCAATAGCCGCAGCACGTTCAAATGGAAGTTGGATGTTAGCTTTGTCAGCAGAAATTAGTGCATCAATAACGCGCTTAACATTTCCGCCTGCTAAAAAGTGTGCTTCAAGTTTTCCCATGTTAATTTCTAATCCGGCTTTTGTTGAGCTAATCATTCCTTCTACAATGATACTTGGAGGAACTCTTCTTAAACGCATACCGATAAGATCTTTAAATATTCTTATCTTCACTCCTGATGAGATTGCCGCAATGTACAGCCGTACAGGGATGAAGTAAAGAAATAATATTAAGAAAAGAACTACTGAAATAATTATTATTAAAGAAAATCCTGTTATGGCTTCCATGATGTTCTCCGCTAGTTTTTAAACTGATAAATTTTAATTATTAATATACTTCTTTTGAAAGAAATTATTATCTGGCAAATTGTCATAAATTCTCATTTAAATATTATTATCCTGTAATATTGTCCTAGAATGTGTCCTAGATCAATTATGATTATACAGCATTTGTTGAAATAAATGTATTATTAGAGTAAAATCCATATGATAATGGATAGGATTATGACCTTCCCTTGGCACTTTTTTTGTTTATTTTGCAATATAAATCTATAAATTAGTGAAATTCTAAAATTTAATAGAGATAGTTTTTTTTAGAAAGAATAAAGTTTATCTTGTTTTATCAGATAATTAATAGTTTATAAGAGTAATACATTAATTTACACTATCTAATTGTTAACAAAATAAAGAGTTAAGGCAGAAAAAATGGACGGTAATTTTTCGGACAGACTTCAGGATGTGATTAGGTTAAGCAGGGAAGAAGCACTAAGATTGGGGCACGATTATATTGGTACCGAACATCTCTTACTGGGTATTATCCGTGAAGGGCAGGGAGTTGGTGTAAAATTGCTTAGAAATCTTGATTGTGATCTTATGAAATTGAAAAAAGCAATTGAAGATACGGTAAGAACTTCGGGCGGAACTTTAACAATTGGAAATATTCCGCTTACAAAACAAGCAGAAAAAGTTCTTAAGATAACTCAAATTGAATCAAAAATTTATAAAGCAGATGTTATAGGAACAGAACATTTTCTTCTTTCTTTATTAAGAGATGAAGATAATATTGCCACGCAAATTCTTCATCAATTTAGTATTACTTATGATACAGCACGTTCTGAATTAAACGCAATGCTTAGCAGCCGTACTTCCAAGGATAGTTCTTCAAAACAAATGGCATCCGATAAAAAGCTTGAAAAAACAAAAACACCTGTACTGGATAATTTTGGAAGAGATTTAACAAAACTTGCGTTAGAGGATAAACTTGATCCGGTTGTTGGAAGAGAAAAAGAAATTGAAAGAGTTGCACAAATTTTAAGCAGAAGAAAAAAGAACAATCCAGTGCTTATTGGTGAACCCGGTGTTGGTAAAACTGCAATTGCAGAAGGTTTGGCATTAAGGATTATTCAGAAAAAAGTACCGAGAACTTTGCACGATAAACGAGTTGTAACCTTAGATCTTGCAGGACTTGTTGCAGGAACAAAATACAGAGGGCAATTTGAAGAAAGAATGAAAGCCTTGATGAATGAACTTGAAAAAGCAAGAGATATAATTCTATTTATTGATGAGCTGCATACGATAGTTGGTGCAGGTGGTGCATCCGGTTCTCTGGATGCGTCAAATATGTTTAAACCTGCATTAGCACGTGGTGATATTCAATGTATCGGTGCAACAACTTTAGATGAATACAGAAAATTTGTTGAAACAGATGGTGCACTCGATAGAAGATTTCAAAAAGTTATGGTTGATCCTCCAACTTATGATGAAACAATTCAAATTCTGGAAAATATAAAATTTAAATACGAAGAACATCATCACGTAAAATATTCTAAAGATGCAATTGATTCTGCCGTAAAGTTAAGTAACCGCTATATAACCGACAGACACTTACCAGATAAAGCAATTGATGTTATTGACGAAGCTGGCTCACGAGTTCATATGGGAAATTTTGAAGTGCCGCAGGATGTGCTTGAACTTGAAGATGAAATTGAACAGGTAAGAAGAGAAAAAGCTGCAGTGGTTAAACGACAGGATTATGAAGAAGCAGCACGTTTAAGAGATAAAGAACGCAATCTTACAATCAGATCTTGAAATTGCAAAAAGAGAATGGGATGCAAGAACAAAAGATATTGTTCACGATGTTACTGAAGATGATATTGCTACTGTTGTGGCAATGATGACTGGAATTCCTGTTAACAGAATTGCACAAACTGAATCTGATAAACTTCTTAAGATGGAAGATTCTCTTAAGGAATATATTGTTGGGCAGGATGAAGCAATTACAAAACTTACCAAAGGCAATAAGAAGAACAAGAGCCGGATTAAAAAATCCTAACCGCCCAATTGGAAGCTTTATTTTTCTTGGTCCTACAGGTGTTGGTAAAACAGAACTTTGTAAAGCACTTGCAAGGTATCTTTTTGATTCCGAAGATTCACTGGTTAGAATTGATATGAGTGAGTACATGGAAAAATTTTCTCTTTCAAGATTAGTTGGAGCACCTCCCGGATACGTTGGTTACGAAGAAGGCGGACAGCTTACTGAAAAAGTAAGAAGAAAACCTTATTCAGTTGTTCTGTTTGATGAAATTGAAAAAGCTCATCCGGATATTTTTAGTATACTTCTGCAAGTGCTGGATGATGGAGTATTAACGGATAGCCTTGGGAAGAAAAGTTGATTTTAGAAATACTATTATTATTATGACTTCAAACGTTGGAACAAAAGATATTAAAGATATTGGTTCATTTGGATTTAGTGATGCAACAGGTAAAGATAAATATGATAATCTGAAAAACACCGTTGAAGATGCGATGAAAAAATTTTTCAATCCTGAATTTTTAAACAGGATTGATGATACAATTGTATTCCGCAATCTTGACAGAGAAGATATTATGAAGATAATCGAAATAGAGAGCAAAGATCTTTATAAAAATCTTGAAGAAAATAAAATGGATCTTTTACTTGATCAATCTGCAAAAGAATTTTTAGTTGACAAAGGATATGATGAAAAATTTGGTGCAAGACCTTTGCGCCGGGCAATTCAAAAATATGTTGAAGATCCGTTAGCTGAAGAAATTTTAAGAGGTTCCTTTAAAGAAGGAACAAAAATAATTGCAAAGCATGTTGAGGATGCTGATGATCTAGTTTTTTATGATGAATCTCTTGAAATTGAAGATTCTGATGAAAAAACTGAAAAATCGGATACTTCCGAAAAATAAACAAAAAGTAAAATTTAACTTTTTACAAAGCGCATCTTATCTTTGAGATGCGCTTTGTATTTTATTTAATTTAAAATTTTCAAATAATTTGCTATGACCACTGACTATCCTAACTGGAAAAAATTAATAACGGATTAAAAGAAATTTCCGGCTGGTCATTTAAAAAAAATCAAATTGGCAAAGAATTTCAATTTAAAGATTTTGCTGAAGCACTTAGATTTTGCAAACAAAGTTGGTGCAGTTGCAGAAAAGATGAATCATCATCCTGATATTTTAATTCACTCCTGGAATAAAGTTAAAATAACAGTTTCCACACACGGTGAAGGCGGAGTTACCGAAAAAGATTTTCATACTTGCAAAAATCTCAATGAGTTGCTATGAGTCTTAGGCAAAGAAGAAATTTTAAACATTTTCAAGAAAACAGAATCCTTATTTGAAGGACATTTTCTTTTAACATCCGGAAGACACAGCGATAAATATTTTCAGTGTGCAAAAGTTCTTCAATATCCGCAGTACACAGAACAACTATGCTCAATCATTGCAAATCATTTTAAGAAATATGAAATTGATACTGTAATATCTCCTGCAATTGGAGGATTGGTAGTTGGTCAGGAAGTTGCAAGGCAGTTAAACAAGAAATTTATCTTTGCGGAAAGAGAAAACAAAAATTTAACATTGCGCAGAGGGTTTTCCCTAAGTGAAAATGAAAAAGTTTTAGTTTGCGAAGATGTTGTAACAACAGGTGGATCAGTTTTTGAAATAATTGATATTGTAAAAAATAACAATGCAAAAGTTGCAGGAGTTGGTTTTATTGTAGATAGAAGCAATGGTAAAGTTGATTTTGGTTTTCCGCAAATAAGTACTCTAAAAATGGAAGTTGATTTCTTACTCTGCCTGAAGAATGTCCACTCTGTAAAGATGGATTTGAAATAGTAAAACCCGGCTCAAGAAAACTCAGTAATTAAAGTTACTTTCATCACAATTCTTTTTATTTCTCTTATCAAAAAACTTATCTTTAATAATTAAATTTTTAACATTTTTGTAACAGGAAAATTTATGAAAACCATACTTCTTTTTATAGTTTTTTGCTTCGCAAATTTTTCCCAGGTCAATTTTGATGAATACTTTGAAGATAAAACACTTCGACTTGATTATTTTCATTCAGGAGATAATGAAAGTGATTTTTATTCATTTGATGAATTAATTGAGGAACCTTATTGGGGTGGTTCAAATGTAAATCTTGATGGATAATTTTGAATATGGAAAATATAAATTTATGGTTTTTGATGAAAAGAGTAATAAACTTATTTATTCGAGAGGATATTCAACATTATTTAATGAATGGCAGACTACCGAAGAAGCAAAACAAACTATAAAAAGTTTTAGCGAAACAGTTGTTTTTCCTTATCCAAAAAACCCGGTTAGAGTTGAATTTTACAGCAGAAATAAAAAGAATGAACTGTTAAAAAATTTTGAATACAGAATTGATCCTGAAAATTATTTTATTAAAGACAGAACGAATCTGATGAATATGAAAGTTTTGATGTATTAATTTCCGGCGATCCATCTGTAAAAGTTGATATTGTTATTATTCCTGATGGTTATACAAGAGAGGAAATGGAATTGTTTAAAGAAGATTGTAATGAATTTGCTGGTTATCTTTTTAACAGTTCTCCGTTTAAAGAAAACAAAAATAATTTTAACATTAGAGGAATTATTGCACCTTCAGAAGAAAGTCAGGTACAGATATTCCTGGAGAAGATGTTTGGAAAAAAACTTTAGTTAAACTCATCCTTTTATACTTTTGATCTTGAAAGATATTTGATGACCACTGATAATAAAACTTTAAGAAATATTGCAGCAAATGTTCCTTATGATCAGATTTATATACTTGTTAATTCAGATAAATACGGCGGCGGTTCAATTTATAATCTTTATTCAGTTTGTGTGAATGATAATCCGGTAGAGGAATTTGTTTTTGTTCACGAGTTTGGTCATGGTTTTGCATCGCTTGCAGATGAATACTATACTTCTGATGTTGCGTACCAGGATTTTTATTCACTTGATGTGGAACCTCTAGATCCAAATTTAACCACACTAGTTAATTTTGATTTGAAATGGAAAGATATGATTGATGATGTAATACCAATTCCAACACCTTCAACCAGCGAGTATGAAGATGTTGTTGGTGCATTTGAAGGTGGTGGTTACGTTGAAAAAGGAGTTTACAGACCTAAACAGGATTGTACAATGAAATCAATTGTAGTAGATAATTTTTGTCCTGTTTGCAGGAGAGCTATTCAGCAAATGATAGATTTTTATACAAAATAAGAAAAACAAAATAATTTATGGAACAAAGAAAATTACATAAGCTTGTAGAAACTATAGCTTCAGGAAAATTTCCTACTGAAAAGGAAATGTTAATAAATACCATACAGGGGATAGTAAAAAGTGAAGATATTGATGTTACAGGTGGAAGAATCTGGAAACTTGATGAAAACCAAAAAGCATATTCAATTCTTTACCAAACCGGCAAACTTGAAAAAATTGATTCTGACTTTATAATAAAAATTCAGGAATACCCCTTATTTAAACAAATTGAGAAAGAAAGAACAATACTTGGTGATGAAACCAATATTGATTTACGAGAGAAGGGCATTTTTAAATATTCAGCGTCAGGTGTAGGAGGGAAAATAAAAATAAATGATAGCTATTTTTATGAATACATAATTGCACTTAATAGTCCTAAGATTGATGAAGAGTTTAAACTTGATTTAAATATAATCGCTACTACACTTACTTCAAAGATAAAGCAGAAAAGATCATCAGCAAGTGCACACCACTTAAGAGCTGATATTGATAAAGCCAGGCAACTTCAAAAAAGTATTTTACCTGAGCACGAATACAATTTTCACGATTATGTTTTGTATGGAATTACAAATCCTGCTGAAATTGTCGGAGGAGATTTTTTTGATTACCAGGAACTTGGTGAAGAAAATGAACGGCTTGGAGTTGCTATTGGTGATGCAGCAAGTAAAGGTGTAGGCGCTGCTGCAGAAGCTATGTATATATCTGGTGCGTTAAGAATGGCAAACGGGTTTGAAATTAAAATTGCCGCCTTGATGAGAAGATTGAATCAGCTTGTTAATAAAATATTTGAGGATGATAAATTCGCCTCACTTTTTTACGGTGAAATAACATCACATCATGAAGGATTGTTCCTTTTTGCTAATGCAGGGCATAACCCACCATTTTTTTTAAATAGTAAAACAAATGAAATTAAATTACTTAATCCCACGGGACCCGTTTTAGGACCTGCACCAAATGCAGCGTATTATGTACAGAGTGTAAACTTTAAAAAAGATGATGTTTTGCTTCTTTATTCTGATGGGGTAACTGAATCTGCAAACAATGCATTTAAACAATATGGTGATGAAAGACTTTTAGAAAAGTTTAAAAGCTTAAAGGAAAATTCACCTAAAGATATTGCTGTTAAAATATTAGATGATGTAATCAACTTTTCTAAAAACGGCAAATACGCTGATGACATGACTTTAGTTGTAATTAAAAAAATCAGATAATAGCATAAAAAAATATTTAAGGATGCTTCCATGTTTAAATCTGTAAATCCGGCTAATGGAAAACTAATTAATACTTACCCTCAAATGAAGATTGATGAAGTTGAAAAAATCATAAAACTGGTTGACAAATCATTTGAAAGTTGGAAAGAGACTGGATTTATTGAACGATTAAAATTAATGTTAAATGCTGCAAATGTACTAAGATCAAAAAAGGAAGAACTTTCTAAACTGATGACCGATGAAATGGGTAAACCGATTGCTCAGTCTAGAGCAGAAATAGAAAAATGTGTCTGGGTTTGCGAATATTATGCCGAAAATTCTGAAAAATTTCTAAGAGATGAAATAATTGAAACCGATGCAGCAAAAAGTTTTGTTACTTATCAACCTTTAGGTATTGTACTTGCTGTAATGCCATGGAATTTTCCATTCTGGCAGGTTTTCCGCTTTGTAGCTCCCGGATTGATGGCTGGCAATGCAGCTATATTAAAGCATTCTTCAAATGTTTCGGGTTGTGCACTTGCTATTGAAGAAATTTTTAATCAGTCAGGATTTCCCAAGAACTTATTTAGGACAATTCTTTTACCATCATCAAAAGTAGAAGAAGTGATTAAAAACAAATCTATCAAAGCTATAACATTAACTGGGAGTGTACCAGCCGGAAAAGCTGTTGCTTCAAAAGCCGGTTCTGTTTTAAAAAAAACAGTTTTAGAACTTGGTGGAAGCGATCCGTATATAATATTGGAAGATGCTGACCTTCAAATGGCTGCAGAAAGTTGTGTTACTGCAAGGTTGATAAATGGTGGTCAAAGTTGCATCGCTGCAAAACGCTTTATTGTTGTTGAAAAAATTTACAGCAAATATGAAAATATGTTTATTGAGAGCATGAAAAATAAAAAAATGGGTAATCCCCTCGATGAAAACAATGATGTAGGACCACAAGCCAGTATTGAATTGCGTGATGAACTGCATCAGCAGGTTGTACAAAGCATTAAAATGGGTGCAAAACTTCTATTAGGTGGTAAAATTCCCAAAAGTGTAGGTGCATATTATCCACCAACAATTCTTTCTAATGTTTCTAAAGGTATGCCAGCCTTTGATGAAGAATTATTCGGACCGGTTGCAGCACTAATAAAAGTTAAAAATGAGGAAGAAGCAATTCAAGTAGCAAATGATTCTGCATTTGGATTAGGGGCTGCTGTGTTCACTAAAGATACAAAAAGAGGGGAGAAGATTGCTAAGGAAAAAATTAATGCAGGAAGCTGTTTTGTTAATACTTTTGTTAAATCTGATCCTCGGTTACCGTTTGGAGGAATTAATGATTCAGGTTATGGAAGAGAATTATCAATATTTGGAATAAGGGAGTTCGTTAATATTAAATCCGTCTTTATAAAATAGAACTACGTTGCAGTGCTTTCATTATAAATTATTTCTTTAACTAAATTTAAAAATACTTTAGATTCAAACGGTTTAGATATATAGTGTGAACATCCTTCCGATAAGAACAACTCTTTTTGTCCTTTCATAGCTAAAGCTGTAACTGCAACAATCGGAGTATTTTGATATCCATTCATTTTTCTAATTTGTTTTGTTGCTTCAATTCCACTCATTCCCCGGCCAAGATCTATATCCATAAGTATGGCAGTATATTTTTTTGATTGTATCATTTGCAAGGCTTTTTCACCAGTATTTGCAATATCAAGGTTGCAAATATCTTTTACAAAATATTCGATGACACCCGCATTTGATGCATCATCTTCAACAAGCAGAACAACCGGAAGTTGCTCCTCAATTTTATCTTCCATACTCTCACCATCCTCTGTTTGTAGAGATTTAAGTTCGGATTTATCTACGCTCCCATCGCGAGTTGGAAAGCTAACAGTAAAAACTGAACCTTTACCGACTTCACTTTCAACAGAAATATTCCCATTCATCAACTCAACAAATCTTTTAGTAATGCTAAGTCCTAATCCACTTCCCTCAAAAACACGTTCAAGCCCTTCACTAACTTGTCTGAATTCTTCAAAAATTAGTTCCCTGCTTTCTTGTGGAATACCAATCCCAGAATCAATAACGGTAACCACTGCTTTATTTGTGCTGGCAGATTGTTTTTTATCTACTATTACAGTTATGCTTCCTTCATCTGTAAACTTAATTGCATTACTCACTAGATTGTTTACCACTTGCCGGTAAATCCTTTCATCAAGTATCAAATTTATATCTTTATCAACTACTATAGTTTTTAAGTGCAGGTTCTTTTTTCTTGCCATTTCTTCAAAACATTTAACCTGGCTAAGTGTAACTTCTCCTATGTTTATTTCTTGTGGTTTGTAATCAAATTTATTTGCTTCAATTTTAGAAAGATCAAGAATAAGATTAAGAGTTTCGAGTAACCTGTTTGCACTTTGATAGACTTCGTTAGACATATCTTTTAATTCAGAGTCTGCAATTTCATTTTTTAGAATTTCCGTGTAGCCTAATATTCCAACCATTGGTGTTCTCAGTTCATGGCTAATGTTTGCCAGAAAATTTGTTTTCAAGCGATTCATTTCTTCAGCTTTATTCTTAGCTTTTATCATTTCAACTTTTGCCTGCGTGCGCTCAATTGCCATAGCAATTTGATGAGAAACAAAAGTTAGGAATTCCTTGTCTTCCTCCATATACCGGTACTTTTCGGTATAAGTTTGCACAACAAGTGCACCAATAGTTTTATTAGTTGTCTTTAGTGGAACTCCCAACCAGTCTATTGAATCTGTAAGCAATCTTTCCACCTCGCCTGAATTCATCAGCGATTCAAATGTATCCGGATCTACAAGAAGCGGTTCACCAGTTCGGATAACATACTCTGTTAAACCTCTACCTGCCTTTTGCGGCTCAGGTTTTTCATCATACTCATCAACAAAGTATGGAAAGCTTAACAGATTATTTTCAATATCAATCAATGCTATGTAAAAATTCTTTGCATTTATAAAACTGCTAATAGTTTTGTGGATTTCGCGATAAAGATAATTTAAATTCCAGGAAGCATTTGTAGCTTGAGAAATTTTGTAAACAGCTTCCTGCAACAACTCGGATCTTTTTCTGTAAGAAATGTCTCTAACAATTGCCTGAAGTAAATCTTCATTATTCAATGTAACCTTATTCAAACTAACTTCAGCGTCAAAAAGAGTTCCATCAAGTTTACAATGTTTCCATTCAAAGAACTGTGGGATTCCCCTTGAAGCTTCATTTATTAACTGAAGAGCTTTTTCCTTTGAATTACTTCCATCCGGCTGTGTTAATGGAGAAAATTTAAATGGCGTTTCACCCACGATATCTTCACGATTACAACCAAAAATTTCCAGCGTTCTCAAATTACAATCTGTAAAGTGCTCTCTGTTCATTAAAAAGATTGCATCATTAGCAGTATCGAAAAGCGTTTTATACATTAAAATATTTTCATTTAATTTTTTTCTGGCAGCATCCTGTTCCGTTGCATCTCTAAAAATCCAAATTCTTCCAATAATTTCATCATCTTTTTTCTGAGGTCTTGAAAACCGTTCAAACACTCTACCATCTAAAAATTCAACAATATCAAAACTTGTTTCACCGGGATGAGAGTAAAGCTCGTTTACTTTTTTTAAAAATCCCTCAGAATCTTTAAGTTGATTAAGCACAAATCTTAGAAGTACATCATCCTGTTTTGTTTTAGCCAGCTCATCTGGAATGTTCCACATCTTTAAGAATTGTTTGTTAAAATCTTCAATGTTGCCATCCCTGTCAACAACAAGGATACCATCTGTAGTTGATTCTAAAGTGGTACGTAAAATAGATAGTGAGTTTTCAACAGCTTCCTTAGCTCTTTTTGAATCAGTTATATCGATTGCCATTCCGGAAATTATGTTTCCATTTAGTACGGCGCTTATGACCATGTTTTTAGTTTTACCGGATTTGGTAACTAATTCAGTTTCAAATGATTTTACTTCAAGTGATTGCTTAAGTTCATTTAGAAATTTTTTCCGATCCTCTTTGCACTTATAAAACTCTGAAATGTTGATTGTATAAATTTCTTCAACACTTTCATATTCAAAAGCTGCTCTTGTACAGTCATTTACGTACAGAATTGTGCCGTCTAACTTAATATTGAAGATATTTATCTGAAGATATTCGGCAAGCCAGGTATAGGATTCCTGAAATTCAATATGATTTTCTTTTGCATTTTGTTCTTTGAACATTACTTTCCCTGCAACAAATCCAATAAGTAAATAGAACTTATATGTGTTTTTTGTGTAAATATCGTGCCAATTATAGTCTTTATTTAATGTTCAAATAAAAGTTTTTTTGGGCTGTAATCCTTAAAAATCAGTAAGTTTTAGTGCAAAACGTAAAAAAAACCTGAAGAACTTAGCTTTCAGGTTACATCACTTTTTCCAAATATTTAGCAGCAGTTCATATGGCTTAAAATATTTCGTTTAAATAAAAATATTCTTTAAAAATTGATTTACGTTTTTCTTTATATTTTTAAGTAATTTTTGCAGCAATTATTTGAATTGAATTACCAACTCATAAAAAATTTATGTATAGATACTTTTGAACAATTATAAAATTATAGTACAATATGATGGCAGCAGATATGCGGGCTGGCAAGAGCAGGAAAACGCAAGCTCCATCCAGCAGACATTAACGAATTGCATTAATACAATTACCAGGGAAGAAATTAATTTAATTGGTTCTGGAAGAACAGATGCAGGTGTGCATGCTTTTGGGCAGGTTGCAAATTTTAAAATTCATCAGCAACTTTATTCTTATAAGTTTCTTCATTCGCTAAATTCAGTGTTACCCGATGATATTGCAGTAAAAAAAATTGAACCTGCTGATGAAAAATTTCATTCACGCTTTGATGCAAAAAAAAGAAGTTATTTATATTTAATATCAAAATACAAATCACCGTTCTTTCATCCGTATTCTTATCAGTATAATGGTAAACTTGAGCTTAGAGAGTTAAACAGTTTGAGTGAATATTTTATTTGTGAAAAAGATTTTACATCCTTTTCCAAAAAGAACAGTGATACAAAAAACAAAATTTGTAATATATACTTTGCTAGATGGAGAGAAACAAAAGATTTTTTTATTTTCTTAATCCAGGCAAACAGATTTCTACACGGTATGGTGCGTACCATTACAGGTACTTTGCTTAGAACAATGGAAAATGATTCTGGTGAAGATCATATAAAAAATATTTTTTCTGAAAAGAACAGAGAAGCTGCGGGCGAAGCTGTTCCTGCAAAGGGACTATTTTTACATAAAGTATATTATTAATTATGATAGATTTAAAAAGCAGAAAAGTTTTAATTACAGGCGGTTCAAGAGGAATTGGTGCAGCGTGTGTAAAATTATTTAGTAAAGCAGGAGCTTCGGTTGGCTTTACGTATAAAAAGGATATCAAATCTGCTGATAAAATTATAAATGAAATTGGAAATTCATCAAAAATAGCATCCTATAAAGTTGATTTAAGTAGTGAAGAAGAAATTAAGAATGCCGTATTACTTTTTAAAAAGGAATTTGGCAGTATTGATATACTGGTAAATAATGCAGGCATTTGGAAAGAAGCTGAAGTAGTGGATATGAGTTTGGATGAATGGGAGGAAACATTAAAAATAAATTTAACCGCATCATTTCTTTTCGTTAAGTATTCTGCAGCTAAGATGAAGGAAAATAAGTACGGAAAAATTATAAATATTTCTTCAACTGCCGGGCAGAGAGGCGAAGCACATCACTCTCATTATGCCTCTTCAAAAGGAGGAATGATAGCATTTACAAAATCTCTTGCTGCAGAATTAGGGGAATATAACATAAATGTTAATTGTGTGGCTCCTGGCTGGGTTATAACTGATATGACTAAAGATGATTTGAATGATAAAATTATATTTGAACAAGTTCGGAATGATATTCCATTAAAAAGAATTGCTACCGCCGAGGAAATTGCAGGACCAGTTTTATTTCTTGCATCAGATCTGGCTTCGCATATAAACGGTGAAATCTTAAATGTTAATGGTGGTGCTGTACTTTGTGGGTAGAAAAAAATTGATTATTTATTGTAAACGGTATTTTTGTCTATGGAATTCTTAGCAGAGATTCATACAAAGGTTGTTCACTTTCCAATAGCACTGTTAATAACATATTCACTTTTGGAGATAGTAGGGATTTTATTTAAAAGTAAGCTGCTTAACCAATGTGCGCTGATCATTCTTATTTGCGGAATTGCTGCAACATTTTTCTCCGTGTTAACAGGTAACCAGGCATTTGAAGCTTATCAGTACTGGAATAATGAAAGCAGAAACATTTTTAACTTACACCAACTTTATGCAAATATAACCACCTGGTTTTTTGCATTTGTTGCGGTTTTAAGATTTTATTTAACAGTTAAGAAAAAATTTAACGGGAAAATAAAATATATGTTCATTCTGTCTGCTGTTATCGGAAGTTTCTTCATTTATAAAACTGCTGAATGCGGAGGCGAATTAATTGATAAATTCGGAGTGGGTACCAGATATAAAAATGAGCAAATGCAAAAGAACTTCTAATTGTTTTTATAATTTAATTTCAGCACAAAAAGTTTTTTTGTATTTTTCAAAGTGATAAATCACCCGGCAAATGAAAAAAACAATTTTATTATTAATAATTCTTTTTCAATCAATATTATTTGCTGAAAATTTACCTGCAAGTAAAGCGGAAGGAGTTTTTATTGCTGTAGGTGTGGGTCCGCGTCTTCCAATCGGTAGTTTTTCCAATTCAACTGATTTAGGCTATGGCTTGAATCTTGAACTCTCCTATACGGATACTGATTTCCTTCCTTTTTTTATTTTTGGGAAAATTGGATTAGAACAATATCCAGGTTCGCAGGACTTTTATCAGGGAACAGATTATTCAAATCTTTCAACCAGGTCAATTCCTGTACAAGTAGGTATTCGTTATTTTCTTAGTCCGCTGTTTGATGATGTTATTCCACTAATTCCTGTTCTTGAAGTTGCTGCATCATATTCTTACATACAAAAATTGCATGAATTTAAGATCGGTTCCGGGAGAACAAATTTTAAAGAGGATATTTCTGCTTTTGGTGGAACTGCGGGTATTGGAATATCAATGTTTATTCTTGAAATAGTGGCAGAGTATAATTACTATAAATCAAATCAATACTTTTCATTCAATCTGAATGTGAGATTACCTTTATTAATAAATTTTTAAGAGAACAATATGGAATACAAAAACCTTTTACTCGAAATTAGCAATTTCATTGCAACAGTTAAAATTAACCGCCCTGAAAAAATGAATGCACTTAACAATTTAACCGTGAGGGAATTGGATGCAATGATAGATCAATTAAATAATGATGAAACTGTTTCAGTAATTATTATTACCGGAAGCGGTGAGAAGGCATTTGTTGCCGGTGCAGATATTAAAGAATTAAACGCTCTCAATATGATTTCTGCAAAGGAGTTTGCTGAGTTGGGACAAAGTGTGTTTGATAAAATTGAAAAATCTGATAAACCGGTAATTGCTGCTGTAAACGGATTTGCACTTGGCGGCGGCTGCGAGCTTGCCCTTGCTTGTCATATTAGGATTGCGAGCGATAATGCAAAATTTGGGCAGCCGGAAGTAAACCTTGGTATTATTCCCGGTTATGGGGGAACGCAGCGTTTAGTTCGGCAGATAAATTCTGGTAGAGCTGCAGAATACATTCTTACAGGAGATATGATAGATGCCAATGAAGCGCTTCGTATAGGTCTAATAAACCATGTGTATCCGCAATCTGAGCTTCTTGATAATGCCAATAAAATTGCAGGAAAGATTGCAAGTAAAGGACAGCAGGCAATCCGTAATGCACTTAAAGCAGTTAAATCTGTTGATAACAGTTTCCTTGCAGAGGGATTAAAAATTGAAGCGGATCTTTTTGCACTTTGCTGTGGAACTGAAGATTTCAAAGAGGGTACCATGGCATTTCTAGAAAAACGAAAACCCGATTTTAAAAACAGATAGTATTGTTCCCAGTTAAGTTTTAATGATATCCCCCGCGAAGAAAAAAACAGCGTATGTTTTATTTACTGCTGCAGTGGTTTTGCTAACTGCAAATTTATTTATGGATAAACTGCTGCCAATATCCACTAATGTTGATCAGGAAATTGTATTAAGCGGCATCACAATTAATGAACTGTTTTTAAAAGCAGTTAACAACTTTGGATTGGAAAAAAGCTGGGTTGTTGAAAGAAAAATATTAAGCAAACCTGATTCACTTTTTTCTTCATACAAAATAAGACTCCCGCGTGATCTTCCCATCCCTGTAGTGATAAGCGAAGTAAAATCAGTGTTTTCAAATGATAGTGTAGAAATAAAATCTTTAGAGCTAAAAACAGGTGGGGAAACAAAACTTGAAATTTATTCGGGAGGTGTGCTAAAACTTTCCTCCAACTTTAATTATGATAAAAGTCTTTTTCGAAAAAGAGGATCAGTTGGATTTATCGTTGAAAACATTTCGCTTGATAACGAAGATGATTCCCTGTTATTTGAAGTTCCGGAAATATTTGCAGCTTTGTTAATTCCCTCTATAGACAATAAAAGCAACGTTGAATTTATTGGGAAGAAAAATAAACAGTTTGCGGTTCTATTAAATGATGAGATTGATGATCTTGAATTTAAATTGAATGAGAACTATTCAAATAATAGGATTAAAAATTCAGTTAAATCAATTGTTGGGTCGTTTCCCAAAGCAATCTTTTTTGTAATTGATGATGAATCGGAACTTTATAGTTCAAAAGTTTTTTCATTAATAGCCGCAGAAATTGAAAAGAGAAAAATAAAAATCTTACGGAAAAGTGATTTTTATAAATTACAATACGATGAACATAATGATTTACTAAGCAGTTTTGATAATTTATTTAAAAGAGGTTAAAGATAAGCAGCTTGTCCTGGTTGATGTTAATGACCTGATACAACTTTTACCAGAAATTGCACGATATAGAAAAGTTGGTTATAAAATTGTTAATCCTTCGCTTATTCAAAATTAATTTTTATAATTTATTTCCGGAAGATCTTCGTAATTTATTTCTGTAACAGTGCCGTAATTTTCTGTCTTTAACTGTGCAGAAATCTTTTTATAATCACCTACTAATACTGTTAAAAGTGAATCCGGCAATATGCTTCCAGACGCTATCTCATTCACTTCTTGCAGAGTTACAGCCTCAATATTTTTAATGTAAGTTTCAAAATAATTATTAGGAAGATCGTAAATTATTTTACTTACAATATTTGAAGCAACTTGCCTGTAGCTTTCAAAGTTTGAAGGAAATTTTCTTATTGCAGATGACTTAGCAAACTGTAATTCTTTACCTGTTATTCCATCCTTAATTTTGTTTAGCTCTGAAAAAATTTCATTGAGCGCACTATTTGTGTTTTCAATTCCTACCGAAGTTGAAACGTAAAAAAACCCTGCATCACGGTAATAATTAAATCTTGAGAAAGCACCGTAAGTATATCCATTCTTTTCACGAAGATTCAAATTTATCCTGCTGGTAAACTGACCTCCTAAAGCTGAATTTAACATTAAGTTTTTATAGTAATGTTCTTCATTCCTTTTAGGAATACGATGCCCAACCCTGATTTCAGTTTGAACAGAATCCTTTTTATCAACAATAAAAAGATTTTTACTTCTAGTTTTTAGTTTTTCTTTAAAAGCTTTTGGGTTTACATTATTATACCATTCCTCAGATAGAATGTTCAAAGAAATTTTAATCTCATCTTCGGTTATGTTTCCAACTACTATAATGACAGAATTATTTGCTCCAAAAAAATTCGTATAGTAATTCTTTACATCTACATTTGAAATTGATTTTACAGTTGTGCTAAAACCAGGTATCGGTGATGCATAAGGATCATCTTTACCAAACAGAAGAAATTCAAATGCAGTGTTTGCAACATAACCGGGATCATCTCTAAACTGCATTAATCTTGTTAAAACTTTGCGTTTTTCCCTTTCAAAATCTGTTTTGCTAAAGTGAGGAGAAATTAAAACTTTTTTGAATAAATTTAATGCTTTATCAAAATTTTCTTTAAGAACCTGCAGAGTTATATAAATTGAATCATCATCGCTGTATACAGAAAAATGTGCACCAATTAAATCCAGTTCATCACTAAGTTGAAGAGCATTAAACTCTCCCGCACCTTCATCAATGCACATTGAAACAAGGTTTGCAAGTCCTTTTAAATTTACTGGATCACATTTGCTTCCACAGTTTATAACTAAGTTTAATCTTATAATTGGCAGTTCATTTTTTTGAACATAATAAACATTTAACCCATTCTTAAGATTAAAATTTTGAATTGCTGGAGAAATGAATTCTATTTCATTTCCGGGTTGAGGTATATTACTTCTATTTAGTTTAACGCTCATTTATCGGGCACAATTTTAATTTCTAAATGTGGCTTAGTTAAATATTTTTCTGTTGATTCAATAACACTACTTTCACCAATGACATTATACCTGTTTAAATCATAATTAAATGAGTTTGGTTCATTTAAATGGAAGTTATACAAATTAAGCTGATCAGCCAGAATATCTAATTTTTGAAGTGAAAATACAAAACTTGATTTTATACTGTTCTTTGCTTTTTGCAGTTCTCGTTTAGTGATTCCATTACTTATAATTCTATTTATTTCCAAAATTATCTCTGTTTTTAATTTATCCAGAGATACACCTGGTTTGGCAGTTGCAATAATTATGTAATGCCCCGCATATTTACCAGAAAACTGAAATGAAGTTACATCCTGTGCAATTTCTTTATCAAAAACAAGCGACTTATGCAGTCTTGAGTTTTTAGATCCGCTTAAAATATCTGAAAGTATATCAAGTGCTGCATCATCTTCCCCATATAGTTTATCAGAATGCCATGCCAGATAAAGCCGTTCAAGTTGAATTTTATCTTTATGTGTTATTACGATATTTTCTTTCAAAGAAGTTGTCTTAAACTTCAGTTCACTGACTTTTTCTCCCTTTTTAATTTCACCAAAATATTTTTCAATCAAATCTTTTGTATTATCAATATCAATATTACCTGCAATAGTTAAGCTTGCATTATTTGGTGTATAATATTTTTTAAAAAATCCGGTTACATCATTTAGTGTGTAAGTAGGTATATCATTTAAAAAACCTATTGTGGGCCAGTGGTAAGGATGGTTTTTATTATACAGATTTGTAACCAATAGCTCCCATGACAGCCCGTACGGCTGATTATCATATCTCTCAAGGCGTTCATTTTGTACAACATCTTTCTGGTTATTTAATTTTTCCTGATCAAGTGAAGGAAGCAGGTAACCCATTCTATCTGATTCCAGCCACAATGCCATTTCTAAAAAATTTGAAGGAAGTTTTTCATAGTAATTAGTTCTGTCAATACTTGTAGAACCATTTAAAGTTCCACCAGCTTCCTGAATATACCGGAAGTGCATTTCTTTAGGAATATTCTGCGACCCCTGAAACATCATATGCTCAAATAAATGTGCAATACCGGTTTTACCTTTACTATCATTTGCTGAGCCAACCTTGTACCAAAGATTTACCGCAACAAGCGAGGTACCGCTGTTTTTATGAAGAATAACTTCTAAACCGTTAGGAAGTTTATATTTTTCATATTTAATATTTAGTAATTCCATTTAGAATTCATTCTTTTTTATTTAAGAATATATTCAATTCTACTTAAATCTCCATCAATATTTTCTGCGGGTGTAATGTTAAAAATCTTACAAAGAAGTGGATAAATATCAATATTTTTTAGCATTCCGGTTTTGTAGTTTGCTTTGAATGATGGACCTGCTGCTACAAAAACTCCATGCATATCTAAATGATAATTATCATATCCGTGCTCTCCTTTTGTACTGTAAGGATGATCTTCAATCCATTCAACATTTTTCTTAGTAATAATTCTCCACCCGGTATCAGACATTAAAACCATGTTACCAATAAGGGAGTTATTTGAAAAATGATAGTATTCGGGAACTTGTTCTCTTTTGTAAACTTTATAATGATCTTCTTCTTTTTTTAATATGTTATATATTTCATCTTTATCTGCATTTGCATAGATCATCATAAAAGCTCCGCTGTTGGAAGTTGTAAAATCAAATCCTTCAATTTTTTCATCAATTACAACCAATCTGTCATCACTAACTTCTGCCATTCCATGGTCTGAAGTGATGATTAAATTTACGCTGTCTAACAATCCAACTTTTTCAAGTCCTTTGCTTATCGCTGCGAGCTGGCTATCAACTTGTGCAATCGCTATATTTATTTCTTCGGAATTTGGCCCGAACTTATGTCCTATACCATCTGTTAAATCAAAATAAAGAGTGATAAAATGAGGTCTTTTCTCATAAGGTAATGTTAGCCAATTAATTATCCCATCAACTCTGTCCTTATATGGTTTCTTGTGTTCATATGTATAATAATAATCAGGTGTTCTTAAGGAATCTTTAATATCGGATGAAGGCCAAAAATAACTTGCAGTTATAATTCCATTACTCTTTGCAGTTTCCCAAAATGCCTCACCTTTATACCATTCGCTATTTCTTACTATTGAAGTATCCCACATTTTGTATTCACTGTTATTCTTGATATCAATAAACTCATTGGCTATAATGCCGTGATTTTCCGGGCACATTCCTGTAACGATTGAAATATGATTCGGAAATGTTTTTGTAGGATAAACCGGCATCAGTGAAGATGCTGAAACCCCATTTTTTATAAGTTCATCTAAATTTGGGGCAACGTTACGGTTTATATAATCCCATCTAAAACCGTCGAAAGATATAAGAAGAACATAAGGTTGAGCTTGTGGTTGAATGAAATTAGCGGTTAAAAGGAAAATAAAAATGAATAAGAAGTAGTTTCTTTTTCGGTGGTTCATAAATTAAATATTTTTAAATGAAATATAAAAATATTTGTAACCATACTCATTTGTTGAATAATATCAAAAATTGATAATATTTTTTTCACGAAATTGTAAAAATCAAGAAAACCAGAGTTTTTCAAAGTTTTCAGTATAACCTTCATGTTAAATTTTATTAATTTTATTCCAAAACTTGAATTCTTTTAGGAGAAAAGTGATATTTGATAGTCATCATTAATAAGTTTTGCTCGGCTTTGTTATAGATGACATGATTTTGAATAAATCTAAATGGTCCTATACAAAAATCAATTCTCATAAACTATAAGGAGAGGATATATGAAGAAGCTTTACAAAATTGTCCTTGTTATGGCAGTCTTGTTTTCCACTTCATTGTTTGCACAGCATACAGTATCAGGAGTGGTAACCGATGCAACAACAGGAGAAATTCTAATCGGGGCTAATGTTTATTTTCCTGATTTAAATATGGGTGCTGCCACCGACGGAAATGGTGAATACTCTATTAATATAGCACCGGGGACATATGATATAACTTGCAGTTTTATTGGTTTTGACAAAATCACCCAGGAGATAAATGTTAATTCCGATATGACTGTGAACTTTGCTATGCAAGAATATCACTTCACGCTATCTGTTACTGTTATTTCTGATAGGGTAAGGGAAAGGGAAACACCGGTAGCCTTTACTAATATTGATAAAAAGGATATGGAGTTTCATTTAGGTTCTCAAGACATTCCCATGGTGATGAACACAGCTCCATCAGTTTTTGCCACCAATCAGGGTGGTGGGGCAGGAGATGCAAGATTTAACGTTCGTGGTTTTAACCAAAGAAATGTTGGTGTGATGATCAATGGTATTCCGGTTAATGATATGGAAAATGGCTGGGTATATTGGTCGAATTGGGATGGCGTGGGTGATGCTACTTCATCCATCCAGCTTCAAAGAGGACTAAGTGCCTCTACATTAACTACACCATCTATCGGTGGTACTATGAATATTATTACCGACCCATCACAGCACAAAGCTGGTGCATTCTTTAAAAATGAATTCGGTACAGGCAATTTTCATAAACAATCGATCTTCGGGCATACCGGGTTAGTTGATGGTAAATTTGCGATGAGTTTCGGAGGAATTCGCAAGGTTGGTGATGGACATGCTGACAAAACCTGGACCGATGCCTGGGCATATTATATGGGTATGTCATATGAAATCAATACCAATAACAGGCTGGAATTATATGCTATGGGCGCTCCGCAGAAGCATGGACAAAGACGCTGGAGATTGAATGCAGCGGTTTTCAGTCATGAATTAGCAAGAGATTTAGGTTATACAGAAGATGTTCTGAATGAACCTGTATTAAGAGAGCTGGGACTTCTATATAATTCAAACGTGAACGGGATAATGCCAGGTTACTACGGAAAGCAATGGGAGCGGTCTTACTGGAACAGCAATATAAACCCGAGACGTGACCCTGGTTATTTAAACGAAAGTGAAAATTATTTTCATAAACCACTGGTTAATCTTAACTGGTATTCACAGTTCTCAGACAAGTTCAGTCTATATACAACCGCGTACTATTCGGGCGGACAGGGTGGTGGAACCGGAACTTATGGAAGCCTGAATTATAACTTTAGTTCATTACAAAGAGTTGTTGACTGGAATTCGACTATTATGGAGAATATGGAAAACCTTGTATATGATGATCCTTTTGGTACTGGTGATTCTTCATTTTACGCAATTTCTACTGATGCTAGAGACGATCCAAATTATAATCGTAGTGGTATTTTAAGGAACAGTGTAAACACTCAATGGACTTTTGGTGCAATTTCAAAAGCATATTGGAAGACCAGCAAGGAGTTAACTACATCTTTTGGACTTGACTGGAGAACCGCTGAAATAGATCATTACAGAGAAGTACGTGATTTATTAGGAAATGATTTTTGGTATTCTTACGATAACGAATTCGCACCTAATGGTGAGTTTAGGTCGCTTGGAGACAAGATTGACTATAATAATACAAACAAGGTTAACTGGATAGGTGGTTTTGTGCAAGGCGAGTATACAAAAGATAAGTATACATTTTACGCCACTGCCGGATATTCTATGGTTAAAATGGATTATACGGATCATTTTAGAATGGATGAAGTTACCGGCGATGAAATAAATTTAGCTGTCGACTGGACAGGTGGATATCAATTTAAAGGTGGTGCAAGCTTTAGAGCCAGTAATGAAGTGCACTTGTATGTAAACGGCGGTTATGTTTCTAAAGTACCTATATTCGACGAGGTTATTAGTGATGTTGATGCTAAATTAGTTGAGAATCCAACAAATGAGAAATTTTGGTCTGTTGAAGGTGGTGTAAATTCCAGCCTGCTTAAGAATAGACTGAGCTTAAGTGCCAATGTTTATTTTACAAATTGGACGGATAGGACTCAAAGCAGAATAGTTCCAAATGCAGAAGGCAATGAGCAATTAATAAGACTTCAGGGTATCAGCTCACGCCATATGGGTGCTGAACTAGAAGCAATGTGGCAACCGTGTAGATTTGTCAGGTTAAACACTGCATTTAGCTATGGTATGTGGGAATATACAGAAGATGTAAGCGGAACTTATATTATAGATTTTGCCAGTGGTGAATCAGAAGATTATAACTTTTTTATTAAGGACTTAAAAGTTGGTGATGCACCACAAACCCAACTTGTTGTAGGTCTTTCGATTTTCCCTGCTCCGCGTATGCAGGCACAGCTACTATGGAGATATTACGATAGGTATTGGTCAGATTTCGATCCATTCGATAGAACTGATGAGGACGAAGTTATGGAAAATGGCGGTGCCGCACCGCAGACATGGCAAATACCATCATATAACCTGCTTGAGCTCCACTTTTCATATAACTTACCAGCACAAATTGCCGGTATGGATGTAACTCTTTTCGCACATGTCTTTAATCTGCTTAATGAGTTATATGTACAGGATGCTACTGATAACAGCTCGTTTAATGGCTGGTCTGATGATGGTACAAATCACAGCGCTAATGATGCGGAAATTTATCCCGGATTACCAACATCGTTCAATATTGGTTTTAGCGCTGCGCTATAGTCCTTGTTTTTACAAAAAAAGGCTGCCCAAAGGCAGCCTTTTTTATATTTAAACTAAATTGAATTTTAGTGTAATAGTAGAAGAATTCGGTCCAATCTTATTGAGCCAAGTAACTTAAATATTTGAGAGAATGGAATTTCTCTATCCCAGGAGAACAATGTAATAAATGCTTGTCCTACAACAAGATCTCTTGGTACAAGCCCCCAAAACCTGCTATCTAAACTATCATCCCTGTTATCACCCATCATAAAATAATAATCTTTTTTAAATGTATATGAATAAACAGGTATACCTTCAATTTTAACTACATCTCCATCAAGTTCAACAACTCTTTTTTCGTACTCCCTATCAATTGTGGTTCTCCACTGCTCAACATTATATTTGTTGAGCGGAATTGTCATTCCTTTTTTAGGAATTACAAGCGGTCCGTAATTATCTTCATTCCAATGTGTGCCTTTTGGAAAAATTCTTGCATCTGCAACACCTTTTGGGACAGGTTTTAAATAACTTCCTACTCTTCCCCTGTAATACTTAATGTGTGATGGTTTCCAAAATTCCTTACCGTTTATAAAAATAACTTTATCTTTAATTTCAATAGTATCGCCCGGAGTGCCAATACATCTTTTAACATAATTTACACCAAGTTCTGTGGCAACAAGTTGATCCCTATCTCCAGGATATTCAAAAACTACAATATCTGTAGCTTTTGGCTCTTTAAATGCAGGTAGGCGGAAAAATGGAAGCTCAACCTCAGTAAACGGAATATACTTCGGAGATGACGAGCCGTAAATGAATTTGTTTACCAATACAAAATCTCCGACTAGAATTGTGTCTTCCATAGAACCAGTTGGAATACGTGTATTCTGAATAATAAATGTAATAATAAAAAATGCTGCAATTCCGGCAAGCAAAAGCTGTCTGAAAAACTCAATAACTTTCTCAACAAAGGTTACAGGTTTCTTTCTTTCCTTCTTTTTCCAGAATTCGTAAAATTTTTTCTGCTTGGTGTTTTTAATTACTTTTTGTTCTACACTCATCTTTTAAAATATTTTTATTGATTGATCTGCGAGTTGTTTTCTTGTACAAATTTTATATGTTGATAGTTCCAATTATATAAGAATCATTTTTAAAATTTTGTAATCGCAGTTCAAATATACTTTCTTTATCTGAAAAATAAAGATAATAGTATGGTGAAAATGATCGGATGGTATTTACTATGCTGGATCTTTGTTCTCAATAGAATTTAGCTTGTCTAATTCTTCAAGTACAACTTGTTTTTGTTTTTCAAACTCAATTCTCAACTCATCTTTTACGGGATGAGAGGGAGGAATTTCAACTTTTAGTGGATCAACATAACTTCCATTAATAAAAAACATAAAATGCAGATGAGGACCTGTAGCTAATCCCGTACTTCCCACGTATCCAATCTCATCTCCCTGAGCGACTGTTTTTCCCCTTTTCATTCCTTTTGCAAATCGGGACATATGTAAATACATTGTTGTATAAACCGAGTTGTGCCTTATTTTAATGTAATTTCCATTCCCTCTTGAATACGATGCTTCAACAACTACTCCGTCACCCACTGTTCTTATAGGTGTCCCGGTAGGTGCTGCATAGTCAACACCGTTATGTGGGCGGTAAACTTTTAATACGGGATGCAGCCGCCGGGAACTAAATCGTGATGAAATTCTGGCAAATTCTATTGGAGATTTTAAAAATTCTTTTCTAAGACTGTTACCTTCTTCATCAAAAAATTGATATATACTATCCTGGATAAATGGTATTGCGTAATATTCTTTTCCATAATTATAAAAGTAAGCTCCCAGAATTTTTCCAATGCCCACCTGCTGGCTATCAACATACTCTTCTTCATAAATAACTTTAAAGTTATCTCCCGGTTGCAAACGATAGAAATCAATTTGCCAGGCATATATTTGAGACATCTTTATAGCCAGTTCAATACTTGCATTATTTTCAATTAATGCTTCGTAGAGTGATGTTTTAATCTCCGCAGTTTTAGTGTTTCTAACTTTAGTAACTTCTTTTTCAGCGTTATAAATATTTATTGAATCAGCTAAATCAAAAACAACATAATCAACCGGATTTTTTTGATAAACAAAATATTTTAGCGTGTTGATGCTATCTGAAGTGTGAAAAATATGATAGGTTTTCCCACTCCTTATTTTCCTCACAGAAAATATATCCTTAGATTTTCGTGCAATTTCATTAATATCAGTGTTAGGCAAGTGATAATCTTCAAATATTTCAGAAAGGGTTTGATTATTTTGAATTGTAAAGACTTTATGATCGAGCGAGTCTGAGAAAAATCCAAATTGGTTTGGTTCTAATTTAGTAATAACCCGAGATTCCATAGTTTCATTTTCTGATCCGTCTAAACCAGCATACAGTAAAATTGAAGCGGCAACGAAAAGAAAAAAATAAAGTAACCGAAAAAAAATTGTAGGATTTTTTCCTATTTTCATCTATCTGAAATAGTTTATAAAATTTGCGATAAAGTTAATCATCAATTTTAAAGAATACAATACAAAACTATTTATAATTGTTAATAGATTGATCTATTAACATTATGAAAATTTATTCTTATAAATTATTTCTTTATTTTGAAATAGTTAAACTTTTCAACACTTTTAACTGCTGATGACTACCTCTAAAAAAGTTGGATTATTAACCGGTTTAATAATCTTCGCTGCTATAATCATATTTGCTAACCTTGATCCAGCAAATAATAATGTAACCATAATGGCTGCAATTGCGGCACTAATGGCCATTTGGTGGGTCACCGAGGCTGTACCGCTTGCAGCAACTTCGCTTATCCCGTTGGTTTTTTTTCCTTTATTCGGCCTGCTTTCAGGGGATGAAATTGCCAGTTCGTATATAAACTCGATCATATTCTTGTTTTTAGGCGGATTTATGATTGCACTAAGTATGGAAAGATGGGAATTACACAAACGCATTGCTCTAAAAATTATTAATATTTTTGGCGGCAGCCCTGTTAAAATAATTATTGGATTTATGATCTCAGGTGCAGCGCTTTCAATGTGGATTTCAAACACGGCTACTGCAATCATGCTTCTACCAATTGCACTAGCAATAATTGCCAAAATGGAAAATGAGTTTGGTGAAAAAAAAGTAAGTCATTTTTCAGTAACAATTTTATTAGGAATAGCATATTCCTGTACGCTGGGAGGAGTAAGCACTATAGTTGGCACACCGCCAAATATGGTATTTATTAAAATGCTTAATATTTTGTTTCCAGCTGCACCCGAAATCAGTTTTGGGCAATGGATGCTTCTGGGTGTTCCTGTTTCCCTTTTTATGTTAATCATTTCTGCTCTATTGTTAACTAAGATTTATTTTAAAGTGGATAAGAATTTGAATGTTGATAAAAGATTTATCAGGGAAGAATATGATAAACTTGGTTCTGCAACTTTTGAACAAAAAACTGTAAGTATTATTTTTGCCATAACCGCATTTCTGTGGATATTCAGAAGTGATTTAAATATTGGTATTATAACAATTCCCGGCTGGTCAAATCTATTTAAATCTTCTGAATTTATTAATGACGGCACTGTAGCAATAACAATGGCTCTCTTACTTTTTCTAATTCCTTCAAAAAAAGAAAATACAACTTTACTGGATAACAGTGTTTTTGGTAAAATCCCGTGGGGAATTATCCTTCTATTTGGAGGTGGATTTGCATTAGCAAAGGGATTTTCAGCAACCGGTTTATCTACATTGATAGGTGAGCAGCTTTCCGGAATGGAATCATTATCTCATTTTGTTATAATATTTGTAACAGCGGCAACAATAAGTTTTTTAACTGAGCTTACATCAAATACCGCAACAACACAAATGATTTTACCGATACTTGCTTCAGTAGCAATTGCCATGGGTATGAACCCCTTATTGCTTATGTTAACGGCAACATTATCAGCATCAATGGCATTTATGCTGCCGGTAGCAACTCCGCCAAATACAATTATATTTGCTAGCAGCAGGATAAAAGTTTCTGAGATGGTAAAAGCTGGTTTTGCATTAAATATTATGGGTATTATTATTGTTAGCCTTCTTGTATATTTTCTGGGTGAGGTGATTTTCGATCTTGGCAGTTTTCCTAGTTGGGCAACAGCGAAGTGATAATTATTTATAAACCGAGATATCAATCTTATGATTAACTATAACGTAACATTAAACATTAAAAAAGATGTTGAAGTCGAATGGTTAAAATGGATGAAAGATGAGCACATCCCTGATATTATGAAAACTGACTATTTTGATTCCTGGAGTATGTTTAAAATTCTGGTTCCTGCTGGTATGCCCGATGAATCAACATATATTGTAAAATACACCGCAGATTCAATTGAAAAATATGAAGAATATGCCAGTAAAGAGGCACCACGCTTACAAAAAGAACACGTAGATAAATTTATCGGTAAATTTACTGCATCAAGGGCCATACTTGAAGAGGTAACTTGATGAGTATTTTTAGGTATTTAATTTTACCTATCAATCATCTTTTATTTTCAATAAAATAAAATAATTCATTTAATAAATGAGTTAACAAATAATAGTCCATTAAATAATCATTTAGTTGGTGCAAGGTTTGTACTTTAAGATTTTTATTGCAGTCCTTTTTTTCTTAATTATTTCCTGCAGGGAAGATATTGTTCAACCAAATGAATTCGTAGGAACTATAAATGTACCCGTTCAATCCAACCTGCGTAACTCTTATACTTTTATTATTAATGCAAAAGATCTATCCACTGTTGTTTCAGCATTTCCAAAATTTAACAGCACACTTACCCGCATCTCTATTACGTTAATAGATTATGAATCAGGTTATGTAAATGTAGTTTTAAAAGATTTTGCTCAGGTTGAAAGATTCAGGTATTATGTTGATGAAGATGTTAATTTGTACACAGAAGTGATTGACGGGTATTTACCAAATACAATTGATATTAAATTGCAGGAACTTAGCGGAAAACTAAAAGTCCAGCTATCGAGGGCATTTTAAGGAAAACAGATCAATCAAAGGATTTTAGGAAACAAATATTTTTTTTGATTATTTTTCCATTCCAAATAATTTATCCATAAATAATTAAACTAATGAGTTTGGGGAATGATATTATTATGCCAAATTCTATTAAAATGAAGAAACATACATCTCAAAGTAAAATTATAAATGCAGTTCCTGAACGCGGGGAAATTGATATTAAGTATAAATGGAATCTTGATGATATATATATAAATATACAATCATGGGAAGAAGATTTTAAATGGGTTGAAAACCAAATTGATGGATACAAAAACTTTGAAGGGAAACTTGGCGAGTCTGCTGATAACCTTAGCCAATGTTTTGCTTACAATGATGCTGTAGGAATAAAAATAGAAAAGTTGTATCTGTACGCTATGCTTTCCAAAGATAGTGACCTGCGGGTAGGAACCTTTCAGGCAATGGATGATAGGATAAAATCACTTTATGCAAAAATGAGTACTGCAAGTTCGTATATAAATCCTGAAGTTCTGAATATTCCGGAAAAAAAATTAATGCAGATGATTAACTCTAAAAAAGAGTTACAGGTTTATAAGCACGCCGTAGTAGATTTACTTAGAACTAAAAAACATACTCTTACAAAACCAGAAGAACAAATTCTTGCGTTATCAGGTGAAATATTGCAGATACCATATAATGCATACTCAATGTTTACAAATGCAGATCTAAAACTTCCGGAAATTGTTGATGATGAAGGTAGCACATCATCACTTTCTCACGCCAGATTTTATTCTGCAATGTATTCAAAAGATCGCGGTTACAGGGAAAGAGCATTTAAAGGATATTTAAATAGTTATAAAGAATATGTAAACACGCTATCAACATTGTTCAACGGGAGCCTTAGAACAAACATCTTTTATGCAAAATCCAGAAAATATGAATCTGCACGAGCTGCTGCATTAGATAAAAACAACATTCCTTTGACAGTTTACGATAAACTTATTGAATCAGTTAACCAAAATTTAACACCCTTACACAGATGGGCTGGCTTAAAGAAAAAACTTTTACGTGTGGATGATTTGTATCCCTATGATGTTTATGTAACAGTTTTTAATAATGTAGAATCAAAAAAATATCCTTACGGGCAAGCTGTTAAACTTGTTATGGATTCATTGCAAATTATGGGTGATGATTATCTAAAATCATTAAAAACTGCATTTGAAAACAGGTGGATTGATGTTTATGAATCCAAAGCAAAAAAGAGCGGTGCATATTCATCAGGTACAACTTTTGGAGTTCATCCTTACGTTTTACTTAACTGGACTGACCTCTTAAATGATGTTTTTACACTTACTCATGAGATGGGCCATAATATGCATTCTTATTATACTGGAAAAAGCCAGCCGTTTCCTTATGCAAATTATTCCATCTTCCTGGCTGAGGTTGCTTCAACTTTTAATGAATCTCTTTTACTTGATCATCTCATCGAAAATGCGAAGACAAACGAAGAAAGACTCTTTCTGCTTGAAAAATATTTAAACAACATAACTGCAACCTTTTACAGACAAGTTATGTTTGCAGAATTTGAAAAAGGAGTTTATGATAAAATTGAAAAAAGCGAAGCACTAACTGCAGATGCACTTTGTGAAATGTATAAAAATGTTTATCAGAAATATTGGGGACCTGAGATGTTTGTTATAAAGGAAGAAGAATATACCTGGGCACGCATTCCTCATTTTTACTACAATTTTTATGTTTACCAATACGCTACCGGATTTGCAGCTTCCGAGGTTTTAGCAAAAAAAGTCAAATCGGAAGGGGTAAGTGCTGTAAATAAATATCTGGATTTTCTTAAAGCAGGCAGCTCAGATTATCCTATAAATATCCTTGATAAGGCAGGTGTAAATATGAATTCCGCTGAACCTGTAATGGCAGTAAGCGAAAAGATGAACAATATTATTGATGAGATTGAAGAACTTTTATAAAATATAAATTAAGCACTGAGAATGAAAATACATACAAAAAAATCTTTAAATGATTATGAACAATCACTCACTTATGATGATATAAGTCTTATTCCTACTGAAATTTCAAGAATAAAATCGAGACGAGAAGCAGATACTTCATGCGAATTTTTAGAAACAAAACTTTCGTTACCCGTGCTTTCCAGCCCTATGGAAAGTGTAACTGGAATTGTAATGGCAACAGAATTGTCGCGATTGGGATGCATGGGGATTTTAAACCGTTTCGATTCATCACTTGATGAAGTTTTAAAAAATCATAAAGATGATCTTCAAATTAAAGCAGTTTCAATTGCATTAAACTCTCCAATGGATCTTGTTGAAAAACTTACTGCTTGTAATTATATAATATGCATTGATACAGCAAATGCAAATAACCAGGAAGTGCTGAAAAAAACTGAGCAAATAAAAAAGAACTTTAAGGCAAAAGTTATTGTAGGAAATATTGCACACGGTGCATCACTAAAACAACTTGAAGATGCTGGGGCAGATGCAGTAAGAGTTGGAATTGGAAGCGGCAGCGTTTGTACCACGAGTATTCAAACTGGAATTGGTATTGGGCAGGTATCATCATTGATAAATGTTTGTTTTGCTAAAGAAAAAGATAATCTTAATATAAAAATTATTGCCGATGGCGGAATTAAAGGTGCCGGTGATGCTGCAAAAGCTATAGCTGTTGGAGCAGATGCAGTTATGTTTGGGAGGTTGCTTGCTGGAACAAGGGAAACTCCCGGTGAAGTAATAAAATATGCCGATCAACTTTGGAAAAAATACAGGGGCTCAGCATCTTTTGGAGTAAAGATGAAGAATGAGTTTATTGAGGGTGAAGAAACTATGGTTCCTTATAAAGGAGTTGTACAATCAGTAATAGATGGAATTTCTGATGGCTTAAAAAGTACAATGAGTTATATGAACTGCTTAACTCTTGATGAGTTAAGACAAAAAGATACATTTGCCATATTAAGCGAAAGTTCTTTTCTGGAACGATTACCGAAAAAATAAATTATTTCATAATTTTAAGACACCATTCTCTTTAATACCGCTTTTCTTTTTTATATTTTAGTAAAAAAGATTTGTTAGATTAAAATTTACCGGAGAAACAGAAAATGCATGAAAAAAGTACAGTATTATTAAATAAAGCAATTGCTGATGAGCTGCTTGCTGTTCATCAATATATGTATTTTCATTTTATTTGTGATGATCTTGGTTACGATCTTTTAGCAGGATTATTCAAAAAAACTGCAATTGAAGAAATGCTTCATGTAGAACGGTTAGCTGAAAGAATACTTTTTCTTAAGGGTGAGGTAGAAATGCAGATTGAAGGTGATGTTAAAAAAATTAAAGAACCAAAAGAAATGGTAGATTGTGCCGCAGGTATGGAAAAATCAAGCGCTCATGATTACAACCTCTGGGCAAATGAATGTTCTGCAAATGCAGATTCCGCATCTAAAAAAATATTTGAAGATCTGGTTACAGATGAAGAGCGCCACTTCGATCAATTTGATACTGAACTGGAAAACATGCAAAAATTTGGTGAAAAATATCTCGCTTTACAATCGATTGAAAGAAGCAAACTTAATGCAGCATCACCCGGCCAGGGTTAATTGCAGAATTATTCATCAACAATAAAGAATTAAACTTAAACAACAGGATAAATTTAGGGAAAGAAAATGAAACTACTAATTTCGATAAACTTTGTTCTATTAGCTTTGCTATTTTTTGGATGCTGTGCAGGCAGCAGGTGCCAGACAGATATGTTAGGTGTTTGGGGAGGGGATCACATAGGAATGGTGGTTTCAGATAGCAGCACAATTATTGATTATGATTGTGCTCACGGTACAATTGATGAACCATTTGTAATCAGTAATGGTGAATTTGAGCTTGTGGGTACACATGTTTTTGAGCATGGGGGTCCTATACGTATTGATGAAATTCCCGAAGAGCATCCCGCTTTGTACAAAGGTACTATCGAAGGAAATATTATGACACTGAAAGTAATAGTTAAAGATACTGGTGAAGAATTTGGAACGTTTACACTAACTCTTGGTAAAACTCCAAATGTTTATAAATGTTTATAAAATAATTGTTTGGGTTTTAAAGTTTTAATTTTTTTAACCTAAGGGAATTTGATACAACCGAAACAGAACTGAACGCCATTGCTAACGCAGCAAATATTGGATTTAACAATCCTGCTGCGGCTAAAGGGATGCCAACAATATTATAAATAAAAGCCCAGAACAAGTTTTGTTTAATTGTTTTTATTGTTGCACCTGAGAGTTTAATTGCTTTGTAGACACCCATTATATCTCCTTTAATTAAAACAATATCACCTGTTTCAATTGCAACATCAGTTCCTGTTCCTATAGCAATTCCCACATCAGCTTTTGCCAGTGCTGGTGCATCATTAATTCCATCCCCTACCATTGCAACAATCTCATTTTGTTTTTGATATTTTGAAACTACTACGGTTTTATTTTCAGGCAGTACCTCTGCTTCAAATTCATCGATATCCAATTGAGCTGAAATGTTTTTCGCAATTGTATTATTGTCACCGGTTAACATGATGGTTTTTAAATTTAGATCTTTTAATTTTTTTATGGCTTCCTTAGAGTTTTTTTTAACCGGATCGTCTATTAAAATCATTCCCGATAATTTATTTTCAATAGCAACATACACGATCGTTTTATCTTCAATTTTAATATTATTTTCGGATTCATTTATTTTAATTCCGTAATTGAAAAGAAAATTTTTATTTCCAACCATAACAACTTTATTTTCAACCACACCGCTTAATCCTGAGCCTGTTTTGCTTTCAAAACTCGTTGGCTCAATCAGTGTGATGTTTTTGGATTTTGCATAGTTAACCATCGCCTCAGCAAGAGGATGTTCTGACCTGTTTTCTATTGATGCAACCAGTTTTAATAATTGATCTTCATTATAATTAATTGTTGTTACACTTCTAACAATTGGTTTTCCTTCTGTAATAGTTCCTGTTTTATCAAATAATATAGTTTTAACCTTATGAGCTAACTCCAGGTGCTCGCCGTTTTTAATAAGAATCCCATTTTCAGCTCCTTTACCGATGCCAACTATTAATGCAGTGGGAGTTGCCAATCCCATTGCACATGGGCAGGCAATTATAAGCACTGCAACAAAATTTATCAGCGCAATTCTAAAAGAATCATCTCCTCCGATAATTAACCACACAATAAAAGTTATACTTGCTGTTGCAATTACAACAGGTACAAATATTGAAGCAACTTTATCTGCTAACTTCTGTATTGGCGCTTTTGATCCTTGTGCTTCTTCAACAAGTGTTATAATCTTACCAAGCACTGAATCTTTACCAAGTGCAGTTACTTCAAATTCAAATGAACCGGTTTTGTTTATTGTCCCTCCGGCTATCTTATCTCCTGCAGATTTCTCCACTGGAAAACTTTCCCCGGTAAGCATTGATTCATCAATAGTTGTATAACCGGTTTTTATTAATCCATCAGCAGGTATTTTTTCGCCAGGTTTAACAATTACTAAATCTCCAAGTTTCAATTCAGATGCATTTACTAATACTTCGCCATTGATAGTTTTTACCAGCGCTGTTTTTGGTTTTAATGCGATTAATTTTTTAACAGCTGTTCCGGTTTTCACTTTTGCCTTTGCTTCAAGCCATTTACCCATTAAAACTAGTGTTATAATTACTACTGTGGTATCAAAATAAACATGCTGTGCTATGTCCTGATTTACAAATAACTCAGGGAATAATGTAATTAAAACGCTGTATAAAAATGCAGCACCTGTGCCGAGTGCTACTAATGAATTCATATCTGCAGTTAGATGTTTAAGATTCTTCCAAAATAATTTGTAAAATCTTTTACCTGAAATAAAAATTACAGGAATGGTTAACAGCATAAGAATTTTATTTACCTGGAGTACATTTAAAGGGGTTATTTCTTTTACTGTGTTTATCATTTGGCTCATACTAAGTATGAAAATCGGGATTGTTAATATTAACGCGAATAGAAAATCTCTTTTTAAGGTTGAATCAAATTTTGAAATGCTTTCAGTATCGTTTTTTTGATTTATATAACTTTCATTTTCATTAAGTGATGAAAAATCAATTTCATAACCAGCATCATCTACGGCTTTTTTTATTTCCTTAATTACTGAACGGTCCCTGGTAATATTGAATGTTGCTTTTTCTGTTGCCAGGTTTACGGAAACATCCGTAACTCCCTCAATTTTTGCAATTGATTTTTCAACTCGCGCAACACAGCTTGCACAAGTCATTCCATCAACCGGAACAGAAATTTTTTCATATTTTACTTTTTGCTTATCGCCCTGCATTTTATATTTAACT
Organism: uncultured Ignavibacteriales bacterium; assembly: GCA_963714405.1. Taxonomy (GTDB): domain Bacteria; phylum Bacteroidota; class Ignavibacteria; order Ignavibacteriales; family Ignavibacteriaceae; genus JAZGGS01. The sequence goes on along the minus strand of CAVQOH010000006.1, from coordinate 557,795 downwards.
TTTCTGCTCAATAACTGTAAACCCAGCTTCTTTAATAGCTTTGCTGATATCCTCATCGCTAAAGACATTTTCAGCATACTCGATTTTTGCTGAACCGATAGTTACTTCAAGCTTTTCAGGATTGAGTTTTTTTAATTCTTTTTCTACTGCTGCCACACAATGTGCACAGCTCATACCGTTTATTTTAATTTCTTTTATCATTTTAAATCCTATTAATTGTAATCAAAATAAAACTATTATACATAGTTTAATTAATCTGGTGTTATTTATTAAACTGAAAATTAAATTACAAATTAACTAAAATAATATAGTAAGCGGAATAATAAATAGTAATGCAGTCGGTAATGATGAAGGTTAGCCGCTTTAAATTGGGCGGAAGTTTTTTATGAATTAATAATTTTGTTTATAATTTCAAAACGGTTAACATTTCTACTTTTATCAAACTGTATTTGTTCGTCTATACTGTGAAAATCCGGCTCGTGCTCTTGCTCCTTTTCAATAATTATATCATTTCTAATAATAGATTTTGAAGAAGATGGCTTGATTTTTTCAGTTCTGGTTTGCAACCGGGTTTGATTTTTTAATTTATATACAATGTATGCAAATCCAAAAAGTAAGATAATTGAAGTTGTAAAAAGTAAAATACTTGAGCCGATTATTTCAGGAAGTTCCATATTATTATGATTTTAAATTCACATTATTTGTGTGTTTCCCAAATTTTGTACCATCTTAATGTCATTAAAATATGTTGATTTCAACGAATATTAAGATCATACTGAGAAAGTTTATCACTTTGAGAGTTGAAAATAATAAAATATCTGCTTTATAGAAAACTTGCTGGGAAAATTACAGGAAAACCTAATAAAGAATCCCGTAACCTCTTTTTTTTATTGACTTTACAGCTAAAGTTTGATAACTTTACCAGCTAATTTTGAAAAAAAATAAAAATCATTAATACTTGAAAAGGTGAAATTATGACTAAGGCTGATATCGTTGATAAAGTTGCAGCCGGTACAGGATTAACCAAATTAGAAACTGAGGCAATTATTGAAGGATTTTTCAAAACAGTTATTGAAGCTTTGAAAGAAGGAAAGGGAATTGAGATTCGAGGATTTGGCAGTTACCGTGTAAAGAAAAAAAATGCGCGCCAGGCAAGAAATCCTAAAACCGGTGAACAGGTTTTTGTACCCGAACATTATGTTCCTACGTTTAAATTTTCAAGGGATTTTAAAGACCTTGTAAACGAAGGTATGATGCAAAAAGAAAAAGGAAGTTCTTTTTGATGCAGAGATCCTGTACAAATTGCGGTTATAATTTTGAAAAAGAAGTAAAGTTCTGCCCGGAATGCGGAACAAAGGTTTTACCCTTAGGCTTTAATGAAGAAAAATTGCAGACTGTCACAACCAGCATTATTGTTTGTAATAATTGTGGTGAAGAAAATCAATTAAAAAATAAATTTTGCGATGGTTGTGGAGTTAAATTAGTCGGTAACAAAAAGGAAGTAATTGTATCGAAAAGCAAACCGGCTGATAAAACAAATCTTAAAAAGATTAAACAAAAAAACACTAAAACTAAAAATCTAAATACGCCTAAAGATAAGAAAACCACTAAGGATTTTGATTTAAAGAAAATGATTTTAATAGTCTCCGCAGTTGGAATTATTGCGTTGGTGGTTTTAATTACTACAGGTGTTTTTGATCAACCAGATACAACTACTAATAATTTACCTGATAACACAAATTCAGGAATTGATCTTAATAGAATTTCGGAAATAAATGCACTGGAACAAATTGTAGCTAATAATCCAACTGATGCAACAGCACTTTTAAGTTTGGCAAACCTGCAACAGGATGCAGGTTTATATCAAAATGCAATTACAAATTATAAAAAATATTTAGCCATTGAACCAACTAACCCAGATGCAAGAATAGATATGGGGGTTTGTTATTTCAGTCTTTCAGATTATAATAGTGCGATTAAAGAAATGGAGGAGGCCCTTAAACACAAACCGGATCATCAAATTGGGTATCTTAATCTCGGTGTTGTAAATTTAAATGCAGGTAACTTAGAAATTTCCAAGGAATGGTTAAGGAAAACTGTTGAAATTAATCCAAATTCCGATGCCGGTAAAAGAGCACAAAGTTTATTAGATTCACATTAAAAAATTATATTAGGAGTATTAAATGTCCTGTGGAAAAAAACGAAAACGGCATAAAATGTCCACTCATAAACGCAAAAAAAGATTACGGAAGAACAGACATAAAAAGAAAATCAGGTAGTTAATAATTTTTTGTTTTAAATGATTTTGAAAGCCAACTTAGCTCAGCTGGTAGAGCAACTCATTCGTAATGAGTAGGTCGCCGGTTCAATTCCGGCAGTTGGCTCGGAAATCTATAAAATTCTCCTTCCTTTTCATACCCTTTCCTGTTTGTTAATTACTAATAATTCTCATCATTTAAGAAATTACAATATTAATTTTAACAATTAGCGGCAACTTATTAATCCTTTCTTTGAGCTCCCGTTCAAATATCAATCTCACAACTTAAAAGTCGAATGGACCCTAATAATCTTCATATGAGCTAAAATAAATTTTTGTGGAGATATTAATAGATTTTTCTTGACTTTGGGTGAAAAATTCCATTATTTTGGGGAGTAGTGGGGAATTGTGGTGAAAAATACCAAATAAAAATGAAAGATATGTTTAGAGGACAGTTTACATACTCAATAGATTCCAAAGGCAGGATAAGTATTCCTGCTAAATTAAGGAAGCATGTTTCTCCCGAAGCCAATGAAACATTTGTAATGACAAAGGGTACTGCTGCTTGTATAGACATCTATCCGCTGGATGAATGGCAGCAAATTGAACAACGGTTATTAAAACTTAATCCCTTTAATCCTGATGATGCAAAGTTCATACGAATGTTTTCGCAGTACGCATCCGAAGACAATATGGATTCTCAATCGCGCATTCTAATTCCTCAATCATTAATTGAGTATGCCGCGATAGAGAAGGAAGTATTAATACTGGGTGCACTTAAAAAAATAGAAGTGTGGAATCCCGCTAAATATGAAGACTATATAAATCAATCCACAGAAACCTATGAGCAAATTGCAGCAAAAGTAATGAAGGAATGATGCAAAGCCATCACAAACCTGTGTTGCTGCAGGAGAGCATTGATTTTTTAGTTACAAATAAAGCAGGGAATTATTTTGAGGGGACACTCGGATTTGGCGGTCATTCGGAAGAGATATTAAAACGACTGAACAAACAAGGTATTCTTGTTTCGACAGATCTTGATAAAAAGGCTTTTAATTTTTCCAAGAATAAATTTTTAGAAGATAGCAGGGCAAGATTATACAACTTTAATTATGCGTTCATTGATGTAATTGCTAAGATTGAATCTATAAAGTTCTTTGACGGCATTTTGATTGACCTTGGTGTTTCTTCATATCAATTGGATGATGCTGATGCTGGATTTTCTTACAGCGCTGATACAAAACTTGATATGCGCTTTGATGAGAATTTAAAATTATCCGCAGCTGATATTGTAAACACACTTGATGAAATGAAATTAGCAAATGTTTTTTTTGAATATGGTGAAGAAAAAAAATCAAAACTGATTGCCAGAAAAATTTGTGAATACCGAAAGAATATGATGATAAATACTACTGGTCAATTAAAAAAAATAATTTCAGAAATCGTACCTGAGAGATATTTAAAAAAATCTTTATCAAGAATTTTTCAGGCGTTAAGAATTTACGTGAACAATGAACTTGTTAATCTTAAGGAATTTTTAAGTAACTCATTAAAAGTATTAAATAAAAATGGGCGAATGGTGGTTATAAGCTACCATTCATTAGAAGATAGAATAGTTAAAGAATTTTTTAAGTACGAAAATCTAAAATGCATTTGCCCAAAAGATGTTCCTGTTTGCAGTTGCAGCAAAGAACAAACATTGAAAATAATTACTAAAAAACCTGTTGTTCCCGGTGATCTTGAAATCAATATGAATAAACGTGCACGGAGTGCTAAATTAAGGGTTGCTGAAAGAATATGAAAAAAAGTGCTAAACCGCTAATTGTAATTATGATGATACTGTTGTTAGTAATTACTGCTTTCATTTTAATAGCCATTGGTTTAAAGTTAAAGTATGAAGAATCGGTTAGAACAAAAGTTGAATTGCAAAAAATTCTGAAATCTGAAAGAACTAAAAAAGTAAATCTTGTTGCAAACTATCAAATGGTTGCAGCAGAAGATGTTATAAAAGCTACTGCAATTAATGAATTGGGAATGGTAATAAACAGCGATCCCGGAATCACTTTAACGGTTAGTAAAAGTAAAATTGAGGAACTATCACGATTATTAAAAGAAAAATATGATTAACTCCCGCGCTCTGATTGTATTTTTTGGCGTATTTCTCTTTTTTGTTTTTTTGGTTATCAAATTAACAGATATCCAAATTGTTGATGGTGAAGAATTGAAATATTATGCGGAAAGACAGCAGACAAAAATAGAATCAGTTCAGGCTGATAGGGGATTAATTTATGATAGAAACAGTTTGCTTCTAGCTTACAATCGTGATGATGTTTCCTTTTATATTGATTTGAGAATGCTGCCCGAGAAAAAGAAAAAAGAGGTTGCGGGCAAGTTCTCCAATGCATTTGGTAAAAGCGAAAAACATTATCTTAAAATTTTAAACCAATCTGGTAAAACTGTCTGCCTCGAGAAAAAAGCAAACCGCGAATCTTCCTTAAACTTAATTAATTACAAATTGCCTGCATTGTTTTACAGAGAAGATCCTACAAGAGTCTACCAGTATGGTGTTACAGGTTCACATGTACTGGGTTATGTAAATGGTGAATATGTTGGAGTTAACGGAATCGAAAAATCATTTGAAGAAGTCTTAAAGGGTGAAAACGGGATGCGCCTTGTGGAGCGAAATGCTATTGGTGATATAATAACTGTTACTGATGATGAAACTAAACCAGCAATACCGGGTGATAATATTTATTTAACCATTGATAAAACTTATCAATCAATTCTAACTGAAGAATTAAAAAGCGGATTAAAAACATATAAAGGTAAATCTGCATCAGGAATTATTATTGATCCTGCAAACGGAGAAATATTAGCTCTTGCAAATATCGAACATTTTGACCCAAACTTTTACTGGGAGTTTAATGATTTCCAGAGAAAAAACAGAACGATTACAGATGTATATGAACCCGGATCAACTTTTAAAGCTGTCAGTCTTTCTGTGTTATTGAATGAAGGTAAATGTAAAGAAGATGATCTGGTTGATGTTGAAAATGGTAAATATAAATTTGGTAAAAAATTTATTCACGATACTCATAAACACAGATTCTTAACGGTTAAGGGTGTGATGGAGCAATCCAGTAATATTGGAATGGCAAAATTAATCCAAAATCTTAATGGAGAAACTTACTATAAATATCTTAGAGATTTTGGATTTGGTACTATTACTTCCGTTTCCTTACCTGGTGAAGTAAATGGAAACCTGCCATTGCCGTCAAGCTGGTCTAAAATAACGAAAACATATATGTCCTTTGGATATGGGATATCTGTAACACCACTGCAGCTTGCAACTGCATTTTGTTCAATTGTTAATGGCGGAATTTTATATGAACCACAAATTCTGAAAAAACAATTGGATAAAAACGGTAACCAGGTTTTCCAGTCTTCCCCGGTAGTTGTTCGAAGAGTGATAACCGAAGAAACTTCAAAAAGGATGAGAAATATTTTAACTGACGTTGTGCAAAATGGAACCGGTAAAAATGCTCAGATTGAAAATATTTTAGTTGGAGGAAAAACCGGAACTGCTAAAGTTGTTGTTAATGGCCAATATGCTGTTGGAAAATATAATGCATCGTTTATTGGATTTTTTCCTTCAGAAAATCCGAAAATTGTTTGCCTCATTCTTGTTAACAATCCTGAAGTCGAAAAGTATGGCAGCAAAGTAGCAATTCCAATCTTTAAAAATGTTGCGGAAAGAATTGTAAATACAAATCCCGAATATTTCAAAGAGGTTTATAACACGGTTGAAACAGAAGTTATTGAAAAGAATAAAAAGAAGAGCATCGATCCCGTTTTTGTTAGTGTAAATAACATGGAAAATGAAAAGCGACCTATCAAGTTCGATTCTTCGGATGAATTTAATAAAAATCTAATGCCCGATTTAAAAGGTAGAACTATTAAAGATGCACTGGTAATATTGAACACGATTGGAATGCAGTACAAAATTAAAGGTTCGGGTATTGTTACAAATCAGAGCATTGCACCTGGTTCGGTTATTAAAAATAAAAAAGAATGTATTATTTATTGTTCTGAATTTTCACCAGCAGGAGCAAACGTTTATTGATGAAACTATCGGAGATCTTAAATAATATAAGCACAATAAAAGTTACCGGTAAAACGGTGGATTCTGATATTACTGCGATAGAGTTTGATTCAAGAAAAATTATGAAAAATGCTTTGTTCTTTGCCATTAAAGGATTCAAAGTTGATGGACACACATTTATCCAAAGTGCAATTAACAACGGTGCATCCGCTGTTGTTGTTGAAGATGATAATGCAATACCGGATGAACTTCTTGATTCATTTAATGTAATTAAAATTTTAGTTAATGATTGCAGAATTGCTTTAGCAGAAGCCTCAAATATTTTTTACGATGAACCGTCAAAAAAAATGAATGTTATTGGTATTACAGGTACAAATGGAAAAACAACTACTTCCTATTTTGTTAAAAACATTTTTGAACGTGCAGGATATAAAACCGGGCTAATTGGAACAATAAATAATTTTATTGGTGAAGAAAAACTGGTTTCGAAACTTACAACCCCAGAATCCAATGAGCTTAATCAGCTTTTGAATTCAATGCAATCAGCTGGCTGCAAGTATACTGTGATGGAAGTTTCTTCACATTCTTTAGCATTAAAAAGAGTTCACAAAATTAATTTTCAATCAGCACTTTTTACAAATCTTACTTCAGAACATTTAGATTTTCATCAGGATTTTGAAAGGTATTTAGAAGCAAAAAAGCAGCTTTTTGATTCATTACCAGAAGGAGCCATCGCTTTATATAATGCCGATGATATTCATAGTATAGATGTTATGAAAGATTGTACTGCAATAAAGTACCGATACGGCTCAACAGCAGATGCAGATTTCAGGTTAGAAAATATTAAGTACACATTGGATGGAACTAAATTTATTATTTCATATAAAGGTAGCAGCTATAGTGTTGAAACAACTTTGGTTGGAGATTTTAATGCATACAACGCATGTGCAGCATTTGCTATTACAGTTCTTTCAGGTATTAAACCGGGAGATGCAATTAGCGGAATTAAAATAACACCACAGGTTCCAGGCAGGTTTGAAGTATTTAATAATGGCAACAGAAAAATCATTATTGATTACTCGCACACACCCGATGGACTTGAAAAAGCACTTCTTGCAATAAAGAATCTTAAAAATAAAGAGCAAAAAATTTACACGGTTTTTGGATGTGGAGGAAATCGTGATAAACAAAAACGCCCATTAATGGGAAAGATTGCATCAGAGTTAAGCGATAATGTCATCATAACTTCTGATAATCCAAGGGATGAAGATCCATCTGTAATTATTGAAGAAATAAAATCCAGTATTGAAAAAGAAAATTATAAAGTGATTGAAAACAGGGAAGAAGCCATTAAAGAAGCAATTGTACACAGCAGCGCAAATTCTGTTGTACTAATTGCCGGCAAAGGACATGAAGAATACCAGGAAATTAAAGGTAAGCGATCTCACTTTTCTGATCGAGAAGTTGCTGAAAAATATTTACAATAATTGAAAGCTGTAAAAATAAATATTGAAGATTTTTTCAATTTGCCATCAGCAGTATTATATAATCCGGATACTCTAAAACCGGTTTCGCATATTTCAATTGATTCGAGGAAAGTAAAAAAAAATTCATTATACATTGCTCTTAAAGGAAAAAATTTTGATGGACACAATTTTGTCAAAGATGCTGTTAGTAAAGGTGCTTCTGCGGTTGTAATTGGCTCAAACAGTTATAAAAATTATGACTATTTAAAAGTACCTATAATAACTGTAGATGATACCGCTAACGCACTTGGAAGCATTGCTAAAATTTGGAGAAAGAAATTATCAACAAAAATAATTGGTATAACAGGAAGTTCAGGAAAAACAACAACCAAAGATATGCTTGCAACTATTCTTGCAGAAAAATATAAAGTGAATAAAACGTATTCAAATAATAACAACCACATTGGTGTGCCTTTAACAATTTTAAACACAACTAACAGACATGATGTGCTTGTAGCGGAACTTGGAACAAATCACTTTGGCGAAATAAAATACACTGCCGAGATCCTTCAGCCTGATTACGGGATGATATTGAATGTCGGTGATTCTCACTTGGAATATTTAAAGAACCGTGCTGGTATTTGGAAAGAAAAATCAGCTCTATATTATGAAACAATAAAAAATAATGGAACTGTTTTTATCAATAATGATGATCCGATTTTAAAACGGTTTTCAGGCAATACTAAAAACCAGATTACTTATGGGTTTTCAAACAGAAGCGATTTAAAAGCAAAGATTAAAAAATATTCTACTGAAGGAAATCCAGTTATCGAAATAAGTTATAAAAATAAAAAATTAATCGAGACATTGAATTTTTTTGGAGAACAAAGTGCAAACAATTACATAGCCGCTGTTGCAGCCGCCTTCAAATTAGGACTAACGAAGGATCAGGTTTTGAATGGAACAAGTAAACTCAAAGGCACAGCGCAGCGGCTTAATGTAATTAAATATAAAAACTTTGTTTTAATTGATGATACTTATAATGCAAATCCCGATTCTACAAAAAAGGCAATTGAACTTGTTTGCAGAATAAAATTATACGATAAAAAAATATTAATTCTGGGCGACATGCTTGAATTAGGTAAAAACAGTATAAGCTTGCATAGAACTCTTTCATCAATTGTTGAAAAAAACAAAATTAGTGAGGTTTACACAATTGGCTCATTGATGAAGCATCTTAACGATAAAATAAAATTAAAGAGTGTTCTAAAAAAGCATTTTGAAAGCAGAAATTCCCTAATTCATTTTTTAGAAAAAAAAGATTTTAGCAACTCTGTAGTTCTTGTAAAAGGTTCAAGAGGAATGACTATGGAAAATTTTGTAAACGTAATAAAGAAAAGTAACAGCTAATGCTTTACTACCTATTTGATTATATAAATAAATTATACGGACCACCGGGATTTGATATTTTCCGATTCCTTACTTTTAGATCGGCGCTGGCGGCAATTACGGGTTTGTTCCTGGCGTTCTTCCTTGGTCCAAGAATTATAAGAATGCTTACAAAAAACCAGATCGGCGAAGCAAAAAAAGAGGATGGTCCAAAATTCCATTGGTCTAAAGCTGGAACACCTACGATGGGAGGATTGATAATAATTCTTTCCGTAGTAATTCCGGTTTTACTTTGGGGTGATCTTGCAAGTACATATATAATACTCATTCTTGTTGGTACAGTAGGTTTAAGTGCTGTAGGTTTTCTCGATGATTATTTAAAAGTAATTAAAAAACTTCCCAATGGATTAATTGCACGATATAAACTGCTGGGGCAGGTTTTAGTAGGTATAACTGTTGGCTCAGTCATTTTTTTCTCGCCAGAATTTGAAGGTATTAGTACATTAACTACAGTTCCTTTTCTTAAAAATATTAATCTTGATTTATCTTACCTATATATACCCGCTGTAGTCTTTATAGTAACTGCAACATCAAATGCGGTTAATTTAACTGATGGTTTAGATGGATTAGCAATTGGTGTAATAGCAATTGTAATGATTGCACTTGCAATACTCAGCTATGTGAGCGGCAATGCAATTTTCTCAAATTACTTAAATATTATTTATTTACCTGGATCAGGAGAACTTACTGTATTCGTTGCAGCACTTATTGGTGCATCACTCGGATTTTTATGGTATAATTCTTACCCTGCACAAGTTTTTATGGGTGATACAGGCTCACTTGCACTTGGTGGTGCATTTGGAATTTTAGCTGTGCTGATAAAGAAAGAATTATTAATCCCAATTCTGGGTGGAGTGTTCTTTATGGAAACGATTTCAGTGATAATTCAGCGGGTTTACTTTAAATACACAAAAAAGAAATATGGCGAAGGAAAACGTGTTTTTAAGATGGCTCCACTTCATCATCATTTTGAGATGAAAGGATTACCTGAACCAAAAATTGTTGTAAGGTTTTATATCATTGCCATAATTCTTGCAATTGTAAGTTTAGTTTCATTTAAGATTCGTTAATGGAAATAAAAAATAAAAAAATAACTGTGATAGGTGCCGGAAGAAGTGGAATTGGTGCTGCCAGACTTATAAAAAAAGCGGGTGGCCTACCCTTTGTTAGCGATGCTAATAAGGCAAGTGAATTATCAGCTTCAATAAATATATTAAAGGAAAATAATATTGTTTTTGAAACCGAAGCTCACACTAATAAAGTATTTGATTGCGAAATAATGGTTGTAAGCCCTGGAGTTCCTGCAAATTCTGAAGTTCTCATTAATGCAAATCAAAAACAAATAAAGCTAATAAGTGAGATTGAATTAGCCTTTAACTATTGTAAAGGAAAAATTATAGCTATTACCGGTACAAATGGTAAAACAACTACTACAAGCTTGTGTGGGCATGTTTTTAATAACTGTGGTTTTAAAACCTACGTAGCTGGCAACATCGGATTGGCCTTTTCGGAAGTAACGATGGATGTTAAAGAAAACGAATTTGTTGCCTTGGAAGTATCAAGTTATCAGTTGGATTTGATAGATAAATTTAAACCTGCTGTTGCTATGATCTTAAATATTACCCCTGATCATCTTAACAGGTATGATAATAATTTAGAAAAATATGCAGCTTCAAAACAGAAAGTTTATAAAAATCAGGATGAAAATGATTACCTGATATTAAACAGCAGCAATGTAGTTCGTAAATATCTTAAAGATCATAAAAGTAATTCGTTTTTCTTTTCGCCTGATTCCATCCAGAATAATGGCTGCTTTACTGATAACGATGATGTAATATTCAGATTAGACGGTACAGAAAAATTTAGATGCAAAAGATCCGATATTAACATAAGAGGTGAGCACAATCTGGCTAATGCAATGGCTGTAATTATTGCTGCAAAAGTTTTTGATTTGAATAATGTAAAAATAATCACCGCTCTTCAGAACTTTGAAAGCGTTGAGCACCGGCTGGAATTAGTTAAGGAAATTGATGGGGTTAAATTTATAAATGATTCGAAAGCTACTAATGTTGATTCTGTATGGTATGCTCTGCGTAGTATTGAGGAATCAATTTTTTTGATTCTTGGTGGGCAGGATAAAGGCAATGATTACAATCAGATAAAAGATCTTGTAAAAGAGAAAGTTAAAAAAATATATGCAATCGGTTCCTCCGCAGATAAAATATTTAATTTCTTTCATAATTCAGTTAAAGTTGAAATAAAAAAAACTCTTAAAGATGTTGTTGTTTCTGCTATAAACGAAGCAAGAAATGGAGATGTGGTACTGTTATCTCCAGCTTGTGCAAGTTTTGATATGTTTGAAAATTACGAGCATCGTGGAAAAGAATTTAAGGAGGCGGTGAACAGCTTATAATGAAACGCCTGGCATTAACAATATTTTTTATTACTGTTTCTCTTATGCTTCTCGGGTTAATTATTGTAATGAGTGCAAGCAGTACTTATAGTGTTTTCAAATTTGAAAGTGTGTTTCACTTGTTTAATTCTCATTTATTCAAAGTCATTTTAGGAATATTCTTTATGATTCTATTTTGCTTTATACCTTATGACTTTTATAAAGGATTAAGCAAATGGGCATTAATTGGTGCGGCAATTGTTTTGATAATCACTTTAATAATTGCTCCAAACATTAAAGGTGCTGGCAGATGGCTTGATCTTGGATTTATTTCTGTGCAACCATCTGATATTGCAAAATTACTCCTAATTATTCACCTGGCTTACCTGTTAGAAGATAAAGCAAACCTGATAGAGAATTTTAGACACGGTTTTATGTATTTATTTATTTGGGTAATTCTTATTTCCGGTTTAGTGATGATTCAACCAAATTTTAGTAACGCTATTCTCTTAATATTAATATCTCTTACGATAATGTTTATAGGTGGTGCAAGAATTAAACACATTTTTATTTCTTCAGCTGGTGTTGTTACAGTTGGAGGATTAGCTGCTCTAATTTATCCTCATTCGCGTGAAAGAATTTATTCGTTTGTTTCAAGTTTATTAAATGGTGGAGATATAAACTTACAGGTTAAGCAGGCACTCTACAGCCTTGGTAGCGGTGGTTTAACAGGTGTAGGTGTAGGTAACAGCATGCAAAATAATTTGTTTTTACCGGAAGCATATGGTGATTTTATTTTTGCAATCCTGGGTGAAGAACTTGGTTTTATAGGTGCAGTATTAGTGCTGATAAGTTTTTTAGTTCTATTTATTGCTGGAATAATGGTCGCAAAAAAAGCAAAGGATCGCTTTGGCCAATTACTGGCATTTGGAATTACATTAACCATTTTAACATATGCTTTTGTAAACATTGCTGTTACAACAGGTTTGCTACCAACAACAGGACTTGCCTTTACCATTTATAAGTTATGGCGGAACATCACTTTTATTTTTATGTATTTCAGTTGGAATATTAATAAACATTGCCCTTACAAATCATAATTTTAGTTTAATTGCTGATAGGGCTGCAGTTGATGATTTACGGATGGATAATACAGAGATATGAGTAATGGAAAAAAAAATTACAGATTTCTATTTGCTGGAGGAGGAACCGGCGGGCATCTGTTTCCAGCAATTGCTGTTGCGGAGCAAATTAAGATGATGAATCCTGATGCTGAAATATTATTTGTTGGAACTAAAGACAAAATTGAAGGGAAAGTTATTCCAAAGCTGGGTTATAAATTTAAATCGATATGGATAAAAGGGTTTTCAAGAAAATTTACACTTGAAAACCTGCTTTTCCCGTTAAAATTATTTGTTGCTGTAATTCAATCATTGATAATTAATATAAAATTTAATCCAAAAGTTGCTATTGGCTCGGGAGGATATGTTGCAGGACCAGCAATTTGGGGTTCATCTGTACTCGGTGCTAAAATTATTCTTCTTGAACAGAATAGTTATCCTGGAATTACTACAAGATTGTTGGAAAAACACGCTGATGAAATTCACCTGAGTTTTGAAGATTCAAAAAAATATTTAAAGAAAAAGAAAATCCTGTTTACAACAGGTAACCCGGTTAGAAAAAATCTTGGTACAATTGATAGAAAAAATGCATTAAAGAGTTTTGGTTATTCAGTTAATAAAAAAACAGTGTTGATCTTAGGAGGAAGCCTTGGTGCAAGATCAATAAACATTGCGGCAGCTAATGCTGTTAAAAAACTTGCTGATGAAGGGATACAAGTTTTATGGCAAACAGGTAAAATTTATTTTGAAAATTATGAACATTTTAATACCGCAAATGTAAGAGTATTTGATTTTATTGATGACATGAATAAGGTTTATTCATCAGCTGATTTAATTGTCGCAAGAGCGGGTGCAACTACAATTGCAGAATTACTCGTGCTGGGCATTCCATCTATACTTATCCCATCACCAAATGTTGCTGAGAATCATCAGTACTACAATGCAAAGTCTTTATCTGATAAGGGTGCTGCTGTTCTTATTAAGGATAGTGAGATTGATATTAAAATGTACGATGAAGTTTTACAGACAATAAATTCTGAAGAAAAACTCACATCGCTGAGTAAAAATGCTTTAAATCTAGCAAAACCTGGTGCGGCAAAAGTTATTGCAAAAAACGCAATAAGATTTGCGGAGGAAGTATGAATAATAATATTGAAAACAAACGAAAAATCTTTAAGTACAACATGTCTTTCTACTATAAATCCACTTTAATATACTTTGTTGTACTGGTTCTCTATGTAGTAATTCGTGGCGAGTTTGTTGAAGATTCATTCAAACTTATAGTAAAAGATCCTCTGCTTTATTTTCTCGCGATAATTGTTGTTATAACATTGCTTTCTTTGTTTTATAACCTGATAAGGAATAAGCATATTGAAATAGATGAAGAAGAGATTTCGTTTGTTGATAGGTTTAAAACAAGAAGTTTCAAGATAAACCAGGTAAAGTACATAAAGTTTACCAGGCAGAGAAGAACCGTTAACACTAAAGAATTTAAAAATGTTCGATTAAAAATAAATTCAAGAATAAGACCAATTTTAGTAAGGCTTTCTGATTATGAAAATCAGGATGAACTTTTTGAAAGATTTGAAGAAATTAAATTGATAACAGAGAATAAAAGTGTTTAGTAACATTAAAAAAATACACTTTGTAGGTATCGGTGGAATAGGAATGAGCGGTATTGCTGAAATACTCATCAATCAGGGTTTTGAAATCTCTGGTTCAGATATTTCTATTACTGAACTCACTAAACATCTTGCTGATCTTGGTGCTACAGTTTATGAAGGACACTCAGCTAATAATGTTAAAGATGTTGACGTGCTAGTTTATTCATCTGCCGTATCAATTGATAATCCTGAAGTTTCTGCAGCAATGGAAAGAAATATTCCTATAATAAAAAGATCAGAAATGCTTGCAGAAACCATGCGAATGAAATATGGAATTGGAATTGCCGGAACGCATGGTAAAACCACAACTACATCAATGGTTGGATTAGTCCTAACAGATGGCGGTATTGATCCTACTATTATTGTTGGTGGAAAACTAAGTGGTTTAGGTGGAACGAATGCAAGACTTGGTAATGGTGAATTTATTGTTGTCGAAGCCGATGAATTTGACAGAACATTCTTAAAGCTCACTCCAACTATTGCCGCTTTGACAACTTTAGAAAGTGAGCATCTTGATACTTATAAAGATCTTGATGATTTAAAGACTGCATTTATTGAGTTTGCTAACAAGGTGCCTTTTTACGGTTTTGTTGTTCTCTGTCTTGATGAACCAGCATTACAGGATATTGTACCCCAAATTAATAAAACAATTTTTACTTATGGTTTAACTGCTCAGGCAGATGTAAGAGCAATTGATATTGAGCATGATGGATTTAAAAGTGAATATTCTGCTGTGTATAAAGGTAAAAATCTGGGCAGGATTAAACTGAAGATGCCAGGTGTTCACTATGTTCAGAATTCTCTAGTAGCTGTTACTATTGCAATGGAGTTGGGAATAAGTTTCAAAGTAATAAAAAATGCTCTCGAAAAATTTTCAGGAGTTTACAGAAGATTTGAAACAAAGTATGATGAAGAGGTTCTTGTAATTGATGATTACGCTCATCATCCAACTGAAACAAGTGCTACACTTGAAGGTATTAGAGCTGGTTGGAAAAGGAGACTTGTTGTTGTTTTCCAACCGCATCTGTATTCAAGAACACGTGATTTTTTCCAGGAATTTGGAAGATCATTTTTAAATTCTGATGTATTTATATGTACTGATGTTTATCCTGCAAGAGAAAAACCCATTCAAGGTATATCCGGTAAAATGATTGCAGATATAACTAAAAAGTTTGGGCACAAAAATGTTCATTATGTAAAAGATAAAAACTCAGTCCCCGGTAAAATTATGGAGCTAAAACAGGATGGAGATATAATAGTTACAATGGGTGCAGGAGATATTTGGCAGTATGGTGAAAAATTTGTTCAACTGTTAAAATCAAAAAATTAAATGAAAGAAACCGCAGGAAAAATATTTGGTTTGATAATCTTTTTGTTTTTAATCGGAAGTATCATCTACCTGAACTTTTTTGGAGCTAAAGCAGAAACAAAAGATAGCTACGAATCAATTTCTATAAGCGGTAATTCAATTCTTACAGCTGAAGATTATTTACATTTTGCTAAATATGATGACTCGCTGAACCTTTTTAACACTACACTGCAGGAAGTAAAAATTAAAATGGAACAGCACCCCTATATAGTTAAAGCTAATGTGAAATATGATGGTTCAAATACAATAGCTGTGGAGCTTATTGAGAAAAAATTAAAAGCAGTTGTACTGAGTGGAAACAATCCGAGCTTAGTTACAGAAGATTATAAAACAGTACCATTGCTTAAAAATGCATCGTTTACAGAATTACCTGTTATATCAAAACTAAAAACTATAAGTGATGAGTCAGGTAACAGTATACCAGATAACCTTGAGTTAGAACAGGCATACAAAATAATTGATGCGATAATATTTGTTGATGAAAATATTTACGCTCATTTAGATGAAGTTAATTTAAGAAACGGAAGAGATATAGTTTTATCATTCAGCGGGTTGAAGAGTTCAGTAATATTTGGCCGTGGAAACGTTGCTGAAAAAATAGTTTTCTTTCAGGCGCTGTGGAATAAAATGAATTCAGATAAAAACTTGTTCATAGAAAGTGAGTACATCGATCTTCGATATAACAGTAAAATATTTGTTGGAAAGAAATTAAATACAGAAGCAACCGGATGAAAAAAGAAATTATTGCAGGGCTAGACCTTGGCACAACAAAAGTTTGTGCAGTTATTGCAGAAAAATCAGAAGGATTAGAACGATTTGATGTTCTTGGTTTTGGTGTTGCACACTCTGAAGGACTGCATAAAGGATTGGTTGCAAACATTAGCAAAACTGCAGAAGCAATTCAAGCGGCAATGTCTATCGCAAGCAATCGCGCCGGATTAAATATTAACTATGTAAATGTGGGAGTTGCCGGTGAACATATCACAAGTATCAGACACAGAAATTATGTAACCATTAGCAGTAAGGATAAAGAAATTACAAAAGATGATCTTGATCGGCTTGAAGCAGATGTGAGAACAATAAGAATTCCTTCAGACCGGCAGATTCTTCACATTATACCGGAAGAATTTTCTGTTGATCATCAGCCTGGAATTGAAAATCCTATTGGTATGTCCGGCTCTCGGTTGGAGGCAAGCAATCATGTTGTCCTGGCATCAATACCTGCAATTCAAAATATAAAAAAATCTGTGGAAAGAGCCGGTTTAAGAGTTAAAGATTACATACTGCAGCCAATCGCTTCCAGCACTTCTGTATTAGAGGAAAGCGAAAAGGATTTGGGCGTTGCTTTAATTGATGTAGGCGGTGGAACTACGGATATAGCTGTATTTCATAAGAAAGCAATTAAACATACAAAAGTTATTGGAATAGCAGGAAACCAGGTAACTAACGATATAAGGGAATCACTTGGTGTTGTAACAGAGGAAGCAGAAAAACTTAAAAAAGATTACGGTTATGCAACTGAATCTGCAATTATAAAAGATGATGAAATTCTTATTCAAGGTGTAGGTGCAAGAGGCAATGCAAAAATTCCAATCAGCTTATTAACACAGATAATTAGTCTTCGTATGAAAGAACTTTTTTCAATTGTGGATAATGAACTGCGAAGCGCAGGTTATAAAAATAAAATTAAAGCGGGGATTGTGCTTACAGGCGGTGGTTCATTGTTAAGTGGGACATCTGAATTAGCAGAAGAAATATTTGGATTGCCAACACGAATTGGTTTACCGCGTGATCTTGGAGAAGGTCTTTCTAATGAAATTGAAAGCCCTGAATTTGCCACAGTTGCAGGGCTCGTAAGAGGAATTCCAGGTGGAAAATCAAGTGAATTTCAATCGCTTTTAAAAAGAAAAAGAGATGCAAGAAATAAAGTAAAACAACTCATTAAAAGGGTACAGGAGTTTTTTGATGAATTATAATAAATTAAACCAAGGAGGAAGCATGTCCAAATTTGCCACTCTTGATAGTGATCAACCATTATCAGCAGTTCTTAAGGTTGTAGGAGTTGGTGGTGGAGGTTGTAATGCAATTGATAGCATGATTGCCAGAGGGCTTAACGGCGTTGAATATGTTGCACTAAACACTGATGCGCAAGTTCTGGAAAGCAGTAAGGCAACACATAAATTGCAATGCGGAACTTCTATCACCCGCGGTTTAGGTGCTGGCGCTGATCCTAATATCGGCAGAAAAGCTGTTGAGGAGGATAGAGAAAAACTTGCTGAAATTCTTTCGGGCAGTGATATGGTTTTTGTTACTGCTGGAATGGGCGGAGGTACTGGAACTGGTGGTGCACCCATTATAGCTGCTGTTGCACAGAGCATTGGTGCGCTGGTAGTTGGAATTGTTACAAAACCATTCAGATGGGAAGGTAAGAAAAGAATGCTTAATGCTGAACAGGGAATACAGGATTTAAGAAAGCATGTAGATAGCTTGATTGTAATTCCTAACGAAAGACTTTTAAGCATTTTAGATGGAAGTGTTAATGCATTCGCTGCATTCGATAAACCCAACGAAGTTCTGTATGAAGCAACACGAGGAATTGCAGATATAATAACAGTGGAGGGTTTAATAAATGTCGATTTTGCAGATGTGCGAGCCGTAATGAATCAAAGTGGCGAAGCACTTATGGGCTGCGGAATTGCAAGCGGAGAAAACAGAGCCATCGAAGCTGCACAAAAAGCGATATCAAGCCCGTTGCTTGAGGGTATCAATATTAAAGGTGCAAAAAGCGTACTATTAAATGTAACCGGTTCAAGTAACCTTACTATGCAGGAAATTAATGAAGGCAATAATGTAATTTTTGAAGCAGCCGGCGATGAAGCAAATGTTATTTTTGGTTGTGTGCGCAAAGAAGAAATGAATGATTATGTTTCCTACACTGTAATTGCCACAGGATTTGATGGCGGTAGAAAAACATTTATACCTTCATCACAAAAACCACAGGTTAAGAAAACCGGTGAGCAGCTTAGTTTTAGAGGCGGTTTTAATTTTATGGATAACAATAATATTGATAAACAGGATCTTGAAGTTCCTACAATAATCCGTCTTCAAAGTCCTGATACACAGCTTGAGAATGAAGAAGAAGATAACCTGGCTGAAAGCAGTTTTACAGCTGAAGCTTCCCGTTACAGCTGGGCAAAACAAAGAATGGAAAAAAAGGAACCTGAGAAAAAATCTGAAGATGATGACGACGAAAGTTCTTCATTTTTAAGGATGATAATGGACTAATTATTTTTTGTTATGTGTTTGCTCTTTGAGATTTATTATAATTCATTTTTAGGATAAGCAGGAAATAGCGGAAACTATTAAAAGCCGTACCCCATTGAAAGGATCGCCCTCACCCTTTCAAACAACGGCGGGATGTTAATTACTATTGACCTGCTGCAGAATCGCATTCCATTTTTTAATCCTGCTTATCCATTTTTTTAATTAAATCTTATTCATCCGTTAACCTTGTTTCTACATTAACTTGCTCTTCATCTTCTTTATTATGAGTTATTATTAAACGGTTTGGGCGGCAGCAAGTTTCGCAGTCCTCAATAAAATCCTGTTTCCCTTCAATTGTTAGATCAATCCACAGTTCATTTTCTTTACCGCAATACTGACAAATCCATTTTACTATATCATCTGTTTGCATTATTTTTTTCTGTGCTGTTTTAATACCATTAATAAAATAATTTTTGAACTAAAGGCAATAGTATTTTTTGCTTTTTAATTATCTTTTTTAATCTGGCAAATCGTAACTCTTTCGCTTGCATTTAAATTTTAAAATTCTATATTGTAGTGTACAAATGTACACTATAAAATGTTTGAAAACAGCCAAAAAATAAAAGATTCGTTTTATTACCGCGTTCCGCCGGAGTGGCGGGATGAGTTAAAAATTCATACGCTTTACCCGCCAATTCCAAAATTTACGGGTAATATTAATTTTGATATTTTCAATTTTGATATGCTCTTTAACGATTCTGCAACAAAAAACCTTATAAAAAACGGGAAAACAATTGGCTGCTTTTATATTGAATCGCCTGGAATGCGTTCACTGTTACGCAGATTGGATGTTGAAACTTTTGAAATGCTCACCGCTGCAAGTTCTGTTATACGCCCGGGAGTTGCAGAAAGCGGAATGATGCAGGAATTTATTGCGCGCCACAAAGATCCTTCGCGCAGAAAATATCTTGTACCCGAAATGGAAATTTATCTTGGTGAAACTTACGGTGTGATGATTTACCAGGAAGATGTAATAAAAGTTGCACATCACATTGCAGGATTAAGTTTGGAAGAAGCAGATCTTTTGCGAAGAGCAATGAGCGGGAAGATGCGCTCACATCATGCAATGCAGAGAATAGTGGATAAATTTTTTTCATCTGCGAAAGAAAAAGGCTTAACTGATTACCAGATAAAAGAACTGTGGCGGCAAATAGAATCATTTGCGGGTTACTCTTTCTGCAAAGCGCACAGTGCATCATTTGCATTGCTTTCTTACCAGGTTGCGTTTCTTAAAGCGCATTATCCTGCTGAGTTTATGGCAAGCGTGCTAAATAACGGCGGCGGATTTTATTCTGCTGCAGTTTATGTACAGGAATCAAAACGTTTAGGTTTGAAGATTGAACTTCCATCAATTAATGAAAGCGAAAAAGAATATGTGGGAAAGGGAAGATCAATCCGCATAGGTTTAAAAGCGATTAAAAATCTTTCCTACAATGCAATTGACAGGATAATTGAGGAAAGAAAACACAACGGTAAATATATTTCGCTTGCAGATTTTCTTGTACGAACAAAACTTGCTTATGAAGAAACTGCAATGCTTATAAAATGCGGTGCCATGGGTTGCTTCCGGCAAACGCGCCCAACTCTTATGCGGCTTTTGGATGTTTATCTTCACCGCAGAAAAATTATTGAAGAAAGTTATAATGATCTTTTTATGAGTGAAACATTTAAGCTGGAAGAAGAAGTAAAAACCAACGAGAACTATTCTCTTGCAGGAATATGCAAAGAAGAATATGAATCATTTGGTTACATGGTTACACGCCATCCGCTTTACTTTTTTAAAGAATGGATTGATAAACCGGGAATTGTTTTTGCAAAAGATATGTTTCGCAATCGTGGCAAAAAAGTTAAAATGATTGGATGGTATATGACTTCGAAAAGAATTAAAACAAAGCAGGGAGAAATTATGAAGTTCCTTTCGCTTGAAGATCTTACAGGAACTTTTGAAGCAGTTATCTTTCCAAAAGTTTATTACCGCGTTGCAGAACTTACGCTTTCTATGGGTCCCTATATTCTTACGGGAAGCATAGATGCCAGCGATTCTACAAATCTTATAACCGAAGATTTGCAGGTTCTTTCATCAACTGCGGTGCTGGCAAGTTTGCAGAAAGACAGCGTGGAGCACAATTATTATGGTGATGAAGAAAGAATTACTGAAGAAGATTTTGCACTTGCAAGATCTTTGGATCGGAAAAAATTAAAAGTTGCTTATGCGGGATAAAATAATTCAGTTGAAGAAACTATTCTAACTCAATTTTAATATATTGAAGTAAGATAAATTATAAGATTGCAAAAGAGCAAAAAGCTTTAATGAAGTTTACTTATTTCATAATTATAATTATTTTGTTTTTAACATTACCGCTAAAGCTGTCTGCGCAAGAAAAAGATTCAACAGAAAATAACAGTTTAAATTTATATGCTTACCCAATTGCTTTTTACTCTCCTGAATCGAACCTTGCACTTGGTGCATTAGGAATTTTATCGTTTCACCTTTCTGAAAAACCTAATTCAAAGCCTTCTAAAATAGAGGTTTACGGTTACTACACGCTAAACACTCAATTTAGTTTTTCATCAAAGCCCGAGGTTTATTTTGATGATGATAAATTTTATCTATCATCATATTTAAACTATTCTAAAGTGATTGATAAGTACTACGGAGTTGGCAGCAACAGTATAAATATTGATGATCCAAGTTATGAATCACGAAGTAGTTTGATCTTTTTAAAATTTCAGAGGCAAATTGTAAATAACATCAATGCAGGTTTAATTTATGAATTTAGAAATTACAGGATAGTTGATGTAAAGAAAAATCCTTACCTGCAATCAGGTTTAGTTTTTGGTGGAAATGGAGGAATCACTTCGGGATTGGGAATTGTAGCAAGTTACGATTCACGAAATAATATCTATTACCCGGAAAGCGGAGGGTTGTATGAAATAGCTTCGATTTATTTTGTAAAAAACCTTGGTAGCGATTACAGTTATACAAGAACAAGCATTGATTTAAGAAAATTTAATAAAATTACTGATGAGCAGGTTTTAGCAATTCAGTTTTTTTATAACTTTATAAACGGCTCTGCGCCTTTCTATTCTATACCTCCGTTAGGCGGAGAAACAATTTTGCGTGGATACTTTACAGGAAGATACAGGGATCGCCATCACTTCGCTGCACAAGTAGAATACCGTTTAAGAGTCTGGTGGAAATTTGGTTTAGTTGCTTTTGCAGGACTAGGAGATGTTGCTCAGAAGTTTTCGTTATTTACTTTAAAACATTTGAAATTTTCTTATGGTGCAGGTGTAAGATTCAGGTTTGATGATGAAGAATTATTGGATTTAAGAGCCGATGTTGGCTTTGGAAGAAATACAAGCGGATTTTATTTTAGTTTAAACCAGGCGTTCTAAATTAAAAAAAATAGGGTGTTCTCCATCTCCTAAATCTAACCAGCAATCTGCTTCTCACCCACACAAAGTAGCTACCATTACTGCTTTAATTGTGTGAAGGCGGTTTTCAGCTTCATCAAAAACTATAGAATATTTTGATTCGAATACATCTTCGGTTACTTCCATTCCATCTAAACCATATTTCTGGAAAATCTCCTCTCCAACTTTTGTATCGCGGTTATGAAATGCAGGAAGGCAATGTAAAAATTTTACATCAGGATTTCCAGTAAGTTTTATAACTTTGTTATTTATTTGATATGGTTTTAGAAGTTTAATTCTTTCATCCCAAACTTCTTTTGCTTCTCCCATAGAAACCCAAACATCTGTATATAGAAAATCTACTCCTTTAACTCCTTCTTCAATTTTTTCGGTTAAAGTTATTTTTGCACCCGTTTCTTTTGCAATTTTTTTACACGTTTCAACTAAATCCATATCTGGTAAATTATTTTTTGGAGCACACAATCTTACATCCATTCCAAGTTTAGTCCCTCCAACAAGCAAAGAGTTTCCCATATTGTTTCTTGCATCACCTAAATAGCAAAAAGAAATATCAGATAATTTTTTATTGCTGTGTTCAATCATTGTTAAAAAATCTGCAAGAACCTGTGTAGGATGATATTCATCGGTTAAACCATTCCAAACAGGAACTCCGGCAAACTCACCCAGTTCTTCAACAATTTTTTGACCAAAACCTCTATACTCAATTCCATCGTACATTCTGCCTAGAACTCTTGCGGTATCTTTCATCGATTCTTTATGCCCAATCTGTGAACCCGAAGGACCTAGGTAAGTTATTTGTGCTCCCTGGTCAAAAGCAGCAACTTCAAAGGCACAGCGTGTACGCGTTGAAGTTTTTTCAAATATTAGTGCAATGTTTTTCCCTTTAAGATTTTGTTTTTCGTTACCAGATATTTTTGCTTCCTTAAGTTCTCTGGAAAGATTTAGTAAATAATTTATTTCTTCAGGTGTAAAATCCAGTAGTTTTAAAAAGTTTCTGTTTTTTAACATAATTTTTCCGTTAGTTTTCAGTTTCTAAAATAAAGTTTTATTTGTTTATCAAAATTAAGGGTTTAAAAATTAAAAGCTATAAGTAAGTCTTAAATCAAGATGGTCAGCAAAATTGCGGTAGGATTTCATATTAATACCCACAAAGAAATTATCAAATATTTGGTGTATCAATCCGTAGCGCTGATAAATATCATCTTTTAGTTTATAAGGACGATAAAAATACATACCAAGTTGAATAGAAAAAATTGTTCTTCCCATTAAAAATTCCCAACCACCCTGCAAGGATGCTCTCCAGGGGCTAAGATCTTCAATTTCACCTCGTTGAACTCGTAATCTTGCTCTTCCGTTCATTTCCAGTTCTGCGCCTGCAGTAACTGCTCCAATTCTAGTTACTTGCCAGCTTCTTATTAAATTTACTCCGAACATTGGAACCTGCGATTGATCAGGAAAAGGCATTGAAGAAATTCCCCAAAACAATCCAACATCCCAGCGGTGATTTTTAGGAGATGAAGTATAGGGATCTTTATGAGTCCTTGGTTTAATATCAATAGGATTAAAAGTGTAACCTAATCCTAAACTTAGAGCGGGATAATTTATCCCACCATTTGGTTCTGTTAGAGCAGCATTAGAATTATGATTCATACTTACAAGAAACTGTGCTTCAACATTTTTGTTTATTTCATATCTTATTCCACCACCAGCAGAAAGTAAATAATTTAAATGAGTTGAGTAAGACATATTTTGACGGTGTGTTTCTTTATCATATGGTTTTGTTAAATATGATAAACCGGCTTTACCATGGAGTAAAAAATTGAATGTTGAGGGCAATCCAAAGAAATATGTAAAGTGGATACCGGCAACATAACCATATCCAAAAACTTCATTAATATCAAAATCATAGAAAGAAAAAAGAAGACCTAATCGAGGATAACAGTTACAATCATCCCATGTATCTTTAGTATAAAGCAGCCAGTTAAAGTTTAACTCATATCCAATTGGATTAGTACCTCTAATATTAACTACTTCTTTTGCATGTGGTATTGCAAAACCATAATGATAGGCGAATCCTAATGAAAAAACTTTGGCATCTTTTACTTCATTTTGATGAACTCCATAGCTATAGGTATATGATGAATCAGAATTTTGTTGAGCATGCAGCACATTTAAGAAAGCGAAGAGAAAAATTATTAGAGTTGTAACATATTTCTTCACTTGAATAACTTCCTGATTACTTTTACATACAACATTAAAATTAAAGAAAGTTATCGTTTTTGCACAATAAATTAATACAGTATTTTTATATTTTATAACCATAATTTCTAATAATAAAATTATAAAGAAAAAAATGAAACGTCTGCTGGTTTTAATTCTGTTTTTATTCAACATCACAATAGTGAATGGTTTGAATAGTAAAATTGAGGAACTAAACAATCCTGCATATAATCCATTTAATCCGAACTTACAGCAAAACCGTATTTATTACGGTGGTAATTTAACTTTTAGATTTTGGAACAAATATTTGTATATAGGTGTTTCTCCATATGCTGGATATAAAATAACCCCGAAGTTATCGGTCGGGAGTAAAATTAACTATGCATTCGTAAGCGACAGCAGATTTGATCCAACACTTACTTCACATAATTTTGGTGGAAGTGTTTTTAGCAGATACCGTATTGTCCCTCAATTTTACTTGCACGGTGAGTTTGTTTATTTCAGTTTTGAAGGGCATACATATAACACAACCACCCGGCAATATGACAGCGATAGAGTTTGGGTTCCCTTTCTACTTCTGGGAGGAGGAATTTCTCATATGGTCAGTACTAATGTTTGGGTATTTGTAGAAGTTTTGGTTGATGTTTTGAATGATGAAAATTCACCTTATGAGAAATGGGATCCGTTTGTTAATGTAGGTGTAGGAGTGGGTTTTTAATTTCTCCCTTTTGTCGGGGTGGGGAGATTCGAACTCCCGACCTCTTCGTCCCGAACGAAGCGCGCTAACCGGGCTGCGCTACACCCCGATAATTATTTGGAAAAAACTACACAACAAATATGAGGTTTTATTACCAAAAATCAATTTTTAACATTTCTCAGTGTGGAATGATTTTTGGATAAATACTACAGTTTTTGCAATAAATTAAAATAAATAATACTTAAAAATTGTTGTTTTTGTAAATAAATTGTAATATCTTTTTTTGAGAAAATAAGTAATTTTTCTTATATAAGTAAATATTTTAAGTAAATTAAATAAACAGTTACTCTACAACAACTAATGAGGGAAACCTTATGAAAAAAACAATTACATTTTTATCGTTGATGCTATTACTCAGCAGCAGCAGTTTTTCACAAGATCGTTATGTTTCTACTGATGCCTGGGGCTTTGGATTTGGTTTTACCTATCCAATGTATGTGTCAATCAACGATGCTTCATTAAACACCAGTGAATTTTACGGTGGATATTTATCAATCCAAAGAAATTTTTCTGAGCATGTTGCGTGGAGGTTAAAAGGTGCCTATAATCATGTTGCAGCACAATATTATGAAAACTATCAGGATCCTGTGAATTTTGATGAGTTCGTTACTAACGATATGATCACCGCGGATCTTGATTTTATCTATTACTTCAATCCTTGTGAACCAGTTGCAATGTATCTGCTTGCTGGTGCAGGAGTTAATTATAACTCACCCGAAGGTCTTGGAGTTGACCCAGCTCTTGTAGATGAGTCTAACATGGTTGCACAGTTTAATATCGGTGCAGGAATAGATACAAGAATTGGTGAAAATTGGAGATTACACGGTGAAGGTGTTTATCATACAACTGGTAATAGTAAAATTGATGGCAGAGACAGTAGATCTGGAGCCACAAGTGGTTTCTTCGGTGGAAGTTTCTTTGGTGGAAATTCAAACGATTCCTGGATTCATGCTGATATTGGATTACTTTATTACTTTGGTAAAGGTGAACCATCCAAATACTGCCAGCTTTACACAGGTATAGCTGAAGTTGATTATGACAGGATTGAAGATATTGTTAAGAGATATCAAACCGATCCTTGTGAAATTGATTATAACAGGATAGAAGACATAGTTAAAAGACATTGTGGCAAAGCAATTGTTGAAGATAAATGGGTTCTTATTGGTGTAAATTTCGATTTCAACAAAGCTACACTTAGACCAGAATCTTATCCTATATTAGACCATGCTGCACAGATTCTTTTATCTCATACTGATGTAAATGTTGAGGTACAAGGTCACACAGATCAAATTGGATCTGATAAGTATAATGATAATCTATCTTTGCGCAGAGCTGAAACTGTTAAGAAATATCTTATTGCTAAAGGCGTTGATGCCGGCAGGTTAACTACTGTTGGTAAGGGTAAGAGAGAATTACTCTTTAACGAAAAAGATGCTGTTAGCAGATTCTATAATAGAAGAGTTGAATTTCATACAAGATAGTTAGCTCTTAAATAATACTTTAAAAGGGATTCCAACCGGAATCCCTTTTTTATTTTAAATAGTTTTGCTTTTTAATAATTATAATTTATCTTTGGCAAACAATTTATTAACCTTTAATTCTATCCGGCGAGATGGAGAAGGAAGAAATGAAAAATATTTTAATAATTTTTAACCTCTGCGGACTCAATCCAATGAGGATTTTTTGTATATGGTAATAAAATCTAAAACAATTGATGAACAAGGGCTAGATAGGATAATTACAAGAATGTCACACGAAATTCTTGAAAGAAATAAGGGCTCTAAAAATCTGGCAATAATTGGAATGCGTACTCGTGGTGAATTTTTAGCAAACCGAATTGCAGAAAAAATCAAAATTATTGATAATGCTGAACCACCAATTGGTGTACTGGATGCAACTTTGTACCGCGATGATTTCCGCACAAGACTTAAGCAACCGGAAATATCTGTATCAAATATAACTTTTGATATAAATGAGAAAGATATAATTCTTGTTGATGATGTTCTTTACACCGGTAGAACAGTCCGCTCAGCTTTAAATGCACTGATGGATTTGGGAAGACCTGCATCAATCCAGTTATGTATTCTTGTTGATAGAGGTCATCGGGAACTGCCTATTCGTGCAGATTATGTGGGTAAAAACATACCAACTTCACAAAATGAAGAAATAAAAGTTAAAATGGATGAGATTGATGGTGAAGATGCTATCTATCTTGTTGAAGTAGAAAATGAATAAACTATTTTATTATGCCGCTAACAACTAAACATTTATTGGGATTACAGGGAGTTCCAAGAGAAGATATTCAATTAATTTTGGATACAGCGCATACCTTCAGAGAAATTTTGGATCGCCCTATTAAAAAAGTTCCAACCTTGCAAGGCAAAACAATTGTTAACTTATTTTACGAAAGTTCAACACGTACAAGAATTTCTTTTGAACTTGCTGAGAAAAGACTCTCCGCAGATACTGTAAACTTTTCTGTATCTGGAAGCAGCGTTAGCAAGGGAGAAACATTCAAAGATACTATGCGTAACATTGAAGCAATGAAAGTAGATATGGTTGTTGTGCGCCACGGAGCAGCAGGTGTGCCACAATTTTTAACAAAAATAAGTGATGCAAATATTATAAACGCAGGAGATGGCATACATGAACATCCAACCCAGGCTTTGTTGGATATGTATTCAATCAGGCAAAAGCTGGGAAAATTAGAAGGATTAAAAGTATGTATAGTTGGAGATGTTGCTCACAGCAGGGTTGCACTCTCTAATATTTATGGATTAATTACAATGGGTGCCAAAGTTTCTTTATGTGGTCCATCAACAATGATTCCCAGGTATGTTGAACAGCTTGGAGTAAAAGTAATTAATAGTATTGATGAAGCAATACAAGAAAACGATGTACTCAATGTCTTACGAATTCAGCTAGAGCGTAAAGCAAGAGAATATTTTCCATCAATTAGAGAGTACGCAAAATATTTTGGGATCACACAGGAAAGACTTGATAAAAATGGTAAAGATGTTCTAATTCTGCATCCGGGTCCAATTAATCGTGGTGTAGAACTTTCATCAGAAGTTGCTGATGGATCTAACCAGATAATTTTATACCAGGTAACAAATGGTGTAGCTGTTAGAATGGCGGTATTGTATTTATTAGGAACTCTCAATTAGGATATTTGAATGAAAGTTGTTTTAAAAAATATTAACCTAGTTCATCCTGAACAAAATATTAACAAATCAGGTGTTTCAATACTTCTTACGGATGGCGTAATTTCCAAAATTGATAACTTAACAGAAGAAGATTTAAGTGGTGCCAGAGATTTCGATTTGGAAAATAAATATGTTGTTCCGGGTTTTTTTGATATGCACGTTCATTTACGAGAACCGGGAAGAGAAGACAAAGAAACAATAGAAACTGGTTGTAATAGTGCAGCTAATGGCGGATTTACTGCAGTTGCATGCATGCCAAATACTGAACCAGCAATTGATTCTGCAGAGGTTGTAAATTTTATACAAGAAAAGGCATCGTCCCACATTGTGGATGTATATCCCATCGGGGCTGCAACCCTTAAACGCGAAGGAGAAGTTATTTCTCCAATGGCAGAGTTGTTTGAAGCAGGTGTTGTCGGATTTTCCGATGATGGTGTTGCAATCAAAAGCGCCGCGGTTTTAAGAAGGGCTTTAGAATATTCCAGCATGTATAACGTACCAATAATTGAACATTGTGAAGACGAATCTCTATCAGGCGGTGCAATGAATGAAGGAATAAACTCTACCTTACTCGGTCTACCTCCGATTCCAGCTGTTTCTGAAGATATTATTGTTGGGCGGGATATTTTAATGGCTGAATATGCAGGAGGTAAAATTCACATCGCACATATAAGCACTGCAAATGCAGTAAAAATGGTTAGGCAGGCAAAAAAGAACAATCTTCCCGTTACTGCAGAAGTTACTCCGCATCATTTTACACTAACGGATGACGCAGTTAAAAGTTATGATGCAAATGCAAAAATGAGTCCGCCACTAAGAACGAATGATGATATTAATGAAATTATAACCGGTTTGAAGGATGGTACTATTGATGCCATAGCAAGCGATCATGCCCCTCATGCAATTGAAGAAAAGGAAGCTGAATTCCAGTATGCTCCAAATGGAATTGTAGGATTGGAAACTGAAGTTGGTTTAACTTTATCAGAATTATATCATAAAAAAATTCTTACCCTTGAACAGATAATTGAAAAATTATCAATCAATCCGAGAAAAATTTGTAACATACCTGTTCCTAAATTTGAAATTGGTCAGCCAGCAAATTTTACAATTTTAGATTTGAATATAATCTGGACTGTTGATATCAAGAAGTTTAAATCCAAATCTAAAAATTCTCCATTCGATAAGCGATTATTAACCGGAAGAGCAATAGGGGTTATTAATAAATCGAAATTTTATTTTAATGAAGAAATTGTAGCAATATAAATTTTCATGACTTTTTATTAATTATTCTGCTGATTACAAAAAATTTCCGATGTGTATATTAAATTGTACATTGTTTAGAAAATACTTGCGTTTTTGATACCATTTCGAACTATTTTTACTGGCATTTAAGTTGGCTCATGAGAAAAGAATTAACTTAAATGTAGGTGATCAAAATGAAAAAGATAATTTTTATAACTGCCATCGCATTAATTTTATTACTGCAAGCTTGTGATATTTACGATCCATATTATTATGATCCTGATTATACTGCACCTCATCCTCCAACAGGAGTAGTAATGCTCAATGGAGATAACCGTGTTGATCTTACCTGGTATGATAACAGGGAACCAGATCTTTCCGGTTACAATGTTTATTATAGTGATTCATATGATGGAAAGTACTATTTAATCGGATCAACTGCATATAATTTCTTTATTGATTATGATGCAGTAAACGGTGATACATATTACTATGCAGTAACCGCTTATGATTATAATGGTAATGAGAGTGATCTTAGCAGAGATGTGGTTTATGCAACCCCTCGCCCGGAAGGTTATAATCAATCAGTATTTGATTACAGAAGATTTCCATACAATTCCGGTTATTCTTTTGCACTCTATTCAGTTGTTGCATTTGATAGCATTGATGTTGATTTCTTTTTTGAAAATTACCAGGGTGATTTTTATATAGATGTCTGGGATGATACTGATATTCAGGATATGGGACCAACTTATGATATATACGATATTCCATATGCTCCAACTACAGGTTGGTCTCCCACAAAGGATGCTCGTGCAATTGTTGGACACACATATGTGTTCTGGACATGGGATAATCATTTTGCTAAGATTAGAATATCGTCCATTACAAGTGAACGGATGGTATTTGATTGGGTTTACCAGCTTGTTGAAGGTGAAATTCAACTTAAAAGGGCAGGAACCAGTGAAATCCGTACTTCACTTTCAAAGCAGTGGAACCGTTAATCTGTTTTATTTGCAAGCAAATTACACTTAATAAATTTATTACAGCCGGAATCCATCAATATAGATTTCGGCTGTAGAAATAGTTAAATTAAACAAAGTAATGAATAAGAAATTTGCATACTTTGTATCAATATTATCGTTTGTTTTTACATTCTTTGCCGAAGTCCATCCACAGGATAATAATTTTAACAATAAACTTGATAGTAATTCAAATTTTCAATTACAAAATGTGATACTCCACGAAATTGAAAAAGCAATTGAACTTAGCGATGTTTCAATATATTGCAAGGTATTTTAGCCCAAAACCTTACTTAAGTTTTTCAAACGGAATTACCGGTTATTATAGCTCCAGCCAGGCATACTATGTGCTCGAAGATTTTTTTAACGTTCACAATGTTATCTCTTTCAGGTTTGATCATAAAAAAATGGATAGTTCCGATACATCTTATGCAACAGGAATTTACTATTATGAAAGTAAGGGAAAGCGGGATTCTGCACAGGTTTATATTACTCTTAATAAAATTGGAAATAATTGGTTTATTACTCAAATATCAATTAATTGATGCTACTCAATATTAATAAATTATTTAAAGGCGATAGAAAATATTTTACTATCGTCTTTTTTCTTTTAATACTGATACTTGTTATCGGCATTCTTTCTCCAATTTTCATTTCGGCAAGGAAGCAAAACTGGGAAAAAAAATTAATCGAACTAAATCATGAAATTGAAAATTCGGTTCATAATTTATATAAAAAGAAAGAATCTAAATTACTTGATGTAAAAGAAAACTTAAAATCGAATCTTAAAAACACTTTATCAAATAATAAGTACGTTTATGGAGAATTAATTTCATTGGTAAATTCTGCCCAATTCAGTCAATTCTCGGTTGAAGTAATTGCTCCTAATGGAAAATTAATTGCTTGGAATGAAACTATAGCAGTTGAGCAGGAAGATATTTTTCCGCTTACTTTTCCCCTTGGCGAAGTTCATTTTTATTCATCGGGGCTTATTACATTTCTTACCGTAGTTGATACTGTAAGTGTTAGACAGGACATGTTTTATATCGTTATAAGTGATCCGTTTGAAAAACACTACCAGCTTCAAAACAAATATTTTTCTTCGCTTAGTTTTAAGGAAGAGTTAACTAGCAAGTTTAATACCCGATTCGAAGTATACTTTACACCATATTCTGAATTTTCCCAGGATGGTAGAAACTATTCATTCGCTTTGCTAAATAACTATAATAATAAAATTGCTACTGTAAGCTTTTTTAAACCCTCACTGAATTCCTCAATAAATGAAATAAGAGAGGCAGCATCAAAATATCAATCAATATTAGTTGTTCTTGTACTTCTAATTTCAGGTTTTGGCTTTATTAATGATTACAAAAAAATTAAAAGCCGTTTAATAAAAATATTTTTATTAATATTTTATTTAGTAGCAGTACGATTACTTTTTTTCTGGTTAGGTTTCCCAACCAATTTAATCTCAGGTCCATTGATTGAACCTGCCTATTTTGCCTCAATATTTGCGGGTGGTATTGTAAAATCTCCATTGGAATTATTAGTCACAAATATTTTTTTAATCATTATTGGCTACTTTACCCTGCTTTACGTAATTGATTACATTAAAAACAATAAGCAAAAGCGATTCAAAATATTAAAAGTACTTGCAACTCCAGCTTTGGGAATTGTATTTTTTTATTTACTACGCGGATTAAGTGCTTCTATTAAAAGTGTAATTTTTGATTCTTCAATCAGGTATTTTAAAGAGCCTACACTTATACCAAATTTGCCCTCACTTGTAATGAATTTAAATTCTCTAGTTATTACTTTAACCTTAGTACTAACCATGATCGCATTTATTCTGCTTATTGGTGAGTTTCTTAACTTGATAAATAACGGAAAGTATAAAATTAAATTTATTATTCTTTTTGTTGTTTTGCAGGTTTCCGCATACATTTTTTTTCAACTTCAAAAAGAACCGCTTATAACGCATTTAATGATTTTCCTATTCATTTTATTAATATTCGTATTAGTGTACCAGTTTCTTTACAGGAATTCGAACGTTGTTCAAAACTTAATTTACACAACACTAATTTCCTCGGTTATAACCATAGCTTTATTAAATCATTTTAATTTGCTTTTGGAGAGAGGTTCGTTAGGTACAATAGGATTGGAAGTGAACAGAGCAAATGAAAACCTGCTGCGTTTTTTAATTGATGAAACCCTGCGGAATTCTTTAAAAGATAATGAGGTTATTGATTCGTTTTATAAAGGTAAAACAAATTTTGATGCAGCGGCATTTATAATATGGAGCAAAAGCCCATTACAAAGGGAATCAAAGAATTCATCAATATTACTTTTTGATAGAGATAAGGAAGTACTTGGAAAATTTTCTGTTGGAATTGATGAAGAAATAAATGTTTTTAATTTTTTTAATGATAACCCTGATAGCCAAATCAGCATTGTTGAATTGCAGACGAATAACGATTCCGAAGTAAAACGGTTTATTGGTATCACACCTGTTATGAAAAGAAATATCGTATCAGGATATATTGGTGTAATAACAGATTTTAATATTGAAGGTATCGGATCCGAAAAATTTCCTGATTTTCTAGAATCAAACAGGGCTGTACTTGGATCTGTAATTGATTTAAAGCAACTAAATATTTTTGAATTTGTTGATGGAAATGTAACCCAGGTATATGGTGATCTATTCCCATCGCGTGAACAAAAAACACAAATCTTTAATGCGAAACTATCCCAGTATAATGAAGGTTGGATAAATCTATCTATTTATGGAGAGAATTATATTACCTACATCTTAAAAATGGAAAAAAATAATGCAGATAGGATAATTGCTGTTTCAATAAAAGAGAAAAAACTTACCTGGAACCTTTTTAATTTCTTCAAAATATTTATTCTGCACAGTTTACTAATTCTCCTGCTTATATCTATTTTATTAGTTTTCAGAATATTAAAAATCAGTTATACTTTTAAGACAAAGCTTCTTATTGCATTCTTATTAATTTCAGTATTGCCAATAGTAATACTAGCCATATACAACCGGCAAGTTGTTAATGAGCGAAGTGATGCTGCCATTTTTACAGAATTAAGCAAACGCTCAGATTACCTGGAAAATCATGTCAGAGCGCAAAAGCAAAAGCACGTAGATAGAGATTTAATAAGAGCATTCGATAATGCAGGTAAAGAACTGGGCATATCATTTGCTGTTTTCGAAGTATCAAACCAGCTTTACAATTCGCGTGAAGAATTTTACAATACAGGATTATTCAATACAAAGCTTAACCCTAAAGCCCACTATAATTTGAATTATCTTAGTTACAGGGAATACTTAACTAGTGAAAAAATAAATAATTTTATTTACGATGCATATTACAGGAAAATAACAATGGAAGGACAACCTTTAATTATAGGCGTTAACGATGCTTTCAATAAAATAAGGTTAAACTATTCTGCAGTTAATGTTGATGTATTTTTATTTGGAGTTTATTCTTTTGCACTGATTGTAATCATAATTATAAGTACCCTGTTTGCAAATCAAATTGCCGCACCAATACGCAGATTAACTAATGCAACCGAGTCAGTTGCACAAGGTGATTTAAGTGTTCACCTGGAAAATAATGAGAAAGGTGAATTAAAAGATCTTATTTGATGGATTTAAAATGATGACAAGAGAATTACAAAAAAATCAGGTTGAAATTGCAGAACTTGAAAGAGAAAATGCTTGGAAAGAAATGGCAAGACAGGTTGCTCACGAAATTAAGAATCCGTTAACGCCAATGAAATTATCCATTCAACAAATGGTTGCAGCTTATAAAGATAAACGAAAAGATTTTGGAAGCGTATTTATTAAACTTGCGCATTCAGTTTTAAATCAGATTGATAATCTTAGTTTAATTGCTTCAGAATTTTCTACGTTTGCTAAAATGCCAAGTATAAAATTTGAAGTGATTGAACTTGTTCCAATAATTAGAGATACAATTAATCTGTTTACAAATGAACGAATTAATTTTTCATTAAATGTTTCTTCGGAAAATTTAATAATTGAAGCTGATAAATCACAGATTAGAAGAATGTTTATAAATCTAATTCGTAACTCTATTCAGGCGGAAGCTACAAAAGTTCTAATAGATGTTACTGAAAAGGAAAATGTTGTATCAATTTTGATTAAAGATAATGGAATTGGTATTACTGATGAAAATAAGAGTCAAATATTTAAGCCAAATTTTACTACAAAAGATAAAGGTATGGGGCTTGGATTAAAGTTAATAAAGAGATTTCTCCAAAGATTAAATGGTAATATACAGCTTGTAGAATCTTCTGATGAAGGAACAACATTCTCAATAATAATACCTGATTACCAGGATAAAAATATTCCTGCCAGCTGATGAAAAAATCTCTCCTAACACCTCATCAATCTGAAGCACTAAATATTTCAAAATCAGTATCACTCACCGCAAATGCAGGTTCTGGAAAAACACATGTACTTGCTAAACGATATATGAAGATTGCAGTAAACGCCGGAATTCCTTTAAATAATATTGCTGCGATAACCTTTACTGATAAGGCTGCGGGAGAACTCTATAAGAAAATTTCTGAAGAGATTGATGCAGCGTATTTTGCTAGCAGTGATATTAATCTAAAAAGAAAATTAAAGTATTTAAGAAGGCAACTTGTTTCAGCTAAAATATCTACAATTCATTCTTTCTGTCTGGATATATTAAGAGAATTCCCCGTTGAAGCAGAACTAGATGCTAATTTTATTCCTATTGATTCTACACTTTCTTGTGAATTGCTAGAAATTGCGGTTGAAGAAACTATTAAAAATTTATTTAGTAGTGAAGATAGTGATCAGATAAAATTACTGTTTCGTATTTTTTCATCTAAACAGATTTTAGTAAGGGAGCTAATTAACCTCGTTGAAAACAGAAAGAATGTAGTTGAACTATCTGAAACAATCTATTCTTCTTCGGTTAATGATATTGCATCATTTTTTCAAAAATCATTTATAAATCTTTCTAAAGAGATTTATAATCTGGAAAAAACTGAGTTCTTGGTTAATACTAAAATCATTAATGATGTGGTACTTAGTTCATCTCCTGAAAATAGTACTGCTTCAGATATTAAGCTTTTAATTTCAAAACTAAATAATACTGGTAACATTAATAAAATTTTAAAAATATTATCAGAACTGAAAGATTTAATTTGTACAACTAGCGGATTGGTTAGAGAAAGAGGTTATTTATCTAAAAACCTGAGAGAAGGTTTGCAGAAATCAACTTATAAAGTTGAATTATTTTTAAAGGAATTTTCAGCCCTCTCTCTCGGAGGAAAATTCGAAGAAATTGAATTTGAACTTGCCAGATTTGGAAAAAATTTAATAAACGTATTTAATACAGTACTTGCTCAATATGAGCTTAGGAAGCGTGAAAATGGATATCTGGATTATGAAGATATTCTTTTGAAAACAAAAAAAATATTGAAAAATGAAAATGTAAAACAAGCCGTTTCTCGTAAATATAAATACCTGATGGTTGATGAATACCAGGATACAAATGAAATTCAGTATAATATTTTTCTTCCTGTTTTAGATTATTTGAAAACTGGAAATTTATTTGTGGTTGGCGATGAGAAACAGAGTATTTATAAATTTAGAGATGCAGAGCTTGAAGTATTTGAAAAAACGAAAATTGATATCATCAAAAAATCAGGGGAAGATTCAAAATTGTTTCTACCTGATAGTTTCAGGATGGCACCAAATATCTGTTTATTTACAAATTATTTATTTAGTGAAATTTTTAAAGATCCTAAATCAATTTATAATGAGGTTCAACCATCCTCACTTATTTGTGCAAGGGATGAAAAATATAAAGGTAAAGTTGAAATTCTGTTGGCCGAAAATGATGGAAATGCTGAAGCAGAATTAGTTGCTCAAAGCATTTTGCAACTTGTAAACAATGAGTTTTATAAAACTAACAAAAGCTGGAAGGATATTGCAATTCTTGTTAGAAAAAGAAGTTCATTTAATTCTCTGGAAAAATCGTTTACAAAGTTTAGTATACCTTATAATGTATCAGGAGGTAAAGGATTCTTCCAGCAGCAACCGGTCTACGATATATTCAACTATTTTTCATTTCTTCTGAATAAAGAAAATGATACTGCATTAGTTGGGACTTTGCGATCTCCATTCTTTACAATTTCTGATGCAATGATTTTTGAGTTATCATTAATTGAAGGAAATACTTATTGGGAAAAAATTCAATTATTAAAAAGGAAAAATAAATTATGGAAGAAAGCTGCTAATAAACTTGAAGAAAATCTTATTCTAAGCCAAAGAACTGAAATATCGTATTTGTTAAGGAAAATTTTAAGTGAATCTGATTTTTTACCAGTACTTGCATCAAAGAATAATGGAGCACAGAATTTAGCAAATATAAATAAACTGGTAAAAACTACAATTGAATTTGAAAATCAGGGATTTAAAACTTTATACGATTATGTAATCTTTCTTAAAGAGGCAATTACTAAAGTGGAAGATGAGCCGCATGCAGATTTAAGTGAAGAAAAGAACCGGGTAAATATCTTAACAATTCATCAGGCTAAAGGATTGGAATTTTCAGCAGTTTATCTCTTCAATTGTCATCACACAACCGCTGCAGATTCTGTTAAATCAAAATCTGTTTCAATCAATAAAAAATATGGATTGATGAGTAAAGTTCCTTTAGGGGATAATTATTTTAATGAGTATAGCGCTGCACCAATTGTTAATACTCATAACCTTATTGAACAAAGAAAAAATCTTGCTGAAATAAAAAGATTATTCTACGTTGCTGTAACAAGAGCTGAAGATTATTTATTTATTTCATCCACAGAGAGTAAAAAGTATAAACCATCGTCATTTATAAATTTATTGGAGGAAGGATTGCAGCTTCATATTCAACCTGGAAATATTAAGATTGAAGATGAACTGAAATTTCTGGTGCACAAGGGGACATCATATAAAAATAAGATTAGTAAAATAAAAATATCTATTCCTGTTATAAAAACTGTACAGCAAACTAAATTGCCAGAAAATCATATCGGAAGCAAAAACACGAAAAAAGTATTTTATACAAATAAAATTACAGATGTTGCTAAGGGTGAAATCATATCAGCAACAAAGGTAGCTGTTTTTCATCAGTGCCCAGTAAAATATAAATTGATATATGAACTTGGTTTTTCTGAATTATTCAGCGACTACAATAAGTGGAAAAAACAAGCAGCAAATAAAAACAAATATGAATTTAAATTTGATGAAGAAAAACTTGATTTACAGGAATCAGAAAATCCTATTAAATATAGTTATGCTGATGTAAAGGGAGTTATAATTCATTCAGCACTTGAAGAGGAAATTACTGTTGATAATTATTCTGATTTCGTTAAAGGTGAGATTGGAAAATTAATACCATTTTCCAGCGAATTCATTTTACAGAAAGATCAACTTATTAAAAGTATTGTTGATGAACTAAGTAAGTATTATAATTCTGAAGAATATAATTATTTGAAATCATTTAAAAATTATTTTAATGAATATGAAATTTATCTGAAGGAAGAAAACTATTATTTATACGGAATAATTGATAAGCTAATTATAGAAAACAATAAAATTATCATTGTTGATTATAAAACAGATGATATAATTGAAAACGAAACATATGATAGAGCAGGAAGCTATTTGACGCAGTTAAAGTTTTATGCTTACATTGCCAAAAAACTATTTAAAAATATTAATAAGATTGAAATAAAGATTATATTTATTAAACATCCTTCAAAATCAGTAAGTAGTATAATTAAAGAACCGGAAATAATTGAAATTCGTAATGAAATTAAACAATTTATAAAAAGTGTAAGACAGAGCAATTTTAACCTGAATAGAAATCATTGCTCAAATTGTAGTTTCTCAATAAATTACGCAGCATGTATTTCAGAATTATATAGTTCGTTAAATAATTAAAATGTACTTTGAATAAAATTAATAACCGCTAACTTAATGCAGAAAAAAATTACAACTATTCGGGATCTTGCACTTGTAGAAAAAGAATTAAATTCAGCTAATGCAGGTGTAGTCTCAATCACACTTCAACGAACCAAGTTCATTCAATTTGCCACAAATTTTGTTTACAAGGATAAAAACGTATATATATTTATTGATGATGAAGAATTGTATAAAAATATTA
This sequence comes from uncultured Ignavibacteriales bacterium, assembly GCA_963714405.1. Lineage (GTDB taxonomy): Bacteria > Bacteroidota > Ignavibacteria > Ignavibacteriales > Ignavibacteriaceae > JAZGGS01. The sequence goes on along the minus strand of CAVQOH010000006.1, from coordinate 518,541 downwards.
AATTTGATGCCTTATCAAGATTTACGGTTTTGAAGCAAATAAATGGTAATAAGGAAAATATTATTTATAATTTATTTTCAATTTTAATTACAGGAAATTTAAGAGAAGTTGAAGAGAAGAAGGTTATAAACGATATTACTCAATCTTACAATCAAAAATATTCCGGCAAGTTAATTCTACCCGGTGAGAATATCTCTTCGTTGGGAAGACTTGTTTTTGTAGATTCTGAAGAGTTATTAGCTTTTGATGAAGTAGGTTTTTAATCTACTCTTATATAAATATTAAATATTCAGGAGAACATTTTTGCTAAATTATGTCTGGTTAGGTTTGCTAATATTAGGAATTGGTGCTGCTCTTACAACAGATATAATTAATCAGACAGATAATAAGTATAGGAATAATAAATCATTAGAACTCACAATTCAGCTTGAAGAAGATTTAAGCGAATTAAATGACAGTACTTACGAAGCTATTCTAACCATACCCTCAGCAGATTTCAATAGATTTTACAATGTAAATCATGCAGAGAATATATCTGTTTCATTAAAAATAACTCATGCAAAAAATAAAAAATCCTATCCAATTTACATTACTCTAAATGATAAATCACCTGATATATGGAAAGAAATTGCTGCAGCAAGCGGGAATGATGATGATATAATCGGAACAATTGAGTTAAAAGAAAAATTAGAACAAAATAAATTTATTGCAGCGGTAATATTGGAAGAAGTTACATTTATTAAGATGAAAGACGTAACTGCTGCTGCATTGGATTATGCGGGCACTGCAGTTAATATTGCTTTGGGATTAATCGGTATAATGGCTTTATGGCTGGGTGTTATGAAAGTTGCAGAAGATGCGGGATTGATTAAGCTTATAGCAAACTTACTAAAACCAATTACTAAGAAGTTGTTTCCAGATATTCCAACTGATCACCCTGCTATGGGTTCAATGATTATGAATATTTCTGCAAATATGCTTGGACTTGGTAATGCGGCTACTCCTTTTGGCTTAAAAGCTATGGAGGAAATGAATAAATTAAATCCTGATAAAGGCACGGCCTCTAACTCAATGGTTACATTTTTAGCAATTAACACTGCAGGATTAACATTAATCCCTGCAACCGCAATTGCTGTTCGAGCTGCAGCTGGAAGTTCAAATCCTGCTATTATAATTGGCACTTCAATTTTTGGTGCACTTTGTGCAACAATTGCAGGAATTGCTTCTGCTAAGATTATTGAAAAATTTTACTTAAAATCCTGGAAGTTTACTGAATGGCTAAAACAAAATTTCAAATTTGTTATTTCTGTTCTGTTAATACTAGTTGCAGTAGCAATGGTTATTTATTCCGGGATACTTAATTCTTTTTTTTCATTTATTCCTTCAATTGCATTTAAAAATTTTATTGAAATTATTTCTGCACTTGCTATTCCCTTGCTGATATTAATTTTTATCGGTTATGGTGCCATAAAAAAGGTAAAAGTATATGAGCAATTTGTTGAAGGAGCTAAAGAAGGATTTAAAATAGCTGTAAAAATTATACCTTACCTTGTGGCTATGCTTGTTGCAATAGGAATTTTTAGAGCAGGTGGTGCAATGGAATGGTTGATTTACGTTCTCAGTCCATTTACAAACTTAATTGGTATGCCAGCAGATGCTCTCCCAATGGCATTGATGAGACCATTGTCCGGCAGCGGATCACTTGGAATTATGGCCGAGAATCTATCCGTTTACGGACCCGATTCTTTTATCGGAATTCTAGTATCTACATTTTTTGGAAGCACAGAAACTACCTTTTACGTCTTAGCTGTTTATTTTGGAGCGGTTAATATTAAAAATACAAGACATGCATTACCAGTTGGTTTAATTGCTGATGTTGCAGGAATTTTAGGGGCATTATTTATTGTTAAATTTTTATTCTCATAAATAGCGCATAAACTTTTAGTTAGAAAAATTGATGAAAGTGTTCATTACTAGAGATATTCCCAAAATTGCTTACGAGCTGTTTGATAAAAGCAGCATAAAGTTTGAATTTTATAAAGAAGATCATCCTATACCAAGGAGTATTCTTCAAAAAAAAATTAAAAATTGTAATGCTCTTATTTCACTTCTTACCGAAAAAATAGATGCCAGCCTAATTGATAAAATGCCTAATTGCAAAGTAATCGCTAACTATGCTGTGGGTTATAATAATATTGATATTGAATGTGCAAAACGCAGAAATATTATTGTTACAAATACTCCAAATGTTTTAACAGAATCAACCGCGGATCTTACTTTAGCTCTTATGCTTTCCTGTGCAAGAAGATTATATGAAGCTGAACAGTTGGTAAGGCTGAAGAAATTTAAAGGATGGAAACCTAAATTGCTGCTTGGTGTAGAAATAAAAAACAAGGTACTTGGAATATTGGGAGCAGGAAGAATAGGTTGTGCGGTAGCTAAACGTGCTTATGCTTTCGGTGCTAAAATTGTATATTATGATAAGAATACAAATTACGATCTTGAAAATAATCACTCAGCAAAAAAGGTAAGTCTAAATTATTTATTAAAACAATCTGATTTTATTTCGATTCATCTACCATTAAATAAAACAACCCATCATTTATTAAATCAAGAAAAATTAAGTTTAGTAAAACGAACCGCAATAATTATAAATACTGCCCGCGGTGAAATAATCGATGAGTTGGCACTAACCAATTTATTGTTGAATGATAGAATACGTTTTGCAGGGCTTGATGTATTTGAAAATGAACCAATTATTAATAAAAACTTATTAAAATTGAAAAATGTTATGTTGTTACCTCACATTGGCAGCGCAACTGAAGAAGCGAGAAATGGAATGGCAGAACTTGCTGCTAAAAATGTAATAAATGTATTGAAAGGTAAAAAACCCATTACACCTGTACATTAGTTCTTCATTAGTTGAAAATCAGGATGGTATTAGGTAGTTTTAAAATAAAAAAGTAAAAATAAAATGAGAATTGGAATTCCAACTGAAACTCTTTGGGAAGAAAGAAGAGTTTTACTTGCACCTGCAGGAGTGGATTCATTAGTTAGAGCAGGTCATACAGTTTATATTCAAAGCGGTGCAGGTGATGCAAGCCACTTTACAGACCAGGATTACAGGGCGACGGGGGCAACTATTGTTTACAGTGCTGAGGAAGCTTTTGGCAGAGCAGAGCTTATTGCTAAGGTATCTTCAATATCTGAACAGGAAGTTGAGTACCTTCAGGAAAATCAAATACTCTTTTCTTTTTTGCAATTAGCTGTAGGGAAAAGAAACATTGTTGAAAAACTTTTAGAGAAAAAAATTACTTCTATCGGGTTGGAACTAATTGAAGATAATTCAAGTTTACCAATTCTTCATTCGATGAGTGAAATTGCAGGGCAAATTGCTATACAAGTTGCAGAAAGATATCTGGAAAGTTATTCTGAAGGTGGAAGGGGAATTTTATTGGGCGGAATTACAGGCGTTGCGCCTGCAGCCGTTGTTATTTTGGGTGCTGGAGTTGTGGGAATTACCGCTGCAAGAGCTGCTCTAGGAAGAGGCGCGCAGGTAATTGTAATTGATAAAGATCTGAATAGACTAAGGCAGATTGAGAATCGGTTCAATAAACGTGTAACAACTGTAATGGCAAATCCATACACTATATCCAGAGGAGTAAAATTTGCTGATGTATTGATTGGTGCAGTATTGATTAAAGGTGAAAAAACTCCTGATCTGGTAAGCGAAGAGATGGTTAAGAAAATGAAAAAAGGAGCCGTTATTGTCGATGTTTCAATTGACCAGGGGGGTTGCGTAGAAACAAGTAGAGTAACCACTCTCTCAGATCCGGTTTATGTTCTGCATGATGTTATACATTACTGTGTACCAAATATGCCTGCGGTTGTATCAAGAACAGCAAGTTATGGTTTGAACAACTCCGTAATGGATTATATTCATCCCATAGCGGAAAATGGAATTGTAGCTGCTCTTATGGCTAAAGATGGATTAGCGAAAAGTGTTTGTACTCATAAAGGAGACTGCGTTAATGAATCTCTGGCACACACATTTAATCTTGAATATAAAAAGCTCCATCTGTTTCAAACAAATTAACTGATTAAAAAAGTAAGTATTTTAATTCCAACATAGATGAAGCCAGAAGAAAAAATAAAGTTGCGTAATATTCCTACAAATATTTTAAATCTATACCAAAAAAAACTTTGTACATCGGATGAAGCAGTTAAAGCAATTAAATCAGGTGATAATATTGTTATACAACCCGGATGTGCAGTTCCATTAGAACTTGTAAAAGCGATGGTAAGACGAAAGGATGAACTGGAAAATGTTATAGCATATCATATTTTAATAGTTGGAGAGCTTCCATACGTAAATCCGGGGATGGAGAAACACTTTAAACACAAAGCTTTTTTTATCGGTGCAAATACTCGCAAAGCAATTCACGAGGGAAGAGCAGAGTTTATTCCGATTTTTCTTTCCGAGCTGCCTCTACTATTTAAACGCGGTATTATTCCTGTTAATGTAGCTTTGCTAAATGTATCCTTGCCTGATGAACACGGTTTTTGTAGTTATGGTGTGGATGTTGGGACAATAAAAACTGCTGCCGAAAAAGCAGAAATTGTTATTGCACAATGCAATAGTGAAATGCCAAGAAGTTTAGGTGACAGCTTTATCCACATAAATAAGATTCATCATATAGTTGAACATTCAGAATCAATACAAGAGCTGCCGCAAGTTGATCCTAATGCAAGTAAACAGTTACTTGATATTTATGATAAGATTGGAAAAAATGTGGCTTCATTAATTGAAGATGGCTCTACTTTGCAAATGGGAATTGGTGCAATTCCTGATTCTGTAATGAGGTATGCAAGGGAAAGAAAAAATCTGGGAATACACACGGAGATGTTTTCTGATGGAATAATTGATCTGGTAGAAGAGGGAATCATTAATGGGGAGGAGAAAACCCTTCATCCAGGAAAAATAATTGCTGGATTTGTTTTAGGTACTCAAAGGGTTTTCGATTTTATCGATAATAATCCTGTAATAGAATTTCATCCGCAGGAATATGTGAATGATCCTTTTATAATTGCACAGAATAAAAAAATGGTTGCTATTAATTCAGCAATCGAAGTTGATATTACGGGGCAGGTTTGTTCTGATTCTTTTGGACCAAAAATGTATAGTGGAATTGGAGGACAAGTGGATTTTATAAGCGGTGCTGCGCGTTCCGATGGTGGTAAACCAATTATTGCTCTTCCTTCCATTACTAAAGATGGTAAAACTTCTCGAATTGTTTCACAACTAAGACCTGGTTCTGGAGTTGTAACTTCCAGAGGAGACGTTCATTTTGTTGTTACTGAATATGGAATTGCGCATTTATTTGGTAAATCTATTAAAGAACGTTCGAGATCACTTATTAAAATTGCCCACCCTGATTTCAGGGATGAGCTAATAAAATATGCCAACGAAATATATCATATTTAACCTATCATGTTAGCTGTAATTGGTGATATCCATGGATGCTTTTTTACCCTGGAAAAACTTTATAATGAAATAATCAGCAAGTATCCTGGTATACCGATTTGTTCAGTTGGTGATTTAGTTGATAGAGGAAAAAATAATTATGAAGTCATCGAATTCATAAAGAATAACCGGATAACTTTTACCGCAGGCAATCACGATCTCATGTTTTACTATTTTATTAAACATCCCTCAAGTGCACTAGGAAAATCATGGGTTTACAATGGTTCGGAAACTACATTGGATTCTTACAGCAGCCGGTTTAAAGAGATGAACCTTCATCTTAATTTTATTATAAAAGCTCCACTCATACTTAATTTGGATGATTGTTTTATTTCTCACGCAGGTATTTCGAACTACTATTCAAAAAAACTTGGTAAAAAACCCTTGCAAGATTTCGAACATCTTAAGAATGTTGTTGAATCCGATCTGAACAGTGAACATGGAATTTTATGGACAAGAGATAAGCTGATGAATCTTGGAAAACTGCAGGTTGTTGGGCATACAAGCTATGGAGAAGTTTATCACGATAAACCAAGTAATGTATTTTATGTTGATACAAAAGCTTATGCAGGTAATAAATTAACAGCAGTAATTGTTCATAAAAGTGAAGTTGTTGATACATTAACTATTGATACCATGGATTCGGATATATAATTTTTAAATATTACAGAAATAAATTAGTGAACAAAAATGTCTGAAATTATTCAACTACTTTCTCTCTCACCAAAAGAATTTATAAAATTTTTAATAGCAAATAAGATTGATAAGTTTTACTTTGCTTTTAATAAGGATGAGAATTCATTGGTTGCTTCACATAAAGTTCTGCAACCAGTTGCGGATTACTTTTCAAATGATAAAAGGGATTTTATCAATCATGAGGGGATGTTTTTCAAGATTTCTAAAGGTTACGAAATGCTGCTGGGAGCGTTTATTCATCGCACTAATCGTGGGCAGGCAGCAGGTGGTGTTAGGTTTTGGAATTATAATAGTATTGAAAATTATTTTAGAGATGGTTTAAGATTAGCTGCGGGGATGACTTTTAAAAATTCTCTTGCTGGTTTATGGTGGGGTGGTGGAAAAGGAGTTATTGCGTACAATCCATCATATAATTGGGATGACAAGCTAATGCGTCATAACATTTACCAGGAATATGGATTATTTATGTCCTCTCTTAATGGTTGTTATGTTACGGCTGAAGACTTAGGAACACGTGTTGATGATATGATGGATGTTTTTTCAGGAACACGATTTACAACATGCATTCCACCAAAGTTTGGTGGTAGCGGTGTACCTGCTATCCCTACTGCAAGAGGAGTTGTTTCTGGAATGGAAGCTGCTGTAGATTATTTAAACCTTGGTTCAATTAAAGGAAAAATCATAGCAATACAAGGGCTCGGTCATGTTGGAATTCCGCTCACAGGTTTTTTATTTGAAAAAGGTGTAGAAAAAATTATTGCTTGCGATGTAAATAAAAATAATGTTGATGAAGCGAAGAAAAAGTACGCTGATAAGAATATTGAGTGCAGATTAGTTGATGTAAATGATATCTCAATATTTTCCGAGAAATGTGATATATTGTCTCCTAATGCAACAGGTGCAATATTAAATCCAAACACCATTAGTGAAATCAGTGCAAAAATAATTTGTGGAGCCGCTAATAACCAGTTAGAAGATTCTGAACGAGATGGTTTAGCTCTTTTCAATAGAAATATTATATACATACCTGATTTTCTAACTAACAGAATGGGAATTGTAAATTGTGCTAACGAGCAGTACGGTTATGTTAATAATGATTCAATGATTGAACAGCATTTCAGCAGAAAGTGGGAGTATTCAATTTTTAACACTGCGATAAAAGTTTTAAAGGAATCAAAATCATCTAAAAAACCAACTGCGAAAATTGCATTAAAAATTGCAGATGAACTTTCAAAGGTAAATCATCCGATATTTGGGCACAGAGGTGAAAAAATAATCAGTTCACTTTGCGAAAATGAATGGTACTTGCAGTAAATTATTTATGGTAAAAATTTAGTATATGATGGGATGTGGATTAAATAGGGTAACAATCATTTTTATAGCATTTATTCTTATGGTAAATGCTAAATCCATTTCTGCACAAGAATTTGATTCCACCTCAACTTTATCGATTGATTCCTCAAAAGTTACACTATCAAAATTTAATATTAATTTTGTTGATGTTCATATCTCAGACTCATATTATCAGACTGCTGGTGAGAAATTAGAAAAACCATTCAAAGTTCAGGTTCTTTATAATGATTCAATACGTGTAGAGGGATGGCCGGTATACTTTTCAATTATAACTACTCCTTCTAAAGCCGAAGGAACAAATCTTACGGAAATTGTTGTACTAACCGATGTAAATGGGGTCGCACAATCCTATGGCATTGTTGGTTCAAAAAGCGGTAATTACCAATTCGCAGCCAGGATTAAGAATGGCAGTGATCAAAATGATATAATCTACTTCAGAGCCTATGCTCGTAGTTCAGGCTGGGTGTTTTATTTATTAAGCGGATTAGTTGGAGGGCTGAGTCTATTTTTATTCGGCATGGGTATGATGAGCGATGGAATGAAAAAAACCGCAGGGGGAAGAATGCGCTCATTATTAGGTACGCTTACAAATAATCGGCTTGTTGCTGTAGCCGTTGGTACATTTGTTACAATGATAATACAAAGCAGCAGCGCAACAACTGTTATGCTTGTTAGTTTTGTGCAGGCTCAGTTGATGACTTTTACTCAATCAATTGGAGTTATTCTTGGTGCAGATATCGGTACAACAATTACCGCACAACTAATTGCATTTAAACTAACTGATTATGCATTATTTGTTATTGGTCTTGGTTTTGCAATGATGTTTTTTCTGAAATCTAAGAAACTAAAAAATATTGGTGAAGCCGTTTTGGGTTTTGGAATGTTGTTTTTCGGAATGTGGATAATGTCTAACGCGATGGAACCTCTGCAAACCTATGAACCGTTTATAAATATACTTCTTGAATTGGAACACCCATTGTTTGGAATTATCGTTGGAGCGGCATTTACTGCTTTAATACAAAGCAGTAGTGCTTTTACAGGCATAATTATAGTTTTGGGAAGTCAGGGATTATTAACTCTTGAAGCAGCAATTCCGTTAATACTTGGTGCAAATATTGGCACAAGTATAACTGCAGTTCTGGCTAGTATTAATACTACCAGGGAAGCAAAGCGAGTTGCGCTTGCTCACACATTATTTAAAGTTTTTGGCGTTCTGTTGTTTGTATGGTGGATTCCTTACTTTGCTGAATTTATAAGGTCAATCTCACCATCTGGTGCCGAAGGATTAATTGGAACATCTTATCTAGCTGATGTTGTACCAAGGCAAATTGCAAATGCGCATACCATTTTTAACGTTGCGCTTACGTTAGTGATGCTACCGTTCATTCCCCAGTCAGCAAAATTAATTTGTAAAATACTTCCTGATAAGGAAGAAGAAAAAGAATCTGGCGAATTTATTACCAAATTTCTTGAAGATAGTTTAATCTCAACACCTCCTTTAGCTCTAAGTCTTGCTAAAGCTGAAACGATTCACATGGCAAATAATGTTAAAGAAATGGTTGAAAAAATTATACACCCATTTTTTGAATATGATGAAGATTTGATCGAAGAAATCAGGCACAATGAGGCAGAGATAAATTACTTAAATGTGCACATAAACAAATACTTAATGAAGATAAACCAGAAAAGTCTTGCGGAAGAACGTACTGATGAAATATTTCAAATAATGCACAGTGTAACTGAGCTGGAACAGATAGGTGATATTGTTGCAAAACGTCTTATTCCTCTTGCAGAAAAGAAAATGAACTTGAATGTTCACTTTTCAAAGGAAGGGCAGGAGGAGATAAAAGATTATCATTTAAGAACGATTAAGCAGATAGCAAGATCTATTGAGGTTTTTAAAGATGTAAATCTTAAAGATGCTAAGAGAATGGAGAAAAAATATAAAAAGTATAAAATGATGGAAATGGATTTACGAAGAACACACTTTGAAAGACTCCGAAGTGACATTCCTGAAACTATTGCCACAAGTGAAATTCATTTGGAACTTATTGAATTACTTAAACATATGAGCAGCCATGCAACCAATATTGCAAGGTTGTTATTGGAATTAAAAAATGAAAAAGAGAAAGAAACAACTTTAAAAGTTCAGCTTACACAACTTGAAAAAAAGAAAAGGAACAGCATAGAGAAGGATAGTGAAAAAAAATGATGAGAAAAATAACTTAAAATATTGATATCCAAAATATTTTATAAAAGTAAAAATCTTTACGGGTTTCATATATCAGTTTCAATTCAAAAGAATCAAAAACTCCCCAATACGTGCCAATTATAAACAGTAGTGACTCATAAATTTTATTTTTCTTGCTTCTTATATAAATAAGTTCCAATTTATATATGCAATTAAAATTTAGTTGAAGGAAAATTTTCTTTGTTACTAATTTTTATATTACTCATTATAATTACTCTCCAAAATTTCCAGGTGTCATCATTATTAAATATTTTAATAACAAATAGGAGGTTATTGTGAATAAGTTACTCTTACTTACCTGCTTCATCCTTTTTACAATATTTAATTCGTCGCTGAATGGTCAGGTACATATTCAGGTCGGACTGAAGGGAGGAGCAAATATAGCAAATTTCACTGGTGATGATGCAACTTTCAATGGTCAATCTCTTGATTCAAAGTTTGGTTTTTGTGGTGGTGTGTTTGCAATGTTTCAGTTTGGAAATATATTTGCTGTTCAACCAGAAATATATTATTCCATGAAAGGAGCGTCCACCACAGTAAATAATGTAGATATTAATTTTAACTTTGATTATGTAGAAGTACCACTTCTATTGAAGGTTATCATTCCTGTAGAAGGGGCAAATGTCAGACCCAATATTTTCGTAGGTCCTGCTCTTGGATTCAATTCAAAGGCAGAAGTTGAAGGAACAGGTAACGGCCAATCAGCTACAGAGGATGTAAGTGAATTTGTGCAAGACACAGATTTTGGTTTAGCTTTTGGTGGTGGAGTAGGTTTTCTGGTCGGTGGTCACGAGCTTGGTATTGATATAAGATATATTTTGGGATTAAAATCCTGGGATGATTCAGATGCTAACGATGATGTTAAAAACTCTGCAATCAATTTCAATATTTATTTTGGATTTTCAGTACTATAGTAAAGAAATCCCTGCTAAAACTTTTTTCTTTAATAAAAACAATTTCCTTAGTAAAAAAGGCGAGTAAAATACTCGCCTTTAATTTTTGGGATGGAGCACTAACTATTAATACATTCCTCCCATTCCTCCCATATCACCCATTCCACCTGGCATTGAAGGCATCGGTGGTTCTTTCTCTTTTTTCTCAAATACAACAGCTTCAGTTGTAATTAAAAGGGAAGATACAGAAGCAGCATTTTCTAAAGCTGTTCTTGTTACTTTAGTAGGATCAATAACACCAGATTTAATAAGATTTTCATACTTTTCATTTGCAGCATTAAATCCAAAATCATCTTTCCCTTCCATTACTTTCTGCAAAACAACTGATCCTTCGAGACCTGCATTATTGACTATTTGTCTTAATGGCTCTTCAAGAGCTTTCTGTATAATATTTATACCTGTAGTCTGATCAAGATTTTCACCCTTAAGTGAATCAAGCACTTTCATTCCTCTAACTAAAGCAACTCCACCACCGGAAACTATACCTTCTTCAACTGCAGCTCGTGTAGCATGTAAAGCATCTTCAACACGGGCTTTCTTTTCTTTCATTTCAACCTCAGTTGAAGCACCTATTTTAAGTACTGCAACACCACCTGAAAGTTTTGCCAATCTTTCCTGGAGTTTTTCTTTATCATAATCAGAAGTTGTTTTTTCAATCTGTGCTTTAATTTCATTTATTCTTTTCTTGATGTCTTCAGTCTTTCCAGCACCTTCAACTATTGTAGTGTTATCTTTATCAATAACAACTTTCTTTGCAGTTCCCAGGTATGATATTGTTGCATTTTCCAGTTTGAATCCTCTTTCTTCTGAAATAACGGTTCCACCTGTTAGTACTGCAATATCTTCAAGCATAGCTTTTCTTCTATCACCAAAACCTGGTGCTTTTACTGCTGCAATCTTTAATGTACCGCGTATTTTGTTTACAACAAGGGTAGCTAAAGCTTCACCTTCAAGATCCTCAGCGATAACAAGCAATGATTTACCCTGCTGTGCTACTTTTTCAAGAATTGGTAACAGGTCTTTCATTGCAGATATTTTTTTATCGTGAATGAGAATTAATGGATCTTCAAGTATAGTTTCCATAGATTCAGTATCAGTAACAAAGTAAGGTGAAAGGTAACCGCGATCGAATTGCATGCCTTCCACAACATCAAGTGCTGTTTCTGTACCTTTTGCTTCTTCAACTGTTATTACGCCATCTTTCCCAACTTTTTCCATTGCATCAGCAATCAACTCACCAATGGAATTATCATTATTGGCTGAGATAGAACCAACCTGTGCAATTTCGTTTCTACCTTCAACATCTTTACTAACGCTTTTCAAATAATCTACAACTTTTACAACTGCAATATCAATTCCACGTTTCAAATCCATTGGATTTGCACCTGCAGTAACATTTTTCAAACCTTCTCTATAAATAGCCTGTGCAAGAACTGTTGCAGTGGTCGTTCCATCGCCGGCTACATCACTTGTTTTTGAAGCTACTTCACGAACCATCTGTGCACCCATATTTTCAACAGGATCTTCAAGTTCAATTTCTTTTGCAACGGTAACACCATCTTTAGTTACGGTTGGTGCGCCGAATTTTTTTTCAAGAATTACATTTCTTCCCTTTGGACCAAGGGTAACTTTAACAGCATTGGCAAGTTTATCAACACCACTCTTTAATCCATTGCGTGCATCGCTGTTATATTCAATTAATTTAGACATACATTTTACCTTTTATTTTATATTCAACTTAGATTTAATTATTTAGGAATAATAGCGAAGATATCACTCTCACGCATAATTAAATATTCTTCACCGCTTAGTATAACTTCAGTTCCACTGTATTTTCCGTATAGAACACTATCTCCCACTTTAACGGCCATTTTAACAAGCTCACCATTATCAGCAACTTTGCCTGGACCTGCAGCTACTATGGTACCTTCAACTGGTTTTTCCTTTACAGTATCAGGTAAAATAATTCCGCCTGAAGTCTTTTCTTCAGCTTCTTTTGGTTGTATAACAACCCTGTCAGCAAGCGGATTGAGTTTAATTTTACTCATAACTTTCTCCTATTTTATTATTTGATTTTTTATTAGCACTCTAAAAAGGCGAGTGCTAATATAATGCTTGGTTAAACATTTGTCAACCTTCAAAAAATTCAATTTTAAGTTGTTTTTAGCTTTTTTTAGTATATTTAAGAAACTGATGATTTGTAAAAAATCAAATAAATTATTCAAATTAAAAAAACTGCGAAAAAGGAAAGATCAAAAATTAAACAGGAAATTATAAATCTTATTAATATTATAAGAGGAATGGACAGAAAGGTAATAATAATCTTTCTGACAGTTGCATTTATTCAAACATTTTCCTGGTATTACACTTCAAGAAGCTTTTTCAGGGTTAATATTTTTCCATTTTACCAGGATTCTCCAAATGTTTATTTGTTAGAATATCTTTACTGGTTCATTGGAGATTTTTTTTCTTACTTCATATTATCCTTAGTCGTTATAAAGTTTATTCTTAAAGAAAAACTTACAGATTACGGATTAACTTTTGGTGATTACAAATCAGGCATCCGCTTCACACTATTATTTTTAATTGTGATGATACCTTTTGTGTGGTACGCATCATCGTCTCCTGATTTTGTTGCAAAATACCCACATCTGCTTTCCGCAAGAAGCAACTGGAATGAGTTTTTAATTTATGAATCTGGTATGCTGATGTATATGTTTTCCTGGGAATTTATCTGGCGTGGTTTCATGCTTTTTGGATTAAAGGAAAAATTTGGATATTACGCTGTATTGATGCAAATGATCCCATTTGTAATTCTACACAATGGAAAACCTGCACCTGAAACTTTTAGTGCTATTTTAGGTGGAATTGCAATTGGTATATTAGCTCTCAGAACTAACTCCTTCTTGTATGGAGTAATCGTTCACATGGGTATAATGCTGCTAATTGATTTTATTTGCACAATACGGTTTCAAATAAATGATTATGGTATTGGATTTGATTCACTTTTTAATATTTTAAATAAAATATTTTGAGGTTAATATGAGATTTGCATTAAATATAGATCATGTTGCTACTCTAAGAAATGCCCGGGGAGAAGATCAACCTGATCCAGTTACTTGTGCATTAATTGCAGAACAAGCTGGTGTTGATGGAATTGTTTTTCACCTGCGAGAAGACAGGAGGCATATAACAGAAAGAGATGTTAGGTTATTAAGGGAACTTGTTACTACAAAACTTGATTTTGAAATGGCAGCTACTCCTGAAATTATAAAAATTGCGTGCGATGTTGAACCAGAACTAGCTACAATTGTTCCGGAAAAAAGGCAGGAACTTACAACCGAAGGTGGAATAAATGTTATTGACAATGAAGTTCTGCTTAAAGATACAATAAGCCAATTGCATGACTCTGGAATTGGTGTTTCACTCTTTGTTGAACCGGATATTGCCCACATCGATGCAGCAGTAGAAGTTGATAGTGATTTTATTGAAATACATACTGGTGTTTTCGCAAATGCTGAATCAGAAGAAGATCAATTTGATGAATTGGAAAAAATTCGTGGTGCTATAAAACATGCTAAAAAACTTGGTTTAGGTGTAAATGCTGGACATGGTTTGGATTATAATAATATGAAAATTTTCCGTGAATTGGATGAAGTTGATGAAGTAAGCATTGGGCATGCAGTTATTTCCAGAGCCGTATTTGTTGGTATTACTGAAGCAGTTAAAGAAATGATACGTGTAATCAATAATAAATAGTGAACTTAAAATCCTGCTTGACTATCCTACCACTCGCTATACTGGTTTAGACTTCAATTATCTTTATGCTTCCTTAAAATGTATTAAGTGAGGCATACCCAATGGGTAAACATTAAAACCAAGTTCAAAAAGTTTTTTATGATCAAGTATGTTTCTTCCATCGAAAATGAAAGCCGGTTTTTCCATCTTATCAAAAATTGATTTGTAATTAAGAGTTTTATACAAATCCCATTCCGTTAAAACAGCAATTGCATGTGCACCGTGAGCCGCTTTGTATGGATCTTTTTCATATTCAACTAAACCGTTAAATCCTTTTAAATCATGTTTGGTATTCTCCAATGCCTGTGGATCCGAAATAATAACATGTGCTTTTTCTTCAAGTAATTTTTTAGTTACGTAAAATGCCGGAGATTCCCTGGTATCACTTGTATTTGCTTTAAATGCAAAGCCGAATAACGTAATTTTTTTGTTTGTAACGGTATTAAATAGTGCTTTATTAATATTTTGTACAAAACGGTTTACCTGGTAGTCATTCATTGTAACCACGCTTTCCCAGTACGCAGCAACTTCATACAATCCAAAAGTTTCACATAAGTAAACAAGATTTAAAATATCCTTTTTAAAGCATGAGCCGCCATAACCGACACTTGCATTTAAAAATTTATTTCCAATTCGTCTATCTTTGCCAATAGCATACGCAACTTCCTGCACATTTGCATCCACTTTTTCGCAAAGTGCGGAAATACTATTTATTGATGAAATTCTTTGGGCAAGGAAAGAATTTGCTACAAGTTTGGATAGTTCAGCACTCATTAAATTACTCGTTATCAATCTATCTTTTGCAATCCAGTTTGCAAAAATCTCCACAATTTCGTTTCGTGCTTTCAATCCGCTTTCAGTTTCTTTTGAACCGATCAGTACCCTGTCAGGTTTCTCCAAATCTTGTATTGCTGTTCCCTCTGCAAGAAATTCAGGATTTGAAACTACTTCAAATTTCAGTCCCTTATCGTTAGCACTTAACACTCTTTCCATTGCAATAGCAGTTTTTACGGGGAGAGTACTTTTTTCAACAATTATTTTATCAGATTCAGCAGCACCCCTAATATCTCTTGCACATTTTTCCCAGTATTGTAAATCAGCACTTTTACCTGCACCCTCACCAAATGTTTTTGTGGGAGTGTTTACTGATACAAAAATTATTTCAGATTCCTTTATATTTCTTTCAAGCTCAGTTGAAAAAAATAAATTTCTTCCTCGTGCAATTTTAACAACATCAAGCAATCCTGGTTCATAAATTGGTAACTCATCCGATTGCCATGCTTTTATTTTTTCTTCATTTATATCTACAACTGTTACTTTATATTGCGGGCATTTTGCTGCAATCATAGCCATTGTTGGTCCGCCTACATAACCAGCTCCTATGCAAAGAATGTTTTTTTCAAATTTTTTATCTGCCATTTAAATTATCTCCGATGTAAATTCTATATTTCTAAAATATTTTCCTGAATGAAATTGTATCAAAATTAAACAATTTATTATAAAAACAACTCGAAAAGTTACTATTTGATAATAATTTGCATTATTCTATCAAATTCTATTCCACGCATTAACTAGGATTTACAATATAAATCTAAAGAAAAATAACTAATACAAAAAAGCCGAACTTGCTAAAGTTCGGCTTAAATTGAATTGTTTAAATTTTAAAATACTAAGATGTATTGCCGATCAATTAAAATAATATCTGCCGCCAATTGCTGCATTAATTTTAAAATCAGTCTTTGGTGCTAGATCAAGAATTGGTACAATTTCAAAGAAAACATCAACAGGAGTGTTATCAAAAATATAAACCAATCCAAACGGAACTCTTACTCCAATTCGAGATTTGTCATGCAATTTAATTCTTCCGCCAATTCCATAGTAAAGAGGAAGACGCCCAGTAGAAACGTGTATAAGATTAAATGTATGCAAAATGTAATCTGCATGAATATGAAACGCTCCACCATCAATAAAAGACCAGGCAGCAGCACCATCAAAAGCACTGTTATCACCAGTCCAATATTTAAATGACACTCCCGTAGGTTCACCCAATATTATTCCTAAACCAAATCCATTACTCTGTGCATAATTGAATGATGTTAATACAACAACAATAAATACTAAACTGCTAAAAAATTTTTTCATTTTTTCCTCAAAATATTTCAGGGCTTATCAAAACAAATTACAATTGAAAATTTATGAATGTTTTTATTTTTTAGAAAGAGAAAAATATAAGCCTATTCTGGAGATTGTTGATAACTGCGAGCACAGGAAAATGATCAAAAAATCCTCCACCAAGGTATTATTCTTTTTCATTCTAATTGGTTTTGATTTATTGCCAACTCTTATTCTTTTAGGGTGAAAAATTTCAAATGAATCATCAATAACTTCTAATCCATTACTTCCTGTTAACAGCCCTTTTGAAACCATAATCTGATCAGGCATATTTCATCCAGCAGGATTACTTGAGTAGAAAAAAGTCCCAGGAGTTTGTTTATCCATAATTTTCCATACTAAAATATATAAATAGGGTCCTGCATTATAATTATTTCTTCTCGACTGAACACGTTCTTTATTTCTAACAAAAAAAAATAATATTGTACAGAACAATTAAATGGTTCGTTATTCAGATCTCCCATAACAACTATGTTAACTTCTGGATCAAGTTCGTAAAGTTCTTCTGTAATTCAAGCACAATTTTCAGCAACTACTGAGGCGAGCTGCTTAACTTTTTTATTACATCTTGTTTGCGTCCATTTAATTTTAAGATTAGGAAGCTGTACAGGTTCAAACAAATTTTCAAGATTGTAGCAGGCAATGTTTAATGAGTTTTAAATATACTTCTCATTAATTTAGTAAACGTAAATAATTATTTTCTTTTCGGTCTGTAAGTATGTGTGCTTTGCCCGAAAAAAACTTCTGCAGCTTCCATCAATGTTTCTGATAATGTAGGATGAGGATGAATCGTCAATTTCAGATCAGTAATATTTGCACCCATTTCAATTGCAAGAACTCCTTCTGCAATTAATTCTCCAGCACCGTGTCCACAAATTCCAATTCCTAATATTCTTTGATTTTCTGGATCAACTAATATTTTAGTTACTCCTTCAGATCTACCAAGCGTTGTAGCTCTACCCGAGGCCGCCCATGGAAACTTTGCAACTTCGTAGCTAATATTATTTTCTTTTGCTTGATTTTCGGTAATTCCAGCCCAAGCAATTTCCGGATCTGTGAAAACAACAGCAGGTATTGCCATTGGCTCAAATGTAGATTTGTGGCCAGCAATTACTTCAACTGCAACTCTTCCTTCATGCGAAGCTTTATGAGCGAGCATGGGTTCTCCAACAATATCACCAATTGCATAAATATCAGGGTCATCGGTTTTCATCTGTTTGTTTACATTTATCCAACCGGATTCGTTTATTTTAACTTTTGTATTTTCCAATCCTAAACCAGCAGTATCAGGATTTCTACCAACAGAAATTAAAACATAATCATAAGTGCTTACAGAATTATTACCATCCTTATCCTGTATTTTTACTTTAATTTTGTCTTTCATTTCCTTCATCTCAACTACTTTTGAGTTGAGCATTATAGATTCAAATTCATCTTTTATTCTTTTCGAAAGATATGATACAAGATCACGATCAGCTCCAGGCAGTAAACCATCTAACATCTCAACAACTGAAACCTTTGTTCCCAATGCCTGGTAAACTGAACCTAATTCCAATCCAATATAACCCCCGCCTATTACCAGTAATGATTTCGGGATATAAGGAAGATCTAGTGCTGTAGTTGAGTTTAATATCCGTTTACTTTCTATTTCTAGTGCAGGAATAGTAGTGATTTTAGAACCTGTTGCAATAATTATTTTATCATATGATAGCTCACTAGTTTTACCCAATTCATTCTTAATTAAAAGCGTAGTTGAATTTTTAAAACTTGCTGAACCCTGAATAAAATTAATTTTTCTTTGCTTTGAAAGTGTGCCCAAACCACCGGTTAATTTTTCTACGACATCGTTCTTCCAGTCACGAACCTTATTTAAATCTATCTTTGGTTTTGAAAAATCTATTCCCCAATTTTTTGCTTCCTCAGCCTCTTTAATTATTCTTGCTATATGCAACAATGCTTTTGAGGGAATGCATCCACGATAAAGGCAAACACCACCTGGTTCTTTTTCCTTGTCAATTAGAGTTACATTCATACCAAGATCAGCAGCTAGAAATGCTGCAGCATAACCACCAGGACCAGCTCCGATTACTGCTAAGTTTATTTTTTCAGACATAAAATTTCAATCCAGAATAAAATTATTTTACATAAATATTTTTAATGGTTGCTCCAGAGCCTCACAAACCCATCTTAAGAATCTTATTGCATCCGCTCCATCTATAATCCGATGATCATATGAAAGTGAGAGTGGAAGCATTAATTTTGGTTCAAATATTTCATCTTTCGTGTATACTGGTTCGTAGTTTGCCCGAGACATTCCAAGAATGGCCACCTCAGGAGAGTTAATAATAGGTGTAAAATATGTCCCGCCTATTCCACCTAAATTTGTTATAGTAAAACAACCACCTTGCATTTCCTCAAGCGAAAGTTTTTTATCACGTGCTTTCTGTGCCAATTGTCCCAGCTCTATGGATATTTCAACAAGATCTTTCTTATTAACATTTTTAATTACCGGTACCAATAAACCATATTCTGTATCAACAGCCACACCAATGTTTAAATATTTTTTATAAACAATTTCATTATTATCCATATCTACGCTGCTGTTAAACTGTGGAAATTTCTCTAGTCCTTCAGAAATAATTTTGATAAGGATTGATGTTACTGTTAACTTTCCTCCTTCTTTTTTAATCCCTGCATTTAATTCTTTTCTTGATTTTTCAAATTGGGTAATATCCGCTTTATCAAACTGAGTAACATGAGGTGTGAATGCCCATGCATAGCTTAAGTGTGATGCCGTTTTTTCACGAATCTTGCTCATCGATACCCGTTCGATATTACCATATTTGCTAAAATCGGGTAAGACTTCTTTCTTTATACCAATTCCGCCAGATTTATCGCCTTCCAAAATTATTTTTTTAACAAATGCTTTTACATCATCCATAGAGATCCTGCCATTTTCACCACTACCTAGCACCTGATTAATATCAACTCCCAATTCACGTGCAATTCTTCTAACTGATGGCGCTGCAGGAGCGGATTTTCTGTTTATTGGCGTTTGTTCATCCATTTCCTCGGGTTTCATTGTCCTTACGCTGCCTTGTCCTGAAGGAATTGGTTTCTCTTCCTTAGTACTTTTTGTTTTTTCCTCTTCGTGTTTTTCAGTCCCATCAGTTTTGGACATAAATTCCTGGCTTGATTCAACACTCAGTATTACATCGTTGAATTTTACTTTATCACCCGCATTAACGTTTACTTTTAAAATTTTTCCTTGTACAGATGAAGGAACTTCTACGGTAGCTTTATCAGTTTCAATTTCAATTACAATCTGATCTTTAATTAATACATCACCCTTTTTTACCAGTACATTTGTCACATCAACCGATTCAACATTCTCACCAAGAGCAGGAACTTTAAATTCAATAACTTCACCCTTTTTAGTTACTTTTTCTATTTTTTTATCTGCTGAAGATTTTTCTTTTATTGGTTCATCCTGTTTGCTGGAAATTATTTCTTCAACGGTTAATATTGTTTGGCCAACTTTTACTGAATCACCCTTCTTTATATTTACTTTAGAAACTCTACCAGAAATAATTGAAGGAACTTCAACTGTTGCTTTATCAGTTTCAATTTCAATTATAGATTGATCTTTCTGTATTGTATCTCCGGCTTTTACAAGCACATCAACCACCTCTGCCGATTCTATATTTTCACCCAGTTCAGGTAATTTAATTTCTTTTGTCATTTTAACCTTTAATCAGATTTTCATTTTCCAAAATAATCCTAAGAAACCATTGGATTTAATTTATCTGCTTTAATTTTTAATTCCTTTTTTGCTTTTTCTAATGTACTTTCTTTTATCTTTCCTTTTCTTGCAAGGGCACCAAGTGCAGTATAAACGATATACCTATAATCAACTTCAAAGAAATCTCTTAATGATTCCCTTGAGGCGCTCCTGCCATAACCATCAGTTCCTAGTGAATATAGATCTCCTGGAATCCACTTTGAAACCGAATCGGGTAATGCTTTAACATAATCTGAAGCTGCAACAAAAACACCATTTTCTTTTGAAAGAATCTGTGAAATGTAAGGTACTTTTGCTTTTTTAGTTGGATTGAGAATATTCCATCTTTCAATTTCGAGTGCTTCACTTCTTAGTTCTTTATAACTAGTAATACTCCAAACATTTGCAGCAACTTTATAATCTTTCTCCAATATTTTCTGAGCTTTAAGAACTTCATTCATTATTGTACCACTGCCAAAAAGTTGAGCATTCTGTTTTGCGTTTTTCAAGGAAGAAGATTTAAATTTGTATATTCCTTTTATTATTCCCTCCTTCACACCTCTTGGCATAGACGGCATGGGATAGTTTTCATTCATTACAGTTATGTAGAAGAATTTATTTTCTTGATCTTCATACATTCGCTTTATTCCTTCACGAATAATCACTGCAAGTTCATAAGCAAATGCAGGATCGTAGGCAACCAGGTTTGGAATTGAGTATGCAAGCAAATGGCTGTGTCCATCCTGATGCTGCAATCCTTCTCCATTAAGTGTTGTTCTTCCCGCAGTTCCACCTACTAAAAATCCTTTTGCCCCAATATCACCTGCAGCCCAAGCAAGATCGCCAATTCTTTGCAAACCAAACATTGAATAATATATGAAAAACGGCATCATATTTATTCCGTGGGTAGCGTACGCGGTTCCTGCAGCAATAAATGATGACATGGAACCGGCTTCGGTAATACCCTCCTCCAAAATTTGTCCATTCTTAGCTTCTTTATAGTAGAGAAGGCTATCAGCATCAACGGGTTCGTAAAGCTGACCTGCGTGTGCATAAATTCCGACCTGCCTGAAAAGTGATTCCATTCCAAATGTTCTGGCTTCATCGGGAACAATAGGTACAACATATTTTCCAATTTCACTATCCTTAAGTAGTTTTGCCAGGATTCTTACAAACACCATTGTTGTTGAAACTTCTCTTCCTTCTGTTCCTTTATAAAACTCTTCAAAAACAGATTCAGCAGGAGTTTTAATCGGTTTTAAGTCCATTTTTCTAGAAGGAACGAATCCACCTAATGATTCTCTTCTTTCTTTCAGATATTTTATCTCTGCGCTATCTTCATCTGGTTTAAAAAACGGGTCATTATGTATCTGTTCATCTGAGATAGGAATTCCGAAACGTGCACGGAATTCTTTCATCTCATCCTCGTTTAATTTTTTCTGTTGATGGGTTATATTCTTACCTTCACCACTTTCACCTAACCCATACCCCTTCACTGTTTTGGCAAGTATAACAGTTGGTGATCCTTTATGATTTACCGCAGTGTTGTATGCTGCATAAACTTTTTGTGGATCGTGTCCTCCTCTTCTCATTTTACTAAGTTGTTCATCAGTCATATTGCTAACCATCTCTTTCAGGTCTTCATCAACACCAAAGAAATGTTCGCGAATATAATCACCACCCTCTACAGTATATTTCTGATATTGTCCATCAACAACTTCACCCATTCGCTTTATGAGCTTTCCATCTTTATCTTTTGCCAAAAGAGGATCCCAATCATCACCCCAAATTACTTTTATAACGTTCCAGCCAGCACCTCGGAAAATGGCCTCAAGTTCTTGAATAATTTTTCCATTGCCACGAACAGGCCCATCCAATCTCTGGAGATTGCAATTAATAACAAAAATCAAATTATCAAGTTTCTCCCTGGAAGCAAGTGTAATTGCACCAAGTGCTTCGGGTTCATCAGTTTCTCCATCACCAAGAAATGCCCAAACTTTACTACCCGTATCTGTTTTCAAACCACGGTCTTCCAAATAGCGATTAAATCGTGCCTGGTAGATTGCCATAATGGGACCAAGCCCCATTGATACAGTAGGAAATTCCCAAAAATCAGGCATAAGCCATGGATGTGGATATGATGAAAGCCCTCCGCTTTTGGCAAATTCTCTTCTGAAGTTTTTAATTTGATCTTTCGAAATCCTGCCTTCTAAAAAAGCGCGCGCATAAATTCCAGGCGATGCATGACCCTGAAAATAAATCTGGTCGCCGCTGTAATGTTTTCCCTTTCCTTTAAAGAAATGATTGAAACCAATTTCATAAAGTGTTGCAGCACTGGCATAAGTAGAAATGTGCCCTCCAATTCCTTCTTCAATTTTATTTGCATTGACAACCATTGCCATAGCATTCCAGCGGATTAAGCTTTTAATTCTTCTCTCAATTTCACGGTTACCTCGGAAAGGAGTTTGCTGTTCTTTAGGAATTGTATTTATATAAGGTGTGTTTGCTGAAAATGGTATAACCACACCGGATTTGTGTGCTCGTATTTGTAATTGCTGAAGAAGTTCTACAACTCTTTCTGGTCCTCCGTTCTCTAAAACATAATCTAAAGAGTAAAGCCACTCGCTTGTTTCTACTTCTTCTGTTTCAGGATTGCGTTTATACTCCTTTGCCATAAAATTACTTTTCCTTTATTTTCAAAATTCTAATTTCAAAAATCAAACGGAAATTTTTTAATAAGTTCCTTCCCGAATGGTTTTAATCTATTTCCAAATTTACTTTTTTATTATTGAAGAAATCATCTTCCGTATTTTTTTACAGTGCAACTTTTTGTTTAAGCAACCAGGAAAGATTTTAGCAAATAATGGCTAAGCTTAGGAATAAATAGGAATAATCATTTAAATTTAAATCAAATGGAGGTTACTTAAACACACCCTTCAGATTTCAATGCCGAATTTATAATAAATCTAGGGCATCTCAAAGTGAAAAAAGAGACGAGAGTGATTGAAAACACTAAAAAAGCAGTCGGCGTTACCAATTAATTTATCAAGTTAACAATCCTATTTTTACTTATCCAATATCCCCAAAGAATAATTAACCACTGAGATAAACCAACATAGCCGATTGCATCAACCGATTCAGGTGTGGGTCCAAAAAGATTCATAATATAGATAAGAATTAAAAAGATAATTAATGACCATAACGAGTAAGAACCTGTTTTATTTTTTGCTTTTGTTATATTGATAAAAAGATAAACACCAAGAATAAATATTCCACCTTCAATTACTATTGTTGTTATTATAGAATTCCAAATTCCTAAACCTACCATTGGAGAATTTTTTCCTATAAGTATAGGAAGATCCGGGCGATGGGTGATAAAATCAAGTATCCAATGGCTTAAAACTAGAACGCCAAGCCATGTTGAAGTTTTTAAATCTTTTTTAATTAAAAAATAAATCGTACTAAAAATAAGAACCCAAATAAGAACCGCGATTAAGCTATGCGAATATGGATAAAAAGTGAAATCAAATGGGGTGAATGCAGTATTTCCCGGATCAATTTTTACTCGCTCGATTCCAAAAATTAAGAAGAATGGCCATAGCAAATCAATAAACTGAGATGCTAAAAATAATGTGCCAAGAGAAGGTTTTGTAACAACTTTTTTTGCTGCAAGTCCTACACCAAAGTGTCCAATAAACATATTCTTCCAAAATATTTTGTAATAAATTATTTGAGGATATTTTCTAATTACAGTTAATCCAGCGCACCATGCTTCTTTAGTAATGTTACGATATCCTTGTATTTTTCCTGTCTTGCAAGAGCAAGTGCAGTTTGTCCTTCATCAGAAGTGTGATTTACATTTGCCCCTTTTAGGATCAAGTATTCAACAAGATTTTTATCTCCATTCACTGTTGCAAAAAGAAGTGCAGTCCATCCCGAAGCATTTTTGCCGGTTAAAGTAGAGTTAATATTTGCTCCTTTTGAAATAAGCAGACCCAGTACTTCTATTGTAACTTTTCCGGAAAGAATACCAAAAGTTGCCTGGATAACTGCGTTCATTCCATCTTCCGCTTTTGCTTTTACATCTGCACCTGCATCTATCAGCAATTGTGTTGTTTTTAATGAATTTCCTGCAGCCCACATTAACGGGGTTCTTCCATCTTTACCCTTAAAATTTACATCTGCACCACGAGAGAGAAGAAGTGAAACTATTTCTTCATACCCTTCGAAGCTGCATGCAATAAAAAGTACTGTTGATGAAAAATCTTCCGGAGTGGCGTTCACATTTGCACCTGCATCAAGCAGATTATTAATTTTAGAAATATCTTTATCATAAACTGCATTTGCAAGGTTGTCATAATCCTGTGCCGATAAAGTTAATTGAAATAGCATCAACATTGAAACGATTAAAGTAGTTACATTTTTCATTTTTGATCTCAAATATTTTTGATTGCATATTTAATAGATATAAAAGTAATTCAATATCTTCATATTATCAATAAAATAAAAAAAGAGTTACCACTATGCGATAACTCTTTGAAAAGGAGAAAGGAAAAACTATTATATAATCTTCTTTTCTCTTAATACTGTTTCAATAGTTATTGCTCCAATTTCCTGCAAATCATATTTAACCCTTGTATGAGGTTTGTTAATCTTAATGTATCTTGTTAAATCAATTGGAGTACCAATTACAACAGAATCACATTTAGTTTTGTTGATAGTTGTTTCAAGATCCTTCATTTGTGCAGCACCATATCCCATTGCAGGAAGAAGAACACCAATATCAGGATATTTCTTAAATGTTTCCGTTATTGATTTTACAGTGTATGGTCTTGGATCAATAATTTCTTTTGCACCAAGCTTTTGTGCAGCTACAGTTCCTGCGCCGTATTGCATTTCTCCGTGAGTTAAAGTTGGTCCGTCTTCAACCACAAGAACTCTTTTACCTCTTATTACATTAGGTTTTTCAACTGTTACAGGTGAAGCAGCTTCAATAATAGTAGCTTTATGATTAACTAATTTTATGTTTTCAATCACTTCTAAAACATCATCTGCATTTGCAGAATCTATCTTGTTTATAATAGCTGCATCAGCCATTCTGAGAGAAGTATTGCCAGGATAGTAATATAGTTCATGTCCGGGTCTGTGCGGATCAAGTACTGTAAATGTAACATCGGATTTGTAAAAAGAAACATCGTTATTTCCGCCATCCCACAAAATCACATCCGCTTCTTTTTCTGCTTCTCTTAATATTGCCTCATAATCCACTCCTGCATAAATAACTCCACCTCTTGCAATATGCGGTTCGTACTCTTCAATTTCTTCTATTGTACAATTATGTTTTTTAAGATCGGCAAAAGTTGCAAAGCGCTGTACTTTTTGTTTAACAAGATTGCCATAAGGCATTGGATGGCGAATCGCAACTACTTTTTTACCAGCTTTTGTAAGCACTTCAACAACTCTTCTGGAAGTTTGAGATTTGCCACATCCAGTTCTAACTGCTAAAACAGAAACAACCGGTTTTTTACTTTTTACCTGTGTTTCGGCTGCCCCAAGAAGTTTGAATGAAATACCAGCCGCATTAACAATTGATGCCTTTGTCATTACATAGTCAAATGGAACATCTGAATATGAAAAAACGACTTCATCAACTTTTAGCTTTACTATTAAATTTTCAAGTTCACTTTCATCATAAATTTTTATTCCTTTCGGATATAGTTTTCCTGCTAGTTGTTTGGGATAAACTCTTCCTTCAATATCTGGAATTTGCGTTGCAGTAAAAGCAACAACATTGTAAGACTTGTTATTTCTGTAATACACATTAAAGTTATGAAAGTCGCGTCCTGCTGCACCCATAATCAGAACATTTTTGCGAGCCATAAAATTTCTCCTTTGGTTTTTAAATTGAACATTTTCTACAAAATCATCAACAAATTTAATGGTTTTTGATGAAAAAAGCCCGTTTTAGTAAGTTGGATTAAACGTGTTAAAAGCAATATCGAGAATAATTACTGTTAAATTATAAAACTCGGTTTCTGCTTTTTAGATCGTTTTACTAGTCACATAATTTATAAATACCTGTTGATAAAATTTCTCTTTTACTTATGACTAAAATTCTTACATCCGTTATTTACTGAATGGCAGCTGTTATATTTAATTCCGAGATATAAATCCTGGCACAATTGTTTCGATATTAATAGGAGTAATCAATTAAAAATTTAATATTTTAAAAGAGAGATTTACTAAATTATTTAAGCCAGAGGGAAAAAATGAAAAAATTAAATATCATATTTATTCTTCTCTTTCTTCTTTCCATAAATGCTTCACCACAGGATTTTGAAATTTTTAACAGGTATTTTGATGATCAGACAATGCGCATTGATTATTTTCATATCGGCGATGCTGTTGAAGAATTTATAACTCTTGATCAAGTTTATCAATATGGTATATGGGCTGGCAGCAGGGTTAATCTTATTGATAATTTTGATAATGGAAGGTATTATGCAAAAATTTATGATGCAGAATCAAAAGAACTAATATTTTCAAAAGGGTTTGATAGTTATTATGGAGAATATAAAACCAGCCAAAATGCTGCTGATCGAATAAATAGAACTTTCCATGAAACTGTTTTGATACCGTACCCGAAGAATATTATTATTTTTTCAATTGAAAAGAGAGACAGGAATAATCATTTATTCCAGATTTTTACCGAGTATATTGATCCTGCCGATGTTTCAATTATAAGAGATGAAATTAAAGACCGATCAGTTGTACTATATGAAGCTGATAAAAATGGTGATCCTCACTCGAGAGTAGATATTGCTATTATTGGAGAAGGTTACACTTTTGATGAAAAAAGAAAATTTGAAACTGATCTTAAGTATTTTACAGAGGTGTTTTTCAGTCAATCACCTTACAACTATTATGAAGATAAATTTAATATTTATGGAATTTTCAAACCCTCTGAAGACAGTGGTGTGGATGAACCAAGAGCAAATATATTTAAAAACACAGTACTAAACTGCACATTTAATTCACTTGGATCTGAGCGATATCTATTAACCGAAGATAATAAAGCTGTTAGAGATATTGCAGCACATGTTCCTTATGATGCTATTTATATAATGGTAAATCACAAAAGATATGGCGGTGGAGGTATCTACAATCTTTATTGTACTTTTACAACCGATACCCAATATAAAGATTATATATTTATACATGAATTTGGTCATTCGTTTGTTGGTTTAGCTGATGAATATTATACATCGAGTACAGCTTATAATGATTTTTATCCACGCGGAATTGAACCGGTTGAGCCAAATATTACCGCACTTCTGGATCCGAGTTATATTAAATGGGATAAATTTCTTACAACAGGAATTGAAATTCCAACTCCCTGGGAAAAAGCAGATTATGATTCAATGGATTATAAATGGCAGAATGAGCGAAGTATACTGAATGATAAAATATCTGAACTGAAAAAAAATAAAGCTCATTATTTAGAAATTGAAAAAGCTGAAAACGATTATGCTGAAAAAGATAAAGAACATTCTGATTTAGTGGATAAGTATCTTAAAAGCAGCAGGTATCGCGGGCAAGTTGGTGTTTTTGAAGGTGCGGGTTATTCGTCAATCGGGCTATATCGTTCAATGCTTGATTGTATAATGTTCTCAAAAGGTGATAAACCTTTCTGCAATGTTTGCGAAGATGCTATTCAAAAGAAAATTTTGTTTTACATTGAAGAGAACCAATAAATAATACTGCTTCTCAGTTGTTTCAATTCATCCTGGAGTTATTGACTAATATTATTATAGATTTTAATCAATTTCTATCATATCTTGTAATTAAATCTAGCCGGATTTAGCTGCACTAAGTGCAGCTGTCTTTTAAAAATTTATTTATGAACGTAAGGAGCAATTATGAAACTCGATTTCAAAAACCAGCTTTCAATAATAATCATAACTTTTATTGTGGCAGCAGGATTTACTTTTGCGCAAAATTTAGAAACACCGCGCCCCAGCCCAAACGCAACTGTTTCTCAAACAGTTGGTGTTACACATATTTCAATTGATTACAGCAGCCCGGGAGTAAAAAACAGAACGATTTGGGGAGAACTTGTACCTTATGGTGAAGTCTGGCGCACAGGAGCCAATGAAGTTACTTCAATTACTTTTGATGATGCAGTAACAATAAACGGAACAGAACTTTCTGCTGGAACTTATGGAATTCATACAATTCCCGGTAAAACTGAATGGCAAATTATTTTTAGCGGTGATACAAAAGTAGATGACGGTTCACAGTTTGATGAAAATAAAGAAGTATTAAGAATTAATGTAGCTCCTGAAGAATCTCCATTTCTGGAAAGAATGATTTTTTCTTTTACAAATACTACTGATGATAAAACCACGGTAAATCTATTGTGGGAAAAGCTAAAAGTTTCTTTTGATGTAAAAGTTAATACAGGTGATCTCACATTAATAAAGGCAAGAGAAAAACTTTCCTGGGTTCCATCATTTCAGGCAGCTAATTATTGTTTGAATAATGATGTAAATCTTGAAGAAGGTTATAAATGGATTAAAGCTTCTGTTTTATTGCAGGAAGTTTATTGGAATACAAGAATTATGGCGCAATTACAGCATAAGCTTGGTATGAAAGATAAAGCCATTGAAACTATGGAAATAGCAATTGAATTGGGTGGAAAAATGGATGAATCCCCGTTTGATTTTGATTCGATGAAAAACTTACTAGCAGAATGGAAAAAATAATTATTTAACTGATTTCGGGCAGTTTTATAACTGCCCGCAAATTATTATCTATTTTAAAAGAATCATCTTCTTAGTTTCAGTAAAACCACCAGCTTGCAGTCTATAAAAATAAATTCCACCTGGTAGATCTATCCCATTAAATTCAACTTCATAACTTCGTGCAGATTTTTCTTCATTAACAAGTATTGCAATTTCATTTCCTAAAACATCATAAATTATTAGTGTTACAAGAGACCCTTCGACTTCGCTCAGGGTGACGGATTGTGGAATGGTGTACTTAATAGTTGTTGTAGGGTTGAATGGGTTTGGATAATTCTGCTCTAAAGAAAATTCCGTTGGTAAAGACTGCTTGTCATCAATTGAAACGGGATACGTAATTGTAAATACAGAATCTGATTGGTCGTATGCGCAAGGATAACTTCCTAATCTTATTAAGCATTCATCTGAGGAAACCTGCGGTACATCCCAATCATAAGTATTGCTTGCTGACCAAACTGTATCTGCTATTACACTCCATGTAGCTCCTGAATCAGTAGAAAAATCTATTGATGTAACCCAGGGGAAAAGATTATTATCCCACCACGTTATTATATAATTATGACCACCTGGAATTAATTCTCCTCCATTAGGTGTTATTACTTCATATTCTAGCCAGGAAAGCGGTCCATTATACTGAATACCAAAAATAATTTTTTCCATCATCGGAGGAATTGAATAATATGATGGATCAAAAAATGATTCTAATGTTAGCAATGTTTGTCCTGTATAAGGATCGATTATATGTACTATCCATAGCTCAAAACTCCATTCCCAATCAACACCAATTATAGAAGAACCTGGTATATAACTTAAATCAATAAGATGCTCATAATAAAATGGCTGTCCGCAACCAAATCTAATATCCTTAATTGTAGTAATTGAAGTATCTGTGGGAAGCTGAAATCTTACACCAAATTCTCCTGTAGGAACCTGAGGAACAAATACTTCTCCTAAATCCGGATCAAGTCCATTAGATCCATAAGGATCATATCCAATTATTAATTCTTGTGTGTTATTAAACTCATCGGAAAAGATAAATGGCTGCTCGATCTGTGCAGTTTGTGCAAATATCGTTTGAGCAATTGTAAATGATACAATAAAGCTATACGAAAGTAATATGATACTTCTCATCTTCTATCCCACCTTAGAAGTTATTAATAATATAACTAAATAAAATAATTTGCTAAAAGCAACTACCTAAATCATTTTTTTAATTAATTATAACTTCTCTATCTTTATTTATTCATTTTTACAAAGAATTTTAACTTTATGAAAACAAAACTTGATATAGCAAGAAACTGGTTGCCACGATATACAGGCACAGAATTAAAAGATTTTGGCGATTATATGCTTCTTACAAACTTTAATGATTATGTTGAAAAATTTGCAGAGAAGTTTAACTGTGATATTAAAGGCGTAGGCAGACCTATGCAAACCGCAACAAACTCTAAGGGATTATCAATTATAAATTTTGGAATGGGTTCTGCAAATGCTGCTACAATTATGGATTTGCTTGCAGCCAAAAAACCAAAAGGAGTTTTGTTTCTTGGTAAATGTGGCGGATTAAAAAGATCAACAGAACTTGGGCATTATATTCTTCCTACTGCTGCTATAAGAGGAGAGGGAACAAGTAATGATTACAAACGCCCGGAAGTTCCTGCACTACCTTCATTTAAACTGCACAAATTTGTTTCTAATAAAATTGCAGCCCGAAAACTGGAATACAGAACCGGTGTGGTTTACACAACAAACAGGCGTGTGTGGGAATGGGATCAGAAATTTAAAAGATACCTTAAAACGCTTTCTACAATTGCAATTGATATGGAAACAGCTACACTATTTATAGTTGGTTTGGTAAATGAAATTCCCCGCGGAGCACTTCTGCTTGTTTCAGACAGGCCAATGGTTCCGGAAGGAGTGAAAACTGAAAAATCAGATAGAGCAATTACAAAAAAATATTCAAAAATGCATCTGGAAATTGGAATTGAAGCAATGACAGAAATTGGAAAAAAAGGGGAGAAGATAAAACATTTTACTTATTAAGTAATAGTTAGTCTCTCGAATTTTTATTTTTCTTTCCTGGTTCTTCTGAACTTTGTTCTTCCATCTTCTTACCCGCTTTTTCTTCAACCATTATTTCTATTGCTGCCTTTTTATCTTTATCATAAAATTCATGAGTTGCACCAAACAGTACGGTTGATTGGAAACCAAACTTTCGCTTCCGTGCGATGAATATAATCCCGGCAAATATTATTAATAATAAAAATGCAATTAGCAGGAGGGATATTAAATCAGAATCCATTTAAACCACACTTTTATTTTGTTTCACATATCTTTCAAGCATCCAGCAGCAGCTTAGCCAAACCATACCAGCAGACCAGCCGGCAAGCACTTCTGTAAAAGTGTGTGCACCGCTTAGTATTCTGCTTAATGCAATAAGTAAAATAAGTGATGAAGCAGATATCAAAGTAAATACTCTTACTTTTTTTCTGTGCTGCCATCTTGTAATAAATACAGCAAGCGTAAGATAAAAGATTGTTGCCATCATTGTGTGCCCGCTGGGGAACGCCGAAATAGTTGAAGTTACAAAATCTAAGGGTTCGTAAGGAAGTTCTTCTGCAAAAACTATTTTAAGAATGTGCATTAATATTCCTCCCCCGAGTACGATTGATAGAAATCTATTTAGTCTTTTCTTCTGTTTTTTTATAAAATAGTAAGTCGAAACAAGAATCAGGAAAAATAAAATTACAGGTAAACTGCCCAAGGAGGAAAAATTATTATTTACATGAAGAAACCATTCGGGTCCAAAAAAAGTACTCCATTTATTTACATAACCAAGGTTCTCCAGGAGAAGATCATTTATCCTTTCAGAAAATTCGGTTGTTAAACCGGTAAGTGAAAACAAGAACAGTAATAACCCGAATGAAAGGAAAAACACTGCCCAGGATTTTTTCTGGCGTTCAACGTTATGATCGTAACGACGTGTATGCTTATGTGAAGATGTTTCCTGCATATTATATACTGTATGAATTTTTAAATATGACTATGAAAGATAAAAAAAAGGCAGGTTTTTATACAAAATATATTTATAACCAAAATAAAAAAGCCCTCTGAGAAGAGGGCGTTGTAGAAATTACCTAAACCTCAAGTTACTCATTCTCAACTTCGGTTTCAGTTTCAATAATAATTCTCTTCATCTTTTTATGCTTCCCATCTTCATCAACTTCAATTAACATTTCACTTCCATGCTCTGATTTCATTTGTTCAAGGTATACTTCAGCTTCTTCACCTTCATAGATCTCCGTTTTTTCCTCACCGTTTTCCTTTGTAGTAACTGTTACTTTTTTCTCTCCATCTTCAATTTCAACTTTAACCTTCTTTTCTATTCCATTATGCTCAATCATATCAAAATCTTTGCTGATAAAAATATCCATATCTTCATCACCATCCTTTTTGATCTTTATAATTTTTTTATTGCCATCTTCATCAAGAAAAATAATGTTGCCATCGTGGCATTCAATTTCATCATCATCCGTATGCCAGATAAACTTATGCGATTTGGATAAAGCTGATTTCATTTTCTTAAAAAGTGTTTTCGCATCATTTCCCTCAAAATTGTATTGTTCGCCTCCAGCGATTATAGTTACTTTATCAACATCGCCTTTTATCAAATCAACTTTATCTTTTAATTCTTCCTGTGCTGAAAGCAAGGAAGAAAGCAGAAAGAAAAATATTAAAGTAGCAGTAAAGTTTGTAAATAACTTCATTTTTAACTCCTTAGTATTTAGTTTATGGCATTTATTCAGATATAGAGACGTTTTAAGAACGATTTAGTTCCATTAAAAATTATAAAATTTAGAATGGTATAGTGTGGGGTTAAATATCCTGAATGAATTCTCTTATGGTATAAATAATAGAATTATTCTATGAACTTTTTATAATGTTCATATCGTTCAAAAATGTCGCGTACATACCGGTAGGTTTCCTTACCTCTGCAGTAACCGTTTCTAACCACCTCATCATTATAAAATTTAGGCTTTGATTTTTGAAGAAGATAAAACTCAACATTTTCTTCCCAAATATTTGGATTAGCACCATATTTTATTGCAAGTTTTCTTGCATCATCTATATGCCCAAGTCCGATATTATATGATGCTAAAACAAACTTTATTCTTTCTGTTGAATCTTTAACAAACTCGGTCCAATATTTATTGAGGTAAATTAAATATTTTGTTCCAGCATTAATGTTTGAACTAGGATCATAAAGGTTTGTTATGCCGTACATTTCAGCTGTTGAGGGGAGTAATTGCATCAATCCAACAGCTCCTGCCCATGATTTTGCATTTTTGTTAAACTGGCTTTCCTGGTACATCTGCGATGCAATCAATCTCCAATCCCAGTTAAGTTTTTGTGCACTTACTTGAATAAGATCATCATACTCTGAAATTTTTCCACCTTTAAGAAGAAGATATTCACTTGCAACTCTTCGTTTGTAGGCATACCTGTTTTTAAAATACCTGTTGTAAGTAACTGCAAAGTATCTGGTGCTTTTTATGCTATCTATCCAGTAATTAATTGTGTCAAGTAACTTCGTTGATTTTTTATTTACAGCCCATGCAATTCTTTGTGACAAAGAAATCTCTGTTTGCACATCAATATTTTGATGAAATGCCGTATTCAGCATTGCAATGTTTTCGTCGGAAATTGTGTAGTCTATTTCACCATTTGCAACCTGTTCTACTAAATCCTCAATAGTAAGTTCAGGATCAGCTTCTACAATATTTATATCTCCTCCAATTTCCTCACTAAGATTAATTAATCTTGGTATGTAAGATGAGTTACTTCTCACAATAATGGTTTTATCTATTAGCTCTGCGGGATCACGAATTAGCTCTTTTTCAATTTGATGATACATCAATTTACGCCAGTTTTCTGGTTTTCTTTGGACAAGCACCTGTTTAGTAGTGTTATAAAAATTTACAAAGGCCATCTGTTCCGTTCGATCTTTTGTAACTGTTAAATTAAAGGCAATAAGATCACCATTTCCTTTATCCAACATTGTAAACATTTCGCTAATATCTTTAACGATAATAAACGAAGGCGTTACCCCAAGAAATTCGGCAAGTTTTTGTGCAAGATCATGCTCAAATCCCATTGGTTGCCCTTTGTAAATAAAATAACTGTAAGCATTATAACCGGTGAGCACATAAAGTGTATCTTTTTCAAGAATGATATCTAAATCTGTTTTTAGATTTTTAGACGAATCATTACAGGCATTTGGCAGTAAAAATAGAATTGTATAATAAAGAAGTAACTTCTTCATAAAATGAACAGATCTTTAAATTTTATTTCGTTTTAATTATTGGAAGTTACCAAATAGTTGATGTTGCTTCAATAAATATTTTAAATTGAAATTCTACTGGACTATTTAAATCCTCTTTCTAAATCCTTCTCCTAAAACTTCATGTACATTATTAACTGTTACAAATGCATTTGGATCGATCTGCTTTATTACATGAGTGAGTTTGCCTAACTCTCGTAAAGTAACCACTGTAAATATCATTTCTCTTTCAATATCTTTATAAAGCCCCCTTGTTTTTACAGCTGTGGCACCACGGCTAAAATCATTCATAATAATTTCCGCAATTTCTTTGTTTTTATCTGAAATGATATAAGCAGTTCTTGCATAATCAAATCCATCAATAATCACATCAATCAATCGTCCGGAAACAAATAAAAGAAACAATGCATAAAGAGTTAATGTAACTGCAGCACGTTCACCTCCTAAATCCTTGAACTCAATTACAATTCCTGCAGTGCAAATAACAAAAAAATCAATGATCATAATTGCCATTCCGGGTTTAATTCCAATTTTCTTTTGCATAATTGCAGCAATAATATCAGTTCCAGCAGTTGATCCGCGAAATTTAAAAACTATTCCTAAACCTAATCCAAGCATTGCAGCACCAATTAAGATAAGAAATAAAAAATCATTTTGTTGCAGATTTATAATAGCTTCGGAATGCTGTAGTCTTACAAAATCAAGACCGGGAATTTCACCTCTGAAAAAATCTATAAAGAAAGAGTTAAGCGTAAATCCAAAAAATGTTCTTAAACCAAACTGTTTCCCCATCTCTCTAACTCCCCATATGTAAAGTGGAATATTAAACACCCATATCATTAAGCCAATAGGAACTGCTCCGCTGGTAAGGTAGTACATTGCCATAGACAAACCACTTACTCCTCCGGGGACTACTCGTGCATCAACAAGAAACACACCTATGCCGATTGCCATAATTGCAGCACCGAGAGCGATAAAAAAATAATCTCTGATAGCTTTTTTGTTAAAGCTCTACTTCTTTACCAAATATTTTTTTCATGGAGAATCCTTTAAATTATTACTATTCCAAAATTAAGAAGAAACATTTTAGCGAATGAAATAATTTGATAAAAGAAATTAATTATGAGATTATTTTAAGTACAAAAAAAACTGCACCTTATAAGTAAAGTGCAGCTTAATTTACTTAATGAATGGTTTTTATTTTGATTCTTTCCAGGAATGATAAAGAGAAAGTAAACTGCGGGAACCTTCAAGTTCTTCCTGCACAATTGTTTTCAGATAAAACTCTTTACTTCCGGCATCCCATTCAATCATTGGAAACTCATCGTTTAATCCTAAATAATTTCCATTGCTCTCAGAATAAGTTTCTCCAAAATCACCCATGTAGTAAAATAATGGTGAGCAATCACAATTTTTTGATTTATAAAACCCAATTGAGCTTACATCATTAAATGTAAATTCAACTTTGGCATTTAATCCACCGTTCTCTTCATAAATTTCTTTACTAGTTACTGTATAACCGGGATTGTCTTCTTCAAACCTCGTACCTTCTAAGTAGTCAGAAACAAGCTCACCAAAATCTTTAAATGAAACATCTTTTTCTTCATCATCAATTGAAATAAGATTATAAAATGTTACGGATCCGCTTCCTGTGCCATCTTCATTAAGATTAAACCTGTATTCTTTATACTCTGTAGAAAGGCAGCCAGTAAAGAATAATGCAATTAAAATTAATGCGAAACAACTTTTCAATGTTTTAATATTTCTCAAAATGATTTCCTCCTAAAAGTAAGTTGATTGAAACGATTAAAATTGAAAATTTACTATATGTTGAATGTTGATTTAAAAATAAAAGCCATACCATATTCCTGTTGGAGAGATACGTATTGCTGGTAAAGGTAAACGTAAAAAATTAACTTCACTTTTAATAAATTTCATTACATCAGAATCTTCGCCATAAAGGAATTTTTCTTAAATCGATATCTAATCCAATGAAAACTTCGTTGTATCCGCCTCTTATATTACTTGCTACTTCTTTTGAACTATAACCAACTGCTAATCCTAAAGGCGCAAGCCAATCAGGATAGCTTTGTTTCCATGAATCAGGAAAATAGTGGTGTGGATTTATAGATAACCAGAAAGTGATTCCTTCATAATCTTCAATTGGTGCGGTAATTTTTCTGTAGTACCGTCCTTCTTTCCAGGCATCTGATTTATGCCAGCTGATTTTAGGATGTAATCCTCCAAGTTCATCATAAAAATATTGTTGGAGTACAAAAAAACCAGAACCCAGAGTATTAAAAATCATATCGCCCCAACTCCATCCCCAGCCTTGCATGAATCCATCAGATAATTCAATTTGAAGTGTCCATAAAAATCCAGTTAAAGCACCATACCAAACAGAAGAATTGCCAGATAAACCCGACCAACGGAAAAGTTTAGAAGAAAGGTCACTGACAAAATATGCATCTGCAAAATGTCCAATCTTATCCATAAACTGCCATGATCTCATATCTTTAGCAAATTCAACAGTGTGGAAATTTGTGGTCGGTTCCACATACCAGACATCCCGCTGATATATGTATGCAATCAAATCAACAGCTAAAATTCCTCCAAATACTGTTAGCAATCTTGTATTATTCACTTCAGTATTAGTTCGCCAATAGGTACCGTCTATCAATTGTCTTTCTTCATTTTTGAATACAGGTGGGCAAGCTTTTTCTAATTTGATATTATCTATATGATTGAAGAATGATGAATTTAAGTGGCGATCATTATGCAGATATAAATTTATTTTATTATTAAATCTGTAAAATGGTGAAACGTATTTGTGTTTTGAACTCGATAATGAAGAGAAACTTTGAGCAAAAATGGAAGTGAATGAAAATAAAATGAACAATATCAGTAATATACTATGTTTAAATACTAACGATTCAATGTTTATTGCAGAAGTATTTTCAAATCTTAAATTGAGCATCACCAAACTTTAAATTTTTAGAAAATCATTTCATTTCACTAAACAAATTAAAAGCCAATATTTTCTTAAAGTGGAGATAATAGATTACTGTTAATTTAATGTAAAAAGTAGTTAAATTTAAGAAGTATCTTATTTATTTAACAGGTAATAAAAGATGAAATTTTTACTTATTGTAGTTTTTACATTAATTCTGGTCAATTACAATCTTGCGCAGGATCATGAAGAAAATGTTTCCGGTCCCTTCGAAACGCCGCAAGAAGTAACCGAAGAATGCTTAATGTGCCACGATACTGCTGCTGAGGAAATTATGAAAACGCGTCATTGGAATTGGCAGGGAAATAATTTAGCAGATAGTCTTTCCTCATCAACTATCAAGAGGCAAACAAAATTTTGTTAATAACTTTTGCATTGCTGTTCCTTCAAACTGGCCGCGTTGCACAAGCTGCCATATCAGTTATGGCTGGAACGATGAAAACTTTGATTTTAAAGCTCAGGAAAATGTTGATTGCCTTGTTTGCCACGATCAAACGGGAACTTACAAAAAAAATCCAACTGGAGCGGGTCTACCTGAAGAAGATGTTGATCTGCTTTTTGTGGCGCAAAATGTGGGTTTACCAACAAGGACAAAT
This sequence comes from uncultured Ignavibacteriales bacterium, assembly GCA_963714405.1. Taxonomy (GTDB): domain Bacteria; phylum Bacteroidota; class Ignavibacteria; order Ignavibacteriales; family Ignavibacteriaceae; genus JAZGGS01. Next base: position 480,262 of record CAVQOH010000006.1, on the reverse strand, counting down.
TGCGGCAGCTGCCATTTTAACGGTGGCGGCGGAACAGGTGTTAAACATGGTGATATGGATGAATCCTTAATCAATCCATCTGAAGAAATAGATATTCATATGGGCAGAATGGATTTTAATTGTATAGATTGCCATGAAACTTCAGAACATGATATTGCCGGAGGTAGCCATGGATCAATGGCTGAAGGCGAAGAACTAATTTCTTGCTCAGGTTGTCATGGTGAAGATCCGCATGCAAAAGAACTTTTGAATAAACACTTTATATCAGTTGCTTGCGAAACATGCCATATACCAACATTTGCAAGAGAAGAACCCACAAAAACCTGGTGGGATTGGTCTAAAGCTGGTGAACAAAGAGAGAACGAAGTGGATTCAATTGGCAACGAAACTTATAACAAATTAAAAGGTGAGTTTAGATGGGGAGTGAATGTCAGACCGGAATATTATTGGCATAATGGAACTGCAGAATATTATGAGATTGGAAGTGGAATAAATCCCGAAGAAATTGTAAAGCTGAATTTTTTAAATGGAAGTATTTCTGATATAGACTCTAAAATTTCACCATTTAAAGTTATGCGTGGAAAACAACCCTACGATTCTGAAAATAATTATCTTATCATTCCAAAACTTTATGGTGAAGATGGTTACTGGAAAACTTTCGATTGGAATAAATCTTCAGAACTTGGAATGAAAAAAGTTAATCTTCAATTTTCAGGAAAAGTAGGTTTTATTGAAACTGAAATGTACTGGCCAATAAATCATATGGTAATGAGTTCAAAAAATGCTCTTAAATGTACAAACTGTCACGGAAAAAAAGGTGATAACTTCCTTGATTGGAAAAAGCTGGGTTACCCGGATGATCCTATGAAAAAGGGGGGAAGGGAAAAGAATAAACTTATTAAAGAATAAATTTATAGTTTGATTATGACTGAATGTTTTAATTACTTCTTGTAAAGAAATTACTTTATTAAATATCAGCAGGAGTTGAGTATGAAAAAATTCAGTACTCTTATTGTATTAATTATTATTTTTATTTCATCAAATTCATTTTCGCAATTTCAGAATATCAGGGTTGATCATCCCAGTAATAATAATCATAATGAAGTTACTATTGCGATCAATCGGTTAAATCCTAATATTCTGGCAGGTGGTGCAAATATAAATAATTTTTATTTTTCAACTGATGGCGGTAATACATGGGATGAATCAACCATGAGTTCCACGCTTGGTGTTTGGGGCGATCCTGTAGTTTTATTTGATAGTACTCGGCAATCTTTATTATGCTCATCTTTCAAATCCTGGTACAGGATGGTGGATTGATAGAATAGTTGTTCAAAAATCAACTGATAACGGTCAAACCTGGAATGATGGCGCAGGTATCGGACAAAACATTCAACCACAGGTTCAAGATAAAGAATGGCTTGCAGTTGATCTTAACACAATCACCTTACAGGGGAAATGTTTATGTAACCTGGACTGAGTTTGATGATTATGGGAGTTCAAATCCTTCGATAGTTCCCGAATCAGATTTTCCAAATCAACTGATGAAGGTGAAAATTGGAGTAATCCCATAGTAATAAGTGATGTAAGTGGTAATTGCATTGATGATGATAACACAACTGAAGGTGCTGTTCCATGTGTTGGACCAAACGGTGAAATTTATGTAAGCTGGGCTGGTCCTGCTGGATTAGTTTTTGATAAATCAACTGACGGCGGAGATACATGGGGAACAGATATTTTTGTTTCTGATATTCCTGGTGGCTGGGCTTTTGATATTCCCGGGATCTACAGATGTAACGGTTTGCCTATAACCATGTGCGATATAAGCGAGTCACCATATAACGGAAATATTTATATTTGCTGGTCTGATCAGAGAAATGGGACTACTGACACGGATATATTTTTATCTAAATCAACAGACGGTGGAGCAACATGGAGCTCTGCAGCTAGAGTTAATGATGATAATCACAACAAGACATCAATTTTTTGTGTGGTCTACTATAGATCAATCAACAGGACATTTATGGTTTGTGTTTTATGATAGAAGAAATACAACAGGATCAGTGCAACGGATGTTTATGTTGCAAAATCTACAGATGGTGGAAGCACATTTGAAAACTTCAAAGTGAGTGAAACTTCTTTTACTCCAACCAGCTCATGTATTTTTTGGTGATTACACAAATATTGATGCCTGGGAAGGTAAAATTTATCCTATCTGGACACGATTGCATAATGGTGAATAGGAGTACATGGATAGCCCTGGTTACTGATTCTTCCACAATAACAATTGCAGAGGATGATGTATACAAACCTGAGGAATTTTTACTCTTTCAAAATTATCCGAATCCTTTTAATCCATCAACAACGATTGGTTATCAATTAACTGAAGCAAGATATGTAACACTTAAAGTTTATGATATGTTAGGTAATGAGTTGAAAACTTTAGTTGATGGAATTGTACCGGCAGGAGTTCATGAGGTTAGTTTCAATTCCGGTAATTTGAGTAGCGGTCTATACCTTTATAAAATGAATTCCGGGATATATGAAAAGACTCAAAAAATGCTGTTGTTAAAATAATTTACAGTTTTTCATTTAGTTTTTGAAATTTTGAAGAATTATATTTTGAGGTATTGACCTATTAAAATTTACTAACTATATTTGAATCGGTTCTTCTGAATGTTCTCCCCCAAGCATTCAGATCATAAGAGCCAAGCCTGATAGGGGCCACCCTATCGGGCTTCTTATTTTTAAATACTTCAAAACAAATTTGACTTTATCTATTTTGCGCAAGAAAAGAGTGACCGCTTAACTAAGGTCTTCTAATAACTGCAATGGTAAGGTCATCATGTACTTTAGCATTTCCAACGAACTGATCAACAGCCCTACTCAGTTTTTTACCAATTTGCTCACTGCTTAATTCTTTTATATCTTTTAAAATATTTGTGAGTTTTTCTTCACCAAAAAATTCACCATTTTCATTTTGAGCCTCAGTCACGCCATCAGAATATGCAATAAGAATATCACCTTTTGTAAATTCAAATTTTTTATCTTCATATTCCCACACAGGTAATATTCCAAGAGCTGGAGCTCCTTTTTCAAGCTTGGTAATAGTGTTATACTTTATAATAAAAGGTGGATGATGACCGGCGTTTATCATATCAATTATACTATTACCTGATTCAATTTCAATATAAATTAATGATGCAAAAAGTTTTGGCAAGCTATCTCTATAAAAAATCTCATTAATTTTTTTACCTAACTTTGATAGGGAAGTATAATCGGGTGCAAGAGCTCTTATAGTTGCCTGCAGTTTTGCCATTAAAAGGGCGGCACTTAATCCTTTCCCTGCAACATCACCTATAGAAATTCCATACCTATCGCCCTCTAATTTTACTATATCAAGTAAATCTCCGCCTACATCATTTGCTGGTATGCTGTAAAGCCAAATATCCCAACCAATCACTTCTGGTTTACTGGTTGGCATCAATGCCTTTTGAATTGCTCTACCTTCTTCAAGTTCAGTTTTTGCATGAAGTTTATCTTTCAATTCTAAAGCAATTATAAACAGGAAAATAAAACCACTTAAAATTGCTGTGAGATCCAATGTAAAAGAGTTAGCATCGGAATCATATCCTGTTTTACCACCTATAATTAAAAATACAATTCCAATAATTAAAAATAATCTTCTAAACGGGGTTAACTTAAAGTAGAGTGCCTTAAGCAACCACCATGGTAGTACAAAAAATTTCTTAAATCTCCCAATTGTTTTAAGTTTAGCTTTTCTTTCATCTGTAAGAAAATATTCTTTTAAATCCTTATACTCGCCTTTAAAATCATCTTTAATCTTTACATTGTGTAAATCACTGCGGAAAGTTTTTCCAATTTTTGAATTATTATTTTTAGAAGAGTATTGATTTACCATTTTTCTACCAATAGAATTGAAGGTAATTTTATCAACTGAAAATTAACATAAAAATATTTATGAATTTATTGTAACTATTCTAAAAGAATATTACAATGATAAGTGGTAATATATTGTGCTTTTGATACCCAAAGCAATCCGAACTGGGAAATATGATATTAATAAAGGTTTTTATGAAATTGATGCATTAAGATTTATCTGACAGGGCTGAAAATTTTTCACATTGATCGAACAATGTTAAAACCGTATTTCATATGGAAAATGATTAATAACATTATCAGATAATGGTGTTTTTGCATTAAAAATATTATTATTTCAATCACAAAATTTTATTTTAGAAAAACAGGGAGAGAAATAATGCACAAAACACTAATGGTTGTCATGGCAATATTCTTCTTTTCATCCTCACAAGCTCAATTAATAACTGTTAAACAAATTCTTGAGAGCGTTGATTCTCAAATTGTAAAAATTACTGTTGAAGAACTGGAAGAAAAAATTGAAACAGATTCATCATATTATTTAATTGATGTAAGAACTGAAGCAGAATATTTAGCAGGACATATTAAAAATGCTATCTGGCTTCCACGCGGATTCCTGGAATTCAAGATTCAGAAGATAACTGATAATCCTGATTCCGAAATTATTATTTATTGTAAACGCGGAGGGAGAAGTGCTTTAGCAACGTATTCATTAACAGGAATGGGGTTTAAAAAAGTTTTAAATTTGGAAGGAGGATTTGAAGAGTGGATACTTAATGGTAATAGCATTTATAATCAGCATGGAGAAATTGAAGTAATAAACTTTGAAAAAAGTGAATCAGACTAAGTTTATTGGAAGTGAATATTACTTTAATCCAAGTTCTTTGTTTTTACTGAGCAATTCAATTGATTCCTTAATCCTTAGCTCTCTTGTTTCTTTCTTCTTTGCAATATTTATCCACAAATAATATCGCTTTTTATGAGAAAGCGTTAATCTTTCAAAATTAATTTTTGCTCTTTTATTTTTATCCAACAAGGCTATAAAATCATTTGGAACTTCGTAGGAAATTTTTGGAGTTTTAATTTTTTTATTCCAGCTTCCGTTCTTTTTGGCAATATTAATTTTTTCCAATCCATATTCAGTCATCCTTCCCTCTTTAATTACCTTGCTCACTCGCTTTTTATTTGAATCAGACCAGACGCTTTTTATGTTTCTTGGAGTAAACTTACGCACATACCTTTTGTCATCAATTTTTTTTATTAAACTATCAATCCATCCAAAACAAAGCGCATCTTCTACAGCGGTACCGTAATTAATTGAAAGTTTTTTTGCTTCTTTTTTATAAAATATCAGCCATACTTCTTTTACTTTGCTATGATTCTTGGATAGCCACTTTCTCCACTCACTGTTAGTTTTAAAGTATAATTGATGCATTTTTATTTTTTCCTGCAATCAATTGTAACAAATGGAATTGTTAAAGCTATTCCGTTATTATTCTTTGCTTCAATATTTAGTTCATGCTCTAAATCATCAAATATTTTCTCTAAATCATTCTTATTTAGAATATTCTTCCATCCATCTAAAAACCAGTACTTAATTAGAGAATGATTAAAAAGTGAATTTGCATCAATAAATTTTAAGGTAAAACTATCGAGAATATTATTTATGATCCTGAAACCGGCTTCGCTGATGTTTTTATTAATTTCATCTAAGGGTTTACGTTTTGAATAGATTTGCTGCCTCATACTTTTCACTTCATTCAAAAGATCATTTATTCGTAATACATTTTCTAAAGCATTGTAAAATTCTATCATCGTATCTTCAAGATTTAATGTGATGATAAACTGAGCTCCTTTTTTTAAAACCCTTGAACATTCATTGATAGATCTTTGAATATCCTGCACATTGTTAATACCATTATTTGAAACAACAAGATCAAAATATTTATCCGAAAAAGGTAAGTCTTCTGCAACTCCCTGTATTGCAGTAACATTTTTCAAATTGTAAGTATTAATTTTAAGTTGAACACGCTTAAGAACAGCTCTCCATGGATCAATTCCGTAAGCCCTGCAAGAGACTCCCAGGCGTTGTGATACTTCAATAAGTGGAAATCCTAATCCACAACCAACATCCAAAAACGTAAGATTTGGTTTTAAAATTATATTATTGAGAAGTGCAATTCCAAATGGAGCAGCCCATAAAGGGAGTTCATCAATTACTGAAATTAAATCAGGATCATCTGGATTAAATACGTGATAAAGATATTCTTTCATATCTATGTTAAGTATTATAACATTAAGTTCTGGAAAAAGAAATTTTATTTATATATCCACGTATTCCACAATACCTTAAACGGCAGCCGTTATCAATATCTTTCAATATAATTTCTTTTTCTGTTTTTAAAATATGTAGCTTACATATACTCATTTCATTGTCTCCATCAAGTAATTCTGTGTATACATAAATAGAGTCATTCCTCTTTGCAACGCCGTCCATATAGCAGCTATGCCAGTTTGTGTGATATAAATAAAATTCAAAGTAAAGAGAGTCGCTATTTAATTGAGTAAGTACTAGTGAATCGGTAACATCGGTTTTAATCCAATCGTAACCATCAAACACTGTAATTTCGTGAGTATTTGTATAAGATTCACTAACAGTTTGTGCAAAAAGAGGATTAAACGCAATTAAATGAAATAAAAATATTTTTAGAAATGAGTGATTCAATTAAGCAAAATTATTCTTGTTAAAAGCTATTGTTTGGATTTCTATTTATAGAGAATTTGAAAACATCGGGTCTTGCATAATGACCAGTTACATCAAAAATCCATTTACTTGAAGGTATTAAATCCAGATCAATATCAGCGTATATAATACTTTTCTTTGATTCAAGTGGTTCTGCAATAAATTGTCCTTTCGGATTTACTATGCAACTGTTACCAGGATTTAACCATTCTTTTCCTTCAGGATAGTATTTTTTAAATTCAAATTTATCAGGAATATCTTTTATATGAATTGCCTGGCAGCTATTGATAACAAACATCCCACCTTCTCTGGCAATATACCTCATACTAATTTGCCATTGTTCGCTCGAATCCCAGGTTGGAGTAACATGGATTTGAGTTCCCCAAGAATAGATTGCGTTCCTTGCAAGAGGCATAAAATTTTCCCAGCAAAGTAATCCACCAAGCTTTCCAAAAGTTGTATTAAAACTATTTAATGTACTCCCATCACCCTGAGCCCAGACTAATCTTTCAGCACCAGTTGGAATAAGTTTACGATGTTTACCAATTATATTACCTTTATCATCAAAATAGAGCAGTGTATTAAACATACTTGAATTACTAGCTTCAGTGTTTCTTTCGTTAATACCGATTGCTACGTATATTTTATTTTTCTTTGCTGCTGCGGAAATTTTTTTTGTAACATCATCTGGTATTGACACAGCATTTTCTAGCAGTTCTGAATACATTTCATCAAGAATGTCTTTCTTATAAGGAGGAACGATCCAAACCCAATCGGGGTAAGCTGATATGAATGCTTCTGGAAATACCACAAGCTTTGCGCTTTTTGCACTTGCTTTTGCGATAAGCTCGCAAGCTTTTTCTACGGTGGTTATTTTATTTAAGAATACAGGTGAATCCTGAACAGATGCAACTTTAAATGTTTTTTTCTTAGCCATTAATAATCTCAGTTTATTTTATTTTGAATTAGAAGAATAACCAACCGTGGCTGCCTGCAAGGGCACCAATTATTGTTAACAGCGATAACCAAAGTAAGTGTAAATGCATTTTTTGCATTTTTTTAAATGTTCCTTCCGGATCAGTTTTTGCTCTTTCCATCATTCTCTTTTTTAAAAACAAGGGTTCAATTACAAATAGCATTAATGTAAAGATTAACCATACAATTACCATTGCCCACATCCACCAATAGGATAAATATAAAAACCTTTCCCAGGCATGTAATTTTGAAATCATATAAAATCCGGATAAACCAGTTACAAGTGTTGTTATTTTTGCCTGCAACGCAAATTTGTGTTCTACTTTTTCAAAAAATTCAATTCCTTCTTCTGCTGATTTAAACTTTTTTATTGCTGGAATGATTATAGTTGTTACAAATGCAACACCGCCGATCCAGAATACCACACCAATTATGTGTAAGATTCTTCCTATTTCTAATCCGTACATAGTTACTCCGTTAAATATTTTTAATGAAAGTAATTTAAGAAAAAGTTGAACAATTAATATTGAATCTGCTCACTTAAAAAAAGTGAATGGGGGAGGGATTATAATTTTATGGTACTTTAATAAAAATGCAATATTGATTTCCGCAATCTTCCCTGGTTTCGCAGTCGTATTTACTCAAAATTTTCATCATCCTAACATTTTCTTTCAAGATATAACCCGTTAATATTTTAATATTGTTCTTGGCAGCATAATTAATAAGTTCTTTGAATAAAAATGTTCCTATGCCATTTCCCTGATATTCATCAATTATTGTAATTGCAACCTCTGCTCTTGTTAAATCGTTTTTATCTTTAATATACCTTGCTAAACCTATTCCAACATCATAGGATTTACTTAAATCTACTGCTCCAATTGCAAAGTGATTAACATTATCAACATTCAGTAAATATTCTCTCTCTTTCTTTGTAAGATCAGCCTTACCACAATTAAAGCGAAACATTTTGGATTTATCGGATAATTTTCTGAATCCACTAATTAACCGATTTTCATCTTCAGGTCCTACTAAACCAATTCCTATAATTGTATCATCCGAAAGTTTATAAGTTCGAATCACCTTCATCAATAATTCACCTTTATTGTTCGGCATCTATTTTATCTTTCGTTTCTTTCTGAAGGACTTTTCTGATTTCCTTCCATATTTTTCTTTTCCGGATTTCTTTCTATTTTTATTTGCAGGCCCTTTGCCTGATGCAACTTCAAGAACAATTTTTCTTTTTTTATATTCCTTATTTTTAAATGCATTTAACAAAATTGTTGAATAGTTTTCATCTACCTCAAAGAAAGAAAAACTTTTTAAAATTTCTATCTCACCAATATTTATATCTCGTACACCTGTGAAATCATTAACTAAACCAATTATTGTAGTAGGTTTTAGATCATCAATTCTACCAAGGTTAATAAAGAATCTTACAAATCCAGCCATTGCCGTCTTTTTTCCGCCGGAACGTCTGGAATCAGTAGGTTCATTTAAATCAGGTGCATTTCTATAATAATCAAGGAATCGGTTAAACTCTACGGATACAAATTTTTTAATTAGTTCTTCCCGGTCTAACCATTCTAATTTTTTATAGATGTTTGGAAGGAAGGATTTAATTTGTGTATCATCTACAATTACTTTTTCCATCCTGTCAATCAAATGGAATAATTGTTTTTCGCAAATCTCTTTTCCAATAGGAAGAGTGGGGAAGGCAAACTTTTTATCAATTTTTTTTTCTATGAGTTTAATCTTATTTTTTTCTTTCAGATTAGCTATTACAATTGAAGTTCCGGTTCTTCCAGCACGCCCGGTTCTTCCACTACGGTGAGTGTAAATTTCCAACTCATCAGGAAGATTGTAATTTATTATATGTGTTAAATCATCTACATCTAATCCACGTGCTGCAACATCCGTTGCTACTAAGAGTTTTAAGTGCTTAATACGGAATTTTTTCATAACAGTATCTCGCTGCGGTTGGGAAAGATCTCCGTGCAACGCATCAGCATTGTACCCATCCTTTAAAAGTTTATCTGCAACTTCCTGGGTTTCCCTTCGAGTGCGGCAAAAAACTATACCATAAATATTAGGATGATAGTCTACCACTCGTTTTAAAGCAAGATATCTTTCTCTTGCATGAACCATATAGCAAATATGTTTTACATTTTCAGCGCCTACATTTTGCTTACCGATTGTAATTTCCAAAGGATTGTGCATAAATTTATCGGCAATTTTACGAACTTCTTTTGGCATAGTTGCTGAAAAAAGCAGTGTAGTTTTCTCTGCAGGAGTTTCACTTAAAATTGATTCCAATTCTTGCCTGAATCCCATGTTTAACATTTCATCTGCTTCATCTAACACAACAATCTTAATTTTAGAAATATCGACTTTCTTCCTATTGATTAGGTCAAGCAGTCTGCCAGGAGTTGCAGAAATGATATGAGCACCTCCTCTTAATAGGGATATTTGTCTATCCATGCTTGTCCCGCCGAATACTGCAACTACTTTTATGTCTTCGCTATATTTAGCAAAACTTCTTAAGTCATCCGCAATTTGAAGACAAAGTTCCCTGGTTGGAGCAAGTATTAGGTACTGAGTTTGTTTTTTAGATGTAATAGTATTTTGGAGTAGCGGTAAACCGAATGCAGCTGTTTTTCCTGTTCCTGTTTGTGCAAGCCCGATTATATCTTTTGCTTCGTTGCTCAAAAGATGAGGAATTACTTCAACTTGAACAGGCATTGGAGTTTTAAATCCGAGTTCTTCAATTGCTTTTAAAAATTTTTTCTCAATTCCAATTTCTTCAAACGTAATCATATTTATCCTGAATATTTATTATTAATTAACTATACAAAATAGGTAAGTATTCGATAGAAAGTAGAAATAATTAAAAAACTAAAACAAGATGTGATAAATAGTTTGTTTTTCAATCTTAAAGCAGGTAGTATAAAACGAATATGATAGTAGTATTGGTAGCAGAAAATATTTATACAATTACTTAGCGGGTTTAACTTCAATTTTACCCTGTCTCTCGGGATGTTTTCCTTTTATATTTTTATAAAATTCATTTATGGTTTTCATATCATTTTCAATATTTCCACTTGGATGAAGAATTATATCACCAATACCCACTCTTTTTCTGCCATAATCTAGGAAAGCAAATGCAATAGGTACATTTGCTCCTGTTGCAATGTAATAAAAGCCGGTTTTCCAAAAATCAGTTTTTGATCTGGTACCTTCGGGCATAATACCCAGTACAAATTGTTTACGGTTGCTAAACAATCTCACCATCTTATTGATAACAGAAGAACGAACGCTTCTATCAACAGGTATCCCGCCAAAAATTTTTAATAGAGGTAATAATGGGCCAGGAAAAACAGATTGTTTGGCAACCCACTTAAATCTTAATCCAATTGCTCCTGCGCCTAAAAAACCAAAGACAGAATCCCAGTTACTTGTATGGGGGGCGCCAATTAAAACATATTTATCAATTTCCGGAAGCTCGCCTTCAAGCTTCCATCCTAACAATCCAAGAGCCAGTTTAGAAATTAATTTTAACATGGAATATAAATACTTTTTGTTGTTACTTTCAGACGAAATTTTAAAATCATTTTTTTATAAAAATAACTTCCCCTTAATAACAGTTTTTGCAATTCCTTTTAATAATATTCTCTCATCTTCTAAGAGCTCACACTCTACAATGCCTGGTCTGTGAGAAACCTGATAACCTATCAGTTTTGTTATATTAAATTTCTTATTCCAGAAGGTTGCAAGATAGCAATGTGCGGAACCAGTAACCGGGTCTTCATTTATACCCAAATTTGGTGCAAACATTCTTGATACAAAATTATAATCTTTGTTGGTTGAATGAGCTGTTAATATAACGCTTTTACCTAACTGCTTTAACAGGTTAAAATTGGGTTTATAATTCTTCACTATCGTCTCGCTTTCAACTTCAACTAAATAATTTGTTTCATCACTACCGATATAAATGGATTTCAATCCCAGAGCATTTTGAACAGCATCATTATTTCTAGATGTATTAACAAATTTTTGAGGGAAGTTCATTACTATTTTACTATTTTCATATTTAATTTTTAATGAACCACTTTTCCTTGTTAAAAAATTAATTATTGAAGATTTATTTACAAAATTTTCTTCCCATAAAATATGTGCTGATGCCAAAGTGGCATGACCACATAATGGAACTTCAGATTCGGGAGTAAACCATCGCAGTGAAAAATCTTTACCTTCCTTTTTTATAAATGCAGTTTCGGATAAATTGACTTCCATAGCAATGTTTTGCATCAGTTCATCAGTAATTTGATTTTCAACAATGCAAACACCTGCAGGATTGCCGTTAAATACGATGTCTGTAAATGCATCAACAATAAATAGTTTCATTTTTGTTCCTGAAAAAAGATTAATTAGAAATTCAAACTTATAAATAAAATTAAATTCTAGTTATGATCAATACTATAATTCATTTAAAACCTGAAAGACTTTTTCATATTGTAATTCGGCATTAAATTTCTTTATTGCTTTTTCTCTTCCATTTGAAGCAATGTTTTGTCTGAATTTTTTATCATTGTACAGTTTTATTATTTCATCGGAGAGAGACTCTGCATTACCGCTTTCAAAAAGAAGACCTGTGATACCACCATCAATAATTTCAGGAACACCGCCTGCATTACTGCCAATTACAGGAATTCCGCAATGCATTGCTTCAATCAATACTAAACCAAAAGTCTCCCTTTTTGTTGTTAAGACAAGTGTATCAAAGCAGTTCATCAATTCATATGGATTTGGATGAAAATCTAAAAACTTAACTTGTTCTGAAAGATTATTTTCATCAACAAAATTTTTAAGTTTATTAAAATATTTTAGATCAAATGGCTCTCCAACAATTACTACATTAATAAAAACTCCTTTTACCTTAAGATTATTAACTGATTCTAAAAGCAAATGCTGTCCTTTAAATTCTGATATTCTTCCTACAAGTCCTACAACAAATTCACCGCTAATTGCAAATTGCTTTTTTAATTTAACTATATCTGCCTTATTAATTTCAGGAGGTAATTTAACTCCATAATAGATTTGTTTTATCTTTTCTCTGGGAATCGGTAAATTCATTTCAGCCTGTTTTGAAATTAGTTTGGTTATTGCAATAAAACAATCAATAGAGTTATAAATAAAACGATGATAGGGGTCATACTTTTTACCCGGTAGGCTCATTTGTCTTGTATGTACAAATTTGAATTTTCTTTTTGAAAACTTTTTTGCCAAAGCAACTGTAAATAAATCATATTTCCAGTGCACATGAACAACATCAATTAGATTTTCATCAATATAATTGGCCAGTATTCTAGATTTTGATAATAAATTATTCTGTTTTTTGGGAAGAGATTTAATTAAAACATCTGAAGATTTTAAACTATATTGTAAGCGGCTACCTTCACTAACAGCAATGATTAATTTGCAATCTGACTTTTTAGCTAACCATAAAGAGAAATCTCTCATATGGATTTCCAATCCACCATAATCGGGTGAAAAGCAAAGTTCGAGAATTTTAAGCATATTTTAATTATTAAGAATCATTCGCACTAAAAAAGTGAACTACTTTTTAAACATATAAAAATAAAACTGTATTTTCCTCTGTTGCATATTCTGTAGATTTATTTTCAAATTTTTCATTCAAAATGTAATACTTTATCTTTGTTACGAATTACAAATTATTTTATCCCTCATGAATAACTATTTAAACCATCCAACTATCAGCGAAAACGAAATAATCCGCCCAACAAAGGTGGAAGTAGATCTAAAAATACTTGAGAATAACTTTAACAATATAAAAAACTATGTAAAGAATGTTAAAGTTATGCCAATCCTTAAAGCAAATGCATATGGACATGGTTTACTGCGACTAGCACATTTGTTTCAAAAATTACAAGCTGACTATCTTGGGGTTGCCGTTGTTGAAGAAGGAATACTTCTTAGAGAACAAGGAATTACTTTACCAATCTTGGTTTTAGGAGGAGTATGGGAAAATCAAATTCCTTTGTTCTTAAAAAACAACCTTGTAATTACTGCCTCATCAATAGAAAAATTAAAATTGATAGATGAAACTGCAAAGCAACTGAAAACCAGAGCAGTAGTTCATCTTAAAATTGATACAGGTATGGAAAGAATTGGGGTACATTATTACAATGCAAAATCATTCTTAGAAGCAGCTTACAACTGTAAAAATATAATTGTTGAAGGAATTTACTCTCATTTCGCAAACTCAGAATCAACTGATTTAACTTATACAAAACGCCAGCTCGAAAGATTCAATGAAGTACTAGATTATTTCGAAAACAATTCAATTGAACCACCAATTAAGCACATAGCTAACTCTGGAGCCATATTGCAGCTTCCTGAGGCAAATTATGATATGGTTCGCCCGGGAATTATGCTGTTTGGTGTTTATCCTTCTTCAGAAATAAAAAAAACCATTCAATTAAAACCCGCATTAGAATGGAAATCACTAGTTGTATATTTTAAAGTGATTAAAGCAGGGCAACCGGTTGGATATGGATTAACCTGGAAAGCCGATCACAATATAAGAGCCATTACAGTTCCTGTTGGTTACGGTGATGGATATTTCAGAAGCATGAGTAACAAAGCAAAAGTATTGTTATGCGGTGAATTGCACCCAGTTATTGGTTCAATATCAATGGATCAGATTGTTGTTAATATTGAGCAAAGTAGTGCATTTAATGGTGATGAGGTTATTCTTTTAGGTAGTGATGGAAAGAATAGGATAACCTGCGAAGACCTTGCTGGATGGGCTGGAACTATTCCATATGAAATCTTAACTAATATAAACACAAGAGTTCCCAGAGTGTATAAAGAATAAATAATATTTATAGCTGCATTTTCTAGTCCTCAAACTTTTTAAAAAGCACAGTAGTGTTATGCCCACCGAAACCAAAAGCATTACTCATTGCTATTTTAACAGTTCTTTCTTCCGCTTTATTAAAAGTATAATTAAGATCACATTCAGGATCAACAGTTTCAAAATTTATTGTAGGTGGAATAATATCATTTTTAGTTGCTAAGCAAGATGCAATTGCTTCAACTGCACCGGCAGCACCTAATAGATGACCAGTCATACTTTTTGTAGAACTTAAATTCATTTTATATGCATGTTTACCAAACAATGATTTAATTGCTTTTGTTTCTCCAATATCACCAAGAGGTGTGGAAGTACCGTGCATATTAATATAATCTACATCTTCGGGATTAATTCCTGCTGTGGATAGTGCCATTTTCATTGAAAGAATTGCTCCAATCCCATCAGGATGAGGTGCAGTAATATGATGTGCATCAGCTGATAATCCACACCCTATAACTTCACCGTAAATTTTTGCATTACGTTTTTTTGCATGATCAAGTTCTTCAAGAATAAGTGTTGCACTTCCTTCACCCATAACAAATCCATCTCTGGTTGCATCAAATGGCCTGCTCGCTGTTTCGGGGGTATCATTTCTTGTGGAGAGCGCTCTTGATGCATTAAAACCTCCAACGCCAAGCTCTGAAATCGGAGCTTCTGAACCACCTGTTACAATAATATCGGATAAGTTCTGCTTAATTAGCATGTAGCTATCAATCATATTATTATTTGCAGTTGCACAAGCTGAAACTATGCAATAATTTGGACCTCTAAAGCCATACTTGATTGAAATCTGGCCCGATGCTATATCTGGAATCATCATTGGGATAAAAAACGGAGATATTTTTCCCGGACCTTGTGTTGAGGTGATTACAGATTGATCATAAAAAGTGCTCATTCCTCCAATTCCACTTCCATATAGAACACCAATCCTGCTTCTTTCCTCATCTGAAAGTTCATCTGTATTCAAACCGCTATCATCAATGGCTTGTTTAGCAGTAGCAAGTGCATATTGCGCAAATAAATCCATACGTCTTGCTTCTTTCCTATCCAAATATTCTTGTACATCAAAACCTTTTACTTCGCATGCAAATTTTGTATCAATATTTTTCGGATCAAATTTAGTAATGAGTGATGCACCACTTATACCGCTTATTAAACTATTCCAAAATTCGTTTACAGAGAGCCCAATTGGTGTAATAGCTCCCATTCCGGTAATTACCACTCTTCTATTATCGCTTGTCATGTTATTCCTTTTGTATAAATATCTGGTGTGTGATTTTAAGTTTTATTGGTAAGATAATAAATTAAAATTAATTTTTATCAAATGAATGAAGTTTTTGAACTTAGTTTCATATTATTTTTTTTGATACCCTCTGCTTAATATATTCATCAATTTTTAGTGCAGCAAGTGAAAATGAATAACCAAATGCAGCACCTATTATTGCCCCTGCTAATATATCAGAGGGGTAATGGAGACCAAGATAAATCCTGGAAATCGAAACTAAGAAAGCAGTTATGAAAAAAGCCCATAAATATTTCGGGAATAATCTCCATAAAAAAGTTGCTGCAGCAAAGTTGTTTAATGCATGATTAGAAGGGAATGAAAAACTTCCTCTACAGCCATCAGGAGTTAGAACATCTGATAAAACATTGCATGGTCTTATCCGTTGAAAAATTTCTTTTAAGAGTTTATGCCCAAACTGATCAGTAAAAATGATAAGGAAAATAATACCTGCAACTGCAACCCTGCCTCTTCTTCCACCTTTGATAAGTGCAATACCAGCTAGTATGATGTAAGCTATGTACCACTTACTAACATCAGTAATAATTAAAAAAAATTTATCTAATAATCCGGTAGAAATGGAATGATTAAAGAAGTAAAATATTGCTAAATCTATTGAATAGAGTATATCCATGTTGGCATTATATGTGATATAATAATTTGTTCAGAAATTTAGTTAAAAATAACGAATAAACTAATTATTGCCTCGGGGGATCACTATTATATAAAGCAGAATAAAAATGGCAAATGAAATAAGCAACAGCATACTGGATTTTATATTCAAAAATAAGTTACCCTTTTCTAATAAAGGTTATTCAGAAGTACGAAAAAAATCTGTATCGCTTGTTATAGTTCCTGTAAAGATAATGGCGTTGATGGTTGCTATTTTCGGTTTGCTGGCAATGATTTTTGAAATTAAATACTTTTCAGAATTTTCTATTCAAATTTATATCATCCGTTTGTCATCAACACTTATAGCATTTACAGTTTTAGCTCTTCTAACTGCTCGGTTTGCTGAAAAATATTCAATTTTACTGGTGCATTTGCTGCTGCTTACAATAATTGTTTCTTCGGGATTGATGATATATCTGCTTCCATCGACTCTTCTTGTTAACTCAAGCATTATAGGTTTAATGGTTTTTATGTCTGCACTCTTTCTAAGCTGGGAGGTAAGACATCAGATAATTGTTGCAATATATTATAACCTGGTCTTTGCGGGTGCAATACTTCTTAACGATCGTGCAGTTTATTTTCTGCCAAACATGTTTGAGTCTGTAATATTTGTTATAGTTCTCAGTATTGTTTCGATTATTGCATGCGCTACAAATTTTAAGATGAAGTTAATGATAGCTGAAAAAAACATATCAATCAAAGCATCTGAACAAAAATTCAGATCAATATTTCATAACTCAGCCGAAGGAATGTTTCAATCTACTTTAGAAGGTAAGTGGTTAACTATAAATAAAACCTGTGCCAATATACTTGGATATGATAATACTGAAGAGTTATCCGGTATTGATGTTGCAGAAGTTTATGCTAATCCCGATGAGCGAGTAAAAATACTTAATGAATTAAAAGAAAAAAATCAAGTTGTTAATCAAAGGATAAAGCTAAAAAAGAAAGATGGCAGTGAGGCTGTGGTTATTCTAAATAACCGATTAGTTACTGATGAAGATGGCATTAAATATCTTGAAGGAAATATTCATGATATAACGGAGCAGGCCAAGGCTGAAGAATTACAAATGTTGGCTGAGGAAGCATTAAAAAAAGAAAAGTTAAAATCTGAAGATCTAGCGAAAAAAGCATTAAAATTAAGTATTACTAAAAGTAAATTCCTGGCTAACATGAGCCATGAAATAAGGACTCCTATGAATGGAATTTTAGGATTTCTAACACTAATTGAATCTGGGGCTTATGAAAATAAGGAAGAGCTTAAGCAATTTTCATCAAGTGCAAAGTATTCCGCAGAACTTCTTCTTGATGTTATTAATTCCATTCTTGATCTTTCAAAAATTGAAGCAGGAAAAGCACAAATTGAGGAAGTAGATTTCAACCTTCTGAAAATAATCGATCATTCTATATCTGTTATAAATCCTAAGGCATTAGAAAACCAGGTTACAATTAAAAAGGATATTTCTGAAGAAGTAGAAACTAGATTAGTTGGGGATCAGACAAAAATTAGTCAGATAATTATAAATCTTTTAAACAATGCTGTTAAGTTTACAAAAAATGGTACTGTTACTGTAAAGGTAAGAACAAGATCAGAAGAAAACGAAAATGTAAGATTGTTCATCTCGATAATCGATACTGGAGTTGGAATTCCAGCTGATAAGATCAGCCAACTATTTAAACCCTTTTCACAGGTTGATGGTTCTGAAAGACGACAGCTTGGTGGTACAGGATTAGGATTAGTGATCTGCAAAGAGTTTGTTAACCTCATGGAAGGAAAAATTGGTGTATCAAGCGAAGAGGGAAAGGGAAGCAGTTTCAATTTTGATATTCTTGTTAAAGAACAATCTCATTCTAAAGAAGAAGTTGATGATTACAGCAGTAGTGAATTTGGAGAACAAAATGATTATGATGATTTGGAAAAAAAGGAGAAAAAAGATCTTTCATCTGCCAGAGCAAATTATCATGTTCTTCTTGCAGAAGATAACCTGATTAATCAAAAAGTATCAATAAAAATGCTTAACCGGGCTGGTTACAAGGTAACTGCCGTGGACAATGGAGCAGAAGTACTCGAAAAATTAAACCAGGAAACATTATTTGATATAATCCTTATGGATGTTCAAATGCCTGAAGTTGATGGATTTACTGCTACGCAAAAAATTCGCAGCGGTGATAACGGAAGAACGGACATTCCAATAATAGCACTAACTGCCCATGCGCTCAGAGGTGACCGTGAAAAATGTATTGATGCAGGTATGGATGATTATCTTACTAAACCTATTATTGCAGATACGCTTATTGAGAAAATTGATAAAATATTAAAAATAGAACAGTATGAAGTCTCTCCGGTGGTTGAAAGTGTACAGAATGATAATCAGGTTTTTAATTACGATAGATTAAAGAAAGTCAGCATGGGCGAACTGAAATTTGAAAAAGAATTACTCAAATCGTTTATGCAGGATGTAAACAGCAAACTGGATAAGTTGAATGAACTCGTTAATCTTAAAAACTTGGCAAAGATAAAGGATATGGCTCACAGTATTAAAGGTGCAAGTTATTCAGTTGGTGCGCAGCATCTTGGTGATGAAGCTTATGCAATAGAATTATCTTGCAAAAGTAATGATTACGATAGTGTTTTTGAAAGAATGGATAAGCTAAGAACAGCATTTACAATAACAAAATCAGAATTAAAGGATTTGCTGGTATAAGATTTAAATTTTAAAAGCCGGTTAACTACCGGCTTTTTCTTCAACTAACTCATTTTCCTTTTCAAATTTTGTAAGAACTTTTTCTATAACACCAATTGCCCAATCAATTTCATCTTTTGTTATGACGAGTGGCGGTGCAAAACGTATTATATCTCCGTGAGTAGGTTTAGCCAGTAAACCATTGTTCTTTAACTCAACGCAAACATCCCAGGCGGTTTTTCCATCTGCTGTGGGTTTTATAACAATCGCATTTAATAATCCTTTACCTCTAACAAGTGTGATGATATCAAGTTCATCAACTAGTTTTTGCATTTTACTTCTGAAATAATCACCAAGTTCTGCAGATTTTTCAGAAAGATTTTCATCTTTAAGAACTTTTAATGCAGCCATTGCAACTTTACCCGCAAGAGGATTTCCACCAAAAGTTGAACCATGTTGCCCTGGTTGAATGCTTAACATTACCTCATCATCTGCAAGAACTGCAGAAATTGGAATGACTCCACCGGATAATGCTTTGCCGAGAATCAGGATATCAGGTCTTACATCTTCATGATCTGATGCTAGCATTTTACCGGTTCTTGCAAGACCTGTTTGAACTTCATCACAGATAAGTAAAACATTTTTTGCTCTGCATAGCTCTTCTGCTTTTTTAAGATATCCATCATCAGGCACAAAAACACCGGCTTCCCCCTGAATTGGTTCAACCAGGAAAGCAGCAACCTTTGGATCTTCAAGTGCTTTTTCCAAAGATGGAATATCATTGTAAGGTATAAGAACGAATCCAGGTAAATAGGGTCCAAAACCTGCTTTACATTCTGGATCTGTAGATGCTGATATTGCAGCCATTGTTCTACCATGAAAATTGCCTTCTGCAAAAATTATTTTTGCTTCATTATCAGGAATTCCCTTAACAGTATATGCCCATTTTCTTGCAAGTTTAATTGCGGTTTCATCACCTTCTACTCCAGTATTCATAGGAAGAACTTTATCATAACCAAAATATTCAGTTATATATTTTTCATACTCACCTAAAACGCTGTTATAAAAAGCTCGTGAAGTTAATGTCAATTTTTTTGCCTGCTCAGTTAAAGCATTAATAATTTTCGGATGGCAGTGTCCCTGGTTTACTGCAGAGTAAGCAGATAAAAAATCAAGATATTTTTTACCTTCAACATCCCAAACCCACACACCTTCCCCTTTATCAATTACAACTTCCAAAGGATGATAATTATGAGCACCATATTTATTTTCCAGCTGAATAAAATCTTTAGAGGTCATTCCAAATTTCCATATTTAGTTAAAAAAACAACTTTTAATGTTCCTCAAAGTTAATTCTATGTTCACTCACTTGCAATGAAATAAGCAATAAACAGAATAAAAATAGGTTAAGAATTAAAAATATTACTAATTTATTAGAAGCTTTTTACTATTGAAATTCATTCTTCAAAAAGGAGAAAAAATGGAAGTCGAAACTCATTTTATAAACATTAATACAAATGGTAACTGCCAAATGGTGGATATAACATCAAAAGTTGAATCAGTAATTTCCCAATCACATTTTACTGAAGGAAATGTACTTATTTTTGCAGGTGGATCAACTGCTGGAATTACTACTATTGAGTATGAACCTGGATTATTGAAAGATTATCCAGATTTTTTTAATCGTATTGCACCTATAAATATTAGTTATGAACATGACAACACATGGCATGATGGAAATGGGCATTCGCATGTTAGAGCATCTATACAAGGAGCTTCACTTACTGTACCGTTTGTTGATGGTAATTTAACTTTAGGAACCTGGCAGCAAATTATTTTTATTGATTTTGATAATCGCTCACGAAGCAGAAATGTTGCAGTTCAATTAGTGGGTAAAAAAATAAATGATTTTTAAACTAGTTTATTTTGAAAAGTGAGATATTATTATTGCAGCAGATGAAGCTACATTAAGCGATTCTGCTTTACCAACTCCTTTAATTGTTATTTTTTTATCGGATATCGAAAGTAATTCCTTTGAGGGACCTTCTGATTCATTTGAAAAGAACAAAAGTATTTTACTTCTTTTTTTAGTTTGTAAAAAGTTTTCTCCCTGCAGATCGCTGCATAAAAACTCATAACCGATATTTTTCAATTTATTGATTTGTTGAAGTGCAATATTTTCAAATATATTTAAATGAAAAACTGAACCCATTGAAGATCGTAATACTTTTGGGCTGAACACTTCCGCACATTTTTCGCTAAAAAAAATATTTTGCAATCCAAACCAGTCGCAAGTTCTAATTATTGTTCCAAGATTTCCGGGATCTGAAATATTTTCTAAATATACAGTAAGTGGTTCAGTAAGTGTTGAAAAATCCGGTCGGTTGTTTTTCATTTTAAAAACAGCAGTAATTCCTTGTGGGGTTGATGTATCGGAAACCCTTTTAAAATCCAGTTCTTTAAGTAGTACAACATTAATATTTTTTTTCTCAAGCTTTTCAATTGTCTTTTCTTCAACTGATGCAAATTTAATTGAAGCGAATACTGCCTCACACTTAAAATCACTTTCCAATCCTTCTAGCACTGATTTCTTTCCTTCAACAAGAAATTTCCTTTCCGTTTTGCGAATTTTTTTATGCAAAAGGGAAGAATAATATTTTAATTCGGATTTAGATATCATATTAGAGGTTTGTAATCCTGATTTTTTTTATTATCCATTCCTTGTTCAAGTTGTTTTATGTAATCCCAAGAATAGATTCCTGTACTGTGTCCATCTTTCCAGGTAATTTGTATAGCATAGTCGCCTACGACTTCTATATTTTTAACCATATACATTTCGGGGGTTACAACTGTTACTGCTGGAGGGCGGTAAGTTTTTAAAAGGATAGTCTCTCCTTTGCATCCAGCGCATGGGCATTCATCACGCATGTACTTTAGTGATAAAAATGTTTCGGTTAAATCTTCCCAGGTAATTTTTAATTTATCCTTTTTAAATATTTTTACTTGTTTGGGTCTCATAAATAAAACAATAAATTGGTTAAAATGTGTTTAAAGTTTACTTAATTTAATACACTTGTTCAATTTGATAGGTGTAATTTAAAAAATTATCTTTTATCTTTAGCTGCAAATTTAATTGTTATGTTGAATAAGATAATTAAGGAACAAGGGTTATAGTGAGTTATTGAAAATTATGTCACTTGCTAAACTAAATCAATGGATATCGCTTTAATTGAACTGATTTTGTTCTTCATATTTATTTCACTTTCCGCATTTTTAACAGCTTCAGAAATTGCCATTTCATCTTTTGGCGAGGTTAAAATTGAGGAATTGAAAGAAAAAAAGAAAAACTTTTTTTAATATTCAATTCTGTTAATAAAAACCCGGAGGATTTATTTGGAACCATTAAATTATTTAATGTTGTAATAATTATCGGTTCTTCTATGCTTGGTTTTCACTTTTTGTATCTTAAAATGTATCCTTTGCTAACTGCTTCCAGTGTATTTATTTTATATACTTATAGTTTAGCACTTTCCTATTTGATTGCCACAATTGTTGTTTCTATAGTTGTAATAATATTTACTTTGCTAATCCCAAAAGCAATAGGATTCAAGTTTTCAAATGGATTGGGAAAGTTTTCAATTAAATTACTTTTTCCATTATCACAGATATTCAAATATCCTGTTCGATTTTTTTCAGCTGCAAGTAATATATTTCTTTTACCATTTAAAGAGAAGACAAACTTTTCTCAAACACGTCCATCTGAAGATGAAATTTTAGGTATAATCTCCAATGGTGTAAAATCCGGTACAATAGCAGAAACTGAACATGAAATAATAAAGAATATATTTGAATTCAATGATCTTAAAGCCAATGAAGTAATGATTCCGCGAACAGAAATGGCAGCTATTGATTTTGAGGTGGAGAGAGATAAAATTATTAAAGAAATTTTTCAAACAGGTTTTTCACTTATACCTGCATACCAGGGATCAATTGATAATATAATCGGTGTTCTTCATACAAAAGATTTTACCAGAAGTATAATAGAGAAGAAAAATTATTCACTTAAAGCATTAATCCGTCCCGCTTATTTTATCCCTGAAACAAAATTAATTTCGGAAGTGCTAAAAGAAATGCAGCAAAGAGGTGAACGATTGGCAATTGTAACAGATGAATATGGTGGCACAGAAGGATTGATAACTATGGAAGATATTCTTGAAGAAATTGTTGGTGAAATTAAAGATAAAACTAAAAAGAGAGATAGTTGAATATACAAAGTTACCGGATGATAAATACTATGTACTTGGTTCTATGTTTATAGATGATTTTAATGAAACATTTAATATATCACTTCCGAATCAGAGAATATAACACAGTTGCAGGATTTATTGCACTGAACACGGGTAAAATACTTAAGCCTGGAGAATCTTATCGAATTTGAAGGATTAAAATTTGAGCTAATAAAAAAGATCAGACAAAAAATGGTTCAGTTTAAGGTTCATTCTGATGAACAGGAATTTTAAGGAAAAGTAAAACGATTTGAATGAAAAAAATAGATGCTTCGTTTAGTCCTTAAAAAGTTGTAATGAGTCTTGCAAGGCATAAAAAAATATAATAAGTTTGGCAATCTTAAAAAGCTGGTGTAGCTCAGTTGGTAGAGCAGCTGATTTGTAATCAGCCGGTCGGCGGTTCGAGTCCGTTCACCAGCTCTCAGAAACCTCGATAACAATTTGTTTTCGGGGTTTTTTATTTGTAATTAATTGTTTTTATTGTAATTTCTTTTACAAATATTAAGGACTATGAATTGATAGATTATATATTAAAAAAATACAAATCTTTTAATATAATATTGATTATAATGTTGCTAATGTTATGCACTCCGACATTCGCTCAGGGGGATAATCCACGTGTTGATGCCTTACCTCGAGAGTGGATTGAAAATATTAATTATTCAAGTGCCGAGCTTGATGTTATCACCACTTCGGATGGATTTGATAATTTTAATCTCGGTATTGCTTTTGCTGAACCTCATGTTACACAGAATCCAAATAATCCTTTGCAATATTTTGGTGCTTATAATATTAATGGTGCTTGGAGAACTAATGATGCTCACGATTGGCTTCATTCTACTCCACCATTTGGAACAAGTGTTAATGGAGATCCTTGTACTGCCTATGACGGTTCTGGAAACCTATACTATGAATCAATGTTTGGAGGCATTCAGGGCTGCAAAGTTTTTCGTTCCACAGATAATGGAGCTACTTGGAGTTCATCTGTAACTTCAATTTTCGGCGGAGATAAAAACTGGCTAGCTGCTGACCAGACAAGTGGTCCTTACTCAGGTTATGTTTATACTACAATGACGAGAAGTTCCTTTAATGGGCACGGTTTTGCCAGGTCCACTGATAACGGCACTTCGTGGACAACCACATTAAATGTATCTAATAGTCCATTACCCGGAGCGATGGTTTGCGTAGGACCAAATGGTGCAACAGATGGTGGTGCAGTTTATGTTGTTACAAATTCAGGAAATTCATTTGCCTCCACATATACTTTTTATGTTTCAACAAACGGAGGTGCTTCATTCACCTTAAAATCTGCACAGAGTTTTGCGAACTATGTTGGTTCAAATGTAAGTGGCAGAAATTCAGTAGAAAATATGCGAACCAGACCATATCCGTTTATTGCTGCTGATAATAGTAACGGCACTTATCGTGGAAGATTGTATTGCGTTTATGCCTCGAACTCTCCTTCAGGGAATGGGAATAAGCCGGATATTTTCTGCAGGTATTCAACTAACCAAGGCACAACTTGGTCATCTGCTGCTTTAATTAATGATGATGCAAATACAACTGCTAACCATCAGTGGCATCCTTCAATCTGGTGCGACATAACAAGTGGTAGGTTATTTGTTAAGTGGATGGATACAAGGGATACCCCAACTAGTGATAGTGCATATATCTACGCGAGTTATTCGGATGATGGTGGAGTTACTTGGGCAACGAATCAGAGAATTTCTAACGTAAAAATGAAAATTAACTGTACTACTTGTGGTGGTGGTGGAAATCCTCGCTATCAGGGAGATTATGATGCTATTGTTTCTATGAACAACCAGGCTCTGGCAATGTGGACAGATTTCAGAGCTGGCAACTTTGGTAGTTATGTCGGTTACTTTCCAGATTTTGCGATGCAGGTCACCCCCTCAGGTGTCAACACTACTTCAATTGATGATAGTACATTTGTTACGATTAGTATACCTGCGGTAAAGTTGTATTCACTGGATGCTATTTTTTCCGCAAATGTCACTCCTCCCACATCTTCTGGATCCATTGTCGCAGATTTCCCGAGTGGAAATTCATTAAACACATTTCCGGGTAGCGTTGGGTTAAGAATTAGAACAATTGGAAGTGTTACCCCTGGGGACTACACCATTAACATTCAGGGAGAAGGACCTAATGGAACTCCAGTCCATAGAAGAACAGTGAGTTTAACAATTGAAGACGCATTACCTGTTGAGTTATCTAAATTTGAAGGAATTTTCGTTAAAGATAAAGTGATTCTGAGTTGGGAAACGGCTACCGAAGTAGACAACTATGGTTTTAATATTTTAAGGCAAGTGAACGAACGTAGTTGGCAGTATCTTGGATTTGTTGAGGGTAATGGAAATAGTAACTCACCCAAGATTTATTCTTTCATTGATAGGAATATTTACGGAGGTGATACTTTTAAATACAGGTTGAAACAGATAGATACTGATGGTAAGTTTGAGTATTCAGATATTATTGAAATTGAAATAAATCCCACAGAATTTTTTCTTCTCCAAAATCACCCTAATCCATTTAACCCAACAACTAAAATTGCTTACCAAATTTCAGAACCAAGTTTTGTCGCACTCAAGGTTTATGATGTATTAGGCAATGAAATTTCCACACTTGTGAATGAAAAAAAAATGGCTGGAAGTTACGAGGCTGAGTTTTATGCATTGCATCTTCCATCCGGCATATATTTCTATAGACTTCAGACAAATAGCTATGTTGAAACTAAGAAGATGGTGTTGATGAAGTAAGCATCTGATGCATTATCAAAGGGAGAATAAATTGTCAATAACTTTAGACACTCCCATTGAATTTTCAAATTTTTAAGTAGAAAGGGATAAGTGACTGATCTCTGATCTGCCGTTCAATCTAGATTAATATTTGAATAATAGTAGATATCCTTCTTACACTGAATCAGCCGCTTCATTACTTACCAATCGTTAAGTTCATTTTCTTTACTAATCTCCTTTATAGAGGCTTATCTATAATTAAACCGGTGCTCTTAAAACCACGAGGAATTATTAACTAGAATAACTCTGACTTTCGCATATTAAGGAGGGACCAAAGGAAGTAAACCCAACTTCAGTCAATTTAATACTGGAAACTCCAGCCGATAGTTAAGCGACCAACCTCCAGCTTGCCTCGCTGTTAGTGTCATTGAGACCTCACCAGTTGACTCTTCGGCTATAAAAGTTATTTCATTGCGCAAAGCCTTTCCATTACCATTCGGACTGACAGCCACATTCTCAGAAAGATTAGTAAAGATGATTTTTGTCCCTTCCGGGAGTCCGTCATAGTTGGCAGTGATGTTCGTATTTTCATTTTTAACCAGATTCATTTTACCTGCCCAAACATCAAACTCATAAATACCTGTTTCTATAGGTTCAGTGCTACCAAAATCATTCCTGACCTGCATTTTAGCAGGTCCAATTGGTGCATCAAGGTAGAATTGAGTCCTACTCATAGAGGAAGATACAGTCTCCTGTAAAATAGTCTCACCCTGTTCATCTATAATAATCACTTCGGCTCGCTCACCGAGGTTAGATCCTTTAATATCATATAGTTGATTATTTTCCATATATGATACTTCCGGTTCTTCGATGATGGGTGGGCCTATCCATTCTGGTGGGGTACCTGGTTCATACTCTACTGTTGTACTTGTTTCCTCATTACCTTCCGAGTCGAGCTGGGTTATAACTAATGTGGATGCAACAGTAAGTGCTGTAGTATCACGGAAGTCTATAGCGAAATGACCTTCTTCATCCGGCTCAACCACCGCGAGTTCCTCCCCTTCTTCAGTCTCAAGTGTAACCGTTCCACCAATCGATCCACCTCGTGAGGTCATCATCACCTTTTCGTCCTGTACCGTCCCAACGACTGCGATCCTTGTCTCACCTGTAGGTGGGGTCCATACCGAGGCTGTTTTTTCAACTTCCTTTCGTTCAGTTTTACTTTTATCCTCGACTTTGCCATTAAAAAAAGAGTATTCGACGTCGAAGCCCGAAATGTCAAATTCTACACTCATTAAACTATTGGATGCATCCTGAACCTTGCAATCACATTTCTTTGGGCATTTCCACTTAGCGTAAAAATCTAATGTTGTGGGACTTGATGCGGCATCACTATAATCAGTCCAGTCAATGAACCAATAACCATCGTTTTTTATATCTTCAAGATAACTAGCGTCGACCTCAATTTGCGTTCCATCAACATCTACCATTGATTCCTTTGTAAGATTTGTTCCGATAGTCTGGGTTAGGTCAAAAGCACCCTTTAATGTTATTCCCGAACTACGTAATTTTGGCTGCCAATCCATAAGAACACAAAATTCATTTGGTTTATATAACCATATACAGTAATCTTCAATGTCAGCACCGGGTGGCGGTGTTATTGATAAATGAGCTTGTTTTACTATCCAAAGGTATTTTGGTTCCTCATACGTTGTTACCCAAAACTGAAGAAGCACTATCCCTTTTTCTGGAGTATTATAGGTTTCTGAACTATAGGTTGTTTTAACTCCATTACCCGTATAATTAATTGGTGGAGTTGGTGTAACTACTTCTTTTTGTGCAAAAATTCGAGTCGTAATAAGTATAAAGAAAATAAATGCAAATGTCTTATTTAACATATGTGATCCTTTTTTAATTTAGTATCTCATATTTAATTAATGGCAGTTGGCTTCAATCTATTTATTTATAATAAGCAATAATTGTACAAAGTGCAAATATGTTAATACACAGATAATAATGGAAATCAATTGATTCAAAACATTAGAAAAAACACTACGCGCGCCTCAAGTGGAACCAGAACTAAGTTTTGTTACACTTAAAGTTTATGACGTTTTGGGAAATGAAATTACAACACTTGTAAATGAAGAAAAACCTGTTGGTAGTTATGAGGTTGGGTTTAATGCAGCCGAACTACCAAGCGGAGTTTATTTCTATAGACTAATTACAGGTTCTTTTGTTGAGACAAAAAAGATGGTGCTGATGAAGTAAGCCACTAAATTATCAAATTATATAAACCCCTATCGATGAAAGTTGATAGGGATTTTATTTGCAACTGATTTCTTTATGGTGCAAATATAACGACTGATTGTCAATCAGCCGGTCGGCGGTTCGAGTCCGTTCACCAGCTCACAATGTAAAGCCTTATAGCTAAATTAGTTATAAGGCTTTACTATTATCAGCGATGAACTTCTGCCTACCTGCCTTACCTTTTCACAATTTAAAAGAAGCTGAAAACAAAGTTAATGATATATTATATAGCAACAATTTCCAATCACTGAATAATTAAAACGAATTTATTTAATTCTATTCTTCTTTCCTGATACATTCAGACTTTTGTACGAAAAACAAAAATAAAAAACGGGAAAAAACGAGAATTGAGCTTTGATATATTTTAATCTAAATTTAAATAAATATAACTTTAAGATCAGGACTCATTTTTGAATTCCATCTCAGAGTATTTTTTCTTTCAATTGAATAATACTACATTTAAATGAGTGCTGATTACTTAAATGAGATGTAGTTATACAATTTATATAGCTAATAGTTTTTAAGAAAAGAGGGAGATTTACGCATGAAAAAGAAAATTACTCTTTTTATAGTTAGCGTTTTGTTAATTAATACCTTTTCATTCGCCCAATGGGTATCATTGGATAATAAATTCAATTCTAATTCCAAACCCTATGTTCAGCTAATAAGTGATGATATTACCGGTGCAGTTATTAAAATTGAACTACCTGGATTTCAGATTAATGAATTTAATGCTGACGGAAAGATCTATCATTCTATTGAACTTGGTTCAGATGGAATTACCTCTCAAGCAGGTTTGCCTGCAATTCCGCACATAGCAAAGGTACTGGCTATTCCTAACCAGGGTACAGTTTCTGTTGAAGTATTAGAAACCAGTGATACTAAAATCATTAAAGGAATAAATATTCCACCAGCCAGGGAAAGTTGGATCGAGGGGCAGCCGGAATCAAACTATATTGAAAACGAAAAGGTATATAATTCTGTAAACTACTATCCGCAAGAAATTGCAGCTGTGGAGGATCCAGCTGTTTTCAGAGATTTTAGAATTGCTAGAGTTTCAATATTCCCAATAAGGTATTCACCTGCCAATCAAGAAATTGAAGTCTACTCATCTATCACAATCCGTGTTAATTATGGAACAGGAATTGGGATAAATCCAAAATTAACTCCTAAAAAACCTATTGCACCTTCATTCGATAAAATATATAAAAGTTTTATTTTTAATTATGATGAAGTATTACAAAGAGAAAATTATGGCGATGAATTAGGTTTCGATGTTATGCTTTGTATTATGCCGGATATATTTGAGCCTGAATTCCAGACTTATGCTGCATGGAAACATAAAATTGGAACTTATATCCACGTAACAAAATTCAGTGAAATTGGTGCAACCGTAAATAATCCGGAAGCAGTAAAAAATCATATTTTAGATGCATATAACACCTGGGCTAATCCTCCGACACACATATTGATTGTGGGGGATGATGGTGTGGCACCCGTAAAATATATCTCATATGATTTTACATTTGTTTATGAAAATTATTTTGTTGAGTTAGAAGGTGGCGATTACTTCCCAGAAATGATGATTGGAAGATTTACAAACGAGGGAGATTACAGACTCACAACGATGATCAATAAATTTATTGGTTATGAAAAAACTCCTTACATGGCTGAACCAGATTGGTTTAGAAAAGGCCTGACTTGTTCAAATGATGCATACATCTCACAAATCATAACTAAGAGATTTACTGCTGAGAAAATGTTCGTCGATGGAAATTTTATTGCAGTAGATTCAATGTATAATGGTTATCCATGTCCTGGGAATGTAAGTGACGTTATTAGTTTGATTAACGATGGAAGAGGTTTTCTTAACTACAGGGGCGAAGGATGGAGTAGTGGATGGTCAGCTTCTTGTATTCCATTTCAAACATCAGATGTTAGTACACTTAACAATGGAGAAAAATTAACATTTGTAACCAGTATTGGTTGCGGAGTGGCGATGTTCGACGCAAATGGGGGAGATTGTTTTGGAGAAGCTTGGCTGCAGCTTGGAACTGAATTTGAACCGAGAGGTGCTTGTGCTTTTATAGGCCCAACTTCAAATTCTCACACTGATTGTAACAATAGACTTGATAAGGGTATTTATACAGGATTGTTTGTAGAGGGTATGGATAGTCCTGGAGAAGCTTTATTGAGAGGCAGATTACAAATGTATATGGATCTTGGAAATACTCACTGGGTTGAATACCATTATAGGGTTTATTGTGTACTTGGAGACCCCAGCTTGCAGATATGGAAGAATACTCCTCAAAATATAGATGTCACCTTTACTGACACTGTTGTAGTAGGATTTAGCCAACCACAGGTAAATGTAACTTACTCTTCTAGTGGTTTACCAGTTGAAAATGCTGAGGTTTGTATTTCAGGTCCCGGTGTTTATGCTATTGGTAATACTTCTGGAAGCGGCTCTCTAATATTAGATATTTTAACTTCTACTTATGGTGTACTTGATTTAACCGTAAGAGGAAAAGATGCAGTTCCCTTTGAAGGAATAATTCAAGTAGTTGATGACCAAGAAAATGTAGCTCCCGCCGGCGATCCAATAGTAACAGATATTGACGGTAATAATGATGGACTGATTAACCCCAATGAAAACTGCACTATTACATTTTCTCTTAGAAATTATGGATTGCAAACAGCATATGATGTTTTCGCAAGACTTTTCTTGCCTGATAGTGTTGCTAATAAAGTGGAAATCATTACAACTGATTCGATAAGTTTTGGAAACCTTGCTACAGGTGATTCGGTACAAGGTTCTCCCTTTCAATTCTTTGTAAAACCTGAATGCCCGGTTGGATTCGAAATTCCATTTCGTTTATATGTTTCATGCACTACTTCATCTTGGGAATTTTACCGTAATGAAACTGTTTATGGCTGTCAATTGGAATATGATGACCACTTTATTGATGATGATGGGAACCCATTGAACAATTATCGTATGGATCCTGGTGAAACAGTTAACCTGATATTAAAAATTGCTAACATAGGAGACGATATAGCACCAGATGTAGAGGGAATTTTACACAGTAACGATCAATACATAACAATTATTGATTCAGTGGGTACATTTGAAACAATACTAACCGATAGTAATGCTACTAATCAATCCGATTATTTTGTAGTAAAAATTAGCGATAGTTGTCCTGTCCCCTACTTAGCTGGTTACTCAATTGTGCTCTCAACTCAAAATGGTTTGTATCCCTATTCTATAATAGATACATTTTCTATACCTATTGCATTACCTACTTCATACGATCCGACTGGACCGGATGAATACGGTTACTATGCCTACTCAAGCGATGACAATTTATGGCAGCAATCACCTGAGTATAACTGGGTTGAGATTAGCGGTATCGGTACAGAAATTATCCGACCCGGTGGTAATGGTAATTATACACAAACCGTAGAACTTCCATTCACATTTAAATATTACGGGAATGATTTTTCAAATATAAGAATAAGTACCGATGGTTGGGCAGCATTGGGAAGTGGAACATTAACTGCGCATCAGAATCATCCTTTACCACATCCAGATGCAATTAATAATATGGTGGCTGCGTTTTGGGATAATCTATTCTCCACAAGTCCTGAAGAAGTAGGAAAAATATTTTACTATACTGACATAAATAATCATAGATTTATTATTGAGTGGGATTCTGTGGGGCATGAGGATGATTTTACAAATAAGGAAACATTTGAGGTGATATTATTAGATCCCGCACATTACAATACTCCAACTGGAGATGGTGAAATTATTTTTCTATACAAACAAGTCACAGAGCCAGGCAGCAGCACGATAGGAATTGAGAACGATGATGAGGATATTGGATTACAATATGTATTCGAAGAACTTTATGCTATAACTGCTTCTGAACTAGTAGATAACTTTGCCATTAAATTTACTACAAACGCGCCAACCGTTGTATCAGTTGAAGATGAACTTAATTCTGTGAGCATCTTACCAGATGCATACGCGTTAGAACAAAATTATCCCAATCCTTTTAATCCTGAGACTAGAATAAAGTATTCTGTTCCACAATCATCTCAAGTTCAAATTAAAGTTTTTGATATACTCGGTTCTGAGATTGAAACATTAATAGATGAACAAAAGCCAGTTGGCACTTATGAAATAACCTGGTATCCAGAGAATTTACCAAGTGGAATTTATTTCTACCGACTACAAGCGGGTTCTTTTGTTAAGACTAAGAAGATGGTGTTGATGAAGTAAGGATAAATTTGCGTTTGAAATCAGAATATAAAAAAAGAAGGTCAACCAATTTATAATCAGCCGGTCGGCGGTTCGAGTTCGTTCACCAGCTCTCTTTAGATGGCTTCAAGACAATGTGTTTTGGAGCCATTTTCATTTTAAATTCCATCAAAATCTTACACTAATTGGTAATCAAAAAGCGGAATCAAGTATGTGTAAATGATTTATCGGCGACATTGGAGAGGGTGATGGACAAACAGTAGCTATCAAATTAATTTGTGAATTATATGGTTTGCTGATTTGTTATAATTAAGATTATTGGATAATATTAATAAGATACTTATCCTCATAAATAGTAGAAGAAAGTAAAATGGATGATTTAAAGTCTGTTCCTCCAAGCATATTTAATGATGTTATAGGTCCGATAATGCGTGGACCATCAAGCTCACACTGTGCTGCTGCATTAAGAATTGGGAAAATTGCAAGGGATGTAATGAAGAACAAAATAGAGAAAGTACTTGTTGAGTTTGACACAAATGGTTCTTTAGCTACTACCCATAAAAGTCAAGGTTCAGATATGGGATTATTCGGTGGTTTACTTGGTTTGAATGCTGATGATGAAAAACTAATAAACTCCGAATCCGCCATACTGGATACAGGTATCAAAATAGATATAAAGATTCATCAACTCAGGACCACTCATCCAAACACGTACAAATTAACTTTAACCAATCAATTATACCAGCATCAGATAGTTGCTGTTTCAACAGGCGGGGGAATGATAGAAATTATTGAGCTCGATGGAATACCTATAACAATGAGGGGAGATTATTTCGAAACAATTATTTACCTAAAAAAAGATGGTCAAAAGATTCAAAATGAAATAATAAATAAGCTGTCCGTTGATGAAGTTTTAGTTCACAAAGGAAATAATTTAGAAATTGTAGAGATCAAATCACAAAAATTTTTAGATGATGTTCTAAAAGAAGAATTACTAGAAAACGTAAGTGTGATAGAAATTAAAGAAATAAATCCTGTGCTGCCTATTCTTTCAACCAACGACACAAATGTTCCGTTCCTTGATTGTGAGGGGATGAGCAAATTCAACCAAGATAAAAATTGGCCGTTATGGAAACTTGCCCAACACTATGAATCACAGCGTGGTAATATAACCGAGAAAGAAGTTTTTGAGAAAATGAAAAAAGTTGTCAATGTAGTAAAGAAATCCATTTATGAAGGATTAGCAGGTACCGAGTATGAAGATCGAATTCTTGGATTTCAATCGGGTAAATTTGTCGATATGGAAAAACAAAATAAACTTTTGAATGGGGGGATATTAAATACTATTGTGCCATATGTAACGGCTATGATGGAAGTGAAAAGTTCTATGGGAATAATAGTTGCATCCCCAACGGCCGGTGCTTGTGCCACCCTTCCGGGGACTTGTGTTGCAGTAGCAAAAGAAATGAATCTATCAGATGATGATATAACAAGGGCAATGTTGGCAGCTGGAATGATCGGTATTTTTATTGCAGCACATTCGACGTTTGCCGCTGAAGTAGGTGGATGCCAGGCAGAAGGAGGTTCTGCATCAGGGATGACAGCTGCCGCGCTTGTTACTATGATGAATGGAACATCGGAACAGGCAACATCAGCAGCTGCAATGGCAATACAAAATATGCTTGGTTTAATTTGTGATCCGGTTGCAAACAGAGTTGAGGTACCTTGTCTTGGTAAGAATGTTATGGCAGCGAGTAATGCTTTTTGTTGTGCAAATATGTCTTTATCGATGTATGATCCTGTAATCCCATTAGATGAAGTGATTACTGCAATGAATGAAGTTGGAGAAAGTTTACCAACCACGTTATGCTGCACTGCTCTGGGTGGATTATCTATAACTAAAACTTCACAGGAAATTGAGAAAAGATTGTCACATTAGCTTCCATTCTTTGAGGGAAAGGACATAATTTTATTAGTAGAGTTATAAACCAACTGATATCTGATAAGATTTTGATATTCTTCTGAGAGGTTACAGATTGATATAATACATGCATATCATCAACTTGATTTTTTTAGAGTCCATCATTTAATGTTAGCAATTTATGTCGGTATTTTCAGTTTCCACAAAATCATTTATGATCTGGCTTGCAAAGTAAATATCGTTTACCATTCATAACTCTCCAAACATTGTATATTTCAAATGCTGAAAGTAAAAAATGGAAAAAGCTTTATTCATTTCTTTACTCAGTGTCTTATTCTCATTACCAGATCTGGTTTCAGGACAGGTTGGAATTAAAGTTCAAGGCAGGATTACTAATGTCACCGGAAAGACTATTATTGGAACAAATCAATTCCACAAGCGGAAATTTCTACCTTTTTAATATTAAGGCAGAAAATATTTTTATGGTGAAGATAACATATAGGATATGAAATCCTATTTTAATGATGTTACTTTCATATATAATTATGGAAACCTATAGTTGTAAAATTTCCTAAAACTCGTTTGATTAAGTTGTCAATGTTTCTTTAGTTTATAATATACAATATTAAATGTTTAGTGTATTTAGTATTTCTTAATCTTTAATGTGCAATTATTAAAAAAATTGCTATTCATTTAAACATATCATGATAAAAAGAAATCTCAATATATCTGTCCTACTTCTCCTAATCCTGCTCATAACTAATGAAGCACAATTACAGCAAGATCAAATTCAGTTCGAAAATATTTCAATTGATGAAGGACTTTCTCAGAGTATTGTAAAATGCATCCTACAAGATAGGAAAGGATTTATCTATTTTGGAACGGAAGATGGATTAAATCGTTTCGATGGATACAGTTTTCAAGTAATTCGAAATAAACCTGAAGATGAAAATAGTTTAAGCTATAATGATATCACTGCACTATATGAAGATCAGAAGGGTAATCTATGGATCGGAACTTTTAATGGAGGACTTAATAAATACAATATTGGTAAGAAGCAATTTACCCGTTTCATTAATGACCCTGATAATAAAAATAGAATTAGTCATGATAATATTAATTCTATAATTGAAGATAACGAAGGTACGATGTGGATCGGAACTGACAATGGATTAAACATAATTTTATCTGAAGATACCAGTACGGGTATCCACTCTATTTTACAAATTTCACATGGATCAGACAATTCTACAAATTTAATTCACAACGTTGTAAACGTTGTTTTTCAGGATCAATATGGGACTATTTGGGTAGGAACCGAGGGAGGATTAGACAAATTAACTATAAACCGAAGTGATTATAGTAAAAGTACTATTGAACATCATTTGCATAATCGTTTTGATGCAAAGAGTATAAGTAATAATTCTGTAAGGACTATATTTGAAGATAGTCGTGGGTATTTATGGGTAGGTACTGATCTTGGATTGAATAAGATAATACTTAATAATAAAAACGAAGATGTAAGATTTACGACTTATAAATTTAATAGTAACAATACTAATAGTATTAGTCATAATAAAGTATTTTCCATCAACGAAGATGACTCAGGAATTTTATGGATTGGCACTGATGGGGGGGGAATTACTTTATTTGATTTTGAAAAAAATAAATTTACCCGCTATCTAAATGATCCTCAGAATGAAAGATCCATTAGCTATAATGAAATCAGATCAATCTATAAAGATAGATCAGGAATTATGTGGATTGGGACATATGGAGGTGGGATAGAAAAAGTCTTCAGAGGGGCTCAGCAATTTTTACTGTATAATCATAAACCAAATGAACCTAACAGTCTTAGTCATCCTATAATTTGGAGTATTTGTGAGGACCGGCTGGGAAATTTATGGGTAGGAACTCATGGTGGTGGACTTGATAGAATAGATCGTGTAAACAATTTATATAAACATTATAAGCATATTCCTGGTTCTTCAAATAGTCTCAGTAACGATATTGTTAGAATTGTCTATGAAGATATGGATGGTACTATATGGTTAGGCACACATGGCGGAGGAATAAACAAGTTCGATCCTGAATCAGAAAAATTTGAAGTTCTTAGAAATATTCCTGGTAATTCAAATAGCTTAGTACATGATGAAATAAGGGGAATAACGAAGGATAAATCCGGTAACCTTTGGATTGGAACGTACGGGAAGGGACTTGATAGATACATAGAAAAAACAGATTCATTTACTCATTTTAGAAATAATCCCGCTGATATTTCAAGTATTAGTAATGATTTTGTTAGGGTGATTTTTGAGGATAAGAAGGGTACTATTTGGATTGGAACCGAGGGAGGAGGGTTAAATAAATTTAACAGAAAAACTGAGACATTTAAACGTTATAAATCCGATCCAAGCGATCATACCAGCATAAGTAATGATTATATATTTACTATTCATGAAGACAAGGAGGGAATGCTCTGGCTTGGCACTTGGGGAGGAGGGTTAAATAAGTTTAATCCTGATACTGAAGTTTTCAGCTACTATTCTACAAAAGAAGGATTACCAAGCGATGCGATTTACGGAATACTTGAAGACAATAAGGGAAATCTTTGGTTAAGCACAAACAATGGACTTTCGAGATTCAATCCAGAAACTGAATTGTTCAATAATTATAATATTAAAGATGGATTACAAAATACGGAGTTCAATGGTGGTTCATATTATAAAAGCAGAAGCGGTGAATTGTTTTTTGGAGGGATAACAGGTTTTAACTCATTCTTTCCCGATGACATTAAAGATAATAAATACATACCCCCAATCGTAATTACGTCGTTCCAAAAATTTAATAAACCTGTTTTGTTTGATAAACCAGTTTATGAATTAAGTGAAATTAATCTTTCATATAAAGATTATGTTTTTTCTTTCGAGTTTGCTGCACTGGACTATGCGGCTCCGGAAAAAAACGAGTATGCTTATATGATGGAAGGATTAGACGATGATTGGATTTTTACTGGATCGCAGAGAAGATTTGCAACATATACTACTCTTTCTCCTGGCAAATATTTTTTCAGAGTTAAAGGTACTAACAGCGATGGTATTTGGAATGACAAAGGTGCATCAATAAAAATAGTTATTACTCCACCATTCTGGCAAACATGGTGGTTTCGGACGATAGTAATTTTGCTCGTCCTGATAGTTACTTCTTTGTTTTATAAAAGACGGATAAATAAAATTGAAGAGAAGAAAAGAGAACTAGCCGAAAGACTGGAGGAAAAAACTAAGTCAGCTACTGCATTGCAAAACGCTTTATCGCAGGTTGAGATATTAAAAAATAGATTATATGCTGAGAACATTTATCTTCAGGATGAAATTAAACTCCAACATAATTTCGAAAACATTATAACTCAAAGCGATGCGTTGAAAAAGTTACTTCATAAAGTTGAACAAGTAGCTTCAACTGACGCTACAGTACTTATACTTGGTGAATCAGGAACAGGGAAGGAACTTTTTACCCGTGCTATACATAATATTAGCGACAGAGGTGATAGACCATTAGTTAAGGTAAACTGTTCCGCATTGCCTGCAAACTTAATTGAAAGTGAATTATTTGGCTATGAAAAAGGAGCTTTTACTGGAGCCACTGCAAGAAAGATTGGGCGATTTGAACTTGCTGATGGAGGAACAATTTTTCTTGATGAGATTGGAGATTTACCAATTGAACTACAACCCAAAATTTTGAGAGTCCTGCAGGAAGGAGAATTTGAAAGGATAGGAAATCCTAAAACGATAAAAGTTAATGTTAGGATTATTGCTGCTACAAATCGTGATTTAGAAAAAGAAATTAAAGCAGGAAAATTTCGTGAGGATCTCTTTTACCGTTTAAATGTTTTCCCTATTTATATTCCGCCTCTTCGCGAGCGAAAAGAAGATATCCCATTATTAGTAAATCATTTTGTAAATGAACAGAGCGCAAAAATCGGGAGAAAAATTGAAATTATTTCTCAACCAGTAATGGAAATGCTTAAAAAATATAATTGGCCAGGTAATGTAAGAGAGCTGCAGAACATAATAGAAAGAGCTGTAATAACCAGTAGAGGAAAAACCCTGACTTTAGGAGAATGGTTACCAAGAGCTGAAAGCAATTTAAATAGTGATGAGGTAATTTCCATTCATGAAAACGAAAAACGACACATTTTAAAAATCCTTAAACTGACAGATTGGAAAATAAGCGGAGCTAACGGAGCTGCGGAATTATTGGGAATTAAACGCACTACTTTAGAAGCCCGAATGAAGAAATTAAATATTCAGCGTAAGAAGTAATTCTGCCAATATATTGGCAATTGTCAATATATTGGCATAAAATTAACCAAATCAAATTTTCAAACCAAAATTACAATCATAATTAACTTATTGTATAATAATAAGTTAACCCACCCAACAATTGAACGATTTTACTTTGGCAATACGTTTGTATTTCATTTGATAATAGATGAATAGATTATTAACAATGGAATTGACTGGAAATGAAACAAATTACTGAAGTTAGTCTGGAAGAAATATATAAAGACAGTACAAAAAACGGGGAGATTATATTCTTAATTGAAGTTAGAACAGAGTGGCGAGGTAGCACACACATTATTGCGCCAATAATCAGAAGAATAGCAAACGAATTTAGACATTTAATAGAAGTGAGGAAAATTGACCTGGAGAGCAATAAAGAAACATTAAATGCAATTTGTACCGAGTGTATACCTTCAGTTTTATTTATTAAAAATGGAGAACTGTTGGAAATACTAAGTGGAACATTTTCAAAAAAGAGCATAGAAAAAATATTGTTGGATTTACTTGATGGTTTAAGTGCATAGGCAATTTCAAGTTCTGATCCGATTCCAAAGTAAATAACAAATCATAATCATTAGAAGGAGAGTTAAAATGAAACGAATGAATCAATTACATATCGTATTCGCAGCAATATTAATTGCTGTTTCTACTTCTCTTTTGTTTGCAGCCGAACCCGTTAAACCAGTAAAAGCAAGCAATACATATTCGTATAACGACTATACAGTTTTTAGTGAAGAGAAGTATGACCACATTGAATCCAATATGCTCATCGGTATCAAAGCGGATAATACGGGTCTACAAACAAGCTGTGCATATTTCCTCGGCGAAATGAAATCTGACAGAGCAATGATACCCTTACTTAAGCTTGTGACTAAAGGTAAAACAGAGGAGATACGAATTGTAGCAGCACTTTCACTCTACAAAATTCATTCAAAAATTGGAATGTACCGAATAAAACAACTTGTAAAATCTGAGAACAGTGAAATGGTAAAGAGCGTATTTAAAAGACTATATAATTTGTACAGGTTTGACGGTTACTCGTTCAGGGAGTTGTAAATAGCGGATAACATTTATATGAAAGGAATAAAATGAAAACGCTAAAATTGTCAATCAAAACCTTAATACTTGGTGGTATCTTGCTTTCTATTCCAGCAACAATAGATTTGGAAGCTCAAACAAATTCAATTATAAATATTACGAAAAATAAATATGCACTTGATAATTTAATTGCTGGATTGAAATCAGAAAACTGTGGTATTAAAAGAAATGCAATCTATTTAGCTGGTAAGTATCGCATTAAAGAGGTTAAATATGTTCTTTTGAATCAATTGAAGAGTGAGAATGAACCCTGTACAAG
Organism: uncultured Ignavibacteriales bacterium; assembly: GCA_963714405.1. GTDB lineage: Bacteria > Bacteroidota > Ignavibacteria > Ignavibacteriales > Ignavibacteriaceae > JAZGGS01. The sequence continues at coordinate 439,835 of CAVQOH010000006.1, read as the reverse complement.
AATTTTAATTGCTCTCGTATTATATGAGATGGGATATTCAGATGGACTTCTTTCAGTCAATGAATTAGTGCAACCCAATGAAGACGAGAAAGAACGCAGAATGGCAACTCAGACCTACTATGAATACATGAAAAATGATGATCAAGCAAATATTCCAGGGTTCTATGATAACGAGTGAAATTAATTTATTGATGATAGTGGTTGACCCCATTTAAAAGCCACAGTTTAACTGTGGCTTGACATTTTTATATGTAGGAGGCTTAGGTGAAAAAGTTAATTAAAATTAAGCTGTTTATTTCCATTCTGTTATTACTAACTATTGCGTGTCCTAAATCAGAAACTGGAGTTTATTATGAGTTTACACAATTAAGTATTGATAAAGCGAATTCAGCCGTTAGTAACAATGCTCCCAGAAATTACTATGAACCTGAGAGTAAGCAGTTTTCATTTTATTTGGGGATTCTATTAGCCGCAGATAGTTTTTAAGTAGTAATATCTGCATAAACAGCTTTTTATTAAACAAAAAGAAACCTATGATGAGTAAAATTAGTTTACTAACATTCCATTTTTTTGCAATCCTACAAGGTTTTATTTTTTCACAGGAAATTCATTTCGAGGAACATCTTGTTGACAATAATTTTGATGGGCCTGCCGGTATATTCATCAAAGATGTCGATAATAATGGATACAATGATATAATTGCGGCCGGGGCAGATGCAAATGACATTTGTGTCTGGTTGCATAATGGAAATAATCCTGTAACCTGGACAAAAGAAACAGTTGATGAAAACTTTATAGGAGCTATCTATGTTCATGCCGAAGATGTTGATGGAGATAGTCTGATAGATTTGGTAGCTGCCGGGTGGTATGCACATCTTGTAGCTTGGTGGAAAAATTTGGGTGGTAGTAATCCTATTCAATGGGAAAAGCAGATCATAGACAGCAGCTTTTTGCAGGCACACGAGGTTTTTGTATTGGACTTGGATAAAGATAATAATATGGATGTAATCGGTGCTTCAGCACAAGAACATATCATAGCCTGGTGGAGAAATGACGGAGGTATTCCGGTTAACTGGACAAAACAAATTATCGGTACCAACTTTTCCGGTGCCAGATCGATTTCGGCAGGTGATATTGATGGTGATAATGATAATGATGTTGTAGGTGCTGCTTTTCTAAGCAATGAAATTTCCTGGTGGAGAAATGATGGAGGCAATCCTATAATTTGGACTAAATTTTCAGTCTCCAATGATTTTAACGGAGCTCATAAGGTTTGCCTATTTGATTTAGATGGTGATCAGGATCTCGATATTCTCGGCACTGCATATATGAATAATCAAATAACCTGGTGGAGAAACGATGGTGGAGATCCGATAGAATGGACAAAAATAGTGGTTGCAAATAATTTTTATGGTGCTGTGATTGGTTATTCGCATGATTTTGATGAAGATGGTGATGTTGATTTAGTAGGTTCTGCTCAGGGTTCCAATCAAGTTGCATGGTGGAGCAATGAAGGAGGTAATCCTATAGTGTGGGATAAACATCAAATAAAATCTGATTTTAGTGGAGTCTGGCCATTACATATAGGTGATATTGATGGAGATACTGACATTGATGTTGTTGCCGGGGCCAATTATGCAAATACTATTAATTGGTGGGAGAACTCTTTATTCAGTTCTGAATTTCAAGCGGAACCAACTTCTGGTGAAGTGCCTCTACAGGTGCAATTCACAGATCTTTCAAACTTAAGTCAACCAATAACTTTTTGGGAGTGGGACTTTGATAATGATGGTATTATAGACTCATATGAACACAATCCTACCTGGACCTATAGTGAAGAAGGAACCTACTCAGTTTATCTTAAAGTTTCTGACGGGCAAGCAGAAGATATTGAGATTAAAGAGGATTATATAACTTCCTCTATATCTGGTATTAAAGAAATTATCCTACCGGAAAAGTTTAAGCTATACCAGAATTATCCAAACCCGTTTAATCCAACTACAACCATAGGGTTTGAACTACCGGAAGGATCAAATGTTATAATAAAGATATATAATCTGTTAGGGATAGAAATCAGAAAGCTGGTTAGCGAATTTCAACCAGCTGGCTTTAGAACTATCAATTGGGATGGAAAAGATAAACATGGAAATTCTGTAAACTCGGGAATGTACTTGTATACATTAAAAAGTGATAATTTTTCACAAACTAAAAAGATGCTGGTAATAAAATAGAGAAATGAATGACTTTTTTTAACAAAGGATTCTAAAGAAAAAAATAGTAACATAAAATTATGTCCATTAAAAAAATTGAGGTTCTGATGGGACAAAAGTATGAGTACAAATTTATACGTCTTGCTAAAGGATTCATTTGGGTAAAATCTGCAGCAAATAAAACTCATCAACATGTTATCAATGAATATTCAGAAAATGGTTGGCGATTAGTCCAGATCTTTACACCAAGTTTGGGTTTATACGGAGTATCAAGATTCTACGAATTAATTTTTGAAAGGGAAAAGAAATGAAGTTAGTTTTTACATTTTTAATGTTCTATTTAACCGGATTAGCACAGCAGACTGTTACAGATTATGATGGTAACATTTATGAGACTATTACTATTGGCGATCAAGTTTGGATAAAAGAAAATTTAAAATCGTTGCATTATTGTGATGGTGAACCAGTTCCGGGAGTTGCTGCCTATAATAACAATGATAGTCTGGGTGCAATCTACGGGTTACTTTATTCCTGGAATGCAGCTATGAGAGGTTCAAGCGAACCGGGGACACAAGGAGTTTGCCCATGTGATTGGCATGTTCCTACAGATGCAGAATGGACAATTTTAGAAAACTATTTAGGGGGACCAAGTGTAGCCGGTGGAAAAATGAAGGAAATAGGGACCGAACATTGGTTAGCACCAAATACCGGGGCAACAAATAGTAGTGGTTTTACAGGATTACCAGCCGGAGAATACGATGCGTATTTTAATCCAAATAAATTCTGGTTGTTACACACTGCTGCAGTGTTCTGGACGTCATCCCAGACAAATCAGTCGCAAGCAATTGAAAGATATTTATCCTACAATGATGCAGTGTGCGGGAGGCTCACCTGGCAAAAAGTAATGAAATACTCAATTCGATGCATAAAAGATTCTCCATCAGAGATTGAAATCGAATCGAATCCAATTCACAATTATGAATTGCTTCAAAATTATCCGAATCCGTTTAATTCCCAAACTACAATTCAATATACAATACCAGAGCCGGGAGTTGTTTCTTTAAAAGTATTTAATGTGTTGGGAAATGAAATATCGACACTCGTGAACGAAAATCAATCCGCAGGAGAACATAAAGCAGATTGGAATGCCCGAAGTCTGCCAAGTGGAATTTATATTTACAAAATTCACACGACGAATTTTATTGAGACTAAAAAGATGGTGTTAATGAAATAAAGCTGAATAATAGCAATCATATTCTATTAAAATAAAATGGAGCAGTGATGAAAAAAATTATAATCATTTTATTAACAATTACTCCCTTCATCTGCGTGATTCCACAGGACACACTACAAGTTCCATCAGAGTATTCATCTATACAACTAGCAATAAATGCTTCAACAGATGGTGACATGGTATTGGTTGCACCAGGTACTTATTTAGAGAATATAGATTTCAAAGGGAAAAGTATTGTTGTAACAAGTTATGTTATTCTTAATAACAATCTTGAATTCATAAAGAATACAATAATTGAAGGTAGCAATCCTAACAATCCTGATTCAGCGAGCTGTGTTTCTTTTCATTCTGGAGAGGACTCTACAACTGCTATTCAGGGATTCACAATAACAGGTGGTACAGGGACAAAATGGGTAGATCCGAATAATCCCGGATATACGTGGAGAGGCGGTGGTGGTGTTTTCACATTTATGTCTTCGCCCACAGTAAAAAACAATATCATCATAAACAATAATGTAACCAATACCTCCAGTGTAGATGGTGCACAAGGTGGAGGAATTCTATGCTATAATGGTAACCCACAAATATTAAATAACATTATTATGCTGAATGAAGCCCGATATGGTGCAGGAATAGTAATGGATTACTCTGGTGGAGTTATAAAGAACAACATTATTTATCATAATTCCGGAGGTCAGGATTACGGAGGTGGCGGCTTTTGGTCAATAGGCAATGGTTCCTCACCAATTATCGTTGAGAACAATCACATTGTTGAAAATTCAGTGAGTGGTAGTGGTACTTACGGCGGAAAAGGTGGGGCTATGTTTATTTGGATGGGCAATGTGATTGTTCGTAATAATATTATTTGGGGCAACACTCAAAGTAGTGGTGGACCAATTGCACAAATTGATGGAGGAACAGCAAATGTTACTTACAGCAATGTTGAAGATGGTTTTACCGGAGCGGGGAACATTAATCTTGATCCTGAATTCACAAATCCAAATTTATACCTTGATCAAAGTTCTCCTTGCATCGATACCGGAAATCCTAATCAGATTTACAACGATCCGGAAGATCCGGTAAATTCTGGTTTTGCTGAATTTCCTTCGATGGGAAATTTAAGGAATGATATGGGCGCATATGGTGGTCACTTACGTGCATTCTTTCCTTTATTCATCTCAGGGAATTTTTTAAATCAACCGGAAAGTGCTGCATTCGATTCTACTCGTAATCTTTATCTTGTTTCAAATTATGGAGATGGGAGTGTAGTCCAGATTAGTGCAAATGGAACGCAAGATTATTTTATTACAGGTTTAGGAAAGTGTTTAGGAAATCACATTGCTGGAAATACTCTTTATGTATCCGTTAAAGATTATTCGGGAGTAACCGGAGGTGTTGGTGTTTTGGGGATTAATCTGACTACGGCACAGATAGAATTTAGTGTAGCGATAACTTCAGCTACAACTTTAGATGGTATAGCTTCAGATACTTCAGGTTATCTTTATGTAATAGAGACATCCGGTAAAATATTCAAGATTGCAATTGGCAGTCAAAATTATTCGCTTTACATCAGTTCTGGGCTGGCCGGTTTTCCGCAGGATTGCATTTATGATCAAGTAAATAATCGGTTAATAGTTGTTGCTGCAGCAAGTTATGCACCCATTCAAAGTGTAAATCTTGAAGACTCTACTATATCAACGGTGGTTGTTCCTCCATTTGGAAGTATGGATGGTATTACAATAGATCAGTATAGAAATATTTATGTAGCCACACATCAAGGAGGTTGTGTTTATCGTTATGACAGTGCTTTTAATAATCCTCCTCAATTAATATCAACCGGACATAACGGTCCTGCAGGTCCTCATTATAACAAAAGGGATAATATCTTAGCAGTCCCTAATTTTTATTCCAATAGTGTAGATCTTATTCCCGTTTCTCTCTCTTCAGTTGAAGAAGATAAAAGTACATTAACTGAATTGTTCGAGCTGTATCAAAACTACCCTAATCCGTTTAATCCTGTAACAAAAATTAAATATGAAATTCCTCAATCAGCAAATGCATCACTTAAGGTTTACGATGTTTTGGGAAATGAAATTGTAACACTTATTAACGAAGAAAAACCAGCAGGAAGTTATCAAATTGAATTTGATGGAGTGGATTTACCAAGTGGTATTTATTTCTATCAATTAAAATCCAATTCATACATCAATACAAAAAAAATGGTTCTGTCAAAATAATATCGTATGAAACTAATCAGTGTAAAGGAAAAGAATATGAAAATATTATTAACTGTTCTACTATGTGTAATGTTTTTTGGTCATTTCCTAGAAGCTCAAGATATAAAACAAAATTTTAGTAAAGGCCTAAATGTCGATGATCCACCGGTTACAAAAAGCGAATCTGTTTTAATGGCACAGGAATTTAAAAGAATACACTGGGAAATGATGGAAAAGAACCAGACCGGTGGTAGTACAGACAACGAAAAGAGTGTCCTGTTTACTCAGTCTGAATTCACTCAACATGTTGTAACAAGTAGCTTTACAAAGGGGGCGGATGTTATAGCCGTTGATCTTGACAAAGATGGAAATATGGATATTATCGGAGTGAATTCTTTTACCAGCGCCGAAATAGGATGGTGGCAAAACAACGGATTTAATGAGTTTACAAAAATTACCATTAGGGATAATCTCAATAAAGTCAGGTCGGTAAGGGCAGCAGATGTTAATGATGATCAGCACATCGACTTAGTTGCAGCAGTTCATGGAGAAAACAAAATTTTATATTTGGAAAATACTGACGACGAAACGTTTTTAGAATACACTGTGGATACTAATTTTGTGGGTCCACATACGATTGATATTAAAGATGTAAATGATGATGGAAATTTGGATATTCTTTGTTCAGGATTTGATAATAACTTTCATAATAGTGAAATTGCCTGGTGGGAAAACGATGGCCTTTCCCCTATCGGATGGACAAAACATTTAATTTCCGACCGCTTTCAGCAATCCCCCTTTATTTTCGGAGAAGATATGGATGGAGATAACGATTTGGATGTGATTGCCTGTGGCGAATTGAATAATGAGATTTATTGGTGGGAAAACGATGGTGACGAAAACTTCACCGAACACATGGTAGACAACCTGATAACCGGTATTCATACAGTTATTGCCAGGGATGTTGACCTTGATGGAGATATGGACATTCTTGCTGCTGCATGTATTGGTAGTCAAATTGCGTGGTACGAAAACAACGGGTCGCAGGAATTTATAAAACATTCGCTAGGGTATTTTCCGGGGGCTTTATGGCTTGATGCTACTGATCTTGACAATGATGGTGACCGCGATCTGTTTGGTGCCGCAATGGGAGCATCCCACCTTGCCTGGTGGGAAAACCAGGGAAACCAACAGTTTATTAAACATAATTTTAACAGCCCGTTTACACAAGCTTTTTGCGTTGTGCCTGCAATGATGGATAATGATAACGACACCGACCTGGTGGCAATTGGCTGGCAATCCAATACAATTTCATGGTTTGAAAATAAGCTCGAAGACCCCAATCTTTTAAATAATCCTGAAAGTGTTGTATACGATTCATCGCATAATCGATATCTTGTATCTAACTGGACTGATGGAAACATCGTTGAGATTGGCAGCTTGGGGAAACAAAATTATTTTAATACAACCTTAGACCAGGCAGCGGGTTTACATATTGTTGGTAACGTTTTGTATGCTGCTTCAACCAATGGATTAACTACCGGAATAATTGGGTTTGATCTTTCAACTGGTGGAATTGTCTTTAGTGTCGATATCACTGAGAAGCAATTATTGAATGATATAACTTCCGATACATCAGGTAACCTATTTGTAACAGATTGTGAAGCCGATAAAATTTTCAAAGTGAACATAAACAATCAGAACTATTCAACTTATGTCACATCAGGATTAGGTTATCCAAATGGAATACTATTCGATAAACCCAATAACAGGTTACTAGTTTTAAATGGGGAACTTTCAGGCGGTCCACTAGTTGCTGTCGATCTTACAGATTCCTCACTTTCAACCGTTGTAAATACAAACTTATCCGCTATTGATGGGCTGACAGCAGATCAATTTGGTAACTATTACTTTTCTTCGTGGACAACCGATAAAGTATACAGGTATGATGCTTCATTTACCAATCCGCCAGAAGTGATCTCAAGCGGTCATAATAATCCGGCAGATGTATTTTATGATCAAGTAAATGATGTTTTAGCCATCCCAAACTTTCATTCAAATACCGTTGATTTAATTTCTATCATTTCTGATATTGGCGAGATAGAGTATAATCCAAATAATTTCAGATTACTTCAAAATTATCCTAACCCATTTAATCCAATTACAAGAATTAATTATGAAATTCCTCAATTAACAAATACGTCGCTTAAGGTTTATGATGTTTTAGGAAATGAAATAGCAACACTCGTTAATGAAGAAAAGTCTGCCGGTGATTATTATGTTGAGTTTGATGCAATAGGTTTAGCCAGCGGAATTTATTTTTATGAATTAAAAGCTGGGAATTATATTCAGACAAAAAAAATGATGGTAATAAAATAACATAGAACAATAGTCGCAATGAAATATTAGAAAAAAAGAGTGATATGAAAAACTTTAGTGTTATAGGTTTAATCTTACTGGTTTTATTTATAGCAAACAGAGTGCAACCACAGTTTTTCAATGGACCAGAAAGCGTGATTTATGATGTATTGAACGGTCGTTATCTGATTTCTAATGTGCTCACTGGGGATATAGTTCAGATTAGTGACGCAGGAGACACGACGTTTTTCGACAGATCACTCACTCGGATCCTCGGGATGACTATCGTAGACAGTATTTTATACGTGGCAGATATCAGCGGTCTCGTAACATTCAACCTGAAGATCGATCAGAGAATCACAACCATAATTATACCGGGAATGATCGAGCTAAATGATGTTACTGCTGATACATCGGGATATCTTTATATCACTGACGTCGGAGCCGGAAAAATCTTCCGTGTTAGAATTAGCGATCATTTCTACACAACCATTCTAAGCGGTATCACTAAACCAAATGGTATCTTGTTCGATGCCCAAAACAATCGAGTACTTTTCTGTCAGTTTGTCCCAAATGCACCGATTAAAGAGATCGATCTCGATGATCTTTCTGTGACTACTGTCCTCTCAACGTCCTTCTCAAATTTTGACGGTCTGGCAATCGATGCCAATGGGAATATTTATGTCTCATGCTGGGGTACCAATGCTGTCTACCGATATGATAACGCGTTCACCCTTCCGGCGGAGCTGGTATCGAGTGGTCACAGCGGACCAGCAGATATTTTCTATAATCTACTGGACAATATCCTGGTCATACCGAATTATTACTCCAACCGTGTCGATTTTATTACTATCACTGCCGTGAATGTCGATGAAATCTACAGCTGGATGCCACTTACATTTACTTTGTCCCAGAACTACCCCAACCCATTCAATCCCACAACAACAATTAAATATCAAATTCCTAAACTAAGTATTGTCAAACTTATAGTTTATGATGTATTAGGAAATGAAATAACAAAACTTGTTTACGAAGAAAAACCTGCAGGTAGCTATGAAGTTGAATTAGATGGAACTGGTTTGCAAAGCGGAGTTTATTTATACAGACTCCAGACGGATAGCTTTGTCGAGGCAAAGAAGATGGTGCTGCTGAAGTAATTACTTAGTGAATAATAATTTAACGCCCTTGCTATACTTAATGTAGCAAAGGCTTTACTAATAATAATTCCAATTTATGTTAGTTTGCATTTCCTTATATAATCTTTTCACAATAAAAAATATTTTAGAATTGGTATAGTCCTTACTTAATGACCAGAATTGAGTGACTTTGATGTGTAATAATTAATTATCAGCCATGGCTTTTTCAACAGTGCTATAAATTTTTAACACTGAATCAAGTTTAACTTTTTTAAGGATATCCAGAATATTACTTTCTATTCCCGCAACTATAAATTCTGCACCTCTATTTTTTGTAGTGGAAAGACCATGAATAAGCATTCCTATTCCCCAGCTTGAAATAAATTTTACTCCTGAGAGATCTACGATTATATATTTAATGTTTTTTTCCAGAGAAGATAATACAGCTTGCTGGAATTCCTGCGCTTCCTCGCCTAATATCTGGTTTGCCTCGAATTTTGAAATTGCAAATTTATCTTTAATAATTGTTGATACTTTCATAATTATATCTCCCGGGTGAAAAAACTAATTTAGAGCTGGTACTTTAGATGTTCAAATTCTCTTATAGTAAAATAAAAAATTAAATCATAATCTAATAAATCCTGCTTGTTTCTTTTGATTGATTCTAAAAATAATAAAGAATATCAATTATTAATAATAATTTGACGGCGATTTAAAAAGATCAATCATATTGACTTTATGAATTATTTGAACTATACTTCTTTATATAAATGTTAATAATAAATAATTATTAACTATTTCTAATTGTCAATCTAGTTTGTTGTTGAACTAGATACAGTTCAAAATCATCAAATATTGAATCATTTGTTTTTATTTGATTTAGTTTGATCGATTGGATTAAGAAACCATTCTCTCAATTAAGTTGTCATTATTGTAATTAATTTTAGGAGACATGCTATATGTTCTATTCATTAAAACGCATACGATTTTTACTAATTCTTGCAGTGGGTCTAAATTTTACTTCATTTGCTCAATCTGATTTATCTGGGCTAAAAGTAATGTCTGAAGAATCAGATGCAATTATAGTTGGAAAAGTTACTGAGCAAATTTCAAACTGGAATGAGAATAAAACAAAAATTTATACACAGGCAACTATTCAGGTGGATGAATACTTGAAGGGTATTAATAATGGAAATTCTGTTGTCGTTACTTATCTAGGCGGGGAAGTTGGAGATGTTGGTGAAATGTATTCTCATATGCCAAGGTTTGAAGACAAGGAAGAAGTTCTGGTTTTCCTGAAAAAAGATGAGAAGAGCGCAGACTATAAAGTCTTTAATGGTGAAAATGGGAAAATTAAAGTTATCAACGATCCAAAAACCGGGGAGAAGGTTACAACTTCAAATGTGCAAATCAATTCCCTTAGGGCACAAATTAAAAATTATGTAAATGACTAATAATCAATTTACTGTTGAAACCTTCACAAAAAATATCAGAGGCTAAAATGAAGAATTTTATAAATAGATTATTTCACTTAATGTTTTTAATGACAATTGTAATTGTATACAATAACTCATTTGCACAAAATAATAACAATTCCTATGTATTTAATGGCGAATCAAGCCAGCTTTATGTTTTGGATGGACAACCAGTAGGTGCCAATGCGAATCAAAACGGGTTTGGTTACTTTAATAGCAGTTCTTCAAATAATCAGATAACTGTTCAAGCATGGGTATATTTAATTGGCAACACTCCCGCAGGTACGGAAATTCCTATTGTATATCGTACTGTGAATAACGGAAAAACATTTTCAATTTACTTAAAAAATAACAAGGCATATTTTTCCATTGGAAACAATAATGTTTCAACTGTAAACACTAATCAGCTACCTGCTTTTCAGTGGCTTGCTATTACCGGAACATACGATGGTAGCACTCTAAAAATATATTCAGGTGGAGATCTTGTTAACTCCGCTCCTTTTAATATTACTACTGGCTATAGTATAACAAATGGATCCACAGGTTTGTTTGTTGGAAATTCCAGTGCTGGCGCTTACAGTGGATTAATTGATGAAATCAGAATTTTTGATATTGCTTTAAGTGATAATTATATTAATAACTCAGGTGGAAACGGTAATCCGGCCGAGAATTTTCCTCAATCGCTTGCCCAGTATTTAAGAGGACGATGGTCCTTCACAGAATTTTCCTACTTCAACAGTATAAAATCACTTGAGGACCGATCGGAATACAATAATCATTTGAGAGTTCAAAACATTGATCAAATTGTAAACAGTAAGCACCCACAATTGTTTGTAGTAAATTCTACAGGAGATACCCCGGACTCAAATCCTGGTGATGGAGTTCCAGATGCTGGTAATGGAGTCGTAACATTAAGAGCTGCCATACAGGAAGCAAATGCTCTTGAAGGTTACCAGACAATATTTTTTAATCTTCCGGGATCTTCGCCTTATATAATAGAGCCAGAATCCGCCTTACCAAACATTACTGAGCCAATTTATTTAAATGCAACCAGCCAGAGCGGTTATTCAGGTTTTCCCTTAGTTGAAGTAAATGGATCATTCGGTGGTTTAGCCATAACCAGTGGGGGTAGCACAGTAAGGGGACTTAAAATAAACAATTCTTCCGGATATGGGTTAACACTTTCTTCATCAGGCGGGAATATCATTGAATCGAATCAAATTTCGGGAATATCTGTTAGTTCACAAGATAATAATATTAATGGTAATACTATTACTAGCTCTAATGTTGATGGAATTTCTCTAACTGTAGGTGCGGATAATAACCTGATCGGGGTTTCGGTAAGTAATGATATCTCGGGGAATGTTGGTTATGGAATATCAATTAGCGGTGCTCATGGAAATCAAATAAAGAATAATACTATTGAAACAAATAATAGCGGTGGTGTTCTAGTATCCAACAGTACCGGCTTTATAACAATGAACACAATTAACCAAAATACTGGAGACGGAATTTTAATCACTGGAGCCAACAACAACATAGTTGAAGGAAATACTGTTGCTGAAAACTCAGGTATAGGTATTTCTGAATATAGCAGCACTGGAAACCAATTAACAAACAATACAGTTGGAATAAATACTCTAGGCGGTATTTCTTTAATAAATAGCACTGCAACCTTAACAGGTAATACAGTAACTGGAAATTTAGCTTTCGGTATTACATTAAATGCTTCAAATGGTAATTCTATTTCAGAAAATATTGTTTCAGACAATTTTAGTGATGGTTTAATTATCGATGGTAATGATAATACCCTCGTTGATAATTCGGTTACAAATAACACTGGTCTGGGAATATCTTTAATAGCTGGTATAGGAAACCAATTAATAAATAATACGGTAGAAGCAAATACCACAGGTGGTATCTCCTTGACAAATAGTACGGCAAGCTTAACAGGAAATACGGTTACCGCGAATTTTGGTTTCGGTATTTCATTAAATACTGTCAGTGGATTATCACTTTCTGAAAATGAAATCTTTGATAATTCAAGTTATGGTTTGGTAATCAATGGAACTGCGAATCAAATAAATGACAATACAATCTATAATAACGGGGCTTCTGGTGTTTTTGTTGCGTCAGGAAATAATAATTCAATACTAAATAATTCTATATATGATAATACTACTCTGGGAATTGAGTTAGCTGCTGGAACAAATGACTCTCAGCAATACCCGGAACTAAACGTTATGTACACCTGGCAGGATGAGACTGCCTTGCCCGAATTAAAGGGTGGGACTGCAGTTTCTGGAACACTGAACGGTACTCCAGACAATTATAAAATTCAGTTTTTTGCAAATTCAAGTACAAGCAGCACCAGAGAAGGAAAGCGTTTCCTGGGCGAAATAGGATTAACAGTTGATGACTTTGATATAACCGGAACTGCTGATTTTCTTGCTAATTTAAAAGATGCCGTTCTCCCTGAACTAGATGGAGAAGTGCTTAGTGCTGCAGCGACCAGACTTGATTTTAACGGTAATCCATTGAGCACCTCCGAATTTTCTGCGTCTATTGAAAGAGCTACAGATGAAGGTGACCATTATTTAGTTAATACAACTCTTGCCGGAATACCGCTCCACTGGCAGGATGGAAATGGCGATTATCAGGTAGCTGCATCCATGGTAAATTTAGATTACGATGATGAGGTAGAAAACGGTTTTAATACCTGGACTGCATTAGAACAAATTAATTATACAAGAAATTATTATGCTAATTCTGAAGTATGGGGTGGAAATGCTGATGGAATTAATAATATAGTTTGGATTCCCACTACTGGTCAGTGGGAAGCAATAACTGAAGCTCCAACGAACGTTGTTGCTATAACCAGAACTAGATATAATGCATTGAATGGTGAGATGATTGATATAGATATAGCGTTCAACGGGGATCCCATATCTTTGGTAACTGGCGAACATTTTTATTGGGACACTAATGGAGATCCTAATGCTTTGGATGTTCAGAATGTTGCCACACATGAAATAGGGCACTATTCTGGATTAGCAGATTTATATAACCCGGGTGATTTTAGTTTTGTGCTTGAAATGAAAAATAATAACCAGCTGGCTACAATGTATGGTCGAATCGCTAATGGTGAAACTTATAAAAATAGTCTGCATCCAAGCCCTTCTGACCCAGAATGGTTTGCCAATCAATTAGACATAACAAAATATGATATCGGGGGAATAAATTATATCTACGATAACCTAGGTGATGTTTACTACGATATCGTATTAGTCTTTGACGGTACAACTAATTTTACATCATCAGAAGTTCTGAATGGCTTTACTCCTTCAAAAAGTGCCGCAATGGAACTCGTTTACAAGTTAAGGCTTGGTGATAACGTAGGCTGGGTAAATGGTTCTGTTACTGAAGGTCTGGGAAATAATTTCACATCAAAACTAAATAGCCTGAATGTTTTAGAGCCTAATACAAATGGAAATCTTGCAGAGCGAATATCAGCTGCTGAACAATTGTTTTCTGCTACCTCGCTTAACAAGAAGGTAATTATATTATTCAGCGCGGGTGAAATATCTCCATTCTCACTAATTACTGAACTTAATATTGACCCTGATATAAGAATTTTTACGTTTGGATTTGAGGGACTGAATGAAAGCCAGGATTTGATGAGCTGGTTAGCCGATGAAACCAATGGAGAATATTACCAAATGGCAAGCACTACTGAAATAGGTGCTGCTACAAATATTATTTGGCTTCGTTTACTTGGCGTACAGATTTCTTATCTCTCAGAAGAGATTACAAGTGAGTATTTTGTGAATGATCCGGGATTGCAATGGCAGGGTGGATTGCAATGGCAGGGTGGATTGCAATGGCAGGGTGGATTGCAATGGCAGGGTGGACTTCAATGGCAGGGTGGACTACAATGGCAGGGTGGTCTACAATGGCAGGGTGGACTTCAATGGCAGGGTGGACTACAATGGCAGGGTGGAACCCTTGAGCTCGGTCTTCAATGGCAGGGAAGTGAATACGACCTTGTTGTGCTGCCTCCGGGTGTAACGTTCGATGAAAGCAATCCGGTCGTTCCTCCAGGTGCAATAACCGAGGATACTTACCAATCATTTCCTGAGTATGGTGTTGAATTCTTCGATGGTTATCATGGTGCCTCACAATTCAATAAACCTTATAAGTTTTTCAAGGTTAATAATCCCGGTATCGGTGCCTGGAAATACGCAATATTAGAAGTTACTCAGCCTGATACTACCGAGCCCCTAAGAGTTTATATGGCTAATGAGGCTGATTTGATACTTGATTTTTATACAAACCAGGAAAGATACATTTTAACCAATGATCAGAATAACAATCCAATACCTGAGGAAGTTGTCTTTACTGCAACGCTTAGCCAGGGAGGTGAATCAAGTGAGACTGGAGATGATACAAGAACTGTTGGTGAACCGGTTACTGATGCCATAATTGGTATACAGGTCACTGCTCCTGATGGTCAAATTGTTGTTGGTCCCTTAACGCATATAGGAGATGGTGTTTATACACTAACCCTGGTGACAACCGTGTTAGGCAACTATGATGTTGATGTTATCGCTTCCGATAATGTTCCGAATGGTAATATTAGAAATAGCCAGTATTTAATTACTACCGAGCATTCATTTTATGTCTCACCTTATGAAGAACCAACGGAGTTAACGGGTAAATTATACATTACCTATGCTTTGAATGAATTGCTTGCTCTTAAGGCACAATATTGTCCCTCACCTAACGATTGCAGTTGGGATAATAACACTAAAAAAGATTTCAATAATGCAATATCTTATCTTGAAACGGCACTTACTTACTTCGAAGCGGATGGAAATCACTTGAAAACGAATAAGGGTTTAAACTTTTACGATAAAGTAACGTCTGCAACTAATAAAATTTATTCATATATAAACAGTCCTGATTTTGGATCTGAAATAGATCTATCTTTATATTACTTAATAGCGGGTTCATATAAATTGGCTGTTATTGTAAGAGATGAAGCAGAAGAGCCCGGAGCTTGTCAGGTATCAAATTGTGAGGAATTATTAGAAAGTGCAAATAGAGAGTTGGGTAAAGCAATAGATGAAAGAAAACAAGATAATTATGTATACATATTTAACCATTTGACCAACGCCTGGAAATTTGCCATGAATGCGATGGGTTCAAAATTAAGAAAAGAAAGCGGTGAGGAAGAAGCTAGTCTGACACCAACGGAGTATGGTTTAGATCAGAATTATCCGAATCCGTTTAATCCTTCAACGACAATAAATTATCAACTGCCGGAGAAGAACAATGTCACTTTAAAGATCTATGACATTCTGGGTAATCTTGTTGCAACTCTTGTTGATCAGGAATTAGAAGCAGGTTATTATAACGTTAACTGGAACGCAAGTGGTTTAGCAAGTGGTATTTATATTTATAGATTCATTAGTGGATCATTTATATCAAGCAAGAAGCTGATGCTAATGAAATAAATAATTAGCCCCCGATTTCAACTAATGATCGGGGGCTATTTCTTTTTCAATTTAAATCTGCTATTTTCAAACTCATAAATGCTCATCTCAAGTGCATATATTGTGAATAAATAAATTTCAGGATTTCATTTATGATAAGGGTAATTCTTTTATTTATACCTGTTTTTCTTATCTCCTGGTCCAATATTTCTGCGCAGGTTGATATAATATTCAATCATTTGACTATTGATGATGGCTTATCACAGAGTTCTGTAACCTGTATTCTGCAGGATAATAATGGATTTCTGTGGTTTGGTACACAGGATGGATTAAACAGATATGATGGATACAATTTTAAAATTTTCAAGAATAATCCTGGTGATTCTTCCAGCTTAAACAACAATTTCATTTTTTCAATCATTGAGGATCAATCAGGTGTACTCTACATCGAAACACAGGGTGGTGATTTTCATCAGTACAATCCACAATCAGAATCATTTCAAATCATTAACAAAGATCAAATTGATTTTGGAAAAGCCAATGTTAGAAGTGTTGGAGCTGTGCTCTACGAATCTAATGGAATTAAATGGATCGGTGGGCTGAGCAAAGGTACAGGACTGGAGCGGATTGATACAAAATCAGGTACGAGTAAAGTGTTCAAACATAACCAGGCTGATCCATCAAGTCTCAGTGATGATAAAGTTTACTCTATATTTCGCGATCGCGCAGGAAACCTGTGGGTCGGAACATTTAATGGTCTTGATAAGCTTGATGAGTCAACAGGAAAATTCATTCATTATAGAAACAACCCAAAAGATCCGGCTAGTTTAAGCGATAATTGGGTTTGGCCAATATTTGAAGACTCCCGCGGATATTTATGGGTTGGAACAGTCAGAGGTGGATTATGTGTATTTGACCCAGCATCGAATAGTTTTTATAATTATAAAAATGATTCAAGCGATCCGACAAGCATAAACGATAATTTTGTGTTTTCTATCTATGAGGACCGTGGCGGTGTAATGTGGGTGGGCACAAATTTAAATGGCATAAATTATTTTAATCCTTTGACTCAAGCTTTTGAACACTTTAATTATGATCCTAAAAATAAAAACAGCTTGACCGATGATGTTGTATTTTCGATGCTTGCAGACAGACAGGGAAATTATTGGATCGGGACACAAAGTGGTGGATTAAATAAGTTTGATTATAACAAAAAGATATTTACACATTATTTGGAAAATCCGCTAAACACAAATGGTTTATTAAGTAATTCCATTCAATCATTATTAGAAGATAAATCGGGAAATATTTGGATTGGAACTTATAGCAGTGGTTTGAATGCATTAAACCCCGAAACTGGTGTTTTTACCCGGTATACACATAACCCATCAAACCCCAATTCATTAAGTGACAACAGAATTTACTCGTTGGTTGAAGATAAGACAGGAAACATCTGGATCGGAACATATGGGGGAGGTTTAAATAAACTTGATCGGTCAAGCGGCAAATTTTTCAGATATCAGTTTGATGAAAATGACTCAACTTCAATTAGCTCAAATGCAACCTGGTCGCTTGCATTAGATGATGATGGAAATTTGTGGATAGGAACTTTTGGGGGCGGGGTGAATGTGCTAAACTTGCAAAATCAAACTTTCACGTATTTTAAGAACAACCCTGATGATTCAACAAGTATAGTAGATGATAGCATTATACGAATATTTAAAGACAGCAAAGGAAACATGTGGATTGGAACCACTAAAGGACTTTGCCGGTATTCAAGGGAAACCAATTCCTTTAAAAACTATAGTGAAGAAAATGGGTTGGCAAATAATTTTGTTTACGGAATTCTTGAGGGCATCAACGGAAACTTATGGATAAGTACAAATAACGGTTTATCAAAATTTAATCCGATAAAAGAAACTTTTAAAAACTACTATGCACAGGATGGTTTACAAGGCAATGAATTCAATCAGAATGCTTTTGCAAAAGATTATAAATCAGGACGATTACTTTTCGGCGGACCTAATGGTTTTAATGTCTTTAATCCTGAAAAGGTTAGAGGAAATATGTTTGTACCCCCGGTCGTTTATACGCATTATATAAGATATAATTCTGACGATGAAGAAGGTAAACCAATTTTTGAAAAGGGAATTTCAGTCCGAGACAGCATTCTTGTAACATACAAAGATAACATTGTTACCTTCCAGTTTGCTGCGTTGAGCTATTACAATAGTTCCGACAACCAGTACCGATATAAATTAGAGGGGTTTAACGAAAACTGGATACAACTTGGTAAAAATCATACTGTAACCTTTACAAACTTATCGCCTGGAGATTATAAGCTCATTGTTACCGGGTCCAACAATGATGGGTTGTGGAATGATGAAGGAAGATCATTATTTATTGAAGTGACCCCTCCCTGGTGGCGAACAAATATTGCTTATGCAATTTATGTTATAACGTTTTTTAGCTTTTTGTATGGAGTACGAAGAGTTGAAATTAATCGACGCGAACAAAAAACAAAACTCAAAGAAAATGAATTGCGCCTGAAAGCCACTGAGGCAGAGAAACGTGCCATCCAGATAGAAAATGATCGGAAGACCAAAGAGCTTGAAGAAGCGAGAGCACTTCAGCTGTCAATGCTACCAAAGGAATTGCCCGAACTTCCGAACCTACAGATAGCCGCATTTATGAGAACCGCTACAGAGGTTGGTGGAGACTATTATGATTTTATTGTTCAGGAAAATGGTGGCTTAAACGTCGCCTTTGGTGATGCAACCGGTCACGGACTTCAGGCAGGGACAATGGTAACATTAATGAAGGGCTTTTTTACCTCTGATTCATCAAAACTTGGCCTCAGAGAATTTATGAGTCATTGTAGCAGTGTAATTAAAGATATTAAACTTGGTAGAATTTTAATGTCGTTCAGTTACTTAAAAATTGAAAACAATAAGCTGCAGATTACAAGTGCAGGAATGCCGCCAATTTATTATCATAATAAAGAGACTGATCGAGTTGAGGAAATTATAATCCAAGGAATGCCATTAGGAGCTATGAGGAACGCATTATATAATATTATTGAAAAAGAAATTAAAAGTGGCGATACAATTTTACTGCTTACTGATGGATTACCTGAACAAATGAATAATAAGGAAGAATTGTTTGATTATTCGCGAGTAAAAGGACATTTTGAAAAAATTGTTGAGGACTCTCCTGATACAATTATTGAAAAATTGGTTGAGGCGGGCGATAATTGGATGAATGGCAGGAACCAGGATGATGATATAACTTTTGTTGTTATTAGAGTTAAATAAGTTTTGCAAAAAATTAAATAATATATGCAGATAGTATCTAAAATTATATTATATTCCAAAAGTTTTATTCTGCTTTTAATAACTTATCAATACATATAGTTGGAAAGAATTTTAATGACGGAAAGTGAAAAACTAGAATTAAAGCTTCCCAATATCCCTGATGTTGAACTTGTTGCGGTTGAAAGCCTGCAAATCATGGGCAGACACTTTGGTATTTCTGATGCTAAGATCGGTGAAGCAAAAATAATTGTCACTGAAGCCATTATAAATGCCCTTGAGCACTCAGGAGATAAAAAACCTTATGTAAAAGTTGGATTCGACATAGGAAAGGAAAAGTTGATAATACTTATTACTGATTATGGAACTGGTTTTAAGCCTGAAAATGTAGAAGATCCGAAAATTGCGGATAAAATTCACAGTGATAATAAACGCGGATGGGGTCTTAAATTAATGAAATCAATGTCAGATGATTTGATTATTGAATCCGGACCTAATGGAACAAGAATAACAATTACTAAAAATTTAACCTAAGTGGAGACAATTAATGAGCACAGAATTTAGTTTAGTTACAGAGTTACACGATAAAGCTCTTGTAATTAAAACTGATGGATATATCAACGGCCCTGGCGGTGAAAAAATTGTCCAGGAATTTGAAAAACACAACCAAATTAATAAACTGATACTAAATCTTGAAAAATCTAAAGTTGTCAACTCAATCGGTATCTCTCATCTCATTGAAGTTATTGAGAAATTAAACCAGACGAACGGCAAGTTGGTTTTTACCAATCTTGATCCTACAATAGAAAAAACTTTTACCATTATGGGATTGTTTCAGTTTGCCGAAAAAACAGATACAGTTGAGCTGGCTTTAAAGAGTTAATTTTATTTTTAACTAAAGTATTTGTGTATTTGCCGTTCTAAAATTTTATATTAATTCAGTGACCAACTTAGTTGGTTTGCTTTTGATTTCAAATTCAAAAGTGATTTTCAATTCTTTACAAACTAATAATTTAAGTGGAAAATAATAATCTTGTAGAAAAACTTTCTCTGCAGGTTGGATCATTTCAGGAAGGATTTGAAATCCTCTGTAAATCATTCAGCTTTGATGAAATGGTAAAAAACTTTCTGCATCTTATGCGCGGGAATTTTATAGTATCAGAAATTTATGCTTATCATAAAAAGCATATTGATTCTGGTTGGGAAATTGTTGCCTCAAAGAAAAAATTCGACCCTTCCCACTTAGTATATTTTAAAGAATTAAGTAAAATCTCTTTGCAATATTTTGAAAATCAAAAATTTGTTGCTTCTATTATTCTTCCTCTATCGGATAAATCTGTTTTAGGAATTCTTATCGGGCCCAAATTGGATAAAAGTGAATTCTCCGATATGGATAAAATCACTTTACAGATTTTACTACAGGTTTTTGATAGTGCTCACAAATCATTTCTGAACCAGAAAAAAGAAAAAGCACTGATTTTCGGATTGAATGAAAAAGTCCTTCAGCTGAATAATCTTATTGATACAGTAATTGAAATTTCCCGCTTTGATAAAAGAGATGTATTATTCGAATTAGCTCTTGAGAAGATTGCCCCTCTGACTAATGCTTCATCAGCCCTGCTTCAAATAAGCAGAAATGATAAAGTTGAGAACTCTTATACTTTCCCTTCCGGCACTAACATAGACAAAATCCTCAATTCTGAATTTAACTTAGAGTCTTCATTTAATTTTAATAACCTATCGTACCGATTTACATTGGCGGAAAAGGAAACACGAAAAGGTATTACAAGTTTTAATGATTTAGACAAAATGCTTTTAGATGCAATTACCCGCCAGGTTCAGGCGTCAATTGAAAACCAATATTTGAACAGCCAGGCAATAGAAAAAGAAAAAATAGAAAAGGAACTTGCAGTAGCCGCATCCATCCAGCAAAGAATTCTTCCCGAAGTATTGCCAAAGATAAATGGATACGATTTAGCAGGAATAAATATCCCCTCCAGAGAAGTTGGGGGAGATTATTATGAATGCGTAGATTTGGGCAATGGGAAGTATGCATTAATTATTGCTGATGTTGCCGGAAAAGGAATCGGAGCTGCTCTTCTTGTAAGCACTTTAGATGCTGCACTCTCTTCATATCTTGAATTTGACATTCCTTTAACGGACATGTCAGATAAACTTAATAAGCTTATTTATAAATCATCCCCATCGGATAAATATATTACCTTTTTCATAGCAGTTCTTGATTCCAAAACTGGTGAACTGGATATCGTTAATGCCGGGCACAATCCAATCTTATTATTAAGGAAAGATGGAACTCTTGAAAAAATTGATGCCGGTGGCGTTGGTCTCGGTATGTTTGATTTTAGTGTACCGTTTACCGGACAAAAATCAGCTATGGATCCAGGCGACAAGTTATTTCTTTACACAGACGGCATACCCGAAGCGATGAATGAAAAGGAAGAAGAATATTCTGATGAAAAAATGTTTAGTTTTCTTCAGAATCATGCCGAAAGTTCCGCAAAAGATTTTATTGACGATTTGGTAAGCGATGTAAAAGATTATGCTGGCTCCGCACTGCAAAGTGATGATATAACGGCTATAATTTTAAAAAGAAAGTAACACCAGGCATTTAGTAATTATCAGGCCACTGCTTATTATATCTAAGATTTATTTAATTGCAAATTATTAATAATAGCGGAGAGTCTCCTATTCCTTGTTCTGGTCTTAAAAATTCGTTTCATTGTTTAAAATAATATCATTTTTCGTATGAGTCCTCAAAACTTTCCCATAAAATCTCTTATTTTCGAGTATAATTATTATTTAACCTGTTACCTTTAGTAAACCTACTGAGACACGAACAGCAGGTTGATACGATATCAGTGAACAGTAGTCAAGTCAATCTGTGAATAATCCTTCTAATGATTTATTATCCTGTTGATTTCGATCGATTTTCGATCAGAAATTCTTAATTTAAGTAGAAGCTGACAGCTATAATATTAATTTTTATGACACACGAGGATAATAAAATTTGGCTGAACTCGTGCTTCTGCAGCTTCCTTCAAAAAATGCATTAGTTTATTTTTAATGTTTTGCAGCAGTGTACAGTGTTTTTACGTAAGTGTACTATCAATATCATTTAGTTTTAATTATTTTTATAACGGAAAAATATTTAAACACAATTAATAGAACGGAATGGTTATAAAACTTACAATTTGTGTTAGTATACTAACTTTTATTTCCACAGTATTAATACATTCACAAGATCTTCCTCATAAGATGACGAAAGAAGAAGCATCTGTGTGGAGTAATTATAACTATCCTGTTAATCCACTTTTTACTGACCCCCCAATCTCACCTGTAAGAGGTATGGCAGAATGGGAAGAGTTGCAAGGAGTAATAATTACGTGGAGAACATTTTACACAATCTTAAAAGATATTGTTGACTATGCGCAAGATGAAGGCACTGTTTATATTATTTGCAGCGATTCAAATTTAGTTAAAGATTATCTAACCAATACTGGTGTTCCTCATTATAATATTAAATACTTGATTGTACCATCCAATTCGGTTTGGGTAAGAGATTACGGTCCGTGGACTGCCTATTCAAACAGTGTTGATACAATAAATATAATCGATTGGATTTATAACAGACCAAGACCACTTGATGATGTAACCCCTGAGTTCTTTGCAAATTACATTAACGTTCCGATATATCAGACAACAACAAACCCATATAATCTAATTCACACCGGGGGTAATCTATTTATCGATGGACACGGTACTGCCTTTTCTTCAAACTTAGTCTTAGATGAGAATCCAACAAAATCTGAAGCAGAAATTGATACTATAATGAAGAAGTATTTAGGAATTGATCGGTATGTGAAACTGACTAATTTGCCATATGATGTTATTCACCATATTGATATGCATATGAAACTTTTAGATGAAGAGACTCTGCTTGTTGGGGAATATCCGGCCGGTGTGTCAGACGGTCCGCAAATAGAAGCAAATCTACAGTATATTCTTCAAAACTACCTAACTTGCTTTGGCAGACCTTTTAATATAGTCAGAATTCCTATGCCACCCGATGCTCTTGGTAGATATCCAAATGCTGGAGGAGATTATAGAACCTACACGAATTCTGTTATAATTAACAAAACTGTGATTATCCCCACATACGAATACCAGTATGATACTACAGCATTTAGAATTTACAAGGAAGCTATGCCAGGATATAACATTGTCGGTATAAATTCCAATTCAATAATTCCATCACTGGGTGCAATTCACTGTATAGTTAAAGAAGTCGGTGCATTTGATCCGGTATTTATATCGCATCCTAAGATGCTGCCTTCTATAGTGACACCCGACTCAATAAAGATACAGGCTCGATTACAAACTAGCTCAGGAATATCCCATGCTTTTGTTTATTGGACTGCTGATACAACTATTGGTTTTACACCAATACAGATGGAATATACGTCGGGAGATACTTTTTTTACACATATTCCGCCCCAAATAAACGGGACTGAAATATATTACTATATCTCTGCTACATCGAATAATGGAAAGACGATCACAAAACCATTTCCAGCACCGGAAGGTTTTTACAGATTCATTGTAAATAATAATATTACAATGGTAGTTGATGCCAATATACTGAAACATTACTATCTCTCTCAAAATTACCCCAATCCTTTTAACCCGGTTACAACAATTAGTTACAGCTTACCGCTAAAATCACAAGTTGAGTTGGTTATTTACAATGCATTGGGTGAAAGGGTAATTCGATTGGTAAATGGAGAAAAAGAAGCTGGTAAATATTCAGTTGAGTTTGATGGAAATAGTTTACCAAGTGGTATTTACTTCTACAGACTTCAGGCAGGTTCTTACAGAGAAACAAAGAAAATGATTCTTCTCAGATAATTTTAGAAAAATCCATTTAGCAAAAATATTATCTCTCAGCCAATTCTAATTGAACTGTTTTAGTTTCGTCATCCCTTATAAATTCAATAATAACTACATCACCCGGTTGTTTTGTTTTCAAGGCGTTCGAATAATCCTTTAAATTTTTAATCTGTAATTCTTCAAATTTTATTATTATATCACCTTTTTGTAAGCCGCTTTTTTCAGCGGGAGAATCAGGCATTACAGCACCGATTTTTACTCCTTCACCGGAATACTGAAAATCAGGCATAGTGCCTGTACTTACTTTTCTGTCTTTTTTCTCTGTTTGTATTTCTTCAATTGGTTTTGGTTCGTCCTGCTTAATAGTATTTGTTAAAGGTTCATCTCTTTCTGCAAGATATTGAAGAACTTCTTTTGTAACGGCTGCAACTTTAACCATTCCATCAGCATCAATTTTATCGTAAGTATCAGTTGGTTTGTGATAATCTTCTTCAGGTCCCGAGAAAATTTGTATTCCGGGTATTCCGGCATCAATAAAAGCTGTCTGATCACTGGCATCTAATTTTTCTGTTACCATTGAGATTGGAATGCCAGTAACATACTCTGTTCCCATAAATATAAATTTCCATTCGCGCGCGCTTTCGCTGTTTAGAACTAAAAGTTTTTTACCAAATAACCTTCCAACAGTATCAAGATTTATATTTGCAATAATTTTTTCAGCAGGGTATTGTGTGTAGTTTTTTACATAATGCCTGCTGCCAGCCAATCCCGCTTCTTCACCTGTAAATGCGACAAAAATAATTGTTCTTTTTGGTTTTTCTGATTTTCCCATAAGCTTTGCAAGTTCAATCATTACCGAAACACCGCTTGCATTATCATCTGCGCCGTGATGAACTTTTCCTTCGTTTCCTTTGCGTACATCAGGCCAACCTAATCCTAAATGATCATAGTGAGCAGAAAGCACAACGGATTCACCACTAATTTTTTCATCGGTTCCTGGAATTATACCAATCACGTTTTTCAATTTGAACTCTTTACCATTCACTTTTCCGATTATTTGTTCCCAGTTTTGAAAGTAAGTTCCATTATCACCTGCAGGCACTAATCCTGCTTCTTTGAAATGATCAGCAATATATTGTGCTGCTTTATCAAGCTCATCAGTACCCAATCCTCTTCCTTTAAGATCTTCAGAGGCTAAAAACTTTACATGCTCTAAAAGTTTATCCGCTGAAAAAACTGGTTGAAGTTTTGCCAGCGGTTCACGGTCAGGAATTTCTTTTAGCTCAATAACCTTTTCATCTGTAATAACTTTACTTAAGGGAGAATTTACAACATCCCATTGCCCCTTTTCAATATTCGCAGGTTCATCACCTTCAAAAACCAGGTAACTATATTTACCGTAGTGTGGTAATTTTCTAATTAATCCATCTACAGCATTATTATTTCCAATAGTTAACCATACTGCAACTTCTTCGGGATTATTAGGATTTCTGACAGAAACTACAAAGCTGTTATTCTCTTCAACCAAACTTTTTTTGTTCACATAAACAGAATTTTCATTTAGCTGAAGATTGTAATCAACAACTCCTTCTTTAATGATATTTTTATAGGAATTATCCCATCCAAAAATCCAAACTGTTTTATCAGATGGAATATCATTCACTTCATTATCAATTTTTATTTCATAATCATCCGGTTTTTCATCCAGCCATTTTTGAGCAAGAGTCTTGTAAGAATTTAAAGTTGATTCTTCTTCATTTGAAGGTAAGATGATTAATACTTTTTCCGATCCATACGCAGTGGAAAGAGCAGGAGGTATTTCGTTATAATTTAAACTTCTGAAAAGATCAAATTCCGGATCTATATCAATTCTGAGCGGGCTTTCGTCCATAATTAAATTATAATGCTGTTCTTTATCTCTCATTTCAACAATTTCTTTCACCACTTTTGATTTTGTATAAATAAAAACGGGAAGGTTTAATGTAAAAGCATCTTCATTTTGAATTTGTGAAATTGAAAAATCAACGGAATAACCATTATCTAGCTCTTTTGTAACTACGTCTTTCAGTTGAAGTTCCGGGGCTCCTTTTCTTGTAACCCATTGTGCAAAAAACTCATTTAAATCTTTACCGGAAGTTTCCTCCATGGATTTTTGTATATCATAAAATGATGCAAATTTAAATTTGTTATTTCGATAAAAGTTCTGGAATCCCTTTATAAAATTCTCATCGCCTAAATCCTGTCTGAGCATGTTCCACATCATTAATGATTTGCCATAACCTATTGCTTCGCTTGGTGCATCAAACCGTGAGCGAAAATCTGAAAGTGCAAAATCATTTTCATCATTTACATAAGCTGTAAATTTTTGCAACGTAGATCTGCGGTATTCAATTGCTTGTCCTCGCTGTTCCTTAATTAAGTGATCAGCCATGTACGCAGTTAAACCCTCACACCAGTTTCCAGTTTCAAAATCAACATAAACACTGTTGCCCCACCAGTTATGTAATAGTTCATGCGGATAAGATGAATGAAGTATAAAGGGGAAGCGTATTATTTTTTCACCAAGCAATGTAAATGAAGGCATTCCGTATCCCGTTTCCCAAAAGTTTTCTACCAGTGCAAATTTTGTAAAAGGAAAAGGACCAACTAGCTGCCTGTACATCTCCAAATACTGTGCAGTAGTTTCCAAATATTTATTTGCCAGTGTTTCATCCGGTGTACGAAGAAAAGCCATAGCTGTTACAGCACCAGCGGTGTAATTATACTCAGTAAACTTTGCAGCGATAAGAAATACTTCTTCCATTGGTTCAGGTGAATCCCAAATATCTGTATGCTTATCATTAACGTCTTCATCTTTTATACGAGTTCCCTGGCTAACTGTTTTCCAGCCTTCAGGAGTCGATGATGTAAGATTAAATGTGATCAGCTCATCATTAAAATGAGGAACCCAATAAGTTGAACCGGCAAGGTAAACACCAATTTCGGCGATTATTCCAGGTGATTCACTAAAACCCCTTGCATAATTTTCTTCGCTTTGCTCAATTGGTGATTCAATCATCCCGCTGTATTTTATATTAATATTTAAATCACCTTTATGGTTTTCAGGATAAATTAATTTATACTCATTTAATTTTAATTTACTCGTTTCTTCAACATCATCGCGATCCATACCAATATCTTCAGCATTTAAGTCTTCATTTATTAATTCAACACTTATACCCATTGATAAGGAGGAAATTGTTAATTCATTATGAAGTTTAAATTTTAATTCTTCCGAAAGTAAATTTTCAGGAATGGAAATTTCATCAATAACTTCTATGTAAGATGAAGATGGCTGTACATCTGCATTTATGTTATGATGGATGAGTTTATCCTGTGCAAATGCATATTGTGCAATCAACAGTAAGCCGATGAATATAAATAATATCTTTTTCATTTTTCTATCCGTTAAATTCATTAAAAAAAATTAATGTACAATTACCTGTACTGGATTTTTTATTTCCAGGTATTTTTGTGCGATTCTTTTTACATCATCAATGGTTACTTCTTTAAGCTTTGTGAATGACTCATCATCATAAGAAATATCACCGTCAAAATAATAAGAGTGTGCCAGATAATATGCTTGGTTTATCGATGATAACCTCCTAAACATCATCCTACCAAGATACATGTTAATGCTTTTTGCTAATTCTTCCTCATCAAAAGTTGATGTATACTCTCTTGTAAAAAAGTTAGGAAATTGTGGAACTAATTTCTCAACATTTTCAGGTCTTGTTCCCAGATTTATATTAAACAAAGCTTTATCATCAATTACATTTATACCAGCACCCATTCTATAAGCCATTCCCTGTTTTTCCCTAATATCGAAAATAATTTTATCACTTAGCAGCAACGAAAGAGCATTAAGAGCTGGTATATCTTCTTCTTCAACTGATTTTATAAATCCATAAAAGAGATATGATTGTTCTCCTCCAACTGTATCTTCAATTGTGTGAGCATCAGTTAGTGAAGCAAAATGCTGCTGGTAAGCAGGCTCATCAATTTTGATTGGGCCATTATCTGTTTTGAATTCTTTGAAGAAATTATTCACCTCACCAGTTTGTAATGGTGATACTACAGATATTATCATGTTTTGTGGTGTAAAATATTCCTTGCCAAAATTTAGAAGATTATCATAAGTAACCTGATCATTATCTTCAGAAAATTTTGCGGGTTCATAAATTATATTTTGATATAATTCATCAAAAGCATCCTTTGCTTTGTTACTTTTTTGCATCATCATTGCACCCTGCAATTTTTTAACAGCTTTGCTGTATTCATCTTCCGTTGGAGTAAAATCCTTCATCTGTGAATTGAGATAGTTAATTATTCCTTTAACATCATCAGCTAATCCTTCAACACGAATGTAACCAAAGGCAGGACTTAAATAAATATTATCCATCGGTATAAATGGATTATCATTAACGGTAAAAGTTAATCCGTACTTAGAACTTTCTTTTTTATTTTCTTCTGAATCCATTCGCTGCCCGAATGAATCGTGCCAGATGAATGATGCATCTTTACCAAATTTATCTTCATATGCAGCTTTATTTTTTAACATGTAATGAATTGCAAGTAACTCTGTTCCGCTGTTTTGTTTTGCAATTATAACAGGAGAGTTTTTATCATTTGTAAAAACTTCTGTTTTAACTGCACTTTCCGTTTTACCAGTTTCACTTGCAGTTAAGGGATGCTGAATAATAACTATTGGTTCACTGTTGACTGAAAATTCATTTAGCAGTCTACCGCTTTGAATGTAAGCGGATTTTGAATAAGATTTAAAAACTGATTCGATTCCATATTGTGCGAAGGTGGCTGCATTGTAAATGCCGAACATATGCGGTTTTTCAACGTTCTTGTAAAAATTTGTTTTAGTTTTAACTGCTTCCGAATTTATTATTTCATCAGATAATCCAAAATCTATGTTTTTAAATTCTTTATCGAAAAGTTTTATTATTTCAGAAATATTATTGCTGTTATTTAAATATAACTTTACATGCAAATAATTAATTACCGGGTAAGTTCTTATTGAAAAATTTATTTTATCAACTTTTTCAGGGTATTTCTCATTTAAAATATTCTGCAGACTATCTTTTAAATTGCCAAGTGATATTTCAAGCAGGTTAAAAAATTCCTGTGAAAGTTTGCCGGGAAGTTTGTAAATCAAGTTTGCAGAGAGCTGCTCGCCTTTATAAAAACGATGAAAAAATTCACCTTCATTTTTATTTATACTGTTTATATTTTGAAAACCGGTAGCCCATAAAGAATTCTCATCTTCATAAACAATTCCGGGTTTTTCCGCTCCGTAAATTTCATTTATGCTTTTAAGCATTTCATCACTATTAAAATTTCCAACCACGCTCATTATCATATTGTTCGGTACATAGTAGTTTTTATAGAAATCAAAAACTTCATCTCTTTCCATGTTTTTAATAGTTTCATAAGTTCCTAAAGTTGGCAGGGAAAGTGCATGCCCTTCATAAATAATTGAAATTATATTTCGTTCTTCCTGTTCTGCAGCACTGCCTAAAGATTTAGCAATCTCTTCCATCACTATACCCTTTTCCTTCTCAAATTTGTCTTCCGGCATAATTGATTTGAAAAGCATTGCTGCCTGCAGCTTCATTCCTTCAATAATATTTTCTGAGGGAGTAACCATCATATAGTTTGTGTAATAATCTCCTGTATTCGCATTATTGTAACCGCCAATCATATCAGTTGCATCGTATAGTTCTTTTTGAGTCATAGAATCCGTTCCGTTAAAAAGCAGATGCTCAAGCATATGGCTCATACCGCTCGTTGAAAAATTTTCATAAGCTGATCCAGCTTTTACAACCACGTTTACACCAACCATTGGCAGTGCAGGATTTTCAATTAACAAAACCTGCATACCATTATCCAGTTGATGAATGTATACTCCTTTTGGCAGATGCTGTTTATCATCAGCAGCAGAAAGAGTAAATGTTGTGAAGCTTACAATTGAGACAAATACAATAAGATGAACTAACTTGTTAATAATATTCATTTCTTTCGCCCTTTTGAATCTCGTTTTTTAATTATTGAAAATAAGTTTATAAAGTTATTATTTGTTGAATTAAGATGCTAAATAATTAATTTCTCCTGTTACAGGATGAACAATATGAAGAAAATTTAAGAGTAAATTTAAATTTCTAATCGCTGATGTAACCATTTTCTGGAAAAAGTAATTTTTATAGTAATTCCCAGATACCACAAACCAATTAGTGGACCGAAATCTATAAATTCTACTGCTGGTGGAATTGGAAATGAAATGATATTTGTAACTATCATCAGGAAAGAAATTACAATTCCGCTGATAGCTAATATTTTTCCCAATTTTGGATGATTAAATGCACACAAAGCAAATAACAATGTGCCTAAAAAAATATATACATCCCAGGAAACATCTAATCCGTAATGTATGTGATTAATTGTATTCCAAATCCAATTTGATGATTCATCGATTATTTCAGGCCTGGAAGATTTTATGGAAAGTTGAACTAAAAACATAGCTGATAATAATGCACCGGCTATAATGTTTGAAATTAAAGCAATTTTTGATTTGATAGTTTTTTTATGAATTCGGATAAAATAGTATAAACCAACAGAGGCTAAACTTAACAAAATTCCCATTGAAGAAGCTAAAACAACTGCTAAAATGAAGCTATTTATAAACTGTAGTACTGGATAAATAATACTAACTAAATATCCGCAAATAATTCCAACGGTTATCCATCTTAGGATGATTCTTTGTTCGTCTTTCATGGTAAATTACTCCGATTTGTTCTCTAAATAATCCTTCAATCTTTGTTTGATGAAATAATTCCAGCCGTTTAAACAGCTATCAGTTGTAAATTCAGGAATCTCATCAGGAAAATCTTCAAGTACATTTACTTTTAACCGCAATTTTGTAAGTTTTTCTTCCTCAAATATTTCAAATGCAGCAGTTGATTTACCCGGGTATTCTTCAAATACCCAGCTGTATTTTATCAAGCGGAGTGGTTTTACCTCTGTAATTTCCCACTTGTGTAAAAAATTTCTCTCTTCGCTTTGTACATTAAACTGCGTTTTAAATCCAACTACAGGTTTAAAATCTGGTATATTCTCAAAATACCATTTATGCATTTCGTTAATATCAGTTATTGCGTTCCAAACTGCTTGTATGGAAGCATTGAATGATTGTTCCACAATTATTGGTATATCGTTTTTTTTCATTTTTAATTATTTAAATTTTTAGTTTTCTAATTTACGCACCGGTTAGTTTCGGTAAAACCGCTGCGGCAAAGCTTAAAACAAAAAAGAATCCGCACATATCTGTTACCGTTGTTAACAGCGGACTGGATACCAAAGCCGGATCAAGTTTCAGCCTTTTAAGTATAAGTGGTAACATTCCGCCAAGAGTTACTGAAACAATTGTGTTTATTGCTAATGCACATCCTACCACTAATCCCAGCCAGGGATTTCCCTTCCAAAAAAAAGCAACCATACCAAGCAGCATACCAAGTACAATTCCATTGATAATTCCCACTTTGGCTTCA
Organism: uncultured Ignavibacteriales bacterium; assembly: GCA_963714405.1. Lineage (GTDB taxonomy): Bacteria > Bacteroidota > Ignavibacteria > Ignavibacteriales > Ignavibacteriaceae > JAZGGS01. The sequence continues at coordinate 407,897 of CAVQOH010000006.1, read as the reverse complement.
TTTATAAACACCCAAAACAGTTCAACCGGGCGGACTAATCCAAGAGCCAGTTCACGCATAGATACTGCTACTGCCTGGTTACCCGAACATCCGCTCATATCGCTTACCATCGGTAAGAAAACTGCCAATGCAATAACAGCTGAAAGAGTATCTTCATAAAGTGCAATTACACTTGCGGCTATAATGTTAAGCACTATATTAATGCTTAACCAGGAAAGTCTTCGCCCGGAACGGGATACCAAGCCCATAGTGCGGAATTCTTCTCCGCCAATAATACCGCTGATTCTTAAAAAGTTTTTAGTTTTTTGTTTGCTTATTGCTTCTTCAACGGCACCTGGTAATACTACACCTACTAATTCCCCATTATCATTTACCACTGGAGCTCCGAAAAGATGATGATCTTCAAAAAATTCCCGAAGTTCTTTAATAGAAGCTTTATCGGAAACTTTTTTAGGCGAAGGAATCATTATATCGGAAAGCTGTTTTTCCCGGGCAGGGAATAATAAATCATTTATACGCAGTACACCTGCAAGTTTGCCTTCTTTATTATTAACATAAAAGTATTGAACATTGTAATCAGCATATTTACTTCTGTTTGTTTGAAGATCATCAAGTACATACTGGATTGTATTATCAATTTTATATGAAAGGAATTCTGAAATCATAAGTCCGCCTGCACAATCAGCCGGATATTTTAACATCATACGGGCTTCTTTAGCATCTTCCAGTTGCATTTTTTCCAGAATTGCTTTACTTGCATCCTCATCCATTTCACCCAGCACATCCACAATATGATCGCTGGTCATCTCTTCCATAATAGCTGCAGCCTGCTCAGATGGCATATCTTCAACTAAATCTGCAGCCTGCTCATTAGGAATATCTTCTATCATATCAGCTGCATCTTCTGGTTTAAGCAGACTGAAAAGGAGATGTTGTTCTTCCTCATCCAAACGGGAAATTGCTCTAGCAGTTTCAGAAGGACTTAAAGTTTCAATATATCTGGTAAGCTCTGTATTGTCTTTTTCAGCTATAAGTTTACTTATGGTATCCCATGGTGAAATTAAAGTGCTCATTAATTACCTCTGAATAATGTATCAATGAAAAGTAATTTGCTGCTAAACGTGAACAGCTTGCTATAATAATATAAAGATAAATTAGAATTAATTTGAAATGTAAATGAGTGTTGTGTTAAAAGCGAAAAGTTACAACGAAAACAGCGGTCGGTGTTGAGGCGCTGGTTATACAACCATAAAAATCATTTAATTATATTCCATTCTTCCCAAGTAATTTCTCTTCCAGGGAAAGCAGTATTCTTAAATGGCCAATGCATATTTAACCAAGACTTTACATTTTGATATAAATCTTTATCCAAGGTTAATTCACTGTCTCTAACCCATAAATAAACTTCACAATCATATTTTATTTTATAACTCGGATCAATATAAACACAACCAATACATTTATCTCCTGTAGGGTTCAAAACTGTATAAGCAAAAGCTTTTCTTTGCAAGAACTCCTTTTCGTGTCTTCTCAGATCCTCAATGTTTTCCTCTAAAGACAAATCATCTTTTGGCCATTGTGTTGATTCTCCAAATACTGATCGCAATCTCTCTTTACTGCTCATAACGGCTTGGTAGTCTATTTTGCCAACTTTTGGAGTAAGAATCTCTAATCTATAATTATCAGTTTTCAACGGCAATGGAATTACAAAGTCTTTTGGTACAAATTCTTTAATCATACTTTTAACTATGGTTGAATAACGACATTGCGCCAAGCCAGTTTACCCCGCCTTGGCGGGGCCACCCATAACAGGGAAGCCGAGTAAAACACAATTGCCGATGATTAAGCCGAAGGTGCGTAAATTGTTTTCTCCTCACGCACCGGAGGCTGGTTAATTAATTAACAATAACACTTAGAATCTAAAACCAGAACTAAAACAACACATCAAAAACAAAATTAACCCCAAGCTAAAAAGGCATTCAGGTTGAGGCACGTGCTAGGTGGACTTTTTTTGGAGCTAAACTAACCTGCATTATCTTCATTTAATCAGTCTTAAATTATTATTCTTTATTCAAACCGATATTTGCGCAAGTTTGATGAATAACTGAATTTGTTTATTGTGTTTCCTCTTTGTTTTGTTTAAAACCAGCTTTCTTTTCGCCAATTTCCCACCACAACTTCCCTATAAAATAGCCAAGGATTGTGAAGACAATAAAAATTCCCACGAAAAAGCCTAGAGTGATTGGGTGATCCAAAACAAAAAAGCTAACCAAGACAGCCAGAGATAGGAAAATAGAAAGAGACATCACAACGCCATATAACTGGATGAACCTATTTCTACCCATCTTGCGTGTCTCTTCCCATCTTGGCATTAGATATAGCATTAGAGTCTCCTTTCTGTTAATTAGCACCTAACAGTGTATTTTGTTAAAACACAACTCCCCCTAATTTAATAAACTGTGTTGATCTTTCTTTGCAAGCACAGTTTTTAGCTTTATTTATTTTTCAAAAGCATTAAACATCAAACTACATTCCTGGCAAATAACCCTAAAAACCATGTATGCCAAGCCAAACTCGCATTAAGCTAAAAGCATGGGTTAATTAAATTCTAAGTACTACCCAGGAATCCAATAATTCGCCCGCTGCTCTCATCTGTGAACCGTTTCATCTCCTCAAAAGCTGATCTGAAATCAGAGGTCTGAAGAATAAACGCATCTTCTTCATTGAAGACCCGTTCAGATGCAAATTGAACGGTTCTATGGATCCACTCTTTAATGAATGCAGGAGTAGTTCCTTTTGACATCTCTAACAATTCATCCTTATCCGCTGCCGAATAGTCGTAATTCTTAGCATATTGAGCGATGAACTTTTCACGAAGAGCCTTACCAGGTGCGCCGAAATAAATGCACTGACTTATACGGCCAGGCCTATCTTTAATCGCAGCTTCCATTCGCTCTATAGAGTTCGTAGTTAGAATCACCCCTATGTCTTCGAAGGGTCGTACTCCATCCATTTGATCAAGGAGATCTCCCAGGGCTGAACTATAAAAGTTGATATCGCGGGAGGCAAAGACCAAATCGACATCCTCCAAAATAACAATCGACGGCTGGTATGTCCGCGCTAAATCAAAAATTTGTGCAACCTTTCCCAGCGCTGTTCCCGCTACAAAAATCCGTGTTGTATTCGGAAGAGCTCCGCAGATGTATCTGCAAGCATATGTTTTCCCTGTACCGGGAGCCCCATAAAGAAGTACACCCCGCCTGATTGGAACTCCAATTTTCCGAAGTCTTTCGCGGTGGATCTGAAGATCGATAACATTACGTTTGAGAGTGTTAAATACATCATAATCAACAACAAAATCTTCACGCGATACTTCAGAAGCCGTTTTGAAATTTATTCGCAGCCTTTCCGGCTTTTCTATATCACCGTATTCATCCTTCGAACCAGTTTCAAAGCTTAATGCAAACATTTTCTGCCGATAGATTGAAACTGCAATACTTTGAGTGGAAATTTTCTTGATTAGAGCTGCACTTATATCGGTGTTTTTTGCAGCAATTTCAACGGTGTTCATTTCTATCTGGATTATATACTTGAGCCTGATCACTATAGAATACGAGTGACCATTTTCCGACACGTCATAGATCCAATATCGATCAACCGGCAGAAAAACTTCATCGTCGGCTCCAACCGGCCAGGCAGTCCTGGATGACTTGTTTATTTGCCGATATGCCCATTGTGTCTTTGCATTATGTATCAAAGATGACAGATCTTCGAAATTATCAGACTCTATAATTCGGAGATTGTTCTGAGTTTTTGCTATTGATTCGATAGCATTATATAAGTCAACGAATCGATATGCGGCAAATTGTTTTTTGCTTACCACGTACCTGGAAACAGATGTGCGACCCAGCTGATTGTGGAGCCAATCGTCAATTTGTGTTTCCGGGGTACGTAGTAGGTTTTTAAATGTTTTCATAATTATCGTATACTATCCAAGGCACCTAACATCTTATTAACCTGCTAGAATTACCTTCTCAAAAGTTAATATCCTGCATACTTTCCATTTAATAATTTGTTTTTAATCATCTCCAGCCAGTTCCTATCCACCATATCATAACCTAATTGCAGCAGGCCAGTATTCCCAATACAAGATTTTTAGTAAACAGAAGTGGATTTATCATCAATTGCTATAATCAAATTAAATAAAAGTTAGAGGAAACTCAATTATCATCTTTTTAATCACTTTATAATAATAAAAATATTGTTTGCTTTTATAAATTTTATTTCAGATGTTCATCCTGAATAATCTGTAAATTCTCTCATCAACAGGAGTTATGGTTATGGCAGATAATAATACGGGTTCAAATTTCACACCTTATGTTCCACCTGGTAAAACAATGAAGGAGCTAACCTTTAAGTCACTTTCATTGGGTGTATTACTTGCAATGATACTTGGTTCAGCTAATGTTTATCTGGGTTTAAAAGCAGGAATGACGGTAGCGGCAACTTTTCCTGCAGCTGTTATTGCAATGGCTGTACTAAAAATATTTAAAGGTAATGTGCTGGAAGAAAATATTTCGCGTACAACCGCATCGGTTGGAGAAGCACTTGCAGCAGGTGCCATATTTACCATTCCGGCTTTTGTAATAAGCGGTGTTTGGGAAGATTTTAACTACTGGGAAAGCACCCTGTTAATGCTTGTTGGTGGAATTCTTGGTGTACTTCTTATAACAATTTTAAGAAAAACTCTTGTTGGAGATAAAACTTTACCGTTCCCTGAAAGCCAGGCATGTACTGAAATAGTTAAAGCAGGGCAGGGAGGTAATACAGGTGCAAAATTTGTTTTTGCAACTCTTGGTTTAGGTGCGTTGATTGAAATTTTCAAAAATGCAAACGGAATTACTTTAATAAAAGATACTGTAAGAGGATTCTGGCAATTTGGTGCATCCAAGATAAACCTTGTTAATAATAAATCTGAAATAATCTCCACTGTAGAACAAAAAGGCGGATTTCTTGCGATGAGTCCAGCGGCTTCACCGGCTTTTTTAGGAGTAGGTTATATAATTGGATTTCGTCTTGCTTCTATAACTTTTTCGGGCGGTGTTTTTGGATGGGTTTTCTTAATGCCGATTGTTTTGTTTTTAATGTTTAACAACCTTTCTGAAGCAGTTGCAAGTACGGGTGAAGATTGGTTAACTATTGCCGGGATGGCTTACAATGCAACTGTAAAACCAATTGCTGTTGGAGGTATGCTGGTTGGTGCATTTTACACACTTTTTACAATGCGCAAAAGCTTAATAGAAGGAGTTGGAAAGGGTTTTAAAGATATTAAAGCAGCAAAAAACCAGGAAGGTAAAGAGGAATTACGCACAGATAAAGATCTTCCATTTAAAATGATACTTATCTCAGTTGGCGTTATAATTTTAGTGATGATTGGTGTTTACGAAATCTTTATTAATTCTATTGGTTCTGCAGTACTTTCTGCTGTTGTGATGGCAGTTGCCGCATTCGTTTTTGCAGCCGTTGCCGGTTACTTGGTTGGAATCATTGGAAGCTCATCAAACCCAATTTCCGGTTTAACTCTTTCAACATTACTTATTGCCGCAGTGCTTATGGTATTAATTGGTATGGATGGAAATCCCGGTGTTATAGCTGCTTTAGCGGTTGCATCAGTTGTTTGCGTAGTAGCAGGAGTTGCCGGTGATATGATGCAGGATTTAAAAATTGGGCAGCTTCTTGGTGGAACACCGTGGAAAATGGAAGTGGGCGAACTAATCGGTGTTACATTTGCAGCACTCATTTTAATTTTCCCAATTATATTACTTCACCAGGCAAATGGAATTGGAAGTGATGCACTGCCTGCTCCTCAAGCTGGATTGATGGCAATGGTTGCGCAGGGAATTGTGGGTGGTGAAATGGCATGGCCACTGGTTATTGCAGGAATGTTTTTTGCAGTTGCATTAATTCTTATTAAATCACCTTCACCTATGTTGATTGCTGTTGGAATGTATCTTCCTTTCCCGACTACTTTTGCAATTTTTATTGGTGGATTGATAAAGTTTGCAGTAGATAAAATGGCTGAAAGGAAAAAAGCAAGCGAATCAGAAAAGGAAGTTGTTCATAATACTGGTTTACTGCTTGCATCAGGTCTGGTGGCAGGAGAAGCATTAGTCGGAATTATTTTAGCAGGCTTTGTAGGCGCAGGTATCAGTTTAAAAAATACTTTTGGCATCCCTGAAGAGTTTGAAGGTTTCTGGTATTTAGGTTTAGTTGTTTTTGCAATACTTGCTTTTGTACTTATAAGATACCCCTTAAAAGAGTTTATGGCAGGAAGAGATAAATCAAACTAAAACATTTTAAGTAAACTTAGTAACAGCAGGGAGTTAATTTCATGATTAATTCCCTGCCAATTTCAATAAATCAATCAGTTAAATTTTCAAAACATATCGTTTGCAATCTTTTACTGAAGGCGTTATCTTAGCGAATTCAAATCAAATTCTTGCAAATTTTAATTAAAAAGTAAGAAAAGAATATTTTTTAAGAAATTATACAAAATCAAATTCTTATGGAGGATTCAATGCGGAAACTCTTTTCTATTGTGATTACAGGAATTTTTATCTTTCTTGGATCAAACTCGCTCAAAGCACAGGATGATTGCTGTGGTGTGGGTTCAATTTTTTCATCACTTATACAAAGCGGAATATTTGGTGGTTATGGGATCCAAATGTTTGGTGCTCAAGGATTGAACGAAGTAACTGTTAATATTGAAGGAATAAAGGATTTTGGAACAGCAATGGGATGGAGAGTCGGAGCTAACATTATACAACTTCAGCGTGAGCAGGTAATGGTTGGTTTTAAGTTTTATTATCAATCGATGACTGAAAAACAAGAGCTAACCGGTCAGGATATGAAGCTGGATATTAATCAATGGAATCTTGGAATGAGTTTTTCGTACATTGTTAGCAATAGTTTTGATATTCGGATATTTGATGCATATCTTTCATGGACCAGTGCCGAGCTGACAAGAACTGGAGATGGGTTTGATGATATCGTATTCAAGTCCCCTGAAAGTAATATTGGATTTACTGCGGATGCTGGTATTGTATATTACCCATTTCCTCCATACGTAGCGCTTGAAGTACTTGGTGGTTATTCGTTTTTTTCAGTTGATAAAGCAAATTTAGAAGAGGGTGATGATAATATTGATGTGATTAATGATATTGTTGATAGCGGTGGTTTTTTTGCGGTTGCGGTATTAACCGTTGGGTTGCCGTTTAATTAAAATTGTACTTAGTTGTAAATATTCAACTAAAAATAAATTATGCTTAAATTAAAATTCTGTTCATCGCTAGCTGCTTTATATTTTTTAATGAATATAAATATTTATCCGCAAACATTTGGTTTTGGATGCCTTGGTTTTGTTGGTGGATACGGTGGCATTACTTACCAGGAATTTAATGCGGATGGCTTAAATAGTTTTATAAAACAGTTTAACGAAGCAAAATCATCCTCACTTCAAAATGAACTTGGTGAATTTAGTTCTGTTACAGGTTATAGAATTGGCATAAATATTTTTCGTGCTTCCTTTGAAGGCGGATTTATGGTAACCGCAAAGGGATTTTACCAATCGCTCGGAAAAAATAATGAAGCAGCTGAAAATACAATTGGAGGTACAACAAATCACTCTTATGATCTTGATTTGAAAAACTGGGCAATTGGCTTTGATGTTGGAATTGATCTTACGACAATTTTAAGCTGGAAAATTTTAGACGGAGCCGTTCATTTTAACAATGTTAAACTTACAAGTACTGTTAACCATCCCGGAAACACAGAAATAACAAAATTTACAAGTGATGATAATGTTTTTAGTTATTCATTTGGTACAGGATTAATTTTACATCTTGTTAAAGATTATATAAGTATTGAAGGGCTTGCAGGTTATACAGCTTTGAAAATTGAAGAACTGAGAGTTCCGGATGGAATTATATTTCCGCCTGACCCGTACAATAACCAGGAAGATAAAAACTTTATTGATTCAGGCGGGTTTAGTGCTGTTATTCAGCTTAATGTTGGTTTTCCACTGTAAAAAATATTACAATAAAATATCCCTATTTAATTATGAAAAAACTTACAAAACTTGATACTGCGTCAGTAATAGCAATTAAAGATTGCATGGCTGTTAAAAAAAATGAATCAGTACTTATAATTACAGATGAAGAAAAGCGTGAAATTGGTTATTCACTTTATGAAAATGCAAAAAGACTGGGTCATAAATCTCTTTTTGTAGAAATGAAATCAGGAAAAATAAATGGTGAAGAACCACCTTCTGCAATTGCCGAACTAATGCAAAAATTTAATGTTGTTCTCATTCCAACTGCAAAATCACTGACGCACACTGATGCACGAAGGAACGCTTCTAAAAAAGGTGTAAGAGTTGCAACCTTTCCCGGAATAACAAAAGAAATTATGATTCGTGGAATGAATGCAGATTATATATCCATTTCTAAGAGATCAATCAAGCTTAAAAAAATACTAGAAAAGGGAAAGAACGTAAAAATAACTGCTCCTGCAGGAACTGATATTGAATTTTCAATTGCAGGAAGAACAGCAATAGCAAGCAAGGGATTATATCATAAAAAAGGTGAAAGCGGAAATCTTCCTACAGGTGAAACGTACAACGCACCCGTTGAAGGTACAGCAAACGGAATTTTTGTTGTTGATGGATCAATGGCTGGATTAGGATTGATTGGAAACGTAAATATTAAAATTGAAGTTAAGGACGGATTCGCAACAAAAATTACGGGTGGAAGCGCTGCAAAAAAACTAAATGCAATGCTTGATAAAGTTGGCAAAGGTGCCCGCAACATTGCAGAATTTGGAATTGGTACAAACGATAGTGCAAAGTTAAGCGGAATTTTATTGGAAGATGAAAAAGTTATGGGAACAGTTCATCTTGCACTTGGTAATAACATTACTATGGGCGGAACTTTCAATGTACCAATTCATCTTGATGGAATAATTAAGAAACCAACAGTTTACCTTGATGGAAAACTACTTATGAAAAGTGGAAAACTGTTAGTAGCATAACTTAATTTAAACAAACATTAATGTCATCCTGAGCCTGTCGAAGGATGACTCTTTAAATTGATGTATTTGTCACACTTCGACAAGCTCAGTGTGACACAAACTAAAATAATAATCTGAGTTTGTTGAAGACCATGTGGAACTAAATTGAAAGACTACTTCGTCTATATCGTACAATGTTCTGATAATAGTTACTATACAGGTGTAACTTCTAATCTGAAAAAAAGAGTTACGGAACACAACTCTGGATTTTTTAAAGGTTATACCTCAAATAGACGCCCAGTAATATTAGCTTATTCGAATAAATTCAGTGATGTAAATGATGCAATCAGGGCTGAAAAGCAGATAAAGGGTTGGAGCAGAGCAAAAAAGGAAGCTTTAATAAATGATGATTTTAATTTGTTGATAAAACTTGCCAAATCAAGAATTAAATAGTAATGTCACGTTTCGACAAGTTCAGTGTGACAAAGTTTACAATTGTGTGCCGATTAGTTATTTTTAAAATATTTAAAATTCATTCAAAAAACTATGTCCTTACTTCCTGTAACGATGTGCGGTGATAAAATACTTCGTAAAAAAACTTCTAAAGTAACAGAAGTTGATAACGAAACGATAGAGTTGATATCAAATATGTTTGATACAATGAGAAATGCAAATGGAATTGGTTTAGCTGCAAACCAGGTTGGCGCAGATAAAGCTATTTTAATTGTTGATATTTCTCTCGTTGAAGGTTACGAAGATACCAAACCTATCGTTTTAATTAATCCAAAAATCACCAAATTTTCAGATGAAAAATCAGTGATGGAAGAAGGCTGTTTAAGCATACCTGATATTAGAGAAGAAGTTGAAAGACCTGAATCAATAACCGTAAAATACCAGGATACTGATCTTAAAGAGCAAACACTTAATGTAGATAAATTATTTGCAAGAGTTATACAGCACGAGTATGATCATTTGCAGGGGATTTTATTTACAGATCTAGTTGATGATGAAACAAAAAAAAGATTAAAGAAACCCCTTAAAAAGATTAAGAAAAGAAAAATTGAAGTTGCTTATCCTATAAGTGATTCTTCGGATTACCAGATTGTATTTTAAAGTGATTTATGCCTTATGAAAATTATTTTTATGGGCACACCCGATTTTGCCGTTCCTTCATTAAAAATTTTAGTTGAAAGCCAACACGAAATTCTGGCAGTTGTTACTTCTCCCGATAAGGAGCGTGGAAGAGGGCAGAAAGTTTCATTTACTACAGTTAAGAAATTCGCTGTTGAAAAAAACCTTCCTGTAATTCAACCGGCAAAATTGAAAAACAATCCTGCTTTTATTGAAGAACTAAATAAATACAATGCTGATCTATATGTTGTTGTAGCTTTTCGCATTCTGCCGCCTGAAGTTTTTAATATTCCAAAGTATGGTTCATTTAATCTGCATGGCTCTTACCTCCCAAAATACAGGGGTGCGGCACCTATTCAGTGGGCTTTGATAAATGGTGAAACTGAAACCGGTTTAACAACTTTTAAGCTTGCGGAAAAAGTTGATACGGGTAATATCTATTTGCAGAGAAAAGTTGAGATTTATAATGAAGATTCTCTTGGAACTTTGCACGATAGATTAAGTGAGCTGGGTGCACAGGTAGTTTTAGATTCAGTTAATTTAATTGAAAGCGGAAATTTTGTGTTGCAAAAACAGGATGATACTCTTGCAACTCCTGCTCCAAAAATTACTAAAGAAATTACTCTAATCGATTGGAATAAAACTGCTGTGGATATTCATAATCTCGTAAGAGGTCTTTCGCCAATACCCTGTGCACATTTTATTCATAATGGAAGGAATATTAAAGTTTACAGATCAGAAGTTGTTGAAAGAAATGATCTTGCTGCCGGTGAATTTAATCATACACAAAAAGATTTGCAGATTGGCTGCGGTAAAAATGTTTTGCGCATTTTGGAGCTACAGCAGGAAGGTAAAAAACGAATGAGGACTGAAGAATTTTTAAGAGGTTTCAGAGCTTAGACTCACTTCTTTTTTATTATTTGTCATCAGCCCCAACATCATTACTAATGCTGTTAATATTATAACTTGTACAATCAGTGAATTATTTACAAACAATATTCGATGTGCGGGTGCTATCGAAAGAAATAGCAATATAGTTATCAGTCCCCTCGGTGCTACAAAAAGTAAGGGTTTAATAGGCAGTTTCGATAATTTAATTTGAACAGCTCTTATAATAAAAATGGCAGCTACGATTCCTATTGACCATCCAAGTGTCTCAGTATTCAGGATTTCAGATGTTTCGAGCAAGTAACCGAAGAGCAGGAAAAATAATGATCTTATCAAAAAGGTTGCTTCTATTGTGAGTTCCTTAAACTTATGTGCTTCTTCATTTAATTCGTCAGGATGAAACCTGCCAATAAGCTTAAATTGTTTTAATTGATCAAGATTACCAATAAATAAACCGAATAAGAGAATAAAAACAAGTGCTGGAAGATGATAATATTTTGCAATTTCGTAGATTAAAATTACCAGTAAGATGATAGGAAAAAATTTTATGTGATGTTCTATTTTACTTAATAAAAAAGAAAGCCCGATGGTAGCTATAAATGAAACTATAATAATTATTACTAATTGCAGACCAAAAAATCCAAATGATATTAAATCGAAATATTCATTGAGTGTTATAAAATTAAAAAATAAAACACCGATAATATCTGATAAACTGCTTTCGTAGATCACAAATTCCTTATTCTCTGATGTTAAGTTTCGTACACTAGGTATGGCAATTGCACTGCTAATAACACATAAGGGGATAGCATTAATTAAACTGTCCTTAAAAGAATAATCCCCTAAAAAATGAAATAAGTATGCTCCTGAAAATGCTAAAACAAAAATTGGTATTAAGGCGCCGATAAAGGATTTTTTAATTAGAGATACTTTGGATTTGTTCAGATCAAGTTCTAATGAGCCTTCGAGAACAATTAGTATAAGTCCAATCGTTGCGAATATTGGCAGGATTGCAGAAAAATCGGGCAGCTGTACATTAAAAAAAAGAGTAATCTGTCTAACCAACCAGCCTAATAGAAGTAGAAGAATTACTGATGGAACTTTTGTTGTAGAAGATGATAATTCAAATAAGTAGGCAATTAATAATAAAGAGCAAAATGTAATAATTACAGTTGCAGTCATCTTTTATAATATCTTTTTATGATTTGAATTGTGTAAAAGTTATTTATAGTGAAAATAATGATAAATAACTAAGCAAATTTAACCGGATCAATTTCACTCTTTATCCGTTCAGTTTCAGTTAAAGCTAAAATTAATTTCGGATAACTCTCAATATTGCTGTTTGTGAGTGTGCGAATTTTGCTGAAATGCATTGAACATATTTTTCAAAAAATTTGTGCTTATATAAAGTAATACTTTTTAAACTTAATCTTCGAGGTAACCGAATTTTCCACTGTTAAACTCCTCCATCGCTTCCTCAATTTCAGCACGAGTGTTCATTAAGAAAGGACCATATTGAAAAATTGGTTCATTTATAGGTTCACCGCTTAAAAGTAAAACTGTACTTTTGGTTAAAGCTGATATTTCAAAATCGGTACCAGTATTTTTAAATAATACAAGATGATCTTCATCAACATTTTCATTATTTACTCTAACTTTTCCTTCAATAATTAATAGCGAAGTGTTAAAGTTTTCAGGTAAACTAAAATTAGCCGAGGCATTTTCATCAAGGTTAATATTATACATCTCAATTGGTGTAAAAGTAGAAACAGGACCTTTAGTTCCGTGATAATTCCCGGCAATAACCTCAACTACACCATCATTATCCGGTAATTTATATTTACCCATCTGGTTGTTAAGAATGGATTGGTATTTTGCGGGAGATAGTTTATCCTTCGCAGGCAGGTTAACCCATAACTGCACCATTTGGAAATACCCACCGCTTTTACTGAACTCTTTTTCATGATACTCTTTGTGCAAAACTCCGGAAGCTGCAGTCATCCATTGTACATCTCCTTCACCAATAACACCACTGTTTCCTGCACTATCGTGATGTGCGATTTTACCCTGATAAGCAATCGTAACAGTTTCAAAACCTTTATGGGGATGCACTCCTACTCCCCTGGGCTTTTCACTGGGAGGAAATTTATATTTAGAATTGTAATCCAAAAGATAAAAAGGACTCATTCTTGATTGATGAATTTGATTACCAGGGAAAAAAGTATGTACCCTGAATCCATCTCCAACCATATGAAGCGGCGGAGGTAAAATTATATTTTCAATTTCTCTTTTATTTGTCATAAAAATCAATTTTTATTTTATGTATAATAGTTTATCATAAATGATTTTACAAGTGATAAAATTATAAATTAATATGTGTATTTTCGTAGAGTTATGAAAAAATTATTAAACGCATTAGTGTTAATTGTTTTAATTGTACCCGGTCTTTTTCCTCAGGAGATGGATTCTATTGAAGTTTACCTGCTTGATGCATACGTAACACCGGAGCTTCCTCACACATTTCATCTTTCATTTTTTACAAGCGATCTTTGCAGAAGCAGGGTGGTTATTGATGATAATTATGAATATAATGTTAGCGATGATCCGCTTGATATGCATAACTTTGAAATTGAAATTACCGACTTGGAATTTTCCGGTAAGATTGTAAACTTTATCATAATTACTAAAAATGATGAAGGAAGTGAATTTGCAAGTGAAGTTTTTGATTTTGATCTTCCGTATGAACCCACAGCAAAAGAAGGATCTGATTTATTGCAGGTTTGTTTATTCGGTACAGCAATTTTTCTTTTACCTTATCCCAGTTTAGTTCTCAATAGAGATGAAACTTATTTTTCTCTCACAAAAGAGATTCCCATAATTTCATTACGCTCAAAAAGCAGAAGATATCCTGCCGGTTATCTATCTTTAGAATACTCTCACATTTTTGAAGCAGAAAATAATAACTATTTACGAGCTGGTTATAAACAATTTTATGAGCTTCCTCACATCGAATATATCTTACCCGGTGTAACTTTATATACAAACTTTTTAGGTAATAACGGAATAGGGCTTGAAGCTTCTGTGGGACTTTTTACAATTGTAGATACTTTTACTTTGTATGCCAGGTATAGGTACAATTTAAAACCAGGAGGTTCGGCTGGCAGTTTCCATGAAGTATCGCTAGGTCTTTATTCAAGTTTCTTCTCATTATACCTTTAAGTAAAATATTTCTTCGAATAGTATTATTAGAGGCAATTATTGTAATAGATTATTGCTGACGAAATAATTATTTATACGTGTAATGAAAATAATAGTTTTAACAGTTGTATTTGCCCTGTATAATCTTGCCTTCGCTCAAACAGGTAACCTTTCAGGAAAAATAACAAACAACAATTCGCCAATTCCATCAGTAAACATAATTGTACTTAACTCCGGATTAGGAACAGGATCTGATATTAATGGTAATTACAGGATTGATAATATTCCTGCTGGAAATTACGATGTTAAGTTTAGTTCGATTGGATACAAATCTCAAACATTCTCAATTAAAATAAATTCTGCGGAAACTTTAAAGCTAAACGTTCAATTGGAAGAAACCGCAATTGAAATGGAAACTGTTGAAGTTACAGGTACGCATATGCAGGATCAGCGGGATACGCGGACAAGTTTAATTGATCTCGATCCAAGAGATGCCAAAATATTACCCGGAGCAGTTGAAGATGTTTTCAGAACTCTGCAATCACTTCCCGGAGTTTTAGCCCCAAATGATTTTTCATCACAATTAATTGTTAGAGGCAGCGGACCCGATCAGAATCTTATAATTCTTGATGATGTTGAAGTTTTTAATCCCTACAGATTGTATGGTGTAGTTAGCATGTTCAACCCGGATGCGGTTGAAGATGTCAGCTTAATTTCGGGTGGTTTTCCTGCAAAATATGGAGATAGACTTTCCGCAGTTCTTGATGTAACAAATCGTGAGGGAAGCAAAACCAAAACCTTTACAGGGAGTATAAATGCATCAATTGTTCAGGCAAACATAGTGCTGGAAGGAAAAAATCCTTTTAATCTGAATGGTTCATGGTTAATAAATTCCCGCAGAACTTACTACGATTTAATAATTGAACCATTTGTTAAAAGTGCTGGACTTGTGGATGATAATACAAGTTTCCCAAATTTTTATGATTTTCAATCAAAACTTGTAATCGGTCCATACAACGGTCATAAATTTCTTTTTAACGGAATAATTTCAAGAGATGGTGTTGATGTTGTAAGTGGGAGGGAGCGTAACACTCCTGATAGTATAGGCGTTTTTAATATTACCCGAAATGATCTAATTTCAGCCGCATGGCATTTCACACCAAATAAAAATTTGCTCAATAAGTTTATTGTCTCGTGGTATAAAAACAACGGTGCAACTGATTTCGATTCACAGATTTTAGATCCGTCGCTTAACAGAGCAGCTTTTGAAAATACTATCCCTGACACTCTCTCACCTTATCTTTTAAACTTTAGTTTTGGAGGTGATTTTTCATACATAAAATATTCTGTGGATGATAAACTAACTTATTTTTTAGGAGATCATATAATTGAAGCAGGAGTTGGGGCAGATTTTATGGAATCCACAATAAGTTTTAAATTTAATCTTGATCCACAGCTTGAGGCAATTTTTGCCGGTAATCCTCAATTTAGAAGTGCGCTGGATGATTTAAAGGATATTAAAAATTACAACCGCTACAGAGCTTATCTTCAGGATAACTTTAAAATAACCGAACAACTTACCTTGCAGCCAAGTTTGCGATTTGATTACTATAACATATTAAAGAAAGCTTATCTAGCTCCGCGTTTATCATTAAGCTATGCACTTGGCAATTTAACAACTTTGCGTGCAGTTTGGGGGCTCTACTATCAATCTGCCGGATATGAAAAGCTGCGGGATCAGGGAATAATTTATGATCTTTCAGACAGGTACACACACAAACTTACTGCAGAAAGATCAATTCACTATGTACTGGGAGTTGAAAGATGGCTTTCAACTGAGTGGAGTCTGAAGTTAGAAGGTTACTATAAAGATTTTGATAATCTCTATATACCAGATGTGTTAAAAGGCAGCAGATATTTTACAGAACAAGTACCTGGAAAGGATCCTCGTTTTGTTTCGGGATGGACATTACCTTACGCAGTTTATGGAGATTCAATTACTCAAATTCCAATTAATGGTTCATTTGGTGAAGCTTACGGAACGGAAATCTTGCTAGCTAAGAAAAACATTATTAAAGGAAGTCCTCTCTCAGGTTGGGTTTCATATTCATTAGCATTTACTAATAGATATGAAAATGAGAAAGAATTACCGTTTCGTTTTGATCAAAGACATACGGTAAATTTTGTTTTTAATTATACTTTAAATAGCTGGCTGGAACTTGGTGTAAGATGGCAATACGGTTCCGGGTTTCCCTACAGCGAACCTGTTGGAGTGAAACCAAGAATTATTCTTGAAGATCAGGATCTTGACGGAATACCAGAAACTCCTGTAATTGCCACCCGAAAAAGCAATTCGGGGGGAGAAGAAACAGTTATTTATGATATAGATTTTGGAGATAATAAACTTAATTCACGCAAACCTGAATATCATCGGCTTGATGTAAGATTAAACGCACTTGCAGATTGGTGGGATCTTGATTGGGTATTTTATCTAGATGTTATAAATGTATATAATCATTCTAATATTATAAATTATGATTATTTTGTAACCGAAGAACTTACCTTAGGAAGAGAACCAACTACTATGCTGCCAATACTTCCCACACTAGGATTCAGCATAAAATTTTAATCCTATGATTTAGTATATTTTCGAGCATCAATTTTTCTAAAAATCTTCAATAAAGTTATGAAAACATCAATAATACTTTGGATTCTTGCATTCGTTCTTACAATTGTTACAGCTGTTTATCAGCGTTTAACGGGTCCTACACATCCTGTGAAGGAAACAACAACCCTTGAAGGAATAGATGTAAAAGCTACATTTAATAGAAGCCACAGCGGTGATGGAGATCAACCGGTAATCGTAGAAGTAAGTTCAGAAAATCTTGAAGGAAATCTGTACTGGAAACGCTATAAAACTGATGATGATTGGAACATAATTAAGATGGGAAAAAATGATAAATCGCTTTCTTCATATTTGCCTCATCAACCTCCCGCCGGTAAATTAGTGTATTTTGTAAAGATTATCAGCAATGATGCTGAAATTAAATTTCCTGAAAAACCTATTGTAACAAGATTCAAAGGAGCTGTACCTGATTTTATATTAATTCCACATATTTTATTCATGTTTCTTGCAATGCTGTTTGCATTAAGAACAGGTTTAGAAATTTTTAAAAAGCAAGCTAAATTCAAAAAACTAACGATTATTACAGTAATTATTTTAGGTATTGGCGGAATGATTCTAGGACCAATTGTACAAAAATATGCTTTTGGTGAATTCTGGACTGGATTTCCCTATGGAACTGATCTTACGGATAATAAAACGCTTATTGCTTTTATTGGCTGGCTAATAGCGTTATTCGCAGTTTTAAAAGCAAAAAAACAAAAATTCTGGGTAGCGTTTGCAACAATTATTATGTTCGCTGTTTTTCTTATCCCACATAGCGTTATGGGCTCAGAATTAGATTACAGCAAACTTGATAAAGAGAAAAATCAAATTGAACAAGTAAATGAATCAAAAGATTAATTAAAGATGCAGCAGGATTTTCACACAGAAGTATTTACTGTTTCAGAATTAACAAGAGAAGTCAAATCATTATTAGAGCAAAATTTCTCCAAAGTATCCGTAATTGGTGAATTATCAAATTTTAAGGCGCACATTTCGGGGCACTGGTATTTTATACTTAAAGATTCCGGTGCAGTAATTAACTGCACAATGTGGAAGGGATTTAACCAGTACGTTTTTTTTACACCTGAAGATGGAATGAAAGTAATACTAAACGGTAAAATTTCCGTTTACCCTCCAAGAGGTTCATATCAAATTGATGTTCGTTCAATAAAACCTGCTGGAATTGGTGAACTCCAGGAAGCTTTTGAACGTTTAAAGAGAAAACTGGAATCTGAAGGGCTATTTGATGAAAAGATTAAAAAGCCAATTCCTTCCTTCCCAAAAAAAATTGGGATTGTTACTGCTATAGACGGAGCAGCTTTTAAAGATATGATCAGTGTAGCAGAAAGAAGATATCCATTAACTGAAATAGTTATTGCACCTGCAAGAGTGCAGGGAGCAGGAGCTGCGCAAAGCATAGCTAATGGAATAAAAATTTTAAGTAATCAAAATGATATTGATACAATAATTATTGGAAGAGGAGGGGGATCAATTGAAGATTTGTGGGCATTTAATGAAGAAATAGTGGCACGAGCGATATTTAAATCAAAAATTCCAGTAATTTCAGGTATTGGGCATGATGTTGATTTTACAATTGCAGATTATGCTGCAGATCTTAGAGCTCCAACTCCATCCGTTGCTATGGAACTTGCAACGCCAAATATTGAGGAGATACTTGCAGAGCTATCCAGCTTTATATATGCTTCAACAGAGTTGATGAAAGAAATGTTATTAAATAAAGTTGATTCGATAAATACAATAATTCAATCGTATGGTTATAAACAATTACCTGATTTGATGAATAGGAAATCGCAGCAGGTTGATAGTGCAATTTCAGTCATCTTAAATTTTATTGATAAGACAATCATGATTTATAAAAATAAACATAACCTGCTATTTAAAACGATAGAATCATATAATATTAAGAGTACACTTAAGAAGGGCTTTGTTTTAGTGCAGCAGAATTCTAAATTTGTTAGCAGGGCTGCAGAATTTAACAATCTTACAGATGCGAAGCTAAAGTTTTATGATGGGGAAGTGATGATAAATGAAAGAAAATCTTTAAGAAAGCAAAAGATTAATGGCAAAGAAAAAAGAAAAGCTTAACTTTGAAAATGATCTAAAGAGGCTGGAAGAAATAAGCGAAATTTTAGAAAGCGGAGAAATTGGATTGGAAGACTCGGTTTCACTTTACGAGGAGGGAATAAAACTTTCTAAAAATTGTCTTACAACATTAAAAAAAGCTGAATTAAAAGTCTCAAAATTAAGAAACGAATTAACAGATTTAACATCTAATCTTAATGATGATTTAAATGAAGATTAAAATTACCGGAGTTTTTAATGATCGATGAAAAAAAATATCCTATTCTCTCAAAAGTTGATGATCCATCAAATATTCGTGACATGGAATTGCCACAATTAAAGCAGTTGTGCAAAGATATTCGTGAATATATGGTTGATACAATCTCAGAAATTGGCGGACACTTTGGCGGAGGACTCGGTACTGTTGAACTTACAGTTGCAATTCACAAAGTTTTTAACACACCTAGAGATCTTGTAGTTTGGGATACCGGTCATCAGGCGTATCCTCACAAAATATTAACAGGAAGAAAAGAAGCCTTAAGACGAATAAGAAAGTTGGGTGGAATTAGTGGTTTTCTTAAGAGAAATGAAAGCGAATATGATTCATTCGGAGCGGGTCATGCTTCCACATCAATTTCTGCCGCACTTGGAATGGCCGTTGCTAGAGATATTAACAATGAAGATAGAAAAGTAGTTGCTATTATGGGTGATGGCGCTATGACCGGCGGTATGGCTTATGAGGCAATGAATAATTCCGGAATTTATAAATCGGATTTAGTTGTTGTTCTAAATGATAACAATATGTCAATAGCTCCGAATGTGTGGACAATCTCAAATTATTTTACTGAAATGATCTCTCATCCTGATTACAACAAATTTAAAGGGCAGATTTGGGATTTAACAGGAAAGTTAGATCAATTTGGTGATAGACTAAGAAAAATAGCTTCAAGGCTGGAAGCTGGTATAAAATCGGTTATTACTCCGGGGATGTTATTTGAAGCGCTTGGTTTCAGGTATTTTGGACCAGTAAACGGTCATAATGTTCATCAGCTTATTAAATTATTTGAACAGGTAAAAACTTTAAAGGGGCCTATACTTGTTCATGCTATAACTGAAAAAGGAAAAGGTTATAAACCTGCTGAAGAGCACTCACAAAGATTACATGCATCAACTCCATTTGATAAAGTAACCGGAGAGGTCATCAAAAAGGATAAAACACCTCCATCATATACAAAAATCTTTGGAGAAGCTCTTGTAAAAATAGTTGAAAATAATCCAAAGGTTGTTGGAATTACAGCAGCAATGCCTGATGGAACAGGATTGGAATTTCTTAAAGAAAAACATCCATCAAATTACATTGATGTTGGCATTGCTGAAGAACATGGAATTACGTTTGCCGCGGGAATGGCAACACAGGGACTGATTCCTGTTGCTGCAATCTATTCTACTTTTTTGCAGCGTGCTATAGATCAAATTATTCATGATGTTGCTTTGCAGAAATTACATGTTGTTTTTGTATTAGATAGAGCTGGATTGGTTGGAGCAGATGGCCCCACTCATCACGGTACACTTGATCTTACTTACTTAAGGATGATACCAGGGATGGTTGTAATGGCTCCAAAAGACGAAGCGGAATTAAGAAACATGGTTTACACTGCTGTTGAGCATTGTGATGGACCTGTTGCTGTAAGATATCCAAGAGGATCAGCTTTAGGTGTTCCTTTAAAAGATGAATTTGAAAAAATTGAAATTGGAAAAAGTGAAAAGTTAACAGATGGAAATGATGTTGCCTTACTTGCTCTTGGTAGTATGGTAGAATACACTATGAAAGCCGCAGCTAAACTAAAAGAAGAAGGAGTTAACTGCGAAGTTATTAATATGAGATTTGCCAAACCTTTGGATACTGATCGATTAAATGAGATTGCAAATAAACACAGTAAAATAGTTACGCTGGAAGAAAATAATTTACCGGGAGGTTTTGGCAGTGGTATCGTTGAATATTTTACCGACAATAATTTGAAAAATGATATACTTCGAATTGGCCTTCCTGATGGATTTGTAGAGCATGGAACCCAAAAAGAGCTTCACAAAATTTTGGAAATTGATCCAGATGGAATTGTTTCAAAAGTAAAAGTATTTTGCGGAAATAAAAGTATAAGGCAACACGTCTCAATTTAATGTATGAACGGCTCAATTTTATTTTATTGTATAAGTGATTCAAATTCCAGACCCTCTAAAAATTAGTTAGATATACTTGATTTCCTTTAATGGAATAGTTAGCTATACTGATAAAAGATGGAATAAAAATTTGGGTATATTTTTATTATGAAAAAGATATTGCTTGTTGATGATGAACCGGATATCGTTGAGTTTCTAAAATATAACCTTGAACAGCAAAATTTTGAGGTAATAGTTGGATATAATGGAATAGAAGCACTCAAAAAAGTAAAACAAAATCCTGATTTGATATTACTTGATATTATGATGGATGGAATGAATGGGTTTGAAGTCTGCGAAAAAATTAAAGCTGCTCCTGAATACAAAAATATTCCAATTATCTTTCTTACTGCAAAAGCAGGTGAAGCTGATGAAATTAAGGGATTGAAAATCGGTGCAAGTGATTATATACAAAAACCAATTTCGCCAAAAAAACTTATTGCACGTGTAATCAGCAATCTTCGTAAGGTGGATGGTGCTGAAAAAAATAAGAGAAACAGCAAAGTAATTAAAATTGGACCTATTGTAATCGATCTTGAAAAATTTATTGTTACAGTAGACGGAAAAACAAAAATCCTACCACGTAAAGAATTCCAGCTGCTTCATTTTCTTGCTGAGAATCCTGGAAAGGTATTTTCAAGAGAAGATCTGCTTAAATCAATCTGGGGTGAAGATGTTTATGTTGTGCCACGTACTGTAGATGTACATATAAGGAAGATTAGGGAAAAACTTGGTGATAATGCTTCGCTTATTGAAACCCTTAAAGGCGTTGGTTATAAATTTAAGAACCTTGAAGAATCTTAAAACATACCTTTCATCTTCAAAAGTATATTTTAAGGAATTTATACTTTTTAATATGCTTGCATCCATAGCCATCATCCTGCTGGTGAAAGATTCACAAATATTTATTCCGTTAATTATTTTATTTTTAATTATTAGCATTCTTGTTCTAATTTCTGTAGGGAGAACAAGGGATAAGGAACTCGATGAAATCAAAGCTATTATTAATAATATTAGAAAATCCCGTTACAGCCATTCAGATGAAATTAAACTGAGTAAAAACCTGGTTACACTACAAAGAGAAATAAAAAAAATGTACAGGAAAACAACTGATGATATTGAATCACTTAATAAACTACAGCAGGTCAGATCAGAGTTTTTGGCAAATGTTTCTCATGAACTACGCACACCAATTTTTGCTATTCAGGGTTATGTAGAAACCCTGCTGGATGGTGCAATGAATGATCCAAAGGTAAATAAACAGTTTTTAGAAAAAGCAAACCAGCACACTATTGGACTCAGTAATTTACTAAATGATCTGATTGGTATTTCAATGATTGAATCAGGTGAGATGAAGATGAGTTTCAAATATTTTAATATAAATAAGTTTATGCAAAATGTTGTTTCAGAACAATTTAGTTTAGCTGAAAATAAAAACATCGAACTTATATACACTCCTGTTAGAGATACTTTGCAGCTTTATGGAGATGAAGATAAATTGAAACAAGTGGTTGTTAACTTATTGCAGAATGCAATAAAATATACTGAAAAGGGTAAAGTGCAGGCATCTGTTAAAGAAGAAAAACTTTATGGCAGTATTGTGATTAGCGATACCGGAATTGGCATTCCTTCAGAAGATTTAGGAAGAATTTTTGAAAGATTTTACAGGGTTAATAAAATGCGTTCCCGCTCAGTTGGCGGTACAGGATTAGGACTGGCAATTTCAAAGCATATACTTGAAGCTCATAATTCAACCATTGCAGTGAAAAGTAAAGTAAACGAAGGCAGTGAATTTTCATTCAAACTAAAAAAATGAAAGATTTATTAGCTTTTTTGAATAAAAATTGAATGATTTGAATTGACTTAAATTACTATTTTATATACATTTGAAGCTTGAATTTTAGAAAGATAGAGGATTAAATGTTTGCTGTTGTAGATATTTTAGGACAACAATTTAAAGTAACCGAAAATACAAAATATTATGTGCCTCGTTTAAAAGATGAGATTGATTCAGAAGTTACCTTCGATTCAGTTTTAGCACTTGGTGATAATAAAAAAGTAAAAATCGGAACACCTTCAGTTAAAGGTGCTAAAGTAACAGCTAAAGTTCTTGAACATCTTAAAGATGATAAAGTGATTGTTTTTAAGAAAAAAAGAAGAAAAGGTTACAAGAAAAAACAAGGGCACAGGCAGCAATTAACCAGAATTGAAATAACAAAGATTGCTTAAAGAGGAAAATTATGGCTCATAAAAAAGGACAAGGTTCATCAAGGAACGGTAGAGATAGTAATCCGCAGTATCTTGGTGTTAAAAGATTTGGCGGAGAAAAAGTTGTTGCAGGTAATATTCTTGTAAGACAGCGTGGTACAAAATTTCATCCAGGTACAAATGTTAAAAAAGGAGGAGATGATACCTTATTTGCTGTTGCAGACGGTGTAGTTAAGTTTGAAGTTAAAAGAGGACATAGACGATTTGTAAGTGTTTACTCTAATTAGAATTGTTAAATAGTTTTGTAAAAAACCCTCCTGAATGGAGGGTTTTTTATTTTTCACCAATTTAAATATGTAAATATCAAAATCCCAGTCTTTCCATATCTGCAACAAGAGTTTTAACTGCATTTATTGAATTATCCAAAGCTGCCTGTTCTGTTTCGTCTAAAGAAAACTCAATAACTTTTTCAACTCCTGAAGCTCCTAAAATTGCAGGAACTCCCACATAATATCCATCAACGCCAAACTCCCCATTAAGGAAAGCACAAACAGGAAGTACTCTTTTTTCATCATAAATAACTGCTTCCACCATAGATATTGCTGCGGATGCGGGGGAATAAAATGCAGAACCTGTTTTTAACAGTGCAACCACTTCTCCGCCTGCTTTTTTTGTCCTGGTAACCATGGCATCCATCACTTCTTTAGCTTTACCCGCATCCCCATATTTTCTTTCCAACAACTCCATCGCAGGTATTCCATTAACATTTGAATGCCTTATAATAGGTACCATTGTATCACCATGACCACCAAGTACCATTGCGTTAACATCTTTTACAGAAACTCCTAGTTCCCAGGCGATGAAAGTTGAAAATCTTGATGAATCAAGTATACCTGCCTGACCGAAAACCCTGTTAGTAGGAAATCCGGTAACTTTTTTAAACAGTGTAACCATTGCATCGAGCGGGTTAGATATGATAATACAAATTGCATTTGGTGCATTCTTTTTAATAGCTTCTGCAACTGATTTCATTATTTTTGCATTAGTTGTAAGCAGATCATCTCTGCTCATTCCAGGTTTGCGTGGCAAGCCAGCTGTAACAATTACAATATCAGATCCTGCAATATCTTTGTAATCATTTGTTCCCGTAACTTTGCCATCAAATCCATCTATCCGGGCTGCTTCTGCAATATCAAGTGTCTTACCTTGTGGCATATCTTCAACGATATCAAACAATACCACATCTCCAAGTTGCCTATGTGCAATTAGTTGTGCTAAAACTCCACCAATCTGACCGCCGCCTATAAGCGAGATTTTTTTTCTAGCCATTTTAAACTCCCTCTGGATTATTATTTTATAGTGACAACTGTTAAAATAATCAAAATATAAATTAAGAGTAACTAAACTCAGGATTAAAATTAAAATTTTCTTAAATATTTAGGTCTAATTGGGTAGGGTCTATCTTTTTAAAGTTAATATGGTTTCAGTTCCGCTGGGGGTAATGTTGTAATTAAGTTCGTCCATGTAAATGCGCATAAGATAAAGTCCCCTTCCAGAATCCTTTAGCAAATTTTCAGGCTGCGTAGGGTCAGGGATTTTTGATGGATCAAATCCTTCACCTTCATCTTTTATTTTAATAATAATTTTTGATTTATCAACTTCTACATCTACTGTAACAAGTTTATTAATATCACATTTATTTGCATGTATGATTGCATTTGTGGTAGCTTCGGTTACAGCCAGTAAAAGTGCAGAGAGGCGGTCATTATCCAATCCCAAATCTTTGGCAAAATAATTAACAAATTCCTCAACTGTAATTAAATTGTTTGGATCACTCTCAATTTCAAGATGGTAATTTTTTTTCGGCAATATCAATATTTTTTTATTGAACAAAATAACAAAAAATAAATTATTTTCAATTCAGAATTTCCATTTCATTTCAACTATAAGATTGGCTCTTTCCTTATCCGGGATATCATTCGTAGAAATGAATTCGTACCAGCCGTTCAATTTAAAAAAAAGTGAAGGTGAACCGATTAATATTTCCACTAAAGGTCCAACAGTTAAAAATTTTGTGTCAGGGATTCTCTTTTTTAGATCATAGTTAAATGTATTAAGTGAAAAATAACGAACACCCATAGCAAACATTGCATTGTCTAAAACGTATCCAATTTTTGGTGTGGCAAAAATTTCTTCCAGGTATCTTGTAGGTCTTTCTGCAAATTCATCCCAATTCAGGTCTCCCTGGTCAGTTATTTTAAAGTATCCATTAATTATCAGTGCAAACTTTTTACTTATATACCATCTGGTAGAATCTGTAGCAGTGAATTGCCTGAAGGAAATACTTCTCAAGTTTGATGCCACATCCTCAAAATCATAAACGGTATAGTTTGCTGATACTTCAAAATTATTTAGTGAAGAAAATCTTGCACCATGGTAATAACCACCGGTTGAAAACCGAAGTACGCGGTTTATATTGTTGTTTGCACTTCTACTTGCAAAAATGTAAACAATATGGCTCTGTGTTCCTTCAATATTTGCAAACACCTGGAAAAAAGGAGATAAGGATTTTGAATACCGTATACGTGCAATTGTAAGAAGTTCATCCCTGTCATCATCATTATTGATGCTGGGAGTATCATATTTTAATTTGCTGTGATAAACACTTACTGAAAGCTGATCAGTTTCACTAATATTATATTTTCCTTGCAGCGAAATTGCTGCCCTGCCGGAGTTATTATTTTTTCTACCGTCCAATTCCTGCCGTTGCTCAAAAAAACTTTCATCTACACCATCAAATCGTTTAGTAATATGTTTTTCATCCTTCTCAAAATAACTTAACCTAAACGTTCCATCAATTATTTTCGTTCTATAATTAAGAGAAGATTCGGCACCAATGCCTAATTCTTCAATTCTTGTATCAAAAATTTTCTGAGATTGATTTTCAATAGATCTGTAACGGGTTTCTCTATCAATCGTCCTCCAATTTACTCTTCCGGCAAGCTCAAGTTTAAAAATCTCCAGGAAATTATTATCAACAAGACGATCCTGGAATAAATATATTGATTCAGTTCTTCCTTCAATATTATTAACAATATTAAAGTTGCTGGAAGTAATTGAATCCGCCGGGAAATAAAAATCCTTTCTGTTTTGTGTAAATTTTGTATTGAAAATATTATAAACAGACGGATTGAATGGATTCTTAACTTCAAAATTTACATAGCGGAGTAGATTTTTTCTTGGGGAGATATCTTCATTTTCAATTTTGATTTCACTGCTCAAAATAAAATCTTCGAAATCCAGGTCATTCATTAAACTCTCAAAACCATAAAGCGCACCGCGGTCGGTTGTTGCAACCTGTTTATTAATTGAAATACCACCATATGGTGTAATAAATAGTTCTTCAAATAATTCAAATTCTGTAAATAATGTTGCCCGGTTAATTGAAGTCTGGTTTATGGCTAACTGCCTGTCATCAGATAAAAGGTTACTTTTAACAAGCAGTCCGCTTTTTATACCGTTGCTAAATGTATAATTACCTCTAAAAACCAAATATTGTTCATCTCTAATGCTTTTGCTTCCCGCTTTTACAATTGTTGAGCGAAAGTTTTCAATAACATTAAATCTGAATCGAGACGCTGAAGCGGATACATCAAAACCACCATTTAAAAAATAAGTGTTTAATTGCTTATCAAAATTGGTGAATATACTGTTTAGAGGATTAAATGTGTATTTATATTCAAGTGTATCTATTGAACTCTGAGCATAGGAATTCGTTAATTGTATGAATACAATAAATAGAAACAAGGAAAACTTTTTTAGATTACCATACACTAAATTTTTCACGATTTGTTTATTAAAATAAAATATACCGTGTTTATCAAGATAGTGAGAAATGTAATTGGGGTAAAGTAAATGTAAATTGTACGCATCGATTTGTACCACTCGAATAATAAATTTTGAGATTTAGCGAATTCAAAAAATTTCCTTCAAATTTAAATATAGTTATATTATAAAAATATTATTTTGAATTATTTAGTATAACCTATTCCTATTTTAATTTGATAAATGCCAAAAAGAAAACAAAAAAAAGATAATACTTCAAAGCTAAAACAGAGTGAACGTAAATTTATTTTTCCACAAAAATTTAAAGAACTATTAAACTATAATTTTCTGGGTGCAGCAATTGCATTGTTTTATTTTGCAATACTTGCTGCAGTGAGTTTTAGCTTTCATAAAGTCGGAGATTATGGGGTTGAAACAGATTTTTTCTGGGGATACGTTCCTGCAGCAAAGGATTTTCTTAACGGGATAATAACTATTGATCCTTTCAGAGGTCCCTTGTATCCAATAATTTTAGGCATTTTCGGTTTTATTGTAACTGATTTTTTTAATGCTGGAATTCTCATAGGAATTTTATCAGCAGCATTTGTTCTCTACTTTAGTTTTGAAATTGTTAAAAGAATTATCTCTCCCAAAGTATCGTTTTTTGTAACATTATTGGTTGCATGCAATCCAATTTTTGTACAATACGCTTACAGCGCTGGCACTGATATGTTCTTTAACGCAATTGTAACAGCAACTTTATTTTTCTTCTTTAAGGAAAAAGAATTGAGTTACAAAAATCTTATTATTGCAGCCTTCCTTGGAGGACTTTCATATTTAACAAGGTACAACGGAATTTTCTTATTCGGATTTGTTATTGTTATCCTTTTCATCAATTACTGGAATATTAATTGGTTAAAGCGTTTTAAAGTTGCAGCTATTTTTGTTGTGGTTTTTATATTAACATTTTCACCCTGGGGATTTTACTGTTTAAGTGAAAAAGGTTCTTTCTTTTACAACGAAAATTATAAAAACATCGCTTATGAAATGCATGGTAAAGGAAAAATAGGCTGGGATGAGTACTGGTTTAAAGAAAGTCAAAAAGTTACATCGCTTCAGGATGTTATTTTCAGCGACCCCGGAACTTTCGTTTCAAAAGTTGTTAATAATATTGGCAGCCATTTTGTTGATGATATGGAAAATTTAATGGGCTGGCATATTGGTGTATTTGTTATTTTAGGATTGATTTTATTTATAGTTTCAAATCCCTTTAAATATTGGAAGAGCAGGGAAACAGGGTATTATTTACTGAATATATTCTTCTTTGCTTTACTGCTGCTGATTTTTTACAGTGAAAGATTTTCGTTGTTTTTAATTCCTTTTTATTCGGTAATTGCAATTCAACCGTTCTTTAGTCCTAAATATAAAATTGAAAAATTTGTTCCCTTAAAATTCAGTTATGTTTTTATGATTGGATTGATTGCATTTACTTTTGCAAAATCTTATTCATTTAATAGTTCAAGAATCGATTCGGGACCAAAGGAACTTCTGGTTTTACAGGAATGGTATGATAATAATATTGCTGAAAATGAGAGAGGGAAGAAGATTGCTTCGCGCAAAGCTCACGTTGCCTATTATCTTGATATGGAATTTAGCTTAATCCCAATGGCGGATAGCTACGAAGAATTATTAGCAGAATTAAAAGAGAATAAGGTTGATCATCTTTACTTCAGCACAATGGAAGCAGCGATGAGAAGACAATTTCAGTTTCTACTCGATCCAAAACAAAATCATCCTGGATTAAAAGTTGTTGTTTACTTTCAAAATCCGCCTGCTGTTTTGTATAAAGTTGAATAATGCATTATGTAGATAATTATATTAAAATTTTTATGCACTTAAAATTATTTCTAATAAGAAAAATAAAAGCACTTTTTGCAAGATTTAAATTTCACGTTTTGCTAAAACCGTTTGAGGGAATATTATTAAATGCGATTTACCTCTCAAAACTTTCGCGCTGGATCAGCAGAAATTCTAACTTAAGATTTAATGATTTTTACAACAGCAAAGTAAAGTACGAAGAGCGATTTAATTTACACCAGTTTGTTATTGACGAAGAAATTAAAAACAATGCAATAGAATACCTGGAATTTGGTGTTGCAAGCGGCATTGCGATAAAATGGTGGATTAATAAAAATACAAATCCTAAAACCAGGTTTTACGGATTTGATGTGTTTACCGGTTTGCCTGAAGATTTTGGTGTGATGAAAAAACATCATTACAACACAGAAGGTGCAACTCCCAAAGTCGATGATGAACGTGTAAAATTTATAAAAGGAATGTTTCAGGAATCTTTACCGGGTTTTTTGGAAAGTTACAAAGCAGGTCAAAGAAAAGTAATTCATATGGATGCTGATCTTTATTCATCAACACTTTTTGTATTTACAAGATTGATCCCTTTCCTGCAAAAAGATGATATAATAATCTTTGATGAATTCGGCGTTCCCACTCACGAATTCCGCGCATTTACAGATATCGTTTCCGCTTATAAACTAAAATATGAAGTTTTAGGCGCAATAAATAACTATTTGCAGGTTGCTATTAAGATAAAGTAATTAACAAAATAAAATCAATTTTATTGAATCACATTCACAAATTTATTACGTTTGCTTAAACTATAATGGGTATAATATGAGAAAGTATTATTTAATATCAATTATATTTCTTTCTCTTACTTCACAAATTCTTTCGCAGAGTTGGTCTTCAAGCAATATTGAAAAAAAATTGCCCCACTTGTTCTCCGGACTGATGGATACAATCAGCAATAATAAATCCAGGACCATAATTAATAAAACTACGCTCAATAATGGATTTCTGTTAACAGAAGAATTGTGGCAGTACTGGATTGGTTCAGAATGGGTTAATGATTGGAGGTATATATTTACCTATGATGGTAATGACAATAAGATTGATGAAACAAGGCAGGATTGGGACGGTCTTGATTGGATTAATCTTTGGAGGGAAATATACACATATGATGGGAATAATATTTTGCTTGAAGATATATGGCAAGACTGGGATGGCTCTGAGTGGGTGAACGACTTAAAGTGGACATATACCTATGATTTGAATAATATTATAACAGGAGGTCTAGGGTATGAGTGGAGTGATTCAAATTGGGTGTATGCTGCAAAGTATATACTAACATATGATGGAAATTATAATCAGACTGGATACCTCTATCAGGTCTGGGAAGGTTCTAATTGGGTAAACCTTGTAAATAGCACATTTACTTATGATTTGAATAATAATAGGATTGAATGGTTAAGACAGCTGTGGGATGGTTTTTACTGGGAAAATTTCTGGAAGTATACTTACACCTTTATTGGTAATAATATGACTGAACAGTTAAGGCAAAACTGGGAAGAAACAAATTGGGTGAATGATATTTTGCTCACCTACAGTTATGATATGAACGACAATATTATTCATAATTATTGGTTTGAATGGGACAGCACTTATTGGTTAAAGGACAATCTATATTCACACACTTATGATGTAAATAATTATCTTATTCAAACGATAGGACAAAACTGGGTAGGTTTATATTGGGAAAAAGACCACAGGATTACAATCACTTATAACGGTAACTACAATATCACTGAGGAGTTATATGAATATTGGGATGGTTTTAATTGGGATTTTTACAACAGGGGTACTTACAGCTACGTAATCAGCGGAGTTGAACAGCTCACTGATGTTATCAATTTATATAGCTTATCAAACAACTTTCCAAATCCATTTAACCCAACAACAACAATTAAATACCAAATACCGGAAATTAGTTTTGTTACTCTCAAAGTATATGATGTTCTAGGAAATGAAATTGCAGTACTTATTGATGAAGAAAAACCTGCTGGCAATTATGAATTTGAATTTGATGGAAGTGAATTAACTAGTGGAATATACTTTTACAGAATTCTGGCAGGGAATTTTACCAAGACAAAAAAAATGGTCCTCCTTCGTTAGACTTGCCTGCCCCTGGTGGAACTACGGTGGATAAATATTGATCAAATAATTTTAACAAAAAATATCCCCTTCAGATTGAAGGGGATTTTGTAAATTACTCCATAGTTGGCTGTTGAGCCGTTCTGCTGCCTAATTCGTTATCCAGCATAAATAATCCGCTCTTGCTGTCACCAATCATTTCCATTCTCTTTACATTCATTTGTGCCGTAGCTTCTTCCTCAACCTGTTCGCCAACAAACCATTGTAAAAAGTTTACAGTTGCATGATCTTTTTCAGTTTGTGCAAGATCAACAAGTTTATTAATGCTTTTTGTTACTTCTTGTTCGTGTTTAAAGGTATCAATAAATACCTGGAGAAATGAATCCCATTGCGTTTTAGGGCCTTCGATTTGCTGTAAATCAACTTGACCGCCTATCTGGTAAACATAATCAAATATTTTCATAGCGTGAGCATATTCCTCATCCGCCTGCATCCTGAACCATTTGGCAAATCCCTGCAAATCATTTGCCTCAAAGTAAGCTGACATTGATAAATACAAGTAAGATGAGTAAAATTCAGCGTTTATTTGCTTATTTAAGGCTGTTTGAATTTTCTTAGAAATCATTATAAATCCTCAATTTAGTGCTTAAACATTTTTAATATTTTGTCTTTCAAATATATAAAAATTGATTGTAATTTTTGGATTTCTTAATGCGGCAGCCATCACACTAAAATATATTATATGCATATTTGAAGTGCAGATAACCTTTTGAATTGATATTAAAAAGGGCTTTAAGTAATTTTATTGACTTAGTTTTTTAGGAAAAATCAATTTATTATTTATAGGAGATTTCTAATGGCAATTAAAGTGGGAATTAACGGATTCGGTAGAATTGGGCGTCTTGTTTTTAGAAGATGTAAAGAATTAGGTGGTTTTGATTTTGTAGGAATAAATGATCTTACAGATGCAAAAACACTTGCACATTTGTTAAAATATGATTCTGTTCATGGAAGATACAAAGGTAAAATTGAAGTTGATGGCAATGATATTATTGTTGATGGAGATAGAATAAAAATTACTGCAGAAAGAGATCCTGCAAATCTTAAATGGGGGGATCTTGGAACAGATATAGTTATTGAATCAACAGGTGTTTTTAGAACTAAAGAAGCTTGTTTAAATCATGTTAAAGCTGGAGCAAAAAAAGTTATTCTTACAGTTCCGCCAAAAGGTGAAATTGATGCAATGGTAGTGCTTGGTGTAAATGATGAAGTTTTAAAAGGAAATGAACAGGTAATTTCAAATGCTTCCTGTACAACCAACTGCCTGGCGCCAATGGTTAAAGTTCTCCATGATGCTTTTGGTGTTGAAAAAGGATTTATGACAACGGTTCACTCTTACACTAACGATCAAAGACTGCTTGATCTTCCTCACAGCGATTTGAGAAGATCACGAGCTGCTGCTTTATCAATAATTCCTACAACAACCGGTGCTGCAAAAGCTGTTGGCAAAGTTATACCCGAATTAAACGGAATGCTTGATGGTTTTTCATTAAGAGTGCCAACCCCAGATGGTTCTATAACAGATTTAGTCGCCACACTTAAAAAAGAAGTTACTGCTGATGAAGTTAATGCAGCATTTAAAAAAGCTGCTAATGGTGATTTAAAAGGAATTCTTGAATATACTGATGAACCAATTGTTTCCACTGATATAGTTGGAAATCCTCATTCAAATATTTTTGATTCACTTTCTACAATGGCAAATGGTAAACTTGTAAAAGTTGTTGGCTGGTATGATAACGAATATGGTTACTCTTGCAGGGTTGTTGATTTAATTAAAAAAGTAGTGTAGTTGATTTATTTTTTGGGAAGGGAATTTCCCCTTCCCATTTAATAAAAGTATTAATTTTAAACCACTGTATACACTTTCGCATGTAAAAAACCTGTTGCATAATATTTTTTTATAAGGTTAAAAATGAAAAAGCTTTCAATTGATGATGTAGATTTTAAAAATAAAAAAGCACTAGTTAGAGTAGATTTTAATGTCCCGCTTGATGAAAATCAAAACATAACAAATGATATTAGAATTAAGGCATCTTTACCTACAATAAATAAAATAATGAACGATGGCGGAAAAGTAATTTTAATGAGCCATCTTGGAAGACCAAAAGGTGAAAGAAAACCTGAATTCAGCTTGAAACCTGTTGCAGTGAGATTGAGTGAATTAATTGGTAAAGAAGTAAAACTTTCTTCAGATTGTATTGGTGCTGATACTGAAATGCTGGTGAGTGATATGAATCGCGGTGATGTAATTCTACTTGAAAATGTGCGTTATTATAAAGAGGAAACAGATAACGATCCAGGTTTTGCTAAACAGCTTGCTAAACTTGGAGATGTTTATGTTAATGATGCTTTTGGTTCTGCTCACCGGGCTCATGCATCAACTGAGGGAGTTACAAAATTTATAGAAACCTGTGCTGCAGGATATTTATGCAAAAAGAGCTGGATTATCTTAGGTAATGCACTTGCTGATCCGAAAAAACCATACTGCGCAGTGCTTGGTGGAGCTAAAATTTCGGGTAAAATTGATGTTATAAATAACTTGCTTAGATAAAGTTGATACACTGATTGTTGGCGGTGGAATGGCTTTCACATTCTTTAAAGCACATGGGTAAAGAAATTGGAAAATCGTTACTTGAAGAAGAAAAAGTAGATTTAGCAAAGGAACTTTTAAGTAAGCTTGATAGTTCCAGAGTTAAATTTTTATTACCTGTTGATGTTATTGTTGCGGAAGAATTCAATAATGATTCACCTTCAGAAACCGTTAGTATTGATAATATTCCTTCAAACAAAATGGGATTGGATATAGGAAGAGAAACAATTAAATTATTCAACGATGAACTGCAGAAATCCAAAACCGTTGTGTGGAACGGACCGATGGGAGTTTTTGAAATGGAGTAATTTTGCAAAAGGAACAATGGAAATTGCTAGAACACTTGCAGATATTACAGCTAAAGGAGCTGTTACTGTAATCGGTGGAGGAGATTCTGCGGCAGCCATAAGTAAGAGTGGATTAGAAAATCAGGTATCGCATGTCTCAACAGGCGGAGGCGCTTCTTTAGAGTTTTTGGAAGGCAAAAAACTTCCAGGTGTTGAAGCTCTTACTGAAATTAAATAATGTTTAAGTAAAGGAATATTTTGAGTAATTCGTTTAGACCCAGAGGATTTGGCAGATTTAGTCTTTTTCCGCCTATAATTAAGAATCTTTTGATCATCAATGCTGCTGTATTTTTCTTCCAGCTTGTCGCCGGAAATTTTTTGA
The DNA here is from genome assembly GCA_963714405.1 of uncultured Ignavibacteriales bacterium. Lineage (GTDB taxonomy): Bacteria > Bacteroidota > Ignavibacteria > Ignavibacteriales > Ignavibacteriaceae > JAZGGS01. The sequence goes on along the minus strand of CAVQOH010000006.1, from coordinate 373,290 downwards.
TTGGTGGAAAACCAGGTTTATATGTTTTGCAAGAATGGTTTGCACTTAATCCACTTGTTGAAGGTGCTAATTTCCAGGTTTGGCAATTGATTACATACCAGTTTATGCATGCAGGATTTGGTCACATTTTCTTTAATATGTTTATGCTCTGGATGTTTGGCATGGAAATAGAAAATATTATGGGTTCTAAAAAATTTCTGTATTATTACCTGATATGCGGAGTTGCTGCAGGATTGGCGCAGCTTTTCATCGCACCCCTATTTTCTGTCCCTGCTCTTACAATTGGCGCTTCAGGAGCAGTTTTTGGGGTTATGATTGCATTTGCGTTAATGTTCCCCGATCGTTTAATATTTCTCTGGTTCCTAATTCCCATAAAAGCAAAGTACCTAATTGGATTTTTATTCGTGCTGGAGATTTTTTGGATAGGAGATGCAGGTAGCAATGTTGCACATCTTGCACACCTTGGTGGAGCAATTGCAGGATTTATTTTTATTATGCTGGATAAACAAATAGACGTTACGCTTAAACATATGTTTAATAAATCATACTATAGAACAGACGAAAAACCTCAGAATCCTTTTAGCGGCTTTGCGGATAGGTTTAAACGAAAAGATAATCAAGTTAAAGAAGCAGAATTTTATGATATAAATAATGATGATGAAGAAAAAATCACGCAAGAAGATATTGATAGAATTTTAGATAAAATCAGCAAATCGGGTTATCAAAATCTTACTGAAAAAGAAAAGAAAACTCTTTTTGAAGCCAGTAAAAAAATGAATTGAAATTGAATTTATATAAATTTAAAATCTTATTGCCGATTATTTTAATCATTTCATTTCTATTTATATCCTGTGATAAAGAGAAGTCCATTCCCGAAGATAAATTCATCCGTGTCTATGTTGATTTGATGATTGTACAGGATACAACCAGATTAAATCCTCTGCCACTTGACTCACTTAAAGAAATTGTATTTATCAAACATGATATAACTGCTGAACTTTATGAGAAAACCATTAGCGAGTACAATTCAACACCCGAAGACTGGGAAGAGTTTTTTGATAAAGCCATTGCTTACCTTGAAGAACTAAAGACTAAGAAGGATTAAAACTTTTATATTTTGCTGCTGCAATTCTTAATAATGAATAAGGAATGTGTTGAGGAAGTTTTGCTTTTAAATCCTTTAAATTTTCATAACCATTTTCAATTTGTTTATTAATTAATTCGAAATCCTTTTTATCAAATAAAAAGATTATTTCAGTTTCAGGTTTATATTCAAGGATTGATTCTATCTGCATCGAAATTACTGCTTCAGAGAGTTTTCTTAATTCAGCAATACTTTTTAAAGAATATTTTCTCAATAAAAGCTCATAAGTTTTATGAATATTTCTAGGCAGTGTTTCTTCATTCTCATTATTAACCTGAACAGGTTTCTTTAATATAAAATCGTTTATTATTTCTAAGAACTCATCACCAATTTTATTATACATTCTGTTTGTAAAACCATTCAATGCCAGCAAAGCACCTTTTGTAGCAGGTTTTCTTTCAACAATTTCTCTAAGAATTTCATCGGGGCAAATAACTTTACTTTGCTGTAAAAATTTTTCCGATGCTTTCTTCCGCGATTCTCTAAGAAGATTAAATAAGTAAAGATTTTCTTCATAATTCTTTGAAATTGTTAATCTTTCATCAATTTTTACTTCTTTTGTTGTTTTTCTTTCTCCTTTTTCTAAAAGCTCTAAAAGTCTTTTGGTACCGCTTGTTCTGCTAATAAATTTTTTTGCTGCAAGTTCCTGTATAATTAATCTTATATCATTTTCCTCGAAGTTAGTACATGAACCGTATTCACTGAATTTTTCAAAACTTGCTTTTTGTTTTTTACCCAGCAAAATACTTATCAATGAATTTTCATCGAGAAGGTTTTTCAGCTTCATTAATTGTATCTAAAATTATTTCCGAAATGTATTCTGCTGTTGCACTGGTTATTCTTTCACCTGAAAGACAATTATCGCATTTACCGCATCGGTAATCATCAATTTGTTCTCCAAAGTAATTCAGTATAAAATTAAATCTGCACTTTTTTGTGTAAGCAAACTCTGTCACAGGTTAAGTTTGCGGTGAGAATTTATATAACTTTCGTTTATCATCTTATAATTAAGAATTAGATTCTCTGCCACTGCCCTCGGTGCTGCAAGTTTAACCGTTTCTTTTTCAATTGCTTTTTGAAATGATATTATTCCAATATTATCAAGGATATTTAAATTGCCGTATAAACCTTGTAAGGTTGTGCTTAATGATGAAGCAAGTGAAGAGGCCTTTATACTATTACTTTTACTAAATAAGCTCGCTGCCATATTCACGGAGAAGTATTAGGATTAGTATTTTTAAATTCCTCGATTGCTGGTTGCTGTTACAAATCTTTTTAACCTCTCTTTATCCACAATAAATTCAATTGAATCTTTTTTATCAAATTCTGAAACCCTGCTTAAGTAACCAGCTCGTTCAAGATACATAAGTGCAGAATGCAATAATCCTTTTGAAATTTTTTCACCCACATAATTTGAAATATATTCTGCTTCAACAATTAATTCCTTATCTGCTTTCGACCCAACCGGCACAGAGTTATAATCGCAAATAGCTTTATAAATTGTTTGAATAATTTGCTTTGTTGGATGAGAATTTTTTATAAAATAATTATGAACGGAAATATCTTTATCATTATAAAGAAGGAAAGTGTGGGATGGCTTTGCCATCTCTGCCAGCTCTTCCAATTTCCTGGTAATAATTTTCTAAGGAACCGGAAACATCATAATGAATAATTAAGTGAATATCTTTTTTATCAATTCCCATTCCAAAAGCATTTGTCGCCGCAATTAAATTTAAATCTCCACTACTGAATTCTTCCTGAATTTTTCTTCTAACAGGTGGCTGCAATCCTGCATGATAATAATAACAATTGTATTTGTGTTGATTTAAAAATTCAGAAATGTATTCTGCATTTTTTCTTGTTGCTGTATAAATTATTGCAGAACCTTCAAACTGTCTTAATAATTCCAAACATTTTTGGTTTTTATTTGATGGAAAAATTACGTTTAAATGCAGATTATCTCTCTCAAATCCCCTAATAAAAGTTTTCACATTTTTTAATTGAAGTTGTGTTATAATATCTTCAACAACTTCCGGCGTAGCTGTTGCAGTAAATGCAGATACATTTTTTATAGAAGTGTAATTAGTAAAATCATTGATTTTAGTATAGCTCGGTCTAAAATTATGTCCCCATTCACTTATGCAATGTGCTTCATCAACAAAAAGAAAAGAAGGATTAAGTGATTTTATTCTTTCGGCGAATTTTTTACTTTCAATTTTTTCTGGAGAAATGTAAAGTAGTTTTATTTTTCCAAAAGAAATATTTTGCAATACCATTTCAGTTTCATACAAATCCATTGTACTATTAATAAATGCTGCAATTTCTTTACGTGCATTTAAACTATCAACCTGGTCCTTCATTAATGCAATTAAAGGCGAAATCACAATTGAAAAATTTTCTGAAATAAGAGAAGGAATTTGATAGCAGAGAGATTTACCGGCTCCTGTAGGAAAAACTGCCATTACGTTTTTTCCATCGAGAATTGCTTCAATTACTTCTTGCTGCCCACTCCTAAAATTATCAAATCCAAAGTACGTTTTTAGTGTATTTTCAATATTTTTCTTCATAATTAATCATATCTCGTTTAAAATGAGATAGAACGTATTTTTAATTGATATGGCGTTATTTTTGTAAATAAAATTTCTTAACAGATTCACTATATTGTTCTGTTTATTCTGATATACTTTTCTGATAAGTGATAATAAAAATTAGCTTTTTAATAATACTACTAAAGGTATAAAAAATGAAGTATCTACCGATTTTGGCTGTAATATTTTTTTTACAACTAACTGCAAGTGCACAAGTTGAGTATAAGGATCAGTTGCTCAATAACAGCATTTATAGCAACGCCCCTGAAGAAATTCAAAAAACAAAACCTTTTGTCAGGCAATGGTGGTTTTTTGAAGAGAGAGCTTACCCTGAAGGGGAGATACCAAAGGATGCATATAAAAATTCAATTGAGCAAAGAAATTTGCTGAGAGAACAAAATGGTGATAATCCAATGGCTATAAACTGGGTAAGTCTTGGTCCTACTCCCGGTGCATATTTTAATTATGGAAATATTTCATCAAGAGTTGTTACAGGTGCTTATGATCCTACAAATCCAAATATATTATATATAGGTCCTGCTAACGGGGGTGTTTGGAAATCTACTGATGGAGGTATTAACTGGACACCTTTAACAGATAACGAGGTATCGATGGCTATGGGATCAATTGCTATCGATCCAACAAACACAAATATTATTTATGCAGGAACAGGTGAAGCTACCTACAGCGGTGCATCCTATTACGGGAGAGGTTTATTAAAATCCACTGATGGCGGTGCTACCTGGGTAAACATTACTTCTGGTCTTCCATCATCAAGTTATTTTTCACGATTGAAAATAAGACCCGGTCATTCAAATGAGTTGCTGGCGGCTTTAGGTAATTCTGGTTTGTACAGGAGTACCAATGGAGGACTAAACTGGAGTCTGATTGCCGGAGGTAGAGTAGATGATGTGGTATTCACTTTTACAGGAGATACTGCTTTTGCGGTTGGTTCAGGTATTGGTTTAAGAAGATCTCTTAATGGTGGTGCAACATTTTCAGCATTTGGAACAGGATTAGGTACCGGTACACGAACTCATTTTGATCTTTGTTTATCTTCGCCAGCAACTATGTTTGCTTCTGTATACGGTTCCGGTGTAGTAAGATTATATAAATCAACAAATTTTGGTGCAAACTGGAGCGAGCTATCAACAACTTCAAATTTTCAAAGCTTAGACGGACAGGCATGGTATGATTTATACTGCCGTGTTAATCCACGCAATCCAAATAAAGCATACATAGGAACCATAGATGTTTTCAGAGCGACTGATGGAACAAATTTTAATAACATTACAAATGGTTACAGCAGTGGTTATGTTCACGTAGATCAGCATTATTTATTCTTTCATCCTACTAATGAAAATACATTTATAGTCTGCAACGATGGCGGAATTTGGAAAACAACAGATAACGGTACCAATTTTACAAACATGAACCAGAATTTAACATTAACTCAATTTTACAGAATAGCTGCGAGTCCTTTTACACCCAGTAGAATTCTTGGCGGAACACAAGACAATGGTACACAGCAGACTTTTTCAACTCTTAACTGGGCAGCTGCTTATGGAGGTGATGGTGGTGAAGTTTGTTTTAATCCGTTCAATTCCAATGTAATTCTTGGTGAAACACAAAACGGCGGAATATTTAGAACTACTAATGGGGGTTCTTCCTGGAATTCTGCAACGAGTGGAATAAACACCAGTGAAAATGTCGCCTGGGTTGCACCAATTATTGCTCATCCTAACACTTCAGGTTCATTTTATGTTGCAAGGCAAACCATTTACAGATCAACAAACGATGGCGGAACATGGAGTTCCATATCAGGCAATGTTAATGGTTCGAATGCTGTAAGAGAATTAGCAATTAGCAAATCAAATCCATTAATAATGTATGCAACTTCATCAAGCCAGGTCTTTCTTTCCACAGATGGAGGAGCAACTTGGGTTAATAAAACCAGTGGATTACCGAATAAGACAATTACTTCAGTTTATGTACACCCTACTAATTCAAATATTGCACTCTTAACTTTTTCAGGATTTGGAACACACAAAGTGTATAAAACTACTAATATGGGAACTAGCTGGAGCAGTATTAATGGCAGTCTACCTGATTCACCTGTTAATGATGTTTTTATTTATACATATGATACTCAAAACCCAAACACTTATTTTGTTGCAACAGATATTGGTGTTTTCTTAACACAGGATAATGGATTAACTTGGGTTGAATTACAGAATGGACTGCCAAATACCGTAATTCTTCATCTTGATTATTCACCTTCAAATCAAATGCTGAGAGCTGGGACGCATGGCAGAGGAGTTTATGAAGCTTATATTGATTTAACGGTTCCTGTGGAACTAACTTCATTTACAGTTTCTATAGGTAAAAAAATTGTTACGCTTAACTGGGTAACTGCAACTGAAACAAATAACTTTGGTTTCCAGGTTGAACGAAAATTGAAAAACCAGGAATGGGAATCAATTGGATTTATAGAGGGTAATGGAACAACAACTGAAACACAAATTTATAGTTATGGTGATGATTTTTCGGTATTCCCTTACGAAGGCACGGTTCTTTACAGGTTAAAGCAAATTGATTTTGATGGGAATTATGAATTTTCAGAACAGGTAGCAATTGAAGTTACTTTTACCCCGGATGAATTTTACGTTTCAGAGAATTATCCAAATCCATTTAATCCAAGTACAACTATTGAATATTCAATTCCCGTAGAAAGCAATGTTAAAATTGCAATTCATAATTCTATTGGTGAAGTAGTTGAGATATTAACTTCTGAAGTACAGCAATCCGGGTATTATAAAGTTGTATGGAATGCAGGCAGCAATTCATCAGGAATCTATTTTTATACGTTTGAATTAAGCTCACTGGATGGAAGTAAAATTCACCGGGAAATGAAGAAAATTGTATTTATGAAATAGAAATTTAATTTTATAAACGGGATACAATTATTGTATCCCTTTTTTTACCACTCAAATAATTCTTTACGCAAAAGAAAAATTTTATAACTAAATTTGGCTCGCAAAAATTAATTTTCTATTTATATCCTAAATTCAGATTAATTTCATGACTGCTATTGAAACTATTTCGCTGGAAAAAATTTATTCAACAGCATTTGGTAAACAGAAAGTCCTTGCTCTTAAAGAGTTAAATCTAACTGTTAACAGTGGAACCATATTTGGTTTACTTGGCCCAAATGGTGCAGGAAAAACCACACTAATAAAATTGTTACTGGGCATAACCTTTCCAACATTTGGAAGCGCTAAAATTTTTAATGAAAATATTAATGGATACGATTTCAAAAAGAAAATTGGTTATTTGCCGGAAAATCATAAATACCCACCATATTTAAAAGGAGGCGAAGTTCTTCACTTTTTTGGAAGACTAAGCGGATTAGAGGGCCAGCATCTTTCTAAAAGAATCGATGAAATGCTTGAACTGGTGAATCTTACTAAGTGGAAAAAAACCAAGGTAAAAGCTTATTCAAAAGGGATGATGCAGCGGTTGGGGCTTGCACAATCAATAATAAATGATCCTGAACTTGTTTTTCTTGATGAACCAACAGATGGTGTTGATCCTATAGGAAGAAAAGAAATAAGGGATATTCTTTTGGAACTTAAAGCAAGAGGCAAAACCATATTTCTTAATAGCCATCTACTCTCTGAAGTAGAACTTATTACAGACAGAGTTGGAATATTAAATAAAGGTATTTTGTTGCGTGAAGGTTCCGTAAAAGAATTAACGGAAAGCAAAGAAGAATATATTCTTAATATTGATGATGATGATTATAATTTTGCTGGATATTCAGATTCAAATCATCATATTTCAAAGTTAAGTGATGGTACATATTCAGTAAAGGTTGAAGATGTTCGCGCAATTAATTTCCTTATTGACAAAATACGATCCGATGACAAAATAATTAAAGAAGTGATTCTACAAAAAAATACATTGGAAGAAATGTTTATTTCTCTAATAAAAGAGGCAGAAGAGGCGGAAGCAAAATGAAAAACATCTTTATTATTACCTGGTTTACACTTCGTGAAGCAATGGCCAGAAAAGTTTTTATGTTTTTTGCTGGAGTTTCAATCTTTGTTCTGCTTACATCAATTTTAGTTTTTAGTTTTGTCGATACCCAGTCATTCATTTCTGCCATGACACAAGGACGCAACGATATTGTCGTGAGAGAAATCATTTCAGGATTAGAGCTATTAATAATAAGTCCTTTAGCGGGACTATGCTTATTGCTCGCAATATTTTCAAGCGCAAGCTTTGTACCTATAATGCTGGAAAAAGGAACAATAGATCTTCTGCTTTCAAAACCAATTTCAAGACCTCAATTACTTCTTGGTAAATATCTTGGTGGTTTATTGGTTGTTTTTATAAACATACTTTTTCTTATTGTAGGTGTGTGGTTAATCATTTCGTTTAAATTTTCTTACTGGGATTTTTCATTTCTATTCGTTTCCCTAACTATAACTTTTGCCTTTGCAGTTTTGTATTCTATTATAGTTTTATTCGGTGTTCTTACAAAAAACTCAATTTTGGGAATGATGATTGCATACTTAATTTTTATAATTTTAAGCCCTTTAATGCAGCTTTATGCCGAAGAGCTTAATACATTTGTTGAAAGTGGAGTTGCAAGGACTATCCTTGATGGATTATATTATATCATACCTCAAACTGCAGCTTTAATGGGTAAAATTACAGCTGATATAGCATCGGGACATGGAATTACTGATTATTCGCCTGTTATAACTTCTTTTTTCTTATTAGTTTTGGTATTAAGTTTTTCAATTTTTTTATTCAGGAAAAAAGATTTTTAAAAAATAAGATAAATGAACACTTTCTCTTCTTTTCTCATCAACAGATTTTTGTTTAGCAGAAAATCTTGATCCAATAATAATCGATTGAAAAAATTTTTAAAAAACTATTCTATTAGGAAGTAAGAAATATGCAGGAAGATAATCTAAAGCTGGAAGATTTGCTGCTCCACTCGCAGGCTGATGATGATAAAGATGTAATCAACAATATCGCCATAATTGGTGCAGGTGTAATGGGGCAGGGCATAGGGCAAACAATTGCATCCTCAGGTATGGATGTTATGATTGTAGAAAAAGATCAAAACGGATTGGAAGAAGCAAAAGAAATGCTTTCAGAATCGATGGACAGAGAAATAAAACGATGGGCAATGACCAACTCCGATAAAAAAGCTATTCTCAGCCGTATAAAATGGGAAACTGATTTCGATTCAATTGGAAAATATGATCTTATAATTGAAGCAGTTTATGAAGATTTTGATACTAAAGTTGAAGTGTTTAATAAGCTTGATAATATCGCAAAAGATAATTGTATCTTTGTTTCAAATACATCAACTTTAAGCTTAACAAAAATTGCCGAAACAACTAACAAGACCCGACCAAGTTATTGGTTTACACTTTCTCCATCCTGTTCCTAAAATTCCGGTTGTTGAAGTAGTAAAATGTTTACATACATCAAACGAAACTGTTGCGGATAGTAAAAACATTTATCTCTAATATTGGCAAAACACCTGTAGAAGTTTATGAGTATCCGGGTTTCGTTACAACGAGTGCAATTGTTCCTCTTTTAAATGAAGCAATGTATATTTTGCTTGAAGGAGTGGCAACCGCAAAAGATATTGATACTGCAATGAAACTTGGGTACAATTTTCAGAGCGGTCCGCTTGAAATGGCTGATAACATGGGCTTGGATGAAGTGCTGGCATGGATGGAAACATTGTGGAAAACACTGGGCGAACCGCGCTACAGAGCATGTCCGATTCTTCGTAAACTTGTACGTGAAAGGAAGCTTGGTAAAAAAACCGGCGAAGGTTTTTATAAGTATGATGAGCACGGAAATATGATTGAATAAATTTTTTAGTAAAGGATAAACTACATAAAATGAAAATTCTTGTTCTAAATTGCGGAAGTTCATCAATTAAATATCAGTTTATTGATACTGAAACAGAAACTGCACTTGCAAAGGGTTCTGGTTGAACGAATTGGAATGACAGGTGCCGTTCTTTCACACACAAGATATGATGGTGATAAAATTAAAATTGCCGGTGAAATTCTTGATCATACAATGGCGATTGAATATGTACTTGGTGTTATGTTGAGTAAAAATCACGGTGTTATTGATGAAAAAGAAGATATTGAAGCGGTTGGTCATAGAGTTGTTCATGGAGGTGAAACATTTTCAGACTCAATTTTAATAACTGATGAGGTCGTTAAAGTTTTACAGGATAATATTGAACTTGCACCTCTGCACAATCCACCAAATATAAAAGGTATTCAGGCAGTTACAAGAATATTACCTGGTAAACCGCAAGTTAGTGTATTTGATACTGCCTTTCATGTTAAAATGCCGCCCAAAGCATATTTATACGGTATTCCGTATGAATTATATAAAAAGTATAAAATAAGAAGATATGGTTTTCACGGTACTTCTCATCGATATGTTTCAGAGATTGCTGCAGAAAAAATAGGAAAAGATATTATCAGAGCTAAAAATTATCACTACTCATCTAGGAAACGGATGCAGCATGGCTGCAGTGAAAAATGGTCAGATCAATTGATACAACTATGGGATTTACACCGCTTGAAGGATTATTGATGGGTACAAGAAGTGGTGATATTGATCCCTCTTTAATTCTTTACATAATGGGTAAAGAAGGTCTTTCACTTAATGAAGCAGGAACTTTGCTTAATAAGCATAGTGGATTAATTGGAATTAGTGGAGAAAGTAGCGACATGAGAGAAATTCTTGCAGCTGTTAAGGATGAACATAAACGAGCACGTTATGCATTTGAAATGTTTTGCTACAGGATAAAAAAATATATTGGTGCTTATTCTGCAGCTATGGGCGGACTTGATGCACTTGTATTTACTGGAGGAATTGGTGAAAATGCAGTTGAAGTTAGAGCAGAAGTGTGTAGCGAAATGGAGTTTTTGGGAATTAGAATTGATAATCTGATAAAAATGAAAATAATGAGTTGATTTATTTCTGATTCTTCATCAAAAGTTACTGTGTTAAGAATTCCTACAAATGAAGAATTGGTAATTGCACTGGATACCAACAGGATTGTTGCACAATCACAGAACTAATTTTTAGTTTTATTTTTGAAAACTATATTCATTTTGTCAGTTAAATGCTAATAAATAACCGGTAGGATATTAATGAATTTAGGATTAAAAGGAAAAACAGCACTTAGTTACTGCTTCCAGTAAAGGAATTGGTAAAGCAATTGCAAAAGCACTTGCATCCGAGGGATGTAAAGTTGCTGTTTCCTCCAGAAATAAAGATGATTTAATTCAAACGCACGGAGGAAATCAAATCAAAATTTGGATGCTGAACCTCTCTGGTCAATCTGTGATTTGAATAAAAACAGTGATATTGAATCAACCGTTAAAACTGTTAATGATCAATTTGGTAATATTGATATTTTAATAAATAATTGTGGGGGACCTGTACCTGGTTTATTTGTAGAACTGGAAGAGAAAGATTGGCATCACGCCTATGAACAGGTTTTATTAAGTGTTGTTCGTTTATCAAGATTAGTTATCCCTGAAATGATTAGAAATGATTGGGGAAGAATTATTAAACGTAACATCAATTTCTGTGAAGCAACCGGTTGATAATTTAATACTTTCAAATTCTTTAAGAGCAGGTGTTACGGGATTTGCAAAATCTCTGAGTAATGAATTAGCTAAACATAATATTACTGTTAATAATGTAGCCCCGGGATTAACATTAACTCATCGCCTTTATGAGCTTGCCGTTATTGAAGCAAAAGAAAAGGGAAAATCGCACGAAGAAGTTCTTTCTGATATGGCAAAACGTGTGCCAATGAATAGGTTGGCCGGCCCTGAAGAAATTGCTTCAACTGTTGTTTTTCTCGCATCAAAACAAGCCGGATATATTACTGGTAACACAATCCATGTTGATGGCGGATATGTAAAAAGTGTTTATTAAAGCTATTTAAATCACCATTTGACAATTCTTTACTAAATCAGATAATTTATTATTTTTCATCAGTTGTTTATTTAATTGAGTATAATTATAACAATTTGAGATTGGATTAAACTGACATTTTTAGGTTATTCTCAGTTTGAGATTAGTAAACTTAATTTTTTCAATCAAATCTAATTATTTTATCGGCACAATGTTTGATTTTTCAAATGGTTGAGGCAACTATTAGGTGTATCATTATAGCAAAATCAGATTCAATACTCCCTAGATAATATAGCAATTAAGTGTATTATCGCTATAGCTCTGCGCTAATATTTTTTACGCGTCATTAATAAAATTTTTCTACAAAAAATAAGTATCTAATGAAGAATTTATTTATACTTTTCATCTTTTTTAACTGCTTTCTTTTCTCTGAAACTCTTGCACAGCAGATTACAGTTACATCGCCTAACGGAGGTGAAAACTGGCAAAACCGAACAACCCACTTAATAACATGGACAGATAATATTTCAGAAAATGTAAAGATTGAGCTATTTAAAGGCGGAGTTTTTCATTCGACTATAATCAGCTCAACTCCAAGTGATGGATCAAAAAACTGGGATATTCCTCTTTCACTAGAACCAGGATCTGATTATAAAATTAAAATTTCAAGTGTGAGCAACAGTGCTGTCTTTGATTTTTCAAATAACAACTTTACCATAGTCGCCACTGAAATTGTAGTAACTTCTCCAAACGGAGGAGAAAATTGGCAGACAGGAACTTCGCAAGCCATTACTTGGACTGACAACATAGTTGAGCAGGTAAAAATTGAATTATATAAAGACGGTTTATTTCATTCAACGATTGTAGAATCAACTTTCAGTGATGGTTCTTATACTTGGGATATTCCACTTGCACATCAAACTGGTATTGATTATAAAATAAAAATTAAAAGCGTGGATGAAGAATCAATTTTTGATTTTTCTGATAACGACTTTATTATCGTGCCAACTCAAATTGTTGTAACCTCTCCAAATGGTGGAGAAAATTGGCAGGCAGGAACCTCTCAACCAATAACCTGGACTGATAATATTTCTGAAAATGTAAAGATTGAGCTATTTAAAAGCGGAACTTTTCATTCAACTATAGTTGCTTCAACATTTAGCGATGGAAGTTATACCTGGGATATCCCATTAGGTACTGCACCCGCTGCCGATTATAAAGTTAAAGTTAGCAGTGTAAGCAATTCCTCAATTTTTGATTTTTCTGATAACAATTTTACAGTTTTTCCAACAGGTATAACAATATTTACACCAAATGGAGGAGAGAACTGGCAAAATGGAACATCGCACACCATCACATGGACTGATAATATTTCTGACAATGTAAAAATTGAGCTATTCAAAAGCGGTTCTTTTCATTCAACTATAGTCGCTTCTACATTTAGCGACGGAAGCTATACCTGGGATATTCCTTTAGGAACTCCTGCTGGAATAGACTACAAAGTAAAAATTACAAGTGTTACAAATGGTTCAATCTTTGACCTGTCTGATAATGATTTTTCAATTTATGCTACAGGAATTACCATTACTTCACCTAACGGAGGTGAAAGTTTACAAACAGGAACAACCCATCAGATTACATGGACAGATAATTTAAGTGAGCAGGTAGTAATAGAACTCTTCAAAGGCGGCACATTTCATTCAACTATAGTTGCTTCTACTTTTAGCGATGGTAATTATAGTTGGGATATACCTTTGGCAACTCCTGAAGGATCAGATTATAAGATCAAAATAACAAGCGTAGTTAACAGCACTATATTTGATTTTTCTGATAATGATTTTAATATTGTTCTCTCGGAAATTGATATTACTGCTCCAAATGGGGGTGAAAGTTGGCAAAATGGCACTTCGCATACAATTTCCTGGACAGACAATATTGGTGAAAAAGTTAAAATAGAATTATTTAAAGGCGGTTCATTTAATTCTATAATTGAAGATTCTACTTTTAGCGATGGATCTTATACCTGGGATATTCCCCTTGGTACAATACCAGGGACAGACTATAAGGTGAAAATTACAAGTGTTGTAAACAATACTATATTTGATTTTTCTGATAATGATTTTAACATTGTTCCCTCGGAAATTGATATTACTGCTCCAAATGGCGGCGAGTTATGGCAAACCGGCTCATCACAATCTATTACTTGGATAGATAACGTATCAGAAAAGGTTTCAATAGAGTTGTATAGAAGTGGTTCATTTTTATTTACAATAGTCGATTCAACTTTTAGTGATGGATCCTACACCTGGGAAATTCCTTTAGGAACTGAAGCAGGTACCGATTACAAAATAAAAATTTCAAGTATTACTAATCCTACCATTTTTGATTTTTCTGATAACAATTTTACAATTGTTGCCACAGGAATTACGGTTACTTCTCCTAACGGCGGTGAAAACTGGCAAACTGGAACTTCTAACTCGATAAACTGGACTGATAACATTTCAGAGAAAGTAAAGATCGAACTTTACAAAGGAGGCACACTTAATTCTGTAGTTGAAGATTCTACATTTAGCGACGGAAGCTATAGCTGGGAAATTCCTTTGGGAACTCCTGCAGGGACAGATTATCAGATTAAAATTACCAGTATTGAGAACAGTACAATTTCTGATTTCTCTGATAACGATTTTTCAATTCTAGCAACGGGAATTACGGTTACTTCGCCTAACGGAGGCGAAAATTGGCAAGCGGGTTCTTCTCACGCAATTAGCTGGACTGATAACATTTCAGAAAAAGTGAAAATAGAACTCTATAAAGGAGGTACGATAAATTCTGTAATAGCTGATTCAACATTTAGCGATGGATCTTATACCTGGGACATTCCATTGGGAACTACTGCTGGATCTGATTATAAAATTAAAATTACTAGTAATGAAAACAGTTCAATATTTGATTTCTCGGACAATGATTTTTCAATTTTCGAGACTGGAATTACTGTAACCTCTCCAAACGGAGGCGAAAATTGGCAAGCTGGCTCTACTCAATCAATAACCTGGACTGATAACATATCAGAAAAAGTAAGGATTGAACTGCATAAAGGTGGAGTATTAAATTCCATGATCGTAGATTCAACTTTTAGTGACGGATCCTATACTTGGGATATTCCATTAGGGACTACTTCAGGATCTGATTATAAAATTAAAATTATCAGTATTGAAAATAACACGATTTTTGATTTTTCTGATAATAACTTCTCTATTTTCCCAACTGGAATTACTGTTACTTCACCGAATGGAGGTGAAAACTGGCAGGCAGGTACTACTCATACTATTACGTGGACTGATAATATTGCAGAAAAAGTTATTATTGAACTATTTAAAGCAGGAACTTTTAATTCTGTAATTGTAGATTCAACCTTTAGTGATGGATCTTACACCTGGGATATTCCATTAGGTACTATTGAAGCTACAGATTATAAAATTAAAATTACAAGCATTGAAAACAACACGATTTTTGATTTTTCCGATAACGATTTTTCTATTATTCCTTCTGAAATTAATATCACTTCACCTAATGGAGGTGAAAACTGGCAAAACGGTACTCAACATAACATTACCTGGACGGATAATATTGATGAAAAGGTAAAAATTGAACTCTTTAAAGGGGGAAATTTTCATTCGCTTATTGTAGATTCAACTTTTAGTGATGGTTCTTATAACTGGAGTATTCCTCTTAGTATTCCACCGGCTGTTGATTACAAAGTGAAGATTACTGGAATTGTTAATAATAGTATTTTCGATTTTTCTGATAATGATTTTAGTATCTATTCAACTGGTATAACTATTACTTCACCCAACGGTGGTGAAAACTGGCAGAATGGTACTACTCATACAATTTCCTGGACCGATAATATTTCTGAAAAAGTTAAAATTGAACTTTTTCAAGCAGGTTCTTTCCATTCTTTAATAGCAGATTCAACTTTTAGCGATGGATCTTATACCTGGGATATTCCTACTAGTATTCCTCCTGCGCCAGATTACAAGATTAAAATTACCAGCATAGTCAATAACACAATATTTGATTTTTCCGATAATAATTTTACCATTTATTCTACTGGCATTACAATTACAGTGCCTAATGGTGGTGAAAATTGGCAATCAGGTACAACGCATCAAATTACCTGGACTGATAATATCGGCGAAAAAGTTAACATAGAACTTTATAAAGGTGGTAATTTTTATTATTCAATAGTAGATTCAACTTTTAGCGATGGTTCATATAATTGGGATATTCCTCTAAATACAGAAACAGGCATTGACTATAAAGTAAAAATTGTGAGTGTAGTGAACAGCAATATATTCGATTATTCTGATAATAATTTCATCATAACTATGCCAGAAATTGCAATCACCTCTCCAAATGGTGGTGAAAGCTGGCAAACCGGAACTACTCATACAATTTCCTGGACCGATAATATTTCTGAAAATGTAAGAATTGAACTCTTCAGCGATGGAACTTTCCATTCACTTCTTTTTAATTCCACTCCTAGTGATGGTTCAAAAAACTGGCAAATCCCATTAGAAACCGAAGCTGGTTCTGATTACAAAATAAAGATTACTAGTGTTGATAATGATCAGATTTTTGATTTTTCTGATGACAACTTTTCGATTTTTGCCACAGAAATTATTGTAACATATCCTAATGGAGGAGAAATTTTGGAGCGTGGTACAACTTATGCTATTACTTGGGATGATAATATAACAGAAATGGTTTCCATCGAACTTTATAAAGGTGGAAATTATCATTCAACTATTGTGGATTCCACAATTAGTGATGGTTCAAAAAACTGGAATGTACCTTTAGATGCTGAAGTTGGTTTTGATTACAGAATAAAAATTACAAGTGTTGAGAATAATACAATTTTTGATTTTTCGGATAGCACATTCAGCATTGTAATTGTAAACAATGTTGAACTGTTATCCGGTGGCTTACCAGATGAATTTACACTCAGGCAAAACTTTCCAAATCCTTTTAATCCTTCAACCAATATAAAATTTGGTCTACCAGAACATTCAAATGTTTCGCTTAAAGTATATGATATTACCGGGCAGGAGGTTTTGGTTGTATTAAATGGTGAGTATTTACCTGCAGGAAATTATAATTACAAATTGATTGCTAATAGTCTTCCATCTGGAATATATATTTACTTTATAATTGCTAGTTCAAATGTTTCCGGTAAATCATTCCGCGAATCAAAAAAGATGGTACTATTAAAATAGTATCTTTAGTTTAATAAAAATTCCCTGCCATCTATTTAAATGACAGGGATTTATTAACATTTAATGATTTTAATTTAAATAAATCATTATTGTGCCTATTTCATCAGTACTAGTTTCTTCATTGATGTATAACTTCCTGTACTTACCTGATAGAAATAAACACCACTTGGTAATCCCTCTCCATTCCAAAGAAATGAGTGATATCCGCTTTCCAATTTTTCATCAACCAAAACGGTTACTTCCTTACCGAGTACATCAAAAATTTTAAGTGTAACATTCGCTGATTCAGAAATTCCGAAACCGATTGTTGTGGTTGGATTGAATGGGTTAGGATAGTTTTGATCCAATTGTATTGAGTTGATAGTTAATCCGTATACTTCAACTTCTTTCGAATATGAGATGCTTCCATTAAAATCAATTTGCTTTAACCGGTAATGCTTTGTCCCAATAATTTCCTTATCACTAAATCTGTAATTTTGTGTTTGAATAGTTGTACCTTTTCCTTCAACAAAACCAATTGTAATCCAATCCTGCCCTAATACTTTTCGTTCGATCTCAAATCCCAAATTATTAGTTTCGGTTGCCGTTTGCCACTCAAGTAGTGTTTCACCTTCAATATTCTTTGCGGTAAAAGTTATAAATTCTACGGGAATAACTGCATCAATAACTGCAGTGTAAATATCCATATCAAATCCACCTGCACGTTCATCAGTCCAAACAGGTACAATTTTGCTTCCATAAAAATCAAGCTGAATATAATCACCAAATCTTACATCACTATTAGGAATATTAGTCGGCGATTGAACTGAACTTATAAGTTCGTTTGTAAAAGTTGAACCGCCATCCGTTGATTTAGCAAGGAAGGCCTCGATAATATTATTATTAGGTGTGTTTCTTGTATCATAAAATAATATGGCAATATCACCATTTTGCCCGATAGCTATTGATGGCCAATATTGAAGTTTACCATTTCCAACCGGATCATTATTAATACGCAGTGGGGAGGACCAGCTTGAGCCTCCATTCGATGAAAAACTCATGAATACATCATCGTCACCGTTTCTTTCATCATTCCATACCACATAAATATATCCGTCAGTTGCTCCACCGCTATGATCAACGGCCATTGTTGGAAACCATGCACCTGGTGCATTACTTACAAGAACATCGCTGTTAAATGATAAACCACCATCAGTTGATTTATCAAATAATATTCTCGAACCCCCGCTAAAACCTCTCCACACAACGTAGAGATCTCCATTTGGTGCTGCTGCTGGAAAAGATCCTTGTACACCTCCTGTAACATCACTAACCAATACTGGAGAGTTCCAATTTACACCTGCATCGGTAGATCTTGTTAAAAGAATCTCGGTAGACGAATCAAATCTTGTCCAGCTTAAATATAAATTATTAACAAAAGGGCTTGAAGGATTTAAATCTGCAGCTGCCCATTCTTTATCTTCAAATCCAGGTCCTGCAGCAATTTCATAAACATCATTAAAACTAACTCCCTGATCAAATGATTTGAAAACCCAGAGTTCACCTACTCCTGTTAATTCATTAAGTGAAACTGTATAAATATAAAAATTTCCAGCTGTATCCACTCCAACAACAGGATCGCTGCTTAATGGTACATTTGGAATTATTTGTGGAAGCAACTGGCTAACGGACCAGGTTTCACCTGAGTCTGTTGAATAGCTGTACCCAATTCTTCTTAGAGGTGGATTAACACCGGTTCTAAAATCACGCCAGGCAGCGACAACTCTATTTGGATCTTTTCTGCTAATCATCACTGAAGGTTCATTTTGTGGTTCCGGATTGTTGGAGATATTTACATTTAAAAAATCTGAAGAGAATACTGAAGTCGGTTCAATCGAAATTGGAGTAAATGAATGAGGAAACCTGCTTAACCATTCTTCAGCATTAAGTTCCAGAGGTTCTTCTGTGTAAATTTCCTGCGAAAATGACACAATAGATAGAACGATAAAAAAAAGAGAGAAAAAGAAAAGAATTCTGGTCATGTTATTTACCTAATATTGTGTTTTAGTATATTCTAATATTATAACTTCTTCATTCTTAAACAAACCAAGTATTTGTAATAAAAAAGGCGATCGAGAAGATCGCCTTCAGAATGATTTTATTAAGTTCAATTATTTTAATAGTAAAGCTTTTACGACATCTGTAAATTGTTTTTCTGATGTAGTTGATTCTGCATTAAGTTTAATAAAGTAAACTCCGGATGAGATGTTAGCTGCATTCCAGATTTCCTCATAAAAACCTGCTTGCAGCGTATCATCAACTAATATTGTAATTTCTTTACCAAGCGAATTATAAACAGTAACCTGCAAAATACTTTCTTCAGGTAAACTGAATTTTATTACAGTACTAGGATTAAAAGGATTGGGATAATTCTGTGAAATGTGATATTCTTCCGGAAGAATATCATTATTAATATTACTGGGTGATGATGTGCTTGCCGAATCTTCATTACTGTAAAAAGAATTGACGTATGAAATATACGCGTATACACGGTAGTAGTAAACATTGTTGGGAACTACACTATTATCAGTAAAGCTTTCAACATTTGCGCTCACAGAATCAATTATTGAGTATGAACCATTAATACGTGTTTTTCTTTCAATCTTATATCCTTCTTCCTGCAAATCATTATCCTGCCAGGTAAGACTTACCTGAGTTGTGCTGTTTGCAGTTGCCACGAGATTCGTTGGGGCAGCAATCCTTATAGGAGTGAGAATTGTAGTTTCGTTGCTGTAACCGGAATAACTGTTACTGTTAAATGCAGCTATTCTGTAACTATATTCTACAGAATCAGCAAGATTCCAATCAGTATATAATTCTTGATTTGCAGAAACCGAATCAATTATCTGAAAAACCCCGCTGCCTGTTTTTCTTTCAATCACAAAACCATTTTCATCGTTTGAATTATCAGTCCATGTTAGATCAGCAATAATAATCGGTGGTATACCAAGAGTTATTGATGCTTCTGCATTCAAATTTGATGGAGAATTCAGAGAGCCAGTTGGAGTAAACTTATATATTTTACCATTGAATGATGTTATGTATAACTCATTATTTTTATCTATTCCAAATGATGTTATGTCACCTACTGCTGTTAAGAGTAATTCATTTACTGGAGGATTAATACCATCATAGGTAATTGCCCAGATCAATCTTGTAACATAATCTCCATAAATATATTTACCGTTTAATTCCGGAACATTTTGTCCCCGGTAAACATATCCGCCGGTAATAGAAAATCCAGTAGGATGATCATATTCCCAGATTGGGTTAATGTATTCAGGGTAATTACAACCTGCCAAATTATATGCATGAGTGCCTTCATAACAACGCCAGCCGTAGTTTTTCCCTTTATTAACAATATCAATTTCTTCCCAGGCGTTCTGTCCAACATCTGCAACCCAGAAAAAATCATTTGCTGGATCAAAGGAACACCGCCATGGATTTCTTAATCCCCATGCATATATTTCCTTAACAATATTACCCGTGCTATCAACAAAAGGATTATCTGGTGGGATTGCATAATTTAATCCGGGATCCTGGTTATTAACATCAATTCTTAAAATTTTACCGAGCATGGTTGTTAGTTTTTGCCCGTTATTTTCAGGGTCACCCCCTGAACCTCCATCGCCAGTTCCAATATATAAATATCCATCGGTTTCCCTAAATCCTATCCAACCGCCGTTATGGTTTCCATATGGCTGAAGAAAATTAAAAAGTTCATATTCAGAATTCTTATCTGCTGAATCAGGATTCGAAGTTACCTGGAACCGTGAGATAATTGTTCTGCGAGGGTTGTTTGCTGTATAGTTAACGTAAAAGTATCCAGTTGATTCATAATCAGGATGGAAAGCAAGTCCTAGTAATCCCATTTCTCCTCCTGATGCAACTCTATCGGTTATATCAAGATAAGTTTTTACTGAAGATACAGATGGTGAATTATCAAAAACTTTTACTCTTCCTGATCTTTCCAAAACAAACAACCTGTTGCTGCCATCACCTGGATGAGTTAAATACAGCGCACTGCTAAAAGATAAATTTGGGAATGCTTCTTCCAAAGTGAATTGTGCAAATGTTGAAACTGAAAAAAATAATACCAGGAATGCAGTAATGAAATATTGTCTATTCATCCAAATTGCCTTCTGTCTTTTATGTGTGTTAGTGTATTTTTATTTTAACTCTTTTTTCAACCTTGTAAGGTCAAAAGAAAAATCTTCGGCCTTTTGCAAAAGTGTTGAAATTGATTCAAAAAATTCTTTAGCGGTTTTTAAAAATTCACTTTCCAAATCTTTTCGCAAAAGTTTTTTACCTGTTGATTTTTTCTTACTAGTCATCTCATTTAAGAAGGGTTCTTCAAGTGAGGTGTAAATTTTTATCAACGAAATTAACAAAACCCAGCTTAGTAATAACTGAAATCGTTCTTTATTAAAATATGTTATCCCCTCAAATTCATTAACGTGTAAAAATTTATGAACAATTTTATTATCAAGCAAGACGGAAAGAGGTAACTTGGTTAAAATGGTTTTATTTGTTTTTGATTTTCTCCTTGTTTTGTATTTTTTATCCATCAGTTGATTAAATATAAGTAAGCTTATTGCAGATTCACTTTTTTGATGATAATCATTATCGTTATTTAAATTGCCAAATAAGTTATTATATACTTTCATCAGCATCATATTGCTGAAAATATCTTCAATATGCTTTTTATTTAAGTTTTTATTTGGAACTAAGTTATAAAATACGGTGTGAAGCAGGAGTAATAACAAATCCGCACCAAATAATACTTTAGAGTTTACCGGTAAAAGTAAATCCAGTTCTTTCATCCATTTAGTAACATACTTCCTTTCATTTAACCTTTGCCAGAATTGATAAAAGTTTTTAATATTATTCAAAGCAGGGGTAATGTTTGCAGATTTTTTTTCAATGATAATCTCACTATCTAAAGCTTTGTTAAACTGTGAGAGCAAATTGTCATACGCCTTAGCAATGGAGGAAGGAATCTCCGTAATTATTTCTTGTTTCTTTTTAATTTTTGTTTCGGCAAGAATAAACTCGCGTAACTTTTCAAGGTTTTCTAATGAAAAAAGAACCTGAATCGAGCTGTGAAGGGGAATAAGATCCATCTCTTTTATCGCTTCTTCAACTGAAGAAATTCCCTTACCGTTAAGATAATGATACAAATGCTCATAGCGTCCAGACGCATCATAAATCTCCACAAAATTATAGCACACCCTGTACTGGTAACCAAAAAGATGAATACTGAATCCATTATCAGACAGATCTTTACCGGATAAAAGGTATTGAAGCTGTGTTCTGTGATCGGTGTAAATATAAAAATAACCCGTGAGGGGTTTAAACCCGAGTACTATTGAAATCTTACGTGGATTCATTAACCCGCGCTGGTTTTCGTTTTTCACTTTATGTGCAGAATATTTTATTTTTCCGCTTGATTGAGTATAAGAGTTATTATATAAAACCAGTGCAATTTCATTATCCAGTTTATTGCTAAATGCAAAAACATTATGATTTACTTCATTGTTTTCTGTAATAAAATCGTAAAGCTCAAAGTTCTCAGCATGGCTAAATAAGTATCTCATTTTAAGTAGTGGAAAAAGTTCCTTTTTATGTCTCCAGATAAGATGTTCATCAGGGGTTTCATCATAATATGCTTGCTTATATTCCATTCCATATTTTTCTGAAAACCCCTCAATTTGCCCATGACTGAACATTGGCAAACCGGGTAAGGTAATCATCATAACAGCCACACCAAAGTATTTATCACCTTTCCCAAACTGGTTAACGGCTGTTTCTTCATCAGGGTTGCTCATAAAATTTACATAACGCTTTAATATTTCCGGATTAAATTCGAGCGTATTTTTTAATAATTCCTTATACTTCTCATTCTCCTCTTTCATCATCATATGCATAAAAGCACTGTTGTAAACTCTATGCATTCCAAGTGTGCGAACGAAGTAACCTTCCATTAGCCAGAATGCTTCAGCGAGTAATAAAGTACCCGGTAACTCTGCACTTATTCTATCAACAACTTCTCGCCAGAATTCATTCGGAATTAGCTCATTAAATTGAGAGCTTGTCATTGAAAAATCTGACCGGGAAGGAATTGCACCGCCTTCACCTGGTTTTGGAAACCATAATCTTTGGAAATGTTTTTTTGCAAGAGTCATTGCAGCATCAAACCTAATAATGGGGGTTTTACGTGCGACATGTAAAATTGTTTGAATAATCGATTCCCTTACTTCCGCATTTAATAAATTTAGCTGAGCAGTGTCATTCCATGGCATATGGGTTCCATCATTACCGTGATATATGTACCGCTTATCTCCAGTGTAAGAATCTTTTCTTTCAAAAACTACAGCAGCATCTGATCTATTATAATAATTATCTTCAATCCTTACTTCAACCCTGTTATCATCTGAAAGATTTTCTCCTGTAAATCGATAAGATGGATAAGGTGATTCATTGGATTGAATAAAGTAATCTGGTTTTTCAACAACCCATTTTGAGTAAATCCCTGTATGATTAGGAACCATATCACTTGCTAGTCTTATTCCTCGTTGCCATGCACGGTCTTTCAGATTTTGAAAAGCGCTTTCTCCACCTATTTCTTCAGCAATTATATAATCATATAACGAATATGCAGAAGCCGCTGCTTGTGGATTGCCGGTTAATCGTTTTATTTTTTTTGATGCACTACTTCTTTCCCAAATCCCAATCAGCCAAAGCGCAGTTATATTCCACTGCGCCAGTAAATCTAGTTCTTCATCAGGAATTTGATTAAGAGTTTTTATTTCACGGTTATATTTAACACTTAATTGATGCATCCAAACAAAAATATTTTTTGCAATCATTATAACTTCCGGCATCCAGTGTAAATCATCTGTAAATCTTTCAAATTCTACGATGTTTAAATCACCTTCATCAAATACATTAACTTCTTTTGCTGATTTTGAATGATAAGCTGAAGGATAAACGGGAACAGGCGGCGTAGTTTTCTCTCCGCCACCGTGTTGTGTAAATAATTTATATTCTTCCTTAATAAGATCAGCGGCTTTAAGAAGTTTAGCCAGAATTTCATCCCCGATGTAATGTTTCCATTCATTTCTAATATAATCAAGCTGTTTCTCAAGTGAGTGCGGATTGGTAATAACCGGAATTTTAAGTAGTGTAAAAAGATGCATGCCACCAATACCGGTTGGTTTCTCTTTATCAAAAAAGAATTCTGTTTTTTCTATTAGCTCCCCGTACTTAGTATTTTTGGTAAGCTGTTCATCCGAAAAAAACTCGTTATACTTTGTTGCTGCCGGATTGCGGTTTTCGAGGTGCAACAAGATTAATTCTTCCAGTATAATTTCAGTATTTGGTTTTTTCTTTGTTGAGCCGGAAAGGTATTTTTTTGCGGTTAAATTTTTATTGAATACTTTAAGCGGTGGAAATTCTTCTACAAATGAATATAAAGTTTTTTCCAGATCTTCTGCTCCAATTTCCTTTTTTAAATATTTATTTGCTCTAAAAAATACATTTGGATTATCTTCTTCTTCATATTTTCTGATTACATAGTGAAACACTTCGTGCAAAATACCCAGTGCATAAATCTCACCAGGTGTAGCAAGTTTATCAAATAAACTTTCTGATTTTCTTATTTGATTTATGTTATCAGAAAGCTGCCTCGCTTGTTTAAAATCAGCTATTAGCAGGTTTCCGGTTAAAGAAAACAGAGACTTTTCTAAATTATACTTGCTCCGTACAACTTTAGAAACATGAAAATCAAATTTTATCATATTGCTGGATATGTAATTTATTGTAAAGCATTTGTAAAAAATCGGTGCAATTTTAACTACAATATAATAAAATGGTAAATTGAATATATTCAATCTAAGCGGTATTTTAAGCATTCAATTAGAAAGTGAATATGCAGCAGACTCCTTTGATGACACAGTATCATAAGATTAAGGAAGCAAATCCTGATACTATTCTATTATTCAGGGTGGGGGATTTCTTTGAAACTTTTGAAGAGGATGCTAGATTAGCCTCGAAAGTACTTGGTATAACACTTACAAAACGAGCCAACGGTGCTGCAGAAGATGTTCCGCTTGCAGGATTTCCGCATCATGCGATTGATAATTATTTACCAAAACTTGTAAGGGCAGGTTACAGGGTTGCGGTTTGTGAACAAATAGAAAATCCAAAATTTGCTAAGGGAATTGTAAAACGTGAAGTTGTTGAAGTAGTTACACCGGGAGTTGCGCTTTCGGATAAACTTCTTGATCATAAAAAAAATAATTACCTGCTTGCTGTTTTTATTAAGGATGAAATCGCAGGAATTTCATTTGCAGATATTTCTACAGGCGAATTTTATACTTTTGAAATTCCTGAAGATGAAATTTATCAACAGCTTGAATCAATATCTCCTGCTGAAATTCTTATAAGGAAAAAAGATAAGGAACTACTTTCACCAATAATAAATGAAGCTATTCCATCTGTTCGCATTACAAAAATAGATGATTGGATTTTCAACTATGAATACGCTAAAGAACTTTTGTTGATGCAGTTTAAAACCGTTAATCTTAAAGGATTTGGTATCGATAAATTATTCAGTGGAATTATTTCAGCAGGAATTGTTTTAAACTATTTACAGGAAACACAAAAAGTTAATCTTACTCATCTAAACAGGATTTCATTACATAACCCTTCAGAGTATATGTTGCTTGATTCTTCAACAAAAAGAAATTTGGAAATTGCAACAACGATTCAGGAAGGTGGAAGTGATGGAACACTGATTTCTATTCTTGATAAAACCTCTACAGCAATGGGTGGAAGATTATTAAAAAAATGGATTTCTGCTCCGCTAAGAAATATTGAATTAATAGAAAACCGGCTGGATGGAGTTGAAGAACTTTTAAAAGAGAAACAGACTCGTAAAAAAATTATTAATGAACTGAATGAAATTGGAGATTTAGAACGGTTGATCTCGAAGATATGTACTGGTAGAGCAAATCCGCGTGAAGTTGTGGCACTTAAATCATCATTAAAAAAACTTCCGTCACTAAAAGAATTTGTAACAAAATTCAATTCCGGTATTCTGAAGAAAATTAAAGATGATTTAAATCCATTAGAAGCTCTTGTTGATAAAATTCAGAGTTCAATTATAGATTCCCCTTCTGCGGCAATTTTGCAAGGTGGAATTATTCGAAATGGATTTAGCTTGGAGCTTGATGAACTTAGAGATATTTCGATAAATGGTAAAGACTGGATTGCTAAACTTCAAAAAACTGAAAGGGAACGAACTTCAATTTCTTCACTTAAAGTTGGTTTTAATAAAGTTTTTGGATACTACATTGATATAAGTAATACTCATAAAAACAAAGTGCCCGAAACTTATATAAGAAAACAAACCCTGGTTAATTCAGAAAGATACATAACTCCTGAATTAAAAGA
Organism: uncultured Ignavibacteriales bacterium; assembly: GCA_963714405.1. Classification (GTDB taxonomy): domain Bacteria; phylum Bacteroidota; class Ignavibacteria; order Ignavibacteriales; family Ignavibacteriaceae; genus JAZGGS01. Next base: position 346,801 of record CAVQOH010000006.1, on the reverse strand, counting down.
ATATGAGGATAAAATCTTAAATGCAGAAGAAAAGATTTACGAACTTGAATCACAATTATTTAATGAAATAAAGTTATTTGCGGCTTCTTATACTTTACAAATACAGAATAATGCACGGTTAATTGCAGTTTTGGATTGTCTCGTTTCATTTGCAGAATGTGCAGAAAATTATAAATATGTCAAACCGGAATTTGTTGATGGGCAAATCCTTAAAATAATAAAAGGAAGGCATCCTGTAGTTGAGCGAATTCTTCCTCCTGGTGAAAAATTTAATCCTAATGATTGTTTTTTAGAAAACACAACTGATCAAATTGCAATTATCACTGGTCCGAATATGGCTGGAAAATCAGTTTACATTCGTCAGGTTGGTTTAATAGTGTTGATGGCGCAAATAGGTTCGTTTGTGTCTGCGGATAGCGCAGAAATAGGAGTTGTTGATAGAATTTTTACGCGGGTTGGAGCTAGTGATAACATTGCACGCGGCGAAAGTACTTTTCTTGTTGAGATGCAGGAAGCTGCGAACATTTTAAATAATGCCTCCTGCAGCAGTTTAATTTTGCTGGATGAAATTGGTAGAGGAACTAGCACTTTTGATGGAATTTCAATTGCCTGGGCAATTACAGAATATATTCATGAGAACCCGGAAGTTTCAGCAAAAACACTTTTTGCTACTCATTATCACGAACTCAATGAAATGACCGAATTATTTCCAAGAATAAAAAACTACAAAGTTGAAGTCAGAGAGTATGAAGATAAAGTGATCTTTCTACACAAAGTCAGCCCTGGCAGAGCAGATCATAGCTACGGAATACAGGTTGCACAAATGGCGGGAATGCCGCTGTATGTTACAAACAGAGCAAAAGAAGTTCTGCAAAATCTTGAAAGCAAGGAACTCACACCAAGTGAGGAAAGAAAAGAAAAATTGAAGCAGTTAAAAGAAAAAAATGAAAACCAGATAGATCTGTTTGAAATTAAAGATGATAAACTCCGTGGTGAAATTGGTGATCTGGAAATTGAAAAACTTACACCTCTGGAAGCATTAAATAAACTTAGCGAATTAAAAAAGAAAGTTAAAAATGATTAATAGTTCGAAAGAAATTTCCCTAAAAGTTGATAAGAGCCGAATGCGTTTCAACGTACTTGCTGCACTATCTGTTGCACTTCTTCTTTCCTGTAATCCTGAAGAAAACAAAGTAGCAGTGGATGAGAATTATTTTAGCAGACTTGCTGCGCACAGAAGTGAAAAAGACAGCATGATGAAATTTGAATCGCATTCCCCGTTTAATCGTGATACATCTGTAAGTTTTTCTCCTTTAAATTATTATAAACCAAATCCATTATACGTGTTTAAATCAAAATTGCACCGGTATAATCCACCGGATACAGTTCAAATATTAGGTACAAAAGGTGAAGTTAGGACAGTTATTAAGGAAGGATATGTAAATCTTGAATTTGAAGGGACAGATTTCAGGGTGAACGTTTACAAGGGTTTTGGACGAAACGGAATTGTTTATCACAGCATATGGTTTACAGATAATACTACAGGCGATGAAACATACGGGGTAGGGAGGTATCTTGATTTTGAAATGAATGAAGATAAAGATTTTATTTATGATATCGATTTTAATTATGCATACAATCCATATTGTTCATATAGTGCTTTGTATTCCTGCCCGATACCCAGGAAAGAAGATTATCTGGATTTTAGTATTAAAGCTGGGGAAAAGAATTTCCATTAATAATATTAAACATTACATCATTAAAGGATAATCTGGTTAGACTAGTCTATTCTGATAAGTACAACTCTTCTATTTTGTACTCTTCCTTCAGGAGTTGAGTTATCCGCAATCGGGAAATCTTCACCAAGACCAACGACTTCAAACCTATCTTTGTTTAATCCTTTTGAAATAAAGTAATTAAATACCGCTCGTGCTCTTTGCAGTGAAAGTACTTTATTATATTCAGGTTCACCATAATTATCTGTATGTCCTTCAATTCGCCAATCAGAATTTGGGCGGAGTTTTATTCTTGCAATTACTTTATCAAGTTCATCATAAGCATCAGGAGAGAGAATTGCTTCACCTGCATTAAAAGTAGTAGATGCATAAAAAATATACTCCTGGAATTCATCTGAACAACCATCTATGGTTACAGGTACGCCAAGGGGTGTATTTGGACATTTATCAAGATAATCTGCAACTCCATCTTTATCGGAATCAAGTGGACATCCCGTATTATCAACTAATATACCTGCAGGAGTGTTGGGGCATTTATCAAGAAAATCAGGGACCCTATCTTTATCCATATCAACTGGACAACCCAGACTATCTACTCGTATTCCTCTCGGAGTTTTAGGGCACTTATCCAGGTAATCAGGAATTCTATCCCCATCTGAATCCAGTGCACAGCCGTAGCGGTTGATTCTTACACCGGGAGGCGTATTTGGACATCTATCAAGATAATCAGGTATTCCATCTTTATCGCTATCGAGAGGGCAACCATTAGCATTAACACGAACTCTGGCCGGCGTATTTGGACATCTATCAAGATAGTCCGCAACTCCATCTCTATCTTCATCTGTTGGGCAGCCAAAATTATCAACTTCAACACCAGCGGGTGTATCAAGACAAAGATCCTCAGAATCTTCAACTCCATCACCATCAGCATCTGCCCTTGCAATTAGATTATAAGTTAATCCTGCCATCATTGTATAGAAAATATCATTTCTATCTCCTCTTTCTATGTCATCAAGCCAGTCATTAAAATTAAATCCTGCACCAAAGCCAATATTAAAAGTGAGCTCATTTGTAATCAGGTATTTTAATCCAATCTCAGCATTAAGGTTAACATCATTTTTTGCGTAGACTTCATTAAGATTATTTATTAATACGTTCCCTCTATCATCTTGTGGATCAAAATTTAAGTAAGAAAGACCTGCGAATATGGTAGGGAATATGTTATCCCCGATTCTATATCCATAAGTAATTCCTGAACCAAAAAAACTAATGTCTGTTTTAAAATCCGTTGGATCTTTTCCGACATCATTTCCTCGCAAATTACCAGTTCCACCAAATAATTTAATTGCTACCAAATGGTTTGTATAAGTGGCAAGGTAATATTCAGCAGAACCGCGCCATATGAACCCACTTTTTGTGTTTTTATAATCTGTATAACTAAATGTTGCCCCCGTTTCAATAGAAAGTGTTATGGCACCCATTAAGGGATGGATTATTTTTTTTGTTTCATTTTGGCTGAATGTAGTATTTACCAATATAAATACGAGGAGGAATGAATATGTGGATTTTCTAAATAAGGAACTATAAGACATAGAATATTACTCACCCAGTGTATTGCACATGTTTTTCTATTTACAAAATATTTTCAACTGCATATTTGAAATTACGGATTCTAATTTAATAATTCTATTTTGTAAGAATAATTTTATTTCCACTCAGGGGTTTCAGCATTCTGAAATAGCTGCAGTCTGTTATCACCATCTGATTCCATAATCCATACATTTTTCGGATTAAAACCATCATTTGAAGTATTTTCAAAAATAATCCTTGCACCATCCGGAGAATACCGTGGATAAGTATCATTTGTTCCTGCAAGTTTTTCTTGGGAGAGATCGGTTAGAGTTGTATCAATTAAACTCTTAAAGAATATTCTTGAATCTAATTGTCTTCCATCAGGTGATTCAAAACCGGAAACATCGTATGAGTACAATATACTGTTTCCATCGATAGACCAGGTAGGGCCAGAAATAGTGCCGGGCAAATTATCTACAACAAGATTCATATTGGAACCGTTTGCATCCATTGTGTAAATTTCAGAATCGTACGGCATTTCACCTATCGTTAATGTTATAATTTTATCTCCTGCATAAGACCATTCACACTCTCTAAAATGCCTTCCTGCCGGGGCAGTTGCAATTAATGTTAAATTTGCACCGTTCTCATCAACTGAATAGAGTTGATTGTAATGTGCATAAATAAACTTTCCTCCGTCTGGAGACCAGTTAAATCCTATTCCATTATTATGAAACCCTGCTATGGGGATTGTAGTTACCCTGCGAATATCTGAGCCGTCTCTATTCATCTGATAAATTTGATAACTTACATTTTCATCAGAAACAAACGCAATATTTCTCCTGTTTGGACTTAATCTTGGCCACCAATCTCTGTAGGGTCTGTTTGTTGTCAATTTGATTATATCTGAAAGTGAAGTATCGGAATAAAAAATATCATAATTTCCATCTCTTTTGGAACTGTAGAAAAACCTGTAATCAGGTAATGCTCTTGTTGAAAAACCCCAAATATCACCCTCAGTAACGAGTGTATCCTGCAATTTTGCATTTACCTGCCAGTAATATGTTTTATCGTATATAAGATTTTCAACATATACAGTAGTGTCCTCTAAATCGCCTGCAATAAGTTCCGGCATTGGAGAAAAAGGGGTAAAGAGATAAACATCATATTTTATTATTAATCCGGTAAATATAGTATCCGGCTGCCAGATTAAATTTAGCTGAATCGGTTGATCGGTTGCTTCGTTTGGAGGCGTCGGATCAGTTACCTTTCCAGGTCCTTCACTAGGAGCAGATTTATCGAGTAAAATTGTAACAGGTGTAATTTCATCTTCTTTTACAGATACTGTTACTGATTTTTTATCATAACCGGTTTTTGAAACTGAAATAGTATAAGATCCAGTACTGATATTTGTATAACTAAATTTTCCTTCAGAATTTGTTATTAACGAAGTGGTTGCAGGTGCTGTTGATACGGCTGCTGATACTACAGGCGAGTTATCTTCTGCATCTAAAACAATACCTTCAATCGATCCAAATAGCTCCGGCTGAACTGTATCTTCCTTGCAGGAACTGAAAATGAATAGAAGCAAGGCGAAGCAATAAATCAATTTATTTTTACTAAACATTCGGTATTTCTCCTGAAAATTTTATTTGAAATCGTAAAGCTGTGATTATTCGAAACTGTAATTTAATAAATCTTCAGCAATCAATATATCCTCTGAAAAAACCTTGAGGGAAATACTGTATCGCATTTCATTATCAATATTTAGGCCAATTCTGTTTAATACTAATTCTGATTTTGGCTCGGAAGAGTATTTACCAGACTGAATTGAATTGGTTTTACCTGATTTTCCAATCTTTGTTGTTTGCATCTTATATTCAATAAAAATCGTTGAATCTGTGTGATTAAAAAATTTGCCAACAACATTTATACGCATGCCATTTTTTTCCAAATCTATTTGAGCTATGTAGGATTCATGCTTCGGTAAGATTTCCCCGTTGGATGCTGGCAAAAAGTAAAATTGTGAAAAATTGTTACCAAAAAAAAGTAACAAAATTAATGTTATCTTCATCAAATTATACTCATTTATCTAATAATTTATTTAACTAACTACTCTTTGCCTCCTGTGCTTGAAAAGTAATTTTTTATTAAGAACTTTCTATTCAATTATTATTGTAATTCCATCACCCTGCTGAGTAATTTCAAAGTTTGATGTAACACCTGTTTCATTCTGTATAAACAAATTGTTGTTACCAAACTGATGTATTAAATAATCAAAATTGTTTCCGCTAAGAGTTTGATCAATACCGTTATAGTATCCATCCTGTATAATATCTCCGCTTATATCATTGCCCTCAAGGTTAATATCAGCATAATTGCCTCCTCCGGTTTGTGTAATAGAGGTATTAATATTACTGCCGTATTGGTATAAAATTGCTGTATTAAAATCTCCATCCTGAAAAATATTGCCATAATTACCAACTGCACCGTATTGCGCCTGAAACTGGTTTAACACTCCAGTATTGGATTCTCCGTATTGTGTTACATTTGCAGTATGACCATCACCAGTAACTGCATCTCCAGGGATAGAATTGTTTGTCTGCTCAAGTATTTCATTTTCAATTCGTTCAGAACTTTGAGCGAATACTGCATACTCTAGAGAAAAAAGCAGTGTAAAAATTAATAAAATTATTTTCATAGCGTTACTCTTTTTTAATTATATAGCCCGCAAGAGTAAAAACTCTTGCGGGCTTAAAATAAATCAGTTATAAAATATAACTGATTAACATACTATTATGGATAGTATGTTTGAGTTACATCTACATTACCGTTATTTCCAGCTTGACCTACATTTGATACATTACCAAGACCAAACTGTGTAACATCAGCATTATTACCGTTACCAGTTTGGAATATGGTAGATGTGTTATCAAAACCATCCTGGAATACATCAGCATCATTATTGTTGCCTGATTGGGTAATAAATGATTGATGATCATCCCATCCCTGGAATACATTAGCATCGTTGCCATTACCGGATTGGTTTATGTAAGAATAATCATACCAGCTCCAATATCCTTGTACAACATCAGCATTATTATTGTTACCAGATTGATATAAATCTGATTCATTGAACCAACCATCCTGATAAACATCAGCATTATTACCATTGCCGGATTGTTGTAGATCAGAATTGTTAGCCCAATCGTACTGAAATACATCAGCATTATTATTATTACCAGATTGCTCCAGGTATGAGAAATTCTCATCCATTAACTGAACAACATCAGCATTATTATTGTTACCAAATTGGAGAAGTTCTTGATTGTTCATATAACCATCCTGGTATACATCAGCGTCGTTGCCGTTACCATACTCACCAGTAAACCAGTTACCCTGAAGAACAGTCGAAAAGTTATATAATCCAGTCTGTTCAACATAGGCATTGTTTCCATTGCCATACTGATCAGTCCACTGGTCGTTGCCTTCAACATACTGTTGTGATTCTAAATTGTTATTATCACCATACTGCCAGTTATATGAGAGATTACCATAACCATTCTGATATACATCAGCATTATTGTTATCGCTATTACCTCCATACTGAACAACCAAGGAATAATTTGATACGCCGTACTGCATTACATCGGCATTACCATCGTCAGCGCTTTGGTAGAGCTCAGATATTTGAAAGGAACCATCTTGGTATACATCTGCATTGTTATCATCTCCAGACTGACCTATGTCAGAGTAGTTTTCTAAACCCCACTGCCATACATCAGCATTATTGTCATCGCCTGATTGGGTTATATAAGAATCGTGATAATCCCATCCCTGCCATACATCAGCATTATTGTCATCGCCTGATTGATTGACATCAGAGAAATCACCCCAACCATTCTGGTAAACATCTGTATTGTTGTCATCACCTGATTGATCTACATAAGAAATATTACCAGCAGCCCATCCATCGCGTTGTTCTACATCAACATTGTTGTTATCACCTGATTGATTAACATATGAGTATTGAAAATCATCATACTGTTCTACGTCTGCATCGTTATCATCACCGGACTGAAATACTTCAGATACGTTAAAAGACCAACCTTCCTGGTAAACATCAGTATTATTGTCGTCACCAGACTGGTCAACCATAGAGTAGTGACCATCACCAAATTGTTGTACATCAACATTATTACCATCGCCATATTGAGCAGCTATAGAATTGTTACCAAAACCAAATTGGTAGACATCAGCTTGATTATCATCTGCTTCATTAAGAAAAGCCTGAGTCGTTCCTCTAAATCCTGAAACATATTCGAGACCCTGGAATACTACTGATGTATTAAAATCACCAAATTGTTCTACACTGAGATCATTATCATCACCATATTGATAAGTCCAGGACCAATCGTCAAAACCAACTTGCAGAACCTGGGCATCATTACGATTCAGATCTTGATCAATATATGAAGTAAGGTTTTCGCCGAGTTGTACTATCTGAGCATCACCCTCAAAACCAGGTGAAATTCTTCCTTGGCGAACGACGGAAGATAGTGTGAAACCTCTTTGAAGAACATCAGCATCGTTATCATCACCAACTTGGCTTACAAATGAATACTGATCAGATCCAAACAATCCACCCTGATCAACATTAGCATCGTTCCCGTCACCAAACTGGTCAATATCGGAAGTCAGGAAGCCAGCAAGAAAACCATCCTGAAGTACCTGAGCATCGTTATCGTCACCATATTGGTATATATCAGAGATACCGCTATATGCGTATTGCTCTACATAAGCATCATTGTTTTCACCTTCCTGGTAACTGTAACTATCGTTAAACCAGTTTGTTTGTATAACATCTAAATCATTCTCGGTGCCATGCTGCTGTACAAATGACTCGTTATAACGATCGTGCTGGTTTACATAAGCATCATTGTTTTGGCCAGAGCCAGTCTGCCAGATGTCTGAATAGTTGCTTCTACCACCCTGGTGAACTTCAGCATTGTTATAATCGTCCCATTGATCTATTATGGAAAAATTGTATCTTCCATGCTGGTAAACATCTGCATCGTTTCCATCAAATGACTGATAAATATATGATGTTTGTTCAGTCCCTCTTTGGTAAACATTTGCATCATTATAATCACCAAATTGAGAAATATAAGAATCATGGCGATTTTGTTCCTGATAAACGGTTGCATCGTTTTGATCACCACCCTGATCGATATCAGAATATTGGTCATCACCAAACTGTGTTACATCTGCGTCATTATCATTACCGTAATACTGATCAACTTCAGAATAATGCTGAGCAAATGTGAATCCACCTAAGAAAAATATTATGGTGAATAATACAAAAAGCTTTTTCATTAATTAATCCTCCATTAATGAGAAAAAATAATTTCCTATCTGAACCTTTCAGATAAGAGTATTAGCAGTAAAACATCGAGTAATATTTTAATCAAACTTGCCTACTTTGATCAAATTTTTATAAGTTGATGTTCTAAAACCAGCTGCGGATAAATCAAGTTAAATCATAAACGGATGCCCTCAAATTACTCGAGATGTAACTATTATGCCCTCGTTACGATTGATAAATGATTAGCAGCCTGCTAAACACTGCCCGCATCAATCAAAAAAAAGTTTACGCCTCCTTCCTTTTTCTTGTTGTTAGTAAAATAGTTTATTGAATAAATCATTAAAATCCCGGATAAAAGGAAAATCCAAATCTAAATGCCCAGAAATAATCGTTAATACTGCCTCTATCCAATCCATCAGCATCATCGGTCATCAAATAATTATAATCGAAAACTCCATTAAGTCCCATCTTATCCCAAAACCTGTACTCTATTCCAAAACCTATGGATAAACTTGCAGCCCAGTCTTTCTCCAGTTTAATATCATCACCGTACCTGTCTTCGGATTTTATATGAATTGCATCCAAAGCACCGCTTACGTACGGAGAAAACTTGTTTGAAGGCAGCATATAAAATTTCCCATTCAAGCCAACATAGGTCGTTGTTGCGTTAAAATATTTTTTATCTGCAAGTGTTCCTGTACCTAATCGTAAACCCATATCGAACGTTGTGGAAACAGGGTTTGTAACAAAAACTTCGTATAAAGCTTTTGTACTTCCTTCAGAATAATCTCCCTGATATTGCAGTCCACCGGTGTTTAATCCTATAGCCAGAGTTCTTGGTTTTATTCTTTCAAATCCAAAATAATCCACTTTTTTATTTTCTTCTTTTTCATTTAAGTAAGAAGTAATTTGTGATGAATTTATATCCTCAGGATGTTCAAGTTCCCAAAGTCCATCCAAAATTCCTTCAATTATAAGCGAGTGAACGGCTTTTTCAATAGCTTCCGTTACGCAAAGTTCGGGTGGCTCGTTATAACTGTAACCTGTTTCAAATTCCAGTAATCTTTTAAACTCTACAAATCTGATCAGTCCGACATCAACCAGTTGAGAAAGAATGGTTTTACTTGTATAAACAGTTTTAAGAACTCTTCCGTTTTGAGTAGATATTGCTCTCAAGTAAATAGTAACTCTATCCTGCCTGTACTGCCCTGAAGCACCCGCTCCAAAGTATTTAATGCCTGATCCACCGGTAAGTATGTTTGAATCATAGGAGATAATTCCACCTTCCAGTAATACACCCGCAAATAATAACGGTGGAAGATTAGATTGATCTAATCCTGCTTGTTCTTCAAAATTTGCTCTGCTGCTTCTTATAATTTTTCTTTCATTAAGTAAATTTGAAAGACCTTCTCTTTCAATTGGCGTAAACCAATTTGATTCTTCCAAAGCTCTAAGTAAAATTGAAGTTGCACCCTGCGTTACTGCAGTAGACCAATTTGCACCAGTTGAAGAGGGTTTGTACTGACCTGTTTGATCTCTGAATTTATAAACAGCGGTAACAATTTTTTCTTTCGGTTTTGGTAATGATCTTAAATCGTATGACATGTAAGTTTCAGTACCTAGTGTTGCAGGTGATGTTTTCATTGGCTCAAAATAGTTTGCACATCCTGCTAAACTGAAAGTAAAAACCACTAGTAAAAAATAATTTATTTTTATCGATAATTTTTTCAATTTCATAAAAACCTTAATTTATCAAGGATAGGGAACTAAAATTGTTGTTTCGTTACCAGTTAGTATGTCAAATATCAGGATTTGAATTCCATCAAGCGTTTGAAGAATTTCAATGGTAAAATCACCAAGTTCAAAAGTACCCTTCCTGTAATTCTCCACCTTCACCAAAAATTGAATTGGTTAATGATCTGCTAAGTTGACTTAGAACCGCACGATTCAGATTACTCTGAAAATCAGCAAATGGATCCTGTAGAGTTTGATCTACAGCATTAGGATCTGTTGTGTTATCTTGAATTTGAGCAGAGGAAAGAAGCCAGTTTCCATTTAACGGGCTGCCGCCAAAGGAAGGATTAATTGGCTGATATACTAATTGCTGTGCGGGTAAATTTCCACCTGATATTGAAATTATCAGTACAACACTGAAAAAAAGTAATTTAAAGTTAATCTTCAAACCTTATCCTCCAAAAGAATGGTGAAATTTAACATTTTAATAAATACCGCTTCCCATCAAATCTTCCCCCAGAAGCTGTTTCTGAATAACATCATAATTCTCTAGGTACTGCAGAGCAATCTGAATAGCGTACTCTGCATTTCCCTCGATAACATCATAACGTGGCTGAACAAATTGTTTAAATAGTTCCTGATCATCAATTGTAACCGCAATCTGCGTGCCCAATCTTGGTAATGGTTTTTCACTAATAACTATCGATAACTTGGGCAGATTTTCATCCGGTGCCCAGTTATTGTAAAAAATATCGTAAAAATCTCTGCCTATTTTTGTTTGAGTTGCATCTACAACTAATCCTTCTATTTCCAGATCAATTGGATCTGTTGAAGGAATTAGCAATAGAAAATTATTATCCGTAAGAGTACCCTCTGTACCAGTACCAAGAAACAATAAAACCATCAGAATATGTGTATGTAGTATGTGCATCTAGTTAAATTGAATTTTGCGCCCATCTTATGAAATACTGGATAACATTAAATAGCATCAAGTATTGTGCCTTGAAAACGGATAAATGTTGTTCAATTTCTATTGAAAAAGTGTACCTAGTTACTTTAATTACACTTTTTGGTTCTCAATTTGAGACTAGCATATCTGTTTTGGTACAATTAAAATTTTGATCAACGGGGGTTAGTATCAGCTTTTTCTATTTATAAAGTATTTCCATAATAAAGTAAATTTCATATTTCATATTGAATCAAATTCTATTCCCAAACCGGATAGTGATAGATGATCTTCTTGAAATGATATTTCTAATACACTGAATAATATTAGGAGCGAAAAATAAAATGGAGCAGATAAGCGCAATGTTAAGCTTATTTAATTGATTTACTTATGTTCACCCCTCAAATAATCTAATCGTTTTTTTATTACTAATGATAATTTGTATAAAAAAACGATCTGTAGTGTTATGCCCAGATTAAATTAATGTAACATTAATGTTAACTGCATCGCCAAATAAAATCTTTCCACAATATTTATTCATCGTCAATTAGGATGAACTTTTCTATTTTTATTATTTCCATTTTAACCTATGTTTAAACACTATACCATATAATATTGATAAAGGAAATTCTTGAAAGCAAACAACTTTTTAATTTTTATTGGCTGTACTTTCTTTGCTATAAACAGCATTCCTGCTCAAACACTTTCCGGTACAGAGGTAAAAAAAACCTACTATCCAAACGGCACCATTAAAACCGAAGGAGATTACTGGTATGACAGGTTACATGGATATTACCGTGAATATTATCCAACCGGGCAGCTTTGGAAAGAATGGAAATTTGAGGATGGGAAGGAAAACGGGCTATCAACCTGGTATTTTGAAGACGGTATTGTAAGTATAGAATGGAGTTATAAAAATGGTGTGAAAGAAGGAATATCAAAATGGTATTACGAAACCGGTGAATTATGGGCAAGGCAAAATTATTTTAACGGCAGGCTTGATGGCATTACATATACTTACTATAAAACAGGTGAACTGCAAGGTGAGTGGAACTACATAGACGGGGTTCTGCAGGGAATTTCAAAAACATTTTACAAAACCGGTGAACTTGAAGTTGAAAGAAATTTTATTGATGGAAAGCAATACGGAAAAGTTTTTATTTATCATGAAAACCATACTGTTGCACTTGATGCTTACTTTGAAAATGATAAAATCGAAGGAACTGTAAAACTCTATGATATGGCAGGAAATCTTAGAGTTAGAGATGAATATTTAAATGATCAACTACTTAACAGGGAAAGATTTGATTATGAAGGAAAGTTTGAATCAAGAGAAGAAATTCTGCGTAAATATTATGATGGTGGTTCGTTGGAAAGCGAAACTTTTTTAATTGACGATGTTAAACAGGAACTTGCTACTACTTACTATGAATCAGGTTTTTTGAAAGAAGAAATACCACTCGAAGATGGAATCATCAACGGTAAGTATTTAAAATATTACGAAAACGGAATAGTGGAATCTCTGACAGATTACCTGAATGGGATTAAAAGAGGTTTATACATTACTTATTATCCAAATGGTGCAGTAAAATCCGAAGAAATATTTGTTAATGAACAAAAAAATGGAATAGCAATTACATATTACGATGATGGAACCCTAAAAACGGTCGCTCATTATAAAAATGATATACTTGATGGGGAATATCAAACCTATCATACAAATGGTTTAATAGAATCCGAAGTAAATTACGATTACGGAAAAATGCGCGGCAAGAAAAATTCATATTATAAAAACGGTGCATTTAAACAGGTTGAAAATTATTATAACGGTAAGCTTGATTCATGGCTGAGAACTTATTTTCCTGATGGCACACTTATGAAAGAAGAATATTATAAAGACGGTAAACTTGAACGCAGTAAGGAATATTCCAGCGATGGAGATTTACTTTCAACACATGGATATTAATTTTATTTTAACAGACTCTTATTCATCGTTCCAACAATAATTGAATTTGATTAATTCAACCCATACATTTCATAATCAAGCAATAAATTAATAGCAGATCAAAATGAAAACTGATCAGACCAGGTTTACTATTGGTATTATTCAAATGGCATTTACAAAAAATCAAAATGAAAATTTGGATAATGCAATTGTTAAAATTCAGGAAGCTGCAAAAAAAGGCGCAGAGGTTATTTGTTTACCCGAACTTTTTAGATCACAATATTTTTGCCAGAAAGAGAATATAAAAAACTTTGATTTAGCTGAGACTATTCCGGGCTCTTCAACAAAAACAATAAGTAAAATTGCCAAAGAGAAAAAAGTTGTTGTGATTGTACCACTTTTTGAAAAAAGATCATCAGGAGTTTATCATAATTCAGCTGTAGTTATTGATTCTGATGGAAAAATTCTGGGAACTTACCGGAAAATGCACATTCCCGATGATCCCGCTTACTATGAAAAATTTTACTTTGCTCCCGGAGACCTTGGATACAAGAATTTTGTTACAAATTATGGCAAAATCGGTACTTTAATATGCTGGGATCAATGGTATCCTGAAGCAGCAAGAATAACAGCGTTGTTGGGAGCAAGCATCATTTTTTATCCTACTGCAATTGGGTGGCATCCTAAAGAAAAGAAAAAAGAGGGCGGAGCGCAATTTGAATCCTGGTTAACTGTGCAACGAGGGCATGCAATTGCAAATGGAATTTACATTGCGGCTGCAAACAGGATTGGTTTAGAAAAACCTGATTCAAAATCTGCTGGGATAGAATTTTGGGGAAGCTCTTTTATTTGTGATCCACAGGGAGTTATTATTGCTAAGGCTTCGCTTGATAAAGAAGAAATTTTAATCGCAGAAGTTAATACTAAAAGAATGGAATATATTAGAAGGAACTGGCCCTTCTTCAGAGATAGAAGAATTGATAGTTACAATAAAATTACAAAAAGATCTCTGGATGAATAAGTTTTTGTTTCCTGCAGAATGGGAAAAACATGAAGCAACCTGGATTGGCTGGCCGCATAATAAAAGTGACTGGCCGGGAAAGTCTGCATTCATTCCATTTGTTTATGCAGAAATTGTAAAAAAAATTTCCCGGGGTGAAGTTGTAAGAATTCTTGTTCAATCTTCCGAACACAAAAAGAAAGCACAAAAGGTTTTAACTGATGCTCACGTTGATTTGAACCAAGCTGAATTCTTTATAAAAAAGACCAATAGGGGATGGCTCAGAGATTCTGGTCCTTTCTTTGTTAAAAAAAATAATGATTTAGAAGTAATTAATTTTAAATTTAATGCCTGGGCAAAGTATAATGACTATACTCTTGATGATAAAATTCCTCAGTTCATTTCAAATAAATTAAAATTAAATACAACAAATGCAGAACGCAATGGTAACACCGTTGTAATGGAGGGTGGAGCTATTGATCATAATGGATTTGGAACGCTTATAACTACTGAAGAATGTTTACTTGATGAAAAAATTCAGGTCAGAAATCCTGGCTTTAATAAGCAGGATTATTTTGAAGTGTTTAAAAAAAATTTTGAGATTACAAATCTAATCTGGTTAGGGAAGGGAATAGTTGGCGATGATACACATGGGCATGTTGATGATCTTTGCAGGTTTGTAAATTCAGATACAGTTGTGCTTGTTCAGGAAAGTAATTCTTCAGATCAGAATTACAATCTTCTTAAAGAAAATAAAGAGCGTTTACAAAATATTTTTCTACCAAATGGTTCAAAACTAAATGTTGTTTATTTACCAATGCCTTCCCCAGTAGTATTTAAAGGACAGCGATTGCCTGCAAGCTATGCTAATTTTTACATATCAAATTATGCTGTTCTTGTTCCTACTTTTAATGATCCGAATGATAGAATTGCCTTGGGAATTTTATCAGAACTTTTTCCTGATAGAAAAGTTGTTGGCATGCACTCGGTGGATTTAGTCTGGGGATTGGGAACAATTCACTGCTTAACAAAAGAGCAGCCCTTGTAACATTTTTAATCTTCATTATCTTAAATTTTGTATCATTTTTTGGATTTTCAATTCATTCCAATTAACTTTCATAATTAAATTTTATTCATACCAACAAAGGATTTTAAGCTATGATTATAGCAGTTCCGAAAGAAATTTTAACCGGGGAAAACAGGGTTGCCTGTGTTCCCGATGTTGCTTCAAAATTTATTAAAGCTGGATTTGAACTGCAAGTTGAAAAAGATGCAGGATTAAATGCAGGATTTACAAATAAAATGTATGAAACTGCCGGTGCAAAAGTAATTGATAGTTTAAGTGAGCTTTATTCATCTGCAGATATAGTTTTAAAAGTTCAGCGTCCTTTAGATCATCCGGATGCAGGAAAACATGAACTGGATTTGATGAAAGAAGGAACACTATTAATTACATTCCTTTACCCGCTCAATCATCCGGAACTTGCAAAAAAATGTGCTGAGAAAAAAATAAATGTTATTTCGATGGATATGATTCCGCGAACAACTCTTGCACAAAAGATGGATGCGCTGAGTTCGCAGGCTAACATAGCCGGATATAAAAGTGTAATTATGTGTGCAGACACTTTAGGAAAAATCTTTCCGTTGATGATGACTGCAGCTGGAACAATTTCTCCTGCAAAAGTTGTTATTATGGGTGCCGGTGTTGCAGGTTTACAGGCATTAGGAACTGCAAAAAGACTGGGTGCCGTTGTTGAAGTTTCTGATATTCGTACTGCTGTAAAAGAAGAAGTTCAATCTCTCGGTGGGAAATTTATTGAAGTTGAAGGTGCTGAAGATATGCAGGATGAAGGCGGTTACGCTAAAGAAGCTTCGGAAGAATTTCTTAAAAAACAGAAAGAGTTAATTTTCAAACATGTTACTGAAGCCGATATTGTTATTACAACAGCTCTCGTACCCGGTAGAAAAGCTCCTGTTCTTGTAACTGAAGAAATGGTTAAAAGTATGAAGCCGGGAAGCGTAGTATTGGATATGGCTGTAGAGTTCGGTGGAAATTGTGAAGTAAGTGAAAAAGGACAAACAGTTAAAAAGCATGGTGTATCGATAATCGGTGAACCTAATTTACCAAGTCTTGTTCCTACTCATTCGAGTGAAGTATATGCAAAAAATATTCTAAGCTTAATTGCGCACATTGGCAAAGAAGGTAAAGTTGAACTTAATCTTGAAGATGAAATTGTACAGGGTTCACTTATTACAAATAACGGTGAAGTTATAAATCAAAGAATTAAAGAGCTATTGTAATTACAAAAAATGCTCATCTTGAAATTTTATCAAAATAACATAAGGAAATTATTATGGAAGGTTTAGGCCTTTTAATGCTTATATATGTTTTTGTGCTGGCTATTTTTGTTGGCTTCGAGCTCATTACAAAAGTTCCGCCAACACTTCATACACCTTTAATGTCCGGATCGAATGCAATTTCCGGGATTACCATTGTTGGTGCACTATTAAGTGCAGGCGTTGGCGAAATGACAATCAGTACCATACTTGGTGTTGTTGCAATAGTGTTTGCAACTATAAACGTTGTTGGAGGTTTCCTGGTTACTGATAGAATGCTCAAAATGTTTAAAAAGAAGTGAGTTAAAAAATGGAAATTGTATTATATCTGGTTTATTTAGTCGCATCGGTTCTCTTCATCTTCGGAATAAAAAAATTAGGGTCACCTAAAACTGCACGCCGCGGTAACCAGCTTGCTGCTTTGGGTATGCTGCTTGCGATTGTAGTAACCTTATTCGATCAGAAAATATTAACGTATGAATATATAATTTTAGGTTTGGTTGTTGGTGCAGCAATTGGTGCAGTAATGGCAATAAAAGTACAGATGACAGGAATGCCGCAGATGGTTGGATTGTTAAACGGTTTTGGTGGAGGTGCATCGGCTCTGGTTGCTTTTGCAGAATATGATAAGCTATTAGTAAGCAATGCAACTTTTGAAATTGCGACAACAACCACAATCGTTTTAAGTATTTTAATTGGATCTGTTACTTTTACTGGATCGCTTATTGCTTTCGGAAAATTGCAGGGAATAGTAACCGGTAAAGTTGTTAAATATCCGTTGCAGCATCCTCTTAACGCGTTATTCCTGCTTGGAGTTTTAGTAGCAGGCGTTTTAGTTGTTTTAGATCCTTCACAAATAAATATAGTTCTTGGAATTGTTGGTGTTTCATTGCTTCTTGGTGTTCTTTTAGTTCTTCCAATCGGTGGAGCAGATATGCCGGTTGCAATATCACTTCTTAATTCTTATTCAGGATTAGCTGCATCAATGACTGGATTTGTACTGCAAAATAATATGTTGATAATTGCAGGAGCTTTAGTTGGTGCTTCAGGAATTATTCTTACACTTATTATGTGCCGTGGAATGAACCGCTCGCTTATGAATGTTGTGCTCGGTGGATGGGCTTCTGCAGGAGCTGAAGGACCAGCTGCTGATGGTAGTGCACCAAAGGGTGATGTTAAATCTGTTGACGCCGAAGAGCTTGCAATGATACTTGATAGCGCAAGCAATGTTATAATTATTCCCGGTTACGGTATGGCTGTCGCACAGGCACAGCACGCTGTTAGGGATTTAATGAATGTGCTTGAAAAGAAAGGTGTTAACGTACGATTTGCTATTCATCCTGTTGCAGGAAGAATGCCCGGACATATGAACGTACTGCTTGCAGAAGCGCAGGTTCCATATGATAAGCTTATGGCGCTTGAAGAAATAAATGATGACTTCCCAAATACTGATGTTGTAATTATTATTGGTGCAAATGATGTTGTTAACCCTGCTGCAAGGCACGACCAGAGCTCACCGATTTACGGTATGCCTATTTTAAACTCTGATTATGCAAAAACTGTTGTAATTAATAAACGCTCTATGAATGTTGGTTATGCAGGAATTGATAACGAGCTTTTCTTCTATCCTAACGCGCTTATGTATTTTGGCGATGCTAAAGAAGCTATGAGCAAGTTAACAAATGAGATAAAAGCGTTATAAGCAAAGTTATATAAGTAATTGTAAACCCCTGTGAAATTTAACACAGGGGTTTTTTATTTTAAAATTGGATCAATTTTTACAATGCTTTAATAACTCAAATACATTAAATTATCTTTATATTTTGTACTAATTCTTATAAAATTGGAATAAAAAGGAAATTATTATGAAGATGGACTGGTCAGAGCATATTAACCAAACATTAAATGTAACCTTGCACGAAAATTACGGTGCAACGAAGGATCCCAAAACAGATCAGGCGCTTTACGAGATTGTATTTAAGACCGGTAAACTGGTTAGTGCTTTTGATGATGGAATTCTTTTAGAAGCAAAGAGGGAAGACCAGATAGTTGGAATTTTCATTCCTCACAGCTCAATAAAGTGTGTTGAAATTTTTGATTTTTAATAGGGGAGAATTTTTGAAATATATTTTTGCAGCAGTTGCATTTTTTCTATTTGTAAACTTAGCGCTTCCGCAATCAGTAAATGATTTTGAAGTAAAAAGTCTGAACGTTTTTACCACCGCAAGTAAAACTTCGCTTCCTGTAATAACAGCAGCAAATCGTTTAATAATTGAGTTTGATGTTGAGGGTAGTTTTTTACCAAATATGAATATCATTTTCAGGTTTTGCGATAAAGGATGGAATCCTACAAAAAATACTTTTCTGCTTAACACATTGAACAACACAGCTTACTTTTTAGATTTTGAATATCTTCCTTCAACAGTTAAAGATGCGCAATATCATTTTAAAGGTGAATACCCAAACTTAAAAGATGATGTTAAATTTCCGTTTTCAGGTAAATGGAGATTTTATATTACAGATACGCAGGATACTTCAGTTGTATATGGAGAAGGAAAATTTTTCTTTATCAGGCAGGAAGTTCCTTTAGGTGTAAAAGTTAAACAGGATGAGCTGGAGGGAAAAACTTACTGGCCTGTAGAGCTTGCAAAAGTTTTTAATGTAACCACAAATTTTAATTTACCTGATAAATTTCATCCTTCATTTGTAGATAAAATCGAGATAATAGAAAATCATAAAATTTATAATCCAATTGTTATTGGTAGAGTTACTAATACACTCTTTCGCAAGTATGAATGGGATGCAAACCGTAAGTTCACTTTTATTGCAAGAGATATCCAGGCAGGGAATGAATTCAGACAGGTTGATATTAGAGATCAAAATAGATTTATTGGTAAGAATGTTAAAGCACAGTTAGATGGATTGGAATTTTCGCGGTTCCTAATTCCAACAAGACAAAAAGATTTGAACGGGGGAATGTTACTCGCTGATTTTAAAGATACATATTCAACTTACCTAAATGTTACTTTTTCAATCCGTTCGCCGGATGATGTTTACGGAGATATTTTTTTAGTCGGGGCATTTAATAACTGGAATCTTTCAGCAGATTATAAAATGGAAAAGACAGGTGGAATAAGCTCAATAACAATCCCGTTAAAAAGAGGTATTTACGATTACCAATATGTTACCGCGGATGTAATAAACGGTGAAATTGTAAATACGGATTGGCTAGTGCTTGAAGGGAATACATGGGTTAATAAAAAAGAATATGATGTTTTTCTTTATTACAATGAGCAGGAACTTGGCGGCTATGAGAGAATAATTGGCTATAAGAGAATTACAGCAAGATAAAAATTATGAAAAAACTAAAAGTTGGAGTTATCGGTACAGGGCATCTTGGTAAACTACATACAAAGATGTTTAAAGAAATAGAGAACTGCGAACTCGTTGGGATTTACGATTCAAATTCTGATCAGGCAAAGCAAGTAAGCAAAGAGTTCAATGTCCAAAGTCTTAAGTCTGTAGATGAATTACTAAATAAAGTTGATGCAGTTTCAATTGCTGCAATAACAAGTGCTCATTATGATATTGCAAAAAAATGTTTTGAAAAAAACATACACGTTTTTGTTGAAAAACCAATTACTGCAACAATTCCGCAGGCGGAAGAACTTGTAAAAATTTCAAATGAAAAAAAATTGAATTTGCAGGTTGGGCATATTGAAAGATTTAATCCTGCTCTTGTATCCATGGAAGAATACATGCTTGAACCAAAGTTTATCCAAACTGATAGGTTAGCACAGTTTAATCCCCGCGGAACCGATGTGGCAGTTGTTTTAGATTTAATGATTCACGATATTGATATAATTTTAAGTTTAGTAAAAAGTGAAGTAAAGGATGTTCAGGCAAACGGTGTGGCAATTGTTTCTGATAATCTTGATATAGCAAACGCACGAATCCAATTTGAAAATGGAGTTGTTGCTAATGTTACTGCAAGCAGGATTTCTCAGAAAAAAATGCGAAAAATGAGAATATTTCAGCAAGATGGATACATTGCCTTGGATTTTATTACAGGTGTTGCAGAACTGTTTCGCTTATTACCTGTGGATAGCAAAGATTCACCCACATTCATTTCACTGGGAGAAATTGGGGTAGGTGATAAAAAGAAAAAGCTTGTTTACGAACAGCCAAAACAAAAAGAAATAAACGCACTTAAATATGAACTCCAGCTTTTTGTAAGTTCAGTATTAGTTAAGGAAAAACCAAAAGTTTCGGGTGAAGATGGTTTAAGAGCTTTAAAAGTTGCTGAAATAATAATTCAAAAAATAGAAAAATCACAAAAGGGAATAGAATGAAAAAAATACTATTACTATCAGCTTTGTTAATTTTTACGTTTACCAGTTGTTCTATATACAAAACCATTACTAATCTTTCACGGCTTCAATTTAAACTTGGTGAAGTGAATGGTTTTAATGTTAACGGAATTGATATTTCAAGTAAATCGCAATTGGGAGATTTCAGCCCGCTTGAAATAATAAATATTTCTACAACCGTTGCTTCAGGAAAATTACCCATTTCATTTACACTTAACGTTGAAGCAAAAAATCCGAATGATGGAACAGGCGGTTATGCAAAAACTGATGCAACACTTAAATCATTTCCATGGCATTTGCAGATTGATGGCAAAGAAACAATTTCAGGTAATATTGCATCACCGGTTTCTGTTCCCGGAACAGGTGAAATATCATTAATACCTATTCAGATAAATTTTGATTTAATGGAATTTATTCAAGGACAGGGATACGAATCCTTAATAAATCTTGTCCTTGCAGTGGGCGGGCAGCAGGGATCTGCAACAAGATTAACATTGTTTGCTGATCCTACTGTCAGCACAATGCTTGGAGATATAAATTATCCGGGTGAACTTAAAATAGTTGATCACCAATTTTCAAACTAATCATAGTTACTATAATATAATAATCGCACATAATTTGTGTGCGGTTATTATTGTTTGAAACAAATAATTAATTTTCTTCGTCTTAAAATTAAGTAGTACACTTAATTCAGGCATATTCTTATCTTTCTGGTATGAAATATCTTCTGTTCGCCAACATTTTTTTTGTCTTATCAAGTAGTCTGTTCGCACAGCAGAATGATACACTTCTTATTATCCCGGCAGATTCATTAGTTAACTCAATTGCTGATACGTTAACCGTTGAAGATGTTAAGAATAAATCTGATATAGATACTATTGTATACGCAAATGCTACTGATTCATTAATCTTTTTTGTAAAAGAGAAAAAGATGGCAATTTATGGTGAAGGAAAAATTAATTACAAATCTACAGAGATAAACAGCGCAAACATCATTGTTGATTTTGAGAAATATGAAATTGAAGCTGTTGGAGTTCCAAAAGATTCTATCTCAGAAAATTTAATCGGTACACCTGTTTTAGTTGAAGGAGGGGAAAAGTACGAAGGAAGAACAATGCGTTATAATTTTAAAACAGGGCAGGGTTCTCTATCTATGGCAGATACTGAAATTGAAGGTGCATTTTACCACGGTGAAAAAATTAAAAAAGTAAGCAAGGATACTTATTTTATTGAAGATGGAATTTATACAACCTGTGATGCTGAATGTCCTCATTATCATATTTACTCACCAAAAATGAAAGTGATACAGGAAGAGCAGCTAGCAGCAGAATGGATCTTTCTGAATTTTGGAGAAGTACCTCTGCCCATTCCTATTCCTTTTGCAGTGCTGCCTTTACAATCTGGAAGGAGATCAGGTTTAATTGCTCCTGTTTTTGGAAGCGATGCAACTTACGGAACTTATTTTGGAAGATTCGGCTACTTCTGGGCAATAAGTGATTACATGGATTGGAATGCAACTGCAGATTATTACACACGCGGTAGTTATAATTTAAATAGCCGTTTCAGGTATGCAAACCGTTACAATTATACCGGAAATATTGAAGGAGCGTATTCTGATTTTTCAAAGGGTGAATCAACAGATCCTGATTTCAGCCAGCAAATTGATTGGCGATTAAGATGGTTTCATAATCAAACACTTACACCAACTTTAAGATTTGATGCAAACCTGGAATTTGCAACAAAGAGTTATTTATCACGCAATGTTTCCAACTTTAATGATTTACTAAGAAATGAAATTATTTCCAATGCTACTCTTTCCAAAACATGGGATGAATCCGGAAACAGTGCAACAATAAATTATAACCGAAGACAGGTAATTCAAACAAATGATATCTATGAAGTTCTGCCAAGCTTTTCTTTCAGGAAAGCACAAAGTTATCCTTTCAGAAGTGAATCCTCCGGACAGGATAAAGACTGGTATGAATTATTTGGATATTCATATTCAGGACAATTCCAGAATAACCGCAATAAAGTTGAAGGTGAACTTAAAATACGCGGAGGAATTAAGCATAACATTAATGCAGATCTTTCACCTAAAATTGGTCATTTCAGTTTTTCACCTTCCTTCAGATATGAAGAAAAA
This sequence comes from uncultured Ignavibacteriales bacterium, assembly GCA_963714405.1. Lineage (GTDB taxonomy): Bacteria > Bacteroidota > Ignavibacteria > Ignavibacteriales > Ignavibacteriaceae > JAZGGS01. The sequence continues at coordinate 323,653 of CAVQOH010000006.1, read as the reverse complement.
TGGTATAATAAACAAATAGAAAAATTTTCTGTGCTTTCTTTTAATGGTGGAGATTCAGTAGTTACAAATGATGTTAGAAAAATTGATTTTGTAAGAACATTCAGCGTTGGTGTTGGTACTTCAACAAAATTTTACGGAATGTTTAATTCTATATTTCCAGGAATTAGCGCTATACGCCACACTGTAACTCCAAATTTGAGCTACAGTTATCGTCCCGATTTTTCGGAACCTAAATGGGGCTATTATGGAGAATATACAGCTCTGGATGGTTCAAAAGTGAGGTATAACAAATTTGAAAGAGAAATATTTGGAGGAGCAACTTCTGGCGAACAACAAAATCTGAACTTTTCTATTGGTAATAATTTTGAAATGAAAACGATTGCAGATCCAACCGATACAACTTCCAAGGAAAACAAAATACAATTACTTAATCTTACTGCAGGAATGAGTTATAACTTTGCAGCCGATTCACTAAATTTTTCAGATTTAAGATTATCCTACAGAACACAGATAAGTGATATCTTTGATTTTTCAGGTTCTTCAACTTTCACACCATATGATTATTCAGGTAACATCAGTAAAATAAATAAGTTTTTAATTGATGAGGGTAAGGGCTTACTAAGGATGACTAATTTTAGTTTTTCTATTGGAACACGAATCTCCGGAGACAGATTAAAATCAGAATCAGGAAAAGATCTTCCTCCTACCAATGAAATTGATGAATTTGGACTGGGAGCTGCAGATAGAAATGTTTACCAGGGAATTTATGATGAACGGGATCCTGATTTTAATATACCGTGGGATATTTCCTTAACTTATAATTATAACCTGTCTAAACCAACGCCTGATCTTGAGAATAAATTTTCTAATGTGAACGGAAGTTTAAATTTTAACCTAACTCCCAAATGGAAATTTTCTGTTACTGGAAGTTACGATTTTGAAAGAGATGAATTTGCTGCACCGCAAATTAGGATTTCACGCGATCTTCATTGCTGGATAATGAATTTTACATGGAATCCTATAGGTACTTATACTGGTTTTAGAGTTGAAATCAGAGTGAAGGCTCCGCAGCTTAAAGATTTAAAAATCACGAAACAAGCTGATTTTTATAATACACGTTAAAAAAATCTTAATATTTATTTTTAAATGAAACTTTATATCATTGATGGCAATAACCTGATTGGAAAAATTTCTGCAATAAAGAATTTGCAGAAAAAAGATAAACAAAAAAGCCGCGAAAAGTTAGCATTTATAGTTGATAACTATTTCAGCAATAAAAAATCTAAAGTGTATCTTCATTTTGATGGACATCCAAATGCTGCCATTAAAATTAATAATGCTAAAATAATTTATTCAGAAAATGTTTCTGCTGATATAAAAATTAAAAACCAGGTAGGTAAAAGTAAAAATCCGCGCAATTTAATAGTGGTAACTTCAGATAAAAACCTTGCGGAATATGCAAGAGTTTGCAGCAGTACTGTAATTAAGAGTGAAGATTTTGCCACAAAAATTCTTCATCGTAAAAACGATGATGAGGAAAAAAGAAAAATTAATAGTATGAGCAATACTGATGAATTTAAAAAACTGTTCGGAGTATAAATTTCCAATGCACCCCAATTGAGCAATAAAATTTCCTGATCTCAGATTATTAGAACCGACCTAAATATTACTCTGCTTTTGTCTTAGCCAGTTTGTTGTACAGCCATGCAAAAATAGGCCCGAAACCAATCCATCGACAAAGCCCCAGATAAGACCGACAATGCCCCTCAATCCAGCAATATGAATATCCAAGATACACTTTCCCTAGTTTCGAAATATTTGTTCCTGAGTGCTCTAAAGGAGAGAAGCCACCAAGTGCTAGTAAAATTGCCAGACCCCAGATAATGCCGCACGTTAGTGCGAATGCTTTTACGTTCAACTTCATACATCCTCCTTTGTGATGATATTATTAAGCCCGCTAAAAAATATACATATTAAAACACAAATGCCAATTTTAATTTTTAGATAAGTAATATCGCAATGATTTTACACAACTGAAATCATAATATTTTTACATAAATCTTTGCATAAGATAAAAATATTATTACATTAGTGTAATAAAATTTTGTATACCGCTAAATGAACAACAAACTAACTCTTCTGTTCTTATGGTCTGGGGATTTCGGTAATACTTATTTCTATTCTTTTGAGAAGATCAATGCTTAAATTAGTTCAAAGAAGTTAATTGTTTAATTTAATTATTAATAAACAGGAGGATAAATGAAGAAGAAGTTACCTATGATATTGGGTCTTTCGTTGATGGTTTTTTTCATCGTTGCTGCATTAAATATAGCAGTGCTTGCACAGGGAGATAACCCACGTGTAGATCATGTACCTGCAGAATTACTGGACAATATTGAATATTCTGATTCTGAGGAAGATGTAATTACTGATGCCTTTGGTTATGACAATTTTAACCTGGGTGTTGATTTTGCTGAACCTCACGTAACACAAAATCCTAATGTACCTGTTCAGTTCTTTGGTGCTTATAATATTAATGGCGCCTGGAGAACAAGTGATGGACATGATTGGCTGCATTCATCACCAAATTTTGGTACGAATCCAAATGGTGATCCCTGCACAGCATATGATGGAAATGGAAACCTTTATTATGAAACGATGTTTGGAGGTATTCAGGGTTGTAAAGTTATGCGTTCTACAGATAATGGTGCAACCTGGGGTGCATCAGTAACATCAATATTCGGTGGAGACAAAAACTGGCTTGCTGCAGATCAGACAACTGGTCCATATTCTGGATATGTTTATACAACAATGACCAGGAGTTCCTTCAACGGACATGGTTTTGCTAGATCTACTAATCTTGGGGCATCATGGACTACAACTTTAAATGTTTCCAACAGCCCTCTTCCCGGTGCAATGGTTTGTATAGGACCAAATGGTTCAACAGATGGTGGAGCAGTTTATTTTGTAACAAATCATGGAAGTACATTTTCTCCTCAATATACATTTTATGTCTCCACTGATGGTGGTGCAACCTTTACAACGAAACCTACACAAAGTTTTGCTGGTTATGTAGGTACAAGTGTCAGCGGTCGTCATACAGTCCAGTTTTTTAGAACAAGACCTTATCCGTTTATAGCCGCGGATCAAAGTACAGGTGCTTTCCGTGGAAGGCTTTATTTGGTATATGCTTCCAATACTCCGGCAGGAAATGGCAACAAACCTGATATTTTCTGCAGGTACTCAACGGATCAAGGTACGACTTGGTCATCCCCGGTTGTTATTAATGATGATCCGGGTACTACAGCCAATCACCAGTGGCATCCTTCAATATGGTGTGATGTTACAAGTGGAAGGCTATTCGCAAAATGGATGGATACTCGAGATACTCCAACCAGTGATAGTGCCTATATTTACGCAAGTTATTCTGATGATGGAGGAGTTACCTGGGCTCCAAATCAAAGAATTTCAAATCAGAAAATGAGAATTTGCGCATCTGGTGTATGTTCACCCGGATCTGCTAATTATCTGGGAGATTATGACGCAATGGTTTCGATTGATAATCAGGCATTGATGATGTGGACTGACTTTAGATCCAATAATTATGGAAGTTATGTTGCATATTTTCCAGATTTTGCAATGGACGTATCTCCGACAACTACCGGAATTACACAAAATAATGATAGTGCTTTTGTAACAGTAAATGTTCCCGGCGTTAAACTTTATTCATCAACAGCACTATTTTCAGCTACAGTATCTCCAACTCCACCAATGGGTACTTTACTTCTTGATTTCCCACAAGGTAATTCACTTAACACATTTCCGGGAAGTGTAACATTACGAATCCGTACTTCTGGAAATGTTACTGCGGGAAGTTATACAATCACGGTTCAAGGTGAAGGACCAAACGGAACACCCGTACATCGAAGAACAGTATCTCTTGATGTCGTTGTTCCTGTTGAATTAACTTCGTTTACCGCTCAAGCAAATAATAACGATGTAACATTAAACTGGACAACCGCTTCAGAAATCAATAACCAGGGATTTGAAGTTCAGAGAATGATGCAGAATGGTGAATTTGTTAATATTGGGTTTAAAGAGGGTAATGGTACTACCACTGAAGTGCAAAATTATTCCTATACGGATGAAGATCTTATAACAGGTACTTATTCATACAGATTAAAGCAAGTTGATTTTGATGGTACCTTTGAATATTCCAATGTTGTAGAAGCAGATGTATTATCTCCGTTAGATTATTCCTTGAGCCAGAATTATCCAAATCCTTTTAATCCGTCTACAACAATTAGTTATTCAATTCCAACAGATGGTTTTGTTACACTAAAAGTTTATGATGTGCTTGGTAATGAAGTTGCCAGTTTAGTTGATGAGCATAAACAAAGCGGTTCTTTTGATGTACAATTTGATGCAAGTGCATTATCCAGCGGTGTTTATTATTATACAATTAAAGCTGCAGATTTCACTTCAACAAAAAAACTTGTATTAATAAAATAGAATAATCTATTTAAATGCAGTTATTAAGGGAGCTTCGGCTCCCTTTTTATTTCAATTTCACTTCTCCTATTGAATCTATTTTTTGGACGATAATTAAAATGCAAAATATTGAGTATAATGTGTTAGTTGATAATTCGCAATAATTTACCTTTTGTTATTACTGTTATTTTGTTATACTATATTAAAAAAGTAAAATTATAATGAAACTGAACATATTCGCAATTGGGTTTTTCCTTTTATCAACAGTTTTGTTTGCTCAGGAAGAGCGAAAAGTTTTAGTTGAAGTGTTTACTAATACTTTCTGTTCCCATTGCCCGGCAGCTCATAATACTCTTGAAGATTATATTGCCAACAGCCCGAACTCGGATCAAATTAATTATCTCTACTTTCATATGTCCTATCCTTATCCAGGTGATCCGTTTTATGCACACAGTATGCAAGGATCAGATGAAAGGCATAATTTTTACAATCCGGTTCAGTCAACTCCGCGTGGAATTTTTAATGGAGTATTGCAAGGTTCAATCTCAGGGTGGGTGGAAATTTTGGATGATCTGGTAGTTGGGGTAGATCCATTAATAATTGAACTTAGCGGAACAACAAATACACTGGAAGCCTCAATAAAAGCTGGAGTTACCAGAATTGGAGCATTATCTGATAATGATTTAGTAATACATTTTGTTGCAGTTGAAGATGTTTATTATGAAGCCAGCAATGGAATTAACGAGCACTATCATGTTATGAGGAAAATGTTTCCAACTCCTTCAGGCAGTAATTTCTCAATCAATTCGGGAGAAACAAAAACAGTTGAGCAGAATATTTCATTCGATCAGATTTGGGATGCGGATAGTTTAAGTTTTATTGTTTTTGTACAAAGCGTTGGTTCAAAAACTGTATATGGTTCTGAAACTATAAGCTACCAAAACTTGACGGTAACAAATGTAGATGATGATGATCAGATACCGCAAAAATATATTCTCGAACAGAATTTCCCTAATCCTTTTAATCCATCAACAACTATCAGCTTTTCAATACCCGTTTCCGGATTTGCTTCACTAAAAATATATAATGTGTTGGGAAAAGAAGTTACAACCCTCGTTAATGGCGAAAAATCTGAAGGTAAATATACTCTGACTTTTGATGCATCTGGTTTACCCAGTGGGACTTATTTTTACAGATTGGTTACTGGTAATTCTTCAATTACAAAAAAAATGCTTCTTATTAAATAATGCCATTAGTTCATTTTTTTTATAACACATTATTTTGGTAAAAATTCTTATCTTTCAGCCAGTCATTTAAGTAAAAATATGTCTATAGTAAAGATAAATTTCATTCTCGCCATCATTTTCTTAAGTTTTATAGCAATAGTTATAAATGCAAACATAAATGATACTAATCTGATTGGCTGTACAGAATTAAACGGTGATCCGCCTGGATGCGTATGCCATACTTTTGAACAGGATACATCCGTAGTCCTTTGGGTTGAAGGACCCGATTCACTTATAATTGGTGAAACTGGTTATTATACAATGTATTTAACCGGTGGACCTGCAGAAGCGGGTGGTTACAATGTAGCCGGACGTTTTGGACAAATGGAACTTGTTGATACTTTTTCTTACCAGAATCCGTTAGTTTTAAATGAGTTAACCCAGGCATTCTCGCTTCCTTTTCCATCGCCGCAGGATACTATTTACTGGAATTTTGGTTACACCGCTTCCGATTCTTCAGCAGATTGGGATACAATTTATTCCTGCGCTATTAGTCTGGTTTGGGATTCCATCCCTGATCCATTAGATAGATGGAATTTTGGACCAAAGTTTCCTGTAAAAATAGTTGAACCGATAACTGTCGTTTCAGAAGACGTGGAGAGTTTAGAAAATTTTGAACTTTACCAGAATTATCCGAACCCATTTAACCCTTCAACAAAGATCAGATTCACGATTCCACAAAACCAGAGACAAGAGACACGAAGATGTAAGGCTGATAGTTTATGATCTATTAGGAAAAGAAGTAGCAACTCTTGTTAGTGAAGAAAAATCTGCAGGTGAGTATGAAGTTGAATTTGAAGGTAAATACTTAACTAGCGGATTATATTTCTATCAATTAAAAGCTGGAAGTTTTGTTCAAACAAAGAAGATGGTTTTACTGAAATAAACAAAACAGAAATGATATATTACATGGCTTCATAAACTGAAGCCATTTTTATTTTAAAACGAAGTGTAAAAATTAAAAGTCAAACTAGTTGGCAGGTTTTTATAGTTTTCCATTCCAACTGAGAAATTCCAGCTAAGATCATCTTTTTCTAAACTTTTATTGTAAGCAGCTACTAATCTTGCTGCGTTTATTGCACTTGCAACACGATTAAGGATAAGTGCGCCCGCAACAAATCTTACATCGTTAGAAGTCTGCTCACTGGAAGACCACATACTTCGGAATGTACGCCTTTCTTCAGTGGTTTCCCATTTCCAAAAATATTTTTCCTCATCTAACATTTCATCAAAATTTCTTTCAAGAGCTTTCTCGTTATTATATTCTTCAATATTCTGGTAACTGCTGATTGTTGCATAATATTTATCATCTTTACCATCATTGACCACGGAGCCGTGGGAAGATGCATAGGTCTTATAATTTTCTTTCTGCCAATTCGAATAAACGTTCATTCCGATAAAAGTACCCCAGAGAACGCCATCAGCTATTGTAAAATATTTACCGCTGCTGTAACCCTCTGCATAAAGTTCACCCATTCCCGGCAGCAAAAGAGAATAGAGAATTCCCAAGCCGGCACTTTTTTTGGACTTTTCAACAAACTTTTGAAAGTGAATGTTTTCATTTGAATATTCAATTGATGAAAATGAAAGTTCACTTTCGAGTTCAAGAATGGATTTATTCTGAGCTGTAATCAGGCAAGTTGTTAGTAAAACGAATAGGGGAAAATACTTCATATTTTTTATTTTAATTTTAGATGAATTAAGTGAATAATTCAACTGAATTTTTAGTCTCTACAATACAGCCTAAACAGCTTTCATTTTTAACTTCTTGAATTCTTACCTTGCAAAAACTGTTTATAATATCAGGATTAGCCTCACTTAAAACTTTTATATAATTTGAAGAAAACCCTTTCATACTTCCACTGGAATTTGCACTTTCAAAAAGTATTTGTATCTCTTTGCCTATCATACTTCTGTAAAACTCATTTCTTTTCTTTTCACTTAAAATCCTAAGGATGTTACTTCTTCTTTTTTTCTCTTCAGGGCTTACTTTTTGCTTCATTAGTGCAGCAGGTGTATCTGGTCTTTCAGAATAGCTAAAAACGTGCAAATACGAAATTGGCAAATCTCTTAAGAAGTTATGTGTTGTAATATAATCCTCTTCCGTTTCACCGGGGAATCCAACAATTACATCAACGCCAATAGAAAGATCCTTAATTTTTTCTTTAGCTTTTAATATAAGTGATTTATATTCTTCAACATTATAACGGCGCTGCATTGCCTTTAAAATACGGTTGCTGCCACTTTGTAGCGGAATATGAAAATGATTACAAAGTTTGCTGTTGTTTGCAGTAAGTTCCAGAATTTCATCGCTTAAGAGATTTGGTTCAATGGAACTTATTCTAATTCTGTATTCCCCCTCAACCGAAATTAAATTATTTAGAAGATTATAAAGATCTGAATTAACTGATTTTCCATAATCTCCTACGTTTACACCAGTAAGAACAATTTCCTTATATCCTTGTTCAACAAGTTTTTTAAACTCATCAACAGATTGTAATATATCCATGCTTTTGCTTTTCCCGCGTGCAAGGGGAATAGTGCAGAAGGTACAACTGTAATCACAACCATCCTGGATTTTCAAATACGCTCTTGTCCTGTTATCAGCATCGGTGGAATGTGCCACCCCAAATTCATTAAAATCATCAATTTGAGTAACGTGCACACAGGTTGGTTGTTTTTTTTCAAAACTATTTATGATGGAAAATAAATTAAATTTTTCACTGCTGCCTAAAACTGCATCAACGCCATCAATATTAACAAAATCCTGCGGGCGGAGTTGTGCGTAGCATCCGGTAATAATTATATAAGCATCAGGATTACTGCGAAGCGCTCTTCTTACAAGCTGCCTGCACTCTTTTTCAGCGCTTTCTGTAACCGTGCAGGTATTGAAGACATAAATATCAGCCTTTTCGCTAAAATCAACAATTTTAAAACCATTCAACAAAAACTGGTTTCCAATGGTTGATGATTCAGCAAAGTTTAATTTACATCCCAGCGTATGTAATGCTACTTTGTTATGCATCTAATTATCATTTAAAAGAAAAGCGGGATTTATTGTATCCCGCTTTAAATATAGCAACTTTATTTAATAAAAAAGATTTAGCTTTCTTCCGTTTTTTCCGGTTTGCTATCATTTAATTCAAAAATTGGAAATTCTGAAGAATCGATTGCACCTGTTTCTGCATTTTTAATTGTATCAACAGAAACACGCTCTAGTTTATGAACATTAAGATAATCTTGTATCTCTTCTTCTGATTTTTCCTTTAAAGCTGCAATAGCACTAAGTACAATCTTTTTATTGGTTTTATCAAATTCAATCACTTTCAAAGGCAACATGTTGTCTATTGGAAAATGAGTGCTTAAATTTTTCAATCTTGTTGTAGATAATTGAGTTGCAGGAACAAAACCATCAACATGATCGGGTAGTTCTGCAATTAATCCTTTTTCAATTATTCTTACAACTTTACCCTCAGTAATTGTACCTGTTGTATATTTTGATTCAAAAGTATCCCAGGGGTTATCAATTATCTGTTTATGCCCAAGAGAGATTTTTCTTGAATCAACATCAACGCCTAAAACTACAACTTCAAGTGACTCACCTTTTTTAACTACTTCGCCAGGATGACGGATTTTTTTAGTCCACGATAGATCTGATATATGAACTAATCCATCCACGCCTGGTTCAAGTTCTACAAAAACACCAAAGTTTGTAAGATTACGTGCTACACCATTATGCTTTGAATCTACAGGATATTTTTCCATTAATGATTGCCATGGATCTGGTTCAAGTTGTTTAATACCGAGTGATATTTTCTTATCATCCTTATCCAGGCTTAGAATAACTGCTTCAATTACTTGTCCCATTGCGACAACTTGTGAAGGATGCTTAATGTGCTGTGTCCAGCTCATTTCAGAATTGTGAATTAAACCTTCAATTCCTTTTTCAATTTCAATAAATGCACCGTAATCAGTAAGTGAAACAACTCGTCCAGAAACTTTATCACCAACTTTATACTTGTTATCAATATCTTCCCATGGATGTGGTAAAAGTTTTTTCAAACTAAGTGAAATTCTTTTCTTTGTTTCATCAAAATCTGTTACAACAATTTTTATTGTTTCATCAAGCTTTACAACTTCGTTTGGATGATTGATTCTTCCCCAGCTTAGATCGGTTATATGAATTAACCCATCAACTCCGCCAAGATCTACAAAGACACCAAAGTCTGTGATAGCTTTTACAATACCTTCAAGTATTTGTCCTTTTTCCAGTCCTTCAAGAATTGCGCTTCTCTGGTCTGCAATTTCTTCTTCAACCAATACTTTATGAGAAACAACTACATTTTCAGTAGGAATGTTAACCTTAACAACTTTGAATTCCATTGTTTGCCCTACAAACGCATCAAAATCTCTTATTGGGCGAACATCAATTTGTGAACCGGGTAAGAAAGCCTCCATTCCTAAAAGATCGACAACCATTCCACCTTTAATTCGTTTAACTATTTTTCCTTCAATAATTTCACCGGTTTCAAAGGAGCTAACAACCTTTTCCCAGATTCTTAAGAAATCGGCTCTTTGTTTACTTAGAACAAGATTTCCATCCTGGTCTTCAACACTTTCCAGAACGACTTCAATTTCATTACCAACTTCAATTGTCTGGTCTTCGTGAAATTCATTTTTCGGTATAGTACCTTCGGATTTAAATCCTACATCAATTATGATACTATCACCCTGTATGCGAACAATTTTACCTTTAATCAGTTCGCCTTCTTTTACATCTCTAAAAGATTCAGAATAAAGATTTGCCAGTTCTACAAATTCATCTTGCGAATATTCATCTAAGTTGAATTTATTTTTATTTTTTTCGTATTCATCGATTACGACAGATGTCTTACTCGTTTCCTTTACCTCTTCGGTCATTTATCCTCCGTACAATCCTGTTTTACTGATAAAACCGTAAAATCAATAAATCAGAAAAAAATTAGTTATTAAATAATTTATTATCCGGTTTTTATAAACTCAATTTAAATTTAGTTTTATGCCTTTTGTGTAAGCAGTTTTTTTTACTGCATCTAAAATTATATTTACCTGCTCTTCAATAGAATATTTAGTGGTATCAACTGTAAGAGCATCTGGTGCCTTTTTTAAAGGACTTACCTCTCTACTGGAATCTATATGATCGCGTTCAATAAGATTATTTTTGATATCATCCAGTTTAACTTCCGTTCCATTTTCAGTAAACTCTTTAACTCTTCTACTTGCTCTTTCTTCCAAAGAAGCAGTTAAGAAGATTTTAACATCAGCATTTGGAAAAACAACAGTAGTGATATCTCTTCCTTCCATAACAACGCCGTCATCTTTACTCCCCAATTCCCGCTGCTTATCAACCATAATTTCTCTTAGATCTTTAATCTTGCTAACATCACTAACAAACCGGTTTACCTCAACAGATCTGATGCTACGGGTTAGATCTTCATTATTCACAAAAACTTTTGTCTCACCATCTTCAAATAAAAGTTTTATCTCACTTTTTTCTGCCAGTGAAACTATTAGTTTTTCATCTCTGAGTATATTTTTTCTTATAGCCAAAAAAGTAATCGCCCTATACATTGCACCCGTATCGATATATAAATAATTCAACCTTGCGGCTACCAACTTTGCAGATGTACTTTTACCGGAACCGGCTGGTCCATCAATTGCAACGATTAAATTTTTTGACATAGACATAAAAAATAATTATAAATTATTATTAATCAAACACTTAACAGGTGTGAATTTAATAGGAAATGTATATTAGTGTTGTTTTTAACCAGTAGAATCGTCTAACTTATTTTTTCACCTCCAAGCTCGTTAATTATAACTTTTTCGTGTGAATTTAAATCGGGATTTTTTAATGAATTAGCTGATTTTTTTTTAGTTTTTGTATTTTTTATAACGTCTGAGCTAACTGAGAGTACTATTTTTTTTCCAAAATATTCCTCAGTTTTTGAATCCAGATAGGATTTATTCATTTCAAGAGTTTTTTGTGCTTCAGAATCTTTTAAGGATATGGATAATTTGTTTCCATTTAGTTCAATTAAATTAAGATTTTCAATAACAGGTGCCAGCGTCAATCCTTTTTCCTTACTTATTTCTGTAACAAAACCATTCCATTTATCAAAAATGTTTTTAAGATTTAATTCTCCCTGTTCAGTTATTTTATGGATTGAAGAGTTTACATCCTCTGGATAAACAACATCCTTCTTTTTATCATCAGAATTTTTTTTTGAGGATACTTTTCTCTCTGCAATTTTGGAAGAGGTGTTTTTATTTGCAGTGTAATTAGTTCCAGTTACATCCTTGTATTGATTTTGAGAAATTGATCCCGTAATTTCAGATACTAGTTCAGTAATAGTGGTTGTTTTTTCCAAGCCAATAAGATGGCTTAGTGTAATTTCAATTTTTAATTTTTGATTTTGAGAATATTTTAATTCCTGTGCAGCCTTATTAAGAAAATTCAGAAGCCTGAGTAAATCGGCTTCAGCAAATTTGTTTTTGTACTGCAGGTATTTATCTTTAAATACTTCAGCGGTTTCTGTAAAAGAAGATTTACCGGTTACAATAACTGTTAATAAATTTCTAAAGTGTTCGGTTAATCCATTAATAAAATCTATAAAATCCCAGCCATTCTCATAAATAATATTGCACACTTCAAAACCGGTTTTAAAGTCTTTTTTAAGTATTGCATCAGTAATTTCAAAGTATATTTCCTCATCAATAAGATTTAACATCTGCGTAACTGTTTCAGGTGTAATTTCTCCTCCACAATAAGACACAACCTGATCAAAATAACTTTCAGCATCTCTTAAGGCACCATCAGCTTTTTTGGATATTATAGTTAGAGATGTATCATCAATTTTTATTTTTTCTGCTTCAGCAATATGTGCAAGAGTTTCTTTAATTTTATCAAGATGAATTCTTCTAAAATCATATCGCTGGCAGCGGGAAATTATTGTTAACGGTACTTTATGTACATCTGTTGTAGCGAAAATAAAAATCGTGTGAGCAGGTGGTTCTTCCAGAGTTTTTAGAAATGCATTGAATGATTCCTTTGTAAGCATATGCACTTCATCAATAATATAGATTTTATATTTTGATTTTGTAGGTGCATACTTTACTGATTCGCGTAAGGTGCGTATTTCATCAATACCACGGTTTGACGCACCATCAATTTCAATAATATCAAGTGATTGCGAATTCTTGATTAAGTTACAATTTTCGCAATTATTACAGGGTTCCTGATCAACCGGATTGTTACAATTTATTGTTTTTGCTAGTAAGCGGGCAGTAGTTGTTTTCCCAACTCCTCTTGGTCCAGTAAAAAGATATGCATGAGCAATCCTGTTTTCTTTAATTGCATTTTTAAGCGTGCTGGTTACATGATTTTGTCCAACTACCTCATTGAACTTTTTTGGACGCCATTTTCTTGCAGTTACAATAAAACTCATAAACTACTCTTTACTAAAAATTTCTTCAGCTAGAAACTCACAGATTTCTTCTAAATATTTTTTATCAGCTTCATCAAATGCATTATACTGATCACTATCGATATCAAGAACACCAAAAAGTCTATCATTTTTAAGTATTGGCACAACAATTTCAGAACGGGCTCCGGAATGGCATGCAATATGCCCTGGAAATTTTTCTACATCGGGTACAATAATAGTTACTCTATCTTTTGCGGAAGTTCCGCAAACACCTTTGCCAATATCAATTTCTGTACATGCAACACTTCCCTGGAAAGGACCAAGGAATAGTTTCTCGCCATCAAAAAGATAAAAACCAACCCAGAAAATTTTATCAAAATTATCATTAAGTGCTGCAGATAAATTTGCCAGGTTTGAAATAATATTTTCCTTATTGGTAAGCAGGTTTTTTAACTGCTTTAATAACAGTTTGTATTTTTCTTCTGCTGATTTTGCCGTGATATTTGAAACGCCTTCCCTCATTAAATATTACTTTTTATTTTTAGTCTTCTTTTTACTTTTTCTTGTTGAATTTTTACGCACCGAGTTTGGGAAAACAAAAGGCACAGCTTCTTCCAGTTTTGCTATTGGAACAATTTTTAATCCTTCTTTTACTTTGTCAGAAATCTCCTTTAAATCAACCTCATTTTCTTTAGGTATAAGAACAGTTTTAATTTCATTTCGCTTTGCAGCAAGTAACTTTTCATTTAATCCACCAATAGGTAAAATGGTACCGGTAAGTGTGATTTCACCGGTCATTGCAACACTATTGGATGCCGGCTTGCTGCTAATCGCTGAAAGCATTGCCAAAGCCATTGTTATTCCAGCAGATGGACCATCTTTTGGTATTGCGCCTTCGGGAAGATGGATATGAATTTCTTTTCCTTTAAAGAAATCAGGATTTAATCCAAACTTTTTTGCGGAAGAGCGAAGGTAACTTAATGCTGCCTGGGCAGATTCCTTCATCACATTACCAAGCTGACCTGTAAGGTTTAATTTTCCTGAACCGTTCATAATAGTAGCATCAACGGTAAGCAATTCGCCTCCGGTGCTGGTCCATGCCAATCCTGTAACGCTTCCAACTTTTGTTATTTTGCTGTGCTTTTGATGACGGTACCTTGGATTTTTTAAATATGTTTCAACTCGTCCTTCATCAATAATATTTTTAACAATTTTTTTCTTTTTGCCTTTTCCTGATTCCTTTACAACAATATCTTTGGCTACTTTTCTAAGTATTGAAGCCATTTCTCTTTCCAGATTTCTTACTCCGGCTTCTCGTGTATATTCCCGTATTAATTTTTTAATAGCCGCATCACTAAACTCAACTTTTTTAGTTGCAAGTCCATGAGCCTTAACCTGTTTTGGGATAAGATGCCTTTTAGCAATTTCCATTTTATCATATTCAAGGTAACCCGGGAGTTCAATTATTTCCATTCTATCCTGAAGAGGCAGGGGAATATTATATCTTACATTCGCAGTGGTAATAAACATCACATTCTGTAAATCGTAATCAACCTCAAGGTAATGGTCATTGAAAGTATGATTTTGTTCGGGATCTAAAACTTCAAGCATTGCCGATGAAGGATCGCCTCGAAAATCCATACTCATCTTATCAACTTCATCTAAAAGAATTACAGGATTTATGGTCCCTGCTTTTTTCATTGATTGAATAATTTTACCGGGCATTGATCCAATATAAGTTCTGCGGTGACCTCTTATTTCAGCCTCATCACGCACACCGCCTAAACTTATTCTAACAAATTTTCTGCCTAATGCTCTGGCAATAGATTTGCCAAGAGAAGTTTTCCCAACTCCGGGAGGACCAACAAAACAAAGAATCTGTCCGCGTATTTGTTTAACTAAATTTAGAACTGCAATGTGCTCAATTATTCTTCCTTTTGGTTTTTCTAATCCAAAATGATCTTCATCTAATATTTTTTGAACATGCTTTATATCAAGTTTATCCTTTGTTCTTTTAGACCAGGGAACATCTACGAGCCAATCCAAATAATTTCTGATAACGGTGGATTCGGGTGACATTTGCGGAGTCTTTTTAAGCTTATTTAATTCTTCCAAAGCTTTATCTTCCGCCTCTTTAGGCATTTTAGATATTTTAATCTTTTTCCTAATTTTTATAAATTCTGGTGATCCATCTTCATCTTCACCCAGCTCATCCTGCAATATTTTAATTTGTTCCTGGATGATAAATTTCCGCTGAGTTTTAGAAATGTTTTCCTGTACCTTATTGTCAATTTCTTTTTCTATTTTAAGAATATCAATTTCGGAATTAAGTATCTTAATTACTTCGTAATACTGTTCTTTTAATGTATATTTTTGAATGATTGCCTGCTTAACATCAATTGTTTGATTAATGTTTGCAGCAGCATAGAATAATTTTCTGTCCGGTTCAACTATATTTTCAAATGCTGATAGAGTATCATTTGGCACATTACGGCTAATCTTTACATATTCTTTGAATAGTTGAGACATTTGCCGTATCAACGCATTCATTTCATGATCAGAATCAACAGCAGGAATAATAACTTCAACCTTTGCCTCAAAAAATTCTTTTCTGTCTGTAAATTCAACAATCTTTGCCTGAATTAATCCATCAACTAAAATTTTCATTAACCCGTTAGGAAGCTTTAATATCTGAACAATTTTTGCGATAGTACCATCACGGTAAATATCATCGCTTGATGGGGCTTCTACGTTTGATTTTTTTTGAGTGGAAAGAAAAATGTATTTTGTATTATCCTGAACGTAATTTGCTGCACGAATTGATTGCTCCCTGCCAACTAAAACCGGGAAAATCATATATGGAAAAATCACAATATCTCTTAATGGAAGAATTGGTAATATTTCCGGAATATCTTCAACAAATGAACCTGAATCTGACGTACGAACTTCAATTTCACTGCCCTGGTTCAACTAATTTCTCCTTGATTTATTTGCATTTATTAAAAATGAAATATATCAAATTACAATCCGGCTATCAAGGAAGTTAGCTTTGGCTTGACGCTAAATCAAAGGTAATTTAGGTAAACCATTTAAGTTGGGGTTAATTAATATTTTATATATTTACTGTTCAAATTGAAAGAAAAAGATGATTAATGACTTAATAAATATTTCTAAAGAAGCAGGATCAACAATAAGAGATGGTTTTGGTAAATCAATTGAAATTGAATATAAAAGCGGCGATAATAACCTTGTTACTGATATTGATAAAGCTTCTGAAAAAGTTATAACTGATTTTATTAGGAAAAAGTATCCATCCCACAGCATACTTGCTGAAGAGGGAAGCGGTGTTGAGACAAGTTCAGAATATTTATGGGTGATAGATCCGCTGGATGGCACAAATAATTTTACACACGGATTACCAATATTTTCTGTCTCAATTGGTTTGCAAAGGAAAGGTGAAACAATTGCCGGCGTAGTCTATGATGTAATGCGCAATATTTTGTTTTCAGCTGAACTTGGTGCTGGTGCTTTTTCTGATTCAGAAAAAATTACTGTTAGCGGCAATGATAATTTTGCACAAAGTATGATTGTAACAGGTTTTCCTTATGATAAAAAGGAAAATCCTGATAAACTTTTTGAACGATTTGTTGCAATAACAAAATCTGTAAGAGGAGTAAGAAGATTAGGTTCTGCAGCGATTGATTTCTGCTACCTTGCTAGTGGTGTGTTTGATGGTTTCTGGGAAGTTCAGCTGCATCCGTGGGATATTTGTGCGGGAAAATTAATAGTTGAGGAAGCTGGCGGGATAGTAACAGATTTTGACGGAAATAAAACTGATATTTACACTAAAAGAATGCTATCTTCTAACGGGAAAATTCATAAACAGATTATTAAACTACTAAATTCTGTTTAAGTACATATTTATTTTTCCAGACTCTCATACATTTGTTCGATTAGTTCACCATAATTCGATTCTATTGCTTTCCTTCTTATTTTCAAACTTGGAGTTATTTCACCTGATTCGACCGTAAATGGTTTATGCAGCACTTTGAACTTTCTTATTCGCTCATAATTAGCCAGTTTCTTTTGCAACTGATTCATATCATGTTCAAGCAGGTTATAAATTTTATCATTAAATGCTAAATCTTCATCGGTAGTGTATGGAATTTTATTGGAATCTGCATATTCTCTTAATGCTTCAAAATCCGGCACAACAAGTGCGCTTAAAAACATTCTTCTATCACCAATTACAATAAATTGATCAATAAATTTACTTGATAGAAATGTATTTTCAATTGGTGTAGGAGCAATATATTTTCCACCGGATGTTTTGAAAAGATGTTTTTTCCTATCTGTAATCATTAAAAAACCATCTGCATCAAAAACCCCGATATCTCCGGTATGCAGCCATCCATCCTTTAATGTTGCTTCCGTCTCTTTTTTGTTTTTATAGTAACCTTGCATAATATTTGGTCCTCGTGCAAGAATTTCACCATCGGGTGCAATTTTAACCTCAATGCCGGGCAATGGTTTACCAACAGTGCCAAACTTGTAGTCATCAAACCTATTTGCTGCAATTACTGGTGATGATTCTGTTAAACCGTAACCTTCAATAATAATTATACCTGTTGATTCGAAAAATTCACCCAGCTCCCTTGGTAAAGCCGCTCCACCGGAAATAAAAAATCTCAGCCTTCCTCCGGTTTTTTCTTTCAGTTTTTTGAAGACAAGTTTATCCGCAACTTTATGCTTTAATTTTAAAGGCAGTGAAACTTTTCCTTCTCTTTTTGCAATTGCATACTGGTTACCAATATTTAATGCAGCGTGAAATATTTTTTGTTTTTTCTCCGGCTGGCTATCAACATTCTTAATAATTTTAGAATAAATTCTTTCAAACAATCTTGGTACAGAAGTCATTATTGTAGGCTTCACTTCAAGCAGGTTAGTTGCAACGGTTTCAATGCTTTCCGCGTAGTAAACAGGGCATCCTGCAGCAAATGCAGTGTAATATCCTGCCATTCGTTCGAAGCTGTGGCAAAGTGGCAGGAATGAAAGAAACGAATCCTCTTTTGAGATAGGAAAAGTTACTAAAGCAGAATTTACGTTGGACATAATATTTTTATGTGTAAGAATAACTCCCTTAGGTTCACCCGTTGTGCCTGAAGTATAAATTAATGTGCAAATATCTGTTTCTTTAATTTTTTTCATTGAGTTTTTTAGAAGATCAGGAATCTTCGGCATTTCCTTTTTACCAAGTTCCTGCACTTGTTTGAACGTATAAAGATTTTTCACATTCTCATCAAAATCAGCATCATTTAAAACGATGATAAACTTTACCTGCTTACATTTATTAATAACTTTATTGATTTTGTTCAATTGAAACTTATTAGAGATGATGACGCCTTTGGATTCAGAATTATTCAATATAAACTCAATTGAATCTGCAGTTAGTGAAGGGAAAAGTGGAACATCTATTCCACCCAATTGGAGAATTGCAAAATCAGAATAAACCCATTCAGGTCTGTTTTCAGAAATAATGGAAACTTTATCTCCATTTTTTACCCCGAGTGATGCAAGCCCATAAGCAAATGAATTAGTTTCATCCTTAAATTCTTTATAGTTTATACCTTTAAAACTCCCACCAACTTTTTGGTGAATTATAAAATCCTCATCGGTTGTTTTATATTCTTCAGTTAAGAAATGGTAAAGTTCTGTAATAGTACTACACACTTTTAACGCTGCCATAATTTCTCCTGTTTGATTTACTACTGATGATAACTTAACTGCCCCACAGTGTGTTGATACGCTTGCAACTGTCCTCAAAATCAACTTAGGTATTAAAAATAATACCTTATCGTTAAATTCCAAAGTGTTCAGCGATTATTAGATATAATAGTAAGAATGTTATAATCGCATCAATTTGTATTTCACAAAGCATAAAAGTATTTTTCGTATCTAATTTTATTCAAAAACGTAATATTATTTTGAAATCACTAAAGTGCTCAGAGGTAAAGTAATGTCCAATTCTTATTTCAAGGTGCCGAGTCCTATTAACGAACCGGTAAAAATGTATGCTCCCGGAAGTCCGGAAAAAGAACTGTTAAAGAAGAAAATTGAAGAATTAAAATCTAATCAGATCGAAGTACCATTAATTATTGGCGGTGAAGAGGTAAAATCTGATAGTACTGAGGAAATGAGAATACCCCATAATAAAAACCATGTTCTAGGAATTTATCACAAAGCAGGTAAAAAAGAAGTTGAAATGGCTATTGAAGCCGCATTAGAAGCCCAGAAAAAATGGGCTGAAATGACTTGGGAACATCGAATATCCGTCTTTTTAAAAATGGCTGATTTATTGGCAGGTTCGTGGAGATCAACACTAAATGCTGCAACTATGCTGGGTCAATCCAAAACAGCCTATCAAGCAGAAATTGACGCCGCCGCCGAGTTAATCGATTTTTGGAGATTCAATTCATATTATATGACACAATTGATGGCAGACCAGCCCTATTCACCCTCAGGAATGTGGAACCGAGTTGAATATCGCGCCTTAGAGGGATTTGTGTTTGCAATTACACCCTTCAATTTTACTTCCATTGCAGGCAACCTGCCAACTGCTCCTGCAATGGTTGGAAATGTGGTTTTATGGAAACCCGCTTCGAGCGCAGTTTATTCTGCATATTATTTAATTAAATTATTTGAAGCTGCTGGATTACCAAAAGGTGTCATTAATTTTATCCCGGGTTCTGGTGGTCAGGTTGGAAACCCAGTTATGAACAGCCCCCATCTTGCAGGAATTCATTTTACCGGGTCTACTCCGGTTTTCCAGAATATGTGGAAGACTATTGGAAACAATATTTCCAATATGAAGTATTACCCTAGAATTGTTGGTGAAACAGGCGGTAAGGATTTTATTTTTGTTCATAACTCTGCCGATGTGGATGCACTTGTAACTGCAGCGATCAGAGGTGCTTTTGAATATCAAGGTCAAAAATGTTCTGCAGCCTCCCGGATGTATATACCAAAATCAAGATGGGATGAGTTTAAACAAAAATATGTTAAGGAAGTATCCAAAATTAAAATGGGTGATGTTGAAGATTTTACAAACTTTGTAGGTGCAGTAATTGATGATAATGCATTCAAATCTATAACTGAGTACATTGACCTTGCTAAAAATTCTTCAGAAGCAGAAATTATTACAGGCGGCAACTACGATGATTCGGTTGGTTATTTTATTGAACCTACAACAATAGTTACATCAAATCCACATTTTAAAACTATGGAAGAAGAAATTTTTGGACCGGTTTTAACTATATATGTTTATGATGATAAAAAATATGAAGAAGCGCTTGATTTATGTGATACTACCTCGCCTTATGCATTAACCGGCGCAATTTGGGCACAGGATAGAGCAGAGCTGGTTTATATGGCTAACAAACTAAGAAATGCAGCCGGCAATTTTTATCTGAATGATAAACCTACTGCTGCAGTTGTAGGGCAGCAGCCGTTCGGTGGAGGACGTGCTTCTGGAACTAATGATAAAGCTGGAAGCGCTATGAACTTATTAAGATGGATGAGTGTAAGAACTATTAAGGAAACTTTTAATCCGCCTAAGAATTGGAGTTATCCTTTTATGAGTGAAAAGTAATTATTCCATGTCTTGCTTTTATAAGAGCAGGACTTTTCAAAATTATATAAAGTATTTTACTTATAAGTGTAGTTATCTTATAAAAATAAATTTTTAAGGAAGATAAATGAAAATTCACGAATACCAGGCAAAAGAAATTTTAAGAAAATATAATGTTGCTGTTCCAAACGGGAGTGTTGCATTTTCCGCAGAAGAAGCAGTGAAAATTGCAGAAAATGAATTGGGTGGAAATGCTTGGGTTGTTAAAGCACAAATTCATGCAGGTGGCAGAGGAAAAGGCGGCGGTGTTAAAGTTGCAAAATCTCTCAACGAAGTAAGTGAATTTGCTAACCAAATGATGGGAATGGATCTTGTTACACATCAAACCGGACCAGAGGGAAGAGAAGTTAAACGCATTTTAATTGAAGAAGGAATTAATATTGATCGTGAATTTTATGTAGGAATTACCCTTGATAGAGCTGTATCCAAAGATGTTATGATGGTTTCCACAGAAGGTGGCGTTGAAATAGAAAAAGTTGCTGCAGAAACTCCTGAAAAAATCATTAAAGAACAAATTGAACCTGAACTTGGTCTACAGCAATTCCAGGCGCGCAAGCTTGCTTATGCCTTAGGATTGGAAGGAGATCAGAATAAAAGTGCAGTTAAATTTTTAATAAGTTTATATCGTGCTTATGCAGGAACCGATGCTTCACTTGCAGAAATAAACCCGCTCGTTGTAACAAAGGAAGGAAAGGTTCTAGCTCTCGATGCGAAAATGAATTTTGATGACAATGCACTTTACCGCAGAAAGGACATTGCTGAATACAGGGATCTTGATGAAGAAGACCCGCTGGAAATTGAAGCTTCCAAATACAATCTTAACTACATAAAACTTGATGGAAATGTTGGCTGTATGGTTAACGGTGCAGGGCTTGCAATGGCAACAATGGATATTATAAAATTAGCCGGCGGCGAACCCGCAAACTTTTTAGATGTAGGAGGAACTGCAAATAAAGAAACTGTTGCAAATGGTTTTAAAATAATTTTATCCGATCCAAATGTTAAAGCAATTTTAATAAATATTTTTGGCGGAATTGTAAGATGCGACCGCGTAGCGCAAGGTGTAATTGATGCAACAACTGAAATGGGGGTAAAAGTACCGATCGTTATCCGTTTAGAAGGTACAAACGCATTAGAAGCAGGAGAATTACTCAGTAAATCTGGCTTAAATTTTGTGGTTGCCTCAAGTTTAAAAGATGCGGCTGAGAAAGTAACTTCAATATTGAAAAAGTAGTGCTTCAACCTAATTCGCAATCAAAATTAAGCCGTGTCTCAAAACGCGGCTTTTTTTTATTACTAATTTATTTTGATTTATTCAAGCTAAATAACCCTTGCATTTAGATTTTAATAGTAATACATTTTTTTAGAGTAATTATAGAATTAAAAAATTATAGATGGCAGATTTAGAATCAGATTTTGATAATTATTTATCCCACAATTCTGAAAAGAGCAATTTAAGGGATAGAATAATTGAATGTAATAATATTATTCAGGCGGGAGAATTATACAGCTCGCTTGAGATGGTTGAGGAAGTTATACACGAATGCCTTGAAACCGATTTTAACACTGAAGGATTAAACCTTGTAGATAGTCTGCTTGAAGTTGCTCCTTATAATTCAGAATACTGGATGAGGAAGGGATTATTTCTAAATGCTCTTTTTAGGTTTGAAGAAGCAATTATTTGTTATGATAAAGCACTGTCATTAAATCCGGGTGATGTAGATGCACTTGTAGATAGGGCAGTAAGTGAAGAAAATATTGGATTATTCAGCAGTGCGCAAAAATCGTTGGAAGAAGCATTAGCCATTGATCCAAATCATACAGATGCAATTTATAGTTTAGGCATTTTGCATCAGCGGCAGGAAGAGTTTGCAGAAGCAATAAAATATTTTCAAATGGTAATAGAATCTGATGATGAATATACTGAAGCGCATTATGAACTCGGATTTTGTTATGAAAATATTGAGGATTTTCCGAAAGCACTTCAATCTTACAATAAATTTCTTGAGCTTGATCCTTATAACGCAAACGGCTGGTATAATCATGCAATTATACTAGTAAAATTAAACCGACTTGAGCAGGCAATAAACAGCTATGAACTTGCAGTTGCTTTAAAAGATGATTTTCCTAGTGCCTGGTTTAATAAAGGCAATGTTCTCGCAGAGTTAGGCAGGTTTAAAGAAGCACTGGAGAGTTTTAAGAGAGCTTACCAGCTTGATAAATTTGATGAAGCTACAAGTTTTAATATCGGTAATCTTTATGAAGAGCTCGGTGATATTACACAGGCAATTAAATACTACAGCGAGGCTATTAAAATCAACAATGATTATTACGAAGCTTATCTGGCAAGAGGATATTGCTACGATGCAATGGGTAAATTTCAGTTTGCATTAAAAGATTTTAACGTTGCTATTTCACTTTCGCAGGATAGTGCGGAAGCATGGTATGCTAAAGCAGATTTGGAATATTCTTTAGGACAGTTAAAAGAATCTGTGAATAGTTACCTGCATGCTGTAAAGATACAACCGGAAAACTATGAAGTATGGTACATCCTTGCTGAAACTTATATTGAAATAGGTGATTGGCTTAATGCTCTAAAAGCTTTTGATACTTGCTGCAAACTTAAACCTGATGATGCTGATGCGGTTTATGGTAAAGCGAAAATTAATTTTATTTTAAGCAGAACTGAAGAAGCAATTAGTTGTTTAAAACTTGCATTTGAACTTGACCCTGATATTGAAAAAGATTTTGCAAAAGAGTATCCCGAGGTAAAGTCATCAAAACTATTTAAAAAACTGCTGGGCGAAAATTAATCAGTAGTATTTTTTGATTTTTTGCCATTAAAAAAAATGTCATCAGTTCTGGAAATAGTATTAACCTAACTATATGAAAGATTCATTTCATACAAATACAAAAATAATTGGTTTACTTGGTCATCCAATTAAGCATTCGTATTCACCTTTTGTTCAAAATGTTGCATTTGAAATTGAAAAATTAGATTACATCTATCTTGCATTTGATGTTCCAGCAGCAAACTTAAAAAGTGCGCTTAATGGCGTGGTAGTACTTGGTATGAGAGGGTTGAATGTTACGCTGCCTCATAAAGAAAAAATCATACGGTATTTGGATGAGCTTTCTGAAGAAGCAGCTACAATAGGTGCTGTTAACACGATTGTAAATGATCAGGGAAAGTTGATTGGATATAATACTGATGTTACTGGTATTATTGAGTCACTTGAACCATTTAAAGAAAAGATTAGCGGATCAACTGTTTCCGTTTTAGGAGCCGGCGGTGGTGCTAGGGCTGTTATTTATGCGCTGATCCGCCACTTTAAACCGGAACACATAAACTTAATTAACAGAACAGTACAGCGTGCTGATTCAATTCAGAATTATTTTTCTACAAAGATGCGGTATAATGGTTTTAAAGTGCTGGATCTTTTTCCACCTGATATTGTTAAAGAACTTCATGATTCGAGTTTAATTATTAATGCTACATCGATTGGTATGTTTCCTGAAACTGAAGATACTATAACCGACCTAAAAGATTCATTTCACTCATCACAGATAGTATTTGATTTGATTTATAATCCGACTAAAACAAGTTTTTTAAAACTTGCTGAGAAACAGGGAGCCACAGTTGTAGGAGGATTAAAAATGTTGGTTTCGCAGGCAGCAAAATCTTTTGAATTGTGGACGGGAGGTGAAATGCCTGTTGGAAAAATTACAAAATCTCTTGAACTATATATTTCCAAGTAACCATTCTTAAAAAATTTTATTTAGGAAATTTACTTTGATTTCTTCACTGCGATATCAATTAACGCATCTGCATGTCTGAAAATTTCTTCCGCTTCATCATCTGTGAGTGTAGCCCTTTCCCGGTTAACTATTTTTTCATAAAAAAGTATATTTTCATCCGGGTCAGAATAAAATTCAAGCGAAGTCATCATTTTTTGTCCTTTAATATTCTTACCACTCGGAGTGTATTCAATTTTTTTAATTAGTGCATGCAGCAGGCTACCATCTTGAAAGTAGTATCGATTAAAAGATTCAGCAGGAGATCTATAAGTGTATGATTCATTTATAAAAATTAATTCCCTTCCGGAATAATAAGCTGTAAAAATTGAATAAGCTTCAGGTGAGCCCCAATTGAGTTCAACACCCTGTGCATCATCAAGTTTAACATTAATTTCTTTTACTATTTCTCTTATTCCTTCTTCAGAAAATTCTCTTCTTCCGCAGGAGTAGACAAAAATTAAAAGCAGCAAAAATAATGTTATGTTGATGTTCCTGTCCATTTGTATTTTCTTTCCGGATTAATTAGCCGCAGAAAATCTGCGGCTCAATTTTTGACTATTAGCGTTTTCTTAATTCATCTCTAATTTCTGTTAACAAAACTTCTTCATTGGATGGCTTAGGTGGTTCTGCAGGTTTTTCTTCCTCTTTTTTCTTCATATTATTCATTGCTTTAACTACTAAGAATATTGCAAACGCGATAATAAGAAAATCAATTACAGTATTAATAAATACTCCGTAACTAATTGCAACAGCTTCAGTTTCTGCAGTAGCTTCTTTAAGTACTATCATT
Organism: uncultured Ignavibacteriales bacterium; assembly: GCA_963714405.1. Taxonomy (GTDB): domain Bacteria; phylum Bacteroidota; class Ignavibacteria; order Ignavibacteriales; family Ignavibacteriaceae; genus JAZGGS01. Next base: position 298,135 of record CAVQOH010000006.1, on the reverse strand, counting down.
AAAGTTGAAAAATCAACTCCACCTAAAAGTACACCAATTGGTGGCATTAGTACGCTGGATACAAATGTTGATACTATTTTACCAAATGCGGCACCAATAACAATACCGATTGCCATATCTACTACATTGCCCTTCATTGCAAACTCTTTGAATTCTTTTACCATTCCCATAGCATTCTCCTTAATTATTAGATTATTAACTTCTTAATTGAGAAGCCAAAATATAAAGTTTAAAAAGTAAATCCAAAAAAAATAATAAGATCGGTCTCTGGTGGTTTATTAGATTTGATTGTCTAAATGATTTATATACAATATTCACGAATTATTTAAATTTTATACAATAGTAATAGTATTCAGATCAATTTTTTAAAAATTGTTATTGTATACAGAAATGATTTCAACCATTTTCTGGCTTCCTGTTTATCTTTAAATACTTTAACTGGAAAATTCTTTAAATAAACATCTTTTGAAAGTAGTGCGAGTTCTTCACTTACGGGAGTTGTAACAAACATAGCCAATGCTGTGATACCTTTTTTTTGCATAAGAAATTTCTGTGCATCAAAAGTATGGGAGTAACTTTGGGAACGATCTGCAAATATTAATATTTTTTCGAGCTTCAGTTCTGCTATCCAACTATCTAACAATTCAAAATCCTCTTTAGTAACATCCCGCCCCTCCTTACCCTTAACATAGATAATTTGCTCATCATCCAGTTCAACTGTTGCAAAATCTGTTTCAAGTTTTCTATTTTGTGGAATTTTATCGCTCATACAATTTGAATGTATGTATTTATTTCTTTAATTACAATATGTAGTTAATAATTGCCAATGAATAATATTAATCAAACAATTATTGATTTAGTGTATTTCAAATTTGATCGAAAAAAACATAATGATTTCACGATTTGAAAAGTTTTCGGGAGGAAACTTAAGAAAAGTAAACTGCCATCTAATAAGATGGCAGTTATATACAATTGATTATTTAAGTAGCAGCATTTTTTTAGTGCTTATAAATGAACCCGCAGTTAATTTATAGAAGTAAACTCCACTTGTTAATTTTTCTGCATTAAAGCCAACTTCATAAGTTCCTGCAATTTTTTCTTCATTTACAAGTGTAGATACCTCATTACCTAAAACATCATACACTTTTAATTGAGTGAATGAAGAAGAAGGAATTGAATAGTTAATAGTTGTAGATGGATTAAAAGGATTTGGATAATTTTGTTCTAATTTAAAATTTCTAATAATATTATCATCGTTACTAACAGCACCAGTTATTTGTGTAAATGAAAAATGATAATATTGTGCAGTTACTCCAACAGGCATTCCTGCTGCGTTAACTGTACTTCCGGGAAGTGAATCTCCCTGCATAACTATATGTACGGTAAAATCATCAGTTACCGTAACAGGAGCAACCTCTGCAATACTTGGATATCTCCAATCAAGCAATGGAGTATCCGGTGTAAATTTTTCTGGTGTATCCCATGTATTTCCTCCGTCACTGCTCATTGTAAAATAACCAGCCATATAACTTGTTGTATCCGGGCTTGGGAAAACATGCTCGGTTGTTGCATTGAATGCAATAAACAAGTATCCATTATCTGCTCTTCCAATTACAGGTCTGCAAAGAGGAACATGTACATCGTTTGTTCCTACATAGGGAAAATAAGGTACATTGTTGCTATCCGCAATAACTACAGGATCTCCACCATTCACATTTGGAGACCAAAATTGAATTTCACTCGGTAAACCGGGGAAGAAGTTTCCACTTGAAAATATCTGCTGGCAAACTTCATATGTTATGCAAGGATCTTCATTATAGTAATTAATTTGTACACCGCGGATTGCTCCCATTGTTGTATCCTGTGCATCATTTCTATCAAATACTTTTGTTGCAGCAGACCAGGTTAGTCCATCATCAATAGATTCCCTGTAAAATACATCTCCATCATCAGGTGGATCACCAAGATAAGCTAAACCAATTGTTCCATTATCAGAGATTGAAAAATCGTAGCTCTCTGCATCATCGCTAGGAATAGTCTGCCATCCTGAAAAAACCCCTGTTGAAATATTTAATGTGTTTAGCCAAAGCTGGTCATCAGGTGCAGGTGAACCTGAGGATGCAAATACTACAATCCCGTTATCTGTAACAACATGTCTTGGCCAAACGGGTCCATCACCAATATTTCCAGGATCATAGTTTGTGAAATTGTATTCAAAAGGGCTGTTATCCACACCAACAGTTGTACGAGTAAATCCTCCGAAGAAATTATTGTGGTTAAGCAAAACAGCAGCACCATCATTTGTACCATAAATTGACGGAAAACCACTTCTACCAGTGGTAGGAACTGCACCTAATTCAAACCAGCTTACGCCAGCATCGGTGCTTCCGAAATAAAGGCAGTTTCTGTCAGCCCAGGGTGAAATTGCTGATTGTGAATTTACAAAGTGCGCATGAAGAAAATTTGGATTTCCGTAATCTAACCAGACCTGCTGAGTGGACGCATTTGATTGCAGATCATAACCAGTTGCGGCATTTGTTATGTTATGAACATCAAAAATAAAGTTAGTTCTTTCAACAGGTGGAAAATTTATGGCTCTGCTTAGCTCGACAATTTCTGCATTTTGCTGATCAGGTGTTTCATTACCTGTAATTTTAATATTGGGTTTTGTCTGGTAAATGCTATTCTCTTGTGCATTTAAACTAAGTGAAGCTAAAAGAATTATTATAAAAGAAAAGTAAATGGATTGTTTCATATTCTTTCTCCGTTGTTAGTTAAAAAGAATAATTTATACTCAAAAATAAGTATATCCTAATTAATTGCAGAAATCAACAGATTAATAGCAAAAATTGATAAATGCTAATTAAATATCCAGTAAACGGCGCAGGTAGTTTATTTGACCGAGGTGATAGCTTAGATGTGTAGTAAGATGAGTTAGAAAAAATCCTGTTGTCATTTCATAACCAAAAATATTTATGGGAAATGTTTCTCCAAGTTTTTTCTCATCAACTTTTTTAAGTGATTTTTCTACAACTTTAGTTGTTTTATCGATTTCTGAAAGCAATTCTTCAATAGGTATATTCTTTTTAGAAAATTCTTCATCACGATTTCTTACGTAGCCCGATTTGCCAAGAATTGCACCAATAAAATGCTGCAGGTTACCGCAGATGTGTAAACATAAATTCCCCGCAGAGTTTTTTACCTCTCCGCTAACTTCCCACATATTCTTTTCATCTTTAAAGGAGGTTAATTCTTGTTTAAGTTTTTCAAGATCGCGAAGTAATAATTTTATTAAGTTTTCAATCATCAATTTCTTTAATAGTTTCTCTCAAAATTTTATTAAACTCATCAGGTTTTTCAAACATAGGAAAGTGCCCGACGTCTTCAATAATTCTTAGTTTAAAATCTTTTATATGCCTTTCTGCTGATTCAGTTTTGGTTGGAAACCTGCTTGAATTTATAAATCTTACCGGAATATCTAATTCATCAAATAAAGCTGTTTTTTCAAATTTAAACAAGCTCTTAAACGAAGCTAGTGCAATTTCCGGAGGAGCAGAAGCCATATCATCTGAAATCATCATTACAACATTGCTATCAGATTCTTCCGCAAAAATACTTATAACAAAATTTTTAGTTGTGATTTTAAAATCCTCTTCAAACGGTTTTATAAAACCAGCATATTGTTCATCACTCCATTGTACTTCAATATCCTGAAAAGTATCAATAGTTATCAGTGCTTTAACTTTTCCTTTCAAAATATTTGTAGCAGCGAGAACAACAGAACCACCCATTGAGTGACCTATTAAAATTACATTATCCAGGTCTTCTTTTTCGAAAACAGCTATAACATCTTTTGCATAATTTTCCATAGTCCAGTCTGCTCTTTCAGTCCCTGAATAACCATGTCCTGCCAGATCAATTGCATAAACTGTGTAATTATTTTTAAAATAATCTAACTGATTTTGCCAGTAGCTTTTATCACAGCTCCAGCAATGAACAAAAACTAAAATTTGATCTCCATCTCCGGCTTTTTGGTAAATTATTGGAACATTATCGAATGAGTATACTGTATCGATTTCTAGAGGAATGGCATAACTATTTGAAAGAAGAAATAGTAATGTAATAAACAATAGATTTATTATAATTCGCATTATTTACTCTCCGTAATAAAATTCTCAAATAAGTTAATTCGAGGACAGGTAAATCTGCAATCCAACAGTAAAAGCGAAGCCATTAAAATCCTGTTCATAATCATAATCAGCTTCATTTTCATATCCTTCATTTTCTGTTTTGCTGTTTCCGGTTTCATAACTAACAGCTCCTTCAATTCCAATAAATTCATTTGCAAAAAATACTAATCCAATTGATGGAGCAAAAATTGACTGAGTAGAATTAATCTCTCTTTCGATCAATTCATAGTTAAAGGGATCTAAATAATTAACCTGTTCATAAGTCTGCAGCATTTCTCCATACACATAATTAAGCTCTAAAAATATTGCAAATGATGAAAAAGGGTAATAATAGCGAATAAATGGACCTGCTGAGTAATTTGTAGTCCAAGTATTAGTTTCAGGATACTCATCGGTAGTGGTATCAAAAGTAATTTTGCTGTAACCAATTCTACCCCTTAACCCGACAGCAAAATTATTAAATAAGAAGTAACCTATTTGCGGATAAAAAACAAATGTAAACATATCCGTTTCCGGTTCATTCATAAAAAAATCACCTGATACTTTTTCAGATGAAGTAGAAATGGTAAAATCCCCACCCAAAAGGAGAGAGTACTGTTTTAGCTGAGCAAAAGAAATACTTGAAATTGCAAAAATTAATAAAACAAATGTTAGAGTTTTCATAATAACCCCTTTCTAATCATTTGAATTAAAGTGAAGACAGGTAGAAAACCTGCCAATAACCAATATTTTTAATTTCTTTGCTTCATTTTTACTTCATCAGAACATTTTTAATACGCTGTATTCCTTCCTTAATATCATCAACAGAACCACAGTAGCTTAAACGAAGGTATCCTTCCATTCCAAATTCTGCACCCGGAACTGTAAGTACTTTTGCTTCATCAATTAAATAAGCTGATAACTTATTTGAATCTTTCTCATAAGCACTGAAATCTGCAAAGGAATAAAATGTTCCATCAGGCTTTGTTACTTTAATACCTTCAAAAGAGTTTAACAAATCAATCATAACGTTTCTATTTGCTTCAAGAGTAGTTCTTAGTTCATCAACTCCTGATTGATCACCGTTAATAGCCCCAATAGCACCCTTCTGCACTAGCACCGAGGGTCCAGAGGTTTGATGACCCTGAATATTTGTCATGGCTTCAATAAGTTCAGTATTTGCTACTGTCCATCCAAGTCTGAATCCGGTCATAGCGTAAGTTTTGGATACTCCATTTACAATAACAAGCTTGGAAGTGTTATCAGTTACTTTAGCGTAATCATATGCATTTATCATTTTTTTGCCATCAAAAATTAATCGATGATAGATATCATCCATTATAAGGTAAATATCTTTCTTCTCACAATACTGAACAATATCAGAAATGAATTCTTCAGAATACATTGCACCGCTTGGGTTATTTGGACTGTTTATAATTACTGCTTTTGTTTTGGGAGTAACATTTTTTTCAATATCACTAATTTTTGGGTAGTAACTTCCATCAGCAGGTGTTACAGCAACAGGAAGGGCATCACATAATCTTGCCATATCAGGATAGCTCACCCAATAGGGAACGGGGAAAATAACTTCATCTTTTGGATCAAGGATTGCCTGCAGTGCGATCATTATTGCATGTTTTGCACCGCTTGCAGCAATTACATTTTTAGATTGAAACTTTCGGTTATAATACTCCTCTGTATAGCCAATTATTGCTTCTTTCAATGCTGGAATTCCCGCCGCAGGTGTATATCGCACTTCTCTTGTATTCAGAAGTTCAATTACTGGAGTTATTGCATCTATCGGTGCTTTGCTTTTAGGTTCACCTCCGCCAAGATGAATGACTGACTCACCGCTGGTTTTCAATGCTGCAAATTTTGCGTTTAATGCAAGTGTAGGTGATGCTTTTATTGTTTTTGCTATTTTACTTAAACTCATAATTTTCTTCAGTTGGTTGGTAAAAAATTATATTGATGATATTTAAACTTATTTGTATGCTTCACTATAAGCAAATTATAAATAACATATATTCTTAAAGACTATTTATAATCATCTCTTACAGGATAGAATGCATCAATTACTTTACACTTCGTTAACGCTTTACCTGAATGCAGTACATCAGGCGGAATTGTAAATACAAAACCTGGTTGCATGTGATAAGCCTTTCCATCTACTTTTAATTCGAGTGTACCTTCAATAACTGTACAGATTTGTTCATTGGGATGAGAATGCCCGGGTAAAAAATCACCTTCCATAAAATCCCAGTAAGCAAGGGTCATATTTTCAGAATGAACAAATTTTACTTTTAATCCATGCAATATCTCTCTGTATTCAATTTCATTCAGATTTATTAATGCCATACATCCTCCGGGAAATTCTATTTACAATTTATTTTTTAATTGATAAGCAAAACAAAATTACTCTTTAAAAGTAGAAATTACCTTGTAAACATTGTAAAAAAATTGATTTTTGGTTAAAAAATCAAATAATGAGCGGTATAATACTTGTAACAAAATGATAAATAATTTGAAAACTGATTAAAAACAAATAAAAGAATAGGTATTATCATGCAAAGTAATACTGTAAAAAACGATACCCTGGTAAGTTTTTTATCAAATTTAATATTCGTGATATTGTTTCTTGGGATATCGATATTGTTTTATGGCTGTAAGCAAAATTCAGATGTGGTCAGCAGTAATAACAACAATCAAGCAGCAGAAAAATCCTTAATTTCTGGTCAGGTGGTTGATCAAGATACAGGTTTTCCAATAGATAGTGCTTTAGTGAGGATATTTGGTAACAGCATTAACACAGTTTTGTACACATCATCCTTGGGGCAATTTTCCGTAGAAGCCGAATTTGAGGATGATGAAAATCTTCTTGTTACTGCTTATAAAAACGGGTATAAAACAGATACAACAAACGTGGTTGTGGTTGCTGGCGAGGATTTAGATGTCCCGCTTATACAATTAAAAGAATTGAGCGGAGGCGGTAATCCTATTCCATCAGGTGATCCTGTTAGTATCTTTCTATCTTCAATTTCATCAACTATAATTGGTGTAAAGGAAAGCGGCTCAGAAGAAACAACAAGAATTTCTTTTGTTGTTCAGGATTCTGCAGGTGTTCCTGTTGACTCAAATCATTCTGTTGCTGTTCATTTTACACTTGGTGCAGGACCCGGTGGAGGTGAATTTTTAAGCCCAACTGAAGTTATGACTAATCACAGCGGAAATGCTTCAGTTAATCTTACAAGTGGAACTAAGGCAGGAGTTGTGCAGGTGATTGCTAAAATTTACCTGGCAACCAGTACAATTACATCCATTCCGGTTGCAATTACGATTCATGGAGGTTTACCGGATCTAACGCACTTTAGTGTTGCTCCGGAAATGCTAAACTTTCCTGGTTACAATATTTTTGGGTTAATAAATCCTATTACTGCTTTTGTAGGTGATAAGTATGCAAACCCGGTAAGACCTGAAACTGCAGTTTATTTTACTACAACGGGTGGAATAATTGAAGGATCAACTTTAACAGATATGCAGGGAATCGGGTCAGTTAATTTAATTTCTGCAGAACCACGGCCGAATCATCCGCTATTTGGAGCAGGATTTGCAACCATTACAGCAAGTACAATTGACGAAAATTCACAGTTAATTTCTAAAGAAACAATTGTATTGTTTTCAGGTATTCCACAAGTTAGTATTAATCCAACAAGTATCAGCATACCCAATGGTGGTTCACAGTCGTTCAGCTATTTTGTAGGTGATCAAAACGGTAATCCTCTTGCAGGCGGTACTAATATTACAGTTTCCGTTGAAGGTGAAGAAATTGAAGCGCAGGGAGATCTTGATATCACATTGCCGGATACGCAAAGTCCTGGATGGACTCAATTCAGCTTTTTAGTATTTGATGCAGTTGATACCGTGAACGTTCGACCGGTTACTGTTAGCATTGAAGCAACAGGACCAAACGGAAACGGACTTCTTACAATTTCAGGGGTGAGCCAATAATAAATTGGGTGAGGTATAAAGAGGGTGTAAGCAATTACACCCTTTTTTTACTCATGCAAACTTACTTTTTATTTAGTTGATTGATGATTTTGTGCAATTTCTTCCACTTTATTCCAAACTCGCAAAAAATTTCCTGCGCAGATCTTTTCGATATCTTCTTCTGAATAACTGCGTACTAAAAGTTCATAAATAAGATTTGGGTACATAGAAACATCTTTTAATCCTTCCGGTAAATTCATCAATCCATCAAAATCTGACCCTAATCCTACAAAATCAATACCTGCAATTTTTACTACGTGATCAATATGATCAGCAACTTCCGAAACATAGGTTTTCGGTGAGGGATGTTCTGCAAAATATGTATCCACATATTCTTTTGCTTCAGTATCACCAAATGAAAGATTGTGTTCAACTAACCAATGTTCAATTTCATCCCAGGTTTTGCTATTAATTTCTCTTACCTTTCCATTAATAAATGATGATCCGAAATTAATCATTATAACACCGTTATGCTCTGCGAGCAATTTAATTGCATCATCAGGCATATTTCTTTGCCAGCCGGGTGTAAAAGCTCTGCAGGATGAATGAGATGCTATGACCGGTGCAACAGAATTTTTAATAACATCATAAAATGAACTATCTGTTATATGAGATACATCAATCATAATTCCCAATCGGTTCATCTCTTTAACAACTTCAATTCCAAAAGGGCTTAATCCATTCCACCGTGGTTCATCCTCATAAGAAGAATCACAAATACGGTTATTCTTTGAATGTGAAAGGGTGATATATCTTAAACCCCTGTTATAAAAATATTCAAGATTTCTAATATCTCCTTCAATACCTGTTCCGTTTTCCATCCCCATTGGAAGAGATATTATACCTTTTTCAAAGTTATTTAGAACATCCTTAACAGAATATGCCACTGAAAATTTATCAGGTGAATTTGCAGCAATTTCCTCAACCATATCAATCAGTTTATCAGCAATTTCTTTTCCACCTCCGGTTTCTTCATATTTTGCCGGAATATATATAGACATAAAGGGAACATTTAAACCTCCCTCAATAGCTCTCGGATAATCAAAATGTCCAGCTTCTGTTTTTTCTGAAACATCCTCCCATTTGTCTTCCAACCGGTATGGAACATCAATATGCGAATCAATTATCATAAATTTTTGTGCAAGTTCTTTTGCTTTAAGCTTTAACCTTTCATCAGTTTGTTCATTAGTATTATTGTTACAGCTTAGAGTAAACAGAGCAATTATAAACAGCATTACTAAATTGTAATTTTTCATAAACCGTTATCAATTATATTTTATTTGAATTTTTCCTTTAACGCCTTCACAACTACAGAAGGTACAAATTCGCTTACATCGCTGTGCAGGTGTGCAAGGTTGCGTATTATTGTTGAGTTAAGATAAGTATATTTTTCGTGGGGCATTAAAAATATTGTAGATATATTTTCGGCTAGTTTCCTGTTCATCAATGCCATCTGGAACTCATATTCAAAATCACTTATAGCTCTTAAACCCCTTATAATTCCAGTTGCGCCAACTTGTTTTGCATGATCAACCACAAGCCCGTTAAATGAATCTACAGTAACATTTTCAAACCCGTTTAAGCTTTCCTTTAACATAGCAACACGTTTTTCTGTAGAAAAGAGTGGTTCTTTACCTGGATTTACAGCAACTGTAACCACAACATAACTAAACAACTCTGCTGCTCTTTTAATTACATCAATATGCCCGTTTGTAACAGGATCGAATGTACCGGGGTAAATTACTTTTTGCATTTTGATTTTTGTTAATAATTATAGAAATCGTTTCTTTTAATATTACGTAATGAGATTGAAATAACAAATAAAAAGTGATTTGAAAAAAGCAGGAATTTGTTGATATTTTTATTGCCGGGAACTAAATTAAACACTGTAATTCAAATCGCTAATAGGGTGAAGTAACTATTCTTAATATTATTGTAAACATCATTTCATTCTTTAAACAATTTTAAGAACGATTGTGTTGATTTATAGTAAAAATTGTGATAAATGATAAATAAATGACCAATAACCTGGTGAGGAGTAATCTGAATATCTAATAGTTATACTACTATTTTAAATGAAATATTTAATTTTTTCAATTTTATTATTTGCCATTATTTCTTGTAATAATGCTTAAGATAGTTTTAATCCTAAGTCTATCGAATTAAACAGGCTTGCTGTTGAAAATATGAAACTCGAAGATTAAAATAGTGCTTTAGTTTTATTCGATGAAGCAATAATGTTGGATTCTGCATACTATGCTGCATATAATAACAAAGTTAATTGTTTAGCTGCAATAAAAGATTTTAATAAAGTCATTAGAATAAATAGACTTCCATTAAAGATTAAACTCGATTTAGCTGAAGGATATTTTTCCTTAGGTATGCTCCTAGAAAATAGTGGAGATTCAATTCAAGCTGCAAACTCGTATTATGAATTTATAAAATTATTTGAAGATAGAATCTTAAAGGATGAATCAGTTGAAACTAATAAACTAAATCTTACAGCTTCTTACCTATTTGTTTGCAAACTGAAAAAGCCGACAGTTTATTTAATGGATAAAAAGAAAGTGAAAAGTTAGCTGAGACAGTTACTCATCTTCAGAATTTAAATAAGGAAGCTATTTTATAACAATTTTTAGTTGTAAATCAGTTATAGTATAACCAGCGTCTCAACGCCGACCGACATTTTAATTTTGGATTTGCGTGCTGTTAGAAATTAAAAATATGAAGAAAGAATAATGGAGTTTTATAATGATCCGGTAAGAATGGATGAGTATGAAAAAATGTGCGATGAATACGATGGTACGGAATTATATAGAATTTTATCCAATCATCTTAAAGAAAACTCTACTCTTCTGGAATTAGGTTGCGGTCCCGGAAACGATATTACTTATCTAAAAAAACATTTTTCCGTTACCGGTTCGGATTTATCAGATGAATTTTTAAAACGCTGCAGGAAAAAATTTAGTGATTTGCCTTTTATAAAACTGGATGCAATTTCCATCAATACAGGTGAAACTTTTGATTGTGTATTTTCAAATAAAGTATTACATCATTTAACGTTAGAAGATTTAGAAAAATCATTAAAGAGCCAGCAAAAAGTTATTAAATCAAACGGAATATTTGCTCATACTTTTTGGATTGGTGATAAAGAATTTACGATGGAAGGAATGTTGTTCGTATATCATAATCGTGAAAAGTTATTAAATTTAATCTCAAAATATTTTACATTACTTGAAGAATATGATTATAAAGAATTTGAGGATGGCGACTCAATTTTTATTATTGCCCAGAATGATAAATCTGCAATATTCAAATTTTAAAAAATCACAATTGTAGTTTTGGTTTCTTTTTATCAAAATAAATAATAATTAACTCTCTAATTTTTAACATTTGGAGATAGAATGATGACAAAGGGAAAAATAGGATATTTTATTATAGCAAGTGCATTAGTCTGGGCTGCTGTTATTATTGGCTGCGCTTTAGTATTAAAAGGAACAGATTTTAAGCAGGATGTAAGTAATATTTTAATTGGGGGAGCAGCTTTTCATTTACTTTTTATTTGGGGTCCGTTAGGAAATTTATTTCGAAAAAAAAATGAAGAGAAAAAGGAAGAATCCTAAGAAAAAGAACAAATGGAAAAATTCGAATTTTTAATAGGTGATTGGAATTTGGAATACAAAATTCCTAAAAGTTCTTTTAGTGAAGAAGCAACAGGCAAGGGGAATGGATCATTTAATAGAGTTTTAAATAACAAATATGTCGTTTTTAATTATAAAGCATCATTTAGTACAGGAGACAAAACTGAAGCACACTCAATTTTTGTCCGGGATGAGAAGTTAAAATTTTACCGTTTCTGGTGGTTCGAAGATTCAGGAAGTTTCGCTGAAGCAACTTGTAATTTCATTAATGCAGATACTCTTTTTCTTAATTGGCACAATTCAGTTCTTGTACAGACTTTCAAGAAGATGAATGAAAACAGCGTTGAACTGGTAATGAAAAATCCAAATAAAAATGGAGAATTTGAAACAATTTTGGAGGTGATACTTACCAGAAAATAAAAAACCTGTTAAAAAATAACAGGCTTTAAATAAATTTTAGTAATTATTTTTCCACAACCAATCCTGCACCATGCTCTTCAATCTCAATAAGTTTAACCAGCTCTTCAGTTTGTGTATCAATAATTCCTATTGTTCCTGCAGGTCCCTCCCCTGCAACCGTAAAGTGAGTTGCAAAGTTTCCGCTAACATTTCTGCTGGAAACGAATAAATATTTATTATCTGCTGTTAAATCTGCACCGTGCAGCATAGAAAATCCGGGATGAGAAATCTCTTTTGTTTTTGCCCAGTTTGTTCCGTTTTTATCAATTACCTGTACAACATTATCACCCATTGAGCCAACGTATATTTTATTCCCGTTGCTGCTAACAGCAATGTGCATTGGCATAGATCTTAAAATTACTTCAGATATAATTGTATTACCATTGGTTTCTATTATTAACAGCTTGCTGCTTCCTCTCGCAGAAATGTAGAGGTATTCGCCATCAGGCGAAATACTGGTTTGCATAGGTTCAGTTCCTGGCGGAAGAACAATATCATCAACATACTCATCATTTATTCCATCAATAATCGAAATTCTATCCAATGTTAAATTTGCTACATAAAGTGTTGAATCATCAGGGGTTAAGGCAAGCCCATGCGGAACACCAGGTGCTGGTAACAGGATTTCTTTTATTACACTCATGCTTGCTAAATCAATCACAAAAATCGAATTAAAAATCGGATCAGAAGTTGATGAACGGGATATATAAGCTTTGGATCCATCTTGAGTAATTTGAATCATACCTGCTTTTGTAATTCCATTTACTTCTCCAGCTAAACTAAAATCTGATTTTCTTATTTTCAGAAATTTTTGAGCAGCAATAAGTGTTACGTAAATAAATTCTCCCTTTTCTTTAACCATATGAGGAGAGTCGGGCGCAGGTAAAAAATCAAGATCAATTATACCTGAGACTACTTTCAAATCACCATTTATAACAGAAATTTTATCACTTGCCTGGTTGCAAACATATACATGGTATGAAGGAAACTGAAAAGGATATGCACCATTATTATCTTTAGCACCGTTTTCAATCCACTGTCTTACATCATCTTTCTGCTCTTGAGTAATTCTTATTGCATCATGTGGTGAAGAGGGCGATACAGAATCAATTATCACCTGGTATAGCAAACTCTCATCCATACGATAGGGAATAACAACATCGCCGCCATAATTTTGAACCATACCACCTGATCTATTAGTACTGCCAAGCATTGTTTTTGTATAATTTTCTAATGATAAACCACTTGCCGGGCTGCTGCCAACATGACAACCCGAAGTTGCACACTTAGTTGCAAAGAAGTCCGCAACTTGTTTTGTTTCAAATCCATTATTGTTTTCATCAACAGAAATTATAATAGGATTTTCATTTTTTGTGCAGCTTGAAAATATTATTATGGATATTGTGAACAATAACAAAAAATAAAAGATAATTCTCATTAACTTCCCCTACTTTAAAAGAGACATTTTAATAAATTGCTTAAAAGAACCTGCCTGGATTTTTGCGATATATACTCCTGAGGAAAATCCCGCAGCATTAAAACTAACTGAATATTGACCTGCTGCTAATGATTCATTTATTAGCTCGTCAACTTTTTCGCCAAGTAAATTAAATACAGAAAGATTAACAAATTCATTTTGAGCAATAGAAAATTTTATCTGTGTTGATGGATTAAATGGGTTTGGATAATTTTGATAAAGAGTATATGAAAGCGGTTTATTACTGCCATTTACAGAGGACGGATTGTCAACATGAACCAACCATTTTACATTAACTTCGTTGTGCCCGTTAGTAACTTTTACTTCTATGCTGTCTGTTCTAGGAACAGGAAGTCCTGAATTCGAAACATAAAGGTAAAAATCACCAGTATTAGGAAGCTGCTCACCGTTTTTCCACCATGAATAATTTAAACTAAAACCACTAGTATCCATTGCGTCTACATTAAAAGCAACACTGCCGGTTGGTGTAATTGTAGTATCCCCGGTTGGAGAAAATGAACTGATCAGAGGAATTCCTGGAATCATTATATTATAAGAGAAAAAAGTAGAAGGAGGTGTACTGCCCGGCGGATTTATCCCTGATCCTCCTTCAGGAAGGGTAGTGGTATTGTTATCATTATCCTGCGCGGATAAATAATATTCCACAATTGCATCATCTTGCTGTCCTGGAATTTCAAATTCGTATATATTACCACTTGGTCCGTTTGGATCTGTCACCAAATTCCAAGCACTTGTTGATCCATTTATAATTGTTCGGTAACGTAAATTTGCATCGGTTATTGTTCCATCATCATTAATAGATGCACTAACAGATACAGGATCACTGTTAAAAATTTCTGTTATCGGTGTATGAGATATTACAGGTGCAATGTTTGCTCCGTTAAATTGGAAGACATAGAGTCCGTCATCCATATCGGAACAGATTGTTAATCCTGAAGGAAGATATGGATAGACTCCCCACATTTCTGAAGTTGAATATTCTCCTGCTAAAAATGGTGATTCAGGATCAGAAATATCCAATACTACATAACCATCTGTGTAGTAAGAAATATGAGCGTAGTTGCCAAGTATAAAAAGATTATGAACGGTAGCATTGCTGCTTGTTTGCCAGGAAGATACAACCAAATCCCAGGTGTTTCTATCCTGCAAATCCCAAACTGTTATATCAACAGTGTTGAATTCTTCGGTTGCATAAAAATATCTTTTATCTTCGGTCATCCATCCGGCGTGTGCATAAATACCGGGTATTGCAGCGCTGGATGAAATCCATTGTGGATTTGATTTATCACTTACATCAACTAAATCATAAGTATCTTCTGCACTGGCAACAACGGTATCATTCCATACGTATACATCGTGTATATAATCGCTTCCAGTGTAATAAGCGGTTCTGGTTGGATTAACCGGATCAGAAAGATCAAGTATATGCATACCTCCTCCGCCATTTGTTCCAATCACATAAGCGTAGCCGTTATCGATATAAATATTATGCGCGCGGTTGAACCATGTATCAATAGTATTAACTAAAGCTGCAGAGGTGGGTAAGTTTGATAAATCAATAATCTGCAATCCCTGTCCCGTGCCGGTTTCTTCCGTTACGGTATATGCATAGTTTTGATGAACTTTTATATCTCGCCAAATGGATGGTGGGCCGGGTATAAAAGCAACTTCCTGTGGATTTGCAGGATCATCTAATCTTACAATTGATGTGCCATGGCGTGTACCTAGTAGCGCATACTCTATTCCTGATCCATCAACATATGCCCAAATATCATTATATCCGATTGCAGGATAAGGATTAAGTGTTCCAATAAGATCAATGTTAGTTTGTGCACGATTAACAAATGCTGTTAAAACACACAATACTGTACAAAACATTATTATTTTCTTCATTATTTTTTCCTTACTAAATAAAACTTATTTAAGAAAAGTTATCTTTAGCGATTTAGTTGTATTAAGTGTTCTGGCAGAAACAATATAGTGACCAGAAGATAAAATTTTATTTTCTTCATTTTTCCCATCCCAGGTGAGTTTATGTTCTCCTGCGGGAAGGAAATCATTAAATACCTGTTTAACTTTTTCACCTAAAATGTTATAAATATCAAGTATTAAATTCATTCCTTCATCTAAATGGATACTAAGTGAAACGCTGGGATTAAACGGGTTTGGAAAAGCTTTTATATTGAATGTTTCTAAGCCTTCTGTTTCCCGGTTAGCAACATTTGATACTATTGTATTAACATAAAGATATAAACCTCCCTTTACATTTCCAAGGAATAAATCCATATCAGTATCATTATCAATATCAACAAGATACGGGGCAGTATTCGCACCAAAATTATTTTCAATAAATGAATTTGTAATTTCATTCCAGATGGGATTGTCATTTGTACCTTCATTTTGAAAATAAAAAAGATCACCATTCCTGCTCCCGCTAAACAGATCATTCACACCATCAAAATTATAATCAACTATGAACGGTGTACTGTTGTCTCCAACATCAACAGAATCAAAATAATCGGGAATATGTGTGAATTGATAGATTGATGAATCTCCTGTATTCAGGTATAAATTTATTTTTCCATTAAATCCGCCAATAATTAAATCATTATCTGAATCATTATCTATATCAAATAGAAATGGAACCGCTGAAGTGCCAATATCAATTTCAACACCGTTGTTATCAAGTAATGTTTCACCAGCAGAAAATGTAGGATTAGAGGAACTTCCGGAATTGTTATATAATAAAAGCTTACCATTAAACTTACCAACAATCATATCAAAATCGTTGTCATTATCAAGATCAGCTAAAGTTGGATATACACTTAAATCGCTTTCAATATCAAAATAAGATGAATCAAAATATTCGAATGATGGATTTGAAGGTGTTCCTGTATTTTTAAGAAAGTGTAGTGTACCTAAAGGATTATTTAGTGATCCCAAAATCAAATCCAAATCATTATCATTATCAATATCAATAAAAGATGGAACACAGTTATTCCCAACATCAAGAGTTCTTAAATAAGATTCAGTAAAAAGCGAATGATTAGATGTCGCAGGTGAACCATTATTTTTGTAAAACATTAGTGACTGCGGAACGGTTGGATCAAATAGAACTGATACAAATAAATCATAATCATTATCAGCATCAATATCTGCAAAGCGGGGCATATTGAATCCGCTTGTATTTATGCTGTCTTCATTTATAGGGTAAACATTAGAAAGAAGCTGCATGTTTGGTGAAGATGCAGTTCCCTGGTTTTCTATAAAGTACATGCTTTTGCTAAAAAAATCTCCCCAGAACAGATCAAGATCGTTATCATTATCAATATCAATAAAATCAATTGAACTTGCACCATGCCTAAAATTATTCTGTACAGATCCGATTATAACAATATTCTGCCACTGGTTTGTTATAAATTTAAAATTAAAGGATTGCTGAGTTCCAATATTTTCGTAATAGGTTAGGGTGCCTGCAGAATTTCCGGTTAAAAAATCGTAATCGTTATCACCATCAACATCAGTAAAAACCGGATTGCTCCCAAATTCGCTTAGAATGGGCAGACCCGCACTATCCAAAACTTCAGCCATATCTAAAATGAATACCGGCAAACTGTTGTTGCCGCTGTTTTCATAATAAGAAATATGATCTACATTACCCGTAAAATAATCCAGATCATTATCTCCATCCATATCAACAAAATAAAACCAATCAGAAAAAATAAAATTACCAATTGTTGAAACTGAGTATTCAAATTCAGGAGTGAATTTATTTCCAGTATTTTCATACCATCCGTAAGTTCCATCACTTTCTAAAAAAAAGAGATCATAATCTTCATCTGTATCAATATCTATAAATTGATGTTCAATATTATTATGTCCCCCGGAATAAATATTTTTTATTAGTCCTTCGCCATCATAAATTGGAAAGAGATCCAGTTTGCGCTGAAATTGTTGAGAAGCTGCATTAATTGAGAATAAAAGAACGATTGCAAAAATATTCAGTAAGTAATTGAGTAGAGACAAGTATCACCTATTTTTTTGAATGGTTCTGATTTAAAATTTATTTGATCTTTTTCTTTTGTTTGAATTGATCTTTCTACAATTATTTCTGCTTCTTGATGTAAAAATTTATTTATTATTAGGTTTACTACTACATCGTAAATATCTTCTTTAAAAAAAGGAGGATCAGCTAGTATCAGATCATATTTGTCATCTTTAATCTTACTTGAAAAACTTAGTGCCGAGGTGTTAAAAATTCTGCACTTGTTGGTTGCATCTAGCAATTCAATATTCCGTTCCAAGTTTTTTTTAATTAAGTAGTTTTTTTCAACAAAATCCACTTTTAGTGCGCCACGGCTAATGCACTCCAATCCTAACGATCCCGAACCCGCATAAAGATCAAGAACCGTAACCCCTTCAAATGAAATTTTATTATTCAACAAATTAAAAAGTGTTTCCCTTACGCGGTCTGTTGTAGGTCTTATCAAATCAGATTTAGGAACAAATATATGCCTTCCTTTTGCTTCACCTGATATAATTCTCATTTTCATAATAACAGAAGATATTTATTTAATTAATGCTAAAGAAGGGAAAAGTCAATCTGCCCTGTATGCAATTCCTGCAGCAGGAGCAAATGAATTTAATGATTCTGTGGATATTTTTTTATTTTCAGCAACAGTTTCAAAATCTATTTTAAAGAATGGATTAAACTTGGATAATTTAATTCCGGCTGAAAATTCAAGTTTTCGTTTTAATTCGGCAGTTACCTTTCCACCGGAAATATATGCGGCGGAAATAAATTTTCTATTTATTTTATGAGCTGTTTCGTTGCTCAGTTCTTTTTCAAGGAAATCAAATATTTCCTTTTCACTTTTTGTTGAACACACCATTGTATAAATAGGTTTAAAATCCAGCGCATATAAAACTGAAGTTGTGTTTTCAGAAATATGAATGCTTAGTGTTAACCCTTGTGTTACAGCTTTATCACTTAATATTACTGAGCGTTCTGCAGCAAAATGAGCGCTATCAATATACTTTAATTTTATGCTGTTATTTTTGCATAAATTTGCAACAAGCTCTATAAATTTTCTTGGTATAGCTGATACGATTGCAGTACTTTTTGTTATGTACATATTTTTTTCAATCTCAAAATACTGAATAGACAACTCTTGAGATTGAATATGCGGATACAAAACAGAAAGTTCCCACCTGAATTCTTCTAAAAGATCCCAGTAAAGTAAAGTATTATCAAAAGGCAGCTGTATTACATAAAATATATTTAGTGGAAGGGCAACTGAAACAGTTTTACAGTTTAATTTTGATTTGATTTTTAATTCATCGTAAGCAGCTTGCAGTTTTGCCAGCAGGATAGTTTCTTTGTCTTTTTCAAAATTGAGAGGTACAGAAAAAAAAATCTCGTGTAGGTTTGCAAGTTTTATTTTTCCTGATTCACCTTTAACCTCAACCACCTGCAGCTTTGTACTGGTTATATTGAATCCCGCATGATTCTCAAACCCATTCATTAAGTTATATCACTCCCACGATGCAGTATTTTTCAATGCATCGTTATCTACACTACCAATCGAACCATATCCATCAGGATCTTCAAGGTAATACCGGGTTCCAAGAACAACATTAGTATCAATCTTGGTAATTTTTCCTCTCCTGTTAATAGTAGTATCATAACTAACAGATGTATCAATTGCCAAAACATAGAACAAACCTGACTTTGGAGTTCTTAATAAGCTGTCTGGTATAAATTCGCCATGAGTTAATGGGTTAAAAGGATTTGCTGGTTTCATTGTAAGTGAATCGAAAGCATTCACAACGCTATCTACAAAAGGATCTTGTTTAATAAATTGTACAAGTCCATCAAGATCATCTGTAAAGTTTCCAAATTTTAGTTCCCAAAGGATTTCAGCTTCTTTGATGTTATCCATTCTAAGGCGTGATTCAACTCTGTTATATTTTTCTATCTCCACAACTTCTTTCGGATCTATAATTGCTACCTTTATTAATAAAATAATTAAGATGGCAATAACGACATACAATATAGCATGCACATACCAGGGATCAGCTGCTTTCAACATTATTCCTCCTAAGGAAAAATTTTATTTGATTATTCAATATATAAAAACTTTTTTATTTTGTTAAATTTTTGTTCACCAATACCTTTAACATCCATCAATTCTTCAAGTTTTTTAAATTCACCTCTTTTTTGTCTCAGTAATATTATTTTTTCCGCTGTTTTTTCACCTATTCCGGGCAAACTAATTAGCTGGTTTAATTCAGCCAGGTTTATGTTGATACTTTTTTCAGCCGGAGGAGGCGGTTTTTTATTCTTTTCAAAATTTAATGGTTTAAGTTCTAAAACTTCCTGTTTAATATCAACACTTTCATCCTGCATTTCATCTTTGTTTAAAAAATTCTGCTTGTAAAGTGAAAATAGGCTATCCTGTTCAGAATAATCAAAATTTACATATTCGCTTTTGTAACTATTTTTAATAATACTGAAAGTTGCACCAATTAGAAAAATAATCCCGAGGAATAGAATAACTTTGATTTCAGTTTGTGTAAAACCAATCTTTTCTGAAAGCTTTTTTAGCATTAAGTAAAAATAATTTTAAGTAGTATTCCTCTAATCAAAATATAATTAAAGGAAAATTAGAGGGCAAGCAGAAGATTTATCCCAGACTTTTTTTTATAATCCAAACCGTTTAAAAAAGTTTTTAGCTTCATTTTTTGATGAAGATTTAATATTTGGCATTTCACCCAGCACTTTTAGCATTTCTTTTTCTTTTGAACTAACTTTTTGCGGTACAGCAATGTTAACTTTCACAAGTTGATCGCCAACACCATTTGAATTTAAACGCCCAAGTCCTTTTCCCCTCATTTTTAAGAGCTTACCGGGTTGAGTTCCCGGATCTATTTTAAGCATAGCCTTGCCATTAAGTGTTGGCACTTCCACATCTGCACCAAGAACGGCTTCAGGATAAGTAATGAAAAGATTATAAATAATATCTTCCTCTTCTCTTATAAAATATTCGTGTGATTGTTCCTGGAACACAACAATAATATTTCCAGACGGACCTCCTCTTTTACCGGCGTTACCTTCACCACGTAAAGTCATGTAACTACCTTCATAAACACCATGCGGTACTTCAATATTTATAGTTCTTTCTTCCTGAACTCTACCATCACCCATACATTTTTTGCACGGAGAATTGATTACATTGCCTTCGCCATTACAGTTATTGCAGGTTGTTATATTTACAAACTGTCCAAAAACTGATCTTGAAACAGATTTTACCTCTCCACTACCATGGCAAACAGGGCAAGTATTTTTTGATGTGCCAGCCTCAGCTCCTGTGCCTGAACAACTTGTACAATTAACGTGTTTTTTAATTTTGATTTTTTTATTAACACCTTTTGCAATTTCTTCAAGAGTAAGTTTAAGTGTTACACGTAAATCTGCTCCCGGAACTCCGGAACTTCTTCTTCCACGGCTTCTACCGGAACCACCTGCAAAAAAATCATCAAAGATTGAAGAACCTCCGAATATATCAGAAAAGTGAGAAAAAATGTCATTCATTGTTGAGAATCCTTGAGAACCAAACTGGCTTCCTCGCACACCGTCATGACCAAACCTATCATATTTAGCTTTTTTATCACTGTGACTTAAAATTTCATAAGCTTCCGCAGCTTCTTTAAATTTTTCTTCAGCCTGCTTATCACCAGGATTTCTATCCGGATGAAACTGCATTGCAAGTTTACGGTATGCTTTTTTTATTTCATCCTGTGATGCATTTCTTTCAATACCCAGAACTTCATAATAATCACGTTTACTCATTTCTCATTCTCATCATTTTCAGTGGAAGTATTTTCGACACTATCATTTTGATTTTCTTTCAGGCTTAAATCTTCGCTTACAATAACTTTTGCGTGCCTTAAAACTTTATCTTTATACATATATCCTTTTTCAACTTCTTCAATCACTGTATGTGGAGGAACTGTTTCATCTTTTACCTGCATCAGTGCATCATGATAATCAACATTAAAAGGTTTACCTACAGCGTCAATTTTTTTAACACCCTGTTCATCAAGAATTTTCTTAAGTTTATTATAAACAAGCATTATACCTTCTTTAATAGCTTCCGCACTGTCTGTATCTTTTATATGATCAAGCGATCGCTCGAAATCATCCACTACAGGGAGAATCTTTGTAATAAATGATTCTGCGGCAAAGCTAAGTAAATTCAATTGATCATTTTCAGTTCTACGTTTATAATTTTCAAATTCAGCAGCTTTTCTCAACAGTTTATCCTGCAGCTCATTTACTTTTGCTTCAAGTTCTGCTGTAATATCGGTTTCCTTAATTTCTTCTTCTACATCTTCAGGTTGTTCAATGTTTTCGTTATTTCCCAGCATATCCTTATTATCTTCTTCCTTGATTTCATTAATATTTTGTTCTTTATTTTTTAATTTATCTTTTTTTGGCATATAAAAAATCTCCTTAATTACTTAACGGGGCTCGTTAAAAATTGTGATAACATCTTTGCAAGGTAATCGACAATAGCAACAATTTTTGAATATTCCATTCGTTTGGGTCCAATAATACCAAGTGTCCCATATGTTTCACCAAGTTTGTATTCTTTACTAATAAAACTGTATTGTTCCATTTTTCGCTCAGCTAGTTCACTGCCAATTGAAATAAATACCTGTTCGTTATCCTGCTTACCAGATTTTTCCATAATATGAATTATTACATCTTTATCTTCCATAAGTTCAACAATGCTTTGGAAGTTTTCAGAAGATTCAAATTCCGGTTGGCGAATTACATTTTTTGCTCCGGTAATAATAAGTTTATCGGCGCTAAATTCATCTTTAAATATTTTATCGACAGAATCAATAAATAATCTTACTATTGGTTTTTGCTTATCATCAACATCTTTTAATCTATCTTTAAAGGTATTTCGTATTTCCTTAAATTTTAATCCCGCGAGCCTTTCATTAAGCAGGTTTTGTACAGATTCAACCTGTGATTCTTTAATCTTACTTGTAAGTTCTAGAGTGATAGTTTTTATAAGGCCTGATTTAATGCTTACAATTACTAAAATTCTTGATGATGTAAGTGAAACAATTTGAAGTTTTTCAAGTATTCCTGATTCTAAGTTTGGATATGTTACGCAGGCAAGCTGGTTGGTAATTGTACTAAGCAGCTTTGAAGTTATTCTAACAAGTTCATCTGTTTCATCAAACTCAACGTTTAATCCTTTTTTAATTAACTCTCGCTCTTTGCTTTTTATTTCCTTTACATGCATAAGTGAATCTACATAATACCTGTAACCCTTATCAGTTGGTACCCTTCCTGCAGAAGTGTGAGGGTGGTTTATGTAACCAGAATCTTCAAGATCAGCCATAATATTACGTACGGTTGCAGCTGAAATTCCCATATCATACTTTTTTGTAATATTTCTTGAACCAACAGGAGAAGCAGTTAAAATAAACTGCCTAATAACAGATCTAAGAATAATCTTTTCCCGTTCATTCAGTTCTTCAGTATTCATCGTTTTTAACAATAATATTATATTTATTTAAGCTTGCAAATATATTAAAATTCAGTATTTATTTGTAGCCAATCATCTATACAAATAAAAATCAAGAACTTAAAATTAGTTAATAAATCTGCTATTATGATGAAAATCTTTCATATTGGTTTCAATTAGTGAGCAACATTACAATAATTACATATATTTGATTCACCTTTGAAAAAGAGGCTAATTAGTGTTAATTTTCTCAAGAAACTAATTTTAAGTTTAAAGTAAATATTTTGTGTGATGGAGGTATCTTTTTGAGTGATAATTATGAATCCGCAGGCGTAAATATAGGCGCAGGCAATGAAGCAGTTAAAAAAATTAAGAAGCTTGCGAGCGCTACATTCAATAAGAATGTTTTATCCGATATAGGACACTTTGGCGCTTTCTATGAAATTGATACCGAAAAATATAAAAACCCTGTACTTGTTTCCAGCGTTGATGGAGTAGGAACTAAATTAAAAATTGCTTTTGCACTAAATAAGCATAACACGATTGGCGAAGATCTTGTTAACCATTGTGTAAATGATATTGCTGTTTGTGGAGCAGAACCACTTTATTTTCTTAATTACATGGCTTTCGGTAAACTTGATACTAATATTTCAACTTCGATTGTGGAGGGTTTTGCAAAAGCTTGTTCAGAAAATAACTGCGCACTAGTAGGTGGTGAAACTGCTGAAATGCCTGGATTTTATCAAACGGGAGAATATGACATTGCCGGAACTATTGTTGGAGTGGTAGAAAAAAGTAACATTATAAATGGCAATACAATTTCAAAGGGAGATGTTGTAATTGGTTTTGGTTCAAACGGATTGCATACAAATGGTTACTCGCTTGCAAGAAAAGTTCTTTTAGAAAAATTTGATATAAATTCTGAAATTGATGCATTAAATCTTCCTCTGGGGGAAGAACTTTTAAAGACTCATAGATCATATTTAAAGCTTATTAATATTTTAAAGCAATCTGTAAATGTTAAGGGTTTTGCACACATAACCGGTGGTGGAATTGGGGGAAATACTGAAAGAATAATTCCCACTGGGCTATCTTTAAAAATAAACTGGAGAAGTTGGGAACCGCCTGCAATATTTAAACTTATACAGGAAACAGGTAATATTGAATCTTCTGAAATGCGAAAAGTTTTTAATCTTGGAATTGGATTGGCTGCTGTTGTTACAAGGGAGCAGGAAGAACTAGCTTTACAGCTTGCAGTGGAATTGCATGAGCAGCCTTTAATAATTGGTGAAATAGAATAACTTAATTAATTGATTCTTATTAATATTTTATGTATATAGATACGCACTGCACATCTTTTCTTTAATAACTTTGATGGCGAAGTAGATCAGGTAATTGAAAGAGCAATAAATGAAGGGATTGACTATATACTTGTTCCATCTACTGATTTAAAAACTGCTGAACAAGTTATTCAACTAGCTGAAAAATATGATATTGTTTATGGTGCCGTTGGTGTTCATCCTCATGATACTAAACAATTGGAATGGTAACTGGCTAAAGAATATTGAAGAGCTAAGTAAACATGAAAAAGATTGTAGCAATTGGTGAAATTGGGTTAGATTATTATTATGATTTCTCCCCTAAAGCAAAATCAGATTGAAGCTTTTAGAATCTCAGATAGATTTAGCACTGAAACTTAATCTGCCAATAATTGTTCATAACGTGATTCAGATGATGACCTTAATGAAAATTATTGGTGACTATTGCTCATCCGGATTAAAAGCTCAGTTTCATTGTTATAACAGCACAGCAGGATAATGCTACATGAACTTATAAATATGAATCACATGATTTCATTTACAGGTAATATTACTTTTAATAAAGCTGATGAGCTTAGGAAATTAGTTAAAGCGGTAAATCTAAATAACCTGCTGCTTGAAACTGATTCACCATTTATGACACCTGTTCCGCACAGGGGAAAACGAAATGAACCTTCCTATATAAAATTTATTGCTAGAAAAAATTGCTGAAATACACGAAACTACTGATAAAGAAATAGCACGAATAACTTCGCTTAACGCTTTTAAAATATTTGGAATTGGTAAAGATGAATGATACAGTTAATACATACCAGATTGGTGAATCACTTTATATTAATGTAACCAACCGCTGCAATGCTCATTGTTCATTTTGCGGCAGGAAAGATAATCCGGTTCTACAAGGATATAATCTGAGAATGGAAAAAGAAGATGAACCTGAACCTGAAGTTTACATTAAGGAAATTGGAGATCCCAAAAGTTTTAAAGAAATAGTATTTTGTGGTTACGGCGAACCAACAATAAGATGGAATGTAATAAAGGAAGTTGCAAAATATGTTAAAGCTAACGGCGGCAAGAACAAGATTAAATACCAACGGGCATGGCAATCATATAAATAAAAGAGATATTACTCCGGAATTTAAAAACGTAATTGATGTCGTATCAGTAAGCTTAAACACATTTGAACCAAAACAGTATGCAAAAATTATGGGTGTTGATACAGCTTTATATAACGAGATGATAAATTTTACGCGCAATGCAAAAAAGTATGCAGAAAAAGTTGTAATGAGTATTGTTACAATTGATGAAGTTGACATTGAAAAAGCAAGGAGGGTGGCTGAAGATAAAATTGGCGTTGAATTTAGAGTGCGGGAACATTTTTAATTTTGAATCTTTCCTTATTAAATAAAACTAAATTAAAAATCTGTTTAATAATAATTTCATTTCTTCTATACGGCTCATCAGTTTTTTCCCAATCAAGCATTAATCAGCTTGAAACAGATATTAATAAAATTCTTGATGATCCTTTTTTTGAAAATTCAGTTATTTCTATAGATATTTTTAATTTATCAGATGGCATTACCCTTTTTCAAAAAAACAATAAGCTTCTTCTTCTACCAGCATCAAATATGAAGATAGTTACCACGCTCGCCGGGTTGCTTTATCTGCCGGAATATAGTTTTAGTACTAAAATGTTTTATACTGGAACTGTGAACAGGGATACCCTCTTCGGAGATGTTTACGTTTTAGGGGGATTTGACCCTGATTTTACCACAGATGATTTTCAGCAATTTGTTGCAAATTTAAAAAATTTAGGTATTAAATATATTAATGGAAATTTAATTGCCGATCTTTCTTTAAAAGATTCACTTTACTGGGGAAATGGCTGGATGTGGGATGATGAACCTGATCCGGGCACTCCATACCTTAGTTCATTAAATATAAATGATAACTCAATTGAAGTTTTTGTTAACGGTACAACGCCGGATTATTTGGCAAATGTAAAACTAATACCCGAAACAAATTATTTTGAAATTGAAAACAATACAGTAACAATTAGTTCCGGAAAGAATGATATTATTGTAACGCGCAACCAGGTTGAAAAGGGGAATAAAATAATTGTAACCGGCAAAGTAAGAAAAGATAAAATTGCAGATGAAGAATTAAACATTCAAAAAATTTCAGTACCGAATCCTGCAAAATATTTTCTAACACTATTAACAGAACAACTACTGCTAGATAGTATTTATATTAATGGTTCACTAGAATTTAGAAAGTTACCGGAAAATGCGTTACATCTCTCCACTGTCTTTAGATCAATTGATACTGTACTTGTAAATATGAATAAAGAAAGTGATAATCTAAGTGCAGAGATGATTCTTTACGCTCTTGCACTGCACGATTCCGGCGCTCCTGCTTCAGCATTAAATGGAATTGAAGCAGTAAAAAAAATGATAAAACTAACAGGGCTTGATGAAAAAAACTACCATATATCCGATGGTTCAGGTGTCTCTCGTTACAATTTAATAACTACAGAACTTATTGTTGCGCTGTTCAAATATTTTTATAATAATCATTCAAAAATATTTAATGATTTTTATAACACTCTTCCAGTTGCAGGTGTGGATGGAACACTTGAAAATAGGATGTTAAACACTTTATTAGCAGGAAATCTTAGAGCAAAAACGGGAACATTAAAAGGAGTATCTACTCTTTCGGGTTTTACAGAAAATGCTGATGGTAATCTTATCGCTTTTTCAATTTTTATACAGAATTATATTGTTAAAAATTCATCTGCTCGTAGTTTTATTGATAGAATTTGTAATATACTCGCTGGTTACAAACATAGAAATTGATGAAAAATTACAACATCTTTAAAATATATTCTGATCCTTTTCAGATAGATATAATTTCAGGATTGTTATGGGAATTACAAATTGAAGGCATAACTGAGGAGAAGGATCACTTAGTTATTTATGCGGAAGAAGAAGAAACTGTTAATGAAAAAATAATAATTGATATTCTGGAAAAATTGAAATCTGAACATCTGGTTAATAAATTTTCAGTTGTTAAGGAAGTAATTCAAGATGAAAACTGGAATGAGATGTGGGAGAAGAGCAGGGGTATTATAAAAATTTCCAATAAGTTTGTTATAAAACCAACATTTAAGGAATATCAGGCGAATCCTGGAGAAATTGTTTTAACAATTGATCCAAAAATGTCATTCGGAACGGGTGATCATCAATCAACAAAATTGATGCTTGAATTATTGGAGAAATATATCAAACCTGGTATGAAAATACTGGATGTTGGTTCAGGAACCGGTATTTTATCAATTGCTTCAATCAAACTTGGTGCAAAAAAAGCTATAGCAATAGATAATGATGAGCGCTGTTATGAAAATTGCTTAGAAAATTGCCAGTTAAATTTAGCTGCAGAAAATGTTGAAATATTGATTGGTGAAATCTCTGATGTAAATGAAACTGATTTTGACCTGGTTTTAGCAAACATCCAAAAGAATGTATTGTTAAACATTTCAAACGAGATTAAAAAAAGAATTAAAGAAAATGGAATTGTAATTCTTTCGGGATTGCTTAGTGAAGATGAAAATGATATTAAAATACATTATTCACAAAATGGGTTTCAAACAATTGAGACAAAACGGATGGATGAGTGGATTACTTTAGTTTTTATGTATACAAATTAGAGTAAAAAATTATTCTTTTCTTTGATAGACTATTTCACCATTAAAAATTGTCATATCTACTTTTACATCTTTAATATTAATTGGATCAATTGTTAGAATATCATCACTTAGAACAACCATATCCGCCAATTTCCCAACCTCTATGCTACCTTTAACATTTTCTTCAAAACTGGCGTACGCAGCATTTAGTGTATAACATTTAATTGCATCTTCAACAGAAATTTTCTGCTCAGGAATCCATCCCTCTGGATTTTTATTATCAACAGTTCTGCGTGTTACTGCTGCATAAATTCCCAAAAGCGGATTGAGCGGGGCCACAGGCCAATCGGTTCCAAAAGCAACTTTTACATCATTATCCAATAATGTTTTATACGGATGAGTAAATTTTATTCTATCCTTCCCAATTCTTTTTTCAGCCCAAACACCATCATCAATGCAATGGTACGGTTGCACGGATGCAATTACATTTAGCTGTACAAAGCGTTTAATATCATCATACTTTAAATGCTGGGCATGTTCTATTCTAAACCTTCTTTCCCATGGTGAATTATTTTTTATTATTTTTTCATAAAGATCCAGCAAATAAGAGTTTGCTTTATCACCAATTGCATGAACACAAAGCTGTAACCTGTTTCTATCTGCATCAAGAGCCCATTTTTCCAGATTGCCATTTGTAACAATTTCCATTGGTAAACCAACAGTTGTAGAATCCTGCTCATAAGGATCAAAGAACCATGCAGTACTTGCACCAAGCGATCCATCTGCATAGGCTTTTAATCCACCTCGTTTAATAATTCCTTCGTCATTACCTGCAGTTATGCCTGCGCGTATGATGTCTTCAAAATTAGCTATGGGATGGATTGAATAAATTCGGCAGGTTAATTTATCCTGCCTTTCAATTTCTTTGTAAGCTTCAAATTCACCTAATTCTGATATATCATGTACAGAAGTAATCCCAAGTTTTTTTGTCTCTTCAAGAGAACGTAAAGTTGCTGCAATATTTTGTTCAGTTGTGTTAGGTGGAATTATGTTGTTCACTAAATCCATGGCATTATCTTTTAATATTCCGGTTGGTTCTCCGGTTTCAGAATCTTTAAGAATCAATCCTCCTTCCGGATTTGGTGTCTCGGAGTTAATATTTGCAAGCTCGAGTGCTTTTGAATTTGCCAATCCAATGTGACCGTCAATCCGTTTAATAAATACTGGTGTATTTGGCGTGATACTGTCTATTAACTCCTTTGTAGGCAATGATTTATCCTGCCACTTCTCGTGATCCCATCTTCCACCCGTAACCCAGCGATCCTCTTTACCTTTAATATAATCTCTTATCAAAAAAACCAGATCTTCTTTAGATAGAGCTTGACGGAGATTAATACCAAGCAGGTAGTATCCACCGCTTGTAAAGTGCAAATGACTGTCTATAAATCCCGGCAGTATTAACTTACCCTGCAAATCTACAACTTCAGTATATCCATCAATAAATTTTTTTGCTTTACTATCGGAACCAACAAACTTAATTGTACCATTTTCAACAACCACTGCTTCTGCGTATGGTTGTTTATAATTAACGGTAAAAACTTTGCCGTTTACATATGCTTTTTTCATTTGTTGTGAAAAACTTGTTGAGCTATAATGTGTAATGATTAAAAAAATAACAAATATGAATTTCATGTTAAATACTTTTAATATTTATTTTAGCAGTATCATCTTTTTAGTTTCAATAAAATTTCCAGCTTTAAGCTGATAAAAATAAATTCCACTTGTCAATCTTTCTGCGTTAAACTCAATTTCGTATTTTCCAGCTGATTTCTGCTCGCTAATTATAATTATCACTTCATTCCCTAAAACATCATAAACGATTATTGATACTAATCCCGCTGAAGCAATACTAAAGCTAATTTTTGTTGAAGGATTAAATGGATTTGGATAATTTTGCGAAAGATAGAAATCATTAACAATTTCCTCCTCATTTACATTAACCGGGTTATCAATAATTGTAACCGGAAAGTATTCACCAAAATTCCATTTATCACCCGGCTGCGGATTCCCATCATCATTAACACTGTTTCCAACAGAGTAAATCGTATCTGTAACTATGCTATCAGGCGCTGTATATATAAAATCCCATAATACGGTTGCATTCATAAATTGCTTTGGTGAAGTGTGAGTAAGTTCATCAAAAAGTATGTAGGTTGTTGTATCAGCAGGATTAAGAATGCCAAATCTTACAGCGATATCAAACCCACCCTTTACTGATGGTCCGCCTGTCATCATTAATTTGTAATGTGCCGAATCACCTCTGATTAGACTATCAGGTCCTTCAATCCATACATTTACTGTAGAATCAGGTTGAAGATCATGACATATGCATCCTGAACCATCACCCAATAAAGTTACACCGGTTATTCCATGATCATATTTGATATTCGCAAAAAGAATTACTGAAAGAAAAACTGTAAGTATTAGAAAATTATATTTCATTTTTTTACTTTTTTTTAAAAATAAAAAAGCACGGTAAATAACCGTGCCTTAAATTTAGATAAAATTTTTGTTTACTTCATTATTGTGAGCTTTTTTGCTGCATAAAAATTTGTTCCATTTGAACCTGAAGCATTTATAACATAAATATAAGTTCCGCTCGATAGTCCCTTTACAGTGTAATCAACTTGATGTGTACCTGCCGGGAAGTTTAAGTTTACTAACTCTGCTATTTTTTGTCCAAGCGTGTTATATAAGGATATTTGCACATTAGAATTTACAGGTAAAGAGAAAGTGATTGATGTAGAGGGATTAAAGGGATTTGGAAAATTCTGATTCAATACGAATTCAACCGGTAATGGTCCGTCAATTTCTACAACTGGTGAATATTCAAAAGTTCCATCAAAGTCCAGTTGTTTTAACCTGTAATACTGCAACCCTGCTGGTGCATTATTTACAGTGTAATTGTAATTACGTTGTTCTGATGTAGAACCAGACCCAGCAACAAATCCTATCTTATTAAAAGTTTTATTATCAAAACTTTGTTCAATCTCAAACCCGCGGTTATTTAACTCACTTGCTGTAATCCAATTTAATAATACCTGACTTTTAGAAGTTGATGCAATGAAGGATGTAATTTCAACAGGTACAAAATTATCTGATTCTAATTTATAAAATCCACCACTCTGTGCAGCAAATTGTGTTACTGAATCAATTACTACTACCTGGTAGCCAGCAGAAGGAATACTAATTTGTGTGAAGCTTGAACCGCCGTCAATAGATCTCCAGGATTGACCGCATCCATAGCAATTGGCCATAACAATGTTGCCATCATTCTGCATGACAGTAACTCCCCACATGTTAATGCCGTTAAAACCTGGAACATCACTCCATGTTTCACCATAATCAGTAGATTTTAAGAAACCTCCGCCGCCGCCCCATTTGGTTGCCCATGCAACTCCTGGATTAGTATGATCAACAGCTATTGTAGGAATTTCTCCACCTGTAAAATATTTTTGTGCCCAGGTTAAACCGCGATCTGTACTTTTGAAAATACCTGTTCCATTATCACCTATAAGTATTACACTTGAATTGGGAAATACTTCTATATCACATGGTGCGGAACTTGGACCAAAATTACTTGATATAATATTCCAGGTATCACCAAAATCAGTTGAACGGTAGAAATTTGCACCGCTCATCGTGTAAATAGTATCAGGATGCGATGGATCAGGTGTCATGGGAATTCCAAAATACGAAAAAGAAGCATTGTCTAGAGTGGTAGTCCAGGTTGTTCCGTCATCTGTGGTTTTCAGAATTTTATCAGGTGATGATTCAATTGCTACTAGAAAGGAGCCAAGGTTATTATCATCTAATATAATACATTTTATCTCTGAGGCACCTGGAACATTTGTACCCGCTTGCTGAAAAGTTTCTCCTCGATCAATACTTTTATAGATCTTATTGTCGGAACCATAGTACACTATATCTGTATTAATCTGGTTGTAGTCTATGGGTCCACCAAGACTACTTCCTGATTGCTTTAGAACCCAAGAATACACCTGCCCGAAAGCACTATAGGTAAATAGTGTTAAGCTTAGAACAGTAATAAAGATATATTTCATTATATCTCCTTTAATAGTAAATATTTAATAATAATTTGATTACAATCGAATTGAATAAGACAAGATAATTATTCATTGATAAAAATCAAATATTGTTAAATACTATTCATTATTCAGTGTCAGAAAAATTTAAAAAAATTGTTAAAAATACTATGTTTTTTGAGGTTTTAGTATGATAGGTTAAATATTACTAATTTGATACAGTAAAATATTTTTTGAAATTTTAAGGGTGTTTTAATGAAAACAGACGTTCTGGTTTTTGGAGCTCATCCTGATGATGCAGAATTAGCAATGGGGGGGACTATTGCAAAACTTACTTCAAATAATATTAAAGTTGGTTTAGTAGATCTTACACAGGGTGAATTGGGTACACGTGGAAATTTAATAACACGCTTTAGTGAAGCTGAAAATGCTGCTTCTGTTTTATGTGTAAGTTTTCGTAAAAATCTAAAGATGGAAGATGGGAACATTCAACTTTCCAGGGATAATTTGTTTAGAGTAGTTTCCATTATAAGAAAACATAAACCGAAGATTATTTTTGCTCCATATTTTAAAGACAGACATCCTGACCATATTAATGCGAGCCACCTCGTTAAAGAAGCAATGTTTTATTCAGGTTTAAGCAAATTAAAAATTGATGGTGGAGAAACAGCCGAAGCCTACAGACCTTCAAAACTTTTTTACTTTATGCAAACTTATACTTTTGATCCATCATTTATCATTAATATTGATGAGCATTTTGAAACTAAAATGAAGGCAATAAAAGCCTTTAAAACGCAATTTCATGATCCAACAAGTGCGGAACCCGAAACCTTTATTAGCAGACCTGAATTTCTTAATTTTATAGAATCCAGGGCTATGTTTTATGGCTTTAAAATCGGCAAGAAATTTGGGGAAGCTTTTTTTTGCGAAGAGGAAATTGAATTTGACCTGATCAACTATTTAAAATAGGCTAGTGAATTGAAAATTATAACCGCACTAATGCAATCCCATTCATAAGTGTAAAGTGCAATTTTATCTCTGAAGAGAATAATGGATTCCTAATTAATGGCTTCAAAATTAAATTAGAAAAATAGAATTTTACTAAACTGCTTAGATTTAAGTGTAATATTTCATAATTTTGATAGTTGTGTAAAAAGTAATTCTCACGAAATCTAACATAGCAGTCTATGAAAGGATAAAACAATGCTAAATCTAAAACAGGGAGTTGATATTCTTACAGAAGTTGGTGGTATCAAAACAATTGAAGAAGCAAGGAAGATTTTTAAAGAAAAACTAGATGATGAAAACCTTGCAAAGCTTAATAAAATCAAAACAGAAGATGCATTAATTAAAATTGCAAATGCAATTGTTCATTGCAGACCTGATTCAGTGATGATTTCAACCGGCTCGAAGGAAGATATACAAAAAGTTAGACAATTGAGTTTGGAAAAAGGTGAAGAAGCTCCATTAGCTATGAAAGATCATACAATCCATTTTGATCTTCCTGAAGAACAAGGACGAATAGTTGATCGTACTTTCTATATTATTAATGAAGGTGAACCGGTAAGCAGTTTAGGCAAGAAAATATTGCGTGATGAGGGTCTCACGTATGTTAAACAGCATATGGCTGGTATTATGAAGGGAAAAACAATGTTTGTGGGATTCTTCAGTCGTGGTCCCGCAGGAGCAAAACTTTCATTGCCTGCTATTGAAATTTCTTCTTCAACTTATGTTATGCATAGTGGAGATATTCTTTATCGCCATGTTTATGATACCTTTGATGAACAGGTAAAAAAATCTGGATTATTTTTAACAAATGTTCATAGTGAAGGGCAAAACAGACCGGAAGATTTGCCAAATGCAAGAGTTTTTATGGATCGTAGCTGGTTAACAACTTTTAGTATGTTTTGTACTTACGCAGGCAATACACTATTGCTAAAAAAAGGTAACCATCGTTTTGCAGTAGATTTAGCAACTTATTATGGTAATGGAAAAGAATTATCGGAACATATGTTTATTACCGGTATAAAGGAGAAATCAGGAAGAATTACCTGGTTTGCCGGTGCAGCACCAAGTGGTTGCGGTAAAACAACCACAGCAATGGCAGGTACTGAATTTATTGGTGATGATTTAGCACAAATGTGGGTTGCAAAAGATGGAACAATGCGTGCAATAAATCCGGAAGCTGGAATTTTTGGTATTGTAGCAGATGTTAATAAAGAAGGCGATCCTTTCTTAATGAAAGTTTTACGTGAAGAAGGAGCCGAAGTAATTTGGTCAAACGTTTTAATCGATGATAAAAAAGTTCCACACTGGACGGGAAACGGTGAAGTTCATCCGGATAAAGGATTCAACTTTCAGGGAGATTGGAGCAAAGGTAAAACAAATGCTGAAGGTAAAGAAATTCCTATTTCACACCCAAATGCCCGTTGCACTGTAAAATGTGATTCTATTGGAAACTTTAGTAAAGATTATGGTCACGATTCAAAAGGTGTTGCAGTAAAAGTTATCACTTACAGCGGTAGGGATGCAGATACAATGCCACCTGTTTGGGTTGGAAAAAATGCTGATCATGGTGTTGTAATTGGTGCCTCAATTGTTTCAGCGGCAACTGCTACTGAAGTCGGAGCAACAGGTGTAAAAAGGCAGCCTTGGGCAAATGCACCATTTATTCCAGGAGCTTTAGCTGATTATATGAAAAACCAGTTTGATGTTTATAATCATAAAGAATTGTCTGAAGCAGGTCGTCCTATATTGGCTGGTTTAAATTACTTTCTTACAGATGCTGCAAGAGGAGGAACCTCCACAAAGCTGCTTGGCGAAAAACGTGATGTCAAAGTATGGTTAACCTGGTTAAGTAAATTTGCTCATAGTGATGTTCAGGCTATTGATACACCAATTGGATTTATACCAAAATATGAAGATTTAAAAGAATTGTTTTCTTCAATTATTAAGAAAGATTATTCTGAAGAACTTTATGATAAACAATTCTCAATTTATGTTGAAAAAATTCAGAGTAGAATTTCTCTTCAGAAGGAAGAATTTGGTAAAGAAGAAAATCTTCCTGAACAGTTATTCAAGGTATATGATGAATGGAATAAAGGGCTCTCAACTTTGAAGGAAAAATATGGAGTAATAGTCACACCTGAAAAGTTAATTGAAAGTAACGGCTGATTTTTATTCTACTTACAACACCGATTTAAATTATTTGCCACATCTTTTTACGGTGTGGCAATTTTTTAAATAACCAAGAATAAGAATAATTTTTTCAAAAAATTTGGTTATCTAATTTTCAACTCTTAGATTCCACGTTAAAGTAATTTTACCTCATTGTTATTTCCACTGAGTTTAACATCAAATAAATAAAAAGGCAGGAGAAGTTTTATGGCTAAGCAAAAACTTTCGGGGGAAGTTTACTATCCAACTGATGAAATTGTAAAATATTCAAATGCAGATTGTAATAAACTTTATAAATCAGCGGAAGAAGATTACGAAGAATTTTGGGAAAAGGAGGCAAAAAATCTTCACTGGTTTAATAAGTGGAAAAAGGTTTTGGATGATTCAAAAAAACCTTTCTACACATGGTTTATTAATGGCAAAACAAACATTTGCTACAATTGTCTTGATGTTCATCTTAAGACACCAAGAAGAAACAAACTTGCATTTTTATGGGAAGGCGAAAGAGGTGAATTTAAATCGCTATCATATTTTGCACTTCACCGCGAGGTTAAAAAGTTTGCAAACGTATTAAAAAGTCTAGGTGTAAAAAAAGGTGATCGCGTTACAATTTATATGGGCAGAATTCCTGAAATAGTTATTGCGATGTTAGCAACAG
This sequence comes from uncultured Ignavibacteriales bacterium, assembly GCA_963714405.1. Lineage (GTDB taxonomy): Bacteria > Bacteroidota > Ignavibacteria > Ignavibacteriales > Ignavibacteriaceae > JAZGGS01. The sequence goes on along the minus strand of CAVQOH010000006.1, from coordinate 261,828 downwards.
CGAGAATTGGTGCAATTCATTCAGTTGTTTACGGAGGATTTTCTGTTGAAGCGCTTCATGAAAGAATTGAAGACAGCCAATCTAAAATTTTAATTACTGCAGATGGAGCATATCAAAGAGGCAAAATAGTTGAACTTAAGCAAATAGCAGATGAAGCTTTACAGCGAGCTGCAACTGTTGAAAGTGTAGTTGTTGTTAAAAGAACCGCGCATGAAATAAACATGGAAGAGGGAAGGGATATGTGGTACCATGAGCTTATGTCTCTTCCAATTGCAAACAACGAGGAAAATATTGAAATAATGGATTCAGAAGATCCATTGTTTTTACTTTACACATCTGGTACAACCGGTAAACCAAAAGCAATTTTACATGTTCACGGCGGTTACATGGTTGGTACATACACATCACTAAAATATGTATTTGATATTCATGAAGAAGATAGATTTTGGTGTGCTGCAGATCCGGGATGGATTACAGGACACAGCTATATTGTTTATGGACCTCTTTTAAATGGAGCAACCTCATTTATGTACGAAGGTGCACCAACATATCCATATCCAAGCCGCTGGTGGCAGATGATTGAAAAATATGGAATAAATATACTTTACACAGCTCCTACCGCCATCCGGGGTTTAATGCGCTTTGGTGAAGCGTGGCCGAAACGACACGATCTTTCTTCATTAAGATTACTGGGGAGTGTGGGTGAACCAATCAATCCGGAAGCTTGGAAGTGGTACCACAAAGTAATCGGAGCAGAAAAATGCCCGGTAATGGATACATGGTGGCAAACTGAAACCGGTATGTTTATGATTACGCCAATGCCCTGTACACCGCTAAAACCAGGTTCAGGTACAAAACCATTCCCCGGCTTAAAGATGGATATACTGGATGGAAATGGTAAACCTGTAAAATCTGGGGAAGAGGGCTATCTTGTGATAAAAAATCCCTGGCCCTCAATGCTTAGAACAATTTGGAATGATCCAGATAGATTTGTCGAACAATACTGGAGTAAATTTAAAGGAAAATATCTTACAGGTGATTCCGCCAAACGAGATGAAGATGGATACTACTGGATAATTGGCAGAGTTGATGATGTGATTAAAGTTTCTGGATATAGGTTAGGAACTGCTGAAATTGAAAGTGCTTTAGTCAGTCATCCTGCTGTTGCAGAAGCTGCAGCAATTGGTTTGCCACATGATGTTAAAGGTAATGCAATATATACCTATGTAATATTGCGCAGTGGTTATGAAAGAACAGATGAATTGATAGATCAATTAAGAAAACATGTTGGGCACGAAATGGGACCGATAGCAAAGCCTGAACATATTGAAGTTGTAGAATCACTTCCTAAAACAAGAAGCGGTAAAATTATGCGAAGGGTATTAAGAGCAAAAGCACTTGGTGTTGATCCTGGAAATATTTCAACCTTAGCAGAATGAAATTTACTTTCTGAGATTTATTTGGTAGTAAATTAGTGTGTGAAATCTTGAGTAAAAGGTATATATTTCACTCCCGATTATTTAAAATTTATTTAAGTTTTTTTCGTTGATTAATGCGTTTTAAAATCTATTGTTTTTTTCTGCTTATTGCATCACTTGCAATCCTACAATTTTCAAGTACTTCTATGGCGCAGGAATATGGTAAACTGCGCGGATTTGTAACTGATTCTACGAGCGGTGAAGCCCTGGTTTTTTGCAATGTTTATATTGAAGAATTAAATATTGGTGCACCTACAAATGAGCGGGGTCTTTTCTTAATAAATAATCTTCCTTCAAATAAAAGTTACGATGCTTTGGTTTCATATGTTGGATATCAGAGTAAAACTGTTAACGTTGAAATTCTACCCGGAAAAATTACTCACATAGATGTTGAGCTAACCCCTTTAAGCATTGAGCTTCAGACTATTGAAAAGATCGGCGAAAAAATTATAAAAGAAAATGCAACAGATCTCAGTCTTGAAAGAATTTCAATAAAAGAGTTGGAAGTATTACCCAAGGGGATTGAAACTGATGTTTTAAGATCACTTCAATTTATTCCCGGTGTTAGTGCAACTGGTGATGTCTCGGGTTATTATTATGTCCGGGGTGGAGGCAGTGATCAAAATCTTTTACTACTTAATGGAGTTGAAATCTATAATTCATTCCACTCTCTTGGTATGTTCAGCACAATTGATCCTGATATGATAAATAGCATAGAATTTTATAAAGGTGGTTTTACTTCAGAATATGGTGGAAGATTATCATCAGTGCTGAACATTGTTAGCAAGGATGGAAATAAAAATAGATTTGGTTTTAAGGGTTCAGCAAGTTTTTTAACTGCTAAAACACTCGTTGAAGGACCTATTCCAAATGGATCCTTTATAGTTACTGCTAGGAAAAGCCATAACACTGATGTTTTAAAGAATTTTTTAAATGAAAAAACTGTTCCAATAGACTTTTACGATCTCTCATTCAAACTTAATTATTCGAGCAAAGAAATTTTTGAAAATGCAAAGTTCTCAATATTTGGTTTACTCAGTAGTGATGAGATAGAATACAGCGATCCTACCAGGGAAAGTTTTAAATGGAAAAATGAATTGTTCGGATTTGAATGGTTGCAAGTTTATGATGTACCGCTTTATTCACGGTTAGGTTTTTCAATTAGCAATTTTGAGGGTGAAGTTGATCCTAATTTAAGTACCTTAAAACCAAGATTTAATAAGTTGAATGACTTCAGTTTTAACTTTGATTTGAATGCAGTTTTTGATACGAAGGATGAAATTGAAGCAGGATTTAAAGTTAAAATACTGGACTCGAAATTCACACAGCAGAACCAGGTAGGTGCAAAAAGTAATCTGGAAAAATTCGCAGGCAAACTGGCAATTTATGGAAAATATAAATTCCTAAGATATGATAATTTTGGAGCTGATTTTGGTGCAAGGCTAAACATAACTGGTTTGAATAATAATGGCGGCGGCAAAATTGAACCGCGTGTTAGTTTAACTTACAGGATTCTTCCATTCATCACTTTAAAAGCTGCTGCAGGAATTTTTATTCAGGAGATTACAACTTTATCAGATGAAGATGAGCTTATTCTTCCTTTTGAGCCATGGATAATAATGCCAGATTATTTAGAACCAGCAAAAGCTATACATTATAATGTTGGTTTGGATCTAAGTATTTCAGATGGAATCAATTTTTCAGTTGAAGGATATTATAAAGATTTAAAAAACTTGCCAATAATAAATGATCAAAAATTTTTAGCTTCAGATCCAGATTTAATTTCCGGATCAGGAGAATCTTTTGGCTGGGAATTTATGCTAAATTATAGTTTATCACCACTTAATATTACAACTTCTTACACATTAAGCTGGGCTTATAAACAATTTGATGATTGGGTTTACTATCCACGCTATGATACAAGACATTCAGGCAATGTTATTTTAGAATTGAATATTGGTTCTGGGTGGATTGCTAGTACTGTTTGGAATTTTGCTTCAGGTTATCCTTTTACCCAATTGATTGGATATTACGATAAGTTTTATTTAAACAACATACATTCTACTCAAATTCAAAATGGAGAACTGCTTCCATATTCAATTTTAGGTGATAGAAATCTTGGAAGATTACCATCCTACCATCGGCTCGATTTGAGTTTGGTTAAACGACTCAGGTTATGGTTATCAAATATCGAAATTGGTTTGAGTGCGGTAAATGTGTATAACCGTGCAAATATTTTTTATTATAACAGGAACACAAACGAAGTGGTAAATATGCTTCCATTCCTTTTCACAGCAACATTAAAATTGGAAATATGATAAATAAATTTATTATTCTATCAACCATTATTTTACTTTTTATTGGTTGTGATGAAGACTTTAATCCGTACGCTGATTACAGAGAAAGTTACGCACTCAATTGCATATTAAAAAGTGATTCCTCATTCCAGGTTGCACTTTTAACCCGTAGTTATACTCCCGGCGGATTTAATTCATCCAGCCCCGTTGATCCTGCAATTGTTGGAGCAGATATAAGAGTATGGTACGAAGACTCTGTTTACTTATTTAAAGATTCTTCAACTGTTAGAGCAGATACAACAAGGTACAATACCCGTTTTAATTTTTACTTTAGCAACCGTTTTAAAGTAAAACCAAATAAGAATATAGAAATTGAAGTTCTGCTGCAAAATGGTAAGAGATTAAGAGCCAAATCAAAAACTCCTGGTGAAATTTTATTTTATGATGAAAGTACAGTACTGATTCCTCCTGTTAATAGAAATGTTGTGCAGTTTTTATGGGCACCACAAAGTGAAGGAACAATATTCTCATCAAGATTTCAGATTAAATACAAACAACTTATTAACGGCACTCAGGTGGATAAAAAGAAAGAAATACCAGTTAGATATATTCTTAAAAATAATGAGTATGAAGCTGTTTATCCTGTGCCTGATGACGCATCTACAATCATTTATAATATGGATGCTGTAACCCGGGCACTTGAAGAAATATCCGATGGAGATCCGAATAAAAGTAACTTTTCAATTTACGAATTTCCCTTATTTGATTTAATTGCCTTTGATCTTCCTGCCTCAAGGTATGTTTCTTCAACTAACCAGACATTCGATGATTTTACTGTTTCTGTAAACGTTTCTGATTATACAAACATTGACGGGGGTTCAGGAATCTTCGGCTCCTATTCAAAGAAGAATTATAACAGGATTAGATTTTACAGAGATTATATTGAATCTTTTGGATACAATTTTATACAAGTGCAGTAATAGAATTTAAATGATAGCATGACAAAAAATATATATAAAATACTCAGCCTACTTTTCTTTCTAACTGCAACTATATCAGTTTTATTTTTAACAGGATGCGATAAAGAAGTATCACGCAGCACTGTTGAGCCAACTCCTCAGGGATTTATATATATAAATTCATCTCCACCTGGATTTACAATTTATCAAAATGGAAAAAACACAGGTAGAATAACGCCGGATAGCATAACATTTATAGAACCCGGAGTTTATGAGATAACCCTTAAAAGAAAATATTACAAGGATACAACTGTTACAGTTTCAGTTACAGAAGAAATGAAATCCACAGTTGATATTAACTACTTTGCAAACCCATCAATGTTTGGAAACCTTGCATTATATTCCAATCCACCGGGTGCATCAATTTTATTCGATAGCATTTTGCAAAATAGTGTAACACCTGATACCTTTCTCAATCTTCTTCCTGCAGCTTATAAAATAAAATACAGAAAAGAAAACCATAGAGAAGTTGAATTTGATGCAATTGTACAAAGCAGTAAAACAAATATTTATTTTGAAGAACTGCGGGATACTTCTGTTTGGATTGATTACCAGGTTTTCAATTCGGGTATTCAATCAAATGTATTAACAGATATTGCGATAGATAATAATATCAAATGGATAGGTTCATTAACAGCAGGATTGATTAAATACGATGAAAGCGAGTTCATAAACTTTAATACAATTAATTCATCCATACCAAGCAATATTGTTAATGCTGTAACGATTTCACCGAACAATGATATCTGGATTGGCACAAACAAAGGATTAGCAGTATTCAATGGAGCTTCGTGGATCACGTATAATCAATTAAATTCAGATATTCCCACTGATCTTGTTAATGCAATACAATTTGATAATATGAATGTAGCCTGGATAGGAACTTCCGGAGGTCTTGCAAGGTTTGATGGTGTTACCTGGAAAATGTTTAATGATTCTCAATTGAGAATCTGGGTTAACGATTTTAAGATTGATAATAATGGGGTAATTTGGATAGGGACATCAGAATTTGGAATTGTTTCTCTAATTGATAGTTCATTTATTTATTATCCTGATTCAGTTTACAATTACCTAACAAATAGAATTTCCTCTGTTGATATTGATCAGTTTGGCAATGTTTGGTTTTGCCACCTTCCGGATAGCGGGAGAAGAAGCGGTGTTTCTTATTTTGATGGGACGATGTTTACAAATAATTTTATTGGTAATGCAGATAATATTGTAAGCGATATTTTGATTGATGAGCATAACAATAAATGGATCAGCTCGCAGCAGGGTTTTGCATGGTATGATATGCAAAACAATATTCAGTTTTTCAATACTTTAAATTCTTTAATCTCTTCTGATCAGACTATTGCTTCTGTCAGGGATTTCTCTGGTGCAGTTTGGATTACTACTTCAGGCGGAGGTTTAAATAAATTTAAGCCGCCAAATTAATTTATTTTATTACTTGATATACAGAATCTATCACAGTTCCATCAACCCATTTAATTATTGCAACAATTTGATCTTTGTTCACTTTTGGTTTTGATGGTTTGCCTCCGCAGATTTCATCAACTTCTTTTTTCAAATCTTTAATATCAATAATTGGCAGGGAAGAGTTTTTTAGAGTTTTCATCAAATCCCTTCTTTTTGGATTTATACAGAGTCCTCTCTCAGTGGCTATTACATCAATCAGTTCTCCTGGTCCAACCAGAGTTGTAACTTCATCTACAATAACAGGAATGCGATCTCTGAAAGATGGAATTGCAAGTATCGTGCATTTTGAAAACAGACAATTTTGCCATCCACCAATTCCGTGCAATAACAATCCATCAGAATGTGTAACAACATTTGCATTAAAATTTACATCAACTTCGGTTGCTCCTAATACAACTGCATCAACCATTGATGCAAAATTTCCTTTTCCATGAAAATTATAACTTGTAAAAGGAGATGTATTAATATGGTTCGCATTATCGTGCATACTTCTCACACCTTCAAGATCAAATGTCTGCCCATCGAGAATGTAATCAGTTATCCCTTCTTCCAGCATTTCAACTAAATATTTTGTGCTTCCACCACGCACGAATCTCGCTTTAATATTTTTCTTCTTCATTTTTTCTTTTAGGAACAGAGCAAATGCTAGTGCTGTTCCTCCCGCACCGGCTTGAAATGAAAAACCATCTTTCATTATTCCTGAATCTTCCACAAACTGTGCAACATATTCAGCAATCAATAAACGATCTGGTGATTTAGTAACTTCAGTTGTTCCCGAAACTATTTTGGAAGAATCACCAAGCGAATCTACTTCAACAACAAAATCAACATTGTTTCCCTGTATCTGCCACGGCACGCAGGGGAATGGAACTAAGTTATCGGTCACAATAATTACACGATCGGCATATTCAGAATCAGCAAGAGCAAATCCTAACAACCCGCAGGCGGATTTTCCCTGGTCTCCGGTAGCATTCCCAAATGGATCAGCAGTAGGTGCGGCAATGACGGCAATATCGATATGAACTTCACCATCCTGAATTGCCTGGTACCTTCCGCCGTGAGAACGAAGAACTCCAACACCTTTCATCTTTCCTTCTGAAGTAAATTTTCCGAGTGGACCATTCATACTTCCTTCTATGTGATGAATCGTTCCGTCTTTCAAGTATTTTATTAAATGAGAATGAATGGGAAAAGATGCAGAAGGATACCATCGGATATTTTTTATTCCCATTTCTTTGATTGTATCAAAAAGAATATTTGTAACGGCATCTCCATTTCTTAAATGATGATGTGTTGAGATTGTCATTCCATCTTTCAATCCGGCTTTTTTTAATGCAGTCTTTAAATCCTTTGCTACCTTGTTGCCGTTAGTCGGATAATCTTTGCAGCTTCTTATTGGTGGTTTTGCTTTATTACCAGTTGGTTTATATTTATTTATACCTTTAAATGGAATTTGCTCCTGTCCGTTTACCTCTGTTGGAACTAATCTTCCTGCGGCGTTTTTTATTAACTTCATTTCATTCTCCAATCTTTGCTGATCTGATTGTTTAGTAAAGCAAGATTGATAGTTTTTTGTGCACGTTTCACCACAGGCGGATCAATCATCTTACTCCCGATTGAAACAACCCCCAATCCTTTTTTATCTGCTTCTTCAAACGCGTTCACAATCTTTTTAGCTTTTTCAATTTCTTCTTGAGTTGGAGCGAATGCCTCGTGAACAACTTTTACTTGTCGAGGATGAATACATCCTTTGCCTTCAAAACCAAGTGATTTGGCCTCAAGAACACTTTGTTTCAATGCTTCCATATTTGAAACATCTGAGTAAACTGTATCAATTGGTTGAATACCAGCTGCTCGCGCTGCATTCACAACCATGCTTCTGGCGAATAAACTTTCTTTCCCTTTTTCAGTTCTTTGAGTCCCGATATCGGCTGTATAATCTTCTAATCCGATTGCGAGAGCACAATTATTTTTTAATGCGGATGCAATCTCATAAGATTTAATCACACCCATTGCACTTTCGATTATGGGCATGAAGTAAATTATATTTTTTACATTGTGTTGAGTTTTTAACTTTTGAACTTCATTATCGATTTCAATTACCTGCTCAGCAGATTCACATTTTGGAATAAGAATTACGTGAACGTTATGAGAAACAATAAATTTCAAATCATCTAAACCTTTTGGAAGCTGATTTATTCTAACCATTCTTTCACTTCCATAAAAATCTACCGCACGAAGAGCATTTCTGACAAGCAACTGTGCGGCATCCTTTTGCGATGGAGCTACGCTATCCTCTAAATCAAGAATTAAACTATCCGGATCATGCAATCCGGCATTAACAAAATATTTTGGTTCGTTGCCGGGAAGATATAATCTGCTTCGTCTTAACCTGTCTTTTCTAGTTTTGTAAGTCGATTTTTTTGAAAAGGGGAGAAGAAATTCTTTTTTTGTTCTCGGCAAAGCTCTTTTGATTGCAGTTTCAAATCTAGCTGCAATTGTGAAGGAAAGTGCTCCGTGATCTTCAACTACAATCTTCGCATTTTTGAGATTGAAGAACTTGCACATATCCAGAATGAGTTCACGGATTGATTCTCCATACATCGATTCAACTTTACTTTGGAGATTAAGTTTTATGTCCCCGCTTTCTTTTAGTTCTAATTCTACGTAGCAATCGGAACGAACGGATTCTCCTCTTGGTCCAGCAGATGATTTTATTATTTGTTTCATAATAGTCAATTTAAAGTATTGAGAATAATAGCACACAGATGATACAGATTGAACTGATCTGTGCTGATCTGCAAAATCAGCGTCATCAGCTTGCTATTCGTAATTATACATTCAATTTTTTCATAAACTCTTTTGCTGTTAACTGTTCAGCACTAAAGATTGCTTCCTTCACTTCCTTTCTTCTTCCTGCTGCAAGTAGTTTCTCTGATAATCCTTCAAACTTATTTTCAAGGTCTTCCATCGTCATCGGTTCTCTCGGATCACCTTTCGGATATTCAAGATACTCTTCAAACTTTCTTCCGTCAATAGTCTTTACAACAACTTTACTTGGTTGTTTTGCAGGAAACATTTTTTCAAATTCCTGTGAAGGTTCACCTTTAATCTTATCAATAACTTCCCAGATTCTCGGATCTTTTAACTTCTCATCGCTAAACGAACTTGTGGTTATCTTGTGATCAACTAAAGCAGCAGCAATACAATAGGGGAGTGAGTGATCAGCGGTTTCTCTTGATTCGGGACGATACTTATGTGGATCAAAAAGAATATCATAAGCCTGTGCAAGTGTAGTAAGCGTAACAGTTTCAATTTGATTGTAAGTGATATTGTTTTTTGTAACAGCATTCAGTGTTGCGGAAAGATGAGTATGTGTTAAAGCTTCAGTCGGAAATGCTTTCATACTGCATTCCATTATTTTATAACTTTCACCCAACCCGTCAATCAGTTTATCAATATTCCATTTCCATTCGGAGGTTCCATCTCTTCCTTTCATACTCACAGCTTCAATCTTTTGCTCTTTTGCATTCCATCCAAGGAAAGTATCCATAAATCCTTCCTTGCCTTCGAAGACCGCTTCCGTTCCGCTGTAACCTCTTTTTGCCATCATTGCAGCGAAAACACCACTTTGAACTGCCATCGGATCAACAGTGTTTTTCATCATCGTTAATTTACCTGCAGTTGGACAGCCTATTGTATGATTGTGACTTCCGCTTATTCCGATCGCATTTACCATTTGATCTTCATTCAATCCAAGCATTTTACCGGCAACAATCGGAGAAACAAATTGTGTTAGGGTTGCATGATGCCATTTTCGTTCACGAACTCCCGGTGATGCGAACAAACAGAGTCGTTGTTCAAATTCATAAGCGAGAACGATTGCCGTAATGACTTCCTTCATCGAAGCACCGACCATTTCACCAACTGAAAGTGCTGCAGGAATGATGTCTGATGGGTGTGAAGGATCTTCTTTCCAGTAGATATCATTAAAGTCGAGTGCACGTATCATCAGAGAGTTTATTAAAGTTGTATTGACAGCCGGGAGCTTATCACCAAATCCAATTACGGTCGCTTCTCCTTTACCCCCCATCTCTTTGTAAATATCCCTGATGATGTTTACATCTTTTGTATGATAACCGCCGAACGCACAACCGATGGAATCGTAAAGATATCTTTTTACTTCGTTAACGACTTCTTTTGGTAAGTCTTCATATTTAAGCTTGATTGCAAATTCTGCTATTTGACGTGAGATTGAGTTTTGCATTCTTATTTCCTCTTATTTTATATGTCATCCTGATTCTATTTCAAAATCTTTTAAATATCCTGAAAGAATTTCGGGATGACAATTGTTATAAATTCTTCTTCACCCAATTCTCCAATCCACCAGTGATTATCAACTCCTGTGCAGCTTCACCAACAGGATCAATTGTGTATTCATTCCCATCAAAAGTGATTAAAGAATTTTCAAAATCAATTTTTACTTTTTTATTTGCTTGGACAGTTAATTTTTCTTTATCGTATTTTGCTTTTAGATCATTAACTAAATCAGAGCATTCGATAATTAAAAATCCGTTGTTTATTGCATTACGTGCATATGTTTCACTAAACGAACCAGCAATTACACAGGCAATTCCTTTATATATAAATGCAGTCGCAGCCTGCTCGCGTGAGCTTCCAGTTCCAAAATTAAATCCGCCTGCAACAACATCACCTTTTTTGGCAATCTTAACAAATTCAGGATCGTAGTTCTCCATTACAACTCCCGCTTGCTGCTCTGGAGTGAAGTCATCCATATAAGTATATTTTCCTGGATAAATCCCATCCGTGTTCAGATTATCCTGATGACAGAATAAAAGATTACCTTCAATCACAGAAGGAAAATCAGATAGAACTTTCACTGAAGATTTTTTAGTAGAAGATTTTTTATTGATTCTAATTTCAGCTTTGATTTGTTTGTTCCCATTCTTCCAGTCGTAATCAATTTTTCCTGCAACAGCAGACGCTGCAACAACAGCAGCTGAAGCCAGATATGCAAACGCGTTTGGTGAACCCATTCTTCCTTTGAAGTTTCTGTTGGTTGCAGAGATTCCAACTTCTCCATCTTCAAGCAAACCGGTTCCCAGACCTATGCAAGGTCCGCAGCCGGGTGGTAAAGATTTCGCTCCTGCATCGATCAATGTCTGCCAATAACCAGCAAGTTCACTTTCTTTCTGAACTTCACTCGATGCTGCGGCAATATAAAACTCAACACTCTCTGCTACTTTTTTACCTTTTACAACTTCTGCGGCTTCTTTGATGTCGTCCAGTCTGCTGTTAACGCAGGAAACGAGATAAGCTTTATTAATCTTTAAGTTTTTCCTCTTGAGTTCGGAAACGGAATTCATCACTTTAACGGAATTGGGTCCGGATATATAAGGATCGATTGTTGATAAATCTATATTCAATTCCTTCGAATAAAATGCGTCTACGTCTGAGTTTAAATTGGTTTTTTCTAATTCGTTAATTCTTGTATCATTTATTCTCGGATGTTTTCCGTTACCGTCTTTATCCGAGGGAACTCCTTCAAGTCCTCTTTTCTTAATATATTTATCTCTTTCCCTTAACCATTCTATTGTTTTTTTATCAATGGAAAATAATCCGACGAGAGCACCCCACTCAGTTGTCATGTTTGCAATGGTCAGTCTTTCTTCAATTGAAAGGTGCTTTACGCCTTCACCAGTAAATTCTATTGCGTGATTAAGAACTTCATCATTATTAAAATAACCGCATAGAAAAATAATAACATCCTTTCCGGCTACACCTTTCTGAAGTTTTCCCGTTAATTCGACTTTGGCAATTGGCGGAACTTTCCACCAGGATTTTCCAGTTGCCCAAATTGCCGCGGCATCAGTTCGAACAATAGGAGTTCCCAGACACCCCAATCCGCCGTACATGTTTGAATGTGAATCTGAAGCAACAGCCATTGTTCCGGGAAAGGCATATCCTTCCTCACACATGATTTGATGCCCGATTCCTCTTCCGGCAGGATAAAAATCAGCGCCCATCGAATTAGAAAATTCTTCGATCTTTTTGTATTTCTCTAAATTCTTTTCACTTTTATCCTGAACATTGTGATCGAGTGTGTGAACAACCTGTCTTGGATTAAAAAGTTTTTTTGCACCGATTGATTTGAATTTTGGAATTACTGCTCCAGTGTTATCATGTGTCATGACATAGGCAGGCTGGATCATGATGTAATCACCTGAATGAACTTCTTGATAAGGTGATAAACCTACTGCATATTTTTGTGCTATTTTTTCAGTTAAGGTTTGTGGCATCGAGGACTCCTAAGCTTTAAACGGTTCAAAAGAAACAAAATCTGCATGATGGACAATGATTGCTTCAACACTCCGTTTTGCATCATTGCCTTCTTTAGCATGATATGCAATTATATGCTGAACTTCAGGTGGTAACTTAAAACGATCTGCAATTGCAACTCCACTGAAAGGATGGCGTATAAGTTTTCCCGCTTTGCTGGTTGTTAGTTTCCCATCAACTTTATCATATTCAATTAACTTACCTACATCGATTAGTATTGCTCCTGATACAAGTAAATCCGTATTTATCTTTATTTCTTCACCAAAATTTTCTTTCATTCTTTTTGCAATATCTACAGAAAGTTGAACACAAGTTCTTTTGTGATTCATAAAAGTGATTTTGCAATCCTTAATTAAAAGCGAGAATGGTATTACTTCAAGATCTTCAGGAGAAAGAACTGAATTTTCAATTGCATAAACCCAGCAATCGAGAGTTTTTTCTCTAAGTTCTTTATCTTTTATCCATTTAATTTCCGGCCAGATTTTCAATACTTTTTCTTTCATTTTATCCTCACGAAAGTTTGTAATTACTGCGTCAGTTATCTCCTGTGTTGTTGCAGCACCTTTACTAATTGCATCTGCACCACCGCGCAGTTTCATCATATCGTAACTTCTAACCTTTCCCTCTTCAACTACTTTTGCAATTGCGTTTCTGACCTTTTTTGCAATTTTCTGTTCACCTATGTGATCCAGCATCATACATGCACTTAAAAACATTGCGATTGGATTTACAATGGATGGATTAAGTTTTTCATATTTTGGAGCTGAGCCGTGAGTTGGTTCAAACACAGCAACTTCTTGGCCAATATTTGCGCTGCAGGCGAATCCTAAGCCTCCGACTAATCCTGCAAAGCCATCGCTGATAATATCGCCAAACATATTTTCTGCAACTAACACTCCGTAAGTTTCAGGATTTTTTGTAAGCCACATCATTTGTGCATCAATATTCGTATCCCATAAGTCAATACCCGGATAATTCTTAGCAACTTCTTTTGCTATCCGATACATCATACCGGAAGTTTCACGCAAAACATTTGGTTTCTCACATACTGTAACGTTTTTGTAACCGAATTTTTTTGCATACTCAAATGCAGCGGTGATGATTCTTGTACATCCATTCACTGAAACAATTCTTGTTGAAAGCGCCATCTCTTCACTAGGAACATGTTTAAATGCCTTCATCTTAGGATGAGTTTCTAAAGCATCACGCACAACTTTTGGAGGGTTAGTCCATTCTACTCCTGAATACAGGCCTTCTGTATTTTGGCGGAAAATTACTGCATTGACAAAAGGTTCCTCAAAACCGCCTTCCGCATCTCTTCTTATAAAATTAAGTGGATTTCCTTTAAATGATTGACAGGGACGAATACAAACATCGAGATTGAAATGTTGTCTTAGTCCAACAATTGGAGAAAAGTATACAAATCCTTTATCAGCAAGTTTTGGATCAAGCTCTTTAGCTGCTGCATCCTTTGGCTTTGATGTGATTGCACCGAATAATCCTATTTTATGCTCTTCTAATAGTTTTATTGTCCTTTCAGGTAGTGCATTTCCTTCCTTGCACCAATATTCCCAGCCAATATCACCATGAATATATTCTGCCTTAAAGCCAGCTGCTTCAAGTACTTTTAAGGATTCTTCTAACACTATTTTTCCTATGCCATCGCCGGGCATAGATACAATTGTTCTTGGCATATTTTTTCCTGTAAATTGATTAAAAAATTAACACTAAACTTAGAAAAATGGGAACATGTAAACAAGATAATAGCTATAAAATTATGTGATTATAGTATAAATTTTGAATTATTGTACTCATTTTGTTGGATTAAAAAAATACACTAACTTGTTTAAATTTGTTCAAAAGTGTTAAATTGTAATGATAGATGAATTGAAGTTTCAAAATATTATATGATGGAAGAAAATAAGGATCTTAATATAAATTCGATAAATCCTGTGGATTACAAAGATCTGCGAGAATTGATAGACAAGCTGATTGAAAAAAACATTCTTCCTGAAAAATATAGCGATTTTCTTGCTTCCCTAAGTGAATCAATATTAACATTAGGAGAAATAAACGCAAATCTTAAACTGCTAACTGAATCATCTCTTGATATATTATTTCGAATTTCTCGTACTGGTAAAATACTTTATCTCAGCCCTTCCTGGGAAGAACTTTTAGAATATAAAACTGAAGATGCAATTGGAAAATCTTTTGCTAATTTTATACCTGAAGGAAAACTTACAGAGTACTTTAAATCTATGGCAGCCTTGTTAAGAGAAAAGGAAGTTATTGTATTTACTGCAGAATTAATCAATAAAAATGGGTTTAAAGTGCCTGTGGAAATAACAGGTAGAGTAACAGATTATAAAGGAAAAAAAATTGGGCAAGGTTCAATTAGAGATATTACCAAAAGAATTGATGATGAAGAAAAAATAAGAACTTCTGAGAACACCTTTCGAACAGTTTGGGAAAATTCTTACGATGGAATGAGACTCACTGATGAAAAAGGTGTTATTTATATGTGTAACAATGCATATGCGAATATGGTTAGCAAATCAACATACGAGTTAGAGGGAGAATCAATATCAGCAATTTATAATGAAAAAACAGGACCCGGTATTCTTGGAAAATACATCAGTAGTTTTATTAACAATGAAGTGAAAACAAAGTATGAAACAACTAGTTATTTATGGAACGGGGATATAAAAGTTTTTGAAATTACAAATTCCTTTATTTATCGGGTTAATAATAAAAAATATTTACTTAGTATTTTTAGAGATATTACCGTACGACGGGAGAATCAGCAAATAATTGAAAAGCAAGATAGACTATTGCATGGTATTGCAAACGCAACTAAAGCGTTAATATCCTCTAAAGATCAGGAAGAAGGATTTAATCAGGCATTACGTATTTTAGGTGTTGCTGCAGACGTTGACAGAGTTTACATTTACCAGCACCAAATGGATCCGCAAACAGATGAAAGATTTTTCAGTTTAATGTATGAATGGGCTTCTGAATCTACTGAAGCACAGATATTGAATCCAGAATTTCAAAAGCTTTCTTATTCAAGATTTTCATCTTTAGATTTTTATGAGAACTTTTCAAAGGGAAAATCTCTGCGTTTTATAATTTCACAACTTCCAATAGATAAGCAGGAAATTTTTGTTGATAGAAATATCAAATCAATCATTCTTGTACCAATAATGATTGATGAAGTTTATTGGGGATTTGTTGGATTTGATGAAATGGAAGAGGATAGAACATGGAGTGATGAGGAGGAATCAATACTTATAACAATGGCCTCTACGTTGGGTGCCGTCCTTCGCAGAAATTTATTCAGGAATGTGCTTATTCGAAAAAACAAAGAACTTGATGCTGCTGTTAAAAATGCTGAAAATGCAACTAAAGCAAAAAGTGAATTTCTAGCATTAATGAGCCATGAAATAAGAACACCTATGAATGGTGTAATTGGTATGACCGGACTTTTGCTGGATACAGTACTTGATCAGATTCAAAAGGATTATGTAAATACGATACGGATGAGCGGTGAGCAGCTTTTAGTAATCATTAACGATATTTTGGATTTCTCCAAAATTGAATCTGAAAGGCTTGAACTTGAAAAAGAATCATTTGATATAAGAGATTGTATTGAAGATTCTTTAGACTTGTTATCTTCAAAAGCTGCTGAAAAAAATATAGAACTCATTTATTCAATTGATAAACATACACCAATTGCTATTATTGGCGATATTACCCGCTTAAGGCAAATATTAGCCAACCTTATTAGTAACGCAGTAAAGTTTACAGACCAGGGTGAGATTTTCATTTCTGTTACTTCTCAAAAATTAGAAGATAAAAACTATGAAATCCAATTTGCTGTAAAGGATACCGGAATTGGTATTCCACCTGATAAGATTGATAGATTATTTAAATCATTCAGCCAGGTGGATTCATCTATTTCAAGGAGTTACGGTGGAACAGGTTTAGGATTAGTTATTAGTAAACGGCTCGCGGAATTAATGAATGGTAAAATGTGGGTTGAAAGCTTACAAGGGAAGGGTGCAACATTCTATTTTAACATAAAGGCAGAATCAATTTCTTCCGATCCGAATTTTTACTTATATGAGGAACTAACAATTTTTAAAGGGAAAAAACTTCATATTTCGTTGCAAAATAAAAGTTGCGTTGATGTTATCACTAATCAGCTTAATAATTGGGGTATGGATACAATTTCATTCGAGAATATTGAGGAATTGATCAATTCTGTAAAAGATAATTCAAAGTGCGATGCTATAATACTGGAACTTAAAAACAGTGAGAATGAGGGTGAGAAAATTGATCCAATGGTTCATCATTATTTGAACAATATAAAAATACCCACTATACTTGTTATACCAATAGCAACCACCAAGGATTTTCTTCCAGAATTTGCAAATGAATCTATTTCATTTTGTTATAAACCCATTAAAAGAAAACAACTACATAAAACACTTAGTGAACAATTTAATAGAATTCAAGAATCTACAGTTCAACATAAGGAAGTTCTAACAACTTTAATTACTTCTGATGATGTTAAAAGATCTTTAAAAATATTACTCGTGGAAGATAATGCAGTCAATCAAAAAGTTGCCTCAAGGTTAATTGAAAAACTGGGTTACACAACAGATCTTGCATCAAATGGTATTGAAGCACTTAGCATTATTCAATCTAATGAGTATGATATTGTTCTGATGGACCTGCTGATGCCGGAAATGGATGGACTGGAAGCTACAAAACATATTAAGGAATTAAAAACCAGCGGACGCAGACCGAAGATCATTGCAATGACCGCAAACTCGATGCTCGGCGACAGAGAATTATGCATTGATGCTGGTATGGATGATTATATTAATAAACCAATCCGGATTGATGAACTTGAAGCTGCTTTGGAAAAATGGCTGAATATTATTGAAGAAGAAAAGGAAAAACACCTTGCTGAATACAGGGAAAGAAAAATTGAAACTGAAATTATTAAAGAAACTGAAATTACATTTTTAGGTGATATTCAAAACCAGGAGGATCTTGATTTTTTTATTGATTTGCTGAACATTTATTTAAAAGAATTACCGGTTATAATTGATGAAATAACTTTTGCCGTTGAAAACAAAAACTTTGAAAAATTAAAATTCTATACACACAAATTAAAAGGAAGCACACTTACTCTGGGAATTGAATCAATTCCTGAATATTGTAAAGAACTTGAACTGGCAGGAGAAGAAGAAATTGTAGATGATCATATTATTTCGCAAACCCACTCTCTTAAAATCCACGTAAATAAAATTGTATCAGAACTTCAATTGTTAAAAGAGAAATATATTAATTTTGAGATCTGATATAAAATACAATTCCATTTTAACCTATGAAAAATAAAAATAAGCAGAGAGCCCCGTTTAACCGCACACTTGTAATCAATGAAAAGGAGAGTTCAGTATTAAAGAAGAAATTATTAAAACTGAAATCAAATTCATCTCTAAAAAAAATTGAAAATAAAATTATTAACCAGGATATTTTTGGCGCATTAAACTTTTTACCTGATAGTTCTGTCGATCTGTTATTCATCGATCCTCCTTATAATCTAACCAAGAAATTCAATAATCAGTTATTTAAAGAAATGAATTTTGGTGAATATGAAAAATGGTTTGATTCCTGGTTAAGCCGGATGATACGCTTGCTTAAAGATACTGCAACAGTTTATATATGTAGTGATTGGAAAACTTCTACAGCAATATTTAACGTTGCATCAAAGTATCTGAATCTAAGAAACAGAATTACCTGGGAACGCGAAAAAGGCCGCGGCTCAAAAACAAACTGGAAAAATTGCACTGAGGATATCTGGTTTTTTACTAAATCTAACAATTATACATTCAATATTAATGCTGTTAAACTTAGAAGAAGAGTAATTGCTCCCTATCGTAGCATTAATGGAGAACCAAAGGATTGGATTGATAAAGGAAAACAAAGTTACCGAGATACTTTCCCTTCAAATATCTGGACAGATATTTCGATTCCGTTTTGGTCTATGTACGAAAACACCGATCATCCTACACAGAAACCTGAAAAATTAATTGCTAAAATTATTTTAGCTAGTACAAATAAAGGTGATGTAGTTTTCGATCCTTTTGTGGGTTCGGGAAGTTCGATTGTTGCTGCGAAAAAACTCGGAAGAAAATTTATAGGTGTAGAAATAGATGAGTTATATTGCTGTTTTGCACAGAAAAGACTGGATATTGCAGATAACAATAAAGAAATACAGGGTTTCGCTGATGGAGTGTTTTGGGAGAGAAATTCATTAAAAGATCAAAAAAATAAATTTTAGAATCATTTATTTAATTAAAAAGTAGTTTGCATTATTAATTTAGAATTAGAATTTTAGTATCCCAAGTTTAAAATTAAGGGTGCCGGTTAACAGATAAGTGCCCAACTCCGTCAGGTCCGGAAGGAAGCAGCGGTAAGCATAAGTTTGTGTAACCGGTTACCCCTTATATTTCATTTTGTTGCCGTTCCTTAACAGACAATCCGGAAAGAAGTAATTAAAGTTGTATAAATGGTTTTATTATCGTCAAAATTACTTTTTGGTGCTTCAAATATTAGAAGATATCTCTGTCCTTCACAATTATGTTCTATATATTGAATATTTTTTCTACCGCTGGTTATAATTTCTGTTGATCTTATTTTATAGTTAGTTCCTTTTGCATCTCCGAATTTCACATTGAGAAATTGTTCTGCAAATGATCCTAACGGTAATTTAATAATTGAAACTGAAGCGCCAAGTGATTTATTTATATAACTGAATCCTGCAAAAGGTTTTTTCAGATTATTTTTAACAACATAGTTGGTTATTTCATCCCATTCCTTGGTTGCACCAATAACAAATCCCTTCTTATCCATTATAAGCTTTGGGCTGCCTGAAGTTTCTCTATCGAAAATTATTTGTGGATTTGAGATTTCAGAAAAATAACCATTAACCTGATCATTTATAAAATTATAAAAGAAATTATTTGGACTAGAATAATCACCTGTAATTGTATTGCAATAAAATGTATCTGCACTAACAGACAAGCCTGCTTTGCTTGTACCTGTTATGGCTGTAAGTATATAGTCTTCTGTTATAGATGTGATTGTCTGGAAGTATTCATTACCTTCCTTTTCAAGTTTATTGAATATTCTGAAGAAAAGGTTAGCAGTTGAACTCGTAATACTATAAAGAGTTAATCTTTCAAGTAATAAATTTTCTTTGGAAATAAATTTTTCTGAAAGAAGAATCAAATTTTTATCATCAAGTTTTTTCCAACGAGCTGTAATGTTTCCGTTAAGTGATTTATCTAATAGAAAAAATTTCAGATACTGATCATAAACTGCAAATAGGTTAAGTTCAGGATTTGGATACTCAATAATTATAGAAAAGTAAGTTCTTCCTTCAAGATAGAAACTATCAATTTTTAGCTGGTTGAAATCCTGTCTTCCGGAAAAATCATCATCAATCAAACCTGATAGAAGTCTGTTTGCACCCAAACTGCCAGATAATGCATCAACAACAAGTGATTGAAGCATTTCGCCGTTTACAACTCCGCTTTCAGGAATTTCAGGTTTATCTGAACAGCAAGTAAAAATTATTATTAAAAATAGTATGATCGTAAATAATCTCATGTTCAATTTCTTTTAAATGGATTTAAAGCAAAAATAGCGATTATTTTTGATATTTTTAATCAAGCGGTTATATTACTTACTAAGCTGATACACGTTTATCAATATTTATAAACGGTTTGAAAAAATATTTATATCTACATTTAATTTTATTTTTTTCAGTGCAAGTGGCTGCACAGGTTATAAGTTTACCTGATATTGCTCTTGAAAATATAAAGTTTAAAATATCAGGTGAAAGTTTCCCTGATTCAATAGATGAACTTACACTTTTTATTTATGGAGAAGAAGAGACTAAGGAGTATATATTAAAAGTAAGTGATGGTACTTTTGCAGATGAAATAAATATTCCTGAAACAGGAAAGTTTACAATTGAAGCTAAGGGTTTTAAATCATCGCGACAAGTTATTAGAGTTATACCAGGTTTATTAAGTATAATTCCACCCCTACTAGCAATTCTACTTGCATTAATCTTCAGACAGGTAATCATATCTTTGATCTTCGGTATTTATATTGGTGCAATATTTATTTATGATTACAATCCTTTAACAGGGTTGTTGCGCCTAGTTGATAAATATGTTATCAATTCAATAAGCGATGTTTCGCACATCCAGGTAATTGTATTTACCCTATTATTCGGGGGAGTGATTGGTTTAATTTCAAGAAGTGGAGGAACCAGGGGGATGGCAAATGTTCTTACAAAGTTTGCACGTACCCGTAAATCCGGAATGTTAGCTACTTGGCTATCCGGCATAATAATTTTCTTTGATGATTACGCCAATACCCTTGTTGTTGGAAACCTTATGAAACCTGTTACGGATAAACTAAAAATCTCCCGTGAAAAATTATCATTTATAGTAGATTCAACTGCTGCTCCTGTTGCAAGCGTGTTCATTATAAGTTCCTGGATTGGTTACGAGGTAGGATTAATCCAGGATGGATTAAATATGATTGGTTCTCAAGCAAATGGTTACACAACATTTTTAGCAACAATTCCTTACCGCTTTTATCCCATCGCAATGTTATTTTTTGTTTTTCTAATTGCTTTTTCTAATAGAGATTTTGGCGCAATGTACAAAGCGGAAATGCAAACTGTTAAAGAAGGAAGAATTGTAAATGAAAAAATGGATGTCGCAAAAGATTTAATACATAGTTCTGAAATTCTGGGTAATGAAGAAAAAGCGAAATGGTATAATGGTGTAATACCAATTCTTGTAATTATTCTTGGTACAATTGTAGGATTAATTTTTACAGGAATATACAATCTACAGGAACAGGGAATCGTTAATTATGATTTGCAGGATGTAATTGCAAACTCTGATTCTTATAAATCATTACTGTGGGCAAGCTTTTCAGCATGCGTTATTGCAGCAATTATGATTTTGAGCCAGAGGATAATGAATCTAAAAGAAACAATTGATAGCTGGTTTCTTGGTATTCGTTCTATGCTCCTGGCAATAATTATTTTAACACTTGCGTGGGCAATAGGTTCAATTACAAGTGAAATAAAAACTGCTGATTATATTATAAGTTTAATAAGTGATGTTATTAATCCCAGATTTTTACCGGTAATAGTATTTGCAGTTTGCGGTGCAACAAGTTTTGCAACAGGAACAAGCTGGGGAACAATGGCAATTATGTTTCCAATTGTAATTCCTTTAGCAGCAACCGTAACAGATATGCATAACTTTAATCCTGAAGAGAGTACACTAATATTAAATGGGGTGATAAGTTCAGTTCTTGCAGGATGTGTTTGGGGAGATCATTGCTCGCCAATTTCTGATACAACAATTTTGAGCTCAATGGCTTCAGGGTGTAACCATATCGATCATGTTAGAACTCAATTGCCTTATGCAATTTTAGTTGGAATTGTATGTATGCTTTTCGGAGATATTTTAACTGCGTATGGCTTATCACCATATATCTCACTGTTAATTATTTCTTTATTATTAGTGGGTATAGTATTCTTATACGGTAAAAAAAATAGTTCATAAGTTAAAACTGTTGCATCATAAGCATATTTTATTCCTTTATTCATTTACACATCTACTAAACTTCAAAAATGATTTTGATCTTCACAACATATTATAGGACAAAATCAAACTGCATCATTGGGAAAATAAAAAACTGCGGATTTGCTTCCGTAGTTTGCATTTCTATAAAAAATCGTGGTGCTAATAGTATCCTCTTCGATTCATCAATATTAAAATAAATTCCCGGAGTAAAATTTATAAATCCGGCTGTACTGCTTCCTCGATTATCAGTACTTGTGGATCCAAAACCTAAGTATGCTGTTCTGGGTTCAAAACTAAACATTGTTTGAAAGCTGTACCCGGCACTGATAAATAAATTAAGCGGCCAATCCTTAAATGCAGTGTTGTATGTAAAATTGAAATATGGATCATAATGTGTTGATTTCCCAATATCATGATAAAAACTAGTAGATTCTGAAGTTCCGCTATGAGACGAAACCCTTCTTATAACTACGGTAAAAGCATCATACTGCATAGACTGAATTTGTAAACCCATATCAAATCTGAAAGCAGAACCCTTGTTATAACCAAAAAAACCAATTCCAAAATTTCCTCCAAATCCATTAAAATTATTTTGTGATGAATAATTTATTCCCATAGAAATAGCAAAAACATTTGAAAATGCGATATCCATATCAAGCCCGGCATGGAAAGTAGCCATATCCCATCGCAGACTGTATTCAGAAGGTGTAAACAAGGTATCAATATCGTAGTAAGAACCAAGTTGTGCAATTTCCCCTGTTAGTGAATTTGTTGTGTTGTAAGTAAACTTAGGTGAAAATGTAACTGATGGCGTATCAGTGCTGTCTGTTATGTGAATAGGCGAGGGAACAATGGGGCCGGTAACTTCAGCCTGGCGTAAGTATAATGTTTCTTGAACGGTTACGCAGCCAGTAAATAGAAAGATGATTGATAACAAGAAAGAAATTGTAATATCAAATTTTAAGTTTTTCATAACTCACCTCACTAGTATTCTGTTAATTATTTTAATAAAATCATTTTTTTAGTTTCAACAAAATTTTCTGATTTAAGCTGATAGAAATAAACTCCGCTTGGGAGATTTCCAGCGAATAAAGTTAGTTCATAAATTCCGAATGATTTTTGTTCATCAACAAGTGTAGCAATATCATTTCCCAATATGTCATATAATTTTAATGTAACGTGACTAAGAGCTGGAACTCGATACTCAATCTTAGTCATAGGGTTAAATGGATTGGGAAAATTTTGAGAAAGGTAAAATGAACTGATAATACCATAATCATAGTCTGCAACATCTACATTTGTAACTATATTTCTGTAACATATTGGTGGATTGGCATATTGAGGGAAATAAGTTATCTGTGGATCATTAAAAACTCCAAGGAGAATTTCCAGAGTTTCGGGAGAAGAAGGAATGCCACTATGAATTGTATCTCTGACGTAATACGTATGTTCGAAAATCTCACCATTTATAAGCTCAGCACTTCTTACCGGTACAGTGTAATCTCCATTCAGATTTCTTTCATCTTCAATAGCAATTATTCCTGGCAAGAATTCATATACACTGTTTTTTCCAATAGTAAGGAGATTGTGACCAACAATATTGAAGACTTCTACATTTCCAAAATCTACAGTATCGATAGACTCTTTAAAAAATTCTGAACTATCCAGTAAAGCATCATTTAAATCCTCGCCGAATAAATAAACAAGATTTCGAAGATAAATAATCATCTCATCGTAATTTGCATAATTACCTCCCGGTAATTGAAAGCATTCTAAATAAACATCAACAGAATCTGAAACACCATTGTTCAAATTGAAATCAAAATAGCTTCTTGTTGGAATTAGCTGATAACAGGCAGGCAGATTTCTCCCTAAACTTCTTATTAAATCGTTTGCTATAAAGAAATTAAGCCAATCAAATAGTTTCCCTGTAAGTAATACCGTAAGAATTTCCGGCGCACCTAAATGTGGAGTTCCTATGAATACCATTTTAGAAATACGTGAATTATCAAAAAGCTTAATGCAGGTTTTTGATACAATTCCACCCATACTATGACCAACCAGGTTAACTGTAGAAGTTCCTGTCCAGGTAATTACGCTGTCTATAAAATCGGATAATAGTTCAGCGTTATAGGTGTTGTTTTTTCTCCAATCATAAGTGAAGCAAAATAAGTTTTCACCCTCATTATGTATATCATCATAATCATCTAAGACATAACCATTCGCTTCCATGTTATCAAAAAAACCTTTGAATAAATCAAGAGGATCCTCATTTAATTCATCTCTTAAAGTATTTGCGGTATCGTTTCTTATTGGTGATACCTTTATATTATAATCGTTCGAAGCAGGATCAATACCATTTTCAGCTAACCACATACTGGGGAACTGAAGTATTCCAAACCAGGCTTTTTCCAAATCTTCAAGCCTATCGTCATTATTGACATCATTGTACAGCGGTGAGCCCATAATTCCCGGTATATAAATGACTGGTAACGAATCTGTAGTTGTAATATCATTCCTGGTTGAAACGGATTGGGTTAAATTTACAGTGCTAAGCAATAAAAAAACGAGTAATAAAGAGGTTATAGATTTCATAATAGTTACCTTTATTTTAAAAATATCATTTTCTTAGTTTCAATAAATCCTTCAGTTTTTAACTGATAAAAATAAATTCCGCTTGGTAATCCACTTGCATTCCATTCAGCCTCATAAGTCCCTGTTGTTAATTCTTTATTAATAAGCACGGCTACTTCTTCACCTAATGTGTTATAAATTTTAAGTGTTGCATAGCCAGAAAAGGGAAGAGAAAATTTTATTGTTGTGCCTGGGTTAAACGGATTAGGGTAGTTTTGAGATAATGTAATTTGGTTTGGAATATAAAATTCATTTGAGAGTCTGATAGAGGTGATTACAACAGTGTCAAGTTCAGTTAGTAATCCCGGGATGTAAAATGGATCGATATTTAATAATGAGAGGTCAACATCTGTTGATGGTATCAGTCCATGTACTATCCAGTAATCTTGTGTAATCCAGACGTAGTCTTCCAGGAAAAGAATGGGTACAACAATTGGCGGTAGCGGAGGTGGAAGATAAATTATATAGCTAACACCAATTTTATGTGCAAACTTTTTACATTCAAAAGTTCCAATTGGTGTTGCTATAGTTTCATCTGGATATCTTTCTCCAAGATATTCAAGCCGAAGCGGGATAGTCTGTGTGCCAATAGTTATCGTAGTATCTATTTGAAGAATTGTGTATTCATCATTTATAGATTGAGCAAACCTGTAAACGGGGTACCATTGTTCTAGAGATTGAAAAAAGCTTAGAGCACTAAAAGTACTATCGGATATTAGGGAATCAAGAAGCAGAATTACATTTTTAATAATTCCTAATTTGAAATATTCGTAACCGGTGGATCCGGAAAAGTAAAAGAATAGTGAATCTATATATGGCTGAAACTGAATTGTTTCCTTAGGACCGGATTTTGTTTTTACAATTTTAGCAAGCTTACCTTCAAAATTTACTTCACTAAAAAATAAGTCGTGTCGGTAGTAATGGAGGGTATCAATAGGATTGTTTAATGAATCCAATACAGTAACTTTGTACTCCCATCTAACCTCCGGCTGTAATGGAAAATAATTACTTGCCTGCTGTGCTAATCCAAATCCAAAGCCGTATATCATTAAAGTTAAAAAAAATATCTTTTTCATAACACACCTCATTATTTAAGTACCGAAATCGTTATTTAACCAGAATCATTTTTTTAGTTGCGGTAAATCCCTCAGATTCAAGTTTATAGAAGTATACCCCACTTGGTAATCTCTCAGCATTGAATTTAATTTCATAAGTGCCCGCACTCAATTCAATTTCCATTAACACTATTATCTCTATTCCAAGAGCATTATAAATTTTCAGTGTAGTATAGCCAGAAGAGGGAAGTGAAAATTTAATTTTTGTACTGGGGTTAAAAGGATTTGGGTAATTCTGGGAAAGAAAGTAATCATTTGCAAGATTGCTTATTTCATTAACAGAAGTTATAATGTAGTTAAATAGTTCTCTATTACTATTTACCCAATTCCCTGAATTCCAGATTTGAGTAAGTTTTTGTTCAAGATTTAAATTTGCATCATAGCTGTACGTTATTAAAGATTCCCTTTCCCAACTATTGTTTTGATTACACACTTCTTCCAGGCTCTTATTAACCAGATTATTCTGATTATATGTTAAAGTGATACGCGCATAATCCTTCCAGGATGAAGTTCCACTATTCCAATCCTGTGCTATGCTTTCATAAATGTTAAAATTATTATCATAATAAAAGATTACGCGGGTAAGATTTGCCCAGCCGGATATAAAATCCCACCATTGTAGTTTGAATTCTTCAAGTAAGCCATCGGAATTATAGGATAAGACAATCCTAAGCAGATTGATCCAGGTACCAAATATCCATATTGATAAAGTGCTACTTGTTGGATTACCTATTATGTTGTAGGTGTAAGTTGTTCTCCCAGAGTTTACCCAACTACTTCCATCCCAATTTTGGTTAATATCCTGAATATGCAAATTATTATTATAAGTGGAAGTAGTTAATCTAAAATTCTCCCAATTAGAATTTAACCAGTGATAAGATGTTTTTGTATGAAGCTGATCTTGATTATTATATTCATATACATATTTTAAGGAATCAATCCATGTACCTGTAGATTTATCCTGTTCAATTAATAAACTTAACCTCAGCGCTGAATCGTAATAACGGTTGTATCTATATGAATCTCTCCAATTATTATTCATCCAATTTCTGACCATTGTTTCAGATAATAAATCATTTGAATTGTATAGATATGTCTCACTCGAATCGTTTTGCCAATTCACTCCATTCCAAAACTGGCAGGTATAATCTCTCAACAATCCGTTTTCACTCAGATTGGTGGATTCTGAAATATTTTCATAAAACTGTAAACCAGGGATAATCATATTGGTTCCGGGATTTTCAGTTTTGGATAATTGTTTTTTAATTAACGCCAAATATTTCTCAGGTATGATTTCTGAAAGATGAAAAGAATTCTGAGAATGTGATGCAGGGATTATTAACATAAAGATTATTATGGTAAATATTATTTTCATTTTAAACTCCTTCACAACTATTAATTTTTAAATAATTCAATATTTGATATTGATATTTAATTTCATTAGTAGAATAATTGATAAAATAGAAAGAGTTGTCATGAAAATGTCATGATCTTGTCAAAAACATGTAAATAGTTTAAGATAATGTGTTTTCTTAACTTAATTAAAGATTTCACGCCTTGGGGGAAGCACAATATTCTGGAAAGTTATAGGAGTAACGTTGTTCAATACGTTTCTCTCAAGGTGTTCTTATAACTCTGAAAAGTTGTAAATAATTAATCAGAGTAAAATATCTGAAAGAAGTTCGCTATTTAAACTGCTAATGTCAATCATATTACTGGTTAGCAACAATAGTTGCTTCATCATAAAATTGAGTAGAATTAACCGTTAGATGTAGATTGTGGAAATATTATAACCATTCCTGGGCGATATACCATTCGAAGGTTTTTTCCATACCTTCCAGCAGAGAAACGCTGGGATAAAACCCAATTTCATTTTCAATTTTTTTAACAGAACAATCCCATTTTTTCTGTTTTGATTCTCTGGCCTTTTGACGATTCAAAAAGACCGGTTTATTTAATATTTTACCCAATATTTCTTCTGCAAAACCAATCGCATATACCATAAAATGAGGTATTCTTACACAAATCGCAGATTTTTTCTGTGCTAGTGCAATTGCTTCCCCAATTTGATGATTTGTATAGGCTTGTTCACTTCCTACAAAATAAACTTCATTTACTGATTTTGGATGCTCACCAGCTACGATTATTGCATTAACAAGGTCATCACAGAAAATCAAATTTAATTTTTTCTGATTAAAACCAATGATTGGTTTTATCCCGCGTTTTACAAGTTTGAAGTATTCGAAAATATCTCTTTCCCTCGGACCATAAACAGAGCTTGGTCTTAGTATGGTTACGGGTAACCTATTTGATGAACGAATAACTTCTAATTCACCCATCATTTTACTTTTACCATAGTGTGAAACGGGATGGTAGGGAGTATCCTCATCAACTGGATTACCATCAAGTGAAGGGCCCACGGCTGCTAAGCTGCTTAAATAAACAAATCTCTTTAGGTTTTTACAACTTAATTTACAAACTTTCAAGAAATTTTTAGTAGCAGAAAAATTACCGAGATAATAATCATTTTTGCTAATAGCTCTTGTTACACCTGCTAAATGATATATATAATCAACTTCACTAAGTTCAGAATGCAAATCTGGAAGATTGTTTAAATCATATTCAAGAACTCTAACATTTAATGAATTAAGAAATTCAATATGGAAATTATCTTTTGCGATTGTACAAACTTCATAATTCTTATTTACGAGCTGTTCAATAAGATTACTTCCTATAAATCCTGTTCCTCCTGTTACTAATGCTTTCATTCTAATCCTCCTCGAAATGCTGATACAGTTTTTATTTCTTTTACATCAGAGAAAAATTTCTGTTCGAATATTAGTGTTAAGTATTGAAGAATTTTTGGAGATACCTTCACAACTGCTAATGCAGTTATTAATCCTGTAACCGCATCCCATGAATAATGGTATCTGCCATATACTGTTGAAAAATAAATAGTAATAAAAACAGGCAACAGCCAGTAAAATATTTTTCTATTATGCTTGAATAGAAACAAAACCATTATAGTGGTTGCGGCGCAATGAGGACTCGGTAAAGATCCACCGGGAAAATGAGCATATTTTCTTATTAATTCTCCACATAAAGCAAAAAATCCTCCATTTAATTGAACACTGTATGCTTCAGAATAGTGGTATAACGGGCTGGCCACAGGAAAAATTATAAAACCTAAATAGCAAATTGAATATGTTAAGATCAAATTAAAAAGATATTCCCTGGATGAGTAAATCCCTGCAGAAAAATAACAGATAAAGGATACGGTAATTAGTAAAGGTATATATGCTGTATATGAAAACATCATCCATTCAGTCAGAACAGGATTTGTAATTCCTTCCATCAGGTGCGTAGCTTCAGTACCAATCAGTAATTGATCTAGCGAGATAAGAGTATTATCAAACCATCCATTAAAGAAAATGTGTTGCAGTTTGCCAGCTAATTGGAAATAATATGAAAAGAGAAAAAGTATAACACTTGTTTGAATAACTAAGTTGATCTTTTCATTTTTGATTTGATTTAACACCCTGCACGATACAGTGTACCCGATTAAATAGATAATAGTTGTTAGTGATAGATCTATCCATTCTTCAATTTTATATGAAAATAAAATTATCAGCAATAAAAAGAACGCGCCTAATATGATGCTTATTAAATCTATTGCCTGTGTTACGTTATTTATTTTTTTATTTACCATTTTACAGTCCATTCAATTTGCTGCTATTATTAGTAAATCCAGGCTAACACCAATAATACAATGTAAAATAAACGGGTATATGATTGATTTGGTCCTAATAGCAAGAATGCCAAAAAGTATTCCACCAGGAATTGATGAAATAATTTCACCGGTTGGCATGCCAATGTGCCATAAGCAAGATGGTATAACTTGAATGCAAATAGCCATTGTATCTCCAACATATTTTTTTACTCCAAAAAGCATAAATCCCCTGAACATAAATTCCCATGCTGTATAAAATAATATCACTCGCCAAAATTCTAATTGAAGAAAATTTTGAATTGATAAATGAGCAGATGGATCAAATGGATAGAAATTTCTCATTTCAGTTGTTTGTGATGCTGGATAGATTAAAGCAATAACAATGAGTGGTGATATAATAGTAAGAGCTATAATTCCAGCTTTTCTATCTCCTATAGCTAATCCATAGTCTTTTAATTTTTCATTAAAACCAAATTTTATAATAAGGACCGGAATCAATCCTAACAGAAAAAACGCACATGCAAACATGTATGAAGGTTGCAGAAAAGTTCCTTCAGATTTAAATAGGTTTATTGCAAATTCTATTGATCCGAAATACCTGTGAAGTACTACTAACAATGTAGAGGAAATTAAAATGATAACCGGTTTAACCGTTTTTGCATCTATAATTTGCATGTAAGTTGAAAATTGCATTTTGTCAATCCTACTCGTTGATAATTATTCTGCGTTCCCTAATCCAATCAATTGTCTTTTCAAGGGCTATTTGGAAAGGAGTGATGTTGTAATTAATTTCACTAATTGCTTTATCAGATGAAAAAGCCCAGTTATCTAAAAACATTTTTACCCATCCAGGTGTAATAACCGGGTATTTATTAAATCGATTTGCCAATCCTTCTTCTATTTTCGAATATAAATGAGCAATATTTGCCGGAATGTTTATCATCATTCTTCTTGTTCCTAAGAATTTATCTATTTCATTAAAGAAATTATTATAGGATATGTTTTCACCACCGATAATATATTTTGCTCCTTTTTTACCCTGTTGCATGGCGTTTATATGTCCATTCACAACATCATCAACAAAGGAGTAATTACCAATGGCATTACCATTTGATAATTTAAATCTCCACGACCCTTTTAAGTATTGTAAAATCATCAATGTAACAGAGTTACTTTCGTTTAATAAACCTGGCCCAAACACTCTGGTTGGATAAACTGTCACAACATCACTTCCTTTAGCAACGTATTGTTGAATAATTTCTTCTTCAATTATTTTTGACTTATCATATTCCGTATAAGGTTTAGTGTTGTGTTTTCCAGATTCATCAACATCTCTTCCGTTCGATGGACCAAAGACTAGAGATGTAGAAGTACACACAATTTTCTGGATAGAATGTTCACATGCTGCTTTTAAAATATTATTGGTTCCTTCTACATTCGTTTTGTAGAAAAGCATCCTATCGGGTGCCCAGTTTTTTGCATAGGCAGCCAAATGGTAAACTTGTGAACATCCTTTAATTGCAGTATTGATAGTTTTTAAATCAAGCAAATTTCCCTTGAATAATTTAATATTCTTATGTCCTATCGGATTTACGTTCAATGTTGATCGAATTATAGCGTGTACTTCGTTTCCCTGATTTGCCAGTTTACAAGCCAAATTACTTCCAATAAATCCGGTTGCACCTGTTATAAAAACCTTTTTCATTTTTTAATTTGTTTTTGTTACTAAATTTTTTTCCGTAGGAGGAATCCACCCGGGTTTATGCCACTCGACTAGTTCAACTTCAATTGAACCGAGAAATATTTTCATCTCTGCACCAATTACAACAGATCCTTCATCATCAGAAAGCCAGCCAATAAATTCCCCGGAGAGACCTGCCGTGGCTTTTCCATCCCATTCAGCTAATCCTTTATATCTAAATGTTCTTATTGGTTCATCAAATTCATCTATTTCCATGTATTCAATAGGTCCGCAAAAATTTAAATTTGTGTTGTAAAATTTTCCCCCAAGCAGAGTTGGTACATTAAATTTCAATCCAGAATCAGCAATTAATCTTGTATAATGAATTAAAGAAGTGCCGACTAAATAAGGTTTAGAAAATGTAAGTGTATCTTTTTTAATTGTTTCACCTGTTTCAAAGTTTCGTACCTCGTAAACAGTAAACATCTCATCTTCGTAGTAATTACTTTCAATTTCAACTTTTACCCCATCCTGTTCCTCTATTCCATAGTAGTGCATCGTCATTCCATCGTGCACTCTCATTATTGCTAAGTTATGCTCATCGATATCAATGAAAGGTAATAGAGGAGCAGTTTTCACATCTAAAGTAATCTTGCGAAGATCGGGATTACTAATAACACGCTCAACGGTTATAGAAATTGTTCCCAAATGGAAAATTGTCCAGCTTACATCATAAACGAATTTTTCTTCCAGTAACTTGCTTTCGTCCTCATTTAAATTGTATTGGCAGTAAATGCTGATGACAGCTAATAGAGTAATTCCTAAAACATAAATCATTTTCATTTCATCACCTTTCAAATTTCTGATTGCAGTATAAATCAAGTTTTGTTAGGTGATGTCATGAAAATGTCATGATCTTGTAAAAATCTTGTCATCAAACTTGCTGGTGGAAAAGAGATGTGATTTGTAGTATCTGGATTGGTAATAAGCTATTTTAAAGAAAGAACCGGAACTCCTCCTTAAGTTCCGGTTCAATATTACCCCCGTATGCCCACCAGTAATACGTAATTTGTTAGCCCTCCATTTTGCTAAAAACCTTTTTTCCAGTTTGTTTACTTGAAAATAAGAACAGTACTAATAACAACTGATATTGTTAATAAAATCCAATAAAAAATTCTAAAGACCATTTGAAAACCCTCGTTTTCAATAAATTTTATTACTTTACCAAGTTTCCCCCGGATGGAGGGGTTGCAGATAAAAATCTCAACCCCTCCCCCAAAACCTCCGTAAACTTATCTAATCTTTAATATAAATTTGATGCACAATAAAAGAAATTTTTAGATATGGTACCTATCACTATTGTAACAAAAGCTTGCACTATTGTAACATGAGTGAAGAAATTATTAATTTTTCGTTTTAATTGTAAAAATATTTTACAAAAAATTAATATTATTTGTGATTAGCAGGAATTGATGTGGGAGGGAAAGCAATAAAAAATCCCCTACCAAAATGTTCGATAGGGGAATAGATTTTAATTAGTAAAAATTTATCTATTTCAGATGAATCTCTCTCATAAGTTTTGTACCGTATAACTGTCTAATATTTTCATAGTTTTGAACGGTTCCATCAAACTCACCTTTCATTGATTCTTTTACTTTCTCAGTAATTGCATCCCATTTTGCATCTCTTTCAGGATTGGAATCAAAAACAGCCATATTTTCATTTTCAATCATTAATATGATATTATAATCATCTTCATTTGCTGCAGCACCAAGTAAAACTTTATATGATACTATTAGTCCTTCCTTTATCCCTTCATCCATAGATGCTTTCCAGGTTTTAGTAAGATCTTTCAGATAATCATCTGCTACATTTGCACCAGTTCTTACAAATGTTAAAGACCAGACTGTTCCCTGATCATAAACATCATCATCTTGTGAATAAGTAAATTCACTTATTCCGACAAATAAACAAAATAGTAGAAAAATTGATAAAAAGTATGTTTTCACATTTACCTCCAAAGTAATTGATTTATAAAATTTGAATTAATAAAATGCAGGTAATTGAATTATACCAATAAGTTGTCAACCGCGCAAATTTGTTTGCACACGTATATAATTGCTCAATAATATATTTGATACAAAAAATCCCTATCAATCTTCATTGATAGGGATGTAATATAAAACCGATTTCTTATTTATTTCATTAAAACCATCTTCTTAGTTTCAACAAAATTACATGCTTGTAATCTATAGAAATATATCCCACTAGGTAATCCAGTTGAATCGAATGATACTTCATAGTTGCCAGTTTGTTTAATATCATTAACAAGCTTTGCAACTTCTTCACCTAATAAATTATATACCTTAAGTGTTACCAATCCTTCTTCGTGGAATCGAGTATTTGAAACGTTATTGTATAATTATTGAAAGGATTAGGATAGTTCTGCTCTAAATAAAACTCCGTAGGCAGTTCATTTTTTGTTCTTAATGGTGTAATAATATCAGGAACATATGCTGTTGCTTCTTTTCCCCAAATACTTCCACTGCCAGGTGGACCACATAAGGTTCTTATTTTATAAGTATAAATGCTATTTCTTAGTACTGTGCTATCAGAAAAAGAAAAAGTATTTTTATTTGCAACAGCTAGAATTGTGTAGCTGGTTGTATTCAATGGTAACCCATCTTTTCGTTGTATCTCGTAACCAGTTATTGGATCAGGGCAAAAACCGTTATTCCAATTTAAATGCACTTTTAAATCAGAACTATCAGAAATAACATTTAATATCCTGGGTGGGAAAGGTGGGGTGATAGGACCTTCTCCAGCTATTTTAACATTATCAACAGCCCACCACCAAGCCCATTCCGGCTGAACCGATCTGAATCTTAATTGAAATTCATTGTAACCTACTAAACTTGTTAAATCAAAGTACTCTTGGGTATTTCGCACATCTATTCCAGCCCATACAAATACTGCTATCCAGGTATTTCCATCATCAATACTTATTTCAGCAGTTGCTGTATCATTAAAACTAATTGCATTCCAATCATTATCAAACTCTAAGTGAATACTCCAAGGATAGCCAAATCTGTCAATTTCTGGAGTATAAGCTGAAGATAAAAATGTGGTACCACTACCGCACTCATCTGAGTCTGCAGCTAATACTCCACCTGAGGAGGAGATAGGTAGCATATATATTTGGATATGGTGGATTGAAAACATCCCAAATGCAATTTCCTCCATCATTTGTTACAGTCCAATTATTTAATCCATTTTCAAAATCATCAAAAAAACAAAATTGGCATAGAAGCATGCATAATCGTTCTGAAATACCAAATTGGGCCAATGATTGAGTCTGTTTCAGTAAATTCAACCACACGCCAATAATATTTTGCAAAATAATCAAGAGTTCCAAAAAGATTTAGAGGAGCTGCAAAGAAAAGCAAATTAGGATAACCATTAACTAAAATAACAGATGTATCTAATGAATTTACAAAGGTGATATCTTCACAAAAGTATATTTTATTGTAAACAACAGAATCAGGGTTTTCCCAATATAGAATATGATTATATGTTGCAATCCCATTAGCACCATTTGCGGTCTCCGGGTTATACGGCTCACCTGGACCTTGTGAGAAGGATAGATTACTGAAAAAAATGAAGAGAATTAAATAAAGAAAAACTTTTAAGGGGCTTACCATAATTCACCCTTAGTGGTCAATAATTATTTGCTAAAAAAGCAAATAAAATGAATAATGCAAGCAAAACAATGAATTGAGAAATAAAAGTTAGTTTATTGAATCAAGAAAAGAGTTTAATGATAAATTAATTTTATTTTTTCCCCGGATTATATAATCAAGTTTAGCGTTCTCAGTAATATTTTGATCAATAAACAAGAAATTTGGTTTTGCAAATTGCTTAACAGGTATGTTCTCTGAATTTCCAATTGGCAACCCGGAATGGCTTACATTTTCTTCATCAATTAAAAGTTTTGGCAAGTTGGTTGTAAAATAATCTCCGTTATAAATGACGCTGAGTCTTTCATTTATTACACTGGAAAGAGTTTTGAAATCGTAGTACTTATACACAACTTCTTCTTCACCAAAAGCAATTGTAATTGCACTGTTACCGCTGTGTACAAGCACAGGCGTTCCTTTTTCAACTAAATTATACATTTCTTTTGCATCTTCTCTGCTCATTCTTATACAGCCATGAGAAACATTTTTCTTGCCAAGATATTTATAATAACGTGTTCCAAGTAATGCATGAAAACCAATACCACCATTAAATCCCATCCAGTTTAGCATTAAGGTACTATCGAATTGTTCGGAATGCAGTTTTTTGCTTTTCCAGTGAATAGTAAACAATCCTTCGCGTGTATTTATTCCATCTTTAACCCATTTTGTACCGCTGGATACAGGAAATTCTTTTACTTCGCCGTTGCGTAAAACCAGTTTTGCATGCTGCGTTGTCAAATTAACTTCAGCATAACTGTCTTTCATAGTATAAATTGTATCACGCAGGTTCCTAAAATCATAATTTGCCAAGGGATGAATTTCAATCCGATTATTCTCCTTTACTGGGTTAACAGGATTGTAATTATTCAGGTTGCTGTTTATAAATAAAATCGAAAAAGATAAAACTGCAAATGGTATTTTAATCATTTAAGTATTGTTGAAATAGTTGTTAATAAGCTTAGCTTTATTTGCGCCAACAACTTCAGTTAATTCCTTTATGCTGGAATTCTTAATTGTTTCAACGCTTCCAAGCTGCTTTAACAACTTCTGTGCCGTGCTTTCACCAATACCTTTTATATCAGTTAGTGCCGTTTTAATAGTTCTTTTAGAACGCCTTTTTCTGTGAAAAGTAATAGCAAAACGATGTGCTTCATCCCTAATTTTTTGCAATAATTTTAATCCGGATGAAATTTTAGGGATTGATTCTGCTTCCATTTTTCCGGGGAAAAACACCTCTTCAAGTCTCTTTGCGAGACCAATAATATTGATTTGTTTTATTCCGAGATTGTTTAAAATTTCAACAGCGCTCGATAGTTGTCCTTTCCCTCCATCAACAATAATTAAATCTGGAAGAGAATTTCCACTATCAAGTACACGTGTGTATCTTCTTTTAATCACTTCACGCATACTAGCAAAATCATCAGGTCCTTCAACTTCTTTGATGATAAATTTTTTATACTCACTTTTTTTGGGTTTTCCATCAACAAAAACAACCATTCCTGCAACTGCATCTGCTCCCTGAATGTTAGAATTATCAAAGCACTCAATTTTCCTGGGAAGGTTTTTTAATCGCAGATCTCTTTGCAGTGCAGAAAGAGCATAAGAAACATTTCCTTCCTTTTTCATTTTTTGCAGTTGTATTTCTTTAAGCTGAAGGACTGCATTTACGCTGCACATTTTCACAAGTGATTTTAATTCACCTCTTTGAGGAATAAAAAGTTTAACTTTTCTTTCGGATTTTAGATTAAGCCATTCTTCCAGAATATTTTTATCAGCCGGTTCAATTTCTAAAAGGATTTCTTTAGGAATTTCTGTGTATTCACTATAATAGAATTTTATTGCTGAATTATAAATTTCTGGTGCTTCTTCTCCTCCTTTTAATCCAAGCTTTAACTGTTTTTTGCCAACAAGTTTACCTGATCGTATATTAAAAATAGAACAAGCAGAATCTTTATCTTCAAATGCAATTGAAATTACATCGCGGTCCTCAAAATCATTGCTTACAATTTTTTGTTTACTGGAAATATTTTTGAGCTGATCCAGCTTATCTCTTATTTCTGCAGCTTTTTCATAAACCATATTTTCAGCAGCATTCTTCATTTTCACTTCAAGTTCCTTTATCAGTTCATCAGTCTTACCACGTAATACTTTTACAACTTCATCAACCATTTCGCTGTAATCTTTTTCAGAAATTAATCCTTCACACGGTCCATCGCATTTTTTAATATGATAATCCAAACAGAGTTTATATTTTTTCTTTTTAATTGATTCATCATTGATATCATACTTGCAGCTTCTAATTCTGAAGATTTCATTCACCATTCTTAAAGCTGTTTTCATACTTTTAACACCTGTATATGGTCCAAAATATTTAGAACCGTCTTTAACAACTCTTCTTGTTGAATAAACTCGGGGATAAGGTTCATTTGTAACTTTAATAAAAGGGAATGATTTATCATCTTTGAGATTTACATTATACCTGGGTTTAAATTCTTTTATCAGATTATTTTCTAAAACCAGCGCTTCAACTTCAGTATCTGTAACTACCAATTCAAAATCATGAATTTTATTTTTCAATGCTTCTGTTTTTGCATTACCCGGCTTTGAATGAAAATAACTTTTTACTCGGTTCTTCAGATTTCTTGCTTTTCCAACGTAGAGAATTTTCCCTTTATCATTTAAGAATTGGTAAACTCCAGGTTTCGGCGGAAGATTTTTTAATTTATTTTCCAGTGTAGAATTCATTTACATATTTTAAGAAGTAATACGCAATTAACTTGAATGAAAGTCTTAAAAAAAAGGGAGGATGTCAAGTTTAAAGTTTGAGCGGTTAATTTAAATTATGAAATAAAGTTAAAACAAATATCATTCAGGAAGGATTTCGTTCTTTCCAATTACAACTATACCGGTTTCTGTAACAGTGAATTTCTTTTTATCGCCTTCAAGATCAAATCCTATTTCGTAGCCTTCCGGCACAATAACATTTTTATCAATTATTGCTCTTCTAATCCGTGCATGTCTTCCAATGTTACAATTGTTTAATATAATAGAATCAGTTACATAAGAGAAACTGTTTATTTTAACATTTGGTCCAATTAAAGATCTATCAACCAATCCACCGGAAATAATTGATCCGTCGCAAATTAATGAGTTTAATCCGCGTCCTACTCGTTCACCTTCGTGCGAAACTGTTTTTGCGGGAGGAAATTGATACTGGTAAGTTCTCATTGGCCAGCTATTATCGTAGAGATTAAACTCAGGTGATACACTAAGTAAATCAATACTTGCTGCGTAATAACTGTCTAAAGTTCCAATATCCTTCCAGTATGGCTGCGATTTTTTATTCTCATCAACAAACTTATATGCAACAACATTGTGGCTGTTTTTTACCATGTAAGGAATTATATCACGCCCAAAATCATTACTTTCAACTTTATCGCTCTCCATCTGGTTAAATACTTCAGTAAGTACTTTTGCACTAAAAACATAAATTCCCATATTTACAAATGAGTAACCTTTTTTATCCGGTATTTCAGGTGGTTTTTGGGGTTTTTCTATAAATGATTGAACATTGTATTTCTCATCCACACCAACAATGCCAAACCTGCTCGCTTCGTATTTGGGAACTTCAAGGCAGGCAATTGATAGATCGGCATTATTATCTTCATGATATTGCAGCAGTTTCAGGTAATCCATTTTATAAATATGATCGCCGCCAAGTATAAGTACTCGCTTAGCTTTTCTTTCCGATGAAAATAAATTTTTATTCTGGTAGATGGCATTGGCAGTTCCGAGATACCAATCGTTATTCATTTTTCTCTGTGGAGGAACTGAATAAATAAACTCACCAAGTTCTGGATTGAAGATGCTCCATGCTTCAAAAATGTGTTGATTTAGTGAATCTGATTTATACTGGGTGAGCACATAAATTCTTCTTAAACCTGAATTAAGACAATTTGAGAGAGAAAAATCAATAATTCTGTATTTTCCTCCAAAAGGAACTGCAGGTTTACTTCTTACACGAGTAAGCGGAAATAACCTTTCACCCTGTCCTCCGGCAAGGAGCATTGTTAAAGTATCTCTTAATATTGATGAACCTGGGAAAGCCATTTTAACTTTTTATTATTTTATATGAAAAGATATATAATTATGATTTGATTGGCAATTAAAGAAACTGTTATTTAAAACATCAAATAATATTTTATTTTCATTTAGCCGGAGTCTAATTAAAGATTTGAAACTTTTTTCAACTTTCCTCATTGCTATCCTCGTATTTATTACTTTGGGTTATGAAAATGCCGTAGTGATTGCTGATATGAACCAGCAACTTGTTAAAGAAAGTAATCAGGTAATATTGTTCTGATTTGAATCAATCTTATTCAAAATGGAATGATGAATATATATCAGAAAATCAAAGGAAAATTGATGTTATTCATTATGATTTATCTTTTGATTTATATCCGGAAAAGAAAAAATTTTATGCTGTAGCAATCATAAAAGGAAAAATTTTAGACAAAAATCTGAATAAAATAGAACTAAACTTTTACGATAATTTTAATATTACAGAAGTAAAGTTAGATAACATCGATAAAGATTTTGATTGTAAAGGATCAAATTTTAGCATTCCTTTAAACGGATATAGTAAGGAATATTTTGTGATTCAGATAAATTATAGTGGAACTCCAAAGAAGGCAGGGCTTTCAGGTTTCGTGTTTGGAAAGAAGAATGATAAATCTTTTGTTTATAATTTAAGTGAACCGAATTATGCCTCAACCTGGTTTCCTTGTAATGATTTTCCTTCTGATAAAGCACTACTCGATATGAAAATAACTAATGATTCCTCGCAAAAATCTGTATCAAATGGAAATCTTGTAAACATGAATTTGGATAACAGCAGAAAAACATATCACTGGAAAACAGTTTATCCAATTTCAACTTATCTAATAGCAATTTACTCATCAGATTATGAAAGTTTTACTGATGAATACATTTCGTTGGATGGAACAAAAGTGCTTCCAATTCAGTATTATGTTTCGCAAGAAAAATTAGATGATGCCAAAATTGATTTTGCGGAGCATCCTGAATATTTAAGATTTTTTGCGGAAACATTTGGAGAGTATCCATTTATCGATGAAAAGTATGGAATAGCAGAATTTTTATGGCAAGCTGGAGCAATGGAACACCAAACCATAACAGGAGCAGCTTCAAATATTATAACTGGAAATAACTACTTTAAAGATGTTTTTATTCATGAATTAGCTCATCATTGGTGGGGTGATGCTGTTAGCCCTAAGTCGTGGAATGATATATGGTTAAATGAAGGTTTCTCAACTTATTCAGAAGCTCTTTATTTCGAATTTGTATCGGGCAAAAGTGCATTGCAATCAACTATGATAAGTAAGTACAGGGATAACTTTTTAGGATCTTTAGCTTCCCCGGGATCATTCCTTTTTACCAGTACAGTTTACAACAAGGGAGCATGGGTGCTTCATATGCTACGAAGAGAAATTGGAGACGATGATTTTTTTAATGTTTTACGTAAATATTACAAAACTTATAAATATAATAATGCATCCACTGAGGATTTCCACAAAATTTGTGAAGAGATATCCGGTAAGGATTTGAATAAATTTTTTGCTCAATGGATTACTGGTGAAGGAGAAATTGAAATTGAATATAAATGGAAATCAGAGAAATCAGGAAACCGTTATAAAACAAAAATTATTATGAGCCAGGTTCAGGGTAAATATGATACTTACATTTTTCCACTTGATTTAATTGCTAAATTAAAAAATGCTGAAGAAAGGTATTATACATTTCAAATTGTTTCGAGGGAAACACATTTGGAATTAAACACTGATACGAAAATTGAATCAATAATATTAGATCCCGATAGTTGGTTATTAATGAGCAGTGATGAAATTGAATTTTAATTAAATTTATTTTATTTCAGATTTCTAATAACTACTTTTATAGTAGAATTAAAATATTTTTGGAACGTGTGAGTAAAAACTATTTATTTATTTCAGATATCCATCTTGGTTTGGAATCTAGGGAAGTTGAAGATAAAAAAGAAAAACTTCTTGTCCAGTTTCTTGAATTTGCGCAATCAAATTGTGATGAACTTTTTATTGTTGGAGACCTTTTTGATTATTGGTTTGAATATAAAAGAGTTTACCAGAAAGGTTATTTCAGAACATTAACTGCTCTGAAGAATCTTACTGAAAAAGGTATAATAGTTCATTATTTTATTGGAAATCACGATTTTTTGCACAGGAATTTTTTCAAGGATGAAATTGGCGCAGTTATGTACAAGGACGCATGCAGCTTTACGTTGAATGATAAAAAGTTTTTTATCGGGCATGGAGATGGATTAGTTCAAAATGATACAGGATATAAAATTGTAAAATGGATTTTAAGAAATAAGTCTACACAATGGCTCTATTCCAAATTGCATCCCGATTTTGGAATATGGCTGGCAAGCCGAACAAGTAAATCCAGCAGGGCATATACCACGAAAAAGGATTATGGAGAGGTTGATGGATTATATGATGCAGCCAGGGAAAAAATGGATGAAGGATTTGATTATGTGATTTTCGGGCATTTACATAAAAAAGTTTTTAAAAAATATAAAAACAGTAATTACGTAAATTTAGGTTCCTGGTTAGATGAACCTTGTTATGGCAAATTAAACGAGGAAGGATTTCAGGTAATTAACTGGGGATAATATGGATAGCAATAAAATTTCAGATTCTGAATACAGTAAATATTTTAATGATCCTATGCATAGAAATAAAAAAATAAAAAAGAGCAGCAAAGCGAAAAAATACAAATGGATAGCAATTCCAGGTGCTATCTTTGCACTCTTGCTATTTATTGGAATATATATTTTTAGCGGTCTTCCTTCATTAGAAGATCTAGAAAATCCACGACCGAATCTTGCAAGTAAAGTATATACTGCCGATGGAGAATTGTTAGGCCAGTTTTTT
This sequence comes from uncultured Ignavibacteriales bacterium, assembly GCA_963714405.1. Classification (GTDB taxonomy): domain Bacteria; phylum Bacteroidota; class Ignavibacteria; order Ignavibacteriales; family Ignavibacteriaceae; genus JAZGGS01. The sequence goes on along the minus strand of CAVQOH010000006.1, from coordinate 219,617 downwards.
ATAGAAAATAGAATAGAGACTGATCTTGATAGTCTTCCACCTCATTTAATAAATGCACTTATAGCAACCGAAGACAGGCAATTCTTTAGATCACTGGGGTGTTGATCTGCCTAGATTTTTTAAAGCAATGATTAAAAATATCCTTTCTTTTTCTCTTAAAAGAAGGAGCAAGTACTATTACACAACAGCTTGCAAGAAATTTATATGAGTTGAAGATCAAAAGTGAAAACCAGTTTGATAAAGCAATTAGAAAATTTAGAGAATGGATAACTGCAATTCAGATAGAGAAAAATTTTACAAAGAAAGAAATTTTAGAACTCTATTTGAATGTTTCTTATTTTGGTAAAAGTGCTTACGGTATTGAATCAGGCGCTCAGGTTTATTTTAACAAAAAGGCTAGTGAACTTACATTACCTGAATCTGCAATATTTATTGCACTGTTAAAATCACCAAGAGATTATGATCCGGTAAATAACTATGATAATTCACTCGCAAGGAGAAACCTTGTGATGCATAACATGGTTGTTACGGGTATGCTTGATGAACAGGAATACGAAAAACTTAAAGAAGAACCAATTGCACTGGATACTGAAAGATTGAGCGTTATTAAAACTGATGCACCTCATTTTATGGAATATTTAAGGCAGCAATTATCAGATCTAGCGGATGAATATGAATATGATCTGTATCGCGATGGATTAAGTATTTACACCACCCTGGATTTGAAAATGCAGCAAATTGCCAATACAGTTGCAGCAAAACATATTCAGGAGTATCAAAAGCTTTTTGATGAAAAATGGCAATGGAGTAGAAATAAAGATTTACTGGCAAGCTTGATTGATAAAGCAATTAAAGAAACTCGTTTTTATAAAAATGCTACATCCACTGATGAAAAAGCTTTGGTATATAATCGATTAAAAAATAAGATAAGTTTTATCGATTCAATTAAGGCTGTTGCCACAAAAATTGAGGTTGGCTTTGTGGTTATTGATCCCAAAACCGGTTACATAAAAGCAATGGTTGGAGGAGAAAACCAGGAGTTCGGAAGAGGATTAAATCACGTTACTGGAATTAAAAGGCAACCCGGTTCTTCATTTAAACCGTTTATTTACACAACTGCAATTGAAAATGGATACTTTCCTGCGTATTCACTTCTCAATCAAAAATTTGATTACAACGGCTGGTCTCCATCAAATTCTGATGATGAATATGATGGTTATGTAACACTTCGTTATGCACTTGCAAAATCATTAAATGTAATTACTGGAAGGATGACAATTAGCAAAATTGCTCCACCAAACCAGGTTGTTAAAATTGCGCAGAGGATGGGAATAAAATCTCACTTAGAACCATTTCCTTCAATTGCTCTTGGAACCTCTGAAGTTACACCATTGGAAATTACATCTGCATTTGGCACATTTGCCAATGGTGGTGTTCATGCAGAACCAATATCCATACTTAAAATTGAAGATAAAAATGGAATTCTTATAGAACAATTTGTTCCTGAAGTTGTACAAGCCATCTCTCCGGAAACAGCATCTCTGATAGTAGAAATGATGAAAGAAGTTGTAGCAATTGGAACCGGTTCGGGTGTCAGAAGGTACTTCCAGTATCCTGCTGCAGGTAAAACGGGTACTACTCAAAATTATTCAGATGCATGGTTTGTAGGTTATACTCCGCAACTTGTTGCAGGTGTCTGGGTAGGTTTTGATGATCATAGAGTTAAATTTACCGGATGGTATGGGCAGGGAGCTAAGGCATCGCTTCCTATTTGGGCAATGTTTATGGAAGAAGCTTACAAGCAGTTAAATATTCCGGTTGAGTATTTTAAAGTAGCTGATGGTATTGAAACGGTTACATTTTGTAAAGAAACAATTGATCTTGGAGATGCAAAACTTGCTGGCGAGTATTGTTTAGAAACAGTTGAGGATATTGTAAAAATTAACCAGATTCCACCCGTTTGCGAAATTCATAAAGATTATAGCAGAATCATAAAGGAAAACCGATCTGGTGATAGTGATTGGTGATAGAATAAAAACTATGACTACAATACCTTTGGTATTTATTTCTTTGCCCGGATGGTGAAATTGGTAGACACGCTAGGTTCAGGGTCTAGTTGGCGCAAGCCAGTGGGGGTTCGAGTCCCCCTTCGGGCACCAATTCTGTGTTAAAAATTTATCTGGAATTTATTTTGTTTGCCAAATCCTTAAAGGGTGAGGGTTACTCTGTTCAATATTATAGCTGAAGCTATCTATGGCTTCTCTCTGGGTTGAATGTGAATCGAATAATTTTAGTGTACCCGTAAGCTCAAGCATTTCCTGCATTGTATTAAACGGTTCAACAAGTTTTATCTCTCCACCAAGTTGTTTTATTTTCTTCTGGCTTACAACCAACACACCTAAAAAAGTAGTATCCATAAATTCGCATTTACTAATATCAACTACTATCCTTCTGTACTTAAGTAAAATATCTTCATCAATAATTCTTTTCAGCTCTGCTGCCTCTTTTCTTGTAGCACGGGTTAAATTAACAATTTCAACAATTACATCGGCACATATTTTCTTTTCAAAATCTTCCATAGCAAATCCCGAAAAAGATGTTATTTAATAATTATGTTTTTCTGACACATTGTGATTACTCTACCAACAAGCAGTGATAAAGTATTTGCCCTATAAATTTTAATCAATATTTATTCCAAAAAAGTGGTTAAAAACTGGACAAAAAGGAAGGAATTAGCAATTTAATAAATCTCATATTGATACTCTTAATCAATTATCTACAATATTGCTTTGTTTCATTCTGTTTTTTATTTAAATATTGATATTATTTCTAAATCAAAATTTCATTTTAAAATGGTTTTTAAGAATATTTTGGACAATGGATAATTCTATTTCTTCTAATAAAAATCCTTATTTCGGGTACCAAAAAGCACTTGATTTCGCAAAAACACACTACGAAAATTTTCCTGTCATTTCTTTTTTAGTTTCAAAAAAGATAAAAAAGCATGTGGCAGTTATCTATTGGTTTGCACGCTGTGCAGATGATATTGCTGATGAGGGTGATAAACCACCCGAAAACCGATTGAATGAACTCGGAGAATTTGAGAATAATTTTATAAACGCGTTAAATGGAAAACCGGATTCTGATTATTTTGCTGCAATAGCTGAATCCATAAAAAATTTACGTCTTAAAACTACTCATTTTACCGATCTAATTTATGCCTTTAAACAGGATGTTGGTAAACATCGTTATTCAAATTTTGCAGAAGTACAAAATTACTGTAATCATTCCGCTAATCCTGTTGGCAGATTGATATTGGAATTATTTAATATTAGAAATGCTGAAGCTGTTATTTATTCTGATAAAATCTGTACAGCACTTCAATTAACAAATTTTTATCAGGATACTAAAATAGATTTTAACAAAGGGAGAATTTACATCCCTCAAGATGAGATGGAAAAATTTGGTGTTACGGAAAAAATGTTTGAGTTCAGCGAAAATAATCTTAATTTTCAAAAGCTTATGAAATACAATGTTGATAGGGCACGGTTATTGTTTACTGAGGGAAAAACTCTATTAAAATACTTAAAAGGAAGGCTTAAAATAGAAATTGGATGGACAATTAAAGGCGGGGAAGAGGTTTTAAACAAAATTGAAAGAAGTAATTTTGATGTTTTGAATCTTAGACCATCATTAAATAAATTTGATTTTATAAAATTATTACTCGCAGCAGCTATAAAATTATGAGTGATTTTGCCAAAGAAATATCCAAAAAAAGTAACAGCAGTTTTTACTATGCATTCAACCTGCTCCCATCAGCAAAACGCGATGCAATGAATACTGTTTATGCTTTTTGCAGGCAAACTGATGATATTGTTGATGAAGGAAATGATTCTGATTTTTTAAGGTATGAAAAGTTGCGTAAATGGAGAATTGAACTTGAGAAATCATTTTCCGGTTGTTCCGATTATTTGATATTAAATAAACTTTCTTCAATTATTAAAAAGTTTAACATTCCTTTAGAACCGTTTTTTGAATTACTCAAGGGAATGGAAATGGATCTTCAAAAAAACCGTTACATAACCTTTGATGATTTACAATTATATTGTTACCGCGTTGCTTCCACCGTTGGTTTAATGTGCATTGAAATTTTTGGATATAAACATGAATCCACACGTGATTTTGCAGTGAATCTTGGAATTGCATTGCAGCTTACAAACATACTCCGTGATGTTAAAAAAGATGCTGAAAACGGAAGGATATACCTTCCTCAGGAAGATCTTAAAAATGTTTAATTACCATGAAAAGGATATTTTAAACCAAACTTACAACAGCAATTTTAAAGCTATAATGAAGTATGAAAGTGATAGAGCTAAAGAATATTTTGATAAAGCTACAAATAGCTTAAACCTTGAAGATAAGTCTGCAATGTTTGCTGCAAGAGCAATGCAGCATATTTATTCTAAAATGCTTAATAAAATAGTGGAAGCAGATTACGATGTTTATAATAACAACATCAGAGTTTCAACATTTCAGAAAGTCGGTATTTCTCTAGGAGTTTGGGCAAAGTACAGTTTAGTTTATTAATGAAAAAAAAATGTATTGTGATCGGGGGAGGTTTTGCAGGTCTCTCATCTGCCGTATTTCTTAGTAATAATGGGTATGCAGTAAATCTTTTAGAAGCCTCCCCAAAATTAGGTGGAAGAGCATACTCCTTTCTTGATAATAAAACAAAAACGATATTGGATAACGGACAGCATATTTTAATGGGCTGTTACAAGGAAACAATTAATTTCTTAAAAATTATTGATGCTGAAAAAAACCTTATTTATCAGGATAAACTAGAAATTAGTTTTTTAAAAGAAAATTTTAAACTGATTCCCTTAAAAGGTTTTACAAAAATTTACCCGCTTAATCTACTAATTGGATTGTTGAATTTTCATGCAATTTCGTTTAATGAACGTATGAACTTGTTAAGAATAGTATTAAAACTTCCATTTTATTCATCTAAAAAATTAAGCAAGCTTACAGTTTATGAGTGGTTAAACAAAGAAAATCAAAGTAAAAATGTTATTGAATCTTTCTGGAAAATTATTGCGATTGGTGCACTAAATACAAATATAAATAGCGCTTCCGCTGAAATCTTTGTGAATATTCTAAAGGAAATTTTTCTTAACGGTAACTTTGCCACAACTATAATCTTACCAAAATACGGATTAAGTGAAACTTACTGCGAAAAGGCAAAACAGTTTATTGAGACTAAAGGAGGCGGTATTGAACTTTCTACACAAGTTTCCGGTTTGGTTATTGATGATGAAAAAATAAAGAGTGTTGTTACTAATGAAAAAATTTATACTGATTTTGACTTTGTGATCTCAGCCATTCCTCATTATTCATTGCAAAAATTAATAGCAGATGAAACCATAATAGAAGATCCCCATTTTAAATATTCATCAATTCTTAATGTTTATTTGTGGTTAAAAGAAAATCCATTCAGAGAAAGTTTTTATGGACTTATTGGTTCACCTGTTCACTGGATATTCAACAAAGGTACTCATTTAAACATTGTTATCAGCGATGCTGATCATCTAATAAATGAGAACGATGATACATTATTCAATTTGGTTTGTGATGAATTATTAAAGTACATAAAGTTGAACAGGGAATTGATAACACATTTTAAAATTATAAAAGAAAAGCGTGCAACATTCATTCCTTCAAATGATATTTTGAACAAAAGACCATTGCAACAAACCCGGTTAAAGAATTTTATCGTTGCAGGAGATTGGGTTGATACTGGGTTACCTGCAACCATTGAAAGTGGAGTAAGAAGTGGTAAAGTTGCAACGGATATTGTTTTAAGAATGATAAAATTATAGCAAAGTCATGCATCCCTCGGCGATAAATAATTACCTCTTTTGATTACAACAAAAACTCTAAATTTTAATCGTATTTTAAATTTTTAATGAAATATGTGTTGATAATATTATCTGAATTATCTAACTTTTTAAGCCAAAAATAAAATAAGAGGAAAATTATCGAATAATTTTTACAGTTCTTTTTTGTTCAAATAACCTAACACATATTCTGAAAATTTCTATCAAAAATAGAGTTGTAAATCTTTTTCGTGAGATTCTTCGCATGTCTCTGCTTTTTGCACTTCTTTTTTACTCTTCAGTAAACCTGGGTTTTAAACCATCTTTTAATTCTCAAGTAAATAAAGATTTGCTGTTTAACACCTGTTTTAAATGGGTTTCCACCAAATATAGTAATGATATCTACAACAATGCTTCTGTTTATAACCTTAATCCTTCAAGTTCAAATGGTATGAATTCTCATGCTTTATCAGATTTAATTTTAACAACCGAGAATTTTCAACAACCTGTTGCAAATGATTTCCCAATTTTATCCGACAGCACCGGTGAAGAAGGTTTGCTGGATTCTACTTTAATAACAGAAGATTCATTGGCTGTTTTTGAAGATTCACTTGAATCACTCATCGAGGAGAAGGAAGCCGAAAAAGATTCACTGCCAGTAAATCTTGATTCACTCCGCATTTATGAAATGGGGCTCGATTCCACAAACCGGTTAAAATATTTTCACTATACCAGAGAAGATAAACCATACATAGAGTTAGATGAAAAACAGGAATCTAAATTTTTTGTGCAGCCAACATCAAATTTTAAGAGAAGAATAATTCAAATAGATTCTACAGGAAAGTATGTTGAAATTAAAGAATTAATTGCTTCTCAGGAAACAAAAATAAAACTCCGCATGCCTCTTGAAGATTACATCGGGATGAAAATTGCCTTACGAGAAAGATCCAGCTGGGAGGAGATTGGTTCTGAATATAAACTTAAAGATACAAAAGTAGGTTTGGGTGAACTCATTACAAGCTTAACTGATTTTGAAATTCCATTGCCAAGCGTTGGTGTGCTTAGCATATTTGGTGAACCAAAAATAAGTTTAAAGATTGGCGGAAATGTAACAATTCATGGAGCGTGGAGAAATGAAACTACCGAAGGTGTAACTGCTAATCGTTTAGGTAATACCCGTAATGAACCTGACTTTAAACAAACAGTGCAGATTAATGTTAATGGAACTATTGGTGATAAGCTAAATATTAATGCAGATTGGAATACTGAACGAACTTTTGAATATGAAAACCAGCTAAAATTAAAATACACTGGTTATGATGATGAAATAATTCAATCCATTGAAGCAGGAAACGTTTCAATGCAAACTTCATCTTTAATTGGCGGTGCGGAAGCACTCTTTGGAATTAAAGCACTATTTAAACTTGGTCCTTTTAGTCTCACAACAATCGCCAGCCAGAAAAAGGGTGAAACAAAAGAAGTATCAGTTGAAGGCGGATCTACTGCTCAGGAATATGATGTAAGAGCTTATGATTATTCGACCAATCACTATTTTTTAGATACAGTTTATGCAAGCCGAAATCCTGAATTAAATTTATTCGAAGAGTATTATAGCAATGTTACACCTAGTGTTAACAACACATACCTTGTAACAGAGATAGAGGTTTGGAAATCGATTAATATCATTTCACTTGATAAATCAAAAGAAAGAATAGCAAATTGTTATATAAATCTTCCACCGATTGGTCCCGGTGGAGTTTATCCTGATACTCTCAGGGATGATATTGAAGATCTTGTTCCCGGGCAGAATGCTACTGGTAGGTTTCTTTTATTATCTCCGGGTGTAGATTATACTCTTCATGCCGAAACTGGTTTTATCACATTTAAAACCGCATTAAATGAACAGGAAATTATTGCTGTTGCTTTCAGACAGGAAAATTTACCGGGGGGAACGCAAGATGATGTTGTTTACGGTGAATTTTTAAATACAGCAGGATCTGATACTTCCAGAAGATTGGTTTTAAAACTTGTTAAACCTCAAAATTTGCAACCGGAAGGAGATTATGAACAGGCCTGGAGTTTACAGTTAAAAAATATTTACCCAACAGGTTCCCGAAATATTAAGAAAGAAGGATTTGAATTTAAAATTAAATATGAAAATGTCGGGCAAGATCCTACTGATGAAGTTGCAACAGCGAATGGAAACATTAGGCTGCTTGAAGCATTTGGTTTAGATCAGCAAAGTGAAGGAGGAAGTTCAAAACCAGATAATGTTTTTGATTGGCGAACTGGTTTAACTGTTTACCCGGAAACCGGTGAAATAATATTTCCTACACTTGAACCTTTTGGAAGAGATATTCCGCCGGGTTTGGATTCTCTCAAATATCAATCAGTCTATGATTTAACAAAAACTTTTGCACGGCAGGATAAAGCCCCGGATAAATGGTTAATGAATGGTAAAAGTACCGGGGATGTTACTTCAACCTACCAGCTTGGATTTAATGTGGTAGAAAATTCCGTAAAAGTTGTTCTTAATGGAAGGGAATTGGCTGCAGGAACGGATTACACCGTTGATTACAATATCGGGCAATTAACAATTAGAAACGAAGCAGCTCTTGTTCCCGGAGCAGATCTTAAAGTTACCTATGAACAAAATGATCTATTTCAGCTTGCATCAAAAACACTTTTAGGTGCTAGAGGATTATATGAATTTTCTGATAAAACTCATCTTGGTTTTACGGTTATGAACTTAAATCAGCAGACTTTAAGTGATAAAGTCAGAATTGGTGAAGAACCTTTAAGTAACACAATCTATGGTGCTGATTTTAAAACTTCTGCAGAGTTGCCGTTTCTTACAAAAGCTTTGGATTACGTAATCTCCACAAGAGAAATGTCCAACTTCACATTTTCCGGTGAGTATGCATATATGTCACCAGATCCGAATACTAAGAAGAGTACAATTACTTCTGATGAAGGAAAAAGCATTGCTTACATTGATGATTTTGAAGGTGCAAAAAGAATAATACCTGTTGGTGTTGGGTATACAGGATGGAAGGATACAAGCCCCCCGGAAGATCTTCCGCTTTTACCGGGAATTAGCCACCAGGAAAGATTAAGCTATAAAGCAAAAAGTTTTTGGTTTTCAATTACACCTTCTGATGTTACTGTTGAACAAATTTATGGCGATAGAAAACAGGTTGCAAGAGAAGATCAGCAAGTAACTGTAATGGATTATGTTTTTATGCCTGATACTCCCGGAACCTATAATTGGAATCCGGAATTAGGGAATCCAGCATTAACTTGGGGAGGAATGCAAAGAGTTCTTTCATCCACAGCAAACAATTTAATTGAGCAAAACGTTGAATTTATTGAGTTTTGGATGAAGATCGTAGGTGCTCCTGAAAATGCATCTCTTTATCTTGATATGGGTTTAATTAGTGAAGATGTGATACCCAACAATTTCCTTAATAATGAAGATACTAATAATAATGATTTATTAGACGAAGGAGAAGACACAGGAATTGATGAAATATTTGATGGAGAGGAAAGAACTCAGTCGGGTAGCACAAAATCAGATCCAAGCGGTGATAATTTTAATTTCGTACAAAGATCGCCCCCAATTAGAGATGATTATTTTGGTATAAATGGAACACAGGGAAACTCTGCTTTAACAGATGTAGGCTTGTTACCTGATACTGAAGATTTAAACCGCAATGGTTATCTTGATCAGGTTAACAGTTTCTTCCGTTACAAAATACCACTAGATACTAATAGTGTAACAAATCCGTTTATTTCAGGCGGGGGGCAGGGTGATGGAACATGGTATTTATACCGTATTCCAATTAAAGATACTTCCGCAATCGTGGGAAATCCAAGCTTTGCAAATGTGGAAACAATAAGGTTGTTTACTCATGGGACTGATTCTCTTATTCATTTTAGAATAACAGAATTTAACCTTGTTGGTAGTCAGTGGCAAAAACTGGTTGCAGATGATACAGTACTTTCAATTTCTGTTGTTAGCTTGGAAGAAAATTTAAACTATACAAGTCCGCCGGGAGTTGTTCAGGAAAAGGACAGAACAAGACCTGATGAAAACATACTTAGAAATGAGCAATCCTTAAATCTTATTTTAAACCAGCTACCGGTTGGTGAATCACGTGAAGCTATTAAATACCTGTTCCGCCCACTCGATGTTTTTAATTATAAGGAGATAAAACTATTTATTCATGGAGATGATAATTATGAATCACCTGCATCAGTTTCATATATTGATACCATTACCGGGGAGCATGCTGCAGAAGTATTTTTCCGTTTCGGAACAGATACAAATCACTACTATGAGTACAGACAACCGGTTGAAGCGGGGTGGAATAACATTTCAATTATTTTCGATCAATTAACGGCTGTTAAGCAAGCTGGAATAGACACCTCAACTGGAATTATAACAGTTCCGGTGGAGGGAAGACCAGGTCATTTTTACCGTGTACGAGGAAATCCAACTCTAACTTCAGTAAAATTTCTATCGGTTGGAATTTTTAATCTAAATGACAATGTAAGCAGTATCCCGGTTTCAGGCGAAGTTTGGATAAATGAACTGCGAGTTGTAGGCGCAGATGATTCAGAAGGATGGGCATACAGCTTTGCAACTTCATTAAAATTTGCTGATTTGCTTACTGTTAACTTTAATATGAGTGAAAGAAATCCTTTTTTCCATCGACTTGCAGATAGATTTGGATCGCGTATAGAAACAAGAAACTGGTCAGTTTCTTCAGATCTTGATGTTTTAAAATTGCTGCCTTTTAATATGAGGGAAAGTAACTTAAAAATAAATTATTCCCACACTGAATCACTTGGTAAACCTCTTTATATTCCTGGTACGGATGTGCTAGTGGAAGAAGCAGTGGAACAACTAAAAAATCTACCTGATTCGTTAGCAGGAGAGCAGCCGCAAACACCTGAACAGTTTTTAATTGAAACACAAACGCTTAATGTTTCTAATACAATTTCTGCATCTAATATAAAACTTGTAGTTCCTTCAGATGCCTGGTATATAAATGATTCCTGGAATGCACTATCATTTGGTTTTAACTACAATAATACATTTAGCCGCAGCCCAACTATTGAAGAAAGTTTTAACTGGGTATGGAACGCTAATGCAAATTACAATGTTAGTTTAAGTCCTGATCTTTATATCAAATTAGCAGATCTTCCGCTAATTGGTGCAATTTTTCAATTGTTTAAAGATTATAAAGATGCTAAGGTATATTTTACTCCACAAAATTTTGCCGCAGTAATTACAGCAAAACGTAACAGGAACAGTAATAGAACCCGTCCCCGAAATAACAACTTAACTAATGAAAGCATTGCCAGAGATTTTACAACTTCAAGAGGATTTAATTTTGCCTGGCGCCTTACCGAAGGTGGATTGATAAATTTGACTGCAAGTTATAACGTTACCATTAATTCTTCGTTAGCTTATTTGCTTGAAGATGCAGATGGAAATGATAGAACAGAAACGGACATTTGGAATGATATTTTCGGTGGTGCAACTTTTGGAAGGGACTATCGGTACAGCCAATCCTTTGATATCCGTTCTTCACCCAAGCTACCAGCTTTGTGGGACATAAACAGATATTTTACACTTAGTGCAACTTATGCAGTACAATATCAGTGGAATTATGATCTTCGCCAGGAAGTTCTTGGTAGAAGCGCCGGTTATTCCAGAAGATTTTCAGCAGGAATGGTTTTAAGATGGAAACCATTAACAGAACCTCTTTTTACTTCCAGTGATGATAATACTGGACAAGATAACAATGAAAATAAAAACATTTTAGGCGAAGAAGACAGCCTTGGAACTGTTGTTTCAACAACACAAAAAAAATCTACACTTACTAGAGCATTGCTCTTTTTAAGAGCTGCAGTTAAAGCAGTTTTATTCGATTGGGAAAATTTTAACATAAATTTTTCACATGATAACAGTCTTTCTAAATCTGGTATTAAATCGTATGGAACTGGTTTTGCTAACTTCTGGGGTTTCTCTCAAAATCCAGATAACGGACCATCACGAGCGTTTCAGCTGGGATTAAGCAGCGATGTTGGACCACGTGCATTTGCTGAAAACACAAATCTTAGCGATGTTTTTTCAGAAAAAAATACTATAGATGTTAAAACAGCACGACCTTTGTGGGAAGGAGCAAAGCTTGATATTAACTGGAATGTGAACTGGTCTATGAATAAAACAACCACATTAAGAGCAGATGAGTTCGGTACAATTTCTATAACAAATGTTAATTCCTCCGGAAGTCTTACAAGATCATTTTTAGCATTACCATCAGGACTTTTACCATTTGTGGATACTGGTATTAAAAAGGTTCATAGCTTATACAATCCTAATTCTGAAGATCCAAGAAAATCATTATCTGATGCATTTATTGAAGGATTTGAATCTTTCCCGCTGCTTTCATCGATACCGGCCTTCAGCAGCGTATCCAATTTTATACCAAGGCCCAATTGGAGAATTTCTTGGGATGGTTTAGAAAAAATATTATTTCTTAAATCATTAGCTGATAGAATTTCACTGGATCATGCATATACTTCAAATTATACAGAAGGATGGAAACTTTCAGTTGATGGTAATCAGGAAATCCAAACACAACGGATTGAATACGGATTCTCACCTCTAGTTGGTTTAAATATAACTTTTGGGCAGCTTTGGGGGGGTAATTTAACAGGAAACATTAAATTTTCATCGCGGAACAGTTATGATCTTGGACTTTCTACAACTAATATTACCGAAACGGTTTCAAATGATATTGGTTTTACAGCTGGATATTCAAAATCAGGTTTTGAGCTACCGCTTTTTGGTGTTTCTTTAAAAAATGATATTGAATTTTTACTTTCCTATACCAGTACTCGCAACTCTACAATACGATTTGAGATGAACAATTTTACTGAGGATGGAATTCCGCAAGATGGAACAACAAGAACCACAATTGAACCACGAATTAAATATACAATCAGTTCAAAAGTTTCGCTTTCTATCTTTTATAAACGTTCTACTGTTGAACCCGAAGGTGCTGCAAGAATTCCTCCCACAACAACTAATGAAGCAGGACTTGATGTTAATATTGTTATTCAGTGATTTTACATTTATTTTTTTCTTCAACAAAACAAATTTTAAGTTTAACAACGGTTTTTAAATTTATTTCAAAACGAGGATTAAGAACTAAGTATGGCAGGATCAAAAATACTATGGGTAGATGATGAAATTGAGCTTTTAAGATCTCATATAATTTTTCTTTCTGAAAAAGGATATGATGTTGATACAGCAACAAATGGCGAAGATGCTATTTCTGCAGTAAAAGATCAATCATTCGATCTTATATTTTTAGATGAAATGATGGCTGGTATGGGAGGATTGGAAACACTTGCAATTATAAAAGAAATAAATCCTAACATACCAATAGTTATGATTACAAAAAGTGAAGAAGAAACTTTAATGCACGAAGCTATTGGTGGAAAAATTAGTGATTACCTAACCAAACCTGTTAATCCAAGTCAGGTTTTACTTGTTTGTAAAAAATTGTTGGAAGGGAAAAAAATTTCAGGGCAATATGCAACAAAAGATTACTTACAGGATTTCAACCAAATATCACAATCGCTTAGCAGTGAAATGGATTTTAATGAATGGATTGAAACATATTTAAAAATGGTTAACTGGGATGTTGAGCTTGACCAGCATTCTGAAATTGGATTGAGACAAACTCTTAATGATCAGCGGAAAGAGGCAAACAAAGAATTTTGTAGGTTTGTTGAAAAAAATTATAAAAAGTGGATAAGCTCAACTGAAAATGACAAATACTCCAACCCTTACAACTGAAATAACAGAAAAATATGTTTTAAATCATCTTAAACAATGAAAAAACTAACGTATTTTATTTTGTGATTGATTGTCTCCGCTTGATCAATGGCTGGTTATGGAAAAACATTTGGTTGATCTTTTTAATATTGAAAAAGATTACTATTACTCAATTTTGCCAACTGCAACACCGTATGCGCGTAATTCACTTTTTAGCGGTTTATTTCCGTCGGAAATAGAAAAATATTATCCAGATCTGTGGCAAGGAAAAGATGATGATGAAAAAAGCATGAATAAATATGAAAAAGAATTGCTTCAACTTTTACTAGATAGAAAAAGAATAAAACTGAAAAACGATCTTAAATACATTAAAATTATTGATCCGGAAGTTGGAAGAAATTTTGAACAGAACATTCTATCCTATAAAAATAACCAGCTTACTGCAATTGTTGTTAACTTTCTTGATATGATTGCACACGGAAGATCAGATTCAGATATCTTAAAGGAAATTGCTCCTGATGAATCTGCATACCGTTCCTTTACAAATAGCTGGTATTACGCATTCATCGCTCCTAGGCACTTTTAAAGCTCTGGCAAAAATGGAAAATGTAAAAATAGTTATTACAACCGATCACGGCAGTATAAGATCATTAAGAGGTGCAAAAGTTTTGGGTGATAGGGAAGCTTCAACTAATTTAAGATTTAAATACGGAAGAAACTTAAAAGTTGATGAAAAACATGCAATTTATATTAAAAATCCTGATGAGTATAAACTTCCAAAACGAGGTGTTACAATTAACTATATTATTGCAAAAGAAGATTATTATTTTGTATATCCGACTGATTATCATAAATATCTTACCCATTACAAAGATACATTTCAGCATGGAGGAATTTCTATGGAAGAGATGATTTTACCGGTAATAACTATGGAGCCAAAGTAATTTTTTGAAATTTCCATACTCAAAAATAGTTGTTACAGAAGAGGAAACAACGGAGCTTGCTGTTAAGTTTTCACATATTGTTAAAACTGGTGATGTAATAGTTTTAAACGGGCAGCTTGGTGCAGGAAAAACATTTTTTATAAAGCAAGCGCTTAAACAACTTGGTGCTGATAATGTTAACAGCCCTTCATTTGCAATTGTAAATGAGTATAATGGAAAAATTAAATTTTATCATGCTGATTTTTTTCGTCTAAAAAATATTGAAGAACTATTCGATATCGGTTGGCAGGATTATTTAAATGATGAAGAACGCAGCAACATTTATTGAATGGGGAAATCTAATGCCCGTTAGCTTTGCCAGAAAAAGAATTGAAATAAATATTTCTGTAAATGATGATTCATCAAGAGAATTTAATTTTAAATTATTGTAAGAAATGAACAAACCAATTCTTGCAATAGAAACTTCTGAAGCGCAGTGCGGTACAGCAATTTACTTTTCTGAGGATAAATATTTTTCCAGCATACTTAATTAAAACATTCTCATTCTGAAAAATTATTTGAATCAATAGAATATTCTACTTTAAGTCTGCAAAAATTAAGTCTAGGAATTTGGATTCAATCGCTGTTTCTGAAGGTCCCGGATCATTTACTGGGTTAAGAATTGGAATGTCAGCAGCAAAAGGAATAGCTTACGGTGCTTCAATTCCAATAATTCCAGTTCCTACTTTTGAAGCTTTCGCTTACCAGCTTTCAAAAATATTACCTGTCGGAACAAAGTTCGTAATTGCTAATAAAATAAACCGAAGATGAGGTATATTTTGCAAAGTTTACAATTACAATTGATAGTTATATATTTGCAGATAAATTGAATATATTAACGTTTGAGGAACTTAAAAAAAGTGTTAACGGCATAAAAATTTTTGGCAACGCGGCTTTGCTGCTCGGAAGTGAACCACATAATCATATACTGATTTCACCCAATCCATTGTACATTGCTAAGTGGGCACAAACTTTCGGCCAGGATAGAAAAAGCGTTGATTATAATTATTTAGAGCCAAATTATCTGAAAGATTTTATTGTTAATAAGAGGAAAGATTAATGAAAAAAATTTTAATTTTATTTTTTACAATTTCAGCAGTTGGTTTTTCCCAGTTAATGGGTCCTAAGATTCTTGTTCAGCCAACAGAACATGATTTTGGAAAAATTGTGCAAGGACAAAAAGTATCCCATACTTTTATTATTACAAATAATGGCGGCGATTTACTTGAAATTATAAATGTACAGGCATCATGTGGCTGCACTGCTGCTAATCCTGAGAAAAATGAACTTGCACCCGGAGAATCGACAAATCTACAGGTTACATTTAATTCTGAGGGAAGACATGGTGCGCAGAAAAAATTTATAACAATTAAAAGTAATGATCCTGAAAGCGAGTTATTAAGATTAACCATCTCAGGAACTGTAATTAATTCTGATAATCCTGAAGCAAAAGTACCTGCTATTTATTTCCAGGAAACAAAGTATGATTTTGGAAAAGTTTTAGAGGGAAATATTGTAGAGCACACTTTTACATTTAGTAACAATGGAAAATCAACATTAAAAATTAAAGATGTTAAAACATCGTGCGGGTGTACAGCTGCGCTCGTTAGCAGTGAAAAGATTGAACCCGGAGAATCTGGAACAATAAAGGTTGAACTAGACACAAAAAACAGGAAGGGTATGTTGAGCCGTACCATAACCGTTCAATCCAATGATCCGCGTGATCCAACAAAAGTTCTAACTGTATATGCAGATATAGAAAAAGAGGGTTAATTATGCCGTGGTTTAAGCGATCGAAACAGAAAATAGATCCTGATACGCAAAAAAAGGAATTACCTGATGGCTTGTGGGAAAAATGCCCAGGCTGCGGAGAGATAATTCATAATAAACAGCTGGAATCAAACCTCTGGACTTGTTTAAAATGTGCATATCATTTTAGAATTGGAAGCCGGGAATATATAAATATTATACTGGATAAAGGCAGTTTTAAAGAAATTGATAAGAAAATGAAGTCCGCCGATCCTTTAAAGTTTCAGGATACTAAAAAATATACTGAAAGAATCGCATCATCGATTAAAAAGCTTGGGCTTTATGATGCAATAAGAATTGGCACTGGTAAAATTGATGGTAAAAATATTGCATTCGGATGTATGGATTTTAAGTTTATTGGTGGAAGCATGGGCTCTGTTGTTGGTGAAAAAGTTGCACGGATCACAGATAAAGCATTTAAAAGTAAAATTCCATTGGTCATTATTTCTGCAAGCGGTGGTGCAAGAATGATGGAAGGAGCATACTCGCTTATGCAGCTTGCAAAAACAAGTGCAAGGCTTGCACGCCTTTCTGAAGAAAAAATTCCATACATATCTGTACTTACTGATCCTACAACTGGGGGGACAACCGCAAGTTATGCAATGCTGGGAGATTTTAACATTGCTGAACCAAAAGCTTTAATTGGTTTTGCGGGACCAAGAGTTATAAAACAAACGATTGGGCGGGATCTACCTGAAGGTTTCCAAAGATCAGAATTTTTATTGGATAAAGGTTTTGTTGATATAGTTTCTACACGGCAAGACTTAAAACAAAATATAAGTACACTTCTAAACTTGGTTTATTAAGTTAAAGATAGTCGGCAGGATAGATCTTTAGCATTTAGATTTTTAAAAATTTCAGGTAAGATCGAAATATAACTCAACTGATCTATTCTATAACTGAAGACTTACATCACCAAAATGAATTTTTTCTAGCTTATCATTTCGTCTTAAAACTAAAAATCCATTTTCATCAATATCATTAAAGATTCCAACAATAGTTTTATCATTATCAGAAATTTTTATTCTGTCTCCAAGCATATGGCATTTGCTTTTCCAATCTTTAATTATGTTTTGTGGTTTTGTGATTGCAACATTGAATAAGTCTTCAAAATTATTTAGTATTTCTGCGAGCAGATTTTCTCTTTCAATTTCTGTCACAGCTTCAAGGTTTAAAGATGTGGGGGGTAAGTTGTAACTGCCTGGAAATGATTTTTGATTTACATTTATACCAAAACCAACAACGAGCCGTTCAATTTTTTCACCTTTAATTGATGACTCCAGTAAAATTCCGGCTGCTTTTCTCCTGTTTATTAAAACATCATTTGGCCATTTAAGCTCTGTACGTAATTGGTATAAATTTTCTATTGAGGTAGCTACTGCCAGTGAGGCTGCAAGATTTATCATATTCACTGATTTTGTCAGTGCATTCTCATGAACTAGTAATAAAGAAAAGGTAAGGTTCACATCTTTTTCACTTATCCATTTCCTATTCCGCCTACCTTTTCCCTCCAACTGATGATCTGTAAATAACACAGTTCCGTTTTGATCGTAACTATCTTTATTTTCTAGCAATTCAGTATTTGTTGAAGCAATTTCTTCTGCATAAATAAAATTGCGTCCCATGAGTTCTGTATCAAGTTTTATATCAAAAATTTCTATATTAAACAAAATTTTTCCTTTGTTGTAATAAAAAATAATGAATTTTCTTCACAAACTTAAATTTGGCGGAATAGTTGCCATTTATGAAATCAAGGAATGCCAATTTGGCAAACTAACTGCCAGCATAAATATTCTTTTACTTCTACCCATTCCTGTAACCTGTTTAATTTAAGTAACTTAGCAGATTTTTTGAATTGTGGCATATCATTTGGTTCTGTTGTTAAAAAATTATACACATAACTATTAAATGGAGAATAAAATGACACTTGTGAAATTTGGTCACCGGTTGGATGAACAAAGATTAAACCGATCTGTAAATAAATTATTTGGTGAAATGCCTGATTGCTTTAGAGCTGATTCTGTTCTTTTCCCCCGTGTTGATATTTTTGAATATGATAAAGTACTAAATATTAATGTAGAGTTACCTGGAATTAAAAAAGAGGACGTGAAACTGGTAATTGAAAATGGTTTGCTTAACATCAGCGGAAAGAAAGAAAACAAAATGGAGAATAATGATGAACCTAAAGTTTTGAAAAGTGAAATATTTAAAGGTTCATTTAACAGAAGTTTTAAACTTTCTGATGATTATGATTCTGAAAATATAAAAGCAGAATTTGAAAATGGTATTCTTTCCGTAACAATTGGTAAGAGGAAAGAAGTAGAGCCAACAGAAAGAGTAATTAAAATTAATTAAAAAATTAGGGCGGCAGCTTTTTAGTTGCTGCCATTTAACTAAGGAGATTTATAATGAGTAAAATTATTGGAATAGATTTAGGAACAACCAATTCCTGTGTATCAGTTATGGAAGGCAATGATCCTGTTGTTATACCCAATTCTGAAGGAGCTCGTACTACACCTTCTGTTGTTGCTTTTGCTAAAAATGGTGAAAGACTTGTTGGACAACCTGCAAAAAGGCAGGCAATTACAAATCCACAGAATACAATCTTCTCAATCAAAAGATTTATGGGAAGAAAAATAAATGAAGTAGGTACTGAAATTGGTGAAGTCCCATATTCTGTCGTTGAAGGAGAAAACCAAACTGCACGTGTTAAAATTGAAGACAGAATATATTCTCCACCTGAAATAAGTGCAATGATTCTTCAAAAGATGAAAAAAACTGCTGAAGAATATCTTGGACACGAAGTAACTGAAGCGGTAATAACTGTTCCTGCTTACTTTAATGATTCACAAAGACAGGCAACGAAGGATGCAGGTGAAATTGCAGGATTATCAGTAAAAAGAATAATAAACGAACCAACCGCTGCTGCACTTGCTTATGGATTGGATAAAACAACCAAAGAACATACAATTGCTATTTACGATTTAGGTGGTGGTACTTTTGATATTTCCATACTGCAGCTTGGTGAAGGCGTGTTTGAAGTTAAATCTACAAACGGTGATACCCACCTGGGTGGTGATGATTTTGATCAGCGTGTGATAGATTTTCTTGCTGATGAATTTTTAAAATCGGATAGTATAGATTTGCGTAAAGATCCTATGGCTTTACAAAGATTGAAAGAAGCTGCTGAAAAAGCTAAAATTGAATTGTCATCCGGAAATTCAACAGATGTTAACCTTCCATTTATTACTGCAACACAGGATGGACCGAAACACTTAAACATCAACTTAAGCCGTTCAAAATTTGAACAGCTGATTCATGATCTCGTTGATAGAACAAAAATTCCTTGTGAACAAGCGATTAAAGATTCTGGAATTTCTGCATCTGATATTGATGAGGTAATACTTGTTGGCGGCTCTACAAGAATTCCTATGGTACAGGAACTAGTTAAAAATCTTTTCGGAAAAGAACCACATAAAGGTGTTAATCCTGATGAAGTTGTAGCAATTGGTGCAGCAATTCAAGGTGGCGTTTTAACTGGAGATGTTAAAGATGTACTGCTTCTTGATGTTACACCTCTTTCATTGGGAATTGAAACCCTTGGTGGCGTGATGACCAGGTTGATCGATGCCAACACAACTATCCCAACTAAGAAAAGTGAAATTTTTTCAACTGCCGCAGATAATCAACCCTCAGTAGAAATTAATGTTTTGCAGGGCGAAAGATCGATGGCTGGAGACAACCGAACACTGGGAAGATTTCATCTTGATGGAATTCCACCTGCTCCAAGAGGGATTCCGCAAATAGAAGTAACGTTTGATATTGATGCAAACGGAATTATGCAGGTTCATGCAAAAGATAAGGCCACAAATAAAGAACAAAGTATAAGAATCACATCATCTAGTGGTTTGTCAAAAGAAGAAGTTGAAAAGATGAAGAATGATGCAAAAGAACACGCTGCTGAAGATAAAAAGAAAAAAGAAGATGTTGATATAAGAAACCAGGCAGATAGTTTGGTATTCCAGATTAAAAAACAAATGGAAGATATGAAGGATAAAATTTCTGCTGATTCCAAAACAAAACTGGAAAGCGAAATTAAAAAAGTTGAAGATGCAATCGCTTCAAATAGTGCAGAACAGATGAAAACAGCAACTGAATCTCTAAATAAAGTTTGGGGTGATATCGCATCAGAATTGTATTCCCAGGCTGAAGCACAGCAGCAAGCTCAGGGTGGTGCACAAACTGATGGGCAGCAGGGAAGCGCGCAAGGTGATAATAAAACTGAGGAGAAAGAAGATGTACAGGATGCATCCTATGAGGTAGTTGATGATGAAGATGATAAAGATAAATAATTAAAATATTTTTGAGACGGATTCATAAATTTGAAGCCCGAAGATTAAACTTTTAGATTTTTAGAGGATAACTATGAATGAAAGTAAAGAAATTATAGCTGTAGAAGAAAGCAGCTCTAAATCAATTGATGAATTATTAAAAACACAAAATTTTGTCACTCCTTTGGTTGATATTTACGAAGTGCCTGATGAGTTTTACCTAACAGCAAATATGCCTGGGTTATTAAGAAAAAACATTCAGGTTAAAGTTGATGATAAATCTCTTATACTTTTTGGCAAAATTGATTATGATGAATCAATCAACCGTAATTACATACTAAATGAAAATGAAATTGGAAACTTTTACAGGAAATTCAATATATCAAAAGCAATTGATGAAACTAAGATAGAAGCTAAATATGATAGCGGAAAATTGATTGTAAGACTTCCTAAGCATGATAGAGCAAAGCTTAGAACAATAAGCATTGATTAAGGTTTACTAATTTATTTGAAGCCCCCGACTTTTCGGGGGTTTCTTAATTAATCATATCTATTTAAAACGATTGTTGATCATTTGAATTGAAATTTTCAAAAAAAATAAGAAGAAGTAGAAAGCGATTAATGGAATATTCGCTTTACTTTGTAGTTCTTGTTTTACTGCTACTTGGCGGATGGTGTGTCCCCCCAAAATGGACGGAAAAAGTTCTAAATGAAATAAAAACAAAATATTCCGTTGAAAGAATAATTAAAAACGAAAAAGTATTACTCAAAAATATTTAATTCAAATTTTTAGCCTTCCACATAACTTTTCATATTTTTATTACTAAATTTACTTTACTTGTAAAACATTCATTTTAATGGCTGTAAACAAAAGTAGAATAATATTCATAGATCTTATTAGAGCATTTGCTGTATTGCAAATGGTGCAGGGACATACAATAAATGTAGTTCTAGATGCAAGTTCGAGAAATACCGAATTACCAATTTATGCGGTATGGCATTTTATGCGAGGAATGACTGCACCGATCTTTATGTTTACCGCAGGAACTGTTTTTACCTATCTTTTTTGCTCTATTGGTAAATCTTTTAGTGAAAATCCAAGAGTTAAAAAAGGAATTAAAAGGGGATTGTTGCTTCTGTTTATTGGATACTTACTGCGTTACCCTACATCAACAATTATTGATTTTTCAGGAGTTTCTGAAGGCGAATGGAAAATATTTTTTGCTGTTGATGTTTTACATTTAATTGGAATAAGTTTACTGGCAGTATTACTTGTGCTTTACATATCAGAAAAAATAAAGCTGAGCAATTCCTTCAGTTTTATATTTGTGGCTTCAATTGTATTCTTCAGCTCGCCGTTTATATACAGTGCTAACTGGATTTCGTTTATACCTGCTCCAATTGCAGGTTATTTATATCCGGGTACAGGTTCAAATTTTCCTTTCTTTCCATGGGCAGGTTACGTGATTGCGGGAGGAGTTTTAGGAAGTTATCTGGCAAAAAATCCACTGGTTTTTAAAACCAGTAGATTTAGCTTAATGCTATTGCTATTTGGTATATCATTTATTGTTATTTCATTGCTAAGTAAATATGTTTTAAGTGATTCTGATCTTCCTATCTATGCTTCACAAGCTAGCCCCGGTTTAATTATATTCAGGGTAGGATTTGTTTTAATTTTAAATGCTTTAGTTTCTTACATCGCTTTAAGAGTAGAAAAGATCCCTGGGTTTTTAATTACTGTGGGAAGAAACACTTTATTAATTTATGTTGTTCATTTAATAATTCTTTATGGAAGTGCATGGAATCCTGGAATTAACAAACTCTGGTCTAAAAGCTTTAACGGATGGGAAGCATTTGCTGCAGCTTTAGCTATGCTTATTTTGATGACTCTAATGGTTTATTATCTTCACAAATTAAAAATGAAAAATAAAGAGTTAGTAACTTAAAAAACTTTGTTAATTATTTTTGTTAAATTTTAATCAGAATTATATTTATAAATATTCTTTATGCGAAAATCCGGTAATACAAATCCCGACCTTTCATCAGAAGAAAAAAAGTTCGAAAATCGACTGCGTCCGTATGATTTAAGTGAATTTATTGGGCAGGAAAGAATTACTGAAAACCTGAATGTTTTTATTTCTGCAGCAATGAAAAGAGAGGAAGCTTTAGATCACACATTGCTAACGGGTCCGCCCGGACTGGGTAAAACCACGTTGGCATACATAATTGCCCACGAAATGAAAGTTAAATTAAAAGTTACTTCGGGACCCGTTTTAGAAAAGCCGGGAGACCTGGCAGGGATTCTTACGAATCTTGAAAAAAATTCCGTACTGTTTATTGATGAAATCCATCGTTTAAGCCCAGTTGTTGAAGAATATCTTTATTCAGCTATGGAAGATTACAGACTTGATATATTGATTGACAGCGGACCGAATGCTAGAAGTATTCAAATTAGCTTGCCACAATATACTTTAATTGGTGCAACTACACGTGCGGGTATGCTTACCTCACCTTTACGGGATAGGTTTGGAATTCGATTCCGCTTAGATTACTACAATGCTGATCATGTGCAAAAAATTGTTACACGATCAGCAAAAATACTAAACGTTCTGGTTGACACTAATGCTTCTTTAGAAATTGCAAAACGTTCACGGGGTACTCCAAGAATAGCAAACCGATTGTTAAGGCGAACTAGAGATTTTGCAGATTTTGATAGCAAGAAAACAATTGATATTGAAACGTCAAAAAAGGCACTTACTGCTTTAGAAGTCGATGAATTTGGTTTAGATGAAATGGATAAGGAAATAATTCTCGCAATTATTGATAAATACAACGGAGGACCCGTTGGTTTAAATACACTTGCAGTGGCGGTTAATGAAGATCCGGGAACAATTGAAGAAGTTTATGAACCATTTTTAATTCAGCAGGGGTTTATACAACGTACTCCTCGCGGCAGGGAAGCAACTGCACTTGCATATAAAAGATTTGATAAGGTTAAATTTAAATCTAAAGATCAATCGCTTTTCGAATAACATTTTTAATTTTTTTTCAGGGACTTACAATGTCTATTAATAAATTGATAAAATGTTTTATTCTAATTTCCCTTTTACCTTGCCTGGGAATAGTCGCTCAGCAAAATCTTCCTGTTCCAAGAAATATAGAAACTGCTTACAAGCAAGGTACACGCTCGCTTAGTGGTGAACCAGGAATAAATTACTGGCAAAATTTTTCAGAGTATAAAATTAAAGTTGAACTGGATCCGATTAGTAATTTATTAACTGGTAGTGAGCAAATTACTTATTATAATAACAGCCCTGATACTTTACAAAACATTGTTATAAGGTTATATCAGGATATTCTCAGAAAAGGAGGTGCAAGAGATTGGCCTCTGCCTTCATCAAGTGTTCACGAAGGCGTTTCGCTAAATGAAATTATAATTTCAGGCGAAATAATTGATATGATTGATTCAAAAATATTTACGAGAAGGGGTACAAATGTTTACTTGAATTTAAGCGAACCTCTTTTTCCAAATTCACAACTTGATTTTTCAATTAGCTGGAGTGTATTCATATCTGATAAAGTAAAAATTCGAATGGGTGCATACGACTCAACTTCATTTTTCATTGCGTACTGGTATCCGCAAATTTCAGTATATGATGATATTGATGGATGGGATAGATATAATTATACTGGACAGCAGGAGTTTTATAATAATTTTGCGAATTTTGATGTTGAAATAAAAGTTCCAAATACATTTGCGGTTTGGGCCACGGGTACTCTACAAAATCCTGATGAACTACTAAATGAGATTTATCTGGAAAGATATAATCTTGCTCATCAAACTGAAGAAGTCGTGAGAATTATTACGAAGGAAGACCTTGAAAAGGGAAATATTTTTAACAATTCAAATGATTTTAATACCTGGAAGTTTAATGCAAATAATGTAACAGATTTTTCTTTTGCACTAAGTGATCATTATTTGTGGGATGGATTAAGTGTGCTGGTTGATAGCACAAATAACAAAAAAGTTTTTATTGATGCAGCTTATAAAATTGATTCTGATGATTTTTACGATGTTGCAGAGATAAGTAAAAAATCGATTAAATATTTCTCTTTCGAAATGCCAGGAATATCATTTCCCTATCCTTGTTTAACCGTATTTAACGGTTCGGGAGGAATGGAATATCCGATGATGATAAATGATGGATCAGCAAGCACCTGGGAAGGCACGGTTGGCGTTACTACACATGAAATTGCTCACACTTATTTTCCTTTTTATATAGGTATAAATGAACGAAAGTATGCATTTATGGATGAAGGATGGGCAGTAAAATTACCGTTTGCTTTCCAGGAAAGAATAACTGAAGGTAATTACAGAAGATTACGTGCAATAGCGAGCTATCAAAACTTTGCAGGGATGGAAACCGAAATGCCTCCTATGATTCCTTCAGTTTTTTTGAAGGGACCTGCTTATCGTTCAGCTTCATATAACCGTTCAGCAATTGCTTATCACTATTTGCATCAGATTCTTGGTGATGAAATATTCTTATCTGCTTTGCAGCAATTTATAAAACAATGGAATGGCAAACATCCAATTCCGTTTGATATGTTTAATACATTTAATGTGGTAAGCGGACAGAATTTAAACTGGTTTTGGAAACCATGGTTTTTTGATCATGGATATCCTGATTTGGCAATAAAAAGTGTTGATAGATATGAGGAAAAATTGCAAATCTATATAAGTAAGGAGGGAATTATTCCAGTTCCAGTTAAGTTAAAAATTGTTTATGATGATGGAACAGATTCTGAAATAAGTTATTCTGCATTAGTTTGGAAAGAAGGAAATAAAGAATTTTTAATTGAGCAAAAGGTAGATAAACAAATTAAAGAGATAATTTTAGGTGGAATTGATATCGCTGATTCTAATAATGAAAATAACGTGGTTAAGTTTGAATAAATAGAAATTTATCGTTGATCTAAAATGAAAAGCCGGCTTATACCGGCTTTAAATTAAGATATTTTGTTTATTTACTATCACTTTTCTTTTTTGTTTTTTTTTCAGTTTTTTTGATTTCGGTTTTATCATCTTTTTTCTTCGGTGGTCTTCCACGTCTTTTCGGAGCAGGTTTTGTTTCAGCCTTTTTCTTCTTTTCATCCTCCTTCTTCACTTCAGATTTTTTTTCCGTCTTTTCTTCAACTATTTTTGCTTTTTCAATGGGTGAAGGTTCTTCCTTATCTATTGAGTCTGTTTTTATATCTTCAACTTTTTCTTCAATTGTTTCGGCTGGTTTTTCTTCAGCAGCTTGTTTGGATTCTGTAGGTTTAGTTTTTTCTTCAATTGTTTCCGGTTTTTTCTCAACTACCTTTTCAACCTTCACTTGCTCAATAACTTTTTCAACAACTTCAGGTTTCTTTTCAACTACTTCTGCAGGCGGTGTAGAAATAACGGTTTCAGCTTTTTGGTACTTTTTAGGTGGAGTGTTGTAGACAACTCCTTTGCTTTTCAATATAGCTCTTGGGCGAAGCCGGGTTTTACCGTACGTTCCCCGGGTAATTTTTCCTTTTCTTGATCTTATATCGCCTTTGCCCATAAATACATCCTTAATTTGATTTATTATAAAAAATGAATGCTTCAATAATACTTTAGATTCTTTTAATTTGCAAAAAAATGATGATTTTTAACATTACAATGGAGATTTAATGAATTTTATTGAACATTTTTAGCAAAAAAAAGACCGCTCAAAAGAGCGGTCTTTAAATCAGATTATCGATTGAAATTTATTTCATCAATACCATCTTCTTTGATTCAACAAAATTTCCTGCTCGCAATGTATAGAAGTATACTCCACTTGGAAGATTAACTGCATTAAAGCTAGTTTCATAAGTTCCTTTTTCAAGGTTTTCATTAACTAGTTCAGCAATTTGCTCACCAATGGAATTAAATACTTTTACATTTACAAATGCAACATCAGGAACTGAAAATTTAATATTTGTTGATGGATTAAATGGATTTGGATAATTCTGGTATAACTGAAACTCAGTAGGATTAGCCAGAATATCATCATCTACAGAAACAGGTGTCCATGATTCGTTATCGAAATAAACTCCGTTAGAATTAGCACCTGAATATGCTATAACTGCATTTCCGTTTACAGCACCCACTTCTGGTTTTTGTAATCCAGTTGGATCATTTGTAGGATCTGACATCTGGAAACTTTGTGACCAAATTGAACCGTCATATCCTTTGTATTTAATTTCACGAGGTGGTAGATTTCCTTCTAATGATTGCTCAAAAGCTGCTTTGAAATCCTGGGGTTCAGTTGCGGACCATTCTACAGACATAGATGGCCATTTGTTTTCATCCGGAACTACCCATGTATTGTATGTACCCCAAACGTTGTTATCTCTTTCAACATCATATAAATCATAGAAACCAAAATTCATTCTTTCAAACACTACAATAACTTTATTATTTGGATCATCTTCTCTTGATGCAATTATCTCAGCATGCCGCGTTGTATCAACATTACCAAATGTAATTGTATGCGAGGCTAACCAGCTAGTGGGATCAGCATAGTCAGTATTTTCAATCGCATATAAATTTCCGGTATTGTTTCCGTTAAAGGTTGTATAAACGGCACCATTCCAACCGTAAGCAAAGTCAACATCTCTTCCTACAAATCCATTTATGTTAACTTTATCCTGCCAAACTGTTCCATAACTTGTTGGTTCGCTGCGTGTAGAATAAATACTGTTACTGCTATCATAAATACACATCGCACGGTAGTTAGTAACACTATAGTTTCTATCTACCGCAAAATCTATAACGCCTTCATCAACAATTGTATAATAATTCCAACCAACAGGGTTGTTCATATCGCGTCTTCCAACTCTTAGTCTACCAGTATCGAATCTGTAGAATAACAATATATATGCTTCTGCACCACCGGGGCGATCGAAGCACATAAGTTCAATCTGTTCGAATTGAAGAGTTCCGGCAACCAGCCATATAAATCCCCATTCAGTCCAGGTAGTTCCGCCATCTGTTGATTTATAGACAAATACACTATCTTTTGCAGTTGTACCATCTTTTCTTCCGTTTACAGCAAGATAAATATGGCCATCCGCATTTATATCCATAGAAATATCATATGATTTCCCGCTATGGATCATCATATCGCTTCCCCAGTCAGGCGATTCCATAGGAACTTCATAATCTTCGATTGGTGTATTGAACAATTTTTCGTTGCTAGTTGGCAAACCTGCTGCATCTTGATCAGGAATACCAGATGTTGAATTGTTATAGATTTTTGCAACCTCAGGATTTACCTCCTGCCAGGCTTGTATTAACTGTTCTCTTAATATGTCATATTCCTGCCAATTATCGTTGTTTTCTGCTTCTGTAATTTGATTAACAAGTGATTTAATATTTGCAGGTACTACGACTGGTTCGTATCCAGCAACCTGATCACTATTTTGCGCTTGAAGAAATAGTGCAGAACTAAATAAACTAATTAAAAGTGTGAAAATCATAAAATATGATTTCATTTTCTACCTCCTATCTGGTGATTGAAAAAAATATAATCCTTAACAAACTCCTCCTTTCTGATTGTTAAGAGTATTAAAGTTTTAATGATAATTATTGTTACTAAAAAATTATAGATTCAATTCGAATTGGTAATAAATATAATACATTTTATTATAATAATAAATTTATGAATGGCAAGTAATTCGCCTATGTTTTTGAAGGAAAAGTACCCCTCATTTATCTTTACATTTAAAGATATTTATACTTACAGAAACCATACCATAATAAAACCTGCTTATAATATAGTATTTTCGGCAAACCACCAAACTTCAGAGTCATATTTTACCGTCATTTTTATGCAAGTTACAATAATTGAGGTAAAGATATGATTATTTAATCGTAGCATAAAATAGTTTTAAGGTAGGAGCTAAATAAAATATTCAGTCTACGATTAGCTACATTTCTTTTTCCGCGGAAAGTGCTTTATCCTCAACAAACTGTCCGTTTAAAATATTTTCTTCAGTTATGTAGACAATTCCATCTTCATCATGCGGTTCACCATAAACTGAGTGAACAGATTTTAGTCCTCCCAGCCATCTTCTTGCATCAGTTATATAAACAAGATCCCCAACATCCGCAGCCATTTTTTCCATATCGTTTTTAGAAAAGTAAACTATATCGTCATCACCAGGTTTTGCTCTCCAGTTTACTTTAACTTTTCTGCCTTCTCTATCATTTACTTTTCCGCCTTTAAAAAATTCTCTTGCTGAATTGATTGACCATGCTGTTAATCCGGTTGTTTGGGATTTTTCATCGTACTTAACAAAATAGTTAACTGAGAGTGCAACAAATACTGACATTAATACAGCAAACAGTAACATTATAATAATTTCAACATAAGATTCTGTATGAAGCTCCAGCAGGGAAGAACTGAACACCAGTAGAACAAAAATTATAGCAGCAGCAGCTGTTATAAAATACATTTTGAGTTTATGATTCTCTTTTAATTTTATTCTCTCTATAATTCTTTTCTGATGAGATGTTGTAAGTGTAATTCCAACTGCAACAAATGCACAAACAAAAAGATTATATAAAGCTCTTATGTAAGAATATGGATGAGATGGGTTCATCTCAATTCCATGATCGAAAGGAGCAATGAGTATACCTGGATAGTTAGCTCCCAGGATCATTAAAGCAACTCCTCCGAGAAAACTTGAAATAACTGCGGCAGGTGTAAACTTTCTCCAGAATATTCCTAAAAATATTGCTATAACCAGTGGAGGTGTAAGGGTTGAATGGAAAAATCCATGCGCCTCATAAACTGTAGGGAAATCTCTGAAAACTAAAACTGCAAGCACACCTAGTATAGTAATAACAACTGATGAAACTCTTGCAGATGCTAATTCATGTCTATCTTCAGATTTTGCATCCTCATCATACTTTTTTAACCAGGTTTTTATGGGACGATGAACATCATTTATATAAATTGCAGCAGTTGCATTTATTAAAGTATCTACTGTAGACATGAGTGCAGCTGTCAGCGCAGCCATAATAAATCCGAAGACTCCAGGTGATGAAACGATATTTGCAACAACAACAAAAATCTGATCAGGAGAAGTATTCGGAGGAACAACATCAGGATTTGTAAGAGAAATAGCTTTTCCAATCCATCCTGCACAGCCAACTACAATGGCTGATATTGGAAGCATAAAAAGAATATTGAATGTTGCGGCTTTCCTTCCTTCATTAACGCTTTTTGTTGCCATAAAGCGCATAATCAACCCCATATTCATAAACAAGAAGCCAATTGAACCTGCAACGCCATCCTGCCAGAAAATTCCCACGAAATTGAAACTCGATGGTTCATTAAATTTTGCTAGTGGCATTTTCCATTCTGTTGGCAGTATATTCCAAAAGACATCAAATCCGCCCAAATAAACTAATCCGAGTGCAAAGAGGAATAATCCGGCAAATAGCAATATAAAGCCCTGTAATAAATCAGTGAAAATTACAGCAGTTTGCCCACCGAAAGTAATATAAATACCCGTGATAATTGCAATTACGATTACAACTCCCATAAGAGTAATATCGAAATTCATACTAAATATCTGAAAACTCTCGGGGAGCAAAGGTATGGCTGCTTTGCCAAGTGTTAAAAATCCTATTCCTATATAACCTATCATGTAAAAAAGCAGAAGAATTGTTGCAAGGAATCTTGCAGATGGACTAAAACGTTTTTCAAAATATTCAGGAATTGATCTTATTCTTGTATAAACAATAATTGGCAGCCATCCAAACAGAAAGAAAGGAACAAAAAACCAATCGTTTATGTAAGTCATCGTGGAGGAAAAACCGTGCTCAAACCCTTTAGCTGCATACTTAACAAAACTATGACTTCCAACACCGGTGGCAACTATGGAAAACGCAATTAACCACCATGCAAATCTTCTGCCCCCAAAAAAGAAATCCTTTGTACTGCGGTTGTATCTTCCAAAGTAACTTCCGAAAAGCATGATTACAATGAAATACACAACCATTACAATCCAGTCCGTAGAAGTTCCAATATTATGAAATGTTTCTTGTCCCATTTTATAAATACAACGCTGCAACAGTTAACAGAAAGTGAAGAAGGACAAAATAAAAGAAACCGAAGAACAAAACTTTAAACCAGAAGCGATGGCGTTTAATTTTAAGATTGATTGCCCCGCTTTTTTTTATTATGTACATTCCCGTAAAAAAGCAGATTCCACCAATCCCGTAGAGATAAATAAATGGTAACCACGAATTGAAAAATGAAGGCATTTAATAATCTGAAAATAGTTTGCTGAACTTAGAAAATTATTTTGTTCTAAGTTAAGTAAGCACAGAATTACTTGCAAATAATTAATAAAAGTATAAGTAATTCGTCATTATGATTTTGAATTGGATTTATTTAAACTTCCAGTAAAATGTAACTCTTCCTATTAAATCACTCTCTGGTGTTATTCCGTCAATGTTCTGTTCATATTTTACAAACTCAATATTTGGTATAAAGGATATATCCTTCACTGGTTGCCAATCAATACCTCCAACAAGAAATGTTGATTTTGCAGTAGGATCAAACGGGATATACGGAATTTTATCTCCTTCAGGATTTGGATCAAACATTCTATCTACTCGTGCAAAAACTTTAAAATGCTTGCAAATTGATGCTCCTGCATAAATGGAAGCGACTCTTAAATTATAATCGCTCATTTCAGCATCCTCTCTGGATTGATGAGCGTATAAAACTCCTGCCCAAAATTCTTCAGATAAAAATGCTGCAAATCCCTGGATTGTGTACCAATCATTTTCTCCTTCCTGATCTGCATAATCTCCATAGATTTCTATAATCCATTCTTTGGATGGAAAGAAGCCTAAAGAAAACAAGGCTGATTTTCCTTTGTTAACTTCATCTTTATTACTTGAACCATTTGATAACATAAGATGATACTTAACAAAACCCTCATCATCAAATTTACCTTTTACAGATACTCCAAAATCACGCGAAGTTGCCATCCGTTGTAAATCCAGAGGAGTTTTTTCAACGTTTCTATAGAGAAAGTATTTTTCTATAACAGTAAATGATGGGGGTGAATGAATGCCTAATATAAACTGAGTCTTGTCAAGCTTGTACTTTAGCCAAGCATCCTTTATAAAAGGATTTATAGAAGAATTTGTTTCAAAGTCTCCCTCGTTTGCCATTTCCAATCGTAATAGCGAAGAAAAATTTTTATCAATCTGATATTCGTATCCAATATAAACTCTTCTAAACCATAATCCACGTTGATCTTTTAATTCAGATTTATGGTTTTTGGCTACATAATAATAATCCCCGAATGCATACCCGCTAATTTTACCTTTGCTCTCTTCTTTTTGCTGCGCGAATAAATTTAAATTTAACCCTGCAACAAAAATAATGACCAAAATTTTTGCCAAGTTATCTCCTTGCTTGATTTTTTCGATTCATTAAAAATTGATTATTAATACGTTCTAAATGATAAGAATTGCAAACTATTAAAGATTTAGAGTATAATTTAACAAGTTTTATAATATTTCTTAACAATTTCTTAACACTACTCACTTCTTTGTGTATGGTAATCTTTACTAATTTAGCCAAGTCAAGTTATATAATTATTAAAAGGATAATAGAAGTTGGAAATATATTTAATCATCGTAATTATACTGTTTATTCTTGCTGCATCAGATCTTGTAGTGGGTGTAAGTAATGATGCTGTAAACTTTCTCAATTCTGCAATCGGTTCGAAAGTTGCACCACGCCACGTAATTTTAATAGTAGCCGGATTAGGAATTTTAGTCGGAACAACTTTTTCCAGTGGTCTGATGGAAGTTGCACGTAAGGGTATTTTTAACCCGGATATGTTCTATTTTGAAGAAATAATGATAATATTTCTTGCGGTGATGATAACTGATGTTCTTTTGCTTGATTTGTATAATACATTTGCACTGCCTACATCTACAACAGTTTCAATTGTATTTGAATTATTGGGAGCAGCTGTTGCTGTTTCAATTCTAAAATTAGCGAGTGCAGGAGAAGACTTTGAAGAATTTGTTAAATTTATTAATTCAAGCAAAGCAATTGCTATTATTTCAGGAATTCTTTTATCCATTGTAATTTCGTTTACTGCAGGTGCTTTAATTCAATTTGTTACAAGGCTGATTTTCACATTTAATTATGAATCAAGAATAAAAAGATATGGTGCAATTTGGGGTTCCATTGCTCTTACTGCAATCACTTTCTTCATACTAATAAAAGGTGCAAAGGGTGTTTCCTTTTTAACAAAAGAAACTACTACATGGATATTAGGGCATACTGAAATTATATTACTGGCCAGTTTGGTAATATGGTTTTTGGTTATTCAATCTCTTCTATTATTTACAAAAATTAATATTCTAAAACCAATTGTATTAGTTGGTACTTTTGCATTAGCTCTTGCATTTGCAGGAAATGATTTAGTTAATTTTATCGGTGTTCCCTTGGCAGGTATGAATTCCTATGAAATAGCAATGCAGAATGCAAACCCGCTTACAGTTATTATGGAAGGATTAACAAAACCAATTCAGACAAATACGCTTATATTATTAGTGGCTGGTGCAATAATGGTAGTGGCGCTATGGTTGTCGAAAAAATCACGATCGGTAACAAAAACTGAGGTTAACTTAAGCCGTCAGTTTGAAGGTTTTGAAAGATTTGAATCCTCTCCGCTTTCCCGAGCTATTGTAAGAATGAATATGGGGCTTGCTAACGCATATAGAATTGTAGTGCCAAAATCTGCACGAGAGATGATAAATAGAAGATTTGAAAGTGCTAAACCACTGAAAATTTCTAATAAAAAAGATTCAGCTCCGGCTTTTGATATGTTAAGAGCATCTGTAAACCTGATGGTGGCAAGTATCCTTATATCATTTGCAACCTCGTTAAAACTTCCCCTTTCAACAACCTATGTTACATTTATGGTTGCTATGGGTACATCACTTTCAGATCGAGCATGGGGCAGAGAAAGTGCTGTCTACAGGGTTAATGGTGTAATTACTGTAGTTGGCGGTTGGTTCTTTACAGCCTTAATGGCTTTTACAGTTTCTGCAGTATTTGCTATAATAATTTTTTACGGAGGTTTTATAGCTACTGCAGCACTTTTACTTATAGCAGCATTCATACTAACCCGCACTTATATTTTTCATCGTGAATCTGCTAAAAATGAAGAAGAATTTGAAGAATCGTTTTTGCATTCAGCAGAAAATGGATTTGAAGGTACACTTGGTATATTAAACGCTATTAAAGATTTTCTTAACGCATCAAGAGAAATTGTGGAAAACGCTTTAATTGGATTGCAGCACGAGGATAGAAATAATTTAAAATTGACAAGAAAAAATGCTAAAAAATTAACTAAAAGAGCCAGATTATTAACTTCAAATATTTTTAGAGTAGTTCATATTCTCGAAGAAAAAGAAATTAAGAAGGGTAAGAAGTTTGGTAGAATTATAAATTCTATTCAGGAAATAACTCTTAATTCAAAATCTATTGCACAAAATTGTTTTGACCATGTCGAAAATAATCATACAAAACCCATTCAGGATGAGATTGATTCATTAAATAATCTAATCGAAATGTTAAAAAATGAAATTGGTGAGGTTGAAGAAATGCTGACATCAAAAGATTTTAGCAAAATAGATGATTTTACAAAATCAGCAACAGCATTTAAAGATATATGGGAAAATCTTGATTTAGCACAGATTTCAAGAATAAAAGGAAACGAGGGATCAGCTAGGAGCAACCTCCTTTACTTAAGGATATCTTCAGATATTGAAAATATTTCAGGACATTTGCAAACACTTCTGTTTTCGGTTAAAAGTACCTATGAAAGTTTTATCCAATCGATGAAAACTGAAGACCTATAGAGGGTTACTAAATTTCTTTAATTACATATTTGCATTTAATTAATGAAATATCTTTATCTTAATAAATAAGATAACATATTTTTTAATTACTTATGCAGTCTGTTAATCAATTCTTCAAACAATACCCAAACTTAATTGCAACAATTAAGCTGGTAATTTTTCTTTACCTGTTTTTTCTCTCGCTTCAAATGATGGGTGATGCATTAAAACTTTTTGGAAAAGAATTTTCTGAATCACTTATCTCTACAACCAGTAACCCGCTCGTTGGATTATTTATTGGAATTCTTGCTACCTCTGTAATTCAAAGTTCATCTTCAACAACTTCAATTGTTGTTGGAATGGTTGCAGGCGGTGCGTTAACAATTCCAACTGCGATACCCATTATTATGGGTGCGAATATTGGTACATCTGTAACTAATACAATTGCTTCACTACCACAAATTAACAGGAGCAACGAATTTAAACGTGCCTTTTCTGCGGCAACCGTTCATGATTATTTTAATTTACTTTCAGTCGTAGTCATTTTTCCTCTTCAATACTATACAAATTTTTTAGGGATTCTTGCAATTGAGATGGCTAACATTTTTGCCGGAGTTGGCGGATTAACATTTTTAAGCCCTATTAAAGCGATAACAAAGCCGGTGGTTACTTTAATCAAACCATATTTTATTGATATACCCTGGTTGATGTTTGTAATCGCATTATCACTCCTTTTTGTTGCATTAAAATATATGGTATCATCACTAAAAATAATTGTTGTTTCCAGGGCTAAAGACTGGTTTGATAAATATCTGTTTAGAACAGCGATACGAGCATTTGTAGTTGGTATTGTATTAACAATATTAGTTCAAAGCAGCTCTATTACTACTTCATTGGTAGTACCAATGGCTGGTGCAGGATTGCTCACTTTAAATCAAATTTTTCCGTATACACTTGGATCAAATATTGGTACAACTGTAACAGCAATTCTGGCTTCTCTGATTACCGGAAATATAGCAGCAGTTACTGTAGCATTTGCTCACTTGCTGTTTAATATAAGTGGAATTATTGTTTGGTGGCCATTTAAGGTAGTACCTCTTACACTTGCAAGAAAGTTCGCTGAATATTCTACAAGAAGTAAATTAATACCTCTTGCTTATGTTCTTATAATGTTTTTTATTATACCATTATTGGTAATTTATTTAGTAAACTAGGATTGAAAAGATGATCAAGGAAATATTATCAGTATTTAAACAACATTCTTTGATGGATAGGGCTTACCAGAGATCATTTGAAATGCTGGATCTAACTCATAAAATGTATATCCAATCAAAAGAAATTTTAAGAAATAAAGATCACGCACAGGCTGATTTTGATATAAATGATGAAGATCTTGCAGTAAACAAATACCAGCGCGAAGTTCGTAAAGATGTATTTAATCATCTTACTCTTACAGGTACTGACCAGCTCGCTTCAGGTTTGGTTCTGGTTAGCATTGTAATCGATCTTGAAAGAATTGGAGATTTTACAAAAAACATTGTTGAGCTTGCAGTAAATCATGCGGCAAGATTGCAGGGCGGTAAATGTGAAGAGGAACTGGCTAAAATTGAGAACGCAGTTGAAGATAGCTTTAAAAGATCTATCGAATGTTTTAAGAATGCCGATGAAGAAATTGGCAGGGAACTGTTAAAAGATTATAAATGGGTGAGTAAAACTGCAGACCAATGTTTAATGGATCTGGTAAATGAAGTTGATAAAGATCTAAGTGTTGGAAGTGCAGTTACCCTTGCATTATATTTTCGTTCACTTAAAAGAATTAATGGACATCTTAGAAATATTACAACCAGTGTAGTAAATCCTTTCCACAGGATTGGTTTTAAACCTAAGAAGAAAAAAAATTAATAAGGGATTTCCCAAAGAGGGATATAGCCTGATTCATCAACTATTTTTTGGCCTGCAGGAGTTAAGACCCAATCAATAAAATCTTTTACCGCTCCCTTAGGTTCTTTTGCTGTGAAAAAATGCAGGTAGCGGGTTATTGGGTACGAATTATTTTGTGCATTTTTTTGAACGGGTTCTACTCCATCAATTTGTGAATGAATAAGATTTGTTCCATAACTTATTCCACCATAGCCTATTGCATTTCTGTTCTCAGAAATAAAATCAACCACATTTTGAGTTGTTAGTTTCGATATTGCATTTTTACAATAATCTGTTCCACCTAATATGTGTTCCTTGAAATAAAGATGAGTACCAGAATTTAGATTTCTTGTAACAAGTATAATTGGTTCATCTCTTCCTCCAACATCCTTCCAATTTTTTATTCTGCACAGATAAATATTCTTCAACTGATCCAAAGTTAGATCATTAACGGGATTATCAGGATGTAGATAAATGCTTAAAGCATCCTTTGCAACTAAAAAAACTATTCCTAATGTTCCATAGTAATTTGCCAGCTGTTTTGATTCTTCCGGTTTTAAATTTCGTGAAGCAATTGATACATCTGCAGTTCCCCTTATAAGTGATCTTACTCCTTCAGTAGTACCTCCGCCATCAATATAGATTGATATACCTGGATGATTTTTCATGTATTCTTCAGCAAGGTTTTCAGTTAACTTAAGCATTGTATCTGAGCCTTTAATACGAATTACAGCAAGTTCCAAAGGTTTTGGGCTGCAAGAAATTAAGATTAAGAAAATAGAAAATATTAAGAGACAAACTTTTTGCATATTATTTTTTCTCCGCTATTGATCTTAATCTTGCATTGTTATAATGTACTCCTGGATGCCAGGTTGGAGAAATTTCAGAATTAACCAATAAGTAGCTTAAGTAAAATAGCACTTTGCTATGCTGTATTACTGCATCATAATTGATTTTTTGATTTAGATCATCAAAAGGGGAGTGATATATATTTTCCATGTAATCAATAAAAGCATTTATAATTTTCTCTTCACTTGTATTTTTGTTCTTAACACCCTCTAAAACTAAAACTGAAGGAATGCCTGCAGTTGCAAATGATATTTGATCGGAACGGTTAAAAGCATCAAAAAGTTTAAATTGAATGGGTATATTTTGAATTGTAATATCAAAATATGCTGCGGTTGTATCTAAAAAATTACTTATACTTGAAAGTTCTGCACCTATCCCAACAATACTTGTAAAATCTTCAAACATAGCTATACCATCGATATTTATATTTGCGATTGTCTTATACAACGGAACTAAGGGATGATCCACATAATATGAAGATCCAAGAAGGCCTTTTTCTTCACCGGTAGTAGCTAAAAATATTATAGATCTTAATGGAGAATTATTCATTTGTGTAAATTTATTCGCAAGTTCAAGCATAACCGATACACCAATTGCATTATCCAAAGCCCCATTATATATTGAATCACCATTTACGGGTTTGCCAATTCCAAGATGGTCGTAATGTGCAGTTATAATGAGGTAACTATCTTTTAGTTCGTCATGAGTCCCTTCAATTATTCCGGCAACATTTGCGGATAAAAAATCACGTTGATCAAATACACCTTTAAACGAGATTTGCGTATTTAAAGGAAAACTTTGCAGTTGATTTTTTATTAGCATGTCCAATACATCAGAAAATGTATAAGCTGATTGCTCAAATAATAAATCTGCGATTTCAGGATTGATTAATACGCTTAAATTGCTGGAAACAGAATATGCAAGTGTAACATCTTCAAATGAAAAATCACTAATATATTTTTCCCAATTTAAATCATCTTCTATGGGAATAATAATACTGCCTGCTGCACCTCTTGAAATTGCCATGCGTTGTTTTGATTCAGGATAGCTGTAAATAGTAGGAAGGTGGCCATCAAAAAAATCATTTTGATTGGATTCTGGTTCACCACTAAGCATAACAACTACTTTACCTTCAACATCAACAGATTGATAATCATTGTAATCATACTCTTGTGCAATAATGCCATAGCCAACGAAAACAAGATCAAGCGGCACTGGTATAAATGTTTGCTGACCTGTTTTATACAAAATATAATCGCTGGATAAGTTTAGATCAGTCTCTTCTTCTTCAACGTAAATTTTCATTTCGGAGGAAGGAAGAACATAACTTCCATGCATGGGTATATATTGATAGAACGTATTTGCATCACCTATTGGTTTTAATCCATACCTTGCGTATTCAAGGGCAATGTATTTTGCAGCAAGGTTTCCACCGGTAGTTCCTGTTCCTCTACCCTCAAAAATATCACTTGCAAGAAAATCCATATGCCTTGTAATATTTTGAATGGAAAATGAATCAAAAATATCTTTAAGGGTACTATCTGTCTGAGAAAAGCATAATATTGAAGTAATTAACCAAAGTAAAGCTGTATTCTTAAAGTGATTTATCATGAAACTTAATTTAATGGAATTAGTAAAAATAAGAAAGGACACTACCTGGGCAGTGTCCTCTATGTTAGAGTAGTGAGAGAGATAGTATAAATAATTTACTTACTTAAGTAAAGTCATTTTCTTAGAAATGTTTTTGTCTGCTGTTTTAAGAGAATAAATATACATCCCTGCAGGTAACTGCTCAGCATTAAAAATTATTTCATACGAACCAGAATTTTTAAAACCATTTACAAGTACTGCTACTTGCTCTCCCAAAACATTGTGAACGGTTAACTTCACTTCAGAAGCCTCTTTTAACTCAAGATTAATTTTTGTTGATGGATTAAATGGATTAGGATAATTTTGGCTTAAGCTGAATTCTTGTGGAACTGTGTTCGTATATATTTCTTTCTCAACATCGGTTATTCCATCCTGTGAAAGCGCTGTCCATCCATTTGTCCATAATGGTACAGAAGGTGCAAATGCTCCATAATAAGGAACCTGTGTAAAAAATGGATCTGCCGGAATCATAGCACCACTAACAACAGGGCTATTTGGTAATGGGCGAGGGTCTAAAGAACCTGATTGGTCCCTACTAATGTTTCCAAGCTGGGGATCTGCAATAAAATTAGTTCCCGTTCCACCAAGATAAGCAGAAACGAAATCTTGCTTTGCTATACTATCAAGCACGTTTGTTGCACCAAAATTCCACCAATAGATATGTTCTAAAGATAAATCTCCGTCATCCAATCTTTGTCTACTGTCTTCTCCTGATGTTAAATCTTCAATTACTATTCCGTCTGAAACAAAATCAGTAATAATACTGCTGTAAAAATGGCCACCAGAGTTATCACGCAAATGCAACGCTAACTCATTTTGATCTCCACCCGGTGAATTTCCAACACCTGCACCAATAAGTGTTAAATTAACAACAGTAGGTTCTGCGAAAGGCATACAGGTTTCACAATCATCTCCGCCATCCATTTCCATACCTTTTCCAGCTTCAAAATCAGGTTGAATGCCAAACCAGAATTGACCCATACCTCTGTAACCTTGATCCCAATCAAAACATTCATCACCGCACATTGCAGCCACAAGCCACTTGCAGTTAACTGTTCCACCAAACCATTCATAGCCATCATCTTTGTTGGCAAATACTTCGATATGTTCTATTACTGTGTTTCTTCCAACTGCGCCCATTGTTAAACCATTTATTTCATCACCAGGGATACCACTAATTGAAAATCCACCATGACGAATTGAAATGTATCTCAGAATGCCCGAATCATCATCATCATTTGTTCCACCATATCTTGCATTTTCTGTTAAGGGAATTCCTTCGATCTGTGTGTTATTGTCAGGTTGATTAGTTGTGGCAGAACCTAAGAGTATTACTCCTCCCCATAATTCATTATCAGAGGGTAAAAGATCATTTGGATTATTAATATCATCAAACTCACTGGTAAATATGATTGGATTTTGTGCATTACCATCAGCAATTAATTTAGCGCCTCTTCTTATAATAAGCGCACTTGCACCATCGCCAGTGGTTATGGATGCAGATTCTTTTGCTTTAATTATTGTGCCAGCTTCTATTGTAAGGGTTATTGTTGAATCAACGAATATTAATCCATCCAATAAATATTCATTGTTTGCAGACCATGTGGTGTTTGCAGTAATATCATCCGTAATTACGATTTGTGCATTTACTAGATTAGTACTCAAAATAAATGCAAATAGTACAACAAGTTTTTTCATGAGAATATATTTCTCCTTTTGTTTGTTAATTAATTATTTACTTAGTTTTATAATAAATCTATATCTTATAAGAAATTCCTAAAGATATTTTTCTACCAAGCTTATATGATTGATATATAAAATCAGTTCCTCTGTATTTATAAACTTCGCGAATTTCAGCATCCAGTAAGTTTTTTACTGATAGACTAAGGTAGAAATATTGAAACATCTGCTGTGACATTGTGAAGTTTAACATGTTGGCTGGCTGTTCAAAAACATCAGGTGTTAAATTAGCTGATACAGTTGATAATCGTTCTCCAAAAGTATTAAAATACAATCCTGCGATGGTACCCCATTCCAGGTTGCTGTAGGTTAAATCTACATTTACCATATATGGTGATTGACCCTGCAATTGTCTTGTAGTAGAAGAGGAAGGATCAATTACCAATCGGTTATTTAATTCTGATTCAGGGATATCAATTTCTGAATTAACTATCGAAAGATTAAATCCAATACTGAAAGGACTTAACTCTTCAATCAAATAATCAAGTCCGAGTCTTGCTTCAAATTCTGCTCCGATTATTCTTGCGTGATCTACATTTGTGAATGTAATAATTTTGTTTGATGCTGAAGAGCCATCCGCAAATGCTCTTTCAATTGGATTGTTGAGGTTTTTATAGAATAAACTCACTGCAAATATTTCTCCAGGGCGTAAAAACCATTCCCATCTTACATCGTAATTTTGAATGAGAGTTCTATCAAGATATATATTCCCAACAAGTTCCTCCCCGTTAACAAACTGCTTTGATGAATATGGCGCAATCTCTCTAAAGGTAGGACGGGCAAGTGTTTGGGTACCTGCCAATCTTAAATTCATATTTTCTGAAAGTTGATAAATAAAGCTCGCTGATGGAAGAAGATCCTGTTTATTTATTTTACTTTGCTCAACAGTTAAATCCTTAGAAACAACTAACATATCTGTTGTTTCATATCTTACGCCACCAACAAATCGCAAATTTTTAAGAATTGGTACATCAACCATTCCATAAGTCGCAAATATCTTTTGATCTCCACTGTAATTGTTTTTATCAAATGATCTATCAAAAATTGTATTTCCGAATACGGGTCTTCCGTTTGTTAAAGTATCGATGATTCCGCTATTTTCATTTTGAAAATGAAGAGTTACATCTCCATTAACATCATTAAAAATCACATCTTTTGCATTGTAAGTAAATATTCTTTCGTTGAATGCTCTATCAGTTGTTTGATACATTCCACCAAATTTAAATTTGCTGTTGAATCCATCCCATTGAGCAAACGGAATAGAAAAATTAAGGTTATATGTATTGGTTTTATCCTGTAAATCCCTGTAATAACGTGATGGGTTATCAAAATTTGAACCACTCACAGTATAAGAAGTTGTTCCTTGTGAATTAGGTGCACTTATATAAGTTGTTAATCTTCTATCAGGTTCTACTTGATTAGTAGTTGCAAATGATGTAGACCAATCAACACTTGAATTAAGAATTTTGCTGAAATGATGTTCACCCTTAAACTGGTAAGTTAGGATATCACGTTCTATCCATTCCAACACAATATTATTATAAGTATGTAATCCAGCCCTTTCCTGTGGCCATGTTCCGCTCATAAACCTGCTTCTAGCAATACCGCTTTTAGAATAAAACGCGGTTCCGGAAAATCGTTGCTCTGTATTTAAATTATAAGCAGCAGTAAATAAACCGCCCAAAACTGATTCTGAAGTTCCTTGATTATCGTTTAATAGTAGCTGAGGATTAAGTTCATTTGCGTTTACATCAGTTAGTGTGTAGCGTTCAACTTTACCGTTATCGTAAAAGCTAAAATCTCTTTTGTAAGTTAAGCTCCCTAAATAACCAAACGAGGAAACTTCTCCCATTGAAAATTGATCTCCTACAGATAGTGAGAAACTACTGTTCACCGGTGCTTTAGATCGCGTATTTCCCATAAAAGAATTGAATGATTTCGAAGCATCATTCAATATAGTTGCCTTTTCAGGATCAAATCTCGCTGCTACTTCCGATGGAATTATAATATCAGGATCTTGCAAATAAGATGGAACTTCTCTTGTACCATCATCAATGCCAAGCCAATCGGTGTTACCGCCTGGATAGGTTAAGAATTTTGAATTGCCAGTAGCTTGCGAATTATAAGAAGTTCCTCCAGAAATCTTTAAAGTAAATCTTTCGGGAAAGGTTTTTGTACCTATATCAACTATACCACCGCTAAAATTACCTGGTCTATCTGGTGTAAAAGTTTTAATTGTAACAATATTATCTAAAAGATTTGTCGGAATTAAATCCATCTGGAAAGATTTTCTATCGGGATCTGAACTTGGTAATTCTGCACCGTTGAGTTGTGTACTGCTGTACCTATCCCCTAGGCCTCTTACATAAACATATTTTCCTTCAACAACAGAGGTACCAACAACTTTATTCATTGCATCACCAGCATCATCTGAACCAGATTTTCTAATTAAATCGGATCCGATTGCGTCGCTTACAGATGTAGATTTCTGCCTGTTTTTAAGTAGTGCTGATTCATTATCAAGTATCATTCTTGCTGTTATAACAACCTCTTCAGTTTCAAATGCTTCTGAAACTAAAACAATATCAAGTTTTTTTTGTTCACCAGGTATTATTTCTAAATCCGTTATTGTGATTTTAGAATATCCTATCATTGAAGCTATTAATGAATATGTGCCCGCAGGAATATTCCTGATATTAAAATTTCCTTCAATATCACTTGCTGCACCAATGTTTGTACCTTCAAAAAAAAGGTTAGCACCTATAAGTTCTTCACCAGTGTTGGAATCCACGATTTTACCAAAAACCGATCCACTTTCCTGGCCGAAAGCACTATCTGAGAAGACATAGGTAAAAAGTAAAATTGTTAAAAATAATTTTGTAGTTCTTATTATTTGCTTTATTCCATACTCTATTGTGAGTACATTTTCTTGATTAAAGATCATCTCTCTTCCTCAAATGAATTATTAATTTTTACTCTAACGTGAGCAAAGTTATAATTCTTATATTAAGAGAGTGTTAAGGCAATGTTAAGTTAATGTTAACTTTAAAAAGTTTCGAGAATTTGCTTAAATCAAACTTTTTATAAATTAAGGGGTGAGTGTGAA
Source organism: uncultured Ignavibacteriales bacterium (assembly GCA_963714405.1). Classification (GTDB taxonomy): domain Bacteria; phylum Bacteroidota; class Ignavibacteria; order Ignavibacteriales; family Ignavibacteriaceae; genus JAZGGS01. The sequence goes on along the minus strand of CAVQOH010000006.1, from coordinate 175,550 downwards.
CTACGGATTTTAATCGCTGCTATCGTGTTTTAATTTAAAATGTTTTCTAAACTTTTAAACATTAAATCTTTCATACTGACTATTCTATCTGGTTCAGCAATAGATTTTAAAATATTACTAAACATCAATCCCCAACTTAATAGCGCAATATAGTATGGTAATGCACTATCCAAGTTTTCAATTCTGCCGCTGTAAACAGAACTTAAAATAAGTTTAACAACTTTTTCTTCTTCCTTTAACAGCTTTACCAAAATTTTCTTTTCTTTTTCAAACTTTTCATCGTATAAAAGCTGCAGCATCAATTCGTACAACAAGCTGTATTTTGCAGCAACAGATTCCTTATAACTGAAATATTCAAGCAGTCTTCCGCCAATCGGGATTTCCTCATTATTAAAGATGGCTTTTATATCAAGGATAAACTGGTTTGATTCCCATTCAAGGGTTTGGTAAAATAATTCTTCTTTCGAAGCGAAGTAATGATAGATAGTAGCTTTGCCTATCCTAACATCGCGGGCAATTTCACTAAGCGTGGTTTTACTTAATCCGTGCCTTGCAAAGCGTTTTGCTGCTGCACGAATAATCTGGTTCTTTCTTTCTCTTCTCAATAGCTAATAAAATCAGTTTTTAACTATTTTTTTATCATCAAATAAATTGATTGCTTTCTTTTTCCCTTCCTGAAATAATCCTTCTGCTTTTTCTTTACCACTGTCATATAGTTCATAAGCATCATCAATAAGATCACCCGTTTTATCAGCAATCTTTTTTCTAAGTTTTTTCCCGGAACTTGGAGCGTAAAGTAAAGCGATTGCACTGCCGATTAATCCTCCAAGAAAAATACCAACAACCAGCATTCCAAATTTTTCGTTGTTCTTCATGTAAACACCACGTTATAAATTAATAAAATGATACTGTAATATAAAAAATCAATTAAAAGAAGCAATATTATTTTTATTGATGCTCAGTTGTGTTGTTTAATTTAAAGATTAAAGCAACTAACAGAGATAATAAAATAACAAGGATGCACCCAATTACATTATACCAAAGAAATGGAATCTCAGTAAAAAGGTAACAATAAAGTACTACAATTTCTGCAATGATTGCTGCTATAAAAGTCGGTGTGCCGCTTACTTTCTTTATATAAAAGGCTGTTAAAAAAATACCTAAAATTGTTCCGTAAACCAATGAACCAAGAATATTTACAGCTTCAATTAATGAACCAAGATGATGAGCAAAAAGTGCAAATGTAATCGCATAAATTCCCCAAAATATAGTTGCAGTTTTAGATGCTTTAAGATAGTGTATATCACTTGCTTCCTTTTTTATCAGCCGTTTGTAAAAGTCCATTACCGATGTTGTTGCAAGTGCATTAAGCTCTGCAGATGTTGAAGACATTGATGCGGAAAGAATTGCAGCAAGAACAAGCCCAATGAGTCCAATTGGTAAAAAATTAATTATAAAGGTTAGAAAGATATAATTCGTATCATTCGTATCAGCATCAGGATTTGCCTCCTGGATGATATTTAAAGCCTGTTCTCTAATAAGTGATGCTTCATGCTGCTGCCCCAGCATTTCTTCAGTTTTCTGATCAATTAATATATCATTACCAGCTTCTATAGAGTTTAAAAGTTCACGGATTGTTTCCTGCTTGTTTTTATACAAATCATCATATTTGTTCTCCAGTTTATTATACTCACTATAGTAACTACTTTGTTTTACATTTTTGGTTTCAACAGTATTAAAAAATAATGGAGGTGTAACAAACTGGTAAAAAACAAATACCATAGCACCTATAAATAAAATTATAAATTGCATTGGTACTTTTATTATTCCATTTGTAAGTAACCCCATCCGGCTTTCTGAAATTGAACTTCCGGATAAATATCTTTGAACCTGTGATTGATCCGTTCCAAAATAAGAAAGCATAAGAAATGTTCCACCAATAATGCCGGACCAGAAGGTATAACGATTGCTGAGATCAAATGAAAAATCAATAGCATTTAACTTTCCCAGTTTCCCGGCAATGTAGGCAGCATCAATAACAGAAACATCCTGTGGCAGAAGAGTATAAACAGTGATGAAAGCAGAAAACATTCCTGCTGTTATTATAACCATTTGTAAAAGGTGAGTTTTATTTACAGCGTTTGTTCCTCCAACAGCGGTGTAAATTATAACCATTGTACCAATTAAGATGATTGTTAAATTAATTTCCCAACCTAGAATAACTGAAAGTATTAGTGCAGGTGCATAGATAGTAAATCCAGCAGCCAAACCACGCTGTGTAAGAAATAATGCACTTCCAAGCATTCTGTTTTTTAAATCGAAACGTTTTTCCAGATACTCATAGGCAGTATAAACATTCAGCTTATTATAGAGGGGAACAGCAGTTATAGAAAGTACAATCATCGCAATGGGAAGACCGAGATAAAATTGTACAAATCGCATTCCATCAACATATGCCTGCCCGGGTGTGGATAAAAAAGTTATTGCACTTGCTTGTGTAGCCATTATGGAAAGTGCAATAGTCCACCATCTGCTTGTTCTGCCAGCACGGATGTACGAATCAATATCCTTTGTTTTTCTTGTTTTCCATGTACCGTAAGCAACAACAAAAGCAAGAAAGCCGCACATCACCATCCAATCTAATGTGCTCAATCGAACACCTTCGTAAAAAAGTAAAATAGAATAATTAGCAGTGCAAGGTTAAAAAAAACAACAGAATATACCCGCTTCCACGTTTTCAAAATTGGGGGAGGATTTTCCTCCGGCATTTTTCTGAAAGATTTATTCAATATATTTTCCGGCTGAAATCAAATTTAAAAATAGTTTATACGCACCGGGTACACCTGCTGGTAGTTCTCTAAAGAAGGATAATCCTGTATAAATAAAAACTCCTTTGCCGTAATGAGTATATAAAACAGATCCTTGTTTGGGAGTTTCTCCTTCGTCACTCATTTCAAGTAAAACTTCATAATTTTCATCCCATTTATCCGGAAAATATAATCCTCTTTCTTGTATCCATCCATTAAAATCTTGCTCAGTTATTTTATTTGGGAAGTTTAACAAAGGATGTTCAGCATTTATTAAAGTTACTTTAGCGTCTTCTTCTGTTACCCTGTCTCGTGAAATAGAAATACTATAAGGACCAGGATTAGCATAGACTTCACCCAATGTGTTGTATTGAACAATGTAAGTCCCACCCTTGTGTACATATTCCATGAGCTTATCCTGGTAAATATGCATTCTTTTATTTGTATTGTAAGCTCTTATACCTGCTATTAACACATCAAATCTACCAAGATTACCATTTGATAGATCTTCATCTTCTAAATAAACAACATTAAAACCAAGTTCTTTAAGGTATTGTGGAATCTTATCACCGGAACCTTCAATATAACCAATCGTATTTACTAATTTATTAATATTTTCCAATCGAACCAGTTTTGCCTTTGCTTCTGGAAAAACAACCTGGAGCGGGAAATGATCATAATTTATGGATACAAAACTGCTGCTGTATGTTTTGCCATTTATTTTTAGTTCTGCGCTTATTACTGATTCATCACTTTTTATGGGAGGCCAAACATTAATAATAAATTGCTTCTCTTCATTTTTTTCTGAAAAATCAAAATCAATTTGTGATGGTTCAATATTCCATTCTGTAGAAGAATTAAATTTTAATATTCCTCTGGAACTTTCCTTTAAATTCTTTATTGTTAACCGAATTTCTCTATTTTCACCTGAGGCAAAAAGGTACAAATTGTTTTCAAAATTAACTGTTACTGGTGGAGCTATTGCTACCGGGTAATAAACTTCACCTTTTGTAGGAACTCTTTCTCGGCAGAGAACAGGTGTTGTAAAAACTAAATTAATGTCATTAAGTGAAACATCGAAATAAGCAACTAAAGGTGCTCTGTTAAATGGTGATGTTCTTTCTAATTGGTTTGCTCTAAAAATATTATTATCTATCTGTGCTCTTAACCAAAAAGGTTGAGTTGTGTTTCTATCGTATGGAATTATAACTTTCTTCTCAATTGAAGCTACTTCTCCATACTTCAGATTTACATTCAGTAATGAATCACTTGTTGAATAAGTGATGCGCATATTTTTCAATATAAAATCTAAGTTTGATCGGTTTACTATTGCTGTTGAAATATTAATACTATCTCCGGGAGTGTAAACTTTATCCTCGACAATTGCTTCAATCCATATTCCTGCACATGATTTTATTAAATTGCTAACCTCTAGAATTTTTAAATTTACCCAGTCATTAGGTTTGATGGAATCCATTAGTTTGTAAGCTTTTGCAAGAAGAGGGACTATTTTTTCCGGATTTTCTTCATCAAAATTCTCTTCCGCCTGTTTTAAAATAGAACTTATTTCTTTTGACCCTTCAATTTTTTCCCAGGAGGAATTAATATTTTCAAGTAAATCACTTACAGCTTTTTCACCATCCATATAAACAAAATAATTTAAACGGTTACCGCGCCAAGCTTCAAAACCAAATCCCTGGCTTTTATGCATACTTCTGCTTTCTTCAGATATTTCGGTATAAGATTTTCCTATGAGAGGATTGTAAGTTCCTAAATTCAAAGAAATTAATGTATCAGCAGAAATTTTCATTTGGTCAAAAGCAGGAGTCCATCCATTCCAATAAATTCTTTTTGGCTGCCAGGTTGATAGAAATTTAAGCTGCTCCGGAAATACTTCCGGATCTCCTGCCAAACGAAATGCTTCCAAAGCTAGAATTGCAGAAGCAGTATGCTGTCCATGTCTTCCTTCACCTGTTACCGGAAATCGTGTAACAATAATATCAGGTTTAAAATTTCTAATCACCCAAACCACATCAGAGAGAATTTCTTGCTTATCCCAAAATCTAAATGTTTCTTCGGGAGATTTTGAATAACCAAAATCAACTGCACGGGTAAAAAACTGTTCTGCGCCATCTCTTTTTCTTGCCTGTAACAATTCCTGTGTGCGTATTACACCTAAAAGTTCTGCCTGCTCATCTCCAATTAGATTTTGTCCTCCATCTCCACGAGTTAAAGAGAGATAACCAGTCCGAAATAGCATTTCGGAAGAACAATAAGACAGGAATGCAGTATTTTCATCATCAGGATGAGCGCCTACGTATAAAACACTTCCAAGTACATTGAGTTTTTTAAGTGCAAGTTTAATTTCTGATGAGTTCATCACCTTGCTTGGTTGAGGATATGCAAACAAAGTAGAAAGGATAATAACGATTGATAATTTTTTCATCAGCACAATTTCTTTTTATTTATAATTTAAGATTATTTTATAATAATTTACTTCAATCTGCAAAATTTATATGATGAATAGCAATCTACTATTTTAAGAGGAAAATGAAACTCAGCAGTTTTTTCCTATTTTATAAATCAAGCATCAATATACCTACCCGTTAAATAAATACTTATATTTCTTATATTTACGGTGTATTTATCAATTAAACTATTGTTTATCAGATGATTGAAATTGAAGGAATAAAATTAGGTGGTAATAATCCATTTGTTCTTATTGCAGGACCATGTGTTGTAGAAAATGAAGAAATAACACTAAGTACAGCAGAGAAAATAAAATCAATTACAGCTAAACTTGGAATTCCTTATATATTTAAATCAAGCTACAAAAAAGCCAACAGAACCAGCATTAACTCATTCTCAGGTATTGGAGATGAGGAAGCGATTACTATTTTAAGTAAAGTTAAAAAATCTTTTGGTATTCCGCTACTCACGGATATTCACACTACTGAGGAGATTAATAAACTAAAGAACATTGCAGATGTACTGCAGATTCCTGCATTTCTTTCGCGACAAACAGAACTCCTGTTGAGTGCAGGTATATCCGGCAAAGTAGTAAATATTAAAAAAGGCCAGTTTCTTGCACCTGAAGATATGAAGCACGCAATTGAAAAGGTAGAATCAACAGGTAATAATAAAATAATATTAACTGAAAGAGGAACTACTTTTGGTTATCACAATCTTGTTGTTGATATGAGATCGCTGATAATTATGAGAAGATTTGGATACCCGGTTGTTATGGATGCAACTCATTCTGTTCAATTGCCAGCTAACCAAAATGTAACCGGCGGCCAGCCGGAATTTATTAAACCTCTGGCAAAAGCTGCTGCTGCAATAGGAATTGATGCATTATTTTTAGAAGTTCATCCAAATCCTGTAAAAGCATTAAGTGATTCTGCGAGCCAGCTTCCGCTTGCCGAAATGGAAAAATTATTAGTTGAAGTAAAAGCAATTGATGAATTGTCAAAAAAATATACTGATTAGTTAATCATTATTTATGAGGAAAAATTTGAACGACAATCAAATTAAAGAGATTGGTAAGAAAGTAATCAGAATTGAAGCTGAAGCAATATCAAAACTTGAAGAAAGAATTGATGAGAATTTTGTAAAAGCTGTTGATGTGATATTCAAAAGTAAAGGTAGAGTTGTTTTTACTGGTGTGGGCAAATCCGGATTAATTGCAAGAAAAATTGTTGCAACTCTTAATTCAACAGGTACTGCTGCTATTTATTTACACCCAACAGATGCTCTACACGGTGATCTTGGAATGGTCCGTAAAAATGATGTGGTTATTATTGTATCAAAAAGTGGAGCAACAGAGGAACTTTCAAAGCTTATCCCAATGCTTAAAAGATTAGGCATAAAGTTAATTGCCATGTCCGGAAACAAAGCTACTTCGTTAAACAATGAATGTGATATTGTTTTGGATATAAGCGTTAAAGAAGAAGCTTGTCCTCTAGATCTTGCTCCAACATCTTCTACTACTGCAACACTTGCGATGGGTGATGCATTATCAGTAGCTCTTTTAGAAAAAGGAGAATTTTCTGAACAGGATTTTGCACTTCTTCATCCTGGCGGAAGTTTAGGAAAGAGATTATCTCTAAAAATTTCAGAGATTATGATTAAATCAAAAGATGTACCGATTGTTGATGAAAATGCTTACATGAAGGATATTATTATTGAAATGACAAGTAAAAGGCTTGGGATGACTTGCGTTGTTAATAGTGAAGGAATTCTCTCCGGTATTATTACTGATGGAGATTTAAGGCGATTATTGGAAAAAACGATGGAAATTAGAGATTTAAAAGCGAAAGATATCATGACAACTGATCCGAAAGTTACAAGTAAAGATTTTCTTGCATCTTTTGCATTGCAAACAATGGAAACATATAAAATTACATCCTTGGTTGTTGCGGATGCAGAAAACAAACCACAAGGCATTGTACATCTTCATGATTTATTAAAACTTGGTCTTCAATCCAGATGAAATTATTTATATTTTTTTTAGCTGTTGTGTGCATGAGCGGCTGCACAAAAGAAAAAGTAAACCCTCCAATAAATACAACATTTGAAGGCAAAGAACTTCCGGCACAGGAAAGCTGGAACTCAACCGTTTTTTTTACTGATTCAGGAAAAACAAGAGCAGTACTTACAGCAGGGCATTTAAGAGTTTATAATACTTCAAATGAAACTTTGCTGGATAGCGGTATTCAGGTTGATTTTTATAATATGAATGAAATAAAAACAACAACTCTAACTTCAAAAAGAGGAAAAGTTGATGATATTACAAATAATCTTTATGCAATTGATAGTGTTGTAACTGTAAATGATAGCGGAATTGTTGTAACAACTGAAGAAATGATGTGGCGCAATGAGGATAAAAAAATAATTTCAGATAAATATGTTACAATTGTTTCTCCAAAAGAAAAAATACAGGGTTATGGATTTGAATCTGATCAGCACCTGCAAAATTATATCATTTATAATATAACTTACATAACCAGAACCGATACGATTAAATGATAAAAACTTTTATCAATTTGCTTATACTATTTCTTTTCCTTTATTCTGCCTTTCTTATTGCACAAGAAAGTGAAGAACCAATTACAGTTATTGGTGATAGCCTTAGAGGCAGGATGATTGATGGTGAATCAATAAGAGAAGTTATTGGTAATGTGGTATTAACACAGGGAAAGGTGAGAATTACCTGCAATAAAGCTATTCAATATCTTTCCAGGAATGAAGCAGAATTAATTGGAAATGTGGTATTAAAACAAGATTCACTTACTATTAAAACCCAGCAGGGATTTTATTTTGGAAATTCAAAAACCACTAAAAGTGTTTCAGGTATTGTGCTGGATGATCAGAAAGTTGTGCTTTCCGCAGACAGCGGCGAATATTTTTTTAATGAAGATAAAGCATTCTTTCAGAATAATGTTGTTCTACGCGATTCTTCGATGACTCTTACTGCTGATGAACTTACTTATTACCAGGTTGATGATAGAGCTATTTCTGTGGGCAACGTTAAAATAAAGGATGAAGAAAATATTATTACTGCTGATACTTTGGATCATTTTAGAAATAAAAAAGAAAGCATTGCAGATGGAAATGTGAAAATTGTCAGCTTAGAAAATAACACTACAATATTTGGTAATCATCTTGAAGACTATGCTGAAAAAAAATATACATTGATAAATGATAATCCTGTCCTCATTCAAATTGATACCATTTATACTGAAGAAGATTCCGTAGAAAGCTTTAGAATTGATTCACTAATCATAAAATGCAAAGTGATGGAGGGATTAAGAGATACTTCAAATATATTTAGAGCTATTGATTCAGTAAAAATACTGCGCGGTGAATTTGCATCTATAAACGATTTTACTCTTTATCTTAGAAGTGAAGATAAAATTATCACCAAAAATGTAAATGATGAAATCAACCAACCCATACTGTGGTATAAAAATTCACAGTTAACAGGCGATTCAATAACAATTTATTTGAAAGACAACGAAATTAATAAATTAGATGTTCAAAATAGTGCGTTTATGCTCTCACAAAACGAAATTTATCCGGATAGATTTGATCAAACTTCATCATCGAGCATAAATATGTTTTTTGAAGATAGTAATATTAAAAAAGCAATATTTGAAGGAAGTGTATTCAGCATATATTATATGTTTGAAGATAAGGAGCCAAACGGGTTAACAAAATCATCTTCAAAAACTGCAACAATTAAGTTTTTCGATAATGAAGTTAGTGAAGTAAGATTGTATGGTTCGCCCGCCAGTGAATATCATCCTGAAAATAAAGTTTTGGGTATTGAAAGAACATTTACTTTGCCTAAATTTGTTTTTCATAAAAATCGCCCGGAAAAGAATGAACTCCTGCCGGGAATATTAGATTAAATATTTTATTTAGACAGTATGGCTACAACGCTTAAAAGCATAGAATTAGTAAAAATTTATAAAAAACGAAAAGTTGTGAACAAAGCATCCGTTGAGGTTTCAAAAGGCGAAATTGTGGGTTTGCTAGGCCCAAACGGTGCAGGAAAAACTACAACTTTTTATATGATAACCGGAATGATTAAACCTGAATCTGGTAAAGTTTTTTTGGATCAAGATGAAATTACAACAGTTCCTATGTACAAGCGTGCAAAAATGGGAATAGGTTATTTACCCCAAGAAGCATCAGTATTTAGAAGATTATCGGTGGAAGATAATCTTATGGCAGTGCTGGAAATGACTAAATTAAATTTAGAGGAACGAAAGGCAAAAGTTGAAAAACTACTAAAGGAACTTTCGATAGCTCACATTAGAAAAAGTAAAGGTTTCCAGCTTAGCGGGGGTGAAAGAAGAAGAACTGAGATTGCACGATCGCTGGCAACTGATCCAAGTTTTATTCTACTTGATGAACCCTTTGCAGGAGTTGATCCCATTGCGGTTGAAGATATTATGAACATTGTTGCAAACCTTAAAAACAGGGGAATAGGTGTTCTTATTACTGATCATAATGTTCACGAAACGTTGAGTATTGTAGATAAAGCTTATATTTTAATTGATGGGGTTATATTTAAGCAAGGCAGCGCGGATGAGCTGGCAGGTGATGAAGAGGTTAAAAAATTATACCTTGGTGAGAAATTTAAGTTGGATAGATATAGCTAGGGATTATTTTAATTTAAACTCACTGATTTTTTCTTGCGCCAATTCCAGGCTTTTATGATTTCCTACATCGATCCAGAATGAATCGTTATCAATAAAAGCATTAATTTTTTCACTCATCATTATTTCTAAATACAAATCAATCATTGAAAAAACCTCTTCATTTGGCATTAAGGAAAATATCTTAGGATCTATTATATGAATTCCGCTGAAAGCAAATTGATTTAAATGCTTTATATCTGCAATGCATTTCACTTCATTTGTTTTAATATTTTTCCACCCGCACAACGTATTTTCTGAGTTAAAAAGCAAATATCTACTTGATTTTCTTTCCCTTACTGCAAGTGTTGCAATCGCATTAGAATTTATGTGCTGTTTATAAACTGTTTCGAGATTTAAATTTGAAATTACATCAACATTATGCAAGAGAAAGGGTTTGCTGTCATCAAAAAACGATGCACTTTTCTTTAACCCACCGCCTGTATCAAGAAGTTTCCCCTTTTCATCTGATATTAAAATATTTATATCAAAGTAATTTTTTTTCTCAAGAAATATTGTTATTTGATCAGCAAAATGATGAACGTTTATTATTATATCAGAAATTCCTTGTAATTTTAAATTGTCTATACAATTTTCAAGGAGGGTAGATTTACCAATTTTTACAAGTGCTTTTGGAATTTTATTTGTGATAGGTTTTAAACGAGTACCAAGTCCTGCAGCAAGAATCATTGCACGCATTAGTTCCACTCTTTTTTCTCTAAGCCAGTATGATTTACTTCAACAATAATATCATAATATTTTTTCAAATACGCTTCTAGTTTTTCTGCTGAATAAACTGAGCGATGCTGCCCGCCAGTGCAACCAAAGTTAATAGCAAGCGAGGTAAACTTTCTTTCTTTATAATTTTCAATTGATGATTTACTTAGTTTATAAACATTGTCCAGGAATTGTTTAACTACATTTTCATTATCTAAATATTTTTTTACTTCCTTGTTTTTCCCGGTAAGAGATCTATATTTGTCTATCCTTCCAGGATTAGGTAATGATCTGCAATCAAAAACAAATCCGCCGTAATTTCCACTTAAATCAACAGGGATTCCTTGTTTATAGGAAAAACTGTTTATGGTAACTTTCAATTTATCTTGTGCACCTAAAAACGAAAATTTATTTATTGATTTACTTTTAACTATGTTTTGTAATGCAGTTTTTAATTCAGGTAATCCATTTGGCAGCAAATCATGTTTAATAAGCGACTTAATATTTTTCACTGCATAAGGTATACTTTGTAAAAAATGTGCTTTCTTCTCATATAATCCCCTAAAACCATAAGCGCCCATTGCCTGCAAAATTCTTATTAATACAAACGAGTAATAATATGTTGCAAATTCTTTACTCTTGATTTTTACTTTTTTATTCAGTTGTTGAATATAGAATTCAACTAACTCGTTCCTTAATTTTTGTGGAAGATTTGCTTTTGCATCATATAGGAGTGATGCAACATCATATTGCAGTGCACCTTTTCTACCTCCCTGGTAATCAATAAAAAAAAGTGCATCATTTTTTATCATTATGTTGCGAGATTGAAAATCTCTGTACATGAAATAATTTGAATCTGCTTTGGTTAAAAAATCAGCAAGTCTGTTAAAATCATTTTCTAAAAGTTGCTCATCAAAATTAGTTTTAGTAAGCTTCAAAAAATAATATTTGAAATAATTCAAATCCCACAATATTGATTGCTTATCAAAACTTCTTCGCGGATAGCAAGCTGAATAATCTAAGTTTTTATTGCCTTCAATTTGAAACTTGATAAGATGCTCAAGAGAATCTTTGTAATAAGAAATTATATCTGAAGAACGTTTACCTTTTTTAAGTAGGATTGAGTAAAGAGTTTTATCGCCAAGATCCTCAATTAAATATAAACCGTTTTTCCCATTATCTGAATAAAATGCAGGAACATTAAATCCTTTTAATTTAAAATGTTTTGTAAACTTTTTAAAGGCTTTATTTTCTTTTAAATCAGAATTAAAAACACCAATAGCAGACTTGTTTTTTCCAGCTATTCTATAATATCTTCTGTAAGAAGCTGATTCAGGTAAAGCAGAGAAAGTTTCTACCTTTTCATCGGACCAGTTTTCAAATAATTTTGCTAATTTTTCTCTATTAACCATATCATTGCTCAATCAAATTTGCTCTGCTCTTCACGCAGGATTGCAAAAATATACTGATCCAGGAATTCACCTTTTTTATATACTGCTTTCCTGAGAGTACCTTCAAGCTTGTAACCAGCTTTTTGCAAAACTTTTGCAGAAGCATCGTTGCCTTCGAAAACCCCTGCAAATAAACGATTGAATTCAAAATGTTTAAATGCATAATCAGTCATCGCAATTAGTGCTTTTGCCGCTACACCTTTTCCCCAAAAAGGTTCCGCTAACCAGTAACCAACTTCAGCAGAAAATCTGTTAATATCATCCTGAAGTTGCAGACCAATTGCACCAATTAATTCATTTTCATCGGCAATTGCAAAATTCAATTCCGGATTTTGATTGCAAGCAATACCTAGCCATTCTTCTGCGTCTCCTTCTGTGTATGGATTTGGAAATCCATCTTTTAATTTTTTTGCAATTTTAATGTTATTTGCATATTTAACTAAAGCAGGTTTATCAGAATATTGGAAGCTACGAATGCTGGTTTCACCTAAATCGATTTTCATAATGCAAAGATAATAAATTAGTTGTAAGGTAATATCTTACCAATCTCCACCAGGTCCACCATAAGCTCCCTGGTCATTGCGTGATCCATCTGCATCATGAAATACTTCATCAGGATTCCCGCTATCAATACACGGCGATATTTGTTGAAGATGAAAATCTTGTGTTGAAATAAATAACGGATCCATCGTTCCAAAAGCAAGGAAATTATATTGTTCAGAAATATTTGTTGTATCACCTGAGAGTAATGCAATTCCAGGATCGCCCTGGTTAAAATAACTGATGTTATCAAAAAAAATGTTGTTTTGAATTTCTTCATTCACAGGGTTATCAATTACAATTCCGCCGCCAAAGTTATAGCTTACATTTTTGTAAAAAGTATTATTAATTATCTGGTTGGATGAATTTTCAGAAAGAATTGCCCCGCCAAAATTATCTGCTGTATTTTTGTGAAAAACACTATTTACAACAATCACGCTTGAATTAGAGATCGCCAGTCCGCCTCCGTTTTGAACATAATTTTCCTTAAAGTAACAGTTTCTTATTTCAACATTTGAATTTGTAATTTCAATTGCACCGCTGTTTTCATTTATCGCTCTGGGAAGATAAATAAATTCAAATACGCAAAAATCCAATGTTGAAGTGCCGGATGAACTTACAATATGAATCCCTTCCCAATCAATATCAAATGCTGTGAGGCGAACAGGTTCTGTTTTAGTTCCTTCAACAATAAGAACTCCATTTACAACTAATCTCGTTTCTTGATTGAAGAATAATTCGATGCCTTTCTGGATGACCAGAGTATCAGAAGAATTAATAATGATGTTGCTGGAAACAAAAAATGGTGATTTATTTTTTAATAGCATGCCTGATTGCTCGCCTTCAATTTTTGTGTAATCACCGGCAATAGTAGGATCAACTAAACTTCCGTTTATTGAATTATTATCTCTGCATGAAGAAATGATGAGAAAAAGAATTAAAAATATTATAAAAAGAGATTGTTGCAGCATACTAATAACTTAAGTATATACTTATGTTTGCTAATGTACCATCAATTATTCATTCTCAGAAATTTCCTTTTGAAAGTGCTGATAGTCTTTCAGACTTTTCCAATCTCCTCCCCATGTCCATCCTCTCTTTTTAAATTCTGCAACTATTCTGGAATCTGAAGTTATAGTTCCTTTTACATTTGTATCATAAATTGCCCCGGTTGGACTTGTTTTATTATTCTTTATATAAGGATTTTGCATAGGGTTGATATCAATAGCCAGACCGCTTGCATGTTTTGATAAGATTTTACTGCCTGAAATAAATCGGTAATTAAAGCAGCTGGTATTATTATCCTTCATTGATTCACTATCGGACCATTTATATGAGTTTATTGGAATTACTTTTTCTACAGGAAACTTTATTTCCCTGATTATCTTAAAAATTTCAACCACATCATCAGCGATTTCTTTATTTACTACCAGCTGACCACAATGAAGTTTATCATCAAAACTATAATAATAAATGGTAACCAATGTTAAAGAAGATCTTACAGAAGCTGGAATTATCTTTCCTTTAAAAGTTTCTTCCAAATTCATATCTGAATCAACTAAAACTTCAATTGATGAATTTTGTTCGCTAGTATTATTTGTTGAGCTATTGTTAAATTGAGAGTTATACTGTGCTAATGTACTCATTGAGAATACTCCAAAAACTAAAAAAGATAAAACCATTTTAATCATTCTTGCCAAACCGGAAAATAAAATATATAAATATTACTTAATCAATTATTTACAAAGTAATTTTATTTGGAATAAAAAACATGGTAAAATCTATGGGTATATTATTATAATTCGGAAAATTAATCATATATTTGTAGCTTAATTTTTTTAAGGATAGTTGATGAAAACATTATTTTCAATTTATATATTAATTCTATTATTTACATTATTCAGCTGTTCCAAAGATGAAGGAATAGTAACACTTGAATCCGGTTTAAAATATCTTGATGATTCACTTGGGACAGGTAAGGCAGCGGTGAATGAAGAATTGGTTACTATTCATTTTAGCGGATGGTATCTTTCAGATACTACAAATCTGTTTGGTGATTGGAGCAAGGATGAGCTGAAAAAAATAACGATGATCGGAAATTCTAAACTTAGAAATCAACCGGTTAAGTATGTGCTCGGTACAAATTCATTTCTAAAAGGTGTTGATGAAGGAATTGTAGGAATGAAGGTTGGCGGAAAACGCACGATCATAATTCCTTCTGAACTTGCTTACGGAGGAGAGGGAATAGGTCCTATTCCTCCTAACTCAGATCTTAAAGTTGTTATAGAGCTTTTGGATGCCAAAGAAAGAATTGTTGTGGAAATGTGGAACATTGATTCGACAAAATTAAAAACTACTGAAAGCGGTTTACAGTATGCAATGATTTCAGAAGGTGAAGGTGAATTTGCTGATTCAGGAAAAGTTGTTACTGTACACTATACTGGTTACTTAGCAGATGGATCAAAATTTGATAGTTCGGTTGAACGCGATGATCCGTTTAGTTTTCTGTTAGGAGTTGGGCAAGTAATACCAGGTTGGGAAGAAGGATTAAAGTTAATGAAAAAGGGAAGCAAAGCAAGATTGATAATACCTCCTGATCTTGGTTACGGTGCTATTAGCGTGGGTACAATTCCACCAAATTCTACTTTATTTTTTGATGTTGAATTAGTGGATGTGCAATAATCTGGGATTATAAATAACTTAATTAAGAAGAGGAGAAATTTATTCTCCTCTTCTTTTTTTTTAATAATATTATCTGCAGTATACTATTCTATTCACCGATAATTGTTACCACAATTTTTCTTTTTCCACCTTTGTTTCTGTGCTCGCAAAGATAAATGCCCTGCCATGTTCCAAGATTAAACTTACCATCTTTAACCGGAATTGTTAAAGCAGCACCTATTAAGCTTGATTTTATATGTGCTGGCATATCATCAGTTCCTTCACTTGTATGAAAAAAAATCGTTTCGTTTTCTTTAACACTTTTAGAAAAATAAGTTTCCATATCGGTTCTTACATCAGGATCGTAATTCTCATTTAGGGTTAATGATGCAGATGTATGCTTAATTAATAAAAATGCCATCCCGGTTTTATAATTTTTTAATTCATGAATATTACTCACAATTTCATCAGTAATGATGTGGAAACCTCTTTTTCTCTCATTCAGAATTATTTCATCCTGGAATATTTTCATCAATTATTACACAATGTTATTTATTTTCAAGTTTGATATCCTTTATCTCGATATGGACTTCTTTTGGATAGGTATTTTTATTTATCCCCTTATATTTTCCTTCAACGACAACAGGTGTGTTGAGTGTTAATGTTTTTGCTAGCGAATCGGTTTCGGCTGAGGGAATACTGCAGAGAATTTTAATACCCTCATCTTTAGTCTTTAATTCGAGAAGGTTTGGCTGGTTTTCAAAGGAGTAATAAGTTTTTACTTTGCCAGATAATTTAATTTGTTTATTATAATACTGTGTATTAGTTTTTTCGAGATCATCAGATAATTCGATTGAAAGATCATCTACGGTAAGTTCAATATCATTATTTTCAACATATAGATAAAATACCGCGATTATTATCATTGCAATCATAAATAGATTGCCAAATTTTTTTTTGTGCTTCTTCAACTGGGTTTTATCTCTTGCAAAAACTATTCAAATTTTATTTTGCACTTAATGTAATTTTAAAACTTATTGTTTCTTCACCTCGTTTTACAACTACATCAACTGTATCGCCGGGAAGATAATCTGCAATTGCAAAAGTAAAATCATATATATTGGAAATTTTCTTTTCCCCAAATTTGATAATAATATCGCCACCTGATAATCCTCCAATTTGTGCAGGGCTTCCGTCAGAAACTCCGCTTATTTTATAGCCATCAACGTCACCTGCAAAATCAGGTATTGTGCCTACCCAAACCTTACTACCAGGCATTTGTCCGGTATTCTTATTCTCAACAAGAATATATTCTGGTGCTTCAATCAGATTGTTAATTAAATAGGTAAAATCATAAACATAATTTAAAATTATTTCTTCACCTGCGCTGTTTATTTTATCCGCATCATCCGTTGGTTTATGATAATCTGGATGTGTACCCGTAAAGAAAAAAAGAACAGGTATTTGTTTAGCATAAAAAGATGAATGATCACTTGGTCCATAACCTTCATCATTAAAAGTAAGATTTAGATCGTAAGCATTCAAATCTTCTAGAAAAACTTTCCAATCAGGTGAAGTACCAGTACCGTAAACGATTAATGATTTCTCATCGTTTAACCTCCCGATCATATCCATATTTATCATCGTAACGATATCGTTAGTTTGAATTGGCAGATTATTTACGAAGTAAGATGAACCAAGTAATCCCAATTCTTCACCGGAAAATGCAGTAAAAACTATATTCCGCCTTAATTTATCTTTAATAGATGCGAATTTTTCTGCAAGCTCCAGTAATCCTGCTGTACCCGATGCGTTATCATCTGCTCCATTATGGATTTGAGGTTCATCCCCATGATAAAGCGAATTAGCTTTTCCTATTCCAAGATGATCGAAATGTGCGCCGATTACAATAAACTCATCATTGAAATTTGAATTTTTTGAGGGAATATACCCGGAAACATTCCAGCTTGTTTTTTCAATTTCAATTACTTCTGAAGCAACTTTAATTTTTGCATTAGAAAATATAAACGAAGCTGGTTTTTTTTCTGATATAATAGTGCTGTAATGAGCTTTAAAGTTTAAACCATTACTTTTAAATATTTGTTCAATTATCTCTCTTTTTGCATTCACAACTGCAAATTTTGTAATTGCACCCCCTCTATCATATTTAAAATCAACAAGCTTATCTTCCTGAATATAATTTTCGAAACCATTTACGAATAAAATTCCTAAAGCACCTTTATCTCTGGCAAGAGATGATTTTTTTCTTAATGAAGAATATTTATCAAATTCTGAGTGGGGATTTTCTGTATCGGGATGATTTTTTAATACAACAACAACTTTGTCTTCAACATTAATATTCTTATAGTCGTCATATCCAAGTTCAGGAGCTGAAATTCCGAATCCTGCAAAAACAATTTCCGCTTCAAGTTTTGCATTGCCGGAAAATGGTACAGTAATATAATCTTCATACAGGACTGGATTTACAACTTCATTACTAATTATAAATGACAAAGAATTGTTTTCTGTAAGTTCAATTGAAGATATAAATGGAAATTCCTGCAAATATTTTCCTTTAAAGAATGGAGTTAATCCATAGCTGGTAAATTCATTTTCAATATATTTAGCAGCATCGAAACAGCCATCGCTTCCTGTATCTCTTCCCTTTAATTTATCTGAAGCAAGGTAATTTATATGTGATTGAATTTCTTCAGCAGTTATCTCCGGATTGACAACTGATTGAGAAAAAATCAGCGTAATATTACCCATCAATAATAGAATTACACAAATCTCTGTTATTTTTTTCATATTACCTTTATGGATTTATTAAAAACAATTTAAAACTTATTAGTTAATCCAATCGGCTATAAATACGTTTGTATCGCCTTCTTTTTTATTAAACCTATTAGAGCAAAATACTAGCTTGTTCCCATCTTGCGTAAAAATAGGAAAGCCATCAAAAGTTTGGTTATAAGTTATTTGTTCTAATCCAGTACCATCAATGTTAACAATGTAAATATCGAAATCTCTTCCGGATTCGCTGTTTACATTTGATGAAAAAATAATGCTTTTTCCATCCGGATGAAAAAATGGTGCAAAGCTTGCTTTACCAAAATTTGTTATTTGTTCCATACCACTTCCATCTGCATTCATAATATAAATTTCAAGCACTGATGGTCTTACATAACCAAGTTCAACAAGTTCATTGTAATCGTTTAATTCTTCTTCAGTTTTTGGTCTGCTGGCACGAAAAACAATTTTACTTCCGTCAGAAGAAAAAAACGGCCCTCCATCATAACCTTTTTCAAAAGTTAAGCGCGTTTGTTCAGAACCATCAATGTTCATCGTGTAAATTTCAGGATCACCATCTCTCATTGATGTAAATACAATTTTATCACCATTTGGCGAAACAGTGGCTTCAGCATCATATGTACCTGAATTTGTGAGGCGAATTAAATCTGTTCCGTCAGTATTTACTGAAAATATATCAAATGAATCATACAACTGCCATATATAACCCTTAGATCTATCAGGTTCAGGAGGGCAGTCATCATCAGCCAAATGTGTTGATGAATAAACTATTCTTTGATTACCTGGTAAAAAATATGCACAGGTAGTTCTTCCTTTGCCGGATGAAACCATTTTTTTATCAGTTCCATCAATATCCATTGTAAAAATTTGATCACATTTCAAATCTCCAAATGTTGCTTGGAATGATAATTTACTTTCATCAAAAGATAAATAAGCCTCGGCATTTTCACCTTCCTCTGTAATCATCCTAATATTTTTTAAATGAACTTCACCTTCAAATCTGTAATCGTTTTCAATCGTTTCAGTTGAGCATGAAAGAAAAACAAGAACTATGGGTACAATTAAAATTAAATTTTTCATATAAATAAGTTTTTTTTATTGGGAAATAATTGATTGTATTTTATTCAGGAACATGAACAAGAAAATATTTTCTTGCACTTTTCCCGATAGAGATTGCTTCACTTTGTGTCATATGCATTTCATCAGGTGTTTCATCATCATGACCAGCTTCTAAAATTGCAAGATCGGAATTTTTTGCATGTCTTACAAGTTCTTTACAATAAGCAGTATCGCCCCCGTAACATATTTTCTTTTCCTCAAATGTAAATTTGTAACCCAAAGCAGGCACCTGCCTGGTATTTATTCTATCTGGTAAATACTCTTTGTGAATTACAGGAAAGGGTTTAATAGTAACATTTTTCCTTCTAAAACTTTTTATATGTTTTATCTGCTTTAACTCAATTTTATAAGTTGTTGATTTAGAGTAAACTTTTGCAAAAGCATTATATATGCTTTCAATCTCAACACAATCTTTTGGATAATGAATGGTAAGAGGAGTTTGCTTGTTCATCACCCTGAGATATGTTAAAAGCGACCAAACTCCGCCAACATGATCATGGTGACCGTGCGTCACAAAAATATCAGAAATGTTTAGTATTTGTAATGTACCGATTTCAGAATTTAAATCTCTCAAAATGCCATCCCCGGGATCAATTACAAAAGAAGCATTATCAGCTCTAAGTAAAATTCCAGTTGCAATGTTTGGTATGGAGCAGAAAATTTTTATTGAGAAATTATTTTGCTGCCAGCTTAAAGGATATTTTTGTTTTAACATAGTTAAATGATTACATATTTAGTATAGAAACCACCATCCAAATTTATTTATAGTACTTGCATTTTTTCGAATCTCTACATCTGCCGAAAATATTAAATGAATAACTCTCTATTCTGAAACCTAATTCATCACTGATTTTTTCAGGTAATTTTTTTATTCGCGGATCTGAAAATTCAACTATTTTTCCACAATCAATGCAAATAAGATGATCGTGTGTTTGCCGCTTAAAACTACTTTCATACCTCGTAAGGTTTTCTCCAAAATGTCTTTTGGTGAGTAAATCACATTGAACAAGCAGTTCCAGGGTTTTATACACAGTTGCACGCGAAACTCGAGAATCAGCATTTTTCATTAGAACGTAAAGATCATCGGCTCCAAAATGCCCCTCATGCTCCAGTGCCGCATCCATTACTTCAAATCTTTCAGGAGTAATACGGTTTTTCCCACTCTTTAAATAATTCCTGAATATTTCACCAGCTTGTTTGTTTTTCAATTTAATACTTTAAGATTATTGATATAAAAATATTTATGATTATATACAATTGCAATTCAAGTAAGAATACTTCAAAATAGAGTAGTAAAAATAATTATTCAAGTCCTAATACACGTAAACCATTTACTGCAACAAATGCAGCTATATAGGCAATTGATGTAAATAGAATAATTTGCAATAAAGGAATTCTCCAACTACCGGTTTCCTTTTTTGATACAGCAACAGTTGAAAGACATTGAAGTGCAAAAACAAAAAATATTATCAATCCTGCTATTGTTGCAGGGGTAAAGAGTTTTTCGCCTGTTGATCCAATGGTTGCTTTCTCCATAGATCGAAGCAAGGAATTATCGTTTCCCTCATCAGTCACTTTAAAAATTAATGCAAGCGATGAAACAAAAACTTCTCTTGCAGCAAATGCAGATATCAATGATACTCCAACCCGCCAATCCATCCCTAATGGTGTCATTATCGGCTGAACTAACTTTCCGAATTTAGAAGCGTATGAATTTTCAAATCTGGTTATGTTTTGCAAATTTTCTATTTCTTGCTGTGTGAAATTTTCAGAATTAATTTGCGGATTGACATCGGGGAAAAAAGTTGCAAACCATATTATTAGTGAAAAGAGAACTATTATTGGTCCTGCTCTAAACAGGTATTCTCTTGAACTTAGGTAAGTGTTTTTAATAACTGAACTTATTTTAGGAATTTTATAAGTTGGAAGTTCAAGTATGAAGGAGGATTGATCATCTGCTCTTAATAGTTTTGCTCTGAATTTGTTAATTAAGCCTGCAATAACTACAGAACTTAGAATGCTAAAAATATAAATTCCTGCAAGAATAAATCCACCAAGCATTGGTTTATCTCTTGGAATTAAGTAGGCAATCAAAAGTGCATAAACTGGTAAGCGTGCGCTGCAACTCATAAGCGGAATTATAAAAATAGTTAATAATCTTTCTTTACGGTTAGGTATAGTACGTGCAGCCATCATTGCAGGTATTGCACATGCAAACCCTGAAACCATTGGTACAAATGAACGTCCGTTTAATCCTATTTTTGAAAGAGGTTTATCAATTAACATTGCACCACGCGCTAAGTAACCAGTATCTTCTAAAAATCCCAGAATAAGAAAAAGAATTATTATCTGTGGTACAAATACCAAAACTGCACCAGTACCATTTATTACCCCATCACCAATAAGATTTGAAAACCAACTATTACCTAAACCAGAAGAAACTGATTCAGCAAGATTTGAAAAAGCCGAATCCACAAGATCCATTAAAGGCGTTGCAAGCCAGAATATTGATGTAAATGTTAATCCCATTATTAATATAAATGCAGCTAATCCCCAATATTGATGAAGTAAAAATCTATCAATCTTCCGTGTAAGTTCATCGGGAGAATTTCCGTTCTTACTAATATGATTGCTAATGATGTTTAGCTGGTTATTTGCTTCAATTAGATTTGGTTTTCTACCAGAATCATTCTCAAAAGTAATTTTATTAAGTATGGTTTCAATTTCACTAAATGTGTTAATTACATCATCTTTATTAATATCATTAATATTTAATGGTATATTTTTTTTAATTAATTTCTCAAGGAAATTTAAGTTGCAATAAATTGCGGTAATAAGTTTTTCAAGTCCTTCGCCACTTCTACCATTAATTGAAACTATATCACATTTTAATTCTTCACTTAACTTTACTTCAGATATGGAAATTCCCTTACGGCTCAAAACATCATTCATGGTTAACACAATAATCACATGAAAACCTGCCTTTATCATCTGTTTGGAGAGAAGAAGATGTCTTGAAAGTTGGCTTGCATCAACGGTATTAATAATTAAATGTGGAGTAGTGGGTTCCTGATTTTCATAAAGCGAATCAATTGCAACTTTTTCATCGGGGGAGTTGGCATGAAGACTTATTATTCCTGGTGAATCTACTACTTTTGCATTGATATTAAATTTGGAAAGAAGTCTGCTGGCAGAATATTCGACGGTTGAACCGGGGTAGTTAACAGTTTTAACATTTTTGCCGGTGAGTAAATTAAAAATAGTTGTTTTACCAGAGTTCGGTGGGCCAACTAAAGTGATTAAGGGAAGTTCCTTAGTTAGCTGCTGCTTCATCTTACTTTAATGCAATCAGCTTCACTTTTTCTTATTGCAATAACAGATCCTCTAACGGTAAAAGCAACAGGATCATTAAATATAGATTTGTTTACCAGTTCAATTTCCTGTCCTGGTGTAAATCCAATTTCTAAAATTCTTTTATGTGACGGATGTGAAGAGTCTATATCACTAATGGTAACTTTTTCCCCAAAATTTAATTCTGAAGCCGTTTTCATCAGCTTTTCCTTATTATCAATTATTATTCAGATTTAATCTACATAAAAATAACCTTATGTTTACAAATTGTCAAGCTTTTTTTATTCATACTTCGAATTAAGGAAAGGATAACAGTTTTTAGCTGCGCAGGTACGATTATTGTTGCATAATTGGCAATTAAGAAAATATTCTCAAAGGCAGATGACCAGGTCAAATCACCATAACGAAGATAAATTAAAAGGTTCTACTTCAACTGAAATTGATAACAAATCCAATTCAAAAGCCAATTATGTTTTTTACCAGTTCAACAATATAGATAAAAGATATACTTTTGCCAGCCCCGCAATAGAAGAACTTACCGGTTACACACTTGATGAACTTAACGAGCTTGGCTTGAAAGCGATTACCAGGGAAAAAATTCTAGTTCACGGAAATGGCTATTCTTCACATAGAAGTACAGCTGTAGAAAAAATCAAAGAATCGTTTGCTACCTACCTCATCCAAACAAAGGAAGGAAAATTGAAATGGATTGAAGATAATTCATTTACTTATTTGGATAAAGCAGGTGAAGCAAGTTTTATTACTGGAATTCTGCAGGATGTAAGTGCGTCTATGAAGGCAGAAAAAGTTAAACAGATTGTTCTTGAAATTTTGGATGAAGCAAATTCAGAAAAAAATTTGAACGAACTTTTTAAGTTTATTCACTCATCAATACGAAAACTGATGAAAGCAGATAACTTCTATATTGCGTACTACAGAAGGGAACAGGATATTTTAACATTCCCGTATTTTGTGGATGAGATTGATAACGATTCCAGTTCTAAAAAATTTGGGAGGGGTTTAACGGAATACGTCATCCAAAAGGGTAAATCTGCTCTTATAGATTTTAATTTGGATGAAGAACTTATTAATAAAGATGAAGTAGAGTTAAGAGGACCTCAATCCCAGGTATGGCTTGGTGTCCCCTTAAAAATAAAAGATAAGACTATTGGGGCTATGGTTGTTCAGGATTATAATGATCCGTACACTTATGATCTTAGTGATAAAGATCTATTTGATATGATTGCATTTCCAATTTCGCGAGCTATAGAAAGAAAAATTGTTGAAGAAGAAAAAGAGGGAATGATAAAACAACTAAAAGAAATGAACCGATCAAAGGATAGGTTGTTTTCTTTAATTTCACATGATCTTAAAAGCCCATTCAATTCGCTTTTAGGTTTTGCTAACATACTTACCAATGAATACGATAGTCTAACGCAACGCGATATCAAAGAATATCTTAATGTTATTAATGATTCTTCACAAACTTTATTTGGGATGACTACAAACTTGCTTCATTATTCATCTTTGCAACTTGGTAAATATGAACTAAGACCAAAAGATTTAAGTATATCTGCTGAAGTAAATTATGCTTATTTGCAACTTAAAGATAGAATTGATAAAAAGAATCTTTTATTTACAACTAATATAAATGAAAGTACAACCCTATTTGCTGATAAGGATATGTTCAATCTTATACTCACAAATATTATTAGTAATTCTATAAAGTATACAGCTAAAGATGGAAATATTAATGTAAAAGCTGAAGTAGTAAATTCAGTAAACAAGATATCACCTGAAGTAACCATTACGATAACTGATAATGGTGAAGGCATAAAAAAGGAAACACTGAAAAAAATAAATAATAATGAAAAGTTTTCTACTCTTGGAACCAATAAAGAACAAGGAACTGGGCTTGGCATACTCTTAGTTAAAGAAGCACTTGCAAAAACCAACGGAACATTGCTTATTGAAAGTGAATCCGGTAATGGCACTGTTGTAGTTTTAAGATTTCCTGCAGGTAGTAGTGCGTATGAAAATCATAATATCCAGAAAACAAATAAAGTTTAATTTATTTGAATTTTAACACAATTGCTTCCTGTATTTTTTTAAGAATTTCGGTAATTTTTACGTGAAAATCCTTCATAATCCAGTAAAAGAAATTCATGCAAAAAGTACCTTCAATCTTACTAAATTACTTGCATACAAAATCTTTTTCCTTCTTATTATCTGCTTCAGTTTTCTAAAATCCTCTGATTGAAAAAATATTGGCGAAAATTAAAGAATTCGAACAAATGTATGACTGAGTTGTAAATATAATGGCACTCAATAAATCTCTCCTAAAACCATTTATTTTCAAAAAGAAGTAAAAAAAGCAAGCTAATAATGGCATTGAATATGAAAGTATTCAATTTTGGTGGTAAAAATCTTTTCTAAAACAATGGAGTTATAAAAATGGAAATAGCAAAGCTTGCATTTCTGGAAACTTATGCATTAGACGATAATGCAGGTATAATGGGAGCAATTTTGGTTACAGATGGTGATACTAAACCACTCGAGTTTAGGGTAACGGCTCCGATTAAACCAACAAGTTTTCAGAAAACACTTTATGGTGATGTTCTGCTGGAACATATTTTAGTTGAACTTATTTCAGTTCCGCTGCTTAATGCAATTAATGAACAGGTTGATTTGATTATTGTAAAGGATCCATTCTTTTTAGGTGCAAACAACAAGCAGGGTACCAGGGTTGTGCGTGTTTACAATGAAGAAGATGGACAATCGAGAGCTAGTTCAAAACCTGAAGCGCTTTCATTTTCTGCCAATGGATCAGGGAAAACTTTGCTGGAAACTTCTAAAAAGTTTGAAGCAGAACTTTCTACGATAAAAGACCAGATAAATAAACTTGCTGAACACCGCAATTTATTAGAACCATTTGAACGCCTAAAACTTGCTTGTGAACAGGTTCATCAGCAAAAATCAATAGAATAGAAATTAATGTTAAGATCTGCCAGGAAGAAACTTGCCTCTTCAATTTCTCATATAGATGGTGCTGAAGATTTTTATTACAGCAGCTGGCTGCGAATACCGCAGGACGAGAGGATTGAGCTTAGTTCAATTAGTTCAACTCTTCAGGAAATGGAACAATTCGACAGGGTAATTGCTTTACCCGAAAGTAAACAGGCCCTCTTTGATTTTACCTCTACCGAACCTCCTCAAGAATTGACATTCTATTACTTTTCAAAAATTAAAAGTAATGCTGTTTTTTTTATGATGCACACTGTATCATCAAAAGCAGTTACGATTGATGAAATTGAACCAAAACCCGGCGGTTACACTGCATTGATGATGGAATTTTTAATCCCCGAAGCTCCTATTAAAGATATCAGGATTAAGTTCTTTTCCTACGAACCTGTTGAGTATAAATTGTTGATTGATTTTCCAACTCCTTCAGGGTATAAATTTTCTATAGATTCACCTCAAATAACCGATCATCTCTCCGAGATGATTCCGAAGGTGTATAACATTGATTTGCTGAAGGTGAAAGGAATTGAAGAATCGGTTAATGAAGTTGATACTTACAATATAGAATTGGCATCATTTAAAAAGATTAAAACTAAAAAGCTGGCTATCCAAAAGATTAAAAAACCAAAGAAAGTTTATAAAGTTAAAGTACCCGGAATGGGTAATTACAGTAGCAACCTTTCCGAGGTTAGAATAAAAATGATACATTCACCAGATATACTGGAAACAGTAAAAATTAGCTTTCCTGACGCATCAGTTTTCTCCGCAAAAACTGTACTTCCTGCAACAATACCGTACAAGTACTATGATGTGAGTGATCAGGATTTAATTGAAATTGGTGATTTTAATATTAACGAGCTAAAACATCCAAAAGCTGTTAGTGATGTACTAAAATATCTGCTTAAAAATGTTCATAAAGTTGAGTGGGATAAAAGAAAAGATTTACAGCTACAATTAGAAAAGTACGAGGATGCAGGAGCGAAATTTCTTTCTGAGCACAATTATGCAATACTGCAAGATGAATTTGGGTTAAATATTGAAAAGGAAGCAATTGCCGGAATAAAATATTTATTTGAAAGTCGCTACTTTAAATCAGTATTGATTGTAAGTTCACAAAATAAAATTGGTTTAAGCAATACTAACAGTGAGCATGCAATTGGAGCAGATTGGAGCAATGCATTTAGGAGATGGATTCCTGAGATAAACTTTTTACAAATTTCAGGTGAAGATGAAAAACGAGCAGATTTGTGGAAGAAACCAGCTTTAATTCATCTTGCAGATTATGAAACAGTTATAAATGATTTTTCCTCAGAGATTATTGAACGCGGCAGATTAAACAGATTCGATTGTGTAGTTCTTGATGAAGTTCATCTTGTTCTGCGTGGAGGTGAAAAAACAAGCAAGTTCTTATCATCGCTTAAAACCACATCACTCTGGGCTCTGTCCGGTTCAGTTGATTCTTCACTTAAAGATGAATTAAATAAAAAACTAAGTGAAAGTACGCAGATTGAACATTCAAAAATAAGAACTAAAGAAAAAATTGGTTGTGGTTTATCACCTTTTATATGGAGGGAGAACTGGCTTAACCATGATCAAGATCAAATTAGGGAATACAAAGAAACTATTGTTGAATGCCAAAAAGATTTACGCAGAGTATTAGAATCAGGCAATCCGTTCAGGTTTCAGGCAAATATTTATACTTTACTACACAGGTTAAAACAGGTAAGCAACTTTGCACCGGGTAATACTGACAGCCCAAAAATAAAGCAACTGTGCGATCATCTTTCAATAATTTCAAGCAATAATAAAAAGGTACTTATTTTATCACAATATGACCGGCTTGGTACAAAAAAAATCGAAAAAGTATTACAGGAAAAAGGATTTAATTTTATACTGGCACCAAATAGTCTTTCTGCTGAAGAAATGGATAAATCATTAGCTCTTTTTAAAAATAAAAGGGAGATTACTGCATTTGTAACTGATGCAAAGCTAACAAGGTTAAAATTCAGCGATTACAACATACCCTATATAATTAAGTTCGATCAATGGTGGAATCCTTCATCTGTTTGGGAAGTTGAAGATCTTTTTGATTTATCTGAAAAAAATGTATTTAAAGAAAATGTAAATGTTTACAGTTATTGCATGTATGATTCTATGGATGAGGGTATAAAAAAATTACTTGAAGAAAAAAATCTTCTTGATAAAAATGTAATGGAAATACTTCCGCCAAAAGTATTAGATGAATTAGTTACGGTTGATGAATGGCTTAATTTTTTCCATATGCCAGTGGGTGAAAGAGATGAAATAATATTACCTTCATCCGATGAAGTAGTTGATCTACTAAAATCTTCAACTTTAAATTATTTGAGGACAATACTTTCAAAAATGTTTTTCAAAATTGGTTATGCAAATGTAGATATTGTGGATGAAGAAGGTACCAGCTCCTTTAATGTTGTAGGTGAAGGAAAAAGAAATAAACGTAATTTCAACCTATACGCAAGAGTGATTCTTGACGACGTTGTAAAGATAAAAACCGTTAGAGAAATTGTTGATCTGGCTGGCTCATCTCAAAACAATAAAGTATTTATAATAACTAAAGGAAAATTTACGAAGAGTTGCGAATCAGCTATACCTGAAAATGTAACATTACTAAATGGTAATGCCCTAGCCGATTATTTAATTCATCTGGGATTAATTACTATTAAAGATTTTAAAGAAGAATAATATTGGAATAAAGATATCCTTTCTGTTTATTCTTTATTCCTCCAATACTGGCATCTTAAAAATTGAATCATCAATTTCTTTATTTAATACTATTGTTGAATAATCGTATTCAACTAATAGTTGCCCCCCGGATTTTACATCAACAGAAAACGGAAAAAGAATATCATCAACAATACGGTAATCACTAAAAATATTTTCAAATTCGCTTTCCACTCCATCAATAATAATTTTACTGTCTATTTTTATCACAATTCCATTTTCAGAATCAAGATAATAGGTATGTGTGCTGTTATCCTGTTTTGTTAACAGCAATACATCAACAATTCTGTTACCGGTGCTTACCGGATCAAGCAATGTTACCTCGTATCCTTTCTCGGCATAGTTAAAAAGAAGTCCATCAATATCAGCCCTGTCTTTCAGCAGTTCTATGTAATCTTTTTTTAGCGGGACTGGTTTAGGATTTCCAAGAAAAGGATTATAACTCCATCCGCTTTCACCATCAAATGATTCAATGAATTTTAAATCCTGGAACAAACCTTCAATTTTAACTTTATTCGGTCTTTTGTTGTAGGTAACAATTGGTATTTCAAAACCACCTTGCTTTAAAGTACCTCGTGTAATGATGGTTTGCACATCAAGCAACTTTTCTGAACCGGTAACTTTAAAATGATTTGTAATTATTTCTTCAACTGTTTGTGCATACGTAACTTGCAGTTGAATAAAAATTGAGTTTATAAAAACAAAAAATAATAATTTTATTTTCAATGCCTTTTTCACTAATTGTATAATTATGTTTGAATATATTTTTATTTAAAAAAGTTCATCATATTTTGTCCAGAGTTCATCACCTAGCAGCCATGCCCTGTCGCACACTTTTTCCTGCCAGTCATATGAATATTTAGTAAGAAATTCAACTGCAGCGTCCCTATCCTTCTGCCATAATTCCAGGGCTTTCTGTTCAATCACTTTTTGATTTTCAAATAACTCCGTCTGCAGGGGATCCCAGACTGCTCTAACGTCATGTCTCATATCACCCCAACGCTGCGCAGCCAAGGTACCCAGCCTGTTAAAGATCCACCAAGCAGATTTTTTACTAAAACCGGATTTTCTGCCAGCGGTTGTAGAAGTAATAGGTAATCTACTAATAGAGCTATAATGTGGTGTATAAATTGAAGTAGCAACATTATCCCATGCAAGCCAGACCAATCCGCCGATTTCATCCGGAAGCCAGCTTCGACACTGAATAATGGTTGCATACATTGTGTACCACCTTGCAATTGTCCTTTCGCCGCGCCATCCCCATCCGCCATTAATTTTAAAAAGTTTGTTCATATCGTAAGGCATAAAAGGGTTTGCAAGAGGTGAAATAATTATTCTGCCGCTGTCATCTGTTACAGTAAGATCTTTTATAAAATTATAATCAGTTCCTTCATAATAATCTGAAAAAATTTCTACCATCTTTTCAAGAGTAATAAGTTTTTCAGGTTTTACTGAGAACGGATAATTTTCTGAATTAGGATGCAGTTTTAGAGAAGGAGCAACAAGATCGAACACACGCCATTCTCTTCTTCTGCAGGAAATAGAATTTCTATCCGCATACGCATAACAAAATTCAAATTCTCCGTCTTCCGGATTCCACCAACCGTTTTCTTTGGCAACTTCAAATACATTTTCAGAGAACATAAAGAAATCCGGGTTTTCAACATCGATCCATCTAATTCTGCTTGCATTTGCGCTAACAGAAATATGCTCATCAGGTACCCGTTGTGCAGCCCAAACAGCGCCAACTTTATCTTTACCGGGTCCTACAACTTCTAAAACCCAAACTTCATTTGGATCTGCAATAGTTAAAGTTTCACCCCAATCACGCCATCCATATTTTTCTAATAAATCACCTGCTAATTTTATTGCATCTCTTGCAGTAGATGATCTTTCAAGCATTAGCTGGCATAAGCGCTGGCAGTCAATTAATCCTTTATTAGATTTTAACTCATCTTTTCCACCAAAAGTAGTTTCACCAATTGCTAATTGTTTTTCGTTAATGCAAGGGTACGCAGTATTTATATATCCATAAGTCTGCTTAACCTGTGGAATTTGCCCAACAGGAACATGTTCATATGTTGGCATTTTTTCTGTATCATTTTTTTTTCTTTCATACATTATTACAAATTCATTTTCCTGATGATATTTCCCAGGGACAATATCCATCCAACTTCTTGTTCTATGGCTGTCGTCTGTATGCGATGTCATCACAGAACCATCGTGGCTAGCTAGTTTACCAACAGTAACCGTGGTACATTCATCGGGTGTGCCATCTTCCCAGTCAGGTTTTTCTGAATTCTGCGAAAAAGTTTTGATTGCAAAAATCATTAAAATTGAAGCAGCAAGCAGACAGATATTTTTAATCATTATTTCTCCTAAAATTTTCCTTTTGATCGTTAAATATAAACATGTGTTAAGTAATTCTTAAATTTATTTGTATGATTTAACTAATTATTTTAATTAATTCCTGTTATAAAGATATTGTACATCTAAATAAAATCAGATGAAGTTTGAATGTATAAACTCATAATAATATTTTATTTATATTTCGCAATCATTTTTTAAATAAAACTAACTATTATGGATTGTGTGCAAATAAATCAATTAAAAAACTATATTGATAAAGAAGTTACTCTGAAGGGATGGCTATTTAATAAGCGATCCAGCGGCAAAGTGAACTTTGTTATTTTAAGAGATGGAACAGGTTATCTGCAATGTATTTATTTTAAAGGCAATGTAAGTGAAGAAATATTTGATCTTGCAGATAAGCTGGGGCAGGAATCCTCAATTGAAGTTACGGGAAAAGTTAAATTAGAACCTAGGGCACCGGGTGGATTTGAGCTTGATGCAACAAATTTAACAGTGATTGGGGATTCTACAGATTATCCAATTACTCCGAAAGATCATGGAATTGAATTTCTTTTGGATAATCGCCATCTATGGCTTCGATCAAAAAAACAAGTTGCAATTTTAAAGGTAAGACACAGAATTGTGAAAGCAATACGCGATTTTTTTGATGATAGAGGATTTGTTTTAATGGATCCGCCGATACTTACACCAAACGCAGTAGAAGGCACATCAACACTATTTGAAACACCATATTTTGATTTGGGAAGCGCATATCTTACACAATCAGGGCAGCTTTATGCAGAAGCTGGTGCAATGGCTCATGGAAAAGTTTATACTTTTGGTCCAACTTTTCGTGCAGAAAAATCTAAAACCAGAAGACATTTAACAGAATTTTGGATGGTAGAACCTGAAATTGCTTTTGCTGATTTAAATGATGATATGGATCTGGCCGAAGAATTTTTAGAGTACATAGTACAAACTGTATTAAAAGAAAAAGAAGAAGAATTAAAAATATTAGAAAGAGATACTACAAAACTTCAAAATGTTAAGCGCCCGCTGCCAAGAATAAGTTACGATGAAGCAATTGAAATTCTTAGAAAAAATGAAGTTGAATTTGAATGGGGCAAAGATTTAGGTGGAAGTGATGAGACAATCATTTCAAGCCAGTTTGATAAGCCCGTCATGGTTCACAGGTATCCTGCAGAAGTTAAAGCTTTTTATATGAAACGTGATCCGAAAAATCCTAAACTTGCATTGGCACTTGATGTTTTAGCTCCCGAAGGTTATGGTGAAATTATTGGTGGAAGCCAGCGTGAAGATAATCTTGACGCTCTTTTAAAAAGAATTAAGGAGCATAAGCTTCCTCAGGAAGCATTTGAATGGTATCTCGATCTCAGAAGATACGGTTCAGTACCGCATGCAGGTTTTGGATTAGGATTGGAAAGAACTGTTAGCTGGATTTGCGGGCTCGATCATTTAAGAGAAGCTATTCCTTTTCCAAGAATGATTTACAGGAACACACCGTAAGTTTTATTCAAACTAATTCATCCTTGTAATTATTATATCACCATTAATCTGTACTTATTATTTAGTTTAGTCAATTACTATACAACATAACCCGTTATTATATGGAAAGATTATGCAATCAGTAAAATTATTTTCAGTTTTTATACTTTTTCTTCTATTAACATTTTTTTTAGA
The DNA here is from genome assembly GCA_963714405.1 of uncultured Ignavibacteriales bacterium. GTDB lineage: Bacteria > Bacteroidota > Ignavibacteria > Ignavibacteriales > Ignavibacteriaceae > JAZGGS01. The sequence continues at coordinate 143,051 of CAVQOH010000006.1, read as the reverse complement.
AAGCAATTTATATGCTAAAGAAAATGGTACAATAAATAATTTTGCCATTCAGGAACAAGAAATTTCTGCTGAGGTTGATGATAATCATGAACTTCCATCACCAATAATGGTTTTACCTTTTGTTGTCTTACTAGGTATGATAGCAACAGGTCCATTATTCTATCATCATTTTTGGGAAAGAAACTACCCCAAAGTCGCTTTATTTCTGGGTGCAATAACAGTTTTTTATTATTTATTTATCTTAAATGATACACACTCTTTAACACATACTGCAGCAGAGTATTTATCCTTTATTGCTTTACTCAGTTCCTTATTTGTTGCTTCCGGCGGGATATTGATTAAGATTGATAGGAAAGCAACGCCACTTCTAAATAGTATTCTTCTCTTGTTTGGATCTGTAATTGCAAATGTTATTGGTACTACAGGAGCATCAATGCTATTGATAAGACCGTTTATTAAATTGAATAAAGATAGAATTAGACCATATCATATTATCTTTTTTATTTTCTGTGTTAGTAATGTTGGCGGGGCACTTACTCCAATCGGTGATCCACCATTATTTCTTGGATTTCTAAAAGGAGTGGAATTTTTCTGGGTTATACAGCATGTTTGGTACATTTGGCTTCCAACACTTTTAGCAATAATACTAGTTTTTTTCATTATTGATTTAAAAAATACCACAAAAGAAAAAAATGAAGTATCTTATTCAAATAAAATAGAATTCAGTGGATTTAAAAATGTAATCTATCTTATAATTATTGTGTTATCAGTATTTATTGATCCTGCTGTACTTAGCTGGGTACCAAGTTTAGCTCCATTACCAATTGGAATAAGAGAGATTATAATGTTTTCAGTAGTTTATCTTTCTTACCGTACTGCAAATAAAGATATCCTGAAAGCAAACGAATTTGACTTTGAACCTATTAAGGAAGTTGCATATTTATTCATTGGAATTTTTGCAACTATGATTCCTGCTCTTCAATTAATTGCTTATGAAGCTAACATTTTAGGTGATAAGCTAACACCCGGAATTTTTTATTGGTCAACAGGTGTTTTATCTGCATTTCTTGATAACGCTCCGACTTATTTAAACTTTTTTAGTGCAGCTCTTGGCAAGTTCGGATTAGATTTAACACTAAAAGCAGATGTGATTTCGTTCCAGGATCTGCATCCAATTTATCTTTCAGCTATATCAATTGGAGCAGTATTTTATGGTGCGATGACTTATATTGGTAACGGTCCTAATTTTATGGTTAAATCTATAAGTGAAAGATCCGGTATAAAAATGCCAAGCTTTTTTGGATATGTAATGAAGTACTCGCTGCCAATATTAATTCCTATATTTACTATTGTATGGTTACTATTTTATTTTTAACAAGGGTTATTTATGAAAACTATAAAAGAGGTACTTGATAAAAATTTAACCGGTCTGGTTTTTGGTAATCGCATCCTTCTTCCTTTTCATTGCCACATCTTAAAGCTAAATATTGAAAATGATCTGATAACGGATTTCAGCCCTTGCTGCAAAGGAGTTCATATCTCAGAAAATCCAGATTATATGGAAATTTATTTTCATGATTATAAAGATCTAGCTGCAGTGCAGACTGAATTTGAATTAATAAAAATGATAGTTGTTGAAAAAGAGAAAGATGTTTTTGATAATAAAAATCATATAAAAATTGGCTTAAAAATTCAAGATAATCATACTGTAGTAATTCAGACACTTGGTGAGGACAACATTTTTATAGAATAAATTTAAATTCACTTCAACTTTTAATTATTTAAATTTGATAGATTTCGATTTAAAAATTACTTTAAATAAATTTTAATAGGTCTATGATCCCGCTTTATTCAACATCACAAATAAGAAAAATTGATGAGTATGCAATCAATAAACTTGGAATTCCGGGTATTGTTCTTATGGAAAATGCTTCAAGAGAAATCTTTGAGATTGCTGTTAAGAAAATCAGTGGAAAGACTTATAACAAAATAGGATTTGTTTGTGGTAAGGGTAACAACGGGGGTGATGGTTTTGCAGCTGCGAGGCATTTTTCCAATAATGGTTTTGTAGTGAATGTGTTTTACTTTGGTTCAGAAAAAGAGATGACAGGTGATTGCAGAACAAATTACGTAATTCTTAAAAATATTTCTATTAATAATGAAAAGGTAAAAATTCTTAAGTACAAATCACGTTCTTCATTCAAATTACTTAAAAATTGCGATGTAATTTTTGATGCTTTACTTGGAAGCGGTGTAAAAGGAAAATTAAATGAGCCGTACTTATCCACAATAAAATTCCTGAATAGCTTAAAAGCTTATAAAATTGCAATTGATATTCCTACCGGGCTAGATGCGGATAAAGGTTATACTGAATTGGCATTTAAATCTGATCTCACAATCACTTTAGCGGAATTGAAAAAAGGTTTATTCTTTTGTGATGGTTACATTCTTTCAGGAGAAGTTAAAAAGGGAAGTATTGGTATATCTGATTCTTATTTTAAAAAGTTTACACCATTTGAATATCTTGTTGAACCAGAAGATGTATATAATTTTCTCCCCAAAAAAAATAAAGATCTACATAAATATACTGCAGGAAAAGTTTTATCAGTTGCCGGTTCAGGTTCATTACCTGGCGCAGCAGTACTAACAGCTAAATCTGCATTAAAGATTGGAGCAGGAGCTTCGATACTCTGTTTTCCTAAATCGATCAGACAATTGATTCATAAAAAGTTAAATGAAGTAGTTGTTCTTACATATGATGATAATGAAAAAGAATATTTGAGTGAAGTAAATATTTCAGAGCTAAACAAAAAAATAAACTGGGCAGATGTAATAGCAATAGGTCCAGGTTTGGGAAGAGAAGCGGAAACAAGTAAAGCAGTTATTAAGTTGATTAAAGAATTTCCTTCAAAAAAAATTGTAATTGATGCAGATGCGATTTTTGCACTTGGCAACGGAGAGTATAAAAAACTAAATTTAAAGAATAAAATTCTTACACCTCATCAAGGTGAATTTGCTAATCTAATTGGTATCACAATTGATCAATTAAAAAAAGATTTGTTAAAGTATGGTAAAAACTTTGCCATAAAAACTAGTTCATACCTTGTATTAAAAGGGGCACCAACAATAATTTTTAATCCTTTAGGAGAAGCTATTATTAACTCCAGTGGTAATCCTTCTCTAGCAAAATTTGGAACTGGCGATGTGTTAACAGGATTTATTGCAGGGCTGCTTTCACAAAACAATAATATTGAAGAGGCAATAATTTCTGCGGTTTATTTGCATGGACTTTCAGCTGATTTACTAGTTAACAAAAGAAGCAAATATGATATTCTGGCAAGTGATTTAATAACTCATCTTCCTGCCACCATAAAATTTCTTGTAAAAACTTTTGATTGATTATCTAGAAAAAAATAAAACTTTACTCGTTTATACCCCATTAATTATTTATTGGATTACACTTTTTGTCGCAACTTCAATACCGGCAGAAAGCGTTCCAAGCTTTGGAGTTGGAGACAAATTCAATCATTTTTTCGGGTATTTATTATTAGCCGTTTTATTGTACTTAACATTTACAATACAAGTAAAATCGACCTTTTTGAAGAGTTTTTCAGCATTTACAGCCGTGGCGGTTTCTTCATTTTATGGCGTTTTTGATGAAATACATCAAATGTATATACCCGGCAGGAGTGCAGAATTTTTAGATTGGTTAGCGGATGCAGCAGGTGCAATTTGCGGAGTTCTGATTATATCGGTTATTATAAAAAAGTTTTCAAATAAAGTGGATTCGGCATAAATTTTTATAATATTTGCAATAAGTAAATGATGGAACTTTATTTTCTACACTTTGTATAATGGGCTAGAATCTGATTTGACAAAACTAACATCATTTATTAACTTTTCAGTAGATATATAGCTTTAATTGAGGAGTGCTAAAATGAATCTAAAAAAACCAATCGCTGATCTTAGAGCAAAGTATAAAAGATACTTTGAAATCTCTTTAATAATTGCATTAGCAATTCTCATTGTGGCATTTAAATTTTTTCCCGATGTTAAAGCGGATGATATTGTTTTGGAAGGACCACAGGAATTGTTTACTGTTGAAGATATTCAACAAACGAAACAGGAAAACAGACCTCCACCTCCGCCAAAACCACCAATTCCCATTGAAGCACCTTCTGATGATGTTTTGGAAGATATAGAAATTGATGATACTGAAATTGATTTTGAAGCCGAAATGGAAGCTCCACCTCCACCTCCTAAAGAAGAAGTGATTGAGGAAGAACCAACTTACTTTGTTGCAGTTGAGGAAATGCCTGAACCAATTGGTGGAATTAAAGCAATCCAGGAAAAAATAGTCTACCCGGAAATCGCAAAGAGAGCTGGCGTTGAGGGTAAAGTATATATTCTCGCTTTTGTTGATGAAACAGGTACAGTTACCAAGGCAAACGTAATTAAAGGTATCGGTGCGGGTTGTGATGAAGCTGCCCTGGATGCCGTTCTTAAAACAAAATTCAAACCAGGGAAACAAAGAGGCAAACCAGTAAAAGTTCAGGTTTCCATCCCTGTAGTTTTCAAGCTACAATAATTTTGGAAGGCGTCTTAATGGACGCCTTTTTTTTATCCTACCCTACCCTACATCAATCTTCCATAGCAGATCCGTGTGAGTATTATCACGTCATCAACAATTACTTGATGAATGGTATTTGAAAATGATAATTGAATTATTAGTTTTAATAACGAATATATAGTCATTTTTTTAACTTTATAGTGTAAAAGATACATTGACCAGGAAAGAGAAAGAAAGATTATTCAGAAGACAGCAAATAATTGATGCATCTGTAAAGTTGTTTGCAAGTAAAGGATTTAACCTTACAACACTTGATGAGATAGCCACTTCTTCAGAATTTGGAAAAGGTACGATATATAATTATTTCAAAAGTAAAGAAGAAATTTACTCTGCAATTGTTGAAGATGTTAGCCAAAATTTAAAAAAAATCATTCAAATAGCCGATAAAGAAGCTGGTTCTGCTTCAGATTTTGTAAAGTTATACACGGCAGGTCTTTTCAATTATTGTTTTGCTAATAAGGAAGCATTTAAACTTTTTGTAAGAGAGATCGTTCCTTTTACTACGGATCTGTTTTTTCTTAACAGGGAAAAATTATTAAGAAGACATAGTGCACTTAAAAGTATTCTTATTAAGCAATTTACAAATGGAATTAAAAATGAAGAATTTAAAAAATGCGATGCTGAAAATCTAATTAACTTATACAGGCATCTTGTATTTCCTTATATACTTTATTTGATTGAATCTAATAAAAAGGAACTTGATGAAGATGCTGAAATAGAATTTGTACTTGAAATATTCTTCAAAGGTATTTTATTAAAAAATAAACGGTAGTAATGTTGAAAAAATTATTTTTTATTCTAATCATCGTTGCCTTGCCTTCAGCATATGGGCAAGCTAATTTATCTCTTGATCTTAATACATGCATTGAACTTGCATTAGAAAAAAACCATGATTTGAAACTTGCAGCTTTAGAAAAAGAAAAAGCAAATGAACAAATTACTGAAGCTTTTGGATCTTCCGTTCTACCTGATATAAAAGGAAGTGTTAACTATCAAAGAGCTATCAAGCGTGGTGAAATTACAATTGAAACACCATTTTTTACAGGATCATTTCCTCAGGGAACTGAAAATACACTGTCTGTTGGTGTTACTTTAGATCAACCGTTATTTACAGGAGCTGTATTTTTTGCGACAAGAATCGCAAACATTTATGCGGAGATCTCCCACAAAAATTATTACGCAACAAAGGCAGCGCTTATTAAAGATGTTAAAAGAGCATATTATTCTTTATTAGTTGCAAAACAATTCTTAGTACTATCAAATCTGACTTTAAATGCTGCACAGGATAATTTCAAAGATACTGAAGCTATGTATAAAGCCGGTCTAGCACCGGAATATGATTATATTCGGGCAAATGTGCAGGTTCAAAATATTTTACCTGAGCTGCAAAGGGCAGAGAATTCAGTTGTTCTTGCAGAAAATGGTTTAAAATTTGTACTTGGATTAGATCTCTATCAGAAAATTGAAATAAAAGATTCTCTGGTTTTTAATAAGATTGATGTTGATGATTTTGAAAATTCAGCTATCATACTTGAAAATAAGAATTTTACACTGCAGCAATTAAAATTACAAGTTGAATTGATGGACAAGGCTGCTTCTTATGAATTTTCAAGACACTTTCCTGAAATTTATTTATTTGGTAACTGGGTTACTACTGCGCAGGAAAATGATCCGCGTTCCTTTTCTGATTGGCGTTACAAAAATGCGATTAACGTTGGTATAAATCTTAAAATTCCGATTTTCAATGGCTGGCAGACTACTTCAAAAGTAGACCAGGCAGAAATTGATTTTCTTAAAGCGCAGGAAGAATACAAGAAAACTGACAAAATTTTAAAAAATCAACTTGAGAATGTCCTTTTAAGTATTGAAGAAAAATTATATCAGATAAATGCTTATTCCGCAACAATTGATCAGGCAAGACTAGGTTATGATATCGCTTTAAAAAGATATGCCTCTGGAATTGGAACCCAATTAGAGAATATTGATTCTTTAGTGGAATTAACAAGAGCAAAAATTAACTATCTAAATGCAGTTTTTGAATACTACGATTTACACGCACAGCTTGAAGAACTGCTTTCTACAAAAGTTCAGGTGCAAGTTGATGAAAATTAAAATATTAACCTTTGGTGAAAAAATGAAAAACAAAATAAAATTGATAATGTTTGCTGTAATAATTTCAGCTTTATTTTTTACTATTTCTTGCGGAGATTCAGAAGGAAGTGAGCAAAAAACAAACAACGGTGAAGCAACTGTGTATGTAAATACAGTGAAGCTAAAATCCGAAACATATGCTGACTATATTTCTCTTCTTGGTGTGGCAAAGGCATTTTATAACTCCACACTTTCATCAGAAGAAGGTGGAAAAATAAAAGAATTTCTGAAAAGTAAAGGGAGCTTTGTTCGCAAAGATGAAGTGATTTTAGTAATGGATAATGGAGTGCTCAAATCAAATATGGATGCGGCAAAAGCTCAATATGAAATGGCAGAAAACAATTTTATGATGCAGGAAAAGATATATACGGAAAATGTAATTAGCGAATTACAGTTCTTAAATTCAAAATATGAAAGAGATGCTGCTAAAGCCAATTACGAACTATTTAAAGCACGATATGACAGAACATTTATAAAAGCTCCTTTTACAGGAATTGTTGATGCAAGGTTTGCTGAAATTGGAGAGATGGTATTACCTGGTTCACCAATTGTATCAGTAGTAAGTATGTACACAATTAAAGTTGAAGCTGGTGTCCCCGAAAATTATGTGAACATGGTGAAAAAAGGTGATAATGTTAAAGTTGTTTTTAAAGATCTCGATGGTCAAGAATACATTGAAAAGGTTTCTTACGTTGGAAATACAATTACCGCCAATAATAGAACTTTCCCAATAGAAATAAATATCAATAATAAGGATGGAAAAATTAAACCGGAATTAAGTGCTCAGATTTATATATATAAAGAAAAAATAAACAATGCTATAATCATTCCTGAAGAAACTGTTACTAAAACCGATTTGGGATACGTAGTATTTGTTGAAGAAAATGGAATAGCAAGGATGAAAGTAGTTGATATTATTAGCAGAACTAATAATACGATTGCACTCAGATCCGGTGTTAAAGAAGGTGAAAATCTGGTAACTGTTGGGTTTCAATCTCTTGTAGACGGCATTAAAATAAAAGTTGTTAATGAATAGCATCCACTGAAAAAACAAGCACTACCATAAAACAATCAATACTGAAAAACTAAAATTACAATCAGATGAAAATAACCAATGTAGCAATAGATAATCGAACAAGTGTATTTATACTTGTAGTTATCATAATAATAATGGGTCTTTCGGCTTATGTAACATTACCAAGAGAATCATCTCCTGATATTTCAATTCCACTTGTTATTGTTTCAACACCTTACTTTGGAGTTTCACCCGAAGATATTGAAACACTTATAACAAAAAAACTTGAAAAAGAAATTAATAACATAAGTGAAGTAAAAGAAATTACCTCTTCTTCTTTTGAAGGATTCTCAATTGTTAGAGTTGAATTTGAAAGCGGTTATGATATTGATGAAGCTTTGCAAAAAGTAAGAGATAAAGTAAACAAAGCAGAACCAGATCTTCCACCCGATGTTGAAAAACCTGAAATTATTGAAATAAATTTTTCCGAATTTCCTATTCTGGTTGCAAATATTTCAGGTCCGTATTCGCTTGGTAAAATTAAAAGATATTGCCGAAGATTTGAAAGATGAAATTGAAAAAGTTGATGGAGTACTTGATGTAAAAATTAACGGTGGATTGGAAAGAGAAGTTCAGGTTGATGTTGATATAAATAAACTAAATCATTACAACGTTCGGTTTGATGATATTATTGGTGCAATTGTAGATGAAAATAAAACCATTCCCGGTGGATCAATTGATGTTAATAATTCCAGTTTTCTTGTAAGTGTTCCGGGTGAATTTGAAAAACCATATATAATTGAAAATATTAATTGTAAAACTTAAAGATGGTGCACCAATTTATGTAAAAGATATAGCAGATGTTACATATGGTTTTAAAGAAAGACAGACTTATGCACGCTTGAATGGGAAAAGTGCAGTTTCAATAAGTATTTCTAAAAGTGTTGGAAAAAATATAATTGAGATTGCAGATAAGGTGAAGGAAATTCTTGCAAACAAACGTGCTGAACTTCCAACTGATGTTGAAATATATATCTCCACCGATCAATCTAAAGATATTAAGCAAATGGTAAGAGAACTTGAAAATAATATTTTTTCAGGTTTGGTTTTAGTTGTCTTAATTCTTTTTGTGGCCTTGGTGTAAGAAATGCATTATTTGTGGCAATTGCAATACCGCTTAGTATGCTAATCTCATTTCTCATACTTCAGGCAATGGGTGTTACATTAAATTTTGTAGTACTGTTTGCCTTGATACTTGCACTTGGAATGCTTGTAGATAATGCAATTGTAATAATAGAAAATATATACAAATTTCTTGAAGATGGACATAGTTTATCGGAAGCCGCAAAACTTGGTACTGCAGAAGTTGCCTGGCCTGTTACTACATCGACTATGACCACTGTTGCCGGATTTTCACCTCTGTTATTTTGGCCAGGTATTGTTGGTGAGTTTATGTTATATATTCCCCTGGTTTTAATAGTAACTTTGCTTTCATCGCTATTTGTTGCGATGATAATCAATCCTGTTTTTGCTTCAAAATTTATGAAGCTTGAACAAGGCATAAGCCGCAAAAAATCTTTTATTCAAAAATTGATGCTTCCGATTAATAAAGTCACTCATTTTTTTGTTGATGTTGCTCTTCCGAAAACGTTTGATAATGTATGAGAAAATTTTAGTAGCTGCATTAGGGCCTGTACGTGCAGTAGAGCAAAAAGTTCATAAAAGAAACTGGTTAGGCTTTTGGTTCAATACTTTTATTTTTTGTTCTTACTGGAAGTATCACATCAGCACTTCCTGCAGGTTTATCGATTTTTATTAGCTTGCTGCTAGGTATTGGAATGCTATTGCTGTTTACCAACAGAAAATTAAAAGTTATTTGGGGAACATTTTTATTGCTATTTGTTATTTCCGAAGTTTATTTTCTTTTTGGTCATGGAATTGAATTCTTTCCGGAAACACAACCACCGAGAATATACATTTCATTAGAGAGTCCAAGCGGAACAAATATTGAAATGTCAAATCAAATTGTAAAAAGTGTTGAAGAAAGAATAGCAAAGATGCAAAGCAAGGATATCAAAGATATTTTAGTTGTGGTTGGTTCTTCAAATAATCCTTTTGATGCCGGAAGTTCAACACCAAATAAAAGTTCAATTACAATTCAGTTTGTTGATTATGAAGAGAGAATAACATCATCATCAGAAACTACCGATAAATTAGAGAAGAGTTAATTAAAACTGCAGGAACAGATGTATTAATTCAAAAAGAAGAAATGGGTCCGCCGGTTGGATCTGCAGTTAATATTGAAATTAGTGGTGATGATTACAATATGCTTGGTGAACTAGCAAAATTGGTTAAGGAAACAATTAAATCTGTACCTGGATTGGTGGATCTTAAAGATGATTTTGATGATGGAAGACCTGAGTTGAGAGTTGAAATTGACAGAGAAAAAGCTGCACTATACGGTTTAAATACAAGTTTAATTGCAAATTCAATAAGAACAGCTGTAAACGGATTTACAGCATCTAAATATCGCGTTGATGAAGATGAATATGATATTACTGTTCGATTGAAAAAAGATCAAAGATCAAGTATAAATGCACTGGAAACGCTTGAAATAATTTATAATAATAAAAAAGGAAAAACATTAAGCGTTCCTTTAATAAGTGTTGCAAAAATTTATAAATCAAAAGGACCTGGTGCAATTAGTAGAAAAGATCTAAGCAGGGTTATTACTGTTTCCGGAAATGCTGCAGAAGGTTTTAACGAAAACGAAGTTCTGAAATAAGTTAAAAAAGAGCTTGAGAATTTCTCAATACCACCGGGTTATTCAATTGATTTTACTGGTCAGCAGGAATTTCAAAAAGAAGCAGAAGATTTCCTTGGAAAGGCATTTTTAATTGCTTTGCTTCTGATATTTTTAATACTTGTAATTCAATTTAATTCATTAAGCCAACCACTTATAATTATGAGTGCAGTTATAATTTCACTAATGGGTGTTTTTATCGGTTTAATATTATATGCTATGCCATTCGGAATTATTATGACCGGTATTGGAATTATAAGTCTTGCAGGAGTTGTAGTAAATAACAACATTGTTTTGATTGATTATATAAATGTTCTAAGAAGAAGAGGATTCAGCAGGAGAGAAGCTGTAATTAGAGCCGGTTTAAGAAGATTCAGACCTGTAACATTAACAGCAATTACAACAATTCTTGGATTAATCCCTTTAACATTTGGTTTTGGATTTGATATATTTTCATTTTCATTTGCAGGTTCAGGTGAAAGTGCAGAATTCTGGCGATCGATGGGAATCGCAGTAATTTTTGGTCTTGCATTTGCAACAGTTTTAACCCTTATTATAGTTCCAGTAATTTATTCAACGCTTGAAGATGTAGCAAACGTATTAAAAATGGGAAAGAAAAAAATATTTGGTAAGTAGAGTTTGAATAAATAAAAAGTACAAGCCCTGCATATTGTGGGGCTTTTTTAATTAATTTGATGAAACTACATTATTTGTATAATTTTAGTTCCTCAAGTGCAGGGATATACTCATCTCAACTTTAATATATTTGTGCATGAATAATTCGATTTTGGTTTCAGATGTTTTATGACTGGTAAACTAGATTATAGATATAAAAATATAGTTGTAATTTTAATGGTTGTTCAGTTGACTGCGCTTTACTACTTAAAGTATTTAAATCAAAACTTACCTATTACTGAATTTTCATTATCAGCAAAAGGAAACATTTTTAACTTACTGGTAATTGCTTCAATTATTTTAGGATTATATTTTGATAAATCATCACTAATTCAAAAAAAGACCATCACAGCTTTTATAGTTATTTCTTATGCACTGCTCTGTATAGCATTTATATTAACTAAAATCAGTCCACCTTTTGAGGAACTTTATATACTAGCTCAACCGGGAAATAAAATTTTTATTGCATTTGGTTTCACACTTTACAAGCTTTCGGTATTCTCTTTTTTAGCGACTTTATGGCTGGGAATTTTTAAAAAAGCCAAACCATCGTTCATCAAATCAGTATTTTTTGGCATTCAAATGCTGATATTTTTTCTCATACTTACATTCTTATATTTAGAGATGAGTAGTTACAGCTCAAAAAGTTATACCTTATCAAAAGATAAAAAAAATATTGGAGTTGTTCTTGGTGCAGCAGTTTGGTCTGGAAATAAAATCAGCCCAAGCCTTTCTGCAAGGGTTGATAAGGCAATTGAGCTTTATAATAACAGTTATATTGGTAAAATATTATTAACCGGGAGCAATGCACCGGGTGAACTCACAGAAGCGAAGGTTGCTTATAACTATGCAATTGAAAATGGAATCGATACAACAATATTTATTTTAGAGCAGCACACCACATCATCAAGTGAGCAAATTCATTTTATTAAATTAAATCTTGTTCACAATAAAGATATAAAGGATATAATAGTAATTTCAGATTCATATCATTTACCACGAGTTCTAGAAATTAGCAGATTCTATAATATCAACGTAAAACTTGCTGCATCTAAATTACAGCTTGATTTTAAAAGTAAATTGTACAACAAAATAAGAGAAAGTCTGGCATTGGTTGTTTTTTGGTGTTTTGCATTGTAGGTAAACAGTTGTATAATTGCACAATATTTCATCAAATCATTAATAAATTTTCACAAAAGTTTTCCTATCAATGGTAAGTTTGAAATCTAAAAGAAGAATCGTTCGAGAACATGTATTACAAATCCTTTATGCTTACGAAATGAATGAAGAGTCGCTGCAAATGCTGATTGATGTAACGTTAGCTGATATTGAAGACAACGCTGATAAGAAATTTGCAAAGGAATTGGTAAATAAAGTTATAATTCATATAAAAGATTTAGATCAAAAAATAATTGAACGCGTGGCAAATTGGGAGATGAACAGGATTGCACTGATTGATAGACTTCTTTTAAGAATGGGAATTTGTGAACTACTTTACTTTCCGGATATTCCTCCTAAAGTATCAATAAACGAATCAATTGAAATAGCGAAAGATTACAGTACTGCAGGCAGTGGTAAATTTATAAACGGAATACTTGATGCAATATTATCTGATGAAAAAAAATCCGGTAAGCTTAAGAAAACGGGAAGGGGATTAGTAGAAGAATCACTTCATAAACCTACCGATGAAAAATAGTTGATGAATAAAAAGAAAAAAATTTTCATCTGGTCACTCTTTGATTTTGCTAACACTTCATTTTCAATTGTTGTTGTAACGTTTCTTTATGCTGTTTACTTTAAAAAGCATGTAGCTTTTGGCGAACCTGTTGGCGATCTCTACTGGAGCATTGGAACAAGCTCTGCAATGATTGTAACAGCACTTATCTCACCCGTTTTGGGAGCTATTGCAGATTATTCTGCAGGTAAAAAAAGATTTCTGTTGTTCTTTACTATTCTTTGCATTACAGGAACATTTTCGCTTTATTTTGTTGGACCCGGGCAAATATTTTGGGGCATTTTTATTTTTATTTTTGCAAACATTGGTTTTGAAGCTGGATTGGTTTTCTACGATGCCTTTCTACCAGAAATAACAGAACCGAAAAACTTTGGAAGAGTAAGCGGTTATGGTTATGCAATGGGTTATGTGGGCTCGCTTGCAACACTGGGGATTGTTTACCCGTTTATTCAGGCAGAAATGATACAAGAAACATTCCCGCTTGCAGCATCATTCTTTTTAATATTTTCGCTGCCACTTTTCTTCTTTTTAAAAGATAGTAAGAAAAATGTTGAAAGAACCGAATCATATGTAAGCATAGGATTCAAAAGAGTTTGGGGCACACTTACAAACTTAAAACATTATAAAAATCTAGCATTCTTCCTGCTTGCATTTTTCTTTTACATCGAAGGTGTAAATACAGTAATTTTTTTCTCAGGAAATTATGCAAGTACTACTCTTGGCTTCTCTGATCTGGAACTGCTCATTTTCTTTGTAACAGTACAAACTACCGCAATTGCAGGCTCAGTCACTTTAGGTATAATTGCAGATAGTATTGGCCAGAAAAAAGCAATTTTTATCACTTTGTTTATGTGGTTAGCTACCATAATTCTGGCATTTTTTGTTTATGATAAAACTTGGTTTTATGCTGTGGGTTTGCTTGCAGGGGCAGCAATGGGTTCTTGCCAATCTACAAGTAGAAGTTTAATGACCAAACTCATTCCTGCAGATAAAAAAACGGAATTTTTTGGCTTTTATTCCTTTTTTGGAAAGAGTTCGGCCGTGCTAGGTCCGCTAACTTTTGGTTTAGTAAGTTATTTAACAGGAAGCCAAAGAATTGCTATCATTTCTATTGCATTTTTCTTTATAGTGGGGATGTTGATTTTAACAAAAGTGAAAGATCCTCAATTAAGAATTGAAAAGCTTAAGAATGTTTAAGATTTGATTGGTAATTTATAAACAGGTCCACCCGATAATTTTTCTGAATCCCATTCAAACGGAATAGTTTTTTCTTCTTTTCTTACCTCACATTCTTGCAAGCTACAAAATTTACAAAGATCAGGTACACAATAATCAAAATGAATTTTAATTTGCGAATTTGTAAACTCACTCATCAACTTTTCATCAATTTCTTTTTCATCATTATGCGATTCTTCAATTGTAAAAAAGTATGGAAGTATAAGATGGAAATCTATAAAAACAGTATCGCCTGATTGCCAGTATCTCAATTCGTGAATATCAATCCATTGATCCTTCCTGTTATCAGAAAGAATTTTGGAAATCTTTTCAATTATTGCCGGATCGGTTTCCATCATCAAACCGCCAATTGATTCTCGGATTAACTTATAACCAGTATGAAGAATATTTAATGCAATAATTATTGCTATGATAGGATCAAGAATAACATAGTTTGTAAATATTACGAGAATGATTCCTGCTACAATTCCTATACTTGTAATGGAATCTGTAAGTATATGTTTTCCATCAGCGATTAAGGTTATTGAATTTGTTTTTTTTCCAGTTCGTATAAGATAATTACCAAGAATTAAATTTATTATACTTGTTACAGCAATAATAAAAACTCCAATATTAAGCGATTTAAGATCAGAACCGGTCATTATATCATTTACAGCTTCATAAATGATTAAAATTGAAGCAATAAGAATTAACATACCCTCAATTCCAGCGGAAAAAAATTCAACATTGCCATGTCCATAGCGGTGTGATTCATCTGCAGGTTTGGAGCTTAGAATGATGCTGTAAAGTGCAATTGATGCAGCAAGTATGTTCACAATGGATTCTGCTGCATCAGAAAATATTGCCGCAGAACCAGTAATAAAATAAGCAATCATTTTTGCAGAAAATACAGCAATACCAATTATCAGCGATAACAGTATTGCTTTCTTTTTTAATTTTATGTAATGATTATTGCTCATTGCTTTTTATATATTGCTTAGGATTTTAGCAGCATTTGCAATCACTTCATCTTTTTTTGCAAAGCAAATTCGTATTAACATTTCATTTCTTTCTGTAGAATAAAACGGTGATAATGGTATTACAGCAATTCCAACTTCTTTAGTCATATATTCTGCAAAATCAGTATCCTTTTTTGATGAGATTTGAGAATAATCTAGCAGTTGAAAGTATGTTCCTTTACAAGGATTTGCTTTAAACTTTGAATTTTTAATTCCTTCAATTAAAATATCACGTTTCTTTTGGTAGAATTTTGGTAGCTGGAGATAATTATTTTCGTCCTGCATATAATCAGCATAAGCGTGCTGTATTGGTGTGTTGGAAGAAAAAATTATAAACTGATTCATTTTTCTTAATTCTTTTGTAAGAAATTCCGGAGCGGCACAATAACCTGTTTTCCATCCGGTTGCATGAAATATCTTTCCAAAAGATGAAATAATAAAACTTCTTTTTCTAAGTTCCTCTGATTCTATTAAGCTATAATGTTTTTCCCCGTCAAAAGTTATATGCTCATAAACTTCATCACTTAAAATTAATATATCTGTATTTCTTGTAATCGCTTCAAGTTGTTTTATATCATCAGCATTTATTAAACTGCCTGCAGGATTATGAGGTGAATTCAAAATTATCAGTTTTGTTTTAGTACTAATTTTTTTTCTTAGAACCTCCCAGTTGATAGAAAAATCATCCTGATTTAATGATACAGGAACAGGTATTCCTCCATTTGAAGCAATATCTGGTATGTAGCAATCATAAGCTGGCTCTATTACAATTACTTCATCGCCTGCTTTTACAACAGAGGTAATCGCTGTGTAAATAGCCTGTGTTGCGCCAGCAGTTACTGTTATTTCTGTTTCAGCATCATAATAATTATTGTACAGTTTTTCTATTTTTTCAGAAATTGCTTTCCGCAGTTTTGGTACACCGGTGGATGGAGCATATTGATTGAATCCTTCTTTTTGATAGTGATGAACGAGTTCTAAAAGTTCATCCGAGCAATTAAAATCCGGGAAACCCTGGGCAAGATTGATTGCATTATAATCTACAGCCATTTTAGACATCACTGCAAAAATACTTGTACCCCAATTTGGTAGCTTCGTTTTGAAATTAATCTGTTCAGACATTATTTACACATTTTTTTATTTGAGAATATTTAAAATTAGTTAATGAATAATAAAAATTTATTTGGTAAGATTTTATACTATTTAAATTATTGAATTGAGTTAAATCATATTATTAGTTGCTGATTACAAATTCCGCATCATCAGGTCTTATCTCATTATATAAGCGCTGCAATTCTTCGTATGCAAATTGATTTCCTCTCCGTGCAGCTAACCTTAAATAATGTATCGCATCTGCTCTCGATTTTTTTGTACCTATACCTTCCTCATAGCAAAGAGCAAGTGTTACCTGAGCTAAAAGTGATCCTTTTTTTGCAGAACTTAAAAGATCTTTGAATGCTTTTTCGCTTTCAGTTTTTACAAAAAAATCAAGCATTGTTGAAGCTGCTAATCTAACAGTGGCTTCTTTGCTGCCAAGTAGTTCTGCAGTTTGCCATATTTTTAATCCTTTAACCACATCTCTTTCAATAAATCTTCCTGTATAATAATTTAATCCTAATTCCATCATTGCCGGTAAATAGTTTTGAGAAACAGCTTCCTCAAGCAGGTTTAATGCATCATTGATAGCAATCCTTCCATCAAAGCCAACTGATGTTAATGCATACCAAACGAACTTAGCAGTTATATCATTATTATTAATTTCTGTTTGTAACTGAGAACTAAAATCTGATTTGTTAAGCATATTCCATAAGAGGTGTGCAGCTTTGGGTGAATCATTCCTTAATGCCCTAAAGTAATATGATGCAGCAATTACAGAACTTCTGTTAAAGAAAATTCCTTTTTCATACAATCTACCCAGAATAGCCTGTGCTTCTGGGCTTCCATATTCTGCTGCATTTATAAGTATGTTAATATTTTTTTCTGATGATAGACTCTGCAGAGTTGTTGCACTATCAATTTCCAGTAATTCCTTCAAGCTATCTATTCCCGAAATTTCAAGTTCAGTGATAAGCATACTATCCGTAATTGAAATAACAGAATCCGATATAGAATCAAAATCAATAAAGACCAATCCAAGTGAAGATGTAAGTTTAGTGTTTGAAGGATCACTTAACGGTTCAGTATCATTCTCATTTGAATCAAGTTCATTGTTTAATAATGAATCCACAACAGCATGAGAAATTTTCGGTTCCAGCTCATTAATTACATCCATAGCTGGTTCATATTCACCATCGGCGGATTTTTTAATCCAGTAATAGGATAAATTCCAATTACGTTTAACAATTAAATTATCAGTATAGAGTATTCCCACAATATACTGTGCCTGCACCATACCATCTCGTGCAGCACTTTTAAAATATTTGAAAGCTGAAAATGGATCCCACTCAACACCCATTCCGTTTATTAACAGAATGGCATAGTTATATTTTGCAGAAGTTAAATTTTGATCAACAGCTTTTTTAAGCCAGTAAACAGCGTACGCGGTGTCGGCAGGAACTCCTTCGCCCATTAACAATCGTAAACCAAGTTCATGTTGTGCAAGAGGATCACCTGAATTTGCTTCCCTGGTTAACCTGAATTGCTGCCAGATCTGGTAAGTAAGATCAGGTCTATAAAAGTATGGTCTCTTTCTATCAGGTTTATTATTTCTAAAGGCAAGACTCTTGGTTGTATCTTGTGCAGACGTAGCAGAAATAAATGTAAGAATAAGAATAAAAATTATTGTCTGTGGAAAAAAACTTTTCAAAAGATTTCTTAAAGGATTAATAAACTGGATTGTAAATATAGTGCTGAAAAATCTGGAAGTTCAAGTTTAATATTGATTCCTTATTCAAAATATTTTAGACAAAATAAATTTTACTAAAGTTTATTTATGATTTGAAAAAAATTTTTTCATAGGTTTTATGTAATGCTCTTTCCAACCCTTTTCATATTTTTTTTGCTGTCCATCAGGTATTCTACTGTGTATAAGTGTTAACTTTGTACCTTTTTCTACTTTTTCAAATAGTAATTCCAGTTTTGAATCAGGAGTTCCATCGGGAAACTCTGCAGTACGCCAGGATTGAACAATTCTTCCATAAGGTTGAATTATTAAATTTGATCCGGAAATATAACCCGCGCCAGTTGTAAAACTTGTTCCGGATCTTGAATAAATCTCTGCTTTTTCTCCAGTAAACTGAGAGTGCTCTTCACTATTTAACCAAGCGTCAAAAATTTTTTTAGCGCTAACAGGAAAAACAGCTGATATTTTAATTGAATCTTTCAAACAATTTTCTCTTTTTTCTTTAAGAATAAGGAAAAACTGGACTTATAACAAATCATAAGTTTTTTTTTGCATAAATCTCAAATTTATTTCTCCAGTACAGCAACTAATTAAATTTGAATATAATTCCCTGATATTTCACAATCAATGTTAATTGGAATTATTTTAATCTTCCTCTATATTTGAAAGCAAAAAAAAATTATGGCAAGCAGGAAAAAAGTTAAATTCATATTTGTTACGGGCGGTGTAGTTTCATCATTAGGAAAGGGAATAACTGCCTCCTCACTCGGTCTACTGCTAAAACAACGCGGATTTAAAGTTACAATCCAAAAATTTGATCCTTATATAAATGTTGATCCCGGCACAATGAGCCCTTTTCAGCATGGGGAGGTTTATGTAACTGATGACGGAGCAGAAGCTGATCTTGATCTTGGTCATTACGAACGCTTTCTTGATGTAAATATGACAAAAGCCAATAATACTACAACCGGGCAGGTTTATCACGAAGTAATTACAAAGGAAAGAAGAGGGGATTATTTAGGAGCAACCGTTCAGGTAATTCCTCACATTACTGATGAAATAAAGAAACGGCTTGTACGATTAAGTGAGCTGGGAGAATATGATGTTATAATTACAGAAATTGGTGGAACAGTTGGCGATATAGAAAGTTTACCTTTTATAGAAGCAATCCGACAGCATATGATGGAGTACGGAAGAGCAAATACTATGAGCATTCACGTTACACTTGTTCCATACATTGTTTCCGCAAAAGAAGTAAAAACTAAACCTACTCAGCACAGTGTAAAAAATTTGCTTGAACTTGGTATCCAACCTGATGTATTGATTTGCAGGTCAGAGAAAAGATTAACAAAGGAATTACGTAATAAAATTGCTCTCTTTACAAATGTTGATTCAAAAGCAGTTATATCTGCTTATGATTGTTCTTCAATTTATGAGGTACCTTTAGTTCTTTTCAAAGAAAAACTGGATGTGCTTGTAACTAAAAAACTTCGTTTACCGGAACGTAAAATCAAACTTGATGAATGGATTAATTTTGTTGATGGTGTTATTACTCCATTAAAAACTATTGAGATTGGAGTTTGTGGAAAATATATAAATCATCTTGATGCCTATAAAAGCATTATGGAATCCTTTGTTCATTCAGGAGCTGAAAATAATGCTAGAGTTAAAATTAAACCGATAAACGCAGAAGATTGTGAAGATGAGGAGTCAGCCAAAGCCTTGCTGGCAGGGGTTTCAGGGCTATTAGTGCCGGGTGGATTTGGTGAGCGCGGTATTGAAGGAAAAATAAATGCAGTTAAATATGCTCGTGAAAATAATTTGCCGTTTTTAGGCATTTGTCTGGGTTTACAATGTGCAGTAGTTGAATTTGCTAGAAATGTTTGCGGAATTAAGAGAGCAAATAGTTCCGAATTTAAAGCAACAAAGTATAATGTAATAGATTTGATGCCTGATCAAAAAGATATTAAAGAAAAGGGTGCAACTATGAGATTAGGTGCATATCCTTGCATTATACAAGAAAATACTAAAGCTCACCGTGCTTATAAACTTAATCATATTTCTGAAAGACACCGGCATAGATACGAAGTGAACAACAAGTTTAGAAGAATGTTAATGGATGGAGGAATGGTTTTTAGTGGTTTATCTCCAGATAGAGAATTGGTTGAAATGGTTGAAATACCAGATCACCCCTGGTTTATTGCCTGCCAGTTTCATCCTGAATTAAAATCGAGGGCTACAAATGCGCATCCATTGTTCAGAGAATTTGTTAAAGCTGCCATTGTATTTACTGATAAAAAAAATAATGATTAGTTCCAATTTCTTAAAATCATAATACTAAAACCTGAATTTTAAATGAATATTTTAAAAACTTGTTCTAAAAAATATATCACGTTCAGGCAAATATTTTATATCCTCATATTGGTACTTACAGTAAATTATTCTTCCACCGCTCAATCGAATCTAGATACTAAAATAACTAAGGGATTAACACATCTTTATAACTTTGAATTTATAAAAAGCAATAAAGTTTTTAATGAAATTATTGAAGTGGATAGTTCTAATCCCGCTGGATATCATTTCCAATCAATTGCATATTTATGGTTTTACCTGGATAGTAAAAATGATAAAGATCGTGAAAAATTTCTACTATATACTGATTCTTGTATTTCTAAAAGTCAGGCCTTAATCACTACAGATACTGCGGATATTTTTATACATTATATCCTTGGATCAACTTATTCATCCAGGGCGTTAGTTTTTGCAAGAGCAAGTGAATACCTAAATGCACTGTGGGCTACCAAGGAATCATATTCACATCTTAATAAAGCTATAAGTATTGATAGCTTATTTGCTGATGCATATTTTGGATTAGGACTTTTTAACTTTGCTGTTGCACAAACTCCTTCTGCGTGGAAGTGGGCCTTAGATCTGACTGGTATAACTGGTGATAGAACCAAAGGAATGAAATATCTTACTTTTGCTGCTGAAAAAGGAAAGTTCTCTGCAATTGATGCTCAATTTTATCTCTCCCAATTAAATGCAGAATTTATGCGAGATTTTACAACTGCCCATTATTATTTAGACAAGCTTACAAAAAAATTTCCTTCTAACCTGTTATTTAAATCTACTGCAGCTTCACTTTTAATTAAAGAAAAAAAACTTAAAAACTCTGAAAAAATATTATTCAGCATTACAGAATCAAAAGACTCCACATTTAAACAAATTAAAAACTATGCAAATCTGTTTTTAGGTGATATATTCTTCACTCGAAATAATTTTGATTCAGCAAAAACATTCTTTAAAAAATTTCTTGTTCATGCAACAGATAGTCATTTTAAAGGAATGGCAGCATTAAAACTTGGGTTGTGCTTTTATATTACTGGCTCTCCTAATCTTGCGATGGAGTTTTTTGAATTAGCGGGAGAAGGGAATACAGATTTAGATGAAGATAATTTTGCAGATGATATCTGTGAAATTTACCTTGAGAGTCCTCCGGATTCTATACAAGTTAGGCTAATTTTTATAAAAAATTTAATTGATGCAGGTTCATACTCAACCGCTATTGATTCACTTAAAAGTTTATCAAAATACTCGGTTTCTGAAGAGATTAAAGCTTTTATTGATTTCTATACCTGCGATGCAAAGTTCTACTTAGGAGGTTTTAAGGAATCAAAACAGATTGCTATTTCCTTAATTGAGAATGAATATGCAGAAAAATGGGTACGGGCATTTGCATGTTATTTTGCTGCGAGAGCCAGCGTTAAACTTGGCAGCATAGTAGATACAAAACTATTTTTAAGCTACGCAAATGATTTTAATGATTTTCATTTTGAAAATAAATTACGGAATCTGATATATTCCCTTTCCTATAAATTCCAGCAGTAGAAGTGCCAATCCTTGTTAAATTATTTGTTATAATTGATTATTTTTACTTGATTAAGTAGCTTTACATCATTAATTAAAAATTGATGTAACTTTGGATATCGCTGTTTTTGTTTCGGGTAGAGGATCAAATCTAAAAGCAATTCTAGATTCTCCCAAACTAAAACATATTGCTGAAGTAAAAGCTGTTTTTAGTGACAAATCCAACTGTCCTGCTTTTAATTTGGCAAACCAGTTTTCTATACCAACTTATTGTATTGGCAAAACTGATGGTTCTGTAAAAAACGAGCACCTGAATAATTTTTTACTTTCTCTTAAAATTGATCTGGTAGTGCTTGCTGGGTATTTGAAATTAATACCCAGGGATGTAGTAAGTTCATTTAAATTTAAGATTATTAATATCCATCCTGCTCTCCTTCCTTCCTTCGGTGGATCAGGAATGTATGGTGCAAACGTTCATAAAGCAGTGTTTAAATCTTCAGCACAGGTATCTGGTGCTACAGTTCATTTTGTTGATGAAACATATGACACAGGGAAAATAATTGCTCAGCGATGTGTGGATATTTCTGGTGTTAATTCGTATGAAGATATTGCAGAACGTGTACTTAAAATTGAGCATATTATTTTACCAGATGTTATTGAAAAGTTAGCTCTAAAAAAGGTTATATTGGAAGATGGCAGGATTAGAATAAAATATTAATAGTTAATTATATTACATTTAGAGATTGATCAATTGAATAAGCTTGCGTTAATAAGTGTTTCGGATAAAGCAGGTATTGTTGAACTTGCAAAAGGATTAGTTGATAACAATTATTCAATTATTGCAACAGGTAATACTGCAAAAAAACTCTCATCTGCTGGAATTTCCGTAGCAGAAATATCAACAATAACAGGTTTCCCGGAAATATTTGGTGGAAGAGTAAAAACTCTTCATCCCAAAATTACGGGTGGAATATTAATGCGCCGTGATAATAGTAATGATCTTAAAGAAGCTGGAGATAATGCAATAACACCGATTGATATTGTTTGTGTAAATCTTTATCCTTTCAAAAAAACTGTAGCAAATCCGCATACTACTGAAGATGATATAATTGAGAACATTGATATCGGAGGACCAAGTTTAGTTAGAGCTGCAGCAAAAAATCATAAATATGTTTCCATATTAACTAATTCATTACAGTATAAAAACTTTTTGCAAGAGTTGGAAAGTGGTAAAATATCAGCAGAAATGCGAAAGTCACTTGCTGTTGAAGCTTTTTCGCACACAGCTGAGTACGATACTTACATAGCAAATCATCTAGAAAAATTTTATTCAGTTCCTCCATCTCATATTAGGTTAAATTTTCCTGTTTATAAATCACTCAGATATGGTGAAAACCCTCATCAAAAAGCTGAACTTTACGGAGAGTTTAATAAATACTTTGAAGCTTTACACGGCAAAGAACTTTCATACAATAATATTTTAGATCTTGTGTCATCCGCTGAACTAGTTGAAGAACTTGGCAAAAATTCCTGCGCAATTATAAAACATACTAATCCTGCTGGTGCCGCAATCGGGAAGAACTTAATAGAAGCATACAATAATGCACTAAAATGTGATCCTGTTTCCGCATTTGGTGGAATTGTGGCTTTTTCAGATGAAATTAATTCTGAAATTGCAGACACACTTAATAATATTTTTTTAGAAGTTATTTGTGCTCCTTCTTTTTCTGATGAAGCATTAAAAATATTACAAAAGAAAAAGAACAGGAGATTGGTTAAACAATTAAAACCTTTATCAGGTGAAAATGTTAACTTTCGTAATGTACCAGGTGGATTGATTAAACAGGATCATGATAAAGTAGATTTAATTGAAGAGAATTTAAAAATTGTTACTGAAAAAAAACCTTCAGAAAAAGAGCTGGAAGATTTGAAATTTGCTTGGAAAATTGCTAAAAATACAAAATCAAATGCAATAGTTTTTGCAAAGGATAATGCCGCTATAGGAGTTGGGGCCGGGCAAATGTCCCGGTTAGATTCTGTGAAGATTGCAAAGATGAAATCTGGGGAACATGGATTAAATTTAAATGGCTCGGTTGCTGCCTCCGATGCTTTTTTTCCTTTTGCAGATGGTTTAATAGAAATAATTAAATGTGGTGCCACTGCTGTAATACAGCCTGGTGGATCAGTTAGAGATCAGGAAGTTATTGATGCAGCAAATCAAAACAATATTTCTATGGTATTTACCGGGATAAGACACTTTAAACATTAAGAGGTAAAATGGGTTTATTCGATTTTTTTTCAACAGATATTGCTATCGATCTTGGAACTGCTAACACACTTATTTACGTTAAAGGAAAAGGTGTTGTTCTAAACGAACCATCAATCGTTGCATTTGATAAAACTTCAAAAAGAATAATTGCACTTGGTAATAAAGCCAAGGAAATGCAGGGAAGAGAACATAAGGAAATTAGGGTAACCCGCCCTATGCGAGATGGTGTAATTGCAGATTTTGAGATTGCTGAGGGAATGATAAGAGCTTTCATCAAACGTGTTAAAGCAGGTGCTCTAAGCAGCAGGAGGGTTGTAGTAGCTGTTCCAAGCGGTGTAACGGAAGTTGAAAAAAGAGCGGTTAGAGATAGTGCAGAACATGCAGGTGCTAAGGAAGTTCACCTAATAGCAGAACCTATGGCTGCTGCTATTGGTATCGGCATAGATGTCTCCGCAGCGGTTGGTAATATGATAATTGATATTGGCGGAGGAACTACTGAAATTGCTGTGATTGCTTTATCCGGAATTGTAAATGAAGAATCTATCCGTGTTGCTGGTGATGAAATGAACTACGCAATTATGCAATTCTTTAAACGTAATCATAATATTCTTATTGGAGAAAGAACTGCGGAAGCAATTAAGTGTGAAGTTGGTTCTGCAGTTCCTTTAAAAGAAGAAATAACAATCCAGGTAAAAGGAAGAGATCTTGTTGGAGGAATTCCCAAAACCACTGAGGTAAGTTCAGTAGAAATTAGAGAAGCACTTAATGAAGCAATAGTTCAGATAGTAGATACAGTTAGGCAAACTTTGGAACGCACACCGCCTGAACTTTCTGCAGATATTTTAGATAGAGGTGTTATGCTGACGGGAGGGGGAGCTTTATTAAAGGGATTGGATGAAAGAATAAGGATGGAAACAAATCTTCCGGTTCATATTGCGGAGGATCCATTAACAGCTGTTGTTCGAGGAGCAGGTGCTGTAATAGATAATTTAAATGAATATTCAAAAGTACTCATTCGTAACAGAAGGTATTGATGGTTAAATTTTTTTCTAAGATATGGGAGAATTTTAAAGAATATATTGTGCTCATCCTTCTTGTAATTGTTAGTCTAATCATCCTATCTCAGAATACAACCCAGCAAGTTCAAAAAGTCAGAGCAATTGCCTTTGGTAGTTTTGCAGTTGTAACCTCAATCGTAACAGATCTTTTTAACACTGCAGATATAAAAGCTGAGAATGATGAACTTAGAAATTTAAATGCAAAATTAATGCTGCAAATCAGTAAACTTCGTGAGTATGGGATCTTAAGCGAGGAAATTAAAAATATAGTTCAGTTTAAAGATACTTCTTCCTATCCCTTAATACCTGCTGCAATAGTATCTAAACATTTATCCAGAACTAACAATACTTTTACTCTAAATGTAGGAAGCAAGGATAGTGTTAAACGGGGTATGCCGGTTATAAATCATTTAGGATTAGTTGGAATTGTTAACTCAACTTCTGATGACTTTGCTATTATGCGCACATTGGAAAATGTTGACCTTAGATTAACAGTAAAAAATGAACGGAGCAGATTAAATGGTATTATGAAATGGGATGGTGAGGAATTGGCAATAATTAATGTACCCGAAACTTTTGATTTTAAACCTGGAGATAGAATTATTACTTCTGAAATAAGTTATCTTGTGCCAGTTCCAATACCAGTTGGAATTGTTGAAGAAATACACAACCTTGATACCGAGATTTTTAGCCGCGTTAAAGTAAAACCTTTTGCTGATCTTTTAAAGATTGAAAATTTATTTGTACTGGGAATTGTTCAGAGTAAACAAAAAGAGGATTTGGAACTAAACTTTTTTAACCAGTAGTTTTATGCGATTTCAATACCTAATACCTGTTCTTATTTTTTTAATTGTATTATTATTACAGGTAACGGTTATTCCTCTCATTTCCATTGATGGGATAATTCCTGATTTAATTCTCATTCTGCTTGTTTATTATTCAATTTCTTACGGGCAGGTTTACGGTACTGTACTCGGTGCAGCATATGGTTTACTATTTGATTTGGCTACAGGTACTCTATTGGGGAGTATGATGCTCTCTAAATCCATTGCAGGATTTATTGCAGGATATTATTCATCAGAAACGCGAAGGGAAAAATATTTATATACATACTCGTTCACTATAATCGTACTTTCATGTGCGCTTGTTGATTCAGTAATTTACTCATTTTTTTCTGCACTGGATTTTAATACCAATATCTTTAAACTTTTTTTCGATCAGGCATTATTGCCAGCGTTATATACAGCGGTAATAAGTTCAATTGTTATTGTGATTCCATATAGGAGAAGTTTTAATTGAAATCGAATACATTTGCATCGCAGCACAGAAAAACAATAATATACTTGTTTATATTATTAAGTGTGGCAGTAATAGCTTTTAGATTATTCGATATGCAAATATTAAACAGTGAATCCTACGAATTAAAATCTTCCGATAACAGCATTAAACAACTCACCATCACACCACTTCGGGGGATTTTTTATGATCGGAATATGGAAATACTTGTAAGCAACAGTCCTGCTTACACTCTTCGTATTACTCCCGCTTATTATGATTATAAGCTTAACAATTTGCTGGAAAAAATTATTGATGTTGATTCAGGGTATGTTTCAAATGTAATGGAGAAAAATAAACACTATTCAAAATATCTTCCTATTAAAATCAAAAAAGGAATTGATTTTAATGTCGTTGCCTGGATTGAAGAAAATTCACGAACACTTACCCGGTATTGATTACATTATCGAGATGCATAGAAACTATCCAGCTGGAGTAAGGGGATCTCACATGTTTGGATACATAAAAGAAATTTCATCTGGACAATTAGAGATAAATAAAAGTTATTACAGGCAGGGTGATGATGTTGGACATAATGGAATAGAAAAAACATATGAAAAGCAGTTAAGAGGTACAAAAGGTAACCGTTTTATATTAGTTGATTCTAAGAGGAAAAGTATTGGAAGTTATAACAGCGGATCAGATGATGTGCCCCCAGTAAAAGGGAGTGATCTTATATTAACTATTGATGCTGATGTGCAAAAAATTGCTGAGGAAGAATTTACTGGCAGAAGAGGTGCTCTGGTTGCAATAGAACCAACTACTGGTGAAATTATTGCACTTGTTAGTTCTCCAGATTATGATTTGAATAAATTTTCATATTTAACTTCAAAGGATTTTCTAACCGAACTTTACAACAATCCAGAAAAACCTTTATTTAATCGTGCTACAATGTCTGTTAAACCTCCTGGTTCAACATTTAAAATGCTTGAGGCAATTACAGCTTTAGATCTTGGATTGATAAATTCATCCACATCATATTTTTGCGGTGGGGGATTTACTTATGGCAGATTTTTTAAATGCCATGGATCTCATGGATATGTAAATGTTATAACCGCAATTGAAAAATCCTGCAACACATTTTTTTATCAGCTAATTTACAAAATTGGATTGGAACGTTGGAAACACTATGCTGAACTGTTTGGTTTTAATAAAAAAACAAATATTGATATAGGTGAGGAGAGCAGAGGTTTAATACCGGATGAAAATTATTACCTAAAACTTTATGGTGAAAAATGGCCTCGCAGTATAATGGCAAGCTTAGGAATTGGGCAAGGGGAGGTTAGTGCTTCAGCAATACAGCTTGCACAGTACATTGCACTTATAGCTAACAATGGTAAAACTTATGAACCTCATTTGGTAAGAGGATATGTTGATGATATTTCAAAAAATATTGTTAAATATAACTTCAAAGAAAAATATGTTGATATAGATGAAAAATATTTTGATATCATTAAAAAAGGGATGTATTTAGTTGTAAATGGCAAAGGTACTGCAACTCACATTCGTTCAGAAGATTTTGAAATTTGTGGTAAAACAGGAACTGCACAAAATCCACACGGTGAAGATCATGCACTTTTTGTAGGATTTGCTCCTTATGAAAACCCAAAAATTGCATTTGCAATTGTAGTTGAAAATGTTGGCTTCGGGGGTACACACGCAGCTCCAATTGCTAAAAAAATTGTAGAAACCTATCTTAATAAAATTAAAGCAAACAACTCTACATTGAATGAATCAATTACAAAAGCTGAAATTTCGGATATAATAAATTGAGAATTGACTATAACATAAAGGATAAATTTGATTTTGGATTATTGATTCCCGTTCTGATACTTTTTTTTGCCGGTCTCGCAGCGATTTATAGTTCTACAATTAATCATCCAGCGGCAGAAGGAAATTTTCAGAAGCAAATAATCTGGGGTGTAGTTGCATTACTTATTTTCTTTGTCACATACTCACTTCCTACTAATTCATTTAAAGCTTCTGCAATACCTGGTTATATACTGTCAATTTTATTATTAGTTGTTGTTTTGGTTGTTGGAAAAAAAATTTCCGGTTCCCGAAGCTGGATATCATTTGGAATGCTTGGATTCCAACCATCAGAGCTTGCTAAAATAACAACCATATTTTTGATGGCGTTATATCTAAGCAAAAGTAACACTGATATTGATTCTTTTAAAGATCTGATTTTTACATTAGCAATAGGATTACTTCCGGTTCTATTAATTCTTCTTGAACCGGATATGGGAACAGCAATTGTTTTTTTAGGGGTGATTGTTACATTAATTTTCTGGAAAGGTATTAGCTCATTTGGTTTGTTTGTTGTCCTTTCTCCAGCATTTGTTGCAATGGCTTCGTTGTTTGGGATGGAATATTTTATAGCTTCACTTCTCATAATTGTTGTTACTCTTTTCATATTCAAAAAAAATATTTTTCTGAGCGGCTCACTATTTGCTTTAAATCTTGCTGCCGGGTTTTTTACTGATTATGTATTTAAAGCACTCAGTCCTCATCAACAAAAAAGGATTATGTCATTCATCGATCCAATGTCTGACCCCCTCGGTTCAGGTTATAATTCCATCCAGGCTAAAGTTGCAATTGGATCTGGCGGATTGACGGGTAAAGGTTTTCTTTCGGGTCATCAAACTCAATTGCAATTTATACCTGAGCAATGGACTGATTTTATATACTGTGTAATTGGTGAAGAGTTCGGATTTGTTGGAAGTATAATAATCCTTGGTGTATTTTTCTTCCTGTTTACAAGAATTCTTAAAATTGCTTTTTCATCCAAAGATGAATTTCTCAGTTTAGTTGCTGTCGGAATTCTTTCAGTTTACTTTATTCATTTTATAATTAACCTCGGTATGGTTGTTGGTATAATGCCCGTTATTGGTATCCCTCTACCCTTTGTAAGTTATGGAGGAAGTTCACTACTTGTAAATATGTTTATGCTGGGTGTTGTTGCTAATATTTATAGAACAAGAAAAAATTATACTTAAAGTTATGAACGCATTGCAAAAACTTGAAAAAAAGAACAGTGAAGGAAAATTTATTTGTATAGGCTTGGATACGGATATTAGTAAACTTCCTAAATCATTAAAGCGTGAAGTAAATCCCGTTGTTCGTTTTAATAAAGCTATAATTGATGCAACAGCTGAAAATGCAGCGGCTTACAAATTAAATTTTGCCTTTTATGAAAAAGATGGTATAACCGGATTAACAAACCTCGAAAGAACACTTTCCTGTTTGCCAACTGATACATTAATTATTGCAGATTCAAAGAAAGGAGATATTGGGAACACATCTGCAATGTATGCAAAATCGATATTTGAACTATTTAGTTTTGATGCATCTACGCTCAATCCTCTTATGGGTAAGGATTCTTTAGAACCATTTTTAGATTATAAAGATAAACTCCACTTTATTCTCTCGTTAACTTCAAATCCGGGTTCAAATGATTTTGAAAAACTTCTGCTCAGTGATGGATCGTTACTTTTCCAGAAAATAATTTCTAATGTGATTGAATGGAATGTGAACAAAAATTGCGGGATAGTTTTTGGTGCTACAAATTCAATTGAGCTAAAAAATAATATTACATTATTTGATGATCTGCCTGTTTTATTACCAGGTGTCGGTGCACAAGGCGGAAGTTTGGAAGATGTTATTGAAATATTTAATTCTGCGAATAGAAAGAATTATATAATTAATGTTAGCAGGGGGATTATTTACAAAAGTAACTCGGATGATTTTGATGTGCAGGCAGCAAATGAATTAGATAATATGAATAGTATAATTAATGAAATATTAGTCACATAATTTTTTTACTAAGTGCAATTTCCCGCTACTTTCTTTTCAAATATATTCATCAATAACAATAACAATCAAAATATTTATTAATTAAATAAAACAACATGAAAAATAGGGCAAATTTATTTCTATTTACTAACAACACAATTAAGAATAATTTGTTATTGATCGATGACTAATCTAACTTTATTAAGTTCAAACGAATTAGATAGAATTTGAAATATTTATGAAAATTCAGGAAAAATTTCTTCATGAGATCTGGAAAGAAAAAAAGTTTGTAAAATCACTTTCAACTTCTGATTCTCAATCTATTGAAATTATTGATCCGGGCCTACAGAATAAAGAACTTGCAGGACCTGATTTTTTAAATGCAAGAATTAAAATTGGAAATATCACTTACCTTGGCGATGTGGAAATAGATACTATTCATTCTGATTGGAAGGCCCACGGCCACTACCTTGACAGCAAATACAACAAAGTTATTCTGCATATAATCCTTTCAAACGAAAAAAGTAAAAATTTTGTGTTTACAAAAGATGGTAGAAAAGTGCAATCAATTTGCCTTGCTAACTTTCTTGATGAAAGTTTTCAGGAAAGTTTAAGGAGGACAATAAAAAATGCAAAGGGCAGGAAATCTTTTTATATGCCATGTGAGGAATCAAATTATAAAATTGATGAACATATTAAACTTACTTTGATTTTTAATCTAGGAACAGGAAGGTTTAGAAATAAAATTAAAAAAATTTTTCATCGCCTTAAGGAAATGGTTTATCTCAGAGAAATGAACATAAGAGAACCAATTGTAAGATACGATTTTAGCGAAGAATTTTTTAAAAGGAAATTTTCGCCGGATGAATTTGATGATAAGTTTATTTGGCAGCAGCTTGTTTATGAATTGATTTTTGAGGCATTGGGTTATTCAAATAATAAGGATTTAATGCTTAAGCTTGCGAAAGCTGTAAATATTAATTTCTTGAAAGAGTTTTCGCAACATAAAAACCTGCAAAAAATAATAGAAAGTTCACTTTTTAACGTAAGCGGTTTAATTCCATTAAGTGTAAAATTTTCTGAAGAAGCAACAGCCGAATATGTAAGAGAGCTTATTGAATTGTGGGATGATATTAAGGTTAAATATGACGGCCCTTCTTTTTCATCGAACGATTGGAATTTCTTTAAACTACGTCCGCAGAACTTTCCTACAATAAGAATTGCAGGCGGATCAAAAATACTACTAAGGATATTATCGGATCAATTATTACAAAAGTTTTTTAATTTGGCTTTTACTGAAAATAAAACAAAAAAATTAGCAGGTTATTTAAGAAATATTATTATTGTTAACGCAGAAGGATACTGGAAAAACCATTTTACTTTTGATAAAACATCAAAAGAAGAATTAAAATACTTCTTGGGATTATCCAGGGCAGATGAAATTATTGTAAATGTGATATTACCAGTGCTCACTCTTTACTTTGAAATTTTTTCTCATGCTGAAGCATCCAGGAATACAAAAAATCTATATATAAATTATGTACAAAAGAGCAGCAACCAGCTTGTTAACCAGGTTAGCAGCACTTTAAATCTTGATAATGTTGATAAGAAAAGTGTTTATTACCAGGGGATGATAGAATTGTTCAGGAAGTATTGCGTAAAGGAAAGATGTTTAGAATGCCAAATTGGTGAAAAATTATTTAAATAACATTAGTTATCACTTGTTAATTTTTTTATATCATCTCTTATTTTAGCAGCCCTTTCATATTCTTCTCCTTCAATTGCCTCTCTTAATTTACTCTGCAGAGTAGCTAATTTTGCTTCCTTTGTTTGAGGTCTCTTCTTGCTTTTTCCTGTTTGAGTATTTAATGTAGAGAGATCTACCGTTTCAGTTTCATCCGAAGGTAAAAATCCGGCTGTATCAAGCACGGATTCTGAAACATAGATTGGTGCCTGTGCTCTTACTGCAAGTGCAATTGCATCACTGGGTCGTGCATCAATTTCCTGGGTCAATCCTGCAAGCTCCAGAATAATTTTTGCATAAAAAGTGTTTTCTCTCAGTTCATCAACATTTACTTCTACAACTGTAGCACCAAGGTTATCAGTTAATTTCTTCAGAAGATCATGTGTTAGTGGTCTAGGGGGCTTTATCCCTTCAATTTCAAGCGCAATTGCTTGAGCTTCAAAAGCCCCGATTATTATTGGTAATCTTCTTTTCCCATCAACTTCTTTTAATAATATTGCATATGCTCCGCCGGTTGAGGGACTGGAAGATAAACCAAGTATTTCACATTGAATTTTATGCAAAAAATATTCCTAGCTACTGCTTAATTTTCTTAATCTCTTCTGTTAAAACAGGCAATACTTCAAACAGATCACCATTTATACCATAATCGGCAATATTAAAAATTGGTGCATCTTTATCTTTGTTTACAGCTACAATATATTTGGATGATGACATACCTGCAAGGTGCTGTATTGCACCTGAAATTCCACATGCAACATATAATGTTGGTGAAACAGTTTTACCTGTTTGCCCAACTTGTTCACTATGTGGTCGCCATCCAGCATCAACTACAGCTCTTGAAGCACCTACTGCAGCTCCAAGAACTTCAGCTAGTTCCTCAATAAGATGAAAATTCTCAGGTCCCTTTACACCTCTTCCACCGGATACAATAATATCAGCTTCAGCAACATCAAGTTTACCTGCTGCTTTTTTAATTTCAGTAACTTTCGTTTTTAAATCAGGTGAAGAAATATCCTTAACCATTGTTTCAGGGTTTAACGGTGTATCTAAGGGAACTGCCTTAAAAATGTTTGGTCTTATAGTAATAACTTTTTTAACAGAGAGCAGTTTTACATCAACTAATGCTTTACCTGCATAAACCGGGCGCGTGGCTATTATTTCTCCAGATGAAGCAATCAAGTTTTGTGCAATCAACAATACAACCTGCACCTAATTCGCACACTAATACGAGGTGCTAAATCTTTACCAAGTGATGTATTTGAAAGAATTATGTAATCTGCATCAGTTTCTTTTGCATAATCACTTAAAGCAGAAGTATAACCTGATGAAGAATAATTAATAAGTTCTGAATTTTTCAGATGAATTATTTTTGAAATTCCGTAAGATGAAATTTCATTTAAATTTTGTATATCACCTCCAACAACTACAGCTTCTGCCTCAAGTGATAAATCTTTAGCAAGTTGTGCTGCTTGTTGTACAGTTTCAAATGCTGAACGTTTTAACAAACCATCTCTTTGTTCGAGTATAGCTAATATTTTTGATGCCATAAATTTTATTCCTTAAATTACTTTTGCTTCTTCTCTTAACAATTTTACTAATTCGGGTACTGCAGAACTATCAGTTCCAATAATTCTTCCCTGCTGCTTAGGTTTTGGCATATGCATCTTTATTACTTCACTCATCTTCTCGGATTGAGCTGCCGGTTTTTCTTCAATTTCTTTTTTCTTTGCTGCCATAATTCCTTTTAGCGAAGCATATCGCGGTTCATTTAAACCTTTCTGGCAGGTAATTATTGCAGGCAGTTCAGTTTCCACAACTTCGCGCCCACCTTCAATTTCTCTCTCAGCGGTAATTTTACGTCCTTCCAGATTAAATTGTACAACAACACTTATACAGGAATAATTGAGTAGTTCTGCTGTTAGTTGCCCTGTAATACTGTTATCATAATCCACAGATTGTTTACCAAAAAATACAAGATCAGCACCTAATGTTTTAATTTCTTCGGCAAGAGCTTTTGCGACTCCTATTGAATCTCTTGGTACATCATCTATGAGTAAGACACCTTTATCAACACCCATTGCCAGAGCTTTTCTAATCGTTTCTTTACTGTTTTGGCCGCCCAAACTTAAAACGATTACTTCGCTGTCATCCGCGAGCTTTTCTTTGGTTTTTAAGGCTTCTTCAACTGCAAATTCATCATATGGATTTATTACAAAGGTTACTCCAGAAGGATCGATTGATTTTTCATCCGTGCCAACCTTTACTCTTGAAGCAGTATCTGGAACATGACTTGCACAAACTGCTATTTTCATTTAACCTCCATTTTTTACATTATTTGTTATTAAAATATAAAGACAGAGCCTGCTAAAATCAATTAAATGTGTAGCAGGTAAATTCATTTTGTAAATAATAATTTATATTTTAATTGAACTATAATTTTACCATTTTTTTGATATGGAACTTACGCCAGAAAAAATTTACGAGCCGGAAATTATTGAAGAAGTAGAATCCGGTAACAGCTTAGGAAGCCGGGTTATTCTATATAATGATGAATGGCACACTTTTGAGGAAGTTATCGTTCAACTTATGAAAGCTACAAATTGTTCATTTGAATATGCCCGTGAAAGAACATTTGAAGTACATTTTAAGGGAAAATCAATAGTATTTTCAGGTGAATTTTCTGCATGCCTAAAAGTATCATCCATCCTTGAAGAAATTGCGTTACATACACAAGTTGTAACCTAACATTGCAACTTAAAATTTACTCATGATAATTTTTTGATACTACACGGCGATATTTCTATATTAACAATCTATTCTTATACTTTTTGAAGATAAAAAATGATTTTATGCTTTCTGCTGAAAGTTTCAATACTAAAAAGGAGTTAAATATGCCAAAGAGTGCAATTGAAGGATTAGAACCCAAATTATTATGGGAAAGGTTTTATGAAATTTCTCAGGTTCCAAGACCTTCAAAAAAAGAAGAAAAAATAATTAAGTATTTTAAAAATTATTTAGATCAAGTTAAAATTGAGTACAAAGTGGATGAATCCGGGAATATTGCTGCATTTTTACCTGCAACAAAAGGATTTGAAAATGCTCCAACCGTTGTCCTGCAGGGTCATATGGATATGGTATGCGAAAAAAATAAAGAAACAGATTTTGATTTTGATAATGATCCGATTGATCTTTTAAATGAAGATGGTTGGATAACAGCAAATGGAACAACGCTTGGTTCCGATAACGGCATCGGATTAGCAGCTGCGTTAGCTGTAATTACAGACAAAGATGTCGTTCATGGACCAATTGAAATTTTAGCTACTGTTGATGAAGAAACTGGTTTAACCGGTGCTAATAATCTTAAACCTGGATTCGTTTCAGGAAAAATTATGCTAAATATGGATTCTGAAGAAGATGGTGCGTTTTATGTGGGATGCGCAGGTGGTATTGATACTGTTGCTTCATTTAAAATTAAAAATGAACCTGTTCCAAAAGATACTGTGGGCTATGATTTACTGGTTACTGGTCTTAAAGGCGGTCATTCAGGACTGGATATTAGTACAGGAAGAGGGAATGCAATTAAAATTCTAGCAAGAACCCTAAACAAATTAAGTGGAACAAATTTCTTATTGGCAAATATAGATGGCGGAAGTTTAAGAAATGCTATTCCCCGTGAGGCAGAAGCTACAATTTATCTAACAAAAGGTGAAGTTGTTAATGCGCAAAATATAATTAGGGAAATGCAAGCAAATTTACTTATTGAGTTTAAAACGCCTGATGGTGGAGTAAAAATTGAATTTAAGAAATCAAATTCAAAATTTAATTCAGTTTACTCTGCTGAATTAAAAAATCTGCTTGTACATACTCTGCTTGCTCTTCCTCACGGGGTTATAGCCATGAGCCCTGATTTGGAAGGATTAGTTGAAACTTCCACAAATCTGGCAACAATAAAAGTAGCAAAAGGAAATGTGGTAATTGGTACAAGCCAACGCAGTTCCATTGAGAGTGCAAAAGAATTCATATCTGAAAGCGTTGCTTCAATTTTTAAACTTGCGGGCGGAAGTGTAAAAGCTGGTGATGGTTATCCTGGTTGGAAACCGAATATGGATTCTGAAATTCTTAAAATTTCTAAAAGTGTATTTAATAAATTATTTAAAAAGGATGCGGAAATTAAAGCAATTCATGCAGGATTAGAATGCGGTATTTTGGAGGATAAAAATCCTGGTATGGATATGATTTCATTTGGTCCAACAATCCAGGGAGCCCATTCACCGGATGAAAAAATTAACATAGAAACAGTGGAAAGGTTTTATTTGTTGTTAAAGGGGATTTTAAAAGAGATTGCCGGCAGAACTAAATAAAAACACTAAAATTAAAATGCCCGCCATCTTTAGTGGGCATTTTTTTTCAATACACATTAATAAGGGATGCAAACTTGACAGGAACAATCTTCATAAATATCTTCATAACCATAATCTATAGTTAACTCTTCGCCAGCTATAATTGGTTTATCAGCTACCAAAATCAATCCGCCATTTTCATCTTCTTCAACTTCACAATTATACTTACAATTATGATTAATAAATCTTATCTTTTCAGTTTTTGCAGTATCTATATAGCTGTCATCCCCGTTCCAGAAGATGTAAACATTGTTTTCTTCATCTTCGCGTCTTTCGCATTCATTCCCGGAAATTATTTCCCCACTAATTTTCATTATGATTTTATCCTTTGGAAAATCCACAGCAGCAAATAGTCCGTAACCATGGATTTTTGATCCTTTTACCTCAACATATTTTTCGTAGTCTATCTTATTCATTGAACATTATCTTCTTGTTGATTTCCGTAAAGTTCTCTTAAGAGAACATGAATTATAGAATTTTCAGTAACCGGGTATGTATATCTTATACTTTCATCCGGTGGGGGATTATCATAATCATATCTGTAAATTTCTTTATTTACAATATTGTAATATCTCACTTTTAATAATCCATATTTTACTGTAGTAAGATTTATAGCATAAAGTGTTTTAGATCTGAATACTTCACCTTCAAACCCATCAAATGTTTTGGGTGGCCGATGTACTTCTAAAATCCATATATCAAATCTATCACCTTTAGTAGTATCCAAAGCTGAAGCATCATACCACACTTTTTCACCACTATTTAAATTCAACACTTTCCAAACATGTGTTTCATCTTCCTGTGCAAAATTTGCATCAGATAGTACCACCAACAATAAAACATTATAAATAATTAACTTGAACATACTCTGCCTTTAATAATTTCTAATAACGAGAGCCCTAAAATATAAAAAATAGACAAATAAAATAGAGCTTAAAAAATCACCTTATATTAAATGATTTGAAGCCTGCACATTTTAGTCAAACAATACTTTACTAAATTCCAATTGGATTATTTTATTTTTTTTGTTAACATAGTCATGACTATTAGGTTTATTTTCGAAACATGTATAAGAAAATTAAAGCAACTAAAAATATTAACTTAAAGGGAGATAATATGTGTACTAAACTCATAATTAGTGCTGTAGTAGTATTATTTACAATTGTACCGGCTGTTGCCCAAAACGGATTTACATATATAGGTACAAAGTCCTGCGGAATGTGTCATAAAACAGAAAAACAGGGTGAACAGTTAAAGATTTGGCAAGAAAGTAAACACTCTCAGGCATATGAAACACTAAAAACAGAAAAAGCTGATCAGATTGCAAAGGATAAGGGATATGACTCTAAGGCAGTTGAAACGGAAGATTGTTTAAAATGCCATGCCGTTGGTTATAATTTAGATGCTTCAATGCTTGGAAGTAAATTTAAAGTTGAAGATGGTGTCCAATGTGAAGTTTGTCATGGTCCTGGTTCAGAATATAAATCTAAAAGTGTAATGCAGGATAGAGAAAAAGCAGTAGCTAATGGATTGCTGGTTTATGAAAACCCTGGTGAAGAATTATGCATAACCTGCCACAATACAGAAAGCCCAACATATGTTGATTTTGTTTTTACTGAAATGTGGGAAAAGATAAAGCATTCAGTTCCTGGTAGCGAATAAAATAATTGCATATACATCGAATAAAATAAATCTATGAAAAAACTGCTACTATTAATTTTTATCGTGGGATTTTGCTCCACAGTTTATTCACAAAGCATTAATGGCCGATTCTCAAGTTCTCTTTACACTTTTGAGAGATTTGATACGGCCAGCACTTCTAAAACCTACGCAAGAACCTTCCAGATGCTTTCACTTAATTTTGGAAAGCAAAACGTATGGTTAAGAACTAACTTAAACCTGGAAGGTGAAATTGCAGAAAAGCTTATTACAAATCCCCGGCTTAGATTTTATAATCTTTACCTTGATGTTACAAATTTGTGGGATGTTGTTTCATTTAAACTTGGCAGGCAGCCCTTATTTAACAGCATTGCCGGAGGTGTTTTTGATGGAGCAGCTCTTGGTCTAAAATATAAAGGCTACAAAATTAAGGCATATTATGGAGGTAATGTGCCTGCTTATCAAAAATTGGAATTAACAGACAGTTGGAAAGATGATTATGTTTTTGGTGGTGAAATTTCTGTAAATGCCGTTCAAGATTTAAGAATTGCGCTTAAATATGTAGATAAAAATTTCAAAAATATTTCTTATTCTGCATTAAGATTAGATCCAAATCTAAATCCTGTTACAAAGGAAATTGAAAACAATTCCCGCCAATACAAATTTTTAACAGGTGAAGTATCTTACAATAAAGAAAATATGTTTAGAGTTGATTCCCGTTATGACTATGACCTCAATTTTAAAACTACTTCTAAATTGGAATTAAGTGGTAGATATGAACAAGTAGAAAATCTTGGGATAACACTATATTATAATTATCGTGAACCAAGGATAAGGTATAATTCTATTTTTTCAGTATTTGATTATGGAAATACCTGGGAAATTGAAGGAGGATTAGATTATCGGATTGCAGATACTTACACTATATCCGGTAAATTTGGAAATGTTTCCTTCAAAGAGGAAACTTCTCAACGACTTTCACTTGGTTTTATCACTCCATATGGTACAATAACCGGAAGAAAAAGTTTTGGCTATGCAGGTGAGATGGATGCAGTTTCACTTTATACAGCATTTGCTCTGCTTGAAGGTTTCTTAACACCTTCCTTTGGATTTTCATTTACGAGTTATAAGTTGTCAGCTACGTCTGACCGTAATGAATTAATATCACTTTTAGCAGGATTGAATTTACGCCCCTGGAGAACTTTTTCATTTGATGTGCAAGCACAATACCTGAATAATAAAATTTACAACAATGATATGCGTTTATTCTTAAAATTTAACCACTGGTTTAGTTCAAATTTTTAATATTTAATATGAGATTAAAATACACTTACATAGTTCTTGGTATGATTTCAGTTGTTTTTCTTGCATTATTTGGTAAGCAGCCAATTGATGAACGAACTACTAATAAAGAACTGATCAATTTCTCACATTCATTTCATTTAGAAATAGCAGAATGTACTGATTGTCATTCAGCAGTGCTTGAAAGTACATCATTAAATGATAGATTGTTGCCAGATCATGAAAATTGTGAAAGCTGCCATGATGAAATCGATAATGATGAAGAATGCTCTACTTGTCATAAAAATGATAATTATGAAGCATTGATTCAGGATAAATCAAAAATGATTTTTAATCACAAGTTTCACATTGAATTTGATATCAATATAAGTTGTGAAGATTGCCATAAAGGATTAGATAAGGTTGATTACAGCTTCGAAAGTTCAAGTTTGCTTCCGCCAATGGAAATGTGTTCCGGATGCCATAACGAAACAAAAATTGCATCAAATTCTTGCGAATCCTGCCATATTACAACTTTTGATTTAATACCGGAGAATCACAGAAATGTTGATTTTGCAAAATCACATAAATTTATTGCATTGGATAGCGATGCGAATTGTATGATGTGCCATAACAATTTCAGTTGCCAGGAATGCCATGTTGCAACTAATGTAATTACGGAGATAAACAGCGATGCAGATTTTTATCAACCATATATGCCCTCAAATAATATTGATGGGATAAAGCAACAGGCAATTACCAGGGTTCATGATGATCTAAATTACAGATATTTCCACGGGATTGATGCAAAGGGAAGAACCAGTGATTGCAAAACATGTCATCAGGTAGAAAGTTTTTGTTCAAACTGTCATCAATCAGAAGATGGTGATTTTGCTTTAACAGGAATTGTTCCGGCTTCCCATTTACAACCGGATTTTAAAACTTTAGGAGTTGGAAGCGGTGGAGGAGAGCATGCTATCTTAGCAAAGAGAGATATTGAAAATTGTACTGCTTGCCACGATGTTCAGGGAGCTGATCCAACTTGTATAATGTGCCATCTTGATAGTGATGGAATAAAAAATACTAATCCTAAAACACACTCATCCAACTTTATGCGCGGTGAGGATGGAGATTGGCATACTAATTTTGGTTCAATTTGTTATAATTGCCATACCAGCGCTTCACCAAGTTCGCAACAAACAGATGGATTTTGTAACTATTGCCACGGTTTAAATTAATGATATATACTAAAATGAAATATAGTTTGAACTATCTTTTAAAGATTTTTTTTATTGCAGCAACTTTTTTAATTATTGCTGGTTGCAGTAAACTGAATACCGATATACCTCCAGCACCTGAAATAAGTATTCATGCTGAAGGTATACTCAATCCAAACTCACCAGATTTTCATGGTAAGTTAGTAGAAGAATCTGAAAACGGTATGATCGATTGCGCACAGTGTCATTCAACTGAATTTTTTGGATGCTCAGATAGTGGTTGCCATTCAAGCATCAAAGTTCATAACCCAGATATAAATGATCCGCAGGCTGAGGGATTTCACGGAAATTATATTCGCAATCAATCTGGCTGGGATATGAGAGACTGTGCTACTTGTCATAACCATGATTATTCAGGGGGAATAGCATCTCCTAGCTGTTTAGACTGTCATACAGATCCAAATGGGCCTGAAGCATGCAATACCTGTCATGGAGATTTTAATAATCCGGATTTAATTGCTCCTCCAAGAGATATAAATAAAAATAACTCTACTGATTCAGCAGGAGTGGGTGCCCATACTGCTCATTTAATTGAAAATCAATTGGGTGCAATAATACCTTGTTCAACTTGTCATGTTGTGCCCCAAAATTATTATGATCCTGGTCATATTGATAGTCAATTGCCCGCTGAAGTTATATTTAGTAACATAGCCGTTTTAAATAATGGAGTGAATGCATCGTATGATTATTCCACG
This sequence comes from uncultured Ignavibacteriales bacterium, assembly GCA_963714405.1. Taxonomy (GTDB): domain Bacteria; phylum Bacteroidota; class Ignavibacteria; order Ignavibacteriales; family Ignavibacteriaceae; genus JAZGGS01. The sequence continues at coordinate 101,583 of CAVQOH010000006.1, read as the reverse complement.
GGTACATGTTCAAACACTTATTGTCATGGTAATTGGGAGTTCTTAAAGGATTCCTCTGGAAATCAATTTGCATATACTGACAGCTCAATGAGAGGTAATAATGTTTCAGTTGTTTTTAATCAGGTTGATGGAACGCAGGCACAATGCGGCAGTTGTCACAATTTAGCGCCTGATGGACACATAGCAAATCCGAATTGCAGTAATTGTCATACCTCCGTAGTTGATCCAAATGGAAATATTATTGATCAAACAAAACACGTTAATGGAATGAAAAACGTATTTGGAAATTAAAGGATAGAACAATATTATAAAATTTAAACCGCTCTAATAGCGGTTTTTTTTTATACTATAAATTGCGGAGAGATAACGATTTGAACCCAAATAATTTCTTATTAATAAAATCGGACTTGGGCTACTTCAATAGCACCATCTTCTTTGTTTCAACAAAATTACTCGCTTGAATCCTATAAAAGTAGATTCCACTTGTTAATTCCCTTCCAATAAAATCTATTTCATAACTACCTGCTGCTTTTTCTTCACTGACTAAAGTTGCAATCTCATTTCCTAAAATATCGTAAATTTTTAATGTAACGAAACTTAATTCTGGTATTTGGAATTTGATTTTGGTATATGGGTTAAATGGATTTGGATAGTTTTGGGACAGAATATAATTGCTTGGAAAGGTAGCCTGGTTATAGTATATATTGTTCGGATTTAACTCAATCAAATCTATACTGTTAAAATTATAGTTTGTAATCCCCAAAATGTTATCGCGCATATTGAATCCCAGTCCTGAGGGTCCTCCGTGACCTGTAGAGATCACTTCAGGTCCTATGGAAAAATCATTACTGAACTTGAAGACAATATTGTCCGAAAAAGATGTAACATAATAATTGCCAAGAGAATCTCGGCATATTGCGTCTGGATCATTAATACTCGTGTTTCTAACTGTATAAAGACTAGAATTAACTAAATCGTAAGCAAGGATTGGAGCATTATTTAATAATGTTAAAACTAATAATCTATTATTACTCTCTTCGTAGTAAATACCCACAGGTATAGAATTTAATTGATGGAGTATTGTTGAGGAATTATCATTAAGATTAATCCTAAACAATCTTTGCAAAGACCAATCTGTTATGTAAACATAATATGAAGAATCAAGACAGATGTGTCCCAGGCGAGATGAACCCGCAACATCTACGTTCTTTATTATAATAGCTGAAAAGAGATTTATAAGCAATAAATTGTTGTCACTTGCAACATACAAAACTGAATCACTTATTTCCATCCCGTGAGCATGTGGAACATTATTCATAAAGGGTGACTGATTACTTTGCATATCAATAGCAACAATACTATTACCCGCCCAATTGGCAACTAAGTATCGATTATTCATCTCATCAAATACAATGTCATTTGGTCCATTAAGTAGGTTCTGAGGATGTAATGAAAGGGGGACCAAAATAAATAGAAATATTATTTTAATAGCATACTTTTTATCTAAATCGCAAGTACCGTTCAAAAGAACCTCCTAGAAGGATGTAAAACAGACACAAATTAAATATGTACAACAAGTAAGCTAAATACTAATGATATTTCAAAATAAAAAAATACCAATTTAGTAGATTACTTTTATTTTACTAACACCATCTTCTTAGTTCCAACGAAAGAACCTGCTTTTATCTGATAGAAATAAATTCCACTTGGTAAATTCTCTGCATACCAAGTTAACTCGTAAGTGCCAGTTTGTTTTTCTTCATTTATTAATGTTTCAATTTCGTTTCCAAGTATATCGAAGACTTTAAGTACTACATTAGATGTATGTGGAACTGAGTATTTTATTTTTGTTGAAGGGTTGAAAGGATTAGGATAGTTCTGCTCTAAACTATATTTATCCGGAATAATTTTATCTTTAACCTCGGAAATTGGATATAAGAATTTCAGGATCCAGTTGCCATCATCAAAATATATAGATTGAGGATTTCCATTTACACTAAACTGAAAATCCTGACTTTGTGAATTATTGAATATTGTTACTATAGTATCACCTATACTCGTGTTTACTTTTATTTTAACGGGCATTGTAAAATAAGCCGGATTAGAGTTTACATTCTGATTTATACTTAAATCAATCTGGTACAAGCTTTCGCTTACTAAGGTCTTTGACCAACCTACCGTATATCGTGGATAGTTCTCACCATAAATCCATTCCTGAAAAAAATAATCCAGGCTCTGACCATAAACGCTTTCCGCAACTTCTTTAAAATCTTCGGTTATCGCCACACCGTATTTGAGATCGGGATGATCTGAATAAGCTCTCATAATATCGAAGAAAGTTGAATCGCCAACTACTCCTCGCAACATATGCAGTACGCAAGCTCCTTTTGCATAAGAACGTGCATAATTAAAAATTTCCTCTGCACTTTCAATATTTTGGACCCAGATTGTTCCCTGTGCTCCTTTGGCAAAATTCATTTTGTCCTCTATATGTAATTTATAAGCACTTTTACCGTAAATTGCTTCAAAGTAAACCGCTTCAGAGTAAGTAGCAAAACCTTCATTTAACCAGATATGATGCCAATCCTTACATGTAATCATATCGCCATACCACTGGTGAGCAAGCTCGTGTGATACTATTTCTGTGCGCCACAAACCCATTGATGTACATGTTTGATGTTCCATTGCTCCTCCCCAGTCAAATTCAGCATGTCCGTATTTTTCCTGCAGGAAAGGATACTCACCGTAGCGATCAACAAATACTTCCATCATTTCATCCGTTTCATCACAGTACTGTTTTACCCAATTGAAGTTTTCAGGATAGATGAAGTGAGTAATTATCATCGAGTCTGTTGGGCTGTAGTGATAGTAAGTGTTGTATTGGTAATAATTTGTTATCGCCACTGAAATCAGATAGTTTGCAATTGTGTAATGATTTCTCCAGTGATAAGTGTGGGTTCCATTTCCATTATTAACAACACTTTCCAGAGATCCGTTAGAAACTGGAATGAGGTAATCTTCAACAGTAATCCACACATCTGAGGAGTCAGCTTTATCAGCAGGAGTATCTTTCTGCGGCCACCAGTATGGTCCGCTATATGGTTCACTCAAGGATGATATTATCGGTTCACCAAAATGCGATCCAAAATAAAATCCACTAAAATTAGTTCCACCCGGTAAACCTTGATAATAAACTTTAAGTGTGAAAGATTCATCTTGCACATAAGTATCATCTAGTGTAACATTTATTTTATGGTCAACGTGACTGAATGTTGCTTCAACTTCATTAATCTGAACAGAATCTACTATCAAAAAATCTCTTAAATCCAAGAAGCAGTTGTTGAGTGTCGTTGTGTCTGTCCTGACACCAATAGTAACGATTCCGGTAAGATAATTAGGACTTGTTGTAATTGTTAAATCTAAGCCGTAGTAAGTAACATCAATTTTAGAATCTCCTGGGTACTGAATTTTTGAAAGCTCAATTAATCTTGAATATCTTTCACGTTCAGCATTATACCAAGGTTTATAATCTTTCTGGGCAAATAATGTTATATCAGTGAGTAGAAAGATTAAAGGCAAGAAGTATTTAAACATTTTATTCCACTCCCTATATCTGGAAAATGTAGTACTAAAAATATGCAACTATTAGTTAAAGTAAATAACTAAATTCACCCCGCCTTAAAAAAGTTTATTTAACTAAATTGAATTGCTAATTGACAAATAAAATTCTCATAACTCTTTTTACAAAGTATAATATAATCAATGATAACCTAACACAATCTAAAAGTTAAAATGAGATTTAATTTCTTCTTAATTACTTTATGTTTCTTTTTATTCCAAATTTCATTTCCGTTGAATTAGTTTTTATCAGTTCAGCAAGACTCTTCCATTTTCCAGAATGATGCTTTAGAAACCGGTTAAGCATTGTAGGAACCGGCGGTATAATTCCTGAATGAGATTGTAGACCAGAACTTAATTTAATTCATTTAGACTCGAGACTTATTCAGATTGCTCACTAAATCCAAAGAAGAGCAGAAAATTCAAATTTATACTAAGACAGTCTTCACAGTATAACAGGTTCGCTATTCAGGGTTTTGAAAAAATAGTACTAGTTTATTTAGTAAATGGAGACCTAATCAAAACTCTTGCAGTTGGACGTCAAATTGAAGATTTTGAAATCAATACAAATAAAAATGAAATCTATTTCGCTTGTTATGATGAAATTCAGGTGTGGACTCTGGAAAAATATGAGAAAATTAGTTCGAGAGCATATAAGGGAATAAGGAAAATAAAACGTTCACATAATAAATAAAAAGCCCCCACCAACTCTCATTGATAGGGGATTTCATAAAATCATATAATTATCTTTTACTTAATCAATGCCATAAATATAGTGAGCTAAAAGGGAGTTTTCAGAAGAGCATATCGTGTGAAATATGTGAGAAAATACCCTAAGTTATTGTAATCAAAGGGATTTTGCGGAGAGAGTGGGATTCGAACCCACGGTACCCGTGAAGGTACACACGCTTTCCAGGCGTGCCAGTTAAGCCACTCCTGCATCTCTCCTAGAATTTAATAGTTGATTATCTAACCAAGCTCTGCCTTTGCCAGATTTTAGAAAATGTTCTCTTTTCAATGCTTCACTCTTTGATAAATACTCTTCTTGATAAACTTTTACCCAAGGGATTCCGCCCTTAGTAAATTTATTTGCACCATAATTATGTTCATTAACTCTTTTTTCAACATTTTTTGTCGAGCCAACATATCTTTTACGTATTTTTGAACTCCAAAGAACGTAAATGTAATGCATATATTTCCTTTCTTACCAGTTTCCGCCGAAGGCGGATCAGCCTTTGGCTGAAAGCCACTCCTGCATCTCTCCGAAAATCGAATGCCAAATATATTAAATAGTGCTTCTATTACAAAGAATTTAGGCTATAATTCTGCATGAACACTCATCAAAAACAAGCATCGTTGATTGTTCTTAAAAGATTATTTATATATGTTAATTTTTATGGATAGAATCTTTAATATTGCAGATTGAGAAAAAAGATAGCAATAGCGTTACCAAAAGGTGGTGTGGGCAAAACTACCACGGCACTAAATCTTGCTGCAAGCCTTGCATTGGCGGGTAAAAAAACTCTGCTAATAGATTTTGATCCATCTGGGACTTGTACTACATGCATGGGCTATAAACAAAGTGATCTTAAAGGAGATATTTTTCAGGTATTTTCATTTACAAAATCAATTGAAAGTGTTATACATAAATCCGAAATTGATAAGCTTGATTTTATACCATGTTCAATATCAACCGGAGAAATAGAAGAGAGAATTGCCAGGTTAACCAGGAATATTTATTTATTCGATAATCTTCTTAACCAGGAAGTTTTATTAAATTATGAATTTGTAATTATGGATTGTCCGCCATACCTGAGAGGATTAACTACAGTTGCTCTTTCCGCATCAAATTCAGTTTTATTACCAGTTAAGGCTGGTCATTTTTCAATTATGGCATTATTAAAAATGAATGCACATATCAGATGGGTGAAAGAGAACATCAACAGCGGATTAAAGATTGAGGGCATTCTTTTAACAATGTACGAAGCAAATACAAAAGTATGGGAGCTTACAAAGAAAGCTATAAGTGAATATTTTGAAAATGATATGCTTAAAACTATAATTCCCAAAAATATCACACTTACAGAAGCTGAATTTCATAGGAAACCATCTGTTTTGATTAATTCAAAAAGTGCAGGCTCCATTGCATATAGAAAACTGGCAAAAGAGATAATTGATAATAATCTGTAAAGATTCGATTAAAATATTTTTTTGAGAACAGAAATTATAATTATTGGAGAGGTGCCGGAGTGGTTTAACGGGGCGGTCTCGAAAACCGTTGTGGTACTTGTTGCCACCGAGAGTTCGAATCTCTCCCTCTCCGCACATAAGAATTATTCAATGATGAAAAATTTAAGAATTATGACTATATTTTACATAATAAACATTTAACTTCAAGCATATGCTAAAAATCATATCAGTTGGTCTAATTATTTTTTTATTTGGCGGTTTACTATCTATAATTCCTGATCTCCAAAATTCAAAATTTTCAAATAATGAAACCTCTAGTGATGGAAATAATAATGCTGCTTATAGCGATTGGACAATCAAAAAAATTGATAGTTTAAGTGCTGAAGTAAATGAGGTTTTTGCTGTTAACTACAGATTAAGATAACTCAATAGTCTGTTACTAACAGTTCACCATTAAATTTCTCATCATACTAACTAATCAAAGTTAATCACCCTTCATCCCTTTTGGATTTACAAAATTGATTTCACTTATTATTTTATGACCAGATAATAATTTTCCCTCCTAAAGACAGCAGATAAACATGCTACCCTTGGAAAGCCCCGGCATTAATTCCGGGGTTTTTCATTTTTATTAAAAGTTCAAGAATAATCACTTTTTTAACTATTTTAATATTCCAAAAATGAATATTACTGAGAATTGAAATCCATTAAAGAACATATTAAAAACACCTTTATACTTGCATATCCGGTAATAATTGGGCAATTAGGTTTTATTATGATGGGTGTGGTCGATAGTCTAATGGTTGGCAGACTTGGTGCAGCACCACTGGCAGCAGCATCACTTGGTCATCATATTATGATTTTAGTTTTTGTTGTTGGAATTGGAACTTCCATGGCAGTTACACCGCTTGTAGCAATATCAGTCGGTGCAAAAAAGTTTGAAGAATGTGGTGTTTATTTTCGACAATCACTTTTAGTAAACCTGGTTATTTCGGTTTTTTTATTGATGGTGGTATTGCTAGGTGCAGATTTAATAAAATTCTTTAATCAACCTGTTAACGTTGCTACGCAAGCTGCTTCTTATGCAAGAATTTTAGCGTTTACTGCTATCCCTATGATGATATTCCAAACTTATAAACAATTTATTGAAGGTCTTTCCGTAATGAGGCCTGCAATGGTTATCGTACTTATTGCTAACATTGTTAATGCCTTTGCTAACTGGATATTTATTTATGGTAATCTGGGATTTCCTGCTCTTGGGCTTGATGGCGCTGGTTGGGCAACTTTTGCTTCGAGAGTTTTTATGGCATTGGCTCTGCTAATCTTTGTAATGCGTAACAGATTTTTTAAACAGTACGATGTTTCGTTTTACATAAAAAAAATAAATTTTCCAATAATTAAAAAAATTCTTGCTATCGGTTTACCAAGTGGATTCCAGTATTTTTTTGAAGTTGGAGCATTTTCCATGGCAGTGATTATGGTAGGCTGGTTAGGAACAACTCAGCTAGCTGCGCATCAAATTGCAATGAACCTTGCATCGATTTCATTTATGGCTGTACTTGGTATTTCAGCAGCAGGAAGTATTAGAGTTGGAAATGCAGTTGGAAAACAAGATGTAAATGAAACGCGAAGATCAGGTTTTACTGCAATCATATCGGGTACTTTCATAATGGCCTCCTCAGGAATAATCTTCGTTGTTTTAAAAGAATACCTTCCTACATTATACGTTGATGAGCAATCAGTTATTGCTGTAGCTTCATCTTTACTGATTATTGCAGCTCTTTTCCAGCTTTCTGATGGAACTCAGGCTGTTGGAATTGGAATCTTAAGAGGTTTAACAGATGTTAAAATTCCAACCGCAATAACTTTTATTGCATACTGGATTGTCGGTTTACCTGTAGGTTATCTACTGGGTTTCATTTTTCATCTTGGAGTTCAAGGCGTTTGGATTGGATTGTTATTTGGATTAACGACTTCAGCAATTTTACTTACACTCCGCTTCAATGTAAAGAGTAAACAAATTATTAGAATTTAGTCATTTATATTTTCAATAAAATAATTTGTTATTTTTTGGTAAAGATGATATTTATCCTTCCCTCTAACGCCATGTTCATGTCCAAGGTACGGATAATAATCCATATCAATACCAAGATTCGCTACTTTTTGAGCAAATAGTAGGGTTTGCTGCCATACAACAGTTGGATCAGAGGTGCCGTGTACCATCAATAGCTTACCTTTAAGATTTTCTGCATAGTTAAGTACACTTGATTCTTTATATCCTTCAGGATTCTCCTGTGGTGTATCCATATATCGTTCAGTATACATTACTTCGTAATACTGCCAATCAATCACGGATCCGCCACTCACTCCAACTTTAAATACGCCGGGTACTCTTGTCATCAATGATGCAGCCATGAAACCGCCGTAACTCCATCCATAAACACCAATTTTACTTTCATTAACAAATGGCAGTGATTTTAAATAATTAACACCAACCAATTGGTCTTCGATTTCAATAGTACCAAGTTTTCTAAAAGTTTTTTGTTCAAAATCTAATCCTCTATTTGATGATCCTCTGTTATCTATAGTAAATACAACAAATCCTTGTTGTGCCATGTAATTTAACCAGAGATTAGCACCACCTAACCAGCTATTTGTTACTTTTTGAACGTGCGGGCCTCCATATACATAAACGAGTACTGGTAATCCGGTATTTTCATCCATAACAGGAGGAAGAATTAATCTTGCATAAAGATCATATCCATCACTGCTTTTTAATGTAACAAATTCGGTTTTCCCGGTGTTGTATCCATCTAATGGATTTTGTGCTTCATAAACTGTTCTTAAAATCTCTCCATCTTTATTAATAAGATTAACTTTATATGGAACTGTAATACTGCTGTATGTATCTAAAAAATATTTTCCATTTGGATTTTTTATTACAACATGAGTTCCCTGACCACTTGATAACTTAGAAATACTGTAAGAATCTAAACTTAGTTTATAATAATGCCGTTCAAGAGGACTTTCTTGTGTTGATGTGAAATAAATATTTGTACCGCTGTTATCAAATCCATCAAAATCTGTTAGTTCCCATTCACCCTTCGTTAATTTTAATATTCTTGTACCCGAGGCATCATACAAATAGAGTTGATTCCATCCTTCATTTCTGGATTTCCAAATAAACATAGAAGGATCATTTTTAAAAAAGATAGGTCCTTGATCAGGCTCAACATACTTATCATTCATTTCTTCAATTAAAGTATTTACTAGTTCACCTGTCCTGGAATCAAATTTAGTAAGTTTAAGATGATTTTGTTCTCTATTTAAAATGTTTATAAAAATAAATCTTTCATCGGGGCTCCATGTAACATTTGGTAAATATTGATCTTTTGGTTCACCTGTTTTCAACCATACAGTTTTACCCGTATTCAAATCATAAACTCCAACTTTAACATTATGACTCTTCATACCAGCCATAGGGTATTTTATATTTATTAATTCAGCAGGTTTTTTTGTTATATCTACTATGGGGTAATCCGTAACCATTGTTTCATCTTTACTGTAAAATGCTAGATAGTTTGAATTTGGCGACCAGAATGTTCCTTTTGTAATTCCAAATTCAACTCTGTGTACAGCTCTTCCGTTTATTATTGCAGGATCTTTATCATTTGTAACTTGTATCTGCTTGGAATTACTTGATATAAAAAGATTATTGTCAATCGTGTAAGCTATTTTTTCAGGTGCCAAAAAATCACTGTTTGTAGCATCAGTCGGTAGTTCATTTAAAACAGTTGATTTATTATTTTCAATGTTAAAAAGAACAAGTTTGTTGTTTTGCCAAAACCAAATCTCATCTGAACTAAACCAACTAAATTCAGGGAAGCTGGTTGCATTGATTTAAGTTTGCTTCTGTTAAACTTTTATTGAGTTTGCTTAATGATGTAAGCTGAGTTTTATTTTCTGCTTCAATTTTTTCACTTATTAAAAATGCATTATCGCCTAATTTTTGAATATAACTGAACTCTTCAGTTTCCGGTATCCAATGTAACTGTTCCAGTTGCAAAGGTGAAATAGTTTCAGCTTCAAGGATAACCTGTTTTAGTGTAAAATTTTTTTGCGCAAACCCTGAAACTGATATTATAAATACTATTAAAAATAAATTTTTAAATGTGTGCATTTTAATCTCCGTATTTAAGTATCTAATATACTAACCTGTAAAAATTTTAGTAATAAGTCTTTTTTCAACTTCTTCAAAATAAATATTTGAAACTTCTAATCTCTTGTTCTTATAATTCCAGATCTCAGCAGGATCAGCTTTTCTTGCTGTATATTTTTCTTTATTCGAAAATTTATCCTTTGCTGTAACAACATAGAATGGTTTTTTATACTCTTTGCATAATATTGCCAGAGCATTACTACCAACTTTATTAATGATGTTACCGTTTTTAAGAACTTCATCGGTGCCAATTACGGCAGCATCGATTTGCTTTACATAAAGTGCAGTCATTGCATCAGTAATCAACTCAACTTTTATTCCTAACTTTAATAACTGCTTAGCAAATATCTTTCCCTCATTTGCAGGTCTCGATTCACTAATTATAACTTTAATGTTTTTATTTTGTTCTTTCCACAGTTTAAATATTTCTTTAAGCGTACCGCTTTTTGAAATTGTTAAAACCAAATTTATATTTTTAATGCTATTATGCATCTGGTTAAAAATATTCTGAAATTGAAGCATTTCTCTTTCAGAATATGATTGAATAAAATTTACAATTTTTTCAAGTTTGTTTTGTTTAATCGCCCGGCTCAACTGCGTAATATAATGGTTAACAGCAGCAAAGTGATTTAATTTATTTTTTATGAGTGGAATTGATTCTTCAATTATACCTGTTTGATCAAGATTTGATTTGAAGAAAGAATTTATTTTGGAAGCAATATCAGAAGAACCGGAAATATTATCGGAAAGAATTTCGTTTAGTTTTTTTTCTGCAAGTTATTCAACTAAAATTCCTCCGTTTGCAAGATGATTTATATCATAATATGAAACATCTGGTGAAGTGCCGGTATTGGAAATTCTTGATATTGAGCTGTATAATTCTTCCTTTGAATTGTAAGTCCTTCAAATAAAAAATTCTAACTTTATTCCTGTTTTTTATCAGCCAGTTTAAACTAATTTTCATTTTTTCCAGGTCTTCCTCGGTAGGCATTATGTCTAAATTCAATGTACCTGAAAAATAATCATTTAATGTTTCTTCAAACAATCCATTTTTACTGTGTATGTAAGTTTTTATGTAAGGTTTACCCGAAATGAGAAGCAAGGTAGTCTTTTGAAAATGATTCTGAAATTTCAAAAAGTACATTTGCTGAATTTACAGGTTCAGAAAGTAATGATGATTTATGAGTTTGAGATAAAATTAAATCAACAAGTTCTTTAACTTCTGCTGCTTTCTCATATTTTTGTTTTGATGAATAATCTTTCATCTTATTTAGCAAGCCGGTTCAAGAGCTGTTTGATTTTTTCCTTCAAGAAATTCATAAACTTTTTCTAGTTCATCCTCATAATCAGGGTCGTCTTTTTCACGCAAGGAGCAGTGCATCGTTCAATATCTGCAAGAAAACATTTTTTCTTTTTTGAAAATTCCTTATCAGTACATTCTCTTAAAGAAAAAGTTTTATCAATCATTTCCAATAACTTTATCAGCTCTTTTTCGCGAAATAAACAAACCAAAGTAATCATTCCCATCAAAATCAAACTTATTTGAAATTTCCATTTTTGGATAACCTGTGAATTTTATTTACGCAAATAAAATATTTATTACCATATTTTTTAAGTTGTGCATTATGTTTCGGATTTACAAGCTTTATTGTTTCAGCCTCAGTTAATAGTGCTGTGAGTTCTGTGTTTGTAATTTCTGTTTTTAGTTTTGCAGATTGTCTTATAATTTTTTTAGCTTTATTGGAAGCAGTTGATGAAAAGTAAGTTTTTATTCTATCACCAAGAGATTTTGCTTTCCCAACATAAATTATTTCATTTTTTTTGTTAAGAAAATAATAAATACCTGGAGCATTTGGTAAAGTGTTAACATCATTGGAGAGACTTTTTTTAATTTTAATTGATTTTGTGGCGGATGAAAATCTGCTTTGATAATGAGGATAATTCATCAACTGTGATAATACCTTCATCTTTTTGCAATTTTTTTATCATCTTAATTAATGCACGTGCCGTTACTTCCGCATCTGCAAGTGCGCGGTGAGCACTTGAATTTTTTAATTTTAAATATTTTATTACTGAAGCAAGTGATTTACTTTTTAATGACGGGTATAGACGGCGTGCAAGTTTTAAAGTACAGATTTTATCATTTGTCAGCGGTTCTCTTCCTGTTCTGAAAAATTCATATTTCAAAAATGAATCATCAAAATTTAAATTATGTGCTGAGATAATTGAATTGCCAATAATTTTTTCAATTTTAACTGCTATTTCAGAAAAGAAGGGTGCATCTGCCAAATCATCATCAGTTATTCCTGTAAATTGTGTTGATAAAATAAGGTATCTTGCATCCTGGGTTTACCATTGAATGAAACTTACCCTCAATCTTAAGATTTTTAACTTTTACAATTCCAATTTCAATTATACGATTATTTCGTGCATTTAAAGCCTGTTGTTTCAACATCCAGAACTGAAAATTCTGCTTCGTTAATAAATTTATTGCCTGAGATTGATTTCTTCATTAACTTTAATCTGCACTAAAAATTTTAACCATCAAAACAATTAATTTTGAATCTGTAACTTACATAAAATGCTGTAATTATTTTTATTTACTTCATTTTTGAATATATTGACCAGAATAATTTAGGTAAATATGGCTACTATAAATATACTTTTTGTGGGTGATATAATCGGAAAACCGGGTATGGAGCTTGTCCAAACTTGGCTTCCCGGAATAATTCAAAAATATAAAACCGATCTCGTTATTGCCAACGGTGAAAATGCATCTGATGGAAAAGGTTGTACAAGTAAAGAAGGAAAAATTCTTATTTGATTTGGGCGTTCATGTTATAACCGGTGGAAATCATACATGGGATAAACATCTTTCGCAGGATTATTTAAAAAGTGAACCACGTGTTTTGCGTCCATTAAACTATCCAAAGGGAACTTATGGCAATGGATATTTTATAGCTGAAACAAAAAAAGGAAAAGTTGCTGTTCTAAATCTGCAGGGGAGAACATTTATGCCAACAATCGATTGTCCCTTCAGAACATGCAGATTGGGTGTTAAATAAACTTAATAGTGAAACAAAAATGATTGTTGTTGATTTTCATGCAGAAGCAACTGCAGAAAAACAGGCAATGGGTTTACTATCTTGATGGGAAAATTAGTGCACTCATTGGAACACATACACATGTTCAAACTTCTGATGAAAGAATTTTGGAAAATGGTACATCGTATATTACGGATGTTGGAATGACAGGTCCCTACGATTCTGTAATAGGAATGAAAGCACAAGCAGCAATTAACAGATTTTTATATCAAACACCTCAAAAATATGAAGCCGCAAAAGACAATGTTCACCTATGTGCTGTATTTTTAAAGCTTGATAATGAAACAGGTAAAACAAAATCGATTGAAAGAATAATATTTCCTGAATTTAATAAAATAGCGGCAGATTAAATTATGGTGAATGCTCCCTTGCCAAGATTGATTTAGATGATGAAATGCACCATTTACTGTTACCTTTTTGCCGTTTAAAAGAAGGTAAAATTTGGGAAGACCCTGAAAATTTACATAAAGTTGCCTGTATTGATGCAGCTGATAGAATATCAATAAAAAAATTAATGGGTAAAAAGAAAGCAGCACTTGCAGTACAAGATCCTCCTTATAACTTTGTAGCGTTTGGGAAAAGAAAAGTGGATAAATTTATCAGCTGGTGTAAAGAATGGATTGATATTACTAACAGTTGCCTTGATGGTCATTCTTCGCTGTACATATGGCTTGGAGCAGATCAGAACAATCATTTTCAACCGTTACCACAATTTATGTTAATGATGGAGGATTCAGAATTTAATTCGAAAAGTTTTATAACAATGCGCAATCAGCGTGGTTACGGTACGCAAAAAAACTGGATGGCAATACGACAGGAAATTCTTTACTACGTAAAAGGTAATCCCGGATTTAATGTTGAAGCAGGATACACAGATATTCCAAAAATTCTTAAGGGCTATTATAAAACTGTTAATGGTAAAGAAACTGAAAATACTGAACGAAGTAAATCAGAATTTATCAGAGCAGGAAATGTTTGGGTGGATGTTCAACAAATATTTTACAGGATGGAAGAAAATGTAAATGGTTGCTTTGCGCAAAAACCTCTTAAAGCAATTGAACGGATTGTAAGTGCAAGCAGTGCTGTAAATGATGTAGTAATTGATTTTTTCTCACACGCAGGTACAACTTTGCTAGCTGCTGAAAAGCTTGAGAGAAAATGTTATACTGTCAGATATTAATCCTGTATTCTGTGAAATATCAATCAGAAGACTTGAAAGATTTAGAAAAACCGGAAAAACTGGCTGGCAAAATTCAAATCCGTTTTTAGAGGAGATTCTAAAAGATGATGAAATAAAAAAATATTTGAAAGAAAGGTATGATATTGTTTATGATTATGAATTAGCGGAGATAGAAAGTTAAAGTATGATCGGTTAATAAAGGAAAACTTTATGATAATTATTGATGGAAAAAAAGTTGCACAAGATATTCGCTTAGAACTAAAAACAGATATTGATAAACTTAAGAAAGAGGGTAAGAGGCGTACCCGGTTTAGTGGCAATCTTAGTTGGAGAAGATCCTGCTTCACAGATATATGTTAGAAATAAAGCTAAAGCGTGCGATGAGGTTGGGATATTAACTAAAACTGAAACTCCTGATAAATCAATTACTGAAAGTGCACTTCTTTCACTTATTGAATCATATAATAACAACAATCGAATTTCATGGAATACTGGTTCAATTACCTCTTCCAAAACATATTGATGAAGATAAAGTTATTGAAGCAATATCACCAAAAAAGGATGTAGATGGATTTCATCCTGTTAGCGTTGGTAATCTTGTAATTGGAAAAGATGCATTCCGTTCATGCACTCCTGCCGGTATACAGGAATTACTGAAAAGATATAAGATTGAAACAAAAGGAAAACATCTTGTGGTACTTGGAAGAAGCAATATTGTGGGAAAACCGATTGCAAATATAATGCTGCAGAAAAAAGAATATGCAAATTCAATCGTAACAATCTGCCATTCTGCTGCTAAAAATATTTCTGATTATACATCACAGGCAGATATTCTTAGTTGCTGCTATTGGTTCTCCTGAATTTGTTAAAGCAGATATGGTTAAAGAAGGCGTTGCAGTTATTGATGTTGGAATAAATAGGGTTGATGATTCTTCAAAACCTAGAGGTTACCGTGTTACGGGTGATGTTAAATTTGATGAAGTATCTGAAAAAGCTTCCTACATTACACCAGTTCCCGGTGGAGTAGGACCGATGACAATTGCCATGCTCTTAAAAAACACTTATGAAGCTTTCATAAAATATGGTGAACAAAAATGAACGATAAAATATCTGATGAAAAAATTCCACATGATTTTTTGGAAAAAGTGTTAACTGATTATTATTGTCATGGAGATTCCTGCCGCGGTTGGGAAACTAATGTATTAACTCAACCAAAAGCTGTTAGAAATATTGTTGATGTAGGTGCCTCAAGAATAGCAGCTGGACAGGGTGTGGGTAATTCAATTAAAGATAAAAATATTGCGTCCAAAATTGATCATACACTTCTCAAACCTGATGCTACACCAAATGCGATTAAAGAGCTTTGTGCATTGAAGCTAAAGAATATTCCTTCGCATCAGTTTGTATAAATCCGGGTTATGTATCTCTTTGCAGTGAGCTATTAAGGGGAACAAATGTAAGAGTCTGTACTGTTGTTGGATTTCCACTCGGCTCCACAACTACTGAAGTAAAACGTTTTGAAACGGAACAAGCTATAAGTAATGGTGCAACTGAAATTGATATGGTTTTAAATGTTGGCAGGTTGAAACAGGGGGATTATGAATATGTTATAAAAGACGTTAGTGAAGTTGTGAATGTAGCTAAGAAAAATAATGTTATTTGCAAAGTTATTATTGAAACAGCACTCCTTAATGATGAGGAAAAAGTAAAAGCATGCCTCATCTGCAAAAATGCTGGGGCTGATTTTGTAAAAACTTCAACAGGATTCAGTAAAGGCGGTGCAACTGTTGCAGATGTTGCATTGATGAAATATGTTGTTGGAAGAGATATTGGTGTAAAGGCATCAGGTGGTATTAAATCAAAAGAGGATGCTGAAGCTATGATTGCCTCGGGAGCAGATAGAATTGGTGCAAGTGCAAGTGTTAAAATTGTAACCGTGAATAAGATTATCACAATACTAATTCTTCAATTAAACAAATTTCCCAAAATGATTTTGGATATTATTGTAATTAAAACGAATGATGGATATACTGCAGAAATTCCCTCTTTAGTTGGTTGTGAGAGTTGGGCGCATGATGAAGATACTGTTTTGAAGAAAATTCTCGAACTTGCCTCATTTTATCTCAACGTGAATAGTGGAAAATTCAAGCTTGATAAAGCAAGACGTACAAAAAATATATCAACCTACAAATTAGTATTCAATAAAGGTGATAATTGACGCAATCAAGAACGGAAAAACGTCTTGAAAAAATTAAAGCTGTTATATCCAAAAGGCAGCCATCAATTAAAATTGTTTTAGAGAACATTCATGATCCTCATAACGTGAGTGCTATATTTAGAACCTGTGATGCCGCCGGGATTCCTAAAGTTTCACTATTATATAATAGTGAGACATTTCCGAAAATCGGAAAGAAATCATCAGCTTCTGCATATAAATGGATAGAAAAAGAAAAATTCAGAACTGTTGAAGAATGTTATAAGCAGCTACGTATAGAAGGATTTAAAATATATGCATCATCAATTTCAAGGGATTGCAAAGATCTTTACAACCTGGATTTCACAAAAAAATCAGCAGTAGTTTTAGGTAATGAACATCGCGGCATTTCCACGGAAGCTTGTGATTTGGCTGATGAAATATTTTGCATACCTATGTTTGGAATGGTACAAAGTTTAAATGTTTCTGTTTCCGCTGCAATAATTATTTATGAAGCTCTCAGGCAGCGAACAAAAAAAGGTATGTATAATATAAGCGAACTGAGTAGAGAGAGTCTTAAGCAATGGTTTGATGAATGGAGCAAAAAATAAAAATGCAACATGATTCAAAATTTTAGTAAAATTGAAAAAGTTGATGGTTTACTAGTTCTTCCAGGGGATAAATCAATATCTCATCGTGCTTTAATTTTCTCTGCACTTGCAAATGGTAAGTCTCAAATAGTTAACCTTCCTGACAGTGATGATATTAATTCAACAATATCCTGTCTTCAGCAAATTGGAATCCAAATTACAAGAAAAAAAAATGAAGTAACAATTATTGGTAATGGATTTAAAGGTTTTAAAAAACCTCTCAAAGCACTTAATGCGGGAAATTCCGGTACAACTGCCAGGTTAATGTGCGGAGTTTTATCTGTACAAAATTTCGACTCAAAAATAGTGGGTGATAGATCACTTTCCAAGAGACCAATGCTGCGTATTATTGAACCACTTAACATAATGGGAGCACGAATTAGCGGAACACCTAAAAATACTCTTCCTATTGAAATCAGGTACTCAGGTGCTGTGAAAAATTTTGAATATGAAATGATTTATCCAAGTGCCCAGGTTAAGGGTTCTCTAATCTTAGCTGGATTGCATTTTGATAACTCTAGCAGAATTATAGAGCGAGCAATCACAAGAGATCACACAGAAAGATTACTTAAACTGCCATTGGAGAAGGATAGGCTAAAAACTGTAATCTCTGTTTCTAAAAGAAGTTATCCGAATCCCCAAAAGTATTTTATTCCAGGTGACATCTCCATTGGCTCTTTTTTTATCATTTTGGGAGTACTTGTTAGAAAGGGTAGGATATTAATTAGAAATGTATCTACTAATCCCACTAGAACAGGCTTAATTAATATTCTGAATGAAATGGGAGCAGGGATCACGATTAACGAGGAGAAGAAATTTGATACAGAACCTTTAGGAGAATTGAAAATAGAGTCTAATAAACTTAAAAATGTTGCCATAAAAAATGAGCTACTTCCAAATATAATAGATGAAATTCCAGCATTAACAATTGCAGGTGTATTTGCTGAAGGTGATTTTGAAATTAGAAATGCACAAGAACTCAGACTTAAAGAAACGGATAGAATAAAAGCAATTTGCTACAACTTAAAGAAACTTGGATTAAATGTTGAAGAATATAATGATGGATTTAAATTTTCAGGTGTTATAAAAAATGAAAGACCGATATTTAAAAGTTTCGGTGATCACAGAATTGCTATGGCATTTGGCATTCTGTCATGTCTGCTGGAGGATGGTGGAAAAGTAGATGGATTTGAATGTGTTTCTGTTTCTAATCCAAATTTTGTAGAACAACTTAAATCGATTACCATTTAATTATAGCAATTCAATTATCTGATGCTCAAATTTATTAATCTTGAGATTCTTAAAAATAAAATTGATAAAATCCGTCCCATACTTGTTTGTAAAATTAATAAAGTTTAGTTCTCGTTCCTGCAAATTTGAATTTGGATAGAGATTTATTGCGGCTCTATCAATTTGCCTTAATGTAACCTCATATTTTTTCTGCTGTGTTTTCTCAGCTTTGCCCTTAAGTTCGTGAAGTGAATTAATGATCTTATCCTTGTATTTTTTACTGGAATCTGCTGTTTGCCGATCAAGTTCAAATAAAATCTCCTTTAACCTGTCAAAAGAAAGTTCAATTTCGTTTTCCACTTCAGAAAAAACTTTTTCAAGTGAAGTTTCAGAAATCGAATCAATCACCCTTTTCTTTTACAATTTCAATATCAATAAATAAATCATTAATAGAAATAGAGTACTTATCCAAAGTTTTTGAAATTGATTTTTCAACATAAGTTGCTGATGATCTTGGATAAACAATTGGCGGTGAAATTTTAAAAACCGAGTACAACGCTTTTATTTGTGCGAAGTAAGAAATTTCGCTTGGTCCTGCTACGTAAAATGCTGTAGGCAGCAAGTAATCCTGGCAAATAGGTCTTAATAGTACATTAGGACTTATCCTTTCAGGTTCCTTATCAACAATTTCCAGAAGCTCATCTCGCGTAAAAGTTTTTCTCTTTCTTTTAAGCCGAAAATGATTTTCAACCGGCTCAATTGAATATCTTGCATTATCTAAATTAAGAAATAAGTTAACAGGTTTTACTTTCACCTGTGCATGATAAATTTCTTCAAGTTCTGCGCTTGAATGGACAAGTTTATCAGTATAGTTTCTAAACTCCTCAATTTCTTTTTTAAAAAGTGGTTTAAGTAATTCTTTTAATTTTTTATCTTGCGGATCGATCATCACTAATCCATACTGATCAAAAATTGAGTGCAATAATTTTCTAAAGCCATTTTTAATTGAATTACCGGACGCGTAGCACTCTTTTAGATTCTCAAGCAAGGGTTGTTTAAATTCAGTATCCCGTAGCAATGAATTTAACTTGTTAAAAAAATTATTTATTCTATCATCAAGTTGCAGAAATCCAACGCTTTCTTTTGCATCATCTTCTCTGCTTTCCTCTCCATAACTAATTTTTTCAACATTATTATTATCGTTAATCAATTGAATAGAACGTACTTCATTAAAATCATGATCATCACCTTCGAGCCAAAAAATCGGAACAAAGTTGTAATCATCATAACGCTCAGAAAGCTGATTACTAAGTTTTATTGCGGTAATAATTTTATGAAATGTGTAAAGTGGACCACCCATAATTCCCAACTGTTGTCCAGTTACAATAGCAAGAGTACTTTTATTTGCTAATTGCTGTATATTAATTTTTGTTTTATCGGAAACACTTAAATCAGAATATTGGTCATTAATTATTCCAGAAACTTTTTGATTGATATCATCGGATGACTCGGTAATGCTTTTAAAAACCTTTAAATAGTTTTCTTTATCGCGAAAATCATGATTGAAATATTTTTTTACATTATCAAATTCATAAAGGTAATCCAGGAACAAGTTATAATGCCCTGGAATATCACTAAAATTGATAAACATCTTTTCTCCTTTAAATGGAATTATAACGGCTAAATGTATAAAAAAGATGAACGCCTTACAATGATTTATTGAATCATTTATAGGCAATCTATAAATCAAATTAGAATTATTTCGTTAAAAATATTCAGAATATCTTTATCTTAATATGATAATTATATTTTTGTGACTTGGAAATTAACTTCTTCAAATACATTACACTTAAAAGAATTTTGAATGTTTTTAAAATTCTTTTATCGTTTACAATATCAAAATTCACACAGAAAGCAATTGTGTGGGGTTTGCCTATTTCGTATTCCATTGAGCCAACGAATCATTGTAATCTTAAATGTCCGGAATGTCCGTCAGGTTTGGGAACACTGACAAGACCTCTTGGATTATTGAGTTTCGAAAATTTTAAAGAGTTGATTGATGAAATTTACAAATCAGGATTCTATGTACAATTATTCTTTCAGGGAGAACCGTTTATAAATAAACAGCTATCACAGATGATTATTTATGCACAGAGTAAGAATGTTTATATATCCATAAGCACTAATGGGCATTTTATCAATAAGCATAACGTTGACTCAATTTTAGAAAATGCACCTGATAAATTGATTTATTCCGTTGATGGACTTGATGAAGAAAGTTATCAGAACTACCGTGTTGGTGGAACATTCGAACAAGCAGACAATGGATTAAGAATTCTTGTAAAAAGAAAAAATGAATTAAAATTGAAAAAACCATTTATTGAATTTCAATTTATTGTGATGAAACAAAATGAACATCAATTAGATGAAGTTTTAAATTATGGTAAAGAAGTTGGGGTTGATAAAGTTGTTTTTAAAACTATGCAGATTTCTTCTTATGAAAATGCGATTAGGTTTTTACCGAAAAACAAAAAGTACAGAAGATACATAGTTGAAAATGGTTCATTTAAAATAAAGAATAAGTTAAAAGATCATTGTTTTGCATTGTGGCGCACTTCTGTAATTACCTGGGATGGCAGAGTTGTACCTTGCTGTTTTGATAAAGATGCTGATTTTGAACTTGGAATATTAAATGGCAATAGTTTTTCCGATGTATGGAATTCTGAAAAGTATAATCAATTTCAGGAATAGAATTCTAAGCGACAGAAAATCAGTTGATATGTGTGTTAATTGTACTGAAGGATTAAAAGTTAATATATTTGATATAGAACAGTAAAAATTATTATGAATACTATTGCTGATAAAAATAATTCTGTTAAAGATGGTTTTATTCGAAAGAATAAAACAGCAATAATTTTTGTAATTAAAATTTTAATTGCAGCCGGATTGCTAATTTATATCACTTCATCAATTGAGTATGATAAAATCCTTTCTGCAATTGAAAATGCTAATCTGCTACTAGTAGGTGCCGCACTTTCCTTAAGCGTTGTGAATATTTTTCTTCAATACTATAAATGGAAATTAACCTGTATCCAGGTGTTACAGGTGAAAAAACGATCAAAAATTTTAACATCCCTTTTTTACGGATTTTCTGCTGGAATTATTACACCATTGAGAATTGGTGAATATTTTGGAAGGGCAATTGCATTTAAAAACAAATCAGTTTTACAAGTAACAGTTGCAACCTTAATTGATAAATTCTTCCCATTGTTGCTAGTTGCTTTTGTCGGGTCAATAGCAAGTATATTATTTTTTTATTTTTATCATAACACCAATATCTATCTTACTATCTCACTTTTTATTGTTCTTTTTACTCTGTTTTATTTTTTTGCAGCACTAATGCTAAGTAAAAGATTCTGGGATAGTGTGTTCTTTTCAAGAATAAAAAATATTAAACGTTTTAAACAGATAATTGATAAACTTTATTTACTAAAATCACTTGATAAAACGTATTTCTATAAGATGACTTTCGTTTCCAGTTTGTTTTATATCTGCTTTTTACTTCAACTTGCAATTCTAGTTGCTGCATTTTCTCATAATTATAGTTTTATAAATTATTTATGGGCTGGTAACCTAATAATGTTTGCTAAAACCGTTATTCCTCCTATATCTTTGGGTGAATTGGGAATTCGCGAAGGTGCATCAGTTTATTTTCTTACACAGTTTGGCGAAACAGCTTCATCGGCATTTAATGCTTCCATTTTTTTGTTTTTAATAAATCTCCTTATACCCGCATTGTTAGGATTAATACTACTTTTAAAACGAAATGATTCTTAATTCTATTTTTCTGTTAACATTTTTTTTGCTCCTGGTTAACTACCTTTTCTTCTTAAAGAAAATACATTCAGGATTGAAAAATCTTAATCACGTAGAATTCACATCAAACAAAGAAGATTTTGTTTCCATAATTATTCCATTTAGAAATGAAGAAGAAAATATACTAGCAAATCTAAAATCTATTGAAGCTCAGGATTTTCCTAAAGATAAATTTGAAGTTATTTATGTAAATGATTCTTCACGGGATAATTCACTTAATATTTTACAAGAAAATAAAAAATCTAACAACATAAATGTTTTATCTGTTCCAAAAGATTTTTCAGCGAATGCACATAAAAAAAGAGCTGTAAGATTTGGAATTGAAAACTCCAAAGGAAAAATTATTGTAACAACTGATGCGGATTGCATTTATAAAGGAGAGTGGCTTTCATCCTTGATAAATAATTTTGATGATAAAACAGGATTTATTTCTGCTCCTGTGGAATTTATTGATGAAAAAAAATTATTTTCAAAAATTCAAAAGCTGGAGTTTGCAGGCTTAATAATTACAGGTGCAGGTCTAATTGGTGCAGGAAGCCCAACTATTTGTAACGCAGCAAACATCGCTTATAGGAAGGAAGCTTTTGAAAAAGTTGGTGGATTTAAAGATCAGATGAATCTATCTTCAGGTGATGATGAGCTATTAATGCAAAAGATAGCAAATGATACCAATTATGAAGTTCGTTTTTTAATTGATAAAAACTCTATTGCAAAAACTTATGCCAATAAAAATTTATCAGAATTTTATCATCAAAGAAAAAGATGGGCAAGTAAAGGACTATTCTACAATGATAAAAGTTTAATAGCAAAACTCATTGCTGTTTACTTATTTTATTCAGGATTACTATTACAACTTATTTTTGCATTTCTATATTCACATTACTTTTTTATATCACTAGCTGCATCATTTTTGCTAAAATTTATTTTTGAATTTAGTATTCTTAAAAAGGGGAAACGAATTTTATTTAACAATTTATCTTTAAAACCATTTCTAATTACTCAGTTTCTGCAAATACCGTACATAATAATTGCAGGATTTACAGGTGCTTTTGGCAATTTAAAATGGAAGGAAAGAAAAATTAAAAGATGATTTTAATCTGAATTTAAAAAGGAATACAGATGGAATGGATTACTGATCCGCAGGCATTGATAGCTTTGCTAACATTAACAGTTTTAGAAATAGTTCTGGGAATTGATAATATTATTTTCATATCAATATTAACTGATAAACTTCCGGCTGAGAGCAAGAATAAAGGGAGATTAATTGGTTTGGGTTTAGCAATGTTAATGAGAATACTATTATTGTTTTCAATTTCTCTAATTATAAAGCTCACAGCTCCAATTTTTACAATTTTTAGCATTGATATTTCCTGGAGAGATATGATTCTACTATTTGGCGGATTGTTTTTACTTGCAAAAAGTACGCATGAAATCCATTCAAATCTTGAAGGTGAAGATAACAATCATAAAGTTAAAGGAAATGTTACTTTTATATCAGTTATTATCCAGATAACCTTGCTTGATATTATTTTTTCACTCGATTCTGTAATTACCGCTGTTGGTATGGCCGATCATCTTGGTGTAATGGTAACAGCAGTTGTAATAGCCGTGATCTTTATGATGATTTTTGTTGGTTCTGTAAGCAAATTTGTTGAAGATCACCCCACAATAAAAATTCTAGCATTAAGCTTTTTATTGTTGATTGGATTTTCTCTTGTTGCGGAATCATTACATCAACACATTCCAAAAGGATACATTTATTTTGCAATGGCTTTTTCAGTTTTTGTTGAAATACTTAATCTTAAAATGAGGAAACGAAGAATGCCTCTTAAGCTTAAATCAAATATTCCGGGCGGTTAATTTATAATTGATATTAAATTATTTATTATTGACAAGAGATTTTAATCATCGCAACCAATTTGTAAACCGTTTATAATTTTATATTTCCCTTCAAAAGATAAATACCCTTTACAACCCCTGTTAACGATAAATTTGTTTTGTAGATCTATAAACTTTTTATAAAACCATTTATCAGGCTCATTGTCCAATTGTAAAATTATTCATTGATAGAGGCAACAAAATAAATTAAAGAATAGTCTAAACACTATACAACTAAAAGTGTTTAAATAAAATTCTGGGATATGTATGAAGGCAATTTACTTTTTACTGCTCAACTCAATCTTATCAATATCACTCATCGCAATACCGAAAGTTGATTCTACAAAAACAATAACATCGTACAAATTACATTCTCCATTAATAATTGATGGAAAATTAACTGAAGTGGTTTACAAAAATGCACCCATTAAAGATTTTATTCAAAAAGAACCGGACGAGGGAGTTCCTGCAACAGAAAAATCTCATATCTGGATTTCACACGATGAATCAAACATTTACTTCAGCGGACAGTTTTTTGATACTCAACCTGATTCAATTGATTTAACACTTATGAGGCGTGATAACATTGTTGAATCTGATTGGATTTGGATTTATTTAGATCCTTACAACGATGATAGAACAGGATTTTATTTTGCTGTAAATCCGGGTGGTTCAATCTGTGATGGAACACTTTATAACGATGGCTGGATGGATAACTCATGGGATGGAATTTGGGAAACAAAAACAGATGTAAATAATGAAGGATGGACCGTTGAGGTAAAAATTCCCTTTACTCAGTTAAGATTTAAAGAAACTGAAGAGATGGTTTGGGGAGTGAATGTGAACCGGGATATAAAACGCAAACACGAAATGGCTTTTTATGTAATGGTTCCAAGTACTGAGAGCGGGTTCGTTTCTCATTTTGCAAATCTTGAAGGACTGAATGGTATAAAACCAAAGCAGCGATTGGAATTTTTGCCTTACATTGTTCAGAAAGCTCAATATCTCATACACGATGATGGGGATCCATTTTATAAAGAAAACGTTTATAAAACTGAACTTGGTGGAGATCTAAAATTTAGTTTAGGAAGTAACTTAAATGTTGATGCAACAATAAATCCTGATTTTGGACAGGTAGAAGTTGATCCTGCAGTTGTAAACTTATCCGCCTTTGAAACTTTTTATGATGAAAAAAGACCATTCTTTATTGAAGGAGCAAATGTTTTTGAATTTGGGTATGGCGGTGCAAATAATAACTGGGGATTTAATTTTAGTAACCCAACTCTTTTCTATTCGCGCAGAATCGGAAGAACACCGCAGGGAAGTCCAAGCACAGAAGGATTTGAAGATTTTCCAAACGAAACACGTATTCTTGGTGCAGGAAAATTGACTGGAAAACTGGATGAAACCTGGTCTCTCGGTGCTTTAAGTTCTATTACTGAAAGAACTTATGCAAGAATTAAATCTGATGAAACTGGTGAAATTGTTAAGGAAGAAGTTGAACCACTAACTCATTATGGTGTTTTCAGAACCCGCAAAGAATTTAATGATGGCAGTCAGGCACTTGGTTTAATATTTACATCAGTAAATAGAAATTTCAGTGATCCAAATCTCACTGAAATTCTTGGGAAAGATGCTTTTACTCTTGGAGTGGATGGATGGACTTTTCTTGATGCTGAAGAAACTTATGTGATTACAGGTTCTGTAATTGGTTCATACACTCATGGATCTAAAGATTATTTACTTAATCTGCAAAAGGAACCGTATAGGTATTTCCAGCGCCCTGATAAAACTTTTATGCCGATTGATAGCAACAGAACATCTCTTGCAGGAATATTTTCGCGCTTTATGCTAAATAAGCAAAAAGGAAATTTTTATTTAAATGCTGCACTTGGTACAGCTTCCCCGGGGTTTGAATATAATGATTTAGGCTCACAGTGGTTTGCAGATAGAATAAACGGTCATTTAGTTTTGGGTTACAGGTGGTATGAAGAAGATGAAATATTCAGAAGAAAGAATATTTACTTTGCGTACAATCGCAATTCTGATTATGAAGATAATGTTTCCCGAAGCGGTTTTTATCTTAATGCCAGTGGTCAGTTTTTAAATTTTTGGGGAATCGGAATAAACAGCAATTTAAATTTTGAATCAACTTCAACCACTCTTACACGAGGCGGTCCGATCGTTGTAATACCTCAGAATTATAATATCAATGTCCATGCTTATACTGATAGCAGGGAAAAAATAGTGTTTTCTCCATTTGCAGGATTTTGGAAAAACGATATTGGTGGTTATGAATATTATTATGGTTTAGAAGTGGAATGGAAACCAAGTCCTCAAATCGGTCTTACTTTAGGACCTGAGTATAATTCTACAAAATCTATGTTTCAGTGGGTAGATAATTTTGATGACGAATTTGCAACCAATACTTACAATACGCGGTATGTTTTTGGTGAATTATCCCAGGAAACAATTTCTGCAAATATAAGGTTGAATTGGATTTTCAGTCCAACACTTAGCTTACAATTGTACGTTCAGCCACTGCTGGCAATAGGTGATTACGGGAACTACAAAGAGCTCGCAAAACCATCTTCAATGGATTATAACTACTACGGTGAAAATGGCTCACAAATAAATTATAACAGCGGTGATGATGAATACACTGTTGATCCTGATGGAGAAGGACCTGCAGATCAGTTTACATTTTCTAATCCTGATTTTAATTTCAAATCATTGCGAGGTAATGTTGTATTAAGATGGGAATATTTACCCGGCTCAGTATTTTATTTTGTGTGGACTCACAATAAAACTAATTCAGATAATCCCGGTGATTTTAGATTCAGCAGGGATCTAAGTAACCTCTGGAATGCTGAAGCTGATAATGTTTTCCTGGTTAAGTTTTCTTATTGGTTAGATATTTAAATCTGTTTTAATTTTATAAGCATTTAAATAGAAGAGAAAGTTTCATTGAAAAAATCTGTTTGCATAAAAGTTTATTCCACTAATAATTGATAAGGGATTTATATACTTTTATACTACTTCATCAATCCTATTTTCTCGGTTTTAACAAAATCCTCTACTTCCGAATACAGGTTTTTTAGGCAGCTAATCCTGCAAGAAGTAACTCCTTTAGTTAACTACAATGACATTGTGATGACTGTCCCTGCTATTTCTTGAACTTAGTGATTGTGAGCTTCAACATCTCGCGCACATTTATACCTGCAACATAGATATTACCGTCATCATCGACTGTAATAGATTGACCTTCTCCAAGTATCTGTTGACCACTATTATCAGCAACAAAACTCTCCCACGCAAGACTACCTTCTTTGTTTAATTTACGGATATACATCTGGCTCATCTTGTCCCCGGTGATATAGATGTTATCTTCTGTATCCATAACGAAATCCTTAGGATAATTCGTTTCCGCTTGCATGTTTTGCCAGGCTGTAGTCCAGACCAATTCTCCTTCAGGGGTGTACTTGATTGTGCAATAGTCCTCGGCAGACTCCAGGTTTGACAAATATCCCACCACAATCACATATTCCTTGCTGTCGAGTGCTATGCCGATGGGAATATCACGGTTGTTATTAGTGCCGTTCATACTATGCGACCATTTCAGGTTGCCAAATTTATCATACTTTATGGTTGTAATGTCTTGCAGCCCTTCACTCGACCAGCTTTCTCCAGTGATGTAGATATCACCTGCACTGTTTGTTACTACTGCATAGGCATTGTCCTGTTCATCACCGCTTCCATTGAAGTATCGTTCCCAATCAAAAACAAGTACGATCTGAATCGAATCCGGGCTTACATATACAGTGTCCCACTTATACCGAACAATACTATAGTCGTCCTTAGGGTGTGTACTTCTTCCCACAACAATCATGTTACCGTCTGCATCAAGGGTCATGTCGCTTGGATAATTGCGTCTGTCTTCTCCTCCACCATTCCAGGAGTGATTCCAAATACGCTTTCCTGTATTGGTATTGTATAGTTCAGAGTAATAATCCTCGGCTGTTGATGGACCGGCCATATGAACACTCTTACCGGAAACGAAGACCATGTTGTCCCACACCTCAATTCCACAAGGTTCATCACCATGTCCTGGTTCACTTGTATGCGTGGTACTCCACAGCAATGAGCCGTCTGAGCTGTATTTCATTGTCCAGTAATCAGAACCATCAACACCGGCAGCAGATTGGTAACTCAGGCCGGTAACGTAGATGTTGCCAACGTTATCGAAAGCCATGTCAGATGGTTTGTCGTGGTATTTCCCCGGACCAGCATAGGTCTGTTCCCAAACGGTGTTCCCATCCCGGTCAAGTTTCAAGAGAAGGAAATCTTCCTCAGCTAGATTCTCACCTTGTACGGTACCGAGAATATAAATGTATTCACCAACTGCCTGCATTTTCACAACAGTTGGAGGGAGCATCGCTCCAGCTTTTTGATACAAAATCGACCACTGTTGAGAGTACTGTCCGAAAGTATTGCTGTTAAATGATATTGACCAACCAATGAGGGCAATTGTAAAAATATATAAATATGATTTCATAGCAGCCTCCGTATAATAATATATAAAATGATAATTTTCTTTTTAATGTAAAATTCGGAAAAAAATGTGGTACAAATATCCAGGTAAATGCTGTAATCCATTCCACAATCTCCTCCTAAGGTGTATAGATAAAAAATCTGACATTTAATTTTGGATAATATTTATAGAGAGTCAAGAAAAATAAACTTAACGATTATCAAGTAATTTAGCAGATATTTCAATAACCTCTGGAATGCTGAAGCTGATAATGTTTTCCTGGTTAAGTTTTCTTATTGGTTGGATATATAAAATACCCCTCCCAATGTATGTTGGAAGGGGTTTGGATTATAAAACTATTTTTTCCTACTTGATTAAAATCATTTTTTTAGTTTCAACAAAACCGCCAGCTTTTAGTTGATAGAAATAAACTCCGCTTCCTAAATCAGATGCATTAAACTCAACTTTAAAAGTCCCAGCAGATTTTTGTTCATTTACAGGTACTGCAACTTCATTACCTAATACATCATAAACTATTAAAGTTACAAAACTATTTACGGGTAACTGATAACTAATAACTGTACCTGGATTAAACGGGTTAGGGTAGTTTTGCGAAAGCGAAAATTCTGATGGTGCGATTTCAACCTCTATTATTTCCGAATATTTAAAACTACCATCAAAATCGATTTGTTTTAATCTATAATGATACAGCCCTTCGACAAGATATTCATCAACATAGGAATAATTCTGTGGTTCTGCTATCGTGCCATTTCCTTCTTTAAAACCAATTGTTCTCCAATTTAATTTATCAGAGCTTCTCTCAATTTCGAAACCCTTGTTATTTAGTTCAGTTGCTGTTATCCAGGAAAGAGTAACCACATTTGCTGCAGCAGAAGCTGAGAATGAAACAAGTTCTACCGGGACAATTGTTGTATCGGCAATATAACTGTAATAAACATCCTGTTCACCATTGAACGTAGCTGCCCATGCAAGGGACACACCATTATTATCGGATACCATATCAAAGTAGTCGCCCATTTTATTCTGATTGGGCCACCCAAGATGGGAATCAAAATAATCAGATAGTCTTTCATTTGCTGACCAGGTTGCACCACCATCTGTTGAATTTGAATAATATAATGCTGATATGTTACTGGCTGAATTATCCCGGGTATCCAACCATACAACATCAATTCGTCCACTCGGAGCAACTGACATAGTCCCAAACCATTGATATGCATTAGTGCCGGGATCATCATTAATTTTGATCGGTGAACTCCAGTTTATACCTCCATCTGTACTGCGTGCAAACATTACATCTGCGGGATCACTGGATGAATTGCGTTCAACCGAGCATAACAAGTATACGTTGCCGTGATACGTACCACCTGAAGTATCAACCGCTATCCAGGTTTGTCCCAGTAAGCCTCCAGGATTAGGTCCTCCACCAAATGCAATTGAACCATCCAGACTAACAACTGTATTCATATTCCATGAAACAATAACACTGGGATTTTTTGCATTAGTTGATTTTGAGACTTGAAAATCAAATCCTATGGTACCTCCAACATAGAGGTCACCTTCAGAATTAACAGCAAGAGTGCCCCACCGGGGATCATTCGGGATTGAAACACAATCTTCAAAACTTGCACCACCGTCAGTTGAGCGTGTAAAAAAGTCAGGACTACAGACACTGAAACTGGAAGTCCAGTATGAATAGTTATGTCCGGATCCGGATCCGTCAGTTTTATCTATTGTCATCCATTGTTTGTCCCCTCCCTGAGCAAAAATTCCACCATCCCAGGAGGAACCTCCATCACTTGATTTAAATACGTCACATAAAAATTCTGGACTATTTGTTAAACTGTTATAGAAAATATTTCCATCTCTATCTGCGTCCAGTACAGGATCTGAACGGAATACACCCGGTTGAATTACACCTGGAAATGTCCACGTCAGTCCACCATTAGTTGTAAATCCGTAACCTGCCTGGCGGAAATTACTACTTATTGTGTTGAACTGCCTCCATCCTATCGTCATCCTGTTCCTATCAGTCGGATCAACAGCAATTGATGGTTCATTTGCAGCATCTCCAACAATGTTCTGACCGTTGCCATCCACATTTACCTGGACAGTAGTAATATTGCTCATTATATAATTATAAGCCGGTGATCTGCCCTGGTTTTCCCTTGATACCGGAATATAATCATCATCCTTAATTTCACTATGTTCAGTAGGATTAGGTGGGTTGTGTTTTTTTTGATCTTCTGTTTGAGAATAAATTTGACATGGTGATATTATAAAAACTAAAAGCAGGAAAAAAACCAACTTCTTAAAACTGTTAATATCCTTTATTGTACAAATAAGTAGTACATATTATTCTCCATATTTTAATTTCAGAAGATTTATAATTTTATTTTATTCAAATTTACAAATAAAATGATTGCTCTTCTTCAAATTGGCAATACTATTATCAGCAGTGAAAATTAAAATAATACGGAAATTTTAGATTTAACCTGGATATAAACGGTCTCTGGAGTGCTGAAGCTAATAATGTTATCCTATTTATTTTTTTTTCACTGGTTAGATAACCAGTGCTGTAATCCAGCATTGAATTCTTGATTACAATATGCAGCATTTGATGAATTATATTGGCTAGTAACTGTACAAATTATTATACATATCTCAATCAAAAACTTTAAAACTGAACCAAAAACAAACCTTTTTAAATGGCACTAACTTTGGCTAATAAGCATAAACACTTTAACGGAGGTGTATTATGAAACGGTTAATTATTTATTCAGCAGTACTTTTTGTTTTTGCAGCATTCACATCAGAAGCAAAAAGGAATCACAATTACGGCGGCTATTTTTATACAGAACTTGCTCCATACGGGCAATGGATAGAAATAGACTACGGTGTTGTTGTTTGGCAGCCAACCATTATGCAAACAGGTTGGGCACCATACAGTATGGGAAGATGGATATGGACATACGATGGCTGGTACTGGGATTCGTATGAATCATTTGGTTATGTAACTTATCATTACGGAAGATGGTTCTACGATGATTATTACGGATGGCTATGGTATCCTGATTATGAATGGGCTCCTGCATGGGTAGAATGGAGATACAGTAACGATTATATCGGATGGGCTCCTTTACATCCTTATGCTACTTTTTCGATCTCTATAGGAATTCATTTTACTCACGTTTACCATTCTCCGTACCATCACTGGCATTTTATAACTTATAATAACTTCTGCCACCAGTATCCTTACAACTATTATGTTGCCCCCGAGTATAGGTACAGGGTTTATTCTAACACAACCTATAGAACCAACTATCGCTATCGTGATGGAAGAGTTCAGAACAGGGGAATAGATATAGAATATGTAAGGGTAAGATCAGGGCAGGAAATCAGGCAGCGAGAAATAACTAGGGTGCGCGATCCTCAGAAATTTAGAGGTGGAACCCGCAACGGTGATGAAGTAAGAACGCTTGATGTTTCCAGGGATCAACTTACCAGAAATGATGTTAAGAATATGAATGTTAAGAAAGATCGCAGAAGAACATCACTTGATGTGAATAGGGTTGAAATTGGTGATAAAAATAGAACAACTACGCTTACGAAACAAGGTAACGGTAACAATAGAAATATTGATAAGCAAAAAAATGAAACCAGACAAAACACTGTAAACAGAAACGATGTGAAAAACAACAGAAATGATAAAACAACCGTTAAGCGTAATCAAACGCAAACTCAGGACAATCGTAAGCAGGTTAATACTAATAGAAATAATAACAACAACTCCAACAGGAATAATGTTGATAAGAATACGAGAACCAATAAGAATGAAGTAAAAAGAAATACTACGGTTAATAAAAACAATGTTCAAAGGAATGATAAGAAACAGGTAAATACCAATACGAACAAAAGGAATGATAAAAACATTGTTAATAAAAATAAAACCGTAAATAAGAACAATGTAAATAGAGATAAGCGTACACAGGTTAATACTAATAAGCGTAACGATGTTGTTAAGAAAAATAATACTACGCAAAGGGTTGAAAGAAAAAGTAATACAAACAACAACACAAGAGTTACGAATCAAAATAAAAATAACAATAATGTAAAACGCAACAACACTCAGCAAAGGAACACGAATAAAAACAATACGAACAGAAAAAGAACCAGATAAATATTCCTAATTCATCCATCTCTCCACGCAATAAGCGGTACCAATTTAATTTAATTGGTACCGCTTTTTTTATATATTCAGTATAGTCATTTAAATTGATTGAAAAATTATATGCAAAACAAAAGTTCAAAATTATTTTTTCTGCTGGGAGCATTCTTTGTGGCAAATGCCTTACTCGCAGAATTTTTAGGTGTTAAAATATTTTCACTTGAAAAATTTTTTGGTTTAGATCCGGTAAAAATTTCACTCTTTGGATTTGATGATCTTTCATTTAATCTTACTGCAGGAGTGCTGCTCTGGCCGGTTGTGTTTATAATGACAGATATTATAAATGAATACTTTGGCCGAAAGGGTGTAAGATATATGTCTTTCACTGCTGCAGCATTGATTGGTTATGCATACCTGATGGTGTTCTTCTCAATTCAACTTAATCCGGCAGATTTTTGGATTGAAAGAGCAACTCCTCATGGAATATTAAATATGGATGTTGCTTTCAATACAATTTTTGGACAGGGATTGTGGATTATTATCGGTTCACTTGTTGCATTTCTCGTAGGGCAGGTTGTTGATGTTACTGTATTTCACTACCTAAGAAGTTTTACGGGTAGTTCCAAAATCTGGTTAAGAGCAACCGGTTCAACTTTGGTTTCACAGTTCATAGACAGTTTTGTAGTACTTTTTATTGCTTTCTATATTGGAGCTGGCTGGGATTTAAAACTTGTTTTAGCCATTGGTGTTGTCAACTATATTTATAAATTTTTTGTTGCCGTTTTCTTAACTCCATCACTCTATGTGCTGCATTATTTTATTGATAAGTATCTCGGGAAGGAGCTTTCGGATAAACTTATTAAAGAAGCATCTCAATCATCTGGCATTAAATAAATCTCTGAATTTGTTAACAATAAATACTATTGATACAATAAAATTTTGCGCTAAAAAGTGTTAAAAATGGCTTGTAAATCAAATATTTTAGTAAATTTATAAAAATTACGCTAACTTTACTCTGTAGTTTACTAAATTTTTGCTGAATCTGGAGACGATGGTATAATAATTATATTGTAACGAAGAAGAAATATTAAGGGAAAAATGTACCTCCCACATCAATCACTATAACTTACTTTCTTACATTCTTATCAGTTATGAAAATAGTACAACTACAGTGCGGGCAACTTAATTCACTATATTATTATTATGGTATAAACCGATAAAAAATATTTTTTTAGGAGCTTAGAATGAAAATAAGAAAAGAAGAAGCATTAGAGTATCACTCGTCGGAGCGGAAAGGGAAAATAGAGGTTGTGGCAACAAAACCTTGTCTCACATCAAGAGATCTTTCCTTAGCATACTCACCCGGTGTTGCCGAACCATGCAGAGAGATAGAAAAAAATATTGATGATGTTTATAAATATACTGCAAAAGGAAACCTGGTTGCAGTTGTTTCAAACGGAAGTGCTGTTTTAGGTCTTGGTGATATTGGAGCAGAAGCGGGAAAACCTGTAATGGAAGGCAAAGGAGTTCTATTCAAAAGATTTGCTGATATAGATGTATTTGATATCGAACTTAACAGTAAAGATCCCAAAGAAATAATCAGAACTGTAGAAGTTCTCGAACCCACCTTCGGCGGAATAAACCTTGAAGATATTAAGGCACCTGAATGTTTTGAAATTGAAGAAACATTAAAAGAAACAATGAAAATACCAGTTTTCCACGATGACCAGCATGGAACTGCAATCATATCATGTGCTGCTCTTATTAATGCAGCAGAACTTTCAGGAAAAAATCTTAAAGACCTAAGAATCGTTGTTAATGGTGCAGGTGCATCTGCAATTTCCTGCAGTAAATTGTATGTGCGTGCTGGAGCGAAGAGAGAAAACATTTATATGTTCGATTCCAAAGGATGCATAACCAAGGATAGAACTGACCTGAATAAATACAAAATTGAATTTGCACAGGATAAGGGTTATCCTTCATTAGAAGCAGCAATGAAGGGTGCCGATGTATTTGTTGGACTTTCTGTGGGTGGTGTTGTTAGCCAGGAGATGGTAAAAGAAATGGCTGAAAATCCAATTATTTTTGCTATGGCTAATCCTGATCCCGAGATTATGTATGACGAAGCAGTTGAAGTTCGCGACGATTTAATTATGGCAACAGGTCGAAGTGATTTTCCAAACCAGGTTAACAATGTGCTTGGTTTTCCGTTTATTTTCCGCGGAGCGCTGGATGTCCGGGCAACTGCTATTAATGAAGAAATGAAAATGGCTGCAACACTTGCGCTTTCAAAATTGGCAAAAGAAAAAGTACCTGAAACAGTAATTAAGGCGTATGGCGGGGTTGATTTTAAATTTGGCAGAGAGTATATCATTCCAAAACCATTTGATCCTCGCGTACTCTGGTATGTTGCTCCAGCTGTTGCAAAAGCTGCAATTGAAACCGGGGTTGCAAAAATAACAGATATAGATTGGGAAGAATATGAAGAAAGGCTAAAAGAAAGACTTGGTTTATCAAAAGAGTTACTTAGAGTAATGATTGATAAAGCTCAGGAGCAGCCGAAAAAAGTTGTTTACCCTGAGGGCGAAGACGAGAAAATTATTAGTGCTGCACACGTTGTAAGCCAGGATAATATTGCTTATCCAATTCTGCTTGGAAATAAGGAAGTAATAAAAGGAGAAATAAAAAAACTTGGTTATGATGAAAGTTTATTTGAAATAGTTGACCCGGAAAGCAGCCCTGCTTGCCAAAAATATGCAGAAGTGTTTTTTAGGAGGAGAGAAAGAAAAGGTGCAACTATTAAAGATTCTAAAGCGCTTATGAAGAAACCAAATTATTATGGTTCGATGATGGTTGAACTAGGTGAAGCCGATGCCATGATAAGCGGTCTTACAAGCAGTTACCCCAATACTATACGCCCCGCATTGGAATGCGTGGGAATAAAAGAGGGATTTAAAGTTGTATCGGGATTATACATTGTTTTTGCCAAACAGGATGTATACTTTTTTGCCGATACTACCGTAAATGTTAATCCAAATGCAGAGCAGCTGGCTGAAATAGCAATCTCTGCAGCTAATACTGTTAAAGAGTTTGATATAGTTCCAAAGATTGCAATGCTTTCATTCAGTAACTTTGGTAGTGCACCTTACCCGGAATCCATAAAAGTAAAAGAAGCCACTAAATTAGTTAAGCAACGCAGACCCGATTTAATGATTGATGGTGAAATGCAGGCTGATACTGCAGTAGTACACGAATTTATCAATAAAGAATTTCCATTTAGTGATTTAAAGGAGAAAGCTAACGTATTAATCTTTCCTGATCTTAATTCAGGTAACATCGCTTATAAACTAATAGATAGGTTAAGTAATGCCTCTCTTGTAGGTCCGCTTTTGATGGGAATGAAGAAACCAATTCATGTACTTCAACGAGGTGCTTCTGTGGATGATATCATTCACATGACCGCCATCGCTGTTGTAGATGCTCGATATAATAAACCTTAATATTATTATCTCAATTTTTTTAATCGGTAAGAAGTAATATCTTGTTTCAATCGCTTTTTTTTATAATGAATTCATTCCGTTATAACAAAAAAATTGCTTTTCGCCCATTCCACCTTTAAATTATCTGCAAACAAAATAATGATTGAGTAAACCAGTATTAATTATAGTATAGATGCAGAGAAAAGAGATTAGGATGCTTGCCGCAATTATGTTCACCGACATGGTGGGTTATACGGCGATGATGCAGGAAGATGAAAAACATGCAAAAATCCTTAGAGATAAACACCGTGAAGTTCTTGAACGATTAGTATTAGAGCACCTAGGGCAAATACTTCAATATTATGGCGATGGTACTTTAGCTATTTTCGGTAGCGCTATTGAAGCAACACTTTGCGGTATTAAAATCCAAAGCGAATTGCTGCAGGAACCTAAAGTACCTCTCAGGATTGGTATTCATGCAGGAGATGTGGTTTACGACGATGACGGAGTTTATGGAGATGGAGTTAATATTGCTTCCCGTATTGAAAATTTAGCTATACCAGGTAGTGTATTAGTATCAGGAAAAATTAATGATGAGTTAAAAAATCAAAAGGAAATTAGTACAACACCATTGGGCAAATATGATCTGAAAAATGTAAAAATCCCATTAAGCTTGTACGCTGTAAATTCACACGGTATTACAGTTCCAACTTCTGATCAACTCAAAGGTAGAACCACAACATCTGAGAACTCAATTGCAGTACTTCCGTTTGTGAACATGAGTGCTGATCCTGAAAACGAGTATTTTAGTGATGGAATTACTGAAGAGCTGCTAAACACTCTTGCAAAAATTGATGGTTTAATGGTAACTTCCAGAACATCTTCATTTGCATTTAAAGGAAAGAACGCTGATATAAGAGAAATTGGAAAACTGCTGGGTGTAAAATCTGTTTTAGAGGGTAGCGTTAGAAAATCCGGGAATAAGGTACGGGTTACAGCACAGTTGATCAATACTGAAAATGGATACCATAAATGGTCTGACATTTATGATAGAAATCTTGAAGATATTTTTGCAGTGCAGGATGAGATAGCAGCTTCAATATCCAATCAACTAAGAAAATCACTCTCAGTAAATAATCAAAATACAAGGATCTCAAAAGTTCCTACGGATAATTTAGAGGCTTACAATCTTTATTTAAAGGCTCTGTTTTACTGGTATAAGTGGTCACCTGAACATGTAAAAAAGGCAATGAAGATTTATGAGCAAGCGATTGAGATGGAGCCGGAATTTGCATTACCTTATACAGGACTCTCTGCTTGTAATGTTTTTTTGGGGGCAGTAGGAATTTTGCCCCCACAAGTTTCTTATCCCATGGCAAAACGGCTTGCTCTGAAAGCTTTAAAACTTAATGACTCCATACCTGAAGCACATGTTTCACTAGCAATGGTTCATTATTTTGGAGATTGGGATTGGGCTAACTCAGAAAAGTGCTTTCTAAAGGCATTGGAAATAAATCCAAATTATGCTGAAGCACACCAGTATTATGCAATGTTGTTAGCAACACTCGGCCATAATAAAAAAGCTTTGAAAGAAGCTGAACTTGCACATCAGCTAGATCCTTTGAATGCACCGATTAGCGGAATGCTGGCGTTTAACTACTATAATGTTAATATGCTCAAAGTATCAATGAAGCAATATGATAAGACGTCTGATATAGATCCTGAATTTGGTGATACCTGGAGTGGAAAAGGCTGGCTATATTACAAAATGGGTGAGATTGAAAAAGCAATCGAAACATATGAAAAGGTTTTAAAAATTCCCGGATATAGACATAAATCATTGTCAGGGCTAGGATATCTTTATGCAAAAAACAATGAAATTGATAAAGCAGAAAAATTCCTAACAGAACTTGCAGAAATGGAAACCCCCGGTTTACCACTTGATGTTGAAAAAGCAATTATTTATACGGGTCTCGATAATTTTGATAAATCGTTTGAACTACTTAATTCCGCTTGTGATAAAAGACTAGGTGGATTGAACTTTATTAAGAGTAAACACTGGAAAGATATTCATAGTGATCCTCGTTATATTGATTTATTGAAACGTATGAATTTACCAATAGATTGATATTCCTATCTTCTCCTTCGATTCATTTTACCCTCACAATTTTTTTTATATATTAACAAATAAATTCTCCAGAAAATAAAAACCATTGGTTGATGGTTTAACTCAAAGAAGATGAACAAGCATCAACCTAAATTATAAAACTAATCACAATTATTATCTGTAATTCTGATTATATTTAATAATTAATAAGTTGAATGAAAAATTTTAATAAAAGAATGAACAGAAAACTTAAATTATGCTGCCTAAATATTATTCTTCTGGTTTTAAAGCAGTCTATGCCCTTAAGCTTGAAAAGATGATCCTTGAATCTAAACCAAGATTCTTAATCTCAAAACATGAATTAAAAGAAAAACTCAATATTAAAAATTTTTCTCCAACGGGAATTGAAAAGAATCCAATAAGTACCACTTTTTTTATAATTTCAGTTAATGAAGAGGCAATTATCGAAATATCACAGGATGGTAAAATTCTGGATGCAAAACTTTTTGATAGTAAAAAGCATAAGCAGCCGGAAGGGATTACCTTTCTGGATGATGGTTCACTAATTTTAGCAGATGAGGGTAAGGGCGGGAAGGGCTTCCTAACCATAATAAGTAAAAATTAAAATATGCACAGCCAGTTAATGAAAATCCTAAATATAATTTCACTTTTTTTTATAATTACTATTTCTTTGTTTTCACAATCTGAGCAGCAAATAAAATATATTACTGTTATTCCCGGGGAGGAGTATGAAGCAGGATGGTTACACGAGCTTTTCTTTGGGGAACACTGGAGAGATGTTTGGACAACACCGTTAAAAGTTGAAATTCTTGATCTGAATAATTTTGATGGGGGAATCGTACCTATAAAAAGGGGAGGGGGGCAGCAGACAAAATCTTTACGTTTTAAAAGTAAAAATGGACAAATTTGGAAATTCCGCTCAGTAGCTAAAGATCCCTCAAAAATATTACCACCAGATTTGCAGGATACATTTGCAGATGATATTGTACAGGATCAAATAAGCACAGCAAACCCAATGGCTCCATTTGTTGTCTCTACTTTCCTCGATGCAGTTGATTTGATTGAAGCCAAACCATATTTGTTCTTCCTTCCTGATGATGAAAGGCTTGGAGAGTTCCGGAAAGAGTTCGGCGGATTACTTGGATTTATAGAAATTCATCCGGACGAAGGGGAAAATGGTAAACCTGGTTTCAATGGAGCTATTGATGTTAAAGGAACATATAGACTATTGTATCATCTGGAGGAAAAACGAAATCAAAAAGTTAATTCAAAGGAATTGCTAAAAGCAAGATTGATAGATATTCTTCTGGGTGATTGGGATCGGCATATGGATCAATGGAGATGGGTAAAGTACAGGGAGGATGAGAGAGAAGGCTGGTATCCAATACCGCGAGACCGTGATCAAGTATTCTCAAAATATGATGGGATTTTTCCTTATATGGCTGCTTACCTTGTTCCACCATTAAATAACTTTGGTTATGATTATCCTCAAATGGAAGATTTAACTTGGAACGGAAAGCATTTAGACCGTAGGTTTCTGACTGAATTGGATAAACAAACCTGGGATTCTGTTACAATATTTATAAAAGATAGAATTACAGATTCGGTTATTGATAGTGCTCTGAAAAAGTTGCCATCTGAAATTTATGATTTATGTGTCGAAGAAATTGAAACAAAGTTAAAATCACGTAGGGATAAAATCATTGAAGCATCTCATGAATATTATTACCGTTTAAATAAGTATGCAGATGTTTTTTGCAGCGCTAAAAATGATTATGTGGTGGTTAATAGAATCGATGATAAAAATACTGAAGTTAGCGTCTATAAGAGAGATAAAAATACAGGTGAGAAAAAAAGTGAACCACTTTATCATAAAGTTTTCGATAACGAAATAACAATTGATTTAAGAATTCATTTAAATGATGGCGATGATAAAGCATTTGTTTATGGTGAATGTGATTACGGTCCGGTTATCAGGATTATTGGTGGAAAGGGTAAAGATGAATTTATTGATGAATCAATCGTTAACGGATACTTCCTTTCCGTCACACCTTTTCCTGCTGTTCAGAGAAGAACATATTTTTATGATAGCGGAAAAAAAACATCTATTACTGAAGGACCGGGAACAGTCTTCAATAATAGTAAATTCCCGGAACCCCAAAATGATGGTGAAAAGTTTGAGCCAGCTCAACTTGATAGAGGACACAATTGGATTTTTATACCTGCAATTGGATTTAACTCTGATGATGGATTAAAATTTGGAGGGGGATTGCAGCTGCATAAATATAATTTTAGAGAAATACCACAGGAATTTAAACAGGAGCTATTCCTGAGTTACGCTACACGTTTCGGGAAGGGAACTGCAGCTTACCGGGGTGATTTTTATTCTTTAGTTAAAGATGGACGATTGAATTTGATAATTGGCGGAACAGAACAATTTATCACTCGTTATTTTGGTTACGGGAACGAAACGACTTTCGATAGCGAATTGGAAGAAGATGATAATTACAAAGTGGATCAAAGCTTAATAACATTAAATCCAACGATGTTTTATGGTATTACTGACGACATAACAGGCAATTTCGGTATGTCATTCAATTATGCAAATACTACCCTTGATAGTGATACTCTTCTTACTCGTTTTAAATATGGAGATTTCGGAATTGAAGGTTTAACTCGATTGGGAATTCATATTGGTTTTGAATTTGAAGGGAGAGATAATTTAGAATTTCCCATAAATGGTTATTTTATTTCGTTAGGGGGAGATATTTTCCCCTCCCTATTCAATAATCCTGAGCTATTTTATCATTCAAATTTTGATCTTAGAGGATTTATCACTCTCCCATCAATCTCATGGCTTACTTTAGCGGTAAGAACCAGAGGAGAAAAAGTGTGGGGTAAGTATCCGTTTTATGCAGGCGCAACTATTGGCGGGATTGAGAGTGTTAGGGGATATAACCAGGATAGATTTTCAGGTGATGCAGCTTTATTTGGTCAGGTCGAATTAAGAATGTTTATTACTCACCTAAACTTAATTCTTCGAAGTAAATTTGGATTAAATGCATTTATAGAAACCGGAAGAGTATGGGCTGCTGGGGAAGATTCTAAAAAATGGCATCCTTCTTACGGATTGGGATTATGGCTTAATTATTTGGATGGAATGTTTATTATTTCAAGTTATGTTGCAGCTTCTCCTGAAACAACAAATTTCGCAATTGGGTTGGGAATGGGATTTTAATTTAAACTTTTTATATAGCTGTAAATCTCATATTGACTTCTTACTTTTTTGCGGTGCTTGAATTCAACATATTTATTTAGTTGGTCTTTATCTATAAATCGTGATTTTACATTATCCTTCCACTGTAGATTGATCATCTTCTGAAGTTTAGATTGTAATTTATTATCAAGTATTGGGAAACCAACTTCCACACGCCTGCTCAGGTTTCTTTTCATCCAATCAGCGGAAGCAACGTAATATTTTTTGTCACCATTGTTATGGAAAATAAAAACTCTTGCATGTTCTAAAAATCTATCAACAATACTTATTACCTTAATATTTTCGCTTAATCCTTTAACTCCTGGCAAAAGGCAACAAATTCCCCTTACGATTATTTTTATTTTTACTCCTGATGAAGATGCCTGGTAGAGTTTTTTTATCATCTTCCTGTCTTCAAGGCTGTTCAGTTTTAAAGTAATTTCGGCTTTTCTTCCATCGATTGCATTTTTTATTTCGTTATTAATTAATTGATCAAAAGCATCTCTCATATTAAACGGTGCTACCAGCAAATGTTTAAATGTTTCTTGATCAGATTTTCGCTCTAAAAATTTGAAAACCTTATTCGCCTCATTCCCTATATTCTGCTCTGCTGTGAGAAGCGCATAATCACAATAAATTTTAGAAGTTTTTTCATTAAAATTTCCGGTTCCAAGGTAAGTGTATAATTTTACATTCTTCTCTTCCACGCGTTCAATAAGGCAAAGCTTGGAATGTACTTTTAATCCGGGAAAACTTGAAAATACTTTCACTCCAGCTTTTTCCAGGGCATCATAAGAAGCAAAATTTGATTCTTCGTCAAACCGTGCTTTTACTTCTACAAAAGCTGTTACTTTTTTCCTGTTTTCAGCTGCTTTTATTAATGTGCTTACAACACGTGACTCCCCGGCAACCCTGTATAATGTAATCTTAATGGACTTTACATCTTTATCATCAGCGGCGTTTTCAAGGAACTTAAGAACATAGTCGTATGACTGATACGGAAAACTTAAAAAAATATCTCTCTTTGTGATTGAACTAAATACAGAATCTCCATCATCGAGTTCTTCGCATAGTAATGGAGGAAGTGGTTCAAACTTTAAATCTGTTTTATTAAAGTTCGGGAAGCTAAAAAAATCATTATAGTTATGATACTTTCCCCCTGCAATTAAATCTTCCTTATTAAGATGAAGAGACTCTTTTAAGAATCGTAAAAATGGGGCTGGTATCTCTCTGTCATAAAGAAACCGGGAAGGTACACCTGTATTGCGTTTTGATAATCCTTTTTTGATTTTTGCCAAAAGATTCCCTGTAAATTCATCATCAATATATATTCCCGCATCTCGTGTTAGTTTAATTGAGTAACAACTTTCAATATCATACCCTGGTAAAATCTTCGGGAGGAACATCTTTATAATATCATCCAGAAAAATTACATAATTATTATCAGTCTCAGGAAGGGAAATAAACCTGCCCAATCTCTCTGCAGGAATTTCAGCTAAAGCATATTTATATCTTGGGCGTTTAGATTGAGTTTTGCTTTTAACTTTTAACCTTAATGCAAGATATATTGCCTTGTTATGAAGGAAAGTTGCAATTTTATTTTTTTCAATAAGTGTTAGTCGCGTAAACGGAAGAACCTGATCAAGAAAATAATTTTCAAGGTATTTTTTATGTTCTTCTGGCACAGTTGTTTGGTCGACTAAAATAATATTATTCTCTTCAAGTTCGGGTACAATTTCTTCTTTTAAAATTCTTCCGAATTCTTCCTGTTGAGTGTTGACCTTGTTCTTTATTTGTTTTAGTAAAGTATAAGGTTCAAATTTAATTTTTTTTTGTGCCTTCTTTTTTAATTCAAGCAAACTTCTTAGTGATGCAACTCGTACTCGAAAAAATTCATCAAGATTAGATGACCAGATAGCTAAAAATTTTATCCGTTCAAAAAGAGGAACAGTTTTATCCTTTGCTTCCTGCAGAACTCGTTCATTAAAAGAAAGCCAGCTTAATTCACGATCAAAATATTTACGGCTAGGTTGTTTCAGATAAATTAATTTTTATTATTTATATTTTTTTGGATATTCAAAAAAGATAAACTTAGCAGAATTAATTTCAGCTTTATTCCAGGAATTTCCCAATTGTAATGCAACAACACCGCAAGTTGGTATGTTATCAATAAAACGATCAGATAGATTATTTTGTAAAATTGTAAGACCTGGGTTATGTGCAAAAATCATTATCGAGTTATAATTATTATCTGTTTGTGAAATAATTTTGAGAAGTTCTCCACCTGTTGCATCATAAATATTGTTATTGAATTCAATGTTCTTCTCGGGATATCCAATTGCGGATGAAATTATCTTAGCTGTAACTGCTGCTCTTTTTGCCGGGCTTGAAATTATCAAATCAGGAGTAATCCCTTTACCTGAAAGAATTTTTCCCATTAATGGAGCATCATTAATTCCACGATTATTAAGCGGTCTTTCATAATCAGTTAATTCCGGTTGTTTCCAACTTGATTTTGCATGACGTACAAGGTATAATGTTTTCATATTAGAAATTTGTTATTGATATTATTTATCAAAATATAAACATTTTAAATAATTGTTTCTTATCAAATTATATTGTGATAAATATCACCATTACTAAAAAGGAAAAAATTATTACTCATCATTTGATTATTTTTATCGTACAAATTTATGGTTAAAGCTATCATAAATTTATTTTGAACGAAAGTTATTTTAATATGGCTAGTGAACAAATTATAAAAGAAGTTAAAAAATATATCGGTGATATGTATCGTCGTGATGAAATGGCTGATCATACATATCATAACATGACCCACACAACAGAAGTTGTAAAGGCAGCCACCGAAATTGCCAGGACAATGAATATAAGTGATGATGATATTGAAATACTGCAAATTGCAGCTTGGTTTCATGATTTGGGATATAAAGATAAATGTGAAGGACATGAAGAAATCAGCAGTGAGTATGCTGAGAAATTTTTAGCTGAACATGGCTGTCCGCGTGAAAGGATAGAAAAAATTTCATCACTTATTAAAGCCACACATTTCCCTCACTCACCGAAAAACGTTTTAGATGAAATC
The DNA here is from genome assembly GCA_963714405.1 of uncultured Ignavibacteriales bacterium. Classification (GTDB taxonomy): domain Bacteria; phylum Bacteroidota; class Ignavibacteria; order Ignavibacteriales; family Ignavibacteriaceae; genus JAZGGS01. The sequence continues at coordinate 56,758 of CAVQOH010000006.1, read as the reverse complement.
ATTTGTGATGCGGATCTTCATCACATTGGCACAATTGAAGCAGAAGAAAAAGGAAAGCTATTAAGAATTGAAATTGCACGTAAAACTAATATACACTTTACTGATGAAGAATGGATTGAGAAGAGCATTCATTTTTTTAATCAGCATAAATTTTTTACTTCGTTTGCAAAGAGCAGGTTTCAAACACAGAAAAACCTTAACCTATTAAAACTGGAAAAGAAATTAAAAAAAATAAAGAAAAAAACTTCCGGTGATAAGATGAACGATAGAATAAAACTGGAAAACAATTCTACTGGTGAAAAAAAGAAAATTGAAAAAGGTGCCGGAAGAACAATCGAAACAATGTTTCGTAATACTATGCGTACACATGTAAGTTTTAGTTCCATGGCTGATACTAAAGCTAATATTATGATTAGTGTTAATACTCTTATCCTTACAATTTTAGTAACAGTTATGCTGCGAAAGCTTGATACGAATACACATTTAATAATTCCAACTGCAATGCTAACACTTACCAGTCTGGTAACCCTGGTATATGCAATACTTGTTACACGTCCAAAAGTAACTTCAGGTATTTTTACACAGCAGGAAATAAAGGATAAGAAAGTAAACCTTTTATTTTTTGGTAACTTCTTCAATATGTCACTAAAGGATTTTACCTGGGGTATGAAAGAAATGATTTCTGATAAAAATTATTTGTACAATAGTATGATAACGGATTTTTATTACCTGGGACAGGTTTTGGGTAGCAAGTATAAAAGGCTACGCATTTGCTATACCTTATTTATGTATGGAGTAATTATTTCAGTTATTGCCTATACAATTGCATTTATACTTTATCCTGAGGGAACGAATTTAGGACCGATAATTGAATAGGTAAGAAAATATCCTGAAACATTGTTTCAGGAATTCTTACCTATTGAAATTGTAGTTAACTATCATGGAGAGCTATTCAACGCTCTTTGCTTCTTCAACAATTACATCATAAACATAACCTGCACCAAAATCTTTATTTACAGCAACGATGCCTTCGATTGTCACAATATCATTTAATGAAAAAGTTTCCTGAGAAGTAAATACCAGATCAAAGCTGCGTTCATCACCAGTTCCATCCTGTATGTGTATCCAGTTTCTTCCCATTATATTTTGATTTGTTTTCATCACCTTGCCTCTTACAATAACCGATTTGCCGTTAAGCGATTCTTTTTCATTGTAGATTTGCTCAACTGTTTTACCATTCTCAGGTTTCTCAATTGAAATATTTTCATTATTCCTGTTTACTAAATTTTTATGCGGATTATTACTCTGCATATTATTTAATGTTTTTCTTGCATCCTGAACAAATAGAATTGATTCAAAAGTTTTGTTAAGAGATTTACTTTGAAAATTTTTCATTTCCATCCATTCAGAAAAATAAACGGTCTCACCTATTTCAATATTCATTTTATTAACAGCAATCCAAAATGAATTTTCATGTTCCGTTACATAAAGATAAGTGTACTCATTTGCATCAATTTTTTCTTCAACATTAACTGTACGAATACCGGTATTTGAAATTTCCTGTAAATTACTATCTGTAGCTATATCCGTTTTTGACTCCGTATTACATCCGCTAACAAATAATGAAGCAGCAAAAATCATTACAAAGACTTTTTTCATAAATATTCTCTTTCCGTTGTTAAAAATTTAAACGCCAAATATAAATAAAATCTTATTACAGAGTGAAACTTTTCTACTTCCTATCTTAGATTAAATTTGTAAATTAGTAGTAATACGATTTAATGGTATCAATTCAATTCATATAATATTGTGTAAAACTACGATCATTACAGATTAATTCTGCTAAAATAATAAATTTTAATAAGTTGTTTTGATGAAAAAATATTTTTCAATGTTAGTTTTTACTTTGCTGCTCTCAATCCAAATCTCGCAAATCCATGCACAGAATCATTGGTTTGAACTTAACAGTCCAACCACTAATTTTTTAAGAGCACTTCATTTTGCAGATAGTCTTACAGGTTGGGTTGCTGGTGATTCCGGTTTAGTTATTTTCACATCTGATGGAGGAGAAAACTGGGTTGAGCAAGTTACAAATACTAACAGTAATATTAAGGATATATTTTTTCTTGATGAAAGCAGGGGTTGGGCAATTACCTGGAATGAATTTATCCAGCCTATTGGAACTTCAATTTTGAGCACTACAAATGGTGGAGTTAACTGGAATGTTGAATTCTATCGTGAAGAATATGTTTTTATGAATTCTATTTACTTTCTGGATACCCTTCATGGCTGGATGGGTGGATTCCCTGGTAAAATGCTTTTTACAACAGATGGAGGTATGAACTGGGAAGATGCAAATATAGATTCTGGAGCCTTTGCTTATTTTCCACCAATGCGGTTTAATTTTTACAACGAACAGTATGCATTTGTGAGTGGTGGAGCTATTGATATTTCAGGTGTAATATGGAGAACAACGAACGGGGGAGATAGTTGGAAAGCTAAAGGTGTTTCACCTGAGCCGGTTCAGCAGCTCTATTTTATTGATTCCCTGAACATTCTTGGGGTAGGTGGTGATCCGGAATTTTTTGGAGTTAGTGTAGTTAGAACAACTAATGGTGGAGATGATTGGCTTCATGAAGAACTTGGAATGTTTGGTGTTGCTACATCCGTCTCATTCCGAACAAAATCTGAGGGATGGGCACCTCTTAGCTTCGCACAAAATATGATGTATACCTTAGATACAGGTGCAACCTGGATAGAGATTCCAACACTTAATAACCATTCTATTTATGAAATTGTTTTTACAGATACCCTTACAGGATACGGTGTTGGAATGAATGGCGCAATTATCAAGTATAAATATCCAATTACAACTCCTTACATTGATGAAATTAAATCTAGTCCATTCGATTTTAATCTTGCCCAGAATTATCCTAATCCTTTCAATTCATCTACAACTATAAATTATACTATTCCTTTTTCCGCACATGTTGAGATGACAATTTTTGATCTATTAGGAAACAGAATAACATTACTTGAAGATTCGTATAAAGAAATTGGCACATACAGCATAAATTGGATTGCCGAGAACAAACCAGGCGGGATTTACTATTACCAGATTAGAGCAGGAAATTGGATTGAAACAAAGAAAATGATTTTGTTAAAATAGATAATATGTGAAACTTTAGTGAACGGCTCTAAGTTATTTAATTAAAATCATTTTGAGAGTTTTTGTAAATGTATTTGTGGATAGTTTAAAAAAATAAATTCCACTAATTAAATTCTCACCATTAAAACTAACTTCGTAATTACCGGGTGATTTTTCCTCATTAACAAGTGTTGTAACTTCATTTCCTAAAACATCGTAAACTTTAATTGTTACAAAACTTAATACTGGTATTTTGAATTTTATTGTTGTACCAGGGTTAAAAGGATTTGGGAAATTTTGCTCTAAATTAAAACTATTTGGCAGATTATTTAGCTGATTATCAACTTTAACAGATGATATCTCAATTGGTACAGTCCATATCTGGTAAATTCCGGTTGAGTTATCCATCCATACAGGCCATAGCTTACCATTTGCAGAGCTAATATCAATGTTATCTCCCTGATACCCTTGAACAGTTCCAGCAATAGGCGTGGGTTTAAAATTATGATCACTGATTTCAAATTCTCGCCAATTATTTCCGCCATCTTCAGAGCGGGCTAAAAATACTCCTGTAGAATCACTTGATGTATTTCTATCATCATAGAACAAAACATTTAATCCACCAAGTTTATCAACATGCACAGCTGGAAAATATTGAATCGCACCATTGTTCAATGGATCCTGGTTCACTCTAATTGATGAAGACCAGGTATTTCCGTTATCAGAGGATCTATTTAAAATTATATCAGGATCACTACCTGCAGGAGACAGATTTTTTTGCGTAGTTACTATATAAATCCAGCCGTTTCTCGTTCCACCACTAGTATCAACAGCTATGCGCGGTAAACCATTAACACGAATATTTGCTTTTTCAGTTAAGAGACCTGCAATACCGTTCATATCAAAAACATTCTCCTGAACTGACCAATTAATTCCGCCATCTGTTGAAGAAGCAAAACCTATAAAATCTTCTGTAAAAGGTGAAACATTTGTAACACCTGCCCAGCAAGTATGTACTGTACCATTTAATCCCATTTTAATTTCTCCTCCGGCACTTCTTTGAATGGGATTGTTTACCTGTAATTGAGGGTTCCAGTTTTCTCCGCCGTTATTTGTGTAAGCAACTACCAGAGGGAAGGGTGGTGCTCTTTTAATCCATACTGCGTAAGTTCTTCCAAAAAAATTGCTTGAAGTTGTGGCATCAGTTGTTAAAGTGGCTCTTTCAAGATCATCGTTACTAATTAATTTTTGAAACGACCATGTTAAACCATTATCGGTTGAATAATGAGAAAACAAGCCGGGTGTAAATCCGAGGCGGGTAATTATAAATCTTCCTTCCTTATCAATTGCAATTCCCGGATCACCTCCGTGAAGTGAAATGGGTTGGCCTTTGCAAGTATCACTTCCTCTCCAACTTGTTCCACCATTTGTTGTTACATAAATCCCTTCACTTATAAAAAAGGGTGAAAAGTTATAAGTATTTGCGGATGACCACATAATATCGGGATTAGCTGGATGATTAACTATAAAAACTTCTGATTGTGTAACATTACTTGGATAAATTCTATAACTATCTCCAATTATAAGAGAAGTTGTTTTATTATTGCCTGTTTGAGCGTAGCAAACAGTGATGAACAAAATGTGAATGAATAGAATTTTAATAAAAGTTTGAGGCATTTTTCAGGATGGTTCCTTAGCTAGTTTATTTTAGAGACAATAATAATTAAAAAGGAATGCATAAGCCACATCAAAATACATAACCAAGATTTATGGATCCAAAGTAGTTTCTTGGTTCACCAGCTTCGTAAAATCTTTTATCTGCTGAGTTAGTATTTGTAAAGCCAACATAAAGTTTATCTAAAAGATTATTTACTCCAGCGGATACCATAATATTAAAATTACCGAAAAGTAAATCGATACCTGCAACCATATTTAGGATACTGTAACCATCTGTTTTATCAGAATTTGCATCATCAACCCATAATCCACTTACTGTTCTTAAACTGGTTTTTAAAAATCCCGTAAATTGATTTGAAATTACCGCATTGTATGAAAGTGCAAAATAAATATTATGCTTTGGTACACTTGGAACAACATTCCCTGAAAAATTATTTTCTGCTTCCACAATGTTTCCCGTAGTATCAATCTCAATTGTTTTTGCGGAATATGTTTTGTATTTGAAATCAGAAAAAGTATATGCAATATTTAAATTCAGCCCTTTAAAAACATTCAAATCTGTGCCAACTTCAATTCCTTGTCTTAAAGTATTAGCAGCGTTTCTGAAAAATACATCGCCAAAAACTTCCCATGGAACGATTTCGTTATCAATATTAATATTAAAGTAGGTTGCCTCAAAAATCATTCTTGAAAGAAATTCAGAATCAAAGTTTACCAGGTTGCCTTTAATACCAATTTCAAAATTTTTGGATTCCTGAGCCTCAAGTTCCTGGTTAAGCAATCTTGAAGGATCAAAACTTTCAAGTTCATTTTTTGCGGGGCTATCAAAGCTGGCTCCGTAAGAAGTGTACAAGGCAATGTGAGGAGTTAATTTATAGTTAAGAGCTACTTTTGGAGTAAAGGCATTGAAAGTTCTTATATCCGAACGAGAACCAAGCAGCTGATCCTGCAAATCGTAAGTTATATCATCATACCTTCCGGTTAATAATATGAAGAGTTTATCATTTAGAATTTCAAAATTGTTTGATAAATAAAAACCGGTGTTACTAATATTTTCTGCAACAAGTGTGTTAAGTTGATCTCCTTTTTGTCCATTAATGTTATCGTAATTTTCGATTGTTGCGGGTTGCAGTAAAAGATCAGTCCCGATAATAAATTCGTTTTGTCTGTTCCAAAAAGAAGTTTTGTTAATATATTTTATATCTGTTCCTAATCCGTTACGGTTTATTATTCTGTAAGTTCTGGCAGGACGATGAAAATATTTAATAGTTCCGTATGCAGTAATTTCAATTTCATCTTTAAGCGAAGAGCCTAAGCTGGAATTAAACCTTATCCCAATTCTTCCTTTAACTGATTTTCTTCTGCTATCTCTATCAACCTGACGCTGATCAGGTTGCAAGGGATCTTCAATAAACTCTTCTTTAGTTAGAGAACCTGGAAGTTGCAACTCTCCATCAACAAAATAACCAAGTATTTTTAAGCTTGAATTATCACCCGGAGTAGTTTCAAGAACAGTATTTAAGATGTGCCAATATTCATTATTATGTTCTCTGAAGCCAGTATAATTATGATAACTGTAAGTTGTAAGCAATCCATAATTCTCTGTTCGAATTGCAGCTTTAAATCCATTTCTTCTTAATCCGAATGAACCAAACTGATTAAAATTTATTACTGAACTTCTTTGAAAATCAATATCATTAATAAAATTTACAACTCCCCCCGGAGCGTTTGTATATAATGATGAAGAGTTTCCCTTTACAAGTTCTATACTTCCAACAGAATTAAAATCTATTGCTTCAATTCTTGTCTGCCCATCTGGTTCTGATTCAGGAATATCATCTAATAAAATTCTTACTCCTCTTATTCCGGAATTTGATCTGCTGCCAAACCCGCGAATAGCAATACGCACATCGTGGTTACCATATCTTGATTGCATAAACACACCGGGAACCGATGTAAGTACTTCATCTATCCCAATTTTTCTATCAAATTGGTAGTTTCTTCCCTTTAACCTGTAAACTGAATAAGGAATATCAATAATTTTTTTCTTCACTCGCGTTCCCGTAATCACAACATCATCAATTTCAAAATACAGACTATCCAGTAAAATTAAAGGAAGAGTTGTATCAATTTTTGTTTTTTCCTGTGAGTGGATTTTTGGAATTAAAATAATTAAGAATAGTAGTAATGAGAAGAGAAAATATTTGTTATACATATAATATTCTGTAGAAGTTGAAAAAAATCATGCAGAAATTTTATAAAAATATATTACTTAAACAAAACCATTCAGAATATGGTTTGTTGTTTAAATTACATGCAATTTAGTTTGATGAATATAATATTGGAACTATAGATTTTGCCTAACTTGCTGTTCCAGCGCTTGTTCTGGACACTCATGCTTTTCAGCATATTTTACCAGTTGATTTGCTAAAGTTCTTAATCTTTTATCTATACGGGGATCAAGGCAATTTCCATTTTTATCAAAAACTGAATGTACATTTGGAATTGAAACAGCAGCAGGTAGTACTATTGCTCCTACATGAGAACAAATGCTGCGCAACTGTTCTAAAGATTTTATAGCACCAATCGAACCCCCGGCAACACCAAGCAGAGAAACTGGCTTACCTGCCAGTACTGAGGGAAAACCCAGGTTTTCGATAATTAATTTTACTATACTGCTAATACTTCCATGATATTCAGGAGTTGAAATAATTACACCTGATGCATTATCAAATAATTTTTGCAGCTTTACTTCGCTGGAATTTGTAATTTGCTGCCCGGGGAATGGAAGGATAAAGTTTTTTGGATTTATTTCCACTAATTCAATTTCATCATTCTTTTTTAATTCATCCTGAACAATATTTAGAGAATGTGCACATGAGCCATCTTCATTTAGGCTGCCTAAAACTGTAACTAACTTCATTTAAAAAATCCTGTTCATAGTTATCTTATATGGGGAATAATAATTTAAAATACAAACTGCAATGTAATAACATTATTGTATCCTGGTGCAATTCCATTGTGCTGTTCATCACTATTATCAACTTTATGTATTAAAGGAATTAGATAACCAATTGCGCTTCCAACAACTGCCCCAACAATAATATCAGTTGGGAAGTGATCTCCTGATGCATATCTTAAATAACTTGTAAGAGATGCTGATAGTAATGACATTCCCCAAATGTAGGATTTCCATTTTGAATCTTGATAATATTCTGAATAAACGGTAGATAAAAAAACGGCAGAAGAAAATGCATGTGTAGTATGTCCTGAAAAAAAAGAAAACCGTGCAATATTATCGGATTTTTTACTTAATGGAGCATTAGGATTATACGCATAAGGTCTCTTGCGTTTCACAATAATTTTCGCAATGTGAACTACCGCAAAAGATAAAAAAAGATTTTCAATATACATTACTGAAAACGCTCCAAAATCATCGCGTATATTATCCGACAGCAAAAGTAGTGTGGGGGAGACAAGCACTGCACTAAGCAAATAATCGCTTACAACATTGGCATCAGGGGACCAATTGTAGGTTGCCCCCCGGTCAAAAAAGTTTACATTTTCTCTGGATAAACTCTGCAGTTCCTCATATTTAATCGGATCAACATTATTCTTTAAACTTAACGTTAGAATACCTAATCCCAATCCACTGCCAATTAATAGCATATCTTTATCTGTTTTTAACTTAAATGGTGATTGTGCAAAAGTGGAATTACAGGCATTTATAAAAATCAAAAAGGTAATAATAAAGTAGAATTTTCTTTTCATCATCAATAAGTTTAGTTAATCAGTTTTTTCAGGACCAAGTAAAACTGCAAACCATCTTGTTTCATCCGAGCTATCAAGTATGATCTTTATTGTAATTGTAAGTGGAACAGATAGAAGCATTCCAACAGGTCCAAGAATCCATCCCCAAAAAATAAGTGAGATGAAAACAACTAAAGTAGATAAACCCAAACCCTTTCCCATCCATCTTGGTTCAAGAATATTACCCATAATTGTATTGATAACAAGGTAACCTATAAGAACTATAAACGCATCTCCAAATCCAAGTTGTACTATTGTTAAGAGAAGTGCAGGGATTAAAGCAATGATAGATCCTATGGTTGGTATAAAATTTAATGCGAAGGCCAGAACACCCCATAAGATAGGATAATCAACACCAACAATAAATAAGAAAATCGTAACAAGTAAACCCGTCGCAATACTTATAGCTGTTTTAATGGCTATGTACTTATTTATATTTTCAAAGATAGAGTTAACGCGTTTTATAGTTGATTCAGGATCAGTGAACATTTTTTTTAGTTTTAAAGGGATGCTTGACAATTCCAGCAGCATAAAAATTATCATAAGGATAATAAGAAATCCATTTGCAAAAAGTGCACTAACTTCATTAAAAGCATTTGCTACAATTTCAAAAACAGAGGAGGGATTAAACATTTCGCTAAGATTGATGTTCTTTTCTAAAATACCATTTTGAGTAAGCCAGGTGATTATGCCCTGAATCTGCGATGTTAATTTTGTTTCGTATAAAGGTAATTTTGAAGTGAAATCATTTATGGAAGTTCCAATCAACAATCCAATTATTGAAATAATAAAAATGAAAGAGAAAATTACAATTAACATAGCTAAGACTTTTGGTACGCCTTTTTCCTGCAGCCAGAAGTAAGGAGGGGAGACAACAATTGTGATAAATACCGCAAGCAGGAAGGGTACAATAATTGATCCCGCAGCTTGCATACCAGCAACAATAATTACAAATGAGGCAGCAACAACAAGAAATTTTACTGCGCGGGATTGTTCTGTTAACTTGTTATTCATCTTGCAGGTAAAAATAAGTATTAAAAACTAAAATAGTAATATAACCTGCAATTGAATTGCAGTTTACTTTTTTCTTTGTTCAGATTATACGAGAATAAATAATACTTAGAATTAAGTATTGTGAGCTGTATTTAGTTTTTCAATTTGATCAGAGATGCGCTTATCATTTTTTTTATTCGGACAGGTAAAGCAGGAATCTTCAGCATATTCCGTTGATTCTATGGTATCTGCGCAGCATCCACTTTCCCTTTGCTTGTATTTGCTAAAATAAAGCATCGCCGCCATGAAAAGGAATGCTAATACCATAAAAACAAAAACTGCTAAATAAGTCATGATTCGTCGTTAATTTTCAGAATGAATAAATTTATTAAAACCAGAAGTTGTTATTTTTTTAAAACTGGCATTCTCTCTAACAATCATAAGGATATTTAAATTCTCTTTCAGTGCAAAATCATATCCTGCTGTGGGGCCCATCACATCAATTGCTGTAGCGTAAGCATCTGCAAGAGTACAGCTCCTATGCAATACCGTAACGGAGGCTAGTTTGTGTGTAACAGGCATTCCCGTTTTCGGATCAATTGTGTGTGAATATCTAACATCATTTTCTTCAAAATAATTATTATAATCGCCTGAGGTTGCAAGGGCGTAATTACTTATTGAAATAATTTCTTGAATAGTTGATTGATTATCCGGTGTTTCAATTCCTATTTTCCAGGATTCATTTTTATTATTTTTACCAGCTGTTTTTACTTCTCCGCCAATTTCAACCATATAATTTTTAATTTCTATAGAAGATAGATGTTCACAAATTTTATCAACTGCAAACCCTTTTGCAATTGCAGATAAATCAATATAAGCATCTGCAATTGATTTCCGCACAGATGGAGTATCAATTTTTACATCGATTAAATGGTAACCTGTTTTTGATTTAGCATTTAATAAATCTTTTACACCGGGTATCTCTGTATTTTTTAATTCAGGTCCAAAACCCCATAAGTTAACCAGAGGTCCAACAGTAATATCAAAAGCTCCTCCTGTCTGCTTGCTAATATTTAATGAAGTTTGTACTAAAGAAGCAAAATCATAAGAAATGCTAAACCAGCTAGTAGAGTCATAATTGTTAAATTTAGAAATTTCAGATTCAGGAATATAAGTTGACATCTGTTTGTTTATTTCTGCAAGAAGGTTTTTTATTTTCAAATCAAGTGAATCGTAGTTAACTGTAATATTTTTATCATCAACAATTTTAACAGTAAAAGTAGTACCCATTGTTGTGCCGGAAATTGTTTTTAGTTCAGAGGGCGGGACTTCTTTTGTGCAGGATGCAGAAAAAAGTAGAGTTGCTATTGATGTCGTAACAAAAAAAAGAAATCCCAAATTAAATTTTTTAATCATGCAATTAAAAGGGGAGGAGTTACTTTTTCCTATTCTTCCATTTCCATTCATCATAGTATTCTAATTGTACAATGCTATCTAATACTTTAATTTCCTCAGTTCTAAGTTGTAAACCTGCCCTTATAATATCACCGGATGATAAAACACCTACAAACTTTCCATCTCTTTCGATTATAATATGTCTAATCCGTAAGCCAAGGATCATATCTGCAAGCTCAAAGATTTTACAATCGTGTGGTGCAGTTTTAAGGTTTTTTGTCATGTAATCGCCAACAACTGCTGTTTTTAAATCAAAACCAGGTTTAATTGAATCAATCATCAAATCTCTTTCTGTCCAGATTCCAACAATTTTATCATCCTCTTTAACGAGCATTGCACCAATTTTCTTTTTATTCATTATTTCAAGTGCTTCAAGAATAGTGGTTTTAGCAGAAACAGAAAATATTTCGCTTCCTTTTTCTTCAAGTACTTCTTCAGCAGTTGTAATTCTATTGCTATCCATAAATTCTCCAGATTTTAATTTTATTCTGAACTTAAGAAAGTAATTTGAAATTATCCACCGAAATCATCAAATAATATATTTTCAGGCTCTACACCCAATTCATCCAGCATTTTAGTAACAGCAGAAATCATCATCGGTGGACCGCAGAGGTAGTATTCGCAATCTTCAGGAGCAGGATGATCCTTTAAATAATTATCATAAAGCATCTGGTGAATAAAACCCGTATAACCGCTCCAATTATCTTCCGGTAATGGTTCCGATAAACCAATATACCATTTAAAATTATCATTTTCCTTTTGAAGCATATCAAAATCTTCTACATAAAACATTTCTCTAAAACTTCTTGCACCATACCAGTAAGTAATTTTTCTTTTTGAATTTAATCTTCTGAGCTGATCAAAAATATGAGAACGCATTGGTGCCATACCTGCACCGCCACCAATAAATACCATTTCGTTATCAGTTTCTTTTGCAAAAAATTCTCCGTAAGGGCCTGAAATAGTAACTTTATCACCCGGTTTAAGATTAAAAATATATGAAGACATTTGTCCGGGAGGAGCATCTGGCACATTAGGCGGAGGAGTTGCAATCCTAACATTCAGCATAATTATTCCTTTTTCTTCAGGATAACTTGCCATAGAATATGCTCTAACAATATCTTCATTAACTTTTGAAACATATTTCCAAAGATTGTATTTATCCCAATCACTTTTATATTCGTCTTCAACAATAAAATCTTTATAATTAACTGTATGAGGTGGAGCTTCAATTTGAATATAACCACCTGCACGGAAATTTACATCTTCGCCTTCAGGAAGTTCAAGAACTAGTTCTTTAATAAAAGTTGCAACGTTATGATTTGAACGGACAGTGCATTCCCATTTTTTAATATCGAATAGTTCTGCAGGAACTTCAAGAGATAAATCATCTTTAACTGCAAGCTGGCAGGAAAGCCTGTAATGTTCTCTGATTTGTTTCCTGTTAAGTTTTGATGTTTCAGTTTGAAGAACATCACCTCCACCTTCTTTAACAATAACTTTACACTCGCCGCAAGTTCCGCCACCGCCGCATGCAGAAGGAAGATAGATTTTTTTATCTGCAAGAACGTTTAGAAGTTTATCCCCTACGGGAACTTCGATGGCATTGTCTTCTTCATCATTTATTGTAATTTTTACATTACCGCTTGCCACGAGTTTTGATCTTGCAATAAGAATTACAACTACCAGCAGTAAAACAATAAGCGTGAACATTAACACACTGAACAAGTATTAAATCAATTCCAGTCATAAACTAATTTAATTCCTATAATTGAATTCCCGAGAACAACATAAATGCCATTGCCATTAAACCGGTAATAATAAATGTCATCCCTAATCCTCTTAATCCTTTCGGAACATTGCTGTATTTCATTCTTTCCCTTATTCCTGCAAGCCCAACAATTGCAAGAGCCCAGCCAATACCTGAACCAAATCCAAATACAACACTTTCGCCAAAATTATAATTTCTTTCAACCATAAACAGTGAGCCGCCGAGTATTGCACAATTAACTGTTATTAACGGGAAGAAATATTCCCAGTGCGTGTATAGAGTTTAGGAACATATTTATCTAAAGCCATTTCAAGTATTTGTACCATTGCAGCAATTACACCTATGTAAGCAAGCAATCCAAGAAAAGTTAAATCTACATCAGGAATTCCTGCCCACGCAAGTGCGCCTTTTTTTAATACATGCTGATAGATTAAGATTATTAACCGGAACAGTAATTGCCTGAACAACAACAACAGCAATTCCTAAACCTAACGCTGTGTTAACCCTTTTTGAAACGGCAAGGAAAGTACACATTCCAAGGAAAAATCCAAGAGCAAGATTTTCAATAAAAATTGATTTTACAAATATACTTATATAATGTTCAAACATTTTTTATTCCTCCTCAACCTGTTCCGGTTTCCATTCCCGCAGCATCCAGATTAATAATCCAATAATAATAAATGCACTTGGAGCCAAGAAGGAATAAGCCGTTTGGGATATACCAGCCACCTTCGGTGATTAAAGGTAAAATACTATTCCCAAGAAGTTTTCCTGAATTCCAATAAGTTCCCGCAAAAATCCAACAATCAATAACAGTAAACTGTAGCCAAGTCCATTTCCAATGCCATCAAGCAAACTGATGAGAGGAGGATTTTTTAAGCCAAAAGCTTCAGTTCTTCCAAGAACAATGCAATTTGTAATGATTAATCCAACAAAAATTGAGAGCTGCTTGCTAATATCATAAGCGTATGCTTTAATAATCTGATCGGCAATGATTACAAGTGATGCGATTATTGTCATCTCAACCAGAATTCTTACACTGGATGAAAGATGATTTCTAATTAAACTTACGGCAAAGTTTGAAAGTGCAGTAACAAATATTACTGCCATAGACATAACAATTGAAGTTTCAAGTTTAGTTGTAACAGCTAAAGCAGAACAAATACCAAGAATTTGAAGAGCTATGGGATTATTATTAAATACTGGATCAAATAATACTTTGCTGTACTTTTTCATTTCTTTTCCTCCCTAATTTTATTAAGGAAGGGAGCATAGCCATCATCACCTAACCAGAATTTAATCATTTTATCCACACCTCTTGCAGTTATAGTTGCACCTGATAATCCATCAATCTGGTATTTTGCTTCCGGTTTATTTCGATCAACCGTTCCTTTAATAATTTTGAGCTGAACATCGTTGTTATCGTTAAATGCTTGCTTACCTTTCCAGAGATCATTCCACCGTGGGTTTTCAATCTCACCGCCCAGTCCGGGAGTTTCACCATGCTCATAAAAAGTTACACCGGTTACTGTTTTAAGATCTTTATCTAGTGCAAGAAAAGCATACATTGTAGACCATAATCCTTTTCCATAAACAGGTAAGATTATTCGGTTTAGCTCTTCTCCATTCATAACAAAATAAACAAGCATGTATTTTGGTGATTTTTTGATATTTGCAAGATCGTTTTCTTGCGGTATTGTTCGGCCATATTTAGGATGGTTTGATAATAATGTTATATCAAAATTCTCTATACTCAATGGTCCATCAAATTTATCCTCACTTACACTGTTCACCAGTAGATATTTCAATTAACGCCGGTTCAATTTTTTCATTATAAATTTCTGCAATGTTACTTCCTTCAGAGTACAGCTCACCGGCAACAAGAATATTTTTCACTTTATCGAGTTTTTTATTTATTTCTTGTAAGGGAAATAATTTTACTGCTGCAGTTGATACAAGTAGCGAACACACAAGACAAATTCCAAGAACTACAAGAACAGTTTTTTTAATGCTATCGTTAGACACTTCTAAGTTGTCTCCTCTTGATATTCTTATTTACAAAGACCTTATCTATAACCGGTGCAAAAACATTTGCAAATAAAATCGCAAGCATTATGCCTTCCGGAAATCCTAAATTAACAACCCTTACCATAACTGTAAGCATTCCAATCAGTAATCCGTAATAATACTGACCTTTTTGGGTATGAGCTGCACTTACTGGATCAGTTGCCATGTACACAGTACCAAATACAAAACCGCCTAAAACAAAATGCCAAAGTGGTGATACCTGGAACATCGGATTTGTTTCACTTCCAATGATGTTAAATAAAAAGGCAATTGCTGCCATTCCCACTACCGAGCCAAGCATTATTCTCCAGGAACCAATTCGTGATACTATAAGAATAATAGCACCGATTAAGCATGCAATAACAGAAGTTTCACCCATTGAACCAGGAATGATGCCAATTATTGCATCTTTTAAGGTAACAGATAATTTGAGTACAGGATCAGCTAATTCTGCAAGAGGAGTTGCACGACTTACACCATCAACAGCAACCCACACTGCATCGCCGGAAATTTCTGCAGGGTAAGCAAAATATAAAAATACTCTTCCGGTTAAAGCTGGGTTTAAAACATTCATCCCTACGCCACCAAAAATTTCCTTACCTATTACAACACCGAATGAGATACCAAGGACTACCTGCCACCACGGAATATTTGGTGGAAGTATTAGTGGAAAGAGTAAACTAGTAACTAAAAATCCTTCACTTATGGGATGTTTACGAATTGTACCAAAAAGAACTTCCCAAATTCCACCTGCTGCTAACGTGATGAAATAAATTGGGAAAAAGTATAGTGCACCATGAACAATATTACTAAGTATATCATTAGGATTTATACCAGTTCCAAGAAAACTGATAACTGCACCACGCCATCCGCTTACTTCTGATCCATTTGTTTGTGATAGCACAAGATTTGCCTGAAGGCCAGTATTATAGAGAGCCATTATAACCGTGGGTATTAAAGCGATAACAACCCAGGTCATTAATCGTTTGAAATCTAAAACATCTCTTACATGTGGTGCGCCTTTTGTAACAGTGCCAGTTGAGTATACAAAAGTATCTAAGGCTTCATACAAGGGATGCAATCTTGCAAGCTTTCCGCCTTCCTTGAAATGTTTTGATTGATTATCTAAAAACTTCCTGAGAAATTTCAATTACTTAACCTTCTTTTTCTATCATGTTTAACATTCTTCTTAGAATTGGTCCAAATTCCAATTTACTTGGGCAAATAAAAGCACAAAGAGCAAGATCCTCTTCATCTAATTCAAGACATCCAAGAGCTTCCGAATCTTCAATATCTCTTACAGCCAGTGCTCTTAATAAAAACAATGGTTCTAAATCCATTGGCATTACTCTTTCATAACCTCCGCTGGGTATTATTGCTCTTTCTTCTCCAAAAACACTTGTATTAAAATTAAATTGCTTACGCGGAATTAATTTTGAAAGAACAATATTTTTTGTTGAGAATTGATTAAACCCGGGATTCATCCAACCTAAAAATTTTCGTTTTCTGTATTCAGGAATTACTGAAATTTGTTGATGATATCTGCCAAGAAATCCAAGAGAATCATTCGCTTCAAAACCGGAAAGAACTGAACCGGAAATCATACGATTCTCTCCCTCATTTAATTCATTACCTAATATTTCTTCAGTTGAAGCACCAATGCGGGTTTTTATTAATCTTGGTTTTTTAACGGAAGGACCACCGAGAGATATTATTCTTTCAGTATGAATTTTACCATGTTCAAATAATTTTGCAATTGCTATAACATCCTGCACGCCAATATGCCAAACTGTCTTGGAACGACTTACAGGATCTAAAAAATGTATGTGTGTACCAGCATTTCCAGCAGGATGCGGACCAGAAAATTCTTCTACAACTATATTTGGTATATTAATAACTGGTGTATCAGTTCCCGGAGCTTTGCAGACAAACAATTTACCATCGGTTAATTTTGATATTAAGATCAGACCATTTGCAAAATCTCTTTCCTGCCCTTTAACTATTTTATTAATTGAAGGTGCAAGTGGGTTGGTATCAATTGCAGTAACAAAAATTGAATGAGGATTTGTAGATGGATCAGGAATTTTAGAAAATGGTCTTGTACGGAAAGAAACCCATAATCCCGATTCTAAAAGCTGCTTAATAATTGTATCTCTCGGCAGCTCTTTAATCTGCTCATCTGAGAAAGAATTAAAAGTAATTTCTTCATTTCCAGATAGTTTAATTTCAACCGAAAGTAAAGCACGTTTTTCACCACGGCGAATTGAATTAATTTCTCCTGCGCCGGGGGATGTAAATTTAATTGCAGGATTTTTCTTATCAGTAAATAAAACCTGCCCAAGTTTTACTTTATCTGCTACCCGGACCTGCATAGTTGGTTTCATTCCAACATAATCGGGGCCAAGCAGCGCAACTGTAGAAGGATCTTTACTTTGCGAGATTTTTTGTTCCGGTTTGCCTTTTATAGGAAGGTCTAACCCTTTTCTAATTTTAATCATTTAGATAAGTCCGGAGAATCAATTACTTTTTATAAGATGTACAAAAATCAAAAATTGTTGAATGCTAATTTATAAAGAATAATTTAAAAGATTCAATTTGAACTAAAATTATTTTAAACGGGTTGGTTTTTTAATAATAATTTTTAAGTATATAATTAAGATAATTTTAGTTATGCTAAAACCGGTTTACCGGTATTCTTACCAATTACCTTAGCCAGGTCATTAAGCTCTTTCATCAGTTTTGCAAAAGTTTCCAGATCAAGTGATTGTTCCCCATCAGAAAAAGCTTTTTCAGGAACCGGATGAACTTCAACTATCAATCCGTCTGCACCAGCTGCAATGGCGGCTTTACTTGCTGAAGGAACAAGACTTCGCTTTCCTGTGCTGTGGGAAGGGTCAACAATTACAGGAAGATGGGTAAGTTCCTTTAGTGCTGGTACGGCTAAAATATCTAAAGTGTTTCTTGTATAAGGTTCAAAAGTTCTAATTCCGCGCTCACATAGTATAACATTTTCATTTCCAACAGATAAAATATATTCAGCAGCTAAAAGAAATTCTTCTAAAGTAGCGCTCATATTTCTTTTCAACAGAATTGGTTTATTTGTTTTACCAACTTCTTTAAGCAGTTCATAGTTATCCATATTTCGTGAACCGATTCTTATAATATCAAGTTCATCACCAATATTTTCTAGCTGCTCGGTTGTTAAAATTTCAGATTCGATAAGAAGGGAGGTTTCTTTTTTTATCTTTCTTAAGATTTCTATTCCCTCAAAACCATATCCCTGGTAGGTATAGGGGGATGTTCTGGGCTTAAAAAGTGAACTGCGGAAAATTTGCGCACCGGCATTTTCAACAGCAATGGCAGTTTGAACTGCTATCTCTTCACTTTCCAGTGCGCAGGGACCTGCTATGACGGTGAAAAAACCTTCACCAATATGTACATTCTTTTCAGCAATTATTGTTGAATGTTCCGCATTACGCTTTTTAACTTTTGTATCAGCCAGCTTATTCATTAAATCCAAAGATGATTTAGAAAAAAACCTTTTTTTATTAAATACAAAGATATAAAATAGTTATAAAACAGGCACAATGGTAAATAAAATTAGTTTTAAATATGATTCTTATCACCTGCTGCCAAATGATGGGAAGTTTTTCTAATTCACAAAATAAAAATACATGTAAAGTTTAATAATTATAAGCTTAATTATTGATATTGCAAACTTTTTAACATAATTTAATAAAAAAATTATGTACCCCCTTTTAATCCTCTTACTGTTCTGGCAGGGGAACCTGCATACCGCAGGTTGCGTGTTGATTTGGTGGTAACAAATATCTGGAGATGAATTCATAAAATGTCGGAAATAACTATTTTATTTCAGGGTAATATTCTACAATAATGATGAATATAACCTTTAATATGACTAAGAAATTATTTGTTGTTAAAGTAAAAAGAAAAGATATTGAATCATTAACTAAAGTAATATTACAACTTAATTGTAATAATATTATAAAATCAAACCGGGTTAATATTGCAACTTTAAAGCAGTATAAGCCTAGGTTAGGCAATCAAAATGAAAAAGTTATTAAATATAATTCTACTACTTCTATTGTCGATTATATCTTGTAATGAAGAACCTACGGTTGTACCTATTATTCCAGAAATAATGATCACTTCTCCAACTAATAATTCAAATGCAAAAGAATTGGATAGTATACTCATCAAAGTTGAAACTAATTTGCAAAGTACGTTAAGCAAGATTGAAGTATTTGGAAAATATTCCGATCTATATTCAGATACTTTAATGATTGCCGAATTTAGTCAACCGCCTTTTGAAAAATATTTATATCTGGAACAAATTTGTGTTGAAACGGATACTTTAGTGCTTTATGCGAAAGCTACTTTTAATACAAATGAAGTTATTACTTCTAATTCCGTGAATATTTTTATTGGAAAAATTATTCCACCTGATGATTCATTAGCAATCTATGACTATCAAGGATTTGATATGGATTCAAATCTTGTTGCCGAAGGAAGTTTAAGTTTTTATTTAAAAGATAACCATATCTACGGTAGGAAAAATATAGCAGTTGTACAACCAGATAGTGCATTTGAATATGGTACTGGATTTATTGATGGACAAAAACATTCTTCGCAGTATGGAGAATATCACATCCAAATGAATGTATGTTATTTATTGAATGCTAATGGAAGATTATTCATTTATCTGGATGGAATTATGGATGGAAATAAGTTTTATGGAGGTAGGTATCTTGGAGCTTTCGATCCGGTGTATATTAATATTGGGACATTTTTAGCTGTAAAAAGAGAATAGTAATAAAATTGCCTAACCTGTGCCTCAAGCTGAAAGCACTTTCGCATCCGGCATTTGTATTAAATAAAAGTCTGTAGTTCCGTTTCGGCTTTATTTTTAAGCGTAGTTTGTAAGTAATAGATAGTTTTAAACTAAAAAGTTATTTACTAAAAAGAACATTGTTGCGTTGGGCTTCGGCTTAGGAACAATGCCGTTATATGGCTAAAAAATATGGAATCAGAATTAATTTATAAAAAATTTGGTGATAATTATTTAGCTGATGAAAACACTTTTATCATGGGAATTGATAGAAGAATTACATCAAAAATCGCAGAACGATTTAAAGATAGAATTATTCTTGAAACTTGTACTGGTGCGGGATTTACAACTATTTCTTTAGCCCGTATAGCAAAAAAAATAGTTACAATTGATATTAGTGAAACAAATCAAAGTCAAGCAAGACAAAATGTAAAGAAAGCTGGTTTAGAAAATAAAGTAAAATTTGTTTTAGGAAGTTGCTTAGATGATAAAATTCTTGATCAAACATCAAATATCAATGCTGCCTTTCTTGATCCTGATTGGAATCTTTTGGAAGGAGAACATAATTATAGATTTAGGAATTCAAATACAAAACCTCAGTCAGATATCTTATTGAATAAAATTTTTAAATTCACAAAAAATATTGCAATAATTTTAGCTCCATTTGTTAATGAAGATGAATTAGTTGAGTTGCCAGTTCATGAGAAACAGAAAATATATTTAGATGGTGAGTTAGCATTGTATTGCCTTTATTTTGGGGAATTAATTCATAATGTTGGAGATACCAGGTTAGATGTGTAATTAAAAAGCCATATAACAAGCGCCTCAACCCGACCGCAGTTTTAGTTCGGTGTTTTTAAGATTTATGAAATTGTATTTTAGTTAAAGATTTTGTTCAAAGTGTTCGTTCTAATTAATTAACTTGCCTTCGGTGCTTACGAGAAAAGATAAGCACCTACGGCTTAATCATCGGCAATTGTGCCTGCCTGCCGGCAGGCAGGTTTTACTCGGTTCTCTTGTTTCCGCCTTCGTTAAAAACTTCGGCGGACAAGCTGGGCGGCCCCGCCAAGGCGGGGTAAACTGGGTTAGGCGCAAGAACGTATGTTTAAATAAGTAATTAAATTGAGTTCTCTAAAAAAATAGGAGGACTCAAAATGAAAAATTGCTTTGAAAACAAAGAAATTTATGTTGGTATTGATGTTCATAAAAAAAGATGGGTAGTTACAGTAAGGACATATGATCTGGAATTAAAGACTTTTAGTATGCAACCAGTAGCTGAGGAACTGGAAAAGTTTTTAGTCTGATAATTACAAAGATGCTCTTTTACATATTGTATATGAATGCTGTTTCTCCGGATTCTGGATTTACGATTACTTTAACGAAAGAGGATATAAAATAATAGTAACACCAACAAACAGAATATACCGAGACGGCAGTGTAGTAAAAACAGATAAAATTGATTCCAGGAAACTTGCATTCCAGCATTCAAGTGGATTGCTAAGAGAAGTAAAGGTCCCGAAATAAAGATACGTGAATACAGATCATCTGTTCAGAATATATGATAAAGAAAAGATGAGACTGAAGGACAGATACTAAGACAAGTAAGATCAATACTTGAAGCAAAAAATCATCCGTTGAAGTGGGAGAAGTGGAATAAAAAGATGATTGAAAAATTACGGGAAGTAAAATTTCAGGAAGAAATCTTTAACAAAAAATTTCAGCTCACTTCTATCTGAATATGACTATGTAAAAGAACAGATACGAGACACAGAAAAAAGAATAGAAGAAATATCAGAAGAAGAAGAACTGGGCAAAAGAATTAAACGGATAGAAAAGATAAATGGAATTGGGATAGTAAGTGCGGTAAGATTAGTTGTTTACTTGTTTGATATGAAAGGAAGATTTGAAAGTGGAGAGAAGCTTGTTCACTATGTTGGATTAACACCAGGAGAACACAGCAGCGGAGAAGAAATAATAAGAAGCAGAACAGGACTTGTAGGAAATAAACAATTAAGATCAATCATCATACAGTTAGCCTGGGTAGCAGTAAGAAAAGATGGAAGTCTACTGGATAAATTTGAAAGAGTGTATAAGAAAAGCGGAAGCAAACAGAAGGCAATAGTAGCAGTAGCCCGGAAGCTGATGATGAAGGTTTATACAATAACAGAAAAAGAAGAAGAGTACGAAATAAATAAAGCAGCTTGAAGAACCGGTGACCGCGGCTAACGGCGTGCAATAGTCAGATAAAAATAAATTGCGTTCAGCAAGAATGCGGCCCGGTTCACTTATAACGAAAAAGCTCTTGTCGCTTAAGACGACGAATAACAGGATGTTACTTCTTCTTAGTTAAATAATAAATAATAAAGAGAACTCAAACGGCTGTTGTTATTTAACATAACAGGCCGTTATGTTGCTCATATAGAACTTATTAATCATAAGTTTTAAACTGAGGAGTAAGAAAATGAATGATGAACAAGAAATACGTACCTTATTCGATAATTGGATAAAGTCTACAGTTGAAGGAAACTTGGAATTAGCTCGTCAATGCATTGCTGATGATGCAGTATTTTTTGTACCTGGAATAGGCGAAATGGACAAGGAATCGTTTGCCCAAGCAGCTGCAGGTGGCTCACCTGAAGATTCACCGATAAATTATGATCTCGATAGTAAACTTCGTGAAATAAAAATATTTGGCGAACAAGCTTATATATGGATTGAATCGAATCTTTTATGTTCACCAAAAAATGGTGATCCTACTACACGAATGGCAGGACATTCTCTTTCTATTTTAGAAAAACGTAACGGGCGATGGCAAATAATTCGTGACGCAAATACAATGACAAATGTGCAAGACTAGTAAAATATGAAGGGCAACATAACCGCTTAAAAAAGTAAAAATTCAAGAGAGCGTAAAAATTTAATAAGACAGAGATCAATTAAAGCTTGTTGTGCTTCAACAAGCTCAGCATAAATTCTGGACAGCAGATTATCGGCTCCACCGAAATCCTAAGAAATAGAAAGGACAGACTGATGAATACGAAAATACTTGCAGTATATGCAGTGCTGCTCTTTGGTAGCGCGGTTATAGCACAAGACAATTCCTACCCCAAAGCTAAAGTCAGTTTCAATGACTTCAAGAACCTTGTCGCAGAAGTTGAGACCCATCGCGAAAAGCGATTGATTGATCTCAATACGTTCCTAAAGATGAGCAAGGAACCGGGGGTAATTATTCTGGATACCCGCTCAACTTTTCGTTACGAGCGGATTCACGTGAAGGGAGCAAAGCACCTGAGTTTCACTGATTTTACACAGAACAATCTGGCGGAAGTCATTCCTTCCTTTGAGACAATAATACTAATCTACTGCAACAATAATTTCGATGGTAACCAGACTGATTTTGCATCCAAAGTTGCTATGCCAATAACTAGCTCGGGCAGCATCATAACTGCACAGTTCAACTCACAGGAAAAACCACTAATGATGGCGCTGAATATCCCAACTTACATAAACCTCTATGGGTATGGTTATCACAATGTCTACGAATTGAATGAGCTTGTTAATGTAAACGATTCCCGCATAAACTTTGAAGGATCGATTGTAGAGCAATCAGAAGAATTGACTCCTGGATTGATCGAGAAAAAATGATTGATGGCAAAATTAATTTTTAATCACTGGCAGTTGTGTTCTATTCTGCATTGCTGACTAGCAACTCAACCTGACCTTTTAAAGAAACGGCCGAATGGCGTTGCTGAAGGGAAGTGGAAAAATAAAGTCAGCCTTTAAATGGAAGTAAATAAATAATTAGGTCAACGTGTTTATTAAGAAAGTTCAGCACGGCTGTAAATTCTCTTCCAAATATTTATAAAATTACTCTTACTCATCACTTCATTTATAAAATTTTACTAAATTGCTCATCATCTTAATTTAACCTTAAAGGAAAACCTCATGCGCTGGAAAGGCAGAAGAAAAAGTACAAATATTGAAGACCGCCGTGGTAAAAAATCAGGAATAGCCGGAGGCGGTGTTGGAATTATTGTAGTAATGTTAATTGTCTATCTGCTTGGTGGAAATCCGTTAGAACTGTTAGATAATGTTCAACTTGATAACAGCAGCACTACTACAAATTACCAGGGAACAGCGGAAGAACAAGAGCTTGCTGATTTTGTTTCCGTAGTACTTGCAGAAACTGAAGATGTTTGGGGAAGTATATTCAGGCAGGAAGGTGCTTCATATAAGTATCCAAAATTAGTTTTATACAACGGAAGCGTTCAATCAGCTTGCGGATTTTCCAGTTCGGCCACGGGTCCTTTTTACTGCCCGGGTGATTACAAAGTTTACATAGATCTCTCTTTCCAGAAAGAACTGCAGCAAAAATTTAATGCACCGGGAGATTTTGCAATGGCTTACGTTATTGCTCATGAAGTTGGGCATCATGTTCAAAATCTTGCAGGTGTAACAGAACAGGTTATGTCAATGCGAACGCAATTAAGTGAAAAAGAATTTAATAAATACATGGTAAGGTTAGAGCTTCAAGCTGATTTTTATGCAGGTGTTTGGGCGCATTACACAGAAAAGCTAAATAATCTTCTTGAAGAGGGAGATATTGAAGAAGCTTTAAATGCGGCAAGTGCTGTTGGAGATGATAGAATACAAAAAAAAATGCAAGGACACGTTGTTCCTGAAAGTTTTACGCATGGAACTTCTGAGCAAAGAAAACGGTGGTTTTATAAAGGATTTAGAACAGGTGATATAAACCAGGGTGATACATTTAACGCAAGTAATCTGTAATTAAGAATCATTTAATAATTGATAAACAAATCTCAAAATACCCTTTTACTTTCAATTCAGTATTTTTTAAGGCGGTTCTTAAAATACCCTTTACTATTTAGCTTATTTTTTGTTAATTTGTTATGAATTAAGAACAAATTAAAAAGAAATATTTTTTTAACAACCAACCGAGGGAGATAAAATATGCAAAAATTATTTACAATTTGCAGTCTCTTTTTCATAATCATGTTTGCAGCAAACTTTTCAATTGCACAGCCGATCTATACCGAAGATTTTGAAACTGGTATTGCTGATCCAAATTGGGAAGCATTCTTTCCAAATGAAGAAATTGTAACCGCACTTTCTATGGATAGTGTTCCTATTCCTCTTAGCGGAGGAGATGCTTACGTAGGTTTCTTACAGGATGCTGATACCTCTTACACCGGAGTTGCTGTTTCACTAAACGGTTCAACAAGTTTGCAGAATTATTCAATTGAAGCAGATGTTTACTGTTATGTAAATCATCCTGATGGATCTGCCTATACTGGAGTTGTTGCTTACGCTGATAGTTCAATTGGAACTTACATAAAACTTGCTGCTGATTTTGATCCTGTTCCATATCCTAGAATTCGTCTTTACAACAATCATTTTGATCTGCAAACATTTACATACACATTTGAATATTCATTCCCTGAAAGTGATATTCCCGGAGGAATTCCAACTGCTGATGGATGGCATAATATCAAATTAGTTGCACGCACCATAAATGCTGATACAACAGCTTACTGGTGCTATTTTGATGGAAATGAGTTACTTGGCTGCCCGATTTACGATACGGGCGATGATAGAATGAGTGCCGGGCAATTTGGATTTTTCAGTTTCTCACAGGGAACAGGATATGGAATTCCGGGATATTTTGATAACCTGATTGTACAATCAGTGATTTCTTCTGTTGATGACAACACAAACGGTAATTTACCTGATGATTATGTTTTGAATCAAAATTATCCTAATCCTTTTAATCCTTCAACTCAAATATCTTACAAATTAACTGAAGCAAGCCAGGTTTCTATAACTGTTCACGATTTACTTGGAAGAGAAATAAGAAATCTTGTTTCAAATTT
The DNA here is from genome assembly GCA_963714405.1 of uncultured Ignavibacteriales bacterium. Classification (GTDB taxonomy): domain Bacteria; phylum Bacteroidota; class Ignavibacteria; order Ignavibacteriales; family Ignavibacteriaceae; genus JAZGGS01. The sequence continues at coordinate 31,097 of CAVQOH010000006.1, read as the reverse complement.
TCAATCTGCAGGGAATCATTCTGTAGAATGGAATGGTAAAGATAACACTGGTAAAATAGTACCTTCAGGAATGTATCTTTACACATTAAAAGCAGGAAATGTTTTAATAAGTAAGAAAATGGTATTAATGAAATAAATATTTTCTTAGTATTGTACAGATTATGCAAAACCTTTTGAAGGTATTCAGTTGCAAATTATTACCTTACAAAGTTCATTTATTTCTACGAATTTTGTAGGAAAGGTAATTGTTTTTATATCTTCGGAAGGTTTTTATATTTAGATCAAATTTAGTTGAGATTATAATTTATTCTCTGGGAGAATATCCGTGAAAAACAAATTAGCAGAAATTACTGGATTTTTAACGCTAGCACTTTTTCTTTTTTTGCCATTTATAATTTTTGGTGGTACTACAGGAAAAATTTCCGGTAAAGCTATTGATGCTTCTACTAATGAACCTTTGCCAGGCTGCAATATTATTATCATCGGGACAAATCTTGGTGCGGCAAGCAGCCTTGATGGTGAATTCTTCATTTTAAACATTCCACCCGGATATTATACAGTTAAAGCTTCCATGGTTGGTTATAAAACCTATACTATTAATAATGTTCGCATTGTAGCAGATCTTACAACAAAGCTTGAGTTCATTATGGAAGAACAGGTTTTGGAAATGGAAGAAGAAATTGTTGTTGTTGCTGAACGCCCGCTTGTTCAAAAGGATATTACTTCAAAACTTGCAGTGCTGAATTCTGAAGAAATTTTAAATATGCCCGTTACCAGTATTCAGGATATTCTGACTACTAAAGCAGGATTTACAACTGATGAAAATGGTGAACTTCATGTTAGAGGTGGAAGAACCGGTGAGATTGCATTCATGGTAGATGGTGTTAAAGTGGATGAACCTTTATACGGAGGATTTTCTGGTACATTAAACCGCGATGCAATAAATGAAATGGTTGTCATCAGCGGTACTTTTAATGCTGAATACGGCGATGCAATGTCAAGCATCGTAAATATTGTTACACAGGATGGCGGTAAACAATTTCATGGCAAATTAGAATACACATCTCCGATGCTAAATAATTCTCCCTACAGATCTGCCAATCCTTTTAATGGTGTTGAAGATCAGTATGAATATAATAGTAAAAGCATTTATGATGATCTTTCATTTCCGCTTCCGGGAACATTAATCGGATCGTTTAGCGGACCTATTTTATCCAATCTGACTTTCTTCCTTTCAGGAATTTATAGAAATGAAGATAGTTATCTTCCTCATGGATACAATCTTGAAAGAGATGGTTTTGGAAAGCTAACATATTATCTAACTCCGACAATTAAACTTGCTTTATCCGGGCAGTTAACTGAAAGAGAATATCAAAACTACAGCCATGCATGGAAATACTTAAGTGATCATCAATCACACCGGAAAGTAAATTCAAATCGGGTTGGATTAATTTTTACACATACAGTTAACAGCAGTTTATTTTATAAAGTAAATCTTTCCCGCTTTGAAAATAAATCAATTTTACAGGTTGGAGATAAGCTGCCATCACAGTATGAAATGGGAAGAACAGGAGAAACAGTTTATTTTTATGTAGATGGAGATGATTCAGAATATGCAGATAACAGTACAGTTACACTGCGCGGTAAAATTGATGCTACTTTACAGGCAAATTTGCATAACCAGTTTAAAGCGGGGTTAGAATTGGTACGCCATGAAATTGATGTTCACGAAGAATCTGAACCATGGCCTTCAGGTGCACAATTTAAAGATATTTATAACCGTACACCCATTGAATTTGCAGCTTATCTGCAGGATAAAATTGAATACGATTATTTAATTATAAACGTTGGTTTAAGGTTTGATTATGTTGATCCGGAAGCCAGTATGTGGCCTGATATAAACAGGTTTGGCTATTTTGATGAAAATAACAACTGGGTACTTGCAGAAGAAGTTGAGGTTGATCCTAAAACACAGATAAGCCCCAGAATTGGTTTAGCTCATCCAATAACAGAGAATGCTGTACTTCATTTTTCATACGGGCATTTTTTTCAAAATCCTGATTACAACTCACTATATTATAACAGCAGGAGAGATATAAGTACGTCTCTTCCTCTTATAGGCAACCCTAATGTGAAAGCACAAAAAACTATTTCATTTGAAGCAGGAATTAAATACGGTTTAAGTGAAGAATGGGCTTTGGATGCTACAGCCTGGTATAAAGATATTACGGATTTGCTATCTACCCTTCAGGTAAGTTATCTCTCGCAGGATTATGTTGTTTTTTACAATTCTGATTATGCAAGTGTTAAGGGAATTGACCTCACATTATATAAACGTTACAGTGAATATTTTTCCGGTTCACTGGATTATACATACATGGTTGCCAAAGGTAATAACTCACAACCCCTGGGTGGTTATTTTAATGCATTTGCACAGGAAGAAATTCCACATCAGGAATATTTTCTTGATTTTGACCAGCGGCATAAAGTAGCACTAAATCTTAACTTCTTTGTACCGGAAGGAAAGGGTATTGATGTTTTAGGGATGAATCTCTTTTCAAATTTTAATTTGAATGTAATACTAAGAGCTAACAGCGGTCTTCCATATACACCTTATGTAGATCCTACTGTAAGAATTGATATAAATTCTGGAAGGAAATCCTGGACATCAACTGTTGATCTTAGATTGATGCAGAAAATACCGCTTGGTGGATTGGCTTTATCCTTAATTCTTGAAGCAACAAATATATTTGATACAGAAAATGTAATATTTGTTTATTCAAGAACAGGGAAACCTTTTGATACTGGATTGGCGGGCTTGGTAGGTTCTTCTCCCGATGCAAATCATAATCCGGCTCATATTGGTCCTCCTAGAATAATAAAACTTGGGCTTCAGATATTATTGTAAACGAAGGAAATTTTTATGCGTAAGCGATTAAAAAATATAGTATATATTTTCGTTTTATTTGTGCTTTATTCTGTAACTCTAAATGCGCAGGTACCTAGCTGTAATAGCTGCCATGAAGAACCTCCCCAGCTCCAAAAACTTGTCTCAGCGGAAGAACGTGGTGTTGGAATTATGAATAAAGGACAGGTTGCTAATTATCTTGGTAATTATGGAATTCTTTCAAGCTTCCACGAATACTTTAACGAAGCGATAAGGTGGCCAGCTGATGCGGGACCTCAAACACATTATAGTTTTGGATTGGGATTAATAGTTGCAACAAAAGGCAATGTTATTACATCCGTTGTAAGTGGTACTACTGATAAATATGATTGGGTTCCTAAGGATGGATCGAGAGGACAAAATTTTTCAGGTGATGTAACAGCTCCTCCACCTGATGAAACACCATTTTTGGCAATGAGTGATAATCCGGAAACCTGGCCTGAAGGATATTTTAATGAAAGTGGAAGCTGGATTGAAACTCCCGGTGAAAGGCATTGGCCTGGAAAATTTAGGATTAACATTGATCCGACTTCACCAAACTTTGGTGAAGAAGTTGAAGGTGAGTTTGTTTCTGATAGAGATATTTATGCAGTTTTTGATGATAATGATAATTCTCATCCTGATGGAAAAATTGGAATTGAAGTTGAACAAACGGCTTACGTTTATGGAAGACCATATGCAGAGGATTTGCTAATCTGGGAATACACAATTCACAATAAAAGTGGGCAATTTCTTGATAGCGTTTACGTTGGTTATTACGCAATATTTAGACCAGATTTTGATAATGAGGATTATATAAATCTGATCGACAGCGATCCCAACGATGAACATCAAATTGGAGATTTTGTTTATGTGTGGGATATCAATAATGAAAAAGATGGTGCGTGGGCGGATGATCCAACCGATTTAGGAATTGTTGGCTTGAATATTCTTGAAACTCCGAAAAATATGGGTGTAACGGATTTTCATTTCTTTAACAGGGAAGTTGCTCCAAAAACTGATGATGAAATGTGGGCTGTTATAAGCAGTAATCCAAATGATCCAAATTTGCAAATTCCAAATGCTTTTTTTCATGGCGCAAACCGCAGAATTGATGAAACCCATCCCGATAGTTTAAGTGTCTACTTTCCTGAGGGTGCACCGATAAATTATTTTATAATGACCGGCCCAATTAATCTTGAACCTGGAGAAACAGTTGTTTCTTCAGTTGCATTGGTTATGGGTAGTTCCGGCTCTGTTCCCTTTGAAGCAGATACTACTGATTTAATGAAGAATTTGCGTGTAGCCCGTCAAATGTATGAAAGAGGATACCAGGGATCCGGTCCTCCAAGAACACCCGTTGTTAAAGGTACTGCATATGATAAGCAAGTTAGAATTATTTGGGATTCCAAAGCAGAAAACTCTAAAGATAACCTTACTGGCAAGTATGATTTTGAAGGATATAAAATATATAGAAGTGAAGATCTGGGGAAAACATGGGGAACTCCTATTACTGATCAATTTGGAAATGTAATTGGTTATAAACCTTTAAAAATATTTGATTTAATAGACGGAATTAAGGGACTTGATCCTGCATTTAATCAATCACTTGGTGATGATACAGGTATAAAACACAGTTTTACTGATGAAAATCTAATAAACGGAATAGAGTATTGGTATTGTGTTACTGCCTTTGATAAAGGAAACCAAAACCCCGATAGCTTAGAACAATCTTATCAATCAGCATTAGGGCATTCAACTCTGGAATCTCATACTGTATCAGTAACTCCGGGAGTGTTACCACAGAATTATTCCGCTCCTTTTTATGATCCGGAATTGAATCCTGAAGGATCTATCCCTCCAATTGGAGGAATCTGCCAGGGAGTTGTTAAGCTTGATATTATTGAACCAGATTCAATCACTGGGGATGATTATCTTATCACATTTGTTGATTCAACTTTGGAAATTGTTGGAGCTGATACAAACTATGTTCTTGGATTTAATCTTTACAGAATTTCTAAGGAAACAAATGATACTACGATTCTCTTGGATCATCATTTATTTTCAAATGAAACGGAAGATAATCTGCCTGTAACCGATGGATTCAGGTTAACAGTTCTCAATACTCCTTCAGGTGCATCGTTTGTTGGATGGACTTTAATTAATGCAGATACTTCCACCTTTTATTGGAATACAAAACCGCACGAAAGATATATAGGCAGCCCTGAAGTTGTGCAGGAATATGTTTACACGGTTGATGATTACAGAATTACAATTGATACTTCCCCGAGTGGTGGCTTAAATGCACGATTATATGATTATTTTACCGGTATACCTTATGAAGACTCAGTATATCATCTTCCTTTAAAAATAGAAATTATTACTGATCCTGAAAATCCTGAAGATGTCAGCGAAAATACCTGGTTAATGGAATTTGCAGTTACTGCTCCTTGGCATGAATATAGAAAGTTTTATTACAGCCAGCTTGGATGGGATCTTATCCCGGGAGGATTTGGATTTACTGCAGGTAGCCCGGGATTTTTCGAAAAGTATATCGATATACTGAATTTTGAAAAAGTTATTATTGATGAATTTACCGGTGATACTACTTACACAGGGATGATACTTCAAACAAATAATAAACCTGATGTTTACCGTAATGCTTATGGAGATACTGTAGTTCATACGGCAATTGCTCCTTCCCATGGAGATCAATTTACAATACTAACTTATAAACCTTTTAGAAAAGAAGTGTATTATGAATTCAGCACGAGTGCAGCAAAATATTCATCAACGCAGCAGGTAGATTTAAACAAAATTCGCGTTGTACCTGATCCGTATATTGTTTCAAATGAATGGGAAACTTCTCAGTTTGGTAAAAAATTAATGTTTAATAATCTTCCCAATGAATGTAAAGTTTCAATATTTACTGTTGCCGGAGATCATATTGTAGATCTATATCATAATGATACTAAAGGATTTATGTTTTGGGATATGCGTACACGCAATGATCAGTTTATTGCTTACGGATTATATGTTTATGTAGTTTCATTGCCGAACGGGCAAAAGAAAGTTGGTAAATTTCTTGTCATCAAATAACCTGCAAAGGATTTGGAGAAATTATAAATGAAAAAAATATCATTCTTAATAGTTTTTAGCTTACTGCAATCAGCTGCTTTTGCAGGAGGATTTTCAAAAGTTGGTACTACTGCAGCCCAGTTTTTAAAAATTGGAGTTGGCGCGCGAGCAATGGGGCTTGGTGGTTCATTCACGGCTTTGGCAAATGATGTAAGTTCACTTTATTGGAATCCGGCAGGAATTACAAATTTAAACAGTTTTACTTTTGCAGTTTCTCATTCAGAATGGTTTGCAGATATTTCTCATGATTTTGCAGGTGTTGTTCTTCCACTAAGTACCAGTGATGTAATTGCATTAAATGTAATTGCTTTAAATACTGGCGAACAGGAAGTTACAACTGTAATTCAGCCTGAAGGAACAGGAGTGTTTTATGATGTAAGTGATTTATCAGTTGGATTAAGCTATGCGCGTACATTAACGGATAGATTTTCTGTTGGATTAACAGTTAAATATGTTCAGCAGAATCTTTATAATGAATCTGCAAACACATTTGCTGTTGATATTGGAACAACTTTACGTACAGGTTTTCATGATTTAATTATTGCAATGAGCATGACCAATTTTGGTGGAAACATGCAACTAGAAGGAAGAGATTTGATTACTTTAAGCAATGGAAATCAAGGATCTGGTAGTTTCAATCCCGATGCACGACTTAAAACAGAACCGTGGCCGCTGCCATTAATATTTCGTGTTGGAATTGCTATGGATATTGTTGGTGGAAAGGATCCGTTTATAATTTCTGATATGAACCGCTTTACAATGGCGATTGATGGTGTTCATCCAAATGATAATACTGAAAAAATAAATTTGGGCGGCGAGTACGCCTGGAACGAAATAATTTTTGCACGGCTGGGTTACAAAATAAATTATGATGTTGAAAAATGGACTTTTGGTTTTGGTGTGAAAGTGAATTTTGGAGAACAGCAAGCAGGATTCGATTATGCTTTAATTGATTTTAAGGATTTAGGAAAAGTATCACAATTTTCTCTCCAGGTAGGTTTATAGGCTGAGGAACTAACAGTAACACATCTAAATACAAATATTTGGTAAATATTAATAATTTCCAGATATTATGTTTGAACACATTTCATCGTTTTTATACTTCAATAATTTTATTTAAAAGAATAAAAGAGGAAAAACTATGCTGCAACATTTAAACTATTTCAAATATCTTAAAATTATAGTTTTGATCGCGATCTTCAGCAGTCTGCTGTTTCTAATCGGTTGCGAACCAAAAACCGATAATATGGAAGAAACAAATAAGGAATTTGCCCCGCATATTATGGCTGCAAGCCAGGTAGAAGCTGGTAGATACCTGGCAATAGTGGGAGGATGTAACGATTGCCATACGGAAGGTTATCTTCAGGCAAATGGTAAAATACCTGAAGAAGACTGGTTAACCGGATCATCTCTAGGATGGCAAGGTCCATGGGGTACAACTTATCCAAATAATCTTCGGTTATCTGTCAGGGATTATACTGTAGATGATTGGGTGATGATTCTTCATGAAAGAGAGGACTTACCACCAATGCCGTGGATGAATGTGAACAAAATGAGTGAAAGGGATGCAAGAGCAATTTACGAGTATATTAAATCTCTTGATGTAAAAGGCGATTACGCACCTGAAGCTCTGAGACCGGGTGAAGAACCTAAAACTCCTTACATTTCTTTAGCTCCTCAAAATTTACCTGAAAATTAATTTTTTAGGCAGTTGCTGTGATAACTGCCTAACTTTTCTTTTAAAAATAATGCCGATGATATACATTGCTTAGAACATTCAAATATAGAAGCAAATTGGTAATAAATTATATTTTCTATACTTTTAAAAATAAATTTAATTTATTCGCAATTTTTGATTAATAGAAGAATTTCAAAGTACAAAGATGGGTGAACAGCAAACATTATGTGAGTGGGACAAAAAGGAAATTGAGAAAAAATCTATTGAACTTGTAAAACTGGTTTCCAATTCAAAATATTATTGTAAAAAATGTGCAAGGTCCTCAAACAATAAAAATGTACTGTGTAAACCTCAGAAGTTTAAAAAATAGAATCAGTAAAGTATATTTTTCTGAATTCCAACTGCATAATATCATACTCTCTAAAATCAATATTAATTTATTTTCTTATATTTTCCAGAAATAAATCTGGTATAGAATATTTTTTAATATTCAATAAAGTGATATGTTTAAATAAGAAAAATTATTTATTAATGCAGATTTTTTTCTTGTTTCACATAACCAACATAATTTCAAACCAATTACAGTATACTTACCGTGAATAATCTAAATGAAAACTCAAACATTGATTTCGCTATCCGTATAGCCGGCGAGGGTGGCGAAGGTGTGATTAGCTGCGGCGAGCTATTTGCGCAGGCAGCCGCGAGAACTGCATATCATGTTTTTACTTATATAACCTATCCCGCTGAGATCCGGGGAGGTTTTTCCATGATACAAATAAGAATTCGTCCCGGGCGGATTTACTCAATCGGCAGTGCTGTGGATTATCTTATTGTTTTTAATCAACAGGCTTATGATACAACAATTAAGGATCTTAAAGAAGGAGGTATGCTAATTTATGATCCTGATGAGGTTCAGATTAAGCATGATCTAAATGTTAAGTTTTATCCAATCCCGCTAAACAAAATTGTAACAACTTTATACGGTACCAAGCTTGGTAAAAATGTTGTTGCATTGGGTGCCCTTGGTAATCTTTTTAATATCGGATTTGATGTATTGGAAAAATTGATAAAAGACAGATATGGTTCTAAAGGTGAAAAGGTAATTGAAAATAATTTAAATGCTCTAAAAGCTGGTTATGAAGCAGGAGAATCAAATGACTGGGAGAGAAAATTTAAACTAATTGCAGATCCTCAATCCAAAGAGCACTATATGCTCATATCTGGAAATGAAGCAGTTGCGTTAGGAGCAATTGCTGCAGGTTGCCGTTTCGTAGCTGGATATCCAATAACACCTGCAACACCAATTTTCGAAACCTTAACTAATTTAATGCCTAAAGTTGGTGGAAGAGCAATTCAACTTGAAGACGAAATTGCTTCGCTTTCCGCATGTATCGGTGCATCATTTGCAGGAGAAAAGGCAATTACACCCACTTCCGGACCAGGTCTGCAATTAATGGGTGAGCAGTTAAATCTTGCATCAATGCTGGAGTTACCATTAGTTATTGTTGATGTGCAGCGAGGAGGACCCAGTACAGGTTTGCCGACTAAAACAGAACAATCGGATTTGAAGTTTGCAATTTATGGAACTGCTGGTGAAGCCCCACGCGTTATCCTGGCTCCAACTTCAGTTGAAGATTGTTTTTATCAAACAATACGAGCATTTAATATTGCTGAACGATTTCAAATGCCTGTGCTTCTTCTAACTGATCAGTCAATTGGTTACAGAAAAGCAACAGTAAGAATACCTGATATTAATAAAATGGTTGAAATTGATAGTTCTGTAGCATCGGGGGATATTTCAATTCCATCACCGGAAAAAATTGAAATTGCCAGAAGAATTGAAGCAGAAAATATGGAAGGTTATAAAAGATATCTCGATACTTTTGATGGAATATCACCAATTACTACTCCGGGAACAGAAGGAGGGCAATATCTTGGAGGAGGACTGGAGCATGATGAAACAGGTAAAGCCAGCTCATTACCAGAAACACACTCAAAAATGATGAATAAACGATTTAAAAAATTACAAGCGCTTGCCGATGCATTAGAAAAAAATCCTCCTGATTATGAAGGACCAGAGGAAGCAAAGATTGGTGTGATTGGATGGGGCTCTACAGAAGGAGCTATTCATGAAGCAAGATTAATTGCAGAAGAGAGGGGAATATTGTTCCGCCACTTGCAGCCTAAAGTTCTTTCACCTCTACCTGAAAGGCAGGTGCGTAATTTTCTTTCAGGTTTAAAACAAGTCATTATTGTGGAAGAAAACTTTACTGGACAGTTTGCTCATTTTATAAAAGCAAAATTTGGTATAAAACCAATTGAAATTCATAAATGTGAAGGAGTCCCTTTTACTCCTGAAGAAATTTTTAATGGAATTGAAAAAGTAGAGAGGATAATTCATGAAGAGAGCATCGCAAGATTATAAAAGCGTAATTAAGCCGATCTGGTGTCCTGGTTGCGGCGATTTTGGGATAGTTAACAGCGTACAGAAAGCACTCGTTACTTTAGATATTGCACCTGAAAACATAGTTACAGTTTCAGGGATAGGTTGTTCCGGAAGATTATCTCATTTCCTTAATACATATTCGTTGCATGGTACCCATGGACGTGCTGTGCCAACCGCTTTAGGAGCAAAAGCCGCTAATCCTGAATTAACAGTATTTGCAGTTGGTGGTGATGGAGATGGTTTGGGTATAGGAGGAGGTCATATTTCACACGTTGCACGTAAAAATGTCGATATGACTTATATCCTCATAGACAATCAAATTTACGGATTAACAAAAGGGCAGACCTCTCCAACTTCACCGTATGGAATAAAAACTAAAACTTCGCCTTATGGTGTTTTTGAAGATGCTCTTTCTGCAATACCTATATTTTTATCTTATGATGTTTCCTTTATTGCTCGTGCCAATGGTGTGGATACAAAAGCACTAACAGAAATATTAATTGAGGCAATTAAACACAAAGGAATGTCTATTGTTTACATCTATTCTCCGTGTGTAACTTTTCCTTTGTTAAGCCCAAAAGGATTAAAGGATATTTTACAACCGCTTCCAGCAGATCATCCAAGAGAGGATAAACTGAAAGCCTTGGAGATGGCTTATTCAGAAGATCCAATATATACAGGAATTTTTTACCAGGTAAAAAAACCAACTCTGGAAGACCGTTTACAATCTGTTATAAAACAGGTTTGTGATAGAGATAACGGGGGGAAAGAATTCACACTGCAACAAATTATTGATGAATTCTCCTAATTAATTATTTGCAGATTGTATTTTATCGTAATAAAAAAAGCCGGTGCTTTGTTAGCGCCGGCTTTAGTTTTAATAGTAGTTAAGATACTATTATTTTATTAACATCATTTTCTTAACTGAAGAAAATTCCTGTCCTTCAGATCCTGCAGCATCCAATCTATAGAAATACATACCACTATTAAGATTTTCAGCGCTAAATTCAACCTGGTGTGTACCTGCAGTAAAGTTTCTGTTTATCAGTGTTGTTACTTCGGTACCAAGTATATCATAAACTTTCAAGCTAACTCTAGAATCAGCAGCTAGGTTAAAGTTTATAATAGTACTGGGGTTAAATGGATTAGGATAATTCTGATCTAAAGAGTATTCTTCAGGTGCAATAACTTCAACAGCTGCAACGTTTGAATAACTGAAAGTACCATCAAGATCAACTTGTTTCAATCTGTATGAATAAGAACCAACATTTAAGCTGTTGTCAGCATATGAGTAATTATTAACTTCTGAAGTTGTACCAAAACCTTCAATAAAAGCAATTGTTACAAATCCATGTCCTGAATTTCTTTCAACTTCAAAACCTGAGTTATTTGTTTCGGAAGCTGTTGACCAATTTAACTGAACATCATTTCCATTAACGTTTGCTGTGAATGAAGTAAGTTCAACCGGTATTGGGTCATCACCGGTAACACTCATTACCCACTGTGCATCCGGAAATCCAATTGATTGAGTTGTAACTGGTAATCCAGCAGGAGGACCAGGTAATCCGCAACCAGTTGATGATAGCCAGGAATCAGCAGTTTGTCCTGTATTATTAGCGCCAAGAAAGAAAGTATGATTTGCACCGGTAGTTGCATCTTCAATATTAATTTCAACAACTAACTCAGAACCTGCAGGTGCAGTTCCTGTTACAGGAATCTGGAAAAGAGTTAATGATTGATCAGGAACCATAACAGTAGCAGTACCAATCGGTGTTAAAGATAATGTTGGCCATGGAGTATCAGCAGTGTAAAGATTAACTGTTAATGGCTGCTCTCCACCACTACCTGCAATTGCAGATTCAACACCAATTTCAACCATCGTAATATCCCAGGGATCAGTAATACCAAAATCTGATAAAACGAAAGATCTCCAATATTGGTTGTCAGAAGTAATACCACCAGCAGTACAAGCAACGGACATACCAGCTACAACAGAAACTGGATCAACAGAATGTGTAATTGTAATTGCATCCGTTCCATCATAATTGAGCTGGCCATTAGATTGGATTGGTGGATTTGGATTTACAGAAATATCCTGAGCACTGGCAGTAAACAAGAAACCAGCTGCAAGGATAAACACGAAAAAGAATAAGTATGATTTATTCATACATTGTTCTCCTATTATAGTTAATGAATAAGTTAATTAATAAGTAACTCTTCTATTAAATAGTGAAAGTATTAAGCAATGCATTAAGACGAGACACCATATCCTAAATTCTATACGGAAGATGAATCAAAATATATTACCTGCTGAATATTCAAATCTGGTTAACAATTAATATTTATCTGTCAAAAAGATGCAAAATGAAATATTAAGAATAAGAATAAGCATTTTTTATTTTTTAAGCAAATGGATTATTTACTCTTCACAATTATTAATTGCATAAAAAATGAATAAATATATAACCATTCATCTGGTATATTAAAGACTCTATAATTTATATAATTATCTCATCACATTTTCATACAATCCGTTTTGTAATAAACCAGTGAAGTTTTAGTTTATACTATTAAAATAAATACATAGTTCTAATCATATTCAAAAATATCTTAAAGGGTAAGCAATGAAAACTATAATAATTCCAGCATTGTTATTTGTATTATTTTATTCTCAATCATTTTCACAATCAGTTGATGATATTTTGACTCAGCATTTTGAAGTAATCGGGCAGGAAAAACTTCTAGCAACAGAAACATTCAGTACAAAAGGTAAAATTATACAGGGACAATTTGAAATTCCTTTTACCTCATTATCATAAAAGACCAATGTCATTCAAATCAGAAGCTGCTTTCCAGGGAATGGAAATAATAACTGCGTTTGATGGAGAAACAGGATGGACAATTAATCCGTTTATCGGAAATTCCGATCCGCAGCCAATGACAGAAGAAATTGCAGATAGAATTTCACTGCAGGCAGATTATGACGGTATATTTTACAATTATAAAGAAAAAGGTTATGCAGCTTGAGCTTATTGGAACAGAGGAAATTGATGATATTGAAGTATATCGTTCTTAAACTTACGAGACCAAATGGTGATGTTATTACTTCTTACATTGATTCTGAAGAATATGTGCTTCTAAAATCTAAATCAAGAATGAAAGTGCAGGGTGTGGATACTGAAGCAGAAACAATTTTCAGCAACTATAAATATGTTGATGAAATGTTAAGCCCTTTTTCAATTGAAACAAAAGTCAGATGGAGAAACAGTTATGCAAATGGTTTTTGATGAAATTATTTACAATGTTGAAATAGATGATTCAATTTTTGATATGCCTGAAGTAACTGCTCCTGTGGATTCTGTAGATGTTGAAATTGAAAAAGACGTTGAATCCGGTGAAAATCCGGAGTAATTAAAATGAAAAGAACAATAACATTTTTGTGCTTCGGCTTTTTCATTTTAAGTATTTCAAATGCTGATGCACAAATTAAAAAGTATAAAACCAAGTTTCTTTGGGGAGATTAAGAGCCAGACATATTGGTCCTGCTGTTATGAGTGGGCGTATTTCAGCAATCGATGCATTGATTGATGATCCCGTTTAGTTTATGTTGGCGCAGCAAGCGGTGGATTGTGGAAAAGCACTAACGGTGGAACAACATTTAAAGATGTTTTTGAAGATGAAATTCAAATCATCGGTGCAATTGCAATTGACCAGAGTAACATAAAGAAACTGTTTGGGTTGGTACTGGTGAACCATGGACACGCAACAGCATAGGAGTTGGTAATGGACTTTACAAAACAACTAATGGCGGAGATGATTGGGAAATTGTTGGATTGAAAGAAACTGATCATATTTCAAAAATTATTATCAATCCTGATAATAGCAGATGAAGTTTATGTTGCTGCACTCGGTGGAATTTGGGCACCGAATGAAGATAGAGGAGTTTTCAAAACTACAGATGGAGGAAAGAGCTGGCAGAAAATTCTTTTTGTAGATGAAAATACAGGTTGTGCAGATTTAACAATGCATCCAGCTAATCCGGATATACTTTATGCAGGAATGTGGGACTTTCAAAGAAAACCTTATACTTTCAGATCAGGAGGACCGGGAAGCAATCTTTACAGAACTGAAGATGGTGGAGCAACATGGGAAATAGTAGAAGTTGAAACCGAGTATGATGAACTTGGGAAGAATTGCAGTTGCTTTTTCACAAGCTGATCCTAATGTAATTTATACATCAATTGAATCTGAAAAAACAGGATTGTACCGTTCTTCTGATGGTGGAAAAAACTGGGAGCTAAAAACAAGATCACCGCTGGTTGGTGAAAGACCATTTTACTTTTCATTACTTATTGCTGATCCTGTTGATACAAATAGAATTTATAAACCAGGATTTACTCTTTGGGTCAGTGATGATGGAGGATATTCATTTACATTACCCTTTGTTGAAGGTGGAAATGTTCATTCTGATCTTCATGCAATGTGGATAAATCCGAATAACAATTCTCATATTTATCTTGGAACGGATGGTGGATTTTATATTTCTTATGATAGTGGAAGCACGTGGCTACATGCACAAAATCTTCCTGTTTCTCAGTTTTATCATATTGCTGTTGATAATCAAAAGCCATACAATGTTTATGGTGGTTTGCAGGATAACGGTTCATGGGTAGGTCCTTCAGAAAGTCTTGGTGGAATAACAAATTCAGGATTGGCATAAAGTAGGTTACGGTGATGGTTTTAATGTTTTACCCGATCCTGCTGATGAAAATATTCTGTACTGGCAATACCAAGGTGGCAATTTGATGCGCTTTTACAAAGATACACGCCAGATAAAAGAAATAAAACCATTTTCAGATGATCCGGATGAAAAATTAAGATTTAATTGGGATACACCAATTACCTTTTCGCCAACAAATGAAGGCGTTTTATATGTTGGTTCACAATATCTTATACAGAACAACCAATCGAGGAGATTCCTGGGAAAAGCTTTCACCGGATTTAACAACTAACGATCCTGAAAAACAAAAACAGGAAGAATCTGGTGGATTAACAATTGATAATTCTACCGCAGAAAATCATTGTACAATTTATACAATTAGTGAATCACCAAAAGACTCAGTAAAATTATCTGGGCAGGAACAGATGACGGAAATCTTGCATGTTACAAATAATGATGGAAAAAACTGGAATGATGTAACATCAAACATTCCTGATCTTCCAAAAAATACCTGGTGTTCAAAAGTTGCTGCAAGTAATTATGATGAAAACACAGCTTACGTTGTTTTTGATGGACACCGAAATGGTGATAAAAATGTTTACATTTATAAAACTACAGATCTGGGAAAATCCTGGAGTTCATTAGCTGACTGAATCAATTGAAGGATTTGCGAGAACTATAGTAGAAGATTTTATAAATCCAAATTTGCTTTTTTTAGGAACAGAATACGGTTTATATATCACACTCGATGGCGGAAATCAATGGGTACGCTTTGAAGGTAATACTCCAAAAGTTCCAATTTACGAAATGGTTATTCATCCAACTGAAAATGATTTAGTAATAGGAACCCATGGAAGGGGAGTTTTAATTATTGATGATATCACCCCGTTTCGTTTATTAACTAATGAAGTTATTGAATCAGATATAACTATTTTTCCTGCAGAACCATATACAATTACTAATCCAAGATTCTCTTACGGAATTTCCGGAGATCATGAATTTTTTGGAAGCAATCCAACTACTGCTGCTGAAATAACTTACTATCTTAAAAAACGCCATATATTTGGTGATATGTCTAATAGAGATTTATAACTCAAATGGAGAACTGGTAAAAACTCTCCCCGCAGGCAAGAAAAAAGGAATAAACCGAGTTAGATGGGTAGTTAGAAAAAAACCTCCGAAAGTAAAAGCTTCTTCTCCACTTTTGGCGTTTAGGACAGCTTTCGGTCCAACTTTTCCACCTGGTGAATACACAATAAAAATTAAAAAAGATGAAAAAGTGTATGAAGGGAAAATGATTCTTCAAACTGATCCAAATACAATACACTCTAAAGAAGATATGCAATTGCAGTATGAAACTCTTAATCATGCATATAATCTACTTGAAGATGTTTCATTCACAGATAAGCAGGTTACTAATCTTAAAGAAAAAATAGATGAATCAGTAAATAAAATTGAAGAGGAAGAATTTGCAGATGAATTGAAATTATTATCAGAACAACTGGAAAAAATGCATAAAGAACTTGTGGCGACTAGTCCTCACAGAATTTCAGGGCAGATTAGGTTAGCAGAAAAAATTGGTGATATTTATGCAGGAATAATTAATTATTCAGGTAAACCAACCAATTCGCAAATTGAGAGATTAACCTTGCTTGAAGGTGTTTATCTGCAATATAAAAAACAAGTGGAACTAATATTGAATGATGAATTACCTAAAATAAATTCAAGGTTAAAAAATTCCGGTTTAAATGAAATTACTACCATCACCCGTGAAGAATATGATAATAATTAATTAAGAGATGATTCAAAAGGGCACACTTGTGAACGTGCATGTGTGCTTTTTTTTTGTCTAAGGTATAACTGACTATAGGGATATCGTTACTTTGATTTTTATCCATAAAAAACCTGTAAATGAAAATGTGTACAGAACAATGGAAACCTGCGGGAAAGAGGTTTTATGAAATACCTCACTGTCATGATGATACAAATGATAAAACTATTCCAAAATTGCTAGATTTTCTTCAAGTTAAATCTTTTTCTTTCTGTCGGATCAAGATATTGCTTTCTTATCCTTATTGATTTAGGGGTAACTTCAACAAGTTCATCATCTTTAATATATTCCAGATTTTCTTCTAAACTAAATTTAATAGCAGGTGCAATTTTAACTGCTTTATCTGAGCCGGAAGCTCTCATATTTGTAAGTTTTTTACCACGCTGCACATGAACTTCTATATCGGTATCCTTATTGTATTCACCCACAATCTGCCCACGGTATATGTTATCACCGGGATCAATAAAAAATTTGCCTCTATCTTGTAACGAGTTTATTGCATAAGCCGTTGATAAACCATCATGCATAGAGATAAGCACACCGTTTTGTCTTTGGGGTATTGATCCTTTAAAATATTCATACTGGTAAAACCGGTGATGCATAATGCCTTCACCAGAAGTTGCAGTAAGTATGCGGTTTCGTAAACCCATTAATCCTCTTGAAGGGATATGAAATTCAATTGAAGTAAGAGAACCTTTCTGTTCCATCTTTACCATTTCACCCCTGCGCTGCCCAACAAGTTCAATCACTTTTCCACTGTGTTCCTGCGGAACATCAACGGTTAGTATTTCTATAGGTTCAGCCTTTTTGCCATCTATTTCTTTGTAAATAACTTTTGGAGGACCCACTGCAAGTTCATAACCTTCGCGGCGCATATTTTCAATTAAAATTGATAAATGCAATATCCCCCTTCCTGAAATTTTATAAGTATCGGGTGAGTTTGTTTCTTCAACCTGCAATGCAACATTTTGCTTTAATTCTTTATATAATCTTTCTCGTAAATGCCGTGAAGTAACATATTTACCTTCCTTACCGTAGAATGGGGACGTATTAACAGTAAAGTTCATACTTACCGTTGGTTCATCAATTGAGATTATTGGCAGTGGTTCCGGATTTTCTGAATCTGCAATTGTATCGCCAATATCAATATCATCTATTCCTACTAAAGCACAGATATCTCCGGTGGTAACTTCCTCAACATCTTTTCTTTCAAGTCCTTCAAAAGTTGAAAGTTGTTTGATTGAAATATTGTGAACAGTACCGTCTCTTTTTATTATGCTGAGGGCGTTCTCTTTTTTTAATGTTCCACGGAAAACTCTACCAATGCCAATTCTCCCAACGTAATCATTATAATCTAACGTGGTTACAAGCATTTGTGTGGTACCTTTATCAAACTTTGGCTGAGGAATCTTTTTAATTATAACATCCAGAAGTGGCACAAGATTTTTTCTTTCATCGTCCAGATTTGTAACAGCCCAGCCGTTTCTGCCACTTGCAAAAACTACGGGAAATTCAAGTTGTTCATCATCAGCTTGTAAATCGATAAACAGATCATAAATTTCATCCAGAACTTCTGCAGGGCGATTATCAGGTCTGTCTATCTTATTTATAACAATTATTGGTTTTAGGTGAAGATGTAGTGCTTTTTCCAATACAAATCTTGTTTGAGGCATGGGTCCTTCAAATGAATCAACCAAAAGTAAAACACCATCTGCCATTTTCAAAACACGTTCAACTTCTCCTCCGAAATCTGCATGACCCGGTGTATCTATGATATTAATTTTCACATTTTTGTACGGTATACTAATATTCTTTGAAAGAATCGTAATTCCGCGTTCTCTTTCAAGATCGTTTGAATCTAAAAATCTTTCCTGAACTACCTGGTTTTTTCTAAACACATTATTTTGCTTCAGTAATTCATCAACTAAAGTTGTTTTGCCGTGATCCACATGTGCTATAATTGCTATGTTTCGTATCTGTTTCATTAAATTCTCAATATATAAAAAAATGAAGGCACAAATATGGTAATAATTTTTAAGAAAGCAAGCTTTACGTTTGCTAAAAAGTGAGTGAAGGAAATCGATGACTTAAATAATTGATTTTACTATTTAAAAGAAACGTAATATTGGAAAAATTCCCCGCTGAAAGCCAACGGGGAATTTTAGAAATCCTATTCAGCAGCAAAGAGGAAAACATCATCAATTATATGCACAATTCCATTTGAAGCATCTACACTAGCTAATATTTTTGAACCGTTTACGTATGTTTCCCCATCTTTTACAACCACATCAAGGTATTGTCCTGTTGCCATATAAATTTTAGAACCATCTTTTAAAAGATTTAAACCAAATGTGCCTGGTGCAGCATGCGATGTGATAATTTTTGCAAGTTTATTTTTATTTTCTGGCTGTAGCAGTTCATCAAGTGTACCTTCCGGTAACTTATTAAATGCAGTATTAGTGGGTGCGAAAACCGTTAAGGGACCCGGATTTACTAAAACATTTTCTAATTCAGCCGCTTGTACACCTGCAACAAGTGTTGAATGATCCGGAGAACCAATTGCAATTTGAAGAATGTTTGCTTTTGAGTCCTCATCAACAACTCCTGCCTGCCCATGTAAGTTTTCAAAATTGGTACTTTCACCGGAAGAATCCGATTGTTTTTCTCCACAGGAAATTAATAAGAAAAGGGAAGTGATTATGCTGAAAGTTAAAAGCAATTGTTTCATATAAAACCCTCGTTATTTGTTATATAAAATAAATTTACTGAATTCAATAATTGTTATCAGTAAAATAGGATAAAAGAGTCTGAATATCAAGATGTTTTGTCTAGGAATCGTAACTTATTTAACGATTATTGATAAATTTTGAGAGTAATGAATGGGATATATTTATTTTGCAGAATAACAAATAATTTGGAAGGAAAAAAAGTTTTAATTTCAATAATGGTGGAGAGATAACGAATTGAACCTAAAAAATCTTCGGTGAGTCTTCAGAATAGTGAAGTACATTATTATTCCTCGTCATTTTTTAATAATTGATTGAACTTGGAGCAATTTTACTTTAATTTAATATTGACAATATGTAAGCCCCTTTCCGAATAACTGTAAAACTGGCTGGGGAATGTCCTGATTTGGTGGTATGGATTAGCCGGAGATGAAATTAGTTAATTCTTATTTGCTTTTATTATGTACGGGGCATAATTGGCTGAAGAAAAACTATTAAATAAAGTTATAACTGAACTTAGAACGAATCACTATAGTTTAAGGACAGAAAAAACTTACCTTAGCTGGATAAAGAGATTTATTCTCTTCCACAACAAACGGCATCCAAAAGATATGGGTGCTGAAGAAATAAAAGCATTTCTAAATAATCTTGCAACAAATCACAAGGTATCCTCGGCAACGCAAAACCAGGCAATGCAAGCAATTCTCTTTTTGTACAAAAATGTATTGAAAAAGGATGTTGGCTGGATAAAAGAAATAAAGAGGGTATCCAGGGTTAAACATCTCCCACTGGTATTTTCTAAACGTGAAGTAAATAATATATTACAACACCTTAGCGGATTACCGAAAATTATCATCTCGTTATTATATGGCAGTGGACTTAGATTAACCGAAGGATTAAGATTGAGAATAAAAGATATAGATTTTGATTATAAACAGATAGTTGTTCGGGATGGAAAAGGCGAGCAGGATAGAATAACAGTACTACCAGTTTCAATTGTTGCGGATTTAAAAGCTCATCTTAACAATGTTTACTTATTACACAAAAAGGATTTAAAAGAGGGAACTGGAGAAACAATTCTTCCTTATGCTCTAAAAAAGAAATACCCAAATGCAAGCAAGGAATTTGGATGGCAATACGCGTTTCCAGCTGATAAATATATTTACTCCAAAGAAAATGGTATAAAAATAAGGTATCATATACATAGCAGTACAATACAGCGAGCAGTTAAGGATGCAATAAGAAAAAGCGGAGTAATTAAACCTGGTAGTCCTCATACATTCCGTCATTCATTTGCTACACACCTGCTTGAAGATGGATATGACATTAGATCAATACAGGAATTACTTGGACATAAAAGTCTGAAAACAACGATGATATATACTCACGTTTTAAACAGAGGAGTTGGGATAAAGAGTCCCTTAGACTGATATGAATAAGGAACGTATTTATGCATAGTACAGGTTTAAGATATTTGCAAATAGAAGAGTTTTACATCAAATTGGAATGTATATATGCAACTGCACGCAGATATACGTTCTTTAAGCAATAATACCGTGCAGTATAAGTAATAGTTATACGTTAATATTTTCAGGGTGTATATGAAGAATTTAATAATCATCTTTTGCATTATTTCAATGAAGTCAGCAATAATTAGTGCTCAGGATTTTTGGCAGCAAAGTAATGGACCATATGCATCGAATGTTTTGGACATATTTATTCCCAGTTCGAATACTATTTATATCTCAACTTATTTTGATGGTATCTATAAATCCCTTGACGGTGGTGAATCTTGGAATTTGGTCTCTGATAATTTAACACAAGGAGTTTATGCCAATAAAATATTAGTTAATAATAAGAATTACATTTTTGCTGCTAATTCGCACGGGCTATTCCGTTCAACCGATAATGGAAATTCTTGGGAATGGTTAACTAACTACGATTTTGGAACAACAAATACTTTGTTACTACTTGGAGGTGACACTTTAAATGCTTCCACTCAAAATGGTTTATATATATCTATTGATGATGGGAATACTTGGAATAGCCTCACCACAAATCTATCTAATGTATGGATAAATACATTTGCTCGAAATACACAACATAGGATATTTATCGGTTCTCCCGATGGCACAATTTATTCTTCAACTAATGAAGGACAAAGTTGGGATTCAATAATAATTTGTGATTATTCAATAAATTCAATCTCAACATTTAATAATTCTGTCTTTGTAGCAACTGATATAGGGATTTACAGATCTCTTGATGGTGGTGGCAATTGGGAATTTGTAAATAATGGTTTACCATCAGAAGAATACTATTTAATCAAACAAAATTTAATCGGGGATGTTTTTACATTAAGCCAGAATGGGTTTTTCCGATCGACTAATTATGGGGATAATTGGGAAGTAATTAATCAAGAGGCAAATGGCTTGAATGTGCTATTAATTGATACTAATAACAATCTATATGGTGGAAGTGTATATTGGGGACGTGGGATGTATAAGTCAACAGATAATGGGACTACTTGGCAAAACAAGAATGAAGGTACCAAAAATAGTTTTATTACTACATTGAATAAATCAACTGTGGGTAACATTTGGGCTGGTAGTTGGGGACAGGGTTTATACTATTCAAGTAACGGTGGTTCAAATTGGCAATACTCAAATTTTGTTAATAAAAAAGTAAGCTCAGTTATCTGTTCAGGTGATAATTATATTTTTGTTGCAACAAGTGAGGGATTCTATTTATCTGAAGATTCCGGTCAAAATTGGGTAGAGAAGGATTCTGGTTTATCTAATTTAAGGATAGAAGCAATGGAACTTTTTGATAGCTGTTTATATGTTGGAACGTATGGAAGTGGAGTTTATAAATCTTATAATAAAGGAAATACCTGGGTCAATATAAATTATAATCTTCCAACTCAAACAATTAAAGCCGTTTCTAAATTCAATGATTTTTTATTATGTGGAACTTCACAAGGTATTTATAGACTTCCTGATTCTAGCAATAATTGGGAAAATATATTTAGTGTAACATCTCCTGAAACTATCTTTAATGATGAAGCAAATAGCAATATTTATATTGGAACAACATATGATGGGGCATACGTTTCAACTGATAGTGGAATTACTTGGAATAATTTGGTTAATAATGGATTATATGCCGGTGAAGTCCGATCATTTGGAACCGATTTAGCTGGTAATATTTATGCCGGGACTTATGGTGTGGGAATTTATGTATCTCACGATAGTGGTAATAATTGGATCAAATTAAATGAAGGTTTAACTCACAAAACTGTAAACGCATTAGTCACCGATATAAATGGATTCATCTATGCAGGCACCATTGGCGGTGGAGTTTATAAAAGCATCGATGCGATAACTTTTATCCCAGCTACCAATAATATTTTGGATGTCGATGGTTACTCTCTTTCCCAGAACTATCCCAATCCTTTCAACCCAGATACAAAAATAAAATACTCAGTTGCTAAAAATTGTATTGTCATTATCAAAGTGTATGATTTGGTTGGTAAAGAGATTAAAACATTAGTGAATGAATATAAACCAAGGGGCAATTATGAAGTTGAATTTAATGGCCTCAATCTTTCAAATGGTATTTATTTTTATCAAATGCAAGCTGAAAGATTTAGTGATACGAAGAAATTAATACTTATTAAATAAACGTATAACATGTGCCTCAAGCCGAAAGCGATTTCGCATTAGGCATTTGGGTAATTAAAAGTATGTTATACCGTTTCGGCTTTGTTGTTTAGCGTAGTTTGTAAATGAAATTTGTTCTAAATAAAATGTTAACTAAAAAAGTAAAAATGTTGTGTTGGGCTTCGGCTTAGGCACAACACCGTTAGGTACAAATGCAGTAACAAAGTTTCTAATTTATAATTAAAGTAAAATTTTAATCTCTGGGAATAGCCCTAACTGTTTACCTCACAGCAACCCACGAATAACTGAAGTATCCACTTTAATATAATCCGCAAAAGATAATCTACAGATAACTTGTATTACATCATTAAGTTATAAAGTAGAAGATAGGGTACTGAGAGAATAATCAGTTAAAGTATAAGGGTAGAAGCCGGAAAGGGTGGAAGTGAAAGGTTAGAACAACTACTAAGAATATGCTCAAATCAATCCTTCAAATGATTTAGAGAATATTTTCATTAACTGAATGTAGTAATTAACAGAAATATTTGATTTAAGGGTAGGAAAAATCATAAGACTGGTAATTTATCATAGTTAGAAATATTGAGAGGTAGAATCGAAAAAATTCCTTGAAAACCTACGCTATACTGTATGGATAAAAACAGTCTCAATTGGATTTATTTACACATTTTAATTTGATTAAAGGACAAGTGTATGTGGAGCCATTTGGCTATTTCAGAAGTGAAAATCGTGTGAAATATGTGAGAAAAACTCCTAAGTTATTATAAACAAAGGAGTTTTGCGGAGAGGGCGGGATTCGAAAAACGATTTTTCAAAATCCTTTGAAATCCGCTAAATTCCTATATTATATAACTTAAGTCAGTCATTCCAACATAACATAAAATGGAACTGAGTTCCCTACAATTCCCTGTATATAATCAAAGAGCTGGCACAAATCTGGCACTAATTTAATTATAAATTTACTTAGATACTTTTCCTCGAACGACTTTTTTTTCTTTAGTCTTTAACCAATTGTCAATTCGTTCTTTTGGATACCTAACTGCACTTCCAATTTTAAGTGATGGAATCTTTCCTTCACTAGTCCAATTTCTAATAGTCTTTAACTCCAACCCCAATATAATCTGCTACCTCTCTTGCTGTCATATTTGCAGAAACTATTAATTCAGTTTTCTGATCTTCAATTTTATTCATTGCTAGTCGAACAAAGTATTGTCTCCAATGAATGTCAGAGAGATCAGATTTAATTTTGCATAAACATTTTCATCATCCTTTTCAATCGAAGCAGTTATTGATATGGTATTTCTTCTTGTCGGATTATAGAAACTATATATGAGCGTATCCTTGGGACCAATGTAAATATCAACATACACATCATCAGGCTCTACAACTAAGTTGCTTGAGCTTATGTCCTGGTCGAAGCTCCAAGATAATAAATTCCTTTTGGACCAACTTCAGGAATTAGTTTTGTTAATCCACTTTCATTGAACAGGGGAGAGGTGCTTAATTCTAATTTGGATTGTTTGCCATATTGATGTTCTTTTGGAACTAGTTCTTGCAGCTTACCAGCAACGAATGGAAAATCAATTTCAGTATCCAACGGATGAGTATGAGTTTCATAATCTTTTATGTTGTCACGCTGGAATATTATTTTGTTGAGTTTGTAGGGCATAAATTTTAAATAATGAAAAAAATTATTGTCATTAATCTAGGTTTCGAATCGACATCTGATAAATCAATTAGTTTAGTGAAGTAGTAAATAACCACTTGTTTACTCATATGAGATATCGGTGCGAAAAATGAAAACCTAGAAGTGACATTTTGTGCACAAACGACAATTGTCTCCGCACAGAAGTGTAGAAATCGGGCTGATAGGCTGAAATTGAATTGGTCCAGTAATGGGTACATGATTGCAAGAATAATAAAAAAACTAAAAATTTAGTATATTCCTCTGTGAGGAACAATAATAAATGATTATCACAACTAAAC
Organism: uncultured Ignavibacteriales bacterium; assembly: GCA_963714405.1. Classification (GTDB taxonomy): domain Bacteria; phylum Bacteroidota; class Ignavibacteria; order Ignavibacteriales; family Ignavibacteriaceae; genus JAZGGS01. The sequence continues at coordinate 5,966 of CAVQOH010000006.1, read as the reverse complement.
ATATCAATTTCGCAACCGAACGTAAGTCAAGGTATCAAAAAAACTTTTTTCATAACCGAGACTGTATATGTTTGGGCCACATAATAAACTTTTAATACCATTAACGGTTCAGAGTTATTGCTCTGTCCTTATTTATCTCCCGATAGTATGGTGTCTACTAGACTTCAATGACGCCTCTTCCTCCTTAGTAAAAATTCAAACCGATATAATGTAATCGATTGCTGTTATCCAAACTTTCGTTTGGTTCCATTCGCAGTTGGCATATTTCTCCTCATTCCTCAAAATAAAATCCATACAATTACATAAAAAATTATTTAAGGAGAAATAATTATGAAAGTACCAATTTTGCCGTTTCAATTACCATATGAATCTGAACCTGTACAGTACCTTCTTCATACTGACAATTTGATTGCTACTGTAGAGAAAGGAAGTGATACAATTAAATTTTATCCTACATCAACAAGTGTAGTAGAAGGTGATGATTTTGTACGGGTGCATATTGTAAAATTTATGGAATAAGAATAATAAGCCACATTATCTACTTGTGAAACAAAATAGACTGTATGAGGGTGAATATGCACATCTTGATGTAGCATTGATAGTTGAATTACTTGAAGAAGTGGATGCTAAATTTGTGACTGAAACAAGTAAAGAAGAATATGAAGTAGATGATAAAGTAATGGGAAAATATGGAAAACCTGGGCTTATTTAACCTGGACTTGATGGTATTTTTTAGAGGTTACTCTGAATATACGAACAGGGCCTGGCAACAGACCCACATTTATAAAAACAAAAAATAGGTAAAGAAATAATGAACAAACAAAAAACAAAAATTCCAGTAATGATTATTTCAATTGTAGATTCTTTCTGTGATACTACTGGTGAAAAGTTTACTAATCCTTTGTTTGAACTTGAACAACTAAAGAATGTATCAAAGGTTGCACATCTCACATTACGCGATATTGACCAAATTCTTTATCCAGCTTCGGCAGAATTGTTTTGGATAAAAAATGTAATGGATGAAGCTATTGATGGTGAAGATGGAATTTCGTTTCAGTTCAAACCAGCTGAAGTTTTGGAATCTGGTTCATTTCAAGTGGAATATGGTTACGATTCTGAAATAGACAATGAAATTCCAAAGTATATAATAATTAATTAAAATATAATCAAAGGGGCGGGGTAACCCGCCTCATTTAATAACAGAATAAACTATGTCAAGAAATAAAAAAGTTATTTTCAAACCCATCGAATGTTTCAGTAAATAAAATTTTATGAAAACAATATTTTTGATCAGACCTGGTAAAGTTCGATTATCATTATATGATATAAAATGGTTTAATAGAAAAGCTAAATTTATAAAACGAGGTATATCCTGGACAGGTACTTTTTATGCTGATGATGATATAGAAAATTATATGGTTTATGAATTTGAAGAAAGAGATTATACACTTGTTTATTGGTTGGTTGAATGTCAAATTATAAATGGTAATGGAAAGGCACAAACAACGAATAAAGTAAAATTTATTCCACATTACCAAGTAGAAATAATTTCTCATGACAAAACAACTCCCATTTATCTTAATATTAAACCAAAAGAAAAATGAAAAGGCTGTACTGCACATAGTAGTTAAGACAAAAGGTATCACAAATTTTGTGATGGGCTATTTCTTATCCCAACATGGACGATGGCTAGGAAGAGAAGTGAAGTTGTTACTTCAGTTTAATTTATTAGGTTGATGTACCCTTTTAAAGTTCAAGTACAGCCGCATTTTTCAAAGTTAATATAAATTCGATATTGTTATGTGTATCTGATGTTTCCCTGGCCCACAGAGACATTAAATTGTCAGCCTCTAAATACACAAGTGCTACACCTAATTATTAAAAAGCTCGGTGTGAATCAGGATTACGTATCAATTATTTTGAATTAATTATTTGAGAAAAAAATGAAAACTAAGATCAAATCATTCGAAACAAACAAAGAAAATTTATTTATCGATACCAATCATCCTGACTACAAGTGGATTAAGAAGCATTACAATGATCCAGATGTTTCAGATTCTGAGCGTGAATGGGTGGATTTTGATGATTCATTTATTGACGTAAAAGTTGGAAAACACACGGTTAAATATATTGCTCCAAATACTTTTCCAAAGCAGGCAACTGAAACCATTGCTATCGTAGGTAAATCGAAAGGGAAGGATTTCATCGTTGATAAGTTAGTTCATTGTCGTTTTATGTATGATGGTCCAAATACTTATGAGATTATTGGCTTGGTCGACAAGGATAAAACAGAGTTTAATAAAGATGGTGTATTAGTTCTGAAGCAGAAAAAACTTTAATTGATGACCTGCGGAATGCTGTTGGGGATTGGATTCAATGGGGAGTAGATATTAAAAACTCCCAGCTATGTTATTAAGCAGGGATTGGGAAAATGTTTAGAATTAAATCTAAGAGCCTTGGTGTTTTCTGGTTGATTGATTTGTATTGTTGTATATACTTAGATCACTTGGGGAAGTTAAGTTCTTGGATCACTTTTTAATAATTTTAATTAAATTGTCTTATTCAATTTTCTTATTAATTATATTTAGCAAGGAGCGCAAATGAAAAAAACGTCAATGCTTTTCCTATGTACATTAGTATTTACTATATTTAATTCAAATACATTGGAGAAACAATCCAATTCAACTTTCACTTTTTAATCCAATCCAAATTGTGTCGGAATCTGAATCTATTAGTGGACTTCGCTTCAATCTTATTTACGGTAAAAATGCAAATGTGACAGGTCTTGATTTGGGTTTAGTTAATCAGACAACTGGAATACAAAAGGGTGTCCAATTTGGAGGAGTTAACTTAACAGATGGCGGAGTTACTGGTTGGCAGGCTGGATTTGTAAATATATCAAAGGGAAGTTCTGTTGGACTGCAAACCGCAACAGTTAATTATCATCAGGGACATTTTAATGGTCTTCAATTCTCAGTTGTAAATTATGCAGCAACATTAAAGGGCTTGCAGTTGGGATTAATTAACATAATTGGTAAAGGCGGATTCTTGCCGGTGTTTGTACTATTTAATTTTGATTTTGATTAGCAACTGATAAAAAACCCCCACCAACTTTCATCTAACCGAGTCTTCCACGAAGCATTGGGTTCACCGCAATCCGATGACCTGCGGAATGCTGTTGAGAAAAGGGGAGATTTCTCTCCCCGTAAATTACTTGAGTAGAATCATTTTCTTGGTGTCGATGAAAGAGCCTGCTTGGATTCGATAGAAATAAACTCCGCTTGGAAATCCTGTTGCTACCCAACCAACTCATAAGTACCAACAGGTTTTTCTTCATTTACTAAAGTTGCAACCTCACTTCCCAATACATCATAAATTTTAATGGTTACAAAACTTAATTTTGGAACAGAATATTTTATTGTTGTGGTTGGGTTAAATGGATTGGGATAGTTTTGAGAAAGCAAATATTCATTGGGAATAATCTCTCTTATTTGGATTTTCTTCAACTGAAACTATACCCCCTTCATTATAAACTGCCAATCCGCCCCAGCAAGTCCATCAAGCCTCCAGAATCCCCAGTCCCAATCCACTTATTACCGCTTCCGTCTATGGCGATGGAACTAACATCATTATCCGGCAAACCGGAATTAGAAGTATTATAAACAGTCCAGTTTGTGCCGTCAAATTTTGCCAACCCGCCACTCAGTCCCAATCCACTTATTACCGCTTCCGTCTATGGCGATGGAACTAACATTATTATCCGGCAAACCGGAATTAGAAGTATTATAAACAGTCCAGTTTGTGCCGTCAAATTTTGCCAACCCGCCATCTAAGTCCCAATCCACTTATTACCGCTTCCGTCTATGGTGATGGAACTAACATAATTATCCGGCAAACCGGAATTAGAAGTATTATAAACAGTCCAGTTTGTGCCGTCAAATTTTGCCAACCCGTCCACTCAAGTCCCAATCCACTTATTACCGCTTCCGTCTATGGCGAGGGAATAAACACTAATTATCCGGCAAACCGGAATTAGAAGTATTATAAACAGTCCAGTTTGTGCCGTCAAATTTTGCCAATCCGCCGTGCCAAGTCCCAATCCACTTATTACCGCTTCCGTCTATGGCGATGGAACTAACATAATTATCCGGCAAACCGGAATTAGAAGTATTATAAACAGTCCAGTTTGTGCCGTCAAATTTTGCCAACCCGCCCCATAAGTCCCAATCCACTTATTACCGCTTCCGTCTATGGCGAGGGAAAGAATATAATTATCCGGCAAACCGGAATTAGAAGTATTATAAACAGTCCAGTTTGTGCCGTCAAATTTTGCCAACCTCCGTACCATTAGTCCCAATCCACTTATTACCGCTTCCGTCTATGGCGATGGAACTAACACTATTATCCGGCAAACCGGAATTAGAAGTATTATAAACAGTCCAGTTTGTGTCGTCAAATTTTGCCAACCCGCCACTAAGTCCCAATCCACTTATTACCGCTTCCGTCTATGGCGAGGGAATTAACATAATTATCCGGCAAACCGGAATTAGAAGTATTATAAACAGTCCAGTTTGTGCCGTCAAATTTTGCCAACCCGCCTCACAAGTCCCAATCCACTTATTACCGCTTCCGTCTATGGTGATGGAACTAACATGATTATCCGGCAAACCGGAATTAGAAGTATTATAAACAGTCCAGTTTGTGCCGTCAAATTTTGCCAACCCGCCGCTACAGTCCCAATCCACTTATTACCGCTTCCGTCTATGGCGAGGGAATTAACATAATTATCCGGCAAACCGGAATTAGAAGTATTATAAACAGTCCAGTTTGTGTCGTCAAATTTTGCCAACCCGCCCACTCAGTCCCAATCCACTTATTACCGCTTCCGTCTATGGCGAGGGAAGTAACACTATTATCCGGCAAACCGGAATTAGAAGTATTATAAACAGTCCAGTTTGTGCCGTCAAATTTTGCCAAACCGCCGCCATAAGTCCCAATCCACTTATTACCGCTTCCGTCTATGGCGAGGGAATAAACATAATTATCCGGCAAACCGGAATTAGAAGTATTATAAACAGTCCAGTTTGTGCCGTCAAATTTTGCCAAACCGCCGCCATTAGTCCCAATCCACTTATTACCGCTTCCGTCTATGGCGAGGGACCTAACATCATTATCCGGCAAACCGGAATTAGCTTTATTATAAAAAGTACGTCTCGCCGGTTGTTGTATTCAGCTTAACCAAACCACCGTTTGTTCCCGCCCATATGTAATCGCCTTCAATAGCAACTGAATTAACAGTTTGCCCATTAGTGTAATTTATCCATTCCGGATTTTGGGAAAGAACTGTTGAGCCGAGACAGAACCATATGGATATAAGTGAGTATAATAACTTTTTCATAATAACCTCCTCAAAAATTATTTGTAAATTATTAGGGTGTTCAGTCGCGAGTGTTTACAATACGATTGAACACTCTAAATATTTTTACCTCTCCCTTAATCCCTCTCCTTGTAAGGAGAGGGAAGAGGGGAGAGGTCTTTTTATTTCAAAATAACATCTTTTTGTCTCAACAAAACCCTGTCCTGAGCCTCGAAGTCCTGCTTTCAATTGATAGAAATAAACTCCGCTTGGAAGATTCCGACTGCATTCCAAGTTAATCTCATAAGTGCCAGTTGGTTTTTCTTCATTTACTAATGTTGCAACTTCACTTCCCAATACATCATAAATTTTAATGGTTACAAAACTTAATTTTGGAATAGAATATTTTATTGTTGTTGTTGGGTTAAATGGATTGGGGAAATTTTGTTCAAGCTTGTATGTTAGTGGTTGTAAATCATCTACTTCAACGCTAACAACAACCTGCAAGGAATCGACCCAATAAGGCCAATTTCCGGAACTCACCTCAACCTTGAAATTGAAATAATCTGGAAACAATGAATCTGTCCTCACTGTGAATCCGGTTGAAGGA
>CAVQOH010000005.1:0-71426 GCA_963714405.1 uncultured Ignavibacteriales bacterium | reverse complement strand
GACGCCTTGAGTCCCCCAATCAACTGGTAAATACACCAAGCGGTCCTTTATAAGGAACCCTTCCTTCAATAATTCCGGAACTAATTTTGAAATATCATCCTCCACATCCTGAAAATATCTATCCTTGCTTCAGGTTTCATTGCACCTAATGAACCCATTCCTCTGTAAGATTTAAAACTTGGCTACCTTCAAAAGAATTTTTCTCCGGGATTCTTCAACTCCTGCAATTTGCCAATCATAATACTATGTGGTCCCGCAGCAATTGCCTTGGTATATCACCTGTTTGTTTAATTCCACCATCAGCAATAATTGGAATTCCCCTTGCTTTTGATGCTTTATAAACATCAGAATATTGCCTGTAATTTGTGGAACTCCCACCCCTGGTTCAACTCTTGTACAACAAGAGTTATTGCAGGGGTGGGAGTTCCACAAATTACGGCAATCTCTGATGTTTATAAAGCATCAAAAGCAAGGGGAATTCCAATTATTGCTGATGGTGGAATTAAACAAACAGGTGATATACCCAAGGCAATTGCTGCGGGAGCACATAGTATTATGATTGGCGGATTATTTGCAGGAGTTGAAGAGAGTCCCGGAGAAAAAATTCTTTTGGAAAAAGGCAAGCCTTTAAATCTTACAGAGGAATGGGTTCATTAGGTGCGATGAAACATGGAAGCAAGGATAGATATTTTCAGGATGTGGAGGATGATATTTCAAAATTAGTTCCGGAAGGTGTTGAAGGAAGGGTTCCTTATAAAGGACCGCTTGGTGAAGGGGTGGGAGTTCCACAAATTACGGCAATCTCTGATGTTTATAAAGCATCAAAAGCAAGGGGAATTCCTGTAATTGCTGATGGTGGAATAAAACAAACGGGTGATATTCCAAAAGCAATTGCTGCGGGAGCACACAGTGTTATGATTGGTGGATTATTTGCCGGAGTTGAAGAGAGTCCCGGAGAAAAAATTCTTTTTGAGGGTAGAAGTTTTAAAACCTACAGAGGAATGGGTTCATTAGGTGCGATGAAACATGGAAGCAAGGACAGATATTTTCAGGATGTTGAAGATGATATTTCAAAATTAGTTCCGGAAGGTGTTGAAGGAAGGGTTCCTTATAAAGGACCGCTTGGTGATACAATTTACCAGTTGATTGGGGGACTCAGAGCGTCGATGGGTTATTGCGGTGCTAAAAATATGAACCAGTTGAGAAACAAATCTGAATTTATTAAAATCACATTAGCCGGCTTAAGAGAAAGCCATCCCCACGATGTTATTGTGACTAAAGAGGCACCGAATTATCACACTTAATTAATGATCAGTAAGTTTTAACCAGGAGGAGATTTTTGCCGATGCTTAAAGTTCTTGTAATTGCTTATTACTTTCCACCAATGGGACTTAGCGGTGTTCAGCGATCTTTAAAATTTGTCAAATACTTTAGAAATTTTAACTGGGAACCAACTGTAATAACAACCAAGCAAGTTGGTTATTTTGCTCATGATTATTCATTACAAAAAGAACTTGAAAATACTGATGTAAAAGTGATCAGGGTAGGAGGAAAAGAACCCAATTCAATACTTTCAAAATTTGGTACAATTACTCTTCCCAGAGAAATAATCAGGAAATTACTTAGCAAAATCAGCCAGACTTTTTATATACCTGATAATAAAATAAGCTGGGCGAAAAAGGCATACCAAAAAACTGAGGAAATTTTAGAGTTAGAACAATTTAATGCAATATTTATTACCGGTCCACCATTCAGTTCATTTAATATTTTTGCTGAACTTAAAAAGAATCATAACATTCCGCTAATATTAGATTACAGAGATCTCTGGGTTGATAACCAATTCTCATTTTATATTACCCCGTTTCACAGAACACTGAATAAAAAGAAAGAGTATAAAGCACTAAAGGCGGCTGATAAAATAATCGTAACCAACAGAAAAATTAAAGAAAAATTAATCAACGATTATAAATTTGTTTCATTTGATGATGTATTTATAATTCCTCATGGGTATGATCCGGAAGATTTTAAAACGGTTGAACGAATTGAAAAAACAAATAAAAAAATGATTCTTACATATGCAGGGTTATTTTATGAGTATATCACCCCAAAGTATTTTCTAAAGGCATTTAAAAAACTTTTAGTAGAACATCCAGAAATAGGGCAAAACATTCAACTTACATTTGCAGGATTTTTACGAAACGAAAACAAAAAATTAATTAAAAAACTAAACATTCAATCTTACATTCAAGATTACGGTTATCTTGATCATCTTACAACTATACAAAAATTATTGATTAGTGATGTTCTCTGGATAATGGTTGGAAATGGAAAAAGTGCTGATACCATTTCCAGCGGTAAACTGTATGAATATTTCGGAACACAAAAACCAATAATTGCTTGCTTACCCGAGGGTGCTCTTAAATCTGCTGCAAAAGATTACAAAGCATCATTTATTACTGAGCCGGATAATATAGATCAAATAAAAAATACAATGCTGGAAGTATATAATTTGTATGTAAAAAATGAGCTTCCGCTTCCTGATAAAGACTTCGTGGAATCTTTAAGAAGAGATTTCCTTACTGAGCAATTAACTCAACAATTTCAATTTTTATTAAGGGATAGAGCAGTATGAACGTTGCAGTTATAGGTTCGGGAGGAAGAGAGCATGCTATATCATTACGGATTAGTACCAGTACATTGCTTGAAAAACTTTTTATTATTCCCGGAAATCCCGGAACCGCACTGCTTGGAGAAAACGTTAGTATTAATATAAATGATTTTACTGCCATCGTTTCTTTTTGTAAACAAAGAAATATTTCACTAGTTATAATTGGACCAGAGCAACCCTTGGAAAGTGGCTTAGCAGACGTACTGAGGGAAAATGGATTAAAAGTCTTCGGACCGGGAAAAGAAGCGGCAGCAATAGAATCAAGCAAATCATTTGCAAAATCAATTATGAAAATTGCTGATGTACCTACAGCAAAATATTTGCAGTTTAATAATGAAATGTATGATCATGCAAAAGAGTATATAAAAAACAAAAAATATCCTTGCGTAATTAAGGCAGATGGATTGGCAGCAGGGAAAGGGGTCTTTATATGCAGCAATTCTGATGAAGCAGAAAAAGCGATTAATGAAATTTTAATATCCAAAATATTTGGTCAGGCAGGCAATAGCGTATTGATTGAAGAATTTCTGGAAGGTGAAGAAGCATCTGTTTTTGCAATAACTGACGGTGAAAAATTTGTTATTCTTCCTCCTTCGCAAGATCATAAGAGAATTGGTGATAACGATACAGGAAAAAACACCGGTGGGATGGGTGCCTATGCGCCTACACCTTTTGTAAATGATGAAATTCTGGAAGTAATTAGAAAAACAATTATTGCACCTACTCTTAAAGCGCTTAAAGATGAAGGAAAAAATTTTATTGGATGTCTTTATGCAGGATTAATTTTAACAAATGATGGACCAAAAGTAATTGAGTTCAATTGCAGATTTGGTGATCCTGAAACGCAGGTTGTTCTACCAATTTTAGAAGGTGATTTTCTGAAGTTGCTTTATTCCGCAGCTTGCGGTGATATTGATATGAATGCTGTTCGTTATAATAATGGATGTTCCGTATGTGTTGTTACAGCTTCAAGCGGATACCCTGATGAATATGAAAAAGGATTTGAAATTTCTGGATTAGAAAATCTTCCTGATGATATTATTGTTTATCACGCGGGAACTAAAGAAATTGAAGGTAAAATATTAACTAATGGCGGCAGGGTATTAGGAGTAACTTCAGTATTGAATGACAATAATTTAAATGAAGCAAAGAAAAAAACCTATGAAGCGTTAAAATCGATTCGTTTTGGGAATATTTATTTTAGAAAAGATATTGCTGCTAAAGCAATAAATAATACTTAATCAAACCGTTCAATTTAAATTTGTTTTCTCTCTCCATTTTATTTATTAGTTTTCCAACAGTTTCACTTCGTATAAAATATATTTATGATACCTCTGCATGTACATTCTAATTTTACGCTACTGAAGGGTACTATTCCGGTTGAACAGCTTGTTAAAAAAGCTTTACATCTTGGTCTTTCTGCAATTGCTCTTACAGATACAAACGCAATGAACGGCTTGATTCAATTTTCTAAAATTGCGTCAGAAAATAAAATTAAACCAATAATCGGCACTTTAATCGATGAACCAACTGACAGAAATAAATATATTATTCTGCTTGCAAAGAACAACACGGGTTATAGAGATATCTGTAAGATTATAACTTCGAGAAAACTTAATGATGATTTTTCACTTTTCAATCTTTTGAAAAGCAGATGGAAGAATTTATTCATTTTAACACCACATATAGAGTTACTGGAAAGCACAAAATCATCAGAAAATATTTTTATAGAATTAATTACTACAAAAGATCAAAAATCTGCAAACAGGAAGCGATTTGATTTTGCGGAAGAAAAAAAAATTAAGTGTGTGGCTGTAAATCCTATTTACTTTTTAGAGAAAGATGACTATACGCTCCATAAAACGGTTACAGCCATAAGATTGAATTCCACTCTTAAAAATATTTCAGCAGATGAAGTTGTAAATCAGGAGTTTTATTTTAAAGATCCTGCACAAATAGAAAAAGAGTGGAAAAATCTTCCTGATTTGCTAGATCAAAGCGAAAAAATTGCGGATGAATGTAATGTTAATTTAAAATTGAACGAATATAAATTTCCCTCATATACAGTTCCAACAGGAGAAACTGCAGAATCACTTTTATGGAAAGAAACTTATAAAGGATTAAGAAAAAAGTATCATCCTGTAACTGCCGAAGTAAAAAAAAGAGTTGATGATGAACTAGCTGTTATTAAAGAGATGAGCTTTACTGAGTACTTTTTAATTGTACGTGATATTGTAAGAGAAGCCAGGAAAAGGGGGATGCTTCTTATTGGGAGAGGTTCGGCAGCTAACAGCTTAGTTGCGTATTGTCTGGAGCTAACACAAGTAGATCCGATTGAACAGAATTTATATTTTGAGAGATTCATGAACAAAGCTCGCAGCAGTCCACCGGATGTTGATATTGATTTTTCCTGGAAGGAAAGGGATGAAATTGTAAAGTATATTTTTGAAGAGTATGGTTATGAAAAAGTTGCAATGATCTCAACCACTGTAACCTTCAGAGCAAGATCTGCTTTTCGTGAAGTTGCAAAAGTTTTTGGATTCACAAATCAGGAAATATCAAAATTCAGCAGAAGAATACCATGGACGAGTGCTGCAAATCTACCAAATCTTGCAAAGTTATTTCCAGAATCAAAAAATCTCGATCTTAATGATGAGCCGTGGAAATCAATAGTAAATCTTGCTTCAGAAATTGCTGGTTTTCCAAGGCATCTTAGTATTCATCCTGGTGGAATAGTAATTGCACCTACTAAAATTACCGATTATGTTGCCCTGGAATATGCCAAGAATAAAGGTTTGGGATTAATTGTTACACAACCGGATATGTATTCAATTGAAGATATTGGATTAATAAAAATAGATATTCTTAGTCAAAGATCGCTGGGAGTTTTAAGAGATACTATGGATAGCATTAAAAATCAGTCTAAAGAATGAGACGATTTAATTTTACTGATTGATAAAAAATCACTTTCATATAAAATCAATATTATTCCTGCTATAAGCAATCCAATATTTTGCAGAAGTTTGGTTAAACCAATCTCGTTTCCGTCTGCAGTGCCAAAACAGCCGCAATTGATATTCAATCCTCTTGCAAGACTTATTATTATTGCTACAATAAATACACAGAGCATACTGCTTAAAATTGCACTGTTTTCTTTAACTGAAGCCCCGAAGAGTAAAAGAAGACCTGCACACATTTCCACCCACGGCAATACTATTGCAAAAATGTTCACTAAACTTTCAGGTAAAAGCTTATAATTTGAAATTGCCTTGGCAAAATCATTTGGATCAGTAATTTTAATAACCGCTGCATATATAAACACAAATGCCAGTACACAACGTAAAACAAACAATAAGTATTTATTTTTTAAAATATTCATATCTTTTTTTATTGAAGGTGTTTCTGCTTAATTGGTTTTTACAGGATATTTTTTTTCTAACCAATCCCACCAACCGCCGTAAAATATATATACATTTTTATATCCTAAATCAGAAAGTTTATTTGCTAACATAACGCTTAAATCACAATCAGTTCCGTTACAATAAGTGACTATTATCTCATTTTTTGAGATATCAATTAATTTGTATTCATTTTCTTCAAAAGAATAGTAAGGTAAATTAATTGAATTTAAGATATGACCTGAATTATAATCTGTACTATCTCTTGCATCAAGAAAGGTTGCCCCATCATTAAACAGATTATATGCCTGCTCAACTTTTATGGCTTTCGGTTCAATAACTGATTCTTTCTGCTCTTCCACTATAATTTGCGGAGATAATGTTTCTTCTTTAATTGTATCAATAGGTTGCTCAATTAACTTTTGATTTTCATCAATGTTATTTGGTTGTGCTGTAATATCTACTGAATCAATTCTACCCTCAATTTCTGCATCATTTTTTGGAATGAGAATAGAATCTGAAACGAATTCTAATTGTTTCTCTTCTTTGATTAATGGAATTCCCGAGGGATTTATAAAATTAAAAAGCAATCCAACAGCAGAACTTAATAGTAATACTAATAATATTTTTTTTATATCAATCTTCAAATTTATCTTATTTCAATAAAATCATTTCTAATAAAATTAAAGCCCTCAATTTGAGGGCATAAGTACCGAAGGCCGGACTCGAACCGGCACCTGGTTTAAGCCAGACTGGATTTTGAGTCCAGCGCGTCTACCAATTTCGCCACTTCGGCAATGATTTTTAGCTAAAAATAAAACTTTTTATTTCCAGTAATACACCAAATATCACTCTTCTTGTGACAATGTGTGACAATCATGTGACAGTTTAAAGTGCATGTTTCATCATTGTAATGGCTCAAAAATAGTAAACTTTATTGCTCCAATCAATTAACTTTTTTAACCATCTTAAGTTGTCATTTTTTTAATTGTAACGGCTATCCGGGCATTATGCTAAGCTAGATTAAAACAGAGTTTCTCGCTATCATTAAAGTCATTATCAAGAACAAGAAATTAAGTTCGTATGAATCAAATTCTATTCTTTTTTATTGTCAAGATGATGTTTTATTAACTGAATATTCATTGCTGCATTAATTCCCAATTGCATAGATTCTATTAATACTCCAAATAACCAAACTGAGACGATAACATATAATAAACCAAAGAGTATCCCAAGCAACATTGCTTCAATTCTCCACCTAGAATCTGGGTATAATCTCTCCAATTGGGAACGACTTGAATTTATAGAATTTTTTAATGCGTCTTCTTCATAAACAAAACTAGAATAATTTGGTTGAAGTGTAGCACGATAAGATGCTTCAGTTGTGTTATCGATATAAAATTTTGCAGTAATTACATTATACCAGTTGTCAATGAACGAATACAGTTTTCTTTTCTGCTGGTCATTTACATCGTGATAATAATGAGAATATGATTTTATATTGTTACGACCTTGGGTATATCGTTGCAGTGTCCCATATCTACTATAATCACTAAGACCATCTTTAATTCTCTCTAATGCATAAGCTAAAGCTTCAGGTGAGGATAATTGAGATTCAAGTTTTTCATTCTTATCCATATATGTAGACTTAGCATTATTAAGTGAGTCAATGTAATTTTTATAAGCATTTTCACCTGTTGATAACCAAGCCTTGTCCATATCTTCAATTTTTGATGTAACTTCATCTAATTTTGTTGAGTTCCTGTCTATACTCTCTTCAAGATTATCTATTGCACTAGTAATATGTTCAGCAGGCAACATAGTTTTCCATCCAACCACAAGACTTGCACTAAAAATTACCAGAGTTATAATAACTAAAACTGCTTCGAGGAGGAGCATTATTTTACCAAGCAAATACTGCCTTGTTTTGGAAAATTCAGTATCACCTTTAGTTGCATATTCAGCAAGATTAAGGATTGAATTTTTTAAGTATATAAATGGGCTGTAGAAAATGGAAGCAAAAATTCTGATAACTCCTATTACAAATTCACCTAATTTATCGCGTGCGAACAGAAAAGCAACAAGTAACAAAAGAATCAGAGACAAGATGAGAGTAGCAGCAATATTTGACAAGACTGATTGAATTATAGTTTCCATAATAGTGCCTATTAAATGATATTAAATAATAGTTTTAATTATTTATATGGCTTATTAGTTTATTCGATCTTATTTAATAAACATTTTTCTCAATCAAAAGCTTCCTACCATCCTGATTTTATAAAAGCGTCGGAGATATGTTCCCTAAGTTCATTTTTTAATTCTTTTGCAGTATCCTTACTATATGGTCCTAAGGCTACAATTAATAATCCACTTGTAAAATTTGGGTAATCATCTGTATCCAATATTAGCGGATTATAACCTAAATCCTTTACATATTTTGCTCGTTTCTGAACATTGACTAGTGTGGTATCCTTGAAGGACCCCAGAATCACAAACCATTTTTGATTTGTTCTTGGATGCTCTTCTTTTTGTGGTTTTTTTATTTCACGAGTGTTTTGATTCTTATATGAGTTACTTTCATTAAGCTTATATCTAACTAAAGAACAGGATTTAATTTCAATTATATAGTTGACATCATTAATAACTTTGTGGCGTTTCAGTGTACCAGTTATTTCCACATAATCAGATTTATTAATTTTTTTAACTTCATTTGAAAATGCTGAGCCCAAAAAGCATTTTATGTAGTTATTAGAACCGCAACTGAGTGACAACACAAAATCGCCGTAAATATCATTTGTTATTGTATGGACAATTCCTTTCACATTTACTGTTCTCCCTTTATACTTATCAGGAGAAGAAAAATAGGATGAAGAAAATTTGGATGCTTCGATAAAAGATTGAACTTGAGAAAAATTGTGTAAAGAAAATAATGAAGAAAGGAGAAGAGCTAATAATAACTTAAGCATAGAATATTCCTTACAAATACAAAAATATAAATAATGCTTGAACTTAGCTTTGATAAAATAATAATAATGGATATCAGAAAGAAAGAAAATCAAGAACTTATAAAAGATCGAATTAGGACTTAGGCTTAAAAGAAATTGAAATTATGACTCTGAATTATTTCAGTTGCTATAAGTCAATCTTAAATGAACAAATTCATTTGTAGAGATAAATATCATTACTTGCCAATCGTTAAGTTTATTTTTCTTGTTTCTATCATTTAGGATTAGAAATTTAGAATAGTAAATATTCTCTACTCCTTCAGGGGAGGTCTTGGAACTGATTATAGCACTTTCCAGAATATTCTTACCATAATCATTTCCCCAAAGGTTTAGTGTAATGTAAAATGTTGAAAACTTCAAGGAGGCCGCTATGAAAATCCAATTTATGCTTTTCAGTTTTATTGCATTTACCGTAATCTCTAATGCTCAAACCATTATACTACCGGGTGACGTTAGTGGTAATTGGACTTTAAGTGGCTCTCCATATGAAATACAAGGAGAAATTATAATACCTAATGATTCAACACTAATAATTGAACCTGGTGTTTTAGTAGAATTTCAGGGGTTTTACAAATTTAATGTTCAGGGAAGACTATTAGCTGTTGGTACTGAGACAGACACAATTACTTTTACTATTAATGATACTACCGGTTTTTATAATCCCAATACTATACTGGGAGGTTGGAATGGAATTGAATTTATTGATACACCCTTAGAAAATGACACTTCGAAAATCATTTATTGCAAGCTGCAATATGGAAAAGCTGTTGGCTCCAGTCCACCAGATAATTCAGGTGGTGCGATTTTCATCTCTAATTTTAACAAAGTAGTAATCTCTAATAGTCTAATTACTCATAACAGTACAGGAGGTTCTGATTCTCCATCAGGAGGAGGTATAAGTCTGCACTTTGCAAGTATAACTTTAATGGAAAATGTAATTAGTCGAAATCGTGCGTGGGACGGAGGTGGAGTAAAAATTTGGGAATCTGATCCTGTCTTTATGAATAACAGTATTGTCTTTAATTATGCTGATGAAGGAGGAGGAGGAGTCTGGATTGGTGGCTTATCCAATACCAATTTTAATTATGATATTATTACCAACAATATTGCTGGTGGCAACGGTGGAGGAATTATCTGCTGGCAAACTACAAATACAACGCTTAATTCGGTAAATGTTTTTGATAACACTGCAAACTGGGGAGGTGGTCTTGGAGTTATAGATTGTGAGATACAAATAAATAATTGCAACATAATTAATAATGCAGCAATTAGTCTGGGCGGTGGTCTTGGTTCAGATTTTAGTGACGTTTATATAAGCAACACTGCTTTCACAAGCGATACATCTGGATTTTTAAGCGGTGCAATACACAGTTGGCAAAGTGATTTACAAATCAAACATTGTGTGTTCGAAGATAATGAATCTGATTTTGGTGGGGCGATATATTCAGATTTTAGTGAGTTGCATATTGATAGCTCTGATTTCATTGGAAATAGGTCTATTGATGGCGGAGCTATTCATACGTTTAATACAAATCTGTTTGTCGATAGTTGCAGGTTTTTCCAAAATGAAGCTGAAAACATCGGAGGGGGAATTAAGTATCATATAGATACTACAGAATTTATTAATCTGTATCAGGTTAAAATATTAAATTCCGGCTTTACACAAAATTCAGCCTTTTACAGAGGAGCAGTTGAAATACAGCAATTATATTCCGAAACATCCCTTGTTGATATTAATATAGATAATTGTGAATTTACCGAGAACGTAACTGATAGGGGAGGTAATTTACTTATTGGCGGATTTATTGATAATTTTATTATTTCAAATTCTATCTTTAGAAGCAATACTGCTGCACTACGTACTGCCGGTTGCCTGTTCAATAGCAGTGCAAATGGAGAAGTTAACAATTGCTTATTTAACTCTAACCAAACACAAGGAGGTGGTTCTGCTTCTTCCATAGGAACAGGATCCAATGTAAGTTTTATAAATAATACCTTTTCTAATAATTTGGGCGCTGGAGCATTAACACTTAGAAATGATTCACATTCTACCCTTATAAATAATATTTTTTGGGGGAATGAAAATTATAATATAACTGTTACAGCAGTTACTGATAGTACTCCTTGTACATTAAGTATTAATTATTGTGACATACAATATGGACTTGATTCTATTATTGTAAATGATTCTGTTTCTGTAGTTAATTGGGGTCTTGAGAATATTAATTCCGATCCACTTTTCGTAGATACAGTTAATAATAATTTTTATCTTCAGGATAGTAGTTCTTGTATCGGTGCTGGGATTGATTCAATTGAGATTGCTGGGCGCTGGTATTATGCACCATTGACAGATATTGAAGGAAATCCAAGACCAAATCCTCCTGGTACGATGCCTGATATGGGAGCCTATGAATCGCATTTTCCCTCGGGAGTTATTGATCGTAATTCAACTCTGCCAACTGAGTATGTCTTGCATCAAAATTATCCAAATCCTTTTAATCCAACTACCACAATAAAGTATGCAATCAACGAAATGACTTTTGTTGAGCTTAAGGTTTATGATATTCTGGGAAATGAAATCTATCTGTTGGTAGATGAAGAGCAGGATATTGGATTTTATAATATTGATTTTAATGGATCAAAACTATCAAGTGGAATATACTTTTACAGATTACAAGCAGGTTCTTTTATTGAAACTAAGAAGATGGTGTTGATGAAGTAAACAGTAATAGTAATATTTTACTTAAATCCCTATCAATTAAAGTTGTTGGGGGTTTATTATTATTTGGCAATCCTTAAATTTATTTTTCTTGATAATACAACTGTAATGCACTAGTTTAATAATAACAAATAACGATTGGAAAGAGTTATGCGCGCCTTGACCAAAGTTATTCTTATTGCAATCCTAATTTTTTATTATTTACCAGATTCAACATTAGCACAAATACCCAATGCAGGTTTTGAGATTTGGCCAACTTGTTTATGCGATCCTGTCGATTGGACCACAAATAACATTTACCCGCCACCGCTGGATTGCAGACAAGTTTTTGCTGATTTACTACCATATACTGGTGCTTTATGTGTCTTGGGTATTGTTGATAGTTGTGAGGAATTTGGAATTACTTATCCACCCGAACTAACTTCAATTATTTTCCCGATTGCTGTAAAACCTGAGGCACTTCACGGTTTTTATAAATATTTCCCTGCAGGCGGAGACAAATTCGTTGCGGAGATTAAAGTGTTTCAAGACAGTGTAATTATTGGATCAGGAGAATTAGAATCCACTGTATATGTTCCCAACTTCACTGAGTTTGTGGTGAATATTGAATATACTGTTAGTGATACTCCAAATACTGCTGTAATAAGTTTTACGATTGATAGTTCCGATGTAAGTAATTACTTACACATTGGCTCTAAGTGGTTTATTGACGAACTTTTTTTTGGTCCTATTTCAGCTGTACAATTTGATATTCATAAACAACCAAATTTCTTTAATATAGAACAGAATTTTCCTAATCCCTTTAACCCATCAACAACCATCAAGTATGAACTGCCAGAATTAAGTTTTGTTACACTTAAAGTATATGATGTTTTGGGAAGTGAAATAATAGTGCTTGTTAACGGAGAGAAATCTAAGGGCAGTTATGAGGTTGAGTTTGATGGAACAAACTTATCAAGCGGAATATATTTCTACAGACTTCAGGCAGGTGGGTTTACTGAGACTAAGAAGATGGTGTTGATGAAGTAAATTAAACCAGTAACATATAAACATTTATTTAATAGTTGTGCGCCAAATGACGATTAATAAATACAAGTAAAATCAGTATGGGAAAATTCATTGATACCAAAACTAATTTTCTGTTTAAGACAGTGCTCAGAAATAAGATGCAACAATTTGACGGATTGATATATGATGATAAAATTTCTTAGAATCTTAAGGAAAGGCAGCTAAGCCCTCCATCCAGTTTCCTGAATTCAGAAACATCAACTTCAATGGTTGAAGAACCTAACTTTTCAATTTTATCTTTAGTCTTGGGAAACCCTTTTGGGACTAATACAGTATTGTTTACCCATAGACTATTTGCTGCATAGCTTTCATCTTCATCTACCAGAATCAAATTATATTTTTGAAATTCAGGTTTGTCAAAAAAACTGTTTGTTACGAGTAAAATATTATTCTCAAGATATGATACTCCCGATTTGAGATGCAGGACGTTTTCTAATTTTACTGTTAACCCGGTAAGACCATACTTCGCTAAAATATTTATTAACTGATTGGCACCATTCAGATTGGTTCTTTCTGATAATCCAATGTAAAAATGATTTCCCACCATCATAACATCACCAGCTTCAAGAGTTCCAGGTGCTTTAATAAACTCAACTTTTCGATATAGACTTTCGATTATACGGCTCATATCTATTATCTCACCACTACGGGATGGAGCTCCAGGATTGGTGATTATTGCAACATTAGACATCAGCAGAGCGGTGTCTTCAACAAATGTCGAATCTGGATAATTCTCATCTGCCTCCAGCACAGAAACTTCAAGTCCACATTCTATAAGAGCATCAATATATTCCTGATGTTGTCTCAACGCTAATTTATAGTCTGGTTTTCCAAGAGAGACACTAGTTAAACCTTTCACCAGGTTTTTGCAAGGCGTTCTTACTATAGCTTTCTTAAACATTCAATTTATAGTTTTAATGGATACTAGACATAAAGTTAAGAAAATAATAGAAATCAAAGACCCAAACCCCGAGTCTTTTAAGAAATACTACACTCAAATCATTTTTCCGTAATACATCTGTGGTATTATAGTTTTGTAAATGAAAGTAGCACTTCATTAAGAATAATGTTTATAAGATTATACCACAGCAATCCAGCTTGTTGGTCATTCAATCCCGACCAATTTGTAGTAGCTACTATTATTAGATTGAATTCTGGAACGATGAAAATAAATTGACCTCCGTGTCCATTTGCATAAAAGAAATCATAATTATTAGCATTTGCTCTCCACCAATAGTAGCCGTAGCTACTACCGTATGGTATAATATTATTTGTAGTTATTTGAAAATGAGTAGATTCGTTTATCCATCCGCTCGTTACTATTTGTTCGTTCTCCCATTTTCCCTTATTCAAAACCAATTTACCTATCCGTAGCATATCGTCAGGAGATAAAAATAATCGAACTCCTCCGTAATTGAATCCACGATTATCCGTAGTCCAGTTTCTTTCACCAATTCCTAATGGAGTAAATAGATACTGCTGGGCGAATTCATTTGCAGTCATATTAGTAGCTTGACTTAACACAATCGAGGCAAGATGAGCTGCCCCATCACTGTAATTGAATGATTCACCTGGTGCTGAAATAAAAGGTTTGTTTAATATATACAGCAACTGGTCAGGGGAGTAGTACCATTGTACGAATTCTGATGGACCAGGAATCTCAGACCATTCTAAACCGCAAGACATTGTTATGAGCTGTCTTATTGTTATTTGACCCTTAGCAGAGTCTAGGTCGTTAACTAGCGGACGGATATAACTATCAATCGGTTCATCAACAGAAGGTATCAATCCTTTATCTATTGCAATTCCAATAAGAAGAGAAGTAACACTCTTAGTAACTGACATAACGTCGTGATGCTGAGTCTCAGCTCCCGGCAAGAAATATTCCGCTTTATAGATTGTATCCTGGAAGGATACTATCAGGCACTTAACTCTGCCCAAATTACTTGCGGAGGTGAAAGCTGAATTAAGTTTAGTATTGTCAATTTGAATTTCTTGAATTATATCAGATGCGGGTGTGACGACAACTTCTTTACAAGAAAGAATTAAAATTAATAATATAAAGTAAATAGGATAATTGAGTCTGCGCATAATGGACTCTTAGCCAAGTATTGACAAAAATATTTCTTATTTAAAGAACCAGAATTTATTGATTAAATGCAAAACTGATTTTATCCCAGGTATTAAATAATTATAAGTGTGAATTATTTTGGAAAATCAATCCTCAGTTATTAGGTTTAGTAATAAATTATTGCGTGTATTAACATAATTTGCTTATCAGCAACAATATAACAATATTCACTTCCGTTAGATAATTTAATTTACATTCCAGTCTAACCTAATTAATATATTCAATTAAAGGAGGTATTATGTATCGAATTGGCAAAAATCTGTCAATACTTTTTTTCTTTTTTCTTTTGGTTTGTAGCACTCTAATGTTTGCGCAGCCATCTGGTGGAAATGTTGTTGTAATCAACAATGCTGAGCTTTCATTATCAAATGATGGTTCAATTGCAGAGTTTGATTCACTAACTCAGTTGTATAACACAAATGTCTTGGATAAAAACGAACTGATATTGAGTTATAAAGTTGTGCGTCATTGGTGGGGTAATAATAACAGAGATTTTGTTACAATATATGAAGTAAAAAGCTGGGAAGATATTCCTGCAGCGAACCAGCGCAACTTTGAATTATTTCAGGAAACTTGGACAACAAAAGAAGCCAGAAAAGAATATAATGATGCTTATAACAAATACTTTACCGGACAGCATTCAGATGAAATTTATCAGGAAGTAGGTTCAAATTAGTAATCACCTTTTTCTCTCAGAGTAGGGAAGTTCTACTCTAAAAACATAGCCCGGTTTCCGATTAGCCGGGCTCATTTTTTTATTTAGTAAGTTAACTGAATTTCTTAAATCCTCAGATCTTAAATGTGAGCAAATTTCTGTTACCTATACATCAGAATGATCTAATAGTTTTGAAACCTCATAAATAGAAACACCTCTTTGCACTAATCAGCTCGTGTATCCTGCACGTAAATTGTGGAAAGTTAGTTTAGGATTCAATCCTGCTAAATTGATTAACATTTTGAATTTTACCTAAGGTATATGTTTGAGGTAAATCTTTTAAAGACCGAAAAAGTTGCTATTAATAAATTGGTATGTTTAGACAAGTGTATTGATTCAGAATGTTTTAAAAATTCAAACACAAATTTATCTGACAGAATAGGTATAGTCTTCTCATTCTCCCTCTGTTTTATTTGATATTGAAATTCAGATAAGAATTTTAAGGTTTGTGATTAATCCGGCACTTTGCAGAGTTACAGGTATATTTGTTTTATTCGTTTTTATAGAAGACGTAATATATACCATTTGACCGCTTAGAAAGAAACATATAAAACTCCTTTCCAAGCTCAGAAAATTAACAACCCCTAATCAAATATTTAATCAGAATAAGGTAGGTCATTGTATTGGTTTAAGCCAGACTGGATTTTGAGTCAAGCGCGTCTGCCAATTTCGCCACTTCGGCAATAAAATTAACTATTTTTATTAGAAATATATGAACAAATTTTTTCTTGCTGTTTCAGATTTAAATATCATTATTTACTGAAACAATATTTTACCTGAAAACGCGTTTTTCAATCCAATTTAGATTACTTGAGTAAATTGTAAAAAAAATATACAGCTATTAATATGTTTCATAATATAGCATCCAATACACATTATTTAAGTAATGAGATCAAGCATCTAAGTATTATAAATTAAGTATTTTATGCTCAAATCAATCATTTATGGGTTGAATATTTTTTATGGCATTATAGTTGTTCCTATTAACTGAAATTAACTTAATAATTGAGGAGCGCCATGAAAAAACATTTACAAAACCAGCAGCTATATGATTCACTTTTTAGTGATGAGTATTTTGCAAATCTTTCCGGAGATCCGCCAAATGTGGATCCGGATTACGTTGATGATGAAGAAATTTACGATTTGATTGATGACAGTGATGTAACTGATTTAGATATGGATGAGTTAGATTTAGATGATTATGATGAATTAAATCTTATTTAAACAAATTTTACGGAAAACAAATGGCTCGTACTTTTATTGGCGAAGATGGTCAATATGAAATAGATGACAGCGGAAGCATCGTTCAAAAGATGGTTGATAAGCTTGGCAAGCTAACAGGTCAAGTAAGAAAAATTAGCAGAGCAAGGTATATCAGAAATCCATTTGATAGGGAAGGAGTAAGGCGGGTTCTGGAGATGTTAAAAATTTATAAAATTTCCGGACGCTGTTAATAAAATTAACTCTAAAATTGAATTTTATTTCTGTTGTGATTTCTCAATTTTGGACCAGCTATCACGCAGGGGGACAATTCTATTAAAAATTAATCTTTCCTTTGTACTCTCAATACTATCTGCACAATAATATCCTAATCTCTCAAATTGATATCTTTCACCTTTTTCAGTATCACTTAGTGATGGTTCCATTTTGCAGTTTTCAAGAATATCCAGCGAATGAGGATTAATGAATTCTTTATAATTTATTTCTTTATCTCCCAAAGGATCTTCAACTGTGAATAATCTGTCATACAATCTAACTTCAGCATTGATTGCATGATCTGCTGAGACCCAGTGAATTGTTCCTTTAACTTTTTTAGTACTGGATCCGCTGCCGCTTCTGGTCTCAGGATCGTATGAACAATGAAGTTCAACAATATTACCGGTTTCGGGATCCTTAATAACATCTTCACATTTTATTATATAGGCATATCTTAAACGAACTTCTTTTCCGGGAGCAAGCCGGAAGAATTTTTTCGGAGGATCTTCTCGGAAATCATCTCTTTCAATATATATTGTTTTTGAAAAAGGAATTTTTCTTGAACCCATTGTTTCATCTTCAGGATTATTTATTGCTTCCAACTCTTCAATTTTGCCGTCAGGATAATTAAGTATTACAACTTTAAGTGGATTTAAAACAGCTAAAACCCTCTTAGCTTTTTTATTTAAATCTTCTCTTACACAGTGCTCAAGTAAAGCAAAATCCGTTAATGAATTCCTTTTTACAATACCACTCTTTTCAGAAAAATTTCTTATTGATTCAGGTGTGTAACCTCTTCTCCTTAATCCGGATATCGTAGGCATTCTGGGGTCATTCCATCCATTTACAATCCCTTCTTGCACAAGTTCTAAAAGTTTACGCTTGCTCATTACTGTGTAGCTTATATTTAATCTTGCAAATTCAATTTGTTGTGGCGGATAAATCTCAAGTTCGTTAACAAACCAATCGTACAAAGGGCGGTGATTTTCAAATTCCAATGTGCAAAGTGAATGTGTAATGCCTTCAATAGAATCTGATTGCCCATGAGCCCAATCATACATAGGATAAATACACCATTTATCACCTGTTCTATGATGTGATGCATGTTTAATTCTGTAAATAATCGGATCACGCATATTCATATTTGGTGAACTCATGTCAATCTTTGCCCTTAAAACATACTCACCATCTTTAAATTTGCCTTCCTTCATTTTCACAAAGAGATCAAGGCATTCATCCACAGGACGATTTCTGTATGGACTGTCTTTCCCAGGTTCAGTAGGGGTTCCGCGGTATTGCCTTATTTCATCAAATGTAAGTTCATCAACATAAGCTTTGCCCTTTTTTATCAGCTTTGTTGCATATTCATATAGCTGTTCAAAATAATCTGATGCATAATATTCTCTATCCTGCCAATCAAAGCCAAGCCACTTAATATCTTCCTTAATAGAATCAACGTACTCTATTTCTTCCTTTGCAGGATTTGTATCATCAAATCTTAAGTTGCACAAGCCGTTGTATTCATTTGCAAGACCAAAGTTTAAGCAGATGGATTTTGTATGACCTATGTGTAAATATCCATTTGGTTCAGGTGGAAATCGTGTATGAATTTTTTTATGCTTGCCGGATTTCAAATCTTCATTAATTATGTCCTTAATAAAGTTTGATGGTTTAAACTCTTTGTTTTCATTATTATGCTGATCTTTTTTATCCATTTAAGTTCTATATTTTGGATTTATTTTAACGTTTCAATTGCTTTGTTAATTCGCTTTAATGTTTCTTCTCTACCTATTATTTCAACTATTTCATAAACTCCAGGTCCCTCACCTGTGCCGGAAACAGCAATTCTCAACGGATGAATCAATTTACCAATTCCGGTATTCAATTGCTCTGCAGTAGTTTTTAGTGCTTCTTCATAATTTTCATTTGATGGATTTGTTAATGAAGAAAATTTGGAAGCAAGGTTTTTTAGCAACTCTCCAGAATCTTCTTTCCATCGTTTCTTTACAACTTTCTCATCATATTCAGCTGGAGTATTGTAGAAGTAAGGGCATTTTGAAATGAATTCACTGATGAAAGAAACTCTAGGTTTCATCGCATTAATAATTGCAGTAAGATATTTATCATCATAATTTTTATTCTGTAAATCCGATTTTGAAATTTCCTCTTTTAACATTATAAGAAGTTCAACGTCCGGTTTACCCCTTAAATGTTCAGCATTTAGCCAATTTAGTTTTTCAATATTAAAAACGGCACCAGATTTATGAACTCTTTCAAGACTGAATTTTTCCGCAAGTTCTTGCATTGTAAAAAATTCCTGCTCATCTCCGGGATTCCATCCAAGCAACGCCACAAAATTTATTAAAGCTTCCTTTAAATATCCTTTTTTAATATAATCTTCTACTGCAACATCACCTTGTCTTTTACTGAGTTTTGATTTATCAGGGTTTAACAGCAAAGGAAGATGTGCAAAAACAGGTTTTTCCCATCCAAGAAAATCGTATAACAAAATGTGTTTAGGAGTTGAAGAAAGCCATTCTTCTCCTCGTATTACATGTGTAATTCCCATAAGGTGGTCATCAACTACATTTGCAAGATGATAGGTGGGATAACCATCACTTTTTAAAAGAACCTGGTCATCAACTATGTTAGTTTCAAACGCAACTTTACCTCTTATTGCATCATCCACAACAACTTGTTTACCAGGCGGAACGTTTAATCGCACAACATAAGGTTCTCCACTATCCAACTTTTCATTGGTTTCTTTTTCACTTAATGATAAAGCAAGTTTATCGTATTTGTAAGGCTGTTTATTCTTTTCCTGCCATTCTCTAAGTTCTTTTAATCTTTCCGGAGTATCAAAAGCGTAGTATGCTTTTTTGTTGTTTATTAATTCTGTAGCATATTTCTTATATAAATCTATGCGTTGTGATTGAAAATAGGGACCTGCACTTCCTTCTGAGGAAGGACCTTCATCAAAATTAAGCCCGGCCCATGATAATGTTTCCATTAAATTATTTACAGCTCCATCTACAAATCGGTTTCTATCTGTATCTTCAATTCTTAAAACAATTTTTGCATTATTTTTTTTTGCAAACAGATAGTTATATAGTGCTGTTCTTAAACCACCAATATGTAAATAACCAGTAGGGCTCGGTGCAAATCTAACTTTGATATTATTATTACCCATTAGAATATAGTCTGATAAAAATATAATTTAATATTTATCTGTTAAAAATAACAAATGATTAATAAAATACTCGGATGGTTTTATTCGAAGTGAACCTATGATTTAACAGGCTCATTACTTTCAGTATAGTACTTTACCTTTTTTAGAAATTCCTGGCTATCAATAGGTTTAGGAATATAATCCGTTGCACCTGCATCAAGGCATTTTTCGCGGTCTCCCTTCATAGCAAATGCAGTAAGAGCAATTACAGGTGTATCTTTGTATTCATCCAGTTCCCTTATTTTCCTGGTCGCTTCAAATCCGTTCATAACTGGCATTTGCATATCCATTAAAACCAGATCATACTTTTGTTCCTTAACAGCATCCAGCGCTTCCTGCCCATTTTCTACAACAACTATTGAATCAAAATTATTTTTCTTAAGAAGGCGTGTTACAATTATTTGGGAATGTTTATAATCTTCAACAAGTAAAATTTTAATTGTATCCTTTTGCTCTTTTATTTCTTCCGGTGTTGAAGGTTCATCATACCTGTTAATCATTGCAGTAATAGTGCTCTGCAAATCTTCAATGTTGGTGCTGCTTTTATGCAATAGATCTTCAAAAAGCCCATCAATTCTTCTAATATCTTCTTCGTAATTTTCTTTGCCGGTGTAAATGATTATTGGCAGATGTGCAAATTGTTTAAGAGATTTAATCATCTCAATTAATTGAATACCGTTTATTTCAGGCATATCCAAGTCTATAATTGCAAGATCCAAATTTAGATTTTCAATTGTACCAATTACTTTAGTTGAATCTGATTCAGCAACAGGGTTGAAACCAGCCTGTTCCACAACTTCTTTCATCAGGTTTAATGTGGGAAGATCATCATCAACAACTAGAATATTTGAATCGCGCTTAAGTTTATAACTGGTAAGTACTTCTACTAGGAATTTATAATTTATAGGTTTTACAAAATATTCAACTGCTCCCATTAGAAATGCTTTTTGCTGTTCAGCTTCAACTGAACATATAATAACCGGCGTTTGTTTTGTATTTTTATATTCTCTTATTTGCTGAAGCAGCTCTAAACCATTAGCATCCGGTAGCACAATATCCATTAAAATCGCAAGAAAGTTTTCCTTTTCAATAATCTGTTTTGTTTGCTGTGCTGAATTAACAATAGTAGGTTCATAACCCCATTTATTAAGGTAATTGCCCAGTAGTTTGGAAGTTGCATAATCATCTTCAATTACCAGTACTTTATTAAGTTTTTTAGATTTTGGCAGCATACTAATCTGCTCTTCGATTTCTGTTATTTCTTCAACCGGAAAGCTAATATTAAATGTTGTGCCTTTACCGATTGTACTTGTAACATCAAGTTCGCCATTTAAATGCCCGATGTATTTTTTTGATAAGGTCAATGCCAACCCGGTCGTATTTCCAATGGTTGATGTGTATAAATCTGAAATTGAAAAAGGTTCAAAAATAGTGTTTAATTTACTTGATGGGATTCCGGAACCTGTGTCTGTTATTCTCAATCTTAATTGGTTTTTTTCAGAGGAAAAGACTGAAAGTGAAATCTTACCTTTTTCTGTTAATCTTAATGAGGTAGTAATTAAGTTAAGAAGAATGTAACGTAACTTTTGTGAATCCAGTTTCATCTTTTCAGGTAATTCCTGATCTATGCTAACAATAAATTCAATTCTGGATTTATCAATTTTTTCCTCAAGCAATCCAACCAGTTCAGATATAAACTGTTTTATATTTACAGGTGTGCGCTGATCGACGCTTTTAGATGTATTAAGCTTTGCTATGTCTATAAGATCATTTAGCAGTGATAAAAGATAATATGCATTTTCTTTTAATGTGTTAAGGTATTCAGATTGAGATGTTGATAGATCCTCTTCTCCAAGTAATGATGCAAACCCCATTATACTGTTTGTAGGAGTTCTAAGTTCATGCCCAATTGATGTAATTATTTTACTTACACTGCTGCTTAATCCGCCTCTACGGCCGCGCCAGATTTTTAAAAGATTTCTTACTGATTCTCCTACGATTAAAAGGTTATCCTTTTCAAGCTGGGTAAAATCGTTTTTCTTGGCAATTTTAAATATTACTTTTTCTGAATCAGATATGCTGATGTGTAAACAACCCTCAACCAAAACCTGATCTGTGGCTTTAAATTGGCATTCAGGATCTAATTCAAATATTGTTTCGCTGGATTCCGCTTGGAATTTTTTGCAACCGGAGCATCGCTCAGTTGAAATAGGTTCAAGGGTTTTTCTTGCATCACTGGATTTACCTAAAATTTCGAATTCATTTCCTTTTATGCCTGCAAGTACAGTTGCTTCAATCTCATACTCACTTACCAAAAATTCACATAAACTATCAGGAAATTCTTTTGATGATGATAGTGCGAATTTAATTAGATCGTTATATTTTTTAATAAACTCAATTTTTGAACTTTGCATAATTCCCACAATAATTTTAAAAATTATTTACTGGTCTAATTTAACACCTACAATAAAAATACACAATTTTATTTATACACCAAGTAATTTACTCAAATCAACCTGAATAGAGCACTCACACGTTCAGCTTTGTTACAGATTTATATCCATTTGCAGTGAAATACGGTTATCAGTATTCCCTTCAATTTCATTGTTGCCGGAACTGATTGATTTATCTTTTGGTTTATAAGTTTCAGCAAATTTTATTGAAAAGCTTAGCATCTTTACAGGTTTATACCTTACTAGGATGTACCATCTCATACCCTCACCAAACATGGCAAGATTTGTAAGTACACCTGTAAGATTATTTTCATATTCATAAATCGCAGAGTTGAAAGAATCAGTTTTGAAAAAAATTATTCTACCGTAAAAATTAAAATTAGAAGTGGGTGCATATCTTACGTCCTGGAAAAAGAAATAACCTTTTTCATTTTGATTAATAGCAGAAATTCTAAAACTGTTATATTCATACCTGCCTTTTAATCTGAGCTTTTTCGATACCTCATAAATCAGTTCAAATCTTGCCGCCTGCCTTAACCGTTTAACAATACTGTCATTATTATCAAGCGTTTCAGTAATATCTTTATTCTCATATTTATATCTAATTCTTAGCGAAAAACCTTTAAGTTTCTTACTCAGAAAATCGATGAGGTACTCATTTCCTTCACTTGGTAATGGATTTGAAAAAGTAGAATAAGGAAATTTAAATTGATCGTAGTAAAAATTTAATAATCCAATTGATGTTCGCCACTTAAATCCGGCATATATTCCGAACTCATTTGTAGTAGCACCTGATTTTTCACCAAATCCAAATCCGTGAAGACTAAAAAAATTTCTTGGGTAACTTCTTATAGATGTAACAAAAGAAAATCTTTGAGTTATCGCAATTTGGAGTGAATTTATGGAAGCCACGGAAATTCCATTATAAACAAACTCTCCAAATAAATTAATATTGTTTAAGTTTACATCATAATATGCTGAAGTGTAATCAAATTTATTACCGCTAATATCGTAAACTGAAGCAGCTTTAAAAGGATTGCTGAATTCAGAATGAGAGTAAAGTAAACCAGTCTTAAATACATTCCCCGCTATGTAATCAATTCTTCCACCCATCATCTTTTCCCGCGCAGAGTCTTTTTTTAACCGCTCACTTTCAGTTCTATGAAGTCCGTCTTCAGGTGTGGAAAGTATTTCACCTGTTAGTGAATCGATATTTGCATCAATTGAATTATTTGAATAAAATCCTGTGAGAAAGAAATCATTTAATTTTATAGATGCAGCGGCGCCTCTGAAAAAATTAATTTCTGTTGAACTTGTGTAGGGTCGTATCATTCTCTCCTTTTTCTTTACTGGGTAAACAGCATCCGATCCCTTTGAAAAACCATAAGGGCTCCAAAAAGTTAGTCCTTGCCCAAATTCTAAAATATAATCCATTACAACTGCTTTATGCAGAATGCCGAAATTATTTACGGCAAAATGGTAAGTTGTAAACTCATATAATGATGATTCACCTGCATCTTTTTCAGCTAAAAATCCCATTTGATATTGTTTATTGTGATTTATAATTAAACGATTATAGATTTTTGGTTTTGTACCTTCAAATTTACCTTCTAAAAAACCCTTTCTAGTTTGCAAATCATTTGATAACCTGCTGCGTATCAGCAATTTTGATCTTTGCAGAAAATCAGTAACCGGTTCAACAGATTTATCATCAGTAAAATCCTGGAAGTTTATCTTTTCTATTATAGTAAAGGGAGAAATCCTGCTTATAAGTTCCTTATCAAGCGATTGAACCATGTTTAGTTCATTAGCTGTAAAAAAATAACCATATTTTTCTCTATGGTTTACAATTAATTCAGCTGATGCAAGATCCATCCCTGGTAATCGTTGTAGTTCTGTAATATCTGCAATGTTAACGTCAATGGGATTATTTATTAAATCTTCAATTTCCTCATACAGATCAGAATTATCTGTTTCTTCAACCGGTTCCTGTAGTAAATCCTCTAAAACCTCTTCTGTGCTTAAATAGGATGAATCAGTCTGTGCAAATTGAAGGGTAGTAAAAAGTAAAGCAAAGAAGATCAGTATAAAAACGTTTTGCTTCATTAAATCACTTCAAACAGGTTAATTAGGGTTTCCTAAATGTTTTTTTATACTTTCTTTGCGGGATTTATCCCTGCCAAAACTAAGTATAATTCCAGCCTGGTGTGTTAAACCTAAATCAGGATGTTTTACCAGTGCATAATCTAAACTGAATACAGAGTAATTTATACCAATTCCGGCAGAAAAGATTGAGGGTTCGTTAGCAAATCCTACTCTTAAAGAGAGATACTGAATTAAATCGTAATCAATTCCAATTTTTATTGAAGGAATATATCTTATGTCCTTTTCCAGAGCAAGGTTTAACGTAAAGTTATTTATTACATCATAACTGAATCCTGAATAAAATACTACAGGAATTTGATCATCTTCATCAGCCAGTGATGCACGATTGAGATTATCAATTGCAAATCCCCACCTAATATCATTTGTAATGTAAGCTAATCCGCCAAAATTAAAATAAAAGACTCCATTGCTTCCGTAGTTTTGAATGGAGAAGGAATGATAATTTACCACAGCACCTGCAAAAAATTTATTATCATAATTGTAGGAATAACCAAGCGAAATTCTTGATTCCCTATAGAGCTCAAATCCGTAAGTCATTCCACCAATTGCTATTGAGCCGGAGTTGAAGGGTTCTAAATAAGCGACATAACCATTCGCAAGCTCAGTCAAACCGAAGGGAGCAGGAGAGTAGTAAATTCCAATTTCTCTCCAATTTAGTTGCGATAACCCTGAAGGATTTCCAAAAAGTGCAAAAACATCATTTGCAACTGCAATATCTGAATGAGAAAGGGAGATTTGTTTTGCCCCCGGATTAAATTGAGCAAAAATATTTGCTGTGAAACAAATAAGGAATGATAAAAGTAAAACAACTCTCATAATTAATAGATTATAAAGTTTGTTGAGGCAGTATATCAAAATTCATATATTAAATCAATGAATAATTAACTTAATTTGGTATAAGATATTATGAAAACATTAATTTTATTTTTACTACTATCTCTATCATCTTTTGCACAGGAGCTAAATTGCCGGGTGGATGTAAACTTTGAAAGTTTACCCGTAAACAACCGCGAGCTTCTCGCAGAATTTGCCGATGTGATTGCAGCATACATGAACGGCACGCGATTTACCACTGAAACATGGGATGGTGCAAAAATTGATTGCAGCCTAAATATATTTTTTTCTTCAGCTTCTGGTGATGTAGATTATACAGCTCAAGTGGTCGTAGTAAGCCAGCGTCCAGTTTATCAATCTACGAGAAATTCACCTATGATAACAATAAATGATGGTGCATGGTCTTTCAAGTATGAAAGAGGGCAGGCACTTTATTCAGGGCAGAGTACATTTGATGCCGTAACAAGTTTTCTTGATTTCTATGCACTGATTATAATTGGATTTGATACTGA
This sequence comes from uncultured Ignavibacteriales bacterium, assembly GCA_963714405.1. Lineage (GTDB taxonomy): Bacteria > Bacteroidota > Ignavibacteria > Ignavibacteriales > Ignavibacteriaceae > JAZGGS01. The sequence continues at coordinate 45,052 of CAVQOH010000005.1, read as the reverse complement.
TACTTTTGCAGAATATGGAGGTACACAATATTTTCAGAAAGCACAAAATATTGTTAATCTTGGCGCAACGAGCGGATTTTCAAACGGATGGATATCAAGCAGCAGTTCTTATAATCGCTGGGGGCTTGTACACGATTTAATTGCAGAAAAGTATTCTAAATTCCGATCAACAATTTTTGATTACCATTACGGTGTTGATATTTACCAGGTTGATAAAAGTTTAGGGCAGCAAAAAATTGCAAGTTTTGTTGAAAGTCTTTATAATATGTGGGAAGTTGAGGGTGGTTTAAAGAGTGTTTTAATATCAACTTTTTTTGATGCAAAATACGGTGAAATTATAGAGTTGCTTAAAGATTATGGTGATGTAACAATCTTTGAAAAACTAAAAAAAATTGATCCTCCGCATGCTGCAAGATATGAAGCAGTTATGCCCTAATACAGGAGCTTAATGCTCTCAATTTTATCACCTTGATCAAGATTATATACTACGTGCATTCCTTCTATAACTTGAGCAAAGAGGGAATACCTTCCGTTTAAATGAGGATAATTACCCTGCATAATAAAAAACTGTGAGCTTTCGGTATCCTTTCCTGCACTTGCCATTCCAACCATTCCGGTTTCAAAGGGAAGAGGTGAGAATTCTGAAATTATATCATAACCCGGTCCTCCCCAGCCAGTTCCTGATGGATCTCCAGCCTGTACAACAAATCCTGGAACTACACGGTGGAACTCAATTTCATTATAAAATCCATTTTCAGCAAGCTTACAAAAATTGCCAATAGTAATTGGAGCATAAACAGGAAGAAATTCAATTGTAATATTTCCTTTTGCAGTTTTAATTTCAGCCGCTTTATAAATAAAAGAGTAATTAACTATTTCCTCAAAATGAGTTAATTCTTTTTCCCCCTTATAATTTATTCCCGCTTTATCAGAAATAAATTTTCTTATTGAATAAAGACTTGAATTTTTAACAATTTCGATCACTTCATTATAAAAATCCTTATCAATTTTTTCTGCAAGATTAGTTAGAGACATTATTCCTTCTATAAAATCAGGATTGTTTAGTTCCTCATAAATTTTTGCAGGAATTATCTTTTTCAGCTCTGCAGAATTTTTTACAATGAAAAAGGAATCAACTCCATCGGCAGCAATAGAAACCAAAGGTGCATCCTCAGATTTTAAACTGCTGAGAAGAATATTATTAAGATTATCATTTTTAGGAAAGTGCCGTTGGAATTTTATTAAGTTTTTCAGAATAGGAATCTCATCCTTCAGATTTCTTTCGCTTAAAAACTCTCCAATAAGCAAGTTTAAATTTATTTCTCCTTCAGGATTAATTCCCGCTGCTTCAAATAAGTAAACGATGTGAATTTTACTACTGAAAATATTTATTGGCAATTCAGCAAAAGATGATGGAAACAAGCTAACCATACTAACTACTAATTCCCCAAGAGTGTGCGGATTTAAATCATCATTAATTTTCTCCAGAAGAAAACTTTCTAAATAAATTTTTAATTCCTCATTTTGAAATTTAATGTTACGAAGTGAGTTTGCCGCAGCTCTGCTTACATTTGGATTAGGAGCATCAAGTAAACTTAACAATATATTAAGCTCTTCCTGAGTATTTACTTCTTTATAATATACAGTTTTAGCAATTTCGATTTCCAATAAAGTTTTGGCTGTCTCACTCATCAGGTTTGAAAAATTTATTTGAACATCCTCAAAATATTTTTGTGCAGAAAAGTTCATCAATGCATATTGCTTTAATTCAATATTTTGCTCCTCGAAATCATTTGATTTTAAAATATCAATAAGTGCAGAATTTAGTTTTGGTGAGGAACCAATTCTTGCTAGAGTGAATAGTGCATCGCATTTTCTTTCAATTGACGTCAGGGGATTTGTTGCTTCATCAATTAAAATTTGTTTAGCAGTTTCATTTTCTATACCTCTAAAAGCAAATTGCCTGATAGCCAGTGAAATACCATCATACGGAAATACAGGTCCATCAAAATTTGCATATACCTCATTAATTTTTTCTAGATCGGCTGATGTTCCTGTTTTACCAATTGCTTCAAAAATATATTCTGAATTTTGAAAAAAGTCATCACCATAGACTTTGAACCAGAGAAATTTTGTTGATACCGTGCTTTGACCAATCTGTCCAATTGCAAAACAGATGAGCTCTGAAAACTTGTTAAAATCAATTTGTTTTAGCATTGGTATGAATGAGGTATCTCCTGAATGGCTTATGGAAATCAGTGCTGCTTTTACTTCTTCAGGCTTTTCAGAGTGAAGATATTTTTTAATTATCTCTTTATTGAATGACCGTTGATACGTTGTTTTTAGTAGCTCAAGGGATTCATAAGAACAATTTGAAAACAAGAATGCAAAACTTAATGTGACTATTACAAAAATGTTCTTCATAAACAATTAAACTTCAATTTCCCATATTCTATATTTTTTATATCGCTCTGCATTCATTACCTCAAGTCCACGATTCATCATTTCATTATCTTCTAAAACCCAGCTTGCTTCACCAAGTTTTATTCCAAGCTCTGCAGCACGATGTACAATTTCCCAGTAAAAAACTCCATCCAATCCTTTCTTTTGAAATTCGGGTATAATCCCAAGAGTTAAAATTCTTGCCCAGGTAATTTTCTTTTTTTGTGTAAAAAGTTTTATAAAATTAAATGGAAATAATTTACCGTTCATATGATGAAAAACTTGATTATAATCCAGCATAACTAAGAGCTGCACCAACTATCTCGTTATTTATTTCGCCAAATATAACCAATGATGGTTCAGCTAATGGTTTCATATCTTTTGCCATTGCATCAATTTGCTCTTCAGTCATCGGTACAAATCCCCAATTAGGTGCCCAGGCTTTGTTATAAACGTATTTAAATTTATCTAACTCTTTATCAAATTTTTTCATATCCATCTGTGATATCTTCAATCCATATCTTTTCCTGGCAATTTCCTGTACTCTTTTTAACTTTTCAGAAGCAAGTATTTTTTCAGATTCAATTTTCCAGGCATAAAGATCTTTTGCTTTTTTAAATCCATAATTTTCACAAAGCATAATGTAATAATCAGGATTATACGGCATGAGCAGTCTGGGTGTATCATCAAATCCATCCATAAGCATTCCGTACACATCATTGCTGGAAGGATTTGCCGGTCCCTTCATAATTTTTAATCCTTTTGATTTCATCCAGTCCTTTGCTTTATCAAAAAGTGCATTAGCAGCTTCCTGATCATTTATACATTCAAAAAATCCGAAATGCCCTGAATCATCATTATGAAATTTTAGATGCAGATTATTTTTTATGGCAGCAATTCTGCCAACTATTTTCCCATCTCTTTCAGCAATAAAATAATCGGCTTCAGCATTTTCGAAAAAAGGATTTTTTTCTCTGTTAAGCAGATTTTTTTGCTCCATATTTAACGGAGGAACCCAGTTGGGAAAATTTTTATAAACAGTAAAAGGGAATTTTATAAAATCACTAAGATCTTTTTTTGTTGAAACAATTTTAACGTTCACAGAACTCATAATTTTTCCTGATAAAAAAAAGCATACCTGTATTAATAGGTATGCTTAATATAATTTTTTATATGAATTCAAATCAATCCTACTTGTTTTCCGGTAACTTCAAATATTCTTATAATCTCATCAAGATGTTCCTTTTCATGCGTAGCCATATAACTTGTTCTCATCATTTGTCTTCCTTCCGGTACACCTGGTGAGATGAATACATTAACAAAAACACCACCATCATATAGAAGCCGCCACATTTTGAATGCTACTTCATCATTTCCAACAATAACCGGTACAATTCCTGTTCTGCCTTCAATAATATTAAAACCTTTTGATTTCAATCCTTTTCTCATGTATTCTGCGTTATCTATTAATTGCTGTACTCTTTCAGGTTCTTTTTCAAGAATATCAAGAGCAGCCAACGCTGATGCTACTGAAGCTGGGGTAGGAGATGCGCTGAAAATTAATGCAGGAGAATAATGCTTAATAAAATTGATTACTCTCTCAGGACCAGCAACAAAACCACCCAGTGAGGCAAACGTTTTGCTAAATGTTCCCATTGATAAATCAATTTCATCTTCTAAATTAAATTCGCTTGCAGTACCTCTTCCGCCCTTACCAATAACTCCTACAGCGTGTGCATCATCAATCATTATTCTTGCATTGTTAGATTTAGCGATCTCATTCATTCTTGGCAAATTAACAATTTCACCACCTGTGCTGAATACGCCATCACTTACAATTAGTTTTGGTGCATCTTTAGGAATTTTTGAAACCACTTTTTCAAGATCATCCATATCATTGTGCCTGTAACGTGCAAGGTTACCCATAATTCCTTTTGTTATCATTGTTCCGGCAACAATGCATGCATGATTATCCTTATCAGATATTACATATTCATTCCTTCCAACCAAAGTAGGAATAACGCCTTGAGCAGATTGATAACCTGTGCTGAATAACAGAACAGATTCTTTATTAAAGAACTTTGCAAGTCTTATTTCAAGCTCTTCATGTAAATCAAGGGTCCCAGTAAGATATCGAGATCCTGAACACCCGGTTCCGTATTTTTCAATTGCTTTAATTGCAGCTTCAACAACATGAGGATGAGCAGTAAGACCAAGATAGTTGTTTGATCCTGCCATAATAACTTTTTTACCTTCAATTTGTACCACAGGTCCTTCATTTGCCTGTATTGCCCGAAAGTATGGATAAACTCCCATTGCTTTAACTTCGTCTGCGCGTTTGAAATCAAAGCACTTTTCAAATAGATCCAAAAATTCCTCCTAGATTAAAATGGAAAGATAAAGATATTAAAATGTTTAAGTTTTTTGTAAGTTTTGCTATTAAAATCTATCATTAAAAAGAGATAAAATCAAATAGAGAAGGTATTATGAGCAATAAGAAAATAGCTGTGGTTACTGGTGCAAATGGTTTCGTTGGAAGTCATCTGGTAGATTTATTATTACAAAATAATTTGATTGTTAGATGTATTACAAGAAAAACGAGTGATTTGCGATGGCTGAAGGATAAACCTGTGGAAATGTTTGATGGGGGGTTACTGGATAAAGAAAACTTAAAGAAAGCATTTAAAGATGCTTCATATATTTACCATGTTGCTGGAGTTGTAAAGGCAAAAACACCTGAAGGTTACTTTAACGGCAATGTTGAAACTACAAAAACATTACTTGAAGTTGCTTCAGAGAATTCGTCATCATTAGAAAAGTTTTTAATCGTTAGCAGCCAAACTGTAACTGGTCCATCACTCGATGGAAAACCTGTTAATGAAAACACAGAATGTAAACCACTTACTACATATGGAAAAAGTAAAAAAACACAGGAGGAAGTTGCACTATCTTTTACTGACAAACTTCCAATTACAATTTGCAGGGCACCAGCTGTCTTTGGAGAGCGTGATACAGAAATATTCATTTATTTTCAAACATTTAAGCAAAGGATTAACAACAATATTGGGATTTGATAGAAAGGTATTAAGTCTAATACATGTTGCCGATCTTGTGGAAGGGTTATACTTGGCAGCTACTTCAGAAAAATCAGCTGGAGAAATTTATTTTATAAGTTCTGAAAAATATTATACGTGGGAAGAAATTGGTGATTTAACATCAAAAACGCTCGGTAAAAAAGCAATTAAATTAAGAATACCTCACTTTTTAGTTTACATAATTGCAGCATTTGCCCAGTTCTTTGCAATGTTCAGTAAAAAACCTGCTACACTAAATATTGAAAAAGCAAAAGATCTTACTCAGCATGCCTGGATTTGTGATACTTCGAAAGCTGTGAAAGAATTAGGGTTTAATCAAAAAATTTCAATTGAGGAAGGAATTAAACGAACATGTGAATGGTATAAAAATATGAAATGGATCTAATTGTTCTTAGCACCTTCGCGTATCCAGGTTTTTACACCTTCAATATGATTTTGAATTAAACCCTGATATAGTAAAGGCGGCATGGGAGGGAAACCAGGTCTGTATTCTATTGTCCATATCAAAACACTTGTGCTGTCACTTCCTGGGAAAACAATTCTTGGATCAGAAACTATTGCAGACCATGTTGAAAGATCAACACCTCCTTCTCTTGTTGAAGAATTATGACAGCTAACACACTTTAATTCAAATACAACAGCAATATGATCTGCATAACTAACATTTGACGCAGGCATAACTATATTATTGATTTGGTCATCGGTTAAAGTATCATCGCAGCCGAATGAAACCAAAATTGAAGTAATTATTATTACAACTAATAAATAAATTTGATTTAATCTTTTCATTATCAATTGGATGTAAAACTAAATTAACAACTTAAATAAATCAATGTATTTAATCCTATCCTGAATCATAATTGATAAATTGACAAATGAACAAAAGATAATTAGCTTTGCTTTGTTAAATTAATCAAAGGGGCTATAGCTCAGTTGGGAGAGCGTCTGACTGGCAGTCAGAAGGTCACCGGTTCGAACCCGGTTAGCTCCACTTTTATTCCGGCGTTGAACTTAATTCAAATTTCAACGCTTTTTTTTTGATGTTATCATTTTTAACCTTTTGTAACTGATGAATTTATTACTCGTAAACAATCATTATAAAAAAGTACTTAGAGTTGCATTACCTGCAATTGCGGGTCTTTCTACTCAAATGGTTGTTTCACTGGTTGATTCAGCAATGGTTGGACGGCTTGAAGAGGCCACTTATGCTCTTGCTGCTATGGGAATTGGTGTTCTGGCAACATGGGCGCTTATTAGTTTTTTTTCAAGTCTGGCAACCGGTATTCATGTTATAGTTGCCAGAAAATTTGGTGAAGGTGATTATGTTTCCTGCGGCATAACGCTTAATAATTCAGTTGTACTTGCGTTATTAATTGGACTGGTTGTTGCTACACTTGGAATTGTATTTGCAGGACCTATTGCACATCTTTTTGCTACAGATCATGTGGTAGGTGAATATGCAAAAGATTACATCTTCTATAGGTTTTTTGGTATTCCTTTCTTTCTAGTATCTGTTTCTTATAGAGGATTTTTCTTTGGAATAAATAAAACTAAAATTTTTATGTTTTCAGGTGCAATTACAAACCTGCTTAATGTAATTTTTAATTATATGTTTATTTACGGTACATTCGGATTACCAAGAATGGGGCTTGCAGGTGCAGGACTCGGTTCAACTCTTGCAACTTTATTTGATCTGTTTTTTTACACATCGATTATTTTACTACCTGCGTACCGAAATAAATTTAAGAATTTTAAGAACCTGCGCTTTGATAAAAATATTATTTCGGGAATATTTAAAATCTCAATCCCGGTATCATTCCAAAATGTTTTTATACTGATTGGTTTTCTAAGCTTCATTTCGATTATTGGAATTATTGGCACAAAAGAACAAGCTGCAACTCAAGCAATAATAAGCACTTTGTTTATATCTTTTCTACCCTGTTTTGGTTTTGGAATTGCTGTTCAGACCTTAGTTGGTATTAACCTTGGTGCAGGAAAATTCAATCTTGCAAAAATATATGGATTTGAAACTGCAAAAGTTGCAACGATTTACACAATTATATTAGGAATCATCTTTATGGCTATTCCTCAATATGTGTTGCTATTGATTACTAACGATCAATCAATTATTGAAACAGCTAAAACATCGTTAAGAATTGCTGGTTTTGCCCAGATATTTTACGGCATTGGTGTAGTTTTAGCTAATGGATTGCAGGCAGCAGGGAGGACAGTTTTTGTGATGAAATCGGAAATATTCAGCAATTTGTTCGTTTTTGTGCCATTGGCATATTTTTTGGGGGTTTATTTACAATTAGGCTTGGCCTATGCGTGGTTGGCATTGCCGGTTTATATTTTAAGTTACTCTTTAATGATATTTGTTAAATATAATTCAAGTGATTGGTATACTAAAATACCCGTTGATAAAAGCTAATTTTTCATCATGTAAAAAATTCCGGTATAATTTAAGAATTGAATAATGTTACCGAAAAGTATTGACATTAAGTTTCTATCCAGATATATTTTGAGTATGAAATTTGTTTTTGCAAAGATTTTGTTGATTTTCTTTGTTGTAACTGCTTTATATGCGGGTGCATTTCTGGAATATTTCCAGGGCCGAAGTGAAGGAGAAGACATAAGAATTGAATGGAAAACCGGCGATGAATCCAATCTTCAAAATTTTGCCGTTGAAAGAAAGACCCCGCAAAGCTCCTTTGCTGAAATTATTACAATTCAACCAAAAGGAAGCAACTCATTTTATAGCTACCTTGATAAGTCTGCTTACAAGCTTAATAATGATATGATATTTATTTATCGCTTAAAGATAGTTGATGTAGGCGGGCAAGTTTCATATTCTGCAGAAATAACTGTAACACATAATGTTTCAGGTGTAAAGCGTACATGGGGCAGCATTAAGGCAATGTTCAGGTGAAATTGTTTTCACTTCAAACAACTCATTTTAAACAATCTAACTCTATTTCAATTTCAAAAACTTCAGGATTATTCATACTTCCATTAATTGTGTTGTTTGCAATCCTGATAAGCAGTTGTTCCAGCTCGACAAGGTACACGAAAAGTAATGAAACACCTACCAATTTAAATAGGCAAACGAGCTCAATCAGAGTTCTGCTTGATGAAAGAGAAGCATCGACATATTTAACTCTTCAATCTGCTGTTTACCTGTATGATGATGAAAAAAAACTTGCATTTGTAAATCCCGGGCATACTATTGAATCCTATACTGCAATTGATAAAATAATTTTACGGATCGATGGTAAGGAATTCAAAGCCTATAAATTTTTCCTAAAATCAGTCAAGGACAGCTACATTAGTTTTAATGATAAATCTTATAACGGTTCAATTCAACTAACGGTTTCTGATAATTCAATAAATATTGTTAATTATATTGATCTTGAAGATTACCTTAATGGTGTTATTTCAAAAGAGATGCCTTTAGGCGTTGGGACAGAAAATCTTGAAGCATTAAAAGCTCTGGCAATTTGTGCAAGAACTTATGCGGTTTTAAGAATGCTGGAAGGAAAATCACTATACGATATTTTTGATGATACAAGAGATCAAATGTATGGTGGAATAGATGCAGAATCTCCATTATCAGATCGTGCAGTTGAAGAAACAAAAGGAATCTTGCTTGAATATGATCATAATCCAGCATTAGTTTTCTATTCATCAACATGCGGCGGACATACGGCTGCTGTGCAGGATGTTTTTACAAATGAAGAATATCCCTACTTATTAGGTATAAAAGACGGCAATGAACCCTATTGTAAAATATCATCAAAATTTGAATGGGAAGAGTCATACTCATTTGAAGATGTTGTTGATAGATTAGTAGATGCAGCACTAATTAAATCTTCCAAGTATAATTTTTTAGAAATAGATGTAAACAGCCGTTTTAATTGTGGGAGGGTAAATGAATTGGAAATTATTTTGGAAGATGAAGATGGTGAAGAAATCAGTGTAAAAATTTTTGGTAATGATATTAGAGATGTACTTCGTACAGGTAATGGAAAATCAGGTTTATGGAGTAACTCTTTTCATATCAAATTGAGTGAGGATAGGATAGTACTTCATGGCAATGGGTACGGGCACGGAGTTGGATTGTGCCAATGGGGTGCAATTTATCTTTCAAAAACGGGCTGGAGTTACCAGGATATTCTTCAGCATTATTTTCCCGGGACAACAGTAGGAAGTATGGATGATTAAGACTCCTTTACCATTCTATCTTGCATCAAAATCTCCAAGAAGAAGAAAATTATTAAGACAGTTAGGTATAAACTTTAAGTCATTCTCCGTAGAATTAAATGAAGAAATAATTGATGGAGAACATCCTGTAGAATGTGTAAAACGCCTTACAAAAGAAAAATTGGATAAGGCAAAAATAAGAGCAAATGATGGAATAATAATTACCGCTGATACAATAGTAGTTTTGGGTAAACAAGTTATTGGTAAACCAAAAAATACGAACGAAGCAGTTAAGTATTTAAAAATGCTAAGCGGTAAAACACATATCGTATATACAGGTTTCTCTGTATTTAACTCAATAACACAAAAAGAAATAACCGAATTTGAAAAAACTGAAGTGAAATTTAGGCAGTTGAGTGAAAATGAAATTAAAAACTATGTTAACGGTGGAAGTCCTATGGATAAAGCAGGTGCTTACGGAATACAGGATGATTTTGGAGCGGTGTTTGTAGAAAAAATTAATGGATGCTATTATAATGTAGTAGGTTTACCATTAACTAAACTATACCAGGTTATATTAAAAATATTGTAGCTTGCTAAAAAAAATAAAGAAAAAAGTTTTAACTTCAATTGTAATTGGTGGATTTATTTATCTCGCCTTTACAATTTATGCTGATTACCAAAATGTTATTGATGCTTTCAGCAGTTTCAACTGGTTACTTCTGCCTCTTCTTCTTCTCTTATCTCTGCTAAATTATTTTACTCGTTTTCTTAAATGGGATTATTATCTCACCATTGTAAATATAAAATTAAAAAAAAATGATTCTCTTTCGATCTTCATGTCTGGTCTTATCATGAGTGTAACACCTGGCAAAGTAGGAGAACTATTGAAATCTTACCTGGTTAAAGAAGTTGCTAACGAGCCGATAAGTAAAACTGCTCCAATAATTTTTGCCGAACGTATTACAGATTTTGTATCATTACTGTTAATTGCTATTGCGGGTGCGTTTATTTTTGATTACGGAGGGGAAATTACATTTGGCGTTGCAGTATTTTTCTTAGTCCTGATTGTTATTGTAAGCAACAGGCATTTTGCTATTCCAATTATAAATTTTTTTGATAAAATATCATTCTTAAAAAAATATATACATAACATTCATACCGCCTATGAAAGTTCTTACAAGTTGTTAAAAATTAAACCACTTTTACTGATGACATTTGTAAGTTTAATTTCTTGGGGATTTGAATGTTTGGGTTACTATTTTATTTTGCTAAATTTTCACATTGATTTCGGATTGATGTGGTCATCGTTTAGCTACAGTTTTGCAACAATAGTAGGGGCAATTTCTATGCTTCCTGGCGGGTTAGGGGTTACAGAAGGTTCACTTACCTTCATGCTCATTCAAAAAAATATTTCTAAAAATGTGGCCGTTGCCACAACGTTTATTGTTAGGGTTGTTACACTGTGGTTTGCAGTTCTTGTTGGAATAATTAGCGTGGCTATTTATCAAAAAAGATATGGAAAGTTAACAATAGACACTGATTAGAACGTAAAAGAGTCTTTATTTAACCTTTTAAAAGTGTACAGGAAAACGGCTTTTATAAGCCGTATTCTTGAATTTCAAGACCTCTATTATTATATTTAACATCCTAAAATTTTGTTAGAAAGGAAAGAATTATGGCACACGATAATAACTTTGGCAAAGGTTTAATATTTGGATTCTTAGCCGGCGGCGCTATGGGTGCAATACTTGCGCTTCTGTATGCACCAAAGAGCGGCAAAGAACTTAGGCAAGAGATAAAAAGCAAATCGGATGATTACCTTGATGATGCTGAACAATATCTTGCAGAAGCAAAAGACAAAGCCATCAATTTAATCAATGATGGTAAAAAGAAATCTGAAAAACTTATAAATGATGCAAAAATTAAAGCTGAAAAATTAATGATGGATGCTGAAAAAGTAATTCAGAATGCTAAAGTAAAATCCGGCGAGTATTTAAAAACCGGTAAAGAAACTGCTGAACATAAACGGGATCAAATAAAAACTGCTATAAAAGCAGGCGTTGATGCTTACAAAGAAACAAAAAAAACAGAATAACAAAATTTTTTAATGGATATCACTAATATTTTTACTGTTATTCTGCTATTCTCAGCTTCAGCACTCTGTATAGCGCTAATTTTTTATTTGGCTAAAATTACCAATTCACTTAATTCTATGCAGAAAAATCTTGATGAAATTTCTTCGGAGATCAGCAATTTAATGGTTAATGTTTCCGATCTTACAGAAAAAATTTCGAGCATAGCAGAAAATGCCAGAGGTCAAATTCAAATTTCTAAAAATATCGTTCAAAGTGTTAAAGAGAGGGTAGATACTATTTTAACTCTTGAAGAAAGAGTTCGCGGTGGAATTGAGGGCCCGTTGCTGACATTTGTAACAAATTTTAGGGCTATTGCAAACGGGTTAAACACATTCTTAAGTTACTTCAAAAAATCATAAAAAATAAATCTTTACTACATAATACCAGGAGAGTCTAATTGAAAGAATTCGGAACTGAATCCATAAGGAATATTGCCCTAATTGGGCATGGCAGTAGTGGTAAGACTTCACTATCTGAAATTTTACTATATACTGCTGAAGAAACAAACAGAATTGGAAACATTACTGAAGGCAATACAGTTTCCGATTACACTCCCAACGAAATTGAAAAACAAATTTCTATTTCAACCTCTTTAATGCACCTTGTCTGGAATAGTACTAAAATTAACATTTTAGATACACCTGGTTATACAGATTTTGTAGGTGATGTAAAATGTGCATTAAAAGTATGCGATACTGCTGTTTTGGTTTTAAAATCTGCAGAAGGTGTAGAAGTTGGTTCTGAAGTAGCAAACAATTTTATTTCTGAATATAATCTGCCCTTATCTATTATTATAAATAAAGTTGATAATGAACACTCCACTTTTAATGATACAGTAAAGCAAGCAAAAGATAGAATAAATCCTGGTGTAACTGTTATTACCTTTCCAATTGCTGAAGGAATAAAATTTGATACAGTAGTTGATATAATAAAAATGAAAGCATACAGCTACGGAGATGCAGGCAGCAGAAAAGTAACTGAAACTGAAATTCCGGATGAAATAAAAGCAGAAGCAGAAACTTTAAGAACAGAATTAATTGAATCGATTGCTGAAAACTCTGAAGAACTGATGAATAAATACTTTGAAGCAGGAACACTTACTGAAGACGAAATTAAAACGGGATTAAAAATTGGAATGCAAAATAGGAGTCTTGTCCCAGTTTTTGCTGCATCTTCGACTAAAGCAGTTGGAATTAATAACTTTTTAAATTTTATCTCTGATTATTTTCCATCTCCGGCTGATGGCGATGGAGTAGAAGCCACCATGGTTGGGAAAAATGAACCCATAAAAATTGAACCTGATCAAGGTAAGGATCCGGTTTTGTTCATTTTTAAAACAATTTCTGAACAACACGTCGGAGAACTTTCACTTTTTAAAGTCTACTCTGGAAAGGTTAGCGCCGGAATGGACCTTTTAAACGAGGCAAATAATAAATCCGAACGGCTTAACCAATTATCCTTTTTAAATGGTCATCAAAGGAAGGATGTTTCACAAATAGTTGCAGGTGATCTAGGCGCTGTTGTAAAATTAAAAGATTCTCATACTAACAACACACTTGCTTCAAAAAGTTATCCGGTTATAGTTAATCCAATAATATTTCCTGAACCGGTTATAAGAGGAGCAATCATTCCTAAAGCAAAAGGGGATGAAGATAAAATTGCTACTGGCTTGCATACTTTACACGAAGAGAATCCTTCATTTAATGTTAAGTACGATCCGGAAATTGCACAGACAATTATTTCTGGGCAGGGTGAAACTCAGCTGGCTCTTGCTGTGAAGCGGTTAAAAGAAAGGTATGGGGTAGAGGTTGATCTTGTTGAACCAAGAATACCCTATCGCGAAACGATGAAAAAACAAGTTGGTGATGTTGAATATAAACACAAAAAACAATCTGGTGGAAGAGGGCAGTATGGTCATGTTCATTTTAAAATGGAACCACTGCCAAGAGGAAAAGGATTTGAATTTGTTAATGCTATTGTGGGTGGAGTTGTACCGGGTAGATTTATACCTGCTGTAGAAAAGGGAATACTGGAAACTATGGAAAAAGGTGTTCTTGCCGGAAATAAAGTAGTTGATGTTAGAGTGACCTTGTTTGATGGTACCTTTCATAACGTGGATTCCGATGAAATGTCTTTCAAAATTGCTGCCTCACAATGCTTTAAAAAGGGATTTTTAACAGCATCGCCTTGTTTGCTTGAACCAATCTACGAAGTTGAAGTCAAAGTACCTGAAGATTATATGGGTGATGTAATGGGAGATATTTCAAGCAAACGTGGTAAAATTTTAGGAATGGATTCTGACGGACAGTTCCAGGTAATTAAATCTCTTGTTCCGTTAGCAGAATTATATAAGTATTCCTCTCATTTGCGTAGTTTAACTCAAGGAAGAGGCGTTCATTACAGAAAATTTGATCATTACGAAGAAGTACCGAAAGAAGTTGAGCAAAAGGTCATTGATGAATATAATAAATCCAGGGAGGAAGGGAACTAACTTCCCGGTTTAATACACAGCAACAAAAAAAATATGGATAAGCTCTGGTCGCCCTGGCGATCAAAATATATTGAGTCATTTAGAGAAGAACAGATTGAGAATGTTTGCATTTTCTGTGATGCTGCATTAAAAAATGTTGAAGATCTTGATAACTTAATAATTTATAAAAACGATATAATGCTAACTATGCTTAACCTTTATCCATACAACAATGGTCATCTTATGGTTGTACCTACCCGGCATATGGATGAACTAACTGAACTTAATGAAAAAGAAACCGCAGAACTTATGAAGCAGTTGATAATTGCCAAGAAAGCACTATCAGAAATTTATCAACCTCATGGCTTTAATGTCGGAGCAAATCTTGGTAGAGTAGGTGGTGCAGGAATAGATGAGCACCTTCATTTTCACATTGTTCCCAGATGGAGCGGTGATACTAACTTTATGCCGGTTCTTGCAGATGTTAAAGTTATTTCCATCGAGCTGGAGAAAACTAAGCAAAAGCTTCTTGAAGCTTATCAAAAAATACTAAAGAAATAATATTCTTAATTACTTTTCAATCCATCCGGATATTAATTTTTACAATTCATTCTTAGGATTATAATGCTTTCGAAAAACTTATTCAGTAAAATGTATTTAATCGCTATCGTTGGTTTATTACAGATTATTCTTATTTCATGCGGAGATAATTTTGAACTAACTGAAAATGATTTAGAAATAAGGGATAATATTATTTACCAGCGTGGTAAAAACACACCGTTTACAGGTATTGAAAGAACAAGAGTTCAGGATAAAATTATAGAATATGAAATTGTTGATGGTATTAAGCATGGAAATTTTAGATTATACTTTGATAATGGAAATTTAGAAATTGATGGAAAGATTGAACAGAATATTAATACCGGATTGTGGAAATATTTTTATGAAACTGGTGAACTTGAATCTGAAGGATATTTTGTTGAAGATTTGCCCGAGGGTAGATGGGTCTGGTATTATCAATCAGGTGAGATAAAAGAGGAAGGCAGCTTTCATAAAGGTAAACGGGTTGCATGGTGGTATCAGTACAATCCTGATGGAACGGAATCTAATAGTAAAAATTTCAATGAACTGGATTCTTTAGAAACGGGTCATGATACTGAGTATAATACAATTGAAAAATATGAATTTTAATTATGTTACGCATTGGAACCTGCAGCTGGAAGTATGATTCATGGAAAGGATTGATTTACTCTGAAAAAGGAGGAATTGATTACCTTGAAGAATATGCTCAATCTTATAATACCGTAGAAATTGATCAATGGTTCTGGTCATTATTTCCACCTTCAAAAGCAGTATTACCAAGAAAAAGTGTAGTGCAGTCATATTTAAAATCCATTCCTGAAGATTTTTTATTCACTATAAAAGTTCCCAATTCAATCACCTTAACTCATTTTTATAAAAAGGGTAAGGATAACCCGCTTAACACTAATCCTTATTTTTTATCGAATGATCTCTTTGATGAATTTATAAGAATTCTTTCACCTCTAAAAAATAATATTGCATGTCTAATTTTCCAGTTTGAATATTTAAATAAACAAAAAATGAGTTCACTATCAGAATTTCAGGATAAGTTTAAAATATTTTTTGATGAAATAGGAAGTGATGCTCCAAAAATCGCGGTTGAAATTAGAAATCCAAACTATCTAAATAAATCATATTTCAAGTTTCTTGCTGATCTAAATGTAACTCCGGTTTTTTTAGAGGGTTATTATATGCCTTCAATAGTTGATACTTATAATGATAATAAAGAGCTAATAAAAGGTTCAGCCCTTATACGATTACACGGACCGGACAGGAAAGGAATTGAAAAATTGGCACAAGATAATTGGAACAAAATTTATATTAATCGTGATAAAGAATTAAAAGGTATTGTTGAAATGATTAGAGAATTGCAGAACGATGGAGTTGATTTATTTGTAAATGTAAATAATCACTTTGAGGGTTCAGCGCCTTTAACAATTAAAAAGA
Organism: uncultured Ignavibacteriales bacterium; assembly: GCA_963714405.1. Lineage (GTDB taxonomy): Bacteria > Bacteroidota > Ignavibacteria > Ignavibacteriales > Ignavibacteriaceae > JAZGGS01. The sequence continues at coordinate 28,679 of CAVQOH010000005.1, read as the reverse complement.
TTAAAGAAAAGCTTTAAAAGTACATTTTAATATTCCGCCTGCTGTTGATTTCTGAGTTCATTCCTATTAAATTTGTATCCTAAATTTCGGGCCCATAGCTCAGTTGGTTAGAGCATTTGACTCATAATCAAAGGGTCGGTGGTTCGAGTCCATCTGGGCCCACAAAAAAGCCCCGCACATATGCGGGGCTTTTGCATCCTTATACTATATTCTCTTCTTTATTTCAGGATCATAAGTTTCTTTGTTTTAACAAATGTTCCGGCAATTATTCTGTAGAAATAAACACCGCTGGCAAATCTTGATGCATCCCAAATATGTTTATAGTATCCCGGTTCAAGTTTTTCATCAATCAGTGTTTCAACTTCTGAACCTAGTGCATCATAAATTTTAAGAGTTACAGATGTTGTTTGCGGAATTCCAAATTTAATAGTGGTTGCTGGGTTAAATGGATTTGGATAATTTTGTGAAAGACTGAATTCTACAGGAATTATTGAATAGTCAACTTCAAGAACTTCTGAGTAGCCAGCTGTTCCATCATAGTCAATTTGCTTTAGTCTGTAATAGCATTTCCCTTTCCCGTTTACATCGGTGTCTCTGAATTTATATTCTTGTTTTTCTGAAGTTGTTCCATTTCCTTTAATATGCCCAACTTTTGTAAATGTAGAATTGTCTTCACTTTTTTCTACTTCAAATCCTGAATTATTAGTTTCCGTTGCAGTCTCCCAAACCAGAAGGATTCCATTTTCATCAACTTCTGCAATAAATGAAGTTAGTTCAACAGGAATTATTTGCAATGAGAAAAATTCAAGTATCTTTTCCATCAATTCATCTTTGGTTGATGGGGAAGTACCATCTGCTAATCCGCCAAACTCAAATGATGTACCTATTGTTCTGTATGTGCCTGCATCGTAAGCAACAGCGCATCCATAATCAGGTGATTGATTTCTGAAAATCATTTGAGCCGGTGATATGTTGGTTAGATGATCAATCCAGCTGTTTTCACCTGTGTAAGAGAAACTCATACCATCTGTAAATGTACCTGTTTGCCCTAATACAGTTCCAAGATCACTCGTTCCATCTGAAATTCCATCTATGTTAAACATAGAGTGAACAGGTGTTTGGTCATCGTAATACCATGTATCTCCGCCTTCCATATAAATCATTCCACCCTGATTAAGATAATCGGCTAGAAGTTGTCCTTCAGAATTTGTCAGAACATGGTTTGCACTAAAAATACCGAGGCATACAAAAATTGATTTATATAATGTTAGATCAGGTGGAAAAGTTGTATGGTATTCATAAGATATATTGTGAATATCCAGACAACTCATCATTGAAGGGCTCGAGCTGTGATTTTCGTCAAGGCACAACATTAGAACAGGAATTTGCCCGACTGTAATTGAAAAAGATTCACCGGCAGTTAAATTTGGATCAGCTGTTACATCAACATTAAATAATGCCTGATGACCGGAGGGAGCATTAACATCAGCGGTTACGCCGAATGATTTTGTAACTGATGTGCCAGCTGATATATTACCATACAATTGAACACCGGAATTTATTGTAATGTACTGATCAGCAGAAGTTAAATCACCCATTACATTTACCGCATCTGATGAACCTGTATTTGTAAGTTCTACATTAATATCAGCCGTTTCTCCGGGATCCAGTATTCCATTATTATTCCCGGATGGATCAGAAACTGTGTATGTTCCCAATTCAAAAATGGGGGAGTGTGCTTCAACAGAAAAACTGCTTTCCCAAATATTAACTCCATCAGTTGCAATAACGGCAAATAAAACACTATGTCCATCAGGAATTAAAGGATCACAATCAAATGCGTAACAATCTGTAATAGTTTTTAAACTACCTGCACCAATCACTCCAAAAAATTCTGTACTGTCTGTAATAGTTACAAATGAATCATTACTTCTTAAATTAACGGTTACGTTAGTAGCAGTTTCGACCCCTACATTTTTAACAGTTAGTGAAACCAGCGGAGATTCACCGTAATCAAGTAATCCGTTATTATTCCCTGAAGCATCATTTAAAGAGTAAGATTCTTTAATTACGTATGGACCTGTTGGGGGAACAATAGGTACAACCTGCTGGTAACGATAATAATTCTGCTTTGTAATTGTTACAATCATATTCTGCCCCGGCAGCTGTGGATCAATGGATATTGAAACAGGTGCACCTGTACCCTCAGCGGTTCCAATAATATCTCCATTTACTGTTAAAGAAATTAACGAGTATTCATCTGCAGTTACATCAAACGAATTAACACCGCTTAACATTGCAGCATCATGAGTTACGGTTAAAAGTTGCGGCATTTCCGTATAAACTGTTGTAAATGCATCACCGTGATGATGAAATAAATAATAAGTAACTTCTTTATTTGACGTATTGTAAGGCCAGTTAGAATATTGCAGAAAATATTTTCCATAAACATTGCCAAAGGAGGGAAGAATTTTTTCTGGTCCCGGATTACCATAATCTGGCATAAAATCTGGCCACATGCCATCATATAATCCCCAAACATATGTATCATTTACAAATGAGTAGGAAACTTCCGAAGCAGCAATTAACCCTAAAGCACCGTAATTATGCCTGTGAAATGCTTCTGCAAAGCAAGTCCCGCTCATATTGTATTTACCGGTCAGACAGTTAATTGAAAAAACAAAAACCAAATCCTGATTTGTTAATCCGGAGAGATCAGAAATGCCGTAATCCGGCTCGCCCCATCCTGTTTCGCTCCCATGATCACGATGCTGCAGCATAAATGCACCACTGTTAATATCATTATTTAACCTTGTTGCATTTCCACCCCAGTCATTTAAATGTGCGGGAGTTTGAGGAATATAACCGCGTCCGCTTGGTCCAAAATAATTTACTACCATATTTGTATTTTGATTTGTAGACCAGATTGTAAACGGTGGTGTTCCAATATAAATAGCATTTTCTCTTACAGGATTTTTTCCTAAAGCAAATTCAAAAAATCCGTTTACCGACTCTGAGCAAATTTGAAACCATCGTTCAGTTTGCCAGCCCATTGCAGTAATAGGATGATTATAATAATTAGAATTAGTTGGAGGAGAGTTTTCATAGTTTAAAAATTTATTTATCATTGTCTCCAACTGGGTTCCGTTCTGTGCTGTAATACGAGCTGTTACGATATCAGCCATATCATTTCCATTTACATCAGCATAAATATGATCTGAGACACAGTAATTGTTCCAGGTTGGGCTATGTACAGTACTACCGCTTGTTCCGTAATCACCTAAGAAAAGTATCGCAACAGGGGGAATATTCCATGTGTTGTATGCATTGTTAATATAATTTTCTATCTGGGTAGCATTGTTTCCACCTGTTCCTGTCGTTGTTACAACTCCTGTTCTGATTCCCTGCAATGTTCTATAATTTCTTATAGAATCTGCCCATGCAACAAAAATCTGATCATCAGGACAAATAATCAGGTATTCAAAATCCTGGTCGTCTTCATAAGAGACATTATTATATTGAACATCTGGCAGGGAATTATGATTAATAACTATGTTTTGTATGATCGGATCAAACCATCTGCTTCGTAACCTGTCTTCACCAAAATATCCATTGCCACCAGTAAATGTAACACTTACTTTTATATCGCGGTAAATAATAAGCTGCCTGGTAACGGGATTGTATTGAAATGGTGTAATTCCGAGTTGAACAACATCTACACCGCGTATATTTGTTTTTTCTGAAAGTATAACCGGCTGCTCCGGATACAAAGCATTATTGGAATAAATTAAATCATTTTTAGCATACAAGAGCGGAGCATCTTCATTACCTTTAGGTATCCTGAAAGCCGGAGCAATATCAATATTTTCAATAGTCTCTGTTCTTGCTTCAATGACCTGAAAAGTTGCCTTTGATCCAACGGGTAGTGCTATAAATCTCGATGTTCCGGGCAGATCAGGTGCCCCTTCATCATTTGGTAGAAATACTGATGGAAGATGTACAGTTGACATTGTTGTTCCATTAATACTCCTTTCCTGTATCTCAAAACTGGTTATTGAAAAATTAATTTCAATACCACCGCTGCTTTCTGAAAGCAGCGTATAACCCTGGTTCCCCCAGCTATCATTGTAATTAATGGGTTGAGAGAAAATAAAACCGGATAGAAGAAAAACTAGTAGTAATGTTAAAGCCGGGATAGATTTATGATGGGTAAAAATAGTAAAGTTTTGCTGCATAACGTCTCCCTTGTTAAAGATTAAAACCTGTTTGCAGTTCAGATTGTAATCTTATTAATAAATTAAGCTTACATCTTATTGCCAGGTATTAAAATTTTGTGATTTGGAATGAAATTGTGTTGATGTGCCCCTGCAGAAGGCAGTTTCCCCATTGGTGGTTCTTCCCTGAATTTCATATAAGGTAAACTCGTATTTGTTAATAGTGCTCATAACAATTATTGCACCTATTATACAAATATCTGTATAACAATCTAAAAAGTAAAGATTTGTCTGAAAAAAATTAATGGCAGGAGTAAATGTGTATCAAAATAAAATACAATTGAAACTCATAATAAATGTATATAAGAAAATGATTACATTATTCACATTAAATTTTTACCAAATGAATTAACTGTAAACACCGGGCAGGTGCATCTTCTTGCAACTTTTTCTGTAACGCTTCCGAGTAAAAAATGCTCAAAACCTGTTAATCCATGTGTAGCGATAACTACTAAATCGCTCTTGTTATCCTTTGCAAATTGAATGATATCAGGTGCCGGTTTTCCGCCTTTTATAAAAATTTCAGATTTTTCTTTATCAATTTTTGCTTCTTCGGTCATCTTTTCCATTCTTATTTTGCAGTCATCCATTATACCAGGTATCAGATCAAAAATCGAAGATTTACCCGAAAGGGAATAAGCCGGATGAATTGTATCTTCAATAATGTGCAGAAGTTGAAGCGTAGCATTATAAAATTCAGCTATGTCTTTAGCATACAAAAGTGCTTTTCTGCAGTGATCTGAAAAATCAATAGGTACTAATATCTTTTTAAATAAACTTATTGGTATAACTTCCTTTGCCTCACGAATTGTAAATACAGGGCAATCCGCAACACGAACAACTTCTTCGGCTACACTTCCCAATAGCATATGCTCAATTCCTCTTCTTCCGTGTGTCCCCATAACTATTAAATCAATATCATTCTGTGAAGCATAATCCAGAATAGCTGGGGCAGCAGATATCGCACGAATCTGGCTTGTGATGATTTTCATATCATTATTAGCCAGATTTTGTGCTGCACTGTCTAATTCCAATTCTGCTTTATCCTCTATTGTTCTTATCATTTTTTCTGTTTCTGAAAATACATTGTTAAGTAAACCCGGCTGATCTTTAAATAAAGTTACAGCATGTATCAGATGAAGAGTTGCCTGGTATTTTTCTGCAAGATATACAGCATGAGTTAATGCTTGATCGGCACAGCGTGAGAAATCAGTTGGAAATAGTATGTTTTTAAACTTCAGCATTTTTAATTTGCCCTTATTAAATTAATTAAATATTGAAGTACTGAAAATTTTTCCTTGAAGATAAATTTTCTGGCTATAAGATACAATCTTAAGAAATATTAAACATTAAATTTTTTACAAACACTTTAAATTCGCTATATTTTTAACCATATTACATTAGGATCAATCACAATTTCTAAAACGGGAAAAAGTTATGAAGGAAAAACTTTTACTTGAATTTGAAAATAATGATTTCAAATGCAGCATTGATGGAGAAATTGCATTAGTTAAAGTTAAATGCAATGCGTTTTCTTCACTCACAAATCTTGATATAAGCAGACAAATTCTGCAATGGTTTGATCTTGTTGCCGATGAAGATAAAATTAAAGCAATACTCATTCTAAATGAAAAGGGATGTTTCGGCAATACCGCTTATGAAGTGTTTCTTTCAAGTATTTCCGGTAAGGATTTTTCAAAAGGAATTAAGCAGGAACTTTCCAGGGTAGACAGGGCAAACATACGCTTGCGGGAAGTGAATGTATTAAACAGTTTTATTATGGCTGCAGTAGATTATCAAAGACTGGTTGTTTCAGGATTAAATGGAACAATTATTACTCCATTTTTCGGTGCAAGTTTAGCATCAAATTTTAGATTTGCAGCAGAAAACACTGTAATCTCTTTATCACATAAAAAATATGGGATGCACGCGGGAGGTGCATTGCCTTTCTTTTTGCCAAAATTTATTGGTATGGGAAAAGCAAGTGACTATATTTTCAAAGGGGGAGAGATATCTGCAGAAGAGGCTGTAGAACTGGGATTAATTAGTAAAATACTTTCCGAAGAAAAATTTGAAGATGCTTGCATTGAAGAAACAAAACTTTTATGCGATACAGATCCCAGATATTTAAGATGGTCAAAGGAACTTATTACTTCTTATACCAAGGAATTAGTAGAATATCTTCATCAGGAAGAAAAGTATATAGGGCACTACGAAACCATTTAATTTTTTAGTACCAGAAATGAAACTGCAGCACCACTGAATCATTATCAACTGAAGGATCTTCTAAAATAAACCTGTATTGGGGCCTTATTTCAATAAAACTGTATGGTATAAATTCAAATCCTAATATTAAGTGAGCAATTGTATCATCATTGATATCTGCATCATAATCCAGCCAATCATAACGTGCAAATGCTTCCAATCCAACTATAATATGGTAAGTTGCCTGCACCATCATCATATTTGATGTAACATTACCTGCAAGTAAATTTTCTGCCTGATCGAATTCAGCTAATAAAGAAAATCGATCGAAACCAATACCTGCAAACCCGCCATACATCTCAGTTTTTTGTGGAACTTTTGCCGCGGCATAAGATCCGCCGAGTAAAATTCCAACTCTTCCGATTGAGGGTGTTAATTCTACTCTTGCGGTATAGGTAGGATCTTTTGTGAATATAGGATTATTCAGATTTGCACCCGCACTTGTTGTTAGAAAAATAAAATCCGATACATAGATACCCAGCTCTGCTCCAGCTTCAATATAAAACGGATTATAAATTAAACCCCTTCTGGCACCGTTTACAAATAACAGAAAAGAATCACCACCTCTTGTATAAGCTGTATGATCATCCAACCGTATCCCATAGTTTGGCTGGAATGAACCTCCTTTTATATAACCATTGTTAGGCAATATGTGTGCAACCGCGTAAGCTTCCCAGATATCATTTACAAAATCATACCGGGTAAGAATATTTATATTTTCTGCTAGACCGACCCTTCCATAAATCGAAGCAGTCATTCTTTGAAAATCAGTGCGTTCTTTTTCCTGGGAATACAAAAACTGTCCCCTTATATCTACTCCAACTGAAATATTATCGTTTAATTTTGGAGACATGGAAAAATCCTTTTCTCTTGGAGAAATAAGACTCAGCATATTTTGACCATAAAAAAAACCATTATCGTTTCTTATAATTCCACCCGTTGGATTGTAATGGCAGTCAATGCATTTATCTCCAAGCTTTAATGCAAAACGCGGGAGTGAGAAACTTTGCATACTGAAAATAAATGATATCGTTAAAACAGCAAGTATGTTTGATAATTTCATTTTTTTCCTTTTAAATACTAAATGTGTGGTAACACGTAACTATACTAAGATAAATTTTTAATAAGTACAATGCAAATTGGATAAGAATAAAATTTTCAATATTCTAAAACAAAGTTTTTTCATATAATGGTTGAAATTATTATTATTACATTTTATTTTTACCGCTGATTAATTAAAAAATATTGCAATAATGAGTATATCTGTTAATAATCTTACAAAAAAGTTTGGAACTCAAAGAGCGGTTGATAATATATCTTTTGAGGTAAAAACTGGTGAAATACTTGGATTTTTAGGACCAAATGGGGCTGGTAAAACTACAACAATGAAAGTTTTAACCTGCTATATGGCTCCTACTGATGGTGATGCTAAAATTGACAATCTGTCAGTTTTAGAAAACCAGGATGAAATAAAAAAGAAAATTGGCTACCTGCCGGAAAATAATCCGTTATATCATGATATGCCCGTTCTCGATTATCTCAAATTTATGGCAGATTTACAGGGTGTTCCAAAAGAAAATATTCCGAAGCGAATTTCTGAAATGGTTTATGTTTGCGGATTGAACATCGAAAAACATAAAAAGATTGGTGAATTATCCAAAGGTTACAGGCAAAGAGTTGGTTTAGCACAAGCAATGATTCATGATCCTGAAATATTACTGCTCGATGAACCTACTACGGGACTCGATCCCAACCAGATTGTTGAAATAAGAAAATTAATAAAAGAACTGGGAAAACAAAAAACTGTTATACTTAGCACACACATTCTGCCCGAAGTTGAGGCAACCTGTGACAGAATTTTAATTATTAATCAGGGTAAAATTGTAGCTGATGGTACTTCAGATGTGCTTAGAAAAAGTGCACACGGGCAGGAAGTTATTAAAGTTCAAATTGGTGAGGAAGAAAACAGGGATGATATAATAAATGCAATCCGCCAGCTGGCTACCGTTGCGCTCGTTGATTTTGATAAAACATCTAAAAATAGTTTTATTGTTAACAGTAAAGATGACAGCTCATCCAGAAAAGATATTTTTAATATGTGTGTTAGTAAAAATTGGGTGTTAACCGAAATGACACCGATTGAAACCAAACTTGAGGATATTTTTAGAGAATTAACAACTTCGAACTAAATTATGCATGCAATCTGGACATTAACTAAAAAAGAATTTAATTCATTCTTTGATTCACTTGTTTCATACATTTTTATTGTTGTTTTTCTGGGAATAAGTGGATTTTTTACATGGCTGTTTGGTTCCGATATATTTCTTATTGGACAGGCAACTCTTCAACCATTTTTTTCAATCGCATATTTTACACTATTTTTCTTCATACCTGCACTGACTATGCGTATGATTGCAGAAGAAAAAAGAAGTGGTACAATTGAATTGCTTTTAACCAAAGCGGTTTCAGATTGGCAGGTTATACTTGGTAAATTTCTGGCGTGCTTAATACTGATACTGTCTGCTCTCGCTTTAACTCTTCCGTACTATATTACTGTTTGGATACTTGGTCCGATTGATCATGGAGCGGTTTGGTGCGGGTATTTAGGAATGATTTTTATGAGTGCAGCCTACATTTCCATTGGTTTGTTTGCCAGTAGTATTACAAATAATCAAATAGTTGCATTTCTTCTTGCGTTATTTATTGGTGTATTCTTCTTAATAATATTTGATGTTCTCGCAAATAATTTTACTGGTACAATAGGGCAAATTCTTAGTTTCTTAAGTTTGTCAACCCACTTTGATTCTATTTCAAGAGGAGTGATTGATTTAAGAGATGTAATCTATTTTCTATCAATTTCATTTTTTGGATTGATGTTAGCCGAATCTTCTCTATCAAAAAGAAATATAGTTGAATAAGTTTTAATTATGCTTACAAAGAAAAAAGTACAGACTTCTATTTTGCTGGTTCTGGGAATTTTACTTCTAATAAATTTACTGGCAAGCAGATTCTTTTTCAGGTTGGATTTTACAGAAGATCAACGTTACAGTTTAAGCGATGCTACAAAAAACATTCTTACCAATCTAAATGAACCTGTAACAATCACTGCATATTTCTCACAGGATCTTCCGCCGGATATTGATAAAGTAAGACAGGATTTTAGAGAGTTACTGGTTGAATATGCGAGCAACTCTGATGGACAAATTGTTTATGAATTTGTTAATCCCGGGGAAAATGATGAAGCCGAAATGAAAGCACAGCAAAACGGCATTCAACCAATAATGATTAATGTGCGAGAACGCGATCAAATGAAACAGCAGCGTGCATACCTTGGTGCTACTTGTGCAGATGGGTGACCGCAGGGAAGTTATTCCGTTCATTCAGCCCGGGACAGCAATGGAATATTCTTTATCAACATCAATTAAAAAAGTATCAGTTTCAATTAAACCTAAAATCGGGTTATTGCAGGGTCATGGTGAACCATCAGTAAATGCATTACAACAGTTGATGCAGCAACTCTATATTCTCTACAATGTTGAAGAAATAAATTTTTCTGATACATCAGCGGTTCCTTCAGATATAAAAACATTAATGGTAATTGCGCCTGTTGATACAATTCCTGATCAGCATTTTCAATATCTGGATAATTTTCTAGCAACCGGAGGCAGGATTCTTATTGCTGTTAATACTGTAAAGGCAGATTTAAGCACAGGTTACGGTGAAAAGATTTATACCGGCTTTACAGATTGGCTAAAAGAAAAGGGAATTGAAGTTGAAGAAAATTTTGTTATTGATGCAAATTGCGGTCAGGTATTTGTAAGACAACAGCAAGGTATGTTTGTTATGAATACTCCTGTTAAGTTTCCTTATCTTCCAATCATAACAAATTTTACAGAGCATCCAATTACAGAAGGATTGGAATCTGTAATGTTTCCATTTGTTAGTTCAATAATCATGAACCCGAAAGATACTTCTGTTGTTATATATCCGCTGGCAACAACATCAAAGAATACTGGAATTCAATCTCCGCCTGTTTATTTTGATGTTATGAAACAATGGGGAGCAGTTGATTTTACTGTATCTGAAATTCCCGTCGCTGTAGTTGCAGAAGGTAAATTGACAGGCAACATTGAATCAAAAATAATTGTTTTTGCTGATGGTGATTTTGTTGTAAACGGAGAGGGACAGGATGTGCAGCAGCTTCAGCCGGATAATGTAAACTTATTTTCTAACGCCGTAGATTGGCTTTCGGATGATACCGGTTTAATTGAATTAAGAACAAAAAGTATAACCGCACGCCCTCTTGACAGCACTTTGGAGGATGGTACAAAAACGTTTATCAAGTATACTAATTTCCTTCTTCCGGTAATACTTATTATTCTCTACGGTGTTTTCAGATTTCAACTCAGAAAAAAAATCAAAAATAAACTTATGGCAACCGATTATGTTCCGGAAAGCAAATAATAAAATTCTTGGTCTGCTGTTTGCTGCACTGCTTGTTGTTGTAGCTTTTATCTACTTTTTTGATTCCGGGAAAAATGAAAGAACATTCAGAGAGGTGCTTGTAGATATTGATACTTCCCTTGTTTCAGAAATTCTTATTTATCCTAAAGCTAATAATCATAAAGAAGTAAAAATCTATAAAGAATACAACGATTGGCTTGTTTTTCTGCCTTCAGGAAAATCAGTTCCGGTAAGCCCGGATAAAATAAGCAACTTGTTTTTACAGCTTTCAGAAATTAAGCCCAGGCGACTTGCTGCAAGAGGTGAAGATAAATGGAGCGAATTTCAGGTAGATTCAACCGGAACGCAGGTTAAAATTATTGAAGGCGATGAAGTAACACTTGATTTGATAATCGGGCGCTTTTCATTTCAGCAGCCGCGTACTATGAATTCCTTTGTAAGGTTATTTAACGATACTGATGTTTATGAAGTTGAAGGATTTCTTGATATAACTTTTAATCAAACTGAAAATGCATTTAGAGACGGAACTGTATTAAATGATAACTTTGAAAACTGGCAGCAGCTTTCATTTAATTACCCTGCAGACAGCTCGTTTACATTACTAAAATCAGGTAATAACTGGAATTCTGATAAGGGGCAGGTTGATTCAGCTAAAGTAGCTGGTTATTTAAGACGCCTCTCTCATCTAACAAACAATAATTTTATTGATGATGTTAGTATTAATGAAAATACCGTCCCGACATATTCATTAAGTATAACAACTTCTGATTTAAAGTTTTTAACCATCAACGGTTTTATAAATGATGAAAATTACATCATCCAATCTTCTTCAAATCCTTCTGCAAGTTTTGACGGAAACCAGCTTGGAAAAACAATTTTTGCTGGTTACTCCAATTTTGCTAAGTAATTTAATGTGCCACGCATAAAATTTCTTTCAGCAAATAATATAATTATATCTTTATTTTTATATTAGAAGTATTCTTTACTTATTACAAAATCAAATTGCAGATAAGTTTAATTCGTAAAATATTTTCTGAATCCCAGGAAATTATAGGTAAAAATGATTACTTTAACTCTGCAGTACTCGTTTCTATCGTTTATTTAAATGATGAGTATCATTTCCTGTTTGAAAAGAGATCTCCGAAAATCCGGCAGGGAGGTGAAGTTAGTTTTCCTGGGGGAGAATTTGATAAGCAAAGGGATAAAACCTTGCAGGATACTGCTTTAAGGGAAACAATTGAAGAACTTGGAATTGATGAAGGCAGTATAGAACTGCTTGGTAAAATGGGTACGCTTGTCGCACCAATGGGTATAACTATTGATCCATACATTGCTTTTCTGAAAATCAATTCCTTCGATGAATTAAATATTGATGTTAACGAAGTTGAAAAAGTATTTACTATTCCCATCTCATATTTTTTGAAAAACAAACCTTCTGTATACCACATTAACGTTACTGCCCGGCCATTTAGTGTTGATGAAAAAGGAAATAACATTGAGCTGCTTCCAGTAAAAAAATTAGGATTACCTGCTCATTATGGAAATACATGGAGAAAGGCAAAGCATAAAGTACTGGTTTATAGTTCGCCTGGTGAAATAGTGTGGGGGATGACTGCAAAGATTGTGCAGGAATTTTGTAAGATAATAACAGATAAAAAAAAATGATAAATACATTATTAAAATACGATCATTTAATCTGGGACTGGAATGGAACTCTTCTTGATGATGTAGAATTGTGTTCTTCTATAATGAACAATCTTTTAAGAAATGAATCTCTCCCGGAAATATCAATTGAAAAATACCGTGAAATATTTACTTTTCCTGTTGAAGAATATTACAAACTTGCCGGCCACAGCTTTGAAAATAAATCATTTGAATTGCTTGGAAAAGATTTTATGGTTGAATATGAAGAGAAAAAACTTAACTGTAAATTGTATCCGTTTGCAAACGAAACGATGGATCTTCTCAAAGAGAAAGGGAAAAAACAGTATTTACTTTCTGCATATAAACATAATACGCTTGAAGCGATTATTAAATTTTTCAATATTGATAAATATTTTGAGCATATTTCAGGACTTGATAACATCTATGCAGGCAGTAAATTGCAGCTGGGAATAGAACTGATGAAAAAAATAAATCTGAACGGCAGCAATAAGAAAACTTTGCTGGTTGGGGATACTACTCATGATCTTGAAGTTGCAGGCGGACTTGGTATTGATTGCATTTTAATATCAAACGGTCATCAGAATAAGAAACGATTACAAAAATTAGGCGTACCCGTTTTAAATAACTTAAACGAGTTTTTTGAATTATTAGTATCAGAAGGAAAAAATAATTGATTACTTATATAATAATTGCCGCAGTACTTATAATTATATGGTTTATCATAATCTATAATGTATTTATAAAACAGCGCAATTTAATGAAGGAAGCCTGGAGCGGAATTGATGTGCAGTTAAAACGAAGACATAACTTAATACCAAACCTTGTTGCAACTGTTAAAGGTTACAGTTCGCATGAAAGAAATCTTTTTGAAGAGATTACCGAAAAAAGAGCTAGATCAACACAGGTGGAAAACATTAAAGAAAAATCAACTGTTGAAACTGATATATCCGGTATGTTAAAAAACATTTTTGCCGTTGCTGAGGATTATCCTGATTTAAAGGCAAATGAAAATTTTCTTGATCTTCAAAAGCAGCTTACCGAAATTGAAGACCAGATTCAGTATTCAAGAAGGTATTATAACGGTACAGTTAGAAATTATAATATAAAAGTCGAGTCTTTTCCTAATAACATTGTTGCGGGATTATTAAAATTTAATCCTGAAGAGTATTTTGAAATAACTTTTGCAACTGAAAGAAAATCTCCGGAAGTAAAATTATGATAAATAAATCTTTTTTCATCTTTGTTTTATTCCTGATACTATCATTTCATTGTACAATTACTGCGAGCAGTATAACTGATAACAGCGAAAGAATTATTTCCTATGACAGCGAAATAACAATCAATGAAGACGGCTCAATGAATGTTGCTGAGAAAATTAAAGTTCATAGCCGGGGGGTAAGTATTAAGAGAGGTATTTACAGAGATTTTCCTACAAAATATAAAGATAAACACGGCAGCAACGTAATAATCAAATTTGATGTTACTGAAGTTCTGCGTGATGGCAGAAATGAAAACTTTCGTACGGAAAATGTAAGTAACGGCGTTAGAGTTTACATCGGAAATGAAAATATATTTCTAAAACCCGGTGATTATACATATACAATAAAATATAAAACAAACAGGCAACTCGGGTTTTTTGAAAATTTTGATGAACTGTATTGGAATGTTACGGGAAACGGCTGGAATTTTGTAATAGAAAAAGCAAGTGCTGTGGTAAACCTGCCTTTTGGTATAACGCCTAGTAAAATAAAAATAACAGCATTTACCGGTTATCAGGGAAGTACAGGAAGTGATTATAAGGGCGAAGTAATCGGATCAAAAGTTAATTTTAACACAACAAGAAAGTTAAATCCAACTGAAGGATTTACTATTGTAGTTCAATTTCCAAAGGGATTTGTTTATGAACCTACTGCAGAAGATAAACTGGCTTATTTTATCCAGGATAATATCTCATCGATAATTGGCATAGCTGGTGTATTAATTCTTCTCATATACTATTCACTTATCTGGTTTAAAGTTGGAAAGGATCCGCAAAAAGGAACTATCATTCCTTTGTTTGAGCCACCTGCAGATTTATCTCCGGCAGCTGCAAGGTATATTACTGAAATGGGATATGACGATAAAGTTTTTACCTCTGCAGTGATAGATATAGCAGTAAAGGGTCATATAGCAATTGAAGAGAAAGACGGTGAGTACTCACTTGTAAAACGTGAAAAAAGTAGTAGTGTTCTATTTAAAGATGAACAAAAATTATTTTCCAAGCTTAGCTTTTCTAATAAAACATCTTTACAGGATGGAAAACAAAAGCCAATGCTGGAATTAAAACAAAAAAATCATGTTACAATTAAAAAGGCAATAACAGCCTTAAAAAAATCACTTAAGAATAATTATGAAAAATCTTATTTCATTACCAATCTTAAATATTTTATTATCGGTATTGTTATTTCTCTGGTTGTACTTATAATATCAGGATTGTATGCATCCGCAGAACTTGCTTTTAGTTTAATATGGACAACTTTTTGGAGTATGGGTGTAGCCTTTTTACTTTTTACTGTATTTAAAGCCTGGCGCAATGTTGTAACAAAAAAGAAAGGCAAAGTCGGTGCAATTTTGGCGGCTCTGTTTATTTCCGCTTTTTCAATTCCTTTTGTAATCGGTGAAATATTTGGATTATTTTTGCTTGTTGAAGCCGGCTCACCACTGTTGATTATTGTAATAGGTGCAATCGCATTAACAAATCTTATTTTCTATCATCTTTTAAAGGCACCTACTTTGCTTGGCAGAAAGATGATGGATAAGATTGAGGGATTCAAGATGTACCTTTCTGTAGCTGAAATTGATAATCTTATTAAAGCAAAAATTCCTGAAAAGACTATTGAGCTTTATGAAAAATATCTGCCATTTGCTCTCGCACTAAATGTTGAAAATGAATGGTCTGAACAGTTCTCTGATGTGATTTCAAAGATTAGCGATTACTCGCCGGACTGGTATCACGGTGCAGCAATCAGCACAGTGGGAGCAGCTGGTTTTGCATCTTCATTTGGGAGCAGCTTTTCAAGTACAATATCTTCCTCATCAACAGCTCCGGGTTCATCATCAGGTGGAGGCGGTGGTGGTTCTTCAGGTGGGGGCGGAGGCGGAGGCGGTGGGGGAGGATGGTAGAAATTTAGTTAGAAAATTAATTGTATGTTATTTTATTTCAATGATTTAGCTAATATTATTTCAACTATCCTGTCGGCAGCCTTTCCATCCCAAAGCTTTGGGATTTTGCCGTTTTTCTTTTCCCCATTTAATATTTTTACAGCCAGATTTCCTGCTTTATCAAAATCATCTCCCACAAGATGATTTGTTCCAATATCAACTGTTACAGGTCTTTCAGTACTTTTTCTTGTTGTAATGCATTGAACCCCTAAAAAAGTGCTTTCTTCCTGAATACCGCCGCTATCTGTTATTATCAATTCAGAATTCCGGAGCAGGTGAAGAAAATCAATATAACCAATCGGTTCAGTTAAAATTATATTTTCAGCCAATCCTTTAAGCAGATCACCGGATTCCAGGTTTTTCCTTGTTCTTGGATGTATTGGAAAAATTATTTTTGTCTTTGCAGCAACAGAATTTAACATTTGTACTATTTTTTCCAGCTGTAAAGTAGAATCAACATTACTTGGACGGTGCATGGTTACAAGAACAAATTTTCCTGTCCGGATATTAAGATTATTCATAATTTCCGAGTTTTCTGCCTGCTCAAGATGATTAACAAGGTTATCAATCATTACATTCCCGACAAAAAACACTTTATCGTCACTCACACCCTCATTCTTCAGATTTTCGATACCGCTTTTTTCAGTCACAAAAAGTAAATCAGAAATAGAATCCGTAAGTAACCGGTTTATCTCTTCCGGCATTTCTCTATCAAAGCTGCGTAATCCCGCTTCTACGTGTGCAGTTTTAATTTGCAGTTTTGCAGCAGTTAAGCTGCAGGCAATTGTTGAATTAACATCTCCAACAACTATTACAAGATCAGGTTTTTCTTTAAGCAGAATTTTTTCAAACTCAATCATTATTTTACCGGTTTGTTCAGCATGTGAGCCGCTTCCAATTCCAAGATAAAAATCAGGTTTTGGCAATTGCAGTTCTTCAAAAAAGATTTTAGACATCTTTTCATCATAATGCTGACCGGTATGGCAGATGAGGTGTTTTACACGGGTATTATAATTTTTGAACGCTTTATGTATTGGTGCCACTTTCATAAAATTTGGACGGGCGCCAACAACCGAGATAATTTTTTTCATAATTGATTAACTGTTAAACATTTATTTGATGTGCAAAGTTACAAAATTTTCAGACTGGCAGAATTCAATTTTAAATAGTGGAATATTTTATTATTGCTACATACCATAAAAAAGAGTTAAGGAAAACGAATGTTTTTTACCCGCTAAAAATGAAGGTGTTCGATCTGTATTCTCATCCTCAATTTCAGAATACCTGTAATTACCCAGCAGGATTAAATCGTGGAAATATTCAAAACGGCAGTTTACACCTAAATATTTATCCTCTCTTAGCGGAGAATACAAAAATGATTTGTTAAATTCATCCATTCCCTGATATGCATAATAAATATCATCAAGTCCTCCTTTTCTCGCACGCTCAATGTACAATTCAAATTTTAAACCCCTCAATGGTCTATAGTTGAATTGTATCCTCACCTGATCAGCATTTTGCCCGAGCCAGTGACCCAAATTATAATCTAAATGTTTGTAAGTGGTTGTTTCCTTGCGATGCTCATATATCCAGGGATTTATTCTTGTGTATTCAATTTGAAGATCCAGATTATCAGCAAAAAGATCTACCTTCTTTGCACCAAAAGTATAGCCGACCCATGTGTTGCTGAAATTATTTTCCAGGACATTTCTTATTTCCGTTACATCAATAAAAACGGTAGAATAAAATTGGAAATCTTTTGGATACTTTGCCGAAACATCAAAATAAAGTGTACCGTTGCCATCATTTATACTGCCTCTGCCTGTATTATGATCAAGCCACTTAAAGAATAAAAAAGGTATAAACATTTCAGGTCTGAGATCACCGCTGTAAACAAATGAGTTGCCAACTGAGATATCCAATCCGCTAAATGGTGAAATAGTTAAAAGATTGGCAGCAATGTATTTATTTATATATGCTTCATAAATTTCCGGTTCAATACTTCCGGTATGTTCATATTGAATTGAAGATGAGTCTATCACAAGTGAGTTAAGCCATCCATGAATGTAAGAAAACCTGAGCCATTCAGCAGGTTTAAGATGAAGTTCAATTCTTGGGTAATCGGGTGGTTTTGCGGATAAAATCAGCTGGCCGAATTTTCCGTGACCCCAGTTAAAATAATCTTTTATAACTGATGCCGATCCCCATTTCCAGTTAAAGTTTATACTTCCTTTTACATCATTATATTCTATACCGTTCGGTGCGCCCTTAAAGTTTGCCCCTGTTTCAGGAGTAAAGAATTTTTTCTTATCTACATTATCACCAAACTCACCTTTATCTCTTATATCAACACTTGCGCCAAACCAATTATGGTAGGTTCCAAAGGCAGAAAAACCAATCCACCTTGTATGACCGTTCTGCATTTCCGGTTGTTGACAAACCATAACCTGCAATCGGAGAAAATTTAGCGGAGAAGAGTGAATCTCCGTAACTAAAAAGATACCATCTTTCATTATCAGGCTCGTTCAACTCATAAGCGTATTCCTTCTTATAAAATTCATATTCTTTCTTTTCAACTGTGTTTAGCTTATCAGTTACAGGATCTAATTCATTAAGTTTCTCAGCAATATACTTCCTGGAAAATGGTTTTATTTCGTCATCCAGTGTTATATTATTCTTTAATGACTGCCTTTCTAAAAAATCGTACACATCACTGTAAAGCGGTGTATATACTACCTGGGCTAACACTGAAATGTTTAATAATAAAATGAATAGTATAAATTTCATATAAAAACTGTTAATTGATTTAAGAGTCTGAAGTCGAGTGTCCTACGTCCAATGTTGAATCTTCTTTGTTAATTTCCTGGCTTCAATCCAGGAATCAATATCTTCAAATCTATTAATTTTCATAACTAATTGTTAAAAGTAATTTACTGTAAAAACAGTTTGAAACTAAATCTGGAAACCCAAACTTTAGACTTCAAAACATCGGACTCCAAAACACTGAACTCCAAAACACTGAACTCCAAAACACTGAACTCCAAAACACTGAACTCCAAAACATTGAACTCCAAAACATTGAACTTTGGACATATAATCACGCACTTCGCTTCTTTTTTAATATAATATTGTTAAAGGATTTCCAGAAATAGATAAAATCAGTTTTGATCCTGTTCTTATCAAAATTGTTGAGATATTTTTCTTCGGATAAAATAATTTCATCAAGATCTGACGGCATATCAGCATAGTACGGGGGAATCAGTCCCGGTTTATACATCATTCTTCTTCTTCTGAAATTTTCTTCATATAAACTCAGGTAATGTTCACTTAGCGGGCGGATGCCGTATAATTTGCAATCACCTTTTAACCAGTTAATTAACATGGGCAGTTCATCTATCCATAATTTACGAAGGATTGAGCCCCAGGTGTAACACGGAAATCATTTTTAAATTTTCCTCCCTTATCAAGCTTGTTCTGCTGGTAAATAAATGCCTGCAGGTATTCAGAATATGGATGCATAGTTCTAAGCTTGTAAACAAAAAACGGTTTACCCGCTTTTCCTATGCGCCTCATTTTTAATATAGGGCTGTATGATGGATTTTGATCAAGTGACGGTTCTTTAATTTTTTTTGCAATCACATAACAAAGATTATCCTGGTCTTTCAAATCGAGAACTTCAAACCCGCAGTAGTACAACCTTCCCAAACCTTCTGCCAGTGATAAAGCACGGTTTTTTCCTTTTGTGAACGCAAAAAAGAGTTTGCGTATTACAGGAATTTTTGGTGTAACACGGTGCCATATAAAATCAACCAGGTAAAATAAATCCGCAATCAAATAAGGATAGCGCTGAAGAAATCTTTTACGCCGGTATTTTAACGGTTCAAAATTACCCACGAAAACACCGCCCTTTTGAAGCCGTTTGTTTATATCAATAAAATAACGGTTAAGTCTGCGTATATCATTTAGCTTATGAAGATTTACAAATAATTCTAATTGTTCTTCCGGTAAAACCTCAACATTGTAAACATCTGCAGAACGGAGAACCAGCGTATGATCCATATTAAATGAACTCAGATCAAGCTTACGTTCAAGAAAATCAAATACTTCCGGGAATCCCTTAAAGTAAATGTATTCCAGTTTTGTTTTAAGTTCTGAATCAGTTACTGTTTTTTTCTCAAACCTGTATCTTATATCACTAAACTCACCTTTGCCATTTACATACGGTACATTTATTTCATACGCTTTTAAGAATTCACTTTTTATTTCATCAGTTTTTTGCGGAACCTTATCAAGGTAAAGGAATCCTGTAAATATTAATGACCAGAATGAATACAGCAGAACACTTGTTAAATAAAGTGTCCGGTAATAATCAGGGAACTGTAAAATGTAAACTATAATTGAAGTCAGGGCAATAAGCAGAATATAAAACTTAAGCTGCAGTCCCATTGCGCGCCAGAAATTAAATGTTTTTGTAAACGGCTTAAATTGATGTGTAATAAATGCAGCAATAAACCAGCTGAAATAAGTAGCTAATAGAAGCAATACCTGTTTTTCTTCCAGGTTTACAAAACCTATTTTAATTTCATATAAGAAAAAAAGTATCCAGCTTAAAAGAACAAAATCAAGAACAACAAAAAGATATGAAACAGGTCCGCGGTCAAGATCCGGCTTAACTATTTTACCGCCTGAAAGGAAAAGTTCTATAACCAGCTCAACAAAAAATGCAACTATAAGCGAACCTGCTACAACAAAACGCGAGATAGAAAAATCAGTTTGAAGAAGAAACACTGCAATTGCACCCAGTGAAATTAAAAGAGCTGTATAATGCCGTTTAATTCGTACAAAGAAAATATGCTCTTTCCTTAAACGGAATTTACCGGAAAGCATTCCACCCAAAGCCCATGCTGCCAGTATTACCGGCAGGAACAAAAAATAATTATCATCGTATATAAATGATTTTTTCTTAACAAGATAAAAAACTAAAAAACTGAATATATAGATTAACAGATCTATCAGCAGTTTAATAAACGGGGAAAAATTGTTTACCTTTTTTCTTAATCCATTTTCGGCGGGCTCTACCCCCGTATTAACTTCAATATGTTTTATTGCATTACTAATATAAACACCCAATTAAAAGCTGTGTAAATTTGATAATTATAAGCATATTTGTCAAATATTTTCGCTGCTACTTTATAGCAATTTGCTTAATAATTAAATATAAATATAATATATGCACTTTCTGGTTAAATTTAATCTGCTGTGAAACTGAATAAATCAACATTATTAGAATTTATAATTGCAAACCTTTTTGTGCTGAATATTTCCGCCGCAGCAATTTCAAATTACTCTTTTAATATATTTTTGTTAAAAGGAGTTTTAAGTCTTCTATTGCTTTTAACAGTCGGTATTTTTTATAAAACCCAGAACACAGAACTACGAACTAAGAACTTTAAAAGAGGATTAGTAAAGATCTCGTTTATTCTGTTTCTATTCATAGGCTACCTCGCAATCACTTTAACCTATTCACCTGATGCAAATTATGGATTCCAGAAGATATTAAATTTTATAATCAGTGTTGTCCCATCCATACTTACTACTTACTACTTACTACTTACTTCTAACAACAAACGTATAAAGATCTTCATAAACTCTCTTATTGTCATCAGTGTTATTACAGTAATATATATTATAATTGATTATCCCTTTGACCCGGGATCAATTTATGAATACAGGGCAGGGAGGTGGAGTCATGTTATTTACGGCAGGATGATTGGCAGTATTGCGGTTGTTCTATTGCTCTATCTTTTTTGGATGATTGAGAAAAGTGAGAAGTTAGAAGCAAGAAGTGAGAAGAAGGAAACTTTTTGGAAGATTTCATTCATAATATTTTTTACTTCAATCTCTGTCTATGGATTGTACCTATCCTCTTTGCGTTCAGCGATGTTGGGTTTAGTTGTTGTTCGTTGTTCTTAGTGCGGGTTCGTGTTCTGCTTTCTTTAAAAATGTTTTAGAAGTAAAAGCGATTAAACTGCGAAACTAAGAACATTGCACTTAGCACAAAAGAACTTTCCCAAGCGTATGGAAAACAATTGATAAGCTTGTCTATCCGTTATACTATTAACTTTATCATTTATAATCGTGCTACCTGCACCGGAAATAATTGATACCCGATTTGATAACTTAACTAAAGTAGAAAATTTTAATTTTGGAGGAGATGAACCTATAAATTCGAGAATAGAAGCTCTGAAGATAAGTAAGGAATTGTTTTTAAATCATCCTGTTAGTTGGTAGTTGGGTTTGGCGGATTTAGAAGCTATAATGAATTTACAGAAGTGATAAGATATCCCCATAATATTTTTGTTGAAATGGCGTGTTGAGGGGGGAGTGGTCGGTTTGTTGGTTCTGTGTGCGTTGTTGTTTGTTATATTTCAAATCTGCTTATCGTTATTCACATTTTACTTTTATCTTTTTACTTTTTCCCTTATTCCTGTCCCTGTTTTCTAAAGAACTCTCCAACCAGGCATTGTTGTGGATTTTTATTGCGTTTATACCGCTTGTGACAAAAGTTAGTGAGCACAAGACTGCTTAATACCTCATCTGAATTAGCTATTCCTTCAAAGAAAACTTTACCAAAAGTTTACCATTTCTTTACCAGACTTTCCGTTATTTGTTGACGGAACCTTTGAAAATGGCCTATAAATTAGTATTAGATACACAAAATGATCAAATATTGTTGATACAAAATAATTGATATTATGATATTTATTTCAGTCTAAGTGGATGGTCTTTACCCTTAGCGCTCGGATGAACAGTTAGAGAATTAAGTTGATAATAGGGCAGTACACTTTTGGAATTTCAAAAATAAAAAATAATGTTGTTAATTTGATAGAATGATGAAGAATTATTTCTGTCATCAAGTTCTTTGACATTTCTATTATAGTTGTGATAGCATTGGGAAAGAGGTTATCAGATTCCCAATCTGATAAATTGAGAACGGGAGGTAAGAATCCGTTTCCGCTAACTTCCTAATTGCTAGTAGATAATAGCAAATGTGGAAGGACCTGAAAAGTCATTCTGACTCGCCTACAAGTCCAGAGCGAGCATGAAAGAGCCTAATAACTTTTTCATTAGGGTGCCTCTAAAGTCTGCATAATTATAATTTAATTTTTATTGATTGTGAAACTTTTATAGTACAGAATAAAAGATGGATTATCCATGTTATCCAGTTCACCGGGATACTAGAATAAGGATGTAAGATCTATGCATCAATGAGATACATTTTAAATAATCATCTTTTAAATAATTAAACATGGAGAGGAAAATATCAGCGAGTATAGATAAACAAAATAAGTTTATTGAACTGAGAGCAGAAGGAAAATCTTTCGATGAGATAGCAAGAAGGATAAATATTAGTAAACCTACTCTACTTAATAACAGTGGAGTAAGGAAATGAGAGATGATATTGAAGAGGTTAGTAAAATTATACATGAAGAATTTTCTTGAACAAAGAATTAAAAGAATTGTAAGAGCTGATTTGATTAGTGCGGAACTAGAGAAAGCATATAAGGCGCTTGACAAAACAAGTTATGAGAAGATGTCGAAAAAGATGTGATTAACATTATTGAAAAGTTAGAATCGAAATTACTAAATGAATACATACATTATAATGAAAAAGAAAGAATTCAAAAGACACGAGGTGAGTATTTTAAAGTAATTGCTCATTACAAAGCACAACAATCAGGATTTGTTAGGTAAAACTTTAATATAACTTACTTTATTGGTGTATTTTTTGGAATGTTAGGTTATATAAATATAATTTGCTTGCTGACTATCAGTCATTTCATTCAAATATCATTAATAAAATTTCTGTTATCATTTTCATCGATCAGCTCTTATGTAGCATTATTTCCAAATATTTCTTTATGCTTCTCATACGTTATATAGTTTTTTACTTTACTTGAAAAATTGGCTATTTATAAATGTCGACGGGCAAGGTCCAACCCGCTCGGATGGTTTCCGGGTAACAAGTTCTTTCATTAAGAGTTATACAAGGTTTCCTAAGTAGATAGGCATTTCTTAATTTTGGAATTATCAGTAATGACCTTTCGGCAATAGTATAGTAAAGAATTCGAACCAATATAATTTCTAGGTTTTGTAAAAATTAATGTTGGTGGTAGATCAATATCACTTGTAGTTAAGAATTTTTTGAATTCTTCATTAACAGGCATTACTATTTCGGTTTCCAATGAAGCGAGTTTTATGAAAAATAGACGTAACCATACAACATTGTATTTTTTTATTGGGTTAGATAATTCCAAAAAGTAGAAGTCAAAGTTTTCGATATCAAATTCTTTTATACTCTTTGAACGAGTTATTAGAAATGGAAGAATGTTTTCTAAAGTGGATTACATTTATATCACCAGTACTATCACGCAAACTATCAATTATTTCCTCTCGTTTTAAGTTTTCACCTGATGTTTGCGTTGCGAAAAATTGAAAAATTTGATGTATCGATCTATACGTAGTCTGCGATTGATTTCGTCGTGATTCTCTTTATTAAAATTTCTTCGCACCAGCATCTAACTGTATACTAGGAATATTTAATTCTCGTGCAATTAAAGAGGTAGCTAATGCAGTATTAGATTCACCAAAGATTAAAACAAAACTCGGCGCTTCTTTCATTAATATTCGTCGCTACCGTCTCATACACCGTACTAAAATATGTTCGGAGCCACCTAAAATTAGCGTAATCTCCTAAACTTATATTCGATTTCTTGTCCGTTGCAGATCTTTGTAAAATGTTTTTAATATGTTTTTATCCGATTTTGATATCCGGAATTTATTATAAAAAATTCTTCGTAATTCGCATTCAATAATTTATATAGAGGTGATAGTTGGAGATACTCATCCGCAGTTTCTACAAATAATAATACTTTCATTTGTCCCCCGGTTGGTATTTTTGAGTTGCTTTCAATATCCTAAAGCTTGTAGTTAGTTATTTTCAATTAAAAA
The DNA here is from genome assembly GCA_963714405.1 of uncultured Ignavibacteriales bacterium. GTDB lineage: Bacteria > Bacteroidota > Ignavibacteria > Ignavibacteriales > Ignavibacteriaceae > JAZGGS01. Next base: position 3,798 of record CAVQOH010000005.1, on the reverse strand, counting down.
GTTGTTGAAGATTAAATAATTATCCAGCCGATTAAAACGTAAACCATATCTTGATATAAAAGAAACAAATTCTTCTCCAACCGCAGACGTACCCTTCCGTGATTTCTCAGAGAGATTAAGAATCATTTGAAAAGATTTATCTACAAATTACTTTTGAAGATTTCTCTGCTAGATCAAGAATTAACAAATTGTCTCTTACTTTCTCAACTTCTGGATTTGATATTGTACTATATATTATTGTAAAAGGGGAGCCCTTTGGATTTTTAATTTCAATTTTATATCCGCTTTTGTACTTGCATGGCGTTCATAGGTATAATTGTGATATTCTAAAATTAATTCTCTTCAAATCTTTTAAATATATTTTCCAGAACTTCTTCTCTTTTTGTACCAGAGAGGGGAGATGGAACATTTTCTTTTATAATTTTTGCCGGGAACCTGCAGCTAAGCAGTTCGAAGGCAGCGATTTTGATATTAACGAATCTGGCAGCCTATAACTACATCATCGCCGATTTTGACACCTGGCATTATAAAAACACGCCAGGGAAAGCCAAACACGTTTACCTAAAGTAATTGGTGCAAATGTAACTGGAAAACCATCAAGTTGAAATAACCAAGAACCATGAGTAAATAATAGACAATGACCGCCGATTCCTGTATCATCACCCAATTTTATGGGTTTTGTTGGATTTATAAATGAGTACTCCATTATAATTACACGTTTGCCAACCTTAAGAGACGAATCTGGATATTTAATTCCACCTACAGTAACGTTTTCATTTATTCTTGCATCATCATCAACTTCAATTAACACGGTATCCATAAAAACCATTGAACCAATTTTAATATGCCTCCCAAAATTAATCTCTCCGGCTGCTGATCACTGTCATAAATCCTATGGATGTATTGTCACCAATAGCTTACCTTACGCCCGATTATTACTGATCCAATTCCTATATTAACATTACGCCCAATCTTATAACCCTTAATGCGGTAAAAAAGTTTTTTAAGAAAGGAGGGGAGAATTCCAATTGTAATTATTTCAAAGACAGGTAGTCGTTTCTTTTTAATCAGCATTTGATACTCAATTATTTCTTTGTTTTTTAACTAACTGCTTTTTTATAACGTTTTTAATACTTTGTGAAACACCTTCATACACTAGTTCTAATTTATTATTACTCCAACGTTGTGGATGTGGTATTTATCATTACTTTATCAGGAAAATTGCCTTCCTCAATTGAAGAAATAATATCTTTTAGAATCAAAATGAAAATTAAAATTTGACTTTGTTTTATCTCTCACCTGCGACATCACTGGCATTCCATTTCATTCCGGTATCAGTTAAATAAAATACCTGGTTGAAATCGATATCAAAATTTGGTTCACAGGTAACACCATAATTTTCATAATTATATTTTTCCCACATCTGTTTGTTATCCCATTTTGTCATAGGACTTCCATGAGCACACATAGTTACAACAGGGTACAATTCACGAATTTCATTTATGTGTTTCTTAAACAGCTCTAGGCTTTTCGTAATCTCCTTTTTGGTGAAAAGTTAAATCACAGTAATAATTAAAATGTGTTCATCTAACCTAAATTTGATATCTGAGAAATAATTTCTCTATTAAAACTAATAGGTAAAATCCTAAAATAATAAGTAGAGAATGTTCCCAGTCTTTTTCAACAAGGGACATCTGAAGCGAGTTTTGTGGTTTTTTATCCACATCATGTCTCTTAATAAAACAACCCTTTTTGGAATTCTCTCGTTAGACATACTTGTGTATTCGAGTCATAGTAAGAAAAAAATATTCCTTACTTAAGAATGATTTTAGAAGCGTTACATATGAAGACAGACAAAATTCTTGAATTCTCATTTGCTAACTTTCTAAGTCAAGTAGTTGATCATATAAATTCTTATATCTTTCAGAAATACTATTCCAATAAAATCAATTTTTATTTTATTGAATAATCTACTTGATTTTTCATTCATAATAGCCTGATTTTGTAACGCCCAGGAGATTTTTTCTGCTAAATCATCAACATTTCTTTCTAAAAGTATAATACTTCATCATCTGAAAATATATCTCTACTCTTCTGGAATATCACTACAAATAATTGGTGTTTGAACTGATGCAGCTTCTAATAACATAACAGACATTGCTTCATTTGAAGACGGATAGATAAAGAGGGGGCATTGCTTAAGGTAGGATAACAGTACATCTTTATCCTTAATTAGACTCAGATATATTCATCTAAATTTTTGGATAACTCATATATAATTTTTGTGTGTTTGGGATCAAAACTTAAATCACCTGCTCATTAATACAGTATCAGTAGATCTCAATTTATTAAGCGCCTTCAACATAATGTCGCATCCTTTATCTGGTACAACTCTACCTGCTGCAAATATTAAGTAATCTTTCTGTTCCGGAATAAATTTATAATAATTTCTTATCGTTATACCATTTGGTATATGAATTATTTCCTTTTTAATGTGAGTGCTTAAAATTCTTATTTCTTTTTTGGAAACGCATACAATTTTATTTGCCAGCTTTAAAACTATTTTTCCTGTAAGTTAAAATAAAAAGAGTACCGTTTCCAATTTTTTGTTGCGTTTAGACTCCAGCGTTGTTACCACAACGGGAAACTTTACTTAGAATAGGAATTATAAAAGCAGCATCCCGATGATGAATATGGATTAAATCATAATTGCTAAAAAAGTATTCAGATAGTAGTCGATAGAATGTAACTAGAGTAAGATATTTGCTTTTTTAAGCGGAATAGACTTGATAACTTTTAATAAAAAAACCATCGTAACTTATTACTTTTTAATTTTGTGTGAGATGATGTCAGATAACTGTGAAATGATAGTATTCTTTTAATTCGTGGATAATATTTTCACCTACAGTCGCTGCACCACCCCAAGCTGGGAGTCCTTTCAGACCTATTATTGCTATTCTCGGTTTGCTCAATCATTTAAACTTTAAATTAAATCTTGGTATGTTTTCTTAAATTTTTCTACAGAGTAATCTTCTTTTACGATGTTATAGCTCCGACTTCCAAATTCTATACGTTTTTCGTATGATTCAATCAATTCTATCAATTTATGAAACTACGGCCTCCATTTACGTCACCGGGTTTTAGAAGGAAACCATTCTCATTTTCAAAAACCAACCTATCATTATCCCCGACATTAGTTGTTACTATCGGAAGCGAGTAACTCATAGCCTCAAGAATTGTATTTGAGAGACCCTCATAAATCGAATGTTCTGTAAATAGGATACGTCAGATTTTCATAAGATATTCATATATATTTTCAGGATTTAATATCACTTAACATTATTCAGTTTTAAATCTATTGATCCGACTATCTTTATTCGCTCTTCTAGCTCCCCGTACCCAATTATTTGATATTGATATTGATAACCATTCGTCTGAATAATTTTTATTACTTTGATTGCAGTTTTATAATCTTTAGCTTCGTGAAATCTGCCAACAGGATAGAACTTGTAATTTCTTCGATTTTTTTCTCGAATTCTTCGTTCATTAGAAATGTTAATGCAATTTGGGATATGAATCACTTTTTCATTATTAAGAGCCCTTATTTGTAAGTAATTTAATACGCAACTAGGTTATTGAATACTGTTTTTGTGTTTAGATTATTGTGAATGAAACTTTGCAGAAAAAATTTCCATGGCTTAATATATGAGCTTCTAATTCCCCCAATACGATGATGTATACCTAGTAACTTACCAGAATTCCATTGAGGAGATTTGTATGAAGTAGATATGAAAATAT
>CAVQOH010000004.1:0-11507 GCA_963714405.1 uncultured Ignavibacteriales bacterium | reverse complement strand
TAGCACTGATTCCAATACATTAAAAGATTATATAAGATTAATCCGCAATAACTGGATACCTGTAATTCTTATATCACTTGCCGGTCTGACGGTTGCAGTGCTTTATGCTTTTTATGCAATAGATATTTACAGCTCTACACTTCTACTCTAAAATTAGCTACTCCTCAGGGAGGCGGTGTTTTAAGTTCTCCTTTAATGCCGGAATTCAATAATTGGGGAAATGACAGGTTTATAGCAAATGAAATTGAGATATTACAATCGTACAGAACAAGAGAAAAAGTTGCCCATGCACTGGCAGATAGTTTTTTCAGGGATCCTGATAAGGAAAGATATTATGTTTTAGTTGACCAGCAAATGAAAGAACAGGGATCCGGTATTAATATGGTCCCGATTACCGGGCTTATTAGTACATTATCATCGTTAAAAATAGACCAGAAAAGGGGACTGGATATAGTCGAAATTACAGCATCATCACCATCACCCTACGAAGCTGCTTTGATAGCAAATCTTTACGCACAGCAGTATAAACAGTTAAATCTTGATATGAACAGGAACCAGCTTACACTTGTTAAGGATTTTTTAGCGGAACAGAGTGCTGAAAAATATAGTGAACTTAATGAAGCTGAAGAAACTTTACGAGGTTTCCAGGAAAGAGGCGGATTGATAGCTCTTGATGAAAGAGCAAACACTTTAATAAGCCTGCTGGCAGAATTTGAAGCACAGAAAAGCGCTACACAGGTTGATCTTATGGCTTCGAATAAAGTCCTGGAAAATTTAAGAAGTGAACTTATAAAGCAGAATCCGAGAATGGCTGATTATTTAAAATCTCTCTCTTCGCAGACATATATAAAAGCAATACAGGATGAGATGGTTAAGCTGCAAATCAACCGTGAGGTTGCTTTAAGCAAAGATAACAGCATATCGGAAAATTCTACTGTAATCCTTGAGTATGATAATAAAATTAATGAACTGCAGAAAAAACTTGACAGCGAACTTGAAATATTGAAAGCCGGTATATTTGCCAGCAGTCCGGAAGAAGTTAAAGGGCTTACACAGAAAATAATTGAGGAGGAAGTAAAGAATCAGTCTTTGCAGACTTCAATAAAGGAACTGGATAAAATAGTTAAAAGCTACGAAGCTCGTTTTATTAAGCTGCCTAAAAATGCGATAGAACTGGCGCGTCTTAAAAGAAATGCATCAGCACTGGAAAAACTTTACCTGCTTGTACAGGAGAGATACCAGGAGGCACTGATAAATGAACAATCACAGCCGGGTAATGTGATGGTTATTGATGAAGCAAGAATTCCATCTTCACCATCAAAACCAAACAGGACGATGATAATACTGGTAGGATTTATACTTGGAATTGGTATTGCAGTTGGTTTTGTTTTTGTACGCAATTATTTTGATGATACTGTAAAAACTCCTGATGATATTGAACAGCGGAATATAAACGTGCTTGCCTGGGTGCCCAGCATTGAAGGATTAGCAGGCAACGGTTACAGTGAATTCCAGTTTGTTGTAGAAAGGCAGCCGGATTCGATTCCAAGTGAAGCATTCAGGGCATTAAGAACGAGAATACAGTTCTCTACTATCAATAAGCAATCGCTAAAAACTATTTTAATAACCTCTTCCGCACCGCAGGAAGGAAAAACAACCATATCAGTAAATCTTGCAGGAAGTTTTGCACAATCAAAGAAAAAAGCGCTGGTGCTGGATTGTGATTTAAGAAAACCGGCAATACATAAAATCTTCAACTCACCGCGTACACCGGGAATGATAGATCACTTAACGGGTAATGCGGAATTAAATGAAATCATCAATAAAAGCAATCTTGAAAATTTAGATTTTATTCCTGCCGGAACAATTCCCCCTAATCCTGCTGAAATGCTTGATTCTAAGGAAATGAGGGAGTTACTGAAAAAATTGCGGGATATGTACGAGCTTGTTATAATTGATTCTCCTCCAATTATTGCCGTAGCTGATTCTGAAATTTTATCTACAATGGTTGACGGAACAGTGCTGGTTGTTTCTGCAGATACAACGGAAATTGAATTGATGCAGCGCTCGGTAGATCTTATCAGGCGTGAAAATACTCAATTCCTCGGTTCAGTGCTTAATAACTTCAGTTACAAATCGGGATACGGGTCCTACTACAAATACTATTACTATTACTCAAAGCCGGAAGGAAAAGGTTAATTGAAATGTTCGTAGTTCTTGTGCTTAGTGTGCAGGGTTCAACGTTCTGGGTTATATGTTCGGAGTTTAGGGTTCAAGGTTGGATGTTGTGGATTTAAAGTTGATAAAAATATTACTCGATAGCACTGAACTCGTAACTAATGAACATAAAACAAATTTTATATTGTCACATTTAAATTTTAGTTCTTTCTGATTTCAGATATTTAATAAACCCACCAATTAATCCTTTAATTTCATTACATAATTTATACAATTCATCAAAAGTTGTATCTAATATATATTTTTGATCATTTGCTACATACAACAATGATTGAACTTCTGAAGCCGATCTATAAGAGTAATTTAAAAAGTTGATAAATGCTTTATTTGATTTGCTGTCAAATCCTTCCGCTATATTTGCCATAATAGATACTGAAGCCCGTCGAATTTGATCTTTCAAACCAAAATCTTTATTAAATCTTTCCTCGTTACTAATCGAATATATTTCATTGGTTAATTTCCGGGCAGATTGCCAGGATTCAATATCTTCAAATTTTTCAATTTTCATATATACTCTCCCACATTATCAATGACTATTGGATTGCTTAAATGCAAAATTGATGGTGTAAGATCTGGTCTTTTTTATAAAATTTATATAGATAACATTGAACATTGAACATACAACACTAAACAAAAGGTCTTTTAATATTCAATACGTTTGGCATCGGTGTTCTATTTAGAAACTTCTGTAACTAAATTATCTTTTAACAAATACTTCTTATTTGATTTTTCACAAAACGCAATTCCATCTTTATCAAAAATTAATTTTTTACCTGCTTCACTTACCCAACCGATTATTTTTGCAGGACTTCCAACTACCAGAGCAAAATCAGGAACATCTTTTGTAACCAGTGCACCTGCACCAACAAAGCAATGCCTGCCAAGTGTGTTCCCGCAGAGCACCGTAGCGTTCGCCCCAATTGATGCACCTTCTTTAACTAATGTTTTAATATAGAATTTTGAACCTGCCTGCGGATATTTGCATCGCGGATCCATTACATTTGTAAAAACCATTGAAGGACCGCAGAAAACATAATCCTCTAAAGTAACACCTTCATAAACAGAAACATTATTCTGGATCTTGCAGTAGTTGCCAATTATCACATTGTTGCCAACATTTACGTTCTGCCCGAGTACACAGTTTGATCCTATTTTTGCACCGCTTTGCACATGGCTGAAGTGCCATATTTTTGTACCTTCTCCAATTTCGGTTTTTTCATCAACATACGCGGATTCATGTTTATAATAACTCATATAACTCTCAGCTTAATTCACATTCTATTTTGTTAGTATATTTTTTACAATGGGATGTGCTGTTTCAATTTTGCTTACGGGCACAGCATTCCTGATTTTATACGCCAGTTCAATCGATGGTCTTGCATCATCAATACCAAATCCGTTTCCCTCAAGTATATTTTCATAAACTCTTGTGTGAAGATCAGTAAAACCGGTGCTGAATTCAATTTCTTCATCATCAACTTTTATGGAACGGAAAGTTGAATTATCTTTTTTTGCATTTGCAGGAATATCATTTCCATCCAGGGATAGGAACCATTTTATATTTGCATTTTCCAGTTCAATAAAACCGCCTGCTCTTTTAGAATTCATAATATGAACTTCGCTTTTTTGTTCCCTGCCAAACAACCACAAAAGCAAATCAAAAAAGTGAATGCCAATATTTGTGCTTACACCACCGGAACGTTCAGGGTTGCCTTTCCACGAATATGAGTACCACAATCCACGCGGCGTTATATATGTTAATTCAACATCATGTTTTGCTGAATTTTTTTTATCACTTAGTTCTTTTTTCAGTTTGATAAGGGAAGGGAGCAGCCGCAGCTGAAGAACTGTGTAAACTTTTGAAACGCTTTCCGATTCCAGTTCCTGCAATACATCAAGATTCCAGGGATTTATAACAAGCGGTTTTTCACAAATTGCATTTGCATCCTAACCGAAGGCAAGCCGTATGTGTGCATCATGCAAATTATTCGGTGAGCAGATTGAAAGATAATCTATCTTGCTTCCGGGTACATTCCGCCTGAGATTTTCGAGGTGCCTGTCAAATCTTTCAAACTCAGTAAAAAAACTTACATCGCTAAAATATTTATCTAAAACTCCAACAGAGTCGTGCGGATCAACCGCTGCAACCAGTTTATTACCTGTATCTTTAATTGCCTGAAGATGACGGGGTGCAACGAAGCCGGCTACCCCTGTTATTGCAAAATTCTTCATTTTAATAAATTTTCCCGTTAAAATTTACTGTATATAAATTTAATTAAAATTATATAATAAAATGGATTATCTAAGAACAATTAGAAATTTAAATTGGGTAAAATTGAGAAGCAATAATTCCATCGAAATAGTTAAGTATTAAATGTTCAATGCGAAAAGTTGAGTGTATTATTATCAAAGGAAAAATAAAACCTAAACGTAGAACACAGCACTCCGAACTAAGAACAAATAATTACAATGATGTACCGACTTTAACCCTGAAATTAAAAAATATTGATGTTACACCAAAGCTTCCGTTTTTAGTGTAAGAAAAAATTGCACTTGGACCGACAGCAAGGGAACTGAAAGCCCATTTCTGGAATATTTTCTGTATGATAATATCTATAACATAGGCGGGCTGCCTTACAGGACTGTTTACCATTGCATCAAAGCGAAAATCAAACACACTGCCGGCAACAGAAAGCTCCCTTCCTGTGTAACCAATATGAAGTTCATCCAGGAATTTTGCCACATAGAATTTACTTCTTGTTGCACCAAGCAATTTAAATGTATACCTGAATTCCCAGTTTATAAACGATCCCTGCAGAAGGTACGGCTGGTACTTTATTGTTCCATCCGGATTGTAAACAATGTTGTCTTTATTTACAGTTCTAAGTGTATATTTACGAATTTGAGTCTCAGTGAATTCCTCATTAGTTTTTAAATAACCCACTTCGAAAAAATTACCAAATGGAATTATATAAGCTATCTGCAATACCTTTTGTAACAAAAAGATTATTATGATTATTTACATCTTTCTGCTCAACCATTGCATCAACTGAAGTGAACAGACCACCCCTTGCACCAAGTATGTGAAAATTAAACTCTGCAAAGTTTGTTTCCAGCGGACCGGAATAGGGTGTACCAAAACCAATTGAGATACCAATATCATTTTTAATTGGTGCACCAAACCTTTCGCCTCCAAAAACCTGTACGTAGGGATTTATATAACCAAGTCCCGGTGAAATATGATATACTGAAGGAGGATCCAGTATCTTTTTAAATCTCATTCTTTCAATTACCCTGCTGAATATAGATCCGTAGTGAATAGTCTCTTCAAGATTTATTTTAAATGGATAGGTTATAATTCTCGCACGGGTTTCAGGTTTAAGTGCAAGGAAAGGGTACAGCGATCCTCTTATTGAAATTGTCTGGTTATTATTATCTCTAATATCAACTATTATTTCAGCTTTCGGATCAGGGGGATCAATAAACAGTTCTTCCTGCAGTAAAATAAATAGTGAATCATCAAGCGGTTCCATCTGGTAATAAAGGATCTGTTCTTCGTCCTCATCCTGTGCATATTACTGCCTGATGATTGAAAAGTAAAACTGAAAATAGAATCAGATATGCTTTTAGTATAGAAGTGAAGTATTTTTTAAAATTCATATTGTTCCCCAGATTTTAAGGGCTTTGTTAGAAGAAAGTAAATTATATTTTTAACATAATTTATTACTTGTGCTGCTAAGTTCAAATCTTATTATTAATCCACCAGAAAGAAGAAAGTACAATTACACAAAAAGTATGCCGTATAAAAAGTTGATATACTGCATTATTGAAAGCAGGTAAATCCATTTTTGCAATGATTCTATTATTAACCTGTAAATATTCTACTTCAGGCTGTTAACTCCTAGCGGGAACATATTTCAATTAATACACCGTGCGCAGATTTCGGATGGATAAAAGCAATATCAAGATCTTCAGCACCTTTGCGTGATTTTTCATCAATCAGTTGTATGTTTTTATTTTTTAATTCTTTAAGTGATGAATTTACATCATTTGATGCAAAAGCAATGTGATGCAGGCCTTCACCTTTTTTCTCAACAAACTTTCCTATTGGTCCATTCGGATCTGTGGATTCAAGCAATTCAATTTTTGTCTGTCCAACCTGGAAAAAAGCAGTTTTAACTTTTTGATCTTCAACTTCTTCAACTTTGTAGCATTTCAAACCCAGTGCATCTTCATAAAACTTTATTGATTCTGCAAGGTCTTTTACTGCAATTCCAATATGTTCAATATGTGTTAGTTCCATTAAAATTCCTCGATGAAAAAAAATTATATTTTAACCTGTTCTTTATATTCACCAAATACTTCTCTTAATGTATTGCAAATCTCGCCTATGCTGGCGTAAATTTTAACTGCATCAATTATAAAAGGCATAAGATTTTCTTCTTCATTTTTTGCAGCATTGTGCAGAGCTTTAAGTGATTTATTCACGGCTTCATTATCTCTTCCTGATTTTATTTTTTGCAGAAAAGCTACCTGCTCTTTCTGCACATTCATATCAATCTTTAACAGATCAGATGGTTCATTTTCTTCAACCTGATACTTGTTTACACCGACAATGATTCTATCTTCGGCTTCAATTTCCATTTCGTATTTATATGCAGCATTCTGAATTTCTGTCTGCACAAAACCTGTATTTATTGCTTCAACCATACCGCCAAGATTATCAATTTTATTAATATATTCCATCGCCTCATTTTCAATCCTGTCAGTCATCGCTTCAATAAAGTATGAACCAGCAAGGGGATCAACCGTATTTGTTACACCACTTTCTTCAGCAACTATTTGCTGTGTGCGCAATGCTATTCTTACTGAATCTTCTGTAGGAAGTGCAAGTGCTTCATCTCTTGAATTTGTATGCAGACTCTGTGTCCCGCCGAGCACTGCCGCCAGTGTTTGAATTGTTACACGTGCTATGTTATTATCTACCTGCTGTGCAGTTAAAGAAGAGCCTGCAGTTTGTGTATGAAATCTAAGCATTAAAGAATTCGGATCTTTTGCGTTAAATCTTTCCTTCATAATTTTTGCCCATAATCTCCTTGCTGCGCGGTACTTTGCTACTTCTTCAAGTAAATCGTTATGAGCGTTAAAAAAGAAAGATAATCTTTTTGCAAAATGATCTACATCTAATCCCGCTTTTAGTGCAGCTTCAACATATGCTATACCGTTAGCAATTGTAAAACCAACTTCCTGCGAAGCAGTTGAACCAGCTTCACGTATATGGTAACCTGAAATGGATATTGTATTCCATCGTGGAACTTCCTTTGTGCAGTATTCAAATATATTGGTTACCAATCTCATTGACGGTTTTGGCGGGAAGATGTAAGTACCTCTTGCTATATACTCTTTCAGGATATCGTTTTGTATTGTCCCGCTTATCTGCTTTTTTGTAACTCCCTGCTTATCAGCTACGGCAATGTACATTGCTAAAAGAACAGAAGCGGGAGCATTTATTGTCATCGAAGTTGAGACTTTATCAAGCGGAATTTTATCAAAGAGTATTTCCATATCGGCAAGTGTATCAATGGCTACTCCAACTTTGCCCACTTCACCGGAAGAAATGGGATCATCACTATCATATCCGATTTGTGTAGGAAGATCAAATGCCACTGATAAACCTGATTGTCCCTGTTCAAGCAAATATCTATACCTGTTGTTTGATTCTTTTGCTGTTCCAAATCCAGCATACTGTCTCATTGTCCACAATCTTCCTCTGTACATTGTAGGTCTTATTCCGCGTGTAAAGGGATATTCACCCGGAAAACCAATCTGGTCTTTATATTTTTTATCAACTTCTTCCGGGCAGTACAATTCATTAACCGGTGAAAATGAAACAGTTGAAAAAGATTTTTTGCGTTCAGGATTCTTTTCAACATACTTTTTGTAAACAGATTCCTTCCATTTACTGTATTCAGAGTTACTTGATTTTTTCAAAAGTTTCTCCTGGTGCTTAATAATCTGGCTTAATTAAGATATTTAATTATACTCAACAATTTACTTCTGCATTTTTTTTATATCAACATTAAATCGAATATAAGAAGTTATCTGATTTATAATAAGTACTATACTTAATTGCATTTCTTAGATCAGCGATAGGAATAAATAATTACAAATTTTTCCTGTTAACAAATTACCAGTAAAGAATTTACAGAGAATCATTTTGATAGTGATTTACCTGAACCAGTTTTGTTATATTCAAGGTAAGGAATTCTTGCAAAATGAATACTGTTTATCTATATTTACACCCTTAAAATCAAATATTTATAATGCTGGTATATAAGCTGTATTCGCCTGTTTTAACCAATATTAGAAATATATGAATATGCTGCCGGGGTGGCGGAATTGGTAGACGCACAGGACTTAAAATCCTGTGGGAATTTATTCCCGTGCCGGTTCGAGCCCGGCCCTCGGTACAGAAATTTTTATACGGGCTCTTAGCTCAGTTGGTTAGAGCGTCTGCTTGACGTGCAGAAGGCCAGAGGTTCGAATCCTCTAGAGCCCACTCTGTTTCACGGCTTGAAGGACTATCGGATTTAATCCGATTTTTTTATGATATAGAAAATTATGAGTAAAATTAAAATTACATTCCCTGACGGGAACATAAAGGAATTTGATTCCGGTACTACTGCTTACACTATAGCCGAATCAATTTCCGGAAGACTTGCAAAGGAAGCATTGGCGGCTGAAGTTAATGGATCGATTTATGATCTTTACAGACCAATTGATGAAGATGCGAGTATTAAGTTTTTAACATTTGATGAAGATGAAGGTAAAGAAGTTTACTGGCATTCAACTTCACATCTAATGGCTCACGCTGTTCAGGAAATTTATCCCGAAGCGAAATTCGGAGTTGGACCCGCAATTGATGCAGGTTTTTATTATGATATTGATATAAACTCCACTTTAAGGGATGAAGATCTTCAAAAAATTGAAGAGAAAATGGTTGAATTATCTAAAAATGATAAACCATTTGTCAGGGAAGAATTAAAGAAAGATTCTGCAATTTCATTCTTTAAAGAAAAAGGTGATCAGTATAAACTTGAACTTCTTTCTGAAATGGATGAAAACAATGAAGTGATTAGTATATATAATGAAGGCAGCTTCACAGATCTTTGCCGCGGACCGCACTTACCTTCGAGTGGTAAAATAAAATACATAAAACTTTTAAATATTTCCGGTTCTTACTGGCGGGGTGATGAAAAGAATAAGCAGCTGCAGAGAATTTACGGTATTTCATTTCCTAAAAAGAAGATGCTTGATGATTATCTCTTCCTGCTCGAAGAAGCAAAAAAACGTGATCACCGGAAACTTGGTAAGCAGCTTGATCTTTTCAGCACTCATGAAGAAGCAGGTGCAGGATTAATCTACTGGCATCCGAAAGGTGCAAGAGTTCGCCTGGAAATTGAAGATTACTGGCGTAAGGCTCATCTTGAAGGGGGATATGAAATGCTCTATTCGCCTCATATGGGTAAAAGCTGGCTGTGGGAAACAAGCGGGCATCTTGATTTTTATAAAGAAGGTATGTTCTCACGGATGGATGTTGATGAACAGGATTATTTTATTAAACCAATGAATTGCCCTTTTCATATACTTATGTATAAATCTCATCTTCGTTCTTACAGGGAGCTTCCATTACGCTGGGCGGAACTTGGTACTGTCTACCGCTATGAAAAAAGCGGTGTACTGCATGGTTTACTAAGAGTAAGAGGTTTCACACAGGATGATGCACACATATTCTGCACGCATGAACAGGTTGAGGATGAGATAGTTGAAGTTATAAGATTTGCAAGAGAAATGTGGAAAGCATTCGGGTTTGAAGAGCTTAATTACTATCTCTCAACGAAACCGGAAAAAGCTGTCGGTGAAGATGATTTATGGGATAAAGCTACTGAATCACTTAAAAATGCTTTAGAAAGAGAAAAGATAAATTATACCGTTGATGAAGGTGAAGGAGTTTTTTACGGACCAAAGATTGATATCAAAATTAAAGATGCTTTGAACAGAGAATGGCAGATGAGTACAGTTCAGTTTGATTTTAATCTGCCGGAACGATTTGATATGAATTACATTGGTGAAGATGGAAAAGAGCATCGCCCGTTTATGGTTCACCGTGCACTACTCGGCTCGATTGAAAGATTTTTTGGTGTGTTAATTGAACATTATGCAGGCGCTTTTCCATTATGGCTTGCTCCTGTTCAGGCTGCTGTTATACCGGTTTCAGAGCATTATGTTGAGTATGCATACAAAGTTTCTTCAGAGCTTAAAAAACATGGAATAAGAGTTGAAACTGATGAAAGAAACGAGAAAATAGGATACAAAATCCGCGATTGGGAGACAAACAAAGTACCCTATATGCTGATTGTCGGTGAAAAGGAACAAACTGCAGGCAATATATCAATCCGGAAGCATAAAAAAGGCGATCTGGGTTCTTTTGCATTATCAGATTTTATTGATAATATTACAAATGAAATTAAAAACAAAGATTTTACAACAATTTAGAGAGGTATTATATCGCTCAAAAAGAGAAGACCAGAGTTAACGAAGCAATTGAAGCTCCAAGAATCAGGGTAATTGATGTTGATGGTAAGCAATTAGGAATTTTTTTAATTAAGGATGCGCTTAGATTAGCAGCTGAAAAAGGAAGAGATCTTGTTGAAATTGCTCCGCAAGCTAAACCTCCGGTTTGTAAAATTATTGATTATGGAAAATTCAAATATGAGATACAAAAAAGAGAAAAGCTGCAGAAAAAAAATCAGACTGTATCAATATTAAAGGAAATCAGGTTTCATCCCAATACAGATGTACACGATTTTGAATTTAAAACAAAACATGCAATAAATTTTTTGGAAGATGGTAATAAGGTAAAAGCAACAGTTTTTTTCAAAGGAAGGGAAATGGCTTATACAGAACAGGGTGAAGATCTGCTAAAAAGATTTCTTGAACGAACTGAAGAATATTCCAAAGTAGAAGTCCCGATTAAAATGGAAGGCAGAAATATGAGCGTTATCATCGTACCGACTATAAAAAAGAAAAAAAAGTAAATAAATACAGGAAGTAACTATGCCAAAAATGAAAAGCAACCGTGGTGCTGCAAAAACGTTTAAGAAAACAGCATCAGGAAAATTTAAAAGGATGAAAGCATTTAAGCTTCATATATTAACATCAAAAAGTACTAAGAGAAAAAGAAATCTTAGACACGCAACGTTAGTTTC
>CAVQOH010000003.1:0-153935 GCA_963714405.1 uncultured Ignavibacteriales bacterium | reverse complement strand
GAACCATCAAGTTTAAACCTGGCTTTATTATGATCGAATTTTTCTGCTGGTTTGAATGCGGTTGTGTTGTGGCAATTTGAGCATTCATCTCCAAGAGCTTTCTGATGGTAATCCTCATGACAGGTAATACAATTTGTATTCAATCCAAGGTAAGTTCCTTTTCGTTTTTTAATTTTTAAATTGGAAATAAATTTTGGCTGATGACACTTTACACAATCAGTATTTTCGTGCCTGCCAGTTAGTTTATAACCTGTTTTGGAATGATTGAATGAATTTGGATCAAAGTTTACTATTCTAAATTTTCTGCCATTGTGCTCGCTGTGGCACTTAGCACAGTCTTTACTTGTAACTTCAGAATTTGAATGATAACCTGCTTTGGAGTTTTGCAGTGTTTTAATTTCTGTGTGGCATTCAAGACATTTATCGTTGTGAACCCGCTCTCCAAGAACATGGCAGCTTGTGCAATTGCTTAACCCTTCAAGATCAGCGTGCGCTGTTGTAAGATCCCCCGGAGAAATCTGTGCAAAATTGTTGTAATAGCTAATAATAAATACCAGAATTATTTTGAAATATAATTTGTTAATAAAATACTCTCAGAATTTCTTACTTATGTTGAAGAACAGCTTCTCCAAATTTTTTAGTTATCATAATTCCAATTTTTTCCAAAAATTTTGTAGGAAGAATGCCACCAGCAAAAATGTAAACAAGATCATTCTCAATTGAAATTATTTCTTCCGATTCATTAAATTTCAAAATTACTGCTGAATCCAAAATTTCAACTACGTTTGTGTTAAATAAAACTTTAACATTCTCGCTCTTAATTGCTTTATTTATTTGTTCCAGATTTTTTGGTTTTAATCTCGCAAACGAATCACTTCTATAAGATAGAGTAACAATATTACTTTCATTCGCCAGTAATAATGCAGATTCAATTGCAGAATCTCCACCACCGACCACTAGAATATTTTTACCATTAATGTATTCAGGCTCAATTAAACGGTAAGCAACCTTTTCCTTTTCTTCACCCGGAACATCTAATTTACGAGGTGATCCTCTTCTTCCTATTGCAAGGAGAACACTCTTTGTTGTATAGTGTTTTTTATTAGTTTTAACAATAAACATATTATCCTGTTTTTCAATCGATTCTACTTTTTCTTCCTCATTAATATTTATTTCATTTTTAGATAACACATTGTTCCATAATTCCAGAAGTTCTGTCTTTGAAGTTTCTGTTAGTTTAACTTTTCCGTGAAGCGGTAAATCCATCGGAGAAGTCATCACAATTTTTGCTCTTGGAAAAGAAGCAACAGTTCCACCTAAAGTAGATTGTTCAAGAGTTACAAATTTTAACTTTCTCTTTTTTGATTCAAGCGATGCAGAAATTCCTGCGGGACCTGCGCCAACAATCAAAACATCTAATTCCGCATTTGAAGATACTTTAAGGTTTTCCGATAAATTACCGATTGCCTGCTTACCTTGCTCAACTGCGTTTTTAATTAATCCCATTCCTCCAAGTTCACCTGCTATATATAAACCGGGTATTGTTGTTTCAAATTTCTGGCTAATGTGAGGCAGTTCAACACCCCTTTTTTCTGTACCAATGCATAGCGTTATTGCCTGAACGGGGCATGCGTGAAAGCAAGCACCATGCCCGACACATCTTGATGCATTTATAGTAATTCCTTTTCCATTAGCAACCCCAATTATATCCTTTTCGGGACAAGCTGTAACGCAGGCACCGCTGCCAATACAAATATCAGCATCAATTATTGGATGAAGAGAAACCGGTTCGTGAAAACCAAGTTCTTCTGCTTTATTTCTTTTAAGCTTTACATCTCTTGACTTGGTATTTGAGTTACGTAAATAGAAATATATTATTATGCCGATGATTATGAATACAACCGTATAAGTTATAATATTCTCTAATAAAACTTCCATTTCATCTAGTTTTTAAGGTTCATGAATTTTTTTTCAACCACGAAGTTCAAAAGAAATGATATAATACAGGAATATCGTTTCTTGCAG
Source organism: uncultured Ignavibacteriales bacterium (assembly GCA_963714405.1). Classification (GTDB taxonomy): domain Bacteria; phylum Bacteroidota; class Ignavibacteria; order Ignavibacteriales; family Ignavibacteriaceae; genus JAZGGS01. The sequence goes on along the minus strand of CAVQOH010000003.1, from coordinate 151,910 downwards.
GATCACTTAATATATATCAAAAATTGTGCAAACATTATTATTTAATTATCAAACTTTTTATTATAAATCAAGTAAAAAATGCATACTTGTAATGCAATAATTACACTACAAATTATTTAATTATAAAGTTACATTAATCTAATAAAAGTGACAGGAATAGAAGGTTAATAAATATTCTCCAGATAAGAGAATCTCTTCCCCAGACAAATCAACTAGTCTTTTATTTTGTTCTTTCGTTTCGAATATATTAATGATATTACTCCAAGTACACCTGCAACCAGCAAAAATGATATAATTTTAAAAATCGTTTCTGAACTGGTTATACCATATACCAGTAAATAAACAACTGTCATTAGCAATGTTCCCAACGCCAGTAATCTGTACTTATCATTGTTTAGCATTACGCTAAGTAAATAATACACTATTGCTAATCCAACAAGGGCAATACCCACAAATTCGCTGGGGAATATGTGGTAAAATGAATAAGGAAGCACAAACAGTGAAGTTAACAGGTATGCTGTTCTAATTTTATCTGTTTCTAATTCAAGCCGTTCTTTCTGCCAGTTTAAAACTCTCGCACTTATTAATGCGACCATACCAAAGCTAATACTTTCTATTCCTATTGTACCTTCTGTAACCAGGTAAACGATTAAGACAACAATAAAAATTATGAAATTTGCTAAAACTATATATTTTGATCTGAACCATAAAGCAGTTGATAAAACGATTAGACTCTGCCAGCATAACCAGATAAAGAAAGCCGGTGCGTTAAATGAGAAAATAATTGCTACACTTAATGCGGTGTAAGCAAGCATTGCGTAAATAAAAGTTGAGTATCTGCTTTTCTCCTTTACCCAAAGATTAATTGCCATGATGATTGCTAAAGCGAAAGCCGCAAAATGATAGATACCAAAAAACTGAGTCTTAGATGCAAGTGTAATTAGTAAAAATAATCCGTATCCCCCTGAAGCATTTAAAAATGAACTTAAGACAACATTAAATTTTTCTTCATCCCTGTTTTTGCGCAATATATTACCCAGGCTGAAGATAAAGAGATATATCAGTAAAAATAAAAGATTTTCCTGAGGAACAGTTACAAGCTGCATTACGTTGCCAAGAAACGGATTATTTATAAACCAGAGTAAGTGTACAAAATAGGTAAGCACGATTCCGTAAATTAATAATCCTTGCCAGGAATATTTAACTGTGAAATAAACAACTAATATTGATAATCCGGTAAGCGTGATGAAAATAAATAAAGCATTACTATTAATATCAGCTGTAATATAACCCAATAATAGTGCTAAAGCAGTAAGATATACTGAATTCCTTTTAACTCCTATATAAAGTGAAATTGCTGTTACAAATAAAAGTAAAACGAATTCAATTCCGGGGCTGGTAATAATATGTTCATCTCCAAAATAATGGAGGCGCAAAGTTGTTAGATAGGATATAATCATACTACCGGCAACAGCATATCCGGTAAAATGCGCAAATGATTTTTTTAACATCCTTGATGCAATAATAAGCCCGATTGCTATAAAGTATCCAAATAGAATTAAGAATCCAGAAGATAAACCTTTTAAAGGAAATGTTAGGAAGAAAATCATTCCAATAATAAATGCCACAATTGCAACTTTAGGAATCCAATATTCACCAATTCTGCTTTCAAGGTTATCTTCTGCAATTGGTTTAATTTCCTCTTGTTGAACCTGTGAAATATCTTCTTCAAATGCTTCGTTCTCTAACTGCAGTTTTGTTTCAACCTTAGATAAACGATCTTCAATATTTTTTAAGCTATTTAATATTTTATTAAATGCCGAATCATCTGTGGAGTTGTTCATCAGTAGAAATAATTTTTAATTTAATAATGTTTTTGTCAATTTAAGTTTTTTTCTTTTCATAATCTCTTATTTTAAGATAAAGTGCTACTGCAAACAATATGAAAACAATTGTTGCTATAGCATATCCTTTTCTTCGCGTAGAGTATTCATTAAGTTCTTTATCCGCAAGATTTATTGCTTTAAGAACTCTTTCCTTTCCTTCATTAGTTTTCTCGTTTACTTTTGAAGTATCAAATGTATGAACAAGAGTTCTGGCTTCAATTAGCTTTTGATGGCTTTCCTGTAATAAAAAGCCAATATCTACATCATTCATCCCTTTAATTTTAACATCGGTTAATTTGCTTTTGGCCGAATCATTTAAATTTACAAGTTCGATAATTGCCCGGTGAATAAACTTAGATGCATCATAACCTGCATCACCCTCATCGTGGCATTCAATGCAAACTGAGTTATCTCCCGTACCAATCATCTCATCATTGGTTTTTTGGACAGCATGGTAACCGTGGCATTGTTCGCAGCCATGAATATCAAGCTCCTCAAACACCTCAGCCATTTGTGTGTCTCTGAAGTAGTTCATATTGTTTGTGTGGCAATTACCGCATACGAATGATATTGATGAAATTCCTGGAGGAGTGGCGCCATGATTGCCATGACAATCGTTACATGCCGGTGAGCCTGTATCTTTTTTCTCTAACAGTGCTTTGCCATGCACACTACCTGCATATAATTCAAATTGATCAACTGGAATATTATATCCTTCCATAAAACCAGCATCGCTGTGGCAAGTTTTACATGTATTGGGAACATTTATTGCATATACTGTTGAGCGAGGATCACTTGCCGGTAAAATGCTGTGTGATGTGTGGCAACTAACACAGGTCGCCACGTTTTCATCACCTTCATTTAGCTTAATTCCATGTACACTAGTATAGTATTGATCTTCCTGGTCAGTCTCCATCCTAGGATGGTAAATACGCATATATTCAGGTTTTGAATGGCATTTACCACAAAATGCTGGAGTTTCCTTACGGTTTGGAACTCCAACAAATCCGGTTTCTTTACTCATTGCAAACTCTTCATCATCGGAAGTTGAATCTCCGCCATGACAACCTGTACAGGATATTCCTTTCTGAAAATGAACATCATATTCATTAAATCCTTCAGGCATTAATTCATTTTCCTGATGGCATACAACACATTGATCATCTTTAGGATTAGTTTGTGCAACTAAGTTCGATAAGCCAAGGATAACTATTCCGTTTATTAAAACAAACAGAATTAAAAAGTTATATTCATTGAGTCTTATGTAACTCATTGTATCCTCACTTGTGTTAGTATATATTCTTAATAAGATTACAAACAGAATTTTTACATTAGCTCAGGTAACCATAAATTGTCATCACTACAATAAATGCTACAATTAAAATTCCAATTAATGTCATCAATTTAATTTTAGAATTCTTTTTTTCTTTAACATTTATAAAAGGAACGAACATCCACAGTAGGCCGGCAATACCGAATGTGAAAACGCCTAAAACTTCTCCTTCAATAAAAAGTACGTGCGGGGGAATAAACTTTAATGTTTGGAACATAAACATAAAATACCATTCAGGTTTTATTCCAGCAGGTGCAGGGGCAAAGGGATCAGCTTTTAAACCTAATTCCCATGGGAACATTAATGCTAAAAAGATTAAAACATTAAAAACAATTAACCATAACAATGCATCTTTTAATGCAAAATTGGGAAAAAAAGGTGTGTAGTTTCTATCCTCTTTTTTAAGTTTTGAAAAGCTTTCTGGCTCATGCATACCCTGCTTTTGAACAAAAAACAGATGAACAACGAGAAATATCGTAGTTAAGAAAGGTAACAATGCAACATGAATCCCATAAAACCTTGATAGGGTTGCACCAGTAACTTCTTCGCCGCCGCGTAAAACTTCTTTTACTGAATCTCCTATTAAAGGAAGAATACCTGCAATATCAGTTCCTACCTTCGTAGCAAAAAAAGCTAGTTCATTCCAAGGAAGCAGGTAACCACTAAATCCGAATCCCATCGCTAAACCTAAAAGGATTACCCCGGTAATCCAGGTTAGTTCTCTTGGTTTTTTATACGCACGTGTAAAGAACACACTAAACATATGTGCAAATGCAAAAAGTATCATCATGTTTGCAGACCAGCTATGCACATTACGAAAAAGCCATCCGAAATTAACTTCAGTAACTATAAAACGCACACTTTCATATGCACTTTCCTCACCCGGTTTGTAATACATTAAAAGCAGTATACCTGTAATTACCTGTACAATAAAAAGAAAGAGCGTTATTCCACCCAGGTAATAAAAAAATGAAAATTTATGGACGGGTACTTTTTTGTGCAGCAGTAAATTTTTTAACGGCCTGATATCGTAGCGATCATCAATCCATTTTTCAATTTTTGAAATTGTTTTTTCAAACATTTTAACCTGCCTGGGTTGTTATAATAATTTCGTCTTTAACTACTTTTACATTAAAATTTTCTAATGGTCCCGGCGGAGGACCAGAAACATTTCTTCCGGTTAAATCATAAACACCATTGTGGCAAGCGCACCAAATCTGCTTAGTATCATTTTTATATTGAACTATACAATCCAGGTGTGTGCAGGTTGCAGCCAGTGCCAGAAATTTTCCCTCATCAGTTTTAACCAGTATAACCGGTTTTCTTCCAAATTTAATTATTTTTGAACTGTTTAAGGGAAATTCGGAAGCCAAACCAGCTTTCACGGCATTCACATTAGGAGTTTCAAGTTTGGGAGGTTTTAAGTAAGCTAGCGTTGGGTATAGGATAGCAATTAATCCTCCTAACCCACCAATACCAAGCAGTGAATTAATAAATTTTCTGCGGTTTAATGCCATAATACTCCTCTGTTAAACTTTTTAAATTATAATAGGCAATTCTTTGCTAGAATTTCTCACATTAGTGTATTCAGCTAAATAATCTATACAGTAAAAATGAATGTTATAATTAAAATCAACCAGATAGGTAAATGGCAGACGGGTAGAGAGATTTGCTATCTTTCTCTTAAAATAATCCAGCATAATTTTTTCTGCACCAAGCATAGTTAATTTTTGCAAATAATTGCAAACTATAAAGGATTGCATAAAGTTAATAATTTAATTTAGTTAAAATATTATCAACTTTCCAAGTGCCAGAAATAATAATTGAAAATGTTATTAGTAATATTTGTTATTATTTATAATTGATTAAGAGATTGTCTTGCCAGTTCCTTTGTTTCCGATTCTGGAAATTCTTCAACAATTTTTGTCCAAATTTCTTTTGCCTGCTCTTTGTTCCCGCGGGTCGCTAAAATCGCACCTTTGTTGTAAAGCGCCTGCACATTATCAGGTATAAGTTTTAGGACTTTATTATTTAACTCATCTGCTTTATCAAGATTTCGTTCATTGTAATAAATAAACGAGAGGTTAAACAGAATATCTATTCTTGAGGGATCAACATTTAAAATTTGTGTGTATGCATTTATTGCTTCATCTAATTGATGAGCTGCAGCAAGGTAATCAGCATATTGTTTTAACGCTAAAGTATCATTTGGATTTGCATCAACAGCTTCCTTTAACTCAGCTAATTTTTTATGATATTCTTCAGAAAGATTTTCTTTACCGGGTGCATTCCCTTCATTCCTGAATTGTGAATGAATGTCATCCTGCGGCATTTGCTGTTCATTCAGTGTAACATCATCATTTTTTTCAATCTTATTATCTTGCTGAGAAATAATTACAAGCACTATTATTAATGCCGTTATAATTATTCCATAAAAGTAAATTGGTTTAAATTTCATTAAAATCTCCTTTAAAAAATCCATTTATATCCAAAAACTATTGTAACCCCAACATGAAGAATCATAATTACAAACATAGCGATAGCAACAGGAAGGTGAGCAACATGCCAGTAATTAAACAACTTTTGAAAAACGCGAAGTAAGCCTAAACTTCTTGCAAGTTTAATTTCTTCTTTAGCGGTTTTAATAATTTCCTTTTTTTCAAATTTAGATATGCCAAGATAAATAATCCTCTTTTTAAGAAGTCGTTCAACTTTTTTAATGTTCTTCGTATCCCTAAAAATAAATCCAATTGCAGGTAAAAGTTTTAAATCAGCATATCTTTCAGTTGATGTTACTCTTTCATATTCTGCAAGCGTCATTGTATCTTCACTTAAAACACTTCTTACTTTTATGGCAAGTTTTTCTTTAAGTGCTTTCATATCCTGGTTACTTAATTCTTTACCCTGTATTGTCCTAGGTATTTGCAGGTAAATAAATCTGCCAGCAACACCGCTTAAAACAACAAGGACCATGCTCCAAAAACTTATCGATACAATCCCTCCAAATTTAAAAGCGGTATGGAAAAGAACAAGTAAAGGACCAACAGTACATAAGAAAATGTGAAATTCAAGCCAGTGTTTTAGATATCCCCAGTTAAATAATTTTCTTGTTCTTTTTCTTAGCATATAAATCGCCACACCAGATATCATCATTAGAGTTCCTATAATTCCAAAGCCATGCCCAAGTGTACCGCTGGGTTTAAGTTCATCGTGCTGCGCGTTGAAAAATCTTTCTTCGAGAGCAGTGTTGTAGTATTCGTAACCGTTTACAGCTAATAAAATTAGAACTGCAATTCCAACTACAAAAAATGATCCTACGTATATTTTGTGTAAAGTTTTATTCATATCCCTGCAATTCTATAATAATTACGTCAACTTTACAAATATAAATTATAATCGTTCATACAAATATTAAAGAGATTATAACCGATTAAATTTTTGAATTTTAATTACAATACTCAAAAAATTGCTTTTATAGAGGTTAATTGATAATTTTCATAAACGAAATTATTGTTATACACAATCTTACAGTTCGAACTTCGTGATTTGTATTTTTCAAATAGTCAGCCTTAGTCAGATTTATTTTATAAGTACAAATCGTATCTACTATTTAAATTCATCATCCAATTTTTTCTGTGTTACTTTTTATAAAAGGAGTCTTTAATGGGATGGATCTCAAAATTTATTAATTCCTCCATCGGTAAAAAGTTTGTAATGGCAATAACAGGAATAGCACTTATACTGTTTCTTATTGTTCATCTTGTAGGTAATCTTACTTTATATATCGGTGAGGAAACTTTTAACGGTTACGTTTCTACATTGGATATTGTAAAACCATTAATAAGGATAATTGAAATTATTCTCGCATCTGGTTTTTATATTTCATATCTTTAATGGGATTAAGTTATGGTTTGAAAATAAAAAAGCAAATCCGATAAAATATAAAGTAAATGCTTCATCAGAAAACAGCACTATTTTTTCACGAACAATGATAATTACAGGCAGTATAGTTTTTATATTTCTTGTAACGTCATCTTATCCACATTGTGGTACGCTTTTAATTTTGGCGCATCACGGAATTAGATCACAGTTATTATAATATTGTGATGGAATGGTTTTCAGTATTCTGTGGTATGTTGTATTTATATGTAATTGCTATGGTGCTTCTTGGTTTTCATCTAAATCATGGATTCCAAAGCGCCTTTCAAACATTTGGATGGAATCATAAAAAATATACTCCGTTCATAGAAAAATTCGGAACACTTTATGCAATTGTGATGGCTGTAGGATTTGCTTCAATCCCGATCTACTTTTTTATACTTTCGCTGGGAGGTAAATAATGATACAGATTAGACTCTAAAATACCTGAGGGACCATATTGCTGAAAAATGGACCAATCATAAATTTAATATGAAGCTGGTTAATCCTGCCAATAAAAGAAAGTTTGAAATAATAGTTGTTGGAACAGGATTAGCTGGTGCTTCTGCTGCTGCAAGTCTTGGACGAGCTAGGTTATTAATGTTAAAGCATTTACTTATCATGATAGCGGAAGAAGAGCACATAGTATCGCAGCACAAGGTGGAATAAACGCTGCGAAAAATTATCAAAATGATGGTGATTCTAGTTTACCGGTTATTTTATGATACTGTAAAAGGTGGAGATTTTCGTGCACGCGAAGCGAATGTTTACCGTCTTGCGGAAGTAAGTAATAATATAATAGATCAATGTGTTGCACAGGGTGTTCCTTTTGCTAGAGAGTACGGAGGGTTGTTGGATAACCGTTCATTTGGTGGTGCACAGGTTTCCAGAACTTTTTATGCAAGGGGCCAAACCGGTCAGCAGCTTTTGCTAGGTGCAATTAGTGCGCTCAATATGCAGGTTGGCAAAGGAAATGTAAAACTTTTCACTCGTAAAGAAATGCTTGATCTTGTTGTTATTGATGGGCAGGCAAAAGGAATAATATGCAGAGATCTTGTAACCGGTGCAATCGAAAAATATTCAGCTCATGCTGTTTTGTTGGCTACCGGCGGATACTCAAATGTATTTTTCCTTTCAACAAATGCAATGAACTGTAACGCAACTGCAGCGTGGCGTGCTCATAAAAGAGGTGCTGCATTTTGCAAATCCTTGTTATACACAAATTCATCCGACCTGCTTACCGTTGCATGGAGAAAGTCAATCAAAATTAGCTTTGATGAGTGAAAGTTTACGTAACGATGGAAGAATTTGGGTTCCCAAAAATGCAGGTGAAACACGCAAAGCTAATGAAATTCCTGAAGAGGAAAGAGATTATTACCTTGAAAGAAAATATCCTTCTTTTGGTAATTTGTCACCTAGAGATATATCCTCGAGAAGTGCAAAAGAAGTCTGTGATGAAGGAAGAGGAGTAGATGGAGGCGAAGCTGTTTATCTAGATTTTGCGGATGCCATTAACCGTTTGGGCGAAAATGTTATAGAGGAAAGATATGGCAACTTGTTTGATATCTACGAAACCATTACCGGTGAAAATCCTTACAAAGTTCCTATGAAAATATATCCGGCACCTCATTACACAATGGGTGGTATTTGGGTTGATTATAATTTGCAAAGTACAATACCCGGTTTATTCGTTCTAGGTGAAGCTAATTTCTCAGATCATGGAGCAAACCGCTTAGGTGCAAGTGCATTAATGCAAGGACTTGCAGATGGATATTTTGTAGCTCCATACACAGTTAGTAATTATCTGGCAGGTGAAAAACCTGAAAAGTATGATGTTGATCATTCAGAATTTAATAGTGTTCAAAACGAAGTTGATGATATCATCAAAAAACTACTTTCTGTAAATGGTAATAAAACTGTTGATGAAATTCACAAAAAGCTTGGCAGGATAATGTGGAATAAAGTTGGAATGGCGCGCAATGAAAAAGGTTTAAAAGAAGCAATTAGTGAAATTAAAGAATTACGTGAAGACTTCTGGAAAAATGTAAAAGTTGTCGGAGCAGATGCTGATATAAATCAAACATTAGAACGCGCAGGAAGAGTTGCGGATTACCTGGAACTTGGTGAACTTATGGCTGTTGATGCTCTTAATCGTAAGGAATCATGCGGTGGACATTTCCGTGAAGAATATCAAACTGAAGAAGGAGAAGCTTTGCGTAATGATGATGAATATACGTACGCTGCTGCCTGGGAGTTTGAAAAAGTTGGAAAATGGAAACTCCATAAAGAACCACTTGAATTTGAAAATGTAAAATTAGCTACAAGGAGTTATAAATAATGAGTAGCGAAAATATGAAATTAACATTAATGATTTGGAGACAGAAATCTCCCAAATCCGTCGGCAGCTTTGAAAAATTTAATGTTTCAGTTTCACCCGATGCATCAATTTTAGAAATGCTGGATGAACTGAATAATCGGTTAGAAAGCGAAGGAGAAAATCCTATTGCCTTTGAAAGTGATTGCCGGGAAGGAATCTGCGGTACTTGCGGATTGGTTATAAACGGTCATCCGCACGGAAAAATACCAAAAATTGCTACTTGTCAGTTACATATGAGAAATTTTGTAGATGGTGAAACAATATTCATAGAACCGTTTAGAGCAAAGGCATTTCCTGTATTGAAGGATTTAATAGTTGATCGCTCTGGGATGGATGAAGTTTTACAGGCAGGTGGATATGTATCTATCAACACCGGCGGCGTTCCTGATGCAAATGAAATACCTATTTCCAAAGAAACAGCATCACTATCAATGGATGCTGCAGAGTGTATTGGTTGTGGTGCTTGTGTTGCTGCATGTAAAAATGCTTCTGCAATGTTATTTGTGGGTGCAAAAGTCTCGCAATATGCGCTTCTTCCTCAAGGACAGCCGGAAAGATACCAAAGGGTGCAGAAAATGGTTGCGGTTATGGATGAAATGGGCTTTGGTAGTTGTACAAACACTTACGCCTGTGAAGCAGAATGCCCAAAGGGAATTTCAATTACAAATATTGCAAGGATGAATAGGGATTTTGTCAGCGCTAAGTTAAAAACACAAGATGTCTAAAAGATAAATACTTTGAAATGAGCAAAATCCCGGTTAATATTTAATCGGGATTTTTTTTATCTTATAGTGTATAAAAATGAGAGAACAAGATGTTTGAAAAAGAGATAAAATTTATAAGTGACTTTTGTCTCAATAAAGTTAAGGGGCTTGGTTCCTTCTTTACTTATGAAAAGCTTGCCGGAACTGATTTGCATCCCGCAATCCTGCGTTATGTATCTGCGGAAATTGATTATATGATATTTGCGGACAGGAAAAAACTCCTGCAAAACTCATATTTTGATTATTCCGGTAAAGAGATATTCCAGCGTTTTAATGAGATTTCGGGTGAGATTAAAAAAACAAAAAAAATATCATTCGATGATGTAAAAAAACTCATCATACAGGCTGTTTCCTTTAATGCAAATTATGTTGTAAGACCCAAATGGTCGCTATCAAAATTAATTTACCACGAGCTTAAATACGTTTCTGTGGATGAGCTTGAGGTGATGCTTAAATACATTTACTACTACGATTATCTAAAGAACGTTCTGGCAGCTTATTTAACAAAAAGAAAAATTGTTCAACTTTCAGCAACGGAGTTTGATCTTATATTAAATAAGATTGATAGGGAACTTTTTAAATCAAATTCTGATCAATTGATATACAACTCTCTTAAATCGATTGGAGATTTTTTTAACATTGGAGGATTGGATAAAACAAAAGTTTCACCAATTGCTGTTGAAATTCTTCTTAAAGAAAAAAACCTTGTGAATTTTCTTCTAAAACTACGCCGCGAAATTCCTACAGAAGGAGCGAAAAAAGAGTACGATATCGATGAAATCCAGAAAATTCTTCTTTCATCCGTTCCATCAGACACAGAAGATGATGAAAATCTGGATGATGAAAAAGTTGAAACCAGTGAAGCAGAAATTGGAGTTGAAGAATCTGCAACCGATGAAAAAGATGATGAAAAAAACATGCAAAAAACTTTGGGCGAAATGGCTGATGATCATGCCGCTGAATTAGAAAAAGCAGATTTGAATGAAATCCTGAATTCTGAAGAGGAGAGGCTTGTTGAGATGTATGAAAGAGAGTTGAAGGAATTAGATGAACAAATATTAGATGAAACATTAGAAGATGTAAAAGCTGAGGAAGAAATATTTCAAGAGGAAGTTAAGGACAACATTGATGATTCCACTAATACGAATGAGAAAATAGAAACTGTAACTGGCAAAGTTGAAGAACAAACTGATGAACAAATTTCAGAAAAAGAAATAGTTAGCGAAATGCTTGATGATTACTTTGGTGATCAACCGGAAACTATTCTTAAGGAAGATTTAATAACCAAAAATATTGAAGCTAGTAACGGTGATATTAAGGATTTTGATCCTTTAAAGAACGGTATGATTGATGAAAATGTGGAAGATAGTTATTCCTCAAATAAACTAGATTCCTTAGAGGATGAACTGCTTGAAGTTTTTGAAGATCTTGATGAGATGAAAATTGAAATTCCGCAATTTGAAAAATTAGATGAGAGTACAATAGAGGAGAAATCAATTAAAGAAGAATTATCTGAAGAAAATATTACAACAGAGATAATTGCAGAAGAAGATATCTATAATGAAAATAGAATTAAGGAGATTGAACAATCTGAAATTGAAGCAGAACTGGTTGATGGTGATGCGATTATTAATGATGATGAAGTAACCGGTGAGATTATTGAAGAGATTTCAGGGGAGTCGGAAGATGAGGTTGAAAATCTAAAAGAAGTGTACGAGGAAGAAAAAGATGAGTTTTTAAATGAAGTAGAACCCGAAAAAGAATTGATCAGAAGAAAAAATGATCTTTTCAGTTATTTAAAAAGAAAAGAAATTAAAAAAATCATTACTTCCATTTTTGGAGGTGATGAAATGGATTTTGTTACTACAATTGAAAAAATTTCTGAATGTTCCACATATAAAGAAGGTACAGAAATTTTAAAGGGCGTTTTCTTCTCTTACAAAATAAGTCCATTCTCAAAAGAAGCTGTAATGTTTACAAATGCGGTGTCTAATTACTTCAGGCAGGTATAATGTTTATAGATTATGCAGTTGTTGAAGTAGAAGCTGGTAAGGGAGGTGATGGCGCTGTTGCATTTAGGAGGGAAAAATTTGTTCCTAAAGGCGGTCCTTCCGGCGGAAATGGAGGGAGAGGAGGTAGCATCGTTCTTAAAGCTCATCACAATCTTAACACACTATTAGATTTCAGGTATAAAAAAAAATATAAAGCTCCAAATGGTGAACCGGGAGGTACATCACTCAAGGATGGTAAAAAAGGCGAAAATATTGTAATAAATGTTCCAGTGGGTACTATAGTAAAAAGTTTTGAAACAAATGAAACTCTATCTGATTTGGACAAGGATAAAAAACAAATTACCATAGCTAAAGGAGGTAGAGGTGGTAAAGGTAACAGCAACTTTGCAACTCCTACAAATCGTACACCAAGGTATGCTGAGCCCGGTAAATCTGGTGAGAGCAATAAAATAGTGTTAGAACTCAAATTAATCGCCGATGTTGGATTGGTTGGATTTCCAAATGCAGGTAAATCAACTCTAATATCAAAAGTTTCTGCAGCACGCCCTAAAATTGCTGATTATCCATTCACAACTCTTGAACCAAACCTTGGTATTGTTCACTACAAAGATTACAAAAGTTTTACAATGGCTGATATACCGGGAATAATTGAAGGTGCTCATAAAGGAAAAGGACTAGGACATAAATTTTTGCGACATATTGAGCGAACACGTATTCTGCTTTTGTTGATTGAGGTTAGTTCTGAAAATTATGATGAAGATTTTAGAGTTATTGTAAGCGAACTAAGAAATTACAGTTCCCATTTAGCAAATAAAAAAATTAATTGTTGGATTTTCTAAATCAGATTTGATTGATGAAGACACAAAAGTTAAATTATCAAAATATAAATTTGATGGTATTGATGGGGAGCCGTTAATTTTTTCTTCTGTAACTGGCTACGGAACCAACAAATTATTGGATTTACTCTGGAAAACCCTTGAGGAAGAGAATGAATAGAAAAATACAACAACTAATTTTTCTTACTGCTTTTTTACTATCAATTCTTACTAACTCCTGCGATACTCTGCAAGGTATAAATATATTCACCCTGCAGGATGATGTTCAACTGGGAATGGATATTGATCAAGAAATAAGAAGCAATCCTTCAGAATACCCCATCTATTATGGTGATCCTTCTGTAAAGGCATATATTCAGCAAAGGATTTTTAACCACATTTTGGCCTCTGCAAAGGTTGAACACAAAAATATTTTTCCTTATCAGATAGAAATAGTTGATGATCCAAATGTGCTTAACGCTTTCTGCGTACCGGGTGGATACATATATCTTTACACCGGTTTACTTCTTTACTTAGATTCTGAAGCTGCATTAGCAGGGGTTGTTGGTCATGAAATTGCTCATGCAGAGCGAAGGCACACTACTCAAAGATTAACGGCTTATTACGGCACTTCAATTTTACTGGGATTAATTTTAGGTGAAAATCCTGCTGTGCTGGCAGAAATTGCAGCAAATCTTATTTGTGGGATTAGCATTTCTGGCAAACTCACGCCACGATGAAGATGAATCTGATGAATTTTCATTTGAATATTTAAAAGATACAAGATACTATCCAGGTGGAGTAAAATTCTTTTTTGAAAAGTTACAATATGATGGACTTATTGGTACAAGCAGCTCTGTAGAAGTATTTCTTTCCACTCATCCTGATCCTATTGAAAGGATAGCAAAGTACAAACCAGAGATTAATTAATAGTGGATATACCATCAAAGAACTTTCAAAGCAACGATGCTGATGTTTACCGGGATGAATATTTTATAAATATTCGTAATAAATTGTAGATACAAATAGTAGTAAAAAACCTATATTTTTGGAAATCAATGGAGTTTTATAATTATATTTGCAAGCTCAATTGGGCGGGGTAGCTCAGTTGGTTAGAGCAGTGGAATCATAATCCACGTGTCGGGGGTTCGAATCCCTCCCCCGCTACAAATTTTAGGAGAAATATTATGTATACATTATTAGTTTCTAATAGCAGCCATCATTTCATTACTGCTAATAATTGTTGTTCTTACTTCAGGCGAGTAAAGGTAGCGGTTTAGCAGGAACTTTTGGCGGCGCGGGTGGAAGTATGGGTTCAATGTTTGGAACCAGACGCACAGCAGATTTTTTAAGCAGAGCTACCTGGTGGCTTGGAGGAATAGTGGCTGTTCTCGCACTAGTAATTAACTTATTCTTTTTACCGGGTAAGGTAACTCCAGAGCAGAGAAGTATTATACAGGAATCTGGTCAGCAAACCGTTCCGCAAACGCCCACATTACCTCAGCAAAATCAATTACCACAGGAAACTGAAAATCCTGAAAGAGAGTAACTGCTTTAATTTGAATTTTCTTTTGAGCCCTGTTGAATTATATCTTCAGGGTTTTCTTGTTTCCAATCTGAAAGTAATTCAACAATTTCATCCTGAATATCTCTGTAATTGTCCCATCTCCCACTATTAAATTCAAAAATTATACAGATGATTAAATCATCCCCACCAGCTGTGTATAAATAACCGGATAGAGAGGAAACTCCATTTAGAGTTCCGGTTTTTCCTCTAAAATTATTTGCGGCGGAGCTATTATACATTCTTTCACTTAGAGTTCCATCCACACCGGCAATGCTCAGCGAGTTATAAAAATCATCATAGTTTTTTATATCAAAATACATGCGTTCCAGCAATCCAACAACAGCTCCGGCTGTAACCTGATCAAATCGAGAAATACCAGATCCATCCACAATAGAAGTGCCTTTAGAATATATCCCGTTATCTTCAATAAAAGTAAGAATTGCTTGTGTTGAATAAAATGAGTTGCCTTGTTTGTTGCTTGCAACTGCACCGATTGTTTTAAACAAGCATTCTGCTAAAAAATTGTTGCTGTTTTTATTAATAAATTTTATCATCTCTCTCAATCTGAATAGTCTCTTCAAGCAGAAGACGTGCTGTTAGAGGAGTTTCACCCTTTAAAGCTGTCCCTTCAAGATTTATTTCAAGTCCAGCCATTTTTTCTAAAAGTTGTTCCGCTGCAAATAATGGAGGATTGGAAACATTAACCGTATAAGTTCTTAATCTTCCCCTTCTTTTTTTCTTACTTTAGTCTTATTTCCATCAATCACAAGTGCTGAAATAGGTGCAAGTTTTACATTTGCATTTTCATCTTTAATCCAGTCATCGCGTGTGTATATATCGTCAAAAAATGTATCATCACCAATAACATTCCCGGTAACTTTTTTAATGCCAAGCTCATATAAATCTTCAACCATTCCATCTAATTTTTCCGAAGTAAATATGGAATTACCAAGACCTTTTATATAAATATTCCCATCAACTTTACCATCAGTTAAATCAGAATCATCAGTTAATATTTGAGTTGAGAGTGTATAATCTCCCCCCATAATTTCCAAGGCTGTAGCGGTTGTAAAAAGTTTTGTATTTGAAGCTGGTATCATAGACTCTGTATGATTGATTGAAAAAACCGTATCACGTGTAAGGGATTATATACTAGTATTCCGACGCGCGTACCAGCAGGAAGTATATTAAGAATATTATTAATCTTTATTCTAATATCATTATCTCCACCTGCAACATTAAAGGTGCACAGCGCTGCCAGCAATAAAATAATTTTTAATTTCATAATTTTTTTGGAATGCTTAAATAAAATTTTATTTGAATTAACAACGAATAGAGTTAATTTTACTGTTCAATTTTTAACTTGAAATATTAATTAAGCAAATATAAAAGATTAACACTTCAAAAATTAAAATAAATTATGGCAAAATTCAGTAAACCAAAAAAAGCATACGAGAACCGTGAATTTCTAGAATCACCGGATGGCAGATCAATAAGAATGTTAACGGAATATTTGCAGCCACGAGGTAAATTCCGAAAACATAAAATTATGGATACAATTGTATTTTTTGGATCAGCACGATTAAAATCAAAACGCGATGCAATGAAAGCATATAATGAAATTAAAAATAAGAATCCTAAAACTACTTCAAAGTTTGCAGCTGAATTAAGACAATCACAATTGATGGTAGATATGTCCAAATACTACGAAGATGCAGTTGAACTTTCACGGAGAATTACAGAATGGTCTTTAAATCTTGAAACAAACGCTAACAGGTTTATAGTGTGTACAGGCGGCGGCCCGGGTATTATGGAAGCCGCAAATAAAGGTGCAAAAAAAGCCGGAGGATATTCTGTGGGGTTGAATATCAGCATTCCTTACGAGCAATTTGTAAACAGATATGTAACACCTGAATTAAGTTTTGAATTTCATTACTTTTTTATGCGCAAGTTTTGGTTTGCATATTTATCAAAAGCATTTGTGATATTTCCCGGCGGATTTGGAACAATGGATGAACTATTTGAAGTGCTTACACTTGTTCAAACTGATAAAATCAGAAAAAAACTTGCACTAATAATTTATGATGAAAAATATTGGAAAAGCATTATAAACTTTGAAGCTCTTGTTGATAAAGGATTAATCAGTGCTTCGGATCTTAAGTTGTTTACTTTTTGTAATAACCTGGACCAGGCTTATGAGGCAATTATAAAACATCTTAGAATGTACTATGCTAAAGAGAAAGAACCTGAAGTGATTGAGCCGGTGCTAAGAATTAAATAATAAAAAAGCCCTTCAAAAGAAGGGCTAAATTTTTTAGTAATTATCGGGTCTATGTGCCCGCCTGGTAGCTTTTATTTTTTCCATCCGTTTTTTAATAGAGGGCTTTACAAAAAAAGTTCTCTTTTTAAATTCTTTAAGAACACCAGATCTTTCATACTTTTTCTTAAATCTTCTTAACGCTTTATCAATAGGTTCGTTTTCACCTATGGTTATGCCAACCAATATTTCTCACCTCTTTCCGGTAGTTTAGTTATTTAATGATTCAATTAATTTCTTTAATCCAGATTTCTGGAATTCAACAGCAATAGATTTTTTGCCGTTTGATAAAATCTCTTTAGAAACTACTTTTCCGAAATCATCCCAATTCTTATGATAAATCGGTTCGCCCAGAACATAGGATTTCGTTGGCGAATATACAGTGCAATCTTTTGCCTCAATTCCTTCCATCGAGGTATCAACCGAATCCACATCTACTTTAAGATCAATCACCATCGATTGCTTACATTTTTTACACTTTGCCCATCTTTTATCAACCATATCTTCGCCATTCAATTCGCCTGTAATTTCCATTTTTTGAACGGAATTACACGAAGAACAGAAAGCATCAATATTTTTTAATCGTGCCACTTTATCCTCAACATAAAATAAATCGAACCACAAAAATATCAAAGAATTGTACTATAATCAAATCATATTGCTGATGATAATAAATAAAATTCTATAAGAAATGCTGTTTTACTTAAAAATTAAACCATTCCCATCATATTCTGCTGGTTTTTCAATATCAATTAAAAAACCATTTACTACAACATATTTTATAATATCATCTTTCTTGATAGTAAAATTTGAAATTCCATCAACTTTTATTTTTTCATCCAGATTGATTTCTGCATTTGTAAAAATATTGAATGGAAATTTTGATAACACTTCATTGTAATCTGGCAGATTTAGGATTACATTTATATAACCATAACTAAAAAGCTCTAATGGATTTATTCTTTCAAGTTCTTCAACGGAATTGACACTCATCGGATATGTTTTCCCGGGTTCAATTTTATACCCGTTCAAATCGATTTCTTTGTAACCATGAAAAACCGAAAGATCACCTAAATCTTCTACTTTTGCTTTATAATAAAATTCCTTTGCTTTATTGATGTTTACTTCTTCGTAATTTATTCCAACATCAATTTTATATTCATTTAGACCATTACTAATTGAAAGATTCCTAATAATAAAATCCATCATCATCTTTTCATTATCCGGGATAGTTGAGTAAGTGCTTATCCCCTTAATAACATAGGAATCATCTGCTATACTCTGGAATGCAGTTAGTAAAGCAATAAAATTTATCTTGCGCAAGAATTGCTTTTCACGATCATCAATCCAGCCGCCGGTTTCTAAAAGAACTGTACTAGTTCCCCATTTTGTAAAATTATCACCAAAAGCTCGTGGTTCATATTCATCAGAATATTTTCCAATGTGTCCCGGAATAAATTCTGATAGAGTATTATACATTTCAACAATCAATTTCATTGATCGTTCTCTGACATCGGTTAGGGATTTTTGAAAATCAGGTGCAGGAGCTAAAAATGATATTGCAGCACTTTTAAAACTATTTCCAGCAGAATATTCTCTTCCCTGGTCGTGCAGGTTAAATCCAAAATCAGCTTTTAAGCTATCAAAAACATCTTTTAGAATTTTTGCTTCGGGAGTTTGCTGTCTTACCGCATCACGGTTAAGATCAATTTCAAAAATATTTCTTCTCTGGAATAATTCTGCTCCATCTGGATTTACCATTGGCAGAAAGTGAATTGTGGTTTTTTCAAAAAGATTTTTCTTAAACTCAATAAAATCATTATCTGCCAAAAACAAATTGAAAATATCAAAAATTGCAGCAGTTGCGGTAGGTTCATTGCCATGCATTTGAGACCATAAAAAAATCTTTTTCTTTCCATTTCCAACAGAAATCAAATTAATTTCTCTTCCTTCAGCAGATTCTCCAACTTTAGAAACATTAAAAATATCTTTATCTTTTAACTGCTCGATTAACGGAAGTATATCTGAATGTTTAAATCGGCGATTTGTTAATGAAGTTTCTTTATAATTTTCATAACTATGATAAAGATCCCACGCAAGCTGATTATTTTGTGCCATCGCAAACTCTGTAAAAAATATTGTTATAAGAAAAAGATATCTTAACATTACAATTATCAATTTAATTATTAAGAATTTTATTTACTAAAGTGAAAATAAATGATTTAAAGGAAAGATATGGCAACAGATAAATTAAAACCCGGTTCACATGCACCTGATTTCAATTTAGTTGGAACAGATGATAAAAATTATTCGCTCAGCTCTTTTACAGATAAAGAGGCATTGGTAATTATTTTTAGCTGTAACCATTGTCCTTATGTAAAAGCTTATGAGGGAAGAATGAAGGAGCTGCAGAAAGATTACGCAGATAAAGGTGTTGCGGTAGTTGCAATAAATCCGAATGATGCAGTTAATTATCCGGAAGATTCATTTGAAGAGATGAAAAAAAGAGCAAAGAGTGAAGGCTTTAACTTTGTTTATTTAAGAGATGAAGACCAAAGTATTGCAAAAGCTTACGATGCAACTCATACACCGGAGATTTTTCTTTTTGATAAAGATAGAAAATTAGCTTTTCATGGAAAAATCGATGATAACTGGCAGGATCCAAATAAAGTTGAAAACCATTATCTGCGTGATGCATTAAATGAGTTACTTGAAGGGAAGGAAATTTCCGTACCCGAAACTTTTACAATTGGCTGCACAATTAAGTGGAAGTGATTAAACTGAATTATTTTAAAAGTAACATTTTCTTAATTTCTGTATAAGTTCCAGCTTTTAAATTGTAGAAATATATACCGCTTGGCAAGTCACCCGCATTAAACTCAACTGAATAGTTCCCTGCAGGTTTGTTCTCATTTACCAGTGTAGTTATTTCTCTTCCAAGCACATCATAAATCACCAGGTTAACTATCCCATCATATTTGAGTGAGTAATCTATCCTTGTAGCTGGGTTGAAGGGATTAGGATGATTTTGCTCTAATCCATATTCTGTACTATTTAACTTGTTATGCAAATAACCTAAATTAATTTTATCCGGAATTGTAAGTTGATAGGTGATGCTATTAGTTGCCGAGGTAGTTTTTTCTTCACGTTGAGCATCTTCGTACATTGCTTTTACATAATATGTTTTATCATTATATCCTGTCCCGATCTCGACTGTATTATCTACATATTCCCAGACATCATCTTCAACCTCAGCAATCTTGTTAAACGTAACAGGTGGTTGACCATGATTATGTGAAGCAGCATATACCCAATATTCCTTTAAAGTACCAGCTAATTCTCCGGGGTAAGGCCCCCATACTATTTTAGGGTGATTGTCTCCATCGTCAATGCCTACAAGAGCGTTACTCCAGTGGGATTCAAATCCTGATGTATAAGGTCCACCTGATTGTTCTTTAATTTCCCAAATAGGAAGATAATCACCATCAGTAATATCAATGAAATCTTCAGGATCTATAGTAATTGGGCAACTATACCTCCTGTATCCAAATTGGTCGTTTTCCCCGTCGTATATAAACCATACATCGATCCCTGACCCCTGTGTAATATCATAAGTTCTGAATCTTGTATCTCTATAGTCCAAGAAAAAATATGCATCTCTTCCATTTTCAACTATTGAAATTCTATACACACCGTAAGCGAGTGTATAGTCATTTATAATTGGAGTTGCATTAATAAAGTCAAATCCCCAAGTAGTTGCATAATATGTAATAATTGGTGATGTGACTACATTTCCTCTTCCTGGATCATTTTCATCAGGATACCAACCTTCTCCATAGTCTGTTGTAAGATCAAAATTTGAGGGTGGGCTGGTATTGTCAGCATCCCATCGTGCCCCAATTGGTTCAGCATGATAGTGTATCGTTTCTTGTGCACCAAGACCTGTAGTAATAAAGAACACTTCACTATTGGACCAACCCAACGGGGGTTCTTGTGCGAAAATCAGAGTTGAACAAAAAATTAGAAAAATTGAAATAAACTTCATAACATTCCTCCCAGTTAATGATTAATAAATTCCTCAATTTATTATTGAGGTGTTCATTTCAATAATATCATTTTCTTTGTTTGTGAATACTTTCCTGCAATTAGTGAATAGTAGTAAACACCACTTGGTAAATTGTTTGCACAAAAAGTTGTTGAATGTTCACCCGCTTCTACTTGCTCATCAATTAGAGTAGTAATCTCCCTACCCAAAGTATCAAATATTTTTAATATTACATTTAAGTTATGAGGTATAGTGTAATTAATTTCAGTTATTGGGTTAAATGGATTTGGATAGTTCTGAAAAAGATAAAAATCTGAAGGGATGTTGGTAGAAATTGGTTCCACTCTTAAAGTAGACTGAACTGTCCTGAAAATTCCATTTCCTGCGGTTCCTGCAAACAACACACCCATACTATTTGATTCTAATGATAGAATAGTATTAAGTAATAATCCAGAATTGTAGTCGAACCAATTATCGCCATCGTTTGTGGATTTATAAACACCGCCAGTTGTTAATCCCACAAATAGGTGATCAATACTGTTCGATTTAACTATATAATCAACTGCTGTTATGGGAAGTCCATTAGTTATGTATTCCCAAAAAACACCACCGTCTGTTGAACGCTGAATTCCCAAAGCATCTAAGCCCCCAGCAAAGAGTTTATTTTCACTATTATGTTCTATTGAACCAACTGCAAAGAAAAGAATTCCATCATCCGCTTCATTCCAAGAATTACCATAATCAGTAGATTTATAAATTCTATTCAATCCACTATATGTACCAATAAAGTAATCTCCATTCTTATCCATATGTACAGTCATAACAATTGTCTGAGCAGGAAGTCCTACATTTTTTTGTTCCCAGGTAAAACCATGATCTGTTGAAATCCAGACATTCAGCATAGTAGCTGCAATGATGTCATTATTATGACCAACAGCTATATGATTTACATTAGGCAGTGCCGTGTTGGGTATTAACCATGTTTCCCCTTCGTCGGTTGACCGATAAACTCCTGCACCCCCCCATGTTCCAACTAAAATATCGCTGCTATCATTAAATACAATGGAAACAATCTCTGTAGCCACAGATGACCAATTATAAACAAATTCCCATGAATCACCGTCATCTTTTGATTTATATAAAATAGCATTATCTGCAGCATATATTATATCTTCATCATCAATACCAATTGCCCAAACAACTGCATTTGCTGGCCCGTCTGTTTGTTCCCATATTTGTGCATAGCCAGCAGACACAGCTAACAAGAATAAAATGACTAATTTAACTATACCCATTGTGTCCTCACTTCATTAACACCATCTTCTTTGTCTCCCTAAATTTTCCTGTAGTGATTGTATAGAAGTATGCCCCGCTTGGTAAATCTTTTGCATTAAATTCAATAGAGTATATTCCCACTGGTTGCAGTTCATTTACCAGTGTTTTTATTTCCTCACCAATATTGTTGTAAACTTTAAGCGTTATAAAACTTTCTGTTGGAACTGAATATCGAATTGTTGTAACTGGATTGAATGGGTTGGGAAAATTTTGATATAATTTATAGTCACTAATAGTTCCTATCTCTGTATCAATTGATGTTGGATAGAAAGAGGTATCGCCATAAACTACACTGTCAATAACACATCCATAAAGATGCATCATTTTAACTCCCCAAAAATCATATTCAAAGTGTTTCCCAAATTCCTCTGTCCACCATTCCTCGTATTGGACTAGTAGTCCATCGGCATTAACCTGAACTAGTTTCATCGTAACGGTTTGACCGAAAACTGATACAACTGCTGAATCCAAAACCTCATTGTATGAAACAGTATCATATTCCTGGTACCATATGTCACCAACGTGAGCATTTTCTTTGTAGTAAATCTCTTCGAATTCTGACATCGAAGCACGCATTTTTAGTCTGTAAAACTCTCCCTCTGTCCTAACATATCTTGTCATCAACATAGGGGGTACCCAGTTGTTTATTTTTACTTCGTAGTAAGGTATACTATCGACCATTACACTATCATCAACAATTGTGTATTTGGTGAGTCTATTATTATCTCGAAGATAAATCCATTCATTGCCGACTTTAAGTGGTGCTAAATGTTGAGAAAAAGAAATGTTTGTTATTAAAAGAAGAAGAAGTGTCAGAAATCTTTTTGTAGCTTTCATAATGGATCACCCCACTTTGAAATTATTTAATTATTTCAATCGTTTCCTACAACAAGTGCATTAATTTTTTTATCGTGTCAATATTATTGCATAAAATAATTATCATACCTTATCAAATAGCTCCTGATAGTTGTCAATGATTATTTCAATATAATCATCTTCTTAGTCTCCCTAAATTTTCCTGCAGTGATTGTATAGAAGTATACCCCGCTTGGTAAATCTTTTGCATTAAATTCAACAGAGTATATTCCCACTGGTTGCAGTTCATTTACCAGTGTTTTTATTTCCTCACCAATATTGTTGTAAACTTTCAGTGTAACAAAACTTAATTCTGGAATTTGGTATTTAATTTTTGTTGATGGATTGAATGGGTTTGGGTAATTACTATACAATTTATAAACAGAAAATGGTTCGGAAGTATTAACACTTAGCGCAGCAAAATTAGTGTCGCCGTAAACAACACCATTTATAACACAAGCTCTTAAAGAGTAAGTAACCTCACCCTGCTGATTTTTCTTTGAGATTTTCCCAAATTTTTCAGTCCAAATGTAATCCCAGTTTGAAAATCCAAAATCCTCGTTAAGAGTTTTACCAATAACCTGTGTACCAAATACGTTAATAAAAAATGTATCAGTAATTGTATAAATAACTGTATCAAAAATTCCTGGAATTACAACCTGCCAGGATTGGCCAAGCACAGCGTTCTTTTTATAAAAAATTTTTTCGTTATTCTGCCCGGGAAATGTCGAATCTTCCTTAATAACGTAAGAATTATCACTGCGCAATCTTAAGTACCTGGTTTCTTCTTTACCGTAATTAGAACTGATTTCAAAATATTCTAATGAATCAACTATAACAGCAGAATCAACAATCTCGAATCTTTCTACAAATGCATCAGTTTCATAGAGCCAAGTGTTTCCAACCTGCATAGGTGCTACCTCTTGTGCGGGATTATAAAATGGTAAAAGAAAGAAGATTGCAGAAAAGATAAGTAATGATTTCATAAGGAAAAATCCAAGTATATACTATTGAAATTATTATTCTCGATGAATTTAGAATAATTTATTTGCTTTATCAAGAAGGGAAATAAGTTGAGTGAAGAATTGTTTTAATTCTTAACAAATTGTTAAAAAATCCGGGAAGCAGATTTTTAAAGAAACTATTTTTTAGTACATAAACCCGAAGTTTATTGTAACAAAAAATCCGCCAATAGTTTTTTTGAATCTTCCCTCCAAGCTTTCAACTCCTCCGTCAAAAAACCGGATGTAATAATATCTGAAATTGAGCCCGATAAGGTTTGATTTATCCAGTCCAAAATTTGCACCAAACCCAACAAAGCCGCCTGCAGCAAGTTTTACAACAGCATCACCAAAAGCTTTAAAGAATTCTTCGCTGTAGGGTGTAGTAAGTACAATACTTGGTCCAACTGCTGCATTTAAGTATGGTCTTAAATTATCGGTAAGTTCTGATTCAAATAATCGATATTGAGCGCCAAAGGTAATTGGTATTTGAAAAATTCTGTTTTTCTTGCCAACAGTAAAAGTGTTTCCAAAGTAATCAATATATTCAAATTCCCTTTCATCTTTTGCTTCAGAAAAGGAAAGATTTCCAAAGACTGCAATCTTAGTTGATAATTCCTGGCGGTAGAATCCACCAATTCCAAAACCACTTTCACCAATCAAAACATCAAAGCCCCAAGAATTTGCCGGAAAAATTTCAGGAGGTGGGTTAGGCACTAACTCTCCAATTCCCTGCGCATGGCTTCCATAAAATGAAACTGCCAATAATATTGAAATTATTATCTTTAACATATTTTACCAGATCTTTATCACTAAAATATAATTATGTGGCAGAATAGCAACAACAATTTTAATCGTACTAAAAATTAGTAGTATTTTTAACTATCTGATTTTAGAATAAGTAACTTTTAGATGAAAACCGGGAGAAAATATTGCCGATAAATCTGGAACTTAAAATAAAAATTGAATCATTTGATTTTCTGATTGATAAATTACGGTCTCTGAATGCTAGAAAAGATAATATATTAATTCAAAAAGATGTTTATTATAAAATTCCAAATGGTTTATTAAAATTGAGATTGGAAAACGGAAATAAAACTTTAATTTTTTATAATAGAGATGAAAATTCTGCAAACCGCTGGTCTGATTTTTATCTGCTTAAAATTGAAAGCGATAATCCTGAGGAATTTTTAGCCAAAATATTTTTAGTTGATGAAATTGTTGAGAAGGAAAGAACTTTATATTGGTTTAATAATACAAGAATTCACCTTGATAATGTGAAACGGCTCGGAAACTTTCTTGAACTAGAAACTCTGTCATTTGATGATAAAGAAGAAGCTAAAAAGAGGTTTGATGAAATCGTAAAACTGCTTAATCTTGATTTATCTAAACAGATTAGAAAATCCTATAAAAATTTAATTGCTGAATTAAAAAGTTAATGATTCTAACAAAATGTAATATTGATAAAATTGACCTTGATTTTTTAGTGAATGAAAAAATCAAATCAGGCAAATTGAATGAAGCACTGTTTATAGTTCCAACAAAACGTAAAATAAGATATTTAAAACGCGAATTAGTTTCCTTATCACCAAATAAAACATCATCAGGTTTGCAAATAGAAACTATAGGAACTTTAGCTTCTACATTGCTTTCTGAAGCCGGGTTAGAAGCAAATCTTATTAAAGATGAAGCATCAATAATAATATTAAACCAGTGTTTTGAAAAAAAGAAATTAAGATATTTTTCACAATACAGCG
Organism: uncultured Ignavibacteriales bacterium; assembly: GCA_963714405.1. Classification (GTDB taxonomy): domain Bacteria; phylum Bacteroidota; class Ignavibacteria; order Ignavibacteriales; family Ignavibacteriaceae; genus JAZGGS01. The sequence continues at coordinate 125,928 of CAVQOH010000003.1, read as the reverse complement.
CAGGAATACCTTTTGGAACTCTTGAAAGAGTGAAGAATGTTATTTCAGAATATAAAAAGCATGGAATAACTCCGCAGGATGTATTAAATGAATCAGTTGTATTAAGCGGTACAGAAAAATTAAAAGCAAAAGATATTGCTGAAGTTTATAAGCTGTACCAGCAAAAAATATCAAAGCTGCCTGCAAAAGAAATTGGTGATATATACAAAGAGTTAAATGAACTTAGCGGCAAAAAGTTTTCAGAAAGTTTCTATAAAAAGTATAAAGAAATAAAACTAGTTATACTGAATGGATTTGATGAATTTACAAAACCTGAAATTGAAATAATCAACCAGACTTCAGAAATAAAAGGTTTGGATCTCCATCTAATTTTTGATTATTACAAATACAATCCCTCATTATTTTTACATCTTGATAAATGCTACAATAATTTTGTTACAAAGGGATTTAAAGAAATTAAAGATGATTCAAAAAGCATTCATACACCGTTTGTAAAAAATATTAGAAGCAGACTGTTTCTTCAACCTGAAAAGAAAATAACCGGATTTAAAAATAAAATTACAACAATTACTGCGGGCAGCAGGCAAAAAGAAATAGAATTAGTTGCAAAGGAGATAAAAAATTTACTAATAAAACAAACTGAACCTTCTTCCATTTGTGTTGCATTTAATTTAATTGATAAATATTCACCGGTAATAAGAGATAAGTTTGAGCAATATGGAATCCCGTTTAACCTTACAGACAGATTTTCACTAGCAACTTCTCAGCCAATTATTGCAATAATAAACATGCTGGAAATTCTTGGTAACGATTTTTATTACAAAAATATTTTCCGTGCTTATGAAAGCTTTTTTATTGATAAGCATGAGATAGATCTTTCCAATCTGCTTAGAGTTTCAGCGGAACTTAAAATTATATCGGGTTTTCAGAACTGGAAAAGCCGTTTAAGTGATGCTATACAAAAAAAATCATTTACTAAACTCACTGCAAATAATTATTCTCATCACCATGCAGATTATAAAAAAGCTTTAATTGATATTGATATGATATACAAAAGATTAAAGCCGTTCAGTAATTTATTGAGCTTTCAAGAGTTTTACCGTAACGTTAAAAATCTCGTTTTTGAAATGGGTTATCCATTAAAAATTATAAACGGAAGAAAGGAAAATGTTGAAAAAGATATTAAAGCATTAACAACTATGCTTAATAATTTAGAAGAATTAGCTTTACTTTTTAAAACAGAATATGGAAAAGAAAAAAAGTTTCCGTTAAAATTTTTTATTAACCAGTTAAAAACATTTTCTCTTTTTTCAAGGTACAACGTTAAAGAAGTTCCTGGTTATGGTGTATTAGTTACAACGCTGAACGAAATAAGAGGTTTGAATTTTGATTATCTTTTTATCGGTGGTTTGAATGATGGTGATTTCCCTACCAGGTTTTTTCCAGAAATTTTCTTTTCAGGTTCGTTCATAAAAGAGGAAGAAAAAAATCAGACTGAGCAGAGATACCATTTTTACCAGGCACTTTGTACCTGGAAAAAACATCTTTATTTAACAAGACCTTTATTTGATGATAAAACGGAATTAGTGGCATCAAATTTTCTAACAGAGTTCAAAGATTTGTTCCTCCATTCAGAAAAAGATGAAACAGATTTTGAAAATTTAATTTTTTCAAAAGAAGAACAATTAAGAATTATTGGTGAAACTTCCCTGGAAAACTTTAAATCAATTGAAAAAATATTAACTAATGATGTAGATCTTCAGGAAATAAAGAAAGCCATCAAAATAGATCAACAAAGAGTTAATGATCCATTCGGTGATTCATCATTTACAGGGAAAATTAAAAATGAACTTACTGAAGAACTGAAAAAGAAAATAAATGCATTGGCTGATCGGCAATTTTCAGCAACTCAACTGGAAACATATGCAAAATGCCCCTACAAATACTTTGCAGAAAGAGTTTTAAATTTATCTGTAATTGAGGAACCTTCGGAAGAACTTGAAGCTTTAGAATTGGGTTCTCTTTTACATGTTATTCTGTATGAGTTTTATACCTCTTTGAAAGAAGGAAATCTTAACCTAAAGGGATGTAGTGACCAGGAATTTAATCAGGCAAAAAAACTAATGTTCACAATCGCAGAAAAAAAATATACTGAAATAAGTTACAGTTCAGTTTATTCTTTTTATGATAAAGAAAAACTATTTGGATTTAACAGTAAAAAGGAACTCTCACTGCTTTATAAGTTTCTTTTAGCAGAAAGAAATAATGATGATGGTTTTATTCCTGAATATTTTGAGCTTGCTTTTGGAAAAATTAATAATATCCTAACACAAGAATTTAAACTGGAAGAAATAAAACTGAGAGGAAAAATTGATAGAATAGATATTAATGAAAACCAAAAAGCTATAAAAGTTATTGATTACAAATTAGGAGGATCAAAACCTTCAACAAGTGATTTGCAAACAGGTCTTTCGCTTCAATTGCCGCTATACCTTTATGCGGCTAAGAAGTTTATTAATGCACAGCAAAATAAAGATTATCAGCCATACGGAGCTGAAATTTATTCACTTAAATATTCAGTAAAGGATTTTGGGAAAAAACTTGTTGGCAGTAGAAACGCTAAACAAAATGAAACAACTGAGTATTATGAAAAACAAAAAAGTAATTCGGAAAAACTTATTGAAGTTTGCCTGGAATCAATAAAAAAATATGTTTCAGAAATCAGCAATGGTAATTTTCATTTATCTGAATTAGAAGACAGAGACAAAAAAGTTTGTAACTATTGTAACTTTAAATCAATTTGCAGAATTAGCGATTTAAATTAATTTATGATTGCTTATGCGCTATTTTGCGTGTGTAAATTGTAATTTTCATCCACTATTTCTATTTTAGTATCAACCTTCCAATAAATGAAAGATATGTTATGAAAAAAATAATGCGTAACACTTTCTTAATATGTTTTCTCACCTTTGTAATAATTACACTATCATCTGGTAATTTATTAGCTGATCCGGGTGATACAACATGGGTGATGACGTATAACCAGGAGTACCACAATTGGGCAACTGAACATCGTGATACATTTCAATTACCAGGAACGAGCATATCTTATAATCAAATTTTAATGTATTACACAATTGGCTGTCCTGCTGCGGGCTGCGATCCCTGGGATAGACTTGGATGGGTGAAAGTTTACAACGATGCTGATTCAACATCCTTCGAAATAGCTAGAGTTATAACTCCGTATAATATTGTTGGCGGCGGTTATCCCGGGACTTGTACATGGATCATTGATGTAACAGACTACGCAACATTATTGCATGATGAAGTTAGTTTTGGAAGTTACATTGAGAGCTGGATAGGAGATGCTAGAGGCTGGCTTGTTACTATCGAGTTTGCATTTGTTGAAGGTGAGCCGGAATTCTATCCATATAAAATAGTTAATTTATGGCAGTATTCTTATGCAGTAATTGGTGATTCATCAAGACCTGTTGAGTCAAAACTATATCCGATGGATATATTAATTGACGATAATGCAGATAAGGTAAAATTAAGAGTCATTACAACCGGTCATGGGCAGGGGAACACACAGAATGCCGCAGAATTTTCTCAACTTTGGCATTCAGTTGATGTAGGACCGGATTCTGTTTTTCACATCCTTTGGCGGACTGATTGTGCTGCAAACCCCTGCAGTCCTCAGGGCGGAACATGGCAATACAACAGGGCAGGCTGGTGTCCCGGGCAAAGTGTTATACCCTGGGATAATGATATTACAACTAATGTTATACCCGGTCAATCCATAACACTAGATTATAATATAAAACCTTATGAAAATTTTTGCAGACCTAATAATCCGGATTGTGTTTCAGGTGTAACTTGTCCTGATTGTAATTACAATTATAGCGGACATACCGAGCCGCATTATACAATTCAGTCTCAGCTTATTTACTATTCTGATACACCGGTAAATGTTGATGAGATTAACTTTGATATTTTAGATGAATATTTACTTTTACAAAACTATCCAAATCCATTTAATCCTGTTACAGAAATTACTTTCAAAATACCCGAAACAGGAATTGTTAAATTGAATGTTTACGATCCGCTGGGCAATTTGGTTGCAACTCTCTATGATGGCTCTGTCAAAGCGGGAATACACAGTGTTTCTTTCGATGCAACAAATTTAACAAGTGGTGTTTATATCTATACCCTTTTTGCTGGTGATGCAGTAATTTCAAATAAAATGATTTTAATGAAATAGTTTTATTTGCTATAAAGCATTTTCCTTTACAAAGAAAAGGCGATCATTAGATCGCCTTTATTAATTTTTATATTATACTGTTTTCTATTTTATTAACACCATTTTTTTCGTTTTACTAAACGTAGAGCCATCCTTTCCTTGAGCATGAATTGTATAATAGTAAATTCCATTTGAAAGATTTGCAGCATCAAAATTAATTTGATGATGACCTATACTCAAATTCCTATCAACTAAACCATCAATCTTTTCACCTAAAGTGTTGTAAAGGTTTAATGTAACTTTTGAATCAACAGGAAGTGAAAATTTTATATTTGTTGATGGGTTAAATGGATTTGGGAAATTCTGTGAAAGCATAAATGCTGATGGAGCGTTTATATCTACTTCAACGATATTTGAATAATTAAAAGAACCATCTAAATCAATTTGTTTCAACCTGTAATAGTAAATGCCTGGTTTAACAGTTTTATCTATATAACTATAATCATTCACTATAATTGAAGTTCCATGTCCATCAATAAAAGATAATTCGGTATAATCTGAGTTATTAATACTTCTTTCTATTCCAAATCCGGCATTGTTAGTTTCTGTAATTGTAGTCCATTTCAATAATGCTCCTTCTTCTGTATTTAACACCACGAATGAAGAAAGTTCTACAGGAATTGGATTATCTTCAATTGTAAAGTTTTCATTTGAGATATCAAAAAAGATATTATTTGAGGCTTCAACTTTAATTCTTGCCTGGGTGGTAGGAATATTTGGAATCTGCAGAGTTTCACTTCCATCGTTAGCAGTGCTTGATGCCAGAATTTCAGAATATGTGTTTCCTCCATCTGTTGATAATAAAATATTTACATTAACAGCATTTACAGGTCCTACGCTTGTATTGGCTACATCCCAGGTTATAGTTTGTGAAGTATTACCCTGCCACGTAACCGAAGTGTTTGGAGCAGTTACAAGGAAAGGTCCTGCTGCATCAGTAACACTAAATTGAATTTCATCATAACTAACACCGCCACCGCCAGCTCTATTATCTCTAACTGTTAATCTGAATTTTAAAGTTCTTGTATAAGTGGGTAATATTTCTCCAATTGTCTGTGTGTTGTTTAGCAGATCATTTAGTTTAGGGAAAGTTCTCCAGGGATTAAGTGTTGCATTAAAACTTCTGAATATTGGAGCGTTTCCAGATGGGCTGTTGGGGTGTCCTGCAGGTCCAAGATCAAATTCTTCCCAGTTATAAGTTAGTGTATCTCCATCTGGATCTGTTGCAGAGCCTGTTAAAATAAAAGGTGTACCAATTGGAATTGTAAATCCACCAATTCCTGCATCAACAATTGGCGTGCTGTTACCAGTTGAAGTGATAACCGGGCATGAATTTCCACCGCTGTTTGTTGTATAGTTTACCATTTCTACAAAACTGATATTGTGAAAATAAGGATCACTATTGCTTTGAAGGTTTTGGCTGCCGCAAATTCCAGCATATGCTTGAATTGTACTTCCACTTCCTGGTTCATAAGCTGTACCGGCATTTCTGTTTCCACCGCTGCAGGCTCCTGCATTACCATTAAATGTATGATTTCCTCCGAATTGATGACCCATTTCGTGAGCAACATAATCTATATAAAACGGATCACCTATTGGATTTGAGAGCCCCGTGACGCCTTGTGCCTTAAATCCGTTTATACAAATAACGGAAAGAAAAGCAACGCCTCCTCCACCTGTGCTAAACACGTGCCCAAAATCATAATTTGCAGAACCAATTACCGCATCAATATTTGTCTGGTTTTGCCCTAGCATTTGTCCTCCGCTAAAATTACTATACGGATCAGTATTTGGATCAGTGTAAATTAGCAAATCATTATTTGCAATAAGTACCATTCTAACAGCAATTTCCTTTTCATATACCCCGTTTACACGGTTAATTGCCGTTACCACTGCAGCTAATCCCGAAGCTACGGTTCCTCCATGAAAGATTGTATATTCACCTGTTGCAGCACATGCAAGGCGGTACGTTCGCAATTCTTCTCCGGTTAAAACATCTTCACCATTTGCAACTAGCTCTTTAAGTTCTAACGCCATTGCAGATTCTAAACCTAATACTTCGCAGGATGCATTAAGTTGATCATCAGTAGGCTTGAAATCTTTTTTATAGTAGCAAATGTAATTATTGATATCTCCCATACTGTACGGATCAATATAAACTGTTCCATTTACTGAAAATATAATTGCATGAAATCCATTAGGTGTAATATCAAAGCGAACTGACGAAGTCGTTTCATCAATTCCTTGACCAAGGTATGTTTTAATATCCGGATATTTGATTGCAAGCTCTTCTTCCATTACAGGTGATTCAACAATTTTAAAATGTGTAAACGTTCCGTTTGGTAATGGCAGGGCAAAAATAAAAGATGAATTTTTAACTTTAATAATCTCCTCAGAGGGTACATTGTTTAGAAAATTTTGCATTGCCTGAAAATCCATCTCAAGGGTTCTGTAAGATTGCGGAATTATATAACGTTCTCCTAGAGGTTGAATTGATGTTTCTGAAACATCATTCCATAATTCTTCTGTTGCACTTTGTGCAAGGGTAACATTTAAAAACATAAAAATCATAACCGTAAACGCAAGTAAAGAACCCACCGAATGCTTTGTGATCATTTTATTATTTCTCCGATAAATATTGATTAAATACTGATAATTATTTTATTCGAAGATAGAGATAAATCGAATACTATACAATTTTAAGTGTTCCTATCAATATTTAGGTCCGATGTAAATTGAAATTATATTTCGGGGTTAATTTTTATACTGTTCTTAAATGATTTCTTCATATTTTTAACAATGAGTTTATTTTCACTTTTTAGGGAACAGAAAAATGTATTTTAAATTACTGATTAGTTTAGCATTGCTTTCAGCTTTTCTTTTTGCTCAGGAAAACCAGCGGGATAAAATTATTAAATCTGAGCAGGAGAGATATTTAAGAAATATTGATCTCTCAAAAATTCAATATCCTGGCGATTCCAAAATTGATGTTACTTATTATGGATTGGATTTAGCAGTAACAGATCAACCGCGATATTTGAGCGGGAGTGTTGTGGTAAATGCAAATGTTGATACTTCATCACTTAGCAATGTGTTTCTAGATTTGCAAAATGCACTTACTGTAGATTCTGTCTGGATTAACGGAACATCAACAACGTTTACACATTTAAATCATAAGCTTAACATTGATCTTGATAGAACGTACACGATAGGCGAATCGTTTTCTCTCAAAGTGTTTTACCAGGGAGAACCCGGTTCGAGTGGATTTGGAAGTTTTGAATTTGGATATCACGGTGGAACTCCGATAATATGGACATTGAGTGAACCTTACGGTGCGCCTGATTGGTTTCCTGTTAAAGATTCACCCGCAGATAAAGCTGATTCATCAGATGTATGGATTACAGTTGCGGATAACTTAGTTGCTGTAGCAAATGGAACATTAATAAGTACTACAAATAATGGAAATGGAACAAAAACTTATTATTGGGAAAGCAGGTATCCAATTGCACATTATTTAATATCATTGGCAATTACAAACTATCTTCAATACGATACCTACTACCATTATGGTGTGAATGATTCAATGGTAATCACACATTATGTTTACCCTGAATCCTTTTCCGGAATTCAAAATCTACTTGATGAAACAGATGATATGATTGAAGTTTTTAGTGATAAATTCGGGGATTATCCTTTTATTAATGAACGGTACGGGCATGCAGAAATGGAATGGGGCGGTGCAATGGAACATCAAACCTGCTCATCTATGGGTTTTTGGGGTACAGATGTAATTGCTCATGAACTTGCTCATCAATGGTACGGTGATATGATAACCTGCGCTGATTGGCATCATATATGGCTTAATGAAGGGTTTGCAACTTATTCTGAAGCATTATACAAAGAACAAAGGGATGGTAAATCCGCTTATGATTCTAAGATACAATCTGAAATGAATTTTGCAAAACAGGCTACAGGTACTATTTGGGTACAAGATATTACCAGCGTTTGGGAGATTTTTAACGGCGCGCGAAGTTATGCAAAAGGTGCATGCGTACTTCATATGCTAAGAGGAGTTGTGGGCGATTCAACTTTCTTTAACATTTTAAGAACCTACTCTGCTGATCCAACAGTTTCATATGGAGCTGCTACTACAGAAGATTTTCAGGAAATTGCTGAAAATGTTTATGGATCATCATTAAATTATTTTTTCCAGGATTGGATTTACGGAGAGAACTATCCTAAATACACTGTTGGCTGGAATAAAACTCATGTTTCGGGAGAAACTTATCAAATATCTCTAACAATAACACAAACTGTTAACAGCAATCCTTCATTTTTTACATTACCGGTGCAAATTAAGTTTAATACTCCACTAGGTGATACTACAGTCACACTTTTTAATAACCAGCAAGTGCAGAATTTTCAGTTTGAGATTATGGGTGATCCTCAATCACTTATTTTTGACCCGGGAAACTGGATCTTAAAAACCCTGCAAGGTGTTACAGAAGTTGATGATCCAAGTATTCCAAATAAGTTTGCACTTGAGCAGAATTATCCAAATCCTTTTAATCCATCAACAAAGATTAAATTTACCATTCCATTTACAAGCTCTGTTACACTTAAAATTTACGATGTATTGGGTAACGAAATTACTACATTACTTAATGGGCAAATACCGGCAGGCAGGTATGAAGTTGATTTTTCAGCTGAAGACTTAACCAGCGGAATATATTTTTATACATTAACAACAGAAAATTTCATAGATACTAAAAAGATGATTTTGATCAAGTAGATATTGCTTGACAACAGAAAGTAAATTACTTATTTTTGCGTTTGCCACTGCTGAAAAAGCGGTGGCAATTTTTTTTAAATCAAAAAAAATAAGAGAGTTAAAGATGGCTCAGGAAAACTTTGTTTATCTAACCAGGGAAAGAATTGTGGAGTTAGAAAAAGAGTTGAAAGAAATGAAAATTAACGGCAGAAAAGAAATTGCAGCAAAAATTGCAGAAGCTCGGGCACATGGTGATCTTTCAGAAAATGCTGAATATGATGCGGCAAAAGAAGAGCAGGGATTGTTTGAATTAAGGTTAAGCAAGATGGAAGATGTACTTTCCCGGGCAAGAATTATAGATCACACACTGTTTCCGGATGATGAAGTTCATATCTTATCAAAGGTTACAATTAAGAATTTAAAAACCAAAAAGCAATTTAATTATTTACTCGTTTCACCTGAAGAGGCTGATTTCCAGGCTGGAAAAATTTCAGTTACTTCACCGGTTGGCAAGGGCCTGATGGGTACTAAAGTTGGCGATGTAGTAAAAATTAAAGTTCCAGCAGGTATTCTGGAATTAGAAATTTTAAGCTTAGGAATGTAATTACCGTTTTATATAAAAATTAAAACTAATTGTTTTACTTTTTCACGTATCCTCTAAACAGATTAACTCTTTATTTGATGTAGGTTCAATAGGTAGCTTTTTAATATGATTAAAGCCATCGATCAGAAAATAATAAACTTTATCCGCAGTGAATCATTACTAAGTAAGGGAGATAAAGTACTTGTTGCATTTAGCGGTGGTGCAGATTCAGTATTTCTTTTATGTTTTTTACTAAAATTTAAAAAGCTTTATAATCTTCATTTATCTGCTTTTCACTTAAACCATAATTTAAGAGGGAAAGATGCAGTTGAAGATGAAAAATTCTGCGTTAATTTCTGTAAAAAGAACAAAGTAAAAATTTTCACTGCATCTAAAAATGTTAAGTTATTTGCCAAAAAGAACAAACTATCTGTTGAAGAAGCAGGTAGAATTATAAGATACAGCGAGCTTAACCGTGTTGCAAAAAAATGCCAGTTTACCAGGATTGCTACCGCTCATAACAAAAATGATAATGCAGAAACAGTACTGCTTAACTTAATTAAAGGTGCTGGCTTAAAAGGTGTTGCTGGAATTCCGGTTAAACGTAATAACATCATCCGCCCGGTTTTAGCAATTACTAAAGATGAAATACTTTTTTATCTTAATGCAAAAAACATTCCATTCAGATTTGACTCAAGCAACTATTCAAACGAGTTTGAAAGAAATTTTTTAAGAAATAAAATTATTCCTCAACTGAAAGAAAAACTTAATCCGCAGCTTGATAATACTCTTCTAAAATCATCAAAAATATTCAGAAATATCTCTGCAACTCTGGATGAAATAATTGATGATATAATTGTAAGTTCGGTATTCTTTAAAAATAACCGACTATTTATTGAATCGGATAAAATTTCAATAATTAGTGCAAATATTGTTGGAGAATTTTTTAAAAAAGTTATCTCGTTATACCATAAAGTAGAGTTATCAAGTGAAAATATTAATTCATTAACCGGGTTGCTAAAAAAACAAAAAGGAAGAAGTATTGAATTTTCAAATGGCGTTACTGCATACCGTGAACGTAAATACATTATAATTAAGAAAAAGCAAGCAATAAAGAAAAACCAATTCAAAATTTCTGTTGGAAAATCAAAAAAAATAAACGATGGAGTCTTTCTAATTGGCAAAGCATCGTTAACTGAGATAAAAAATAGTGATGATAAGTTTACAGAATTTATTTCTGCTGATGATGTTAAAAATAATTTTATACTAAGAACCTGGAAGAATGGTGACAGGTTTTATCCTCTTGGTATGAAAGGTTCAAAAAAAATATCTGATTTTCTTACAGAACAGAGAGTTGCATCATTTAATAAAGAAGAGCAACTTATATTAGAAAGTTCGGGAAAAATTATATGGGTGGTTGGATTAAGAATTGATGATGGATTTAAAATCACAGGAAAAACAAAAAAAATATTAAAATTATGCTGGAAACCAAAAGTAGTTTAAAACAATCAATAATGGTTGGAAATGAAGAGTTCATACCTTTCATTGCTGAGGATGAAATTCAGAAAAGAATTGAAGAACTAGCTGAACAAATCTCTGCTGAATATAAAGACAGAATTCCTGTGCTGATTGGTGTATTAAACGGCTCATTTATTTTCATATCAGATCTTATCCGGTACATGAATATAGATTGTGAAATAGATTTTTTTAAACTTTCCAGCTATGGTGATGCAAAAATTTCTTCCGGCAAGGTAAAACTGTTAAAAGAGCTAAACTGTGATGTAAATAACAGGGATATAATTATTGTAGAAGATATTGTTGATTCCGGTTTATCAATAAACTACATTGAAAAGCTTTTTTCGAAAAATCAACCAAAAACTATGAGGGTTGTATCGCTTTTGGTTAAAGCCGGCAGCCTTAAATATGATGTAAAAATTGATTATATTGGCTTTAATATTCCAGATAAATTCGTCTTGGGATACGGGCTGGATTATGCACAAAAATACAGAAATCTGAGATCAATCTATGTTTTAAGTGATAAAGGGAGTACGACCATTTAATGGAACATTTTAATAGAAAATTTTTTATGACCGATAACCAAGGAAATAAGCGAAATAATAGCAATTCAAAAGGAAGCGGACCAAAAAAACCTGAAGATAATTTCGATTGGAGTAAAATTCTTCGGATGGTATTTGGATGGGGAGCCGTTGTTGTTGCAGCGGTAATTTTAATGCAGGTGTTCAGATCAGGATATGAAAACTTCGTTGAAATACCTTTTGCAGAATATGAAAAACTGCTAAACGAACCTGGGAAAATAACAAGTGCACAAATAACAAAATCAGATTTGAACGATTACTTTTTCAGGGCCGAACTTAGTTCTGAAAGTGTTATTACTATCGAAAATAACAGCACAACTGTTCAGGCTATTTCGGTTTATATACCCGAACCAATGATTAAGGACCAGGAAGCTGTTTGGAAAGAAAAGGGCATAAACTACTCATTTGATAAGGAATCAAGTGAATGGTTAAATATTTTAGTTGGATTTTTACCTTGGCTGCTTATAATTGCTGTTTGGATAATAATAATGCGCAGGATGCAAGGTCAGGGAGGCGGATCTCGTGGTATCTTTTCATTTGGAAAAAGTAAAGCCAAGTTGATGTCTGCATCCAGCCAGAAATTCACATTCAAAGATGTTGCAGGTGCAGATGAAGCAAAAGTTGAACTCCAGGAAGTTATTGAATTTTTGAAAGAACCAACAAAATTTCAGAAGCTTGGTGGTAAAATTCCTAGAGGAGTTTTACTACTTGGACCTCCCGGAACAGGAAAAACTTTATTAGCACGCGCTGTTGCCGGAGAAGCAGACAAACCGTTCTTCTCCATCAGTGGTGCTGATTTTGTTGAAATGTTTGTAGGTGTTGGTGCAAGCAGGGTCAGAGATTTATTTGAGCAGGGGAAAAAAAGTGCACCCTGTATTATATTTATTGATGAGATTGATGCTGTTGGAAGACATAGAGGTGCAGGACTTGGCGGAGGGCATGATGAAAGAGAACAAACTCTTAATCAATTGCTTGTTGAAATGGATGGCTTTGAGCAGAATAGCGGTGTGATAATTATTGCAGCTACTAATCGCCCGGATGTGCTCGATCCTGCTCTTTTAAGACCTGGAAGATTTGATAGACAAATTGTTGTAGACCGGCCTGACGTTAAAGGAAGGGAAGGTATCTTAAAAGTTCATACACGTACTATTCCATTAGAGGCTACAGTTGATCTGGAAGTACTGGCTAAAGGAACTCCGGGTTTAGCAGGAGCTGACCTGGCAAACCTTGTTAACGAAGCAGCTTTACTTGCAGCCCGTAAAGATAAAAAGCGGGTTGAGATGATTGATTTTGAAGAAGCAAAAGATAAAGTGATGATGGGAATGGAGAGAAAGAGTCTTATCATCACTGAAGAAGAAAAGAAAACTACATCTTACCACGAAATTGGTCATGTACTTGTTGCACGTATGATTCCTGAAGCTGATCCGGTTCATAAAGTTACCATAATTCCTCGAGGGCGAGCACTTGGTGTTACAAGTTATCTCCCTATAGATGAAAAACATACTTACTCTAAAGAATATCTGGAAGCGGTTATAACTTATGCTCTTGGTGGAAGAGCAGCTGAAAAACTTGTTTTCGATCATTACACAACTGGTGCTGGCAATGATATAGAAAAAGCCACCGGAATTGCAAGGAAAATGGTGTGTGAGTGGGGTATGAGTGAAAAGTTAGGTCCTTTAAGTTACGGTGCTAAAGAGGAAGAAATATTCCTCGGAAGGGAAATTCAGAAACACCGCGATTACAGTGAAAATACTGCCATTGAGATTGATGAAGAAATCAGAGGTATTGTTAATAAGGCAATGGAACGCGCTGAAAAGATATTGGCCGATAATATAGATCTGCTGCATTTGTTGTCTAAAGAATTACTCGAAAGGGAAATACTTGATTCTGAAGAAATTAATAAGCTTATAAAAGGAGAGGAAATACCTCCTTTGGTTAAGGAAGATCCCGAAACAGAGAAGAAAGTTCCTGAGCATGTTCAGAAACTAATGGAAAAGCGTAAGCAAAAAGATACTACTCCGCAAGATGAACCAAATTGATCAGGGTACTATTGAATATAGGGATGAACTGGTTAGAAAACTGATTCATCTCTTTTCCCTATCTATTCCTATTGTCTATTATTTCATCTCAACTTATACTACTGCCACAATCCTCGGAATTTTATTATTTATTGCATTCCTTATTGATATTGGAAGGCATTTTCATCCATCCATCGGTAATATCTTTTATAAAATTTTTGGATTTATTTTACGCAAACACGAAATAGATACAGAACAAAAAAAACTAAACGGTGCAACTTATGTTTTACTTTCTGCTTTTATTGGTGTTCTTATCTTTCCAAAAGTTATTTTTATTACCGCATTTTCAATATTAATTATTAGTGATTCAATGGCAGCACTGATAGGCAGAAAATTTGGTAGACATAAATTTTTACTTAAAAGCCTCGAGGGAACTTTAGCCTTTTTTGTTAGTGCATGTATAGTGGTTTTTTTTACACCTAAAATCGGAAACTTTCAGGAAGAATTTTTTATAGGATTTGTAGCTGCATTTGTTGGTGCAGTTGTAGAAAATATTTCCTCCAGGTTAATTGATGATAATCTGTCTATACCGCTTTCGGTTGGATTTACGATGTGGATATTATACCTGGCAATTCTTCCCAATTTAGATTTAGTTTTATCAAACGTGCCGAGGTAATTATGAAAATTTTTATTCTACTGGTTTTTACTTGTATTTTTTTGATGTTTTTGGCTTCCTGCAATCAATCTAACAAACCTGCAAGAGGATTTGAAGATGAGATTTTTGTTGTTGCAGATTCAGTTGAATATGAAGAATTAAAAACGGCTTTAGAAACGGCGTTTGAAAAACTTATTTATACACCGCAGCCGGAAAAATTATTTACATTAAAACGTATCAACGTTTCTGAAATAGAAAAATATAAAAGAAGAAAAAATATTGTTATTACTGCACCCTTAAATTCTGGAAGTAAAGCATCTGGTTTTCTTAGCGCAATTGTTGATTCTTCAGTTGAAATAAAGATGAAAGACGATGCAAAGTTTATTGTTTATAAAGACGGATTATGGGCTAAGAATCAGCTAATTGCAGTAATATCAGCATCAGATATGCAGCAGCTTGAGTTTAAAATTTTCCAGAATGCTGATAATCTTTTATATGCATTTCAAAAAAAATCTGATGAAAGATTATTTAGCAGTTTGTATAATCCAAGATATGAACAAAAAAGTATTGAAGGAAAATTTTTAAAGGATTATGGCTGGATCATTTATGTGCAGGCAGATTTTAAAGTAGCAACTAATAATTCTGAAGAAAATTTTGTCTGGTTAAGAAGATCACCCGGAAGCGATATGGAAAGATGGGTTTTTATCCACTGGGTTGAAAATGCTTCACCACAATATCTAAATGCCGATTCAATTAGAACTATTAGAGATAAAGTCACGGAAAAATTTTACCGCACAAGAAGTGATTCAGCTTTTGTAATTGTTGCTGAAGATTACTTTACCACAAATGAAGTTAACTTTAAGGGGAAGTATGCAATTTTTACGCAGGGATTGTGGGAACTGAATATAAAAGGAATGGGCGGACCTTTTGTTAATTATACTTTTTATGATGAAGAAACAAAAAGATTTTATATGATTGACGGATCGGTTTTTGCACCAAAATATTATAAGCGTAATTTAATCCAGCAGATGGATGTAACTCTTCAATCGTTTGAAACTGAAGCAGAACTTACAGAGGATAGAAGAGAAGATCTTTTAGATGAAGTTGAAGAGTAGTCAATTAGTTTTCTGTTAATTGAATTAGAGCTGGTGGCAACTTATAATTTGGTAAATCATTTATAATTTTTTGTACATAAACTTTTGCCCTTTCGCTTTTTCCATATCTCATCTCATAAGCAGCTCTGTTTGAAAGTACAATTCCAATAAATCTTTCAATGCTATCAATGTAATGCGTTCGCTTTTCTGGAAATCGTATTTTAAAATCAGGATTAGCTGCTGGTACATATTCATTGCTCTTTACAACTTTAAATAAAAACAAATCAGGCACTAGATAAAAACCATCTGGCAGAGTGAATTCGCCTCTGTTCATTTCCTGCTCAACCAATTCAGGAGCTATATAAAAATCCCTATTATCAATATTTGTCGAGATAAGTTTAGTCATTATTGTTCTGTAAAGATTTTCAAGTTTATTTGCATCATAATTTTCACTTCTCTCAAACGGCTTTAATGCAATTAAAAACTTTTCAATTTCACTATCAACCTTTTGTAATAAAGTTGCATCGTAATTATTTAACTGGTTGTAATACCACGAACGGCGCAGCAGTTCTTTATCAATTATTTTTACATCAGTTCTGTAATCTTCAACAAATTGGTAATAGTATGATTCTGAAATGAAAAAATCCCATTGGTAACTGAAAATTATTGCATCATCTGAAACACTGTTCAATAAAGATTTTGTATAATCTTCAAAAGTATAAACATTGCTTTGATCCACTTTCCCGAAATTTAAGTAGAACTGTAAAACAGCAACAATTCCTAAAATCATTAAAACAATTTTTTGCTTTGCACCTTTTAAGGTGAACAACTTTATTGCACCAAATACTGAGAAGAAGGAAATCATAATAAATGCAAGTAAGAAGTATGCATCAATATCGTGAATATCATAATTTATAGAATACAGTACTGTTGAAAGGAAAGTTATAAGTATAAACAGAAAAATTTTTCTTGCTTTTATATATGAATAAAATAAACCAATTATCGCAATAGATAGTGTTAAATAGAACTCTAAAGGTAAAACTTCAATAAAATAAATAAACTGTTTTTTTGCTGCAGCTGTTGAAGAGAAAAGCCATACCTGGTATTGCTTTCCCGAAATATGTCTTAAAATTCTTTCAAAATCTATTGGGTTTCCCCAATTTAGCAAAGGTGATTGTGACGCTCGAAATGGTAAATAAGAGTAAATAATTATTAAAACCGGTACAAAAATTAAAATCATTATTAATATCTTAACCAAAGAAGATTTGTTGAATTTAAATCTTGAAAAATACAGATATGCTACGCCTGGTAATATCAATAAGGTAGTCATATGGTTTGTAAAACCGAGTGCCAGTGCAACAGTAAAAATTAACCATGGCTTTATATCCTCACTTTTATGTGAAACAGAGTAAGCTTTTACTAACAAAAAAATTATCAGTGTAATTAGTAATAGATGAAGTGAATAAACCTCCACAGAAGTGCTTTGAAACCAAAATGTTTTGCTGAATGCAATTATTAATCCTCCAAAAACTGCTGATGGTATTTTTAATGTTTCAGGCAATCCGGTTTCAACGATTTTTTGTACATCTTTATGTTTTTTCTTCTTATCCTTTGATTTTTTAGTTTTGAGTTTCTGCTTTGCATCAAAAAGTGATAGGTTATCTAAACAGAATTTAGCTGTGAACGTAAAAATTCCAACTGCAGTGCTGCAGTAAATTGCAGCAAGTAAATTCATTTGAAAAATTTTTGTAAACGGTAATGGAATTAATGAAAAAAGGTAACCTATTATGGTAAAAAGCGGATAACCGGTTGGATGAGCAATGCCAGGTAAAACCTGTACTGCTGCAAGCTCGCCGGAATCAATGTGAACAACCGATGGGGCAATAGTGAAAAGATAAACTATAAATGCAAATAAAGCTGTAAGCAGATAAAAATATTTTTTACTAAAAGCAGTTATTTTATTTTTCATTAATAATTATTGAAAATATTTTAATATTACTTTTTAAAACCTGGTTTAAAGTTTTGCCAATATTGCTGTAGTGTTTATTAAACAAACTGTTCTTGATAATTCCTGGTTCCAAAATATCATTTGTTAGCTTGGATGAATTCTTGTTAAATACAATTTGATTAATTATTTCTAATTCCTTCAGGAATATAAAATTCTTTTTAATAGTTTTAATATCCTCTTTCCTGATTTTTATCTCTGTAATTTTATCAACTGCCAAATCAATTGATTTCCCGCGGCATTTAGAAAATAAAATGAGGTTAGTAAGAATAATAAAATATATAGCATACTCGATATCCGGAAAACCACCCGCACCTTTCTTTTAAATCAATAACTTGCAGTTGAGAAGTGGAAGAATAACTTAGTTTCTTTCTCATCTCAACTATATCATTTTTGATTACTGTCTTATCTTTACTATATAAAGCTGTTTTAATTGCACCGTTAAATTCGTTGTATAAGTTTTTATTCCCGTTGATAAATGAAGATTTAATCAGCGATTGAAATTCCCAGGTTCTTGCTCTTGTATTAAAATATTTTTTATATTCTTCTATATCCCAAACAAGCTGACTGCTTTTACCTTCTGGTCGGAGGCGGCAATCAACAGAAATTGGTTTTAATTCAGTTTGCAGAATGTAGAGATAATCCTGGAAATCTTTTTCAATTTTCTTAAAACGGTTGATATTTTTTGCTGCAAATATTAAATCAATATCAGAGTTAAAAACCATCTCTCCTGAACCTGTGGAACCCAGTGCTGCAATAAATAAATCATGTTTCCATTTATAATTTTGCAAAAACGAATTTGAAATTACCTTCAATTTATTTTTAACTGTTTCACTCAGCATCTTGGAAGTTTTTAAAGGAGATATTAATCCAAGTACACATTGTGTAGATAGAATAAAAAATATTTTTTTTATGCTGAAAACCGAAAGCTGTCTTGCTGAATATATTTTTAGAAACTCACGGTTTAAAAAATAATCACGCAATTCTTTATCCTCGGCAAAAAGATCAATAGATCGTTGAGAAAATTCACAGATCGATAAAAGTATTTTAAGAAATTGTTTATCGTTTAATTCCTTATACCAGATGGATGGAAACTCAGCAAAACGAATTATCCTAACAAAATTATCAAGCAATTTATCTGGGAAAGATGATTTATTAAGATATTTTAACAATTGAATTTCAATTTTTTTAAATGCCTCAAAAGTTTTTTTATCAAATCTGCGTACACCAAGCAGTCCTTTCCCTTCGCGCAGATATATTAAATTCTTTGATGCTCTCAGGGGATCTTTGAAATTTACTTCAGGTATCTTAGTATTAACTGATTTTTTCCCTCCATTTCCGCTGACAACTGTATTGTAAATTTTTCTGACACAAGTTTGCTGATCATTTAAGGTTGTTTTAAATTTTGAAAAGCTTTCAAAATGCAGATAGATACTTAGTTTTTCTGTAATTTCGCCATTCTGCGGAACTATATGAGTTTGTGCATTATTCATTAATTGGAGATAATGTTCTGTTTTCCTGTATAAAATATAAGCGCTTTCAAAAGTTTTCTTTTCTTTATTTGTTAGAAGAGTAACTTTTTCAAGTTGGTTAAGAGCAGCTATTGTATTACCAGTTTGTATATTCTTATATTTCCCTCCATACATTAGTTGAAGCGCTTGTACAGAAAATTCTATATCTCTTATTCCACCAGGAATTAGTTTTATATTTTCTTCATCACCTAATTTTCTTTCTACAACAGATTTTAGTTTTTTAATATGCTCTAAGGGTGAACTATAACTTGAAGTTGGGTAAATAAAAGGCGAAAGATATGAAACAAATTGGTCAAATAGTTTGCTGTGCCCGCCAAGAAAATTTGCTTTTATAAGCATTTGCCTTTCCCAATCTTCACCTCTGCTTTCATAATAGTTTAAATACTCATTTAAACTTCTGCACAAAGGCGAGTTCCTTCCATCAGGTCTTAATCTCAAATCAATTCTGTATAAATGTCCTCCTTCAGTTGATGCAGCTGTTTGCAAAAAAAGATGAATGGTCTCGGTTAAAATTTCACTGTAAAATTTTTTGCTGCTTAGTTTACTTTCTTTATCGTAAAAAACAATTAAATCAGTATCAGAACTGTAATTAAGTTCATTACCGCCAAGTTTACCCAATGAAACAATACAATATTTTCTTGATGTTTTTTCAATTTTATTTTTTGCCAGTGTTTTTTCATAACAAATATTAAACAATTCTGAAATTAACGTTGAAGCTAAAATTGAAAGCTCTTCAGTTATTTCAACCAGTTCAGTTTTGTTGTAAATATCTTTTAAACCAATTCTTAATAGCTCTTTTCTTTTAATTGATTTTAATGTGCGAACTTTTGAATTGAAAGAGTTGTAGTGTCTTGTTGATTCTTTAACTTCCTGCAAAAATGATTTTGGCTCAAGTTTATTATTTAAAACCGAAGAATTAACAACCCAGTAAAAATATTCGGGATTTATAACAAGTATATCGGCTAAATAATTGCTGTTAACTGAAATGCTTACAAGAATTTCTATATAGTGAGGATACTTTACACAGTTTTGCAGAAATGAAATTTTTTCAAAAGTACTTTGAATTATTCTTAAGAGGTTTGATTCAGATGAATGAGTGAAGTAGTGATTTTTAATTTCACCTTCGGCTAAAGTAAAAAATTTTTCTAAAATTTCTGAAGATAGATTTCCTGCCGAAATCTCCTCAATCTTTTTTACAAAATCGTTTGAAAGCTTGTTTAAACGCAATGGAACTGAGTTGTTTAATTCAAATAATCAATTATTACTCAAATTTAAGAATAAATCGGTTTGTTAGCACTTTAAGAATGAAGGAAGCTGGTTGTTGGCAAACAGGCAAATTTTTAATAGATGATCAATTCAAATTAACTACCTTTTTTTGAAATTTATCAATTTCCCACATCAACTCATTCTAAGTAAAAATTCTTAAATTGCAATTCAAATCAGTTAATATTTAACTTTATTTGCTAATTTTTAATTGAGAAACACTACAATATGCTAAAAATAATAAAGAAGATATTCGGCGATAAGCACGAAAAAGATATTAAATATCTATGGCCAATTGTTGCAGAAATAAATGAAGAATATGAGAAGATAAAAGATTTATCTGATGATCAGCTAAAAGCCAAAACCACAGAGTTTAAAGAAAAAATACAAAAGCACACCGAAGAAACCAGGAATCAAATTGAAGAGATAAAAACAAAACTTCAAACCGATGAAGATTTTGATAGAAATGCTGCTTACGATGAACTTGATGAATTAAACGAACAACTTAACGAAGAGTATGAAGAAATATTAGATCAACTTTTACCCGAAGCATTTGCAGTGGTTAAATCAACCTGTGAAAGATTACTTGGGAAAAGCTGGACCATTGTTGGAAACTAAAATTACATGGGATATGGTTCCTTATGATGTTCAGCTGATGGGCGGAGTTGTTCTTCATCAAGGTAAAATTGCTGAGATGGCTACAGGCGAAGGAAAAACTCTTGTTGCAACTTTACCACTTTACCTGAATGCACTTACCGGAAGAGGCTGCCATCTTGTAACTGTTAACGATTACCTTGCACAACGTGACAGCGAATGGATGGGTGAGATTTTTAAATTTCATGGATTAACAGTTAGCTGCATACTTAACACGATGGATCCAAATCAGCGGAAGAAGCAGTACAGCGCAGATATTACTTACGGAACGAATAATGAATTTGGTTTCGATTACCTTCGTGATAATATGGCAATTGAAAAAGAAGGGCAGGTTCAGCGGGGACATAACTATGCAATAGTGGACGAGGTTGATTCTGTTTTAATTGATGAAGCAAGAACGCCACTGATAATTTCCGGCGCTGTTGATGTTGATGATCATCAAGTTCAACGAAATGAAACCAAAGATCGACCGTATATATCAGAAAACAAAAAAATCTTGTTGCTTCTATGCTGTCTGAAGCAGAAAAACTGCTTGAAGAAAGTGACTGGTGATGATGCAGAAGCAGGAGTTCATGTATTCAGAGCGTTTACAGGGGCTTACCAAAAAGCAATAAGCTTTCAAAAATTACGAGCGAACCATCCTATAAAAAATTAATGCTCGATACCGAGCTGGAATTTTTGCGTGAAAAAGCAAAGAATATGCACATCGTTGATGATGAACTCTATTTTGTAATCGATGAAAAACAATAATACGATTGATCTAACTGAAAAGGGTAGAGAAGAACTTGCGCATGGCAGCGGAATGGAAAAAGATTATTTTATCCTTACCGATCTTGGAACTGGAGATAAGCAAATTTGAACACAGATCCTGATACTTTCGATGATCAGGAAAAAGTTAGAAAAAAAGATGAACTTTATAGCAAATACTCCGCAGCAAGTGATAGAATTCACACTATTCATCAGTTATTAAAAGCTATACACTTTTTGAAAAAGATGATGAATACGTGATTACTGAAGATGGAAAAATTGCTATTGTTGATGAGTTTACAGGACGTGTTCTTCCGGGAAGAAGGTACAGTGATGGGCTTCACCAGGCAATTGAAGCAAAAGAAAATGTTAAAGTTCAAAGAGATTCTCAGACACTCGCTACCATTACACTTCAAAATTATTTTAGAATGTACAACAAACTTGCAGGAATGACTGGTACTGCAGAAACCGAAGAAGGAGAGTTTTTTGAAATTTATAAACTTGGATGTAGTTGTAATTCCAACAAACAAACCAATTACCCGTGAAGATGATGGATGATGCAATATTTCAAAACCAAAAGAGAAAAATATAATGCTGTTATTGAGGAAATTCAGAAACCTCGCGCAAGATGGAAGACCTGTACTGGTTGGTACAACTTCAGTTGAAGTTTCAGAAACCATTAGCAGAATGTTAAAGCGAAATGGAGTTCAACATAATGTGCTTAATGCAAAACAACATCAACGTGAAGCTGAAATTGTTGCACACGCAGGTGAAATCGGTGCTAGTTACAATTGCTACAAACATGGCAGGCAGAGGAACTGATATAAAACTGGGAGCAGGGTGTAATGGAAAGACAGCGGTTTGTATATTCTTGGAACTGAAAGACATGAATCAAGGAGAATTGATAGACAGCTTAGAGGTCGTTCCGGAAGGCAGGGTGATCCCGGTACAACCAAATTTTATCTTTCACTTGAAGATGATTTATGAGATTGTTTGGAAGTGACAGAATTTCAACTGTGATGGAAAGAATGGGAATTAAGGAAGGTGAAGTAATTCAGCATCCGATGATTACAAAATCTGTTGAACGTGCTCAGAAGAAAGTCGAAGAAAATAACTTTGCAATTAGAAAAAGACTGCTTGAATACGATGATACAATGAACCAGCAGAGAGAAGTTATTTATACAAGAAGAGGCAAGAGCTCTGCAGGGTGATAGATTAAAAGGTGAAATTATTTGATCTCCTTGAAGAATTTGTTGAGGATGTAATTGATAGAAATTTCGATGATGTTCTTGTTGACAGCATAAAAGAAGAATTACTTCACAATCTTCTTATTGAAATAAAACTTGAACCTGAAGAATTTGAATCTCTTGGTAAAGATGGCATTAAAGCAAAACGTATCTTAGATGCAGCTAAAGAATTTTTACGCAAAAAAGAAGAAATGCTTAGGCTCGCGAATTAATGGCACGGCTGGAAAGATATGCCGTGCTAAGTGTGATAGATCAAAAATGGAAAGAACATCTGCGCGAAATGGATGATCTTAAAGAAGGAATAGGTTTAAGTGCTTATGGTCAGAAAGATCCTTTGGTTGAATATAAAGTGAAGCATTTAAATTTTTGTAACCCTGCTTGAACAGGTAAGAAATGATGTTGTTTCATTTGCATTTAAATTCTTTCCGCAGGCTCCCGATGAAATTCAACAAAGAAGAAGACAACCTGCAAGCAGAATTACTGAAAGCAAACAAAGTCAACTACAAATATTGGATTTTCAGGGGAAGCCAGCAACCTGGACCACATAGGGCTGGAAAAGCACAACCTGTAAAAGTTGGAGAAAAAGTTGGAAGAAATGATCCCTGCCCATGCGGCAGTGGTAAAAAATATAAGCAATGTCATGGCAAATAGTTTAAAGAGTTTTTATGAAAAAAATTGAAGCTATAATCCGTCCGTTTAAATTGGATGATGTAAAAGAAGCCCTGCTGGAAGAAGGAATTAAAGGATTAACCATTTCTGAAGTAAGAGGTTATGGCAGACAAAAAGGGCACACTGAAACCTACAGGGGTAGTGAGTACAGAATTGAATTTGTACCAAAAATGAAGATCGAGGTTGTTGTGGAAGATTCAAAAGTGGAAAAAGTAGTTGACGCAATTGCAAAAACCGCAAAAACAGGACAGGTGGGTGATGGTAAAATTTTTATTTCAAAGATTGAAGATGTAATAAGAATAAGAACAGATGAATCAGGTAAACATGCATTGTAAGGAAATTTACCTTTTTGTTTTATTTGATCTTTAATAGCTTCATTTTATGGTTTTATCCGTTCTTAAAAAATTCCGGTTAGTTATACTCATATTGCTGTTGTCGGGAACAGTTGGATGTAGTATTTGGGAAAGCTTTACAACTTACTTCAATGTATACTATAATGCTGCAGAATCTTTTGAAAAAGCTGAAGAACAAATTTATGCACAGCAGCGTGATCTTTTTGCTACAACTCCACTTGTTATACCCGGCACTGCTAATACAGAGCTTGATAAAGTAATTGAAAAATGTTCAGCCATCCTTCAATTTCATTCTGAAACCGGTTATGTTGAAGATGCATTGCTTATGCTGGGTAAATCATTCTACTATAAGGGTAACTATCAAAAATCGCAGCGCAAATTTGAAGAACTTGTTGCATCACAGGTAGAAAGTGAATACGAACTTGAGGCAAACCTTTGGATTGGCAAATGCCAGATGAAACTTAAAACAATATAGTAAAGCACTTTACAACTTTAAACGATGTAAGACAGGCTGCCATTATGCAGGAGAAGAGATTAATCGTACAAGATGCCTACATTGAGGAAATAATTTATAAAGTTACTACTGAAGATTATCGGCGTTGCAATAGAGCTTGCAAATGAGTTTATGAATATTTCGGAAGATGATGAAATTAAAGCCGAAGCTTGGTATGAGATTGGAAATCTGAATGTAAAAATTGGTGATATTCAAAATGCAATTACTGCTTACAAAAATGTATTTGAATTTTCTCCGGATTTTGATCTTGAAACTGATGCAAAATTAAAATACGGGCAGGCACTCAGGGATGGTGGGCAAAGTGAGAATGCTTTATTAATCTTCGAAGATATGCGATCAGAAGATAAGTACCTGGATAAACTTGCAAACATCGATTTTGAAATTGGTAAAACTTATGCTTCACTTAACAGGTTTGATGATGCAATAAGCAAATTAACTTTAGTTGATACTACTTACAGAAACGATCCTACTGCGGGTGCAGCAAAATATGAGATGGGTTTGATTTATGAAGCAGGATTAAAACAGCTCGATAGCGCAGCATCTTACTATAAAAAAGCAACAACCAGTACGCTTCCTCCATTATATGTTTTACCAGCAAAAGAAAAAAACCAGCTGTTTACCAGTTATGTAAATCTTCGTAAAGAGTTGAACAAATACAATAAACAAATCTTTTATTATCAGAATCCTGATGAATTTGTAAAAGACTCTGCAAAGTATGTGGAAGATTCACTTGCCATAGCAGATGAGATTGAAAATGTAAAAGAACTTCAGGAAATATGGGCAGGTCTTGAATCGATGATGGTTAATACTGATACTACGGGTGCATACAAGGATACTATAAAAACTATAGATTCACTTATAGCAAGAGATACCACATTTACCTACAGAAACAGAGATACCCTATACGCACAATTGTATGATACTTTATATTCAGATTCAGCAATAGTTTTTGTTTTTGATAGTTTGTTCTCTGATCCTTCAATGCTAACGCCGTTAGAACTTCAGCAATATGAATTGGAAAAAAGACAACGTGAACAAAGAGAAAGAGAACTTACAGCAGGGTTACCTGATACGCTTAAGTTTAAAAATAATCCACCGCGGCGTCCAGCAATTACAGAAGATTCCCTGATAACTATAATAGTTTTAAACCAATTGCAGCTTGGCAATCTTTTTCTTACTGAACTCAATTTACCTGATTCGGCATATTGGTATTACAACAGTAATCTTACCAGCTACCCCAACACACCATACCACGCGGGCACACTCTACGCAATGGGAAGCTATTATTTAACAATGGATAATCAAAAAAGAGCAGATAGTTTGTTTACGATAATTTATGATGACTATAAGAATGAAAGTATTGTGAATGCTGCTGCAAATAAACTAAATAAACCGCTGATTGATCTTGATTATGATCCAGCACGAGAAGATTTTATTGAAGCCGAATCATTACTTCTTCTTAAAGAATATGCCGGCGCAATTAATGGTTTTTATAATGTCCATAAATTATATCCAAATTCTACCTATGCACCCAAAGCTCTTTACACCTGCGGCTGGATATTGGAGAATGAACTTTTTCTTCTCGATTCCGCTGCAGCATATTATGATTCTTTAGTTACCAATTACCCAGCTTCTGAATATGTAAAAATTATTGCTCCCAAGCTTACAACTTACAAACAGGAACTAAGAAAGCAGGAATTAGCATTACAGGATTCTCTTATAGCTATTGAAAACCCGTCTGATTCATTAACAACTGATAGCGTTTTTATTTCTATTGATGAATCGATTCCTGATTCCATAATTGTTGCCATGGATGAGGAAGCAGAAAACGTTTTAGAAGAAGATGAAGAAGAAAAAATTGAATTGAGCAACATTCCTGTTGTTAAAGAACCAGTTTGGAATCCAAGACGGCGAAGATAACCTTTTCTTTAAACAAAATCATTTAGTTGTGAACAGAAGGGATTTAAAAGAATTAATTGAAGAAGGGGAAACTATTCAATGTGAATTTAAACGATTCTTTACCACACCTGAAAAAATTTCCAGAGAAATGATTGCATTTGCAAACACAAAGGGCGGTCACATACTTTTTGGTGTTGATGATAATGGTGTTATAGTCGGTGTAGAAAGCGAAAAAGCCGAAGCAGAAATGATCTGCGATGCTGCAAATAATTATTGTGAACCTCCACTGGATTATTCAATTGAATTTAAAGAGTTATATGGAAAAGAAATTGTTATTGTTTCTATTCCTGAATCGGATAAAAAACCTCACCGTTTACAGGATTTTGAAAAAGAACTTGATATCAACAAATCCGTTGTTACAGTGCGAGTAAATGATAAGAGCTTACAAGCAAGTAAGGAAATGGTAAGGATATTAAAAGCGCAATCAGGAAATGTTAGTCTGAAAAAATATATAATAGGAGAATTAGAAAAAACAGTTTTTGCATACCTTGCAAAAAAGGAAAAAATATCAGTTAAAGAGCTTAGTAATCTTGTTAACATTTCGGAAAGAAGAGCATCGCGCACATTAGTTAAGATGGTTCGTGCAAACCTGCTTATGATTCATACAAAAGATAATGGCGAAGAGTTTTTTACTGCTGCGGGTTAATTCCATTCAACAATTTTAATCTCTTCCTCGGTTAAACAATAAAGCTCATAATCCAATTAGTCCATTTCTTTATCTGATTCTATGCCATTATCTTTAATTGATATAAGCCATGGATCCTGTAATTTTTTTTTGATTTTGGAGAGGGAGCTATTAACTGATAAATAACTTGCATTATCTGGATAATCTATCGGAAACCGCTTAATATTTCTTTATACCTGCTCATTCAGCCGTTTTGTTTTTACACCGTGTAGCTCTGCTAAATCACTATCCGGCATAACTTTTTGATTTCTTACAATTAGAATCTTATCGATAAGTGAATCAACGGGAATTAAAGATTTTGATGACATAAATAATCCTTAATTCTGAGACAGCAATTTGCGACCTCGGATTACTATTAATTTATTTTTTGATGATAACACTCTTCCACAATCTTTATTTTCTCTTCCGTTTATCCGTAAAGCAAGTAAATAGGTATCATACAACTAAAAAATACTGTCAACATTTTTTAATTTTCACCATCAAACAGCTTCCTCAACTCAAAAATAGTAACGCCGTAAGCAACTGCAACATTAAGTGATTGTTTAATCCCATACTGAGGAATTTCAATTGAAAAATCACAAAGATCCAACAAATCCTGAGCAACACCTGTGATTTCATTTCCTACTAATAAACAAAGAGGGAAGATGTCTTTTTTCAGATCATAATAAGGAAAACTTTTATCCGTAAGTTCAAGTGCGCAAACTTTAATTCCTTCAGCCCTCAATTTTTTTATCACTTCTTTTGGATCTTTTATATATTCCCAGTTAACACTTTCCGTTGCACCCAATGCAGTTTTAAGTATTTCTTTTTTGGGAGGATGAGGCGTGTAACCGCACAAGTAAAGTTTTTCTATCATTGCCCCATCAGAAGTTCTGAAAATTGAACCAATATTGTAGTTACTTCTTATGCTATCTATTATAACGTAAACAGGAAGCTTTTTTACCTTATGCAGGTTTTCAAGTGTACTTCTGTTTTCAGATATTTCATCGTGTGTAAGTTTTTTCATTTTTAATTTATAATTATTACAATGAAGTGAAGAAATCTCTCACAAAAACAATATTCTGATGATAATTATTTATTAAGTTTGATAAGCTAACTGCCCGCAAGCTGCGGCAATATCATCTCCCTGCGTATTTCTTAACATTACTGTTATTCCACCTGATTTTAATTTGCTTACAAATTCATTAATTCTTTCAGAATCACTTGGCAGTAGTTTTTCTGAAAATCCTCCTGGATTCATATGAGCAAGAGAATTAAACGGGATAAGGTTTACCTTTGCAGGAAGTGATCTGCATAGTTTTGTTAGCGCTTTAATATCTTCCGTCCTATCATTAACATCTTTAAGCATAACATATTCAAACGTAATTTTTGTACGCGTTTTTTTTGTGTAATATTTAACCGCTTCAATGTTATCGTTAATTGAATATTTTCTGTTTATGGGCATAATTTTATTTCTAATATCTTCAAAACAAGAATGAAGAGAAAGTGCAAGCTTTACTTTTATATTTAAATCTGCAAGTTCTTTTATTTTAGGTGCAATACCTGCAGTTGAAAGAGTAATTCTTCGCGGGCTTATTCCATGTTACTAAATCATGGGAAAATATTTTAAGCGATTTTACTGTTTCGTTAAAATTTAATAATGGTTCTCCCATTCCCATATAAACAATGTTTGTAATTTTTGTTTCTAAATTATCCTTTACAACATATTTATACTGATCAAAAATTTCACCCGCTGATAAGATTTTTTTTAAATCCCATTAACCCTGTTGCACAAAATTTACAATCAAGAGGGCATCCGGCCTGCGTAGAAATGCAAAGTGTGTTCCGTTTAACATCCGGAATCATAACCGATTCAATTCTATTTCCTTCTGCAGTTTCAAAGATATATTTTTTTGTACCGGTAATCTGCAGAAAATTTCAGATGTAAGTATATTTAAGTGTATTTAAGTGCAAAATTTTCATCAAGGTTTTTTCTAAATTCTTTTGGCAAATTCAGCATTTCTTCAAAGCTATCTATAAAATGATCATACATCCAGATAAAAATCTGCTTTGCCCTGAATTTTGGTTCACCCATTTCAGAACATAATTGTTCAAGTTCTTCAACAGTAAATCCCTTTAATATTTTTTTACTTGCTGCTCATTACTATATTTATATCTCTTTTATCAAATATAGCAATTAGCATTAAACGGTTTAGTGTTATGATTATAAAATACAGCAATCATTTCAACTATACTTTGCTATAAAGATAATATTCATTTATTTTTAAAGAATGAAAAAGGAAAAAGTGAAGACCTCAACAACTAATCTTTCTGAACCTCAAAAAATTAAAAAGGGTGAAAAATGAATTTCGATTTTACAGAAGAACAACTAATGATACAGGAATCCGCAAAGGATTTTGCACAGAATGAAATTGCTCCTACTGCTGTTGAGAGAGATAAAAATGCAGAATTTCCTGAAAAAATAGTTAAACAAATGGGTGAGCTTGGTTTTATGGGGATGATGGTTTCACCCGATTACGGTGGTGCAGGAATGGATACTATCAGTTATGTTTTAGCAATGATTGAAATTTCTAAAGTTGATGCAAGTGTTGGTGTAATCATGTCTGTTAATAATTCACTTGTTACGTGGGGATTGGAAGAATATGGATCAGATCATATAAAGCAAAAATATCTTGTACCACTTGCTAAAGGTGAAAAACTTGGTGCCTTTGCTCTTTCTGAACCTGAAGCAGGAAGTGATGCAACAAGCCAAAGAACAACTGCGGATAAAGACGGTGAATTCTATGTATTGAATGGTATTAAGAACTGGATTTCGAATGGGCAAACCGCTGATTACCATATTATTATAGCTCAATCTGATAAGGAAAAAGGTCATCATGGTATTTCTGCTCTTTTAGTTGAAAAGGGAACAGAAGGATTCGGACACGGTAAGAAGGAAGATAAACTAGGTATAAGAAGCTCTGATACATGCTCATTAACTTTTGAAAATTGCAGAGTTCCTGCTGAAAACATTATTTGGGAAGAAGGCAAAGGATTTAACTTTGCGATGAATACGCTTAACGGTGGCAGGATTGGCATAGCTGCTCAGGCCATAGGTATTGCAGAAGCATCACTTGAAACCGCCTTAAAATATTCCAAAGAAAGAAAAGCTTTTGGTAAAGAAATAGCAAACTTCCAGGCAATTCAGTTTAAACTTTCTGATATGGCTGTTAAGGTTGATGCTGCAAAATTGCTAACATTAAAAGCAGCAGCTTTAAAGGATAATGGTAGTAAATATTTTGCAGAAGCAGCAATGGCAAAACTTTATGCATCTAAAATTGCTGTAGAATGTGCGTTGGAAGCAATTCAAATTCATGGTGGTTATGGTTATGTAAGGGAATACCTAGTTGAACGATATTTGCGGGATGCAAAGATTACAGAAATTTATGAAGGCACTTCCGAAATACAAAAAATTGTAATTGCAAGATCGTTATTAGATAAAAAGTAAAATTTGAAATTATTGTTATTTATTCTTATTTCTTTTTCCGCTACTTTCTCTCAAACCGATTGGGTAAAATGGGAGAAAGCAGATTTTTCTTATCAAAAACCTTTAGAATTAAGAAAACGTCATTATTCGTTTGAAGCAGATACTTTCAGTGAAGCTCTGGTAAAATCAATTGGCAACGCTTACTGGTTTTTTATCTCGGATCTTGATGGAGATAATTGCCCTTTTCGTCCTTCCTGCTCATCTTTCTTAATTCAATCTGCAAGTGAAACCAATTTGCTGCAAGGCACGCTAATGTTTTTCGATAGATTTACCAGAGATATGAATGTTTATAAAGGGCATAATCACTATCCTCGTGTAAAACGAGGATATTACTATGATCCACCTTCACTGTATTCACTTGATGAAGAAAAGATAAACTACATTCCTGCTTCAACTATCGTGCAGGATAAATGAGGAAGGTATTTTTTTTAATTATATTTTTCTCACCTGTTATCATTTCTCAATCAGATGAGTTTGATTTCAAGTCCACACAAAACATAAAACTTTTTGCTGATCATCTTTTCTGTGAAGGTGATTATTTAAGAGCTCTTGAAGAGTATCGTTCTATAAGGAAAATACTTAGAAATGATACAATCGATTTTAAAATTATGTTGTGCTATTCTAAAATAGGTTTACTTCAGAAAATTGAAAAAGATCTTATCCCACCACTATCACTTTCAGAGTTTAAAAGAGATATCAAAAAACTGCATCTTAAAAATCGTTTTCTGAATAATCCATACTCTTTTTATGAAAACTATGGAATGGAGACTTATCCATTTTCGGAAAAGGATTCATCATCAATTAATTACCTGTGCAAACTAATCAGTTTTTCTCATCTATATTCAAAATTAAATTTTAAACCAAGAGAAGAAATATTAGCTCCATTTGATGAAATTGAAAAAGAGATTGTATCTGCATTTTTCGAATGGAAAATAAATCCTCCATTGAAAAGTGAAGCGGTAGCAGGAATACTTTCAGCTATTATACCTGGATCAGGAAAAATGTATTTGGATGAATGGGGTGATGGCATAACTGCGTTATTAGCAACAGGATTATTTGCTTTTCTTGCTTATGATAATTTTAGAGCTAATCATAACACTCGGGCATGGATATTTACTGGTTTGGGTGCATTCTTTTATGCAGGAAATGTTTATGGTTCAATAGCTGCAGCACAAATTTTTAATGCAAAAATTTCTTTTGAATTTGAAGATGGCTTGAATCTTTATCTTGAACAGAATAATTACTTTTTGCCGGAGTATAATTTCTGTGATTAATTATTTTTTAATCTTCATATTACTATGTACTGCAGCAGGGACTCTTACTGCTCAGAATAATTTTAATGATCAGTTTAAAATAGCAGAACAACTTTATGATGAAGAAAATTACTATGATGCAATAACAGAACTTAAACGCCTCCTGTTTTTTGATCAAGAAGGTTCATACAGTTTTAAAGCATATATGTTAATTGCTAAAAGCTATAAACAGGGTGGTAAGTTTAATGAAGCCGTAAAATATTTTACACTTGCAGAAATAAGTGCGGAAAGTGAAAATGAAATTTATGAAAGCAGAATTGAAAACATTCGTGTAAACATTCTTAGAAGAACAACTGATAAAGCACAAAGTTTATTAAACTCTTTGGAAGATGATGAAAGATTTTCATCAAAAGAAGATGAACTTAATTACTGGCGAGGATGGGCTTACATTTTTGCCGATGATTGGGAAAACGCAGCGTTCAGTTTTACAAAAATTAATAATGAACACGAATTGAAGCTACTTGCTCAAAAAGTTGAAGCAAGAAAAT
This sequence comes from uncultured Ignavibacteriales bacterium, assembly GCA_963714405.1. Lineage (GTDB taxonomy): Bacteria > Bacteroidota > Ignavibacteria > Ignavibacteriales > Ignavibacteriaceae > JAZGGS01. The sequence continues at coordinate 93,456 of CAVQOH010000003.1, read as the reverse complement.
ATTCTGTAAACTTTGCAAAAATTATTTCAATGTTTATTCCAGGTGCCGGACAGTTTTACACAGAAGAATACATCAGCGGATTGCTTTCACTTGGATGGAATGTTTTATGGGGTTATCTAACAATCAACTCATTTATTGAGGATAGAGTCTTTGATGGTTTAATGGTTGGTAGTTTACTATGGTTTCGGTTTTATAATGGTAATACTTATAATGCTGAAAAATTTGCAATTGAGAAAAATCTGAATATTACTAACAACGCGTTGTTTTATCTTCAAAATGGATATGAGGGAGAAAAACCGTAATTAATATTGTATTGAATAATTCATTGATATCATATAGTTTTGATGATGTTAATAAATGGGGATTACAAAATTTACTGATTTTTAATTCCTTGTATCAAGTTCGTTTTTCATCTTAAAAGTAGAAAAAATGAAAAGTATTGTTAATCAAGTAATTTTAGTGCTTTTTGGTGCAATTATAGTAGTTGGCTTCAGTTTTAATTCATTTGAAGATCCAGATGGAAAGAAATTATTTGAAACGCATAAAAAGCCGTTTAAAGGAACTGATGAAGAACTCCAGGCATTAGTGGATTGGCTTTTGGAGCAAAAAGTGGAAGAATAATATATTTTTAGTGATTTTTTACAAATAGAAGCTTTTATAATAAAATAATGTCTTGGTAAGCAAATACTTTAGAACAATATTATCTTGAACGAGAAAGTAAATTTTGCAATATTGTTGTTTAATTTGAATTAATTTTGGTAATCTGTAAATAGAAGCTTAACGTTTAAAGGAGAGAATTATGGCAATATACATTACTGAAGAGTGCATTAACTGTGGTGCTTGCGAACCGGAATGCCCTAACACAGCTATTTACGAAGGTGGGGTTGAATGGGAATTATCTGGAACTACCTACGGTGATGGTGCAGCTGCTCCTTCCGGAGCTGAAGGATTCTATTCCGATGAATTCTTTTATATCGTACCGGATAAATGCACTGAATGCAAAGGATTTCATGATGAACCGCAATGTGCTGCTGTCTGCCCTGTTGATTGCTGTTTACCGGATCCTAAGCATGAAGAGAGCGAAGAAGATTTGTTAAAGAAAAAAGAATACTTGGATGGATTAGGAAGATAATTGTGATTAGATTTTTTTTAAAGGCACCGAAGGTGCCTTTTTTTTTAAAGTTAGAAGAACTTTTTTTAGTTTAATAAAAATTTTGTCAATGAATAAATGATTTAAATGAAAATTGGTAAGTATAAATTAAAGATTATAGAATCAGGTTATTTTGGCCTGGATGGCGGAGCTATGTTTGGAATAATACCCAAACCGCTATGGCAAAAAACTAATCCTGCCGATGATAGAAACCGTGTAAAGCTCTCCACAAGAAATTTACTTTTAGAAAGCAAGAGCAAAAAAATTATTATCGACGTTGGAATGGGTAACAAATGGAGCGACAAAGAAAGAGATATTTATGATGTTAACAGTAAATCGAGTATGGAAACAGGATTAGCAGAGCATGGATTAAAACCCGATGATATTACAGATGTCATTATTACACATCTTCATTTTGATCATTGCGGCGGAGCTACGAAAAAAGAAAATGAAAAAATCGTACCTTTTTTTCCAAATGCACAATACTTTGTACAGAAAAAAAATTATGATTGGGCTGTTAAGTCATCAATAAAAGATAAGGGAAGCTATATACAAGAAAATTTTGTTCCTCTATTTGAAGAAGGCGTTTTGAATTTTACAATTGGGGATGCGCAACTTGATGATGAAATAAAATTTATATTAATAAACGGACATACGTTCGGGCAGCAAATGGTAAAAATATCTGATAAAAAAAATACACTTGTTTATTGTTGTGATCTTATTCCATTCGCTTCGCATATCCCAATCCCTTACATAATGGGATATGATCTTCAACCTTTAATTACGATTAGAGAAAAAGAAAAAATCCTGCGGGAAGCACTTAATGAAAACTGGTTGCTTTTTTTCGGTCACGATCCGGAATTTGCTGCTGCAACAGTTAAACATACTGAAAAAGGAATTAGAGTTGATAAAACATACAGAACTTTTGAAGAATTTTGAAGATGAGGGCTACCAAAAGGTATGCTCAGTTGAAGAACTTCAGGATAGGATAGGAAAAAGATTTTTGATTGATGATGTTGATATCGCACTTTTTAAAATTGATGAAAAAGTTTTTGCTTTAAGTAATATCTGCCCTCATCAGCACACCGCACTTATTTATGAGGGATTTATTGAACATAATTGTATAGTATGTCCATCACATGGCTGGAAGTTTAATCTTGAAACCGGGAAAAAACCTTCAGGTAGTAATGGATTGGAAACATACATGGTAAAGAAGCTTGGTAAGGATGTGTACGTAAAAGTTGTTCGAAAAAAAATGAACTGGTAAACCCAGCCCAATGAAACTTACAAATGAATTAATTATTCAAAAATCAAAGGCTGTTGGTTTTGATCTGATTGGTTTTTCAAAATCAGAAAAACTAATAGTTGAAAAAAAAAGATTAGATGATTGGTTAGAAAATGATTACCATGCCGGAATGGATTATATGGAAAGGAATAGGGAAAAACGTGAAGATTTATCCAAAATTCTTTCTTCATCAAAAAGTGTTATTTCATTAGGTGTAAATTATTATTCCGATGAACATCATTCACAAAACCATTTAAACGGAAAAATTTCGCGCTACGCGTGGGGAAAGGACTATCATTTAGTAATTTGGGCAATGCTACATGAGTTGGAAGAAGATCTAAAAAATATTGATCCAAATTTCGAATCAATTTCTTATATAGATACCGGTCCTGTAATGGATAAAGCGTGGGCAGTTAAAGCAGGTTTAGGTTGGATGGGAAAACATTCAAATATAATAAACAGAGAATTTGGAAGCTGGTTTTTTATAGCAAACATAATTACAAATTCAGAATTTGATTATAAAGAACAAGTTCCTGATTATTGTGGAACTTGCACTTCCTGTATAGATGCTTGTCCCACCGATGCGATAGTTTCTGATTATGTTGTGGATTCAAATAAATGCATTTCCTATCTAACTATAGAAAACAAAGATGAAATTCCAGAAAAATTAAAAGGTAAATTCGATGGATGGATTTTTGGCTGCGATATCTGTCAGGATGTTTGCCCATGGAATAAAAAGTTTTCAAAACCTTCAAAATTAAAAGATATCATTCATCCTGAAAATAAAGAGTTAAACCTGGAAGAGGTTCTACAAATGCGCGAAGAGGGTTTTAATAATAGATTTAAACTCAGTCCTATAAAAAGAGCAAAACTAAAAGGCATTAAGAGAAATGCAAGGTTTCTTCTTAAAAAAAACTGAGTGCTGATAATCGATAATAATTAAGTATGTGAAACTTTTTTAAATTTACTGAATCAAATTTGTAAAGTTTTTAGCAATTAAATTAAAAAATATAGCAGAGGTAGTTAAATGGCTGATAATCATCATAAAGTTATAATAATTGGATCGGGTCCGGCAGGATTTACTGCAGCACTTTATACTGCAAGAGCAAATCTTAAACCAGTTTTATTTGAAGGCATGCAGCCCGGAGGGCAATTAACAATTACTACTGATGTTGAAAATTATCCCGGATTTGAAAATGGAATTATGGGTCCTGAACTTATGGATACAATGCGGAAACAAGTACAAAGATTTGGAGCGGAATGTTTGTTCAAACAAATAACTGAAGTTGATTTCTCTCAAAGGCCTTTTAAACTAAAATCCAATGATGACGAATACACAGCCGATACTGTTATCATTGCAACTGGTGCTTCAGCAAAATTATTAGGATTAGAAAGCGAATCAAAATACATGGGTTTTGGCGTTTCTGCGTGTGCAACCTGTGATGGATTCTTTTTTAAAGATCAGAAAGTGCTGGTTGTTGGCGGTGGTGATACAGCAATGGAAGAGGCTATATATCTTACAAACCATGCGAAAGAAGTTACCATTGTGCACAGGCGTGAAGGATTAAGAGCTTCAAAACATATGATTGAACGTGCACAAAAAAATCCTAAAATTAAATTCCTTCTGAATAAAACTATTAAAGAAGTTATTGGTTTTGAAGAAAATGGCCGAAAGAAAATGACGGGTGTGATTTTAGAAGATACTCAAAATCATTCTTCAGAAGAGATTAAAGCTGATGGATTATTTATAGGAATTGGCCATAAACCAAATACTTCGCTCTTTACGGGCTTACTTGATATGGATGAAATAGGTTATTTAAAAGTTAAACCAGGAACTACATATACAAATATTGAGGGTGTTTTTGCTGCAGGAGATGTTGCAGATAGTAAATACAGGCAGGCAATCACTGCTGCAGGATCAGGTTGTATGGCTGCAATTGATGCAGAAAGATGGCTTGAAGAACAAGATTAAGGAAAAAATCATATCTTATTTGGTACGAAAAACCCCTCCATTAGGAGGGGTTTTTTTTAGTTATTATCGTTTTTATACTTTTGCCGTAACTTATTTCCAATCAGATTTGCAGCCACAAACCCAATTCCAGTAAATATAAAAATACTTGCCGGCATATATATTTCTCTGGTTGATTCATCACTACCCGAAATCATTCCTAAACCCAGCCCTATTCCAAAAAATATTGCTATTATTCCGATCTTAATTAAAACAAAATAATCTTTTTTTCTATCAAAAAATTGTCTAATATCCTCTGCTGATAGTCCCTTTTCAATTAGCATTTGTCTTTCACGGGACTTAAAATAAAAAAAAGTAACCATAACTAAGCCTATTACCAACATCATTATAATTGGTATAAATACTGCTATTGTGCCTTCCATTTTTTACTCCTTTTTTGGTGTCTGAAGGTTAAGACTATCAGTTATCTGAACCGGTTACACTTCTTTAAATTGATATTCAATAATCTGATCAATAACTTCCTGATAGTGAATTGTAAATGTGTTTTAATTGTAACCCTTTTAGTTAAATAGTTGTCATAATATCAGATGAATAAATTTTCTGATCAGGAAATATTGAATTCTGTAATCCGTGGAAACCAGGCAGATTATGCAATTATTGTTGATAAGTATAAAAACAAAGCTTACTCACTGCTGAAGAGGATGCTAAAAAATGAACAGGATGCTGAAGAAACCTTGCAGGACTGCTTTGTAAAAGCTTATAGCTCTTTAAATAATTTTAAAGGAGAAGCAAAATTTTCAACCTGGTTTTACCGGATAGTTTATAATACTGCTTTAACAAAAATTTCATCCAAAAAAAGAAAAACTGAAAACGAAATGTCCTCTGTTGATGATCATTTTGATTTAAAAAGTGAATATGATCTGCACATTATTGAGAAAAAAAATACAACCGAAATAGTTAATGAGCTTGTTAACCAGTTGCCGGAAAAATTTGCTGTTGTTATTAATCTTTATTATTTAAATGAAATGAGTTGTGAAGAGATCAGCGACATCCTTAACATTTCTGTTTCTAATGTTAAAGTGATTCTTTATAGGGCCAGAAATGCTTTAAAGGATCTAATAATTGATAAAAATCTAGTTGAGGAACTGTTATGAATCAATTGACTGATGAAATATTGAATGAATACCTTGAAGGTAATTTAAGCATTCAGGAAATGAAGGAAGTTGAAACATTACTTGCATCTTCTGAAACTGATTCGAAGAGATTTGCTGCACTAAAGTTAGTTCACCATGAGCTTTCTCATCTTAAAGAATTTGAAACAAGTAAAGATTTTACTCAGTTAGTAGTTTCAAAGCTAAATAAAAAATTTAAACTTCCACGCCAACAAAACTTTTTTGTTGTAATGGTCGTTTCCGTTTTTATTCTTATTTGCATAGGCATTGTTGGATATACTGCAGCTTCAATAATTTCATCCTCATCAACACAGACTGATTCAATTCAAATAGCTGAAAATGTGGAACAGGTTAGCAGAGTTCTTATAAATGAAATAAAGAATATTTTTAGTTCAAAAAATCTTTCATTCATTGGATTAATATTTTCACTGGGAGTTTTAATTTCAGCTTATTTCTTCTTTGAGAACCAAAAGCAAAGGAAAGTAAATCTGTTTATTTAGATTATTTGATCAAGTTATTTCACATCTCTGCGCATATCAATTTTTAATGTATCAAATCCTTCAATAAATTGCGTTACCCAATAATAAATTGAATATTAAGTAATGCACAAATCAGGTTATGTAACAATTCTTGGTTTGCCAAATTCAGGCAAATCAACTTTGCTGAACACGCTGTTAGGGCAGAAAATTTCTATAACAAATTATAAACCCCAGACTACACGCAAAAGAGTGGTTGGAATTTTAAGTGAAGAAAATTTCCAGGTTATATTATTTGATACTCCGGGAATAATAAATCCCTCGTACCTATTGCAGGAAAAAATGATGGATGATGTTAAACATTCTGGTAAGGATGCCGATATACTATTGCTGCTAATTGATGTTGAAGATGATCCAGCTGGAAACAAGTTACTCAATAATAGTCATATAAATGAGAATATCTTAAATTCATCAATTAAAAAGATACTCGTTATAAATAAGATTGATCTGCTTCCGCAGGACCAGGTAAAAATTATTTTAGAGTTATTTGAGAATTCAAAAAAGTTTGATGAAATAATACCTATCTCTGCATTGCAAAATTTTAATACTAAAAAACTTCTCCAATCAATAAATGAATTACTTCCTGAAGGACCTAAATTTTATCCCGATGATATTGTTGCAGAGCAGAATGAAAGATTTTTTGTTACAGAACTTATACGTGAAATAATTTTGGAACAGTACCACGATGAAATTCCTTATAGCTGCGAAGTTTTAATTGCGGAATTTAAGGAAAGAGAAAACAGGAAAGACTATATTAGCTCTGAGATAGTGGTTGAAAAAGAAAGCCAGAAAGCAATAATTATTGGCAAACAAGGTGCAGCAATAAAAAAGCTTGGGCAGGAAGCAAGAAAATCGATCGAGGAATTTTTAAAACGGGAAGTCTTCCTGGAGTTAAGAGTTAAGGTTAGAAAAAACTGGCGAAGCAGCGAAGGATTTTTGAAATCATTTGGTTACACAAATGAATAACTATTTGCTTCAATCTGCTTATTCATCCCTTTTTTGTATAGTGCTAAATTTTATATAATTTTCTTTTTAATCAAATAAGTAATAATTATTAGTTAACACTTATGATTGTAAGAGCTAAAATTTTAGTTAACGGTTTAGTACAGGGAGTTGGCTACAGGTATTTTGTAATGCGTGAAGCGAGAAGACTTGATTTAAATGGATTTTCAGAAAACCTTTTTACAGGCGAAGTGCTTACTGTAGTGGAAGGAGAGCAAGCTTTAATTGAAGATTTGATAAGCAAATTAAAAGTAGGACCCATTCACGCTTCAGTAAAAAATTGCAGAGTGGATTGGCAGGAAACACTTAATGAATTTAATACTTTTGAGATAAAATAATTATATGATTTACAGAACAGGAATAGGATTTGATGTACATGCTTTTACTGAGGGCAGAAATCTTGTACTTGCAGGAATTGAAATTCCTTTTGAAAAAGGTTTAGCCGGGCATTCGGATGCAGATGTTGTTTTTCACGCAATTACCGATGCACTTCTTGGTTCACTTGCCTTGGGAGATATAGGCACACATTTTCCTGATACTGATAATAATTTTAAAAATGCAGATAGTTCCTTCTTTCTTAAGGAAGCTTATAATTTAGTGAATGAAAAAAAATTCTTCCTTAATAATCTTGATGTGGTGATTGCATTGGAGAAACCCAAAATTTCACCATTTATTATTAAAATGAGAGAAAACCTTGCTTCAATACTGCAATGTAAAATTGACCAAATTTCTATTAAAGCAACTACAACCGAGCGGCTTGGTTTTGTTGGAAGAGAAGAGGGCATTGCAACTTTTGCCACAGTCTCTGTAGTTAAAAAAGATTTATAATGTTTGAGTCAATTCTTAACGAGATCTCATCGTTTTCTCCACTTTGGATTTATATCACACTTTTTCTATTTGCGTTCATTGAGAATGTTTTTCCCCCATCACCAAGTGATTTTGTTGTTGTAGTTGGCGGATCACTTATAGCTACCGGTACAATTCACTTTATTCCAACTTTAATTTTAACTAGTGCAGGCACAGTTTTAGGATTTATGGTTTTATATTATATAGGTTCAACAGTAGATAGAAAAATTATTCACTCTGGTAAGTTTAAATATATTCCTGTTGATGCAATAGATAAAGTAGAAACCTGGTTTAAGAAGTATGGGTATGGAATTATTTTAGCCAACAGGTTTATGCCGGGAACAAGAGCTGTAATTTCTTTCTTTGCCGGATTAAGCAATCTTGAGGTTAAGCGAACTGTAATTCTTTCTACAATTTCAGCTTTTATATGGAACGCAATTATTTTATATCTGGGATACGTATTTGGCGATAATGTAAATCTTGTTGATGAATATCTTTCAACATATACAAATATTGTTATTGGTACAACTATAGTTGTAATTCTGTTTTTTATTTTAAGATACTATTTTAGAAAAAAGAAAAATAAACTTTGAAGTTTTTTAATAAATATAAAGTTGCGTTAAGCAAAAAAGATAAATATCAGCGAAATAAAGAATGGCTGTTGCTAATTCTATCCGGTGTGTTATTAGGAGTTTCATTTCCGCCATTTCCTTTTCCGTTCACATTATTAATCTTCATAGCATTTGTGCCATATTTTTTGGTTCTTCAAAAAAGAACAACGCTTGCTTCAATAAGCCGGGCAACATTTATTTTCACTTTTGTTTTTAGCCTGCTTACGCTTTATTGGGTGGGAAACTGGCAATCTTCTGCTGATCCGTTTTTATTGATGGGTGGGGGTGCATTATTATTAGCTTATCCCTGCGTCTTTCTCATTCCTTCAACTCTGTATTACATTACAAAAAAAGTATTTCCTAAATTAAATGCTTTATATGTTTTTCCGCTTTTCTGGGTAACCGCAGAGTACCTGCTGACATTATCTGATTTAAGATTTCCATGGGTCCTGCTTGGACACGGTTTGGCAAAGTTTAATTCATTTATTCAAGTTGCTGAATTTATTGGAACATTTGGATTATCAATTGTTGTGGCTTATATCAATGTTCTGTTATATTTTTCTTATAAAAAATACAAAGATGAAAAGAAAATTATTTCACCTGCATTTCTTACAGCAGTTCTTTTAATGTCATCGATTATAATCTATGGCTGTGTAAGAACTTCCTCATTTCAACCTTCAAATAAAAAAATAAAAATTGGTCTTGTACAACCAAATATTGATCCCTGGGATAAATGGAAAGTTGGTAGTATAAATGATCAGCTTGCACTTTATTTAGATGAATCAGGTAAGGCGGTAAATAATGGAGCTGAAATTATTTTATGGCCGGAAACAGCTTTGCCAGTGTATGCCTTAAGCGGAAGTTATCCGGATGTTGAAGAAAAGATATATAATTTTATTGATGAAAATAATGTTGGATTACTAACAGGTATGCCCGATGTAAAATACTATTATGATAAGGATAGTATTCCGCAAGATGCTAAATACAGTGTTGAAGACGATATCCACTATGCAACCTACAATTCAGTTATTTTACTCATCCCTGGTTCCAGGGAATTACAAAAATATGGAAAGATGAAACTTGTTCCTTTGGGAGAAAGAGTCCCTTTTGTTGATCAGTTATCTTTTCTAGGGGATTTACTTAAATGGGGTGTTGGTCTTTCAAGTTGGAATGTTGGGAAGGATACTACTGTGTTTCATTTCCCGTTATATAATTTTGATAATGATACCATAAAAATATCAGGGCTGGTATGTTTTGAATCAGTTTTTCCTGTTTTTGTTACCAATTTTGTTCAGAGAGGAGCGGAATTTATTGCTGTTGTAACAAACGACAGCTGGTACGGCAATTCTAGCGGTCCTTATCAGCATAAAGAATTTGGAATTTTACGAGCTGTAGAAAACCGAAGATCAGTTGTAAGGTGTGCTAACGGTGGTGTGAGTTGTTTAATAAATGCAATTGGGAGAAACTGTAGCTGAAACTGAAATGTTCACGAAAACTGTTTTAGTTGTTGATGTTCCGCTTCGAGAAGAAATAACATTTTATACGAGAAATCCATTTATATTACCACTTCTCAGCTCTGTTTTTTCATTCTGGATTTTTGGAATGAGTATTTTAATCTGGTTAAAGAAAAAATTTAAATTATAAAATCAATAAAATTAATTTGCTATGATAGATTTAAGAAGTGATACACTTACGAAACCTTCCGAAGGTATGCGCAAGGCAATGTACAAAGCAGAAGTTGGTGATGATGTATTTAAAGAAGATCCTACAATTAACAAATTGCAAGAATATACTGCTGAACTTCTTGGAAAGGAAGCAGCGCTTTTTGTCCCCAGTGGTACAATGGCAAACCAGTTATGTTTAAACGTATTAACAGAACCGGGTGATGAAGTTATTTGCGATAGGGAAGTACACATTTTTAATTATGAATCAGCTTCACCTGCAAGACTAAGCGGAATACAAATTTATCCTCTTGAAGGAAAGCTTGGCGTAATAACTCCTGAGCAGGTTGAACCTTTCATCAGAACTACAGCATACCATATGCCGCGTACTAAAGTTATTGAAATTGAAAACACACATAACCGTGCCGGCGGGACAATTCACCCGATTGAAAATATTATCGCACTAAAAGCGCTTGCTAAAAAATATAATCTGTTTTATCACCTTGATGGTGCAAGATTGTGGAATGCTTCTGTTGAGACAGGAATTTCTCCAACAGAATATGCTTCACATTTTGATACGGTTTCTGTTTGTTTATCAAAAGGTTTAGGTGCACCGGTTGGTTCTGTAATAGCAGGAAGTAAAGAGTTTATAAAAGAAGCTTTCAGAACACGTAAAGCCTGGGGTGGGGGAATGAGGCAAGCCGGAATTTTAGCCGCAGCAGGATTGTATGCCCTTAAAAATAATATTGATAGGTTGAAAGAAGATCATCGCAGAGCAAAATATTTGGCGGAAAGGATAAATGAAATTTCTAACCTGAAGATAAATATGGAAGCTGTGCATACAAATATTGTATTGTTTAAACCGTTAACTATGAATGTTAGTGAAGCATTAAGTGAGTGTAAGAAAGCAGGATTACTTTTAACTCCCGGAACTGTTGATACTCTAAGAGCAATTACTCATTTAGATGTTGATGATAATGATGTTGAGAAGGCTGCGAAGCTATTAGCAGAGGTTTTTGGTTAAATGATTCACTAAATATCTGTTTGCTACATCTGTATACAATTCAATCTGCTCATTTATCCATGCACGATTTTGCTTCAGTTCTTTTGCCATCAACCTTGCAACTGTGGGTGCCATTTTAATTGACGCCTTTGCATCTAAAAAGAGTACACGTGTGCGCCGAGCTAAAAAATCTTCAACAGTTCTTGCCATTTCATTTCTTGTACACCAAATAACCTCTCCAGCTTTAATCTCAAATTTTGGGTGAAGTTTTTCACCTAAAAGATTTTTGAGAACAGAGATGTTCAACTTCATCTGCATCACTTCCATAATGGGCAAAATGATGATCAGAGATTTCACTTTTTATAAAACCGTGCAAAGGAAAATTTTCTGTAAGTGATGGTTTATAATCCAGTTGTGCAACTTCAATTGCCTGGTCAATCGTATCTTCAGCCATTTTTCTATACGTTGTCCACTTTCCACCAGCAACAGTAATTAACCCGCTTTTTGAAATTAAAATAGTATGTTCTCTTGAAATTGCTGCGGTATTATCTGCATCACCTTTTGTAACTAAAGGGCGGATACCTGAAAAAATACTAAGTATATCTTTTTCAGTTGGATCTTTAATAAGATATTTTGAAGCTGTTGAAAGAAGAAAATCAATTTCCTGTTCATCAGCAAACGGTTCAAGTGCTGGTTGATCAATTTCAACATCAGTAGTACCTACAATCACATGATTATGCCATGGAATTGCAAAAAGAATTCTTCCATCAGAAGTATGAGGAACCATTATTGCATTATCACCGGGTAAAAAAGATTTATCCAATACAATATGGGTTCCCCTGCTTGGTGCAATTATTGGTTTTACATTTTCATCTTCCATTTTTCTGATTGAATCTGTAAAAATTCCAGTTGCATTTATCACTGCTTTAGATTTTAAATTGTATTCAATTCCTGTTTCAACATCAACAGCTTTTACACCTGCTATTAAATCATTTTCTTTTATTAAGGAAGTAACTTTTACATAATTTAAAATATCACAACCCAATTCATCCGCAGTTTGTACCATATTTATCAGCAATCGTGCATCATCAAATTGTCCATCGTAATAAATTACTCCGCCTCTTAAACCCTCTGTTTCTAAAGTAGGAATTCGCTCTAGTGTTTCTTCTTCAGAAAGTAAACGAGATTTACCAAAACCATATTTACCTGCAAGCATATCGTAAAGTTTTAACCCAACGCCGTAAAATGTTCCTTCCCACCAATCATAAGTTGGAACAACAAAAGCAAGATTGTGAACAAGATGTGGTGCGTTCTTATGAAGTAATCCTCTTTCTTTAAGTGCCTCAAGTACTAAAGAAATATTTCCCTGTTGAAGATATCTTACTCCACCATGGATTAATTTTGTACTTCTGCTGGAAGTTCCTTTGCCAAAATCGCTTTGTTCTAAAAGAAGTGTTTTGTAACCGCGAAGAGATGCATCAATTGCGCAACCAACTCCTGTTGCGCCGCCTCCTATAATAATTAAATCCCAGTTTTGGGATTTCTCAGATAGCTTTTTAATTATTTCGCTTCTATTTAACAAATCATTATTTGCTTTTTATTGACTGCTTTAGTCGCTCAAATTTCTTTCTTACCCAAATAAATAACCTATTTTTATCACGGCAAAGGAATTCATCAATTATTTGTGCCATCTCGTAAGTTCTCAAATATCCGTAAGATTTGTGTGGGTTTTCAATTCCATTATTTTCATAATCATTTTCAACTACCTGCATTTGCGGTGCAACATTATTACGATTAGCTGTAAAAAGTTTGCTTAAATCAGCACTTCGGGCAATTTTATCATCAAGGTCTGCAAGATTTTTCCAGGTAGTTAAAATACATTCCGGGGTTCGCAACTTATTCCGATTGCTTATAGAAATAGTTTCTTTTGTTTTTAGCTTTTCAAAAATAAATGGTACACCCAGAGGAGAACCAATTGTAATAAGTAAATCGAGTTCAATTTCTTTTTCAATTTGGATTAAAACTTCATAAGCTACTATGGCACCCATTGAATGAGCAATTAACAATATATCTTTATCTTTATACTTATGCAGTTTACCAATCAATTTTTCACGGATTATATCTTTTGCCATGCAATGAGATTTACTTTCTTCTACACATTGCTGTGTAAGGTAAACATCTAAATCTTTAAAAAAATGTTTTATGATGAGATCTGTGAGTGAAGGAAATTTTACATGAAGTTTTTCGTTGAATAATATTTTATCTCGCTGCTTTTTGAAATAGTTAATGAAGTTTTCTTTAAAACCATTTTCCTTATCATTTTTATTACCTATTGCGGGTTCATATCTTTCTTCAAGATATAATTCGCTTTCTTCATCATCTTCAAACGGGTTTAAAGGTTCCGGATGAAGCGAATCTGCCCAATAAACCAAATCAAATTCGAACTTAGAAAAATGGCTGCCTATCCTGCTTAACCCTTCTTGAATTGATACACGCCACCATTCCTCCAGCAAATATTTTGGAGGTTTATTCCCAAGCCCGTGAATACCAATTATAATTTTATCCATTAAGTAAATTCTACTTTAATAATAAATTTTTCCAGGAGCTGCTAAAATTCAATTAATTCTCAATCCACAAAAAGTTATACTCAAAACTAATACAGGCTGATTGGAATTTAAACTATTAGCAATACTCAATCATTTTTTAATTGCATATTGTTTCTAGTGATTTCAGCTAACTGATGCTTTAGCCAGCTTGCCCTGTTTGTTGTTATTCCATCGATCCCATCCAAATATAATTGCTTTGCTCTTACTGGATCATCAACAGTCCAGGTATATATCTTCAAGTCATTACTTTTTATATACTGAATTACTTCAGAATTTAAATATTTTGTCGATTGAACATCCAATCCGTCTAAATTTGCTTTTAAACATTTTTCCACGGAATTGATGAGTTTTTCTCTTTGTTTATATTGTTTACCTTCAATAATCCAGTAAGATTCACAATCAGGAAAATTTTTCTTAATTGATTTTATTGTAGTAAAATCAAAGCTAATAAATCTAATTTTTGAAGTATCTATGTTTTTTCTTTCCATTAGTTCAATTAACAGTTTAATAATTTCTTTACCGCATTTAATTTCAACAAATAAAACTTTTCCATCCGGTATTGTATCAATCACGTCATCCAGCAGGGGAATCTTTTCATTTTTATACTTGCTTCCTTTAAATTTTCCAACATCAATGTTTTGCAGCAGCTCGTAATTACTTGATGCAATTCTCCTGTACACCCTGCCTGTTCTTAATGTGGTTTTATCATGAATTGCTACAATTTTATTATCCCTTGTTAGCTGCACATCAATTTCAACTCCATCAGCATTTCTCTGCCAGGCGAGATTAATAGAAGCAAGTGTATTTTCCGGTGCATCATATGATTCACCACGATGTGCAATAATAATAAAATCGTTTTTCATATTATTAAAATATGAATTATGTTATAAACATTTACCTAAATTCATTTTGATAGTTTTTATAATTGGAATTTTATACAGAAATAAATTATTTTTATGAAGGTGGGTCTTTCAAATAATTTAGGTCAAGAATAGAATCAAAAAATCTATTCAAAGCTACATTTTATTTATTCATCTCTTTTATCAATTTATTCAATTCAGATCTCATTGTATCATCCTTTTGCTTTCTGGTTGCTACAGTTGGTTGAGCCACTCTTTCTTTACAATCTTTAAGCGGGCATCTTTCGCAGGTATCATTCACTTCAACCGTTTTAATGTTATTATCATTCCAAAATTTTATTGTTTTTTTCAATTCATCGTTTACTAAAAACCCAATTGTTACGCTTGAAATACTATCTTTTACAATTAAGTCTCTTCTGGCAATTGAAATTGTAAGATATTGATCACCCGAATTATAAAACTGAGACTTTTGTATGCCTATTAACGGTTTGTATTTACTTTTGCTAATCTGTTCTGCAAGTTGATTGAGTACATTTATCGAGATCCATCTTCTGCAGTAATGTTCAGCACTTTGGTATCCGCCTGGATTTTCATTTGTATTTAATCGAAGTTCTTTTGTTAAACTGTACTCTCGTAAACGAATTGAAGTAGTAAATCTTAAAAAGAAAAATTGATTTAAATTTAGAAATTTTGATGAAAGACTGGCTAACCGTTGAACGAACATTTCAGGCGTGGAATTGTATTTTTCTACCAGCTGCATAAACTCGTTAGAGTTCCAATTCCTTTTTGAAAAAAGTGTTTTTATATCTTTTACTAATTGTTCTTTTTTAATTATCAACGCGGTAGAAAAATATGATGCATTAAAATTATTTAGTAACTGATCAAATGAATCAACTTCAACACCAGTATATGAATATGCTCTGTCACTTATATTTAAGTGAATATACGCTAACTCTTTTCCAAGTATAAATGTTTTTTGAGGATTGGATAAATTTTTATTTAATAAAAGAATTTTTCTCTTACCTGGGATCAGCAAACTGCGTACTTCTTTTAAAGTGGGATATTCATCCAGTTTATTTTCATCAATATGATAATTAAAATTTTTCTCTAAGATTTGTAATAATAATTTTGAATCTATCAGATGTTTTGATGTAAGGTTATTTTCAGTTAAAAATTTATTTGCAGCTTTTTCCAATTCCGGAAAATAATTTTCGTTGAATTCTTTATAGGTTCTTAGAGCAGTTCGTGAAAAATTATGTTGACTCAATTCGGAACTTTTGGCCATGTCAATCAGTGTTGTAACGAGCGCACTTAATTGTAATGGTGCGTTAGCCATCAATACGATAATTTTGTTTATATCTATTCCATAATGATCAAGTGGGAGCTGCTGGAAAATATTTGATTCAAGTAATTCACCAAGAGGGGCAAGATTTCTTGTGAGTTTAAGCGATACAAGCTTATCATAACTAACACCTAGTGCTTCCGCAAGAGTAGCAATTTTATCTGTTTTTGGATATTTCTTTCCGCTTTCAATTTCATTCAAGTATGAAACAGATAAACCACTTTTCTCTGCCAGCTCAGCAAGTGAAAAATTTCTATCCTGGCGTAACTGCTTTATCTTTAATCCAAATATTAGCTTGATATTTTTCTTTGAGTTTTTCATAAAATAATGCAATGCATTAAATCAGTAATTTGAAATGTACCTTTCCAATATCAATTACTATAATATATAATGTTTAGCAAAAATTCACCATTAGCGAAATTACGCTTGTAATTTACAAAATTAGTTTATATTTTCAACATCATATTTAGCAAGTAAAGGAGTTAACATGAATACCATCACAGCTAATTTTGAACGCTTAACAGATGTTATTCCTTTTCAACTAAAAAACTACCCTCAAGCGAAAGCACTTTGCCACAAAGCTCACGGCGAGTGGAAATACTTCAGCACAAATGATTGTAATGAAATAGTTGAAAAGTTCAGTCTTGGTTTGCTAAAACGAGGAATAGAAAAAGATGATAAGATTGCAATAATTTCAGGTAACAGGGCGGAATGGAATTTCGTAGATATTGGATCACTCCAGGTCGGGGCAATTATTGTGCCTCTATATCCAAATATGAGTGAGGATAATTACGAATTCATTTTCAACGATGCAGAAGTAAAATTAGTATTTGTTGCTGATAAAGAAATTCTTGATAAAGTTAAAAGAGTAAAAGATAGAATTGATGGCAAAATTGATGTATATACCTTTGATGAAATTTCCGGTGCACAAAACTGGCAAAAAATTTCTGATTTAGCGGATCAGTCATTGCTTCCGGAATTACAAAAAATTAAAGATTCCATAAAAGAAGAAGATCTTGCTACAATTATTTATACATCAGGTACAACGGGCACTCCTAAGGGAGTAATGCTTACACATAAAAACATTATAAGCAATGTTAAATCTTTAACAGAAATCCTTCCTATCAACAATACACATAGAGTAATAAGCTTTTTACCTCTCTGCCACATTTTTGAACGAACTGCTTCTTATTATTATTTAACAAACGGCTGCTCAGTACATTATGTGGAAAGCACTGATAAAATAGGAGAATACCTTGTGGATGTTAAACCAAACTTTTTTACAACTGTTCCGCGTGTATTGGAAAAAGTATATGATAAAATTATGGCAAAGGGAAGAGAATTACCGGCAGCAAAAAAAGCAATATTCGGATGGGCATTAAATCTTGCAAATAAATTTGATGTAAAAGGTAATAACGGCAGTTTATATAATATTCGTCTTTCAATTGCACGTAAATTAGTTTTTTCAAAATGGCAGGAAGCACTTGGAGGAGAAGTGATAGGTATAATGAGTGGGGCTGCTGCACTTCAACCTCGTTTGGGACGAATATTCAACGCAGCCGGCATTGCAATTATTGAAGCTTATGGATTGACAGAAACTTCTCCCGGAATTACAAGTAACCGCTATGAAAAAGGTGATTATTTTATTGGTACTGTGGGGCCAACTTTGCCAAATGTTGAAGTTAAGATTGCTGAGAACGGTGAAATTTTATGTAAAGGTCCCAATGTTACAAAAGGATATTATAAACGAGATGATTTTACAAAAGAAGCTTTTGATGATGAAGGATGGTTTCATACAGGTGATGTAGGTGAGTTGGTTGAAGGAAGATTCTTAAAAATAACAGATAGAGTTAATGAAATATTTAAACTCTCCGGTGGAAAATTTGTCACACCGCAACCAATCGAAAATAAAATGAAAGAATCTTTATTTATTGAACAAATTATGGTTATTGGTGAAAACCGCAGATTTACAGGTGCACTAATCATACCAAATTTTGAGTTTATCAAAGGATGGGCAAAAATTAAAGAAGTTAACCTCTCAGATAAAGAAGAAATTACAAACTCGGAAGTTGTTAAAAATCGAATTTGGGAAGATATAAATCAATACAACGAACGGTTTGGCAAGGTGCAGCAAATTAAAAAGTTCGCTCTGGTTGAAGAAGAGTGGTCTGTGGAATCAGGAGAGCTAACACCCACCTTAAAACTTAAGAGAAGAATTATAAAAGAAAAATATAAGGATCTAATTGAAAAGATTTATAGCGAAGAAGAAACTAAAAATTTTGTTTAAAATATTTTACAAATAAAGCAATCCATTTTACAAAATATACAATATCAATATGAAAAGAATTATAAAAGAAGTAGCTGTTTTAGGTTCAGGAGTAATGGGCTCGCGTATAGCCGCACACTTTGCAAACATTGGATGCAAAGTGTATCTGCTCGATATTATCCCCAAAGAACTAACTGAAGCTGAAAAACAAAACGGTTTCACACTTGAAGATAAAACAGTAAGAAACAGAATTGCTGATGAAAATTTAAAAAATATTCTTAAAGCAAAACCCGCATCGCTCTATAGTAAAAATTTTGCATCGAGGATTTCCACAGGAAATTTTGATGATGATATGGATTTGCTGCAAAATGCTGATTGGATAATTGAAGTTGTTGTTGAAAATCTTGATATAAAGAAAATGGTTTTTGAAAATGCTGAGAAGTTTCGCAAACCGGAAACTTTGATAACAACAAACACTTCCGGAATTCCAATTCATCTTATGTTAGAAGGAAGAAGTGAAGATTTTCAGAAACATTTTTGCGGTGTACATTTCTTTAATCCTCCGCGCTACTTACAATTAATGGAAATCATTCCATCACCTAAAACTGATAAAAGTGTAATTGATTTTTTAATGTACTATGGTGATTTATTTCTTGGTAAAACTCCTGTTTTGTGTAAAGATACTCCAGCTTTCATCGCAAACAGAATTGGTGTGTTTAGTATAATGGCAGTTTTCAGTTTGATGAAAGAAATGAAATTGAAAATTAAAGAGATTGATTCACTGACAGGTCCGTTAACGGGAAAGCCAAAATCTGCAACATTTAGAACTGCTGATGTTGTTGGATTAGATACTTTAGTTAAAGTTTCTGAAAATATATATAAAGATTGTCCTGATGATGAAGCACGGGATTTATTTGCTATCCCTGATTTTGTAAAAAAACTTGTAGATAGCAATTGGCTTGGTGATAAATCAGGTCAAGGGTTTTATAAAAAATCAAAAGATGAAAAAGGCAATAGAGTTATACTTGAATTAAACATAGAAACTTTTGAGTACGAACCTTCTGCAAAAACTAAATTTGCATCAGTTACCGCAGCAAAAGCAATTGATAATTTGAAAGAACGGCTTAAAGCACTTGTTTTATCAAAAGATAGAGCAGGTGAATTCCTAAAAAAATTATCCCTTATGATATTTCAATATTCATCCAACAGAATTCCGGAAATAACTGATGAATTATACAAAATTGATGATGCAATGCGGGCCGGATTTGGCTGGGAACTGGGACCTTATGAAACCTGGGATGCTATCGGTGTAGAAAAATCAATTAAAAAAATGGAAGAAGAAAATCTTAAGCCTGCACAATGGGTTTATGATATGCTTTCCAAAAGTATCACCTCTTTTTATAAAATTGAAAACGGTGTAAGAAAATTCTACGATGTAGCTTCGCAGTCTTATAAAGAAATACCTGGTAAGAGTGATTTTATCATACTTGATAACCTACGAGCAAATAAGCCTGTTTGGCAAAACGTTGGTGCAACTTTACACGATTTAGGTGATGGTGTAGTAAATCTAGAATTTCAAACAAAGATGAATTCAATTGGCTCAGAAATTTTAGAAGCAATAAACAAATCAATAGAAATTGCTGAAAAAGATTTTATAGGATTAGTAATTGCAAATAACGGGCAGCACTTTTCTGCAGGTGCAAACCTTGCAATGATGTTCATGCTGGCAACAGAGCAGGAGTATGATGAGATTGATATGGCTGTAAGACAATTTCAAAAAGCAACAATGCATGTTCGTTATTCAAGTGTACCTGTTGTTGTTGCACCGCATAACTTGGCACTTGCAGGTGGTTGTGAAGTTTGCTTGCATGCAGATAAAATTGAAGCTTCCGCTGAAACCTATATTGGCCTGGTGGAAGTAGGTGTAGGAATTATTCCTGCAGGTGGAGGTACAAAAGAGATGGTATTACGGGCTTCCGATAACTACAAAAAAAATGAAATTGAATTACCTGAATTGCAATGGAGGTTTATGAATATTGCAATGGCAACTGTTGCAACTTCAGCTCACGAAGCATTTGATATGAATATTTTTGTTAAAGGAAGGGATAATATTGTGGTAAACCCTCATCGTTTAATTGCCCAGGCTAAAAAATCAGTTATAGAACTTTCTGATAGAGGATATACTAAACCAATACAGCGGGAAGATATAAGAGTTTTAGGAAGATCCGCTTTATCAGTAATGCTTCTTGGTGCTTATTCGTTTCACCAGGGTAATTATATCTCTGATCATGATAAAAAAATTGTGGAAAAATTAGGATATGTTATGTGTGGAGGTGATTTATCTGATACTACACTTGTTTCAGAAAAGTATTTATTGGATTTAGAACGCGAAGCATTTATGAGTTTGATTGGTGAAAAGAAAACTCTTGAAAGAATTCAAAGCATATTAACTACTGGTAAACCTTTACGAAATTAAAAAAGATATTTTCAATTAATTTATAAGAATAGAATTATGAGAGAAGCATATATAGTAGCTGGTTACAGATCGGCCGTCGCGAAAGCTAAAAAAGGCGGATTTCGTTTTTACAGACCTGATGATCTGGCTGCAGATGTTATAAAATATTTATTAAAATCAGTTCCCGAATTAGATACTACACGTATTGATGATTTAATTGTTGGAAACGCATTCCCTGAAGCTGAACAGGGTTTGCAGGTTGGTAGAATGATTGCTTTGAAATGTTTGCCAATAGAAGTTCCCGGTTTAACAGTAAATCGTTTCTGTGCATCCGGAATTGAAACAATTTCATTGGCCGTTGCACGCATTCAATCGGGTATGATGGATTGCGTTATTGCAGGAGGTATAGAATCAATGACAATGGTTCCTATGACAGGCTGGAAACTTGCACCTAATTACGATACCGCAGTAAATAATCCTGGTTATTATATGGGGATGGGATTAACTGCAGAAAAAATTGTAAAAGAATACAAAATTTCTCGTAAAGACCAGGATGAGTTTGCTTACAACTCTCACATGAAAGCTCTAAATGCAATAAAGGAAGGTTACTTTAAAGACCAGATTGTTCCAATTGAAATTGAAGATGTTCATCTTGAAAACGGGAAAAAGAAAGTAAGCAAATTTATTATTGATACAGATGAAGGTCCTCGTGATGATACAACAATTGAAGCTTTGACAAAACTTAAACCGGTTTTTGCTGCAGATGGAACAGTAACAGCAGGTAATTCTTCTCAAACTTCAGATGGAGCTGCATTCGTTTTAGTGATGTCTGAAGAAATGGTGAGAGAACTTAATATAAAACCAGTTGCAAGATTGGTTTCCTATGCATTGGCTGGTGTTGATCCAACTTTGATGGGAACAGGACCGATTGAAGCGGTTCCAAAAGCATTGAAAAAAGCAAATATGAAATTGGATGACATAAATTTAATAGAATTAAATGAAGCATTTGCTTCGCAGGCACTATCTGTTATTCGCACCCTCCAGCTAGATAATGAAATTGTTAATGTTAATGGCGGCGCAATCGCATTAGGTCATCCACTTGGCTGCACAGGAGCAAAACTTACTGTACAAATTCTTAACGAGTTAAAAAGAAGAAATAAAAAGTATGGTATGGTTACGGCATGCGTTGGCGGTGGACAGGGTGTTGCAGGTATTTTTGAAATGTTAAACTGAAAATAAAAAATTTATAGAAATAAAAGTGAGTACTAAAATGTCTGAAGAAACAAAAACTGCAGAAATCTTAAAAGGCGGTGAATTCATATTCAAAGATACTGAGTCACAGAGTCTCTTCATCCCAGAAGATATAAGTGAAGATCAAAAAATGATGGCTGAAACTGCAAGAGATTTTGTTGATAAAGAAATTCATCCAAAGTTAGATGCAATTGATAAACAGGAAGAAGGTTTAACTGTTAATTTGCTGGATAAAGCAGGCGAGTTGGGATTACTTGGAACTTCCATCCCGGAAGAGTATGAAGGTTTAGGTGAAAATTTTAATACCAATACAATTTTGGCAATGGAAATGGGTTCTGCATATTCATTTGGAGTTTCGTATGCTGCACATACAGGGATTGGCACATTACCAATACTGTACTATGGAACTGAAGAACAGAAGAAAAAATTTCTTCCAAAATTAGCTTCAGGAGAATTAAAATCAGCATATTGCCTAACTGAACCTACCTCCGGATCTGATGCACTTTCTGCAAAAGCTACAGCTGTACTTTCAGACGATGGAAAGTATTATGTACTAAATGGGCAGAAGATGTGGATTACCAACGGCGGATTTGCTGATATACTTATTACATTCGCTCAAGTTGAAGGAGATAAATTTACTTGCTTTATAATTCCTACAGATTTGGAGGGGTTCACAAGTGGCGAAGAAGAAAATAAATTGGGAATTAAAGGTTCATCAACCCGTGCATTGTTTTTAGATAATGTTAAGGTACCCGCAGAAAATGTTTTAGGTGAAATTGGAAAAGGACATTACATAGCATTTAACGTTTTAAATATCGGTAGATTTAAATTAGGTGCAATGGTAACCGGTGGCGCAAAAAGATTTTTATCAATCGCAGTTCAATACTCTAATGAAAGGCAGCAATTTGGTAAACCGATTTCCAGTTTTGGTGCAATAAAATATAAACTTGCTGAAATGGCTATTCGTACTTTTGTTTCAGAAGCCGCAATGTTAAGAACGAGTGGTTTAATCAATGACAAAGTAAGTGAGTTGATGGAAGAAGGTAAAAGCTACAGTGATGCATTGATTAATGCCGCAGAAGAATACGCAATCGAATCCTCGATGATGAAAGTATTTGGTTCTGAAATGCTCGATTATGTAGTAGATGAAGTCGTGCAGATTCATGGCGGTTATGGTTATTCTGAAGAGTATCCTGCAGCAAGAGCTTACCGCGATTCACGCATCAACAGAATATTTGAAGGAACAAATGAAATCAATCGTCTGCTGGTAATTGATATGCTTATTAAGAGATCGATGAAAGGAAGAATTGATTTAATGGGTCCCGCAATGGCAATTCAGAAAGAGCTTATGTCAATCCCTGAATTTAGCGATGAACCTGAAGGCATTTTAGTTAAAGAGTTAAAGGCAATTCAAAATGCTAAAAAAGCAGCATTGATGATTGCAGGTTCAGCAGTACAAAAATTTATGCAGAAACTAGCTGATGAGCAGGAAATAATTATGAATGTAACCGATATGCTTATTGAAATTTATACTGCTGAATCATCTATATTACGTACACTTAAACTTGCTGGTAAAAAAGGTGATGATGCAGTAAAACTTCCATTGTCCATTACCCGGGTCTATGTAAGTAATGCCTTGGAAAGAATAAACATATATGGTAAGCATGCAATAGAGGCGTTTGCTGAAGGTGATGAATTAAGAATGTTAATGCTTGGAATGAAACGATTTACAAAGTTTGATTCGGTTAATACAACAAAGTTACGCAGGGAGATTGCAGATAAGATGATTGAAGAAAACAGTTATTGTTTTTAATTTGGAATAAGAACCCTTAAAGTAATATTAATTGTACTCTGATCATTAAGATTAATGTACGTACCGTTTTTTATTCATTATTTAAATTTAAAATATGCCAGACCAACAATACAAAACATCCATGCTAAAAGAAGATTCACTAAGAGATAAAGTAATTGTTATTACCGGAGGTGGAACAGGGCTTGGTAAAGCAATGGGAAAATATTTTGTTGAACTTGGAGCAAAATTAATTATCACAAGCAGAAAAATTGAGGTGCTTAAAGAAACAGCAAAAGAATTATCGGAAGGAAAGGATAAAAAAGTTTTACCCGTTCAATGCGATGTTTCTGATTTTTCATCTGTAGAAAATCTATTAAAGGTTTCTTCAGATAATTTTGGCAAAGTTGATGTGCTTTTAAACAACGCTGCTGGAAATTTTATCAGTCCTACGGAACGGCTTTCAAGTAATGCTTTTGATAAAATTATTGATATAGTTTTAAAAGGATCTTACAACTGCACACTTGCTTTCGGCAAAGAATGGATAAAGAAAGAACAAAAAGCAACAGTTTTAAACATTGTAACTACTTATGCCTTCACAGGTTCTGCTTTTGTTGTTCCTTCTGCATGTGCAAAAGCTGGAGTGCTAGCATTAACCCGTTCACTTGCTGTTGAATGGGCAAAATATGGAATACGCCTTAATGCAATTGCACCCGGTCCTTTTCCAACGAAAGGTGCCTGGGATAGATTGCTTCCAGGAAATATGAAAGAAAAATTTGATCTTGCAAAGAAAGTTCCGCTTAAACGAGTAGGAGAGCACCAGGAACTGGCTAATCTTGCAGCTTATTTAGTATCAGATTTCTCATCGTACATTAACGGCGAAGTAATTACAATTGATGGAGGTGAATGGTTAAAGGGTGCAGGTCAGTTCAACATATTAGAAGAACTACCTTATGAAATGTGGGATATGATTGAACAGATGGTACGGAAATCGAAAGGAAGCTGATCAAATTTACTTCTTCAGTCTTTGCTGGGAACAAAGAAGTGAAGCATTCTTACTATCAAATAAAGATAATATAAATGGAACCCACAAAAAATATTTCAGATTTTCATCACATTTACAAATTAAAAGTTAAGTTTAATGAAGTTGATATGCTGCAGATTGTTAATAATGCAGTATATCTTAATTATTTCGAGCAGGCAAAAATTCAATATGCAATTGATTCAGGATTTATTCCACTAGAAAATATTTTTTCCCCAAATAACGTTTACTATATGGTTCATAATCAAATTGACTATTTAAAAGTTGCACGATTTGATGATGAACTTAACATTTATACAAGAATATCGTATATTAAAAACTCAAGTTTTGGATTTGAACACCTTGTGGAAAATTCTAAAACAAAGAAAATTATTGCTGAGGGTAGCGGTGTATCAGTTCATGTAGATCCTTTTACAAGAAAATCTACTCCGCTAACTGATGATTTTATACAAAAAGTAAAAAGGATTGAACCTTCTGTTAAAATATTGAGATGATAATAGAACTTGGGAGAAATCAATATGAGAAAAATTGTTTTTGATATTGAAACTTGTGCATACCCATTTGAATCACTCTCCGAAAGTCAGCAGGAATACCTCCTGCGCTACGCTGAAAAAGAAACCGATATAGATAAAAAACAAAATCAAATTGATGAAGCAGTTCGGTATACAAGTCTATATCCGTTAACCGCAAAGTGTGTGGCGATTGGCATTTATGATATAGATAAAAAGAAGTCATTTGTTTACTATGAAAGCAAAAAAGTAGAAGAATGGTTTTCGGAAGATGAGCAGGTCCACTACAAAAGTTTAAGCGAAGTTGAAATATTAAAATCATTCTGGAAAATAATTGAAGTAACAGACCAGGTTGTAACATTTAACGGAAGAAATTTTGACGTTCCTTTCTTAATGTTACGCTCCGCAATGTTAAAAATTAAACCTGCAAGAAATTTGATTAAAAAAAGATACGATATTAATTCGCATATTGATCTTTTAGAACAGTTTACTTTTTACGGATTAACAAGAAAATTTAATTTAGATTTTTACTGTAACGCATTCGGAATTACATCACCTAAAACAAAAGAAATTTCCGGCATGAAAATAAAAAATCTCTACGAAACAGGAAGAATTAAAGACATTGCTGTTTACTGTTCCCATGATATTTACGCAACCTACCAATTGTATAAAATTTGGGATGAATTTCTAAATTTAAAATAAATTGAACTTCCTCCAATAAAGGTAGGTGAATATTTTTATTATATTTCCTACCTAAAAATTTACGCTTAAACTAAATTCATCATTTAATGAAAGAACCAGAAGTAACTTTAGAACTCGCCATTGAACACGGTTTAAACGAGGAAGAATATGGCAAAATTCTTAAAATTTTAGGTAGAACTCCATCTTACACTGAACTTGGAATTTTCAGCGTAATGTGGAGTGAACATTGCAGTTATAAAAACTCTATTGCACAGCTCAAAACTCTGCCACGCGAAGGTGGGAGATTGCTTGTTGGAGCTGGTGAAGAAAACGCAGGCTTGGTTGATATCGGTGATGGTTTAGCAGTTGCGTTTAAAATTGAAAGCCATAATCATCCATCTGCTGTAGAACCTTATCAAGGTGCTGCAACAGGTGTAGGCGGAATAATGCGAGATATATTTACAATGGGTGCACGCCCTATTGCTTCTCTTAACTCTCTTCGATTTGGAAATTTAGATGATGCTAGAACACGCTACTTATTTGCAGGAGTGGTAAAAGGAATTGGTGATTACGGAAATAGCTTTGGTGTTCCCACAGTTGCAGGCGAAGTTTATTTTGATGATTCTTATAAAGGAAATCCATTAGTTAATGCAATGGCAGTTGGTATTGTTAAAAAAAACCAGTACGCTTCCGCAATTGCAATAGGTGAAGGAAATCCAGTTATGATTGTTGGATCTTCTACAGGAAGAGATGGAATTCATGGTGCAACTTTTGCTTCCGAAGAACTTTCTGAAAAATCTGAAGCAAAACGTCCATCCGTTCAGGTTGGAGATCCTTTTACAGAAAAACTGCTTTTGGAAGCATCTCTTGAAATTATTAAAAAGGGTTATATAATTGGCATACAGGATATGGGTGCTGCCGGAATAACCTGTTCAAGCAGTGAGATGAGTGAAAAAGGAAAATCAGGAATGAAAATAAATCTTGATAAAGTTCCTTTGCGCGAAGATGAAATGAGCGCTTATGAAATTATGCTTTCCGAAAGCCAGGAAAGAATGCTTTGTGTTGTTAAAAAAGGTTACGAAGAAAAAGTTAGAGAAGTTTTTGAAAAATGGGATCTTCACTGCGAAATAATTGGGGTAGTTACAAAAGAGGAGACTCTGGAGGTAGAATATAAAGGAGAGAAAAAATCAAGCTTACCTCCCTTTGATTTAGTTCTTGGAGGAGGAGCACCTGTTTACATAAGAGAACAAAAAGAACCATCGTATTTGAATGAGAAAAGACTATTTGATTTTTCATCTTTACCAAAACCCAAAAACATTCAGGAAACATTTCTAAAAGTGTTTTCTTCTCCAAACATTGCTTCAAAAAAATGGGTATATGAGCAATATGATTCAATGGTAAGAACAAATACGATTGTAGGACCCGGTTGCGATGCTGCAGTAATTTACATTAAAGATACTAGCAAAGCACTTGCAATGAAAACAGATTGTAATGCGCGTTATGTATTATCTAAATCCAAAAGAAGGTGCAAAAATTGCTGTAGCGGAAGCCGCAAGAAACATTGTTTGCTCAGGAGCAGTACCTTTAGCTATAACTAATTGTTTAAACTTTGGTAATCCTTATAAACCGGAAGTTTACTGGCAATTTGCAAAAGCGATTGAAGGAATGGGCGAAGCTTGCAGATTTTTTGATACTCCTGTTACCGGAGGTAACGTAAGCTTTTATAACGAATCACCCGATACTGCAGTTTATCCGACTCCAACAATAGGAATGGTTGGTTTGGTTGAAGATCTTAATCATATAACAACTTCGTATTTTAAAGATGAAGGTGATTTAATTTATATTTTAGGTGAAGATAAAGAAGAACTTGGTGGAAGTGAATATTTAAAAGTTGTTCATAAAAAAGTTGCAGGTAACCCTCCACAGCTTAATCTGCCAACTGAAAAAGAATTGCAGGAAACACTATTAAAACTAATAAAGAATAATCTTATCAATTCTGCACACGATATTTCTGAAGGTGGGCATTGCTTGCGCACTAGCTGAATGCTGTATTATAAATGAAGAAAAAATGATTGGAGCTGAAGTTAAAATTCCTGTAAAAACCCGGTTGGATTATTCTTTGTTTTCTGAAAGCCAATCAAGAGTTATTGTTTCAGTTTCATCAAAAAATAAAGATTCCTTTGAATCAATTTTAAATGGTTGTGAACAGAAATTTTATCTTATTGGCAAAACAGGAAGTCCTTCTTTAATAATAAATGATGAAATAAATGTTGATTTAACTAGAATTTCTGATTTATATTACAATATTATTCCTAATTTAATGAGAAGTGAAAAGTAAAATATTAAATAGAATAAAATTATCACGTATTTACGAGACTTTCAGAAAACTACGATTCTTACTTCACCTAACTCCTTCCTGGCACAAGTTTAAGGATTTTTTCAAACACTACTTTATTGGTTTATATGATAGACTTGATCGTCATCATATTTTTTTACTTTCCGGTGGATTAGCATTTTCACTATTCGTTTGTATCATTCCTCTCACTTTAATCATCTTCTGGATTCTAGGTAAATTTCTTGATTCTGCGGAAATGGAAGTACAAATTGTCACACTTATTCAAACAGTCATTCCTTATGAAAGGTATGCAGAATTTGTTAAAGAAATTATTTTTGCACGCGTTCATGAAGTAATTGAGTACAGAAACATTGCCGGATATATTGGAATTATAGGATTGTTTTTTGCAGCGAGCAGTTTTGCCAGTAGCCTGCGTACGGTGCTTAAATAAAGTTTTTGGTACAGATTTAGATATAAATATCTTTCCTGGGCAAGCTTAGAGATTTTTTAGTGATATTGATTGTCGTACTTCTATTTTTAGTTTCAATAATGTTGCTGCCCATGCTTGATTTTTTTAGCACACTTGCACAAACAACACCATATCTACAATACTTCAACAAACCAATTTTTCAAAAGTTTTTATCTACACTCATCTCTCTTTTTATAATGTATTTAATTTTCTCTGCATTGTATAAATTTATGCCAATTATAAAAATCAGAAAACGATCAGTATTAATTGGTGCAATGTGGGCTCGCTATTTTATGGGTTACAGCTAAAGTGCTTTTTGGAATCTATCTGTCTACTTTTAAAACTTTCAGCAGAATTTACGGTGCTTATGCATTGGGTGTAGTTGTAGCATTCTGGATTTATTACACTTCCGCAGTATTTATTATCGGTGCAGAAATAGGTAAATTATTTGATGAAAGAATTAGTTTAAGGCTCAAAGAACAAGAAAAATGAAGATTCCTCTGAAGTAAAAGAATAATTGTCCACATCAAGAATTTCCACTTATTAAATAATTTATTTTGTGCAACTATTGACTCTTGTTTACTCAGTCGCTATCTTTAATCAGACTATATTATCCGATTATAAATTATTACAAAATTACAATCTAAAAATTTTAGTAAACCTAAATCAATGAGGAAACTTTATGTTCAACAAAAAAAAGATAAATGTTTGAAAATTGTTTATTTATAGGCGCTTCAATTTTTCTTACTGTTATTGTTTGTCGCTTGTGGAGGTGATTCCAATAAAACTGATAATGAAAATGTACCAGAAAATAAAAATGAATCAGGTCTTTCTGACTGGGAGTTGGAAAATGGGATAGGACCAGTAAAGAAAAAATTAAATCTTGGTCCAATTAATAAGGAACATTGCAGTAGTTGGTAAAGAGATATTTGATACAAAGTGTGGTACCTGCCATAAATTAGATGAAAGATATACCGGACCTGCACAAAGAGATGTATTACAAAGAGTAACCCCTGAATACTTACTTAACATGACCCTCAATCCGGATGAAATGATAAAAAAACATCCACGAGCCAAAAAGTTACTAGCTGAATATATGACCGTAATGACATTCCAAAATGTTAAAATGAAAGATGCACTAGCTATACTTGAATACTTTAGAGTTTTAGATGAAGAGTTAAAACATAATCAACAAAAATAAACTAAGGAGCGAGAGATGAACCGGAAATATTTAAAAGCATCCATTATTGTTCTGTTTTCCTTAGCAGTTTTAGTTTTACTGCATTATGGCTGCCAGGAATCTAAGGATGTTGTTGCAGGCGATGAAGCTGCACGAACTTATGTTCCACCCGGAAGTTATGATGAATTCTATTTGTTTACTTCAGGAGGATTTAGCGGACAGGTGGGTGTTTATGGTTTACCTTCAGGAAGACTATTTAGAGAGATACCAGTTTTTTCACAGGATCCTGAAAAAGCTTATGGTTACTCTGAAGAATCAAAACCAATGCTTATGACTTCTTACGGTTTTGTTCCATGGGATGATTCCCATCATCCTGAATTATCTCAAACAGATGGTGTACCAGATGGAAAATGGTTATTTATTAATGCTAACAATACGCCACGAGTTGCAAGGATAGACTTATCCACTTTTAAAACTGCGGAAATCATTGAAATTCCAAATTCGGGTGGAAATCATGGATCACCTTTTGTAACAGAAAATACTGAGTACGTTGTTGCTTCAACAAGGTTCAGTATTCCAATGCCAAATAAAGATGTACCCATAAATTCTTACAAAGAAAACTTTGATGGTACAATAACATTTATTAAAGTAGCTGATGACGGTGCATTGAATATTGAATTCCAGATTCTTGTACCCGGATTTAATTATGATCTTGCTCATGCAGGCAAAGGTCCTTCGCACGGATGGGCTTTCTTTACATGTTACAATACTGAACAGGCAAACACTCTCCTGGAAGTAAACGCATCACAAAACGATAAGGATTTTATTGCAGCAATTAATTGGAAAAAAGCTGAAGAATACCTTGCACAAGGAAATTTCAAAACTATGTCAGGAACTCACTTCAGAAATTATTCCGATGAGAAAAAACACACTGCATTTTCAGAAAAAAGAGATGAAGTAAAAGTACTTATTCCTAGTGAATGCCCGGGATTGATATACTATCTGCCAACCCCAAAATCTCCTCATGGAGTAGATGTAGACCCAAGTGGTGAGTACATTGTTGGAGGAGGAAAGTTGGCAACGGTTATTCCTGTACATTCATTCAGCAAGATGATTAAAGCGATTGAAAATGAAGAATTTGATTCTGAAGTTGATGGCATTCCTGTTTTAAAATATGAATCTGTAATGGCAGGAGAAGTTGAAAACTGCGGATTGGGTCCACTACACACTGAATTTGATGGAAAAGGATTTGCATATACCTCCGCATTCATATCTTCGGAAATTGTTAAATGGGAAATTGGAACATGGCAGGTTGTTGATCGTATTCCAACCTACTATTCGATTGGTCATCTAAACATTCCCGGTGGTGATAGTAAAAAACCGTGGGGTAAATATGTTATTGCGTTAAATAAAATTACCAAAGACAGGTATTTACCGACGGGTCCTGAACTTACACAATCTGCACAGTTGATTGATATTTCAGGTGATAAGATGAAACTTCTTTTGGATTTTCCAACTGTAGGTGAACCGCATTATGCTCAATCTCTTCCCGCAGATTTACTGATGCCTAATTCCAGAAAAATTTATCCGATTGAAGAAAATGAACATCCTTTTGCTGTTAAATCAGAAAAAGAAACAAGGGTTGAAAGAAACGGAACAGATGTTCATGTTTATATGTCTACAATAAGAACTCACTTTTCACCGGATAATATAGAAGGTATAAAAGTGGGTGATAATGTTTATTTCCATATAACTAATCTTGAACAGGATTGGGATATACCTCATGGTTTTGCTGTTAAAGGTGCAAATAATTCTGAACTGCTAATTATGCCTGGTGTTACTGAAACTATACGATGGCAACCGGATAAAGTAGGAATTTATCCTTTCTATTGCACAGATTTCTGCTCTGCACTGCATCAGGAGATGCAGGGTTATATAAGAGTTTCACCTAGAGGTTCTAATGTTCAATTATCGTGGAATCTTGGTGAATAGAAAATTTAAATTTAATGGGGAGCAATAGCTCCCCACTTTTTAATAAATATTGATTTAATAATGCAAAAAATTTCTAAACTAGTTATTATTTTTTCTTCCTTCTTATTACTTCTAACATTTTTATTTCCAATTTGGTACATTGATCTGGAAGCACCTCAATATCCTGAAGGAATTGGATTGGAGATTTGGATTAACCAGATTAAAGGACAAAATGAGCATGATTTAGATAATATAAATGGTTTAAACCACTATATTGGAATGAAAGAAATTGATCCCGAATCAATTCCAGAATTAACAATAATGCCCTTCATAATTATTTTTATGATGCTGTTTGGGGTAGTTGCTGGTTTTACCGGGAAGAGAACTTTAGTTTATATATGGATTTTCCTGTTCATCGCTCTTGCTGCAATTGGTCTTTATGATTTTTATTTGTGGGAATATGATTACGGACATAACCTAAATCCAAATGCTGCAATAAAAATTCCCGGTATGGCTTATCAACCGCCTCTTATTGGATCAAAAATGCTATTAAATTTTAATGCTATTTCAATGCCCGATGTTGGATTTTATATTTTATTTTTTGTTGTGGTGTTTTCAATTATAGCGTTAATAATTGATAAAAAATATAAAAATAAATCAAAAGGAAACCAGTGAAGTATAGTATTATTACTATTTTATTAACCATTATAATTATTAGTTGCAGCAGCAATCCTGAGCCAATTAATTATGGTGAAGATGAATGTGAATTCTGTAGAATGTTAATAACTGATAACAAATACGGCGCAGAACTTGTAACAACGAAAGGTAAAATTTATAAATTTGATTCCATAGAATGCTTAATTGAATTCTCTTTGGTTAAAAATACAATAGGCGATTTAACGAACAACCTTTTTGTTACAGATTTTAGCAATCCCAAAAATCTAATTAATGCAAGAGAAGCATTTTATGTAAAAAATGATAAAGTAAGAAGCCCGATGGGTTTAAACGTAACTGCTTTTAAAGATAAAACATTAATGAATAATTTTATTTCCGAGAATAGTGGTAATCAAATGAGCTGGGTTGAAGTTATAGAACTTGTAAAACAAAAAAGTAACTACTAGATTAAAGCAGTTATTTAGCTATAATAAAAAATTCTAATGTTATTAAAATTCACTGCGCACTTTAATATAAACATTGTAATCTCATCAATTCTTCTTTTCATCCTGCATTGCACCATCTATGCCAAGGAAATTACGGTTTCACCAAATGGTAAAATTAGTTCAATCAAATCTGCTATTAATATTGCTGATGATGAGGATGTAATTTTAATTAAGCAAGGTTACTACGCGGAAGGAAATATTATTGTAAACAAAAGTGTTTCAATCATCGGTGAAAACTTTCCTGTAATTGATGGAAAAGGAGATGGGGAAGTATTTACAATAATTAAAGATAGCGTTCATATTAAAGGATTGGTAATAAAAAATTCCGGAATAAGTTATTTGGAAGAAAATGCGGGTATTCGGTTAGAAGAAGTTCAACATTGCTCAATTATAGGCAACAAATTTATTAATAATTTTTTTGCAATTTACCTGGCTAAATCTTCCAACAGTTATATTGATGGAAATTATATTAAAGGAATAAAAAAAGAGAAACAAACTCCGGTAACGGAATTCATCTTTGGTATTGCAGAGATATTACTATTAAAAATAACCGTATTTATAATCATCGGGATGGAATTTATTTTGAGTTTGTAAGAAACGGTACAATTACTAACAATATTAGTAAAGAAAACCTTCGCTATGGTCTTCATTTTATGTTTTCTGATAGCTGTTCTTATGAAAACAACACGTTTGAAAAGAATGGTGCAGGTGTGGCAGTTATGTACACTAAAAATGTTATTATGAGAAACAATGAATTCCTGTTTAATTGGGGTTCTGCTTCTTACGGAATTTTATTAAAAGAAATATCTGATAGCCAAATAGAAAAAAATAATTTTAGTGAAAATTCAATTGGTGTTTATATGGAAGGCTGCAACAGGGTAATTATTGAACATAACAATTTTATTAAAAACGGCTGGGCAGTAAAGTTGATGGCTAATTCTATGAGTAACTTTTTCCTCAACAATAATTTTATTGCAAACTCGTTTGATATTTCTACAAACAGCCGTCAGAATTTTAATACTTTTGAAAATAATTACTGGTCCGCATATAGTGGTTATGATTTAGATAAAGATGGATACGGCGATATTCCTTTCCGTCCTGTAACAATGTTTTCGATAATGACCGAAGATCAACCCGCGTCATTAATACTTTTACACAGTTTGTTCATTAATGTCCTCAACATAGCTGAAAGTATAATTCCTGCTATTACTCCTGAAGCACTTACCGATGCAAAACCGAGAATGAGGAAAGTGATTTGATAGAAATTGCTAACCTAAAAAAACAATTTGGTAAAACAACTGCTCTTAATGATGTAAGTTTATCTATAGGATCAGGAAAGGTGACTGCTATTGTAGGTCCAAATGGATCAGGAAAAACTACTTTAATTAAAAGTGTGCTTGGATTAGTAAGACCAACAGATGGATCTATTAAGGTTGATGAAATTAATATTTACGACGATTTTTTATACAGAAACAAAATTGGGTATATGCCGCAGGCACCACACTATCCTGAAAATCTAACTATTTCAGAACTGCTCTCACTTATAAAAGATTTAAGAGAACCCACAGACAATTTTGAAGATGAAATACTATCATCATTTAAACTTTCTGCAGATATGGAAAAGCCATTTAAAAGTTTATCAGGTGGAACAAAGCAAAAGGTTTCTGCAGTAATTGCCTTTTCATTTAATCCTAAAATTTTAATACTTGATGAACCAACTGCAGGATTAGATCCTATTTCAAGTAGTTATTTTAAAGATCTGGTGTTGATTGAAAAGAAAAAAGAAAAAACAATTATACTAACTTCGCATCTAATGAATGAAATACAGGAACTTGCTGATGAAATTATATTTTTACTTGAAGGTGAAGTTCGCTTTAAAGGAACAATAAATTCACTTTTGGAAAATGAAAAGGAGACTAAACTTGAAAGAGCAATTGCAGAATTGATGAGCAAAAAGCGATGAAACTGGTTAGAAAAATATTAAAATATGAAATACATAATACCATTAGAAGTAAATGGGTTATACTTTATTCAATTTTCTTTTTTGCTGTGGGTTATTCATTGTTTTCCTTCAGCGGAGATGTAAACAAAGCTTACATCAGTTTAATGAATGTTATCATCATTATCATCCCCCTTGTTTCACTCATATTTGGTTCGGTTTATTTTTATAATTCAAGAGAATTTATAGAAATGATGTTAAGCCAACCGATTAACAGAAAATCATTATTTACCGGAATTTATTTTGGAACTTCAGTTCCTCTTTCTGCAGGATTTATTTTAGGAATTTTAGTCCCATTTATATTGTTTGGGAATATCGATCAGCAATTTGATGGGATAATTCTTCTCCTAGCAATAGGTGTGTTTTTAACTTTTATATTTACGGCCATAGCGTTTCTAATTTCAGTTTTGCAGGATGATAAAGCAAAAGGTTTAGGTTTTGCAATACTCATCTGGTTAATTCTTGCAGTAGTTTATGATGGGCTTGTACTTTTTATTGTTTATTATTTTGATGAGTACCCATTAGAAAAAGTTATGATTGCATTAAGCATTATAAATCCCATAGATCTTGGAAGATTATTATTTTTAATAAAGTTTAATATTTCCGCATTGATGGGTTATACAGGAGCAGTTTTTCAGCAATTTTTTGGAAGTATTTTGGGTATTATTATCTCTTTGTTTTTTTTAATAGTATGGATAATAGTTCCATTCTTTCTTGGATCATTTTATTTTAAGAAACGAGATTTTTAATATGTTAATATAATATTCATGTTTGGTTTTTTAACATATCATTACTAATTTTGCCCGTTAATCTTCACCGATTTCAACCTTTTTTATACATAAAAAAAGCTTATTTATTTACCAAGAATAGAGTTTTTAAATGGAATGGCTTCAAAATATCACCTTACCTCAATCATTAGAACACATAGAGTTGCTTCATTACCTCCTGGTAATTTCATTGTTTATTTTTATTTCATTTGTAAGCGTAATGTTCTGGGGTACAGGTCTATCAATATTCTTTTAAAGGAAATGAAAGAAAATATGATGATAATAAATACGGAAGATTAGCAAAAGATTTAATTGAACTTGTAACTGTAAATAAAAGTATTGGTTTAATTCTTGGGATTGTTCCTTTAATTACATTGATTTTAATATTTGCACAGCTTTTTCAATCATCCTTAGTTGCAAATATTGATTACCTAACCGCATCACTCGTTCTTTTAATTGCAGGAATGTTTTTTATTTACTTTTATAAAAGTTCATTTCGCGAAGGTAAAAATGTAAGACTATTTGCAGGCGCTGCAGGATTCGCAATAACTTTTGCAGCTCTTTGGCTTTTTGTTGCAGGAATAACAGTTGCTGTTTTTTATGGTTACTGGCAGCCAACTGGCTTGATCAGCACTTTATTTTCATCGCTTACAATTATCAGGTTTTTATTTTTAATAGTTGCATCATTAGCAGTAACAGGCGGAGCAATTCTCTTTGCAATGTTTTATCTTGAAGATAAAAGAATTAGTGATGACAATGATTATGCAGATTTTGTAAAGAACAGAATGCTCTTAATTACTTTTACTCCTGCAATTTTACTGCCTATAATTATGTTTGCAAACCTATTTATCCTTCCTGATGATTCACTTTCAGGTGCGTTGTTTGTGTATATAATTACTGGATTATTCTTACTATTCCTGGCCTACCATTTTCTTTATATGATCTTTACAAAGTTCAGCAGTAAGTACACGGCTTTATTATTTTTTAGTTTATTGCTTATGCTTTTGACTGTGACTGTTAATGATAAAATTGTTATCAGCAATACAACAAAAGTTCAATCAGCTGTGCTTGCTTTTGAATACGATGAAATACTTGCTGAACTGAAAGGAGAAGATGTTGCACCGGTAGTAAATGGTGAAGAAATCTATAAAGTAAGATGTGCTTCCTGCCATAAATTTGATGTTAAACTTGTTGGTCCTCCCCATAATGAAGTTGTACCTAAATATTTTGGTAAAGAAGAATTACTTCTAGCTTTTATAAAAAATCCTACTAAAATAGATCCCGAATATCCTCCAATGCCAAATCCTGGTTTAAAACCTGATGAAGCAAAAGCTGTTACAGACTATGTTTTAGAGCAGGTTAAAATTACTGTTGAGAAATAAATTTCTTTCCATAATTTTGTTGAATAGAGCAGAACGAAGTTGGACTTATAAATTTCAGGAAGGCGCTGTTTAGCTATTAATTTTGTTTACCATCTATTGTTTTAATCAATTCTATATCGTGAGTTATTTCGTCACTATTAATACTAATTGTATTTTCATAGTACAAAGCACCACCCGATAAATCCTCGTAGTAAAAATTACCAGGCCATTCATAATCGGAATAAGCTAAATCATATAATTCATCATCGGTAATAGAGATTTCTGTGATAGGAAATTCTGGTTCATTTACATTTTCACTACAGTAAGTGAGAGTTAAAATGACAATAAATGCAATTGAATTTTTAATTATCTTTCTCACATTTACCTGCATGCTTATTAGCTAATAAATTAAATTTTGTTGGTTCCAAACTCAATTAAAATTAACAATAGTATTATTTGAAATCCATATTAAAAATACTCTAATATTTGATTATTAATTTAGTTGTGCGTAATTTTATTCAGACAAAACAATCCGATTTGTAAATGACAGTAATCTTTTCAAAAAAGTGTGAATATGGTATGCAGGCGGTTCTTTATCTTTCTGCACAAGAACCAGAAATCGTTGTTCCTGCAGAGCAAATTTCACGTGTATTAAAAATACCAAAAGAGTTCATTTCAAAAATTTTACAAAGCTTAAGAGAAAGCGGATTGATTTTTTCAACAAAGGGAAAATCAGGTGGTTTCCGTCTTGCAAAATCTCCTTCAGAAATTAAACTTATAGATGTTGTTGAAGCAATTGACGGATTGGAAATGTTTGATAGCTGTGTTTTAGGATTTCCTGATTGTTCTCCCGATACTCCTTGCCCGGTCCATAACAAATGGGGAGTTTTAAGAAACCAGGCACTGGAAATGTTAACATCAGAAACTTTAGATAAACTTAAAGAACAGACTTTGCAGAAAATTCTTTCGCTGTAAAGTTGAATGATTTTTTTAGGATTACAGAAATGGCTGGCAATAAAAAGTTTGTCAGAAATACAGAAAAACCTGTTCAAAAGTACAGATTTATCGTACAAATACTTTTTACTGTTTTATGCATCTGGATAGGAATTGAGTTTTACTTTTTTGTTCAGTTTTTAGAAACAGGCGGAGCAGCCTCATTTGTAGAAAGACCTCCCGGGGTTGATGGTTTCCTTCCTATCAGTTCATTTATGAGTTTTTATCTTTTTGTTGCAACAGGGCAAATTCATTCTGCTCATCCAGCAGGATTTTTTATATTCTTTGCAATTGTTTTCACATCATTGGTTTTTGGAAAGGCTTTTTGCAGCTGGTTTTGCCCTGTGGGATTGCTTTCAGAATTGATTGCTGATTTTGGTGAGAAAATCTTCAGAAGAAAATTTAAACTTCCAAAGTGGCTGGATTTTCCTTTACGGAGTATAAAATATTTTTTACTTGCCTTTTTAATTTATGCGGTGTTCTTTGTAATGAGCATTGTAGCTGTTGATGCTTTTCTTGACAGCCCGTATAACATTGTATCAGATATTAAAATGTATTACTTCTTTGCTAACATTTCCCGCTTTGCGTTAATAGTAATTGCTGTTTTTTTTGTTTTATCAATTTTTCTCAGAAATTTTTGGTGCAGGTATCTTTGCCCTTATGGTGCACTACTTGGCATTGCATCACTTTTAAGTCCAAATAAAATCAGAAGGAAAGAACAAAGCTGTATAGATTGCGGTTTATGTAACAAAGCCTGTCCATCCTTTATTAAAATTGATACGGTTAAGACGGTAATTTCGGATGAATGTACAACATGCATGAACTGTGTTGATGTATGCCCTGTTAAGGATACCCTTAATCTTGAAAATGTTGCAGGTAAAAAGAAGCTTAACAAAAAATTTGCGGCTGCAGGTATTGCTGCATTGTTTATGCTGATAACCGGGATAGGTATGATTACAGGCAACTGGCAAAACAACATCAGTAAAGATGAGTATTTACATCACATAGATAAACTTGAAAGTTACGGTCATCCAACAAGTACAGAATCTGTTAAAAAATTTAATGAAGATCAGTTAAATAAAGCAAATAGGTCTTCCTTAAGTGATGATGAAACAATTATTTTTACTGAACCTCTATCTGATAATGAAGAGAAAAATTAAATGCCGATAAAACGCCATAAAGCTTTAATTTCTCTTTCACGCGATCATCATCATGGATTAATACTCTCACAGTTAATTAAAAAAGGTGCACCGCAGTACAAAGGAATGCCTTCCACCATCGAAGAAAAAAAAAATTACACCATCTCGTTTTATAATACTCTTTTAAAAAATCATTTTTGGCAAGAAGAAGAAATATTATTCCCTGTTGTTAAAAGCAGGGATAGTAGTGTTGATGATCTTGTAAACGAAATACTTAATGAACACAGAAAAATGGAAAAACTAATATCAGAGCTTAATAACACGACGGAACTTGAAAATAAACTCAATGAGCTTGGTTGGTTATTGGAAAAACACATTCGCAAAGAAGAAAGAGAACTCTTTAATATGATAGAAAAACTTTTAACTGAAGATGAGTTAGAAAAGTTTAAGAAAAACTTGCAAAAAAATAAATAATTATGATAAATGAAGATGACATTTATGAAATTTTTAAGAACAATAGCACCGCCTGCAACCTGGCGATTTGTTGTGATCATTTTACTTGGAATTATGATAGGATTGATATTTTTTACTCTTCACGTTGGAAAAGCAACATCATATCTATCCAATGATCCGGAAGCATGCGTAAACTGCCACGTTATGGCTCCACAATATGCAACCTGGGAAAGAGGAAGCCATGGAAGGGTAACAACTTGCAACGATTGCCATGTTCCAAATGATAACGCGATAAGGAAATTTATTTTTAAAGCCAGTGATGGTTTAAGGCATTCTTACATGTTCACTTTTAAATTGGAACCTCAAGTGATCAGAATTAAACAGATGGGGAAAGATGTTGTTCAGGAAAACTGCGTACGGTGTCATCAAAATTCACTTCATCCTGTTTCTGTACGTTCAATTTCAAATCAAAGTATTTATGATGGAATGAGCGGTTATTGCTGGGATTGTCATCGCGAAACACCTCATGGAAAGGTTCACAGTCTAACATCAACACCTTATGCAAGAATTCCAAAGTTTACAAATCCTTATCCAGATTGGATAAAAAATTTAATTATAAAACAATAAATAAACTTAGCTGGATGTAAAATGAAATCAATTAATGAAATAATAAAAAACAAACCATGGCTTGCATGGGTCCTCTTTTTTACGACTGTTATTATAGTATTTTTAATCGGCATGCTCGCCTCATCAATTCTGGAAAGAAGAACAGAAGCAGTTTACACTTTGCAAATGGTTAAGCCAATTGATGATTGGGAACCACGAAATGAAGTGTGGGGAGAAAATTTTCCAAGAGAATACGAATCGTATTTAAAAACACTCGATACTGATTTTTCAAGCAAACATGGCGGCTCAAAGATGATAGATTATCTTGAACAATACCCTGAACTTGTTGTGCTTTGGGCTGGTTATGGTTTTTCAAAGGATTACAACCAGGGAAGAGGCCATGCCTACGCAATTGAAGATATTAGAAATACATTACGAACCGGCGGAAATGAAATAAGCCCGATGCCTGCAACCTGCTGGAGCTGTAAAAGCACAGACGTACCACGATTGATGAATGAAATGGAACCTGAAAATTTTTATAAAGGTAAATGGAAAGACCTCGGGGACCAGGTTATAAATCCAATTGGCTGCCAGGATTGTCATGATCCGAAAACAATGAATTTAAGAATCACAAGACCTGCTTTGGTTGAAGCATATGATAGACAGGGAAAAGATGTTTCTCAGTTTTCTCGACAGGAAATGCGCTCATTAGTTTGTGCACAATGCCATGTTGAATATTACTTTAAAGGAAAGGAAGAAAAATATTTAACCTTTCCATGGGATGATGGTTTTAGTGCTGATGAAATGGAAGAGTATTATGATAATTTAGAATTTACTGATTGGACTCATAAATTAAGCCGTGCACCAATGTTAAAAGCACAGCACCCTGATTATGAATTATTTAAAACAGGAATACATGCTAT
Source organism: uncultured Ignavibacteriales bacterium (assembly GCA_963714405.1). Classification (GTDB taxonomy): domain Bacteria; phylum Bacteroidota; class Ignavibacteria; order Ignavibacteriales; family Ignavibacteriaceae; genus JAZGGS01. The sequence continues at coordinate 52,064 of CAVQOH010000003.1, read as the reverse complement.
CCGTGGTGTTTCTTGTTCTGATTGCCATATGCCTTATAAGAGTGAAGGCGGCGTTAAGTTCACTGATCATCATATCCAATCACCATTGAACAATGTTTCAAATACCTGCCAGGTTTGTCATCGAGAAGAAACTGAAAGATTAATGCAGGATGTTTACGATAGGCAGGATAGAATAGAAGAGTTAAGAAGAATAGCAGAAAAAACAATTTCCGCTGCGCACATTGAAGCTAAAATTGCCTGGGATTATGGAGCAACGCAGGAGCAAATGAAAAATATTTTAACACTTATCCGCCATTCGCAATGGAGATGGGATTGGGTAGCTGCTGCAAATGGTTTGGGATTTCATTCACCTGTTGAAGCACTGCGTGTTTTGGGAACATCAATACAAAAAGGAGAGCAGGCACGAAGAGAACTTGCTGCACTGTTTGTAAAAATGGGATGGAATTATCCGGTGGAACTTCCTGATATTTCTACAAAAGAAAAAGCACAAGAATTTATTGGACTTGATATGAAAATGTTAAACAATGATAAGCAGGATTTTCTTAGAACAACTGCAGTTGAATGGGATGAAAATGCGAAACAAAGGCAGGGAACTTTAAAACAATATAAACCGAACAACTAGAACTAATTTAACAAAACTTAGTCATTATTTTTTTTGAAAGATAGAAATGAAAAACTTATATAAAATATTAATATTTCCTCTTATACTAATTTCAGTGAATTTTGCCCAGCAAGATTTAGGTGATGGATGGAATTTAAACGGGCAAATTCAATTAAGATCTGAAATAGATGGAAGAGATTTTTCAAATAAAACGCATCCATTAACATTTGCAAGTTTAAGAACTCGTTTAGGGGTGCAAAAATCCTTTGCTGAAAAAATAACATTTTTTGTTCAATTTCAGGATTCCCGTGTGTTTGGAAAAGAACCAAGCACTTTAACTTCAACTGAAAATATTGATCTTCATCAGGGATTTGTAAAATTAAATAAAATATTTGGATGGGATTGGTCAATACAGGCTGGAAGATTTGAAATGGCATACGGAACTGAAAGATTTTTTGGTGCAGTGGGTTGGCATTATGTGGGAAGATCATTTGATGGATTAAGATTAAGCATTTTACCAGATTGCTGGAATTTAGATCTGTTTGCTTTAACAATAAAAGAAAGTGCAAATTATATCGGTAATGCAACTGGTGGCTTGTATTCCTTTCCGCAAGAACCTACACCAGCTTCAAGCATTTATGGAATTTGGAAACAAAACAAAGTCAGTGAAAATTCTAAATTCGATCTTTTTGGTTATTATGAAGTAAACAGGGAAAAAATAGGACTAGATACTTGCCGATTGAATATATTCACACTGGGTGGAAGTTACTGGGGAAACTTTGGTAAATTTTCTACAATTATTGAAGCTGCATACCAACTAGGTGATGACTTGGGTAAAGATATTTCTGCATATTTAATTTCTGCTGCAGGTAACTATAATTTTGGGGAGGTGAAATTAGGTCTTGGTGCTGATATTTTATCAGGAACTGATCTTGAAGATTTTGATACGAAAATGAACACCTTTCAACCAACTTATGGTACAAATCATAAGTTTTATGGTTACATGGATTATTTTATAAATATCCGTAGCAATACCTTTTATCAAGGTCTTCATGATTTTTATTTCACAGCGAACTATGCTCCAGAGGAATGCAATTGGAACTTTGGTTTGTATTTTCATCACTTTATGACTAATCAAATGCTACCAGTTAGCACAATAAATGAACCTGAACCAAAAGATCAATCAATATTAGGTCAGGAGCTTGATCTTACTGTAAAATATAGTTTTGTTAAAGGAACAACATTAACCTGGGGTGGAAGTTTATTTTTCCCGGGTAATTTAATGAAAGCCTTTTTCTACCCAAGAGAAGATGTTGCCTTTTGGACTTATGCAATGATTACGGCGAATCTTTAACAATAGTTTTTTTTAATTTGATTATTGCCATCTAATTGAGAAAATAAACAGCTCAATATTAATAACATTCAGGAGGAACATATTATGAAACTACTTTTTACGGTTGCTATTCTTTTCTTGTTTTCCAGTTTTCTTGCAGCACAAAACTGCGTTAACTGCCATAAAAAAATTACGCCCAATATAGTTACCGATTGGCAGTTAAGTAAGCACTCAGTTAATGAGGTTGATTGTTCACTTTGCCACGGTGATCAACATAATGGTCCATCTAATGTTGATTTGGTAGAAATTCCAACTCCTGAAACATGCAGAACCTGCCATGAAACACAGGTTGAACAATTTTCAAAAGGAAAGCATGCTTTTGGATGGGCATCAATGCACGCTATGCCTACCTTTCATATGCAGCCGATGACTTTAACCGAGGGAATGAAAGGTTGTGGAAGCTGTCATAAAATCGGTTTAAAGAGTGAAGAAGAAATCAAACAACTCAAAGCCGATGGACAATCCTATGGAACAGCATCCTGCGATGCATGCCATACAAGGCATACATTTTCTGTTGAAGAAGCAAAGCAGCCGCAGGCTTGCCAAACCTGCCATATGGGCTTCGATCACCCACAATGGGAAATGTATTCAAGTTCAAAACATGGCGTTAGGTATTTACTAAAACAGAATGGCACATTGCCGGAAGGCACTTCCGCACCAACCTGCCAGACCTGCCACATGTCTGAAGGAAATCATGAAGTAAGAACAGCCTGGGGATTCCTCGCAGTTCGGTTGCCACTACCTGAAGATGAACAATGGAAAGCTGATCAGAGTATCAATCCTACAAGGTTTAGGAGTTCTTGATCCTGAAGGAAATCCCACTGCAAGACTTGAAGTTGTTAAAGCAGCCGATGTTGCTCGCCTGGATCAGGAGAGCTGGCAGCTTGAACGTGATAAGATGATTAAAATTTGCGGTGATTGCCACTCTGAAAAGTTTGCTAAACTTGAGCTGCAAAAAGGTGATGATATGATCAGGGAAGCTGATCGGCTTATGGGTGAAGCAATTCGAATTGTTGCAGCACTATATAAGGAAGGAATTATTCAGAAACCTGAAGGTTATGCTTATGCATTCCCGGATCTTTTAACTTTTCATGATGCTGCATCTGTAGTTGAACAAAAGTTGTTTAAAATGTTTTTAAAACATAGAATGAGAACTTTCCAGGGAACATTCCATGCAAACCCGGATTATGCTTTATGGTATGGTTGGAGTGAAATGGTACAGGATCTTGCAGAAATTAAAGAACTTGCTCAACAAATGAGAAACTAGATTCATTAAGTAATTTAAAACAAAAAGGGATACAATATTGTATCCCTTTTTTGTTTAATAAGTAAGCAGTAATCTTGTAACTCTTTATTAGTTCTGCTCTTCAAATCTTTTAATAACATCCGGTACTGCATCTTTTGGAAGCATTAAATTCATAATCTTTAGTTTTATATAATCTTCATGATAAAAATAGTAACCTACATTTCTTCCATTCCTGGAACCACTTCCTGAATCTTTAATTAAATACCAATCTTTACCATCTTTTTCTGTATATCCAACAATATGAATTCCGTGGTCATCAGTTGTAGAGTTATTACTAAAGCGGAACTGTCTTGCACTTTCGTCGATATAATCTGAAGGAATATCAAACGAAGGAACCATTGCCACTTCGTTCATTGCATCATAACCTGCTTCTGAAACATCACCTCCAATTACAGTTGTATATCCTTTTCGTACTACATCTTTTAATATTTTCATAAAAACATCAAGTGGTACATTGTAATAATCATTGCTGTGCCACCAGTTATCCGGAACTACATATTCAACTTTTTGAAAGTAAGGTTTTTCCATTAAAGACATAAAATCAACATAATTATCAGGATCAATCTGAACAACGCTTTTAAGATACTCTTTAGGAGTCAGCTCTTTACCATCAACTACAATTTTTTCAGGAGGAGTTCCCATATAGTGGTTTAATATTGATTTAATCGTAGTTAAAACTGCTACTTCATTCCAGGCATTATCTTTTTCAACTTGTTTAAGATAAGCTTTCATTTCTTTATGCATTAAATGATGATCGTGAAATTCCTGGTTTGCCGGTTTACCGGGATAATCTTTTAATGGAACTATACCATACTTCTTCCACATTCTTGTAACAGCATTTGCTTCTGATCCTTCTTCAAATGCGGAGTTACCTCTTTCCCTAACAAACCTTGTAGCTTTTTCAACATATTCCCAGTAAACGGTAAACATTTCAGAAAGTTTTATCTTCTGGTTTGTTACACGGTAAATTTCTGATTCTAAATAGGAAGTTGTTGAAAAACTCCAGCAGGTTCCTGTCCATCCTTGCGAAACCGGCGGATTATACCACTGTTGCGTAAATTGATCAACTGCTGTTGGAAGATCGTATCCGGAATAATCCATTCTGAAAACTTTCTTGAGTTCTTTTTCCGGTTTGTTGTATTCATTTGAAGATTTTTCAATCTTATTCCAAAATTCATTGTTATATTCAATAAATTTTCCCCGATCTGTTTGCGCAAAAAGGTTAAGACTAATTATTAAAGCTATTAATCAATGTGAAGGAAATTTTTAGCATTTTCATTGTAAATTCCTCATTAGTTAGAAAAATTCAAATCTTAATACAATTAAATTAGATAATATTTGAAAATGCAGCAAAAATTATCTTTAGAATGAATTATGAATTGCTTTTTAACGATTGATAGTTTACATTTAGCAAGTATATGTTGAAGAAGATTTACATATTTGGTTTAATATTTGCCTTTGTGTTTTCCACAACAGGATTATCTATTACCCAGCACATTTGCCAGATGATGGATGAAGTATCTGCTGAGCAGTGTGGAATGTGCACTGAAACTGAGCTACCTGAAACAATGCCCTGCTGCGAAGATGGGGACTCTTCAGGTGAGATTATTACTTCAGGAAACTTTTCAGATTGTTGTGATACACAGGTTATTGATAACAAGGTTGAGGATGACTTCATTTACTTTAAAGAAGAAGTAACGAATTATCAATCATCATCAATTATTGCATTACCTCTAAGTCTTTTTAAAAATGATAATCAAATAGTAAAATCATTCTTACACTATGCGTTCGATTCTTCACCCCCATCACGCGAAAACGATCTTTACATCTCTAACTCCGTCCTATTGAATTAAAATAATACTTCTCTATTAGCAGAATTCTGCAGCGGGATAATTGTGTCTAAACTGCTGTAGCTAATTCAACATCAATGATTCGTATTTAACTTTAATGAAACTGGAAGAGAAATGAGAAGTATTAATTTAATATTAACCGTAATAATAATTTTAGCAAACACCTTTTACATAACTGCACAACCGCAGGAGCTTGATCTATTAATAGAAGAGGCAATCAGCGTAAGTCCCAGGCTGAATATGCTTAGGGCTAAAAAGGATGTTTTTCTTAACAAGATTGAGCAAAATTCAAATCTTCCCGATCCAATGTTAACTCTTGGTTTGATGAATCTTCCGGTAAACTCGTTTTCTTTTACACAGGAACCTATGACCGGGAAGATTATTGGATTAAGCCAGATGTTTCCATTTCCGGGTAAACTTTCTGCAATTTCGGATGCAGCTTCGATAGATACATCGATTGTCCAACAGGAGATTGATGATGTCGTGAACGAGATCCGTAAAATGATTAGAACAAAATATTTTAAACTAAGTTACGTAAGAAAAGCACTCCTTTATTCCGAAGAAAGTAAAAAACTTTTAGAAGAAATAGCTGATGTTGTTAGCACAAAATATACAGTTTCAACAGCAAGCCAGCAAAACCTGATTAAAGTACAGCTTGAGATAACTAATATCTCTGAAAAGATTGAAGATCTAAAGAGCAAAGAAAACTCTTTGCTTGCAGAACTTAATGCACTGCTTATGAGAAATCGTTTTTCCAAAATCGAAACGATTTTTTTTGATGACATAATATTTGTGGATATATCTGTAAACGAACTCGATTCCCTTTCACGGATCCACAGACCATTTTTAAAAGGAATAGCATTGGCAGAACAAAAAGCCAGGTTAAACCAGAATGTCGCTCAAAAAGATTTCTATCCAAATTTTACTGTGGGACTGCAGTACTCATTCCGTGACAAAATAGCTTTAACTCAAATACCACTAGAAGATTTTTTTTCAGTTATGGTGGGAATTTCGCTCCCGCTTAATTATGGTGGTAAAGTTTCCTCGAAAGTAGAGGAGTTTGTATCGATGCAGCAATTGTATTCTGATCAATATTCTTCTGCACTACAGAATCTAAATAGCAATTTTGGTGTATTAGTTTCCCAATTTGAATCGATTGAAGAGAAGATTAAACTTTTTGAGGAAGGCTTACTTCCTCAATCACAGCAAAATTTTAGTTCTGCACTTGCAAGTTACCAGGTTAACGAAATTGATTTCATTAATGTTATCGATGCACAGGATCAGCTATTTAAAATTGAAACAAATCTTTACAGGTTAAAAACAGATTACCTGATACAGGTAGCCGAACTTGAGTTTTTAGTTGGCACAAGTTTGAGAAATTTATAATTGGAGAATAGAAATGAACGTTAAAAAAATAGTAGTAATAATAGGATTAATCATTGCTGTTGCAGTTACCGGATACATTATCTTTTTTAATAGCAGCGGCAGTAAAGATTTATCATCAGTTGATGATAAGCAGCTCTATACCTGCGGAATGCACCCGGAAATTATTTCGGATGAACCAGGTTTGTGCCCAATCTGCGAAATGAACCTTACACCAATAAAAAAAGATAATCGAGAAAAACTCTGGTGAGAAAAAGATACTTTACTGGCGCGCACCAATGGATCCGAATGAAATATACAATGAGTCGGGTAAATCAAAAATGGGAATGGATTTAGTACCAGTTTATGAAGATGAATCAATTGTCCATGGCATAGTTACGATAGATCCCCAGGTCCAGCAAAATATGAACGTCAAAACAGAGATAGTCTCGAAAAAAAGATTATCATCAAAAGTTACTACTAACGGAGTTCTTCTCAAGGATGAAACTAAGGAGTATTTAGTTACAACAAAAGTTTCCGGTTGGATTGAAAAACTTTATGTGAATTACACAGGGCAGGAAGTACGCAAAGGGCAGAAACTTATGGATATTTATTCCCCGCAGCTTGTGGCTGCACAGCAGGAGTTGTTAACAGCTCTTTCTTATAAGAATACTTCCAGCCAGAGTTCTTTGGAGAGCATAAAAAAATCGGGGGATGAACTAGTTGAAAACGCTATCCGGAAACTGCAATTGCTTGATGTATCCGAATCAGAAATTAATACTCTGATCGAAACAAAAAAAGTTAAAACAAACATTACACTTTTTGCATTAAACTCGGGTACTGTAATGCATAAAAATATTGTTGAAGGTGAAAAGATAATGGCTGGGGCTCCGCTCTCTGCAGATTGCTAACCTAAGTAATCTCTGGTTAACTGCAGATATTTATGAATATGAACTTTCCAAAGTTAAACTTGGTTCAACAGCTTCAATAAAATTTAATTTTCTTCCGGAAAAAACTTACGCAGGAAAGATATCATTTATCTATCCTACCATTGAACCAACTTCGCGCACAGCAAAAATCAGAATTGATGTAAATAACAGTAATGGTGCACTTAAACCGGATATGTTCGCAAATGTAGTTATTGAAGGAATTGATTTAGGTGAATTCCCGGTTATTCCTGAAAACGCTGTTATAAGGAGCGGTACAAAAGATATCGTAATTCTTTCAATTGGAAATGGAAAATTTAAACCAACCAGGGTAAAACTTGGTGGTTATTCAGATGGATTGTACCAGGTGCTGGAAGGATTAACAGAAGGAAATAAAATTGTTACATCAGCTCAGTTCTTAATTGATTCGGAAAGCAACTTACGTGCAGCAGTAAATCAGTATCAATCTTCTACGGGTGATATGAAAGAAGAAAAACAAGAGACGAAAGAGGAAGAACATAATCATTCTTCATCGATTGTTCACGAAGGTGTGATTGATGCTGAATCAATTGATAAAAATAAGGATGGAAAATTATTTGAATGCCCTATGGACTGGGATGTAATTTCCGATGAAGATGGAAGATGCCCTCTTTGTAATATGCACTTAAAAGAATATACGATTGAAGAAGTAAAAATGAACTTAGATAAACATGGTTTTGAGTATAAAAAATAGAATTGTCATTGCGAGGAGCGAAGCGACGAAGCAATCTAAATAAAATTAAAACGATTACTTCACCACGATACATCGTGGTTCGCAATGACAAACAGTATAAGTTTTGGAGAAATTAAATGATAACGTCAGATCAAAATAAAGACGGATTGATTGCAAAGCTGATCGAGTGGTCAATAAACAATAAATTTTTCGTGATCATTTTTACCACCGCATTGATTGCAATGGGAATATGGGCTTTAACAACTACAAAAGTTGATGCAATTCCCGATCTCAGCGATGTGCAGGTAATCATAATTACTGAATATCCCGGTCAGGGACCACGGATAGTTGAAGATCAGGTTACATATCCGTTAACAACAAAAATGCTTTCAGTTCCCTACGCAAAAGATGTTCGCGGCTACTCGATGTTTGGGTACTCTATGGTCTACATCATTTTTGAAGATGGAACTGATATCTACTGGGCACGAAGCCGTGTACTCGAATATCTGAATGGATTACAAGGAACTCTTCCGGCAGGTGTGAATCCGCAGCTTGGACCTGATGCAACAGGTTTGGGATGGGTTTATCAGTATGTTCTTAAATCAGATAAAAGAGATTTACAGGAACTACGATCAATCCAGGATTTCTTTCTTAAGTATGAACTTTCTTCCCTGCAAGGTGTTGCTGAAGTGGCAAGCATTGGTGGTTTTGTAAAACAATACCAGGTTAATATCGATCCCACAAAACTTGCTTATTACAATATCCCTCTTCAAAAAGTTAAAATGGCAATAAAGCAAAGCAACAATGATGTTGGCGGCAGACTTCTTGAAATGGGTGAAATGGAGTACATGGTTCGAAGTCTCGGTTATATAAAAAGTACTGATGATCTGGAAAAGATTTCGATTGGTGTATCATCAGGTACAGGTACACCAATTTATCTAAGAGATATTGCAACCATTAATATAGGACCTGAATTACGAAGAGGACTTGCCGACTGGAACGGTGAAGGAGAAACTGTAGGCGGAATAATTGTAATTCGGTTTGGTGAAAATGCTCTCGCAGTTATTGAAAGAGTTAAAGAAAGAATTGAAGAGTTAAAAAAATCTTTGCCTGAAGATGTAACAATTGATGTAGCTTACGACCGCTCAGGATTGATTGAAAATGCGATTGATAATCTAAGCAGCAAGTTGATTGAAGAAACAATAATTGTTGCCCTGATTATTATTGCTTTCCTTCTCCACGTGCGTAGTAGTTTTGTTGCGATATTCACTCTTCCAACTGCAGTACTTATTTCATTCTTGATTATGAGACTGCAGGGAATTAATGCTAACATAATGTCCCTTGGTGGAATTGCAATTGCAATCGGGGCCATGGTGGATGCTTCAATTGTAATGGTGGAAAATGCTGCATCTCATCTGTCGGCTGAACAGGATAAACCGCTTAAAGAAAGGAAACAGCACTGGGCATTGATTTTACAATCTGCAAAAGAAGTCGGACCTTCAATCTTTTATTCCCTGGTTGTAATTACAATTTCATTTCTTCCCGTCTTTACACTTGAACAGCAGGAAGGAAGATTATTCAGACCGCTTGCGTTTACGAAAACATATGCGATGGCTGGTGCAGCAATACTTGCGATAACAATTGTACCTGTTTTAATCGGGTATTTTGTACGCGGTAAAATGAAAAAAGAAGAAGATAATCCGTTAACAAAATTACTTGTTAAGATTTATCATCCTGTTGTTGATTTTGTAATGAAGCGCAGATGGTGGGTAATGGCTGCTGCTTTGTTAATAGTTCTGGCTACCTATATTCCTTTTTCAAAGCTTGGCTCAGAGTTTATGCCTCCGTTGTATGAAGGAGATTTGCTTTATATGCCAACAACTTTACCTGGAATATCCATTACAAAAGCAAGAGAAATACTCCAGCAAACAGATAAGATCATAAAATCATTTCCTGAAGTTAAATCTGTATTTGGAAAAATCGGCAGGGCTGAAACTGCAACAGATCCGGCTCCGCTTACAATGATTGAAACTACAATCCGATTGAAACCGCAGGATGAATGGCGTGAAGGGATGACTCCCGAAAAACTGGTTGAAGAAATGAACACTGCAATCCAGATTCCCGGTTTAACAAACGCGTGGACAATGCCGATAAAAACAAGAATTGATATGCTTTCAACCGGAATTAAAACTCCCGTTGGAATCAAAATAGCCGGGCCGGATTTAAATGTTTTACAGGATTTGGGAAAGCAGGTTGAAGAGTTGATGAAAACCGTTCCGGGAACAAGATCAGCTTATGCAGAAAGATCTGTTGGTGGGAATTATGTTGATTTCGAAATTAATCGAGATGAAATAGCACGTTACGGGTTAACCGTGGCAGATGTGCAGGATGTGTTTATGTCTGCAGTTGGTGGAATGAATATCACAAAAACCGTTGAAGGATTGGAAAGATATTCTGTTAATCTTCGTTATCAACGAGATTATAGGGAAAACATAGATGCGTTACAGCGAGTTTTAGTTTCACTTCCCAAAGGTGGAAGCATTCCACTTGAGCAGTTGGGTAAGATTATAATTAGAAAAGGTCCGCCAATGATTAAATCAGAAAATGCGAGACCTAATACGTGGGTTTATGTAGATATTAAAGATGTTGATGTAGGCACTTTTATAGTTGATGCCAAACAAATAATAAAAGATAATCTGGAACTTCCTGCAGGTTATTCACTTAAATGGAGCGGACAGTATGAATATATGGAGCGTGCATCCAAACATCTTTCGATGGTTATTCCACTTACACTATTAATTGTAATCGTTCTTCTTTATATGAATATGAAATCAATGACTAAAACCGGAATTGTACTATTGACTTTACCGTTCTCTATGGTTGGCGCTGTATGGTTTTTATTCTTTGCTGGTTATAATATGAGCGTGGCAGTATGGGTTGGAATAATCGCTTTGCTTGGTGTAAGTGCAGAAACTGGTGTTGTTATGCTACTTTACCTTGATCTTGCTTATGAGAAATTCAAACGGAACGGAGTGTTAAATAATTTGTCTGATTTAAGAGAATCAATATTTGAAGGAGCAGTTAAAAGAATCCGACCCAAGATGATGACCGTTCTTACAACTATGCTTGGATTGCTCCCTATACTCATTGGTTTAGGTGCGGGATCAGATGTGATGAAAAGAATTGCTGCACCGATGGTAGGAGGAATATTAACGAGTATGATAATGGAACTGACACTGTTCCCCGCAATATTCTATGCAATTAAAAAAAGAGAATTAAAGAAATTATTATCTCAAACTAATCAACAATCCTAACTAATAATTAAAGGAGAAACAAAATGTTAAACCAAATGAAAATCATCAGCGCGGCAATTTTACTCATCTTAATTTTCGCTGCTGGAATATCTTTTGCCCAGGAAGATTCATTAAAATCTTACATGAAGCATGATCATAATATGGAAATGAAAAAAGATGAGCATAAACATACGGATCACGACAAAATAATGGGATCAGATCATAAAGAAATGATGCAGGATAACAAATCAATGGTTCACGAAGACACAATAGACCTTGCAGCAATTGATGAAAACGGTGACGGAAAAGTTTACCAGGATCAGATGTGCTGGAATGTTGTTTCTGATGAATCGGGAGAATGTCCACAATGTGGAATGAAACTTAAAGAGGTTTCACTTGAAAAAGCCAAAAAAAATCTTGAAGAAAATGGCTTTGAAGCGAAGTAATCTTTCAACATTCTTCCGGTGTTTTGGCACCGGAAGATTTATGCTAAACCAAATATTTTTAACCAGTTTTCAAAAACTTGGAGAATAATGAAACGAAGAGACTTTATAATCAAATCTGCGTTAGCTAGTGCAGTGCTGGCTTCACCAAAATTTTTGGCATTCAGCAATCAACCTAATTCTCTGCGTGTTGGTAACCAGTTACGGTTTCCTCCAGAGTTGCAACCTGGAGAATCTTTAATATTTAATTCTGCAAATGTAGAAGTATGGCCGGGTACAACAACACAGATATTGGGATTAAATAATTCTTATCCTGCTCCAACTATTCGCGTTCAGAAGGGAGACAACTTTTCTGTCCTTTTTGAAAATCAGTATACGGAAGAGGCAACAATTCATTGGCACGGTTTGCTTGTCCCGGAATTAATGGACGGACAACCAAAGGATGCTGTTCTACCAGGTAACAGCTACACTTACACTTTCCCGGTAATTCAAAAAGCAGGTACATTTTTTTATCATTCACATGCGCATCATCTTACAGCAAAGCATGTTTATAAAGGTTATGCCGGATTTTTTATTGTTGACGATGATGATGAACTTCAATATGGTTTACCAACAGGCGAATTTGATGTGCCATTATTAATCCAGGACAGACATTCAGCCTACCAGCCGCAGTTTAATTATGCTCCAAATATGATGGATAGAATGTTGGGTTATCTTGGCGATTTACCTTTAATAAACGGAACACCGGAACCTTATTTTGAAGTTCAGAAAACACTTTACAGATTCAGACTGTTAAACGGATCGAACGCAAGAGTATATAAAATTGCGATTTCAGATAACTCACCTTTCTGGGTTGTTGCTACCGATGGTGGATTGAAGGATGAAGCAGTTCAAATGAATAATGTTTTTCTTTCTCCCGGAGAAAGATTGGATATACTTTTTGATTTTTTCCCATACAGCATCGGTAATTCAGTAACATTGCAATCACAAGCTTACAGCGGAGTGGGAAACCAAGGAGCACAAATGGATTTAATTCGATTCGATATTGTTGGCGATTTATCGTCAGGAGGAGCAGTACCGCAAAATCTTCCACCAATTAATTATTATGATATTAATAACATAACAGGAATCCGAACATTCACATTGAGCCAGGGAATGATGGGAAGCGGGATGCACAGGATAAATGGACTAACCTATGATATTAATAGAATTGATGAAGTAATTCCGTTTAATGAACTTGAAGAATGGAAATTTATTAACAACACAAATAATTATCACCCTATGCATGTTCACGGAGTTTTGTTCCAGGTTTATTCAAGAAACGGAAACACAAATCTTTTCCCCAATGATAAAGGTTGGAAAGATACTGTACTAGTAAATCCTAATGAAACTGTGCAGGTGTTAGTTAAATTTAATGATTATACAGGTAGGTATCTTCTGCACTGTCATAACTTAGAGCATGAAGATGATGGAATGATGTTGAACATTCAGATTGATGCACCAACAAAAATTGATGATGAAAATTCATCTCCGAATTCTTTTCAACTTAATCAAAATTATCCTAATCCCTTTAATCCATCAACTATTATAAGTTTTCAAATTCCTGCAATGCTATTAGTAACCTTAAGGATTTTTAATGCACTCGGGAAAGAAGTTGAGACTTTGGTTAATGAAACTAAACAAGCAGGGAGCTACAAAGTATTTTTTAACGCCAGAAGTCTTGCCAGCGGAATTTACTATTATCGTATGGAAGCAGGAAACTTTAAGGAATCAAGAAAGATGATTCTTTTAAAATAATAAATACTTTACCGTCTTAGCTCCGTTTGATGGTGTAGGTATCACAAATAGGGTTCACGTAAATTAATTTAGGTAAAAAATTCAGATTCTAAGTAAGTTTAAATATTCATTTTTAAACCGTACTTACAAAGAGGATTGTAATGCAAGAAACCCCAATTAACAATGAAATCGTTACAAAGGCACTTAATGATAGCAATCTTGAAAATGTTGGTAAAGCCTCCATCCGCGAAATAAAAAAACTTGTTGATGTAATTGAAAAACAAACCGGTGAAAAATTTATTAGAATGGAAATGGGAATTCCCGGTTTGCCTCCTGCAAAGATAGGTGTAAATGCAGAAATTGAGGCTTTGAAAAAAGGTGTGGCATCAATTTATCCTGATATACAGGGAATTCCTTCATTAAAAACTGAAGCTTCACGTTTTGTAAAACTTTTTTTGGATATTGATATAAATCCCGAAGGTTGTATTCCAACAGTTGGTTCAATGCAGGGTGGTTTTGCTGCGTTTCTTGACAGTAAACAGAATGTATAAAGAAAAAGATACTGTGCTTTTCATCGATCCCGGGTTTCCTGTTCATAAGCAGCAATGCAATGTATTAGGTATTAAATATGAAACATTTGATGTTTACAACTACCGTGGTGAAAAACTCCGTAATAAACTTGAAGAAATCCTTTCAAAAGGAAATATTTCCTGCATGCTTTATTCAAATCCGAATAATCCATCCTGGATTTGTTTTACAGAAAATGAACTAAAAATAATTGCAGAGATGGCTGATAAATACAACGTGGTTGTCTTGGAAGATCTTGCTTACGTGGCAATGGATTTTAGAAAAGATCTTTACACTCCAGGTAAACCGCCTTTCCAGGCAACTGCTGCAAGGTACACAGATAATTATATTTTGTTTATCTCAAGCTCAAAAGCTTTTAGTTATGCCGGGCAGCGAATCGGTATAATGGCAATCTCTGATAAACTGTATACAAAAAAGTGTCCTGATCTTAAAAGGTTTTACAATTCCGATTCATTTGGTTACACGATGATTTTTGGAACGGTTTATTCACTAAGTGCTGGTGTAACTCATTCTGCACAGTATGCACTGGCGGCAATGTTAAAAGCTGCCAATAATGCAGAGTTTAATTTTGTTGATGTTGTTAAAGAGTACGGCGAAAAAGCCAAAATCATGAAAAAACTTTTTACGCAAAATGGATTCAATATCGTTTATGATATGGATGAAGATGAACCGATTGCAGATGGTTTTTATTTTACATTTTCATATCCTGGTTTTACAGGCGAACAACTTTTAGGTGAATTGATATATTATGGTATTAGCGCAATCTCGCTTGCAATTACGGGAAGCGAACGACTGGAAGGTGTAAGAGCTTGTGTTTCACTTGTTCAACGGGATCAATTTGAAGACCTTGAATTTCGTTTAAAGAAATTTAATGAACATCATCCTATTTAAATTGTAAAGACTAAACAGGATTGCTTAACGCTTAATGTATTATTAACTTCGCACTAAACTATTATTAATTAACTATAAAATATTTTATCCCGATATATGAAAGTATTTGAATTACTGGAAGAAAAATTTATCCTAACAGATTTTAAAAGTTATAATAAAGAAGATATTATTAACGAACTGATAGATCTGCACAAAGACAATAAACTGGTTAACGATATTGAAGATGTAAGAAAAGCTGTTCTCGATAGAGAAAAAATCATGTCCACTGGTGTTGGAAAAGGATTTGCAATACCGCATGGAAAAACAAATTCAATAAATGATATAATTGCCGCATTTGGTAAAACCAGTCATCCTGTAGATTATGAAGCTTTAGATGGCGAACCGGTTCATCTTGTTTTTTTACTTGTGGGGAAAGACACACTTGTAAGCAAACATATAAAAACACTCAGCCGTATTTCAAGATTGATGAATAAAGATGATTTCAGGCAGAAGCTACTTGTAGCTGAAACAAAATCTGAAATACTAAAAATATTTGAAGAAGAAGAACAAAATTACAACGATGTTTAAATTATCTTCTATTAAAATAAATTCTTTTATAATTTAATTTTATGCTTAATGATAAAAGCGATTAAAGGAACAAAAGATTTGTTGCCTACCGAAGCTCCCCGCTGGCATCATTTAGAAAACATTGTTAAACAAGTCTTCGCAAATTTTAACTATAAAGAAATAAGAACACCTGTTTTTGAAGAAACATCACTTTTTGCCAGAAGTATCGGCGAAGATACTGATATAGTTGGCAAAGAGATGTACACTTTTAAAGACAAAGGAGAGAACAGCTTAACGTTAAAACCTGAAATGACTGCCGCTGTTGTTAGAGCTTTTATTGAGCATTCACTAGGTGGGCAGCAGCCATTGAATAAGTTGTATTACATTGCTGCTATGTTTAGACAGGAAAGACCGCAGGCTGGAAGATTTCGCCAGTTTCATCAGTTTGGTGGCGAAGCGATTGGCAGTGCCTCTCCTTTACTTGATGCAGAATTAATTCAAATTGCTTATGATATTTTACGTTCACTTGGCTTAAAAGATCTAACAGTAAAAATAAATTCACTTGGTGTTCCTCAATCTAGAGAGCAATACAAAAAGTTGCTAAAAGATTTTTTGAAAGATAATAAAGATAATCTTTCTGAAGACAGTAGAAAAAGATTTAATACAAACATTCTTAGAATTTTTGATAGCAAAGTTGAATCTGATCAACAATTACTTAAAGGTGCACCGATGATGATTGATAACCTTGATGATGAAAGCAAAAATGATTTTGAAAATGTTAAAGAATGTCTTACAAAAATTAATATTCCATTTGAAGTTGATCCAAAACTTGTAAGAGGATTGGATTATTATACAAAAACCACTTTTGAAATTATCAGCAGTAAAGTTGGCGCACAAAGTGCGCTTCTTGGCGGTGGAAGGTATGATCTGCTTGTAGAGCAATTAGGCGGAAAACCTACTCCCGCAGTTGGATTTGCTGCGGGAATTGAAAGAATTTTACTCGCCTGTGAAAATGAAAAAAGTTTTAAACTAGATGATCCATCAATAGATGTTTATTTAATACGACTTGAAAATGAACTTGAAACTGTAGTAAACGAGATTGCAGCAAAACTTCGCAGAGCTGATCTTAAAACGGATTTTGATTATCTTAAAAGAAGCGTTAAAGCACAAATGCGCGAAGCAAATAAATTAAACGCACACTTTACACTATTTGTTGGAGGCGAAGAATATGAGCAGGGAAATACAAATTTGAAAAACATGGTAACCGGTGAACAAAAAATAATTCCACTAAATTCCCCCGAAGAAATTATCAATCAGATAAAAGCATAAATGTACCCCGAACTCTTTAATATCGGTCCGCTTACAGTTTACAGTTTTGGTTTTATGCAAGCGATAGGTGCACTTGGTGCAACAACTATTCTTTACTACGAAGCTAAAAGAAAAGCTCTGGATATTTACTACACGCTTGAAGTTACTTTACTGGCAATTATTTCAATATTAATAGGAGGTAAACTTCTTTTCCTGATTGAAAATTGGGATGCGTTTGTGCAGCAACCGGTTTCATTTTTACTCAATCCTAATGGCTCAACTTTTTTCGGTGGATTCATTCTTGGCTTACTAGTCTTTTACATTTACGTAAAGAAGAAAAAAATACCATTCCTATTTGCTGCGGATACTCTTCCGCTTCCACTTTTATTTATCTACGCTTCAGGCAGAATTGGCTGCCATCTTGCCGGAGATGGTGATTATGGAATTCCTACAAATTTACCCTGGGGGACAAATTACGAAAACGGGACTATGCCTCCATCATCTATGTTCCGAGGATCTGAAATTGCTCAATCTTATCCTAATGGAGTAGTACCCGATAACACACCTTTACATCCAACATCAGTTTATGAAGCTATTGCAGCAGCAATTATATTTTTTGTTTTATGGAAGATGAGGAAAAATGATTGGCCAACCGGGAAATTCTTCATGCTCTACCTTATTCTTTCTTCCGTTTCACGTTTCCTCGTTGAGTTTATAAGATTAAATCCAAGAATTTTATTTGGATTTTCTGAAGCACAGCTAATTGCATTTGTTCTAGGTACAATAGGCATTGTAGGTTTTTATAAACTCAGTAAAACTGTTAAAATGAAATCAGTAAAATAAAAATGTTATTCTGAGATCATAATTGTATTATTAAAAAAAGATTAAATGAATTTAATAATCGGTAGAAAACCTGTACTCGAAGCTATAAACTCCGGAGAAGAAATTGAGCAGGTTTACATCCTTTTTGGGCAGCAGGGAAAAATAATAAACTCAATTAGAGTTGCAGCAAAAAAACGGGGAATAAAATGCAACCAGATTCCATTAGAAAAATTCAGAACGCTAATACAAAATAGAAATGCACAGGGAGTTGCTGCAATTAAGCAATCGTATAAATTTTATTCTTTGGATGAAATAATATCTTCAACCAAAAAAACACCTTCGCCTTTAATTTTAATTTTAGATTCCATACAGGATACGCACAACGTCGGCGCTATTTTAAGAACCGCAGATTGCAGTGGTGTAAATGGTATTATTGTAACAAAAAATAACAGCGCACCAATAAATGAAACTGTTGTTAAAACTTCAGCAGGAGCAACAGCTTATGTGAAAATTGTACAGGTAAACAATCTTGCAAATACAATTGATGAGCTAAAGCAAAATGGATTTTGGATTGTGGGTTCATCCTTAGACAATGCAAAACCTTACACCGAAGTTGATTACAAAATTCCTATAGTACTTATCGTTGGAAATGAGGAAAAGGGAATTAGAAAACTTACCGCAGATAAATGTGATTTTCTTGTAAAAATTCCAATGCTTGGGAAACTGCAATCATTAAATGTTTCTGTAGCAGCTGGAATACTTCTGTTCGAAATTCTTCGCCAGCGTTCTTCTGAATACTAAAATTATTTATTGAATCTCATCTTTTAATTTCATACGTTTAGCCAAAACAATCAGGGAGGTACTTTGAAGTGGGTAGTATGTATTGTTTTGATTTTTTTCTTTTCAAATAGCTTCTCTCAAAACATCTCACCGCAATTCTCTGAGCTTAAGGGAATGGAGGATCAATCCGCCCATACACATTTGTTTTATAGAATTCACTCCATAACTGATTACTCTAATTTGCTCCCGGAAATTCGAGATGACATTTATCACTATGAATTGATATCAGGTATTGATACTCTTTTCCTGGAAAGTTATAATCGAATCGATACAATTCTCCAAATACCTGATGATTTTGAAGTCGTTGATTACACATTTTGGCCAAACAATCCTTCAACTTACATATACGGTGGTGCAACAGAGACAACTCTATTAAATGAGCATACATTTATCAGAAGATTTGACAGTGAAAATATTTATAATACAAATGGAGTTGTTTATAATATCCAGATTTCTCAACAGAATGATAGTTTACTTTTTGCCGGGGTATCTGTTAATGATTCCTTAGGAATTACTGTTACTATTAATAGCACAGATGGTGGTTGGAATTGGGAAAGAGTTCACGGTATATACCGGATAGTTTCATTAACTCACTATGACGATCAAAGCTTCTTTGTACGAAATATAATGGATTATAAACTGAATAAAACTACAGATGGAGGAAATACTTTTTACTTGGTCGATTCAGCTATGACATACTGGGAACAACAATATCATTATGATCCTGACGGGAATTACATTTATAGAATTGCTAGAAACCATTACAATAATAATTATGAATTAAAAATATCTTCAAACAATGGTGAAGCATTTACATGGGAAGTTAAGCACACTTCACCAGGTGGATTATTTATCTCAATAAATAGCGCAGTACAAGGTGAAATTTACCTTGCGGATGGAAAAAACATCTATCTTTCAACAAATTATGGAGATGACTTCACACTTTACAAAACTTTAGAACGAAACATTGTCGGCATTTACAAGAAATCAAACTCAAATATACTTTATGCTGCAACAAAATATAAAATTTACGAAATCACTCCTGATACAATTCAGATAATTAAAAACCTTCCAATTCCTGATGAGGTTTTAAATTATTATCCACTGGTAATTGGGAATAAATGGATTTATGATGAAAGCACAATTTATTATGATACGATTCCGCACGGTTCAAGCGATATACTAATTAAAGAAGTAATTGGAGATACAATCGCACCAAATGGTAAGTATTATTTTAAAGTTATCGATGAAACACTTTGGGAAAATTTTGTTCTGGAAAGGATAGATTCATCAGATGGAAAAGTTCACAGGTATTATGAAGATCAATCATTGCCTGAAAATGAATACGTTGCTTATGATTTATTAGCTGAAGTGGGTGATACAATTTCCAGTTTCAGGATGGGATTTAACACGGTGATGTTTACAACAATGTACGCCGAAACTACATTTGAAAAATGGGGGCTAACAAAACCTAAAAAGGTTTTTGAAGAATATACACTTCATCCTCCGATATTTTCATTAACTCAGGATATCGGGCTGGATAGCATTTATTTTTATTTTGATTTTGGTGATACCTGGATTGTCCTCAAAGGCTGCATTCTTGATGGAACAGTCTACGGTGATACAACTGCTGTATCAGTAGAAAATGAGGAACCTCTTTTACCATTTAATTTTGAATTAGCTCAGAATTATCCTAATCCGTTTAATCCCACTACAAAAATTGAATTTCGGATTTCAGAGAAAGAATTTGTATCACTAAAAGTTTACGATGTATTGGGAAATGAACTTGAAACTTTAATAAATGAACAAAAACCTGCAGGGAATTACGAAGTTGAATTTGATGGAAAAGGATTACCAAGCGGAGTTTATTTTTATCGACTTAAAGCTGGTTCTTTTATTGAAACTGAAAAGATGGTTTTACTAAAATAATAATTGCGTTTAGCACTTTATATTTTCCAAATATTATTTCATTTGCTAATTTGATCGAAATAGAATTTTTACTAACTTGCTTAAAATTTTTTGATAATTCTATTTTCAAAACAGGCACTTCGGATAGTTGATAATCGTGATTCTCAGAAATAATCATTTCAATAAACTAACCCAAATAACAATTAACAACGAAGGATAACTATGAAAAATCTTTTCCTATTCATGTTTTCTCTTCTATTTCTGTCAACTTCAATTATGCTTGCCCAGCCAGCAGAAATTCCATTTTATATCCAATCTTACGAATTGGAATCAGGTTACTACAATGGAAGCAACCAGGCAGGTAACATTATAGAAGTTTATTCTGAAATTGTAAGAGTTGATGATGCACCGTGGCTTCAAATTCATTTTGGTAAGAATGATCTTGGACGTGAAAGTTATTTACTTATAACTTCAATTCACGATGGTTATTGGCAAAAGCTTGATGCAGTAAGCATACAGCAATGGAATGAATTCAGTGCATTCTTTAACGGTGAAGAAGTGCAGATTCAGTTATTTGCAGCCCCGTTTGATGTAAATATTTTTGTAAATGTTAACGAGGTAGTAGTTGGAGAGTGGGCTACGAGTTCACCTTACAATAGTATATGCGGTCCTACGGATGACAGGATAGCATCAAATCAACCAGCTACAGGAAGACTGCTGAGCATTGGTTGTACAGGTTGGATCATTCCGAATGGAAAAATCGCAACTGCAGGGCACTGCTTAGGTGGAGCAAATGTTATGGAATTTAATGTTCCGCTTTCCTTACCTGGTGGAACTATACAACATCCACCACCAGAAGATCAGTATAGTGTTGATGCAACCACTATTGTAGGTACAGGCAGTGGAATAGGAAATGATTGGGGAGTATTTGAAGTATTTCCAAATTCAATTACCGGTTTAATGCCAAAAACAGCACAAGGCGCATACTGGCCACTTGTGCAGGATCTGGGTCCTGATTCAATCCGGATAACCGGTTATGGAGTAGATGATGGCACAGCAAATCAAACACAGCAGACACATATAGGACCAAATGCAGGTTCATCCGGCACAACAATGAGATATGTAACAGATACACAGGGCGGAAACTCAGGAAGCCCTGTAATAGATGGATTAACCAATGCAGCAGTGGGAGTTCACACACACGGAGGATGCAGCTCATCAGGTGGAAATAACAATGGTACAAGTCTGTTCCACGCAGCATTTTGGGCAGCAGTTGATATGGGAGCTGGAGGATGCCCTGTAGAGATGCCATCAAATCCAAATCCTGCAAATGGGACAGTTGGAGTATCAATAAACCTTTCAGAATTAACCTGGAGCAACGGTGCAGGTGCATTAACAAATGAGCTGTATTTTGGAACAAGTCCCGGCTCAATGTCTTTAGTTCAAAGTGGAACATTGGCAACAAGCTGGACAATAACAGTAGGTCCGTTTGATTATTCAACAGATTACTTCTGGCAGGTGGTAGAAGTAGGAGATACCTGTAATACAAGCGGCCCGGTATGGAGCTTTACAACAGAAACAGATCCAAACGTAGTAGTGGATTCATTATTTTTTGATGATTTTGAAAGTGGAATGGGACAGTGGACAGTTACCAATAATGGTGGAAACTGTGATTGGGAGATATTCTTACCAACATATCCAAATACTTACACATTGCCTCCAACTTCATCAGGTGGAGTACTTGCCGCAGATTCAGATGAATGCGGAAGCGGTACAACATTTTTATCAACAGCAACAATAGTTCCTGTTCTCGATCTTTCATCTTACACAGGAGATATCTGGATAGAATTTGATAATGACTGGAATGTGATAGATGCACAGGATGAAGCACACGTAGAAGTAAGTACAGATGGAGGTTCAACCTGGACAGGAATTTGGGTTCAGATTGGATCAGATATTCGTGCCACGCACGAAGCAATAGATGTAACTTCACTATTAGCAGGTCAATCAAATGTAAGTGTAAGAGTAAGAAGTGTGCAGCCAGGATGGGATTGGTGGTGGGTACTTGATAACTTCTTAGTATACGGTACTTATATCGTTCCTGTTGAGCTTACTTCCTTTACTGCAGCTACTGGTGATAACGAAGTAACTCTAAGCTGGTCTACTGCTTCTGAAATAAACAATCAAGGATTTGAAATACAGAGAAGTTCTAACGGTGATTTTGTAACAGTTGGTTTTGTTGAAGGTTATGGCACTACAACCGAAATTCAAAATTATTCTTATACTGATAAAGAAATTCCTGTAGGATCATACAGCTATAGATTAAAACAAATTGATTTTGGCGGAGCGTACAGTTATTCTGAAGTAATCAATGTTGAAATTGATGTTACTAATCCAAAAGAATTTGCTTTATATCAAAATTATCCGAATCCTTTCAATCCAACAACTAAAATTAATTTTGCATTACCAGTTAAAACTCAGTTGCAGCTTAATGTTTATAATATGTTGGGTGAAAAAGTAGCTGAAATATTTAACGGTACTTTAGAAAGTGGATTCCACGAATTCATTTTTGATGCTGCAAATCTTTCTTCAGGGGTTTATGTTTATAGGATTGAATCAGATAAATTTACTGATTCGAAAAAGATGTCTATTCTTAAATAAACTCACTTAAAATATTCCTCACAAAGCCCGGCTAAGATTAGCCGGGCTTTTTTATTTGCCAATTGTTAATTGATTTATTCAAAATAAAATGGTTGATTTAAATATAGATTTCTGAAAAAACGTTTGTTGAACATTAGGGCAGGGTTATGTTTTCAAAAAATATTCTCCTTTGTGTTCTATTTATTTGGCTTTCTTATTCCTTCAATAATTGTTTACTGCAACAAAACCATTCAAATTATAAAAGCCTCACAAATAATTCCATTCAAAGAGATCATTTAGATATCTGGGATATTCAGCTAAGTGTAAATTTAATTGATGGAACAGGAGCAGAGTTTGATGGAACTTATTTTTATATAACTAATGGTTTTAATAATCTAATTTATAAATATGATTCTTCAGGAAATCCCGTTGATACTTTTTCTATTCCTGGTGTTAGTAATCTGAATGATATCGCCTTTGATGGAACTTATATGTACGGAGGAAATGGTTCTCATACGATTTATCAAATGGATTTTTCAACGCAATCACTTGTCGGTACTATAACTGCACCCTTTAATATTAGGCACGTTGCATATGATGAAAATAATGATGCTTTTTGGATTGGCAGCTGGAATGATCCTCTGGCACTTATTTCCCGATCGGGGATAGTGTTAAACATTTTCAATATTTGGCTTCCGTTTATTACCGGTATTGCGTATGATAATGTTAGTTCGGGAGGACCATATTTATGGATATTTGAAAGAGGAGATTCAATTCCCTCACCACAACTAATTCATCAGTTTAATATTTTATCTGGTAGTTTTACTGGAGTTACACACGATGTACTCAGCGATATAGGAATTGGGCAGCCAAATGCAGTTGCAGGAGGATTATTTACCACATCAGATTTTGTTCCCGGGACATTTTCTTTAGGCGGCGTATTGGTTGGATCTCCATCAATTCTGTTTGTTTATGAATTACTAAAACCTACTTCAGTAGAGTTGATGAATGATTATACAAAGAATATTGAAAGTTTTTCTTTGATGCAAAACTACCCCAATCCTTTTAACCCTTTAACAAAAATTAAATTCACAATTCCACTAGTTGGATTTATAATGCTTAAAGTTTTTGATGCTTTAGGTAATGAAATTGCAACATTAATAAACGAAGAAAAACCTGCAGGAAAATATGAAGTAGAATTCGATATTAACCGTCATTCCCGCGATGGCGGGAATCTATCCAGCGGAATATATTTTTATCAATTAAGAGTTACAGGTCCTGAAATAAATTCAGGACAAGAGATGATTAAAACTAAAAAAATGGTTTTTCTTAAATAGGAGAAAAAAATGAAAAATTATATACTGATTTTACTGATTCAATTTATCCTAGTTAGTACAACCTCATTTGCTCAAGGAGGTTGGTACTGGCAAAATCCATATCCCCAACCCAATGAATTGCATGATGTTTGTTTCCCAGATTCTATGAACGGTATTGCTGTGGGTAACCAGGGTACAATCATCTACACTTTGGATGGAGGAAATTCCTGGGATCAGCAATTTTACGGAACTGATCCTTTGTATGGAGTGTGGTTTATAAATTCAAACCAAGGTTGGATCGTTGGACACAATGGTTTGATAATGCATACCGGCAACGGCGGGTTTTCTTATGTAATTCAGAACGGTAATACCAATGCAACTCTATACGATGTATATTTCTATGATAGCAACACTGGTTGGGCTACAGGAACTGCTGGGACAATTATTAAAACAACAGATGGAGGTACAAACTGGCAATCTCAAAATTCAGGTGTTTCAATTCCAATTAATGAAATATGTTTTGTAACTCCTGCTATTGGCTGGGCAGTTGGTTTAAATGGAACAATACTTTATACATCAAACGGCGGGTTAAGCTGGACAGCCCAAAGTGCAGGAACCTCGATAGATTTCTACTCAGTGGATTTTCTAAATAATCTTTACGGACATATTTCTGGATCAAATGGGCGTTTATACCGTACCAGCGATGGCGGTACAACATGGATTGAAGAACCTACAGGTGCAATAACAGAAGAACTTTTTTGTGTGCGAAATTTTGATATGAACCGTGCATTTGCTTGCGGCAGTAATGGCACAATGATATCTACTCAGGATGGTGGATTTACCTGGTTTACACAGGTTAGCGGAACTGATTATAATCTTAATGCCATAAATGCGCAATATAACCTTTGGGCTGTTGGAGAGGATGGAGTTATAATAAATACCACTAACAACGGTTTTCCCTGGAATGTTAAAAATGAAGGACCAAGGGGATGGATGGCCGGGATAAAATTTGTAGATATGCTTCACGGTTGGGCTGTGGGTCACGGTGGTGTTATTCTGCATACTCAATACGGCGGAGAATATTGGGAAGAACAGGCTATAGCACCCTTTAATCTATTTGCGATGGACTGTATCAACAACGATACTGCCTGGGCAGTGGGAGATGAGGGCATAGTGATGCGGACAGTAAATGGAGGAAATTTTTGGAGACGTATGGATACATTGGGTACCGATCTGTTGTCACTAGATTTTGTTGATGGAAAATATGGATGGGCTGTTGGTCGTTTATCAGTGATTTACCACACAACCAACGGAGGTGTTGATTGGACCGAACAGAACAGCGGTATTTATCCTATCCCTTTACATGCGGTTAGATTTATTAGCAGAACTGAGGGCTGGGCAGGTGGTCTGGAAGGTGAGATGATTCATACTACTGATGGTGGAACTACCTGGGTACAACAAACAACTGGAACAATGGCAAGATTTGCAGGGATTGATTTTGTTGATTCTGAAAACGGATGGGCAGTTGGTATCAGTGGAACAATTTTACATACAACAGATGGTGGAGATAACTGGTTCTCACAAATTAACGGTACTACAGAATTGTTTCATGCTGTAGATTTCATTGATTTAAACAACGGCTGGGTAACAGGAAGAAACGGTACTATTTTGAGAACTACAGATGGTGGCAATACCTGGTTTCAACAAACTACACGTACCTGGTATGATGTAAGTTCAGTTTGTTTTCTTGATGCAAACAATGGTTGGGTAAGTGGAGATTACGGACTTATAATGGCTACTCAAAACGGCGGAGGTATTGCAGGAATCATTTCTTTAAATGAAGACAACCCTAACAACTTTGAGCTTTATCAAAACTACCCTAATCCATTTAATCCAAGCACAACTATCAGATGGCAAATGCCTGAAACAGGATTTGTAACTTTAAAAATTTATGACATTCTAGCTGGAGAAGTAACAACACTTGTAAATGAAGAATTAAGTGCTGGAAAACACCAAACTGTTTTCGATGCATCACGATTAAGCAGTGGAATTTATTTCTATCAACTTAGAGCAGGAAGATTTATTAAGACTAAGAAAATGATTTATATGAAATAATTAAAAACGATTCATAAAATTTTCTTTATATAAAGGAGAAATAAAATGAGTACTATTAAAAAAAATCGCAGTTCCGGTTTAATAATATTTATAGTGCTTTTTTCCCTCTCTTCAAATAGTTTTATCTACTCTCAGACTACAATCACTCGATCAGAAATAATGCAAATATTTGCGCCGGGTAATCCGCTTTATGTGATAGAGGGAGAAAGCGGATTAATAAACATCGGAAATTACAATGGTCCGAATGAATATGATTTTACTCAAATAAATATTCAAAACCCGTTTACATTTCAAAATTTTAGTGTAGCTCAGTTACCGCCACTTGCAGGACGTTTCCCTCCAAACGGAACTACAATGGGTGAAGGACCTCAGAATATTGTAGATAATCCAATTTTTCTATGGAATACAGATTCAACTTTTTTCCTTGGTGAGGTGAAGATTGAGAGTGTGTACAGGTTTGCCCATTATATGCCAGACGAATTGTTTGCCAAATTCCCAATAGAATTTAATCCTCCATCATCAAGTTTTACTCAATGGATAACTGTCTATGATACTACATACAATTTAAACTGGCAGATTCAGTCCACAGATCAATACAACACAATTGTTGATGTTTGGATAGATGGATATGGCACATTAAAATTGCCAGGAATAGAATTAGAATGCTTAAGAATGAAGCGAGCTTACAGCTGGTTTCAGTTCAAGGATTTTTTCTATTTAACTAGAGAAGGAATTATGCTGGTTGTGCAAAATATACCGGATAGTGCTCCTGACACGGGATTTGTTTTTGCTGATTATGCATTACTCTCAACTGAACCCCCAACAAGTGTAGATAATTTTCAAATACTACCTGCAAATTTTAAACTTAGAACAGAATTATCCAAATCCATTTAACCCAAGCACTAAAATTAAATTTACAATTCCAGAGCAGGATTCGTAACACTTAAAGTTTATGATGTTTTAGGGAACGAAATTGCAACATTAGTTAATGAAGAAAAACCGTGCAGGAGAATATGAAGTTGAATTTTCCGCCATAGGCGGATCCGCCTCCGGCGGAAATGCTTTTACACTACCAAGTGGAGTTTATTTCTATCAATTAAAAGCTGGTTCATTTATTCAAACTAAAAAAATGATATTAATCAGATGATAATCGTCATTGCGAGAAGCGAAGCGACGTGGCAATCTAAATGATAATTAATAGATTACTTCACTTCGTTTGTAATGACAATAGTTGAAGGAGAAAATTATGAAAAAATATTTACTTGTTTTAATTCTACAGTTTTCATTCTTCTCACTAAATTCCTTTGCCCAAACCCGCCTGAGCGGAGGGCAATCTTATGGCTGGTATGTTATTGATCCAGTTTCAATTTCCGGAACACCTGATTTTTCAGATGTGTTCTTCACAGATGACAACACAGGTTGGATTACCTCCAGCAGCACAAATAACATATACAAAACTGCAGACGGAACAGCATCCTTCTCCACCCAGATAACAACCCTTACTACCAATGCAGTCCATATGGTAGATGCAAGTACAGGCTTCTCAGGAGGAGCAAGCGGCTTTGTCTACTCCACTATAGACGGAGGCTTAACCTGGCCCTTCTTCGGAACAATATCAAATACCCTTACAGACATAGATTTCGCCACTACCACTCAGGGATATACCTGTGGATTTAATGGAACAATATACTCTATCACACCTGGAGGATTAAGCCCAATGACCAGCCAATACCGGAACAACAAACCTGGCATCCATAACCTTCCCGACAGCAACGGAAGGCTGGGCCTGCGGAGAGGCGGTTATAGTGCATTATTCCGGTGGCACCTGGAGTACAGATCAAACTCATCCTTCTGGCAGTTATAATGGTATAGACTTTGTAGATAATAATACCGGATGGGCTGTTGGGGACAATGGAAGAATTATCCACACAACAGACGGACAGAACTGGACAGAACAACAGACAAATCCTGCTTATATATTGCTTGATGTATTCTTCCTGACTCCGAGTGAAGGATGGGCTGTAGGAAGTGGAGGCACAATCCTCCATACAGTAAACGGAGGAACAACCTGGACTCTTGAAGGAGCAGGGCTTACAAATGCTATACTCAGAGAAGTCCATTTCACCAGTTCCAACAATGGTTACGTAGTTGGAAATGGAAAAACCATCGTAAAGTTTGGAGAAATAACTTCTGTTGAAAATGAAGAAGAATTACCAACAGAGTTTTCACTTTCGCAGAATTTTCCAAATCCATTTAATCCTTCAACAAAAATAAGATTCACCATTTCGACCTCACCCTTAAATCCCTCTCCTTACCAAGGAGAGGGAAATAGGGAAAGGTTAGTTACATTAAAAGTTTATGATGTTTTAGGTAACGAAGTCGCAATATTAGTTAACGAAGAAAAACCTACAGGAGAATATGAAGTTAATTTCAATGGAAATGGCTTAACAAGCGGAATTTATTTTTACAGACTTCAAGCAGGATCTTTTGTTGAAATTAAAAAGATGGTTTTTATGAAATAATTATGTCAGTCTGAGCCTGCCGAAGACTGAAAGTCACACTTCGACGAGCTCTGTGTGACAGGGAGAAATATTTATGAAAAGAGTTTTACTATTTATCATTTTAATATTCTCATTCTGCACATTAAATTCCTTTGCCCAAACACACCTGAGCGGCGGGCAATCTTATGGCTGGTATGTTATTGATCCAGTTTCAATTTCCGGAACACCTGATTTTTCAGATGTGTTCTTCACAGATGACAACACAGGTTGGATTACCTCCAGCAGCACAAATAACATATACAAAACTGCAGACGGAACAGCATCCTTCTCCACCCAGATAACAAACCTGACCACCAATGCAGTCCACATGGTAGATGCAAGTACAGGCTTCTCAGGAGGAGCAAGCGGCTTTGTCTACTCCACTATAGACGGAGGCTTAACCTGGCCCTTCTTCGGAACAATATCAAATACCCTTACAGACATAGATTTCGCCACTACCACTCAGGGATATACCTGTGGATTTAATGGAACAATATACTCTATCACACCTGGGGGATTAAGCCCGATGACCGCCAATGTTGGAACAATAAACCTGGCATCTATAACCTTCCCAACTGCTACAGAAGGCTGGGCCTGTGGAGAGGCGGTTATAGTGCATTATTCCGGTGGCACCTGGAGCACAGATCAAACTCATCCTTCTGGCAGTTATAATGGTATAGACTTTGTAGATAATAATACCGGATGGGCTGTAGGAGACAATGGAAGAATTATCCACACTATAGATGGACAGAACTGGACAGAACAACAGACAAATCCTGCTTATATATTGCTTGATGTATTCTTCCTGACTCCGAGTGAAGGATGGGCTGTAGGAAGTGGAGGCACAATCCTCCATACAGTAAACGGAGGAACAACCTGGACTCTTGAAGGAGCAGGGCTTACAAATGCTATACTCAGAGAAGTCCATTTCACCAGTTCCAACAATGGTTACGTAGTTGGAAATGGAAAAACCATCGTAAAGTTTGGAGAAATAACTTCTGTAGAAAATGAAGAAGAATTGCCAACAGAGTTTTCACTTTCGCAGAATTACCCAAATCCGTTTAACCCAACAACTAAAATCAGATTTAATATTGCCGAAGACGAATTTACTTCACTAAAAGTTTATGATGTTTTAGGTAACGAAGTTGCAACTTTAGTTAACGAAGATAAACCTGCAGGAGAATATGAAGTTGAGTTTAGTAGAGGTGAGTTAACAAGTGGTATTTCCGCCAAAGGCGGATACGCCGGAGGCGTATATTTCTATCAATTAAAAACCGGAAATTTTATTGAAACTAAAAAAATGTTGTTAATAAAATAGGAATTATATATGAAATACAAGATTACTTTTTACATTCTTTTATTTGTAAATAGTTTATTTGCCCAACCAACACTTGACTGGGTTGCTATTTATAATGGCCCAAGTAATTCCACCGATAAGGCACTATTCTTAAAAATAAATCAGGTTGGAGAAATATATGTTGCTGGTGAATCTGAAGCAGATTTATACACTATAAAGTACAGTGCTAATGGTGACACATTGTGGGAGAGAAGATATAATGGAGCAGGTAACGATTATGACAATGTTCACGCGTTTACTTTGGATGATTTGGGTAATGCAATATTAACTGGTGATATATGGGATTCGTTAAGCAATAATAATGCATTTACAATAAAATATAATGGAATTACTGGTAATACAGTTTGGGCCAATGAAGTTCAGCCATTTTGGATTCCAAATGATGACGATTTTTATGATGTAGATACAGATAGTTCCGGAAATGTTTATGTGACTGGGAAAGTATTTGCAGGTACTCATCCTATGGGTACTGGTAACGACTGGTTAACTATAAGTTATCAACCAATTGGAGTACTTCACTGGCAGACTCTGTGGAACTCGCCAGATTCCTTGGGAGATGTTTCAACTTCAATTGCAGTAACGCCGGGGGGTGCAACTTATATAGCAGGAACAACAACATATGATGATACAACACAGGTACGTGCAGTAATAAATGGCTGGATAAGGTATTTCCCCATTAGTTCGCTAACTACTGTTCCCTGGCCACTAATTGCTGTTGATGATCAGGGGAACGCTTATATTACTGTTAATAGCGGATACCATGAAGAGGAGGATTTATTACTGCGAAAGTATAATTCTAGCGGAGACCTTCAATGGTCTTACAGATATAACAGTCCATCAAATAATGAAGATGATCCGGTGGACATTGCGATTGATAGTGAGGGTAATATAATAATTGCTTGTGAAAGTAAAGATTCAACCGGTTCCTCAGATTTTTGTACAATTAAATTCACACCCCAAGGAGATACAGCTTGGGTTAGAAGATTAGAACAAGGTAATATTCCTAAGGCACTTGCCTTAGATAGATGGAATAACATATATGTTACAGGAAATTCACGCTATACTACTGTTAAATATACACCTGATGGTGAAGAAGATTGGGTGGATAAATATTTAGAGGGTACAGACGCACAAGATATAGAAGTAGATAATGATGGAAATGTTTACGTTACAGGTTATAATAGTGGGGTAAATGGATTTGATTTTTGCACTATAAAATACTCTCAGCAAACTTCTGATATTAAAGATAATGGTAATTTATATTTAACAGAATTCAAATTATACCAAAACTATCCAAATCCCTTTAACCCAACAACGATAATTAGTTATACAGTTCCAGAAATGGAATTTGTAACACTTAAAGTTTATGATGTTTTGGGAAATGAAGTTGCAACATTAGTAAACGAAGAAAAAACAGCAGGAGATTATGAAGTTGAATTTTTTGGAAACGGATTAACAAGTGGAATTTATTTTTATCAACTTAAAGCCGGTGGTTTTATTCAAACCAAAAAAATGGTTTTTATCAAATAACTTAAAAGATCACCAATAATAACTTCATAGGAGAAACGCTATGAGTTTCAGAAATCTAATGATAATTAAAGCACTGGTTAGTCTTGCATTTGGTATTCTAATGCTTGCCATACCGGATAAATTGCTTTCAATATTTGGCACAACACTTGGCGATGGAGGTATGTTTACAGCAAGGGAATATGGTGCAGCGCTATTTGGTAATTTGTTTCTTTGCTGGTTTGCAAGAAATGCATCTGAATCTGATGCAAGAAGGGCAATTATTCTTGCATTATTTGTTTACGACCTAATCGGATTTATAGTTACCTCAATTACAGTTATTACTGGAGTTCTTAATCCCCTAGGGTGGTTAATAGTGTTCGTTTATTTATTCTTCACATTAGGTTTTGGTTATTTCTTAGTTAAAGCACCTGATACACAAAACGTTTAGTAATAAAAATTAAGTAAGCTTTATTGTACAAACTAAAAAATGGTTTTACTTAAATAAATTATTCATCACACAACAGTGAGAGTACCATGAAAGCTTTATTATTCTTTATTATCATAATTGTCATCTACTCAAATTCAATATTATCGCAAGGATGGGAATGCCAGGAATGCCCAAAACGTGATCTTGCTTTCTTTCAATTTGATATATGGCAAAGAGAACCACCTACCCCAGGTTCGGGATTGGATCAAGCAGACTGGCTGCAAATGTTAATGGTTGCCGATGGTGTCCTGCACGCTTTATTTAATAAGATCCTAGCAGTGAGTGTATTAACTTTTACGACGGACAAATGGTTTTAATCAATGAATTTGGAGAGGGACAATTACTCTGTAGGAGGTGCAGTCTTCATCATTTTCCATCCCGGTAGGGATATGTTTCAGAACTATCAATACCTTGTTTCAGGATGAAATAGCAAAAGGGAAGTCCTGATGGAATTTACCTAATGAAAGTTTTTGTAGAGACAAATGAAACGGCTGAAAGAGTTGTAGAAGCTTCGGCTAATTACGATTTTTCAATTTCTGGTGCACAGAACGGGTTAAATTTAGCAGAACAACTTATGCCCCTTATGCAACACATCAGGAATTTTGAAAAGAGAAAAAGAGATGAAGATCCTGAAATTATTGTAAGTGCAATTGGTGAGGGGTCTATAAATGAATTAAAATTGGAAAAAGAAAAACTTAAAGGTGGTGAAACGACAAAAGCAGAGATTAAAATAATCGATTGTGATGGCGTACCTACTAAAGATATGGATGTTACACTTAAGGGAGATGGAGGGTTCATTTAATCCGGAAAAAGTTAGAACGGATGAAGAAGGTAAGGCTGAATCCAAGTTTACTGCTGGTTGTGATCCTGGTAAATATAAAGTGTGGATGGAGTTTTGTGGCTCGTTATCCGTATTCTATTGAGAAATTGGAATTTGATGATGATGGTGATATGGAAATCGAAATCGAAGCTGCTGATAAATTTAATATTCTCTATAACCACACAATGACTCATAGTTATATGGGAGGGTTTTTATTAGAATCCATTGGTACTGGGACAATTCCTTGCACAATTAATTGGGAAGCAGATCCTCCAACAGTTAAAGGAGAAGGAACGGTTCAGGCTGTATGGACGGGTGGTGCAGAAGAGTGTGTATTTGACGGGAACAGTAGTTATAAAGTTAATTATAAGGGAAGCGTGGTTTATTCTGAAGACGGTTCTGCCAAAATTCAACTGAAAAAAACAGGTGACTCAGATCTGGGAGGCAATTTCAAGATTATCTGTGGAACAATTACGCAAACTGTTCCTGCAAGTATGCCATTTCCTGCTCTTGAAGAAGATAGAACTCTTGAGTTTTCTTTTAAAGATGGTGAAACTACAAACCTCGATGTACCAGGTAGTGGGGTAACACAATACAGTTATACACTTAAGATGAAATGTAAGTGAGTTTTGTTTTTTTTGAATAAAAATTTTTAATGCTCCTTAAAAAATGCAGCACTTTTTAAGGAAAGTATGAAGAAAGGTGAGTGGTAGATTTTGATAGCACTGAGTCGAGAATAGAAGTATTATTAATACTATTTTAAAAATTTAAGAAAATAATATTATTTTTCACTTAAATTTAATTAATAAGGGAGCACTAATAATCTGTTAATTTATAATTGCTTACAGTCATTTAAGTGAAAATTACCCGGATAAAAAAAGCTATGATTAATATTGCCATTGATAATTCCAAATATTATTTTGGAACTAAATTGTTTATATCCGCAATTTGGTGAGGGTCGCAAGTTAGTAATGACTACTTTATATAGAGAGAAACCGAAAGACTCATTCAGTCTTTTGTTTTTAACTTCGGTAATTATATCTATTATTTTATTTCTTATTGTTATGATATAAGAAATTTTTAAAATTAACTTAAGAAGATAATTTTAGGTTCAGGTCGATAGCGAAGTACATCTTTTCTATCGATTTTTTTTGTTTAAATATTTTGTAGCTGAAATAAAATAATTTTGCTAAAATAATTATTTAAAGGAATGCAATAAACCGTATACCATTGCTTCAGAGGGAGTGCTGAAATGTATTCCTTCTTCAAATATTCTAAAATCAAGTTTAATATAATTTGAGTCTCTTAATCTCAGTTGATTCACAATTCTAGATATTGGCAAATCATATCCCTCTCTATCTTCATCTTCTCCGAAAGAAATAAATAATTTGCATCCTGCCCCATCTATTTCACAATTATTTTTCTCTTCAAGCGAAAGTAATTTATCAACATCATAAGAAATGTATGGACTACTAGCTATATAATTTGAAAATAATTGAGGTTCTGTAAACAGAGTATACAGAGTAAACAATCCACCAAGAGAATGCCCGCTCAATGTACGATTGCTTGCATCAATTCTATACTTTGATTCGAGGTAAGGAATAAGTTCATCTTCTAAAAATTTTTTGAAGTTTTCTGCATTCCCTGCGTCTTTCCATCTTTCAATTTTTGAAATGGTATAGTCTCTTTCCCGCTTTGAAACTTTTGATCCATCCAGTAAACCACCGTATCCTATTCCAACAATAATCATATCCGGAACAAATTTTCCAAATTGAAGATAACGCACAACACTGTAAGCAATAGGAAACGCAATATCGCCATCAAGCAGATAAATGACAGGATATGATTTGCTAATTTCTTCATTGTAATATTTAGGAAGTTTAATATAGATATAGAATGAATCCTGAACATTTTCCGAAAATAAAATATTAGTTTCTGAATAGTTTAACGTAACATCCAGTGTATAAATTTCTGCTTCAGAATTTTGTGCAAAAAGATCTATCCAGCTTGACATTAGCAATATAGTAACCAATAAATTTTTAAATATCATTTTAGTTCCTTTAATATCTATTCTTCCTTTAATATTAAATATACATTATATATTCAATTCTATTTATCCTTTTTTAAGCGGCACAATTAAACAAGAAAAAATTTTTATATCGCATTCCATTTCAATTTCTATTAAATTTGTTATTAAAATTATTCAATGTAACCAACGGTTCAATCCGGAGGAAAGAATGGCTAAAAAAATTATTCCAGCAAAAAGAACAGAAAACATAACTTACGCAGTTAGGGATATAATTGTTCTTGCTAACGAAGTAGCAAAAACTGGTAAAGAAATGCTTTATTTAAATATTGGAGATCCAAATCAATTTGATTTTCAACCTCCCGAGCATCTTGTAAAAGCAACTTACAACGCAATGATGAACAATGATAACGGCTACGCACCTTCTTCGGGAATACAGGAAGCAAGAGATGCAATTGAAAAAGAAGCTGAAAGAAAAGGAATTACCAACGTTCATGATATTTTTGTTACAACAGGAGCTAGTGAAGCAATTGAAATTTGTTTAACAGCTTTAGTAAACGATGGCGAAAATGTTTTAACCCCTACACCCGGTTACCCGCTTTATACTGCTATTCAGAGCAAGCTTGCAGCAATTGAAAATCCTTATTACCTGAACGAAAAAAACAATTGGCTGCCAGATATTGATGATATTAGAAGTAAAATAAATGATAAAACAAAAGCTATAATTTTAATAAATCCTAATAATCCAACAGGTTCACTTTACACAAAAGAAAACCTGCAGCAAATAGTTGATCTTGCTGTAGAAAATGATATGGTAATTTTTGCAGATGAAATTTATGATAAACTTTTATTTGATGATAAAAAACTCATATCAATAGCTTCATTAAATAAAGATGTTTCCTGCGTTACATTCGGAGGATTATCAAAAAATTATATGGTCCCCGGATTTAGGATTGGTTGGGGAATTGTAAGCGGAAGAAAAGAAATTCTTTTAGATTATATTGAAGCAATAAACAAGATTTTAAGAGCACGTCTTTCTGCTAACCATCCTGAACAGTTTGGCATTAAGCCATCACTTGAAGGAGATCAATCTAACCTTATTGGTGCAAGAGAAAAACTTGTTAAACGAAGGGATCTGACTGTTGAAAAATTAAATTCAATTGATGGGATCTCCTGTGTAAAACCTGAAGGTGCATTTTATGCTTTCCCAAGGTTGCATATGATACAACCAGATAACCACTTTGTAGCCGAATTAATTAAAGAAACCGGCGTAGTAGTTGTTCCCGGAAGCGGTTTTGGGCAAATTCCTGGCACTCAACATTTTAGAGTTGTATTTTTACCAAATGAACAGATACTTGAAAAAGCTTATAACGCCATTGGTGATTATTATCATAAGTATCTTACAAAATTTCCCGAAAAGGTTGAAGCTTAATATTAGCTGTTCCCTCTGTTAAAAAATATTAACGTTAGGGCAAAATAGTTCAACAATAATTAAGAGCAATTCATCAATTTTCCTAATAGTATTAATGTAACTATCTTTGCATCTTTTATTTTAAAAATAAATCGATTTTATATTGGAAAAATATTCAATTACAAAACTTAGCACCGGCACAACAATCATCTCAGAATTTGTTCCTCATGTTAAATCTTTTTCATTAGGATTTTGGTTTAATGTTGGTACAAGGGATGAAAACCTTAAAAATAATGGTATTTCGCACTTTATTGAGCATATGCTTTTTAAAGGAACCAAAAAAAGGTCTGCAAAAAGAATATCTGATGAGATTGAATCTTACGGGGGATATTTAAATGCATTCACATCAAAAGAGCATACATGTTACTATTCACGAGGGTTAACAAAAAATTTGAGTAAGACTTTTAATGTGCTTTCAGATGTTATCCAGAATCCTTTATTCCGTGAAAATCATGTAAAGAAGGAAGCGGGTGTAATAATTGATGAGCTAAGAGATGTTTATGATAACCCCGAAGAATTGATATTTGATAAATTTGAAGAAGTAATTTTTAAAGGAAATTCTTTAAGCTATCCTGTAATAGGAACTGAAAAAAATATTACAAATTTTAATTCAACTGAGCTGCAAAAATATCACGCTGAAAAATATAAAACCGGCAACTTATTAATAGTTGCTTCTGGCTCGGTTGAGCATGGCAACCTTGTAGAAATGGCTGAACGATTTATTAGTAAAAGTAAAAAGAAAATAAACGGATACAGGAAAAAATTCCACAGTAAAAAAACTAACGATCTTGTTTTAGAGTATGATTTCCAGCAGGTTCACTCTATTATTGGGCGTTCTACATTTGGACTAAACAATAAAAAGAGAATGCAGGTAAAACTTTTATCAACTATGCTTGGAGAAGGAAGCAGCTCACGATTATTCCAGGCAGTAAGAGAAAAACTCGGTATTACTTACCAGATAAATTCATTCCTGAATTCTTACCACGATGTTTCAGCTTTTGGTGTATATTTCTCTACAAATGGAAATCAGGCTAAGAGAGTTATGGATATTGTAAGTAAAGAATTTTTAAAACTTAAACAGAAAAAAGTAAGTGAAAAAGAATTGAACAGGGTTAAAGAATATTTAAAAGGGGGAATACTCTTAAGTTTAGAAAATACAACCAACAGGATGATAAGAATTGCAAATTCATTTCTTTACTTTAACCATATCATTCCACTTGATAACTTTTTAAAAAGAATTGATGACATTACCGCTGATGATATACATTCCATTGCAAACCAGGTACTCGATGAAAATCAATTAATAAAAGTCATATTAACTTCCAGCGCAACAGTTTAAATTCTGATATTACTGCTTCAAAGTTTCTCACCCTTTGCAAAAATAAAGTATAAAAAACAGCTAAAATCAATGTTTTTTTAAGATCGGGAAAAAATCCTCGAAAATAAACAAAAAAAGTTAAATAGTTTGATTTTGAGCTCTTTTTAAATTTTTTTACTAAGACCTATCTGTATTTCGAGTTGAACATTTGAAATTAATTCGCTTAATTTCGAATCATATGCCCAGAGTACTATACATAATTTTAGTTTCTGGCTTTTTCTTTTTAAGCCAGAGCCAGTTAGTTACGGACAATTTCAAATTCGGCTATCCAAAGTTCATCCCTGAGGGGAAAAAATTTGAAGTTTCAATTGTAACTTCCAAAGGATTCACTAATGCTGATTTACTTGAACTGGAATTGAATCCTGCAGATGGAATTCAAATAGTTAAAATTGAATTGAAAACTTCAAATCATTCCGGTAGAGTAAATTTCAATCAAGTTTCCGGCAATGAACCTGGTTTGAAGTTGATTAAATGCTCTATAAATTTTTCTAAAGATCAGTTTAAAGAGCAGGATTTTTTTCAGGTGATGATAACGTTTACATCTTACAATGTTACCAGCTCTTCTATAGAAATAAAAGGAGTATTTAAAAACGGTAGTGATGTTTTGGGATATTTACAGAGCAGCGAACCCTTGATTCAAACATCAAAATCAAATATTTACAAAGCTGATCTGTCTTTCTATAAAGCGTCATCAATTTCTGCACAATGTTTAAGTCTGGATAACTCTTCAAGAATTGTTTTTCCTGTAGTACAAAAAATTGATAATAATTTATACGCAGATTTTTGGGTAAAATTAAGCAAACCTGCAATAGAATTTTTATCATTAAAAAATGTAAAAACAAAAAAAGTAGAATATAGTTTATCAACTAACCAGTTTCAGATTCTCTCTGCTAAATCAAATTTTCATAACCAAATCAAAATGATGCCTAGCTTTATATCCTCTGAAGCATGGCATCATATTTCAATATTGTTTCTTGGTGTCGAAGGAGAGATAAATTTTTATTGTAACGGGTATAAATTTTCTACAATTGGGTTACCAATTGTTTTTAACCCAAATGATTATGAATTTGAGTTTAGTAATACAAGTAATAACTCTACATTTTACATTGAGCATTTTCGCTTTATAAACCTAAACGAACCCGCTGATAATATTATTAGATCCAGCAATTACAAAAACTTTAATTCAGATAGTTCGGATATACTTTTGCAAATGAATTTTGATAATATTAATTCATTTACTTCCAACCCGGAAAATCTAATCACTTACCAGGATGTTAAATTTATTAAATCAAACGCTCCAATTTTTCCGGAAGCACCTGAACTGAATTTAAATATTCTGAACAATTATTATGAACTAACCTGGAGTGGTGGAGATGTTAATAGTGCAGCATATTATGTAATCGAATCATCTTTAGAACAGGGATTATATGAAAAGCTATATGAAGTAAATGCACAACAGGATGTTAAGATAAAATATTCCTACCTGGCTGAACGAAATGTTAACGCAGGAGTTATTTACTACAGGGTTAAACAGGTTAATAATGATGGTACTGCAGTATATTCTTCGATAGTGAAAATTGGACAGGGTGCTATGGAAGATGTTATTCTCGGACAGAATTATCCTAACCCATTTAATCCCACTACTGTAATTGAATTTGAATTGCTTCAGAATTCTGATGTTGAAGTTGTTGTTTACAATCTTGAAGGTAAAGAGATTGCAATCTTACAAAATGGTTATTTATCAAATGGAATTTATAAATTTGAATTTGATGGAAGTGATTTGCCATCCGGAATATATTTGTATAAAGTATCAACACAACAATTTACTCAAACAAAAAAAATGATTCTGGCAAAGTAATCTCTGCAACCTAATAACCTGTCTTAATCAAAAAATTTTAATTATATTTTAAGGGGAAAAACGAGGGTTTATGCTTTCCAAAATAAATTCAAGTGCAACATATGGAATAGATGCTTACCTGGTAGAAGTTGAATCGAATGTAGAGAAGCAGATACCAGGTTTTATAATTGTGGGTTTACCCGATAACGCAGTTAAAGAAAGCCGTGAACGGGTAAATACTGCTATTAAAAACAGTGGTTATGAACTTAAACCTCAAAAAATAACAGTAAATCTTGCTCCTGCAGACATAAAAAAAGAAGGCAGTTCCTTCGATTTACCCATCGCCATTGGCCTGCTTTCAGCTCATGGAATAATTAAAAATGATTCCCTATATGAAAAAGTTTTTCTTGGAGAGCTTTCACTTGATGGCAGGTTAAGAGCTGTTAAGGGTGCATTACCCATTACTGTTGAAGCCATGCGAAAGGGTATTAAGCAAATTATTCTTCCAAAAGATTCCTCCCTGGAGGCTTCCATAGTCAAGGGAATAGATGTTTATGGGCTAGAAAACCTGAAAGAAGTTGTAGATTTGCTCAACGGAGAAATCCAAATAGCTCCAATCAAGTCTAACAGAGATAAGATATTTTCAAATGTAAATAAATATAAACTGGATTTTTCTGATGTTAAAGGGCAGGAAAATGTTAAGCGGGCCCTGGAAGTTGCCGCTTCAGGTGCACATAATATTATAATGATTGGTCCTCCCGGATCAGGTAAAACAATGCTGGCAAAACGCCTTCCCTCAATTCTTCCACCGATGACTTTTGATGAAGCACTTGAAACAACAAAAATTCATTCCATTGCGGGTATCTTATCTAAGGATACTGCGCTGATAACAGAAAGACCATTTCGTTCTCCTCATCACACAGTTTCAGATGCCGCATTAGTTGGTGGTGGCTCTTTTCCGCGTCCCGGGGAAGTTTCATTTGCGCATTATGGGGTTCTATTTTTGGATGAATTGCCAGAATTCAAAAAAAATGTTTTAGAAGTTCT
The DNA here is from genome assembly GCA_963714405.1 of uncultured Ignavibacteriales bacterium. Taxonomy (GTDB): domain Bacteria; phylum Bacteroidota; class Ignavibacteria; order Ignavibacteriales; family Ignavibacteriaceae; genus JAZGGS01. The sequence continues at coordinate 10,956 of CAVQOH010000003.1, read as the reverse complement.
TAGGCAGCCATTAGAGGATTCTAAAGTTACTGTAAGTCGATCAAAACTATCCTTAGAATTTCCTGCAAATTTTATGTTAGCCGCAGCCATGAATCCTTGCCCTTGTGGTTATTTCACTGACCCGAATAAAGAATGCACATGTGCACCACATATAATTCAACGCTATATGGCAAAAATTTCTGGTCCTTTATTAGATCGGATCGATATTCATATTGAAGTTCCCTCAGTTAAATATAAGGAATTATCAACTGTTGCTTCTGGTGAATCTTCTGAAATTGTAAGAGAAAGAGTAATAAATGCTAGATCTATTCAAATAAATCGATTTAGAGATATAAACCATATTTTTAATAATGGAGATATGGGCTCAAAAGAAGTAAGAAAGTTTTGTGAATTAGATTCAGCAGGTGAAGAATTACTTAAAATGGCTATGACAAAATTGGGTCTTTCTGCCAGGGCTTATGATAGAATTTTAAAAGTTAGCAGAACAATTGCTGATTTAGAGCATTCAGAAAATATTTTGTCTCAACATGTTAGTGAAGCCATTCAATACCGCAGTTTAGACAGAGAACTTTGGAATCACTAAATTCCTCATTCTAGTACATCAAATCCATTTTTCAATAGATTAAATATTTGCTTTTTTAATTAAATAAAAATATATTTATTGCTCGATTTTTAATGAATAGGGCGGACGCCGGAGTTGGAGAGCCGGGGCGGACTGTAAATCCGTTGGCGCAAGCCTTTGGGGGTTCGAATCCCTCGCCGCCCACTCTTGCTACTCTTGTTTTTACTGTTAAGGGAAATTATCAACACGAATTTACTTCCCTTATTTTTTTGTTCAATTTAAATTTGATATAACCTTTTTTATTTAGAAATATTGAGTTTATAGTTCTTTAGAAGTTTGTTAAAAAATTTATGTGCGGGAGTAACTCAGTTGGCTAGAGTCACAGCCTTCCAAGCTGTTGGTCGCGGGTTCGAGTCCCGTCTCCCGCTCCAATTAGTTGCGAGCGTACGATTAAATTTTGTTAATTAATTTGCTGACGTAGCTCAGTTGGTAGAGCACATCCTTGGTAAGGATGAGGTCACCGGTTCAATCCCGGTCGTCAGCTCTAGCATACATTGGTGGCTAGGTTAAAATTTTAATTTTTCAAACGATAAAAAATTTTATTTGGAATACTTATGCGAGACATTATTACCCTGGAATGCACTGAGTGTAAAAGACGTAATTACACAACAACAAAAAACAAAAGACTTCATCCCAGCAGAGTTGAATTTAAAAAATATTGTAGATGGGATAGAAAGCATACTATTCATAAAGAAACCAGGTAGAAATAATTATACGTCAGTAGCTCAATTGGCTAGAGCAGCGGTCTCCAAAACCGCAGGTTGGGGGTTCGAGTCCCTCCTGACGTGCCATTTGAAAATTCATTGAGAGAAATATGAAAGAAAAAATAATAAAGTTTTTTGAAGATGTTATGAAAGAGATGAAAAAGGTTACCTGGCCTACTAAAGCTGAGCTGATGGAATCTACTAAAGTTGTTATAGTGGTTTGCATAATTCTGGCTGGATTTACTTATGGAATTGATATGCTTATCAGCCAGGTTATTTCAGGTATTTTTTAATAGGATTTATGATGGCAATGAAATGGTATGTCGTTAGAACTTATTCAGGGCATGAGAACAAAGTTAAGCAGTTTCTTGAGAGCGAGCTTAATGACAACGAAGAGCTAAAAGCAAAAATTGAAGATATACTCGTTCCAACTGAAAAAGTTTTTGAAGTTAAAGACGGCAAGAAAAAAAGTAAAACGAAAAATTTTTTCCCAGGTTATATTCTTGTTCAGGCAGATCTGGATAACCAGGTAAAAGAATTTATTTTAAATACACAATCGGTCATGGGATTTCTGGGTACAGGTAATAATCCAAATCCACTGCGCACTGAAGAAGTTAAAAGAATTGTTGGCAGGTTAAGCCAGGATGAAAATACAGAAAGAATGGAAACCTATTTTAGAAAAGGTGATTTAGTAAAAATAATAGATGGACCATTTAATAATTTTAGCGGTACAGTGCAGGAAGTAAACGAAGAAAAAATGAAAATCAAAGTAATGGTTTCAATTTTTGGAAGAAAAACACCTGTGGAAATTGATTTTGTGCAGGCAGAATTAGAAAAATAACAGACTAATTTTATTTATAGGTAATTATAATGGCAAAGAAAATTGAAGGATTTATAAAGTTGCAAATTCCGGCTGGTAAAGCAAATCCCTCACCACCTGTTGGACCGGCATTAGGACAAAAAGGTGTTAATATAATGGAATTTTGTAAGCAGTTTAATGCTAAAACACAGGATAAAGATGGATTGATCATTCCTGTTGTTATTACAGTATTCAGAGATAAATCTTTTACTTTTATTACAAAAACCCCACCAGCTTCTGTACTCCTTAAAAAAGCTGCAAAGCTTGAAAAAGGTTCCCCTGAATCAAATAGAACAAAAGTTGGCGAAGTTACAAAGAATCAGCTTAAAGAAATTGCGGAAACGAAAATGGAAGATCTCAATGCTTATAATGTGGAAAATGCAATGAATATGATTGCAGGTACAGCAAGAAGCATGGGTTTAACTGTAAAAGAATAATTTAAAAATTTTAATATCATTTGTTTTTAATGATGGTGAGTAAATGAAGAACAGTAAAAGAAATAAAGGATTACTAGAAAAAATAGATCTAACAAAGGAATATAACCTGGTTGATGCTGTTAGCATTCTAAAAGAAAGTTCCAGTGTAAAATTTGTTGAATCACTCGATTGTGCAATTAAACTCGGTGTCGATCCGCGTCATGCCGATCAGATGGTTAGAGGGACAGTATCGCTTCCCAATGGAACTGGTAAAGAGGTTAAGGTTCTTGTTATAGCTAAAGGTGGTAAAAGTGAAGAAGCTCTTGCTGCAGGAGCAGATTACGCAGGATTTGAAGAATATCTTGAAAAAATAAAAAATGGTTGGGCAGATGTCGATGTTGTGATAGCAACACCTGATTCAATGGCTGAATTAGGAAAGCTCGGTAAAATATTAGGTCCCAAAGGATTAATGCCTAATCCTAAAAGTGGAACAGTTACTATGGATGTAGCAACCGCAGTTAAAGAAGTTAAAGCTGGAAAAATAGAATTCAGAGTTGATAAAACCGGTATTGTACACACCTCGCTTGGCAAACTTAACTTTGAAGTTGATAAGCTTGTGGAGAACACCAGAACATTTATAAACACTATTATTAAGCTAAAACCCGCATCTGCTAAGGGTCAATATGTGATTAGCTTGTTTTTATCAAGTTCTATGGGCCCAGGTTTAAAAATTAACAGAGATGAAATTCCAACTCATTAGAGTTAAAATAAAGTTTACGCACTAAATAAATGCTTCTAACCGACTCGATTAATAAATTTTCTGAATCGGGAGTAAAATGAACAGAAACGAAAAAACAGAAGTCATTTCCGAGGTGAAGGAAATGATTGAAAATTCTTCTGCAATTTATCTTACAGATTACAGCGGAATAAATGTTGAAGATGTAAACCAGCTTCGAAATAAATTCCGTAATGAGGGTGTAAAATACAAAGTGTATAAGAACACTTTATTTAAAAGTGCCCTTGAGGAATCAGGTAAGTTTGAAAAACTTGCAGATCATTTGCTGGGAATGACCAGTTTTGCTTTTGCAAAGGAAAATCCGGTTGCTCCTGCAAAAATCATCAAAAATTATTTTGATGATAACAAAAAGCTTTTGCTTAAAGCCTGCTATATTGAAGATGAATACTTTGATGGTGATCAACTTCAAGTTTTAGCTTCACTTCCATCAAAGGATGAGCTGATTGCAGGAATTATGGCTAGCTTGGATTCACCTGCCTCTGGTATAGTAGGTTCAATTAATGCTGTAATGAGAGACCTCGTCAGTGTAATTGATGAAGTTGCAAAGACAAAAGCAGCATAATAAATTAAAAATTTTAATGATTAGGAGATACACAAATGGCTGATAAAGTAGCTGAAATTGTAGAAAAAATTAAAGAGCTTTCACTCGTTGAAGCATCCAATCTAAAAAAAGCCCTCGAAGAGGAATTTGGAGTTACAGCGGCGGCACCAGTTGTGGTAGCCGGCGGAGGAGCTGGTTTAGCAGGCGGCGATGCTGCAGTAACTGAAGAAAAAACTGAATTCGATGTTGTGCTGCAATCTGTTGGCGATAAAAAAATTAATGTAATTAAAGTTGTTAGAGCTCATACTGGCTTAGGGCTCAAAGAAGCCAAAGAGCTTGTTGATAAGGCGCCAAGCACTGTTAAAGAAGGAATACAAAAAGACGAAGCAGAAAAACTTAAAAAAGAGTTTGAAGAAGCTGGCGCTACTGTCGATTTAAAATAATATTCTTATTCCTAATAATAGTACCCATTTATTTAGAGTGATAAGCGGTTTTAATCCGTCTTATCGCTCTGTGCTATTAGAGCTTATTGCTTTTTATGTCGTTGATGATGAATTTTAATAATAATAGGAGAAAATCAATTGGATAATAACCGCATATCCTTTGGAAAAATTCAATCTGTTTTAGAATCACCTGATTTGTTGGATATCCAAAAAGGTACGTTTGAAGAATTTCTTCAACTTCTAAAAAATCCTGATGAAAGGGAAAATAAAGGTTTACAAGCAGTATTCCAGACAAATTTTCCAATTTTTGATAATAAAGAAAACTACCGTTTGGATTTTATTGAATATTCTATGGAAACTCCGCGTTTTTCCGTTATTGAATGTATGGAACGTGGACTTACCTTTGCTGCTCCTTTGAAAGGCAAATTGCGTCTTTCAACAAAAGATCCTGATACAGAGGAATTTGTAAATAGTGTTGAACAGGAGGTTTATCTTGGTAATCTTCCTTTTATGACTGAAAAAGGAACATTTGTCATTAATGGTGCAGAGAGAGTTATTGTATCACAGTTACATCGTTCTCCGGGTGTAGCATTCGCACAAACAGTTCATCCCAATGGCACACCAATTTATTCTGCAAGAATTATTCCCTTAAGAGGCTCTTGGGTTGAATTTGCTACCGATATAAATCATGTAATGTATGTTTATATAGATAGACGCAAGAAATTTCCGGCAACAACATTATTAAGAGCGCTTGGTTATACATCTGATGAAGAGATTTTAAGTCTATTTGATCTTGTGGAAGAAATAAATGTAAACAAAGTTGATGCCGAAGATTACATAGGAAGAACTATTGCGAGTGATGTGTTTGATATGGCAACGGGTGAAATTTTCCTTTCAAGAGATAGTGTATTAACTGATGAAGATGTTGAAAGACTTGGTGATGCAGAAGTTGAAAGCATTAAGCTTATTGTAAGTGATACATCTGTAGAACAGGATTTGATTGTAAATACTTTAAGAAAAGATTCTTCTCATACAAAAGAAGAAGCATTGTTTGCAATTTACCGCCAGCTTCGTTCAGGAGAAGCGCCGGATGTGGATACTGCCGAAGCACTTATAGAAAAATTATTTTTCAATGATAAAAGATATAATCTTGGTGATGTTGGAAGACACAGGATGAACGATAAGCTAAATCTGGATATTGATGAAGAAACCACTGTGCTTACCATTGAAGATATCATTAGGATTATGAAGTACATGATCAAATTAAAAAATGGCAACGAAGCTATTGATGATATTGATCATTTAGGTAACAGAAGAGTTAGAACTGTTGGCGAACAATTAACACAGCAGTTTAATATTGGTATGGCACGTATGGCGAGAACTATTAAAGAACGTATGAATATGCGAGATACCGAGAACTTTACCCCTCAGGATTTGGTAAATGCGCGTACAATTAGCAGTGTAATAAATGCATTTTTTGGTACTAACCAACTTTCCCAATTTATGGATCAAACAAATCCTCTGGCAGAATTAACACATAAGAGAAGGATGTCTGCACTCGGGCCAGGTGGTCTTACTAGAGAAAGAGCAGGATTTGAAGTTAGAGACGTTCATTATACGCACTATGGCAGATTGTGTCCAATTGAAACGCCTGAAGGACCAAATATAGGTTTGATTTCATCACTTACTATTTACGCGCGGGTTAACAGGTATGGATTTCTTGAAACACCATACCGAAAAGTAGTAAAAGGTAAAGTAACCGACACAATTGATTACCTAACTGCTGAACAGGAAGATGTATTTACAATTGCCCAGGCAAATGCACCATTAACAGAACAATCAAAATTTGTTAATGAACGGGTAAAATCGAGATTAAAAGGTGAATTTCCTATTGTACTCCCGGATCAGGTACAATACATGGATGTTGCACCGGCACAATTAGTAAGTACTGCTGCAGCACTTATACCATTTCTTGAGCACGATGATGCAAACCGTGCACTTATGGGTTCAAATATGCAGCGCCAGGCAGTACCATTATTAACACCTGAAGCACCACTTGTTGGTACAGGTATGGAAGGTAAAGCAGCTAGAGATTCGAGGGCACTAATTTTAGCTGAAGATGATGGGATCGTTGAATATGTTGATTCAAATAAAATAATTGTGAAATATGATATTAATCCAAATAGTGTTGATGCGCTTACATCTTTTGATGATGTGAGAAGGATTACATATAATCTTATAAAATTTAACGGTACAAACCAGGAAACATGCATCAATCAAAAACCAGTTGTTGCAGAAGGACAAAGACTAAAAGAAGGAGATGTGATTGCTGATGGACAATCAACCGATCACGGTGAACTTGCTCTGGGTAGAAACATTCTTTGTGCATTTATGCCATGGCGAGGCTACAATTTTGAGGATGCTATTATTATAAGCGAAAGAATAGTTACTAACGATACATTTACATCAATACATATTGAGGAATTTGAATTACAAGTTAGAGAAACAAAAAGAGGCGAAGAAGAATTAACCAGGGAAATTCCAAATGTAAGTGAAGAAGCAGTTAAGAACCTTGATGAAAACGGTGTTATTAGAGAAGGTGCTGAAGTTAGTGAAGGAGATATCTTGATTGGAAAAATCACACCAAAAGGTGAAACTGATCCCACTCCTGAAGAAAAATTACTAAGAGCAATTTTTGGTGATAAGGCCGGTGATGTGAAGGATGCTTCACTTAAAGCACCAACAGGATTAAAAGGAACAATAATAAAAACCAGGTTATTCAGCAGAAAAAGAAGAGATGCGGAATCCAAAAAAATTGAAAAAGAAACCCTTGAAAAACTTGAACATGACCATCATAACAAGCTGGCAGCTCATTATGAAAAACTTGTCATAAAAATAACTAAAATATGCGATGGGCTAACAACCTCCGGCATTAGAGATCTGGATGGTTCTGTTGCATTACGTGGCGGTACGACTATTAAAGATGCAACCTTTACCGGTATTGAAGATGTTACAAAATTAGATTATACCCTTGATTGGTTTGATAGTAAAAAAACAAATAATCATTTAAAAAGTCTATATAAAAATTATTTTGATAAGCTTGCAGAACTTTCAGAAGAATATAAGAGAGAAAAAATTAAAATTGCAAGCGGTGATGAGCTACCTCCGGGAATTGTGCAACTTGCAAAAGTTTATGTTGCTAAAAAACGTAAACTTGCCGTAGGTGATAAGATGGCTGGACGACATGGTAATAAAGGTGTTGTAGCCAAAATTGTACCTAAGGAAGATATGCCCTTCTTACCGGATGGAACACCGATAGATATTATTTTGAATCCTCTTGGTGTTCCTTCAAGGATGAACCTTGGGCAGCTCTATGAAACTGCACTGGGCTGGGCAGCAAAAAAACTGGGTATTAAATTCGCAACTCCAATCTTTGATGGAGCTAAGATAGAAGATGTTGATGAATGGCTTAAAAAAGCAGAACTAGAACTTGGAAGCAAAACTGATTTATATAATGGAAGAACGGGAGAGAAGTTCCATCAAAAAGTGACCTGCGGTTTCATTTACATGCTAAAATTAAGTCATCTGGTGGATGATAAAATTCATGCACGGTCTATTGGGCCATACTCTCTTATTACACAGCAACCACTTGGTGGTAAAGCACAGTTTGGCGGACAGAGATTTGGAGAAATGGAGGTATGGGCTTTGGAAGGTTATGGTGCCTCACACATATTACAGGAAATACTAACAGTTAAAAGTGATGATGTTGTTGGTAGAGCAAAAGCATACGAATCTATTGTTAAAGGTGAAAACCTACAGGAACCAAATATTCCTGAATCGTTCAACGTGTTAATTAAAGAACTTCAGGGCTTAGGTCTTGATATAACAGTTAATTAACAATAACGAACAATTTTTTCACTTAGAAATTAGGAGATTAAAAATGGTTTACAGAATTCAAGAACACGCAATGATGGATATTAATAGCATTACTATAAGTCTTGCTAGTCCCGATGATATATTATCAAGATCTTATGGAGAAGTTACAAAACCAGAAACAATAAATTACAGATCATTCCGTCCGGAAAAAGATGGATTATTCTGTGAAAAAATATTTGGGCCAACAAGAGACTGGGAATGTTTTTGCGGCAAGTATAAAAGAATAAGGTATAAAGGAATTATTTGCGATAGATGCGGTGTTGAAGTTACCCAAAAAAGTGTTCGCCGCGAAAGAATGGGACACATTTCTTTAGCAGTTCCTGTTGTACATATATGGTTTTTTAGAGCACAACCATCAAAAATTGGAAACATAATTGGCTTAAGTTTAAAAGAACTCGAAAAAGTTATTTACTATGAATCGTATATTGTTATAAATCCAGGTCCAACCGGATTGAGTGAAAAAAATCTTATTTCTGAAGATCAATACTTTGAAGTTTTAAACTCACTTCCTGCTGATAATGAAAAACTTGATGATAAAGATCCAAACAAATTTGTGGCAAAAATTGGTGGAGATGCAGTTAAATCAATATTAAAAAGTATTAATATTGAAGAGCTATCGCATGAATTAAGAGAGAAAGTTAAAGTTGAAACATCTCAGCAGAAAAAAGCAGATCTTCTCAAAAGATTAAGAGTTATTGAAGCTTTTAAAGAAGAGCAGGGTAAAGTTGATAACAGACCTGAATGGATGGTTCTTGGCTTTATTCCAGTAATACCACCTGAACTAAGACCACTTGTTCCTTTGGAAGGTGGAAGATTTGCAACCAGTGATCTTAATGATCTTTATAGAAGAGTTATAATTCGAAATAACAGGTTAAAAAGATTAATTGATATAAAAGCTCCCGAAGTAATTCTGCGTAATGAAAAAAGAATGCTTCAGGAAGCCGTTGATGCACTTTTCGATAACTCCAGAAGAGGAAGTGCTGTAAGAAGCGATAACAACCGCCCGCTTAAATCATTAAGCGATATGCTTAAAGGGAAGCAAGGAAGATTCCGCCAAAATCTTTTGGGTAAAAGAGTAGATTATTCAGGTCGTTCTGTAATTGTAGTTGGTCCTGAGTTAAAACTTCATCAATGCGGACTGCCAAAAGATATGGCTGTAGAATTATTTAAACCTTTTATTATAAGAAAACTTATTGAACGCGGGCATAACAAAACGGTTAAAAGTGCTAGAAAAGTTGTTGATAGAAAAGATCCGATTATATGGGATATATTGTCTAAAATAATTGAAGGTCATCCGGTTCTGTTAAACCGTGCGCCTACTTTGCATAGATTAGGAATTCAGGCATTTCAGCCAATCTTAATCGATGAGCGAGCAATTCAGCTTCATCCAATGGTTTGTACTGCATTTAATGCGGATTTTGATGGTGATCAGATGGCTGTGCATGTTCCTTTATCTTATGAAGCACAACTTGAAGCATCATTATTAATGCTTAGCAGCCATAACATTCTTTCACCACAAAATGGTTCACCAATTGTTGTTCCTACGCAGGATATAGTTCTTGGTTGTTACTATTTAACTAAACTAAGAAAAGGAGAGAAAGGGGAGGGAATGGTATTCTCTTCACCTGAGGAGGCGATTATTGCATACGATAATGGAATTTTAGCCCTTCATTCTAAAATTCACGTTTACGTTGATGGTGAAAAAATTGAAACGACGACTGGAAGAGTAATCTTTAACCAGATTGTTCCTAAAGGAATGGGTTTCTTCAACCAGCTTCTCATCAAAAAAACTTTTGGTGGATTTGTTGGCAAAATGTTTATTCAATTGGGTAATAAAGTAACTGCTAAATTTTTAGATGATTTAAAGGATATCGGGTTTAAATATGCTACTGAAGGAGGACTTTCTGTTAGCTATAGCGATATGGTGGTGCCTGAGCAAAAAGATGAAATGATTAAGAAAGCAAATAAAAAAGTTGATGCCATACTTAACGAACACGAGCAGGGCGTTATTACTGATGCAGAGAGATATAATAAGATTATTGATGTTTGGACTCATACAACAAATGATGTTGCAAGAGTACTAATGGAAAAAATTAAAACTGCAAATTCCGGCTTCAACTCTATTCATATGATGGTGGATTCCGGGGCAAGAGGTTCTCAGGAACAGGTAAGGCAGCTTGCTGGTATGAGAGGATTGATGATGAAACCTCAAAAAACTCTCTCTGGGCAGGCTGGTGAAATTATAGAAAACCCAATCGTTGCAAACTTTAAAGAAGGATTAACAGTACTTGAATATTTTATTTCAACTCACGGTGCAAGGAAAGGGTTAGCTGATACAGCTTTAAAAACTGCTGATGCAGGATACCTAACAAGAAGATTAGTTGATGTTGCCCAGGATGTTATCATTACTGAAGATGATTGCGGTACTATATTGGGAATTGAGATTAGGGCTTTGAAGGATGTTGAGCAGGAAAGAGAGCCTCTTTCTGAAAGAATTACAGGTCGTACTGCACAGGAGGATGTATATCATCCAATAAGTGAAGAATTGATTATTGAAGCAGGTGAGATGATTACTGAAGAGATAGCCGAAGCGATTGAAGATTCAAATATTGATTCAGTCTATATAAGAACTGTTCTTA
>CAVQOH010000002.1:0-1338627 GCA_963714405.1 uncultured Ignavibacteriales bacterium | reverse complement strand
AGAATATCATAGATATCAATTGTAACAATACCATCCTGAGGAAGCTCGTATCTTATTGTGGTAGAAGGATTAAACGGATTGGGATAGTTCTGATAAAGCACATAGTTGTTAACCGGGTTTAGAGCAGGAGGTGGTGAATATGTTAAAGAAGCAAAGTTGCTCTCGTATTCCTGTATAACTCTTGCCGCAATTTCCCTTGTAACTGTAATTGAGTTGAAGTAATCTGTTCCTCTTCCAATTATATATGCAAATATGATTTCCTGCGGTTTATCTTTTTCCAGTTTGAATGGACCATAATTGAGCGAGTTTCTGTGATCTAAGTTCATCCTGCTTAACCAACCAATATCTTCAACAGGATCTCCTGAAGCCCAAAAATGAAAATCAACATCACTACAGTTTACTGCTCCGCGCACTTCACAATAGGGAAAATTACAGGGATCAGGATATTCTCCTACCCTGTCTTTCCCCTGAAGATAGTTTCTCGCTTCAAATTTATCACTTGGTTCATTTAAATTTGGATCGCCACCTACATAAAATACGTGTGAGGAAATATCTAAATTTTTTGCACCTGCAATTAAATTTGAACCAAGTTGCTCGCCATAATTTGTTTTTGCTGTATCGGCAGCCTCATTTGTTTGAATTATCGGACCCTGCAAATAAGTTGTAAAGAATGCAGGGCAGTTCTCACCATAAACATCATCAATATTATTATTATATGTAAACATAGATTGATACGCTGTATCACAACCTACAACATCATCTGTATGGTCACCAAGATCAGCATCTTCCCAAATTCCAAAGTAAACTGAATCCATTACATCAACTATGCTGCCGGTGTTTAATATTGAATATTTAATAAAAATAACATTCTCTAATTCTGCTAAACTCGATGCAAAAATTGTTTGTCTTATCTCAATTCCTTGTGGTTCAACAGTATTCCATCGCCTTAAATTTGAAGGAGATCCATCATTATAAACACAGAATGTTGTTACCTCTCCCAGCATCAAAGGCATATCTTCATTTTCATCCCATGTACCATTCCAGTTTTTATCCACAGGATTGTAAATTCCATCGTTATCCCCATCATAAAATTCTGCACCAAGTGTCACAGCATCTCTCCAGCTTTGCCACGAAAAACCAAAAGGTAAATCATCATCATAAACAGAGTAAATAATGTTCATCGGGCTTTCAGGATCGCTGCCAACTTCTCCGGGTATATAATCTTCAATAAGTGAGAATGAAGCAATACCGTTAGACCATATTTCATTAATTGCATAACCAGACATCAGGAAACCACCGGAAAACAAAAATGTACCTTCCTCGAACCTGGCGCCTGAACCATAATAATAGGTAACAGTATCATTTCCACTCATTGAGTAATTATTAATATCGTATGTATGTAATTTGGCTGGAGCTACAACCATTGAATTGATATCTGCCAGAATACCATTGTTAGTAAATGGTAAAAGAATGTTATTAACCGTCATTGTAAATTGATCTGCATTTCTTGATTCAATAAAATCAAATTTCTTTCCATAAATATTATCAGCAGAATCCTGGTCATCATGCATTCCATCATCAAAGAGCTCTGTATATTCATTTTCTTCAAATGATATTTCAACTTTTTCAACTTTATCATCATCTAGAACAGTTGCATTCATTACAAATATTTGTTCACTATAATTATAATATGGGCTGAAAATATCAATGATCTTTGGTGGTGTAGAAACTTCTCCTGTTTCACCAAGTATGGCATAACTAACCTGGTAATAATTTGTAAATCTTTCTGAAGCAAATGATAGAAGAATTTTATTACCTCTTCCTGAAATATTAATACAGTTATCGTTACCAATATATTTTGTAAATCTTTCCTCCTGTATCCATGTTGCTCCATTATTACCTGATTTTAATAAATAAATATCATCCTGTTTATAGTTTTCAAACCCGGTTGCATTTTCAACTTGAAAAATAAGCCAAAGCATTGCGTTTTCGCTTTTATACAACCTTGGTCTTACTGATCTTAATCCGCTGCTAACAATTTTTACTGTATCACCCCAGCTTGTTCCATTATCTGTACTGATTCGCTGATAAATACCTTCTCCATTCGCAAGGTAAAAATACACCCATCCAATTATTATCAATTGAATGAATGGATAATTCACGAACAGGATTGTTTTGAACCACACCGGGGAAAGTAATTGCTTCCTCAGTCCAGGTAATTCCATTATCAGAACTTATTTTATAATATGCCCAGATACTTCCTGAAGTAAAACTTAGCACTAACTGTCCTGTTTCAAGTTGTGTTAAGTTTAAATATTCTGAATTTTTACTAATTCCTGGTACTGAACTTCCACCCAAAATAGAAATGGGAATCGCCCAAGTCTCTCCATTATCATCAGAAAATGTAAGTTTCATACTATCACCACGAATGGACCATGCAAGAAATATCCTCCCGGAGTTTGATCGAAGTGCAGTTAAGTAAACTTTTTCTTGATAATTAAGTAACTCCGTTAATTGCACAGCAGTTGGTCGGACCCAGTTAATTCCCCTATCAAGACTTTTTGTGGAGTAAATAGTATCATTTCCGGTTGAAACATAAAAAATCATCATCTCGTTTTCTGTTATCCAAAGCGGGACAGATTCTTTTATAATATGAAATTTATTTTGAACAGGAAGTCGTGTTATATCATTTATCTGAGAAAGTACTGTTGAGTTAAACAACAGAATAGTAGAGAGGAGAACTAAATTGAAAAAACTTTTCATAGTAAACTCCAGATTATGCTACCCTAAGTGGGAATAATGTACAAAAATCAGTTTACTATAGCAATAGAGAGGGTTTAAAAACTACGGTATTAATTTGCTCCAATTGTTTTTTTAGTTAAAATTCTAAGGATTCCATTCTGCGAGTTGGTTTTCCACTTTAATTCTAACCAATCCATCAGAAGTACCAACCCACATATAAATTCCGTCAAAGTGGAAAGACAGTATGCTGGCAGAAGATGTTTTTATTTGGTTAAGATCTACGGGTAAAACTTTGCCGCTTACACGGTTAACAATAAATAAACCTTTTCCATATTCTGATTTTTCAATTCTATCAAATTCATAAACTCCTACCCAAATATAATTACCTGTTCTTCCAAGAGAATAAATACCGTTTGCAGCAAGTCCGTCTCCTTTTGAAATTCTATTCCAGTTTATTTTTCTATCGTATATATAAATACCACCAATGTTAAAACTTGGTTGCTCATTTGTAACAAATTCATCTGTTGCGAACCAAATCCTGTTACTTTCAAACAGGAAACCTGAGATTGAAACAGACTCACCTTCTTCATTAAAAGCATTTTTCTTATTTGTTAAATATTTCCAGGCAGTGTTATCAGTATACTTTTTCTTTTTGTTATACATATGCACACCGGATTCTGTACCAAACCACACAAGGCTATCCCCATCGAGCTCTATAGCCTGAATATTATTTGATTTCTCATCGCTGCCCTGCACACGGTTTATGTCATTGTATCTTCTTCGTGTAACATCAAACCTGGTTATGTTTCTAAACCTGCCAATCCATAAAACATTTTGAGCCGGATCGAATTTTAATGCCCTTATCCAGTTTCCAAATTGCCCGCCAAGAGCAAATTTTCTTTTACTCCACCTGTTTTTCTTTTTCGTAAAAGTAAAAAGTCCTTCGGAAGCACCTGCCCAAACATAATTTTTACTTACTGCAATTGTGTAGAACAGATCGTTATCAAGGTTGCCGCTCTTTGTTGAAAAGTTAATCCATTTTTCATCTTCGTAAGAATACCTGTAAATACCTTGTCCATAAGTTGCTACCCACAGAAATCCTTCTTCTTCAACAATGCCTGTTACCGTTGCACCCTGCAAATATATCTCCGATTCAATTTGTGCAAAGGTTTTTATGGGAACATATATCAAGAAAAGAACCAGTACCAGATTTTTTTTGCAGTTATACATAAAGAATTTTTAGAAACGTAGTTGTTGTTTTATCTCCAGAAGGTAAGTTAAAGTCATTAACATATTATTCTGCTGATGCAAATACATTATTAACTTTTTGTAAATCATTGTTAAACTTGATATTAAAGTGATCCTCGAAACCTGCTCTGATTGCTTCAGTAAGCAGATCGTAATTGATTTTATTATTTAAAATTGAATTAAGAGATGTAGTTGTGTTATGTATATCCGTTCTCATTTTTTCAGTTTCTTCTTTGCTTAGGAATAAATAATCAACAATATTTTTATGAAAATCACCACATAGTATTGAACCATGCTGTAAAACCGAATTGTTCAATTTACGTTGTGCACTTCCTACAAGTTTTTTACCTTCAAATTTCAATTCATTTTTTGCAGAAACTGCAAAGCATAAGTTTCCGTTATCCTTTTTGTATAAGCTGGGAAAGTGCGGCTGCTCCTCTTCAAGATGAATTTTATCAAGTTTAGAATCAAAAAAAGTTAAGCCTTTCTTAAGTGCAATATTAATTTCAGAATATAATTCTTTTTTTGTAAGTGGGTTTTCCAATGAATAGACAACTGAATATGTTAGTTCTTCTGAATGCAGGATTGCTCTTCCACCTGTTGGTCTTTTCACTACATCTATATCATCAGCTTCAGCATTAATTTCATCAATAGTATTATACATTTGATTTGCACCAATTGAAATACAGTAAGGTTTCCATCTATAAAATCTTAATATTGCTGTTTCCGGCTTAATACAATTTGCAAGCAGCAGATCATAATTCATGTTATAACTGCCGTTGTTAAATTCAGTATTAATAAATTCCCAGATCATTTACCTGCAATTCCTCGTTTACTTCTTTCAATAAAATCCAAAACATTTTTAACCCGATCATTTGAACCAAGTTCTGCATCAATTTTAGCCTGCGCCTGGGAAACGTTAAGTGATTTATCATAAAGATAGTTGTATGCTTCCTTTAGAGTGCTAATATCTTCAATAGAAAATCCTCTGCGGCGCAATCCAATAACATTAAGTCCTGCAAATTTACTTGGTGAACCTGCGATAATTATATATGGGGGAACATCCTGGTTTATATAGGAGGTAGCTCCTACCATTGCATGCTGCCCAACTAAAACAAATTGATGAACTGAAACTGCTCCACCTAAAATAACCCAATCTTCAATATGAACATGACCACCAAGCTGTGCAGAATTAGCTAAAATACAATTATTTCCAATGCTGCAATCATGGGCAACATGGCTGTATGCCATTATAAGGCAATCACAACCGATCTGAGATTTGCCGGTTTCTTTGGTTCCACGATGAAGTGTTACAAATTCATGAATTACTGTACCGTTTCCAATCTGAAATATTGTTTTTTCTCCACCAAACTTTAAATCCTGAGGAACGTGAGCAACTGATACGGATTGTTTAAGTTTAACATTATTTCCAATACGTGCACCGCTATAAATTACAGTATGAGGACCTATTTCAACATTATTTCCAATTTCAGTATCATCTTGAATGATAACGTAAGGCGAGATTATAGTATCCTTACCGATAATTGCGCTGCTGTTTACAATTGCAGTTTGATGAATTTCAGTCATTTAAAAAATTGATCTTATTTTTCCTTATTCGGTTTATCAACAATAGCAACCATAAAATCTGCTTCGGCAACAAGTAAATCGCTAACATAAGCCTTGCCTTTTACTGTTATTACCTTGCTTTTTTGGTTAACCATTTCAATAACCATAATAAGCTGATCTCCTGGAAGAACTGGTTTTCTGAACTTTGCATTATTAATTTGCATGAAGTATGCAATTTTATTTTCATGATCGGGAACAGAGTTGAGGAGGAAAACTCCACCTGTTTGAGCCATTGCTTCTAAAATTAGAACTCCAGGCATAATTGGATTTCCGGGAAAATGACCCGGGAAAAATGGTTCATTGTATGTAACTGATTTAACCCCAACAACTCTTTTACCTATTTCAAGATCAACTATTTTATCAACTAGAAGAAACGGATAACGGTGAGGAAGGATGCGTTCAATTGCAGCAGAATCAAAAACTACTCCTTCTTTTTTAACAAGTTGAAATTTCTTCTCAATTTTTTTCTGCTGATAAAGCTTTCTAACCTGTTTTGCAAATTCAACATTTGCTTTGTGCCCAGGTCTTGCAGCAAGTATTTGAGCTTTAAGCGGTGCACCAATAAGTGCAAGATCCCCCATAAGATCCAGAAGTTTATGTCTAACAGGTTCATTTTTAAAACGAAGTTTCTTGTTGTTAAGAATTCCGTTATCACCTGCAAACATTTCCTCCTTTAAACCAAGTTTACCTGTTAATTTTTTATACTCTTTTTTGTTTAGTTCATGATCGATGATCACGATAGCATTATTAAGATCGCCGCCCTTAATCAAGTCCTGATCAGCAAGTTCTTCCACTTCACTTAAAAAACAAAATGTACGCGCAGGTGCAAATTCTTTTATAAATTCTTTTTCAAGATCAAACAAACCAGTATGCTGGCTGCCCAAAGCGGGATTCTGATAATCAACCATAACAGTAACCCTGTAATTATCGAGTGGAAGTGCAACAATATCCACCTGTTTATCATCAATGTGATGCATAATTGTTTGGTCTATAATTAGATAATCTTTTGGTTGTTTCTGTTGTTCAAATCCAGCTTTTTGAAGTGCCTCGCAAAATAAAAGCGAACTTCCATCACCCACCGGTGGTTCAATCCCATCTAATTCTATTTTAATATTATCAATCTGAAGACCTACGATTGCAGCAAGTACATGTTCAACAGTGTGAACCTTGGCTTCACCAATTCCTATTGTAGTACCACGTGAAACATCAACAACATTATCAGCAATTGCTGCAATTTCCGGTTTACCGCCAAGATCAACCCGAATAAATTTAATCCCATGATTTTCCGGAGCAGGTTTAAAAGTTAGTTTACATTCGGTACCTGTATGTAAACCGGTTCCTTTCATTGAAATTTCTTTTGCAATTGTTCTTTGCAACTCTAGCATAACTTATCCGTAAAATAGTTTGGGTTTTTATTATAAATTAATGGGTAAAATAGTACAATGAGGTTTGAAATACAATAAATGTTTGCAACTATGAAATGAGGAATAATAGTTAACCGATGTTACGTTTTACGATGAAGCTTTTCTTTTAATATTTTTATTTCCTCTTCAAGCTGTTTTATTCTTTCAGAATAACCGGGCAAATTTCTTATATGCGCTTCAATAACCTTAGCCGTTCTTAAATCTTTTGCAGGTGAACCAAAATAATAACCCGGTTTAGTAATAGATTTTGAGACACCCGATTGAGCAATTAAAACAGTTTTATCAACAAGTTCAATATGGCCAATTACACCAACCTGCCCTGCAAGAATGCAGTTCTTACCAACTTTTGTACTTCCCGCAATTCCAACCTGTGAAGCAAGAACCGTGTTTTCGTCTATAATAACATTATGCGCAACCTGTACAAGGTTATCAATTTTAACACCTTTTTTAATTACTGTTGAACCAATTGCTGCACGATCGATGGAAACGTTTGAACCGATTTCCACATCATCTTCAATTATAACATTACCAATTTGAGGTACTTTATGATAAACACCTTTTTCATCAGGATTAAATCCGAATCCATCTGAACCAATGACGGTGCCGGGATGTATAATCACACGTTTACCAATTTTACAATCTTCTCTTACGCTAATGTTTTGAAATAAAATTGATTCATCACTCACTTCAACATTTTCAAGAAGAACTGTGTTATGAAAAATTTTTACATTATTACCAATTTTGCATCCTGCAGAAATTACAACATTCTTACCAATCGCAACATTTTTACCAAGTGTAGTTGTCTCATCAATAAAAGCAGATTTATCAATTCCATCAAGTTTAAACTCAGGGGAAAAGTAATGAAGAATAATTTTTGCAAATGCTTTATCAGGTTCATCTACCTCAAGGTAAGTAATGTCATCACGGTATTTATTAAAACCTGGTTTAACAATTATTGCAGAGGCTTTAGTGCTGTTAAAATATTTTTCATAGGCAGGTAAATACAGAAATGTAATTTGCCCTGGGTTTGCATCATCAATTCTTGCAACGGAAAATATTTCCAGTTTATCATTCCCAAAAATTTTTCCATCAACAAGCCGGGCAAGTTCCCTTAAAGGTATTTTCATAACTATTCCAGGCTAAGTTTTTCTAAAACTCTTGCTGTTAGATCATATTCTTCTTTTGCATAGAGAAGCATTATATCACCACTTCTATCAAAAACAAAATCAAGTTCTTCCTCTTCAGCAATTTCCTGTATTGCATTAAATATTTTATTTTGAACCGGTTTCATCAGTTCGTCCTGTTTTTGAAACAACTCACCGCTGGCTCCAAATTTTTTCTCCCTAAATTGTGCAATTTGTTCTTCCAAGGCTATCAGTTCTGTTTCCATATCAGCTCTTGTCTGCTCAGTCATTATTAATTTTCTTTTTTCGTAATCCTCATATTTGGTTTTCCAATCAGCTTCAAGTTGCCTTAATTCGTTTTGCCATTCTGTTATAAAAGCATCAAGCTTTTGTCTTGCATCAAGCACATCGGGTAAATTATCCATTATAGTATCAGAATCAACATAACCTATTTTTAACTGTGCAAAAGATGAAGCTGCACCAATAGATAAAAAAATTATTACTAATAATATTTTTTTCATAGCCACTCCAGTGTGTGGAAATTATAAAAATAAAGAGGTTCTTTCAGCAAATTGAAAGAACCTTTTCCCATCATAAAAATAAACTAACCAGATAAAACTAGTTGCCTCTTTTAAGCTTATCAAGCACTTTAAAAGTAATATCAAAAGCTTCATCAGCATATAGCACAATTACATCACCGCTTTTATCAAGGACAAAATGCATTCCCTCATCTTTTGCAACCTGTTCTATAGCGGCGTAAATCTTTTTCTTAACAGGATCAAAAATTTGCTCTTGCTTAATATAAATTTCACCATTCTGCTGGTTAAATTTTTTATTTCTGAATTCAAGTATTGTTTGCTCCATAGTAATAAGCTCTTGCTGCTTTGCCTGTTTCTGGGTATCGTTCATTGTACCGACTTGTTTCTGATAATCTGCAAGCGCTTGTTGATATGCGAGTGACATAGAATCAACCTGTGCAAGCCATAAATTTGTTAAAGCATCAAGATCACCCTGTGCTTTTATGGCTGCAGGAAATTGTGTTAATATAATCTGTGAATCTACATAGCCAAATTTTTGTGTCTGCCCCATCATTGAACCAAAAGCCAGCAACACAAGAGATATAATCAATAAGTATTTTTTCACTATTTTTTCCTTCAATTATGAATATAAAAATAAAACACCAACTAGAAACCTTTACCAAATTGAAAGTGGAACAACCATTCAGGGTCTCTTCCATCAACGATCTGACGATCAAAGCCGTATCCAAAATCAAAACCAATTAAACCGATGGGGTTTATAAGAATTCGTGCACCAATTCCAACTGATCTTCTCATATCAAAGATATCAGTTTTACTAAAACTTTCAAAAACGTTTCCTGCTTCTGCAAATGCAAGCACATATAGTGGAATCGGTTCCAGGGTAACGGCAAGTCTCAATTCAGCACCAACTTTTGTATAAACTCTTCCGCCAATTATTTGCCCGAAGCTATTTATAGGGCCTACAGTTCTATCCTCATAACCTCTTAGCGGAACTGTAGCAATAACCAGCCCATTGCCTCCCATATAGAAAAATTCAAAAGGCTGAATAGGTGTACCTTTAACAATTTCATCTATATAACCAAAATCAGCAACTGTATAAAGTGCAAACCTGTTGCTGTTCAATAATCGTTTATACCATTCTGCTTTAAAACCTGATTTTAAATAATCAACATCGCCCGGCAGGAATGGTCCTCCGGATATTTCTAGATCAAATGTAAAAGCGGAACCCTGTGATGGGAAAATAGGATTATCTATATTTCTTCTAGATAGTGTAACACCTGTTGTAAACTGATTTGTTTTACCCTCTTTGTAAAAATTCTGTCCTTCAATAACATTATTATATTGATATCTAAATCTACCCTGAACATAGAAAAAATCATCAGGCCACCTTAAACGCCGTCCAACTCTTAATGTTCCACCTGTTTGTCTTAAATCATAAACAAATTGCTGTCTCGTGTCAAAAACATCAAGCCCTACAGAAGTTGGAGTATCAAACATCCAAGGTTCCGTAAAGCCAATTGTAAACGTTCTGTAAACATTCCCAACACCAAATTGCCAACTGAAGTTTAAAACCTGACCTCCTCCAAGTGAAAAAGGATTTGCTATTGAAAAATTGGTTAAGGTAACACCGATTGAGCCGCTAAATCCAAAACTGCCACTGTATCCAACAGATGCATTTAAATAATCGCTGGATTTTTCTTCAACGTTAAAAGTTACTTCAACTGTGCTATCGCTTGAAAGTTTTGTGTCAATTCCTTCAGGACCATAAAGCTGCTCAACGCTAAAGTACTGCAAATTTGCAAGCTGCTGTACACTTCTGAATAACAATGCCCTGTTGAAGAAATCACCGGGAACTGTATAAAGCTCACGGCGCACAACCTTACCCATAGTTTTTGTATTACCCTTAACATTCACTTTTGAAATACGAAACTGGTTTCTCTCTTCAACACGGATATGTAAATCAATAGAATCTTCAGCAATCCTTTTCTCATCGGATTGAAGGTTAAAGGTTAA
Organism: uncultured Ignavibacteriales bacterium; assembly: GCA_963714405.1. Classification (GTDB taxonomy): domain Bacteria; phylum Bacteroidota; class Ignavibacteria; order Ignavibacteriales; family Ignavibacteriaceae; genus JAZGGS01. Next base: position 1,327,911 of record CAVQOH010000002.1, on the reverse strand, counting down.
ATAACCGTTGTCCAAATAAAGTGCCGAAACATCATTTTGCGCTTCATTTCCTCTTAAATTTCTTTGGAACTTTTCATAATCATATACATCACCTTTTGCAAAATTTAATCTCTGGTTTAGAATCTCGGAAGGGTAAACAGTATTACCTTCCCACGAAATATTACGTACATGATATTGAGGACCTTCAAAAACATCCAAAATAATTTTAAGATCTGTATTATCATTATAATAAATCAGAGTATCTTTTATAATTTCAGCATCCCTGTAACCATTGCTCCTGTAATAATCAACTACAAGCTGTTTATCTTTTTCATATTCAACTGGATTAAACTCTGAGCTGGACCAAAACTGCCACCAGGATGATTCGCTGGTTTCATCCATTTCCCCTTCCAGGTCATCATCATCAAAATATTGGTTGCCTGTAAATTCTATTTCTCTTACAACAACTTCATCACCCTCTTCAATAATGAGTTTAAGCAAGATCCGGTCTTTTATTTTTGGAATAAGGTTAGTGTAAGTCCTATCGCCTTCTTCATAGAGAAAATGATATTCGTCTGAAAGATCTTTTTTGTTTTGCCAAATTACATCTATATCTTCATCAATTGTATCAGCTGTAAAAAATGTAAACTGCTCTGATTCTATATTAGCATTCAGAAATCCTTCTTCAGCATAAAGTGCTTTAATACGTTGTATTAATTTTGAAATTTCCTGCGGTGAAAGAACTGTACCTCTTAGAAATGTTATTTTTTCTTCAATGTCCTCAACATCTATATCGTCATTGCCTTCAATTACAACACGTTCTAACCTAGGATACTCAACAACTTTTATAAGTAAAAATACACCGTCATTAATTTCCTGATCTTTTATTATCTGTACATCTGAAAATATACTTAATGCCCAAAGCTGACGAATGGCATTTAGTGTTTGATCACCCGGGATCTGGATTTCATTGCCAACTCTTAAACCGCTGTTTGCAATTATTGTGGCAGCATCCGCTGATTTATTGCCTTCAACCGAGATACCTAAAATTTTGTAACTTTTTTGTACTTCCTGTGCAGTTGCACTTAAAGTAAACAAAACAATTACTAAAAGTATTTTATACAATAAAGATGGGTAGGGTTTTAACATTCTTTTGAAACTTTCTGTTTACTTAATTTGTTCACTAACTTTACCAAATCTCCGTTCACGTTTCTGGAAATTTCTAATCGCATCGTATAATTGTTCTCTTCTGAAATCAGGCCAAAAAACATTTGAAATTACAAATTCCGAATAAGCAACCTGCCATAGAAGAAAGTTACTCACCCTGAATTCGCCACTGGTTCTTATTATTAAATCAGGATCAGGCATATTTTTAGTTGTAAGATGACTCGAAATTGTTTCATCATTTATATCATCAACCAGTAATTCTTTTTTAAGAATTGAATGATTAATACTCTTAACTGCTTCCAATAGTTCCCATCTGCCGCTGTAACTTAACGCCAAATTCAGTGTCATCCGTTTATTGTTTTTAGTTCTTTCAATATCATCATTAAGCTGCTGCTGTACTTCCTTTGGTAAGGATTTCAAATCGCCTATACAGGTAAGTCTCACATCATTCTCATCGAGTTCATCAACTCTTTCTTTTAGGTTTTTTAGCAACAACCTCATTAGCAGTGAAACCTCTTCAACCGGGCGTTTCCAGTTTTCTGTAGAAAAAGTATAAAGTGTTAAAAATTTAACACCAACCTGAGAAGCAGCTTCTACAATATCTCTAACAGATTCAACACCTTCTTTATGACCTGCAAATCTTGGCAAACCTCTTGATTTTGCCCACCTGCCATTTCCATCCATAATAATGGCTATGTGTGCAGGTATTTCTCCCGAGCTTTTTAACTGTGCCTGCAGCTGTTCATCAGAAGTTTTTATTTTGTTAGACAACGCCTTTTCTAAATTTTGTTTAAGCGTGTAAAATTAAACCTACACAGCTATAAAATCAAGGTAAAGTGTCCTTCATTAGAGTAATTAAAGCTCATACTGAATAATAAATCCTGGTATTTTATGCGAAAAGGTAGAAAGAAAGAAAGGATTATTTTACGGATTATTAGATATTGTATAATTTTTAACGGTAATCATGAAAACAACACTTTGGTTTTTCTTCCAGATTTTGTTGTTTTTGTTATCGTTTGATCAACTATGGATAATAGTTTAATGTTGCGTTTTACTTCATCATTTAATTGAGCTAAAAGGTTTTTTACCCGCTTAATATGAAATTCTGATACTGCAACAAAAAGTGTGACAGGTTGGTTTGAAAATTTTGTGTGCCGCGTAGCTAAATAAATTAATTTTTCTCTAAGTGATGTGCTGTTTAAATCTGATTCGGTTAAAGTAATACCTATAGCATATTTATTTCTCTGCCTTGCAATAACATCAACATTAAATTCGCCAACTCTTTCTGGTTCAGGAAGGTAAGTGCCAAAACGCCTGCTCAAAGTTAAATAACCTCTCTTCCAGAATTGAGAGACTAATGAGTCAACTATATATCTTTCACTAATTTGCAACATAACTGCCTCCATCTTTAAACAGCTTGCTGAATTATTGGAATGATTGGTGAGAACTTATAACTATCTAGAACTTTAATATTTGCTATTCTATCGTAAGCAAATTTTTTAATTTCCTTTGTGGTGTTTACTCTTCCGTAAATTACTTTTTTACCTGATCTTTCGCGAGCTATATAATATGGCTCTATATGAATTTCCTGCAATCCATATAAAAATCTAAGGTAGTTACGGTTTCTAATTGCATTTATAAAAATATCTGATTTCATTTTAACTCCTTTTAATTCATCCATCTTACAACCCCTTTTACTTTACCAACAATTGAAAAATCATTTGTATTCTTTATTTCAATTGGTTTATAACTATCATTTTCAGGTATCAATCTTATTTTGTTTTGTTTTTTCTCCAGGGTTTTTACAGTAACTTCATCATCCAGCATTGCAACAATTACATCACCGTTTATGCCCTTTTCATTTGGAGAAACAATAACAAGATCGTTCTCAAAAATGCCTGCGTTAATCATACTATCTCCACTAACTCTTAAGGCAAATGCATCTTCTGCATTTTTAATAAAAGCCGGATCGATAATAACCGAACCCTCAATATTTTCCATTGCAAGTATTGGTGAACCGGCAGCAACCCTTCCAACAACTGGAATTTTACTAAACACCTCATTTTTTAATGCTGCGGCCAGATCGGAAAGACCTGTATCTTCTTTTATTAATGAGATTCCCCGGCTGGCATTGCTTTCAACATTTAAGTATCCCTTTTTTTCAAGTGCATCCAGATGGCGTTTTACACCAAATGTTGAAGAAATCTGAAAATGTTTGCCAATTTCTCTTAAAGTTGGGGGGTAGCCGTTTTCTCCAAGAAATTGGTTAATAAAATCCAGAATCTCTCTTTGCCGCTCTGTTAGTTCTTTTTTTTCCACGTTTCTATCTCATTTGTTTTAGAAAGTAGTGCTCAATTGTTCACTACTAATATAGTGCACATTTGAACACTTGTCAAGTGGTTTTTAAATAAATTTAAATTTTTTTTTAAAATATATACAAGGTTTTAAAGGTGAAATGTAAAATGAGAAATTCGAAAATAGTATTATGGTAATTTACTCCTCTGTATTTTTCAATATAGTTTACTGCTTCTAGTTTTTACACTGCATATCAATTTAAAAACTGCTTGTAGCTTATGAGCGAGATAAATTTCTTGACAGCTTAGCTTTATATCGATTATTGTATTCATGGCAATGGTGGCTGAAAAAGGATTGTGATCAATATTATATTAATTATTCATCCGCCAATACTCAGTAAAGATTATGTACCTGCCTTATATATCTTAACACTAATAGCGGCAAGAAATTGTAATATAAATTTATATTCTGGAATGTCTAATTGGAATTTATCGTGCAATATAGCGGGAAAAAACAAGATGGCAACTTCTCGTCACCATCCTATTAAATTAATTACGATTTTTAAAACTTTATTTTAACCTACTTCCACTTCTTTCTTTTCAACCTGCATAAGCCAGTTGTGTGTGTCTGCTTTTTCGCCGTAATGGATTGCAGTAATTTCATTAAAAAGTTTCAGGTCAAGTTCATTTGGTTTGCCGTTATTTAAAGTCATCTCTTTACCTTTATAAGTAAGCCATCCAACTGTAGAAATAATTGCTGCAGTACCAGTTCCAAAAATTCCAACAAGTTTTCCATCATCATAAGCTTTTACGACTTCATCAATTGTAATATCTCTTTCAACGATATTCATTTTCCATTCTTTAAGCAGTTCAATTACTGTTCTTCTTGTAATGCCGGGTAAAATGCTTCCGTTAAGTTTTGGTGTTACAATTTCATTTTTAAGGTTTATAAAAATATTCATTGTACCAACTTCTTCAATATATTTCTGTTCAACACCATCAAGCCATAAAACCTGAGTAAAACCTTTTTTAACCGCTTCCTCTCCTGCCAATAAGCTTGCAGCATAATTTGCAGGAGTTTTACATTCACCTAAACCCTTACGCACTGCGCGTACATAATCATCCTGTACAAGTATTTTAACAGGATTAAAACCTTCCGGATAATAAGCTCCAACCGGTGAGAGTAAAATTATGAACTTATAATTTTTTGATGGGCGAACACCAAGGAATGGATCGCCGCCAAAAATAAATGGGCGAATATAAAGTGCTTCCCCTTTTGTTGTAGGAATCCAATCGCGTTCAACATTAACAAGATCTTTTAATGCTTCCATAACAAATTTAACATCTACTTCAGGAATGCAAATTCTTCTTGAAGAATTGTTTATTCTTTCAAAATGTTTATCAGGTCTGAATATTACAATATTTCCATCATTCTGTTTAAATGCTTTCAATCCTTCAAACACTGCCTGCCCATAATGAATAAACATTGTTGCAGGATGCATAGGAAGATTACCTGCTGTTGTTATTTCAGGATTGCACCATCCTTTTTCAGGACTGTAATCCATTTGAAAAACGTGATCAGTAAAAATTTTACCAAAGCCAAGTGATTTCGGAAGTTCAACCGGGGTGGCTCTTTCCTTAATGTTATATTTAATTTTTTCCATAATTCAACCCGATATTTTTATTTGAGAGTATTTCTATATAGCAAAATTTTCTTTTAAAATAAAATAATTTAGGATTAATGAAAGCGCCTGCAATGATTTTTTTAGTTGCTAACTATAAATGATTAAAACATTAACATCCAGAGAACGTAATCTAAAATCAAAATCATTGCAGCAGATAATACAAATGAACGAATTGTTGAAAGACCAACTCCTTCTGCTCCTCCCGAAGTTCTAAATCCGATATGGCACCCCAGCAGAGCAGTGACACCTCCAAAGAACAAAGTTTTAACCAAACCTCCTGTAAGATCTCTGAATACAAAGAAGTATTTAACCGAATCGAAAAAGACCTCGAATGTAACATTTAAGAAATAGTTGGATACAACAAATGCACCAAAAACTGCGATGGTATTTGCAAAAATTACAAGTATCGGCATCATCAAAACTGAAGCAAGCATTCTTGGCATTGCTAAATATCTTATCGGATCAATTGCCATAATTTCCAAAGCATCTATCTGCTCAGTTACTTTCATTGTTCCAATTTCCGCAGCAATGGATGCTCCAACTCTTCCTGCAATAACAATTCCTGTAAGCACTGGTCCAAGTTCTGTTACAATTGCGCGGCTTGTTGTTCCACCAAGGATAGACATTGGTGCAAGACCTTTTAACTGGTAAGCTGCCTGCCATGCAGCAACTGCACCTGTAAATACAGCAATTATAAGTACCAACGGAAGTGAATTTACCCCAATATGTTCCATCTGATGAAGAATAACTTTTGCTGTCCGCGGAACGTTTTTAATGTTCTTAATTATTTTGTAAAGCAGAGTGGATATCTGCCCGAACTCTTCCAGGAAGCGTAAAGTTTTATTGCCGAGGGCTTGTAGAATGTTATTAATCAAATAAATATAAGTTGTTTATTGATATTTAAAATTTACTAAAAATCCATGTTAGTAACTTGTGCTACAGATAAACAAAGTTTTAAAAACTAAATTTTTCATTTCGGGTAAATATGAATTATAAAAATTAGTCTATAACAGAACTAATATTTAAAAAAATTCAATCAGGATTTACATTAATTTATTATAATTTTCTAATCCAAAACCACGTCAATTAGAATTCTTCATAGCTCAAAATTCAAATAAATAATCAAAATTTAACGTTTCATAATGATACACGAAATATCAGTTTATTTAATATTTTTACAGTTAAAGTTCAAAAGAAGCATAAATAGAATAAACCGGATTTCTGCTTTCCTAAAATTGCTAATAATTAACTAAAATTAAAGGATTTCTCATAGCAGTTTAATCCACGGGATTTTTAAAGCCCGACATAAAATTAGCATTATTATTGATGATAAAAACCCACAATGAGTTGAAAGGGCGAAACTCGAAAAATCATCTTTGCAATGATTAACCTAAATTCACTTCGGTTATGGAAATTAACATATCCAATATTGTTGAGCAGGCACCTGTTGGTATTATAACGTTTTCAGTTGATGGAAATATTGATTTTGTAAACCAGAACTTTGAAAAATTCAATATACTCTACCAATTGGAAGCCCGGTCATTAATCGGTACTAACATTTTTGAAACTGAAATTTTCCCTTCATCAAGCTTAACAGAAGAACTTAAAGAAATTAAAGATGGCTTTTCATTTGAAAGGGGAATCCAGGAAGTTCACACAAATGACGGAGGACGAATAACTCTTATTGTAAAGGGTTCGCCAATTTTCTCTGATGAAAAAGTCTCAGGGGGAATTTTACTGGTTGAAGATATTAAAGTGCTTTCCGCTCTTACTGATCAGCAGGAATTGAGAGCAGACTATATAGAAAAAGCAATTAGAAGAGTAAACGATTTTTTAATTGTAACAAACCAGAAAGGCGAAATAAAATTTTCTGCTGGCAGCGCGCCTGAAAAATTAAAAATAACCCAGCAATCCACTATTGGAAAATCACTTGTTGATTTATTCAACTCATCAATAAAGGAAACACTATCACAGAGCATTAAGAAAGTAACAGAATCCGGCAAACCTTTAAGGGTAACTCTTGAACTTGATATTACAAATAAGAAACTAACTTTTGAATGCAGGATTGAACCACTACTTAGCCGCAGGGGAACCATACAATTAATTTATTTTTTCTTTAATGACATAACCTCAGAAGCAATTGAAAAATTGCAAAAGGATAAACTTGTTAGTGAGCTGGAATATTACAGGCAAGTTACATCAAATCTTTCAAATGCTTTGTTTGTTTTGGATAAAAATGGGAATGTAATTTACTGGGATAATGAAACAGAAAAACTTTTTAACATTAAAAGTAAAGATATTGGAGGCAGGTTTTTTGGTGAAACGCTTAAACTATTTAACGAGGATTTCTTTAGAAAAATAATTGGAGATTTGGCTGAACAGAATGTCTGGAAAATCAATATAAATATTTTTGGCGAGGACCAGGTAAAGCAAATATTTGAATTAAAATTTTCATTCGCAGATGAAAATCGTAACTCTGTTGTTGTTCTCTGCAGCAATATAACCAAAAATTTTGAAGAGGATGAAAAAATTAAATCATCTGAAAAAACATTAAAAAATATTGTAAATAACACCACACAACTAATTTGCTCAGTTGATCAAAGCGGTAAAATAATCTATGCTAATTCAAATTTTATAAAAACTATTGAGTATAGCAATGATGAGTTGAAAGAAAAAAAGCTGACCGATCTGGTACCAGCATCATTTTTAAAGGATAAAGATTTTTCCCTCGAAGAACTCGCTAAAGAAACTAATCAACGTTCAGTTATTCCATTTAAAGCAAAGGGCAATAAAGAGCTTCCAACAGTTGCATCGGTAATACCTTTTTATGATGCTGAAACAAAGGAAAGGGGCTTTAATTTATTTTTAACTGATAGTTCAACAGAAATTTCACTTGAATTGGAGTTGCAACTTTACAAATCACTTTTTGAAGCATCTCAGGATGGAATTGCAGTTGAATCAAATGGGAAAATTTTAATAGCGAACAATTCGTTTGCAGAAATTTTTGGTTACGATACCGGTAATGAATTAATTGAGAGGGAATTGATCGATCTTGTCTCTAATGAAGATGTACTTAAAGTTGTAGAGTACTTCCGTTTAATCGAGAAGGGAAAAAACGCACCAGAGAGATTTGAATTTTTAGGTAAAAAAAGGGATAACTCTTCTATTTTTACAGAAATATCGGTTTCAACTTTTAACTATGATGAAAAAGTCTGCGTGGTAATGGTAATACGCGATGTTACAGAGAGAAAGCGTGCACAAAAAATAATCAGAGATTCAGAGGAAAAATACAGGAATGTAACAGAAAATATTGATGATTTTCTTTATACTTTTGAACGCATTGGTAACTTTATGCGTCCGCTATTTTATACTTCCGCTGTTGAAAAAATAACCGGTTACACTCAGTCAGATTTTCTAGGTGATGCAAAACTCTTCCTGAAAATTGTACATCCCGACGATTTTCCAGTTTTGAAAAAGAGACTCTCGTCACTTGTAAAAAGCAAGTTCCAGCTTTCCAGTGAAATGGAGTTTAGAATTATTAATAAACAGGGCGGCGCAGTTTGGATAAGAAACAAAGTGAAGTTGATAAGAGATGAAGCAGGTGGGGTTAAAAAAATATACGGGCTTGTAAGTGATATCACTTTAAAGAAAAGAGCTGAAGAAGATTTGAAAAAATCTGCAGATAATCTTCTGAAGCTGAATGAAACTAAGGACAGGTTCATTTCTATAATTTCTCATGACCTTCGTACTCCATTCAGTTCAATACTGGGATTTACGGAACTGCTTGGCAATGATGAAACACTTAGCAAATCCGAAAGAGCACAGTACATTAACTTTATTAAAGAATCTTCAACTTCAATGTTAGCGCTTGTTAATTCTTTACTTGATTGGACAAGATTGCAAACTGGAAGAGTAAAATTTGAACCACAAAAAGTTCAGGCAAAATCAATTATTGAAAAATCAATAAACTCTTTATCGGGAATGTGGTATCCTAAAGGAGTGAATATAATTTCAACAGTTAGCAGTAAGTACTTTGTATTTGTTGATAAAAGTTTAATAGAGCAAGTTTTCAACAATATTTTATCCAATGCAGTTAAATTTACGAGCAAAGCAGATAAAGTAATTGTTTCAGTAAATCCATCCGGTACTGCAAGGTTTTTGGAATTTTCTGTTAAAGATACCGGCAGAGGTATTAAAAAAGAAAACATCGGCAAGCTATTTAATGTTGATACAAAGTTTACTTCTGAAGGCACAGGAGGTGAGAAAGGAAGCGGTCTGGGATTATCATTAGTGAAAGATATTATAGAAAAGCATGGCGGAACAATATGGGTAGAAAGTGATTATGGTAGAGGATCAACTTTTAAATTTACTTTGCCAACTGCTTCTGCAAATATTTTAATAGTTGATGATAATAAAACCGATAGACTTCTATACTCCAAAATTCTAAATAATATTACTCCAGAATACCAGGTAGAAGTTGCTTCGAATGGAAAAGAAGCAATTGAACTGATATCAATTTCGCCACCAGCTTTAGTTATTACCGAGCATGAAATGCCGGAAATGAATGGATACGAATTTGTTCAGGAAGTTATTAGTAAAAACATAGCGGGAGCAATGCCAGTTATTGTTTTAAGCAGAAAAATTGAACGCACTTTAGCACAGGATTATCTTGATCTTGGAATTGAATTTGTTTTCCAGAAACCCGTTAACCTTCAAAGTTTTAAAAAATCAATTGAAAAATCTTTAAGAAAGGGAATATCAGTTAACAATTCTAAATAATCCTGTAAAGAAACCATTTGGGTAAAATTTCTTCAACAATAATAAATCCATTTGGTGAAATTTCAGGAAGGATTGAGTTTTCGCTACTGTAAAAATATCCAACTTGTTTGGTATCAAGAGCTCCAATCTGAAAAAATATACAGCCAGGATATTTTTCATCTCTAAAAGTTGCATCAATGCTTAACTTGTTTAATAAGTTTTGAATGTTTTCAGTGTCTTCATCTTCTATATACAAAACGAGTTTATAAAAATCATTAATATTGTCAGTTAAATATTTTATTAACTCCGCATCACTACTTGTAATTAAGGTAAGCAGTCTTAAAAGATCTGCATCTTTGGATGAAATATTTTCAATTATATTAAGTGAATCCTTAGCGATGTAAATAAATCTTGGTAATACAAATCGTCTAACCGCTTCAATTTTCCACATGTCATCTGTGTTCAGCAAGTAACAATAAAAATCTGCTGTGGTTTCACTTACCACAACTTCAACTGAGTAAACCTCTTTCCCGTTTTCTGAATGAATTTTATGAAATGAAACATCAGCATTTCCATTAAGCTCTTCTCCAATGGTTGGCTTTTCAGCTTCTTCAATCATCTCGCCGGTAAAGTAATTTGCTTTATCGGGAAACTGTTTTTGAAAAAAATACTTATCAACTAACCATTCGGGAGAGCCTTGAATTTTATCATCGCTTTGCGGGTAAAGATATTGTGCAGATAAAAATGCCAGATGAATTAATAACAATGGTTTTAAATATGCCAGCATAGTTACTTACTTCTTTTTTAAAACAAAACCTGTTGAAGGTTTAACAGTAATATTTTCTTTTACAGTTTCTTTACTTTCAATTCCTGCAACTGATGGATTTACAAGTACATTCCATTCGCCTTCAGGCAGTGTGAATTTTTGATCCTTTTTAAAATCAGAATTTAATACAACAATAAACTCATCATTTTTATAGCTTAATTTATAAGCAATTGCAAAGGGATTGCCTTTAATTTTTAAAAAACTAACATCGTCATATTTTGCTCTTCTAAAAGCTTCATAATTTTTTCTTAGATCAATCAATCCCTTGTAGTAATCCAAGAGTTCTTCATTAATTTTTGCATGATTATAATTAATATAATTTGTTTCGTTATCCTTATTATAACTGTTATGATCGATCGTCCCTATGTGCTTATCAGGTACATCAACATTTTGCTGAATAACTTTTGTTCTTGCAAACTCCTGCCCTGAATGAATCATAGTAATTCCTCGAGAGGTAAATAAAAACAATGCTGCAAGCTTGTTTAATTTAAGTTGCGTTTGATTTAATTTTACAAATTCATCAATGTTCTTAATTAGCCCCTCTTTCTTTACATCACCTAAACCTAATCTTATAAAATCTCCAAGTGTGTAACCATCGTGCGATTCAAGATAATTTACTGAATGTGCTGGCTTTTGGAATAATCCGAATTTATCTTTTATAAGCGTTCCCCTTACATAACTTTCAATTCTAGCTGGATTGTTATTACTGTACCATTTCCCAAAAATCCATCCATGACCCTCAAACGGATTTTCACCTTTTATTCCATTTCTAATTTGATCATTCCACGCTGCCCATCCTCTTACAGAAAAACCTTTAGGATCATATCCTCCTCCCCACGGTTCGCATACAAAAACCACATCAGGATTTATTTTTTTAGCTTCATAAATAATTTCTTCAAGTGTTTCCCAATCAATTAGCTTTCCAAGATCAAATCTAAATCCATCAATATGATACTCTTTCATCCAGTAAAGAACTGATTCAACAATTAACCTTCTTGCCATCGGCCGTTCGGTTTTAAAATCATTACCGCAATAACTTTGTGCAATGTAATCTCCCTTTTCATCCAAACGGAAATAATAATCTTTATCAATCTCCTTAAAGTTTCCAATTTCATATTCGGAAATATGGTTATAAACAACATCCATTATAACCGCTATCCCTTCCTTGTGGAATGCTTTAACCATATCTTTAAAATCATTTACTGCTTTTGCATCTTTTCCGCTCCATGTATTCCATTCAATGCTTCTTAAATTTTCAGAGTAGTAACTTTCTGGTGCAAAAAATGCAGCGGTCATATATCCCCAATGATTTCTTTCATAAGGATTCCATGTATTAAATTTTCCGTTTGCAGAATCCTGATAAGGAATTTCTATATTTGCAAATTCCTGTGCAGGCAAAAGTTCTACAGTATTAACACCAAGTTTTTTTATGTAATCAATTCCACCAGTTTTATCTTTTTCAGTTAATCCTTTATAAGTTCCTCTTTGTTCAACTCCTGAAGAAGGATGTTCAGTAATATCACGAATGTGCATTTCATAAATTATTAAATCGCGCCAATCGTTTTTAATCCAGGTATCACCTTCCCAATCATAATCTGCCTTCCTTTACAACAATGCTTCTGCGCGGATTAAAATAAGTATTAAAAGTAGTAACAGCTTTTGCATAAGGATCAATACAAAGGATATCCTCTATACAAGGAATTTCCTGATGACAAACTTTATACCCATAATACAATCCAAATTGTTCTCCATCTAAAGCAGTTTCCCAAACTCCATCACTATCTCTAAGCATTTCATATTCTTTACCTTCAGTTTGTTCAGGTTGAGTAAAAGTAATTAAAGAAACTTTTTCTGCAGAAGGTGCAAATAACCTGAAATGAGTTTTACCATCTTTAACAAAGGAGCCAAGTGTTTTCTCTGAGTAATATTTATCCAGCTCCTGCTGCTTTTTTATAAATTCTTTTTGCTGTTTGTTTTTTACCACAGATGATTTACCGGTAGTGCTTATATTACTTGCCATAGTAATCAAAATTAAACCTAAAATTGATAAAAATATTAATTTAAAATTTTTCATCACTTAATTTTATTAAAAATTTACTAGAAAATATTAAACTTCTTCTGCATAAATTTCACCATCAACAACGGGTGTAACGCATATTAATGGTTTTTCAGGAAGGTTAAATTTAGAAAAAATCTCTTCAAATAATTGAAAGTGCATTCCTCGTTTTTCAAGCTTATGGAATCTCCTGTAACTCATAAATTTACCTTTTTTATCAGTTGGGGCATCAAAATGATAGGATTTTGTAAAGTCTTCTTTTGCACAGCTTTTAAGGAATTTAATCTTATTATCATCTCCCCCTTCACGCTCATAAGCCACTGCACGGAATTCTTCTACCAAATCGTTATTTATTACTAAATAAATATTTAAAATAATTTCGTTCATCTTTTCTTTTAGAATTATATAAACAAACTATACTTAAACACAAAGCATAAGCGAAAGCAAATTTACACATTATGCTTTCCATTTTACTAATTAAATAATAGTTACCGATAACCATTAAAGTAAAAGCAACTATTACAGGAATGCTGATTATTATATTACCAGCAAGTAAAACTTTGGAGATAAATAATTTTCTCTTATCTTTTTGTTTTTTAATTCCCCTTACGAGTAAAAATATAACCGCTAATATAGGTGCATAATAAAAAAATCCGAATAAGTCCCCCAGTGGATAATTGTAAGTTGCGTATAACACAGCACAACTTGTTACCACAAAATAATCAATAACAAAAATGTAGTAGATGATAAAAAATGCAGACGGTAAAAATACCAGGTTTACAGCTCTGCTTTTAAAATTGTAAAGTTCAGCTGCAAGGGTAAAACTAAGCGGTGGAAGAATTGAGATTACTGCAAAAGCAAAGTAAGCCATAAGTGATGAGCTTAATCCTAACTGGCACATTAAAAACTCCAAAAGTTGGTACGACATCAAAATTAGGATGAGCAGCATTGCAAGATTGTTGAGTTTATTCTTTTCTGAAAATATTACAAGGTTTATTAAAAGAATAAGCTCAATACATGCAATAAAAAGTGAGCCGATGCCATTCCAGTTTTCCATACACAAAAAATCAATTTCAATTAAAAATAAAAAGTCATTCCCAATTTATGAGAATGACTTTACATAATTTTTTATTGATTATTATTTCTTCGGTCCTACCATGTTCTCCGGCTTAACAATTTCATCAAATTTTTCAGCAGTTAATATTCCAAGTTCAACCGCAACTTCCTTTAAAGTCTTGCCTTCTGCATGAGCTTTTTTTGCAATTTTAGCTGCGTTATCATAACCTATATGCGGATTAAGAGCAGTGACAAGCATCAAAGAATTTGTTAGGTGTGCTTTTATATTTTTTTCATTTGCTTCAATTCCAACAACACAGTTATCAGTAAAGCTTTCGCAAGCATCTGATATTAGACGTATAGATTGCAAAACATTATAAATAATAACAGGTTTAAATACGTTCAACTCGTAGTGTCCTGTAGCTCCTCCAATATTAACAGCAACATCGTTACCCATAACCTGCGCACACACCATTGTTAATGCTTCTGATTGAGTTGGATTTACTTTACCCGGCATTATAGAGCTTCCCGGTTCATTTGCGGGAAGATTTAACTCACCAATTCCACATCGCGGACCTGATCCGAGAGTTCTGATATCGTTTGCAATTTTCATAAGTGAAACGGCAAGAGTTTTAAGAACACCACTGATTTCTACCATCGCATCGTGTGCAGCTAACCCTTCAAATTTATTTCTTCCTGTAACAAAAGGAAGTTTAGTAATATCAGCTATACTTTTTGCAGCTTTTACAGCAAATTCAGGATGAGTATTTAAGCCTGTACCAACAGCGGTACCACCAAGAGCTAATTCATATAATCTTGGCATTGAAGCACTAATTCTTTCTAACCCATTTGTTAACTGTTGTACATAGCCAGAAAATTCCTGTCCCAAGGTTAGTGGTACAGCATCCATTAAATGAGTCCTGCCAATTTTTACAACATCATTAAACTCTTCTGATTTCTTTTGAAGTGCATCACGAAGCTTTGTAACCATTGGAATTAATCTTCTGTGAATTTCTTCTACTGCAGCAATGTGCATTGCTGTTGGGAAAGTATCGTTTGAAGATTGTGCTTTATTTACATCATCATTCGGATGAATAGGTTTTTTACTGCCAAGTTCTCCGCCGGCAAATTCAATAGCACGGTTGGCAATTACCTCGTTAGAATTCATGTTTGTTTGTGTGCCACTTCCCGTTTGCCAGACAACTAAAGGAAAATGCTCATCAAGTTTACCATCAATAACTTCATCAGCAGCTTTAACAATTAGCTCTGCTTTTTCATTTGAAAGTGTACCTAATTCTTTATTAATTAATGCAGCCGCTTTTTTTAGAACACCAAGTGCACGGATTATTTCTCTTGGAAAAGTTTCTTCACCAATTTTAAAATTCATCAACGATCTTGCAGTTTGAGCACCATAATATCTATCCTTAGGAACTTTAATTTCACCCATTGTATCTGTTTCAACCCGGTAATCCATTTTAATACTCCCTGTTAGAATAAGTTTAATAAATTCTCATATTTCAATATTAAATTTACAACAAAATAATATGATTTGGAGATAAGTTTATTACTGTTGTTAACTATGGAACATTTTTCCTGTATTATCTACACATATTTGTTTATAATTATCAATAGTTTGTAATAAAGAATGGGAATACAAAATAAAAAAGTGATTTACATTACAAATGGTTTATGGAATGAAAATTGCATTTACAATTCAACTCAATTTGTATAAATTTGAATTAATTCATTAATAAGGATGCAAATGGAAATCCCTCAAATAGACCGCAGCAATTACCTTAAGGGCTTATTAATAACTGCTAAAATTGATAAACAACTAACTGATACCGAAAAAAAGATAATTAAAAAATTTTCAGATAGACTTGGTTTTTCATCGGATTTCTACGAAGAAACAATAAATAACTTGCTTGCCAATGAATATTTAAATGAAGATCCGATTGTTTTTTCAAATACAAAAATTGCCAAATCATTTATCACTGATGGATTAAATCTTGCCCTTATTGATGATGAACTTAATGAACTGGAAATGGATTGGTTAATTGCAACTGCTCAAGCAAATTCAATTGATGAACAATGGGTTAGTAAGAAGATTGACGATCTAAAAACTTCACCGCGTTTATTTGGCAAATCAGAGTTTGCGCTATTTTCTTTAATTTAATTCGAATCTGCCCTCTTCCTCCATTTTAATCCGAATTCACCTCTTAACAATAATTTTGTTGTTTACTCACCTTATCTATAATTTTAAATCTAATTATAAAAATATTTTACACCAGGATTTTTACCATGAAAAATATGAAAGCGCTTGTAAAAAAATTCGCCAAACCAGGTTTATGGCTTGATGAGGTTCCTTTTCCAGAATACGGAACAAATGACGTATTAATAAAAATTCAAAAAACAGCCATCTGCGGAACTGATATTCATATTTATAATTGGGACGAATGGGCAAGTAAAACAATTCCTGTTCCAATGGTTGTAGGGCATGAGTATGTTGGAGTTGTAGAAGCATTTGGAGAAAATGTTAAAGATGTAAAAAAAGGAGAATTAGTTAGTGGTGAAGGACACATTACTTGCGGTTATTGCAGAAATTGTCGGGCGGGAAGAAGGCATCTTTGCCCAAATACTCTTGGAGTTGGTGTAAACAGATCTGGCTGCTTTGCTGAATATTTAGTAATTCCAGTTTCAAATATATGGCACTGTGATCCAAATATTTCAAAGGATGTTTTATCAGTTTATGATCCCTTCGGCAACGCCGTGCATACTGCTTTAAGTTTTGATGTTTTAGGTGAAGATGTACTTATTACAGGAGCAGGTCCGATAGGTATTATGGCAGCTGCGATATGTAAACATGCAGGTGCAAGGTATGTTGTAATTACTGATGTTAATCCTTACAGGTTAAAGCTTGCTGAAAAAATAGGTGTTACAAAAGCAGTAAATGTTTCAAAAACAAAACTTGCTGATGTTATAAATGATCTCGGTATGATGGAAGGATTTGATGTGGGATTAGAAATGTCTGGCAATCCAAAAGCTCTTAATGATATGATTGATGTTATGTATCACGGAGGTAACATTGCATTGCTTGGCATTCTTCCTTCAGATGCTGCTGTTGATTGGAACAAAATTGTTTTTAACGGATTAACATTAAGAGGAATTTATGGAAGAAAGATGTTTGAAACCTGGTATAAAATGCAGGTGATGGTACAAAGCGGACTAGATGTTTCATCAGTAATTACTCATCGCTTTAATTACAAAGATTTTAAGGAAGGATTTGAATTGATGAAATCTGGTAACTCTGGTAAAATAATTCTTAACTGGGAATCTTAAAAAAGGAAATTCATATGAACACGGGAACAAAAAATTATTACTCAAAAATATTAACAGGCATTGAAGAAGAAGGACTTTACAAAAAAGAACGAATTATAACTTCTCCGCAAAAAGCAAATATTGAAGTTACCGGTGGAAAAAAAGTTCTTAATATGTGTGCAAATAATTATCTAGGTTTATCAAATCATGCTGAAATAATTAAAGCAGCAAAAGAGAGTTATGATAGCTGGGGTTACGGTTTATCTTCAGTTAGATTTATTTGTGGTACGCAGCAAATTCATAAAGAATTAGAAAACAAAATTTCCGAATTCCTGGAAACAGATGATACAATTCTCTACACCTCCTGCTTTGATGCTAACGGAGGATTGTTTGAAACTATACTCAATGAAAATGATGCAATTATTAGCGATGAATTAAACCATGCAAGTATTATTGATGGTGTTAGACTAAGCAAAGCACAGCGTCACCGTTACAAAAATAATAATATGAATGATCTTGAAGAAAAATTTGAAAGAAGCCAAAGCAAATAATGCACAACAAATACTAATTGCTACCGACGGCGTTTTTTCAATGGATGGTTACGTTGCAAACTTAAAAGGGATTTGTGATTTGGCAGATAAATATGATGCAATGGTCATGGTTGATGATTCTCATGCAGTTGGCTTTATGGGTAAACATGGTAAGGGAACGCATGAACATAATGAAGTGATGGGAAGAATTGATATTATTACAGGTACACTTGGCAAAGCGTTAGGCGGTGCAAGTGGTGGTTACACAAGTGGAAGAAAAGAAATAATTGATTTGCTGAGACAACGTTCCCGTCCATATCTTTTTTCAAATACCGTTGCACCCAGTATAGTTGCAGCTTCATTAAAAGTATTAGATTTGCTAAGCTCAACAACTAATCTGCGTGATAAGCTTGAAGAAAATACAAAGTACTTTAGAGAGAAAATAAAAGCTGCCGGATTTGAAATAAAAGACGGCATTCATCCGATTGTTCCTATAATGTTAGGTGATGCTGTCCTTTCTCAAAAAATGGCTGCAAGATTATTAGAGAAAGGCGTATATGTAATCGGTTTCTTTTATCCTGTTGTTCCTAAAAATACAGCAAGAATTAGAGTGCAGATTTCCGCTGCGCATTCAAAAGATGATCTCGATTTTGCAGTTGAAAAGTTTAGTGAAGTTAAGGAAGAAAT
This sequence comes from uncultured Ignavibacteriales bacterium, assembly GCA_963714405.1. GTDB lineage: Bacteria > Bacteroidota > Ignavibacteria > Ignavibacteriales > Ignavibacteriaceae > JAZGGS01. Next base: position 1,309,555 of record CAVQOH010000002.1, on the reverse strand, counting down.
GAGCTTGTAACATTTGTTCTGGGTATGTGTTATAGAATAGAAACTTACAAAGGTGATATTACAACTTTAAAAGTTGATGCAATTGTTAACGCAGCAAATACTTCGCTGCTTGGCGGAGGAGGAGTTGATGGAGCCATACATCGTGCTGCTGGTAAAGAACTTTTAGAAGAATGCAAATCTTTAAATGGATGTAATACTGGCGAAGCTAAAATTACAAATGGATATAATCTTCCGGCTAAATATGTTATCCACACAGTCGGTCCTGTTTGGAATGGGGGTAATCACAACGAAGATGAACACCTGGCAAAATGTTATTACAACTCACTAAATCTCGCAATGCAAAACGGAGTTAAGACTATTGCCTTCCCTGCAATCAGCACAGGTGTTTACGGTTTTCCTTTAAAACGAGCGGTTAAGATTGCTGTGAAACAGGTGAATGAATTTTTAAAAGCAAATAGCTCTATTGAAAAAGTGATTTTTGTTTGTTTTGATGATATAACTTATAATCAATATATAAACTACCTTGGATGATAACATACATTGGTCTATTATTAAAAGGTTTAATCCATTAATAAACTAAATTTAATCTACCTAATCTTAACCTGCTTAAGAAAGTTTAATACTTCCTCATCTCTGGCAAGGGGGTGCTCTAATGCCTGCTGACCCAATTCCGGTCCATTGTTTCCTTCAATAACATAGAAATCATCATTAGTTATTATTATATCCCATCCCACGGCCTTTATTTCTGGAGAAATAACCCTACAAGTATCTGAAATCTGTTCTCTAATTTTATTCCACTGTGGTAATACATTTCCGTATATCTGAACATTTGTTTCGGGGTGATTCTTAACAAGTTTAATTGAACCCCAGGTGATTACCTCAATTGCTTCATCAAGTATTCCACTTTCCGTATCAACTAAAGCAAATATACCTCCTTGCGAAGTGTTATCTGTAGGTGCGCTTTTTGATGTTCCCATTCTAAAGTAGGGCTGCTTAATAAGCACTTTATTTTTTGAGGAATCAAAAAAAGTATTAATTCTTAATGTATTAGTACTTAAAGGTGAGAAGCTTTTTGTAAAATCACTTTGTTCAATAAATTCAGCAATTATAAATCCCTTTGAAGAAGCAACAAATTTTTTTAATTCTGATTCTGAATACTCTTTTTTATTTACAAAGAACCTTTTCCCTTTACATTCGAGAAGATAAATTGCTTTACCTCTTGATCCAAAATTTGGTTTCATTATCAGCTTACCGAATTTTACTAACACATTTAAAAATCCATTAAAACCTTCTTCATTAAATTCCGTATCAACAGATTTTATAAGTTTCCTGGTAATTAAGAAGAATGTGCGTGGAGTGTTAAAATAGTTTCTAAAATAATTCGAGAATACAAGTTTGTTTCTTAAGAGTTTACTGTAAGGGTGGTTTACATAAGATAATTTGATGATTTCAAGATCTGATATGTAATCAGAATATTTCCATTTATTAAAATCGCATGGAATTAAACGGTATGTGAAAAATCCTTTTGAAACAAGAACAAATCTTTTGATAATATTTACTTTAGATTTTGATCTGATTTCTTTGCTTAAAAAAGTGTACCACACTGATAACTTTATAAGCAGCCCTGTTAATAATGATTTTATTTTATCAAGCATGATCAGAAGTTAAATTTAACAATAACAATGATATCTATTCTATATCATACAAACAATAAAAAATTTATGCACTACTATGGTTACAACAAAAATAGTATTGTTACACCTATTACAGCAATAAGTGCGCCAATAATTGCTCTCCAACTCAGTTTTTCTTTGTAGTAGTAGCGAATAATTGGAAGCATTATAATGGGCATTGTAGACATTAATGTGGAAGCTATACCAATCTGAGCATTTGCAATTGCTATTAAACTTCCTGTAATTCCTAAAACGGGTCCTAGTATTGTTCCAACCAGAGTTGCCCACAATGCTTTTATATCTTTCGAATATACTTTGACAGGATTTTTATATCTTCTAAATAAAACTGCAACTGGAAAAATAATTATCACTGCTGAAAACAAGCGAACAAATGTAGCAACAAAACCATTTATGTTTCCTGCTTCAAATGCAAATTTTGCAAGAACTAATCCTCCCGCTTGCCCCAATGCGCCGAGTATTCCATAAAAAACACCAATTTTATTTGATTTAAATATTGAACCGGTATCTTTATTTCTTTCAAGTATTACAATGCTGATACCCGAAAGTGTTATTGCCATACCAACAACCGAGCTTATAGAAAGATTTTCATTTAGGAAAACCAAAGCAAGCACAGAACTGAATGCAGGAACAAGCGCCATTATAAGCATTCCTAACCTAGCGCCGATAAGTTGGAAGGATTTAAATAAAAACGAATCGCCTAAGACCAATCCTACAAATCCACTCAAAGCTAAATACTTAATTTGATAATTGCTTAAGCTGTAATCGAAATTAGCTGATAATATTATAAAGAAAAGAAAAATCGTTGCCAGAATTATCCTGCTAACATTTAGTTGAAGTGAACCAATTCTTTTAGCAGCATTTGTAAACGCAAATGAAGTACCTGACCATAGAAAAGCAGTTACAAGAGCACTAAGTTCACCAAGATAAGCCATATAAATGTTGTACTCGGATTTTTTTGAAAAAATTAAATTAACTGTTAAAAGAAAGATAGATATTTGATATGTGAGTTAATAAAAAACTGCTGTTACTACAATTTGAGAAAACTTAATTCGTTTATAGACCTTAAATCTCCATTATACTTATTATGTCCCAGATCATATTTTACATATCAAATTCTCATAACAAAAAATTAAATTGTGTAAATCCAGAGAATACAGATGACGAGGACCGTTCTTTTATATTTGAGGGAATTATAAAATTCCCTCCAACAATAAGCAGTATATTTTTATTTATGAGATATGTAATTCCGGGAGTTAAAGTAAAAACATGTATATTACTGTAAACATCCCGGGAATATCCACCGATATTAAAAATTGTTTGGCTGCAATATGATACCTGGAAAAACGGATTTATTAACCAGTTTTCATTTGCAGTATTTAGAGTTAATGCCGCAAACGGATCCAGATTAGCAACATTATCGGTGTTAACTCTGTAAACAGTATCAGGATATGAAGAATTATGAGATATATATCTAAGTCTTGCCTTTGCATTTTGTGAGGAATAACCCAATCCTAAATCTAATCTGAATCGTAAACTATAATTGCTGCTTGAAAAAAATCCAAATCCAAAATCGATTCCTCTAAGGTTAATTCCCTGCTCTCCATTATCAATATTAAGTGAAGAGAAAACTGAAGTATTTTCCCATACTTTGATATCTAAACCCATTTCAAAAGCAAGAGTTGATAAATTCCAAATTAGATCTTTACCATCCTGGTAACTTGTAGATATATTAGTTGTTCCCTCAACATCAATATTTCCAATTAAAGAAAGTGGGGAATAAAATGATACATTAGTAGTTATTGTTACTTTATTCGAATCTGATAAAAATAGTGGTGCGCGATATATAGGTCCCGAAATTTTTGCACTTTCAAATGGTAATGGAGGTGGAGGTCCACCTCCTCCATATATTGAAGAAATCTGAAAAATAATTAATGCAAAAATTTTGATTAATACTTTCATTTTCAACTCCTCTTTATATCTAAAACCATTATAAAATAATCTACAGTGGTGGTTGTCATGAAAATGTCATGAAAATGTAAAATTTCTGTCCTTCAATTGACAATTATCAAATATTAACTTTGAATAACTGCACTATTATTATACAGTAGATATATTTCTTATCATTTGGAAACATCAAAAAGCAATTAAAATGTACATAAACAGCTTATTTAGAAGGCACTATTGTTGCGAGTAAAACAGTCCTGTTCAATATAGAGAGGGAATCTATGCTTATTATCTATATTGCAATACTTATTGCTTTGGGGGTCACGCTGTATCTTAAAATAAGAATGATGTAGCGGGATAAATTTCTTCATATTCCCCTGTTTAACTATTAAGCAGGGGCTTTTTATTTACATTTCAACATTTTTTAATGAGGTTATAAATTGATCTTTTCGCAAAATAGAAATCATATTTATTTTCATGTACAATTGAAGTTAGCCGAATAATATTTTATGTTAATTCCAATAATATTCTGCTCTCCAATAATTGATTTTAGGTGATAAAAATGAATAGAAGAAATAGAAACTGGCTTTCAAACAGCTACACTAAAATCTCACTTGGTGTAATAATTATTCTAATATTGTTTTTAGCAATTTTATTCATACCTCAACTTCTAAAAGCAAGAATTACTTCATTTAATTCATTACCTACCTGGGAAGTTGGCAATCCTGTTTCATCAGTATTTGTAATGGATTCGATTCCACAAACATCAGGTTCCCTGGCAGCTGGTGATTCAACAGTACCAGACGCATATCTTTCTGACCCGGCTATTGATACTCTTTTGTTGATGATGGAAACAAGAAATATTTACTTTCATAAAACTTCTTACAATCAGGAAGGAATAGTTGGATCAAATAACATTGTAATTATTAAAGGCAATTTTCTTTTTACCAGCAGGTTAACAACGAGCACAGATAGAATAAAAGGAATTATTTGGAAAATCCTGCAACATCCGGAAGGGTTTTCGGGTGAAATTATTGTTTGCGATAATACCCAGGAACTTTATACAAGTATTGGTGAAGATGATAACAATTCAGAAGATGAAGAGCAATCGATTATTGATGTAGTAAACACCTTTTCTTCAAAAGGTTACCCGGTCTATGTAAAAGATTGGAATTACATCTGGGATGTAGTGGCAGGAGAATATTCTACCGGTGATTATAATGATGGCTACGTTTACGAACCCGATTCAAAAATATCTTACCCAAAATTCCGCACTCCATCAGGTAATTATAATATTTCCCTTCACCATGGAATTTGGGATTCACTTTCACAATCTTATGATAAAAATGCGCTTTGTATAATTGATTTTCCTGTTTTAAAAGCACACTCAATGGCGGGTGCCTCTATTGCAATAAAAAATTGGATCGGCGTGCTTACAACTGCATATCAAGATGAGCGATATGGTGGTTCAAATCCTATGCACTATGATTATCTTTTTGGGGATTACGCTCTTGTTGCAAAAGTGATGGGATTAACTTTTCCAAAGCTGGTTATAGTTGATGCTGCTTGGACAAGCACTAAAAGCCATAGAAATCTTAGCTATGTAGTTAATACAAAAATGCTTCTTGGATCCACCGATCCAGCTGCAATTTCATGGTATGCTGCCAAATATATTTTAACACCTATTGCGGTTACACCACTTCAAACTGATCCTGATAACCCTGGAGGAGATTATAACTTGAATATAGTTCCCTGGGCAAGTAGTCTACAAGATTCCGGGTTTGCATGCACAATTGATTCTATTGAAATGTCTGTTTATGATAGAAATACATTATCGATAACATCAGAAAATAATTTAACGGAAAACATAGCTCCAAAAATCATTAAGTTGCACCAAAATTACCCAAATCCGTTTAATCCTTCAACAATAATTAAATTTCAAATTCCTGAATTAAGTTTTGTCTCCTTAAAAGTTTATGATGTTCTGGGAAATGAAGTTGCTAGACTGGTAAACAGGGAGAAACAAGCAGGCGAGTATGAAATAAATTTTTCAAACAATGAATTATCAAGTGGAATATATTTATATCAGCTAAAAACCAATAACTTTTTAGAAACAAAAAAAATGATTCTACTACGTTAGATTTATAAATTGTTTGCGGAATTGCAAAGATGGTAATAAGTACAGGCTGACAATTTAAAATAGAAAGGTGATAAAATGAAAAATATTAAATTTTTTCCCCTTTATATTGCTTCGCTGTTTTTTTTAATTCTTCTATTCAATATCATGCCAGAAGACAGAAAATGCTACTCAGATTAATCCAATACTGGATAATTATCTTGAAATATGGAATACAGGGAAATTTGGAGACTCTCGATTCAATTACCAGCACTGAATTTGAGCTAAGAATTAATCCGGATTTCAAACCTAAGATTGGGCAGAAGCTTTTAAAAGAAGAAATAAAGAATACTAGAAGTGCTTTCCCGGATTTTCAGTTAATGATTCATGATAAGATGTTTGTTGGAGATTCTGCTGTTGTAATTAGATGGACACTAACAGGAACCAATACTGGTAGAAGCAGTATGCTTCCCACTGGAAACAAAGTTGATATTCCAGGTTTTAGCGTGATATTTTTTGCTAATGAGAAATTAACCGGGGAATGGATTGCATTTAGTGATTTAACTTGGGTAACTCAATTAGGTTTTACAATAACTCCACCAGTGTTTGAAGAAGAGTAATCAATAAAAAACTTACTCTAAATCTTGTTGAGTTGAATACTAATATTCATTCTAACTACTTGAGACTTCTTTAGATCTAAAATAGGTAACTTTATCTTTCAGGATTACTGGAATTTTCTTTATTAAAAAGGACTGCAAGATGAAAAAATTTTACATAATTACTCTCCTTATGTTTTATTCAGTTTTAGGTTTTAGCCAGACTTTTTATAGCTCTACCTCTGAAACAGAAAATGAATATTTAAATTTTTCACTAAATCATATTATTGACAAACCTGAAAATCAAATTGTGCCCGATTGGATTTACGATACAAAAGCACCAATACTATCAAGTTTAAAATCTGCAGATGTAAATGCTGATGGCATAAAGGAAATTATTATTTCAACTTATGATACCACAACAGGGAATCAATACGGTGCTGGTATCATTTATATTTTAGATTTTTTTGGAAACAACATAACCGGCTGGCCGAAAAGAATGGTTGGTGTTCCTATTCCTGCAACCGTTGCAATAGGGGATTTAAATAATGATGATTCACTTGAAATAATTGTTGGGAACTGGAATCAATTATTTACTTTTAATTATCAGGGAAATATGCTTCCTGGATTTCCCAAAAATTTTGGTACGAGCCAGGCGGCAACACTTTTTGATATAGATAAAGATGGCTATCTGGAAATAATCTACCCATCGAGTAATAAAAATTTATATGTATTCAACAACGATGGTTCGTTACAAACCGGCTGGCCGCTCACGTTACCGGAAATGCCGGGTTCACCTGCTGTTGCAGATATTGATAATGATGCTGAATATGAAATTATAACAGGAACTTTTGAAGGACCCGTTGGCCCTGATCCTTTTTATCTGTACGCTTTTGAAAAAGATGGAAATATATTAAACGGATTTCCGATTGCTTTATCCGGTGTTATAAAATCTACACCAGCAGTTGGTGATTTAGATGATGATGGCAGTAATGAAATTGTTGTAATTTCCTATGATGATACAAATGATGACAGCTTATATGTTTTTGATGCCGCTGGAAATTTAAAAGCAGGATTCCCTGTTGGTGTAACATATGCACGGTTATCTTCACCTGCTCTTGGTGATATTGATGGAGATGGAGATCTTGAAATTGTTGCGGGAGGATTAATTAACAATACAGAATCACTTTATGCTTTTCATCATGATGGCTCAGCTTTTCAAAATTTTCCTGTTTTGTTAAATCATCCGGGGAGTTCATTCAACGTGAACAGTTCACCGGTAATCTGCGATATTGATGGTGATACAACTTCTGTTGAAATTATTGTGAAAACAAACGATTATATTTTTGCTATCCATCAGGATACTTCATCAGTTGCTGGCTTTCCTTACTTCATAAATGATGAAAACCAATCTGGTACTCATTCTCCATCGCCTTTAATCGATGATTTTGATAGTGACGGTGATGTAGAATTTGTTTTTGCATCTCTTTCAGGTAAGATTCATTTTTTTGACATGAACGATTACTACAATAAAAATTATGAGTTCTGGAATTCATATAAACATGATATGCAAAATACAAGTGCAATATTCCCTGTTCCAATTTTTACAGCTGTGAGAGAGATAGTTCAATCAACACCGGATGAATTTTATCTATCTCAGAATTATCCGAATCCATTTAATCCCTCAACAAAAATTCAGTTTCAAATTCCTGAATTTAGTTTTGTCTCCTTGAAAGTTTATGATGTTTTGGGAAACGAAGTAACCGAGCTATTAAATGAGGAAAAACCTGCAGGAAAATACGAAATAGAATTTAGTGGTGAATTTCTATCAAGTGGTGTTTATATTTATACATTAACTGCTGGAAACAGCAGAGATGTAAAAAAGATGTTATTAATGAAGTAAAAGAGGAAAATATTCAAATGAAGCTAATAATGAAAATTATTGTGCCAGTTTCTTTTATTTTTCTGTCATATTATATAACCTCCTGTGATAGCGGCGTAACGGATACTAAAAACGGAACAATTTCTGTTTTAGTTGTTGATAATGATCCTAATGCAACACCTGTTCCGGATATTGATATTACAATAGCACCTCTTCAAGTCATTAAGAAAACCGATGTGAATGGAATTGCTAGATTTGAAGTTGCTCCGGGCAACTATTTTGTTGATGCAGAAGTATGCTGCCGGGGTCCTTTAAATATAACCTATCATGAACCGGTTGAGGTAATTGAAAACAGGACTTCCAATGTTAGGTTAACTGCTTGCTTAGCCTGCGAATGATTCTTCCTGCGCCTAAAGTTATGTAAGATAGCTTGCAATCATTTATTTTGTGTTAAATAATAGTATGAGGGATAATTACTTGAATTTAAAATTTCATTTCCCAATCAGACATTATACCGCCTGATGCTGCAGTAAGAAAAAACAGAATCCCAAAAAGTACTAGTAATGCAACGCCACCAAATATTAAAGTTTTTGTTCCATCAAATTCATCTATTTCAATTTTAACAATTTCAGAAAGTGGTATTTTCCAATCATATTTTTTGGTACTTTGTGTATGCGTGCTGATTACACTGGCCTTCCCTATAAGTGTATCATTGTCAAAAAAGAACTCTGGTTTTTCAAATAAAAGATTTAATGAATCTTTTGTGTTGACAGTAATGTCAGATATTCCATTGTTTGTTAACACATTATTTATGGTAACTTCCTTTTCAGAATAACATCCAACTAAGTTTAACAAAGCTATTACCAGTAAGCTCGATAATAATTTTTTATACATAACAGCCTCACCAATTGTTCTGTATAAATGTAAATAATCAAAATGAAAATGTTGTCATGGAAATGTCAAAAGATTGTCAGAAAATTGTAAAAATTATTTGAAGTGTATTCTCGTTTGGAACGGAATTAATTCAGTTACTGAAATTAATGTAGAAAATTACTATGTTTTAACTGTTCTATTAATAGGTGAGTTGATTAATTACACGAGAAACATAATTATTGCATTTACTTTCCTATTTCCTTATTACACATTTGCTCAAATAAGTGTGGAACTTCTATCAGAAGAAAGTAAAAAGATTATTACTGAAACACTTATAAATAATCAAAAAGTTGTAGTAAAAGAAATATACCAAACATTAAATGATTCAAATTGGGATAATGAGTACAAGTATACTTATGCTTATGATGAATTCCTTAGAAAGAATGAAACTTTAGAACAAAGCTGGGATGGTTCTAATTGGATAAATGATTCAAACATCAAATTTTCTTATGATGTAAAAAATAATGTTATAGAAAAAATATTACAAATCTGGGATGGTGTTGAATGGTTAAATAAATGGAGGTATAACTATAATTACGATGACTTGAACAATATGATTAAAGAAGAATGGCTTAATTGGAACAATGCTAAATGGAACGAAAGATATAGGTTTTTATTTTATTATAATCAAGCTAATTTTATTAACAAACAGCAGCTATTTTTATGGGATGGTACTTCCTGGATTATGGATTGGGAAGTTACCTACAAGTATGATGAAAATGGTAATATGATTGAAGAAAAAATTAAAAGTGATTAAGCAATTTTTTTTATTCTACCTTTACAAATTAAAGTACATTTTATATTCAAAGGGATGAGGAATTGTACTTATAGAATGAACCTCTTCCCTTTTTATGTTTATCCATTGGTTAAGTAACTGGTCTGTAAAAATATCTCCCTTTCTTAAAAAATCGTTATCAGCTTCTAAAGCATCAATTGCCTCTGCAAGGTTTCTCGGCAGAAAATGTATTTTATCAATTGAATCATCATTTAAAAAGTTTTTATCATAAGGTCCGTATCCTTCCTTGATCGGATCAATTTTTGAGATTATTCCATCAATTCCTGCGAGAAGCATTGCTATCATTCCAAAATAAGGATTCATAGTAGCATCCGGTGGGCGGTATTCTATTCTTGTCTCTTCACGATTCTTAACATAGCTTGGTATGCGTATTGCAGAAGCTCTGTTTCCAATTCCATAAGTTAGTGCAACAGGAGCTTCAAATCCTGGAACCAATCTTTTATACGAATTTGTACTTGGATTTGTAAAAGCAGATAATGAAGGACCATGTTTTAATAATCCTCCCACAAAATATCTTCCCATTTCACTTAAATTGCCATACTCCCCTTTTTTATAGAAAACATTTTTACCTTTTTTTGTTAAAAACATATGTAAATGTAAACCATTGCCTGCCTGGTGGTACATAGGTTTTGGCATTAAAGTAATGAACAAATTATTCTGCTCAGCAAAGTTGAATAATACATATTTTGTTGTAACAATATTATCGCCGGTGTTAAGCAAATCAGAAAAAAATGTTTCAATCTCCTGCTGTCCTCTTTCACCTACTTCATGATGATGATATTTCACCTTTACACCCTGTTCAATAAGTAATTTCGTTAACTTATCTCTAAAATCATCATATTCATCAAAAGGATTTGCAGCGTGATAGGCTTTTTTATAAAATTCCTCTACATGTTCCACTTTGTAGTAGGATGTTGAAGTACGAGTATCATATTCAACATTAGAAAAAATGTAGAATTCAAATTCTGGGCCCCACCAGGATGTATCTGCACCGGTCATCTTTTTTAAATATGCTTCAGCTTTTTTAGCAAGATACCTACCGTCCTGCATAAAAGGGCTTCTCTTATCATCTGTGAGAGCAATATGCGAAAAAAAACTAAGAGTGGGAGCCTCTCTAAAAGGATCTATTTTTGCAGTATTTAAATCAGGTAAAAGAACCATATCGCTGTTTTCAACTTTCAAAAAGCCATAACTTGATCCATCAAACCCAATACCTTCTTTTACAATTTTTTTAAGCGTGTCATGATAAACCGGTAAAGACAGATGATGCAACCTGCCTGTAAGATCAATTGCTTTAAGATCGATTACTTCAATTTTATTTTTCTTTATTAACTGTTCACATTTTTGAAATTGGTTTGCAGCCATAACATCCTCGAATCTGATATGTTATAAAAATTTAGTGACAAAAAAGCCCAGTCAGTTTATTGGTTGGGCTTTACTTATTAACCTTTATAGTTTATTGCAGAAATTCCGGGAAAGATTGCGGTTGTATCAAGTTCTTCCTCAATTCTAAGCAACTGATTGTACTTTGCTATTCTATCAGTTCTGCTAAGTGAACCGGTTTTAATTTGTCCTGCATTTGTTGCAACGGCAATATCTGCAATTGTTGTGTCTTCAGTTTCTCCTGAGCGATGACTAATAACATTTGTATATCCTGCAGTCTTTGCCATTTCTATAGCTTCTAAAGTTTCTGTAAGAGTTCCAATCTGGTTTACTTTAATAAGAATTGAATTGCAAACTCCCATCTCAATTCCTTTATTCAATCTTTGCGTATTGGTTACAAAGAGATCATCGCCAACAAGCTGAATTTTATTACCAAGTCTTTCAGTCATCAACTTCCAACCATCCCAATCATCTTCAGCTAAACCATCTTCAATCGAAAGAATAGGATATTGTTTCACCCAGTCAGCCCAAAATTCAACCATTTTCTCTACACTGATTTCCTTATTTGGAGCAGATTTAAATAAATGATATGCGTTCTTTTCTTTTAAGAAAAATTCACTCGAAGCCGGATCGAGAGCAATTGCAATTTCATCACCAACTTTGTAACTGGTTTTGTTAATTGCTTCAAGAATTACTTCAATAGCTTCATCATTAGATTTTAAATCCGGTGCAAAACCTCCTTCATCGCCAACAGCAGTATTGTAACCTTTTGATTTTAAAACTGATTTAAGAGCATGAAACGTTTCAGCGCCCATTCTCAATGCTTCTGCAAAATTAGGAGCACCAACAGGCATAATCATAAATTCCTGGAAATCTACATTATTATCTGCATGGCTTCCGCCGTTAAGAATATTCATCATCGGAACAGGAAGAACTCTTGCATTTGTTCCCCCAATATAACGGTAAAGTGGTAAGTCCAATGCTTCTGCTGATGCTTTTGCACAAGCCAGTGAAACTCCTAATAGAGCATTTGCTCCAAGTTCACCTTTGTTTTCCGTTCCATCAAGGTTTATTAAAAACTGGTCTATTCCAACTTGGTCGGAAGCATCAAAATCAATTAACTGATCTGCAATTTTTTCATTTACATTCTCAACGGCTTTTAAAACCCCTTTTCCGTTATACCTGCTTTTATCTCCATCTCTAAGCTCAACAGCTTCATGCTCACCGGTTGATGCACCGCTTGGCACAGCAGCTCTACCAATTACTCCGCTTTCAAGCATAACTTCAACTTCAAGAGTCGGGTTTCCACGTGAATCTAAAATTTCTCTTCCGAGAATATCTACAATAGTCGTCATTTCTTCTCCAAAACTGTTTTTATCATTTAAATTAAATATTCAAAAATAAGTTATCAAAATTATAGAAAGGGTTAAGAAAAAGAAAGAATCAGAGGATAATTTCTCTAATAAATCGTTTGATGGATAGTTTTTTACTGAAATTTCCTAATCGAAGTTGACAATGTAATGAATTTATCATAATTTTGTTATGAGCATATGCTCATAATTAAAATAACCAAGAATGGCACGACCAAGAAAACATAGAAGAATTCATTGCAATCCTGCGGCATACTATTTCAAGCCAAGAGGAATTCCAATGAATAAGCTCTCAGAGATTATTCTTAATCATGATGAATTGGAAGCATTAAAATTAGCTGATATTCAAAAAAAATCGCACAAGGAAGCTGCAATGAATATGAAAATTTCCAGGGCAACCTTTGGCAGAATTATTAGCAAAGCAAGACAGAAAGTTGCAGATGGAATTCTAAATGGTAAAGCGTTGAAAATAAATGATACCCCGGAAGAATATTCAATTCCGCAAAAAGTGAAATACTGCAAGGGTTGTGGTCGTGGATGGAATTAACACAATTAAAAGGAGGAAAATATGAAAATAGCAGTTGCGACAAATAATAAAGAAACAGTTGCAGGTCATGTTGGAAAATGTAAGGCATTTCTCGTTTATGAAATTGAAAATGAGAAAATTAAACGGATTGAGCTTAGAGAAAACACATTTACTAATCATAATCGAGATCAACATCAGCATCATCATGGATATGGTGGCGGACATGGGCATGGGCGCCTTGTAGAAGGACTTAAAGATTGCAGTACTTTAATCTTTAAATCAGGTGGATGGAGAATGATTGAAAACCTGCAGGAAAATAATATTCACCCTATCATAACTGATGAAAAAATTGCAGATACCGCTGTGGAAAAATTTATTAAAGGAGAACTGGAAGAACAAGAACTCACGGGTTGCAATGAAAATCATCACTGATGGATGGTATGAGGGGATTTACTTTAGGTGAATCCCCTCATATTTTTTATGGGTACATTGCGTTTTTCATTCAAAATAAAGTTACTATAACTTTATTTAATTTCCCTTCTTAAAGGTTGTATATTCCTTAACCATTTTCTTAATTTAATTTTATGCCTAAAGCAAAAATCAAAGCATACTTAGCGTGGATTGCTATCTGCATTATTTGGGGAACAACTTATTTAGCAATAAGAGTTGGTGTGGCTGAACTTCCACCAATGTTATTTGCAGGAATAAGATGGATAATTGCAGGTTTTATTCTTCTGCTATTTTTAAAAATAACAAGGAAGCGTTTTCCTTCCTTAAACGATTTAAAACATATTGCTATAGTTGGTATTTCTCTATTAGGAATTGCTAATGGTCTGGTGGTGGTTGCAGAGCAATGGATACCAAGCGGGCTGGCAGCTCTTTTAGTAAGTACTTTGCCGTTTTGGATGACTGGATTTGAAACCGTAACCAAGAAAGGACCAAAAATAAATTTTAAAATAATTTTGGGACTGCTAACCGGTATTGTTGGTGTGTTTTTAATATTTGGTAAAGATTTTAGTTTCCTGATGGATGGGAACAACCTGTTAGGAGTTCTTTGCCTGATGGGTGCGGTTTTTTCATGGTCACTGGGAAGTATTTATTCAAAGTATAAAAAAATTGGCGTGGATCCACTAACAAGTGCGACTTTTCAAATGATTATTGCAGGAACTTTACAATTAACACTTGGCTTTTTACTTGGTGAGTTTAGTGGTTTATCTTTTAGTACAAATGGAATTCTGGCTACTGCATACCTCGTTATATTCGGATCAATACTTGGTTATGCATCCTACATTTATGCAATCTCACATTTACCTCTTTCGCTGGTTTCAACATATGCGTATGTGAACCCGGTTATTGCGATTTTCTTAGGATGGCTACTATTAAGTGAAGAGTTAAACTTGAATATATTTATTGCAGCAGCACTTATTATTACAGGAGTAATTATCGTACAGCGAGCTAACCGTGTTGTCTAATTGTTCTAATTGTCTTCTATTTTACATCTTTTTTGTTAAGATTAAATCATTTTAGCATATTAAAAAAAGAATTAAAAAAATTTTAGTTAATTATATGAAAATAATAATAACAAGTTTTCTCACCAGTTTTATTATTGGTTTTAATTTTGCACAATCGGTAGAATTTGATCATTCTGGTTTCAACAAACTTTTAAGTGAAAATGTTGATGAAAATGGAATGGTAAACTATGAAGGATTTAATAATAATACACAGTTTGAAGAATATTTAAACAGATTAGAAACTGCCGATGTAAATAATTTCAGTAAAGAAGAACAACTAGCATTTTACATTAATGCATACAACGCAACGGTTATCAACAATGTTATAAATTATTTACCAATTAATTCGCCAATGGATGTTGATGGTTTTTTTAATAAAGTAAAACACAATGTTGCAGGTAATATGCTAACTCTTGATGAACTTGAACATAAATTTATATTAAAAATTGAACCGGTTCTTGTTCATTTTGGTTTAGTGTGTGCAGCTAATAGCTGCCCCAAATTAATCAACAAAGCTTACAATGGTGAAATGGTTTTTAATCAATTAGTGGAAAATGCAAAAGTATTTTTAAATGATGATCAAAAAAATAGGATTGATAAGGAAAATAAAATATTATACTTATCGGAAATTTTTAAATGGTTTAATAATAATTTTGTAGAGAAGTACGGTTCATTAAAGAAGACGGCAATTGAATTTATGTATGAAAATGATGCAAAATACTTGAGGGAGAATGATGTGCAAATTAAATATTTAAAGTATAACTGGAAGTTAAATTCACAATAAACTTTTAAATCTATTTTTTTATGTAACTACTCTTCATAAGGAATTCTATATGGAAACATATTACAAACCGGAAGACTTGCCAAAATTTGGAGATATGAGCGAAGGATCACCAGAGCTCTGGAAAAAATTCAGCGAGTGGTACGGCGCAGTTTTTAAAGCCGGAGCACTAAGCGAAAGAGAAAAAGCATTAATTGCACTTGCTGTTGCACATGCAGTGCAATGCCCCTACTGCATTGATGCATACACGCAGGAAAGTTTAGCAAAAGGTGCTGATCTTGAACAAATGACAGAGGCTGTTCACGTTGCCAGCGCAATAAGCGGTGGTGCATCTTTGGTGCATGGTGTTCAGATGAAGAATGTAAATGCAAAACTAACAATGTAATTTTTAATTGCCGAAGGATATAAATGGAACAAAGACATAAAAGCATGAAAGCTTTCGGTGAAGCCCTGGCGAATGCAAATGAGCAGTTAAAAATAATTAACAATGATACGGGGTTACCCCATTTTGATGATAAGTATGAACTTGTTGGTGAAGGATATTTAAAAGCAGAAAAAATAGAAATTTTGCAGATAAATTTAGGCAAAATGTGCAACCAGGTTTGCAAACATTGCCACGTTGATGCAGGACCTGATAGACAAGAAATAATGACTAAAGAAACAATGCAGCTTTGTCTTAGATGTATTGTAAACAAACGATATTACCAACAGTTGATCTTACGGGCGGTGCACCTGAATTGAATCCGGATTTTAAATGGTTTGTTGAAGAAATAAAAAAACTAATAAACACATATTATCATTCGTTCTAATCTTACAATCTTGCAAGACAAACGGATTTGAAGATTATGCAGAGTTTATGGCAAACTACAAGGTTGAAATTGTTTCTTCTCTTACCATTATTATAAAAAAACTTTTACAGATAAACAAAGAGGTGAAGGTGTTTTTGAAAAATCAATTAAAGCAATTAAAAAGATTAAACGAACTTGGTTATGGAAAAGAAAACAGCGGATTAATATTTAATCTTGTTTATAATCCGGTTGGTGCTTTTCTTCCGCCTTCCCAGGAAGATTTGGAAAAAGATTACAAACGGGAATTACATAAACATTTTGGAGTGGTATTTAATAATTTGTAACAATTACAAATATGCCTATCAGCCGTTTTCTGGATTACTTAATTCAATCTGGAAACTACCAAAGTTACATGCAAAAGCTTAGTTGATTCATTTAATCCGGTTGCTGCATCAAATGTGATGTGCAGATCAATTATTTCCGTTGGATGGGATGGACAACTTTACGATTGCGATTTTAACCAGATGCTGGAATTAAATATGGATCACGGTGCTCCATCCCATATAAGAGATTTTAATGCTGCCTTAATTAAGGATAGAAGAATTGTAACAGGACAGCATTGTTACGGCTGCACAGCAGGTGCCGGATCAAGTTGCGGCGGTGCAACCGTTTAGATCTATTAGCTTATTTTTTCGCTTCCAATTTAAAGTATTGCGAATTTTGACTTAAACTTTTGATCGTTCCATCCTTATAAATTACTATACTGTGATTACTATCTTCCCTTACATATTCTTTAGTAGTTGTCTCATAGTTATTAATATATGTTACCTTTTTAGTTTCTGTGCCTTTTAAATGGATGTTATAAACATTTAATTTCTTATTAAAATTTACTTTACTTCCCTTCAGACTGAATTTCTGCTCTTCTTTACTGCTCCAATCAGGATATTTACAACCACCACTTCCTGAAGCAGTTAACTTGGTATTCCCATCAGCATCTATTTCTATTTTAACCCGTCCCTTTATGATGCATTCATCTGTGGGATTACCTAGTATAAGTACCTTCATAACTTCCTTGTATATCAAACTCGCCGGATTCGGATTCATTCTCTTTTGGTAAATAAATTCTAACAATGTCGCCCTTTTTATTTAATTTAATTTCCTCCTTATAGACTTGATCATTATAATTTACCTCAACATATAGAGGTTTGCCATAATATAAGTATCCTAACCATGTACATCTTATACTCCATTGTCCTGCTTGGTCAGTTATTCCTTCCCAGAGATTTTGATCTTTGGGAACAACAACTTTAACAGGCAGTCCGGCTTTTTCATTTCCATCACTATAAACTGATACCATTATCTGTAATTCAGAATTCAACAAATTCTTAGCTTCATAAAACTTTTTTAATATTTCTTCTTTCCGTTTATTTTCAAGTTCTGTACTTGCCTTCTGAAGTGCTGAGTGTAATATTTCAAGTGTTTTTTCTTTTTCTTTAGCAATTAAAATTTCTCTCACATCTTCAGGAATCATACTTCCTTCTTCATTAAAGCATTCTGTTAAATACTTGTTTAACTCATCATCAATAAGAATCTGTAAGTCTTGCTCTGATGATACTACATTCACAATAAACGTTGTCCATTTTTCTTTATCTTTCCTGTATCTATTATGATGTGCATTAAAATTGTCATAAATATCCTGGTACTTTTTCTCTCTTACTTCCAATCCTTTCGTTCCAAATTTTGTTAGAGAATAATCAATTAAGAATATTCCTATATTGGAAATTTTTAAAGCCTGGGAGCCCCATTTCCCTAAGGAATAAAGCATTAAATTTTTGCAGAGATTTAGCTTTGCCTGTTCGTTTTTTCCTTCAAATATTTCAGATGAAAATTGTTTGAGAGAAAACAATAACCCAAGTTCTCCAGCATATTTATTGAATGCTTCAAAAACCGGTAGCCCAATAACTTCTTCAGAAAATGAGGTAAATGCTGATGATAATCCAAAAGCTTCCACCATCATTTCATAGCCAGAATTTGTTGCTTCCTTTGAAGGCATATAAATAGAATGCTTTTCCAAAATTTCCTGCGCTTTATTCAAACCGGGCTTACTATCAAGAAGTGATGGACGCTTCATCTCCCTAACTTTCATTAAGGGATAGCCCTTCAGAATATCATAACCAACCATTCCGTAAGAAGAAAAATGTTTCGTTTTGAAAAATATTTTATAATTTGCTTTATCAATTTCCGTATCTACATGTTCCCACGAATTTTGCTTTTCATTAAAAAACATTAAGGTAATATTTTTAAAATTATTTTTATTCTCTATTTCATTTTTATAAGACATTTCCAGTTCAACATCGCTTTCAAACTTCTTTGCGTTTTTAAACTGGAAATCATAAGTCTTAAGAAGCTGTTCTGCAAATTCCGGTTTATCAATATTTAAAACATTGTAAACAAAAAGTGTATCTATCTCTTTAATCACACTGCGGGGAAATTTTAATATAATTTCATTTTTATAATTTAAAATAGTTTCTGATGAATCATTGGGAATAACTTCAATGGAAGTGATTAACTCTTTTTTTATTGCTTCCTTTCCAAAAAAATAAAAATATCCGAAAACGGCTGCAGCTATAATTAATACTGCAAAAAACATAAAAATTATTTTTTTACTTTTACCGGATTTAGTTGGCGAACTCATATTTACACCTAAGGATTTTAAGTTAATAGATATTTACGACAATTTATTTCTTTACTGTAAAATTAATCAAATAAAACTTCTGTTTTCTGAAACAGATTTAAGTTTCCTTCATCCAACAATCAAGTTATTTACCACAACTATTTGAAAATAATGGAATCTTTTGAGATTATTAAAAAATTAGATGGAAAAAATTATATTATTATATCTGATGAAGATTTAAAAAAGCTTCTTTCTGCTGCTAAAATAATTGAAGAAAGGGAAACACATATTTCTGATGTGATTAGATTGTTAAAATTAAGTGATAAGTTGTTGATACAGGAAAAAAGTAATAAGAACGAGTTGATTTTAAGATTAATGCCGAATAAAAAAGCTGCTGAAGAATTTATAAAAAACAGGCTGGAAATATATGATCGAATGTGGGATGGCTGCGGTTGCAAGGTTGATTACTATGTGTGAAATGTTTTATGAATTTATTTCCTCAAAAGGTTTTCCCATTAATCTTACAAAAAATGGTTCACTCACTCCTTTAAGATTAATTTGCTTTTGCTCAGCAGAATTAGTTTTATCATTTAGCATATTAAAAACATGTTCCGAAACAATAAGATTATTATTTAATTCTCTTGTTAATGATTCCAA
Organism: uncultured Ignavibacteriales bacterium; assembly: GCA_963714405.1. GTDB lineage: Bacteria > Bacteroidota > Ignavibacteria > Ignavibacteriales > Ignavibacteriaceae > JAZGGS01. The sequence goes on along the minus strand of CAVQOH010000002.1, from coordinate 1,289,904 downwards.
TCTTGATGCAATATTAACCGGAAACCCCATAACAGTATACTGATTCAATTCCGTATCACCAATTTTACCAACTATCACTTTTCCGGCATGCAAACCAATCCCTGCATCAATTTTAAAATCAAAATATTTTTCAATATAGTTTTTGTTAAAAACTGTTAGAGAAGAAAGAACCTGCTGTGCAGAATTGAATGCATTGTTTATTGCTTCATCAATTTGCTCTTCAAATCCAAACACAGCATAAATACCATCACCAGTATATTCAATTATTTTACCGTTATTGTTATTTATAACTTCATTAAAAAGAGAATTTAACCTTCTTATAATATGAATTACATCAAAGGGAAGATGTTTTTCAATAAATGGTGTAAAGTTTCTTATATCCAAAAACAAAAGCGCCATTTGCTTTTCATCACCAATGCTTTGAAAAGTTTCCGATGATTTACCATAAACATAAAGATCAAGATCTGCTTCATCTTTAATTATTCTCTGGAATTTAACATCATTAGCAATAACTTTAGTCTGGCAGGCAAGCCGTACATTATGAGGAAAATTTTTTTGCTTTTTTAATTTAAGTTCTGCTTTATTTGGTACGGAAAGTTTTTCTTCTCCTTCCTGCACAACAATCCTGCAGGTTGAGCAGCGAGCTTTTCCTCCGCAGGCATGATAATGAGCGATTCCAGCTTTAAGTGATGCCTGAAGAATCGTTTGATCTTCAGATATTTCAAATGATTTTTCGTTAATCAGTTCAATTTTGAAAGGCATAAAGACCAATAAAATGATAATTCATTTTTAATATAGTTGATTAGAATCAAAACTAAAATTTTTATTTGATCGCTGGTGTATAGTATTTCTTCTTAATCCAGAAAGAAACATTCACTAAACTTATAAGTACAGGAACTTCTACCAAAGGACCAATGACCGCCGCAAATGCTTCTCCGCTGTTTATTCCAAATACTGCAATAGCAACGGCAATAGCAAGCTCAAAATTGTTACTGGCTGCTGTAAAGGATAATGTTGCGGATTTTTCATAATTGGCGCCAACTTTTTTACTCATATAGAACGAAAAGAGAAACATCAACACAAAATATATAAGAAGAGGAACTGCAATCCTAACAACATCTAACGGAAGTTCAACTATAAACTCACCTTTTAGTGAAAACATTACAACAATCGTGAAGAGTAATGCAATTAATGTAATTGGGCTAATTCTGGGAATGAACTTTGTATGATACCAGGTTTTATCTTTCAATTTTATTAATGTAAAGCGTGTAATAATTCCTGCCAAAAATGGAATGCCAAGATAGATGAATACACTCTCAGCAATTTGTCCAATTGTTATTTCAACAGTTGTCCCCTTCAACCCAAACCAGGTTGGCAAAATAGTAATGAAAACGTAAGCATAGATAGAAAAGAATAGAACCTGGAATATTGAATTAAATGCAACTAATCCTGCTGCATATTCTGAATCACCTTTAGCTAATTCATTCCACACAATTACCATAGCAATACATCTTGCAAGTCCTATCAAAATTAATCCGTACATATAACTCGGTAAATCACTTAGAAGCAGGATTGCCAGGAAGAACATTAATATTGGTCCTATTATCCAGTTTTGGATAAGGGATAGGAATAAAATTTTCCAATCGCGGAAAACCTTACCGAGCTCTTCATACTTTACCTTGGCAAGCGGAGGATACATCATTAGTATTAAACCGATTGCTATAGGAATATTTGTTGTGCCAGCTTGAAATTGATCCCAAAAATCCACTATTTGTGGTAACAGATATCCCGAGAAAACTCCTATAAACATTGCCAGGAATATCCACAATGTTAAATAGCGATCTAAAAATTTTAACTTTGATTTTGAAGGTGACATTAATTTTCCCCTTTATTCATTATCAAGAGTAGTAAAATAAATTTTTCATTATCCAGCTATTTCCGATCTGTAGAAATTACTAAACTGTTCTCTTATTTCATCTCTTACCCTTCTGTAAACTGTCATGATTTCATCTTCGTTTCCTGTTGCATCCGCAGGATCGTCAAAGCCTATATGCAGATTATATTTTACATTCCCGGTAAAAACTGGGCAGGTTTCTTTTGCATTATCACAGACAGTTATTACATAATCAAAGGAATCGTTTATATATTGGCTAACATCCTGCGGTTCTCCATTGTTAATATCAATTCCAATTTCATTCATTGCCTTTACTGCAAAAGGATTTACTTTATCAGCAGGTTTCGTTCCCGCAGAATAAACTTCAAGATTTTCATCAAGAAATTTTAAATAACCTTCTGCCATCTGGCTTCTGCAGGAATTACCAGTACAGAGAAGTAGCACTCTCATTTTTGTTTCCTTTTCATCAATTTTTATTGCCAACTACTGTTATACTGTAAATTCCCTGAACATTTTCATGGTAAAGTTTAATCCCTTCATCGCTTAAATATTTTTTCAAAATATTTTCAGGTAGTTCAATTGTTTTTGATTTTTTTATATCAACGTCTGTAAATCCGGCATTTTTAATCGCACTTATATAATCTTCTTTTTGTAAAGCTCCCGAAACACATCCTGCATACATAGCTGCTGCATTTTTTAATCCATCAGGTAATTCTCCATCAAGTACGATATCAGAAACGCAGAAATGAGCACCTGGTTTTAAAATCCGATAAATCTCGTTGAAAGCCTTTTGTTTATCAGGAACTAAATTTAAAACACAATTACTTACTACAACATCAGTTGAATTATCTTCAATCGGCATATTTTCAATTTCACCCAGTTTGAATTCAATATTTTCAAATCCAACTTTTTGTTTATTTGTATTTGCTTTATCAATCATCTCCTGAGTAAAATCCAAACCGATGACTTTACCGTTCTCACCGGTAAGAGCACGTGCCACAAAAACATCATTCCCGGCACCGCTGCCAAGATCAACAACAGTATCACCCTTTTTAATTCCTGCAAATTCAGTGGGAAGACCGCATCCCAAGCCAAGATCAGCATCAGCTACATATCCTTCCAGTTTGGTGTAATCATCCTGAAAGATTGTATAATCAACAACTTTTTTTGATGGGCCGCAGCATGAAGTTGGACCGCAACAGGATGAAGAGCTTACGGCAATCTCACCATACTTTTCCTTTACAACTTGTTTTATATCATCATTGTTTTTCATAAAAACTTCCTTTCCTTAACAGTTACAAACCTGTGAAAATAATTTATTGAATTCCTTTTTTACTTTTTCCATTACTTTTGGATTTATACAGTAACAAATTTTCGGTCCTTCAATCTCTCCCTGTATTAAACCTGCTGTTTTTAATTCTTTAAGATGCTGAGATACTGTGGATTGTGAAAGTGGAAGAAGATCTACAATGCTGCCAACCATGCAGGAATTTAGTTCATTAAGAATTTTTAGGATCTTTATTCTCGCAGGATGTGCAAGTGCTTTTGCAATCTCTGCAATTTCAATTTCTGCTTTACCGAATTCTGCTGATTTGGATGCTGCCAATTATAAACTCCTTTATCGTTCATCGTAAATATACGATATAACAAAAGAGTTGTCAAGTCTTTTAAAAAAAGAGGATTAGATAAGTTCTGCTAGTTTTTTTAATCCTTCAGAGATGTTTTTACCAAGATGAAATTGTATTACTTTTCTGTTATTATTAATCAAAGCTTGTCTATCCCCCAAAGCTTGCGCATTTATTAATGTATAAAAAGTAATTGAAGACTTTTCCTCTCCAGCTTTTTCTGGAATTGTTGCATCATTCTCACAATCTGCAGCTAGTTGAATAAACAATCCGTTTCCGCCATCACCTTTGTGCAACTGCCCTGTTGAATGTAAAAATCGAGGACCATAACCAAGTGTGGTAGCTATTTTATATTTAGAATGAATTTTAAATCTTAATTCCTGTAATGCACTCCAGGTTTTTTCATCAGGTTTTAAGTAAGCTTGTAAAGCAACATAACTTGTACCTTCGACAGTTGAGGAAAGGAAATCAATTAAGACACTATTTAAATTTTCTGATTTTACATCACCAAAAACAGTAATGCCTTTTTCTGTTAAGACAGGATTTAATCTGGGAAGTTTACCAGTTTCAGAAAACTCTTTCATCATTGCTTTTGCTTCAATTTTTGCAGATTCAACATTTGGCTGATCAAATGGTTGAACGTCTAAAACATAACCTGCAATTGCCGTAGCAAATTCCCATCTGAAAAATTCTCCTGCTATTTCGTATATATCTTCTAATTCTATTTCAATTAAAGGAAATCCAGCGCTCATAAACTCCTTCACTTTTTCATTGTAAAACGAATCGGCTTTCAGTCTTATATATATAAAAACTCTGTCACTGCAATAATTTTCAGCAGTTAAAACAGATTCAAGATCTACAGGTAAAATTCCCTTACCATCTTTACCGGTGCTTTCTGCAACAAGCTGTTCTAACCAACCGCCAAGATATTTTAACTGTGGCGAAGTGATAATTGTAAGTTTATCTAAACCCTCTTTAGCAAGCGCTCCCACTGTTGCACCAAGTTTTGCGCTTTTATTAATTTGAAGATCATCACTTTTACTTTCATCAATTACTTTCGATGCTTTTGAAAAAACTTTTTCAATTTCAATTCCAATAAGTGCTGCAGGAACTATTCCAAATAATGAAAGAGCCGAAAATCTTCCGCCAATATTCGGATCATTTAAAAATATTTTTCTAAAACCCAGATCTTGTGCCATCTTTTCCAATCCGCTTCCCGGATCTGTTATGGCAATAAACTGATTCCCCGCTTTTTCTTTTCCAAGCTTTTTTGCTGCTACAGTATAAAAGAATTTCAAAAATGAAATAGTTTCGATAGTTCCCCCCGATTTTGTAGAAACGATGAATAAGGTTTTTCCTTTATCAAGTTTATTATTCATTTCATTTACTGCATCAGGGTGAGTGCTATCAATAACGGATAAATCCAAATATCCTTCTTTAACACCAAAAGTTAACCTAAAAACTTCCGGTGCAAGTGATGAGCCACCCATTCCCATTAGTAACGCATTTGTAAATCCTTCTGCTTTTATTTCATCTACAAATGAATTGATTTCATTAAATGATTTGCTGGTTATTTCTATACAATCCAACCATCCTAACCTGTTAGAAATCTCGAATGGATCACTTCGCCAGACTGTGTGATCTTTCTTCCAGATCCGATTGATAATATTTTCATTATTAATTTTTGCTATAGTTTGATTAACATTTTCTGAATAATCAACAATGTTTATCTTCACTTTTTATTCCTTTCTTTCTGATAAAGTAAAGAGATTCATAATCCGCTTCCCCAGTTAGCAGATTTATTTTCTAAATTTATTTCAACTTCTTTATAAAGATTATTATCAACATCTGATTTTTCTAAGGCACCAAAAGATAAAACCTGAGTGGGGCAATTTACAACACATGCAGAACAGCGTACACATTCAACATCGTTCATTGGAATTCCTTTATTTGCAAAATTCATTACATCAATACCCATATGACAGACTTTTGTACAGATGTTACATGAAATACATTTTTTCTTTTCAGAAAATATTCTGTACTTAGAAAATTTTGTGTAGATGTGCATAAGTGCCGCAAGCGGGCAGCCGAATCTGCACCAGATTCTTCCGCTTAAAAAGAAATAAACACCAACTCCAAGAACTCCCGCAAATATTACATCAATACCTAAGTAATAAAACTTATGAAGAAAATCTGCAGTGTAAGAAACTTTTTCATTTAAAATTGGAAGATTAATATTGTAAAGAATCGAAATTAATTTTAATGCAGTGATTATAAAAGCAACAAGCAAAGCCCATTGTCCGAAGTTTTCCCACTTTTTTGCTTTTGCGCCGTGTGGTGCATAAGTTCTGTATTCATCACCTAAGGTCTCTGCCATCGCACCGCAGGAACAAATCCATCCGCAATAAGCACCTTTTCCGTATTTGTAGACAATAAATGGTATAAAAACAAATGTTTGAAACAAACTGAACAACAACCAAAAGGTTGTAATATTTGAATTATATAGATTTGAAAAATTTAAAGGCCACGCTAAAATAAAACCATAACTTCTCCAATAACTTTCATTTGGAAATACCTGGTTCATAATAAAACTTTTACTGCTGCCAAGCAATCCTGCATTGCCTAGTGCAGGAAAAACAAATTCCGGTAAGATGAACAACGGAAAAGCTTGAATTAATATTAATGACCATGTTTGAAGTTTAATATAACGTGTTGGTTTTATCTTTATTCTTCTTAAACCAAAAATCAATATTGTAAGTGAATAAAGACCAGTGTACCAAAAAGATTGAGATTTACCTAAAACGTTTAATCCAAAATATCTTCCGCTAAAGAAAACTAAGGCAAAAAAGATTGCAACTAAAATAAAGTACGCATACTTAAAAGTTTTCCAATCAAAGGAGAATATTTTATAATTTTCTTTAATGAATTTAATCAACAGGTAAACACCTAACAGAACTGCAGCCACAAAGCATAAATATGCAATTGGTGCATTAATATATTTTGTAATACTCCATATTTTAACTTGATCGGAAGATAAAGTTGAGACAAAAATACCAGGTAGAGAAATAAATTTAGCCCAAAACTCTGCAGTAAAAACATATTCAACAGCATCCGAAAATGATTCAACTTTACCAAACATATCTTTATAAAAAAGTGCACTGCTTTTCCCAAAATAGATTATCCCTGCAACAAGAATTAATAGTAAGAATTGAAGTTTACCAGTTAAGGAAAGTTCTCCTTCCATTTTAATATTGCTGCGTTTGAAAAATTCGACTGGAAGTTCTCTGCCAATCATCGTAAAAACCATTGAATTGTTTAATTCAACTTTCCTTTTGTCCTTATCAATAAGAACAACAGAGTTTTCCTTTATCTCATTTACTTCACTTTCCATCAACAATGTTATTTTACCGGAAGAGACCAGCTGCATTAAATTTTCAGCATTGCCCTCCTTTGGTCTTGAAAAAGATGATTTCCTGTAGGAAAGTGTAACGGAATTTGCATATTCTGAAGTAGCAATTGCAGTTTCCAATGCAGAATCTCCGCCGCCAATAACTAAAACATCATGTTCTTTTGCATCAGAAGGATCGAATAATCGATTAAAAACTTTAGGGAAATTTTCACCTGGAACATTTAGCATCCTTGAATTGCCGGATTTTCCTATTGCTAAAATTATTCTTAATGCTTTATAATGTTCTGTTTTTGTAATTAGTTCGAAGTGGTCATTTTTCATTTCAATCCGTTCAACCGTTATCCCTTCATCAATCGGAAGAACAACATCTTTAATCTGGTTTTCTAATTCTTTAAGAAGTGATTCCTTTGTACCATCATTAATTTTTAAGGCTGATTGCTGATCATAATCAACTGGTTCTGCAAAGATTGGTTTTCCCCTAGGGAAGTTTACAATTGTATTAAACTTTTGCGCAGATTCTAAAATTTTAAATTTTAAATTTTGTTTTGATGCTTCCAATCCTGCAGATATTCCTGCAGGACCAGCTCCAATTATTATTACATCAAAAATTTCTGAATCATTTTTTTCATTCTTATTTTTTTTAAATACCTCATCATTTATAATTGTACTAATTATTTTTTTACCACCTTCTGCCGCAAGTTTAAGCAGCGGAATTCCAGTTAGATCACCTGCTATAAAAATTCCCTTCACAGAAGTTTCACCGTTTTTATCTATTTCCGGATATCGTTCAACTTCACCTGCAGGAGCACCTTTTTGAAGCCAGGAAAAATATTTTGATATAACTGAAGCCATCTTAAAAATTGAATATGAAATATTATTATTACTTTAATATATATTTAATAAATTAAAATAGTCTGTTCTAAAATTGTTGTCAATCAAAAATTATCTATTCATCAAAACTGTAATTTACCTTACATAGTAATGAATAATCTTCAGAAAATAATTTACTCAGTAGTTGCTTTATGGAGTATTCTCGCAGGTTATTTTGCTCTTTCAGATCTACAGCTCTCAAATATAATTGTCGATGAAAATACTCCCTGGGCTCAGTTCTTACAGCAATTTGGTGAGATTCCCGGTTTAATTATTATCATCGTTGGTATTTTTATTTTTGCACAAATGGTTAAGCTCAAATCAAAGAAAACGCTACTGGCAGTTAGGATGTTTTTTATTCTTGGTGAGACTTTTACACTTACTTATTTAATATTTGTTGTAATTCAAAGCATTACAGGAAACCTGCAATTTTATTTTTTAAATAAAGAGATATTTTTCATATTTACTTTTTTGCTTTCCGTAGCGCTTATTTTTTCAAAAAAGGTGATGAAAATCTCATTTAGTGATTTAACATTTACATTCTCTAAAATTGTTGTTTCAATGGCAATTTTCGGATATGTGATTTCTATTCAAATTGTTAAAATATTTTGGGGTAGAGTGAGATATAGAGATTTAGATACTCTTCAGTCAAATTTTACTGAATGGTATTTGCCGCAAGGAATTACAGGAAACGAATCATTTCCGTCAGGGCATGCAGCAATGGCATGGATGATTTTACCATTACTCATTTTAATTCCAAAGGAAAATATACTATTAAAAACATTTACTGTTACAGTGATAGCTACATGGGGAATTTTAGTTCCGCTCAGCAGAATAATTATTGGAGCGCATTATTCTTCGGATGTTTTATTTGGATCGTTAATTATTCTAGCATCCTATTTATTTTTTTATAAAAAATATATAATTAATATGAAATAATAATTTATTTACATAATCCAACTTCATTTAAACATTTTTTTATGCGTTCAAATGTCATAGAAATATTGTTATCCAGCCCAATTGAAATTCTAACAAGCCCTTCACTTAGCCCCATCTCATCCTGTTCTTCTTTTGGTATTTCTGAAGAAGTGCTATGACCAGGCGAGCTGAACAATGTTTTAAAATATCCTAAACTTACAGCAAGGTAACCAACTTTCTCATCCTGCATTTTCTTCATAAATGTATCTGCAGTTGTTGCATCACCTAAATCAATTGCTAACATTCCCCCATAACCAAATCCTTCATTCCTAATATCATTCAAAAGCTGGTTACCACTATGTGAATCTAAGCCCGGATAAAACACTTTACATTCTAATTCCTCCAGTTTTTGAGCTAAAAATAAAGCATTATCGCTGTGTTTCTTAATCCTGATGTGAAGTGTGTGAAGATTTTTCAGGATACTGGCAGCCCTATGACTATCCAAAACAGGTCCTAACAGCATCGCTGTACCTGAGTTTATATCCATTAGTTGATTAATAAATTCACCGCTGCTGCATATGCATCCTGCAACACAATCACTTGTACCATTAATGAATTTTGTTAAACTGTGTATTACGATATGAGCACCTAAATGCAAAGGAGTTATAACTATTGGGCTGAATGTATTATCAATCATCAGCTTAATGTTTTTACTATTTGCCAGTTCACTGAGCTTTGGAATATCTGCAATTTCCAGTAACGGATTACTTACAGATTCGCAGTAGATTATTTTTGTTTTATCTGTAATTGAATCCTTAACAGCATCAATATCCTGTGTGTTTGCAAATTTTACATTTATACCAAATCTGGGAAGCAGGTTTTTAAATAGTGCATATGTTCCACCATAAATGGTCCGGCTGGAAATTACTTCATCACCTGAATTACATATTTGTAATATGGCACATGCAATTGCAGACATACCCGAGCTCGTTACAATTGCCGCCTCACTATCTTCCAGTCTTGCAAGAGCATCTGCTAAATATTTATTTGTTGGATTCCAATGTCGTGAATAAAGAAAACACCCTTCGACTTCATGATCAAAAAGTTCTTTCATCTTTTCCGGACTTAAAAAGGTATAAGTTGAAGAATCTGTTATTGATGGATTTACATCTCCGTACTCTCCAAATACCAAGTAATCCTGAATTTCTGTACTGGGATCAAAGTGATGCATAGTGTATCTCCTTTTATTAATTCTTTTCCTGAATTATTTTAATATACTACTCATACTTAATACTAATAGTTACAAATCTCAAATTTTTAATATTTGCGTAAAGATATTTTATTAACAATTTTTATGAGTGAATATTTAACATTTCTGGATTATCAAATGAATGAAAAACAGCTGGCTGCTGAAAAAGCAGTAGAATTTATTAAAACCGGAATGATGGTTGGGCTGGGTACGGGTTCAACTGTAAATTATTTAGTTAAAAAATTAGCTAAAAAAGTTGCAGATGGATTAAATATTAGTGCTGTTTCAACTTCCAAAACCACTTCTGATCTTGCTGAATCATTAGGAATAAAAATTACAGATTTTAATGATGCCGGTGAAATAGACTTGACAATTGATGGTGCTGATGAAGTTGATAGAAAATTAAACGGCGTAAAAGGTGGCGGCGGTGCCTTGCTCTTTGAAAAAATAATTGCCTGTTCATCCAAAAAAAATATATGGATTGTTGATTCCTCAAAAATTGTTGATAAGTTAGGAAAATTTCCTTTACCAGTGGAAGTTGTTCCTTTTGGTTTAAATCATACTCTTAAAAAACTCGATAGGAAAGGCTACAATCCAAAAATAAGAATGCTAAACAACAAAATATTTGTTACTGATGGAAATCATTATATAATTGATCTTCAGCTGAAAAATATTTTAGAGCCACAGAAACTTGATGCGGAAATAAAGAAAATCCCGGGAGTTGTTGAAACTGGTTTGTTTATAAATATTGCCGATTTGGTAGTTGTTGGCAGAAAAGATGAACTAAAAATTTTAAGAAGAGAATAAAAAAAGGAAAGATCAACCATCAGCAGTGGATTGATCTCTCCTTCCCCCAGGGAATAAAATTAAATAAAATTTATTTGCCCGCACCCATTTTCTTTAATTCTTGAGCCACCTTCCTGGAATTTGTGTATGCAAGTACTCCTAATACTGCAAGAAATCCAATTACAATAAGTTCAGTCAATCCCATCGGTAGAAAATCTCCTTTCCAATTATTTAAATCAATTTATTAAGACAAACACAAGTATAATGCCACCAGAACCTGTTTGCATTATTCACAGAATTCTGTTCACATCGCATAAAAAATTTACAATTACATTTAATAGGTAAAAATTACGTCAATAGGCCTATTTTGATCAGGAATAATTTACCTATTAAGATTCCAAATATAATAAAAAATGGGCACACTACTGTGTGCCCATCATTTACAAGAATGAGGAGTAAGTTTAGTTTTTACTTCATAAGAACAAGTTTTTTGGTATCGGTGAAGTTTTTTGTTCTAATATTATAGAAGTAAATTCCAGATGCAAGATTTACAGCATTGAATTCTACCTGGTAAACTCCAGCATCTTGTTCCCCTTGCACCAGTGATTCTACAAGGTTCCCCAACGCATCAAATACTGACAGTTCAACAAAACCTCTTTCCGGTACAGAATAGCGTATTGTTGTTGAAGGGTTGAATGGATTTGGATAATTCTGTTCCAGTAAGTAGTTGTTTGGTATATAACTACCAATTTGTTCTACACCAACTAATAATGTATCCATTCCTAGTATCGCCATTTGTCTTTTTGTCATCGGTGTACAATATAATAATTGGAAACCATCTGCTTGGCTCTTTACGAAACTCCAATTTTTAGATGGTCCGGGAGGATCACTTAGATTTCCTTCATAGGTTATAAAGTCCATAATAAATGATTGCCTGTAATCAACCGGTAATGGAATGATTCCCTGCGTCCAGCTTAAAGTGCTGTCAGCACTATTCCAAGTTGAAAATTTAATACCGCCGCCATTGTTATAATCTTCAATTGCCGGAACACCTGCACCCATATTTTGATGGCAATCACCGCAAGTCCTAGCATTATTTTTTGTTATGCTATGAGTGTAATTTGGAGCCATTGCAACCCAGCTTCCACCTGATGAATCATGATAAAGTGATTGGAAAGTTGCAGGATGAACTTTTCCATCTTTTTCACGATTTACTAGAATTACAAAACCAGTTATTGGTTGTTTTGCTCTTTTAACATGTTCTTCAATCTGGCTATCGAAATGGCAGTTGTAGCACGATAGAACCGTTTGCATATGGCAGGAAGAACAATGTAACACTTCATTATGACTATCGTACGGTGAATGATTACCAACAAGATTTGAATGGCAATCAAGACAGTCTGTTGCAACCGCGCCATCTTCAAGCATTGAAGTATAAGGAGTACCATCACCATGCATGTCAGTTGTGCCGTGGCAATCCCAGCAAACCATTGGCGTACTTGCATCTCTATGCACATCAGAAATACTGAGTGGAGGATTGCGCAATGTTTTCTGACGGCCATGACAGCCAAGGCAATCATCTTCTGTAGAAGTGGTGGATCCGGTTGCATGACAATCGACACAATCTGGTGTGTAAGTACCTGTGTAAGGATCACCGTTTGCATCATTGGCATCGTGGCATTCAACGCAGCCTAATTCTTCAATTGGCACACCTGTTAAAGTTTCAAACCCGCCATTTTCCTGGTCATACCAGGTAGGTTTACCTTCCCTGGTCTTATGCAAACTTGTGTTAAAATTATTTGGCTGAGCAAGCAACGGTAAAACCATACCTAATGCAAAAACCAGCACAAATAGTAAAGTTATTTTTTTCATATACCTCTCCATTTAATAGATTAATTAGATTGTTGGTTTATTTTATTTAATCTCTCTTCAATAATTGAAGAAACAGAAATTAATTTTTCATCATTTGGAAATTCATCAATTACAGATTTAAAAAATTTTAACGATGTCCGCACTTCACAGTATAGCCAAAGCATACCCAGCATAATTTTTAAATCCGTTGAGTTTTTTTCGTATGGAAATATTTGACCATAGTGTTTAACCAAATCAGGGCAGGGGCAGTCATCACTAACTACATCTGTATTTATAATACACTCAACATCTTCTAATAGCAGATTATAAAAAATATTAAATGCTTTTTGGATCTCACCAGTTTGAGAGTAACAAATAATCAACTTTTTTCTAACTGCTTTGTTTAATGGATCATTATCCAAAGCAAACTGAAGATTTTTAGCTGCACTTTCGTAGTTTCTTGCTAAAAAATATTGATTGCCAAGCATTTCACTCATCATAACGCAGTACAAGAGCAACTTCTTTGCCAGATAAATGTTGCGTTAATCAACTATTTTTGGGAATTAAATGAAACGGAATGTTCCATATGAAATGGATAAATTTTAATATTCTGATAATTACTTAATTTATAAGGGGTTAAGAGTTGTGAAACAATCTGTTCAGGATTGTGAAATGAAACAGTGGTTACTTGTTATTAGGAAGGTTTTTTAACATTCTCCACAATGTTGTTCTTCCTATACCAAGCTCTTTTGCAACTTTAGATTTGTTCCAGTGATGCTTTTCCAGCAGCTGTACAAGTTCAGATGGATTTTCTCTTTTAAATTCCTTAATAACTTTTTTAGAATTTGTTCCTGTAGATGAGCGAATAGAGGATGGAAAATTTTTATCAATAATTTCATTTCCAGGTTTAGTACGAACCACAGCATATTCAATAACATTTTCAAGTTCTCTTACATTTCCCGGCCAGGGATGATCTAATAAAACATTTAAAGCGTTATCAGACACATGGCTTAACTGCTTATTGTAAAGATTAGAATATTCTTCAACAAAGTGTTTTACAAGGTAAGGTAAGTCTTCAGTACGTTCTCTAAGCGGTGGAATTGTAATAGGGATAACATTCAATCGGTAAAACAAATCTTCTCTGAGTTTTCCATTTACCAAAGCTTTTTCAACTTCCACATTTGTTGCTGCAATTATTCTTACATCAACTTTACGTGTAATTGATTCACCCACTCGTTCAAATGTTCCTTCCTGCAGTACGCGCAGAAGTTGGATTTGCGTGTGTGTAGGCATTTCAGCTATTTCATCCAGAAATATTGTGCCTCCGTTTGCAAATTCAAACCTGCCTGGTCTATCACTTGTTGCATCGGTAAACGCACCTTTTATATGCCCAAAAAGTTCACTCGCTAATAGGTGCTCAGGAAATACGGAGCAGTTTACTTTTACAAATGGTTTTCCTCTTCGTTTACTGGTTATCTGTATAGCGTTAGCAACCAGTTCTTTACCGGTTCCTGATTCACCTTGAATTAAAACCGTTGCATCCGAATCGGAAATTTCTCTAATTAATTCAAATATTTCCTGCATCGGTTTACCATGCCCAATAATCCCATAAAAATTTGATAGAATGTTTGTATCCTTTTTTATTGTTTCAAATTCTGAAAGATCTCTGAAAGATATTACACCTCCAACCGGCTCAGAATTATCATTGCGAAGAATTGCAGCGTTAAGTTTTATAGGTTTAGTTTCACCATTTCTGATTTCAATACTTGTTCTGTAATCGTATAAACTTTTCCCGGATTCAAGAATTAGCCCGATCGGGCATTTTGTTTGGCAGAGTTCGCATTTTAGTATATACTTGCAAAACTTTCCAAGCACCTCCTCCTTGTTATAACCTGTTATCCTTTCAGCAGCACGATTAAAGAAGTTAATCTTAAAATCTTTATTTACTGTAAATAATCCTTCGGCTATAGAATCTAAAATTCCATCAAGTATTAATTCTTTTTCAGTCATAGCAATGCAAACATATAAAAATATTTTTTATTTAGCAGTTCATATCGAATAAGAGTTAAGTTGGTGTAATATTGCTTTTGGGCAAAGATTATATTTCACTTGATAAAAAAAATCAATAATTTGTTGCTACTATATCCTAATATTTATAGTTATTTTAAAAAATAATTAAACGATTTAAATTCCTAAAAATAAAATAGTGGGTGTGCTATGAAACTGTTTAAATTATTATTTCTTTTAATTTTTCTGCTTTCATTAAACTTAAATTATGCACAGCAGGAAAGCTTCCAATTTCTTTCACCTTTACCAGGCTCTGAATTAAATTCACGTGAATCAACTATAATAATCCGGCATGGTGATTTGATAAATTTATCAAGTTTGGAAACGCCAAATCTAATTAGTGTAGTTGGAAACAAGAGTGGAAATGTTGATGGAGAAATTATTCTTTCAACTGAAGGAAAGACCGTAATATTCAAACCATTTAAGAAATTTCAACCAGATGAAATGGTGTTTGTTACCTTGAAACAAGGAATGATAACCACTGATGGTGAACCTGTACAGAAACTTCAGTTTTCATTTAAGGTAACTCCTCTGTTTGAGAGGTTATCACCAGATAAATATCTAACTGATGAATTTGAAATAGCACAACCCTTAAATCATCCACTTGAACCGGATACCTTACCAGCTAATTTTCCATCAATTAGAACAGAAATCACAGGTGAAACGGCTCCAGGATATGTTTTCCTCACAGTATCGAGGGATCTTCCAGATGTTGGTTACTATATAATGATGTTAAATAATGATGGAACTCCGTTTTATTATAAAGAACTTCCGAATGATTATGCATATGACTTTAAAATGCAACCGAATGGAAAATATTCTTACGCCCAATTCTTGCACCATCATACCTACACAGGCGGAGGAGATGTAGTTCATATGGTTATGGATAATAGCTTTACTGTCATTGACAGTTTTCAAATGGGAAATGGATACATCTCTGAAGCGCATGATTTTCAATTATTACCAAATGGGCATGCACTGCTTTTCGGTTACGATTTGCAGTTGATGGATATGACAGCCTATGGTGGATGGCCGAACGCTAAAGTAGCACAAACAGTTGTTCAGGAATTGGATCAAAATAAAAATGTGATTTTCCAGTGGAGAAGCTCGGATCATTATGATTTTGAAGACACGTACTTTACTAGATTAACAAGAGAATCATTCGATCCGGTGCATATTAATTCAATTATTTTAGATAGCGATGGTAATATTCTTGTTACATCAAATGGTTTATCTGAGCTTACAAAAATTAGTCGTCAAACAGGTGAAATCATTTGGCGGTTTAACGGAAAGAATAACGAGTTTCAATTTTTTGGTCAAAATCCTGAACTCTCCAACGGATTACATAACGTAAGCAGACTTGAAAATGGAAATATATTATTGTTTGATAATACACCCATAAACACGACTATACCATCAAGAGCAGTTGAATATGAAATAGACGAAGTAAATAAAACTGCTACACTTGTCTGGGAATACACACCTGACCCTCCAGTGTTTGGTGTGAGAAGAGGAAGTGCACAACGGTTACCAAATGGAAACACACTTATTGGATGGGGTTCAGCGAGTGATGATGACAGTATTGCAGTAACTGAAGTTACAAGTGACGGCACGGAAGTATTCAAACTTTACTTTAATCACGAAGGACTTTCAAGCTACAGAGCTTTCAGATTTCCATTTGATGACGGACAACCAAGTCATATATTTACTGAATATGAAGTGTTTCAAGGTAACACTTATGAATTTGATAGTACTGGAATCACTATGACTATAGATTATCTTGTTGGCGCTGGATATAATTCGGTAACCGTAAGAAGATATGAATTTGCACCCTATAGCCCACTTTTTGAAGATAAAGCCCCTTTAATCGTTCCTAAAAGAATAACAATAAGTGTAAGTGCCATTGATACTATAAAATCTGATATTAAGTTTGATATTAATGAATTCAACATCAGCGCAAGCGAAGCAGATGATTATCTTGTCTACTATCGTACTTCAGAAAACAGCGGATATTTTTTACAGCTTCCGACTATCTTTAACAGTGCAACAAATCAGATAGTTGGTGAAACTGATTATTTAACAGGCCCGTTTATAGGGGAGTTTATACTAGCAAAAGCTGATCTTGAATCAATGAACTTAGTTCCTAAACTTTTTGCCCCAATTAACGCTAGCCTTGTAAATCAAGAATTATCAGTCGATTTAAGGTGGACTCCGGTTGGATTTGTTACCCATTACAGTTTACAAGTAATAAACTTTTTGGATCAGGTTGTTGTTGATGAAGATTCTTTAGTGGAAGCACTTTACACAATGGTTAATCTTGATGACAATACAACTTACGTTTGGCGTGTAAAATCATTTAACGATGCAGGAGGAAGTAGTTGGAGCGATCCATTTTCATTCACAACTGTTGCACCATTTATTCAAATAGATACACCCAATGGTGGAGAAGAATGGGAAAAAGGATTAGAATATTTTATTACCTGGGATGACGTAATTGAGGAAGATGTTGAAATTCAACTACTTTCAGATACCGGTGCAGAGTTAGATACTCTTGGAGTGCATGAAAGTGATGGGGCATTTAAATGGGAAGTTGATTTATCTCTTCCAGAAGGATATTATAAAATAAAGGTACAAAGCATTTTGGATCCAAGTTTATTTTCAACAAGCTCTGAACCATTCCTCATAGCAGATAGTGTAGCCAGCGTAAATCAAATTGAAGTTTTTGCTTCTGAATTCCATCTAGATCAAAATTATCCAAATCCTTTTAACCCAATTACAACAATTAGATATGCAGTTCCCTCATCAAGTTATGTTACAGTAAAAATCTATAATTCTATTGGGGAGAATATAGCAGAGCTTGTTAACCTGACACAAAGTGCAGGTAGTTATCAGGTAAGCTGGAATGCTGAGAATGCTGCATCTGGAATTTACTTTTATTCAATGGAAGCGATTCCAGCTGATGGATCAGAATTATTTAAATCTGTTAAAAAGATGATTCTATTAAAGTAAATTAAGAAGGGAATGTTATTAGCAGGATTTTAATTTTATATATATCAATTAACTGTATAGTAATATCTGCATTTGCACAAAATGTAACCGGGTATGAAAGCAATAAAATTTTACTTTCATACCCTGAGCTTACAATTACAGTAAACAAAAATCCATCACCTCAAAATCTTTTCTTAGGTCCTACAATTTCCGGGTCAGGACATTTATTGATTTTAGATAATGAACTGATCCCTTTATTTTATAAAAAAGTAACCGGCGGTAATGTTTTTGATTTTAAACTTCAGCCCGATGGCAATTTAACTTACAATATATATTCCGTTTACAGTTACAGAATGGATGATTGGGGAAATATTAATAAGCAATACATAACTCCGCAGGGATTTGCCCTGGATGTTCATGATTTACAAGTTTTGGAAGATGGAACGTACTATATTTTTGGTAGAGATCATATAACAGTTGATATGAGCCAGATCGTTCCTGGTGGAAATCCTGCAGCAACAATAATAGCTCATACAATCCACCATATGGATACAAATGATAACGAGCTATGGCGATGGAATTCCTTCGATCACTATGATATTCTTGATGTTGACGAATATATCAATTTAACAAATCCCACAATAGACTGGACTCATTGTAATTCAATCGAAATCACTCCAGATGGGAATATCATTATTTCCACAAGAAACTTTAATGAAATAACAAAAATCAGCCGGCAAACTGGCGAAATTATCTGGCGGTTAGGCGGAGAGCGAAACCAGTTTCAATTTATTAATGATAATCGAGGGTTTAAACGACAGCATGATGCTAGGGTGCTTTCAAATGGAAATGTTGCCTTGTTCGATAACGGGTATACTTTGGTGCCCCAATATTCAAGTTATGTTGAATATGAAATTGATGAACAAAATTTTACAGCAACACTTATAAGGAGATACTCACGGAATGGTTCTATTTATTCGCAAACAAGGGGCGGCATCCAGGAATTACAAAATGGGAATATATTAGTAAGCTGGGATGATGTACAGCTACCATTTGTTTCAGAAATAAATACTGGAGACACAACAGAATTCGAAGTTAAATACAGTAACCATATTCACCAATATCGTTCATATAAGTTTAGCTGGAAATCAAAATTATTTACACTGCAATATGATTCACTTAATTTTGGAGTTGTACCTGTTGGACAGTCTCACAGCATTGAATTAAAAATACATAACAGGAAAGCAGGTATTATAATAATCAACGATGTTTTTAACAGGGATTCTTCTTTTTATGTAAATGAATCTCTTCCACTAATTATTGCACCTAATCATTTTGCAGAAGCAACTGTTGTATTTGAACCCATCGAAAGCGGAAAATTTAGTGATAAAATATTTTTTAGAATGGCTTCTGATACATTAGTCGTTGCTCAGCAAGTTTATGTAAAAGGGGAAACTTATCCGGCAACAGAAGTTCAGGAAGAGAATAATATAATTAGCTTTTTACTTTCACAAAATTTCCCGAACCCATTTAATCCATCTACAATTATAAAATATCAAATTCCGGCACCTGCTTTAGTCAGTTTAAAAGTTTATGATGTTTTAGGAAATGAAGTTGCGATTTTAGTAAATGAAGAAAAACAAGCTGGAGAATATAGTATGGAATTTTCAGTGAATGAGTTTGATTTATCAAGTGGAATTTATTTCTACCAGCTTAAAGCCGGTGATGATATGCTTACAAAAAAAATGCTGCTGGTTAAGTAACTTTACAGCTGTATTCATGATCTGTAATATGTTACCCCCCTTAATTTAATAAAAAATAAATCTTTCATTTGTATTCTGTCTTATTCCGTAACAGTAACAAAATAATATCTAAAATTGAGAGGAATCAAATCAAGAAAAGTGTAATAATTGTTCATATTTTGATGTTTATCTTAGGCACATCAATTGAGTTTATGTGTTAATTCATACTTAAGTTATCTTCAATTTAACAGTATTTCAAATGATTAGTTATTGAAACTAAGGGAAATTGAGGGGATAAAATGATATCAAAAATTATTATTATGATATTGCTCACACTGCTTTCCATTATTATTATGCCAACAAGTTTAGCTCAATCCGAAGAAGATGTATTTACAATACTAGTAACTTTTTCTGAACCTATGTCTAAAGATGGGATCTTTGATCTAAACAATTATGAGGTTTTGGCTAATGATAATGTACCAGTAAAAATCTACAAGGTTGGATTAGTAGAAGGTAATACTGGGGTTGTATTATATATTGAAAAAATATATGACTGGAAGACTTTTACTATCAAGGTTTCAAATCTTAAAGATGTTGCTGGTAACGAAATAAATTATAATAAGAATTACGCTGATATTGATCTGCCAGTAGATATTGAATTAGGACAGAAATAGAATCGAATTTTGGTCGTACCCACGACAGGATTCGAACCTGTGACCTACGGTTTAGGAAACCGTTGCTCTATCCAGCTGAGCTACGTGGGCAAAACATTTAACTTAATAAAAGAGATACAAAAGTAAGCAAGTTTAAAATCTTTTAAAAGATATATTTGAGGAAATATAAAAAGAATAGGATAACTGATAAGTTGAAGGAGTATTAAAATCTATTTGTATTTAAGATCAGATTTTTATGACTTTAAGGAAATTAAAAAAAATAATTTCACTATTTAAATGTAAACTGCAGATAGTTTTGAGCTACCTGCAGTTCCATTAAATAATCTCCAGTTTATTAAAGTTTTTGAATATTAATGTTTCCCAAACCAGTATTTAGTTCTATAATATTTCCACCACCATTCAATTGGTAAGTTACTTCAATCTGGCGATTTCCCCTACTGCGGTCAATCTTTGTAACCGTAAAATCTGAATTAATATTCTTCAAATCACTATCATCACCACTCCCCTGAATAGGATAAATTGTTGCAATAATTGTAACAGCCGCATTTTGGGGAACTTTGAGAGTTATTTCGCCAACTCCAACATTTAATTCACTTTTTATCGTTCCCTCTGGAATAAGTTCTGCGTATATATTGCCCGCACCGGAATTAGCATCAATTGAACCTTTAATATTTAATAAATTAATATTACCCGCACCGGTGTTTGCTTCCACTTTACCATTTGCGCTACTAAGTTTAATATTACCTCCGGCAGTTGAGATATCAGCGCTTCCAAAAACAGCTTCAACACTTATGTTTCCACCAGCTGTAGAAACATCAGCGTCTCCGTTTATATTGCCAACACTTATGTTTCCACCTGCAGTAGAAATATCAGCAGAGTTATTTACTGAACCAACATTTATATTTCCGCCAGCAGTACTTACATCTGCAAAACCATTAATATTTCCAATATTCAGATCACCTCCAGCGGTTGAAATATCAGCATTGCTGTTTAAATCACCAACTTTAATATTTCCACCTGCAGTTGATATATCAGCTATTCCATCAATATTCATTGTTGAAATATTACCGCCGGCTGTTGATGCATCTATTTTTCCATCAAGATTACTTTTTAAATTAATGTTTCCACCGCCTGTTGCCAGTTCTAGATTAAACCTTGAAGGAATCATTACATAATATTCAATATCATCTGAATCATCGCCTTTAAACCTAACCTCAACATTATTCCCTGTTTGTTTTATTATAAGAGAGCTCATTTCGCTTTCTAAAATATTTTTAACTTCAATTTTCACTTTATCCTTATTCCAAGATTCAATTGTAATATTTCCCATACTGGTTTTTAAACTGAGATTATCATCTACTGTTACAGTAAATGATTTATCAACATCCTGTTGCGAAAATATTGAACCTGTAAATAGCATTACCGAAAGGATAAAATTTGTTACAAGTAACTTTTTCATTTTAATTATACTCCTGTAATATTGTTCTGGTTTTTAATTTTATATAATCGTTATCAGCTCGATCATAATTTTGTTTTAATAAATCCAAGTCTGAATTTGTAAATTTGATTCCATTTTTACTTGTTTGTAAAAGTGCGTTAAGGGCATCAATTCTTAAAGCTGAACTCGAATCACTTGTTAAAATAAAAAGATAAGTTTGTTTAATATCCTCATCATAAGGAAATCGTTTTATAAGCTTTAATGCCTCTCTTCTTATTCCAGGATTATCATCAGTCATTACCACCGTAATAATTGCGTCCTTAACTTCTTTATCAAAAGTGATTTGCTTATCTGTGTACATTGCATTAATTGAGTTTAACCTGGAACCAGGATTTTTTTCATTTAGCATTGCGTGAGTTAGAATGGTTTGAATATTCGGATCATTTACTTTCCCTTTTATGTAAACAGGTTTAACTGCTTCAAAAGTAAATTCAACTTCACCATCTGAAGGATCAGAATCAATAAAACTAACATTAGAAATCTGAATATTATCACCCGAAAGTTCAGTAATATCCTTACTTTCACCAGTCGTAATTATTTCAGTTACATCTTTCTTTCCAAAAGAAAGCAAACCAATTAAAATCCCAACTATCAAAACAGAAGTAAAACTAAATGCTAATCGAGTGGGTGTAGAAAGTAATCCAGAAAATTTTTGAAGAATGTCATCAAAAATACCTGGTTTATTTTTCTCCATTCTTAGTGCCCCGCGCAGCTGATACCGCGCTGATGATAGAATTTCATCATTGATTTTTGTGTTTTTGTATTTTGATAACAATACTAGAAGATTCTTCTGACTTTCAAGTTCTTCCATGCATTCCAAACATGATTTTAAATGCTCATTTAATTCGTTTTGTTCTTTGGATGATAATTCTCCATAGAATGAAAGCTGAATCATCTTTTTAAATTCATTGTGTTGCATTAAAACCTCAATAGTAATTTCTTAATTCTGTAACGCATAAATACCGCTTAATTTATTTCTAAGATTCTTTACCGCATCAAATAAATATTTTTTAACTGTGCCTTCTTTGCAGTTTAGCATCTCTGCAATTTCTCTTATTTTATATCCTTCGTAATGCTTAAGAATAAATATCATCTTTTGTCTCGGTGATAGCGCGTTTAAAGCTGTATCAATTATTTCTCCAAGTTCTTTGTTCGCTACATCTTCTTCGGGTGATGATCCATCATAAATAAAATTATTTGAACCATCATTAGTAAATTCGTTTTCACCATCGTTTTCAATAATTGATACTTTTAAATATTCTTTGCTTCGGCTTTTATAAGTAAGGCAAACATTAACCGCAATACGATATAACCAGGTTGAAAACTCACTTCTAAACTGAAAATTATTTATTCCCCGGTAAACTCTTATAAATATTTCCTGGTAGATATCTTTTGCATCATCAGTGTTTCCCGTATATTTAATTGCGATGGAAAGGACTGTGCGATCGTAGCGATAAACTAATTGCTCGAAGGCATTTTCATTCCCCTTTTTTACCTGATGAATCAATTCGATATCACTTAAAGCCATTAAGTCCTTTCTTCATAACTAAAGGTTTGACTTGTAAAAGTTTAAAAAGGTTGGGGGTATTTTAATATTAAATTAAACTTTATGATTTATTAAATCAAAAATTGAATTAAAATGATAGGTTGGTGTTATTCCATTTAAGCCGTTCGGGAAATATTTTACACCTGTATCAACAAGAGCTGTATCAATTCCAAATTGATTTCCCATTGCTATATCTGTTTCCAATCTATCACCAATTAATAACAGTTTAGAGAGATTTGTTTTTATTCTTCTTCTAACTTCTTCAAACATAAAATGTGAAGGTTTACCAAAATGCAGTTCTAGTTTTTTGTGGGTTCTTTTTTCCAGTGCGGATATTGTTGAACCTGCATCCAGAACTTCTCCCTCATCAACCGGGCAAGTATCATCTATATTGGCAGCAAAAAACCTTGCGCCATTTTCAAGCGATCGTGCAGCTATTTCAAGTTTTTCATAATTTAGTGTACGATCTAAAGTTACAACGAGTATTTCTACTTTAGCAGGGTTATCTGAATAGTACAATCCTGTACTTTCAATTTCATCAATAAAAATTTTTTCTCCAATCGCAAAAAAGGAAGCTCCTTTAAAATTCTCTGCTAAGTATTTTTTTATAACTATTGTTGAATTAACTATTTCATCCTGTTCAATTTGCAATCCATTCTTACTTAGAAATTGATGATAATCCTTAACACTGCCAGTTGTTTTGTTGGAAATAAAAATAACTTTTTTACCTAATTCCTTTAAATGATTTATGGTTTTTTCTGCATTGGGAATAATATGTGTTCCACGGTAAACGGTACCATCCAGATCAAAAATAAATCCTGAATACTTATCAATAATATTTTTCATAAATCAAGTTTTCGTTTTATTGCTTCAAGTGATTCCCGAATACTCACAGGTTTATATCCAAGCTCGGATTCGGCTTTTAGAGTTATTAAACCCGATTTAAGTGGTCTCTTTGCAGATTGCTTAAGCTCTTCCGTGGTTACGGGAGAAATAAGGGATTTATCTAAATTAAAATACTCTGCAATTATTTTTGTGAATTCATATCGTGATATAAATTCTTTGCCACCAATATTATAAACTCCAAGCTTCCGGAATTCTATTACTTTGCTTATTGCCTGGATAAGATCATCAATAAAAGTGGGGTTGTTTATTTGATCATCAACAATTTTAACCGGTTTGCCTTTGCTTACTGTATCTATAAGCCATTTAACAAAATCAGCTTTACTTTTTGATGCAACACCGTACAAAACATTCGTTCTTAAAATTGTATGGACAGCTCCGCTTATTTTTAAAACATTTTCACTGGCAAGCTTTGTTCTGCCGTAATAACCAAGCGGGTTTGGTTTTGCATCTTCAGAGTACGGGCCATTTTTACCATCAAAAATATAATCTGAAGAGATATGAATTATGTGTGCATCAATAACACGTGCAGCTTCTGCAAGGTGCTCTACACCTTTTACATTAATCTTCCAGGCAGTTTCTCTCTCTGTTTCGCTAAGATCCACATTTGTGTAAGCAGCTGCGTTTATAATTACATCAGGCATAAAATTATAAACGGCTTTTTTTATTTTATCGCGCTCAGTAATGTTGCAGCAAAGATATTCTACACTATTAAAGAGTGGTTCCTCTTCAATTGAGCAGGCAAAAAGCTCAACACTTTTATTGGGTATGTAAAAATCAATGGTACGCTGCCCAAGCATTCCGTTTGCACCAACAATAAAAATCCTGCGCTTAATTATATCTTGCGAGTACATCTGCTTTAATGTTTACAAAATCATTCATATTTGTATAGGTTGTGCTTATTCCTGCGGCAATGTTGGCAAG
This sequence comes from uncultured Ignavibacteriales bacterium, assembly GCA_963714405.1. Lineage (GTDB taxonomy): Bacteria > Bacteroidota > Ignavibacteria > Ignavibacteriales > Ignavibacteriaceae > JAZGGS01. The sequence continues at coordinate 1,264,960 of CAVQOH010000002.1, read as the reverse complement.
TGTTAAAGCTTCAATTAAATTTTTATTTCTAATATAGTTATAAAAAAATACTGCCCCAAAAACATCACCGCAGCCAACTTTGTTAACTGTTACGGTTTTTATTGCAGGTATTGTTATGGAAGTTAAAGAATTGTTTTTTATAAAATATACTTTTACACCTTTGCCCCCTTTTGTAACAATAAATTGTTCTATCCCGCAATCAAAAAGTTCTTTGACAATTTCTTCTTCTTTTGTTTGGGATGATAAAGTTTTTATCTCAGATTCATTAGCTTGTATAATATCTACACATTCAGCCCAGGAATTAAAATTTTGAATTTGCCTGAAATCCCTTTTTCCGTTTTTATCAAAACCACGGGCAAATGTATGAACATCAAAATAAATTAATCCGCTATATTTTTTTCTAATTTCTTTAAGCTGATTTAGTGAAAGATCATAGCCTGATATCATATTAATAAGTAATCCATCAAAACTTTTTACATCACCGACATTAAATTGAAGATTATCTGAAATACTGCTGTACGTTTCTTCTCTTTCCTTATCATCATAAATGGTAAGACAAACTTCAGGAATTTTTTCCGAGTAGTAAACGTATTCCATTTCAATCTGCTTATAAACAGGTAAAAAAAGATTTTGGCTCATCCCTTCAATTGCAGTGCACAAATAAATTTTATCATTAGCAGATGATATATTAGCCAGGACAACAGCTGCGTAAAAAATTCCACCCGGTTTAACTAATTCAGTTTTTCCATAGTTTATTTTATCAACAACCGAATGACCAAGTACAAGAATCTTCATAAAATAGTTTTATTTGTAAATTGTTTTCAAATGATAACTATCACATTTTGCATACATTATTTTATTCTTCACTAATTTTCTTTTATATTAGCAATCTATTTAAGACCAATATTATTAAAATTTTGCAAGAATGAAAATAGGGATTACCTGTTACCCCACTTATGGAGGGAGTGGTGTAATGGCAACTGAATTGGGGAAAGAATTAGCTTTAAGAGGGCACGAAGTTCACTTCATCAGCTATGCTCTTCCGTTTAGGTTAAATCATTATGTGGAAAACATTTTTTTTCACGAAGTTGAGACAAGCAGCTACCCGCTTATTTGAATTTCCACTTTACAGCTTAGCCCTTGCCAGTAAAATGGTTGAAGTTGCAGAATTTGAAAGACTTGATCTGTTTCATGTTCATTATGCAATTCCGCATGCAGCAAGCGCTTACCTTGCAAAACAAATGCTGCGAGAAAAAAAGGATATGAAAATTATTACAACCTTGCATGGTACAGATATAACTCTTGTAGGATTAGAACCATCTTTTTTACCACTAGTAAAATTCAGCATAGAACAAAGCGATGGGGTAACAGCAGTTTCCCGTTTTTTAAAAGAAAAAACCCTTACAAATTATTCTATAAACAAGGATATAAAAGTAATACCCAACTTTGTTGATACGGAGATTTTTAAACCGAAACTCAATGGTGATTTTAAAAAGCATCTTGCACATGAAAATGAAAAACTGCTTATTCATACCTCAAATTTTAGAGTTGTAAAAAGAGTTACTGATACAATACGAATTTTTGAAAAGGTACATGAACAAATTCCGTCAAAATTAATACTTGTTGGCGATGGACCTGATAGATCAGAATGTGAAAGACTTTGTAGAAGTATGGGTTTATACGATAAAGTTAAATTTCTTGGTAAGCAGGATGGATTGGTAGAAATATTAACATCGAGTGATATATTCTTAATTCCATCTCAGTCAGAAAGTTTTGGGCTGGCAGCTCTCGAAGCAATGGCTTGTGGTTTACCTGTTATTAGTTCCAGCGTTGGTGGTTTACCCGAACTTGTAAAACACAATGAAACCGGTTTTATAGCAGAAATTGGAGATATTGATAGAATGGCAAAATACACTCTTGAACTGCTAACAAATAAAAGGAAGTATAAACTATTTTCTGAAAGAGCTAGAAAAAGAGCTGAAGATACTTTTGATAAAGCACATGTTGTTCCATTATATGAAAACTATTACAAAACAATTTTAGAATCTTAATATGATAATATACTGCGCTGGTCCAATTAAAGGTGATATAACATATCAAAAATTTTATTGGGAAATTGTTAATTTTGTTGAAGCAGAAGGGCATACACCTTTAACAGGATTATTTTCAGAGGCTTCATCAACTAATAAGTTAACAGATGCACAGATTTATAAAAGAGATATAAAATGGATTGAGGGCAGTAAGTTATTAATCGCTGAAATTTCTGGTGCAAGTTTAGGTGTAGGGTTCGAAATTTCTTATGCACTCTTTCAGAAAAAAATACCTGTGCTCGCACTCTTTAACAATTCAGCCGAGAAGATTTCAGCAATGATCACCGGGTGCGATTCTAATCTCTTAACAATTGCAAAATACAGCAGCGAAGAGGAATTAAGAGAGGTTATAAGAACTTATATAACGAAACCAAACACTTAGTGTGACTGTAAAAGAGTTTATTTCATTAACTGTGAAAAGTTTTTTGAAGGACGGAATAAAAGTTTTTCCGGATGATTTTATCAGAACATCTTCGGTTGAAAAGCTTGAAATTCCTGCAAAAACTCTAATTTTGGGTAAAGAGCTATTTGGAAATGTTGAGGTAATCACTACTGATGGCAGCCAGGTTCTGCTAACAGATGATCTGATGAAGGGGAAGTTTTTTGTGTATGCTAGCAGCAGTGCAAATGGACTTATTGAAATTCCCCTTGAAAAAGAAATGATTAAAACTGCCGTTGAAGAATATGAACGTTATATTGATTTCATATTAAAGAAAATTCAAAGGGAATACAGAATTGCGTTCCCTGGTTCAGAAGATAACTTAAATATTGTAAATGAAGTATTTAAAAAATTAAACTTAATAAGGATCTGATGAAACGAAAAGCCAGAGTATCAGAAAAAGTTTATACTTACCTATGTGCGGTTTTTGGTGATGATGCCGCAAAACAATATTGGGCATTTGTTAAAAAACCCCCAACAAAGTATATAAGAGTTAACGAGCTTAAAATTAACCGTGAAGATTTGGCTAAACGGCTTTATGACAATTACGGAATTTCTACACAGGAGCTTGATTATCCTGCAAATGCATTAAAAATTACGGGTGGATATGAATTTGTGGGTACAACACTTGAGCTCGTTTTTGGGCTATACTATATACAGGGTGTTTCATCTATGTTTCCCCCGCTGGTTCTAAATCCTTCTGTAAATGATACTGTTTTAGATTTATGCTCTGCTCCAGGTTCTAAAACTACGCAGCTTGCAGAACTTATGCAAAATAAAGGGAAGCTAGTAGTGAACGAAGTTCAGATTGATAGAATTAAAGCGCTGGTTTTTAATCTTGATAAAATGAACTTCCTTAATTACGGTGTACTAAATTCCAAGGGAGAGATCCTTAGCAAATATTATGATGCAGCTTTTGATAAAATATTAGTTGATGCTCCTTGCAGCGGATTGGGAATTATTCAGAAAAAACACGAAGTGAACAAATGGTGGTCTTTAGAAAGAGTTGCGCGTTTAACAGATCTTCAAACAAGATTGATGGTTGCTGCAATTAAAATGTTAAAAGTCGGAGGTGAAGTAGTTTATTCAACCTGTACATTAACCCCTGAGGAAAACGAGCTTGTAATAAATAATATTTTGCGTAATTATCCTGTAGAAATAATGGATATTGATCTGCCATACCAGCACAGGGAAGGTTTTACACGCTACCACGGAATTGATTTAAATGAAAATCTTTCCAAAGCAATAAGAATTGTTCCGTGGGAAGCAGATTCTGATGGATTTTTTATGGTTAAGCTAAAGAAAACTGGTGAAACCATTCCACCGGAACAGGAAAAGAAACGAAGGAATTACGTAATGACTTTCCATAAACCTGATGAAAAAGAAATAAAAAATTATTTAAAGCAGATTTCTGATGAGTTTGGTATTAAGAAAAAAGTTTTATCCGGGTATAATTATATGCTGAAGAGAAAAGAAATATTTTTTGTTAGCGGTGATTGGACTGATGAAAATCTTGGTTTATTCCATAGGATAGGAACTAAGTTCGGAGTAATTGACAAAAACGATAAGGTTGTACTGCATTCGCACGCAGCGCAGGTTTTAGAAAAAGATATAACAAAAAATATTTATGAAGTTAAAAACCTGGATGAGCTTAAAACTTATCTTACAGGTGGATTAATTTTAAATGATTCCCTTGAACCCGGGCAATATGCTGTAAGTTATGAGGGCGTTATAATGGGTACAGGTGTTGTAATAAAAGGTGGGATAAAGAGCCGATTCCCGCGTTCTAAGAGAACACAAAAGATTAGAATTAAAGAGTTTACGATTTAATTTTGATGATTTTTACTTCATCAATAACATTTTTTTAGTTTCAACAAAGCCCTGTCCCGAACTTGTTTCGGGATCACCAGTTTTAAGCTGATAAAAATATATTCCACTTGATAATTCACTACCATTAAAATCCATTTCATAACTTCCTGCAGGTTTTTCTCCATTTACTAAAGATGCAACTTCATTTCCTAAAACATCATAAATTTTAAGTATTACAAAACTCTCCACGGGTATTTGGTATTTAATTGTAGTAGTTGGGTTAAATGGGTTTGGGTAGTTTTGTTCTAATCTAAAATCATTTAATTCAGATTCACTGGCAATATTTGTTGTGCCATCATATGAATAATCAGATACTTTAGGAAAGTGATCGGAAGCACCCCTGGTATCAAATTGCTGCAAACCGTATTGTGTTAACCTGCTTGCACTCATTACTTCAGTTTGTATCACAAAATCTTTCTCAACAGTTAAAACACTATTAGAATAAATTTGAAAATCCAATCTTCCTGGAGGAAAAGAGCTGTTATCATTACGCCAGGTGTATGCGGTTCTTTTATCGGTTTGAGATGAAAGAAGATCTTCTAAATTTGTGTTATCCCAATCAGGCGGAGCGCCATTTCCAAAAATTTGTGTGTTTATAATTTCACCTGTTGTAAGAGTTGTCAACTGCTGCCGTAAACCAACTAAATTCAAATCCCCCGCAATTAAAAACGGAGTTTCTTCGGGTAAATCTATTACACCCCCTGGAGTTTTCGCATCGAGTATAAAAGCAATTGTAGCATCAGCTTCAAGCTGGCGTGTTTCATCATTTTGCACTCCGCCGCAGCATTTTAAGTGAGCGTTTATAACCATAATATCTTTTTCAAAATATTGTGGTAAATCTATTAGTGATGCTGCAATTCTATGCCCAGGATATACTTCCCAGCTTTGAATAAAGGGATATTTGGAAACCGTAACATTTCCGTCAACCCGTTTTACACCATACCAGCTTGCACCTCCGGGTAAGGGAAGCATCTGGTTTAATGCGCCTATCACCTGCGCTGCAGAGGAGTTAAAAAATTCGTTGAAACAAATAATATCCGGTTTTACAGCTTGCAGAATTCTTTCAAAATTATCTTCTCTTCCCGGATCGAGTAAACCATCCTGAAGTACGTTATAATTCATAATTCTTAAAAAGGAAGTATCCTCTTTATTAACTTCAATCGGTATAAATTGCGGGGTTGGAGTGTTATCAAAAGTATATTCAAAAGTTTCACCATTATTTGGCATCCAATCGCCGTTAGTATCATTATCCTTAAAAAATATTTTAATTGAAGGAGATGAAAATAGAGGATCGCTGCCATTTGGTAATACGTTCCTGCCAATTGCTATTTCGTAAGTTGTATCTGTAACAGTAGGAAGAGCTCTAAACTGAATTTCCGGAAAAGAAATATTTGTCGTACCGTTTTTATAGAACTGTCCTGTCCTGTTTCCAAAATCCCATCTTAATTCTGCCCCTATTCCATTTGCTGAAACACCTGTAGCATTGTTATTATCGCCATCAATGTACAGAGTTAAAAGGTTTTCTTCTATTAATTTTGCTTCGGGAGTGAAATTTAATCTTATAAAAAAAAACTGCTCATCATTTGTAACAGAGAAATACTTAAAATCATACACATAACCATCGTTTTCCGTATCAATATAAGTTGGAAGTGGAATATTCCAATCTTCCGTTTTTCCATCTAAAAAAATTGGTAAGGATTGAGGAAGCAGGTTTGCGGTGAAAATAATTATACAGTATATGAGTAGATTTTTTTTCATTTTTCTGCCGGTTGAATTTATTATAAATATAAAATAGTTTTTATTTTGCAATATGTAAAGATGTTAAAAATGGTGTTAAAGTGAACATACAAATAATGGGCACAAAAAAGTGCAAAGAAACACAAAAAGCTGAAAGATTTTTTAAAGAACGAAGAATTCCGTTTCATTTTAGGGATCTTGCTGAAAAAGGAATTGCCAAAGGTGAACTTGATAATATTAAACGCACCATTACTATTGATGAGCTTTTTGATGATACGGGAAAGCAGTTTAAAAAGAGGAAATTAGAGTTTATGGTTTACGACAAAGAGGAAGAATTGTTAATCGATCCTTTGTTATTTAGAACTCCTATTGTAAGACACGGAAACTTAGCAACTGTTGATTACAAGCCAGATGTTTGGAAAGAATGGATTCAAAACGAACTTTGATATAACTACACTTCACAAACTACAATGGGATATATCATCAATTTCAGTTAGAAAAACATTTATTTGAATGTAACTTGGAATTTATCTAATCTAAATTCTGAGGTCAATTCACTAATAATAATTTTATAAAAAAGGAGGCGCAATGAAAACTCTAACTGCATTACTCTGTGTAATTTTGGTTTTACTTAGTGCTCATACCATTTCTACCCAGGTTGAAGGACCGGGTACGTTGGTTTTTAGCCAGAATATGGTTGCGATGAAGGATATGGGCAAAGTAAACAAAATTATCGATTCCCTTACAAAACCAATTTGGGAAGAAATAATGAATGAAGGAATGATTTATGGTTGGGGGCAATTAAATCATGAGTGGGGTGATGAATGGAATTGTAATTTTTATTACGTGACAAAGGATAAAGAAGCGTTCTTTGCAGCTTGGGATGAATTTGTAAACCGAATGGGAACGCGGCATCCTGATGCATGGCGTGAATTAATTCCAGCTTTCCAGGCACATAAAGATAATATTTACTATTTCCAGCAATGGCATAATGCTCAACCAACCGAGAAATAAATTCTGCCTTAAACTTTCTCTATAATCTAAATTGAAATCCCTGCCTTCAAGCAGGGATTTTTTTCAGATTGACCCAGCTAAAAAGTTTAAACATCATAATACAAACCAAACTCAAAAGGATGCGGCTGCAAAGCCATTGGTTTTACTTCTCTATCCATTTTATAGTTTATCCAGGTTTCAATCACATCTTCAGTAAAAACATCACCTTTAAGTAAATATTCATGATCATCAGCTAATGCTTTTAATGCCTCCTGTAAACTTCCCGGGGTTGAAGGAACATCTTTTAATTCTTCTGGTTCCATATCATAAATATCTTTGTCTAATGGTTCTCCCGGATCAACCCTGTTTATAATACCATCCAAACCAGCCATTAGTATTGCAGAAAAAGCAAGATAAGGATTTGCAGATGGATCAGGGCAACGGAATTCCAGTCTTTTTGTTTTTGGATTTGCAGAATACATTGGAATTCTGATTGCTGCACTCCTGTTTCTTTGGGAGTATGCTAGATTTACTGGAGCTTCAAATCCTGGTACTAATCTTTTATAGGAATTTGTTGTAGGATTTGTAAAAGCTAAAAGTGAAGCGGCATGCTTTAAAATTCCACCAATAAAGTAAAGTGCTAGTTCACTTAAACCAGCATAACCTGATCCGGCAAATAATGGTTTACCTTTTTTCCATAAACTTGTGTGAACATGCATACCGCTGCCGTTATCACCCTGAATAGGTTTTGGCATATAAGTAACTGTTTTATTGTTCTTACGGGCTGTGTTTTTAACAATGTATTTAAATTTTAAAAGTTCATCCGATGCTTTTACCAATGGCGCGTAACGCAAATCAATCTCACACTGTCCACCGCTTGCAACTTCGTGGTGCTGTGCTTCAACATCAATTCCGCACTCAATAAGATTTAATACCATTTCATTTCTTAAATCGTTTAACGAATCTGTTGGAGGGACAGGAAAATAACCTTCCTTGTAACGCGGTTTATATCCAAGATTTGGTTTTTCATCTCTTCCTGTGTTCCACCTTCCTTCAACTGAATCAACAAAATAAAAACTGCTGTTTGGTTGCGAATCAAACTGAACTTCATCAAAAACAAAAAATTCTGCTTCCTGCCCAAAGTATGCGGTATCAGCAATTCCTGAAGTTTTTAGGTGAGCCATTGCTTTTTGAGCAATGTTTCTTGGGCAACGTGTATATTTTTCTCGTGTAGCAGGTTCATAAACATCACAAATTAAACTAAGAGTTGGCGCTTCAATAAAAGGATCAACAAACATTGTTTCTGCATCAGGTATTATAAGCATATCACTCTCATCAATTCTTTTCCAACCTCGTAATGATGAGCCGTCAAATCCAAATCCATCAGTAAATGAATTTTTATCAAACTGGCTTACGGGAACTGTAAAGTGCTGCCACTGTCCGGGGAAATCCATAAATTTTAAATCTATAAATTTCATCTTATTATTTTTAATAAACTTTAAAACTTTATCAATTGTTGTTTCTGTTTCTGCCATTTACTTTTCCATGAAGATAGTTATTAAATATTAATTTCTGCTGTTTCTTTTATTGATGACAGGATATAAGTTGTTTTTGTACTTGTAACTCCTGGCCATGCCTGAATTTCACTTAAAAGTTTTTCAAGTGCTTCAGTATTTTTTACTAAAACTTTTAACATATGTGACCCCTCACCTAAAATAGAATAGCATTCAAGGATTTGAGGATATTTCATCACTTTTGTTTTTAAATCTTTGTAATGCTTAGAAGAATCCATTATAACCTGGATAAATGCCATTATATCCATACCAAAAGCTTTTTTACTCACTTTTGCGTAGTAACCTTCAATAATTTGGTTGTCCTCAAGTTTTTTTAACCGCTCACTTACTGAAGGAACGGAAAGCCCAACAAACTCAGCCAACTCATTTCTTTTTGTTCTTCCGTGCTTCTGTAAAACCTGTAAAATTTTAATATCAGTTTCATCAAGCATCATACAATCCTAATAAATGAAGATATTTTGTAAAAATTGGTATCAAATATAGAATCTTGCACAATACGAAGCAAATATAATTTAGGAAATATTCCAGTAAGTCCTAAATAATTATGGCAAATATTAAATATAACCTCACTTATTTAACAAATTATTCGTACTTATATAATAATATAAATAAGTTAAAATCGAGTTTTGCACAATAACGGATAAGATTTGAATAGAAATTGGAATGACTGCTAAGCAGGAATTTTTGATTTGTTTAAGTTGGTTTATTCTGATTTTCTGATTCTTTTTCTAACTTTTTCTTTTTCCTTTTTCCTATTATAAGTTTTTTTATCTTCTTCAATTTTTGGTGGCTTTTTCGGTAGGGGCACACGTTTTTTCTTTTTCTTAATCTTTATTTTATCTTTCCCGGGCATAGAGTATTATTCACTGATATTGCTAATAGAACGGTACTCCAGCATTCCTCCTAAAACATTTTTAGCATTAAATCCGTTTTGTATAAGCAACTGAGTGGCAATACCTGATCTTATCCCGATTTTACAGATCACAGCAATAAGATTATTCCTGTAATCTTCAAGTTCACCAAGTCTTGCTTCAAGTTCACTTAAAGGAATGTTTATCACACCATCAATTTTACCTAAGTGACTTTCTAATTCTGGCTGGGTTCTAACATCCAATATAACAAGTGATGAATCTTTATGCAGCCTTTCACTTAATTCCTTTACGCTCATAGTTGTAGTAGAATCATTCTGTGGGAAAGAATAAAAGCAGAATACCGCAATAAAAAAAGCAAGTATTCTTAACACATTTAATCCTCAAAGTATTCTTATTAATTTAAACCGCACATCCCGGAAGCACAACCACCTCCTGAGGGTTCGGGAATACCACAATTACCTGCAGCACAGCTACCGCCGCTGAATGAAGTTGATTCAACAGATGCACTGAACGCTGAAAATAATTTTTTATTTTTTAATGAGTTGCAGCTCGGGCAGGTTACTTCTTCCTGGTTTGCTGATGATTTATGTAATACTTCAAATTTATTATTACAGTCTGTACATTTATATTCAAATACTGGCATTTTTTCCTCTTATTGGATTTTACAGTACAATAAAAATTATTTTACAATTATAAAAATTTATTCTTCCAGATTTAAAAATTTCATTAACCGTTTATGTGCATCTTCAGGCATTTCTACATTGTATTTACGGTAACAATCAATTGTAATTTCAACTGATTTGAAATAATTACTACAGTTTACACATTCTTCAAGGTGATCTTTAATTTCAGTACATTTTTCAGAATTTAAATCTTCACCCAAGCTCTCGCAAACATATTTCATTGCTTCTTTACATTTTATTTTTGAACTGCTCATCTTGCGAATGCCTCATTCAGTTCTTTTCTTAAAAATGCTCTTGCTCTGTGCAACCTTGATTTTACTGCAGGAACTGAAAGTTCAGCAACCTGTGCGGTTTCTTCTGTTGAAAGTCCTTCAACATCCCTTAGCAAAAAAATCATTCTATAATCCGGCGCAAGTTTTTTTATGGCGTTATCAAGTTTCTGTTTTAGTTCTTTGTTCTCTGCGTCTTTATATGGAATTAAACTCCAATCTACAGCGTGTTTTTCTTCAAGCAATCCTTCTTCATCATCAATTGAAACAAACTGCCTGCTTTTTAATTTTCTTGCAAGCATTAAGCAATGATTTGTAACAATCCTGTACAGCCAGGTTGATAGTTTTGATTTTCCATCAAACTGGTGCAGAGATTTTATCATCGAATAAAAAGTTTCCTGCATAATCTGTTCAGCTTTATCACGGTCTCTGCATATTTTAAACGCAAAATTGTAAATAGTCTGTTCGTAATTTTTTACTAGCCGCGAAAGAGCTGTTTTATCACCAGATTTTGCCTGGGAAATTAATTTTTCTTCATCCATATGGTAAGATGCAAATTTTTTTATATGGATTCTTCTTAAAGGCCATTATTTTCAGCAGTTCAATTATTTTAGGGTTTGATAATTTTGTGTTTTTCTATAAATACTTATAATTTTATATTTCCTTAAAAATAGATATAAATATACATTAATCTTATGCAGCAAAACAGAAACGCCAAGGAAATTGCGGTAAATAAAATTTTTACGGGGATTAATGAAAGTATTGTTTTATCCATTTTTAACCATGATAGATTTATCCGGTTAAAAGAAGGTGAAATAATTTACCAAGCTGGCGATGAGAACTCATATTTATACCTCCTTATCAGGGGTGAAGTTAAAATTAAATATGCAAGAATTAATTACGTAAGTAATAAAAGTTTTAACGATTTTTTTGGTGAAAAAGAAATTGTTGATGATTCCCGCAGAATTTCTTCGGCAGTAGCAAACAGCAATTGCCTTATTTATAAAATTGAAAAAAACCTTCTAAAAAAACTTGTTACAAAAAATCCAGCTTTAAATACAAATCTTGAAAAGTACGGCGAAATAGAGCTGCCGGAGGTTAACACGAGCGGACGGCAGACTTTTAATTTTAACGGAGCTTCAAAACCTATCAGCTTTAGTGCAACAAATGTTCCTTTGGACAATGCTTGGGATGAAGCCATCAAAACAGAAGAACCCGCAGATAATGATGATATTAAAAATGAACACGAATTAGAAAAAAAATCACCTGAAGAAAAGATAGAATTTGTTTCTAAAGAAGTTAAAGATGAAGAAAAGGATATTAAGGAAGTAGAACTAAGCAAACCCGATAACGAAATAGACGCTGATGGTACTGATCTTAAAATAGAAAATGTTGAAGAGAATAATAAGATAGATGATTTACCTGCCACACCAGATGAAGTCCTTGAAGCAGAGAATGAAAAAGGCAAAGATAAAGAACAAGATTTAATGGACAGGGAGCAGCTAAGAAAAGTATTCGGTTCAATTGATGGAATTTACAGTGGCATGAAACTCTTGGATACCGTAAAAGCAATTAAAAGATCAATTATGGAACTAACGCAATCAGAAGGGGTGGAACTGCTGCTAATTGATGAGAAAACTTTTGAAATGCAAAAACTTGTTGAAAAAGATAAATCATATGTTGTGGAAAATTTTGTATTACCGGAGGGTTTAGCAGGAAACTGTGCACTTCAGAAAAAAATTATAAATTACGATCGTCCAACAGACGATTCGCGTTTTGTTTCAAAAATCGATCAACCAGGAAGTGCGCGCCTTAAAAGCATTCTCTATTTTCCGGTAATTAATGAAGGCGGTGACACCATTGCTGTTTTGGTTTTGGGCAGGGAAAGTAAAAAATATTCAGAGAATGAAATCACTTATATTACAATGGTCTCAAAGCAAATTGAGCGTGCACTTGTGAGAGGAAAAGAAATTGAAGACCTATTAATGCAAAACAAACTTTCACTTTCTGCAAAATTGGAAAATTTTCTTTTAAATGATATTAAATCTCCTTTAGAAATTATAAATAACTATGCTGAGTTATTAATTCAAAAAAACCTTACCGAAGAAGTTGATGAAGTTATTAGAATGCTCCAAAAGCAAGCTAATTCTATTGAAGATATAACCAGTTCAATAATTAGCTGCTCAAATAAGTGCAGTAAAACCAAGTTAAATAAAATACACTTTAACGAACTTGTTTATGATCTGCTTGAACTACTGTCAGAATATTGTGAGATGCGTGAGGTGAAGTTATTTAAAAAGCTAGGTGATGGTGCGGTTGTAAAGGTAGATCGTGCAAAAATTTATACTGCTGTGTACCAGGTCATTAAAAATGCCTGTGATGCTTCAATAAAGGGAGGAGTAATCTATCTTAGTACAGAGCTAAAAGATAACTGGATAAAGTTAAATATAAGAGATGAGGGAACTGGTATAGCTGAAGATATTCAAGACAAAATTTTTGAGCCATGCTTTTCCGAAGAAAATAAAACGGGAGAAGGATTAGGATTACTTTTAGCAAAGAATATTATGGATGCGCACGAAGGGAATATTAGTTTTGAAAGTTCCAAGAAGGGTACAACTTTTATTATCGGACTTCCTGTGGTTAACAATTCAATGATGGAATAATAATTTCTTCACTCTTTCTTCCTCATTTTACTAAATTATATCCTATGGTTTACGATATTGTAACAATACTTGGTCCCACAGCCGTTGGTAAAACCCAAATAGCCGTTAACCTTTCATCAGAATTTAACGGTGAAATTATTTCTGCAGATTCGAGACAGGTTTATAGGAATATGGATATTGGAACAGGTAAAGATCTTGATGAATATGAAAATTATGGTGTATCTTATCACTTAATAAACATTGTTGATCCTTCCGATGAATACAACCTTTACAGGTTTTATAATGATTTTAAGAATGCAATAAATAAAATAAAAAGTAGAGATAAAATTCCCTTTCTGGTTGGAGGAACAGGCATGTACCTTAGTTCGATTTTACAGAACTACAATCTTTCAAAGATAAATATCCCACAAGCTGACGTTGATTTATTAAATACTTTAAATGAAAATGAGTTGCGAATAATGTTACTCGCACTCAATCCTAAACTTCATAATACAACTGACCTCATTGATAAAGAACGAATTATAAACGCAATTCTTGTTGAAAAATCAAAAAAGAAAAGCGAAGCAAAAAGAAAAAAAATCAATTCGCTAAACATTGGCATTGCATCAGATAGGGAAGAAATCAAGAAAAGAATTACTTTAAGATTGCAAAAAAGGCTTAATGAAGGTATGATTGAAGAGGTGGAAGAACTAATTACATCAGGAATTTCGCACAGTAAATTAAAATTTTTTGGTTTGGAATATAAATACATTTCTCTTTACATTGAAAAAAAAATTAACTACGAGCAGATGTTTGAAGAACTTAACCGTTCAATACATAGATTTGCCAAGAGGCAGATGACATGGTTTAGAAAAATGGAGAAAGAAGGTGTAAAAATAAACTGGTTTGATACTAAGGATTATGTAAATATTAAAAACTTTGTTGAAGGAAAACTAGGTTACAATGCCAACTTATCCAGAAATCGTTAAATCATATCTTAACAGGTGCAATGCTAATCCCTGGAAATTAGAATGGAATGTAAAAAAAGGAATAAGTAATGTTATTGTTATACCTGCAATAGCTGAGTTTGAAAATATTGAGATATTACTTACTTCCCTTCTTAAGAATAATTCTGATAACTTTGATTCAACTCTAATAATTTTTGTAATAAACAATGCTAGAACACATAGTAATGAAATCAAGCAATCAAATAAAAAAACTGTTTATCTTCTTCGTTCTATAATCAGAAAAAACAAAACCGGTGAACAGGTTGTAACTAATATCTTAGAGTCTGGGTTAAATATCGCACTAATTGATGCTTCGTCAGATGGGAATGAACTTCCTGCAAAAGATGGCGGGGTTGGTTTTGCCAGAAAGATAGGATTGGATTTTGCACTTACTGTTTTTGATTATTCAATTGAAGGAAAAAAAATTTTAATCTGGCTTGATGCTGATTGTACAGTTTCTAAAAATTACATCAATAGTATTATTCAAGAATTTAATAACAGGGATATATTTGCTGCAACAATCAATTTTGAGCATAATATTTCTGATAATACTGAATTTACAGAGGCAATAATTCCTTACGAAATATTTCTTAGATACTATGTTTTAGGATTAAAATTTGCGAGGTCTCCTTATGCTTTTCACACAATTGGTTCATCAATTGTAATTGATCATAATGCGTATACTAAAGCCGGAGGAATGAATAAGAAAAAAGCTGCCGAAGATTTTTACTTTTTACAAAAAGTTTCAAAAAATTTTGAAGTAAAAACAATCACTGGAACTGCTGTTTATCCATCATCAAGGCATTCCTGGAGAGTGCCATTTGGAACCGGTAGGAGTGTGACGCGGTTTCTACAAAGCAGAAAAAATGAGTACTTGTTAATTAATCCAATTGCTTTTGAGGTATTAAAAAAATGGTTGGCTTTGTTTGAAATACACGACATAATTGATAATAATGATCTTATTAAACAAGCAGGGGAGATTAATATTGAGTTAAAAAATTTTTTAATGCAAAAAAAATTTTTTGAACAATGGAGAAATATTTTAAAGAATTCTAAAAGCACTGAACAGCTGCAATACCAAAAACGAGTTTGGTTTGATGGATTTAAAACATTAAAATTAATACATCATCTCAGAGATCACTCTTACCACTCAGTAAATATGTTTGATGCAGTTGATAAATTATTAATAAAATCTGGTGAGGATATTATAGAGAGGAAAACAAAAAATGTTATCCCTTCTCTCGATATACAAAGAGAATATCTGTTAAGATTAAGAGAAATTGAAAGTAAATAATAAAAGATTTGATGAAATGGTAATAATGGTACTATGATTATAAACAACAAACATGATGAAATAGAAAACTATTTTACAGATGCCTCAAACTATCAAGGTTTCTGTGATGCAGTTTACTTTCCTGAAAGTACTGAAGATATTATTCAGGTTTTAAAAGAAGCAAACCGAAGAAAGATAGCAGTCACAATATCTGGCAATAGGACAGGTTTAACAGGTGCAAGTGTTCCCAAAGGTGGAATTGTTATCTCCACAGAAAAGTTGAATAAAATAATTGTTGTAAATAAGGAAGAATATTACACAGTTGTACAACCCGGTGTGTTACTTTCTGATCTCCAAGCAAAAGTACAAGGAAAAAATCTTTTTTATCCACCTGATCCAACTGAAAAAAGCTGCTTTATTGGGGGTAATGTTGCTACAAACGCTTCTGGTGCAAGAACTTTTAAATACGGATCAACCAGAGATTACATTTTGGAATTGGATATTGTTTTACCCGATGGTGAGATTTTATCTCTAAAGAGAGATGATAATTTCGCAAATAGTTTTGTATTAACTCTTAATACTGAATCTGGCAAAACCATAAATATAAATTTGCCTGATTACGAAATGCCTAAAACAAAAAATGCAACTGGATATTTTTGTAAAAAAAATATGGATTCGATTGATCTGTTCATCGGCTCTGAGGGTACACTAGG
This sequence comes from uncultured Ignavibacteriales bacterium, assembly GCA_963714405.1. Taxonomy (GTDB): domain Bacteria; phylum Bacteroidota; class Ignavibacteria; order Ignavibacteriales; family Ignavibacteriaceae; genus JAZGGS01. Next base: position 1,248,799 of record CAVQOH010000002.1, on the reverse strand, counting down.
TATAATAACAGAAATTAAATTAAAACTTCTTCCGCTGCCTGCAAAAGAGATATCCTGTGTTTTGTTTTTCAATTCTGAAAAGAGAGCTTTGCAATTTTTAAGCGAAGCAAGAAATGAATCATTCATAAATCGAAATAAAGGTATAAACAATGGAATTGATGCATCAGCATTAGAACTGTTTGATGCAAACTCGCTCAATTTTTTAAAGGGAGAATTCCGCAACATTCCTGTTCATGCAAAGGCTGCGATCTGGTTTGAGCAACACTGCAACAATGATGAAGAAGAATTGCTGAAAAAATGGATTGCCTTGTTTTTAAAATATGGTGGCAAAGAAGATGATGCTTGGTTTGTAATTTCTGGAAATGATAAAAAACAAATACTGGATTTTAGACATGCAATTTCTGTAAAAGTTAATGAGTATATGGCACAGAATAATTTTACTAAAATAGGTACAGATACCGCTGTTCCTGATGAGAAGTTCATTGAATATTACTTTTCAATAAAAAATCGTGTAGAAAAGGAAAATATAGATTATGTAACTTATGGTCATGCAGGGAACTCTCATCTTCACCTTAATATGCTGCCAAAAACTAAAGAAGAATTTGAAAAAGGAAAACTGCTTTATAAAAGTATTTGTAATAGAGCGATTGAACTTGGGGGAACTTTTTCTGCAGAGCATGGAGTTGGCAAAAACAAAAAGGAATATCTTGTGGAAATGTACGGCGAAGAAAACGTAAATAAGATGAGAGTTGTCAAAAAAACACTCGATCCAAATTACATTTTAGGAGTTGGAAATATATTTGAAAAGAATGATTAATAAATCTTTTGGTAATTACTTTGTTATTTTATAAGTCGTCCCTTCTTTTGAATCTTTAAGTTCAATACCAAGTGATTTTAACTCATTCCTTATCTTATCTGCCAGCTCATAATTCTTTTCATTTTTTGCAAAAATTCTTTCCTCTATTTTCTGTTCAATAAACTTTGTATCAATATTATCACCTGTAATCTTATCATCAACATCAAAATTCATTATTCCCAATACACCAACTGCAGTTTTATCCAAAAATAACTTCACATTCCTGTAAAAATCAGCACTTAATTTTTCATTTTCTGAAATTATTTTATTTATTTCTTTTACAAAATCGAAAATTACTGCAACAGCCTGCGAAGTATTAAAATCATCATCCATGGCCCGCGTAAATTTTTCTTCAAATAAATCAAAATTAAACTTAGTTATACTTACATCGGGATTATGGTTCTTTTTAAGTTTTAATAAGAGCACATCTGTAAAGTTTCTCAATTTTTCCAATCCCTTTTCTGCTGAATCAATTAAACCATCACTAAAATCAATGGGCCCTCTATAATATGCCTGGGAAAAAAACAATCTTATTGCTTCAGCAGAATATTTATCAAGTACATCCCTGGCAGTAAAAAAATTACCAAGGGATTTTGACATTTTCTCTTTATTGATATTGAGAAATCCAAAATGAACCCAATATTTTACAAATGGTTTGTTGTTTGCAGCTTCGCTTTGTGCAATTTCGTTTTCGTGATGAGGAAAAATCAGATCATTTCCACCAGCGTGTATATCAAAAGTCTCACCAAGGTGCTTACAGCTCATAGCTGAACATTCTATATGCCAACCCGGTCTTCCTTTCCCCCATTCACTTTCCCAGTAAGGTTCCCCTTCTTTAGCTTTTTTCCATAATGAAAAATCAAGCGGATTATTTTTTTCTTCGTTCACTTCAACTCTTGCACCTGCTTCTAACTCATCAATGTTTTTTCCACTTAAGTTTCCATAAGTATTGAATTTTTTCACATTGTAAAAAACATTTCCATCAACATTATAAGCAATTCCATTATCTACCAGCTTTTTTATCATCAACTTTATATCTTCAATATGAGTAGTTGCTTTTGGATAAATATCTGCAGGTTTTAATTTTAAACGATTTATATCTTCAAAAAAAGCCTGCGAATATTTTTCCGCAACTTCATTGCAAGATATCCTTTCAGCAATCGATTTTTTAATTATACGATCATCAATGTCAGTAAGATTCATAATTAATTTTACTTTATAACCTTTAAATTCCAAATATCTTCTAATAATGTCAGCCATTACAAAAGTTCTTGCGTTACCAATATGAAAGAAATCATATACTGTTGGACCGCATATATAAAATTTAACCTCTTGCGGGTTTATTGGAATAAATTCTTCTTTCTTTTTTGAAAGTGAGTTATAAAGTGTTAGCATCTTATTTATTATATGTCAAAATTATTTTATAAATTAAAAATTGATTGCAAATATAACTAATTATATAATTCACGAGGATGTAGTTTTAAGATTTTTAATCAGTAGCTGCATATCATCAGGCAAATCAGAATTAAAACTTACAGATTTATTTAAATGAGGATGATAAAAACCTAGCGTTTTTGCATGCAGTGCCTGCCTTGGTATTATATCTAACAAATTTTGTACTCTTGTTTTAATTTTTGGGTTGCTGCGAGCCATAATGAATTTGTCTTCCGCCGTAAGTTGAATCTCCAAAAACAGGTTTACCAATGCTTGAAAGGTGAACCCTGATTTGATGTGTCCTACCAGTTTTAAGTTTTAATCTTATGTAAGAAGTGAACTCAAATTCCTCAATAACTTCATAAAAAGTAAGATGCAGATTTGCCTTCAATTTCACTGGATGTAAATTTTTTTCGATCCTTTTTACTTCTACAATATTAAGAGAAATTTCACCTTTTCTATCAGAAAATTTACCCCAGCAAATTGCATGATATTCTCTTTCAGTAGTATGCTTGGAAAATTGTTCTGCTAATTTTGCGTGAGTCCAATCATCTTTTGCAACAACAACAACCCGCTTGTATCTTTATCAAGCCTGTGAACTATACCAGGTCTTCCAGCCTGGTTAACATTCGCTTAGCTGGTTTGAATAATGAAGAAGAGCATTTACTAAAGTCCCGGTATAATTTGCATAAGCAGGGTGAGCAACCATTCCGGCAGGTTTATTAACAACAATTAGATAATCATCTTCATATACTATATTGAGTGGAATATCTTCCGGAACAACATCTTCAGGGCGGGGGGTTATTGGTTGTACTGCTTCAATAATATCTTTTGGTTTTAGTTTGTAGTTCGCTTTTACTATTTTGCCGTTTACTCTTACAAGCTCAGCTTCTATAAGTTTTTGTACTTTTGAACGGGTGGCATTTTCAATGGAGTTGGTTAAGAAAAGATCTATTCGTTCTTTTTTCTTTCCATCAGGTACTTCAAACCTGTATTTTTTTTCCTTTATCAGATTCACCATTGGCTTTTGCATCATCTACATTCAATTTTTCTTCATTTAATTTTGAACTTGCATTATTTCCTATCTCTATAGATTTCTCCTCGGTTAATTCATTGTCATTTTTGAAATCACTTTTAGAATGCTGTTTATAAAAAAATATAAGTACTAAAACACCAATAGTTACTGATGCATCTGCAATATTAAATATGGGCCATCTGTCATAACTTCTGCCCAAAATAGAAAAGTTAAAAAAATCAAAATCAAAAAAATCTACAACTTTACCGTAAAATACGGGTGCGTAATCGTAAATTATTCCGTAGAACATTCTGTCTATTAAATTTCCAACTGCGCCACCAAGTATAAGAGCAATAGCTATTCTTAAGCTAAGTGATTTTTTCCTGGCTAAATAGAGATATACCAATAATCCTGCACTTGCTATTAAAGAAAAAAGTGAAATCCATAGCTTAAAATCAGATCCGGGATGAAAACCAAAGGCCATACCAGGGTTTTCAATAAATGTTATTTTAAAAAATTCTCCGAGTATGTTTATGGATTCCCCATAATGCATCCCATCCAATTTTAAATTTAGAAATGGAATGTAAATCCCTTTTACATAAAATTTTGTGAGTTGATCTGCAATTATTACAACAGTGGTAAAATATAAAACTCTCAATATTCTTTTTGCCTTAAAGTCAATTCATCGATACCCATAATTAAACTCTCTACTTCATTATTCTTATTAATAAAATATTGCACAATATAAACATTAACTAAAAATAGGGGTGAATAACATTTTCAGATAAATACCCTGCTACTTTATCCATCAATACTGTTACATCTTTTCCTGTCTTTGTTTTATCGGAAGACATTGCTGGCTATGCGGTACGGCTTCTAATCTTTCTTTAGGAACCAAAGGGCATGTTCTGCAAAGATGCTGTGGTTCTTCAATACATTCCACACATATTCCATAAATACCACTATCTATTCTTTTTAGAGCGTCTTCAAGATAACCAAGAAATTTATTTTCTCTTTGCGCATAAAGAAATGTTTTTTCCCTCTCCATTGCATCAGTTCCCTGCTCTGCCATATGAAGCGAATATGGTGAGTTTTCATTTATATATTCACCGGTTGTTGGATCCAACATTTGCTCTTTCAGATTTTGAAGCTGTTCAATTATCTCATCGCGTTTTTCAAGAATTATAGCTCTAAAATGATCAAGATCTTTTTTTCCATAACCTTTTATTTTTTTAATCGCTTTTGCACGCGCTTCAGCGATTGATACAATATCTTCAATTGTTTTATCTTTCTTTAACCTGGTTTTTCTTACACTGGTTTTTACCGGTCTTGTAATTTTTTTCCTGGTAGCAGTAGTTTTTTTAGCAACCGATTTCTTCCCGGCAGTTTTTTTACTAGTTGTTACCTTTTTGGCCACAGCTTTTCTTGCGGCGGTTTTTTTCTTAACGGTTTTAGTTGCAGTAGATTTTTTCTTTGGTGCTAATGTTTTGCTGGTTTTCTTTTTAGTAGTTTTTTTAACACCGGTTTTTTTCTTTACGCTGGTCTTTCCTGCCGCACTTTTTTTTGCTACTTTTTTCTTTGTCGTTTTCTTTGCCATTTTACTAACTCCTATATTTTAAAAACTTATTTTTTCAATATTTATGGAACAGTTTTGTTCGCCAATTTCCCAATCTTGTTTAAAACCTTTATTGCTGTTACCATTGCGCTGCAGGTTTTCAGCCAAAGTTTCATTTACAATATATTGATTAAATGATTCAACTGCGCCTACTAATAATCTGCTGCCAGAATAATAAATATTAATTTTATCAGTTACTTCAAATCCTGCGTCTTTACGCATATTCTGCACCCTGTTAACAAATTCTCTGGCAAGTCCTTCTGCGATTAGATTATCATCTAATTCTTTATCAATAGCCACAGTAACTTCATTATCACTTTCAACAACCCAACCTTTTATTTCTGAACTGATTACTATAATATCTTCATGTGTAATTGTCAAATCCGAACCATCAATTGAAACAGAAATCGCATTTCCTGATTCCAATTTAGATATTTCATTTTTATTTAGATTGGTTATGGTTTCAGCAACTTGTTTAGCATTTTTACCAAATTTGGGGCCAATAGCTTTGAAATTAGCTTTTGCTGTTTTTTGAACAATCTCTGAATCATCTTGAAGAAGCACAAGTTCCTTTATGTTAACTTCATCAAGTATAACTTCTTTCATCATTTCTAAAGAATTACGTTTACTTGTTTCTACAGCAACCATTATTTTTTTAAGTGGTTGTCTAACTTTCAGGTTTTCCTTCGCACGCATTGCTCTTGTTAAATAAACAACTCTTTGTGCAATATCCATTTTCGATTCTAACTCTTTATCAACAATTCCACCTGCAGGATACTCCGATAGGTGCACAGATTCATACTTTTCTTTACCTGTAATGGAATTTAAATTCTGGTAGATTTCTTCTGAAAGAAAAGGTGCAAAAGGTGATGTTAATTTGCATACTGTGACAAGGCATTCGTATAATGTTTGGTATGCGGCTAATTTGCTTTCATTCATTTCAGATTTCCAGAAACGGCGGCGGCATCTTCTTACATACCAGTTAGAAAGATGATCAACAGTAAAACTTGAAACGGCTCTTGCAGCTTTTGTTATATCGTAACCATCCATTAATTTTTCATATTCTTTAACAAGTGTATTTAGCCGGGAAATTATCCACCTGTCAATTTCCTCTCTTTTTTCAAAAGGTACAGAATCTTCTTTGTAATTAAACGTATCAATATTAGCATACAATGCAAAGAATGAATAAGTATTTAAGAGAGTTCCAAAAAACTTCCTTTGAACTTCAATTAAACCATCTTCATCAAAAAGAGTAGGACGCCAAGGCGGGCTGCTTGTTACTAGGTACCATCTTGTTGCATCTGCACCATATTTTTCAAAAAGAACAAACGGATCAACTGTGTTGCCCTTTGTTTTAGACATCTTCAATCCTTTTTTATCAAGGATCAATTCGTTAACAATTATGTTTTTAAAAGCAACATTATCAAAAAGCATTGAAGCAATTGCATGCAACGTATAAAACCATCCTCTTGTTTGATCAATTCCTTCGCTTATAAAGTCTGCAGGGAAAGCATTTTTTTCAAACCAATCTTTATTTTCAAAAGGATAATGATACTGTGCAAAAGGCATAGAGCCGGAATCAAACCAAACATCAATCAACTCTGGTGTACGTTTATAGATTTTACCATTTTGTTCAAATAAGTATTGTATCAACAAACGGTTTATGAAGATCGATTTCATCAATTTCACAAACAGATTTTCGTTTTCCGTTCTGTTCAACAAATCCATCTTTTAATTCTTCGATACTCCCTATTGCAAACATATCTCCATCATCATTTACCCAAATTGGCAAAGGTGTTGCCCAAAATCTATCGCGTGATAAAGCCCAATCTTTATTTTCTTCAAGCCAGTTTCCAAATCTTCCTGCGCCAACTTCAGGTGGCTGCCAGTTGATGGTTTTATTCAGTTCCATCATTCTATCTGCAATTGAAGTAGTCCTGATAAACCACGATTCCCGTGCATAATATATTACCGGTACATCTTCATGCCTCCAGCTAAAGGGATAGGTATGTGTTATAGTTTCTTTTCTGTAAAGCTTATCTTCCTGCTTCATTTTTATGATGATATCTTTATCAGCATCTTTAACAAACTGTCCAGCAAAATCTGTTACTTCATCAGTAAATAATCCACCGCGTGTTACAGGCTGCATCATTGGCAAATCATATTTTTTTGAAAGATCGTAATCATCAGCACCAAATGCAGGAGCAATATGTACAATTCCCGATCCATCTTCAGTGCTTACAAACTCAGCAGGGCAAACGTAGAATGCTTTTTTGTTTACTTTTACGTAATTAAACAACTGTTCATATTCAATTCCTTCAGTAGATCACTTACCCTGTAATTTTCTCAATTACTTCATAATCCCATCTAATAACAGAAAGCAGTTCTTCTGCAAGAATTATTTTTTTTTCTTTGTTTAGAATTTTTACATAATTAATATCGGGTCCAACTGCAAGTGCAACGTTAGAAATTAGAGTCCACGGAGTGGTAGTCCATACAAGAAAATATTCATCAGAATTTTTTATTTTAAAAAGAGCATATACGGATGGATCTTTTGTTTCTCGGTAACCAAGTGCAAGTTCGTGTGATGAAAGAACAGTTTCTGATTTGGGATCCTGCGGTACAATTTTGTAATCTTTGTAAATAAGTCCTTTATCAAACAAAGTTTTTAGCGCCCACCAAACTGATTCAATATAATTATTTGTTAAAGTAACGTATGCAGTATCAAGATCAACCCAGTAGCCCATACGGGTTGTCATTTTTTCCCAAAGATCCAGGTATGTAAAAACACTATCGCGGCAAGCCTGGTTATATTTTTCAATTCCAAAATCAATTACTTCACTTTTATGTTTAATGCCAAGCTTTTTTTCTACTTCAATTTCAACAGGTAAACCATGTGTATCCCACCCTGCTTTTCTTTCAACTCTGTAACCTTTTAAAGTTTTATAACGGCAAATAAGGTCCTTAATTGTTCTGGAAATTACATGATGAATTCCGGGTTTTCCATTTGCAGTAGGTGGTCCTTCATAAAAGATAAACAGTTTTTCCTCCGGTCTCGAGCTAATACTTTTCTCAAAAATTTTGTTCTCTTGCCAAAATTTCAGGATTTCTTTTTCAATTTCCGGATAACCAGTTGTATTTAAATTTTGTTTAAACATTGAATAATGTAAAATCTCTAGGATTAAAGTTCTTCATAGCGCTTAATAAGTTCTCGTTCTGCCTGGATAAACTCTTTTAATTCAGTTTCTATGCGTTCCTTTTTTAAAGTAATATTTTTTGCATTTGATTCTGCATCAAAAATTATTTTATCAGCGTTGATATGTGCTTCTTTTAATACTAACTCCGCTTCTTTTTTTGCATCTCCCTTAGATGATTCAAGAAGTTTAACTTTTTCTGATAAAATTAAAGCTTGTTTTTCACCTGTAAGAATTTCCTGGATAGCCATACCGAAAATTCCCATTGAACCGAGAGTGATATTTCTTAAGCTGAAAAGAATTAGATTTTCAGTTAAAAGTTCGTTTGCACTAAAATAATCACTGAAAAATATTATAAGAACCATACTTACTGTAGTAACTGATACTATAACCGCAAAAATCACTTTACCGCCATGATGCCACCCAAGAGTACGATTGATGTACCATCCACAGGCAAAACAAAAAACTGAAAGTACAAACCATACCGCAAAATTTTGCTCACCAAAGTTGAACATATCAGTATTTAAAAAATTTGATGAGAAAATAAGCAAACCCAACAATGAGGGCACTGAATAATTTACCAATGCATTTTTAATCATTTTATTCTCTTTATTACTTCTTTCATAATCAAAGTCATTTGAGGTTCAGCTTTCATAGCTGTTGCAATTATTTCTTCTACGTTTACCGGTTTTAAAGAATCCGGGAAACATTCATCGGTAACAATACTAATTCCTAAAACTTTCATTCCCATATGATTAGCTACAATGTTTTCTGGAATTGTTGACATACCGACAACATCAGCTCCTATAGCTCTTAAAAACCTGTACTCAGCTTTTGTTTCAAGATTAGGACCTGCCACCGCAGCATAAACACCATTTTGTACTTTAATTTTATTTTCCAGTGCAACTTCTTCAGCCAGCTTAATTAATTCCTTGCTATAAGGTTCACTCATATCTGGAAATCGTGGTCCAAATTCATCTTCATTTTTTCCAATTAAAGGATTATCTCCAAGAAGATTTATATGATCAACCATAAGCATAATATCGCCACGTCTATAAACAGGATTCATTCCACCGCAAGCATTTGAAACAAGCAATGTATTTACACCAAGAATTTTCATAACTCTAACAGGATAAGTTATCTGTTTCATCGAATATCCTTCGTAATAATGAAACCTGCCCTGCATTGCAACTACATTTTTACCGTTAATGGTACCAAATATTAATTTTCCTTGATGAGATTCAACAGTTGAAAGGGGGAAATGAGGAAGATCCTGGTATTCAATTTGGTGCTTTATATCAATCTCATTTACTAGTCCGCCTAAACCTGTACCAAGAATAATCCCAACAGGATATTCTTCCTTGGTAAATTTTTTAATTACTTCAACTGTTTCATTTATTTTGCTTGTTAAATCACTCATACTTTAATCATAATATTTTATCAACAATATCATCCACATCGATATCAACATTCTCCTGTGGTTTAGTTTGCTTTGTTGTAACAGGTTCATCTCCAGCATCTTTAACTTTTCCTTCCAGAAGATGAGCTTGCGAATTAACAATTGATTTTAGCTTTGCCACGATCAAATCTCTTTCTTCTCTAAGATTTACAACAGCATCACGTAGTTCATTTGCTTCCTGTTTTGCTTTATCAGTTATTTGCGAAGCTTTTATTTCTGCTTCTTTTATGATAAGACTTGTTTGTTTTTTTGTTGATTCAAGAGCTTTTGATGAGGATTCCTGGGCTTTAATCAAAGTGCTTTGAAGATCCTTCTCTATCCCGCGAAATTCAGTAACCCGCTGAGTGAGCGATTCAACTTCACTCTTTAAACTTTCATTCTCCTGTATTAATGAATCAAACTCACTTGCAATTTTATCCAAAAAATCCTGAACCTCTTCAGGATCACATCCTCTAAGTGATTTTGTAAATTCCTGTTTTCTAATTGTAAGTGGAGATAGTCTCATCACTGCTCCTGCTGATTAGTATAAACCCGGTCACCAAAAATGGCCGAACCTATTCTTAAAAGTGTAGCACCTTCTTCAATAGCAATTTCAAAATCATTTGTCATTCCCATAGATAGTTCAAAAAAGTTGAATCCAGCACTATTTAATTTATCTCTTAATTTACGCAATTCGCTAAAACTTTGCCTTATAATTTCTTCATCTTCGGTAAATGGAGCCATTGTCATTAAACCGATAAGATCAATATTTTTAAGCGATCGGCAATGCTCTGCCAGTTGATTTAAGGCTTTTTCTCCTTCTGCTCCGGATTTGCTTTCTTCAGAAGATGTTTTTACTTCCAGTAATATTTTTTGGATTTTATCAATCTTTGCAGATTGAGTATTTATTTCATCTGCAATAGAAACTGAATGAACAGAGTGAATGTAAGAGGCAGCTTTTACTACATATTTTACTTTGTTTCGCTGCAGATTACCAATAAAATGCCAGGTAACTCTATTACCTAAACTGTTATACTTATCCCTTAACTCCTGTGCTCTGTTTTCACCAAAATCAACAAGACCTAAATTATTTGCCTGGATAATTTTATCAGCATCATACGTTTTTGAAACGGCAACTAATTTAATCTCATCCGGATTCCTCTGCACCTCTTTGCATTTAGCAGAAATACGTTCGTTTAATATCTTTAAATTATCTCTAATCATAGTAAAATTAAGGTTGTGAATGTATTAGTTTTATCATCAAAAATCAATGTTTGAGCGAAGTTTTAATACTTTTGGAAAGCAAATTACCTTTTGTTGATGTGCAAGATAAGTTTTATGAATTTTTTACCACACAACGCATCCAATAATTAAATACTATGCAATTGTAGGGTATTTTAATATTGAAATTTTGTAATTTTGTTTTCTCGTTTTATACATTATGGAGAACAATATGGCAAGTAAATTAATAGAAGAAATAAAGAATAAAGCAAAAAATCGAAACAAAACAATCGTTTTACCAGAATCGCATGATGAAAGAGTTTTAAAGGCAGCAGAGATTTTAACCCGTGAAAAAATTGTTTCTGTAATAACCCTTGGTAATGATGATAGGATTCGCAGTGATGCAAAAAATTTGGAAGTTGATCTTACAGGCGTTAGAGTAATTGATCCTTCAACCTCAGATAAATTAAGCGATTTTACAAATCTATATTTTAACCTGCGTAAACACAAAGGAGTGACTGTTGAAAAGGCACGCGAAACTGTTCTGAGAGATCTGTTTTTTGCCGCAATGATGGTAAAAGAGGGAATGGCTGATGGCAGCGTTGCAGGATCATCTGCATCAACTGCTGATGTTATGAAAGCAGGAATACAATGTGTTGGAATGCCTGAAGGAATTTCAATTGTATCAAGCTTTTTTCTTATGATCTTTCCAGAAAAAGTCTACAGCTTTGCTGATTGTGCCGTTGTTCCCAATCCTGATGTAAACCAGCTTGCTGATATTGCAATATCTACTGCAGATAACCATCGCAATTTAACGGGGGAAGGACCACGTATGGCAATGCTCTCGTTTTCAACTAAAGGAAGTGCACAACACGAATCTGTTGATAAAGTAATCGATGCTGTAAAAATTATAAGAGATAAAAGACCTGATTTAGAAGTTGATGGAGAATTGCAATTTGATGCTGCTATAATTGATTCGATAGGTAAAAAGAAGGCTCCTGGAAGCAATGTGGCCGGGAAAGCAAACGTTTTGGTTTTCCCCGATTTGAATTCGGGAAATATCGGTTACAAAATTGCACAGCGTCTTGGCGGAGCAGAAGCTGTTGGACCGATGGTGCAAGGATTAAATAAACCGTTTTTTGATCTTAGCCGCGGATGTAGTGTTGATGATATAGTTAATACTGCTTCTATAGCAGCGCTGATGAGTTAGCTGCAAATTGTTTTGGGACCAAGCATAATCAACCTTGCCTGCAGTTTACCAATTACCTATGTTTCTGCTCCAAAATAAGTAGCAAAGTAATTTGTATGATATTATTTTTAGCAGTTTTATTTGATATAATTTTAAATATTCCTTTCGGTTACTGGCGGGCAAATACAAAAAGATTTTCTATCCGGTGGTTTTTATCTATTCACTTACCAATTCCCTTTATAATTCTAATAAGAATTTATTCCGGAATTGGTTTTGAAATTATCACTTACCCAATTATGATTTCTGCATTCCTGCTGGGACAGCAAATAGGTTATAAACATTACATTTGGCGTAAAGAAAATGGGTATTCGCCTTTATCATCCTGCTTATTTACAGATATAGCTAAATTTAGTAGTAAAACAGAGAGCAATGATTCATAATCTTAAAAAGTTATTCAAGATTTAAACTTTTTTTAACCAGAAGCTTAGCGTTTATAATATCTTTATGATCTACATTAAGCATAGCTCCAATCAATTTAACAAGCCGGTCCTCATATTTATCTAATTTATCATCTGTGTAAATAATTTTCCACAGGTCCTCTATTAGTTCCAGCTTTTCACTCTTGCTAAAATTATTATTTATAATTGAAGTGAACTCGTAAATACCCAAACCTTTTTCCAGTTTTTTCTCAGAAAGATTAATTAACTCTTTCACACATACTTCATCAAGATTAAATGTGTTTTGCAAAGTTTTTATTATATGGTATCTCTCGTCTTCTGAAAAATCCCCATCTGCTTTTGCCATCTCTACAAGTACTGCTGCAGTAGCAACTTGAATTTTTTTATCATTGGATTCATCTACTATCTCATTTTTCTCCATTGAAATCTGCTGATTATTTTCTTTTTGTAGAATATTTTTTAAGTAATCAAACATTTATTTGCACCATTATTTTATTTAACAGTTAAAGGTAAGCTTATTTTTATTTTATATTTAATTCCATTCTTATCAACTCCCTTTGATATTTGTTATCATATTCAAACGGGATAACAGTAAAACCAAGTTTGCGGTAAAGCTGAACTGCAGTAGTTAATTTATAATTTGTATCAAGCACTATTTTTCTTGCCTTTCGTGCAACTGCAAAACCAATAGCAGTTAATCCAAGTTTCTTACCAATCTGTTTTCCCCTGTCACTTTCTTTAACAGCCATTTTTGCAATTTCGAAAGTTTTTTTATCAACTTTAATTACAGCACAAGTACCAACTACTTGCTTTTCCAAAAGTGCAAAAAATATCTCTCCCCCTTTTTCAATAATTTCTCCCTTGGGATTATCAAGAATAATTTTATCAGTTGATTCAACAGTAAAATATTTTTTAAGCCACTCCGTATTCAGTTTTTTAAACTCTTTTTTATATTTATCATCATAAGAAACAACCTTAATCTTGCTAAGCTGTTTTTCTTTTTCCTTATCAGAAAGAACTTTCACAAGGTTTTCATTAGCAACTATTTCTTCCATCTTTGATAAAATATCATAAACATCATAGTTAGTTTGCTTTAGGAGCAGGTTTATAACTGAATCTATATCGTCAAGCATTTGCTTTACAGATTCAAATTTTTCTATTCCATTTTTAGTGATATTTATAATAGTAAATCTTTTATCCGCATCAAGTTTTTTTGTTTCAATCAAATCATTTTTAAGTAACTGGTTAGTTAGTTGAACAACAGCGGGATGAGAAATTCCTAATTTAGCTGCCAGGTACTGCACGTTGATACCATCTTTTTCATAAAGGATTGAAAGTAATGGGATCCATCTTGTTTCAATATCAATGTTATATTTTTTACAAATTTTTCTAATCTGAGAATTGAGGCTCTCACCTATTTTTTTAAACCTTGCACCAACAAGCAGAGCATCGGGATAGTCTAATTCCATTGTTTCTTATGTTAATATTTACGTAATCACTTACTTATTATATCAAAAATATGAAAAAATCAACAAAATTGAAAATCCTTAAGTACTATTTAGTTCAGAAAGGAGATCTGGTAAATCAAGTGCTTTTGTTTGATGGATTAAATTTCCATTTTCATCAACAGGCCATTCTTCTCGTGGTCTATCATAATATAATTCAATTCCATTGCCATCAGGATCTTTAATGTATACCGATTCTGATATTCCTGAATCAGAAGCGCCTTCTATATGATGTTTTTTTTCCCACAACACTTTGAATGCTTTTGCCAGTTCTGTTCTATCAGGATAAAGAATGGCAAAGTGATAAAGACCAGTATGACCAGGAGGTGAAGGAGTTATGTGCTCACCCGCCCAGGTATTTAAGCCTATATGGTGATGATAAGTTCCGGAAGAAAGAAATGCAGCAGTAGTTCCGAATCTTGCTGTAACTTTAAAACCAAGTAGTTCTTTATAAAACTCGATTGATCTTTCAAGATCTGAAACGCTTAAATGAATATGTCCTATTCCTGCTTTTGGATGAATTTTATAGCTCATTTATTGTAAATCAATTTTAAAAAAATAACTTATTAACTGAAGAAAAATTAAAAGGGTATTATGCATCAAAAATTTTTACCGGTTCTACTTTCCAAATTTTGTCTGCATATTCTTTAATCGACCGATCACTTGAAAATTTGGCAATTCGTGCAACATTATAAATCGATTTTTTTGTCCATTCTTCCTTATTTGCGTAAGCCTCACTTACTCTATCCTGGGCATCAACATAAGACTGATAATCTGCAAGCAAGCAGTAATAATCATCTTTTAAAAGATTTGAAACAATTGGTTGAAATAATCCTGGTTCTGATTTATTAAAAAAATCAGAGCTTATCATATCAATTACCTTTTTCAACTCTTTGTTGCTATCATAGAAAGTAAGAGGGTAATAACCGTTTTTCTTAAGATCCACTACTTCATCTGCGAGTAAACCAAAAATAAAAATATTTTCTTCACCAACTTCTTCTCTAATTTCGATATTCGCACCATCCATCGTCCCTATTGTTAATGCTCCATTAAGTGCAAACTTCATATTCCCAGTACCGGAGGCTTCCAATCCCGCCATTGAAATCTGTTCGGATAAATCTGAAGCAGGAATAATTTTTTCTGCAAGTGTAACTGAGTAATTTTTCAAAAATAAAACCTTAAGCTTATCCCCTACATCCTTATCATTATTTACTATATCAGCAACAGAATTGATAAGCTTAATAATAAGTTTAGCCATATAGTATGCCGGCGCAGCTTTTCCGCCAAATATAATAGTGCGCGGGACCATAGATATCGCTTGATTTTCCTTTATCCGGTTATAAAGAGTTATTATGTGAAAAACATTTAATAGCTGGCGTTTATATTCATGGAATCTTTTTATTTGAACATCGAACATTGATTCAGGATTAATATTTACACTATATTTATCCTCTATGTAATCCATAAGTAGTTTTTTACTAAGCCATTTAGCACCTCGCCAATTTTCTCTAAAATCCGGGTTATCAGCAAACGGTTCAAGTTCCCTGAATTTTTCCAAATCTTTAAGCCATGTATCGCCAATCGTATCGGTAATAATCTTTGATAAAAAAGGATTTGCTGTTTTGAGCCATCTGCGTGGTGTAATGCCGTTTGTTATGTTAATGAATTTATCCGGGTAAATTTGATTAAAGTGATGAAATATTTTTGTTTTAATAATTTCGGTGTGAAGTGCTGCAACACCGTTAACAGCAAAGCTTCCAACAATTGCCAGGTTGGCCATTCTTACTGTTTTTTCCGGGGCTTCTTTAATGATTGAAAGCTGTGCTAAAACTTTTTGATCTTTAGTGTAATTTGTCTTTACATACTCTAAAAATCTTCTATTTATTTCCTGGACTATCTGAATGTGTCTTGGCAGTAATTCTTCAAACAAGCTTAAAGACCATTCTTCCAATGCTTCCGGGACTACTGTGTGATTTGTATATGCAAATGTTTTTGAAGTTATATTCCAGGCTTCATCCCAGCTAAAGTTTTCATCATCAATCAAAATCCTCATCAATTCCGGAATTGCTATAACCGGATGTGTATCATTAAGCTGTATTGATGTTTTTTCAGAAAATTGATCGAAAGTACTGTGGTTTATTTTATATTTTCTGATAATATCCTGAAGCGTTGCAGATACAAAAAAGTATTGCTGCTTTAATCTTAAAAATTTACCTTCAATGTAAGAATCATTAGGATATAGAACTTTGGAAATGGTTTCCGAATCGGTTTTCATTGATACAGCTGCTACATAGTTGCCGGCATTGAAATCTTTAAAGCTAAAATCTTTACAGGCTTTAGCTTCCCACAATCTTAAATTATTAACAGTGTTGTTACCATAACCTGGAACGGGAACATCGTAAGCCATAGCTAATACATCCTCAGTATCAACCCATTCAAATTTATATTTATCCTTACCCAACTCAACTCGTTTGGTTTTGCCATAAAATTTTACACGGAATTCTAATCTGCGCCTCATAATATCCCAAGGGTTTCCATCGCTCAACCAGTTATCAGGATATTCAACCTGGTAGCCATTTTCAATTTCCTGCTCAAAAATTCCATACTCGTATCTTATGCCGTATCCAAATGCAGGTAATTCAAGGGTTGCCATAGAATCCAAGTAACACGCTGCAAGGCGCCCCAATCCACCATTGCCCAAACCCATATCATGTTCATAATCTCTTATTTCTTCTAAACTGTATCCATCTTCCTTTAATATTTTATAACACTCTTCATAATAATCCATATTTATAAGCGCATTGCCAAGAAGTCTACCCATCAGGTATTCTAGTGATAAGTAGTAAACTCGTTTAACATCCTGCTGATAATATTGACGCTGAGTTCTAAGCCATTTTCTTACAAGTCTGTCTCTCACAGCAAGTGATAGGGCAAAATATGCATCATCTCCTGATGCGGTTATTCTATCTCGCACAAGCCTGAATTCAAGGTTTTCAGCAAACTGGTTGGATATTGAATAAGATCCAGGTGCTTCACCATCTGTAAAAAATATTGATGACTTGTTATTTGCTATGTTGTGTTCGTTTTCATTCATAATGTATTTTGAAACTTAAAAAATTTTGCGGCTAAATTTAAAGTTGTAACATGTATTTACAAAATAAGTTTAAATGATTTACAATTTATAATAATTCAATCAATAAATTGCTTTAATTCTTTCCTTCTGGTAATTTATTTAATCATTACTTTTAGCTTATTTTTACTGAATAAAAAAATATTTTATTGCGGAGTGCCAGATGCGATCACTTTTTATTTTTCTTCTAATTTTTTCATTAGCTTCACTTACCTTTTTTTTATTAAACTACAATTCTACAAAAGCTCAAAATTTACCCACAGGTAATGTAATTTTCATTCATCCCGATGGAACTTCCCTTGCATCATGGAATGCAATAAGAATTTTGTACTATGGACCTGATGGAACATTAAATTGGGATAAGCTAACTAACATTGGATTATATCAGGGATATACAAAAAACACATTAACTGCTTCTTCACAAGCTGGTGCAACTATTCATGCTTATGGAGTTAAGGTTGAATATGACTCATATGGAATGGATGGTAAGAAATCGTTAATCTCTTTATCAGGTTATAATAATAGCATTATGATGGAAGCAAAAGAAAACGGGATAAATATTGGAATAATAAATTCCGGAACAATTGTAGAACCGGGAAGCGGAGTTTTTGTTACCAGCGATGTCTCAAGAGATAATGATGAGGACATTGCAAAAAAAATTATTGAATCCGGGGCTGATTTAATACTATCTGGCGGCGAACAATTGTTGATTCCGGAAAATGTAGCAGGAAGACATGGATTGGGAAAAAGAAAGGATGGACTAAACTTAATTGAAACCGCTGTGAAAAGAGGATACTATGTTGTATATAACAGAGAAGAACTTTTAAACATGCCAAATGACGTAGAAAAAATTCTGGGTGTATTTGCTCTTCATCATACATTTAATGATAAACCAGAGGAAGAACTTAATAATGTTGGTTTGCATAACTACAATGCTGAAGCGCCAACTCTTGCAGAAATGACTGATGCTGCAATTAAATTTTTATCAAAAAAGAGTGGGAATTTTTTTCTGGTAATTGAAGAAGAAGGTACCGATAATTTTGGTAATAATAACAATGCCAACGGATTTTTTGAAGCACAAAAAAGAGCTGATGATGCTATCGGGATTGCATACGGCTACTTACAGCAAAATCGTAACACGTTAATAATAACCGCAGCAGATAGTGAGGCGGGTGGATTAGAGTTGAGAGGTTCTACAATAGAAAGCATGAATCCGGGATTACCACTTCCGCCAACAGATAAAAATGGTGCACCAATTGATGGTAAATTTGGATCGCAAACCCCACCGTTTATTTCCGCTCCGGATAAATCTGGAAACACATTTCCATTTGCAGTTACATGGTCATCTTATGGAGATGTTTGCGGATCAGTTGTAGCAAAAACAGAAGGACTTAATGCTGATTTGCTGAAGGGAATAACCGATAATACTGATATTTACAGGATAATGTACGCAACGTTATTTGGAAAACTACTAAACTGAAAACAAAATTATTTTTCTTTTAATATTGCTGTCGCTTCTATCTCAACAACAAAATTAGGATCAATTAAAGATTTAACCTCAATCATTGTAGTGGCAGGTTTTATATCTCTAAAAAACTCTCCGTGTGCTTTACCTACTGCAGACCAATCTTTAATGTTAGTTACATAAATTCTTGTTCTAGTAACATCTTCAAGAGTTCCGCCAGCTTCATTAATAGCACGTTCAATCTTTCGGATAATAAACTTTGTTTGCTGGTAAGGATTATTTGGTGCAATAATTTTATCTCTATCTATTGCAGAAGTTCCTGAAACTTCCACAACTCTACCAATCCTTACTGCGCGTGAATAGCCTATCTGGTCTTCCCAAATCGCACTGCTTGAAATATTAATTCTGTCTTTCATATTATTATCCCTCAGATTTTATTTAGTAAGTATTTTTTTCTTTTTCTCTCAGGAAATTTTTCAATTGCATACCTAAGCATAGTACGGGGCATTTTTTTATAGCGTGCTTTCAAAAAGTTTTCTTCTGCAACCTGATTTTTCTTTCCTATTTCCCTCAACATCCAGCCAACTGCTTTATGAATTAAATCATGCTTATCATTTAATAGAATATCCGAAATATCAAAAGTTGTAATATAATTTCCTTCTTTTATAAAAGAATATGTTGAAATAACTGCTATCCGGCGCTCCCACAAGTTTTTGGAATGAGCGAATTTGTACAGGATATCTTTATCCTTAAGCAATAGGTGTTTACCTGCAATTTTGGGTGCACTTAAATCAACTAAATCCCAATTATTAATACCTTTTCTATTCTTGATATAAAATTTGTAAACTTTATCCCTTTCATCTTCATTACTATTTTCATATTTATTAACTAAAATCAGCAACCCGATCATTCTTTCTTCATGTATTTTTGAATTTATAAGTTGCGTGATATCATCATAACAAAGCTCCTTGAATTCATTAGCTATTTTTCTTTGTACTGGAATTTTTATTCCTGCAAAAATGTCTCCTTCCCCATAATCTCCTTTTCCTGTTTTAAAGAACCGCTGTAAAACAGCAGCCTGTTTTCTATTTGATTCTTTCTCAACCCTTTTTTTTAATTCTGATAGATTCAACAAGTTCTTTTTGTTTTTAATCTATTACTATTGTTTTTTTATTTCTTTAAAATAAGCAGAGAATTTAAAACTTACACATCAATATTGGATTTCATTGCAATTAGAAGTTTTAAAAGTGATATAATTAAATAAAAGAGATGGGGCGGGAATTTAAGAAGTTATTTTTTCAATAAGTTTTATTAAATCGCTTTTAGTAAACGGTTTTACAAGAAACTCATCTGCACCTGCACTATAGAATTGCTGAATTTTATCATTCATGAATTCACTGGAAAGAATGACTATGGGCTTGTTGGTTGCATCTATTTTTTTAATACGTTTACATAGCTCTAAACCTCTGTCCCAAAAGTTTTTTGTTATATCAAAAACAATAATCTTAAAGTCATTTTCGTTTACAAGCTTTTCATTAAAGTTTCTGTAGTTATAAACTGAAATATCATAAGACCCCTTTAAAAATGCTTTAATTAAATCGTAAGACTCCCCGGCATCATCAAGCATTAATATCTTTACATCTCGATTACTTTCTTCGGTTATGTTTTCTCTTTGTGGAACTTTTGCTGTCTTTGCCAGCGGAAGGGTAAACGTAAATGTTGTTCCTACACCTTTTATACTGTCAACAAGCAGTGAACCACCCATTTTTTCTATATATCTTTTTGAAAGTGCAAGACTAAGACCGTTTCCTTCAAAAGTTCTGCCCACATCGGTTTCTTCCTGGCTAAATGGTTGGTATAAATGGTCCAAATATTTAGTTGAAATTCCTGTTCCGGTGTCCTTAACTTTACAAATTGCCAGGTCTTTGTCTTTCAGTGTTCCAATTTCAATATCAATAAATCCTTGCTGTGTAAACTTAACTGCATTATCAAGTAAATTATTTATTACATTTTCTGCACATTGAAGATCAACTTCAACAAATATTTTCTCATCAGTTAAGTTGGTTTTGAAATTCAAATTTTTATCTTCAGCTTTTTTCTTATAAGGTTCTATGCAGTGCATAAACACATTTTGAAAATCGAATACATCGATGTTCATCTGAAATTTTCCTGCTTCAATTTGTGCAAATTCAAGCATTTGTGTTATACTTTTAAATAACCTCTCTCCTCCTGAATAAAGATTATCAAGGTAAACTTTATCTTCATTATCAATTTTATCCTTCAGATTTTCCTTAATGATTGTAGAATAACCAAGAATAATATTTAAAGGAGTTCTAAGTTCATGTGAAAGGACATTTAAAAATGTATCTTTTAATCTTTCTGATTCCTTGTTTGCATCCCTTGATTTTTTAACTTCCGCTTCTGCTAAAACCATCTCCGTCTGATCTTCGTGAAACAATACTGTATAATTTTCTCCTTCATATGAAAGAGGAAAGATTGTGGTTCGCAAAATAGGAACTGCCGCATCTCGGTTAATTAAGAGAGAATCTGCATAATTTGAAATTGTAGTACTTTTATTACTTGTTAAGGTATCTTTAATATTATTAACTATACCTCTTCTATCAAGTTCTTTGTCTTTAAAAACTGAATATTCTTTCAATTCTGATAGTGAATATCCCCATTGAATTGTATATACCTCGTTAACGTAAATTATCACCCCATTACTATTAAGCACTTGAACGGGAAAGAGAACAGAAGAATAAAAAAGTTCTAAATATTTATGTAAAGAATCTGACATGATTATTCCACCGGTAGAACAAATTGTATAGCAGCACCCTTATCTATGTGAAGTATTTTAAAATCACCGTTATGCCTTTCAATAATGCTTTTGCAAAGAAATAAACCGTAACCACCATTGTTAGTTCCTGCAGTAATCATAAAATTAGTGTTAAATCCTGCAGGAAATCCAGGCCCATCATCTGAAACTTCCACAATAACTTTATCTTTCTTTGCATAAGATTTTATATTGATAGTTGCATCTTTTTTTACTTCGGCAGTATTGGTAAAGAGCTGCACAAGTAAATGCTGTATTTGCTCCGAATCATAATTGCACAATGGTAAATTATTCAACTCGGTTTTAAATGTTAACGTTGCATATTTGCGCATTGGTACTAAATATTTAATAACCGATTGAATTGTTCTATTCAAATCTCCCGTATCTTTATTCAAATTCATTATAGATGTTTCGAGCAATACCTGTGCATACTTTTGAATATTTCTTATACTGTCAATCGCAACTTTGGATTTCAATTTTAATCTATCAAAAAAAACTGAATCGTTGTTAACTGATGCTCGTTCATATTCTGGTTGAGTTTTTTCAATCATTCTCATCAAGCTTTCAGTTTCAAGCAATGCAAGATGAACAAGTCCCTGTAAAGATTGTCCAATCTCTGAATCTATACTTGATTTAAGTGCTTTTCTTTCCGCTTGAATAAGCTGGTTATTTGCTTCCTGCAGTGCGTTGTAAGCACTTACCTGGCCATCATATAACTGAGCATTGCGTATAGCAGTTGCAGCCTGCCCTGCAAGTATTTCAAATGTTCCGGTAATTTCTCTTACTTTTATTTTTTGAAGGTGTTTGCTATCAACATAAATAACACCAATTTTCTTTCCGTTTGTTATTAATGGTGAGCAAAGAATTGTCTGTAGATCCAACTTTAAAATACTTTTTGATGGATCATACGTTGCATCGCTTTGAGCACCTTCAATAAAAATGGATTGGCCATGATAAAATACATCTTCAACAACAGTATTACTTATGTGAAATAAGTTTTCAGGCAGGTTTTTATTTTCTGAATCAAGACCGAGTTTAAATTCAAGATTTTCCTGTGCATTTTGCAGAACAATAAATCCGCGTTCAGAATTTGTAAGGCGGATTGCATTCTTTAATACAAGTTCAAGCACATCATCTAAAATAAGTGAGCGGTTAATTGTGTTGGCTATATTAAGTATTGCTTCAAGGTGTTTTACTTTTTCAGATGATTCTTCATCCGAGCCGGTATTTTTTATTCCATCATCAATATTTTTTTTAAACTCAGAAAATTTCATGTTACATCAATTAGAAAATATGCTAACACATTATAATCAATCTTTAAGCAATTTAAGAGATAGAAACCATTCCCAATCTGTTATTTTATCAGACCAGGCTTTTGCAATACCCATCGAAAAAGTAGATTCCAGGTTGTACCAGTGCTTAAGCTTAATGTCCAGCTGAGCACCTAAATCTATCCAATAGTTACCAAATAAATTATTCTTAATGATCATTCCTTGCGTATATACAGCAAAATCAATATGATTAATAAACTGATCTCCAATTGCAAGGTTACCAAATCTTACCGGTGGAAAATCGTTTTCAACCAGAAGTTTAAGAAACCTATCAGTATCTATGCTATAGATAGGAATACCTGGAAATCTAAAAATCTTTCGAAATTGCCTAATTTCGTCATTATCAATACCTCTGTTTCCAAATCCACCAAAATAAAACTTTGCCTGGATTAGATTTTCATTATCCTGAAGATATCCACCTGAAAATTTTACATGGAAAACATTGTGGTGCCACAACCATGTTGAAAAATCGCTAAATTCTAAATATGTATTAAGTGCATACTGAGGAGCTTCAAAATTTGTACCGTATAACGAGAAAGTGAGAAAAACATCATTACCTCTCTCATAATCTGAACTTCCAATGCTTTTGCGTAAATCTTTAGAGTTTAAATTGGTAACAAATACACCAAAATCCGGCTGCGAAACTCTAACAAGGTTATCGTTTATGAATTCTACTCCCTGGTAAAGCGTGAGCGATAAGCTTTGCTTAATTTTATGAGGATTATCATAAAGCCAATAGTGAGTGTAATTTAACTGCAACCTACTACCGAGCATTCCGCGGTTTCTGCTATTAAATAGATCAAAAAATTCTGGTCCATGATGACTTAGTTCAATAAAAACCTTTTGCATATAGTCGTATTTAAAACGAAAATGAAACGAAGGATAGCTCGGGGTTTCCTTTAGTGGGGAAAAACCAAATTCCATAATAAAATCGTGGTGCAGCATTGGATCAGAGATACGAGTGTATAAACCAAATACAACTTGGTTTTGAAAACCACTCACAACAGGTATAACAGACTGAATATTAAGGTTTGAAAGCCCGTTATAACTTTTTTCTCCTTTAAATTCAAATGGATTTGTAATTGAATTGACATTTGGAAGTAACCAATCAAAAACCTGTGGATCTTTTTCTAAAACTTTCTGCCCAAGATAATTTATTGCTGGAAGATACAATGCAGGTTCATTTTTAAATTTAACTGGAATAAAACCTTCTGTAGTAAATTCAAAAGCAAAAATTGAATCGGCATTAATTTCTATAGGTTTAAACAATCCGGAAAGGCAGTGCGAAACAGCTTTAATTGATTCATCTACCAAGCTGTAACGGTAAATATTAGAAACTCCATTCGTGTAAGCGTTCCAATAAATAAAATTACCATCGCTGCTCCAGGATGGATTTTCGGGTGTTCCACTGCTTGAAACTATCTTATACTTAAATTCTGATTCTTCAAGTATATTATTAAGATTCGCAATAACTAGTGATTGCTGACCGTTAGATCTTTTTAAAACTGCAGCTAAGTGTGTCCCGGCTTTTTCTATGGCAAGATTAAAAATTTCATCTCCTAAACTGAAACTAATAACAGGAATCAGCTCCTGGTAAGGATAGGTGGATAAAACAAGCGTTGCTATTCCACCATCGTGCATAACACCCCACAGATTCCTTGTAACAGGTGAATATGTTAAATCACCAACTCTTGCATTTTCAAATAGAATTTTCTTATCATCTTCAACAATATCGTAAACCCAAAGATCACGGTAAAGCTGGTTATTGTTAGTTGTATAAAAAAACAATCCGTTGTTTCCATCAAAAGCGGTGGAGGAAACTTGAATCATACTTGGTGTTTGAAGCGAAAGAAGATTTTTTGAAATCCCGTTATTTAAATTCAACTGCTGAAGGTTGGTAAGTTCATGAGACCTGTGATATCCAAAAAAAACAGAGTTTGTGAAGCTGCTGTAATATGGTTGAGTAACCCATCCAAAATTAATTTTGCCAATCTTTTCAAGTTTTGTTAATTCTGAACTATTAAGAGTTTTTATATTCTTATCCTGGAAAGCTTTTTCATAAACTATAAAATCATACCACACTTTAATAAAATCTTTTCCAAAAATCTTTTTAAACTTGGATTGAAATCCAGTGTATGGTTCACCTGGAATTTCTTTAAACCAACTTATAACATTTTCTGAACCATAAATAATTGATAAGTACGATATAAACCTTGAACCATAAATGTAAAACAGGTTTTCCAACAAATATGAATTGTGGCTTAAAATTGTTTCCAGGTTAAGTTGCGTTGCAAAATTTTTATCTTCAAGCAGTATTGAACGAAAATACATTTCATCAAAATTGCCAAGTATTCTTCCATAACCTCCGCTAAACCAGGTTTCGATATAAACTGCGATGGCTTCCTGGTACCACCTGGGTGTATAACGCTGATAATTTGTGAGTAAACTATAAAACACAGTTAAAGGATTGGTTTTTTCAGGGGTAACTTTCCCAAAAATGCTTCTTAAGGTTGATTCAACCCCAGAGGTTTGATCGTTTACAACAATGTGAACTAATTCATGCGAAAGCAACCATTGATATCTCTCGTTATGAGGAACTATTTCATAACCTG
Source organism: uncultured Ignavibacteriales bacterium (assembly GCA_963714405.1). Lineage (GTDB taxonomy): Bacteria > Bacteroidota > Ignavibacteria > Ignavibacteriales > Ignavibacteriaceae > JAZGGS01. Next base: position 1,223,503 of record CAVQOH010000002.1, on the reverse strand, counting down.
GTTCTAATGGTTCAATTTCCAATCGAACATAGTTTTGCGGAAGTGTGGTTGTTGTGCTAAATCCATAATCGCTTACATCATAGGTGGCAATAATAATTTTCTCTGATGGCTTATAATCAAAAAGTTTCATTAATGAATTAAGCGAATTCTCCGCAGAGGATAAAATATGATTCACAATGTGAGAATGGTTTTCTCTATAAATAATCTTAAAATTTTCACTTTCTTTTTCAAACCAATCAGAGTCTTCCCTAATAAACACATGCAAGTAAATTTCATTATCAATTTCTGTTTTAACTAATTCAACCGCACAGTTTTTTTCTGTGGTTTTAAAATTTATTAATGTGTTGCCATTAAAATTATTTAACTGTAAATCTTTTATTAGTCCTAGAGAACTAGGCCCAGAAAATTCCTGTTTAATTGAACTTGTATTTTTTAAATTAATTGAATATTCATCATAATCAACTTTACTTAGAAATGCAGCAGTTTTATCCTTAGTAACAATTTTAATATAGGTATCTTCATTTCTTTCCTGAATGCTAATATTTAAAATTGAATTTGTAATAATTTCATCATCAAGAACCATTAAACGATTTGGGTTTACAACAACAATTGGTTTTTCAAAAGCGAAACTAAGAAGATCAATTGTCTGGGGCATAGGAGCAAATATTAATTCATCAATAAAATGTACAGAAGTTGTTAACTGAATAGAGCGAGTTTCGTTATTTTCTTTTAAAAGCATTACTACATAAGGATTCCGTGCAGTAAAAGTTAACTTTGTTTTAGGGGATTCTACTTCAACAGAAATCAACTCTTTATGATAATTATATTCGAAATTCAGTGCATCTGCCAGGTGCTGTAATGAAACATAAGTGTTGCGATCAAATGAATAAACCGGAATTTGAAAAGTGTTGTCACCATTCAACAATGTTACTTTTGAAATTTCCTGTGAATAAAAGGAAATTTGGCAAACAAATAGTAATAGGAGAGTTTTAAAAAGCATTTGAAATGAAAGTATCAGAAAATTTCAATAATCAATTTTATGTAATTTTTCGTTTATCAATCTCAAAATAATTTTTTTTAGCTTGATAAAAAAATTTACTGTATTAAACATATTAAACAATACTTAGTATAAAAAAAGCCTTCATTACATGAAGGCTTTTCAAAGTAGGCAATTTGGAGAACTATTTAAACTTACCGTACCCAGCCATATCGACCACCAAGCTCATCAAGCTGTGAGTTTGATCTTACCCAGCCAAATCGGCCACCCAGCTCATCAAGCTGCGAGTTTGATCTTACCCAGCCAAATCGGCCACCCAGCTCATCAAGCTGTGAGTTTGATCTTACCCAGCCAAATCGGCCACCCAGCTCATCAAGCTGTGAGTTTGATCTTACCCAGCCAAATCGGCCACCCAGCTCATCAAGCTGTGAGTTTGATCTTACCCAGCCAAATCGGCCACCCAGCTCATCAAGCTGTGAGTTTGATCTTACCCAGCCAAATCGGCCACCCAGCTCATCAAGCTGTGAGTTTGATCTTACCCAGCCAAATCGGCCACCCAGCTCATCAAGCTGTGAGTTTGATCTTACCCAGCCAAATCGGCCACCAAGTTCCTCAAGCTGTGAGTTTGATTTATTATCTAGAATCCTTAAATCTGAAGGATTCACTCTGGCAATTGAGTTATTGGAGTTTGGCGTGGTAACGGTTGTTATATTATCCACCGTAACCCTTAACCTGGTTGCTTCTTCAACATTATCGGCAACCTGAGCAAGTCCGGTAAAGAATAGTCCCCCCGCCAAAAGGACGGATAATATATAATATCGCATAGCGCCCACTCACAATTAGTGAAAAATAAACTATGAAAAACTGCACGTACACCTCACCCTCAACTGCACATACACAGCTCATAGTTAGCCAGTATTAAACCCAATGTTTATGCCATGACGGTTTTTTGCTAAATAGCGCAATATTAGGCTCTAATCAAAATAAATTTAGGTAATTATTACTGATTAGCAATTAAATTATAGTATATTTGTAAAAATATATTACAATAAAGAGATAAAAAAAAGAAAATTAAAAGTTGAAAAATTGGCAAAAAACAAAGGTTTTCTTTTAGCAGTTGTAATACTTATTTCAGCAAGGTATCCAATTTTGGTCTGGAAATTCCCAAAATTCTAGCTGTTTGTGTCTTATTCCCTCCAAGCTTTTGAAGCACTTCCTGTGCATAGTGCTTCTCTACTTTTTTCAAATCCGTCGAGCCATAGTTGATTTCCATTTTAATGATATGATGGGGTACAGATTCCGATCCTGTAGTGAATGAAGAATCTATATCAATATTCTTTATTAGGTTTGAGAAATCAATAAGTTTTAATTTATCTTCATCAGAAAGCAATATTGCTCTTTCTATAGCATTCCTAAGTTCTCTTACATTACCAGGCCACGGATAACCTAACATAAAATGTTGAACGTCTTTATCTAATTTTTTTACGGAACGGTTAAACTGTTTATTAAATTCCGCAATAAAATGATTTGCTAGCAAAATTATATCCTCACCTCTATTTCTAAGCGGTGGAATTTCTATTGATACTACATTTAGTCTGTGAAAAAGATCTCTTCTAAAAGAACCATCATCAACCATTTCCTCAAGTTTCCTGTTAGTTGCTGATATTATACGTGCATTGATTGGTATATCTGTGACCCCACCTAATCGTTTAATAACTTTCTTTTCAATAGCACGCAACAATTTTGTTTGAATGTTTATACTCAAGTCACCTATTTCATCAAGAAAAAGTGTACCTTTACCCGCTAGCTCAAACAAGCCAACTTTCCTTGCTCGGGCACTTGTAAATGCACCTGCTTCATACCCAAACAGTTCTGATTCTAGCAAGTTTTCAGGAATTGCTGTACAAATGATATCAATAAAAGGGAAATTACTTGTTTTGCCATTATTATGAATTGCCCTTGCAAACAATCCCTTCCCAACTCCGGTTTCACCAAGTATTAAAACGTTTGCACTGCTTTTTTCTGAAACCTTTTTTGAAAGATTAACCACTCTTACAAGTTCTTCGGATTCTCCCTGGATTGATTTTATACCTTGCCTGCTCATTCCAAAAGTACCAGTGCGATGTGTTTCGGTAATGTAATATTTGTTAGAAATAATTTCAGCCAGGTAGGATGCAAATTTTAGTACTTCGTAAGGAAAAATAAAAATATCAAAAAAGCCAAGTTTTAAAAGAGAAGTAACCTGCAATGCATCAACGTTACGCATCACAATTATCATTTTGTTTGTAAGTTCTTTCCTGCTGTTTGCAGCATTTTTTAGATGTTCCGATTCCAGCGATTCAATTTGTAAAATAACTATTTCATTGTTATCAATGGAAAATTCATTTGGAAAGTCTATCTGGAGTGAAAACCCTTTTAATTCCAACTGTTTAAGTGCAGATGTTACAGGGACCAAATCATGTGAATCCGAGAAGATTCTTATTTTAACTTCAGATTCAGACATGTAATTTATTTCTCCATGATGAATAACTAGTTTTGCAGTACTGTTTTTCTCTCTTCCTTCTGCAGGTATATATTTCTTAACTCCATGTTACTAATTTGATCTGCAATGAATTGAATTAACTCTTTTGCGTAATTAGTATAATTTTTTGTTTTTTGTTCATTACCTCTCTGCCTGTAACTTTCTGCTAGTGCCCATAAAACTTTCCAGGTAAGTTCGGTAATACTTTCTTCTTGTATTAATTTATATGCGTTTTCAAAATGATCTATTGGTGGTAAAAGTTTATCCGAGCCGAGTACAAGTGATATTTTACCTAAAAAATATTCTCTTTCTGCTTCGAATATAATACTTTGTTTGCATATTTCAATTATCTCCTTCATAGTTATTAAATTAAGTGCCTCATCATATTGATCTGAGGAGGTTAGATATTCTGTAAGTATGAAAAAACTCTCAGAAAAATTAAATTTTTCATTTCCTTCGAAATAATTTTTAACAACTGTTTTAAACTGATCTATATTCACATCATTATTATTAATAATTGCTTCAAGCTGCTCTAAATAATTTAAATTATTTAATTGTTTTTGGGGCAGTGTGTTCGCTAATAAATGATTTGAAAATTCATCTTTAATTTTTGTTAGGGTTTCCGCATCGCCCACTTTAAAAAAGAATTTACCACGAATTAAATATAACTCTGCAAGTTCCTCTGGATGATTATGTCTCTTTAGTATCATTTCTGCTTGACTTAGAGAATCATATGATTTTTGGTACTCAGAAATATACATATGCATTTCGCCTAAATTAAGAAGTGCAAGACTCTCACTAATTTCGTTACCTAAACTTAAAAATATTTTATACGCACGATTAACAAGTTGAATAGATTTTTCTGTATTTCTTTTATGATGATGGTGTACTCCAACATTTAAAAGCAGCAGCCCCTCCTGTTCTAAATTTCCAACAGAATTATTTATTTCCGATGCGTTTGCCCAGTGTTCTTCGGCTTTGCTAAACTCACCAAGCAAATTATAAATATTGGCTATGTTCACTTCGATACCAGCAATTCTTCTTGGTAGTTTTGCTTTATCGTAGCTCTCTAATGCTTTTTTAAACCATTGGAGGGCGGTTCTGGTATCATTGTTCTGGAGTATTTCATACATGCCAAGTAAGTTATAACATTTACCTTTTAACTCATCTGATAAATTTTTTTGATTTAAGATATTCTTGCATTGTACAAATGCTTCAGTAAAATTTATTCTGATCAAACTCAGCATAAGCTAATTCTGTAAGCAGTATATGCTTATTTTTTCCATCAGTTAAATTTGAAATAATACTATTTATATATTCTTTTCCTTTTTCATATTCACCTAAGCCAATTAAAGAGCTTCCTTTAATTACTGCTAAACCAATTTGTTTTTCCTCCTCAAGTTCTTCTGCTACAACTGATTCAATATTATTTAATGAAGCTTTAAAATCGCTAAGCTTAAAGTTTACTTCACTTAACTTGAATTGAACCTGGTTAGTTTGCAAATGAGTAAATGGAATTTTTAGCATTGAGGTAAGTATTTTTTTCATGTAAGAAAATAAAGAAAGTTTTTCAACCTCATTTAATTCACTCATGAAGGTATTAAAACACATATCATAATTTTTACCAAGCTCAAATTGTCTTGCTAATTCAATTTTGTTAAATGAAGGTAAGTTACCGGATAATTTATTGGCTAATGATCTATGGAACTTTTCTTTTTCCGCAAGCTCTGAATAAATATATTTTTTCAATCCATCTGAAGTTAAAACTACTGCTGTGCCAGCAGGGTTTTTTTGAATTATATTATTTATCTGAAGATTAGAAATTAAACTTAGGTATCTCATCCTCAGAAATATCCATAATTTCAGCAAGTGTCCCCTGTTCTATAGTTGTTTCAAGGGCTCCTAAAATATTTGCAGCTTGCTGTTCTACATCTGTTAGTTTATTTAATCTCAAACTGTAAATCTGGGTTTGGGAACCACTTAACTGCGAAATTTTTTCTTCTTCAGAAGAAATCTGCACTCCGCTTGCAGTAAATTCCATTATACCTAGTAAACACAGATCTTTAATGAAAGAAATGACGCTTCCGGGTAAAAGATCAGAATAAGAAAGTATAAGTTTGTATAACTCTTCTTTTGGAAATTCTGAAGAAAAACTTTTATCAACTAACTCTTTTAGTTGTACATCAGTAAATGAACCGATTGTAATTTCGCGAACATTGTTAAGCTCCGAAGAATTGTGTTGCAACTCTGATGATTCTGATAAAATTACTTTAGTGTTATTAATTTGTAAGATCGGTAGCAAATCAGTAAATACTTCTGATGAAAATTCATCAAACAGGTTGTAATCATCAATGAGGAAAATAAAATTTCCCGTGGAAGCCACTTTTGATATAGCAGATGGTAGCTGCTTAAGTAATTCTGTTTCTGTACTGCTAAGAAGAGATGAAAATATTTTTATCTCATCCGGTTTAATAAACGGATATACAAATTCAGAAAAGAATAATTTTCTTAATACGTATTTAACTAACTCAATACCTGATTTGCCTTTTATATTGTTTATTAGAATTGAATTTGGATATGTTTCCAGAAGTTCAACTAACAAAGAAGTTTTTCCTGATCCATCAAATCCCTTAACAACAAAAACCTCGCTGCTTGTTTTATCATTAATATAAGTTGAAAGGATATTTAATGTGTCTTTTCTATTGGTAAATATCTGAGCAGGGACAAAATCTTTAGCAACGGCTGCATTAACATCAAAATTTAAATCTTCTATTACCTGCAAAGCACTTTGGTATCTTTTTGCTGGATTTTTATTTAGAAGTTTTTTAACAATTTCTATTATATCTTCAGAGTAAATTTGAGAAGGAGGAAATTCAAATTCATTTTCAATCTGCGCTTTAAAAATGTCAATTTCTTTTGAAGATTGGAAAGGAAAATCTCCGTAAATAATTCTATATAAAAGCATCCCTAACGAATAAAGATCAACATTCTCATTATGAGGTTCTTTTTTTAATAATTCAGGGGCTATATATTGAGCTGTACCGGTTACCTCATAACTTGTTGCGGAAGGAGCATTTACGGCAAGTCCCATATCTATTAATTTGATAAGGGGATCTTTTCCTTTTGACGAAACGAGAATGTTTTCAGGTTTTAGATCGTAATAAATATAGTTTGATAGATGAAGATATGAAAGCACAGAACAAATCTGTTTTACAATTTCCTTTAGCTGTTCCTCATTTTTAAGAAACGTTGAATTAAGCAGTTCATCAGATTCAAAATATTCTAAAACAATGTAAGGAGAACTTATTGATATATCTTTCTCATTATCAAGCTGAATCACAGTTCCAGTTTCATTTGCATGCAAAATATTTGGGTGTTCAAGATTTTGAAGAGTGAAAAATTCATTTCTGAAATTTTGTTTTTCAATCTCATCAGTATCGGCAGGGAGTATTTTAATTGCAACCAAAGAATCGGGAAACTCAATATCACCACATAGGTAAACTGAGCTTCTTCCCTCTCCTATTTTCCTTATTATTTCAAATCTTTGGTTTATCATAGTTCATTTCTTGGATTTAGGAATTTGTTCAATTTCTTTCCGGCAGCATTAGCACATAGTAACGTTAAAACTAAACAAAGACCCGGGAAAAATATCATCCACCATGCTTTCATAATATATTCCTGACCAGAACTTATCATTGCTCCCCATGAAGGATAACCTATGCCGGTTCCCATTCCCAAATAACTTAATGCTGATTCAGCCAAAATCACATTACTAAATTGAAATATAAGCGTTACAACTACGGGAGCTATAATTACCGGCAATATTTCTTTAAGTAAGATTTGTGTTTTACTTAAACCAACCAATCCAGCAGTTATTAAATAATCTTTCTGCTTAATTGCTAGTACTTCACTTTTTACTATTTTAAATAAACTCATCCAGCTGGAAACACCAAGCACAACTATAACTGAAAGAAGTGAACTACCAAACAATGCGAGCACAAGTAGTACAAGATAGATAACTGGGAATGCTAAGAACAACTCGGTTAACCTGCTTAGAATTATATCAAGTATACCGCCCTTGTAACCTGCTAAAAATCCAAATGATAATCCTATTAATAACGATAATATCACTGATCCAATACCTACTGAAAGCGATATTCTTGAACCAAAAACCAATCTTGAGAAAATATCTCTTCCAAATTCATCAGTTCCCAATAAAAAAAACTTTTTTGTTATAAGAGGTTTATTGTTATTAAAAATTACATTTTCTTTTAACAATTCGCTTTTAATATTTTTTTGATAGTAGTATACTTTATCGGTTACTGTAACACTATCAATGAAAATTAAACTTTCACTAAATGAAGGTTTTATAGTTTTATCTTTCTGTTGAACAAATTTATCAATATACGAACCATCCAAATTATCTTCATCATTTAAGTGCAGCTGTTCAACTTGTGAAAATGGTAAAAGTAATTTTGTAACATTTAGATTTTTGTAGAATTCTGGATTCTCATCGGCAACCAGCGGTGCCATAAGAAAACCTATTGCCAGTATAATTAGAACTGCAGATGTAAAGTTTAGTTTTACATAAATTAATTTTAACCGTTTTCTAAAAATCGTTATCAATAGCGGAATAACTATAAATAACTTTAAAGAAAGAAGCCCGTCCAGCAAATTAAAATCCAAAATATTTACAGCTGATTTTGTATCAGTAAAAAGTAAAATTACATAGCTGTACCATAATTGCAATAATCCAATTATAGCTTCGAACCTTGCGGTTAAAAGAATAAGCCAAAGAAATAAAATCCAGTGCCAAATTTTAATTTTCATTATTAGCTAATCAATTCTTTAATCATTCTTTTATCAATTTTTATTTTAATCATATCTGCTAAAAAATTTGTTGTGATCATTAAAATTCCTGCAACGAAAGAGCAGCCAATTATAAGCGGGTAATCTCGTGCCAATATGGATTCTATTGTAAGTCTTCCCATTCCAGGTAAACTGAAAATCACTTCAGTTATTAGTGCGCCGCCAAACAAAATCCCAAGCTCAATTCCCGCAACTGAAATTAAAGGTCTTATTGCATTTGGTATGACATGCTTTTTTAATATTTTCTCTTCACTCTCACCATTTGCTCGCAGCTGTAAAATATATGCTTGATGATAAATTTCTTCTAAATTTTCTTTAAGATATTTGTAAAATAGTGCAATACCCGCCAATGATAGTGTAACTAGAGGAAGTATAAGATGATATGCTCTGTCCATTATTCTTTCAAAAAAAGAATATGAATCGTTACCTAGAGATTCTAAGCCGGAAATTGGAAAAATCTCAAACTGTACAGAAAAGAAATAAATGAGCAGCACACCGAGGACGAACGCAGGAGTAGAGTAAATAACCAGAGATAAACTTGAAATAGTTTTTTCCAGACTTACATTTTGCTTTTTTACAACCCAAAGTGCAAGTAACATACTTACTGTTATTTGAATCACAAAACTTATTGCAGCAAATATCAATGTAAACTGGAGAAACTGCCAAATTACTGATAGAACTGGCATATGATAGTTATACGATGTTCCAAGATCTCCTTTAATAAGATTTACTACAAAGCTAACATACTGTTCTGATATTGGTTTATCCAAATCAAAAGATTTCGTTATTTTTTCTGCAAGCTCAGGGCTGAATTTTGATGAAAGGAATTTTTGTGATGGATCACCGGGGGATAACCTTGTAATGATAAACAAAAAACTTACCAATAGAAATAATGTTATAGCTGAAGAGAGTAATCTTTTTAACAAAGCTATGCTTACTTCTTTACTCATACTACCTTTTATTTAATTTTCCATTCCCAGCAGTGTGTTATACTCCCCAAATGTGAAATATTAATATTTTCAATTCGCTTATTGTAAACCGTAATATTTGGAATCCAATATAAAAAGCTTACGGGTTCATCATCGTGAATAATTTTTTGAAAAATTTTATATAACCTGCTCCTTTCATTCCCTCCCTTTTCACTTTCCAGTTTATCCAGTAATTCATCAATAACTTTGTTTTGATAGCCAGAAAAATTTAGATGTGTGTTTTCCAGATCTGAGTACCAGTAAGTTTTTAATTCTAAAGGAATGGGTATATACCAAGATGCGATCCACGCATCCATGTTTCTATCAAGCAAGTTATCAATAAATTTACCAAGTTCAAGAGTTTCAACATTCATATCAATTCCAACAGCTTTTAGATTGTTTTTTACAATGGTTGATGAATAGTTGCGCAAGGGATTGCCTGCAGGTATGTACATAGTAAAACTGAAATTTATATTGTCTTTATCAATTATACCATCCATGTTCGAATCAGTCCATCCTTCAGAAGTTAAAATTTGTTTCGCTTTAACAACATCATATTGGTAAGGTTTTACCTGATCATTTACTAGATCAGAAAATATTGGTGAAACAGGAGTTGAGGCGATTTTTCCATGTCCCAACAAATATTCTTCAAGAATTTCCTTTCTGTTAATTGCATGTGTTAAAGCAATTCTTACATTAGCACTGCTAAAAAATTTATTCGGTTTAATAGTACCATTTTCAGAAAATGCAAGAGGATTAATATTATTCCATCCAACGTAATCATATTCTCTCCCTACAACAGCAACAACCTCTAAATCTTCTTCATTTTTAAGATCTTCAACATCTTCAATTTTTACCAGTTCTATTAAATCTAAATCACCACGCTTTAATTGTAAAATGCGTGAAGAATAATCCTGTACTACTTTAAAAACTATTTCGCTAATGTTTTCTTCGCTATAAACAATGCTTTCTTTATTTGTTTCAAGAGTAATTGCTTGGTTTCTTTTCCAACTTTTTAGTTTAAATGCACCGTTCGTTACAGGATTAAAATTATATTCAGAATTAACAAGTTCTTCCCTTTCTATATTGTGAAAAATATGTTTTGGTATTATTGGGAAAACTAAATCATATAAATTTGGAATTGCTCCGGGTTTAAAATTTATGATAAATTTAAATGCTGATTCAGCTACAAAAGTTTTTTCAATATCAACATGGTTTTCATCATCTGTATGAATAACTCCAAATGTGCCATACCATGCGCTTTGCACTTCAGGATCAGAATAAACATCAAATGAAAAAATTATATCATTAACAGTACATTGATTGCCATCACTCCAGTAAATATCATCCCTTATAAAAAATGTAATTGATGACGAATCATTAGACCATTCCCATTTTTCAGCTAACATTGGGAATTCCTGCAAATTGCCTTTTTCGTCATCCCATCTAAAATCAACTAAGCTTAAATATATAAGTTCTGCAATGCTTCCTTCATCCACACTTGAAGCAAAAAGTGGGTTCAGTGTTTGGATATCTGCCGGAATACCTATTACAACACGGTTGGATATTTCTGTATCAGTTTTATCACAAGAGGTAAAAAAGACGATAAAGTATAATGCTAGAATTATATTAAGCAGTTTCATTTTTGGAGTTTATAAGAATACTGGTAATAATTTTCTTTTCAATTTATTATTTTGTTAAGTAAATAAAAAACTATATATCAAATCTATGTTTAATGTCGATATAGAAAAAATAAAACTTACTAACGGCGCTCAAAAAATATTGCTGCTGGAAAATTTAAAATTCATCATTGGAAGCAATTCAATTTATACCATTCTAGGAAGCAACGGTTGTGGAAAAACTACACTTATAAAATCACTAACCGCTTTACTACCGAAAAATCAGTACGAAGTTGTAGGGAAGGTAAAATTTTACAGCGATAATATATTTGATTTAGAACATAACCTGATGTTAAAAATTAGGAGGGAAAAGATCAGGTATGTCTTTCAGGATTCAATCAACAGTTTTGATCCTTTGAGAAAGTTTGAGTACTATTTTAAAAATTCCAATGCAACGATGATTGAAATCGAGGAGCAACTGCAGTATTTTTTATTGCCTGGCTATGATAAGATTTCCAAACTTTACCCATATGAAGTTAGCGGCGGCATGGCACAAAGACTTAGTTTAATTTTTGCGCTTTTGGTAAAACCATCTTTAATATTCTTGGATGAACCAACTTCAGGGATTGATTTTGCAGTTGCCAATTTAACACTCCTTAAGCTTAAAGAGTTTGTAAAAGTAAATAAAAACAGCGCGGTTATTGTCACACAGGATATAAACTTTGCAGAAAAAATAAGCGATTACATCGCTTTCATTTCTGATGGCACTATCTCGCAGTTTGTCCCCATTAATGAATTTTTTAATTCAAAGGATGCCGAGTATAATTATTTTATAAATGCTTACAGAGAGCTTGTAAAATGAATATAATTTTGGAGCTAAAAAATATTTATTTCTCTGTTTTTAAATCAGAAAAAGGATTTAATAAGAAGACCTCTACGGAAATATTACATAATATTAATCTGAATATATATAACGGTGAAATATTAGGCATTAGCGGTGAATCAGGAGGTGGAAAAACAACGCTCGCTAAAATTATTGCGGTTGTTTTAAAACCATCCCAAGGCGAGATAGTATGGAATAAAGAAATTTTATCTGCAAACACTAATAACAGTCCCGTGCAAATTTTATTTCAAAATCATGGAGAAATACTTAATCCTTACCGCAAAGTTGATGACATAGTTAATGAAGCATTAAAAATTCAGGGCTTAATTGATGCTTCTTTAAAACTTAGAAAAGAAGAAATTTACGCTTCGTTAAATCTAGCAGAAAGCATTTATAAAAAAAGAGGTTATGAGTTGAGCGGAGGAGAGCAGCAGCGCACGGCTCTTGCAAGGATTCTTGCAGCTAATCCTAAAATACTTATTCTTGATGAACCATTTTCGGCACAGGATGTTGAACAGCAATTAAGTTTGCTAAATCTCTTAAAAAAAATAAATGAGGATTTTCATCTTACAATAATCTGCATTAGCCACGATCTGAATATTTTAAAGAAGCTGGTTAATAGAATAATTATAATTAAAGAAGGAAAGATTACAGAAGAAGGCAGGACTGAAGATATTTTTAACAATCCTGTTCACCCATATACTAAATATTTATTAAAGGCGAAGAATTTATCCCTAAATTTATCAGAGCTTAATATGTAGTAGAATCATTATTTGTTTTTCTGTAATATCATTTCAAACAATTTGGCATCATCAGCAGTGGTAATTTTAAAATTAAAAACTGATCCCTCGACGATATTTACTTTTTCACCCATTTTTTTTACAAGTACAGATTCATCTGTTCCTGTAAATTTATCTTTATAAGCATCATCCATCGCTTTTACTAAAACAGAAAATGGAAATATTTGGGGTGTTTGAACATAGTAAACTTCGTCTCTATCAATGTAGGAATCAACAACTTGATTACCGTTCACCAATGTATCTTTTGCTTTAAGGCAAACAACTGCATTTCCCTTTTGTTTTGCAGCACTTATGGCGTTTGTTAAAACCTTATGCGGGAGAAGCGGTCTGGCAGCATCATGAACAACAATTAAGTCGTCATCGTTTGCATTGCAATTTAACAAAGCGTTATAAACGGAACTTTGTCTTTTCTTTCCCCCTTCAACAACTTTGCTAATTTTATTAAAATTATTTTTAACTTTCAATTCTTGCAGTAACTTGAAATAACTCTTTTCAACTGAAACAATGATTTCATCAATTTGTTTACTCTGCTGGAAAATTTGGAGTGTGTAAGCTATAAGTTCTTTGCCAAAAAATTTTTGATATTGTTTAGGAGCGGTAAAACCGCTCCTTAAACCTTTACCTCCGGCGGGAATTATTGCAATGGTTTTCATAAAATTAACATTGCATCGCCGTAACTAAGAAAACGATACTTTTCCTTTAGAGCTTTTTTGTAAGCTTTCAGAATAAAATCGGTATCGGAAAAAGCTGAAACCAGCATTAATAAAGTAGATTCTGATTGATGAAAATTTGTAATCAATTTTGTAGTAATATTAAATTCATACGGAGGATAGATAAATTTATCTGTCCATCCGCTAGTGCTTTTTGAAAAACCATCAGCTGTAATACTAGTTTCTAATGCACGGCATGCGCTCGTTCCGCATACAAATACTTCACGCTTTGCATTCAGCGCTTTGTTAATTTTATCTGCTGATTTTTGCGATACTTCGTAATATTCTGAATCCATTTTGTGTTTTGTAAGATCTTCAACTTCCACAGGTCTAAAAGTTCCTAATCCTATATGAAGAATAATTGGAACAACATCAATTCCTTTCTTTTGAATTTTAGTGACTAAAGATTTTGTAAAGTGAAGACCTGCAGTAGGAGCAGCAACAGCACCATCAACTTTTGCAAAAATTGTTTGATAATCATCTCTATCTGATGGTTCAGCTTCACGTTTAATATACGGTGGCAAAGGAGTAAAGCCAATCTTTTCAACTGCTTTAAATACATTGCCAGGCTGGTTAAACCTAACTGTTCTGCCGCGTGAGGTTGTATTATCAATAACTTCGCACCATAGTTTGTCGTTAAAGTAAATTTTATTTCCAATTCTTACCTTCCTTGCAGGATCCACAATTACATCCCAGATACACTCTTCAGAATTTAGTTCACGCAGAAGGAAAACTTCGATCTTTGCATTTGTTTTTTCCTTATTACCGAAAAGCCTTGCCTGGAAAACCCTGGTTTCATTTACAACAAGTACATCGCCCTTACTCATATAATCTATAACATTACTGAATTTTTTTGTTTCAATTTCCTGTGTTTCCCTGTTCAAAACCATAAGTTTAGCTTTATCACGTTGAGAAACCGGATATTTAGCAATGGCAGCTTTAGGCAAATTATACTTAAAATTTGATAACTTCATCCTGTTAACCTTTATTAGTTTATAAAATCATGGCAGGTAAAAAAAATTTTACCTGCCCAAAATCATTTCTACATTATTTTGTTTTTTTGGATTTTCTCTTTTTCTTTTTACTTGAAAGAGATTTTTTACCGCTAAGTTGATTTATAACTGCTCTTGCAGCTGCTAATCGTGCAATCGGCACCCTAAATGGCGAACAACTAACATAATCTAATCCAGTTCTGTGGCAAAATTCTACTGAAGAAGGTTCACCACCGTGTTCACCACAAATTCCGACTTTAAGTTTAGGGCGTGCTGAACGACCTTTATTGGTTCCCATTTCTACCAATTGGCCAACCCCTCTCTGATCAAGCGCTTCAAAAGGATCGTTTGGAATAATATCTCTTTGAACATAAAGCGGAAGGAATTTTCCAGCATCATCTCTTGATAAGCCAAAAGTGGTTTGTGTTAAATCATTAGTACCAAAACTAAAGAATTCTGCTTTCTCAGCAATTTCATCTGCAGTAAGGGCGGCTCTAGGCAATTCAATCATAGTTCCAACAAGGAAATTTATTTTTTTACCTTTTTCATTCATAACATCTTTTGCTACTTTTCTAACTATTTCTTCCTGTAGGTTATACTCATTAACATGCCCAACAAGGGGAATCATAATTTCAGGTTTTACCTTTATACCTTTTTTTGCAACATTAACAGCAGCTTCTATTATAGCTCTTGCCTGCATTTCTGTAATTTCAGGGTATACAACACCAAGTCGGCAGCCCCTAAATCCAAGCATAGGGTTAAATTCACTTAAGCTTTCAATTTTATCATAAAGTTTCTTTTCGGTTACACCAAGTTCATCCGCAAGTTGTTTTACTTCTTTAGGATCATGTGGTAGAAATTCATGCAGCGGTGGATCCAAAGTTCTGATGGTTACAGGGAAACCTTTCATTGCTTTAAAAATTCCCTCAAAATCTGCACGCTGATGGGGAAGCAGTTCAGCAAGAGCTGCTTTTCTTTCTTCAACAGAATCTGAAACTATCATTTTCCGAACAGCAGTAATTCTATCGCCTCCAAAAAACATATGCTCTGTACGGCAAAGACCGATTCCTTCTGCACCAAATGCAATTGCATTGCTTGCCTGGTCAGGCTGATCAGCATTTGTTCTAACATTCATTGTTCTGTAATTATCAGCCCATTTCATTAAGCTGGAGTATGTTCTATAGACAGATGAATTGTTAGGTTTCATTGTTTTTGAGATTAAAACTTGAATTACTTCTGATGGCTTAGTTTCAAGTTTGCCGTTTATAACTTCACCGGAAGTTCCATCAATTGAAATGTAATCACCTTCCTTAATTACAATGTTACTTCCTTCTACGCCAACAGTTTTATCTTTGTAATTTATTTTAAGTGCACCGCAACCAGCAACACAAACCTTACCCATTTGCCTTGCAACTAGCGCTGCATGAGAAGTCATTCCGCCACGAGCAGTAAGAATACCTTCAGAAGCATCCATTCCTTTTATGTCCTCTGGAGAAGTTTCAATTCTAACCAGTATAACCGGATCACCTTTTGCAGCCATTATTTCTGCATCTTGTGCAGTGAGTGCAACTTTTCCTGAAGCAGCTCCTGGACCTGCATTCAATCCTGTCGCAATTAGTTTTCCAGCACTGATTGCCTTTTGTTTTTCTTTAGTATCAAAAATCGGGCGAAGCAATTGGTTTAACTGGTTAGGATCAATCCTTGATATCGCTTCTTTCTTGCTAATTAGTTTCTCACCCACCATATCCACAGCCATCTTAATAGCAGCAAAACCTGTACGTTTTCCAACACGGCACTGAAGCATCCAGAGTTTACCTTGTTGAATTGTAAACTCAATATCCATCATTTCTTTATAATGGTTATCAAGGATCTTTCTAAAATTATCTAACTGCTTATAGATTTTCGGATCATCCTTTTTAAGTTCCGAAATTGGGTGCGGGGTGCGAGTACCTGCCACAACATCTTCTCCCTGCGCGTTGAAAAGATATTCTCCATAAAACACATTTTCACCGGAAGCAGGATCTCTGGTAAAAGCAACGCCTGTTCCTGAATCTTCTCCCATATTACCAAAAACCATAGATTGAACATTAACTGCAGTACCCCACTCAGCTGGAATGTTATTAAGTTTTCTGTATACTATTGCTCTTTCGTTCATCCAAGAACTAAATACTGCACCAATGGCTCCCCAAAGCTGGTCAGCAGGATTTTCCGGAAAACTCTTCCCGGTTTTTTCAAGTATTGCAGCTTTAAACTCTTTAACTAATTCTTTAAGATGATCTGCAGAAAGTTCAGTATCTAGTTTAAATCCATGTTTTTTCTTTTTCTTTTCTAAAATTACTTCAAATGGATCTTCATCATGTTTAGATTCAGGTTTTAAACCGAGAACAACATCGCCGTACATTTGCACAAATCTTCTATAAGAATCGTAAGCAAAGCGCGGATTATTTGTTTTATTTATCATACCCTTAATAGTAGTATCGTTTAATCCTAAGTTCAGAATGGTATCCATCATTCCCGGCATAGAAGCTCTTGCACCACTTCTAACGGAAAGAAGTAGAGGATTATTAATATCTCCAAATTTTGCTCCCATTTGTTTTTCAATTTTGTGAAGTGAAGAAAGCACCTGATCTTTAAGTTCTTTTGGGTATTTATTTTTATTTTTAAAATAGTACGTGCACACTTCAGTAGTAATTGTAAATCCAGCCGGAACGGGTAAGCCAATATTTACCATTTCAGCAAGATTCGCTCCTTTTCCACCTAGCAATTCTTTCATCTTTGCTTTACCTTCGGCTTTTTTACCGCCAAAGAAATAAACATATTTTGATTTTTTTGACATCACATTCTCCTTTTTTAGATTAGTTTCACGTTTTAAAATTGTCTGATTACTGTACTAAGAATTTTTTAAATGATTCCTCGTTATCAATATTTAATTTTATTTTAAGATAAAAAATATCAATATCATCAAGTTCTTTTGAAAAATTTGTAAGCTTAACTGCGTCCTTTTCAGTTGTTACAACTGAATGCGAGTTAGTTGAATAAAACTTTTTACGTATAATCTGTACATCCCTATTGGTGTATTTCTTATGATCTCTGAAAATCAACTGGTTTTGTGTATCAACATTCGTTTGGCGAAGAACATTTAAAAATGAAATGGGCTTTGCCACACCTGATACAACAAGACTTTTTTGTCCTTCAAACTCAGTTAAATCATATTCGGTTTTCTTCTTCAAATCTATAAAACTTATTGCCTTATAATAAGCGTAGAAAATTTTTTTTGATTTAAAATATTTCAATCGATTAGCTGGTATTTGTCTCTTTTCCGCAAACTTCCTGTTAATAATAATTGCATCCGCTCTTTTTAAAGAGCTGAACGGTTCACGCATGTTACCAGAAGGTAGTAGATTATTTATAAAAAAATTATTGCCTGTTATAAACCTCTGATCAATTACAACAATATCTGACTCTCTTTCTATCCATCTATGCTGAAATGCGTCATCTAGAACAATAACATTACTTGATGAATCACTAATTAATTTTTCTGCACCTTCAACCCGGTTTTCACAAACAGCAGCCGGTACCTGGCAATCTAATACTGTATGATATATTTCGTCTCCACTCACATCAACTGTAGTAAAAAATTCTTTTCCATCGGAAACAAATACGTATCCACTCGAATTTCTACTATAACCTCTGCTGAGAACTCCCGGTAATTTACCTGCGTCCTTCAAAGTATTGGTAATATATATAACCGCAGGAGTTTTACCAGAACCACCAACAGTAATATTACCAACTGAAATGACTTTTGCGCTTACAGATTTGCTCTTAAAAATTTTTTTATTAAATAAAAAATTACGCACAGCAACAATTAGAAAATATAGGGGTACAAATGGTAACAATATTATTCTTAATAATTTCATATTTTGCTGCTGAAAATCTGTGCTTTCTGCTGTAAAGAATTTAAATTTTCTTCACAGCTTTTAATAATCTCCGAAGTTTCTTCATAGCTTAGTTCATTAGGAATATAAATCGGATTAGAATAAACAATTTTTGCACTGCTAAAAAAAAATGGAACTTCAAATGTATCCCAATTTTTTAACACTTTCCTTCTTTTATAACCTACACCTGCTAAAACAAGCGGAATATTGCTTTTTTTTGAAGTAATTACTGCTCCGGCTTTAAATTTTTTTTTAGGACCACGAGGACCATCGGGTGTAACAGCTATTGAGTATTTATTTTTCGCATAGTCAATCATAATTCCAAGTGCAACATCACCCCCAGCGCTGCTCGAGCCTCTTACAACATTATAATTCCACTTCTTAAGTAATTTTGCTAGTAAATCACCATCCTTGCTTTTGCTTGTAAGTGCAGCAAAGGATGGATCACCATGGATATACCATGGTAAGAGCATGGTTCCGTGCCAAAAAGCTATTACAAAATTTTGCTTTTCGTTATTAAGATTTTCGATTACTTCTTTGTTTATTGATTTTACCTTTAAACTTTTGCAGAGCATCGTAACAAGCCAGGTTAAAAAATTTTTACCTGTAAATCTCAAAATACCCTGAAATGTTTTTTTAAGATTCATTAATGATTTTATAAATTGATTTTGCTGCGCTTACCGATGCAGTTTCACCGGAAAGTATATTTTTTATATTGTTTAGTTTTCCTTTAACTTGATCATAAACATCTGAGTTTGAAAGAATTTTCCTGCATTCTCTATAAACCAATTTTTCATTTAACTCATTCTGAATAAGCTCAGGAATTACTTTTTCTTCAAGTAATATATTTACCATCCCAATGGAGTCTACTTTAGCCAGATTCTTCATAATTATGTATGTTAAATAATTTGCTTTATAAACAACTATCATCGGTAAAGCAAAGTAGCCGGCTTCCAGTGTTGATGTGCCCGATTTAATAATTCCGAACTTTGCATGTTTCATCAAATCATAAGTGAACCCTTTTACAATTTTAAAATCTGCAGAATCAGAAAAACCGGTAAACAAATTTTCATTTAAGTTTGGCGAACAAGAAACAACAACCTGCATGTTAAATTCTAAAGCTAATTTTCTTGCAGCTATAATTACCTTTGGAAAAATTTTCTTAACCTCATGTTCCCTGCTACCAGGCATTACAAGCAGGATATTTTTTTCCTTATCAAGTTCAAGTTTGGCACATAGATCTTCGTATATGAGAAATTCATAACTGTTAATTCTCTCAACAAGAGGATGACCAACAAAGCGAACTTTTATATTATTTTCTCTGTATAATTTTTCTTCAAAAGGAAAAACAACGAGCATATTATCAATAAGTTTTTTTACTTTTTTAATTCTGCCAGATCCCCACGCCCAAAGTTGTGGAGAAACATAGTATATTATTTTTACTCCCAGCTTTTTCAGTTTCCTTGCAATACTAAGGTTAAATCCAGGATAATCAATAAGTACAGCGGTTTTTATATTTTTAGTTTTAACAAGCTCAACAATTTTTTTTTGAACCTTTTTAATAAATGGAAGATGTTTAATAACTTCCATCAATCCTAAAAACGCCATTTGATTAATATGAAACGAAGTTTGCATTCCTTCTTCCATCATTTTATCACCACCAATACCATAGAACTTTAGTGAAGAATCAGTTCTTACCAATTCTCTAATGAGTGATGCACCTATCAAATCACCAGAAACTTCTCCTGTAATAACAAGAATATTAAATTTTTCTTTTTCTGCCATTAAATAATTTTGTTATTAATCATCCAAACAATTATGATAAGAGAGATAATAAATATAAGCGCTTGCAATGTTCTTTTTTCTGAACGAAAACCTGCTTTAGGTTGAAAGCCAGGTTGTTCTATCTCAGGATTTTTATATGCTGTAATTCTTGGCAAAAAGCGTGGCACGTTTTTAACATATTCATTAAAATGACTGCCATATGTTTTTAGCAAATAATTTTCTTCTTCCTTAACAATCAAATAGTATTGAATTATAAAGAACAGCAGAGCAACAACTTGAAGAAAAGGAAAAAGAGCAAAAGACATAATTCCTAAACCAAGATAAATTAGAATATTACCTGTGTATAACGGATTTCTTACAAAAGCAAAAGGACCGCTGATAACAAGCTTTGAACCGCCAACCTGGTTAGTAGTTCTTGTTTCGCTGCCAGCCCAGCTAACACCCCAAAATCTTATCACCTCTCCGATTAAGCAGAGCAACAAACCAATTATTAAGCTTAGTGGAGTAGCTTCAATAAAAATTAGCATTACTACTAAAAAGGGAATTGGTGTGTAACTGCGATATTTAAATAGTATTGATGAGAATTTGCTCATATATTTTATTCAATAGTGTAAGCTTCTCGCCTTTTTAATTCTGCACGATGACGTTTTTTTAATCTCTTCTTTGAATTTAGTTGAGTTATTTTTTTTATTATATCATCAAATTTATTGAACGGGAAAAAAGTAATTCTTTCTTTTTCGCAAAACTTAAGCAATCCATGTTTTGCAAAAATAAAATCGCAGTACTCAATTGTTTCCTTATCGGAATTTCCATCACCGATAAATACAGTAAAATCATCATCGCTGCTGTGTTTAATTATATGATCCCATTTGCAGTTAGCTGAACTTGTACATCTTTCATTATAGAATGGAAATGAAGGCAACAACCTGTAATCATCTGTTACAACAAGTTTGTTTGAATATACTTTAATATGATCAAGACCTTCGCGTTTTAATATTCTGTTTATATAATAATCAAATCCATCGCTTAGGATTATTAACTCAAAATTATTTTGCTTACAAAATTCAACAAAATCGGAAAATCCCTCATCCACTTCAAGTTTATCAATAAAATTATCTAAAGAATTTTTATCTACTTTTCCAACTACTTCGCATAGTTCAATCCAGCATTGTTTTGAAGAAATTCTATCGTTCAGCAAATCATCTATGATGGAATAAATTTTATCGTGATTTCCATACTCACTAAAAATTGCTTCTCCAACATCTTTTACGGTAACAGTACCATCAAAATCAATAAAAATTTTAAAAGTATTTCCATCCATTTACTTTGTAATCACCATTTTTTTTACATCAACAAAATTACCTGCTGTGAACTTATAGAAGTAAATTCCCGGTTTACGATTTTCTGCAGAATAGAAAATTTCGTTTTTACCTTCAGGAAACAGTTTATTTATTTCTTGAATCAATTTTAATCTGCTGTTAAATATTTTTAAACTTATTTCTGATTCTTCCGGAAGAAAAAAAATTATCCTGGTAGAATCATTAAAAGGATTGGGTGAGTTTTGAGTTACTACTATTTCTGATGGACTTCTGAGATAGTTAGTTCTGCTGATCTCACTACTAAGAATCACACCATTCCTGTTTTTATGTGTTACCCTGTAATATAAAGTTCCATTCAATCCTGGATTATCAGTTACTGTATATTCACTTAATCCCTTTTTATAAATACTGCTTATACTATCTATTATTGTCCATTCAGATATATTACTGTCTGGTTGATCAGTTCGTTCAATTATATAATAAGTAGAGTCTTCCTCATTAACAGAATGCCAGGATATATTCACTGAATCTCCATCAACATTTACAAGACAGCCAACCATTTGTGAGACGAACGTACCCGAGGCAAATATACGCTGCCCATAAATACCATACTCTCCTGATCGTTTATCCTTAAAAACAAAAATACCTCCGCCATCTTTATCCGGAAACGCTGAAAGATAACTTTTATGTGAATTAAAATTTGTTGCAACTCCTAACATGCCATTTTCCCATAACCGCTCACCGTTTGAGGAAAACTGCATCGCATAAATATTTGCATAAACAGAATCAAATTCCTTTTGAAACCAGCTTAGAATAATTCTATCTCTTTCGGTAATCATCATTTTTTGCCCAAATTGATTTGCTGATGAATCTGATAAATCTAATTCATCATTCCAATATGCATTCCCATTCTCATCAAACTTTTGCAGAGATACACGCCGTTGATTTTTAATTTCATTAGTCCAGCTTACAAAAATATCTTTACCATTAACACAAGCTTGCAGGTTTGTTTTATTTCCCTTTGAATAGCTTACTTTTTTGCCGTAAATACCCCATAATCTCTTCCCATTACTATTAATTAGTTGATGATAAATAATTTTCTCATTTTCTTGCTGCTGCCAAACGACATAAGCATTATCGTTTTTATATTTAACTATTTTATAACTAAGTACATTTTTTTCAGGATAAGAAATTGTTACCGGATTTTGTTGATCGCTTAAACTTTTTTTTGAATCTAAATACAATCCTTTTAAAACACTTTTACCACTTACATTTTCCAACCAAAAAGAAAATGTTCCACCATTATCTTCTTGGATAATTGATGAGCTGCTTTTCCTGTTATTTGATTTATAAACAATAGTGTTTTCTGCAGTAGAAATTATTTTTCCACCAGGATTTATTTTTTTTAAGTGAACAATGTAATCACCTAAAAATCCTGGCTCTTTGGTTAAATATGTTATGTATGAATTACCTTCAGAATCACAGTATAAATAATAGTTCCTAATTTCGTTTTCAGAATCAGTAATTTGCAATCCGACATCATTCCATAAAAGCTTTCCATTTTGTGCAACCCGCTGAATAAATAATTCAGGCTTATTTTTATTTGTTTCCCCAACCCACAATACTATTGCAGAGTTTTGTATGGATGAAGACAATAGAGGATTTAATTGCTTTCCTCCTCTTGTAGAAATATTTTTCCCATCCGCTCTTAAAGTTGGTTTACCTCTGTCATCAAAATGTAAAAAATAAACCTTATCATTTCCCGTTCTATCATCCTGCCAGACTATAAATCCGCCTCCTTGTTCATCACCTACCGCAGAAATGTTCTGTGGGCTGTTTCCGTTTAGAACAAGCTTTGTATTAACGCCGGTGTTACCAACCCACTGTGCATTTACAATAATTGGTAAAAAAAAGTACAAAAGAAAAATTGTCATCATTTTCTTCATAATGATGAACATCTGTGAAGAGAAACTATGCAACTAAATTCCCGTTAAACTGAACACTTACCAACTTTGAGATTCCCTCTTCCTGCATTGTAACTCCGTAAAGTGTTTTGGCAGACTCCATTGTTCTTTTATTATGAGTAACAACAATAAACTGGGTATCTTTACTAAAATCCCGTAGAATATTCGTAAACCTATCTATATTAGCATCATCAAGTGGAGCATCAATCTCATCCAAAATACAAAACGGACTTGGTTTAACAAGATAAATTGCAAATAGAAGTGCAATTGCGGTTAATGTTTTTTCACCACCGGAAAGTAATTCAATAGATGTGGGTCTTTTTCCTTTTGGTTTTGCAGTAATTTCAATTTTGGCTTCAAGCGGATCAGCATCATTCTCCAATTGAAGATCTGCTTCATCTCCCGGATCAAAAAGAACACGAAACACTTTTATAAAATTTTCTCTTATCAGTGAAAACGTTTCTAAAAACTTGGTTTGAGCAGTGTTATTAATTTCATCAATAGTTTTGATAATATCTTTCTCTGATTCAACAAGATCATCACGCTGTTTGGTTAAAAATTCTAACCTGTTTCTTTCTTCTTCATACTCTGAATATGCAAGAAGGTTAATTGGGCCAAGACTTCTGATTTTAACTTTTAGATTGTGCACTTCTTCTCTTGTTCCTGTAAAGTTGAATGTATCAATATCATCAAATGATTTCTGTTCAATATTAATCGAATAATTTTCATCAATGTGCTCAATTAGATTTTCTTTTTTAATCTTTATTTCATTCAGCTTAATATCTGCATCTCTAATAAAATCAAGCACTTTTTCTTTTTCGTTGCTGTTCTTTCTCTGGGCTGATTCAAGTAAGGTTATCTCTTCTTTTAACTTACTGTAATCCGCCTCTATCTCATTTTCTTTTTTTCTATGTTCTTCAATTTTATTTTCAAGCTCATTCTGTGCAGTCTCATTTTCAGCAGCTGCATTTTTAATTACTATAATTTCTTTATTCGCAGATTGTATATCATATTCCCGCTTTGATATAGTATTCTTTATGTTGTTTACATTAAGCTTTGCCTGGTTTATGGAATTCTCAAGATTTTTTATCTCGCCAAGGCTTCTTTCAAGCTCAAGATCTATAGCATTACCATTTGAAACCGTTAAATCAAATTCTTTTCGGTATTCATTAAAATCTTCTTCAAGCTTTTTAATTAAAATATCCTCTTCACTTTTTTGCTGATATAATTTTTCAAGATGTTCAGCAAGTTCTGCTCTTTTATTATCAATTGTATTTGCAGTTGCTGCTAATTCTTTTATAAGTGAATGATTGTTCTCAATTTCATCTTCTGCTTTGCTCTTTTCAAAATCAAATTGTGCAATTTGTTTTTCAATATTTGCCAAATCATTAACGAGTAGTTTCCCTTCTTTGGAAATCAAACGCAGATCTATTTGGTTAATTTTTTCTTCCTGCATTTTTATTTTTGCAGAAAGCTCTTCAAGTTCTTTTTTCTTTTGGGGAAGATTATTTTTTAGCTCACCCAGTAATTGTTTTTTACCAAAAAGTGAGTCATCAACTTTTGGTACAGCTCCGCTTTCAACAATTCCAGTACTATCAGCATAATCACCGGATGGTGTTGTAAAGCTGAATCCGGGATATTTCATGGAAAATTGCATTGCAGTTTCCAGATTATCAACAACAGCTACACGGTTTAATATTTTATTAAATAATCTGTTCCATTTCTCATCAGAATTAATAAGTTTTTCAGCCCAGCTAATAAATCCGTTAGAGTTTTCTATTTTTTTTCTTCTCTTATTTAAAAAGAACTCAATTATTTTTTCACTAAAGTTTTTACTACCAGTTTCATTAATTTTCATTAAATAAAAGGATGCCCTGCCAAGATTGTTTTCCTTTAAATATTTAACTCCATTTTGCAAATCACCAAAAGAAAAAAGAAGGATATTGTTAAGGTTATTTCTTAGTGCGGCTTCTATCGCATAAGTGTAATTTTCATCTGTGGTTCCTACATTAGCTAATAATGCAATTTCTTCACTTGCCCATTCATTATTTTCAATGAGAAATTTTGTGCCGCGTGAAACACCCTCCAGGTTATCAACAAGATTTTGTATAAAAATTATTTTATCAGCCAGGTTATTTGTAAATGCTTTTAACTCCAGCTCAGATTCTTTGAGATTATTTAACTCGCTTTCCAGTTTCTCTTTCAGGTTAATCTTCATTGTATAATTTGATTCGGCATCTTCCAGCTGTTTGGCAATTGTGTCTCTTTCGCTTGTAAGGTTTCCAATAAACCCTACTGTCTTTGCTACTGCATTAGTAAGTGAAAGAATTTTATTATTCAAACCGTTTATATCTTCATTTTTGCCCTTAAGTAAGAATTGTGTGTTCGAAAGCCGGTTTTCCTGATCACTAAGTTCCTTTAGCTTTGAAATAGCTAGGTTGGAATGTGCCTGTAATTTTTCTCTTTTGTTTTCCAGATTTTCATTGCACTCTTTTACTTTTCTTTCTACAAACTTCTGTTCAATTTGTTTTAATCGGCTTTTCTCCTTTGCTTCTTCTAGTTCAATATTTTTAGTTTTTATACTTTTTATTGTATCTTCAAGTTGAATCTTTAATTCATCAAGATCTTTGGAATATCTTTTTATATTTGCCTGCAGAGAATTTACTCTTTCTATAGATATAGAAATTATATTTTTAACATTGTAAGCTTTTTCAGTAAGGTCAGCTACTTCCTTACGTTTTTGTCTTAACCTGCTTTCCGCATCAGTAATTTTATTTTTAAAGCCATCCAGTTCATCAGAATTTTTTGCAGTGTCAGATTCTAATTTGTTTTTACTTTGCTGGTATTCTTCTTTAATCTTATTAAGTTCATTCGATTTCAAAAAGAATGAAAATATTTCCCTCTCAGCCAAATCAATTTCTTTTTCACGCAAAGTTCCCGAAAGGTTATTATACCTATCAGCTTTTTTTGCTTGCCTTTCTAAGGAGCTAACTTTTTTACCAACTTCTGAAACAATATCATTTACTCTTATTAAATCGTTTTTAACTTCATCGAGTTTTCTTAGCGCAAGCCTTCTTCTTAGTTTATATTTGTTAACTCCCGCAGCTTCTTCAAACATGGTTCTTCGTTCTTCCGCCTTATTGCTGAGAATTGTTTCGACCATTTTAAGCTCAATTACGGAATATGCATTAGCTCCAATACCTGTATCCATAAAAAGGTTTACTATGTCTTTAAGGCGGCAAAGATTTTTGTTCAGAAGATATTCACTTTCACCAGAACGGAAAATTCTCCGTGTAATTGTAATGTCAGTGTATTCAGTAGGAAGTATGCCTTTGGTGTTTTCAATGGTAAGTGATACTTCTGCCATACCCATTGGTTTACGGTTGGAAGTACCATTAAAAATTACATTTTCCATCTTATCACTTCGCAATGCACTGCTGCGCTGCTCACCAAGACACCATCTGATTGCATCAACAATATTTGTTTTTCCACATCCGTTTGGACCAACAATAGAAGTAACTCCCTCACTAAAACTAACATTTGTTTTCTGAGCAAAAGATTTGAATCCGAATATTTCAAGTTTTGAGAGATACAATTTCTAACCTAAAACATTAAACTGTGTAAGTGTAAATACTAAGTGTTGAACGGCGGAATAGTTTACTTCGTAGTAAAATAAAACACCCCCAAACAGAATTATAAGAGAAAGAATGCTGTAAAAGTAAACGCTTCCAGGATTTGCATCAAAGATTACATATATTCCTTTCATTAATCGATACAGAATCCAAAAAGCGATTAAAATCAAAGCAAAGTATATATAAATATTAATGATATCTGCGGCTAAAACTCTGTAAAGTATAATTCCAATAGGTATTAGTAACACTACGGGAAGAAATGACCAGATAAGAGTAAAATATATACTGGAAATGTACACACGCGTACTTACAAATAGCGAGGCAACTTTAACTAATAATGAAGAAACAACAATTAGAATTATTCCAATCAGTGATAACCATATTAATGATGTTAGTGGATGCCATGCAATGTAGTTTACAACTTTTATTATACCGGGGGCACCAAAAGATATTAAAACTCTTTCCAGAACAAGATTTGCTTTCAAATAGAAAAGCATATTGCAAACTATAAGTGCCATAATGGTTGCAATTATTATTCCCAAAAAAGTTGTATGGACTGCTGATATAATTCTCTGATCTCTTACATCTGCAAAAAAATTGTATGGTCTAAGCAAAGCTCTGGAAGCATCTTCGCGGAATTTTCTTCCTGAATTAACTAATATTCCCATCAACAGTGCAAGCAACAAACCAAAAACAATAAATACCATGGGTGCATCATCAATTTTACTTCCAATTGGTATTGTTACTTTCTCAAGATTATAAAGTTTTGAACGAATTACTTTATAAGTAAGACGGTTTGTATTTCTATCTTCGCCTACAATTCCGATGTTATATAAATTTTCATTGTTATAACCAGATAAAAGGGAAGAATAATCCCCCCTGAAATCAATCATAGTATTTAAAAAGTACCCTTGGAGTTTACCCGTTGAGGAAAAATCCATTAAATCTTCAAAATATTTTGCCTGTGCTTCATAAGAATGCTCATTAACATAACCGTCTGTATTACCGATGTTAACTGCGTATGTTGCTTCAGTTACTATTATTCTTCCTTTACCAATTTCACTTTGCAGTTTTACAATTATATCAGATAAAGTATTTGGTAAAGTATTAACAAGTTCCAATCCATAAAGATCTAAATTGTTTATTTCTGTAATGTTATCTTTTCCAAACGAAGCATAAGTTACCAAATCTGATTTTTCTTTAACTAATGCTGCAAGGTTACTAATTAATGATCTGTGGGATTCAAAATCCGGCAGGTAAGTGCTTCCAAAACCTATGGCAACAACAGAAGGATATTTTTGAAAAGCAGAAAGATAATGGAGAACAAATCCTCTGCTGCGTGTTATAAAATTTTGGTCTTGTGCAATTCCGGATGGGATTGCTCCACCGGGGAGTTCAATAAATGCAAGCAAACCATATTGTGTGCAAAGCTTTAAATAGTATGGATGGGGAATAAACTTGGAAAAGCGAATGCTGTTAAAACCTGTTTCTTTAATAAGAAGAATATCAGCTTCCATCATATCATAAGTAGCAAGTTTGCCGTAATGAAAGTTGGATGGAATATATGTAACGCCGTTAAGCTTTATATTTCTATTATTTAGTAATATTGAATCCTTTAAAACCTTAAAGTAGAAAATAGCAAATGAATTTAATGTTACGTCCACCAGGTTTTCATCCTGCCATATTTCACTCCTGCATAAGTATGTTTGTGGATTTTCAGGGGACCAGATCTGTGGTGAACTCAGATCGGTTGTTTGTTTAATATTAATTTCTTTATTTCTTTCCAAAGAAAAATCATATTCTGGTAATTCCTTGATTACATTCCCATACTGATCCAGCAAACTGTTTTTTAAAGTAAATTTTGAAATAGCATTTATTGAATCATTTACATTTTTAAATCGGTAGTTTTTAACATTAACCGTTGTATTAATTTTAGCATTGGTAAGTTTTTCATTTAGCTCACTTTTTAAATTGAAATCAAATACTGATAATGATGGCTTGAGATGAATGAAAACATCCCCTGTAATTCCTCCAAGGTTGTTTGGATATAAAAATCTTTGTTTAAGCGGAATGGTATTTTCAGAATCAAGTTTATAAAGAAGTTTAACGGAAAGAATGTTTTTATCATCAGCTTTTATTATATCCCGGGGCAGATCAATTCTAAATGGGTATTCTCCCCCCGCATGTCTGTAAATTATAATATTATTTACAGAAATATCAGCAGTATAGTTTAATCCGAAAAAAATGATTTCAAAAATATTATTGCGTAATTGATTTTTAGTAAGTTCAAAAGGTTTTTCAAAAATGAATTCACCCGTTCCTTCAAACACAGAGGGAATTGCAACTGTAACTTTTTCTTCAACTTTATCGGAAGTTGCAACGCTCCACTTTCCGTTTAGCGGAATAATAGATCTTGTAGATGTAATATCAAAGAAAAGATTATCGGTTGATCTAATTTTGTATTCTGGTAATTCTCTAAAAACAACCTGCCCCAAGGAGCTGATATGAAATAAAACCACAACGCACCAAATCAGAAAAAACTTATATTTAAGATTTGTCATTCAGTTCGGAAAATTATTTGATTTGTTTATAAAACCTACAAATATACTAACGAAGCGAGGCGAAATCAATTCAAAAACCCGTTTTTAAGGGGTGTACGCAAAGAAATGCAATTTGAGTATAATAGCTTATAAATACTATGCGGCTGCTATTATTCCAAGGAATGAATCCGCTTTAAGGCAAGCACCACCTACAAGGGCTCCATCAATATCCTTTTGTGAAAGTAATTCTCCTGCATTTTCAGGTTTTACACTTCCACCGTATTGAATTACCAAATTATCTGCAGCATCTTCAGAAAAATTTACAGCAATAAGCTCTCTAATAGCAGCATGCACTTCCTGGGCCTGCGCGGGAGTTGCGGTTTTGCCGGTTCCGATTGCCCATACAGGTTCATAAGCAATAATTATTTCGGAAAGTTGTTCGGTGGTTATATCTTTTAATCCTTTTAATAGCTGATTTTTTACAACTTCCATAGTTGAACCATCTTCTCTTTGCTCAAGTAATTCTCCGACGCAAAAAATCGGTTTTAAATTTCCTTCCAACGCTTTTATAATCTTTTTGTTGATGGCTTTATCAGTTTCACTAAAAATAGTTCTTCTTTCTGAGTGACCTATTATTACATATTCGCAGCCAACTGATTTTAACATTGATGCTGAAATTTCTCCAGTAAATGCTCCGCTTTCTTCAAAGTAGATGTTTTGCGCACCTAGTTTAACAGGAGTGTTTTTTATCAGCGATGATACTTCACCTAATGATGTGAACGGAGGACAAATAATTACGCCGCATTTTGTATCATTACCAAGCCCATTAATTATTTTTGAAGTAAGATCTTGTGATTCGTTAAGATCTTTATTCATTTTCCAGTTTCCGGCAATTACTTTGGCGCGCATTGTAACCTCATTCTAAATAATAAGTTATTTTAAAGTGTAAATTACTAATTCAGTTTCTGTTCGGCAATTATAAAATTAAAGTATGAAAAAGAAACCAATTCCACAGCAGGTATTTATACTTGGTATGGTAAGCTTGTTTACTGATATAGCAAGCGAAATGCTTTACCCTGTTACTCCAATTTTCCTTACTGCTGTGCTTGGTTCATCAATGGCCCTAGTTGGTATAATTGAGGGAATTGCTGAGGTAACCGCGGGGCTCCTTAAGGGTTATGCAGGAAATCTTTCTGATAAAATCGGAAAACGATCCATTTTTGTTATAATTGGCTATGGCTTATCTGCTTTGGCAAAACCATTGCCAGGAATATTCCCAACAATTTCATCCGTGGTGGTTTCCCGCACAACAGATAGAATTGGTAAAGGAGTACGTACAGCACCAAGAGATGCTTTATTAGGAAGCTACACTAATGGAAACAGCGGTGCAATATTTGGTTTTCACAGGGGAATGGATTCACTTGGGGCAGTTGTAGGTCCTTTAATGGCAATTCTTTTGCTTTATCTTTTTCCTGATGATTATCAGCTAATATTTCTAGCAGCAGTTGTTCCTTCTGCATTTGCAATTTTTTTTACTTTTTTGGTGAAGGATAAAAGTATTCCATCAAAAAACAGATTAACAGGAAGTTATGTTGATTTTTTGAAAGGTGCTTCTTCAAATTATAAAAAATTATTACTTCTTATTACAATTTTCTCTTTTGTAAACAGCAGCGATGTATTTCTCATACTTAAATCGAAAAACATTTCCGATTCAAGTGTGCTGGCAATACTTGGTTATGTGTTCTATAATTTTGTTTACGCAGCTTCATCATACCCATTTGGAAAATTATCAGATTTGCTTGGTAAAAAAATTATTTATGGAGGGGGTTTATTTGTATTCTCACTGGTTTACTTTGGCTTTGCTTTTTTAGAAGAAACAATTTTTATATGGATACTCTTCGCCCTTTATGGTATTTACTCTGCAGCAACAGAAGGTATATCAAAAGCATGGGTTTCTGATTTAGTACCATATGAAAAACGTGGTACCGCAATTGGTTTGTTAACTATGCTCTCAAGTTTTGCAATTATGCTTGGCTCATTTACAGCAGGAGTTCTCTGGGATGAGTTTGGTTCTACGGTTCCGTTTTTAATTTCGGCGCTTGTTAGTTTGATTATTGGAATTATTATTCTTGCGGTTAGAAAAACTTAAACAAATTTGTAAATGAATATAAATTCAAACATTATATATTCTGCACTTTCAATCAAATTAACTATTTTTCCTTCTAAAATTTAGATTGATGATAATTTTTGACAAAACAAAAAAAAAATATTGCTGTTATTGCTGTTAGTGGTGGATTGGATAGTTGTGTTACTGCTGCAATTGCAAAGCAAAATTACAAACTTGCTTTTGCACATTTTAATTATGGGCAACGAACTGAGAAACGTGAACTAAAAGCTTTTAACGATATTGCAAATTATTTTAAAGTTGAAAAAAAACTTGTAATTAATTTTACTCATCTTTCGGCAATTGGCAATTCATCCTTAACTGATAAAAAAATTAAGAGTTTCAAAAGCTGATTTGAGTCAATGAATAAAATTCCTACTTCATATGTTCCTTTTAGAAATGCTAACATTCTTTCTGCCTGTGTAAGCTGGGCAGAAGTTTTAAATGCACAAGCTGTATTTCATAGGTGCTGTTGAAGAAGATTCTTCCGGTTATCCTGATTGCAGAAAAGAATTCTTTACAGCTTTCGAAAAATGGTTAACATAGGAACAAAACCAGAAACTAAAATTAAAATTGAAACTCCGTTTAATCAATATTTCCAAAGACAGAAATAGTTAAATTAGGAATCAGAACTTAATGCACCGCTTCATTTAACATGGAGCTGTTATAAAAATGATGATATTGCTTGCGGTGTTTGCGATAGCTGTGCACTAAGGTTAAGAGGATTCCAGCAAGCAGGTTTGGATGATCCAATAAAGTATATTGTAGAAACCAGATTATGAATAAAAAAAATATTAAAATCCATTGAGGTTATAATGAAAGACAAATTAAAATTTCTTGAAACATTTAAAAATCGAAAATCCAGAAAGAGATTATACTGTAAGACACAGTGCTCCAGAATTTACATCACTTTGCCCAAAAACCGGGCAGCCAGATTTTGCAGTGATTGTAATAGAGTATATTCCAGATAAACTTTGTGTTGAGCTAAAATCTCTTAAATTATATCTCAACTCTTACCGGAACGATGGAATATTTTTTGAAAGTGTTACAAATAAAATTCTTGATGACCTGTTAAAGTTTGCAAACCTCGCTACATGTTTGTTACTGCAGAGTTTAATGTGCGAGGTGGAATTTCATCTACCGTTGAAGCTGAATATGTTAATGATGATTTTATTGATGAGGAACAATATTAACTTGTAGATTAATTACATTAATATGTATGAATAAACCATCAGTAAAAATAAAAGAAACGTTTTTAAAGAACCGTGATAAGTTGTTTAAAACTCACTCAAAGCAAACCAACTCATTAAAGTTCAGCATGGATTACAGCATTCTTACCGAAGAATATATAAGATCTCTTGCGGGTAAGCAAAATTATAATTTTGTTCTAACTTCTGCTGGAAGTTTTAGCAGACGCGAACTTTCTCCTTATTCTGATATTGATTTGATTTTCATAACTGAATCTATCGAAAAGAATGAAAAGGAAATAGCTGAACTAGTTAAAATATTTTGGGATAATAACCTCGAAGTTTCTCATACAGTTCGTGATTTTTCTGATATTGATAAATTCCTAAAAACCGATTTGCATACTTTTACACAATTATTTGAAACACGATGTATTGCTCGGATCGGAAATATTTATATTCATCCTGGAACAAAAAACTTGTTAGTACAATTACTGAATGATGTAAAAGTGAGTTTGCTTAAAGATATGTTTTTGGATTTTGAAAACCGTTGTAAGAAACATGGCAGTTCACCCAAAGTGCTTGAACCAAATGTAAAACTTTCTGCAGGAGGTTTAAGAGATCTTCAAACGGTTGAGTGGATGTATATGTTTAAAACAAATTCTCTTTTAGATAAACAACACGAAGCATCACAAACTGAAGTCTTTCATACATACACTTTTTGAAGATAAAATAACTTCGCGAAATGGCTGTAACCGATTACTCGAAAGTTACCGGCTCGTTCTTGCTGTAAGAAATCTGCTTCATTTAACCGCAAAAGAAAAACGAGATAGATTTGAATTTGCAATTATCAAGTTAAAATTGCTGAGATATTCGGTTATAGTAAAAATCAGCTTACTGATTTTATGCGAATGTATTTTAAAGCTGCAAATAAATTAAACAGGTTTACAAAATCGATGATAAAAAAATTTCAGGAAGAAATTACAGATCCACTTCCGAATCTTCTATTGCAATTTTTTTGGATGATGATTTTATAATTGAAAGGAAGTACAATTTCACTAAAAAAACCAACTAACCTTCGTCTCTCAGATATATTCAGAGCATTTTATTACAGAGGTACTTCATTCAGCAAGGTTTGATGAAGAGCTTAGGAGTGAAATTATTGAAAGAGTTGAAAGTGTTGAAGGTGTTAAAGTGGGGTGAATCAGAATCATCAGTATTTTTTCAGGGAAATTTTAAAACTTCCTCATAATGTTGGGCAAACTCTTTCTGTTATGAATGAGCTTGGTGTTCTTGGTGCATTTTTGCAGGAATTTAATGATCTGAACGGTTTTTTGCAGCATGGCGTTTATCACTGTTATACAGCAGATGAACATACACTAATTACAATTAAAAATGTTGAAAAGCTTGGAAAAGAAAATACACAACTTGGAAAAATCTTTAACAACAGTAAGGAAAAAGAAATTCTTTACCTTGCACTTTTCTTCATGATATTGCAAAACCAATTAATATTTCCGGTCATGAAATTATTGGTGCAGAAATGGCATCATCAATTATGTACCGGCTGGGTTACAGCGAAGAAGAGATTGACCGTGTTTCGTTTCTTGTAAGAAATCATTTGGTTATGGAACAAACTGCTTTCAGAAGAAATTTAAATGATCCAGAAACATTGAACAATTTTACTTCTTTTTCAATTCAATTGAAGAACTTGATTTACTTTACCTTTTAACATATGCAGATCTTTCTGCCGTTAATGCTGCTATATGGACCAACTGGAAAAGTGATTTGCTTGCTGAGCTATACAGAAAAAGCAAAGCAATGCTGGATGAAAAGATTTCAGGTGAAGAACTACTTATTCTTCAACATTTGTTATTTCCAAAGAGATAAGTAAACAATCGGATGATAATTTCTGAATCACAGGTTAAAGAACATATTGATTCAATTAAAGATGCATCATATTCACAACAATTTTCTGCTGAAGAAATTGCGAAGCATGTTGAAGAGATTAGAAAAGGAATTCACTTATCAGTTTTATTTAAAAATTTAAATGGATTTACAAATATAACTGTAATCACAAAAGATTTATCCCTGCTTTTTCCAAAATCTGCTGTGTACTTGCAATAAATGATGTAAACATTCATGATGCGAAAATATTTACAAGAAAAGATGGGATTGTTATTGATACATTTAATGTAACTGATTTTCATTCACATCAAACAGATTGAGAAGAAAATATACGAAAAAATTGAGAAAGATCTGGATAAAGTTGTTATCGGTCTTGTTCAGCTTAATAAAGAGGTGACGAACTTTAAATCAAGATGGAAACGATTTGAAAAAAAATTTTTTAAAAGATCTGGGCAATGTGAAAATTATTTTTGAAAATCATGAAAAGTACACAATAATAGATATATTTTCTCCTGATCGGCTTGGATTTCTTATACCATGTTACAGGAAAGATGAATGAACTTGGATTGAATATTTACTTTGCAAAAATTTCAACACGAGAAGATGATATTGTTGATTCATTTTATGTGCTGGATAGAAATGGTAACAAGATTTCGCAGAATGATTATAAGTTTATAAAATCAGAACTTACTGAAGCTATTTCAAAAGTTTTATAGGAAAAAAATTTGAACAATAATAAATAAAAACCAATCGGTGTATTTGATTCGGGGATTGGTGGTTTAACTGTTGTTAAGCATCTTGCTGCAACATTGCCAAAAGAAAATATTATTTATTTTGGTGATACTGCACGGGTACCATACGGTTCAAAATCAAATTCAACAGTAATTGAATATTCCATCCAGAACACAAAATTTCTATTAAGTAAAGATGTTAAAGCAATTATAGTTGCATGCAATACTGCTTCATCGGTTGCGATACCTGAACTGCAAAGAAAATTTAATGTTCCGATAATTGGAATGATTACAGCCAGGTGCATCAATGGCATTAAAATTTTCATCAAATAAAAAAATAGGTGTTATAGGCACACGTGCAACTATATCAAATAAGGCATACTCTAAAGAAATAAAAAAAATTCAGCCTGATGCAAATATTTATGAAAAACCCTGCCCGCTGTTTGTTCCTTTTGCTGAAGAAGGATGGCTAACACATAAAGCAACTTACGAAGTTGCAGAAGAATATCTTAAAGAACTTCGTGATGTTGGAATTGATACTTTAGTACTTGGCTGCACACATTACCCTATTTTATTTGATGTCATTCAAAACGTTATCGGAAGAAATGTTAAATTGATAGATTCTGGAATTGCTTCTGCAGAATTAATAAAAGAAGAGCTTATTAAAAATGAATTGCTTTCAGATGATAATAGTAGATGCTGAACATGAATTTTACGTAAGTGATATACCCGGTAAGTTTAAAGAAATTGCAGAATTGTTCTTAGGAAATCCAATTGCAAACACTGCAAAAGTTGATCTTGAAGAACTGATGCAAAACACAAAATAATTTTTACTGGAAAGTATCTCCAAATACCCGTTTCAACCCGCTCTTACCTTCGCATTTACCAAGAGCAAGCATTAATTTAATCCTTGCTTTTTGTCCGTTCAGATAATCTGTAAAAATAACTCCAAGATTATGAAGATGTTTACCTGCTCCGGGATAACTATAAATATAATCTGTTTCACCCGCAGGGCATCGTGAAACGAGCACTACCGGAATTCCTTTTTCAATAACATATTTAATTCCTTCAAATGATTTGGGTGGAACATTGCCAATACCCAGTGCTTCAATTACTAATCCATCCGTACCGCTGTCTGCAGATAGCTTAAAGAATTTCTCATCCATTCCTGCATAAACAGTTAGCAAATCTACATTTGTATTTATAATTTTATCTGTATCAATAAATTCAAGTGGCGTGGCAGCCGGTTATAAATAACTTTTCCATTTTGCACAAATCCAAGCGATCCAAAATCAAGACTTTGAAAAGTATTTACTTCATCTGAAAATATTTTTGTTACTTCGCTTGCTGCATTTACTTCACCGTGCATACAAACAAGTACACCCATATTTTTTGAATTTTCATTTAAACAAACAACAATTGAATCCGTTAGATTTTTGGGTCCATCCCAATCTGGTACAGAACTGTTTTTTAATGAGCCTGTTACAACGATTGGGATTTCATTTTTGATGGTAAGATCAAGCAAGTATGCAGTTTCTTCTAAGTGTATCCGTTCCGTGTGTAACAATAATTCCATCATATTTTTTTTCTTCTATTTTTTCTTTTATTCTTTTTGATAGACTCAAACATAATTTCGGGTGTCATATGAGGACCAGGATATTTTCCAAAATCATAACATGAAATTTCAGCGCAAGATCTTTCGCTTCAGGAATCATTTTTAAAAGTTCTTCGCCTGAAAATCTTGGAACTGCACCACCACTTTCACTATCCATCATCATAGAAAAGGTTCCGCCAGTAAAAACAATTAGTATTTTTTTCATCATTCAAATAATTTGTTTATTAAAAACCGATACTTAAGCGATACAAAAATAAATTTATTTTCATAAAAAGGCATCAATAAAGCTTTTTAGTAATTAGTAAAATCATAATTTAATTATTAACTTGAAGCTAATATTTTGTTAGAGTAACTTAGTAAAATTAAAAAATGAGGTTTTATTATGCTAATCGTAGAAGATGTGGATTTAACGCCAAATCCGCATGCATTAAAGTTTATATTGAACAAAAAGTTGCTCAATTTTGAATCAAGACAATTTCCCAATAAAGAATCTGCTGAAAATGATCCTCTTGCTAAGGAAATATTTAATATAGAAGGCGTTGTTTCTGTTTTTTATATGGATAAATTTATTACTTTGAAAAAGCAACTGATGCAAATTGGGGACAAATTCAAAGACCATTTATAGAATTTATGAAAACTTTTGATCCGGCTTTAATTCCAGAAGAAGAAATCAAAAGCTGTTAATGAAAATAATGGTGATATACTAAAGCAGGTAAATGATCTACTTGATCAGAAAGTAAGACCTGCCCTTGCTGGTGACGGCGGTGGATTGGAAGTTATTGGAATTGACGGTTTTACTGTAAAAATAAGATACCAGGGTGCGTGCGGAAGCTGCCCAAGTGCTATAAGTGGAACATTGATGGCAATTGAAGGTTTGTTAAGAAGAGATATTAACCCTGCAATTGAAGTTGTGGCTGCATAATTTAAATTTGTTTTTTATCATACAGGGAAGAGGTCTTTAAAAATGATTTCTTCCCTTTTTTATGTCAGTGAGTAATGGAAAAATTTTTTATAAGTTCTGATTCTTTTAATGGAATAGCAATTGATGTTATTTCTTCACAGCATGCGATAAGAAACATCGTAATTAATTCTGCAGTTGAAAGGAAAGAACAGCCGAATTTTACTACTTTAAGAAATGATGATCCATATATGTTTGGAATATTTATTCAATTGAAGGAATATTTTAATCATAAAAGAAAGGAATTTGATCTTCCACTAGAAATTATTGGTACTGATTTTCAGAAAAAAGTTTGGAAACAATTATTAAAAATTCCCTTTGGTAAAACCATATCATACAAGGAACTTGCCTTAAGATTGGGAAATTTAAAATCAATAAGAGCTGCTGCAAAAGCAAATGGTGCAAATCCACTTCCAATTGTTATACCATGCCATAGAGTTTTAGGTGCTGATGGAAATCTGGTAGGTTACGGAAGTGGTTTGGATGTAAAAGAAAAACTGCTTCAGCTGGAAGGTAGTATAAACCTTAAACTATTCGCATAAATTTTTTAAGCGGAATTGAACTAATAATCTGTATCAAAAGAAGAATTAATCAGTACTTCTTCATCATCATATATATCAAAAAACATTTGTCCTTCTTTTGCTTTAATTAATTCATTCAATTCATCCTGGTAGAAAAATTTTTCTTCATCAAAAGCCGGCGTTAGTTCATTAAGCCAAGTTGCGGTAGAACTGTATTCAGCAAAGAATGGATTTTTTACCCATTCCGGATTTCTAGCTTGCAAGAAATTAAGTACAAATACTTTTTCACCGTTTATATGTGTAATTCCCTCCACAATTACTTTGCCCGGAAGTGTAGACATTGAGGGACCCTTAACTGTTCTGCATAAACCGGAAACCTGTTTATAAGCTTCGCTGTAAATTTTAAAAGCCTTGGTAAGCGGAATTGAGAAATACTCCTTTGCACCGGTATTTCTTTCAATAAAGAAATAATA
Source organism: uncultured Ignavibacteriales bacterium (assembly GCA_963714405.1). Classification (GTDB taxonomy): domain Bacteria; phylum Bacteroidota; class Ignavibacteria; order Ignavibacteriales; family Ignavibacteriaceae; genus JAZGGS01. The sequence continues at coordinate 1,184,418 of CAVQOH010000002.1, read as the reverse complement.
AGGAATTGCACCAAGTTTAACCTGCTCTTTCCATAGTCTTGCCCAAACTGCCGGATCATCATTTACATGTTTTACTAATGGAGATTGAGTTCTAATTTGTGCGCCAGTATTTCTAATTTTTTTAATCGCGGTTTGTGCAGCTTCAGTTGATAGCTCCTGCCAATGATTGTAATGCCCCATAATTGATAAATGCTTACCAGCGTCAATTACTTTTTCAAATAATCTAAGAATATCATCTGTATCTTTATCACTTATAAATCTGTACGGCCAGTAAGCTACGGATTTAGTTCCAATCCTTATGTTACTAATGTGATCAAATTCAGATTTTAACAGAGGTTCAATATAAACAGCTAAGTTTTTTGCACTCATAATCATTGGATCGCCGCCAGTAATTAGTATATCGGTAACATCTTGCTGATTAGCTAAATATTCTTGAAATCTACCTGATTCTTCTGTAGCAAATTTAAGATCAGTCATACCAACAAACTGTGCCCACCTAAAACAGAATGTACAATAGGAGTGACATGTTTGCCCGCTGGATGGAAATATTAAAACTGTTTCTCTGTATTTGTGCTGAATTCCTGCCACACGCTTTTCATCTAACTTCGGAACATTTAAAGTCATCTGTCCACCGGGATGAGGATTTAGTTCCATCCTTATTTGATTAGCGATGTTTGTTATTTCATCATTTGTATTATCACCAAGAAGTGCATCAGCCATTAGATTAAACTGATCTTCACTTAGCATTTCACGCTGCATAAAAGTGAGCTGGTAAATTGGGTCAGCGGGTATTTTGCTCCAATCAATCAGATTTTCCAGAACGTAATTATTTACTCTAAAGGGAAGGACAGATGATACAACTTTTAACTCAAATTTTTGTTCTTTACTAAGAGCCTCAAGTTGTGGGATGTTATCAATGTCCCTTACACCATAAAATTTCATTTTTTCAGGGTTTTTCATTTAAAACATCCTAATTTATTAACGAAAAAATTTAATTTCCCCATCCAGACTAAATTCTGCGAGAGGGGATTACTAGTTTATCCTCCGATAACTATTTAAGTTTTTCTTAATTTAAAAAAAATCCTGTTTAATCCAAGGTAATTTTTGATTCTACAACTAAAAAAAGATGAGTAAATTAGCAGGATGAGCAGAAATGAATTGTTAAAAGCGATTATTTCAACTCAGATATCTTGTTAATATCATCAACCTGGACAAATTTCTCACTAAACTTATAGTTTCCCTTATCGGTTTTAATTGTTTTAACTACTTTTACTGTAATAAATTCAGATTTCTTCTTTTTCTTTACTTTATCCGAAAAAGATTGTGATTTTGCCACTTTATTCTCCTTAAAATTTAGACGGTTAATATATTAAAACAGCGTTTTAAAACAAAAGTAGTTTTTGGTTTGGTTTTCAATTAATTTCATCTGAATAAATTAAATAAAGTGGTAATTATGCAACTTTTACATTTTTTATACATCAAATTGTTACCAAACTCAATAAAATAGTGGCACAAAAATTCGTTGTTTATTGTTCATATATTAATTAGGTTTAATTACGATTTAATTGAAAAATAGTGTATATGTTATTACTGGCAATCATCATAATATTATCATACCTTGTTGGTTCCATTCCGAACAGCATAATAATTAGTAAAGCTGCAAAGGGAATTGACATACGAAAGCATGGCAGCGGAAATGCCGGCGGAACAAATGTGCTGAGAGTGCTTGGCTGGAAGCATGGTTTATTGGTAATTTTATTGGATGCACTTAAAGGTGCAATTGCCGTTGTTTTTATTGCTAGATTGTTTTACGGACCGCTTCCTTTTACCAACGTTTCACCATTTGATGACTTTACTCTTGTTCAAATAATTGCAGGAATGGCTGCTGTTATTGGACATATCTGGACTATCTTTGCCGGTTTTAAGGGAGGCAAAGGTATTGCTACTGCTCTTGGCATGTTATTAATGCTTATTACAATTGATATGTTAATTGCACTCGGTGTGTTTGTACTTGTAGTTTCCATTTCAAGATATGTTTCACTCGGTTCTATTCTTACTGCAATTGCAGTTCCATCTGTTTTATATATTAGGGAAAATGTTTTTCATGTGGATATTATTGGATATAATACTCTTTTCCCATTTATAGTTGGTATAGCACTTTTGGTTATTTTTACACACCGGAAAAATTTAGTCCGTTTGCTTAACGGAAACGAAAATAAAATCAGTTTTAAGAAAAAACCTAAAACCTGATTAAATGAAAATATCAGTACTTGGTGCGGGCGGATGGGGTACCACCCTGGCAATTCTGCTTCATTACAACGGGCATAATGTTACTCTTTGGGAATACAGAAAAAGCTACGCAGCAAAATTAAATAAGAAACGTGAAAATGTTGATCTACTACCTGGAATAAAAATCCCTAAAGAAATAATTATTACAAACAATCTTGAAGAATCAACTACCCATCAGCATCTTATCGTGCTAGCTGTTCCATCACAATTTCTGCGCGGAGCAATAAAGAAAATTAAATTCAATAACATTAAAAACTCAATACTCGTTAGTGTAGCAAAAGGTATTGAAAAAAATACATTATTAACGATGTCTCAAATGCTAAAAGATGTTCACCCATCTTTGAAAGATGAACAGATCGGGGTACTTTCTGGTCCTTCACATGCAGAAGAGGTTGCAAAGAGAATTCCAACAACAGTTACAGCAGCTTCAACAGATTTGGATACTGCAAAGTCAATTCAGGCTGCTTTTATGAATTCTTACTTCAGGGTTTATTCATCCACAGATATTTTTGGAGTAGAACTTGGTGGTGCTTTCAAAAATGTAATTGCAATTGGCGCAGGAATTATTGATGGTGCTAAGTTTGGGGATAATACGAAAGCTGCAATAATGACAAGAGGTGTTGCTGAAATTTCAAGACTCGGTTTAGCAATGGGTGCAAGACCTGAAACTTTCACAGGTCTTTCTGGTATGGGTGATTTAATTGTTACCTGTATGAGTAAGCATAGCCGTAACCGGTTTGTTGGTGAACAAATTGGTGCAGGCAAGAAACTAAAGGATGTTTTAAAAAGAATGGAAATGGTTGCAGAAGGTGTTGAAACTAGTAGGTCCGCATCTCAGCTTGCAGAAATGTACGATGTTGAAACTCCTATTACAAATGAAGTTTACAAAATTCTCTTCGAAGATAAAGATCCTATTAAAGCAACCACAGATTTGATGACCCGTGATATGAAAACCGAATAACGATCAATAATTAAAATCGCCATTTATAAATATTTAATTATTCAGTAACTCTTCCTCCCGGCAGAGAAATTCCTTTAATCTTTCTAAAAAGTGAAACAGCATATGAATCAGTCATACCTGAAACAAAATCAATTATATTTAACAATCGCAGATAAAGATCGTCCGGTGGTTGCTTAGTAATTCTTTTGGGTAAAAGGAACACGATCGCCCTGTTTCTTCTTGAAAGGTTTCCATCATAAAATTCGTTATAAGCGTTAATAAAAATATCCAGTAAACCACCTAAAACCTCGTAGCCTGCAACTTCTCGTTCTATAACACTTTTATAGTTGTAAATTTTTTCAATTGATATTTCATTTATATTCTTTAACGTGGAAGCTTTTTCTATAACCGATATCAACTCGTTTTCAAATTTTCCTTTAAGAAAATTATGTTCCTCTTCAACAAATTTATCAGCAAGCTCGTTAACAAGTTCACTAATCGCCTTAGCTCTTAGGTATCCGATTTTTTCATTTTCATCTCTTCCTTTATAATCTTCCAGTTCAGTTTGTGGAACTAGTGGAAATAATAGATCTTCAGTTTCTTTGAAAGAAATTAATCCAAGCCGGAAACCATCTTCCAAATCCATAATTCCGTAACAAATATCATCAGCGGCTTCAACCAGAAATGAAAGAGGATGCCTGCACCACCAGTAACCATCTGCATCAATTTTTATCAATCCAACGCCTTCAGCAATTACTTTGAAAATATTTTTCTCTTCCTGAAAGAAACCAAATTTTTTATACGCGGTTTTTTTAGTTAAATCAATTAGACTATCTGCTGAGTATGCTTCTTTGGGATACTTTGTAAAAGTTGCAAGTGATGCATATGTTAACCGCAACCCACCATCAATATCAGGATTTTGCAGGGTAGTAATAATCCTAAAACCCTGCGCATTACCTTCGTACTTAATAAGATCCAGCCACTTCTTTTCATCATTAATATTTTGTTGAAATCTTTTTCCATCACCGGTTTTAAAATATTCTCCTATTGCATTTTCACCTGAATGCCCAAACGGAGGATTTCCTATATCGTGTCCAAGACATGCAGCTGCAACTACTTCCCCAAAATGAAATTTAGTAAACTCATCTTTCAATTCAGGATGTCGATCAAGAATTTTTTTCCCAACTAAATTACCAAGTGATCTTCCTACAACTGAAACCTCAAGACTGTGTGTTAATCTTGTATGAACAAAATCACTTTCCGGTAAAGGGAATACCTGGGTTTTATCCTGTAACCTTCTAAATGCAGGTGAAAATACAATTCGATCGAAATCTTTTTGAAATTGGCTTCTTCCTTCCAATGTATTGCCAGAATATGGATTTACGCCAAGTCTTTTATCGTTTAATAAATTTTTCCAGTTCAAATGTAATCTCTAATATGTATTAACAAATTGATTTGATTATATAGAATATTATATAATCAAAGTTAACCATATTAAAAGAAAAAATTATCTTAAATATATTTTGTCTTTACAGCCTTCTTCAATTATTTTTATTCCAATGAATTCAATTGATGATAACATTCTACAACAGTCTGTAAGATTTTTAAGATCTGTTGGACCAAAACGCGCCGAGAGTTTTAAAAAAGTCGGCATAAATAGCATACGCGATCTGCTGTTCTATTTTCCATCGAGACATTTAGATAGAACTACTGTTCTAACTGCTGTTAAAGCATACGGTTATGCTAAAAATGGCTACGATGGTGAGCTTACTATAATTGCAACTGTTGTAGATAAAGAAAAAAAAAGGTTTGGTAAAAAAGAGTTATTAATTGTTCACTTTCAGGATTCAGCAGGAATTTTTGAGTGCGTTTGGTTTCAAGGGGTAAAATATTTTCATTCCGTTTTTAATGAGGGAGATATATTTGCAATTTCTTCTAAGCCAGAAATCAGCAGGTATAATAAACTCCAATTTATTCATCCTGATTTTGATAGAATCACTAAAGAAGAATCAAATAATTTTTTAAATACAGGGAAGATAATTCCATTTTATAAAATCCCAAAAGAACTTAGACTAACCAATCTTGGAGATTTAAGTTTGCGAAGGATAATTTACAATGCAGTTGAAAAGTATTCAGACAAACTTGAAGAAACACTTCCTTTGGATATTATCAAACAAAATTCTCTTCTTACTTTAACAGAAACAGTTAAAAATTATCATTTCCCAGAAAGTGGGAAAAAGCTTGAGGAAGCATTATACAGGTTAAAATTTGAAGAAATATTTTATCTTGAAACTCTGGTCGCTTTTAGAAAATATAGTTACCGTACCAAGTTGAAAGGTAATGTAATGAGTGTTAAATCAAACCTGGTTAATAATTTTATAAAAACACTTCCATATAAGCTTACCGCTTCCCAATTAAAAGTGCTTGCGGAAATTAAACAAGACCTGCTTTTAGAAAAACCAATGAACAGGTTGCTACAGGGAGATGTTGGCAGTGGAAAAACAATTGTGTCAATCATTGCAATATTAATCGCTGTTGATAACGGCTTTCAGGCAGCACTTATGGCGCCCACAGAAATTTTAGCTGATCAGCATGCAAAAAATATTACAAAAATGCTGAGCAATCTTTTTGAAACTGATAATGAAAAGAAAATTAATGTTGCCTTGCTATTGGGAGGACAAAAAAAATCTGAAAGAGAAAGTGTTTTAAAAGATATTGAGAAGCAAAATGCAGATATCATTATTGGAACCCACGCACTATTTGAAGAGAAAGTGATTTATAAAAATCTTGGTATGGTGGTAATAGACGAACAGCACAGATTTGGAGTAAAGCAAAGATCAAAACTCCAGAGCAAGGGTAAAACGCCAGAAATATTAATTATGAGTGCAACACCAATTCCAAGAACTCTTACTATGACTGTATATGGTGATTTGGATGTTTCTGTTATAGATGAAATGCCCAAAAACAGGAAACCAATAAAAACTGTTTTACGCGGAGATGAAAAGCTACCGGATATCTACAATTATATTTATGATAAATCAAAAGAAGGCTATCAATCATTTATAGTTTATCCACTTGTTGAAGAATCAGAAAAGTTGGAATTAAAAGCTGCTGAATCCTATTTTAATGAACTAAAAAGCACTTATTTAAAAAATTTAAACATAGGATTAATTCATGGAAAAATGAATTGGCAGGAAAAAGAAGATAAAATGATTCGATTTCTTCAAAAAGAATTCGAAGTATTAATTTCCACAACGGTAATTGAAGTGGGAATTGATATACCGGATGCTAATATTATTGTAATTAATGATGCGCATCGTTTTGGATTATCACAACTTCACCAGTTAAGAGGTAGAGTTGGAAGAAGTAATAAACAAGCATACTGTATTTTAGTTACAGATAGCAAATTTGCTTTAAATCAAAATGTCAACTCTATTTTTCCCGAATATCTCTCCACAACACAATTGGAAAAGTATAAATCATCAATAAGATTACAAACAATGGTTGGGACAACTGATGGTTTTAAAATTGCAGAAGTTGACCTAAAGTTACGAGGACCCGGTGATATATTTGGAACAACGCAAAGTGGTTTCCCAAATTTAAAGTACACCGATATTGTTAAAGACAGCGAATTAATTTATAAAATTAAAAAAATTACCTTCGAATTAATAAAAAAAGATTTTGGATTAAAATCTGAATTGAACGAAGTTATAGGAAAAAATTTGCGTTCTCATTACTCTAAAAATTTAAAGTACGCTGAGATAGCCTAGCACTAAAAATTTACTGCATGCCGTAAACACCTATCAATAGCTTACATGCTAAGTGTCGATTAATTTCATTACAGTAAAATTATTTTTCATGTAAGAAATATTTTCGAAAATATTTCCATTGCTAACATTAATTATTTTAAAAACTGTTTAAATTGTGCTAAAAAAAAAATTTAAACACTTTTTAAAACTTGTTGACTTAAATGTTATAAAGATTATATTTGTTATAAAAAAAATTTAAAAGGAGTAAAAATTTTATCGTCCACGTTTAACTCACGGTTAAATGTTGCTTTAACCTTTAATGTAAAACCGGAAAGTGAAACTTTCTTCCAAGACTTACCCCCAAACCAAAAGAAATTTGCCAGCGAGTTACAGTTATCACCGGATACTTTTGCTGAGTGGGATACTTGGGAGACAATTAATGCAGTGAAGGATGCAATTGCATGTTTTCATAATGCAACAATGATTGAAGCAGATAAATTTGCATACGAAAAATTGAGAGATTTAAAACCCGATATAGTGTTTAATATTGCAGAAGGTTTAAATGGGGTTAATCGTGAATCACAAATTCCTGCCATGTTAGAAATGCTTGGCATACCTTATACTGGTTCTGATGCTTTAACATTAGGAATTTGTTTGGATAAAGCGAGAGCGAAAGAAATTCTTTCCTATCATAAAATTCCAAATGCGAAATTTATGATAGCCGATAAACAAAAAAACATTCCTGTAAATAATTTTACTTATCCTGTAATTGTAAAACCTGTTTCTGAAGGATCCAGCAAAGGAATTTATTCTTCATCTTTTGTAAATGATCATCTTCATTTAACCGAAGAAGCTGAAAAAATTCTGCAGCACTATAACCAACCAGCACTTATTGAAGAGTTTTTACCTGGAAGAGAGTTTACAGTTGCAATAATTGGTAACGGTGAAAATATAAACATTCTGCCAATCATTGAAATTAAATTTGAAAAATTTCCTAAAGACATTCTTCCTCTTTATTCCTATGAAACCAAATGGATTCTTGATACAAAGGAAAGTGATTTTGATGTTTTTGAATGCCCTGCAAATATTGATGCTGAACTTGAAAGTAAAATATGTGATATAGCTTTAAAAGCATACAGAATTTTAAATTGTAAAGATTGGAGCAGAGTTGATATCAGATTAGATGGAAATAATGTTCCAAATATAATTGAGGTTAATCCATTACCCGGAATAATGCCTGATCCAACTGAAAATTCAAGTTTTCCTAAAGCGGCTAGAGCAGCAGGTATGGATTATAACCAAATGATACAGAGTGTTCTGTTTGCTGCTGCAATGAGGTATAACCTGGTTTGAAAACAGAAGCAAAAATATTGATTTGCTATAACGCACCGGTAAGTATTTTTACTATTTATAACGGTAAACCGGTAACTAGTGGACCAAAGGGGACAGATCTTTCTGAAAAGAGTTTTTTAAAGGAACTAAATGTAATTAAAAAATCACTTTCAGAATATTTTACAGATGTCAGCACCCTGGCAATAGATCGCGATGTTCAAAAATCAATAAATAATATTAAAAGTTTTAATCCTGATGTAATTTTCAATTTTGTTGAATCGGTAGAAGGAATTTCATCATACGAATGGTGCATGGCTGGTTTGTTTGAACTGCTTGGATATGAATATACAGGTTGTAATCCTGCTTCACTTGGAAATTGTTTGAATAAAGACAAAACAAAAAACATTCTTAACTCAAAAGGAATAAAAACACCACAGCACATTATATTAAAGCCTAATTCAAGGTTTACCAGAAAAGATATTCCAATTAAATATCCGGCAATAATAAAACCGTTAAGTGAGGATGCCAGCATCGGAATTTCTGAGTATTCTGTAATATATAACTATACTGAACTGCGCAAGCAATTTAAATTTTTAACTGAAACATACAAGCAGGAAGTAATTCTTGAAGAATACATTAAAGGAAGAGAGTTAAATGTGGCAGTATTGGGTATAAATGTTCTTCCTGTTTCTGAAATTAATTTTAAAGGATTACCAAAAAAATTACCAAGAATCGTTACTTATGACAGCAAATGGATTGCAGAAAGTGATTATTATAAACATACAAAGCCAATCTGTCCGGCGGTGCTTAATGAAAGAGTACTGAATAAAATAAATAATTTAGCAATTACTGCATTCAAAGCACTTGACTGCAGAGATTATGCGCGTATTGATATGAGACTTAATAAAAACAATATACCTTTTGTTATTGAAGTAAATCCTAATCCAGATATATCAACTGATTCTGGATTTTCAAGAGCAGCAGCCTCAGCAGGAATAAAACATAAAGAGCTGCTAAATACAATTGTAAATTTTGCTCTTACAAGAAAGAAAGTAAATGATACGCAGGTTAAAGCCGGCTGATAAAAATATAATTGAAGGTATTTTAAATAAGGTACCGCTTTTTAAAAAAGAAGATATTAAAGTTGCAATGGAATTAATTGATATAACTGCTTCAAATCCGCTGCAAACAGATTATAATGTATTTGTTTATGAAATTGATGGTACGGTTATTGGTTATCATTGTACCGGCAGAAGACCTTTAACCGATGCAGTTTACGATCTTTATTGGATTGTTACTGATCCTGAACATGGTAAAAAAGGAATAGGTAAAGAATTATTGGAACATGCAGAAGAATTTGTAACTAAAAACAATGGCAGATGGATGTTGATAGAAACATCATCAAAAGAAAGTTATAACGCAACAAGAAATTTTTACATGCGAAATAATTACACAATTATTTCTCAAATAAATGATTTTTATTCCAAAGGTGAAAGCTTGCTGATATTTGGAAAATATTTTAATAATAAGAACAACTAAGGATCCATTATGGAACTATGGCAAAAAATGGTGAGGGAAAGTGTTCACACAGTTGATCAGCTGGTTGATAAATTTAACCTTGATAGGAAAGTTGCTGAAGAACTGGATGAATTCTTCCAGGCGCGAATAAATCCATACTACCTAGGTTTAATCCGTTACCCGGGGGATCCAATATGGTTACAGTGTGTACCGGATAAACTTGAATTAGTGGATTTTGAAGCTGAAGAAGATCCGTTGAACGAAGATGCGATGAGCCCCGTTCCAAATATCACTCATCGTTACCCTGATCGCGCACTTTTTCTTGTAACCAGCCAGTGTGGTATTTACTGCCGTTTCTGTACAAGAAAGAGAAAAGTGGGTAATTCAGGTAAAATTTCCATGAAGGGATTGGAAAGCGCATTCAAATATCTTGAAGAGCACAAAGAGATAAGAGATGTAATACTTTCCGGCGGCGATCCTTTAATGCTTACTGATGCAATGCTGGAAAAAATTCTTAAAAGGCTAAGAGAAATTCCTCATATTGAAATTATACGACTTGGAACGAGGATGCCGGTTGTTCTTCCACAGAGAATAACACAAAAACTTTGTGATATAATTAAAAAATATCATCCTGTTTATGTTAATACTCATTTTAATCATCCCTGGGAAATAACAGATGAGAGTACTAAAGCATGCACAATGCTTGCTGATAATGGCGTACCAGTTGGAAACCAGATGGTTATTATGAAAAATATTAACGATAATCCTGAAGTTGTAAAAGAGCTGATGCAAAAACTGTTGAAAATACGTGTAAGACCTTACTACATTTATATGGCGGATGAAACAAAAGGTGCAAATTACTTCCGTACATCAGTGGAAACTGGCTTAAAGATAGTTGAAGCATTGCGTGGGCATACAAGCGGGCTTGCGGTTCCGCATTTTGTAATTGATGCGCCGGGTGGGGGTGGTAAAATACCATTACTTCCTAATTACGTTTTACACAAAGATGAAGAACAGGTTATATTACGTAACTTTAAAAACAAAGTCTATTCGTATAAAAATTATGCTGATAAGAATAATCCTGATGGATTTTCTACAAAAAAGGAAAAAGTAAAACCGGTTAAAAAGCAGGGGAAGAAAAAGAAAAGTAATTTGCCGGTATTTGAAGAAGTTTAATTTTTAGACATTTAGTGAAAGCTATTGCGGTTCACAATCAAGTGAACCGTTTTTATTTTATAAATGAATCATTTTTGTAATATCTTCAGCATATCCTTTTCCAAGCTTTCAAAAGGCATTTCAACAATTCTACCCAATTCTTTGCCTCTCCCATAAAAAATCATTGTAGGTACAAAATGAATATCCAATCCATCAACTTCATCTTCAAGCCCAACCATTTCCCTGTTTACATTTATCAGGTGTACAACTTCTGAAGGATATTTAATTTCATCTAAAATTTTATAAAACCTTGGAACTTCCCTTCTGCTATCGCTGCACCAGGTTCCCATAACAAGTGTTATTTCAACATTATCCCAATTATCTTTTAACAGTTCAGCAGTTTCAATATCAACTTCATACGAATTATATTCTTCAATCCACCATCCGGAAAATGATGTATCATCAAAAGCTTCTCTTGTACAATTGCCAATAAGCATTGGTTTTTCAGATTTATCATCAATTACAATTGAATTATAATCTTGCGTAAAACTTACTGATGAAAAAAGAATTATGAGGAATATTATAATTGGATTTTTCATTGCTGTTCTTCGTTGTTAATGTTATCATGTCTTGCATCAACTCCCCACAAAAGCTTGCTTCTTAAAGTACCAAAGTAAGTTGTTAAGGAAGTCTGTACAACCTTAAGCGGTCTTTCGCTTTTTCTCAATCTTACTTCTATGGGTGGAGGGAAAGAAAAAACTCTCTGCCCATCGCAGTTAACTTGTACTTCTTTATAAAGCGAATCTGCTTTAATTACAATTTCCTGGTTACTGGAAACTATTAGGGGTCTTACGGTTAAACTATGAGGCGAGATTGGTGAAAGAGTAATAGCTTTAGCAGTTGGCGTTATTATCGGTCCGCCAGCTGATAAAGAATAACCCGTTGAACCGGTTGGGGTTGCAACGATTAATCCATCTGCTGAAAAAGTTGTAACATATTCGCCTTCTATCCATACTGTCAGTTCAATCATTTTGGACCAGCCGCCTTTTTCAATCACTATATCATTTACAGCATAAAGTTTCTCGCTAGAAGGAAAATCACAAACACCTTCAATTACCATTCTTTCTTCAACTGTATAATCTTTATTCTTAATTAACTCAATAACTTTATCAATGTTTTTAATATCAGTTTCAACTAAAAAGCCAAGCTTGCCTAAATTTATACCGAGTACCGGCTTATCATAAAAATGTGCATGAAAGGCTGTAGAAAGCATTGTCCCATCACCACCAATGGAAAATATAATATCGCTTTTTTCATAGATTTCACTGTCATCGGATGGCAAATTTTCATCAAGTTCAATTTTAATCTTATCCTTTTCTTCAGCAAGTGCATTTGTAAGAATATAATCCAACCCGTTTGCTTTCAGCTTTTTGATAAATGAAGAAACAACTTCAGAAACATTTTCTTTAGTAATATTTGCTATTATTCCAATTAACATTTTGCTATACAATTATTCTTTTTTTTCTGTTTGATTTTCTTCACTACTTTTTTTCTCATCATCTTCTTTATTGCCAGTTGTTCCAGCTTTATCCTTTTCAATTTCATCTACATAATTAAGTTTCAAATCTTTCAAAGCTTCTGCTAAAAATTTTTCTTCATATTCTGTAAGATTACCTTTAGTTCTTGCCTGCAGCATATCCAGCGTATCAATGGATACCTTTGCATAATCTAAATTCCTGTCAATTTTATCTGTAACAGGATTTTTAATTTTTCCCATCGCCATCATTGCTATTTGCTGGTTCTGCATTATAAGCTGCATAAAAAGTATTTGATGATTTTCTCCAGACATATCATTTCTCCTTAGTTATTTCTTTATTGCCCAAAATTACAACAATTTAATGAAATTTTCCGTTAAGTAATTTTAATGCGTAAGCAGCAATTATGATCATTTTAATCATTAGCAGCATAATTTCTAAAAGAAAAACTTTTTTTGATTATCCGAAAGTATATTGGCGAAAGTGAAATAATGAATAATGCGGTGATGATAAGAGCAGATATCAATTGAAATTTGCTGTTTATAGATATAACAAAACTTGCAATTGAGATTACAGCTAAATAACCAACGCTAGCAAATAATACTATATTAAAACTTTGATTTCTGAATAAAATCCACAGCATCGAAAGTTTCTTTTCCACAAAAAAGTAAATTAAAAATTGGGTTAACAATGCTGTTATCAGCCAATAAATAAGTAACTGGTCTAAGGTTATACTTAATTGAATAAAGATTAATAATAGCAACAGTAATATTGAAATTGTATGTGCCCAAACAGCGATTGCAGCTATTTTTTCATTTTTCGATGCCTGGAGTAAATACCAGAAAGGTACATTTAACATTGTAATAAACTGCCATACTGCAAGAATGATAGTAGCAGAAATAATACCAGCAGGAAAATCTCCAAGCCATATTTTATAAATAAACTCTGGAAATATTATCAATATCATTGCAGAAACAGCACCAACTGGCATAAGCAGTATTAGAGAAATTGAGATGATCTCAATTAGTTTTTTATTATCATTCTTCCTGTAAAAGTAGGCAAACGAAGGATAAAGTGATGCAAAACCGGAAGTAATAACATCCCGTAAAGTAGTCGTTACTCTTATGGCTATATCAAAAATACCAACTGCGGGTAAACCCATCATAATAAAGATAACATAACGTAATACAGGCTGTCTTAAAATCATTCCAAGTGAAACACTATATAACTGCCAGCCTTTTTTAAAAAGTTTATTAAGCATTTCTTTTGTTTCTTTTAAAGTTAAATTAACCTTTATGTTATGCCATGCAGAATGTTTTGATCTCAATCTAAAATGATAAACTATCAACAGGAAGATATTTGCCATTAAATAACCCGCTGCAAATCCTTCGATTGGAAAAGAAAGCAGCGCACCGACTATAGCAACGCTGTAAGTAAAAATTGGAGATACGCTTCTTATTAATTTTACAAAATAATTATCTGAACGCGCGGAAAGGATTGATGCATCAAGTGAAGATAAAAGTTGAATTGTTGTGCCAATAATTAAAACAACTGCAGAATAGAATAATCCCGAAGCTGAATAAGTTTGTTCCTCGATAATGAATAGTGAGTTTCTAAGTATTACTATAAACACCAAACCTAATAAGCAGAGCAGTAAATAAAATCGTTTAGCAGATAGTTTTTCCTTTTTTAAATTGAATATTACAGCCTCTTCGCGATCACTTCCGGCTTCACGTATAAAATGCTGGCTAAAACCAATATCTGCAACCGTAAAGAACGTTGCTGTAGTAACATACAGTGACCAAATCCCTAAGACTTCTAAACTCGATCGGGACAAAATAATAGGATATAAAAACAGATATGCAACAGAAGGAATTATAAATGTTAGTGGCCCTGTTAAAACAGATAATTTTAAATCGCGTTTAACAAGTTGTGTACTCTTACTATCCTCCTCAGAATAATTCATTAAATCACTTTCTGCATCTTAGAATAATTCTCTCCCTTTCACTAAATCCAATCTCTTCAATATTATTAAAACCTATTCTTTCAAAACGCGACCGCTCTACTTCCACAGTATCATGTCCTTCAAAAATAACTTCGTTAAAGTTCGATAAGAAATTTAGAAACCTTTCCTTATCAGTTACCCAGTTGAGAACATTAAGTGCAAATACAATATCAATATCATGATTCAGAAATTCATTTTCCCAATTTTTTGAAGAATCAAAATTAATTTGATAAAAAATGGGTTCAACATTAAATGCTTTGCTTATAATCTTAGCTGATTCAAGTATTTTTTTATCGTGATCAACTGCAATACATTTTGCAGCATCTTTTTCCCTTAATAAGTTAATTGAAAGCAATCCCATATTGCATCCAAGCTCTAAAATATTTTTCCCGGAATAGTCTGATAATTCTTCTAACCTTTTCCATCTTTCCTCCCAGGGTCTTTCTCCGGGAAAGTGATATCCTTCAAAATCAATTGCATAATATGCTAACGGCAGTGCAGGTGCGCTTGCATTTGATTTTTGTGCAAGTTCCCAGGCATTTAATAATAGTTTCAGATTAGGATTTGCATCGCTGCTGATTGCAGGTAGTTTATGATCTTCAAATTCGGGATTTCTGCCAAGCAATCTTTTAACTGAAAAAATAATATTCGGAAAATGCTTTCTTAAATAATCCTTTATAATTGTATTAAGCCCAAAGCTCACTTTCGATTCTCCACATTTATATCCAAAAAAATTTCCTGCAAATGCTTTAAAAAATGTTGTTTTTACCGCTTGATCAAAATCTATGAGCGATACCTTTCTACTTTCAGTTATTAGAACATTCTGGGGTGTAACATCATTATGAGAGATACCTTTGCAAGTTAATTTAAATAAAATTATTAATACCTTTATAGTAACCAAAAATGTTTGATAAAATGATAGCTGCAGATTATAAAGCTGCAAACCTGGTACAAAATCGATAAACAACAATTCGAATTTTTCATTGGTAAAATAATGAAGCGGTTTGGGAATACTTTTTACTGGATCAAGAATTTTAAGTATTTCGTATTCTTCTTTTAAGTTGTTTGTACGCAAATGTGCCGTTCTGTCTTCACCAATTTTTCGAGATTTAATAACTATATCATCCAGAGAATAAGTTTTTCTGGAAGGATCAGTTTCGCTTACTGAAATGAAATTTATCTGCACCACATTTGGAAAACTATCACATATTTTGTTGAGGTCGGTTATCATTTACAGAAGATTAATTTTTCCATTTATGCTTACGCCATATATAAACCAGTTTGCCTAATTTAATCTTTATTAGAAGTTGCTTAACTCTTATACGAATTTTTCTTAAAAAAAAATTTTTCTTTGCATCAAAATTCCAAAAGTTATACTTCTTTAATGCTATTCTTGATTCAATTAGAGATTCCATTTCATTCTTCCAGGAAGCACCACCGCCTTTCATAGAAACCAGCGGATCACCATTAAGATACACTCCCTTATTCTTAAATCCTGAAATTCTGTTACTAAAACGACAGACTAACTCAAAATCCATTGCATACTTATAATTTAAATCATAGTAACCGTGTTCTGTGTATGCTTCTCTTCTAAAGAACATTGCGGGATGATTGTAAGGCATTGCATTTGTAATTCTGCACATTAAAGGTTTTCTAATATTGGAACCAAAAATTTTATCATCAAAATATATATTGCCGTGTACAAATAATATGTCAGCATCTGCAAAGCAGATCACAACCTTTTTCAGCACATCATTATCAAAGTATTTATCATCACTGTTAAGAATTCCAATTATTTCTCCAGTAGATGACTTTATTCCTTTATTGAATGCGTCTGCAATGCCGTTATCTTTTTCACTTAATATTTGTAACTTTTCTGTTGAATTTCTTTTAACATATTCACTTTTTACAACATCTAAAGTGTTATCGTTACTTTCATTATCAATAATTATTTGCTCAAAATTTTTATATGATTGATTAAGGATTGAATTAATATTTCCGGTTATTACGATTTCAGAATTAAATGTTGGAGTTACTATCGAGATTTTCATCTATAAATAAAACTATTTCTATTATTTTGTTTGCAAATATAAGGATAACTATTTGTTCACAATATAAAGATTTAATTTAATGCATTTAATAAATCATTAATGAAAAAGAAAATACTATATATTTCTTTGCGCTCAGGTTATGGTGGAGCTACAACTCATATTGATCAGCTAATAGAGAATTTTAATGCAATTTATAATGTTTATTGTGCTGCCCCACTTGAAAAGCCTTACGGTGAGAAATGGAATTCATACCTGGGAAGTTCAAATTTCCTTGAACTGCCTTATCGCTCTTTCTCTATTAAGTATTTTTTTCGCTTATCCCGTTTCATAAAACATAATAAGATTGATATAATACATGCGCATGGTAAAGGTGCGGGAATTTATGCAAGATTGGCAAAAATATTCCATCCAAAATTATACGTGATTTTTACATTTCATGGTCTTCATATTGAATCATATTCTAGAATCATGAAACTTATCTATATTTTTATTGAACGCCTACTTGGTAAATTAACCAATCAGTTCATAAATGTTTCTCACGGCGAAAAGAAGCGTTGTATTGATAATAATCTATTCAGTAAAGAAAAATCCATAGTGATTTACAATTCCATTGAAAAGGATGAAAATATATATCCTGCAAAAATGGAACTGAGAAATAAACTGAACTTGCCCATTGATAAATTCCTTGTTATATCTGTGCTCCGTTTTGATAAAGCAAAAAATATTCCGGCTATGCTTCAAATAGCCAAATTCCTTACTAATAATAAAAACATCCTGTTCATTTTACTTGGAGATGGTGAAGAAAAATTATCGGTTGAAATGAATATTGCAGAGAATAATCTCGATAACATTAAACTTTTGGGTTACAAAGATAATGTTTTAGAATATTTACAATGCACAGATGTTTTTATTTCAACTTCATTTTGGGAAGGTCTTCCCTATTCTTTATTGGAAGCTGCACGAGCAGGGATTCCTATAATAGCAAGTAATGTTACAGGTAACAACGAAGTTGTATTTAATAATAAAAACGGCTATTTATTTGAAATTGATGATATTGAAGCAGCATCAAAACTAATTATCAAATTAGAAAATTCTAAAGAAACACTTGAAACATTCGGAAAAAATTCAAAATTAATGTTTCAGGAAAACTTTTTGCTGACTAATATGATTGATAAATTAAAGAAAGTTTATTCAAACATTACATAAAATGATCTTATTGAACATGAATACAAAACTGGATATTGGCTGTGGCGATAGAAAACGAAATGGTTTTACGGGAATGGATGTGGTTTCTCTTGACGGGGTTGATGTAATACATGATATGAACGAAGTACCCTGGCCATTTGAAGAAAATACTTTTGAGGAAATTATTCTTGATGATGTACTTGAACATTCAAAGAATTTTTTAGGAGTCCTTAGCGAGCTTTACAGAATTAGTAAACACGGTTGTATTATAAAAATTTCTGTGCCGCATTTTTCCTCAGATAATATGTATTCTGATCCAACTCATACTATTTTTTTCTCGAGCAGGAGTTTTAATTATTTTGATAAATCACTTAAATATAAACATAGCTTTTACCTGGAAAATGTAAATTTTAAAATCAGAACTGTCCATATCTCATTTAGAGAATATTTAACGCACAATGGTAATAAACTGTTTTTTAATCCATTTAAATGGATTGGGGTTGAGTGGTTGATTAATAAATTCAACAGAATTTATGAAAGATTGTTCTGCTGGATATTACCTGCTGGAGAAATTTACTATGAACTTGAAGTAATAAAAAATCATGATGGAATTGCATAAACTTAAAACAGCAATAGTTCATGAATGGTTTGTTAATTACGCCGGCTCTGAAAGAGTGGTGGAATCGCTTGTAAATGTTTTTCCTGATGCAGATGTATTTGCTCTGGTTGATTATTTAAACGATGAACTTCGTAAAATTATTCTAAAAGGTAAATATGCCAAAACATCTTATATACAAAAACTTCCTTTTGCAAAAACAAAGCATCGTAATTATTTACCCCTTTTCCCATCTGCAATTGAAAAACTTAATCTCTCAGGATATGATTTAATTATTTCTAGTTCTCACGCAGTAGCAAAGGGTATAAAAAAAAATAAAAATCAATTACACATAACTTATTGCCACTCACCTATGAGATATGTGTGGGATCAGGCAGAAAATTATTTACGGGGATTTAAAGGAACAGCCGCAAAGATTTTTATTAATTATTTGCGCAAATGGGATCTAAAATCAGCATTGAAGGTAAATTACTTTATTGCCAACTCTCATCACATCGCCGAAAAAATTAAAAGGATATATGAGCGAGATGCAGAAGTTATTTATCCACCTGTTGACGTAAGTAAATTTAGTGTTGAGACAAATAAAGAAGATTATTACTTAGCTGCATCACGAATGGTTCCTTACAAAAAACTTAACCTGGTTGTTGAAGCTTTTAACGATATGTCTGATAAAAAACTAATAGTTGCAGGAAGCGGCCCGGAAAAAAATAAAATTAGAGCGATGGCTGCTTCAAATACAAAAATAGTCGGAAATCTTAGCAGGCAAGAATTAAAATCTTATATGAAAAAAGCAAAGGCATTTGTTTTTGCAGCCGAAGAAGATTTTGGAATTATCCTTGTTGAGGCTATGGCTTGCGGTACCCCGGTAATTGCTCTAAATAAAGGTGGAGCTAAGGAATCTGTAATAAATGGTAAAACAGGGATTCTATTTGATGGGCAAAACCCGAAATCAATTAAAAAAGCTGTATTAAAATTTGAAGAACAAAAGAATTCTTTTGATTCAGAAATAATCAGAAAACATGCTGAGAAGTTCAGCAGACAAATTTTTGAAAACAATATTAAAAATTTTGTAAGTAATAAATCCGAAAAATTTTTTAATGAAAATAAATCTGTTTAAAATCACATTTCGAATATGATTGTAAATAAAAAATCTATTTTCCTTTTCCGGTTGTTAAGTGATTTGCTGCTATTAAACATTGCATTTTTGCTGGCATCAGTTTTTGCGCAATCGTGGGAAATATTAGTTGAAAAAGATTATATGTTTTTTCTACAGATTGGGTTGAATGTTTTGTGGATAATAACATCAAACACTATTGGTTTTTATGATGACCACTATTCAAGAAATTTCCCAGTACAGTTTTTAAACATTCTTAAAAGCACTACCACACAGGTTGTTGCGGCAATTGTTTTTATCTTTTTAGCAAGGGAAGCACTTTTTACAAGATATTTTATAGCCTACTATGCATTATTTCTTATTGCTTTTACCTGTATAAGGGTAATTCTTTTCAGAAAGGGATTAAAAGCTCTTAGAAAAAAAGGAAAGAACATACGAAATCTGTTGGTTGTTGGCGATGAAAAAATTTCAGATAGTATAAAATCAATTGTTTGCAGCAATCCTGATTTTGGTTATAACCTTATCGGATCCATTAGTGGAAAAAACTGCTTAATAGAAATTGATGAACAAAATAATAAAATACTCAGCCTTGAGAAATTAATACTATCAAACAGTGTTGATGAACTATTAATTGCGCTACCGCCAGATTCCAGCAATTTGCTTAATGATATTATAAAAATTTGTAACAGAAGAGCTGTTAAAACTCATATCATTCCTGATTATTTTCAATACCTGTCTCAAAGAATTCAGATTGGAACCTTTGGAGATTTTCCAATAATAACTCTTAGGAGAGATCCACTCGATGAGGTTCAAAACAGGATTTTGAAAAGAACATTTGATATAACATTCTCACTTATGGTTATTGTTTTTATTCTGAGCTGGCTTTATCCGGTAATTTTTGTTGTATCAAAGTTAACTTCGCCTGGCCCTGTGTTCTTCATTCAGGATAGAATAGGTACAAAAAATTCGGTGTTCCATTGCTACAAATTCAGAACAATGAAAGTTGAAAATAAGAAAGAAGAGATAATAATTAATCCAGTTATAAAAGATGATCCGCGTGTAACCCGGGTAGGAAAATTTTTAAGGAAATCAAATCTCGATGAGCTACCGCAATTTATAAATGTAATAAAAGGCGATATGTCAGTCATAGGTCCAAGACCGCATGCAATTCCCTATGATAAAAAGTATGAAAAGGTAGTTGATGAAATAAGGTTGCGTCATAATGTAAAACCTGGAATAACCGGTTGGGCGCAAGTACATGGTCTGAGAGGTGATGTGATTGATGAAGAGGAAAACAGGTTTAGAACGGCAAAGCGCATTCAGTATGATTTATGGTATATAGAAAATTGGTCTTTTACTATGGATATTCAGATTGTGTTAACTACAATCTGGCAAATGATTAGGGGAAGAACAAGAGCTGTTTAACATTTTCTTATTCAATTGCATACACATACAATTTCTCGTATTTATCCGAGACTATATAAATTCTTGTTCCATCACGGTTAATTGTTATCCCTTCGGGTTGTGTAACTTTTATTTTAAACTTATTAATGATGGTTAGGTTTTTATCAGTTTTAATAATTCTGTTATCCTCATCACTTAAAAACCAAAATATCTCAGTACTACTGTCATAAAAAATTCCCGAAAGATCTTTTGCAATTTTTAATGTGTCTCTTCTTATCTCGTTTAGAGAAGCATCAAGTTCCAAAAGCAAGGAAGGATTTTTTTCATTTACAATAAAATAATGATTTGTACTGTCATCGAATGTTATGCCTTCCAACCCACCGTTTAGTTCTCCATCGAGATCTAATTTTTTTCGGTTTCTTTCCAATCCATTTGTATCTATAATAACAACTTCGCGGGTTCTTTCCAGTACTATTGCTAGCGTGCTGTCATCAACCTGAACTATACCCTCAATATCAAATCCGTTTACTATTATACGTTTTGTAACATTACCAGAACTATCAAGTTCATAAACAGAGCTATCTTCATCACTTACAGTCCAGAATCCATTTTGTTGGTGGTTAAGCGATAAACCTGACGGCTCCGGTACATTAATGTCATATCTGCCTAATAGGGTTAACTTCTCAACTTGATTTACCTCTTTTTCCTTTGTACAGCCAATAAAAACAAATAATATCATTAAAATGGAAACTATAGCCAGGTGTGTAAATTTCATGTTTTGTATGGTAAAAACGAAATATTTTTTCATCATTTTAACCTTTCACCTCAAAACTACTAATATTTTTAGCAGAATTACTAACATAAAATGAAAATTAGTTTGGCATTATTTTTCTTAAGTAAACCTGTTACCTCGATGGTTGAGGAATAACAAATTGAAGTATAAAACAGATAAGAAAAGACTATTTTTAACATTTAGTGAGTTGAGAAAGTGCCTCCAAGCAGCATGATGACTAAATTAGCAATCTTTCTGGGAGTTGTTATAATCCTGGTTATACTAATCTTTGGATTCCTGTTTTTCGAACCATTTTTTTCAGAAACGGAAGAATCTATTGTGGTTGTTAACAAGGAAATATGGAAAGGTGAGCAACAAAAATATTTTATCTTCACCGAAGATGAAGTGTTTCTAAATGTTAACAACTATTACCACAACAAAAGTAATGCTGATGATCTTTACCCGTTATTTAGAGTTGGAAAAACTTATCGTGTAAAAATTGTGGGTTACTACCTCCCGTTAATTCCCAGATTCCGAAATATAATTAGCATTGTAGAACAGAAGGAAACAAATGTCGCTGTTCCAAATAAGTAAAGCTGATATTAACAATTGTTTTTTGATTTTATTCTCAATTTTGATAGGAATTATCGGAAAGAAGAAAAATTTTCTGCCAATCCTAAGACTAACCTGCACGCATCCTACCAAAGAAAGCAAACAAGCAAATGCCTTTTAAGGCATAATTTTTGTGATTCAAAGTGATCAACTTTAAATCATATTCACAAACATCTGGAAATAAAAATAATATGGCACTCTTAATAACTGAGGATTGCATTGATTGTAACGCCTGCGAAATTGAATGTCCTAACAATGCAATATACAATGCAGGTGATAAATGGGAATTGAAAGGTGAAGAATTTGATGCCTTAAATGACGATCATACATACATTGCTTATGAAAAGTGTACTGAATGTGTTGGCTATTACGATGAACCGCAATGTATAACAGCTTGCCCAAGCGAAGCAATTATCCCTGATCCTGAAAGGCAGGAAACTAAGGAAGAATTAATGGCTAAGAAAGAACGTATAGGCGTAATTTTAAAATAACAATTTATTTAGAAGGGGATTAAAGGGAGTTTAACTCCCTTTTTTTTATTTTAAACGCAGCATCTTCTTAGTTTCAACAAAAGAACCTGCTTGTAGTTGGTAAAAGTAAGCTCCACTAGGAAGATATTTTCCATCAAATCCAATTTCATAATTTCCTGAAGGTTTCTCTTGTTTTGCCAAAGTTGCAATTTCATTTCCTAAAACATCATAGATTTTAAGAGTAACGAGATTTATTTCGGGGATTTGAAACTTTATCTTTGTCGAAGGGTTGAAAGTGCTATGCCTTGTGTCAAAAACCTTTTTATAAACAAATCCATTTGACTTTAATGTATCTTTTATTACTTCTCTATAGATATGATGTATCGTGTCCTGATTATTGAATCCAGAATCAACGGTTAATTTATATTACCAGAAGTTACCAATATGTAATGGATATAAATCCAAGGATGATGATTGCGGCAAAATTTGTGAAGTGAGAGAAAGAAATAAAATTGATATAAAATAACACTTTCTCATTGTTACCCTATAATATATAGGTCAAATGTAAAAATTTTAAGGTGTAGCAAAAATATTTTAGACATCAAAAAAGATACTCTATCGCTTTAGTGATGAAGTAATAAGTCATCACACCTGAAGCTGCAAGCTTAACAAGTATCATCAGTAAACTGGTTATAAATGTAACACTGCCCACTTTTAATGCTTCCGTACTTTTCTTGCCGGCAATCAACTCACCTGCAATTGCACCGACCAGCAAGCCAAGTATCATACCAAATGGTGGAAAAAATATCGTTCCAACTATCATCCCAATTACCGAGCCCCAGATACCATAACTACTTGCTTTATAAACTTTAGCACCAAAAAGAGGAAGCACGTAATCAAGAATAGTAACAACTACCGTAATTATTCCCCAGATAATAAAAAACTCAAGTGAGAAAACACTTCCAACAGCTAATTCTAAAATTATAAGAGAAACAAAATTTAAAGGTGGACCGGGTATAGCTGGAATTATGCATCCAACAATTCCAACGAGAGCAAAAAGTAGACCAATAACTATTAAGACTATTTCTAACATTTATTTTTCATCTTTGTTGCAATATTCATTGATAACTTCGTATGCTTCAAATAATCCTAAATCACCTGCCTTAGTAAAATCCGCACATGCATTTTCTTTCAATTCCACATTTGCATAGCATATTCCACGGTTGTAAAAAGCTAAAGCATCTGTAGGATTCAGATTGATAATGTAAGTATAATCCACTGCAGCACCTAAGAAATTTTGCAAACCTACTTTTGCCTCAGCGCGTGAGTAGTAAATTTCAGCATTCCCAGCATCAAATTTTATAGCATTAGAAAGATCTTCTATTGCTTCTTTAAATTTTCCAATATGAATAAAATCTTCTCCCCTATTTTTAAATGCAATTTGATCTGTTGGATTTAATTTAATGGCATAACTATAATCTTTTATGGATTCATTGAAATTACCGGTTATGCTGAATATGTTTCCCCTGTTAACAAAATATCTTGAATCAGTAGAATCAAGGGTTATTGAAACAGAGTAATCATCAATTGCTCCGTTATAATCACCTAAAAGTTCTCTGGCATAACCCCTGTTAAAAAATATTTCGGGATTTGAAGAATCAATTTTTATTGCGTTATTAAAATCCAGTATTGCTTCATCATAATTACTTATTGCTGTGTAAACTAAACCACGATTTGTGTAATACCTAGTTTCATGTTTATTTAGTGATAATTGCATGAGAATAATCATCAATTGCACCAGGATAATCTTTAAGATAAAATTTGCATCCTGCTCTTAAAAAATAAATTTCGGGGTTAGTAGGTTCATCCCACAAAGCCCTTGTAAAATGTGCAATTGCGGTTCTGTATTTTTCATCATTATAACTTTGCAACCCTGCATTGTAACTTGCACTAAGTGAAGGTGAACATTTTTGAATCAAGCTAATGCATGCTGCAATTATTATGAGAAGAATTAAACTGTTTTTAATTGATATATTATTCACTTTATATTTTACAAAAGCTAAATTTGGTATTAGAATTTAACTAATTCATAATATCATGTAAAATTTAATATTGTTAACTTTATTGTAATAAACAGCTTATACATATAATAACTCCCTTAATTTAATAAAAGAGGGTAAAATGGATTTAATACTTTTTATTACTGGTTTGGTACAAATTGCTCTTTCACTGCTGATTGGTGTACTCTTCATTTATGCTGCTTCAAAATTATTCCAAAAAATGATAAGTGGAATAAACGAAAATGAAGAGCTAAAGAAAAATAATATTGCTGTGGCAATACTAAATAGTTCAATTATAATTGCACTTATTCTTGTTGTAAGCAGATCAATAGAATCTGCAATTACAATATTTGGAAATACATTACGCAATCCTGATGCCGTTATAACAACATTTCTGCGAACAATTCTAATTATGCTTTTACATATAATTATTGCGGGTCTTGTAGCATTTTCTTCTATTTACCTGGCAATGAAATTTTTTATGTGGCTCACAAAAGATCTTGATGAACTGGCAGAAATTAAAAACAACAATATTGCAGTTAGTTTGCTTCTTGGTATAATAATTATTTCAATAGCGCTTCTGCTTCAACCGGGAATAACAACAATTCTTGATTCACTAATTCCTTATCCTCAGGTTTCACTAATTGATATTGGCAGTTTGTAATTTTATTTGGGAAATGCAGTAATATGCCAAAGCAAAATAAAAACTTAAATAAAGGTTGTATGAAAAAAGGTTTTTTCGGATGTGCCTTTATTTTCTTGTTTTTATTTTTAGTAATGATAGTAATAGTTTTAACAGCACAGTTTCCTGATATTGATCTATCAGTTGATGAAACAAAAAAAAGCAAATATGAAATTATTACAGACACACTAACCAACGAAAAAATTATCAATTCTACTTTTTCATGGGGATTCAGGGATAATAATCTTCGTACCAGAAAATATGATTTATCAATAAGAATGCTTGAAGAGGATGTAAGAATGGCAATGGATTATATTGAAAGGATTTCTGCAATGAGTTATAAAGAACTGGGTGTCGATTTTGGAACGCAGTATCCAGATCCGGTTTTAGAAGCACGGATTGTGTGGGCAGAAGTTTACAGGAGAGTTTATAATAATTCCATCCCGCAAATGGAATCAATTTTAACTGGTTTTAATAAAATATTTAAGGATGAAAATTTTTCTCCACAAGACAGGGTTATTTTTGTTATAACATTTATACAAAATATCCCTTACGATCGCCCGGGTGGAGTCCTTGATTTGTTCCCGCCAATTGGTACGCTTGCTTACAGGTTTGGAGATTGTGATTCCAAAGCGTTGCTTCTCTATGTAATACTTGAAAAAATGAAAGTTGATTGCGCAATGTTATGGAGCTATAAATATAAACATGCAATGCTTGGTGTATCAATTTCAAGAGGCGGAAAGTTTAAAACCGTTAATGGAAAAAAATATTACTTCCTGGAAACCACCTACCCGGGATGGCAAATTGGGGAGTTACCACCGGAGTTTAAAAACACAAGATTCTGGTTTATTGATGAAATAGATAATGAAGATAGTGAAGAAGAAATTAATTTCGATGAACCGAAAAATGAAAATTCTCAAAGAGAATCAAAGCCTTCACCTGCCATTCCATAATCTTAATTAATTATCATAAATAAATTTTATTCATGATAATTAATTCCTTTATTTAAAAAAGTAATTGCAATATCACACAATCTGGCATAGGAGGCATGCTATGAACAAATTTTTGATTTTGTTACCACTCTTAATAACTTTTTTAACAGTTCAAGCACAGGAGCTGGAATTTTGGGATAGGGTGGAATTCAGTGTTCTAGGAGGTCCCCTCTTTCCCGGAGGTGATGAGGCTGAGGTTTTATCAACCGGTTACTACGTAGGGATTGATGCTCGCTATCAACTTTTCCGATTTATGGCAGTTGGAGTTTCGGTTGGAAGAAATGCATGGACAGGTGAAGTGGATTATTTTCTTGATAAATCAAACCAGTTTTTTGAGGAGAGTACAGAAATAAGCTCCGGTAAAACTAATGTTTGCTTAAGTATGCATTTTGGTCCTTCTGCTCCCACCTGGTCCAGCATTACATCGCTTGATGATGATATTTCGGATGTGAAACCTTATTCTTCGGGTGCGTTTGTTCCTTTTTTCATTTTTGAAATTGGACCATATTTCTGGGATTGGAGCCAGGGAGAATATGAGGAAACTGGATCAGATGTGTTTATCAGAGGAACATTGGCTGGTTTTTACCAGGTTTCAAAGTTGCTCTCGTTAACCTTAGGATTCTCTTATACACTTTACGAATTTGGCACTGAATTCACATCAACAGGAATTCTTGGTGGGTTAAGATTTAACATGGGACAGATTATTAATTAAAAACCAGGAGAGTTTTAAAAATATTTTAGTTTGGCAGCATATTTTGATAGGTATGGTCATTTGTAACTGAACCATTTAAAAATATGCTCTATTTTTCTAAATACTGGAGTTCCAAATCATCAACACGCTTTTGATGCTTCTCAAAATTTATAAACCTGATCAGAACTAACATCACAAATGCAAAAACAATATAAGCCAGAATTACATATTCCCAATCAAATATTCCCTTTAGTTGCCCCATTATTGCTGCTCCAGCAGCCAAACCAAGATTTGAAATAGCCATATAAAGTGTAAACTGTGTTGCGGCAACTCTCTTCCAGCAAAGTTGCATCGCAGATGCGAATATAGCAATAGTTGTAAAAGTTAACAGTATGTAAAAACCAATTATAAATCCCGTAACAAAAATTTCATTTTGCCAATAGATACTAAAAAAAGACATCGCTCCAACAAGTAGTATTAATAGAATCAGATAGATAGAAATCATTTTTACTTTTCCAAAATAATCTATTAAAAAACCACCGACTATCATTCCAGCTATTCCAGAAATCAGGTTAGCTGTTGCAAAGATTTGCGAATACTGGGTATCAGCCCAGCCCAGTTCCTGAACAGTAAATACCGGTAATGCAGTATCGATTAAACCTCTTCCCACAGAATAGCTAAAGGCTGCAACACCCATTAAAAAGCTTACTGGCAGAAAAAAAACTTTAAAAAGACTTTTAAAAATAGTTTTCCAATTGTGTAATTGAATTTTTTCTGATGTTTTTGAAACCTCCCCTTTTGTCCACGGCAATAATTTTTCACCGGGTCTCTCTCTTAGTAATAATGGGATCAGGATGATGATGGATATAATTAGTGAAAAAGATACTATAGCATAGAAGTAACCGTATTCACTCATTATCCAGCTGCCGGTAGCAACCGATGCAGAAATTCCCAAAGTTTTTGAACCCCACATCAAACCATTAGCTCTTGCCTGCTGATCAACGGGTAAAATATCAATTGCCATCCCATCAACTGCTATATCCTGAGAAACTTCGAAAAAGCTTACAATAAATCCTAAAGTCATTAAAACTGTTAAATTATTAAGAGGATCGATAATTAATGACATTGATAAAAAACTTAATATTAAGCCGAGCTGCCCAAATAATACCCATGGTCTTCGTCGTCCCATTGCTAAATATGTGAACCTATCCATAATTGGAGCGTTAATAATCTTCAAACTCCATGGAATTCCTATTACGGCGACGTATGAACCTATTTCTGCAGGACTTTTTCCATTCATCGCCAACCATGCTGGTATTGCATACCATAACAATCCCTCGGGGATACCTTGTGCAACATATAAAGCAGCAAAGGTGAAATACCTTAAAAAGGTATTTTCTGAAAGTGCGGGAAATGTTTTAGATTTTAAAGGTTTAGTTTTTACGGAAAGCATTAAATAATCATTTCATCCTAAAAAAGTAGATAGTGTTTATTGAATTGGATTTATTAGAAGATGTCATCCTAAATTAAGATGACATCTTACTTAATCAGAGCTGCGTTTACCTTGTTGGCATTGGATACTGATTGGTAATCGTGTAAATATTATCTTTATGTTCCTGTATGTAGTTTCTCAACTGAGCCCAAGCATCAGGTTGTTGTTCGCTAACTCTCTGCATATATTCCTCCCAAAATGTATCAAACGAGTTCATATCTTTTGCTACATACCATACATTCATGTTCCATTCATCACCCCAAGTATGATTAAAAGAGCCCCAGCTTAACAAGAATCCATCATCTACAAGACTATTTAATATTGGGGCAAACTTTTCACTCATTATTTTTCCCATTGTGCTCATATCAGACATTTTTACTTTCTGTGAGCTAACAATGAGCAGTGGATTATCTCCATCCTGAGAATAAGAAGCTCCTGTAACAAACATTACAAGCAGTAAAACTGAAAATATTTTATTTAGACTTTTCATAACATCTCGCCTTAAAATGATTAATAAATTTTTAATGATTAAAATAAACTGATATTCTGATCATTATTTTCTAAATGAAGGAAGTTCCTGAAATATTTCATCAGAATGAGTTTCTACATAGCTCCAGAAAGCATCAAAGAATTTTTTTCTTTCATCCTTATCAGGCCAACCTTCTTCAACTAATTTACTTTGCACATCATTAGCAGCATCAATATCATTCCAGTTTGCATATTCTGAAATGAAAACCCAATCGCGCATATCGCTTCCGCTCTGATGTCTTATAACTCTTTCGCTTACAATTTTGTCATTTTTAAATGTAACTTTTTCCTGCCATTCCTGTAAAAGATCAGTGAGTTCAGACATACTGCCACCTTCGGGTACCTCAAATTTCCATGTTGTTACAGTGTAGTAGTGTCCTTCTTCCTGTGCAAAATTACCTGTTGTAAAAAACAATACAACAATTGTAGCAGCAAAGATGAATGTGAGTTTTTTCATTATGTTTTCCTTTCGGTTTGTGTTAAATGAACTGTATGTTAGTTGATTACTTTTCTGTTTTATATTCTTTAGTTAGTCTTCATCTCTATCTGAATTACCTCAAAATGTTTATCACCTGTATTTTCTGGTAGATGTACTGATTCTGGTGACCAGATAACCTGACCAGCTTCGACTTTTACATCCTGTGTTTTTCCATCTGGAAAAGTAAATTTAACATTCCCATCTGTTAAGAAAACAGCTACACCTTCCGGATGTGAGTGCGTAACGGATTTTTCTCCGGGTCCGTATGTAATTCTTAATACACGTACCTGGTCATTTTCAAACTCAACTTTATAATGATCAGGATCAACTACCGTTGCATCCTGTGCAAAGATATATCCTGTGCATAATATAACTGCAAATAATGCAGCGAATAATAAATTCAACTTTTTCATAGTACTATCTCCTTTTTAATTTTTAAAAATTATTAACGGTATTAAGAGTCCGTTATTTAGATTTATGTGCTTCCAATTCTATTTCTATCATAAACTCAGGTAATGCTAATTCTTTTACTCCAAGCCAGGAGCCGGCTGGAAATTGCTTAGTGTAAATTCTATTTCGATAGCCAGATTGATTCAGGAATTCAGGCATATTTGTTGTAAAAATATTCTCAACAATAACATCATCAAAAGTACATCCGTAATACTTCAACACTTTTTCCAAATCGGCATAACAATTTTTCATTTGCTGTTCTAAATCACCGATTGCGGTAGGATTTCCTTCATCATCCATACTAACGGCACCAGAAATTTTAATGTCGTTTCCAATCTTTACAGCATGTGTATAACCATATGCTTTTTCAACTTCGGGACGAAGACTGAAATACTCAGGTGTTTCGGCTTTAGAATTATTAATCTGCTGGCATCCTGCAAAAAATACAATTACTATTATTAGAGAGAAGGAACTTAAGAAAAGAACATTTTTTATAAGTGATTTCATTTTTTTCCTTTTAATTAAAAACTCGTTGTATTTATAAATTTAAAACATTTCAGAAAAATGCATATGTGCTGTCATCCATTTCTCTCCTTGCTTTACTAAAACCATACTTGCCCTTCCTGTTTGATAATTCATCTGCCCTCCTTTTTCCATCCAGCTAAATATAAAATAAGCTGTTACAACTGCTGCGTTTCCATTATAAAGTTGAACTTGTTCATCCTGTTGGTGATAATTCACGTATGCAAGTGATGTGGTTCCTTCAATAAAGTTTTTCCACATTGCAGCATCATGCCTCAATGGTGACACAACGTATGGGAATTCTGTGTTGTCTTCTACAAAGTTTGAAAAATAGGTTTTGTAATCCTGTTTGTTAAACGCCTCTATGTTTTTACTAACTAAAGCAAGTACATCTTCTTTATCACCTGCAAAAATGTTTATTGAAAGTGACAGAAGAACACACAGAACGGCGAAAGAACTTATTAGGTTTTTCAAATTAAACTCCTTATAAATTATTTGATTAAATCGAATGAATATTATTGCATTGCAGCATTAACCTGGTGGGTATCAGCATATTGTTGAAACTTTATAACTTTCCCATTCTCAATCCAAAAGATGTGCACAAACTGTGCATTAATTTCTTTCCCGGTTTCTTTATACTTAGCATTATATCTTCCGGTAACAATTATTTCACCATTCTGTGCTTCATAAAAAACCTGATCTTTTAGTTTCCAGTATTCCCATTCTGTTCCTAATTTTTTAAACACACCATTTAAAACTGCATCCGGTCCAACATATGGATTGCCATCAGCATATGCAGAATTTTCTGATTCATTCCACTCAATATTTGGGCTCATACCTGCAAGAACAGCCGGAATATCTCCTGTTGCAAATGAGTTATACATATCACTCACAATTTGAAGATTACTTTGATTTTCAATTGGTTCGGTTACGGAGGTGGTTTGCATCTGCTGTGCATTAACCGATAAAAACATAGCAGCTATTGTGATAACCAAACTACTGCGCCAAAATTTATAAATTAACAATATGCCTCCTTTTGTTAATTAGTGATTATTATATTTTGTTTCTATCACTTTTGATACCTAAATCAATCCTAATTGAGTACAATCAAAAATCAGGATAGTTAACGAGAGATAAAGATTGATAATTGCTAAAAAGTGTGGAAACACATAAGACAAAGCAACATAAGAACTTTATATTTTAATAGCAATAAGAGTTAAAAATAATTTTTTAAGCGGAGTGTTTAGTATGGTTTAACTTTCGATCTTTAGTTTTAGTCAAAAAAAGTGGGTCTAAGCTCGTTTTCAAGATGTAATTTTAATTCGTTGATATGCTTAATATTTGTGCGGTTTTGTGATAGTGGTGGAAGATTATCAATCTTAAAAAATGCAACATCCTCAGTTTCATCACTTGTTGCGGCCTTACCTCCAAGTAGATCACACAGGAAAATAATTTTAAATGCATGAAAAAACTCGAGCGGTCTTCCACCTCTGTTTGCATCAAAAACACCAATTACTTTTTGGGGAGCAACATCGTATCCACTCTCTTCTTTTGTTTCTCTAATTGCTACTTCAGTTGGAATATCTCCAACATCTGCCCAACCACCGGGCATTGCCCATTTTTTATCCATAATTTCTTTAACCAATAGAATTTTTCCTTCATGATTTATAACTGCAGCTCTCACATCAATTTTCGGAGTAGCATAACCGGGTTGTTTCATTAAAACATTTTTAACTTCTTGTTCATTTAATTGTGTGTGATGAACAGTTATTTCAGAAGCTAACTCAATTAGCCTTGTGTAACGCTGTTTTTCATATTCGGTTTGTGCAAATGCTAATCCTGTTTGGCTGAGCTGCTGAATTTCTCTTGCCCACCGTAACCACTTGGGAATATGTTCTTTTTTTGAGGAGTTATTCATTCTTAATTATAAGTTTCTTACTATCAAAAAGGATTTGTAGCCCAAACAGTAACTTCGGGAATGAAACCTCTGTCATCCATTTCAAGTGTTGAAACTATTGTATGAGCAATTTCATTGCTTCTTAATTTATTTGGAATTTCTTTTCTTTCAACTCTTTCAGAATTTCCAAATGCAGTGGTAACTTCACTTGGATTTATAAGTATCACTCTAACATTATATTTTCTCAGATCTGCCTGCCAGCATTGAGTCATTCCTCTTAAGGCAAATTTGGAAGATGAATAAATAGTACCCTTTGCATATCCCTTTACCGCAGCTGTAGAAGCTATGTTAACTATGTTTCCATAATTTTGCTTTTTGAATAATTGAGCTGCTTTACTACCCATCATTGCAGCGCCAAAAACATTTACATCATACACTTTCCGAAATGTATTCATATCGAGTTCAGTAATTTCTCCCCATCCTCCCCCTATTCCTGCATTATTTATTAAACAATCGAGTTTACCGAACTCCTTAAGAAATTCTTCATAAGTTCTCTCTACATCATTTTCCTTTGCTACATCTGTATGAATGGGGAATGCATTAATTTCTTGTGCTACTTTTTCAAGTTTGATTTTATCCCTACCTGTTATAGCGACTTTTCCACCTTTTTCAGATAACATTTTTGCGGTTGCTTTTCCTATGCCCGCACTTCCACCGGTTACTAAAAATATTGAATCTTTAATTTTCATTATTTTGTCCTATTATTATTTTCTTCACAAAGTTACTTATGTCTTTCTTAAAGTGAAACTTGAATTTTCAAATTTTCCATTCATCAAATTCAAATTGAATTACTCATCTTCTTTATATAATTTTCACAATGCTTTTAGAAAAACCTCTAATTCTGTAAATAATTCATTTCAATAAATTTACCAGGTGTAAAAATGATTAAAAGAGTAGTTCTTGTTTTATCATTAATACTTTGTTCTTTAACAGTTTTGGTTGCACAAAACAATAATGAAGAGAAAGAAGATAAAGATCCTTATAAATCATCAACATTTGATGGACTAAAATTCCGTTCCCTTGGGCCTGCAATAACTTCAGGAAGGATTACGGATTTTGCTGTTAATCCAAATAATTTTCACGAATTTTACGTAGCAGTTGCTTCGGGAAATGTTTGGAAAACTACAAACTCGGGAACAACGTGGGAACCGATTTTTGATAATTATGGCTCCTATTCAATTGGCTGTGTAACGCTTGATCCAAATAATCCACATGTTGTTTATGTGGGAACTGGTGAGAACAACAGCCAGCGTTCTGTTTCGTGGGGAGATGGAATTTACAGATCGGAAGATGGTGGAAAGAGTTTTACAAATATTGGATTAAAAAAATCAGAGCATATTGCAAAAATTTTAATTGATCCGAGAGATTCAAAAGTAATATATGTTGCTGCCCAGGGACCACTTTGGGGACCGGGGGGTGATCGCGGACTTTATAAATCTACTGATTACGGCGCTACGTGGGATTCGGTTCTTTACATAAGTGAAAATACAGGTGTTACCGATGTAGTGATGGATACAAGAAATCCTGATGTTCTTTATGCTGCATCTTACCAGAGAAGAAGACATGTTTGGGTTTTACTTAACGGCGGACCAGAAGGTGCAATTTATAAATCAACAGATGCAGGCGAAACATGGAACAAATTAAAGGCAGGTTTACCATCAGGAGATATTGGCAGAATTGGTTTGGCAATCTCACCTGTTAATACTGATTATGTTTTTGCTATTATTGAAGCACAGGGTGATAAGAGTGGATTCTATAAATCAACTAACAGAGGTGCTTCGTGGAACAAAACAAATGATTACAAAACTGTAAGTGCACAATATTACAACGAAATATTTTGTGACCCACAGGATGTAAATAAAATCTATTCACTTGATACTAGATCGAAAGTTTCAATCGATGGTGGAATTACATTCACTGATCTCAGTAATGAATCAAGACATGTTGATGATCATGCATTGTGGATAAATCCAATTAATCCTGAACACTTTCTTGTAGGTGGTGATGGCGGAATTTATGAAACATTTGATAGCGGAAAATCATGGTTATTCAAATCAAACTTACCTGTTACACAGTTTTACAGAGTAAGTGTTGATAATTCTGAACCTTTCTACTGGGTTTATGGTGGTACACAGGATAACAACAGTATGGGCGTTCCTTCTCAAACAATAAATAACGAAGGAATTGTTAACGCTGATTGGATTCCAACTTTAGGCGGCGATGGCTACGAAGCTGCTGTTGATCCAACAGATCCAAATATTGTTTACACACAATACCAGTATGGAGGATTAGCTCGTTATGATAAAAAAAGCGGAGAAGTTATTTCAATTAAACCACAGGAAGGAAGCGGTGAAGAGCCGTACAGGTGGAACTGGGATTCGCCATTAATAATTTCACCTCACAGCCACACAAGATTATACTTTGCTGCAAATAAACTATTTAAAAGTGATGATCGTGGAAACAGCTGGGTAGCAATTAGTGATGATCTTACAAGACAAATTGATAGGAACAAACTTGAAGTAATGGGAAATGTCTGGAGCGTTGATGCAGTTGCAAAAAATTCTTCAACTTCTTTTTACGGTAATATAGTCTCTCTAAGTGAATCTCCTTTACAGGAAGGATTAATTTATATTGGAACTGATGATGGATTAATTCAGGTAACTGAAAATGGTGGAACTAGCTGGAGAAAAATTGATACTTTTCCAAGTGTTCCGGGAACAACATACGTTAGCTGCCTTTACGCTTCACTGCATGATGCAAATACAGTTTATGCAACATTTGATAACCATAAAAGAGCAGATTTTAAACCTTATGTATTAAAGAGTACTGATAGAGGAAATACCTGGCAATCAATTAGTGGTGATTTAAAGGAACCGCATGTTGCTTATTCGATTATTCAGGATCACGAGAAACCTGAACTGCTTTTCATTGGAACAGAGTACGGAGTTTACTTTTCAATAAATGAAGGCAAAAAATGGATTCAGCTAAAAGGTGATCTTCCA
The DNA here is from genome assembly GCA_963714405.1 of uncultured Ignavibacteriales bacterium. Lineage (GTDB taxonomy): Bacteria > Bacteroidota > Ignavibacteria > Ignavibacteriales > Ignavibacteriaceae > JAZGGS01. The sequence goes on along the minus strand of CAVQOH010000002.1, from coordinate 1,148,817 downwards.
ACTATTGCTGTGAGAGATATTGATATTCAAAGAAGAGAAAATGATCTGGTGCTTGGAACTTTTGGAAGAGGATTTTATGTGCTTGATAATTATTCCGCTTTAAGAGATATAACAGAAAAAAATCTTGATGATAATGAGAATATATTATTTCCTGTTAAAGATGCCTTGATGTTTATGAAGCGCAGAGGAACTTTTGGTGGTGTTGGGCATTCATTTTTTAAAGCAGAAAATCCTCCATTTGGTGCTACAATAACATACTATATTAAAGATGCACCCAAAACAAAAAAGATACAGAGATCTGAAAAAGAAAAAGAATTAATAAAAGATGGAAAACCAGTATACTATCCAAGCTGGAACGAACTCCGGCAAGAAGATAGAGAAGAAAAACCCTATTTACTTTTTATTATTTCAGATGAGAGTGGAAATGTTGTAAGAAAATTAAGGGAGGATGTAAAATCTGGAATAAACAGGACTACTTGGGATTTACGATTTGCCAGTACAAATCCTGTAAAAGAAGTTACAAATAAAAATGAAAGCGGTACACCTGTTATGCCGGGAACATATTCTGTTGAAATGTTTATGAGTGTTGATGGAGAGCTAACCAGGCTTGCAGGCCCGCAATCTTTTGAAGCTAGGATTTTGCAGAACACAACTTTACCCGCTGAAGATAGAGCAGAACTTGTTGCTTTTCAAAAAGAATTCTGGGAATTTAACCGCGCTGTAGAAGGAACATTAAATTCAACGCGTGATCTTAAAGAGAAAACTGATATCCTCATTTATGCTATTAAGCAAACTCCTAATGCACCAAACAGTTTAATCGATGATGCACTTAGAATTAAAAGTGAAACTGAGGATATTCTCCAGCATCTTTACAGAGATGAAACAATTACCAAAAGAAATGAACCGACTTATTTAACTGTTTATGACCGCTTAAATGAAATTGCATGGGGAATGTGGAGAACAACTTCCTCGCCAACTCAAACTCAAAGAGATAGTTATACGACCGCATCAGAAATATTTAATTTACTACTTGAAAAGATAAGGCAACTAATTGAAATAGATTTGAAAAATCTTGAAGCGGAAATGGAAAAATACGGTGCACCGTGGACTCCCGGAAGAGTTCCCGGATGGAATAAATAATTTATTCTGAAAGGCGATCATATGATCGCCTTTTTTATTTCATTAATACCATTTTCTTCGTCTCTACAAATTCGCCAGCTTTAAGCTGATAGAAATAAACTCCGCTTGTTAATCCATTACCATCAAAATCAAGTTCATATTCACCCGCTGGTTTTTCTTCACTAATCAGTGCTGCAATTTTATTGCCCAAGACATCAAAAATATTTATTTCTACAAATGAAGGTTGTGGAACCGAATATCTGATTGTTGTTGAGGGATTAAAAGGGTTTGGATAATTCTGATATAGCTTATAGTTATTAGTCTGTGCAATTTGTTCAGGATTAACACTAGTTATAATTGGATTATATTTTACTTTAAAGTTTCCACCTGTTCCTGCCGGAAGTGTTAAGATCCGGTTAACGGGATCATAGTTTGTATAAAGTTGTCCATCACGTAAAACTTGTGCAATAATCAGGTTACTATCTTTAATTGCCAAAGGTGTTAATATAATTTCCCTTTCAACCGGTAACGGGTAAAATTGGTAATGCAGTGTTACCGGTTGATTGGTATAAAATAAGTTTCCATACAAATATGTATAATATCCAAGTTCAGTTGAATGATAGCCGGCTTTCCAGTCCCCACCTTTTTCTTCATTCCATGCAAATCCTCCATAACGGGTTCTATCTGCATAAACTTCACCATTCACATTATCAACAAAATATTGCATGTAAAATTTTATTGATTCATCTGCCATCTGTAAATACCATGATTCTTTTGTGATATCATACATTTGCAAACCAGCAGTAATTGCCTGCTCTAACTGCCACCATGCCTTTGTTGTATCCGGCAATCCCCATAAAAGTAACTCACCTGTAACACGATTAAAATCTTTATACGGTCCCCAGAATTCATGATCATAACCATTATTCCAAACATGAGAAATCAAAGTTTCTGCATTGATTAAATAAGAGGGATCAGGAAATAAATGATGAATTCTTGCCAAACACCAACCGGCTTTTAAAACGTGTCCCATTATTGTCATCGTTTCACTGTTATCCCAATTCCAGTCAGAATCATATCTTTCTACAAAACCAATTGTTTGCTGCGGCATACTTGCAACCATGTGATTGATAATTTCAATGGCAAGTTCTTCCAACCTTGATTGATAAACTGGCTCTTCTTTCATTAAATAAAGGTATAACAAATGTGTTGTGATTGCATCTACTGTTGCATTAAAACTTTTATCCCAAGAATTCTGATTATTAAAACTGGCTTTATCATAATATCCTAAAAATGATAATCGTGTATCCCAGTAAATATTTTCCAAATGATTATAGCCCTTCATTAACCAGTTCCATGCTGTTGTGTCTCTCGTTGCTTCATAGTAGGCTGTAATACCAAGTAATGCATAGTGCTGGAAAAAAGCGGTTTTATCAGCAACTGGATTAATAGGATTACCACTAATATCCAATTCCTGGAACCATCCGTTGCTAACATTATCCCATGCATGTTCATACATCCAGTTTAAAGCTTCTTTGGCTAAACCTATATAAGTAGAATCTCCTGTTAACATATAAGCACGAACCATTGCATAAATATTACGAGTTTGCGTTAACATATGTTTGTTAGTTCCAATAATATTTCCAGACTTATCTACTCTTGTAAAGAATCCACCAAAAGCATAATCATAAGTTTGAAGCCAGAACTGCGCACAACTATCAGTGTAGCCTATAGCGAGTGATGGATTTTGCAGATAGGGTGATGTGGGAATATATTGAGCTACCAATAGGTTAGAGATTGATAGCGAGAATAAAAATATTGATATGAAAACAAGGTTTTTCATTTTTAACTCCTAACTTTTTAAGCAGGTGTTAACAAAAAAATTTTTACAATTTACTTAAATGTTTAAATCAAATCCTGTTCAATTTTTCCAGAATTTTAACCATCGCATATGTATCAAGTTTGCAGTAATTTAATAATTGCTTTCTTGTATCAGCAATAATCATCAAATCGGTTTCGTTCCATAAACTTTCGTAAGCAATTGATGCCAAACCTCCCTCTTTTATTTCCAGTTCCTGATAACTTAATTCTGGAGCAAGTGCAGGAAGAACTGATTTGATTGAATATGAGCCCTTCATTTCGGGTGCAAAATAAGATCTCTGCCTAAAGAGAATCATCAAATCTTTTATCCGGGAAATTCTCTCTTCAATCTGTTCAGCATATTTGGAAAAATCATTTGCGATTTCTTTTAATCTTGTTGCTTCAAAAGTTTTATTGTAAACAATTATATCACCATTTTCATCGATATCTTTTAATAAACCTTCAATAAATTTTATTCTTGGATCTTCTCCTGGTTCTGCTAAAAATTCAAAATGCTGTAATTCACTTAATATATCCTCCTTATAATGAATAGAATATTGAAAAGGAATCTGCTGGTATGGTTTTGAATTATCAAATAATGGAACAGCTGGCTGGAACGTTTCAAAATCCATAAAGTAAAGCGGGTAATTCAAATCAGAAACAAACTCTTTAATTGCTTCTTTATCTATAATTCTTTGGTTATTCTTATAAGTTTCTAACTGCAGCTTGCTGCTTTTATTTAAAGTATAATCTAATGGCACATCATCAAGTTTAATTATTCCATCATTATACAATTCATATTTCTTTCTTAAATGCATTCCTGAAAAATCAAAGATGGAATTCTCAGGTATATGTTTTCTACAATAATTAAAATAGCCGCACTTATAAGGATTATGGCATTGCTCACCGATATCAATATACGGTATATCTCTTTTTCTTATAACATTTTTTAGACGTTCAACATTTTCTTCAATAATTTCCTGCATAGGTACAAGATGTTCAAGCACAGATTCAACTATGAATAATTTCTTTATATCGAGCTTACCTTGCCTTATATACTGGTTATTAATGTAAACTATAGAAAAATCATTAATATCAATTCCGGAATTCGAAAGCACGTAATATTGCAGAGCAGCATCATTTAAATATGTCTCTGAAACTGAGGTTGAGCTCTTTACTTCATATGCATCCCACTTTTTTTTGTTTCCGACAACTATATCTGTAATTACAAGTACATCATTAAACTGGAATGCTGCCTCATAAACTGCTTTTGATTTCTTATCAATAAGTTCAGCGGTTTTTAGTAAACCTTTTGTATAGTTTGGCGGCGCACCCGTTGTAGCAAGTTCACCTCCCGGAAAGAGCTTCTGTGCAAGAATTCCTACATCAGTTCCTCTCTTAAATATTGCCTTCTGCATATCAGAAAATTCATCCATTTCATTATAGTGATGCTTATAAAGGTAAAGATGTTTTTCGCATTGAAGGCCTTTAATAAAAGATGATTTGCTTAAAAGATGTGAGCCCATAACTTCATTTGATTTGTTATAATTTAAATATACTGCTATTAATTTATATTAGCATTTTTATTTGCTCTTTGGAAAAAATAATTAAACAGGGAAATTGAACAAAAAGTGATTTTGATTTTAAGGAATGGTTTAAAAATTAAGCTGTGTTTGCTGCGATCTTGAACTTTTCTTTTTCGGTTCTCTATGTTTTTTTAAGAAATCACCAAAGTCTTCTTTCGAAATGATATATATCCGACCTACCTGTTGAGCATGCAGATGACCAGATTTAATATGATACAAAACTGTTGATCTGCTTATGTTAAGAAGTTTTGCAACTTCCTTTACACCAAAAAATTCTTTCATATAATATCCTGGTAAAAAAATTTTATAAGCCAGAAAGTAACAAATTCAAATTAAACAGATAAATAATTATTATCAATAAAAATCACAATAAAAAAGGGCTGAACGAATTATTTGAACAGCCCTTCATTTAAGAAATTTAACTAAGTTACTTAACCGGATTTCCTTCTTTATCAACCAAAACAGGATTACCTACGCCAAGCTGCTTTAGTTGGTTTAACTGGGTTTTTGCATCTCCAACAATAACGTAAGTCATCACGTTAGGATCAATAAACTCGTTTGCAAGTTTTTTATGTTCTTCCAAAGTCATTTTTCTCACAATTTCTTCATACTTCTTTACATAATCAAAAGGAAGATTATATGTAGCTATATTCTCCAACATTCCTCTAAGTGCACCAAGAGTCTCAAATCTGCGAGCATTGGATTTTATTAATGCGTTCTTAGTAAACTCTAAGTCTTCATTACTGATTCCTTCACGGTATTTATTCATTTGATCAATAAAAATTTGTGTGGATTCAAAAGTTGCATTTGATCTTACACTGGAAGACGCTATAAATGATCCCGGGTAGAGTGTTCCATTAAATGAAGTTCTTGCACCGTAAGTAAATCCTTTTTCTTCTCTTAGAATCATATTTACATAGCTGTTAAAATTTCCGCCGAGTTTATAATTCATTACCTGGACCGGGTAATAGTTTCCATCATTATAAGCAAGGCTCAGGTTTCCAATTCTTATTACAGATTGTTTTGCATCAGGAAAATCAACAAAATAAAGTGTTGGTTTTTCTGGTACTGTTGGTGATTGAAATTCTGCAAATTTTAAATCCTTTCTTTTCCATCTCAATTCAAGTGATTTGAATGCTGCATTAGCATCTTCTTCACTGATATCTCCAGTAATAGCAATTGTTGTAACAACCGGCGAGTAATTTTCAGCATAAAAATTCTTCATATCATCAATAGTTATAGTTTGAACTGAGTTAACAGTTCCAAGTGTATTGTTGCTAAGAATATTTTCTTTTCCGTAAATAATTTTATCAAAAACATTTGCTGCAACAATTGAAGGATTTGCAGTGTTCCTGTTTATAGTTTCAATTGTTTCATTTTTAACTCTTTCAAATTCTTTTTCATCCCACCTTGGTTCAAAAAGAATTTCCTCAACAAGGTTATACGTTTCATTAAACCTGGAAGAAAGGCAGTTTGCTTGTATAACTATTGATTCCTTATCGGTGTACATGTTTATGCTTGCACCAAGATCATCAATAGCTTCTTCAAGTTCTATTGGTGTTTTATTCTTAGTGCCCTGCATCATAATATCTGTCATCAGGTTTGCAACACCAATTTTATCAATATTATCACAGAGCATTCCACCCTTTATAGTAATTGAAAAGTTAACAAGAGGAAGTTCACTATGTTCTATTCCATAAATTTTTATTCCATTCGCAAGTTCATTATTCCAAACTGTTGGTATTGTGAGCAATGGATCAGGTCCAAGCGGTGGCTCAATTGTTCTATCAAAACTTGATTCGATTTTCTCAGCTTTAACTTGATCGCCTGCAACCTTTTCACCTTCCTGTAAACCAATTGCATCCTGTTCTTCAATTTTTTCTTCCACAACGGCAAACTTTTCTGAATTAATTGCGAGCAACTCGGGTTTTCCTTTTGGTACAAAACTCGTAACTACATATGGTTTACCTTTGATATATTTCTCGTAAACTTTCATTACATCATCTTTGGTTACATCAAGGGTTTGTTGTAAATCTTTAGTAATAAAATCGGGTGAGCCTGCAAATTCATTGTAATAAGCAAGCTGAAATGATTTACCAAGAATACTTGAAATACCGTTATAAAAATTTGTTTCAACTTTTGCTTTAACTCTATCAAGATCTTTTTCCGCAAATCCATCGGTTTCAAATTTTTCAAATGCTTCAAGAATTGCATTTTCCACATCCGATAAATTTTTATCAGGAAAAGCTCTAATACGAATTCTAAATGTCCCAGCGATTTCATTGCTTTCCTGGTAACCAGAAACTGAAGGAGCAAGTTTTTTATTTTCAACTATTACTTTGTAAAGAGGTGCTTTTTTCCCTGCAGAAAATAATTCACTGAACAGATCAAGTGCATACGATTCTTTTGTAAATTGTTCAATTGTTGGAAAAACCATATTTATTTCAGGTGAGGTAGCAAAATTATCTTCGTGATATGCTCTTTTTGTTTCATCAAGAGCTACTGGCATTGGTTGTAAGTTTTTCACTTCTTCTTCTGAAGAAAGCTCTCCAAAATATTTTTCGATCAGATTTTTTGTTTCTTCTTTGTCAAAATCACCTGCAATTACAAGAGTTGCATTGTTGGGGCCATACCAAGTTTTGTAAAACTGATGTACATCGGATAAGGTTGCATTTTTAAGGTCCTCAAATTCACCAATTACCTGCCAGTTATAAGGATGATTTTCAGGATACATAAGTTTATCTATCACATAATTCGTATGCCCATATGGCTGGTTATCATAACGCTGCCTTTTTTCATTTTGAACAACTGATTGCTGATTAATAAAAGCTTCCTGCGTAACCGTGCTTAATAAAAATCCCATTCTATCAGATTCAAGCCATAGAACCATTTCTAAAGCATTCCTCGGAACTACCTGGTAATAAACCGTTCCGTCTTTCCAAGTGCCTCCGTTAAGCGTTCCTCCTGCGTTTTGAATTTTTTGAAAAAACTGATCCTGCCCAACATGCTGCGATTCTTGAAACATCATATGCTCAAAGAGATGTGCAAAACCTGTTCTTCCTTTAACTTCTCTATTTGATCCAACGTGATAAAGCACAGCAACCGATACTATTGGATCTGATTTGTCATCGTGAAGTATAACTTCCATACCGTTCTTCAGAGTATATTTTTCGTTTTCAATTTTAAATTCAGTTCCTTGAGATCCACACCCTGCAATTAAAAATATTGCGAAAACTGAGATGAATATTATTACTGATTTTGGGCTCATTGTGCCTCCGTATTTATAAATCGTATTATTTCTAAAAATGAGTAATAAATTGAACCAAATTATAGGTAAATCTCAACCTTTTAAGGATGAGCGGTTGAGTCATCATCCTATTGGTAAATGGTATTTAAAATTACCTGATCAAGTAAAAGATATAAGCGTGGTACCTGTTTGGGAGTGATTTTCTCACGTTCAAATCGGTTATCTGCTGGCAATAATATGTGATGGCGGAGTATTGTTTTTTCTTTTTTCCTTTATCCGGGCTGAAATAAAGGCTATAACAAATACTATAAGCGTAATTGAAAGTAAAAAAGCTGCTATTGAGGCAGTATTCCAGTTACCTATGGCAACCACTGTTAACTGAACTAATATAAAAATTCCAACAATTCTTATAGTAAGCCATAAAGTGCTTTTAAATATTTTCTGTTTTCTTTTCAATTTGCTGATTTTCCTATAGTTGATTAATAAATTATCCATTCTTGTATTACCAATTTATACCATTAGCTCAAAGTTACAACAGAGATTGTGTTAACAAATCATTAAATGTCTTGTAATCAAATAGAATTAACCCAACCCGGTTTGCCTGCCATAATTATAAACCCTTTAGCCAATCATTTTGCCGTTTGTTCATTATTTAAAACTCTTCTACTCACTAGGCAGTCTTAATTGTAGTGATTGAAATAATTTAACAACAATTTAATGGAGAGATTATGAATGGCGCGGTAAAAATTTTTACGGTTTTACTTTTATTTATCACATTTGCAACAAAAATGCATCCTGGTGATAAATCAACTACAAGATCTAATTACACACAAAATACAATTTCCAGCTTAGTTGAAGGATTAAATACTGACAATAGAGGTCTTAAAACAAGTTGTGCATACATGCTGGGTGAACTTAGGATAACAGAAGGTGTAATTCCTTTAATGAAACTATTAAAAAATGATAAGTGTGAGCAAATTAGGATTTGTGCAGCACTTGCACTTTATAAGATTGGTACTCCTATTGCAATTTTTGCAGTAAAACAAGCGATACGCTTTGATGAAAGTGAACGAGTAAGCAAATTAGCCTCAAATTTTTATAACGATTACCTCCGAAGTAATCAGCGAAACGATGAAAAAGGTAAGGATAAAACGTATGCGGTAATTGATTAGTACCGCCAAATAAATCTAATCTCTTCTCCACAAACCCGGGTTTCATCTCCCCGGGTTTTTAATTTTAAATATTTGATAAAAGCAAGGAAAGTTTTTTTATTTTTTATTTGACTTAGACAAAAAATAATCGCAGGTTTGTGGTAACACTTTAAAATTGTAAGACAAACTTTTTTAAAAATTACGCAAACCGATTTTACCATAGTTTATCAGATGATGAGAAGAGGAAGAAGGAAGAATTCCATAAAGAAAAACATCAATCAACTAACTTTTGATTTTAATGTAAGTGTTCCGATAGAAATACACATACCCAAGTATGGATTGGAACAACAAATTAAAAAAAATCTTACCTGGGATAAAAAAACTGCAATAGAATTAATTAGAAGCTAATAAAGTATTTCACTTTTAGATTCCCTTTAATCTGTAATTCCAACATTTAAAAAAGTTTACAATACAAATTGCCTCAACAATTTTAAACTTCGTTTGTACTAAATTCTTTTTTCAAAATACCTGCAACTTTCTGCCTGTCTTTACTCTGAGCTGCATTCATAAATCCCTGCTGAATTAGCGTGAAAATCAATCCCGGAAAAGAAATCTGGCCAGAGTAGATGGCATTGTATTTATCAGTATTATAACATTCTTCTTCTCATTTATCCCTATCCAAATTCCTACCAAAGCTGATTTTTCAACTTGGATATATTGAAATTCTGCAATGGGATTTCTGAGCAGTTTCACCCTATAATCTTGCAATTTATTCGCTAAAGGTCTGTTTATTGCTTCAAATGTGATTGCGGGTTTTAATTATAAATCCATTTTACCTCCTATTTGATAATATATAACTGATAATGACGACATATGATTTTCTGCGATTACAAGAGGGTTGACAATAATTGGACGCTGGAAACAGATTGGATAATAATATGTACCTCATTAAAAATAAAAAGGTTGAAAACATATTATTTTCAACCTTGATATCAGGGTAAATTCTAATTGCTCTATACAATAAAATTCAGATTGACCAATTTATTTTATAAGCACTTTATACCATTTGTCTTTATTATTACCTTCAAATTTAGATACGGTTTGAAGTTCTCCGGCATCTAACCATATCCCTTCACAAGAAGAGCATTTGTCCACTTCAATTCCCTTATAATTTATTTCAATAAGCTGCATACCGCATTTTGGACAACGCATATGATGCAACTCCTTTAATCTTTTCTTTTCATCAGCTTCAAGCTTAGCAATTCTTTCCTTCTCCCGTTTTTTCTTTTCCTCAAATTCCAATCGTGCAAAATATTCTTCTTCTTTTTCGCTCGGTTTTACTGGCATATAATTTTCCTTTCAGATACTTTGTTTGTTTTATTAATATCTATACAAATGTTATGTTTAGTTTAATATTGATAACTAAGTGTATATTAAATTTAAATAAATGAAGCGATAATCAAAAGATGAGTTTAGGTTTGCAATTTATAAAATAAAAATCTTTTTATTAATGGAAATTCTTGCTTATATCGACCGGGAATTAGAATATTAAATGCAATAAATTTTATTCACAATACTAAAAACTAACTTAAAGGTGTAGGAAAAGTTCTGAAGATTAAGTAATCGACAGATCAAAAAAAAAGGGCGAATACTAATCATATTAGGGCCATCACAGCAGTGGGGGCCAATACATAGTCAATAGAGAGGCAAAGCTTTAAAGAATGATCATTACGCCAACTTACTGCTTGCCAAACAATATCTTAATATAGAATTTATAACTGCCCTTTGCTAAAAATTAGGTTCAATGGGGTTTGTTAAAATTGCGTGAAAACTAAAGATGAATTTAAATTATACATTAAATCACTTGAATTTAAAATGAGAATATAAAAGGACTATGCCAGCCAATTGGAAAGAGAATAATTATTTTAAAATGCGAATCTTAAATATGTTAGAGGAAACTAACAAACGAGCAGCAGCAATATAAGTATTATGGGTTTTACTACATTTACATTTTTACTGGGGGGTGAAAAAGTATGATTGTCTTATAAGTTTGTTTATCTGTTTAGCCAGTATGATATTCGACTTTACGATAAGGGTGGGTTAATAATTTATTTAGTTCCTCATGTTTTCATTAATATAGTCATTAAATAAATCTTGAAATCCGAATCAGGAACTTAAATAATTAATGATAACATTTGGATTCTCATTTTTTCTGATGCTTTGTTTCAAAGTTAAATCATCTTTTATTAGGTAGTTTGTCATCTAATCAAATACTGGAGTATTATATGCTACAGGTACTGGTCTGCGCACCCAACCATACCTGGAAAAGTGTAATAGTTTTGCATTTTGAACTCTTACGATTCCCTGATTTATTTTTACCTGCAGGCCATTCTTTTTAATGAGTTCGAAATTGCCATATTCATCTATAAAAACGAAATCAAAAATAGAGTTACCATAAGTACTTAGATCGAGACCTTCAAAACTTTGGAATAATTTTAACGTATCAAGAAATACCATTGATGGATAAAAATGAATAGCACAAAATTCATCATCAACAGTCATAGTTATTGTTTCGGTACCTGTAAATGCACCGGGAGGTACATTTAAATTAGCATAAACAATAATCGAATCGCCATTGGCAGCAATGTAGTACTTCTCTAGTATTATTCTCCCACCAATATCACCATCAATTGTTTTGCTTGTTGTTAGAACGCTATCAATCCATAATTGTGATCTGGGTGGAAGGGGTACCAATTCGTAATCGTATTCTGTGATTTTATTAAGTTGTCCTGATTCTGAATTTAATACTGGATTCGTAATATTTGATGTGTCCTCACAACCCAATAAAAAAATCGAAATCAGTATTAGTCCCAAAAAGATGGATTTCATAAACACTCTCAAAAAATTGTATTGTAATAAATTATTTTTCATATACTTTGTTGAACCAAACCGGCTCTAAATGAGTTATTAGTTAAACCTTTAAAGAAGTTATTGGCAACATTAAAGAATTGTTCAGCTTCATTTTCCCTGTTTGTTTTTTGAAGAAGTTTTCCCATTTCTACTGAGCTTTCTGCTTCGTTTAACCTGCTCTCTACATCCTTATTTAATCTTATACTATTCTCAAAAAATTCTTCTGAAAGCTGAAAATTATCCATATCATCCTGTATCATACCTTTTATTTTGTAGATCTCTGCAATTGATATTGTATCATTTATCTTATACGCTATTTCCATGGCTTTATCAGTATATGCTTCAGCTAAAGCAGGATTTTTCATTTTTGTATAGATGTGCGCTTTCCCTATGTAAGCAACAGCACAATTTGATAAATAATCATTGGTCATCGAAACAGAAATGCACTTATTGAATTCCTCAAGTGCACCATCATAATTTTCCATCTGGCTGTAAAGCATTCCAAGATTATGATAAACACGGGCAAGCCGCCTTTCATCGTGCAGCTTTTCAAATTTTTCAGCGGCGTTTTTATAATTCCAAATTGCTGTTTCAAAATTCCCGTTTATTGTATTAATGATTCCCAAATTTGTATGAATCATTGCATTTGAAGATAAATCATTATCTTCCTCAAGTAGTTCCAAAGCACTTTCAAGATGATCTTTTGCTTTTCCGAACTCTCCCTTTTCTCCATATAATGTTCCGAGCATATTCTCACATTTAGAAAGCCCAGGTTTACTGGAGATTGATCCAAATACTAAGATAGCCTCTGAAATGTAGTATTCACTTTCCTCCCAGTATGCCTGAGACCAGTAAATTTTTGAGATCATTAGATTTGTTTCAGCCAGGATCGATCTAAAATTATCTTTACCATTAAGTTTATTTATCAAATCCTGAGCAATTTCAAGAGAATATGCATTTTCGCCTGAGAAAAGCATTAACTGTGAAAGATCAAGAAGTAATTTATAGTGCTTTTCTTCCTCTAAGCTATTTTCACTATACGTTATCATCCTGTCAACAAGTAAACGAGAATCAAGCCCACTTGGGATATCATATTCAACTTGAGATTGATCTAATTTGGAAAACTTAATCACATTGTTATCATTTACCTTACTATCCGTTTTAATGGCTCTGATAAATTCTTTGGCAGAATCTTCGGAGAGATAATCGTGAAGTAAATTTTTCAGATCATTTGTGATATTTGTTGAATTATTCTTCATGTTTAACCTCTTTTATGCAATAGTGATTTAAGCTACCGCAAAACCTAGTTTTATTTCAATTTCTTTCACTTTTTGTTTAGAGTCTATCTTTTTATAATAGTCTAAGGCATTCCTTAAATATGATTCTTTTGAAATTGTATTATTAATTTCATCATACAGAACACCTAATTCATATGATGTCTCAGCAATATTTGTTTCGTTTTTCAAATTCTTGTTTATGCGAAGACTGTTTAACAGATAGCTTTCTGAAAGTTCGTAATTACGCAATTGCCTCTCGATTATTCCTTTTAACTTGTATAAGTCTCCAAAAGTCAATTTATCATCAACATTATGACTAATCTCTAATGCTTTATCAACAAACTCTGATGCTGAAGAAATATCATTTCTCACAATTAGAATTTGTGCTTTTGCCAGATATACTAAACACAATATTGAAATAAATCGACCTGACTTTGCAATTTCAATTGCTTCATCGAAAACTTTAAGCGCGGAATCATAATCCTCGCCACCGACAAATGTTAAACCAATATTATAGTTCACTTCAGCGATGCGTTTGGAATTATTAAGTTCTTTAAATATTGATAGTGCATCATAAAAGTGTTTATGAGCCTCTGTTCTGTTTTCCTCTATATTAGCAATGATTCCCAAATTTGTATTTAAATTTGCTTGCATTTCTAAATTAGCTTCAGGATGAACATTTGCGAGACTTTTAATAAAATACTTTTTAGCTTTATCAATATCTCCCCGGTCTCCATAAATAGTCCCAAGAAGATTATAACATCTTGCCATTCCAAAACTGTCTTCAATTTTATTGAATAATGATTCAGCTTCAGCTAGATTTACTAAGCTCCTTGGCCAATCTCCTGTTCTACTTAGGATATTTGCTTGTTCCAGCAATGCCTCGGCTTGAAGAAGTGAGCTATTGCTGCTTTTTTTCACTTTCCTAAATATTTCATTTGCGATATTTAATCTACCGCAAGAAATACAGAGATCACCAAGATCCAGTAAGAATTCAGAGAACTTATCTGGCTTTAGTTGTTTTTCTGAAAATGTTATCGTTCTATCTATTCTTATTCGCTCATTGCTGCTATCTATATCTATATCAAGCTGATTCCTGTAAAAGTCGTTTATCATTTCAGAAATTCTACTATTACTTTCTTTTCTGGGATGCATCTTCACATTCATTCGATTTAATTCAACTTCTCCAAAATATTGTTTCAGGAGACTATCGAGTTCTTGTTCAAATGTTATTTTTGCTTTTTGCATTATTTATCCCTTGTAAAAAATTAGTTCACGAATCCGTATCTCGAGAAGTGATTCAATTTTGCATCTTTAACTTTCAGCATTCCAATGCTCGCATCCATTTCTACATAATCGTATTCAACGGTATACATATTACCATTTGAATCAATGTAAACGAATTCAAGTGTATTTGGATCTATACCCGTTAAATCCAATCCTGTAATTTTATATGTATATTCAACATCAACTTGAAATTGCATTGCAGGGCCAAAATCCATGGCTGCGCCGCCTGTGTTAAATGTCATTGAAATGTTTTTTGTTCCAGTAAATGCTCCGGGGAAAAAATCCAAATCAGCAAACTGGTCAATAGTTCCGCCGGAACTATTCTGATAACTATACCATTTTTGGAATTCACCCCCATTTGAACCATCAATATCTTGATCGTAAGTTTGGGTTTCAACACCTAATCCAATTGACGGCGGTAGAGATATAAGCTGCTTATTAAGCACTCTTTCCTGGGGTGTGTTTACCGGTGATGTTATTTCTGAATCCTGGTTACATCCGAAGAAAACCAGGCCTGAGAATAACAAAAATATGAGAAGATTTTTCATTAGTATTTCCTTTTATTATTTATAGGGTGATTAATTAATTAACAAATCCATATCTTGAAAAATGATTTAGTTCTGCGTTATAAACAGCTAAAACACCAGCTGCAATATCAATTGCTATAGATGCATATTCACAGGGATACATATTTCCATTTGCATCAATGTAAACGAAGTCCAGTGTTTGTGGATTTACACCTGTTAAATCCAGTCCTCCAATTTTGAGGGAGTAATAAACCGTTGTGTTAAATTGCATAGGTGGTCCGAAAACCATTGCTGCACCAGTAGAGCTAAAGGTTTGTGAAATGTTTTTTACCCCACTGAATGAATTTGCTGGAAAACTCAATCCTGAAGACATATACACCATACCATTTGGTCCACCTTGGTAACTGTATGAAGCCCAAAATGATCCGCCTTGTACACCATTAATATATTTGTACGCTGTATAATCTGTTTCAAGGTTCAATCCGCCAGATGGAGCAGGAAGCGGGATAAGTTTTAACTGCGTGTTAGGTGAATTATTTACAGGTGATGTGATTTCTGTTTCTTGATTACATCCGAAAAAAAGTATGAACGAAAGTAAACTGAGTGTTAATAACTTTTTCATTTATTTATTCTTTAAAATTTTTTATGCTTATTTAGTAGTATTTGGTTCATATTTATCTCACCCAACCATATCTGGAAAAGTGCTTGAGTTTTGCATTTTGAACCGAAATCTGATTTTGAGAAATATTCACTAATGAGGTTGTGCTTACAACTATCTCAACATCTCCAATTTCCGGAAAGTAAACAAAATCAACATGACGGGTTGTTAAGTAACCTAGTGATTCTAAATCTATCCCTTGATAGACCAGATGAAGTCTTACTTCCCTATCAAATGTGATTTCTGGAAAGAATTGAATGGAAGCATCCTCGGGATTGGCAACCATTTCTATATTGATCGTACCGTTGTAGGATCCTTCAAGGATTTGAAGCCTTGCAGCTACATTAATTTCACTGCCCGCGCTATTAATGTAAGTTGTGTTTAAAGTTAATTCACCACCAACTTCACCATCAATTAATTTTGATGTGGATAATTGTGGCGGAACTAATTTATCATTCTGAACAGATGATGATACTAAAGTGTTATCTAGCTTATCACTACATCCCAGGAAGGTGATTCCCAAAAGAAGCACGAATAGAATTGTGTTTTTCACGCTGACCCCTTCACTAGTTAGTGCTAAAGATTAATTAAGTGAAATAGTTTTAAGCTTTAGCTTTCCCTAACCAAGCGATATATGGTCTTAGCCTAATTTTACCCCAAATTCGTGGAGTATTATTGCCAAAACATGTGCCGCTTGCTAATTAGCAAGTAATGTTTGATTTATTGTTTATATTCACTCCTTTCTTAATTTGAGAAGAAAAAATTGTGTTTTAAAATTAGAACGGTGCAATTAAATGATACACAAAATATACTGGTACTATTAAAAAAGATTCGATATTGCTAATTGATTTGAATGGAAAATAATTAATTACTTTTTGTTGGTTTTCCAAAAAACTAAATGTTGCCATTACTACTTTCATAATTTTGGATGCATAAATATAATTTCCAAAATCAAAATGATATCAAAATGTAATTACCGCTAGAATGCTATAATAAGCGCAACAACAATAAGATAAACATTTATACAAATAGCTGGTTTGTAAATTTTGATATAAAAATAATAATTATAATTTTTATCTATTCTTTTTCTATTCTCTAATTATTTCTAGTAATAACTTTAACAATTGGCAAGTATTTCATTAAGTGCAAAAGAAAAAGTCAGCCCTTGTATTATCAGAAACAGTAGATCTATACCCAACCAGTGTAATTATTATTAACGAGTTTGGGGTAATTTTTAATGCGAATAGTGCAGCTATATCCTTAATTGGTGGGAAAAAAGGATCTACTTTAAGTAAGAATTTTTTGGAATATATTGATTTAATAAGCCAAAGTAATTTTAAAAAATATTTTTACAAAGTAACTAGTTCTCAGCAACCACAAATTTCTGAAATAAAATTTAAAGGAATTGATAATAATTATTTTGATGCATTGGTTATAGGTAAATCAGTTACTTTTCCCGAATCTAAGGATAAATTTTGTTCATTGGCAATCGTTGACTTAACACCATTGAAAATGGGAGATGAAGTAAGACGTAGAAGTGAAAGTAGATTTGAAAAAATGGCTAACACAGCTCCGGTTATGATTTGGATTGCTGATGTTGAAGGATTCTTTAGCTTTGTGAATAAGGTATGGTTAGATTATACCGGCAAAAATCTGGGGGATGAATTAGGTATGAACTGGTTAAATTGTGTTCATCAAGATGATTATGAAAATTTGCTAAAAAACTACACCGATGCAATTAGGAACAGAAATTCCTTCTCTTATCAGTTTAGGTTAAAGGATAAAAATGCTGAATATCAATGGATACTTATGAAAGGCACTCCCAGGCTTATGGATGAAGACAAATTTACTGGATTCATAGGCTCTTGCATAAACATTCATAGTCAAGTTGAAAATGAAGAAAAAATAAAAAAAATAAATTCTGAATTAATTGAAAGTAACGAAACGAAAGACAAGTTTTTTTCAATAATCGCTCACGATTTAAAGAGTCCTGTTTCAGGTTTATCAGGCCTAATGGACATCTTATCTACATCATATGATTCTTTGAATGAGCAAGAAAGAATGGAGATTATTACAGAAGCATCGGCAACTTCGAAATCAACATATGCTCTCATAGAAAACTTATTAGATTGGGCACGAATACAATCTGGTAAATTTCCACTGGAATCTACGAAATTTAATCTCGCAGCATTAGTCAGTGAAGTGGAAATGTTATTCTATCAGAATCTTAGAAATAAGTCAATCAGTTTTAACGCACAAGTACATCCGGAAATCATGGTTTTAGCTGATATTAAAATGACTGAAACAATTTTAAGAAATCTTATTTCAAACGCAATTAAATTTACGGCAACAAATGGCACGATAACAGTTAGTGCAGAAATGGAAGTAAATTTCACCACTGTAAAGATATCAGATAGTGGTATTGGAATAGAAAAGGAAATAATAGACAATTTATTTAGAATTGATATAAGCCAATCTACAAGAGGAACTAATAAAGAGCGAGGTACTGGTCTTGGATTAATACTTTGCAAAGAACTGGCTGAAATGCAGGGAGGTTCAATTTGGGTAGAAAGTGAAAAAGATTTTGGCTCTACATTCTATTTTACATTAATAACAAGTGAATAGTATAACATTCTTATCAAGTAAACTAATTAACTCTCCACTCCCAGGCGTTCTTTACCAGCCCCAGGTGGGATATTTTAATTTTGGATATCCTTTTATTATAGACGATAATATTATCAAACCAGTATAAAAATGTAACCGGTTCTTCATTATAAAAAATACGTTGCAGTCTCCTGTAAAGTTCAATTATTTTTGATTCCGGCAACCTTAAGTTAAGACTATCTAGAATCATATCTTTCTCTCTGTTCTGATATGTGGAAAAGTTAAATGTTCCGGTTTCTATATCTGAAATCCAAAATGGATATAAATCAATTGGTATGGGAACTGTCCAGCCTGATATCCATGCATCATAGTCTCTTTTCATTAATCTTTCGATAAAAACCCCGGATTCAAATATTTGAATATCTACCCCAATTCCTATTGCGTTAAGATTATTTTTTAAAATATTGGCAACATATTCACGTCTTGGATTACCCGAGTTAGTGTATACTTCAATTCTAAACTCCGTATCACCTTTTTCTATAATACCATCACTATTTTTATCAAGCCAACCATTTTGCTTAAGTATTTCCCTTGCTTTGCCCGGATCATATTCATCTAATGGTAAGGAATCATCAAAATAAACTTTGAACATTGGTGATACAGGACCTTTACTCACTTCAGCATAACCTGATAAATAGGAATCAACAATATCTTTTCGATCAATTGCATAAGTTAATGCTTTTCTAATTTGCGGGGATGAGAAAAATTTATTTGGGACTATCCTATTTTGCTGGAATGCTTGTGGATCAATATGATTCCAGCCTATATAATCATATTCCCTTCCCCTTAATGATATTGTTTTCAGTTCATTATAATTACTAAGTTCAGTAATATCTTCACTCTTTACACTTTCAATTAAATCTATTTCTCCTGTTTTAATCTGATTAATTCTCGATATATAATCAGGTATTACCTTGAATATTATACCACTAATATTATTGGAATTAAATAAAAATGAGGAGCTATCAATAACTAAGCTGATTGTTGAAGAACGATTCCATTGCCTGAGTTTAAACGGCCCGCTCGTAATGGGTTGAAAATTTTCTGGTGCGGCAGAAATTTCATCCGGCGTATACTTTGACCAGATATGTTTAGGGATAATCTCTAAATTGATATCTAATAATGTTGCCGTAGCTTCATCCAGAAAGTTAATTGTAAGAATTTGTGGTGAAATAACCTCAAAGGTTTTATCGCTGTCAATTTGTAACCCATCTATAGTACTAAAATTATAGAACTGTCCTAAAAATCTACTGTCAAATTTTGGATCAGAATAAGTTTCAAAAGTGTAAATAATATCTTCAGCTGTAATTGGTTTGCCATCTGACCAGAAGATACTATCCCTTAGAAAAAGGGTAATTGATGATGAATTATTGTTCCATTGCCATTTCTCTGCTAGCATTGGTTCAAATTCAATTTTACCTAATGAATCATTCCAAATTTCTATGGCTGGTTTTAAATATAATAAATCTGTTAAATGTCCTTCAATAACATTGTAGGCAAACATTGGATTTAATGTTTGAATATCAGACTGAATTCCAACAATAATTCTATTATTATTTGCACTTTTTTGTCCATCACAACTTGCCAGACATAAGAAAAGTGAAAGCAGAATAGCAATACGTACCATAAGTTGATAGATTTTCCTCAATATCTTTTTACGATGAAGATAAGACATAGTTACAACAAATTTGTTTTAGAGAATAAATCGTAATCAATCCAATATTATACCGGAATTCAAAATGTTAATAAGTACACAACAATAATTTAGTCTGAATGTTTATAAACAATCAATATTGCAATCATTATGTGTTTGTCGCAGTTCAAATTTATTTATGTCCTCAACCCAAATTTTACAAAAGTCTCCAGATGCTGGAAATAATTATCGAACAATGGTAAGAATTTACTTAAAGCTGCAAGATAATCTTCAAAATCGATACAATTATCTACGAATTATTTGAATACAGGCAATATTCTAAACTCTTCAAAAAACCATATTTGGTATATATTTTGCCACAACGAGGGTGTTACTTCAGAAATAATAATAGTTTACCATCATCAAATAAAATGATAAGAATAGTGTAAATATGGCAACAGAAGTAATTGCGTGTAAAAAAAATATTACAAGTAACTCATCAAATAGTTCAGAGAATCAAAATGAAATTAATACGTTAACATTATCATTCGTATCAAAGGTTTCGCACGAATTCAGATCACCATTAACTACCATTCAATCTTCAATCGAAATTTTAGAATCATTTAATGATCGCTTATCTGGAGACGAAAAAAACGCACATTATCAGATTGTTTATGAGTCTGTATCAAATTTATCCCAGTTACTCGATAATGTAAATATTTATTGTCGCTCACAGATAAACCCGATTAAACCCAAATACCAAAAAATTGATTTAATTAACTACTCAATAAAAATAATAGAAGATATAAAAACTGTTTATTCTCAATCCTCTCAAATAAAATTTCATTCAAAATTAAAAAACTTTAATATTACAACTGATAAAAGGCTGACCTGCCCCATATAATGGTACCAATGCATAAGTTAGTAAATCCATCATCAAGCACTGGCATATTGATGAGGGATCATTACCTCCGGTACCGGAGGTCGAAAATTTAACGAACTATGCGGTCTGATTTTATTGTAATGTTCTCTCCATTGTTCTGTAATTACTCTTGCTTCTAAAATATTATCAAATATTTCTCCGTTCAATAGCTCATCCCTTAATTTTCCATTAAATGATTCTATGTAACCGTTCTCCCAGGGACTTCCTGGTTCTATAAATAATGTTTTTACTCCCAATCTTTCTAACCATCCTCTTACTGACTTTGCAGTGAACTCTGATCCGTTATCTGAGCGTATATGATCCGGGATTCCTTTTGTAATAAATAATTCTGAAAGTTTATAAAGAACCTCTGGTGCTTTTATTTGTCTCTGAGTATGTATGCTTAAACATTCTCTTGTATACTCATCTATGATTGTCAGCATTCTTATCGGTCTTCCATCACTTGTTCTGTCTGCCACAAAATCGTAGCTCCATACGTGATTTGGATACAGTGGTCTTAATCTTATACAAGAACCATCATTTAACCACAACCTTCTTCTCTTTGGCTGCTTCTGTGGCACCTTTAGTCCTTCTTGTCTCCATATCCTCTCAACTCGTTTATGATTTACTTTCCATCCCTGATCCCTCAGCAATGCTGTTATTCTTCTATAACCATAACGACCATAATCACAGGCTAACCTTACTATCTCTTCCCTTAATGCCTGTTCATCATCTCTTGTCTTGACTTTCCTTCTCTGTGTTGATCTTGGCTGACCAAGTACTTGACATACTCTTCTTTCTGATACTTTCAGCTTTTCCACTACTCCCTCAACTGCCCGGCGCTTCTTCTCCGGGCTCAGTAGTTTCCCCGGACTGTCTCCTTTAGTATTGCATTATCCAGTGACAGATCAGCTACCAGTTTCTTTAGTCTACTGTTTTCTTGCTCTATCTCCTTGAGTCTCTTTGCCTGATCTACCCGCATTCCTCCATACTCTTTTCGCCACTTGTAATAGGTCTGATCCTTTATCCCAAGCTGACGGCATATCTCTGTTATGCTTAGACCACTCGACTGTAAAACCTCTGCTTCCCGAAGTTTACTGATGATCTGCTCGCCCGTAAATCTCTTTTTACCCATATCTTTTTCTCCTTTGATCCTAATTTAACAATTGGATCTCTTTTTGGGGGGCAGGTCATTTATTGCTTAACAATTGTTATAAAATAAATAATTTATCTCAATATATATTTTGAATATATAGATAATTATTTTTACTTTATTTGCAATACTATTTCTATTTATGAGATCTTTCGATTATGTCAAAAATCAATCTCTCTATATTTTTTTGTCTATTTTTTTTCTCCCCTTCATTTTTCCCTCAAATCGATTCGATTTTTAATAGTATATCAACAGATTCTCTTATTTCTTCAGTCAAAGAATTGACTGGTGTAGAACCGGTATTTGTGAATGAAAACGTGGATACTATTAAAACACGTTACTATCTGACATCATATAACAGACTAGCAACAGAATTTATATCCGAGAAAATGAAAAGAACTGGACTTAATTCTACAATAAACCATTTTCACGGAGAGTCGCTAGGCGGTGTGAATGTTGAATTTACTGATATTGCTTTTTCCAATGGTGATCAGTTTCCTCTGTTTCTTTGTACGGATTGGGGCGAGATTTTCATTACTGATGATTTTCAGTCTGCAATTATATCGCTTACCGCATCTGCATTACCCAATATAAACAGATTGGACTGGATTGAGACGACCAGTGATTCAAAAATATTCGCAGCAGGGAAAAATGGTTATTTTATAAAGACTACTGATAACGGTTTAACCTGGTCTAAAATTAATACTGGATTAAACAATCTTACTGATTTTCTACTTGTAGAAAACAACCTAATATTATTGGATAAGACGGGAAAGATTTGGAGAAGTACAGATGAAGGTGAATTATGGGCTGAAATAAGTGTTATTTCTGAAGCTGAGTTACGGACAGGTACTTATGCAGGAAACAACTTAATCCTTATCGGAGGCAAAGACGCACAGACAGGAAACGGAATCATTTATAAAAGTGAAAATCTTGGCGTGACTTGGAATGAAGTAAATTATTCTTTCGAAACTCCAATAACGTCTATATTTGCTTATAATGACTCATACATTTGGGTTACTGGTGACAGTAATTATATTCATTATACGCATTCAGGTTTAGATAATTTAATAACTATAACCTATTCTGATACTGATTCTACTGCCAAACGAATATTCTTTACTAATACGAACAACGGTTGGATTATTGGTGATAAAAACAAAATATATCATTCTTCTAATGGTGGAGAAAACTGGTCGTTAATATCTGAGATAGATACTCCTTCTGTTGTGAATGATGTTTTGTTTAAAGATGATAATAACGGGATACTAATCGGTGAAGACTATACTAATGTTGTTACAATAGACGGTGGGAGTACCTGGGTTGATTATACTATGCCTCTTAATGCATATTCCATTGCCGAGTTACAAGGAACAACACACCCTGATAAAGTAATTATTGTCACAGCTCATTCAGATAATCAATTAAATAATGATGGAAAATATTTCTTATCATATGGTGCCGATGATGATGCAAGTGGTGTTGCTGTTTTATTTGAACTTGCAAGGTTTTTCAAGGATCATCCTATTCCTTATACACTAAAATTCATTGCAATTCCTGATGAGGAGGTAGCTGGTATTGGTGCTGGGCTTGTTGCAGACAATATTCTATCATTATCCGATACGATTAAATTGTGTATCGATTTTGATATGGTTGGCTATGATAGCATTTTCCCGAATTTACTTAGTATGTGTTACTTACAAGACTCCTCAACCAATGACATTTTCTATAGCTTAGAAGATAAACTACAAGTTTTACAGATACCGATTGCTCTGAACAGACAATTGGGTGTTACTGTCCCAAACCTTGGTGGATTTTATTATAATGGGTTTCCGGTATTTGGTTTTTTTGAGGGCAGACTTGGAGGACTAGTCAATCCAAATTATCATAAGATAACAGATACCTGGAATTCATTGAATTATGATTATTTAACAAATGTTACAAAGACTGCAGCAGTTTTAATATATTTCTTAGCTAATGAAATCCTTGTTAGTGTAGACAATGAACCGGATATTCCCTCTGAATATGCTATATTTCAAAACTATCCCAACCCATTCAACTTCGCGACAACAATCCAATACTCAGTTCCACAAAGAAACAATGTCACATTAAAAGTATATGACATACTTGGAAACGAACTAGCATTATTAATTAATGAAGAAAAAGAACAAGGCGTATATACAGTTAATTTTGATGCAAATAATTTAGCAAGCGGGATGTATTTGTATCATATACAGGCGGGCGCATTCATCGACACCAAGAAAATGATCCTTCTTAAATAAACTACGGGGAGAGAAATCTCCCCTATTCTAATCGATCAACAGCATTCCGCAGGTCATCACTTCTCAAGTGTGCATAGATCTGAGTAGTTTTTATATCGGCGTGACCAAGCAGCTTACTAACTTCATAAATTGAAACTCCCTTTTGCACAAGCCAGGATGCGAATGTATGTCTCAGACAATGAAATGTTAGTTTGGAATTTAACTCAGCGGCTTCAACATATTTCCGAAATTTATCTTGCAGATTGTCCTGTAAAATTCTTTCTCCATTCAATGTGAAGATCAGTTCGCCCTTTTCCTGCTCAACACGTCTTGCAACAATCTCAAAGGCTCTATTATTCAATGGCATATTCCGGATCTTCCTCGACTTAGTAGTATGATAATGATTATCCAGAATAATCAATCTATCTTGTTTATTAAACTGTCTCTTGTGCAGATTAAGAATTTCCATTTGTCTCAAGCCAGTGTTTACTGCAAATTCGACAAGATCTTTCCAATCTTTATTATCAATTACCTTCAGTAGTTCGACAAACTCTACTCTTGTAAAGAACAATGGCAATCTTTCTGGTGGTTTAATTCTTTTAATGTTCTTCGCGGGATTCGTTTCAAGATAACCATAAGCTACCGCCTTGCTGAACATCGCTTTTATGTTAATTAAATGTCTTCTACCAGTATGTAAAGATCTCTTTCGAATTTTCATTTGAATGAACTCTTCAATACTGCGCTGAGTAAATTCAGTTAGCAAAATATTTCTAAAATATTCTTCCATTTCATTGAAAGTGCTTTTGTAGTCCAGAGTAGTTTTCCAGGAGTGATAGCTTTCTGAATGCTTAAGAAATTTCCAACGGAATTGTTTGAGGGTTAATTGTTTCGGATCGACAGCATTTTTTATCTTAATGAGTTCATCGAAGTTAGATAAAACTTTATGGGCTTCTGTTTTAATTTTTGTTTTAGTTGTTATGCTCTGTCGTTTACCATTATCATCATTATAGTAAATGTAATAGTAACCGTTTTTGTGTTTGGATAGATAAAGTTTTGTCATCTGACCTCCTGATGCTTAGCATCATTCAGAGGTAGTTAGAAGTAATAGAAAAGTTCTGAAAGAATTTCTGAAAGATTTTTCAGAAATCGACTTTCAAGAGCAAATTTCTGAAAGACTAAGTAACTGGCTGGACATAAAAAAAGGTTGAAAACATTTCATTTTCAACCTTATCTAGTAGCGGGGGCAGGACTTGAACCTACAACCTTCGGGTTATGAGCCCGACGAGCTACCAATTGCTCCACCCCGCGATGTAAATTTTTAACTAATTATAAAAATTAGAGTGCAAATATAAATAATCTTTAGTGGGATGTCAATCAGACTTATTATATGCAATAATTTGATGAATTTTCCTTTTATGCATCACCATCATCAAAACTTCTGGCAATCCCATCAATTGTCTGAGACCGAACGTGAATTTCGTTAAGCTTTGAGATTAACCTCAGAATTATCTTCCTTTTATCATCAACCAGCTCATCCATAAATGTTTTCACTTCGGGAATTTTACATTCATCTAACATCCCCTCATAAAATTTTATCATTGCAGTTTCTTTGCGCAGAGCTTCATTTAAAGATGCGCAGGTGTTTTTGCAGGCATGCTGGCATTGTGAATTATAATCTGTCATCATTAATCTCATAATTTATCTGAATGAAAATCAAGCTGATACCTTTGCAATTTCAGAAACAAGTTCTTTACCTCGCACAAGTGCTTTTTCATTTAGTGGAATTAAATTATGCCGATGTTCTGGTAATGCTTTTTTTAATGTATCAACTATGGTTTCTATTTTTACTAATGGACGCTTTTCGAGAAATGCACCAACCATTACCATGTTCGCGACCTGCTTTGCTTGCAGTTTATCAGCTTCTTCAATAGCCGCTATGCAAACCACATCAATATCAGTACGTTTCGGTGGGTGTATTATGGTTGATTTCTCGTATAAAAGTAAACCCCCGGGTTTGACAGCATTTTCAAATTTATCAAGAGATGGTTGATTAAGAACTATTGCAGTATCAAATTTTGTAATGATTGGTGAACTTATCCTGTTATCTGATACAATTACAATACAGTTGGCTGTTCCCCCGCGCATTTCTGGTCCGTATGATGGCATCCAGCTTACTTCTTTCCCTTCATTCATACCAGAATAGGCAATGATGCTTCCCATAGAAAGAACACCTTGCCCTCCAAATCCTGCACAAATAATTTCGTGAGCTGTTTGCATTTTAAATTCCTTTATTCAATTAAAAATTATTTACTAACACCCGGTGCTTTCAGATCTCCCAAGGGATAAACTGGAAACATATGTTCTTCAATATATTTTATTGATTCAACCGGTGTCATCTTCCATCCTGAAGGACAATTGGAAACAACTTCTACAAAACAGGTTCCTTTCTTGTCCTTCTGGTAATTAAAAGATTTTACAAATGCTTTTTTTAGCTTTCGTACCGCATTTGCTGTATGAACTGCCTGGCGTGTAACATAATAAGCACCCGGTAACTGAACCAGCATATCGGCGATTTTAATTGGGTGACCAACCATCTCAGATTCCCTGCCATAAGGTGATGTAGTTGTTACCTGCCCAATTAAAGTTGTTGGAGCCATTTGTCCGCCGGTCATTCCGTAAATACCATTGTTTATAAACACCATTAAGATATTTTCTCCTCTGTTAACGGTATGAATTGTTTCTGCTGTACCAATTGCAGCAAGATCACCATCACCCTGGTAAGAAAAAACATAGCGTTCAGGCAATACTCTTTTTATCCCGGTTGCAACTGCAGTTGCTCTTCCGTGCGCAGCTTCTTGCATATCAACATTCATGTAGTGATATGCAAAAACAGAACATCCAACGGGTGCAACGCCGATTGTTTTATCCTGGATGTTAAGCTCATCAACAACTTCCATTAAAACACGATGTACAACACTGTGCGCACAGCCGGGGCAATAATGGAAAGGTAAATCTGTTAATGTTTCAGGTCTGCAATAAACAAGATCCATTCCTTCTGCTTCCGGAGGAAAATCGTGAGTTGATGGTCTTTCGATTGACATATTTTTATCTCCTATTCAAATTCCTTAGGCTAAACTTGAGGTACACTTTGTTTTTCAATTATTATCTCAATTTCTTGGGCGATATCTTCCGGCGTTGGTATCATTCCACCCATTCTTCCTTTAAAAAAAACAGGAATCTTGCCTTCAACTGCAAGCTTCACATCCTGAACCATCTGTCCAGCATTCATTTCAACAGACATCATAAAATCAACCTGTTCAGAAAGATCGAGTAATTTTTTGTAAGGGAATGGGTAAAGAGTTATGGGTCTTAGCAATCCAACTTTAATTCCTTTTTCTCTTAAGATATCTACTGCTTTTTGGCAAATACGGGCTGACAAACCAAATGCAACGAGTATAATTTTTGCATCATCAGTCATTATCTCTTCAAAGCGAACTTCCTGCTGTATTTTTTTATACTTTTCCTGTAATTCATGATTTACTTCTTCCATTTTTTCAGGCTGGATAAATAAAGATGTAATTATATTATGATCTCTCGATTCAGGTTTACCCGTTGTAGCCCATGGAGTTTCGGGTTGTTTAAGTGAACCTTCCTCCGGCAGCACAACTTTTTCCATCATCTGTCCAAGTGCACCATCTGTTAATATCATTGCAGGATTGCGATATTTTTCTGCTAAGCGAAATCCTTCAAAAACAAAATCAGCCATTTCCTGAACTGAGGAAGGTGCAAGCACTATTAAATGATAATCTCCATGTCCTCCTCCTTTTGTTGCCTGAAAGTAATCACCTTGTGATGGTTGTATCGTTCCCAATCCAGGGCCACCTCTAACCACATTAACAACCAGGCATGGAAGCTGTGCTGATGCTATGTAAGATAATCCTTCCTGCATTAAACTTATTCCGGGTGAAGATGATGATGTCATAACTCTTGCACCTGCTCCGGCAGCACCATAAATCATATTTATAGAAGCTATTTCACTTTCTGCTTGTAAAACCAATCCCTGCCTTTTAGGAATTTCCCTTTCAAGGTATTCTAAAATTTCCGATTGCGGAGTTATCGGGTAACCAAAGTATGCATCAATATTAGCGCGGATGGCAGCCTCAGCAAGTGCTTCGTTTCCTTTCATTAACCGGGCTTCACCTATTTTATTTTTTTTATCTTCCATAATTATAAAACCTTTATGCAAAAATTAATTTTTACAGACTAACCAGCTTTTTTCTCTGTTGTTTTTTTAGCTTTTTTGGGTTGGCGATAAACAGTTATGGCAGCTTCAGGGCAAACCAGTGCACAGTTTGTACAGCCAGTGCAGTTATCCTCTATCAGCTCCACAAACCTGTAACCCTTATCATTAAATTGTGCAGATAGTTGAAGCCCCTCCTGTGGGCAGGAAATAATGCAAAGTTCACATCCTTTGCAAATTTTGCCATCAATTTTTACTGTTCCTTTAATCATTTTAGTACTTTAATTTTGATTAATAATGATTTTTGCATTGTGCTTGGCGCAATATATATGCCAGCGCAATATATACTATATGGCCATTTTAAGGCAAATTATCATCATTTATTATCAAATCTAAGAAGAGGAGATAAATTATTTTTCCTAAATTCGAGAAGGTGAAGATCTGTGGGTTCTGTTTTACAGATTGAGATTTTCCAATTTTTCTTTTGCCTCTAAAATTTCACCGCATGGAAGCATGAGTTTTATTTCATTTATGATGCGACCGTTAAAATCTCCGGATGCACGGAACAAGGAATAATCAGTGCCGCCTAAGTGCATAGGTGATGATTTTCTTGAATAGACAAATGGATGAAAATTATTTTCTTCGAGATAATTTTTTACATACTGAATTTGAACTTCATCTGAAGTACCAAAAACTCTTGCCATCCCTTGGTAAATTTCATATCCATTATGATCAACACACAGAAAAACATTATTTACCTGATCACCATCATTACTGCAAAATGGGACTCTGCAAATTACACAAACACCCGTCGCATCAATATGTGAATGATTTTCACATTTAACATTTTCTATAAACAGTTTTCCGCATCTGGGGCAAAAATCAGAATTCTTATCCACCTGAAAATCGCATCTTATGCAAATTAGGTTACTGCTTTCCATTTACTTTTCTTTTAGGCTTTATCAACATTTAAATTATCCTCACTCCTGCGAACCATTCTTGAAAAAAGAGAAATATCTGGATCAAGTAAAAATTTTATCCAAAGTTTAAACCAGGATTTATGATAAACAAGATTATCATAAAATTCAGGTGCGGTTCTTTTTAATTCTGGAAGCTTATTCCAGGGAATTGATTGAAAATCGTGATGTTCATTATGGTAGCCAACATTAAGAGCAACATAATTTAGTGGCCCATAATAACTATAAGTTTCCTGAGGTGGAGCAACAAGATAATGTTCTTGTATCCACCTTGCACCAAGCGGATGAAAGCCAATTGAAAAAAAGAAAGAAAACACCAGGTATAAAAAAGAAACAGGTCCAAGAAAAATAATCACCACTGCATCAATTCCAAAAATCACAATCCAGTTTACTATGGTCCACAAATTCATAAACTGGATTCCCTTTAATCTGGGTGGTCGAAATCCCTGGAAAAGAGGGAAGAACAATTCCCAAATTGCTTTACCAATAAAGGAACTACCAATTAATTTTGCTTCCCACTTACTTGCAAGATCAGCATCCTGATAATAATCTCCCTGGTAACTATGATGTTTTAAGTGATAGCTTCTGAAAGAAACTGAACTTGGGATAACATTAGGTATATCTGCAATTATACCTGCAATGTAATTCAGTGCTTTCTTTTTAAAGATGAGATTATGTGCAGCTTCATGGATTAAAACATAGCAAGTATGGTTTGCAAATGCACCCACAAGAAATGCAGCAATTAATGCAGCCCACCAAGGTTGCTCTTTAAGTAAAAAAGCAATTGCAAGTTGAAGAGATACCACAAAAAATATTATCAAAAAACTTGCAGGAGTTCTGGTAATTAGCTTTCTAACTTCAGGATGAGTTTTTAAAATTTCTTTTGTCCTTGCACGATGCGGTTCTGGTAAATCGGAATATTGAAAATCTTTCATTTAATATTTCTATTTAATTGATTTGGTGTGCAAAGCTGAAAAATAGAATAAGTGAAAAACAATTTAAAGTCCAATTTTTTATTAAAAAGCAGTTATAAAACCAATATCAAAGAAACTAAATTCATCTTTAATATTGAAACCATATTCACCAATAATACGAATATTTCTGCTTAGCAAATATCCTATATGAGCTGCAAAAGTTTTGTATTCGATTTCCTTATCATCTGAATTTACCTGGTTGTAAACTGCTGCTGCATACCAATCACTTTCATCTCCATTTGGCCGGAAGATAAGTTCAACAAATCCACCACGCGTTTTTACTTTCTCAATTCTTTCATAATAGAAATAAGGATTATCATCATCTCTTTGAACATATTGTATATTTAGCTCTAATGGATCAAATTTTACCGTTGCATCTCCGCCTAAAATCAAAACTTCATTTTTGGGATAAATAAAATCCTCACCAATTCGGTACCCTTCGTTTTCTTCATTTCCCCAATAACCTAAGGCACCCAATCTAAAATGATCTCCAATTCCCTGTGAAATTCTTCCAACCAAATTTTTATAATTATCTTTATCAAAGAATTTATTTGAATACAGTTCTCCAATGCCTGTACCATTTACTAATTCAAAAATAATATCAGTGCTGCTCGGCAGTGAATACGTAAGCATAATTCCTCTATCGTATGTAAGATCAATACCAGAATCACCGGGACGTACTTTATAGATAATGTAATCTTCGTTAGTTAATCTTAATTCTCTTTTAAATAACGGATCAGAAACCTGGAATTGACCAATAAAGAAATCAAGTTCAGTATCAAAAAGATTATTTAACATGAACCATGCATCTTCAATTTTTCCAACCTCGCCGTTTTCTAAAATATAATAAACATAATAAGCTGCATCTTTAGTAATTTCCCCACCAGACATTATTTTAAATGCTGTTGGACTACCAATATCAAATCGCTCTTCATTTTCGCGATTGTATGTGGCAAATCCCTGAATTCTAACTGCGAGCGGGAAATCTCTTATCAGATCAAGTTTGTCGTCGCCAGTATTAACAAAATACCGAGGTGCATCTTTATCACTTAACTGAAATCCGTTTCCAGCAAATTCTTCTCCATAATCTTTTAAATACGGAATTGGTGAATGACAGGTTTTGCAGGACATATTATATTTTCTTGCAAAGGCTGGAA
The DNA here is from genome assembly GCA_963714405.1 of uncultured Ignavibacteriales bacterium. Lineage (GTDB taxonomy): Bacteria > Bacteroidota > Ignavibacteria > Ignavibacteriales > Ignavibacteriaceae > JAZGGS01. Next base: position 1,117,214 of record CAVQOH010000002.1, on the reverse strand, counting down.
TTGCGAGAATATCACTTGCTACAATTAATAATAGAATTGATACGGAAAACGAGTAAGTAAAAATCTTTTTCATTTTTTATCCTTTAGTATTTTATAATATCGTAAAAAAATTAGTTCGGCATTTTCAAAAATATAAACGACCCCAAAATTAATTTCCCTGAGGAATAATTTGTTATGGTAATACCGATACAAATGTTGAGTGTTCATTTACTTTTACAATTTCAGCTTCTTCCGGCACACCTAATAGTTCTGCAACCGGTTTTACTAATTTTTGATAATTCAGTACCGCCGTTACGGTTAAGTTGCCGGGTGCAATTTCAAACGGAAGATCAAAAGTTAAGGTTTCAAGTTTTGTTTCTCTTGGTCCTATTCTGTAATCAACTCCTAATGATGCTGTATTCCATTGCTGAATAGTCATCCTGCCTTGAGGATCAAAGTATGGCATTCTGAAAATTCTATCACCAATTGGGACCCCATCTCTTTGCACTCCCTCAAAGTTTGGATCATCCAAAGCTATTCCCATATCCTGGTAGGCTAACACATCACTTGCAATAGTATATTCCTCACCTTCAAATCCTTTTTTATCAACAGGCAGATGATATACTTTTCCTTCTGCATCAACTGCTTCTACATGCATCCAAACAATTCTATCTTCAACAGAACCACTGGGAAACTTATGCCCCGTTTTCTGATTAAATAAAGCCACAGTAAATTTAATCGTTTCACCTGGCTCTGCTTCATTTATATCTGGATGAATTCGTAATTCAATTGTTCCTTTAACTTTTCCAGGATCGTGTGCACCGTGAAATAAATGCTGCCAAACATTCGGATATTTTTCTCCCATATCAGCAGAATAACCATCCGCTTGTGTCATGTGGCAGGTTTGGCAAACTACTCCCTCTTTTGAATAAGGTCCATCTTTCCATTCAAGATGAGTTGATTTTACCCATACTCCGTATGGACTCATCTCGTTATGACAGGTTCCGCAAAAATCCCCAGTTGTAAGAAAATCTGATTTTGAAATTTCATGTTCCGGCGATTCACCTGTTCCTCTCGGCCCATATTTAACATTGCCAGGTTCGCTTATAAAATTAAAGTTGTACGGTACATCACCCTGAAATCCAGTAATTGTATGACATAAATCGCATGAAACAGATTCATTTGCACGTGAATTCATTTCAGGCAGTGGTGGAGGAACATCTCCAACTAGAAAAGAAACCGGTGCATGGCATCCGTTGCAACCCGCTTTTACTTCTGCAACTTTTTCATCTTTTTCTGCATGGGGTACAGCTAGTTTAAAATATTCTACTTCATCCCAATGATGAGTATAAGCTTGAGACATCATTGACTGTTTCCATTGTTGATAAAAATCCGTGTGGCATGATGTACCACAAAATTGCGGTGTTTCATAATCGTCATAAGTGCGGGTGCCAAGCGCATCGCTCCCAGCTTTAATCTGTGCAGATAAATAAACTGGATAAGTAATTAGAAGGGTTACTAGAAATAGTGCTTTAAGTATTACATCTTTCATTTTTCTCTCCTTAAAATAGATGTACGAATTGATCATGCAGAAATTTATATTTTGTTAGTATGGGTTATTGCATACCTTCAATAAATTTCTGTTTTAAAATTAATAAAAATAAACTTTTTGCCAATTTTTGTTCTGTACTGTTTTTACTTCAGTTGCTGAGAATTTTTTAATTTATTTCTTATTAATATGCCGGTTAAAAGCAAATAAGTGTCTTTCGGATGCAGATTTAAGATTTTCGTAAACTACTCTAATATCCTTGTGGTTTACCAATTCAAGCTGATCTTTTAAATCTGAAATATCAAGTTCTTCGATGATTACACCTACTCTTATTGCTTCCTGGTATGATTTGCTTCCCTTCTCAACTAAATCATCATATAATTTTTGAAAGTCACTGGAAGAAAAAGTACCCGGTTCATCTTTTTCAGACGGATCACTAATATTGTAAAAATCTAAAATTCTTTTTACGGCATCCATATGGCGCTGTTCACTCTGTTTTATTTTATTAAATATTCGAACGTTCCAGATTTCGCCTAATGCTGTATAAACATCGCGAGCCAGTTTTTCTTCATATTTCATATGAATTAATCCGTTTACTTCATCCACACTAAGTTCTGTTGTATCAGTATGTTTTAGTGATTCACAACTATCTACATCATTTCTAATTTCAACGTGAAGATTAAAAGCATGGGCAGGAATAGTTAATAGAATAGTAAATATAATAAGTAGTTTTTTCATAGCATTTTCTCCATTATCTCAATTAAAAAAAGAGGCAACGAAATTTCATTGCCTCTTTTTATAGAATGTGTTTGTTTATTTTCCGCCTCTTCCGCCTCGGTTACCTTTCGGACCTGTACCATCACAATTACCACTACCGTTTCCAGGACCGTTACCTGTTCCGTCTTTTGGTCCTACCCCTTTATTACCAGTTCCATCACCAGGGCCAAAACTTCCTGTGCTATTTCGAATTCTATTTCTGTTATTAAAAGTGTTGTTATTAGTGTTTCCATTTCTGTTCTGCTGACCCGATCCATCCTGAGGTTTTATAAAATCGGGGTCTTGCCCATTGGGGATACCATCACCATCTGAATCAACAGCGTTATCATTCAAGCCATCATTATTCAGATCTACAAAGCCTTTTGAACCATTATTCCCTTTTCTGTTTTGTTGTCCTTCAAAATCTTCATCTCTGCCGTTTGGTATTCCATCACCATCTACATCGGGTGCATTATCGTTATAGCCATCATTGTTTTCATCAACAAATTGATTACCATGAACCTGGTTTCTATCTCTAAGCTGAACTTGTTCCTTTACCTGGGTTTCCCCTTTTACCTGTGTTTGAACCTGATTTTGTTCTTCGTTTTTTACAGGATCATCTTGTGAATACAGTGCTGCTGATAAGAAAAATATCATAGCTGCCAGTGTAAGTGATGATAACATTCTTTGTGAGTTTTTCATTTTATATCTCCTTATGTTTATATGATCAAATTTATTTCATATAGGAATGGCAACCGCTATGCCAAAGAAAAAAGATATGAATATGATTAAAAATCGAAAGATAAATTAAAGTGGGCATTTGAATTTCGACCTTATAGGCGAAGGATTTCGACCCTAAAGACGAATGAAAAATAAATAATTTCAAAAAAAAATCTGTTTAATAATAACATCCATTTGAGCATATCATAATAAAATGAAATTTAAATTAAAGCCGAAGATTGTAATTATAATCTCTGTTATAATCGGAATTGTTATGCTTGTTTCAGCTTATTTTGAGTTAAAGCAAAGTAAAGCTGAAATTTTTGAATTGTTATTTCACCAGGCAACTTCACTTTCTGAAATTGTTAACAACAGTAGTGTTAATGCACTGAAATCAAGTTTGGAAATCGAAGAATTGATCACTGAGCGGTTACTAAACAATGCACGGTTGATAAGAACCCTGGATAGCTTAAATGTATTAACTTCAGAAAAATTAATTGAGATAGGGAAGAAAAATAATCTTTTCAGAATAAATATTTTTGATAAACAGGGAAACAGGGTGCTATCCAGCAGAGTTCCTGATAAGGATCACATACATCCCGAAGGAATTGTTAACAGGTATGATGAAGTTGAACCAATCTTAACAAACCAAGTTAATGAACTTGTTATAGGATTAAAAACTGCATCATTCAGTAAAGAAAAAAGGTATGCAGTGGCTGTTGACAGAGCATTTAACCGAGGCGCTATAGTGATAAATATGGATGCAAAAGAGTTTTTAGAATTCAGGAAGAAAATAGGGTTGGGTAAAACAGTACAAGATTTAAGTGATAACCCAGGGATAGAATACATTGTTTTACAAGATTCCATTGGCATACTTGCTGCTAGTAATACCGTTACAGAAATGAGTTCAATTTCATCAGATAAGTTTTTACTTACTGCTGCCTATACAAATTTAACTTCACAACGAGTTACAGAATTTAACAGTAAGGAAGTTTACGAAGTTGTTAAAAGCTTATACTTTAATGAAGAGTTTATAGGAATATTCCGAATTGGTTTATCACTTAATGAAATAAGAAGTGTAGAAGAAAGAATGATAAGAAGATTGATAATTATTTCATTAATCCTTGCAGCAATAAGCATTATTGTTTTAAGTATCATTTTTACAAATCAAAGTCTTAAATCTGTTTCTACAGAGTTTAACAAGTTTAAATCGTTTACTGATTCAATATTAAAAAACATGCAGGAAGCTGTGGTAATCATTGAAAAAAATTCTACCATATCTTTATTTAACGAAGCTGGAAAAGAACTTTTTAATTTTAAGCAATCAGATATTGTTGGGCAGAAACTTACCGATTTAGAAGATTGTAATATCAGCTTTCTTTTAGGTGTTGTTTCAGATCAGGCATCATTTAAAAATATTGAAAAGTATTTAACTATTGATGATAAAGAGATCATATTGGATATAACTGTCACACCTAATTTTAATTTAGCCAGAGAACTTGACAGCTACACAATTGTTATGACTGATATTACTGAATCCAAAAAAATTGAGGAGCAAACAAAGCGAAATGAGAAATTGCTTGCAATGGGTGAGCTCGCCTCAGGAGTTGCTCATGAAATACGTAACCCAATTAATTCAATTGGAATGATTGCACAGCGGTTAAATAAGGAATTCGCACCATCTTCATCACAAGAAGAGTATAATTCAATTACAGAACTGTTAAGATCCGAAGTAAAAAGGATAAATAGTATTATAACCCAATTTCTTCAATATGCAAAACCGCTTGAATTACAAAAATCAGAAGTAATTATTGAAAAGTTTTTTGAAAATATTTATCAGCTATATAAAGCTCAGGCAAAACAAAATAATGTATCATTTAAAGTTATAGGTAAAGCAAATATAATTGTTAAACTTGATCCCGAACTTTTTAAGCAAACAATAATGAACATAATTCAAAATGCTTTCGATGCAGGTTGGACAACAAGGAAACGTAATTGTAAAATACAAAGTTGAACAAAATAATTTCATAGTGGAAATATCAGATAGTGGGAACGGAATTTTGCAGAAAGACATCGATAAAATATTTGACTTATATTTTACTACTAAAAAAGAAGGCAACGGGTTAGGACTAAGTATATCACAAAAAATAATTTCACAGCATAATGGATTAATTGAAGTGCACAGCACACAAAGTGGAACAACATTTAAAATAGTAGTACCAAAATCATGAAAAATTTTAACATATTAATTGTTGATGATGAAAAATCTCAAAGAGATATTCTTTCTGGTTACCTTAATAAAAAGGGATTTACGGTATTCAGCACAGAAAGTGGTAAAGGAGCAGTAGAAATAGTTGGGGAAAAAATAATTGATATCATTCTATCCGATTTTAAGATGCCCGGGATGACAGGTATTGAGGTTTTGGAAGCAGTAAAAAAAATAAATCCTGAAATTAGTTTTGTTATAATAACTGCCTACGGAACTGTAGAGAATGCTGTGAAAGCGATGCACATCGGTGCTTATGATTACATTTCGAAACCAGTTGATCTTGATGAACTTGATTTGTTGATTGAACGAATTATCGAACATAAAAATTTAAAATCAGAAAACCGGTTGCTTAAAGAACAGTTACATGAAAAACATAAATTCACATCAATTATTTCACATTCAGCTAAAATGGAAGAAGCACTCAGTGTTGCTTCGCGGGCTGCAGAAAGCAAAGCTACTGTTTTACTTACTGGTGAAAATGGTACAGGTAAAGAAGTACTTGCAAAAGCAATTCACTACGCGAGCAATAGAAATAATAAACCGTTTATTGCAGTTAACATTCCTGCGTTATCAGAAAATTTAATAGAAAGTGAGCTGTTTGGGCATGAGAAAGGTGCATTTACAGGAGCGGAGAAGTTAAAGTTGGGTAGATTTGAAATCGCTGATGGTGGAACCATTTTTCTTGATGAAATTGGTGATATGAATCCGAATTTGCAGGTTAAACTTTTAAGAACATTGCAGGAGCAATCAATTGAAAGGGTGGGTGGAACTGAGAGTATAAATATAAACGTAAGAATTATTGCTGCAACAAACCAGGATCTTGAAAAGAAAATAAAGGAAGGTAGTTTTAGAGAAGATCTTTTTTATCGTCTAAACATAATAAGAATTATCATTCCAACATTAAAAGAAAGACGTGAAGATATAATTCCATTAATAGAATACTTTTTAAAAAAATTTATCAACGAAAATAAAAAGGATAGAGTTGAAATTTCTAAAGAAGCTTTGGATAAACTGCTTAAATATAATTACCCGGGCAATGTTAGAGAATTAGAAAACATTATTGAACGAGCAGTTGTGTTAAGCAGGAATAATTTCATAACAGAAAATGATCTTTCAATAAATGTTAAGGGCTCAATAAATGAGAATGAATATCGGGCAACTGAAAATTCTTCACTGGTTGAACAGGTTGAAGTTCTTGAGAAAAGATTAATATACGATGCATTAAAAGAAGCAAATGGCAACCAAACAAAAGCAGGAAAGCTATTGGGACTAACTGAGAGAAATCTGAGATACAAAATGAAAAAATACGATATCAAAAATTAAATTCTAATCCGGCAGAGAAAACCTGGTTATTGTAATCATAAAACAAATCGTTTGAGCTGTTATTAATCATAAGCCAATTAATATTTCCGTACAATCTTTCTATAATAATTCCTAAACTCGCTTCTAAACCAAAACCATATTTTAGTTGTTTATCTTCCCTAGTAAAGTTTAATTCGTTGCCAATAAGATCGGCAGCTGGTAGATTTAAATAATCCCTATAAGAATAATTGACAAATCCATTTAATATTATTGATGGAATTATTAGCTGTGTTAATTTAATACCCCCTGCGTATCCTTCGTTGGAATACTGATCATAGATTAGTTCTTCTTCGTAATAACTGAATTCATTAAAATTAACATACCTGTTACCGCTTTTAATATTTTTACGTAGCTGTACAAAACCACTTAATCCAGTGGCTTCTCCCAGTGACTGAGCAACTTGAAGAAAGCCGCGTAATTGAGAAACGCTGTTTGTAGCTCTATTCATATTTGATTGTTCCAGGTAATTTTTAAAACCTCCTTCTATACCAAAAAGTAAAGATGTTTTGGAAGGAAATGCAAATCTAACTTTAAGGAATCCTCTGTGTTCATCAAAAGAAAATAAATTTAGATTAGGATAGTCTGTTCTGCTAAAAATATAACCTGTAAGAAAAAAGTCATCATCACTAATATACTGCCTGTAATTAGCATATCCTGAAAGATTGCTCCAATCATATAAATTATAGTCATCATCATAGATTCGCAAACCATAATTTGCACCAATTGTGAGCGGATTGTTCCCACCAATGTAAAAAGAGTTAACAATTCCTGCTTTGTGCATTGAAGAGGATTTAAAACTGTTTTGCGTAAAATAGTTTAAATTGCCATCGTAATAGAGTTCAAGATTATTTATTTCGGATATAATATCATATCCTGCCCCGAAAGAAAAGCTGTTTATAAAATCGGAAGTATTTAAATAATTATTATAAATATTATCATCAATATAACTATCAATACTACTGTAAAAATTTAGTTGCGGGTATAAGATTCCATTGAATAAAAATACTAAAATTAACAGTTGCTTTTTCATTTTACTTTTTACCCCCATGTTTACCGTTACCTTCGCCACTTCTTTTGCGTTTTCTCATTTTATCCAGGCTCATTCCTTCAACCCTGTTATCACACATTCCATCACCATCTTTATCTATAAACACATCCTTTTTATTTTTTTCTTTTTTAAATGAAGGAATGATTTCTTCTTCTGTTTTTATTTTCTCTTTCGTATTTGTTTCTGATTTTACGCTATCACTTTGCGCATTTGTATTAAAACAAAATCCAAAAACCAGTAACAATATGATGTATAAAAACTTTTTCATTATTTGTCCTTTCCTACTAAACAAGAGCAAAGTGAGTGCCAGATTACAGTGCTAAAAAAATAAAAATTTGCCTAAATTCTTAACTGTTTGAGGGAATGATTCGACCAAAAGGTTTGATTATACGACCATAAGGTCGTTTTTTATAATTCAGTACTTTTTTGATTTTAAATTTGAGGGGATTTCAATTGTAAAACAGGTACCGGGGTTTGACATACTACCTATCTTTGATGGACTTTCTGCTTTAATCGTACCTCTATGACGTTCAATAACTTGTTTAACAACAGATAAACCTAAACCTGAGCCTTCTGTTGATATTTTTTTTGCATTTGATGAACGATAAAAATCATTAAATATTTTTGGCAAGTCTTCTTTTGGAATCCCGATTCCGTCATCGCAAAATTCTATTACCTGGCTCCCGTTTTTATTTTTTAAAGTAACAACGATATTTCCCTCATCTACTCCATATTTAATCGAGTTACCTATGAGGTTAGAGATTGCAAGATTTAATAAAAATTTATCACCGCGGACATGAATCTTTTTATTTCTTTCATCCTTAAATATTAAATCAATTAAATGAGCTTCTGCTGAGACTTTTCTATTCTTCAATATGTCTTCAATAAGTTCGGCAAGATTAACATCCTCTTCATCAAATTCATCGTACAATTTTAATTTGGAAACATTTAAAACATCGTTTATCATACCAATTCCTTCATCTGAGCGGAATTTAGCTCTGGCAATTTTTTCTTCTACATCTTCATTAATGGGGCCAAGAAACTTCTGTAAAACCAAGTCCAGGTAAGATGAAATTGCAGCAAGAGGAGTTTTTAATTCATGAACAATTCCCATAATATATCTCTGCTTTTCCTTCTCAGCAGCATTTATCTTAATAAGCGAATCATAAAGATCTCGTTCACGTTTATAAAGTTGTTTAGCTATTCCATTTGCCAGGTAAACGCTGATGAAAATTGTTACACCAAATATTAGCATAAATGAAATTATAAAATACAGGTTATTACTCAATTCAACTGCTAATAAGCCGGCAAGCGGATGATGAGGAATTAAACCAAAGTATTCAAGCAATACCATACCAAATAAAAGTAAATATGCAATGAAAGCCATTGTGTAAACAGCAAATCCAGGAAGGATTAAACTTCCGATTATCATGTGAAAAACAAAAAACATATACAACGGCGATTCGATTCCCCCGGTAATATAAACTAATAATAGAAGTGCAGCTAAATCCATCACCATCTGAATCAATGAAAAATGAAGGGGATTTATTTTACCGGGTTCGCATTTTAGATATCTGCGGAAGAAGTGTAGAAGACTATTGTATATAAGAATGGAAACAGATATGGTTAAGCAAACCACTATCTGCACGTTAGAATATTCAATCTTTAATACAAAGTAAGAGAAAAGTAATATACTTGAAAGCATAAGAAATGCCCAGTATCTCATTTTAATGAACCAAAGGTTTCTTCTTCTAATGGAATCCCAAAACTCCATGTAGTTATGTGCCCACGGTGGGATTAAACTGAATATCATATTTTATTTTAAGTTATTGAAGTAAATATTTTTTGGGGAAAAGCATCCCTGAAAACTACTTACTACGCTATATACTTTCCTCTCTTCGTATAGCTTGTATGTAACAATTTATGTGATTGCTTTCCGCAGGGACCATCAGTTAAGAATTTATCATAAATGTTAGTGACGTGTTCATTTTCATGAGATTTTCTAACCTTCAGTGATTCATCTTCATTATATATGGCTTGTGCTCTTTTCTTTCTAATCTCCGCATTTGTTGGGATAGGTTGACCTCCACCACCAAGGCATCCCCCCGGGCAAGCCATGAACTCAATAAAGTGACATTCACTAAATTTTCCACCTGCTTTAATATCTTCCATTATTTTTTTTGCATTTGCGGTACCGTGAGCAACTGCAACTTTTAATGTTACTCCTTTTAGCCAATCCCAATTGGGAACTAAATGTTTTAAAATTTGTGGTACAGGTCCTACTTCAGTAATCGGCAGTTCAGCATATCTAACGCCATCAAAACCTCTTACAGGAGTAATATTTGCGTTTTCAAAAAGATCTTCTGTTTTTTTACCAGTAACCAATTCAATAACTGTTCTAAGAGCAGCTTCCATAACACCACCTGTAGCGCCAAAAATTAAACCTGCACCGGAAGCATCACCAAACGGTTGATCAAAATTAGTTTTTGGCATTTCCGGTAAATGAATACCGGCTTCCTTTATCATTTGCCCCATTTCTCTTGTTGTTAATCCGTAATCAACATCCTGGTAACCTGAATCATTCATTTCCGGTCTGTTGCATTCAAACTTTTTAGCTGCACAAGGCATTAGTGCAACAGTTACAATATCCTTTGGATCAATTCCGGTTTCTTTAGCATAAAAAGTTTTTAACAGTGCGCCAAACATTTGCTGGGGTGATTTTGCAGAACTTAAGTTATGAATATATTCTGGATAGAAATGTTCTAAATATTTTACCCATCCGGGAGAACAAGAAGTAAATTGAGGAAGAGAAACAGATTTATCTTTTTCAACAAGTGCTTTAAATAACCTGATTATTAATTCTGTTCCTTCTTCCATGATCGTAAGATCTGCAGTAAAGTTTGTATCAAATACCCTGTCAAAACCTATTTTGCGCAAAGCAGTATTTAAGTTCTCCCGTATATGATTTACCGGGTTCCTGCCCAAAAACTTCTCCAATTGCTGCACGTGGAGAAGGTGCTGTTTGCATTATTACATGTTTTGTCGGATCATCAATTGCTTCCCAAATTTCATCCGATGGATCATTTGCATGTAAAGCTCCGGTAGGGCAACGATTTATACACTGCCCGCAATTAATGCAAACAACATCAGCAAGTGGTTTTTCCATAAAAGTACTTATATGTGTTTTATCACCCCTATCAATTGCTTCCAGTACACCAACTTCCTGCAGATCAATACAAGTTCTTACACAACGTTTACACATTACACACTTGCTCATATCTCTTAACAATACTTGGGGATGAGTTATCTCTTTCAAATCGTAGGTTCAGTAACATGCCCAAAAGTATATTGATCAACTCCATATTCTTTTGCGAGCGATTGCAGTTCACAATTATTATTTCGTACACAGGAATAACATTCACCGTAATGTTCGCTTAAGAGAAGATCGACTAATATGCCTTCTTGCTTTACGAACCATTGGCAGAAGTTGTGTGAAGTTTAATAGGAGAAGTAATAGGAAATGAACAAGCTGTTTGAAGGGTTTTCATTCCTTCAACCTCAACAACACAAATTCTGCATGTTCCTGCAATGCAAAGATCCGGATGATGACAAAGAGTTGGGACATGAATTTGATTTTCTTTACACGCTTCTAAAATAGTCTGCCCAAAGGGAACAGAAATCTCTTTATCATTAATACTAATTGAAATTCGCCCGCCAATTCCATCGTGCCCATTAGTTGGCTTTACCCTGTGAGGCTGCTGGCTAACCGGTGTTCTTAACATTTCTTCAGTTTTCATCAGTTGCTTCCTTTCCCATCAGAGTGGAAGATTTCATCTTTAAAATTATCCAGAATAGAAATGAATGAGTTGGGGCTGGATTGACCCAATCCGCATTTTGAAGCAACCTGCATTGTTTTGCCAAGCTCTTTAAGTGTATTTATATATTGAAATGTGTATTTACCGCTTTCAATCATCTTAATTCCTTCAAGTAATTTTGTGTTACCAATTCTGCATGGAGTGCATTGCCCACAGGATTCTTCCTCAAAGAATTCCATAAAATTTTTCAAAACTTTGAGCATATCTCTTTTTTCAGCAAATATCATAATAGAACCGCCGGTTGATAAATCTTCATAACCGAGTTTTCTATCAAATTGATCTTTTGGAATGCAAACACCCGAAGCACCTCCTACCTGTACAGCTTTAGCGTTTTCACCTCCGACTATTTTAAGTAAATCTGTTATGGTTGTTCCCCAGTGAAGTTCATAAACTCCCGGCTTTTTACAATCACCTGAAATAGAAAATAATTTTGAGCCGGATGATTTGTTTGTTCCATCCTTGCCAAACCATTCCCCTCCATTTGTAACAATGTGTGGAATAGCAGCCAGGGTTTCTACATTATTCACGACTGTCGGATTTCCCATAAACCCAGTATTTACCGGGTATGGTGGTCTGTTTCTTGCTTCACCTCTATGTCCTTCAAGAGATTCAATAAGTGCAGTTTCCTCACCACAGACATAAGCTCCGGAACCAAGACGAATAGTGATATCAAAACTAAAATCATCCTTACCAAGAATATTTTTTCCAAGCAATTTATCCTGTTTCATCACATAAAGATAATCTTCAAGAGATGAAAGCATATATTCGTATTCACCTCTCAGGTAAACAATTCCTTCCTGTGCACCTGTTGTATAACCAGCTATAACCATTCCTTCAAAAACCAGTTCCGGATACTCCATTAAAAGTACACGGTCTTTAAAAGTACCCGGTTCACCTTCATCTGCATTACAAACAATATATTTTTTATCAGATTTTGCTGCCGCTGCTAGCATCCATTTTGTTGCTGTAGGGAAACCTGCACCGCCTCTTCCTTTAAACCAGATTCTTTAACCTCGTAAAGAATATCTTCCCTGGAAAGTGATACTGCTTTTTTTATTCCTTCACCTCTTGTATAAGGTGAAAACAGAACAGGACCTGTTCTTTCTGTTCTAATATTTGTTATATCATCCATTTTCAAAAACCTTATTTAATATCATTCAATATTTTTACTGCTTTTTCAGGATCAAGCTTTGTGAAAACTCTTTCGTTAACAATCATAGATGGACCCACATCGCACATACCAAGGCAGTTTGTATACTCAAGGGTGATGCGTTTATCTTTTGTGGTTTCACCAAAGTTAATTCCGAGTTCACGTTTTATTGCATCTTCAACACTTTGCTTACCAGCCATATCGCAAACAATTGTTCTGCATAACCTTACAATGTTTCTTCCTCCTGGCTCAGTATGCAGAAATGAGTAAAATGAAATGACACTGTAAACTTCCACGGGATGAATATCCAAAAGGCGTGCAACTTCCTGTTGTGCAAAATCACTTATGTGGTTGTGCTTTCTTTGTATATCCTGTAAAACCGGTAACAATACTGTACGGTTGTTACCGTATTTTTTAATAAGATTTTCAATTTCTTCGGTTAGTACATTTTTCTCTTCAACAAGCATTGTTTACTCCTTTACCTGCAGATTAAGATGTTTTTCTACTATATCAACCAATACATCGGGAGCTATTGGCTTTTCTATAAAATCATCTACCGGTACAATCTCGCTCATCCCAAACTCCATTCCTATTGTTTTAGAAACAGATGTATACATAATTATCGGACCTGTAAATTTATTTTTCCTAAGTTTCTGGGCAAGAAAAAATCCATCATCCGGCTCATCCATCATCACATCAAGAATAATAAGATCAGGATTTTCTTCCTGGACAGTTTTAAATCCATCGATTGGGTTATTGGCTGTTATTACATCGTATCCTTTGGAAGAAAGCACCAATTTGCTCGCATCAAGAATATCGGGATCATCATCTATAACTACTATTTTAGCCATTTGGTTACCTTATAATGTTTCAATTCTGTTTGATCAATCAGTATTAACAATACAATTTTCTGCATATTAAATGCCATTTATACAAAAAATAAATAATCACTTAAATTGATTAAAAGAATGTTTTGGGTATTTAAGAATGGTGTTTTTTCTTATTTCTAAGAAGTTATTTTTCTCAAAAAAGATAAGCAGCGGAAACAAAAAAAGGCGGCAGTAAGCCGCCTTACAATTAAATGTAAATCCAAAAATTATTTATTTAACAGCATCTTTTTAACTGCTGTAAATTGTTCACTCTCAAGCCTGAAAAAATAAATACCTGAAGAATGATTTGAAGCATTGAAATCAATCTCGTGATAACCAGCTTCCATTTGCTTTTCAAGAATTGTTTCTACAAGCTGTCCCAGAAGATTGTAAATGCTAAGTTTTACATTGCTCTGCACAGGTAAATTAAATTTAATTGTTGTAGAAGGGTTAAACGGGTTAGGATAGTTTTGGTATAACACAAACTCTTTAGGTGAACCAATGTTTATTTCTACATCTTTGCTGTAATTTACACTTCCATCAATATCAATTTGTTTTAAACGGTAGTAATAGGTTGCAGGTTCATTTATTATATCTTTATAAAAATATTCATTCGTCTCCGTTGTGGTCCCGTTGCCTTCAATAAAAGAAATTGTCACCCAATCACTTGTATTTTTTGTATTTGTTTTTTTACTTTTTTGGATTTCAAATCCGCTGTTGTTTGTTTCCGTAGCAGTCTGCCATTTTAGGATAACTTCATTAAGTATATTTTCAGCCGTAAAATAAACCAATTCAACCGGAACTATATGCAGTGATTCAATTGCATCCAAATCAAAACCTGCGTCAGGCGCAATTGATGAACCATCACCATCGTCCAAAATTCTAATAAACTGAGCTTCTGTTAAACCTGATGAACTAATATCAAATGAGGTAGTACCGTTTCCGCTTCCTAAAAGTATCCACGGCCCGTCAATTGTAGCACCAACATAGCAGTAAAATCCTTCTGGAGAAGTATCTCCTTCATGAACTGTAAAATCTAATCCATCACCATTCGAAATTGGGTACTGCATATCAAGAACACACCAGCCGTTTCTGCCAATTGAGTAGTTTATGTTATCTGGCGCGCCAAATGCTGCGTAAGTTAATCCTTCATCGGCTGAGTTATTATTGGGAATTTGCGAAGCAGAAAACTTATAAACATAATGTCCTCCCAATGGCTGTAATTGAAAATCAGTTGCAGTAGAGTTGTTTGAAGTTACAACAACATTATTAATTGTTTGGCTTTGATATCCATTAGCCATAACAGTTATTGAATAGGTTCCGGGTAGAACATATTTATGATAATCTCCTGCAGTTGGATCACTATAAGTTGGAAAATAATTATTCACAAAAATGATTGCGGTTACCGGGGCTCCGGTTGTTGCATCAGTAACAATTCCCTCTACTCCATATCCGGCATGTTCGATCATAGCAATCATAGAAGGGTAATTCCAATTGTAATATTGAACAATTTGTGAAGTTGGGGGATGTTTACTATAAGATATTTCCATTGACCAGCTTATTGAACCCATAACACCATAGTTACCATCCTTTGTACTTCCATTAATTGGATACATACCACTGTTCCCCTGTCCGTAATCTAAACTTGCATAACCGGAAACTGATGAATAAACTCCAGCTAATTGATAAATATGATTCCAATCAAGCGGTTGGCTTGATCGGTAACTCCATGGACATGAAATATATTCTGTGCCGCTATGGTATGTAGTATGAACCACAAATTGATTATTGTACATGCACTCTCTTAAGTTTTTTGATTCAACCTGAGAGCAGGGACCTGTGCTGCCTCCCCATCCATCCCACATATAAGCCCAATCGCGGTTAAGATCTACACCGTTGTTGTTATAACGTGTATCATAATATCTGCCGTCAGGATTAACCATTAAATACAACCAAATTTCACGGTTGTCTATTAAATCAGTAACGGTTGGATTTGAACCATATTGCAAACAAAGATCACGTGCAAATCTTATAATATTTTCCGGTCCACCAACTTCATCTCCATGAATACCACCATCAAATAAAACTTCTGCTTCCGGTTCATCAATTAAAACATTATCGCTTATTTTTAGCGCAGCGCATTGACGGTTACCCATTGAGTAACCAAAGATAATTTTTTTGCAGATACTTGGGAATGCCGTTTCAAGACTATCAGCAAGATCAATTATTTCCTGGTAAGTATGGTATGCTTCTTCAATTCCCCAAAAGTTATCATTAAAAGTGTTCAGGTCTTCAATTTCAACCGCGTAAGGAATTCCGTACGATTCAATTTTTGATAACTCACTCGGCGTTACGTAAGCGATAATATAGTTTTTATCAGCACCTTGAAAATCATAATTAAGTTTTAATTTATTTAAATATTTTACGTGGATAGGATTTTCAATTGAAATTCTAACCTGCTTTTCTTCCAATCTCCAGCCACCTGTGCCCATTTCCTGTGCAAAAATTGATGAAATTGATAGACTGCAAATGATTAAAAAACAGATTATTGCGATTGTTTTTTTCATAGCAAAACTCATATTCAGTTAAGAACTAATAATGTTTAATTTTCTGTATGATAAAATTACTATAATAAATTAAAAAAGCCCCGATTTAAATCGAGGCAAAAAACCGGGATAAGATAAACTGTTTATTTATGATACATTTTCAAATTTATTTTATAAGCATCATTTTTTTAGTATCACTAAATTGTTCGGTTTTAATTCTGTAAAAATAAATTCCTGAAGACAGATTTGAAGCATTGAAATTAAATTCGTGATAGCCTTCACTTAATTCAGCATTAATAATTTGTGCAACTTTTTCGCCTAAGGAATTGAAAACGGAAACTTCCACTTTGGTTTGAACTGGAGTTGTAAACCTTATTGTTGTAGAAGGATTAAACGGGTTAGGAAAATTTTGCATTAACAAAAAGCTGTTTGGCTCTTCAACTGTAATATCAATTTCATCTGAATAAGTGACTGTACCGTTAAAATCAATTTGCTTCAATCTGTAAAAATATATTCCGGGTTTTTCAACAATATCTGTGAAGTTATAATTATTAAATTCAGAAGTGGTCCCATTTCCTTCAATAAATGCTATCTCCACCCAATTCATCTTACTATTAGTTTTTCGCTTTCCACTTCTCTCAATTTCAAATCCACTGTTATTTGTTTCAGTTGAAGTTACCCACTCAATATTTACTTTGTTATTAATATTTTCTGCTTTAAATGAATTAAATTCAACCGGTACAACCGCATCAAATAAAAGCAGAGTCGAACAATCACCCATTATATTATATTGTTCCATCAACTTTAGCCCCTGCCCTGAACTTCCACCCCATAAATCCATTGCATGCATAATACCATTAAAGCAAATTCCACCAACAGTTTGCATTTGCTTTGTTGTAAGTAAATATGTTGAGTGGTTCTGCATATCGCAAGGAGGAACCCAGCTAGCAAGAGTTGAAGAGCCAAATGATGCAATTGCACCTTTAGGATTATTTAAATCACCTGCTCTTACCCATGCTTCTTCCATGCATTCATTTAATTCAAAATTACCATTTGAGCAAGAAACATCAATAACAAAAGGATTTTTTTCTCCGTTTGATAAGTTGTGAATCTTTGAAACATTAAATCCGGTTGTTCCCCACGAAGTTCCTGATCCATGACCAAGATAATTTAAAACACTGCGACCTTCATTTAAAGCATTTGCAACCTGCAAAGATGTTGCCCCTGGATCATAAACCTGGTCAACTTTAGTAAAATTCATATTATTTATTAACATATCTCTTAGCAGGTTTGCTCTTTCCCAATCACGCGGAGTTCCTTCATTACTTGCTACACCAATTCCTTTTTTATACCATTCAGCTTCATTTCCACTGTGAGGATTTTTTTCATAATTAATAAGTTTCCATAAAATGTAATCCAGGTTTTCAACCGAACTTGGTGAAATCCTTGAAATAAATGCATCGGGATATGCATCATTACCAGCCAGCTTGGTATAGCTTGGATCAGAAGGAGCTCCCTCAAACTCTCCGTACATTGTTGGCACCTGGTTTGCTTCACCAATAAGTATTATAAATGTTAATCCTTCGGGTGAATTGTATAAATTTTGAATATAACTTTTAATCGAATTGGCATCGGCACCTGTTTCAGAAGGATATTCTGCAGTATAAGTTGTTAATCCTCTTTCCTCTTTCCAACTAACAAATGGCAGGATGCTCTCACTGTACTCTGAAGCATAAATTATAAGTAATCTTCCCTGTTCAGTTACAGTTACATAATTGTAAGATCCTATGCCAAAGTTTATAAAAAGGTTTTTGTAAATCTGATCGAATTCTTTTGAAACACCTGTTAGAGGATAATTTCTAACTAACGGGTTAATAACCGAAAGATTTTTATCTTCAAATATTTCAACAACTAAACGGTTACAAATTCTTAATTTCCTTTCTGCAGGGTTATACTTCATAGGATTAAATTGAATTGTTACACCTCGTAATTCTTTAACTATATACGGATCATCCAGCTTAATTGTTTCTTCTGGATACCAGCTGTTTGTTGAATAAAAATTATTAAACTCAAAAGGAATGGATACTGGATCAACATCACGTGTAATATGTCCCTTTGAAGGCATTACAGGTATTGTTTCAATTTCTGTAAATTCTGAAGAAATGATATTAAAATTTATTGCAGCTAAATCCGGGATGATAACACTACTGCGATGAACAGGTAACTGCGGCATTCCTTTTTCCATAAACCAAACGCTGCCGGGGATAGTATATAATGCACTTTCTTCTGTTCCTGTGTTAACAACAATCTTTTCATAATCATTCAAAATAAATTCTATAGTAGTGGAGGATGAATTTGATTGTAAAATATTTGTTTCAATTCCGTTAGTGTATTGCTGTGCAAATAGTACCGGAGATAATATGAAAAGTATTAAAATTGAAAAGATTTTGTTTAATTTTTTATTAGGTGTCCCGCAATAATAAAAATTCATTTTTGCATCCCTCTTTTTATAAATTCTGAAAATCAGAAATAGTCTTTTTTTACTTCTGCTATAAATAGGATTTTAAAGATATTTTGATAACAGTTGTTTCACCAAGCTGCAATTTATGAGGATGCCCCGGTTAGATTGAAGCTTAGCTTTGAAATAATTTTAAGTGCTATAAATTAAGCACATTAAATGCCATGATTCATAGTGAACAAAAGCTTTATTTTAATTGAAATTCTCAAAATTTGAGAATAATAGTGGATTCGTTTTGAGATTTATATTTCAAAATGATAACAATTTTTTCAAATAAATATTTCTAATCAGAGCATAAGTATTAAGGAAGGAAAACTTTGAAGATTTAATTTTTAAGAACCCCGGATTGATGCCACTCGCTTATCGCCTCATCAAATGGCTCAAGTGCACGAGGAATTGCACCATGCAGATACGAAATTAAAACTCCATAGTTTATAACCGGTATATCCATCAAGCGTGCTTCGTTTAATCGTACCAGCATTGCTTTTCTTGTTAGCATACATGCACCGCAGTGAATGATTATTTTGTAATCTTTAATGTTTTCAGGAAAATCAAAACCATGTGTCATTTCAATTTCAAAATCTTTTCCGGTTTTTTCACTAATCCACTTTGGCAGTTTTACGGTTCCTATATCTTCTTTTTGAGCATGATGAGTGCATGCTTCGGCAATTAATATTTTATCACCGTTCTCTAACTCATCAAACTTCTTCAAACCTCTAACAAAAAATGGTAAATCACCTTTAAGTCTCGCCATCAAAATTGAAAAGGTTGTTACTTTTATTCCAATGGGTACATCTGCAGCAACCTTCATGATTGCCTGGCTATCAGTTACAACAAGATCGGGTGGATTGTTCAACCTGCTTAACGCTTCCCGCAATTCTGTGTGCTGAACAACCATTGAAAGAGCCTTATTATCAAGAGCTTCGCGCAATGCCTGTACTTGCGGTTTGATAATTCTTCCCCTCGGTGCCCCGGGATCTATTGGAACAACTAATACAATTAGATCACCTTTGTTTATCACACCGTTTAATAGCTGTTTTTCGTGCTCTTGCGGCAATGTACAAATTAATTCTGATTTTAAAGTTTCAAAACCAATATTTTCTTCGCAGGAAACTTCAAAGTGAGTAACATTAAGTTGTTTTAGTTCATCAAGTAAACAAGGATTCACACCGAACTCTATTTTATTCACAACAACGATGAAATTCACAGAAATTTTATCCAGGTATTCAAACAATTGTTTTTCTTCTACAGATAACCTTACTCTTGCATCAACGACAATAAGTGCAAAATCCGCGGATGAAATTGCTTTAATTGTTTTACTGATTCTTTTTTCACCAAGTTCTCCAAAATCATCAATACCTGCAGTATCAACAATTACTATGGGTCCGTAAGGAAGAAGTTCAATTGCTTTTTTTACCGGATCTGTTGTTGTTCCTGCAACATCGCTTACAATTGATAGTTCCTGTCCGGTTAATGCATTAATCAATGAGGATTTTCCGACATTCCTTTTTCCGGCAATTACAATGTGCACCCGCTCAGCATTTGCTACTTTATTCAATTGTTAGTCCGATTTCTATATTCATTAGAGTTCTTTTATTTAAATTGAAAAGCTGTTTGGGCTATTCAAGAAACAAAATGGCAAAAACTGTTCCAGCTATATTTATAGCTAAAAAATTTCTTTTATAATATGTTTTTCTTTTAATCCTTCATAAGCTCTTTTAAAAAAGTTCCAAAACTAAAAATGTTTTTCTCTATTTTAAGAAATTTTATAAATGATTTCACCTTCTTTTTTAATTATAAAGCTTCTTTCATGGTATGTTAATTGTATCAATGTGGCAGCTTCAAGATATTTTATATTACAGAACGGAAAAAGCATATGGAGTTTATAAATGAGGATTATATCAACCATCTTTTAAGTGAAAAAACTCTATTAAATGAAGATTATCAGTATGAATTAATAGAAAAGGCAAAAGAAGCCAAGGGTTTAAATTTAGTTGAGAGCGCCGCTTTATTAAATATTCATTCACCGGAATTGTTAGATAGTTTATACCATACTGCAAAGCAAGTAAAGGAGAAAATCTACGGTAACCGTCTTGTAATATTTGCCCCATTGTATGTTACAAATCTTTGCGTTAACAATTGCTTGTATTGTGCTTTCAGAAAAGACAATAAAGACCTGCAGCGGAAAACTCTTAGCCTTGATGAAATTGAACAGGAAGCAAGGTATCTTGTTTTACAAGGACAGAAAAGAATTTTGCTTGTTGCGGGTGAACATCCTAAAAAGGCAAATATTGAATTTATTGGCGAAGCAATTAATAGAATATACAGCGTTAACCTGAATGGAAATAATATCAGGCGGTTGAATGTAAACACAGCACCACTTTCATTGGATCAGTTTAGAGAACTTAAGCAATTTGGAATCGGTACTTATCAATGCTTCCAGGAAACCTATAATTTTAACACTTATAAAGAGATGCACCCGGATGGACCAAAAAGTAACTATGCATGGCGCCTTTATGCTATGGATAGGGCTTTGCAGGCAGGTATTGATGATGTTGGTATTGGTGCGTTACTGGGATTAGCAGATTACAGATTTGAAACTTTGGCTCTCCTATCCCATGCTTTTGATCTAGATAATAAATATGGAATAGGACCTCACACTATTTCAATTCCAAGATTGGAGCCAGCTCTAAATGCACCTGCAGCTATGCAACCGCCAAATGCAGTTGATGATCAATCATTTAAAAAACTAGTAGCTGTTATTCGTCTTGCAGTTCCTTATACAGGAATCATCTTATCAACTAGAGAAAAACCTGAATTCAGGAGAGAAATTTTTGAAGTTGGGGTTTCACAAATAAGTGCGGGTAGCCGTACCTCTCCCGGAAGTTATAAAGAATCAATAGAATCTTTGGATGATCATGAACTTGAGCAATTCCAACTTGGAGATCATCGCTCTTTAGATGAAATAGTCAGAGATTGTGCCTCTCTTGGTTACTTGCCAAGTTTTTGTACGGCTTGTTACCGCTCAGACAGAACAGGTGACAGATTTATGGAATTGGCCAAAACAGGAAACATTGGGAAAATTTGTGTGCCGAATGCATTAACAACATTTAAAGAATATCTTATTGATTTTGCAGAAACTGATACACGACTTGTGGGTGAAAAGCTGTTAAAAGAAGAGTTAGAAAAAGTTGCAGGGTCAGCTAAAGAAAAAACTAAAAAAATGATTGAACGGATTAAAGAGGGTGAAAGAGATGTTTACTATTAATATACGGTTTTTGGTTTACATAATTTTAATAAGCTCTTAATCCGGCTTGCGGAATAGGGTTGATAATGAATTACGATCAGCAAAATATTGAAGAGGCACTAAGTAAAGAGGATTTGACAAAAGAAGATATTTTGTTCTTCCTTTCTCTAAGTGAATCACAAATGATAAATAAGCTTTTAATCAAAGCTGATGAAATACGAAAAGAGCATTGCGGGAATGAAGTTCATCTGAGAGGAATTATTGAAATATCAAACCATTGTGATCAATCCTGTTTGTATTGCGGGTTGCGGTTGCAGAACAAAGAACTGGAAAGATACAGGATGCCAAAAAATGAAATTATTGAAACAGCAAAGTTCATTCATGAATCGGGGATTAGAACAATTGTTCTGCAATCGGGAGAAGATAAAAAACTTGATTGTGATGATATTGAAGAAATCATAATTGCTTTAAAGAAAAATTTTAATGTTGCGATTACATTAAGTTTAGGCGAAAGAGAATTTTATGAGTACAAAAGATGGAAAGAAGCGGGGGCAGAACGTTATCTATTAAAGCATGAAACTGCAAATGC
Source organism: uncultured Ignavibacteriales bacterium (assembly GCA_963714405.1). Classification (GTDB taxonomy): domain Bacteria; phylum Bacteroidota; class Ignavibacteria; order Ignavibacteriales; family Ignavibacteriaceae; genus JAZGGS01. The sequence continues at coordinate 1,094,737 of CAVQOH010000002.1, read as the reverse complement.
AGACCTTTACAGTCAATATCACCAGGGGGATTTGCTTGAAGATAGAATTAAACATATTAAATATTTGAAATCCATCGGCTACCAGGTCGGCAGCGGAAATATTATTGGTTTACCGCATCAAACTATGGAAGATATTGCAGATGATCTTCTACTTTTAAATGAACTTGATGTTGACATGTGTTCAATCAGCCCTTTTGTTCCATCCAAACATACACCTTATGCTGATGAAAAAAGCGGTGATGTAGATTTAGTTTTGAGAACAATGGCAATTGCAAGAATACTTCTTAAAAATTCGCACATACCTGCTACAACGGCTTTGGCAACACTTGCACCCGATGGGAGAAAAAGAGGTTTACAATATGGAGCCAACGTGATAATGCCAAACTTTACTCCTCAACCATATAAAGAAAAATATATCATCTATGAGAATAAAGCGCGTACTGACAGAAATGCTAAAATTACTGTTGAAGAACTGCATACATTGATTAAATCGGTTGGCAGAGCAGTGGGAAAATCAAAGGGGCATTCACTAAAAATTCATCAGCAGGTTTAAGTTTAATAATTATCAGTAGTTTTCTCCATATTTTTTTCTTAATTCCTGCATACTTTTCGGATCGCCGATTATAGTTAACCTATCTCCTTCCTTTAAAACAGTCGATCCTTTAGGAATAATTGTTTCCCCTGCTCGTCTTAACAGTGCAATAAGACAACCTTCCGGAAATTTGGTTTCTCTAACTGTTTTTTCGATAAGAACATCCCTTGTTGTATTTCTTTCCAATAAAATTGATATACATCTATCTTCGTGCAAAACAGCTTCTTTTAATTCCTGTTCATCGTTAGCAGATTGCCATTCTTCAGAAAAACTTTTTTCTTCAACTCTTCCAGCAATTTGTGCTAAAATTCTTAAATGCTGTGTAGGATCCTTCTCCGGGCTAACCAAGAAGAATATCGCATTTACATCCGCTTCAAACTCTTCATTTAAATCCTTTAGAGGATCCTTATATTTTATGTGAACACCCTTCTGTCCTCGCGCAAGTACTAATTCAGCATGCTGCAAGCCGGATAGATGCAAATGAGGAAGCGCAATACCATGAGTAACAGGAGTTGCTCCCATTCTTGTTCCATCTAAAAACATTTTTTCTATTTCAGACGGCTTATGTTCAACAAATTGTGAAATCCATTCTGAAGCTTTGCGAACTACTACTTCAAAATTTTCTTTTTCTTTATAATCAACAACTAAACTTCGCGTAACAATTTCATCAAATGGATCAGTTTCCCTCAATCCTTTTTCTTTTAATATTCCTCTTAATTCTTTATCGAGACCATGAAACCTATTTCTACCAAGCCGTTCAAAAAGATGATAAATTGCACCTGTTCGTAATACCTTATCTTTAGCATAATACCAGTACCAAATAAAACTTACCAAAATCAACATGATAGAAAAAACAATTGGCAGCCAGCCCATTTGTATAATTAACCAGATTGAAGAAATCATTCCAAAGATATGCATCCACGGATAAAGTGGAGATTTAAATCCGGGATCGTAGGATTGAATTTTGCTTTCACGCATGATAATAACTGCAAGACATAGGCATGCAAAAACCAATAATTGAAATGTGCTAGCAAGTTTTGCTATTTTTAGAGGGTCGAGCACAAGCAGCATTAGAATAATAATAGCAACTGAAACTACTATAGAAGCGATGGGTGAGCCACTATGATTTATTTTTCCAAAAAAGTTAGGTAAAATATGATCCCTGCTCATGGCTAGTGGATAGCGAGATGCACTAAGAGTTCCAACATTTGCAACAGAAATAAACGCGATCAAAGCTGCGACTGAAAGTAAGATTGCACCTATTTTTCCAAATATTATTTCACCTGCCAATGCAACTGGTGTTAAGTTTCCAACAAGTTTGTCCGCAGGAATCACCCCACCCATTATTAAAGTACCAAGCGTGTAAATAACTATAATTACACCAAATGATACGAAAATCCCAAGGGGAACATTTCTGTCAGGGTTCTTAATTTCCTCTGAAACACTTGCAACCTTTGTAACGCCAATATAACTTACAAATACCAATCCTGCTGCAGAAAAGATATTCTGAAAATCTAAATCAATAAAATTGTGAAAGTTTTTAAAATTAACTTCTGGTATTCCTCCAATAATAAATATAGCCAACAAGATTAATAAAGCAACTACAAGAACAAGTTGAAAACTTCCGGATTTTTTAGCTCCCAGAACATTTATCATTCCGAGCAGAACAGCTAAAACAATTGCAACAGGAACAATTGGGAGATCGGGAAAAAATATTGTTAAGTAAGCACCCATTCCTATAAGTGCAAATGTAACCTTCAGCAAAAGCGTTAGCCAGATTCCTAAACCACCAATTGTTCCGAATAATGGACCTAAAGAACGATCCAAAAAATAATATACTCCACCAGATCTTGGCATTGCAGTAGCTAATTCCACCTTACTCAGCATTGCAGGTATAAGCAGGATAGCTGCAATAAGGTAGGCCAAAAACATCCATGAACCGGTTTGAATGGCTGCAATACCCGGCAGGAGAAAGAATCCGCCGCTTAGTGTGGCACCTGTAGCCAAGGCAAAAACATCAAACAGCCCAAGCTCCTTTTTTAATTTTCCTTCTTTTTTAGTTGCCATAAATCAAATGTAATCAAAAAAGTGATATTGAAAAACTGAATCTTTGTAATGAAAGCAATACAATCGAAAAAATTAAACCAGATATTCAATAGGATATTTTAGTTGTAATATGAAAAATAGATTAATAACTTTTAATTTATGAATACATTAAAATTCGAATATAATACTATAATGTTCGATTAGTTTGGTGATACTACTTTAAGTTATTTTAATTACTCGTTGTATTGTATTTACTTAGCTATTGTCATAAGTTTGTGGTCATAGAGCTATGTTAAACAATTTGTGAGGTATTATTTGAAGTCATTTACATTAGTGTTTACATTTTTACTGCTTTTAATCTTTCTTGGATTTACTGCTGTTAAGAATAGCAATGATTCAGAGGAAGTTAAACTGGTTTACGATGAATTCATACCTGTTTCAGTAAAAGAGAGCACTGTGAAAACTTCTGAAATCGAGCTGATTGATCGTGGAACAATGCGTGCATCCTGGTATGGATCAAGGTTTCACGGCAAAAAAACTGCAAATGGTGAAATTTATGACCAGATGGCTTATACTGCAGCTCATAAATCACTCAAATTTGGTACACTATTAAAACTTACAAACACCAGTACCGGTAAAACACTGGTTGTAAGAATTAACGATAGAGGCCCTTACATACCTATGCGCCAGCTGGATCTTTCAAAAGCTGCAGCAATAGATTTGGGTGTAATTTCAAAAGGCGTAGCAAAACTTAAAGTTGAAGAAATAAATTTAAATGGTATTAATAACCCCGTTGTAATAGTAAACTAACTTTTTTCAAATAGTTTTTTATTAAGCCCGGCAATATTGTCGGGCTTTTTTATTTTCAATATTTATCGCTCTTATTTTATAAATTTGTTCTGTAATATTTAAATAGTTAATAAGTATTATCTTATAACAATATTTCTCTTTAACATAATACTATATGCAATCATCTCAAGACATTTATAAATCATCTGATACTTCAAATCTTTTCATTGACGATAAAACTGAAAACCCGCTGTCAAAAGATGAAATAACAAAATTTTACATTTCACACTTTATTAAAGATTCCTTTCTAATCATAATGGGTATAGCATCTGCTGGTTTTGGATTAAAAGGATTCCTAATTCCTAACTCATTTATTGATGGCGGTGTCACAGGTATCTCACTACTCACAGAACAGGTTACAGGAATTTCACTTTCAATTTTGCTTGTTATAATAAATCTTCCGTTTATCATTGCAGGATATTCACAAATAAGTAAAGCCTTTGCTGTTAAAAGCGTACTGGCAATTATTGGGCTTGCATTAGTGGTGCAATTTGTTCCATACCCTGTTATTACAACTGATAAACTTCTTATAGCAATCTTTGGTGGATTTTTTCTTGGATTGGGAATTGGCTTATCAGTGAGAGGTGGAGCTGTTATTGATGGAACAGAAGTTCTTGCAGTTTATCTCAGTAAAAGAACAGGTCTTACAATTGGAGATATTATACTAATTTTTAATACAATAATATTTATGTTCGGGGCCTATATTCTTTCGATTGAAATAGCCCTTTATGCAATATTAACATATTTAGCCGCTTCAAGAACAGTTGATTTTATTATTGAAGGAGTTGAAGAATACACTGGGGTCACAATTATTTCGGGTAAAAGTGATGAAATAAGACTTGCAATTATTGAAGAAATGGGAAGAGGGGTAACACTTTATTCAGGCAGCAGAGGATATGGCAAGAACCGTAACGATCTGTTACCAGTTGATATAGTTTATACTGTTATAACTCGTCTTGAGCTAAGTAAACTTAAAAGAGAGATAGATAAAATTGATCCCGATGCCTTTATAATTATGAATAGCATTAAAGATGCACATGGTGGTATGATAAAGAAAAGAGCCTTTATTAAATAATTTGAACAACTATTATACATCTTAAATATAAAATGAAACTGAATCTTGGCTGTGGAAATGATATTAAACAAGGATATGTAAATCTTGATGTTGTGGATTACGGTGGAAATCAATTACACGATTTAAATAAATTTCCATATCCATTTGAAGAAAATAGTTTTGATGAAATTTTTGCATCACATATTCTTGAACATCTTAATAACTTTCATAATTACATCACAGAAATTTACAGGATATTAAAACCTGGGGGAGTTCTTATCGTATACGCCCCGTTTTTTTTAAATACCAAATACTTTGGCGAACCGGATCATAAAATTCCATTTTCTATTAGAACTTTTGATAATTATGAGTACATCGCTAAGAGGAAGTTGAAGTTTTACGAAAAATGGAAACTCAATCATCGTACAAATTATGAAGGAAAGGCTCAATTTGAAGTTTTAGAAAAAAGATTTATTACATCACATTTTAAACTATTAAGATGGATGGATTTTTTTGTTAATATTGAGCCGGTTATTTATGAAAGGTTCTTTGCAGGCATCTTTTCGCCGGAAGAAGTATATTTTAAATTGAAAGCAATAAAAAAGTAATTTCATTATTCTACAATCCAATTTCTACAAAATGTAAATTAAAATTCATTTATCCTGCAAATAAAAATTATTAAATTTGAATTTTAATTATTAAACAGAGAAAGTATCATGAAAATTCTTCAAAAATTAATTCTACCTGTATTGTTTCTGCTAATTATTTTTATTGTATATACAATTTATTTTTCACCAAGTAAAGGATTAGGATCATTTGCAGATTTTGATCCGAATAATAATGCCGTAAAAGACATTAAAGTTCTTGTTGTTCTCGAAAAAGGTATTAATAAAGATTCACACGGAGGATATCAATTTTTTGCAGCAGATAAAAACAACACAGTTATAACTATTAACGCAGATAAAGTTTCCACGGATTTAGAATCAGCTGAAGTAGTGATTTTGAAAGGGCATATGAGCCAAAACGGCAGCTTTCATGCACACGATGTTGTGGCTGACTGATCAGAATGAACAAATTCGAACTTGTTTCAAATTATAAACCTTCCGGCGATCAACCTGATGCAATAAAACAGTTAGTAGAAGGTATTAATAGAGGTGATAAATTTCAAACCTTGCTTGGAGTAACAGGCAGTGGAAAAACTTTCACAATCTCAAATGTTATTCAACAAGTTAACAAACCGGTACTTGTAATTTCTCACAACAAAACTCTTGCCGCACAGCTTTATTCAGAATTTAAAGGTTTCTTTCCTAAAAATGCAGTTGAATTTTTTATAAGCTACTATGATTATTATCAACCCGAAGCTTATGTTGTAAAAAGTGATCTCTATATTGAAAAAGATTTTTCAATAAATGAAGAGATTGATCGCCTTCGCTTAAAAACTACAACATCTTTAATTGAAGGACGAAGTGATGTTCTGGTAGTTGCAAGTGTGAGCTGTATTTACGGAATAGGTGCACCGCAAGAATATGCAGACCAGATAATGTTTGTAAGAAAGGATGAAAAACTTAACAGGAAAAAGTTTTTAAGAAACCTGATTGATATTCATTATGTGAGAAATGATGTTGAATTTACTCGCGGTACATTCCGTGCAAGAGGTGATGTTGTTGAAATTATTCCTGCTTACCAGTATGAAGAGGCGTTAAGAATAGAATTTTGGGATGATGATGTTGAACGTCTTTCAATTATTGATTCAACAACCGGAGAAGTGATACAAGAAATTGATTCTGCACCTATTTATCCTGCAAAATATTTTGTAACAGATAGGGATAAACTTCAAAAAGCAGTTTACAATATTGAGCTTGAGCTGGATGAGCAGCTTAAATATTTCAGAAACGAAGAAAAATATTTAGAGGCTCAACGAATTGAACAACGCACTCGCTTCGATATTGAAATGATGAAGGAAATTGGTTACTGCTCGGGAATTGAAAATTATTCACGCCATATGGATGCCAGGGCGCCCGGTTCAAGACCTTATACTTTATTCGATTATTTTCCAAAGGATTTTCTGCTGATAATAGACGAATCTCATGTAACTGTACCACAATTGAGAGCAATGTATAATGGCGATAGGAAAAGAAAGGAAACACTTGTTGAATATGGTTTCCGCTTACCTTCTGCACTTGATAACAGACCAATGAAATTTGAAGAATTCGAGAATATGCTTAACCAGGTAATCTTTGTTGGTGCGACACCTTCGGATTATGAATTAGAAAAAAGTGGTGGAATAATTGTCGAACAGATCATCCGCCCAACAGGATTGCTGGATCCCCCAATTGAGGTAAGACCAATTACAGGGCAGATTGATGATCTTCTTGCAGAGATTAGAAAGAGAACTGGGAAAAAGGAACGAACACTTGTTACAACTCTTACCAAGAAAATGGCCGAAGACCTTGCAGATTACTTAGATAAAATTGGTGTGCTCGTAAGATATATCCACAGCGATATAGATTCACTAGAAAGAGTGGAGATACTGCGTGATTTACGTTTAGGCGAATTTGATGTGCTGGTTGGGGTTAATCTTTTGAGAGAAGGATTAGATTTACCTGAAGTTTCTCTTGTTGCTATAATTGATGCTGATAAAGAGGGATTCTTAAGAAGTGAAAAATCATTGATGCAGGTAGCCGGAAGAACTGCGCGCAATGTAAACGGAAAAGTAATTATGTATGCGGATGTTATTACCAAATCGATGCAAAAGACAATAAGTGAAACAAACCGGCGCAGAAAGCTGCAGAAAGAATATAATGAGAAGAACAACATAAAACCGGTTACTATTTATAAAAGTACAGAGGAAATACTAAATTCAACATCTATTGCAGATATGCGTAAAAAGGATGATAAAGAAGATTATGGATTTGCAAAAGTAGCGGAACCAGTTTTAAAGTATATGGATAAAGATCAGAAAAAGGATTTGATTGAACAACTGCGTGAGCAAATGCATGAAGCTGCAAAAGATCTTGAATTTGAAAAGGCTGCTTCTTTAAGAGATGAGATAGCTAAACTTGAAAAAATGGTAAAATAGAAAAAACTATTCGCTTACAATTTTATTTTCTCTTCAGCAAAATTACCATCGGTTTCATAAACACGAACTGATAGTTTTTTTACATTTGATGGTAGTTTTGAACTACTGAGATCTTTTAATAAATATTTTGATATGTTCTCTGCTGTGGAGTTAAAATCAACTATAACCTTTTTTGAATTCATCCTTTCCAGAAATTCAATCACAATTTTATCGTTTTTATTTACCATAAAAGAATGATCTAATTTTTCAATAATGGGATTTATAATTTTTTCCACATCATAAAAATCAATTATCATTCCCTGCTCATCAAGTTCCCCTTCAAATTCAACAATCATTTTGTACGAATGCCCATGAATATTTTTGCACAATCCAAAATGTTCCGGCAAACGATGCCCCATTTCCCATCTAAATTCTTTTGCAATTTTCATTATACACCTTTTGTTTCAGGATGCCAGATATATTTATGTATTTGCAGTTGAAATCTAACATCAAGTTTATCTTCTAGGGTCCAGTTAACTAATGTTTGAGGATCAAGTTTATTAAACACAGTTGAAAAAAGTACCGTGCATTTTTTCTTTAGTGTATATTTTAAAAATATTTCTTTGCTCCAGTCATAATCTTCACGGTTACCAATAACAAATTTTACTTCATCGTCTTTTTTCAGATGATCGATGTTTTCATATAAGTTTTTATCCATCATTTTACTCGATGGACATTTTAAATCCATAATTATTGTAACTCTTTTATCAATTTCTTTTATTGGCATATTACCAGCGGTTTCCAAAAGTACGGTTAGATTTTCATCGCATAAAGCTTTTAAAAGCTCAGCACATTCTTTCTGCAAAAGCGGTTCGCCGCCTGTAACCTCAACAAGATTGCAATTGTATTTTTTAACTTCATCAATTACCTGCTTGATTGAAAAATCATTTCCATCATAAAAAGCATATTCAGTATCGCAGTAGGCGCAGCGCAGATTGCATCCCGTTAATCTCACAAAAACACAGGGCAATCCTGCATAAGTGCTTTCACCTTGTATTGAGTGAAATATTTCGTTCACTTTAAGCATAAAAACAACGATTACTGGCAATATTGGAAGAAATTGAAGTGTAAAATTACGAAACTAATATTTGACTTCAAATCATCAAATATCTATATTTCTTGCTCGATTTTTTAGAAATTTAGAACAGGAAAACTATTTAATGGCAAATCATAAATCGGCAAAGAAGAGAATACGTACCACGGAAAGGAAACGTGTAGCTAATAAAAACGCAACATCGCAGATTAAATCCAGCTTAAAGAAAGTTTTTAGCAGCAAGAATATAGATGAAGCAGAAAAGTTGTATAAAGAAGCCGTTAGTATTTTGGATAAAAATACTACTAAAGGAAGAATACCAAAGAACAATGCTTCCAGGAAAAAATCTCAGATCACTAAACATTTAAACGGTTTAAAACCAGCGGAAAAGGAAGCTAAAGAATAAACAGTAATAGAAATTAAAGTTTAATAATAAAGCCCTTCAGAAATGAAGGGCTTTTTTATAAATGTCCCGATGAACTTCAATTAATCTTCCTTGCAATATCATTCATTTCTATAAGCACTTCCTGTGTGTTAAAACCCATAACTACATAATTCTTTTCAGGGCTAGTGGCTGCCACAGTGTAACCCTTTTTGTTAAAGAGTGCAATAAGGTCTGTTAAGTAAATTTCACTCTGTACATTATCACTTCTAAGTTCGCCAATCATTTCTGCAAGCTTTTTGTACTTAAATGCAAACACACCTGAGTTGTATTCGTTGTTATTAATAAGCTCATCTTTTGTGTAAGTGTGCTCTTTTCCTTTATAGTTTGTATTAAAAGGTTTGTCATCAGGTAAAGCCAGAATATCTCTATGCTCCATTATTTGTATTACATTACCCGTTTCATCTTTTGCTCTAACTATTCTACCGTAGTAATTATATTCAGTTTTTCCTTCGAATAGACCTGTAAGAACAATCATATCAGCTTTAGAGTTTATAAACTCTTCACGGAACTGCTTTACAGTTTCTGCATCAATTAATCCCATATCGCCAGGAAGTATGTAAACAATCGTCTCATCAGGAATATCTTTCAAACCTTCAAGTGCAACCTGCACCGGCATGCCCCGTACCAAGCTGTTCTGCCTGGTAAGCAAAAATTGTTTTATCTCTTTTACCAAGGTGCTGCATAACATCCAAAGCTTTAATTCCTACTACGATAATTGTGTTAATTCCCTCTACAGCTGTTTTGCATGCATTGTAAACTCTTTCTACAGTTGGAACGCCTGCAATAGTATGCAGCATTTTAGATTTTTCAGATTTTAATCTTTTACCATGCCCCGCGGCAAGAATTATTGCAATTTCATTTACTTCTTCATCAAAACCTGAAGAAAGTTCTTTTACTTTTTGATGGATTGTATCTTTTTCTTTTTCGTTCATTACCTTTTACGCTTACATTAAAACTTTATGGCTAATATAATATTTACAAAATTGTAAAAGCTATTTTTTTTGCTTTACTGGATATACAATAGAAGAAATCAGTGCAATAAAAAACGCAAGTAAAACTGCAATCTGCGGTGAATTAATAAATCCTGATGTTAATGCAGCTATCATTAGTGCAATAATTGCCATAACTGATCCGATTACAAAAACTTTTTCTTCAGCAGGAGGTTTTCTCCTTAAATATTGAATTGCTTTTAGTAATGTAAAACCAATTAAGAAAAGGTAACTTATTAACCCTAAAAACCCGCTTTCCATATAAAGCTGTATATAATCATCATGCCAGCTTGCAACACCTTTATCATCCAGCAGTTCTTTTTTAGAAAAAACTTCATTAAAAGTTCTTGGTCCGTAACCTAAAAAAGGTTTTTCAAATTTTAAAAATATTTCCTTAGCATCCTGCAGAAGAATATCTCTGTCAGACATCGTTGCGGGCGTATCAATTCTTTTAATAAGTTCTTCTGTATTCAAATTGAAAGCTGCCCAGCATAACAGCACCGTTAAAACAACAACAATTAATGCGTACAGCCTGTTTACCTGTGCAAGAAAAATACCGATAAAAAAAACAACCGCGGCAACAATAATATTTGTTCTTCCAAGTGAAGTTACAATTCCCCCAAGAATTAATAAAATTGCTGATGAGTAAAGAATATTTTGCTTAAAAGTTTTAAGTAAGGAATAAAGCATCATCCCAAAACTAAAAGTGCCAAGCAGGTAAAGTGAAAAAGCCATATAACCTGAAGTGAATGATTCTGCCCTGTGAACTGAACCGCTTACAAATCTGCCAATACCTAAAACCGCAACCACGGCCGCAGCAATTATTAAAACAAATGCAATGTTTTTTATTTTATTCTCATCAAAAACTTTTAAATAATAATTAAATGCAAAAAATCCTAAAATAAATATTGCATCCTTATAGAACATTTGATTACTTAATTCGGGATAACTAGAGAAAAGAGCTGATATAATTCTTATTAAAACAAAAGTAATGAACAGGTATGATATAGTATCAAGAGGTTTTAATTTATTTTTATTTTTTTCAAAAATCCACAAAAGAATTAACAATACAGCAAATACCTGGAACACAAATAATGAAATTAAAAAGCTGCTGATTGTTCCTATAAAAACATAAAGGGGTAAATTATGATTGTAACGGGTTGTAAGCATTAATTCTTGTAATTATTAAAATTCTAATTTGGAATATTTATTAAACCGCAGCCACCCCTAACTTTTATTGTTGCGGCAACTTTGTTTTGAAAATAATTAAAAATTTTTATGTGGCTTTGATAATTTAGCCCGTCATCGAAAATAAAAAGGTTGTTAAAATTAATAAAGTTTTTTAACCCTTTGCCATCCCACTTTGCAGTAATTGAATCGCCTTTAATAGAATAAGAAATTAATTCAGAAAGCTTTTTAGAGCTTAGATTTTCATCTTCATTTGCTGAAGTTGAAAAGAATAAATAATCTTCTGTTTCATTCCAGCTAATCTTGTTAATCTCCAGGTTTGAAGTTATAATAAATTTTAGACTATCCTCACCCGCTGTTTTTAAAAAAAATGAATCCTGAATTACAGAAACCCCATATTTCCCCGAAGGAGAAATTGTGGAAACTCTTTGTGGTTGAAGCAAAGGATAACCATCTTTAATTATATCATAAGTTTCAATTTTTTCATCAATTAACCTTCCAAAAGTGTTATAGGTTTCTTTCTTAACATTAAAGTAATGCGAAATTTTCTTATCAATTGAAGTAAGAAGAACCTCATAGTTCCCATCATCATTCCATTGTGCAAGCAGCTGGCTGCAGTTTCCTAAATCCTGAATTTTTTCAACGGAATAATCTTCCTGATTTATACGGTAAAGCTTAACCTTATTTACAAATGGCATTCCATTCCGTACACCAGATTTACTTATGGTTATAAAGAACACAGAACTTAAATCATTGTTATAATTTAAGCTTATCACCTTTTCCCTTTGAACTGCAAAAACAGGTTTATATTTTTTATCCTTCAAGCTGTATTTTAAAATTCCGGGTTTTCCGTAATACATTCCAACGAATAAGAATTCACTCTTTTCTTCAACAGGATTTACATTTTCAGTTATTACAGAATTAACCTGTTCATTGGCATCTTTAATTTGCTTATCATTGCAGCTTATTGCACAAAGAAGAGAAATAATTAATAAATACTTTGCATTATTTTTAAATTTTTTCATCTTAAATATTCAATTGTAATAATTAAAATATATTATTACCAACTAATCACCCGCGAGGATGAAAATCTTTATGCACCTGCTTTATATATTCTCTATCTATATGAGTATAAATTTGTGTTGTAGAAATATCAGCATGTCCTAGCATTTCCTGAACAGCACGCAGATCTGCACCTCCTTCTAGAAGGTGAGTTGCAAATGAATGCCTGAAAGTATGTGGATGAATGTCCTTTTTAATTCCTGCCTCATTTACATACCTAACAACTATTTTCCATATTCCCATTCTAGAAAGTCTTGTTCCTCTTTTATTAAGGAAAAGATAATTTTCACTTTTTAATTTTTTCTGTAGCAATGGTCTGCTTTTAGTTAAATATTCATTTACCCACTTTACAGCAGAGCTGCCAACCGGAATTAATCTTTCTTTAGAGCCCTTTCCAAAAACTCTAATCATATCTTCACTAAAAAACAGATCGGATATTTTCAAACCAATCAGTTCCGAAACTCTTACGCCGCACGCATAAAGCAGTTCCAGCAGTGCTTTATCACGCAATCCAAGTGTACTTGAAATATCAGGGATTGATAATATTGAATCTAACTCGTTAACAGAAAGTACAAGCGGCAATCCCTTTTTAAGTTTAGGTGAAGAAATTTTTTCCATTGGATTTTCTTTAATGTAATTCTGCAGAATAAGATACTTGAAAAATCCTTTGATCGATGAGTAATACCTGGCTGCAGAATTGCTGCTTAATCCAATTTTGTTAAGTGATGCGAAAAATAAGTTTAATTCTTTTTTACTAATAAGGGATGGATCAGAAATACCAATTGATTTCAAATAAGTTACTAAAGAGGATATATCATTTTTATATGATGATACAGTGTTGCCTGCAAGGTTTCTTTCTAACTTGAGAGTTGCTAAATATTCTTTCAGGAATATTTCCATCACCCGGACTTTTCTTCTTTTTCACCTTTTTCCAATTTATCCTGGTCAGGATATTTAATCCTACGATGATGCTGTCCAAGTAAAATATTAAGAAATGCTTCTTTCATTTTGTTAACATCTGAATATGTTAATGGAGATTCATTAAGCTGCCCGTCATCAATCCTGGATTTAAAAATATTTTTAATTACGTTTTCCACTTTTAACGCATCAGGTTCTTCAATTGATCTTACTGCAGATTCACAGCCATCAGCAAGCATAACTATTGCTGTTTCTTTTGAATTCGGTTTTGGACCCGAATATCTGAAATCAACTTCATTAACATTTTCTTCACCATTAATCTTTTTTGCGGTTTCATAAAAATAAGACATAATTGAAGTACCATGATGCATGGGGATAAAATCAATTATTTCCTGAGGTAAATCGTTTTCATTTGCTAGATTAATTCCTTCCTGAACATGACTTCTAATCAGATTAACACTTTGTTCAGGTTTTAAATTTTCATGAATATTATGATTATCAAGTTGGTTTTCCACAAAATTTTGTGGTGTAATTGTTTTACCAATATCGTGGTAATAGGAACCAACTCTTGCCAGCATTGGATTTGCCCCAATCTGTTCAGCAGCCGCCTCAGCAATATTTCCTATAGTCATGGAATGATTAAATGTCCCCGGTGTTTTTCTTGCAAGTTCTTTTAGCAACGGTCTGTCAAAGTTAGCTAATTCCATTAATGTAAGATCAGTCGTTATTTTAAACATTTTTTCAAAAAAGATAAGTAAACCGTAAGTAAGAACAGGGCTTATTAGTGCATTTGAAGCAGCAAAGGCAAATTCAATAAGCATAACATTCCACTGCTCAAATCTTTCCAGACCAAATGCAAGAATTGTAAGAAAATAACTGAATAAAATATAAAGGAATGAACGGAAGATCTGTGAGCGATTTTTTATATCTCTTACAGTGTAAACAGAAATCCCGCCTGCAATAAAGTTTATTGCCATAAATGTGTAATCATTACCTCGCAGAGCACCTGTAATTAAAGTAATTATAACTGTTGAATAAAATCCCACACGAGAATCAAACATTATGGTAAGAAGCATTGAAGCTGCAGGTATGAAAATCAAAAACTGAACCGGTGCAGGAACTTTAACCTGGTTTACAAGAAATGTAACAAACGAAATAAATACAATAATTAAGGCAATAAGTAGAAGTTTTTGGTTATTAAAAAATATTCGCTTTCTGAAGAGATATAGATACATTACAAACAATGCCAAAAGAAGAGCAATATGTATGAATTTTCCTATTGCCTGAAGTAATAATCTTTCAGCCCCAATAGTTTCGCCCTTTGCCTCTTTATAAGATTCTATTTTCAGTTTTGTTTCTTTGCTAATCCTTTCGTGTTTAGCAATTATTCGTTCATTTTCATTAACAATACCCGTGTATTGTGAAACCGTGTTTTTTACCTGCTCAATTTCTTCATTTGTTAATTCTGCACTGTAAAGAAGGTTAGGGGAAATAAAATGAATTGTATATTCAATAAGTGCATTTTCAATATCTTCACTATAATTTCGCTTTTCAATTTCTCTTACTGCAATATTCTTTGCCTCATCATAGAGCAAATAGTTGCCTGCGGCTTCTATCTTATCAATGTAACCGGTTCTTACAGCAATACTGTCTTTAAATGCATCATCTGATTCTATACTTAAAACACCTTCATCATAAATTTTTTTGAGGATGAGTTGTGCCTGATTAAAAAGAGACCTTACTAAAGGGTTATTTCCACCAGCAAGATTACTTTCTTCTACGCGTAAATTTTTAAACAAGTTATAAAATTCATCGCTGAGGAAAGTTGTGTTGGCAAACGATACTGTATCTCTCAGCGCAGATTGATCAAAAATTTGAATAAGTGAATTGCTATAATTTTTAATTGAATCTATACTTTTATCTGGAACTTCAGTAAGATTAAGAAATATCGGGAACACTTTTCTTACAGATTCTCTTAATTCCAGCTTATAAATTTCCTCACTCTTCTTTATAGGAAAGCTGAATGGTGCAATTAAATCATCATAGAGCCAAATTGCTCCTTCAGAAGTTTCATATTCTAAAGATTCCCCTTTTGGAAACATAAATGTTAAAACAACAATGGTTACTAAACCCATTATTACTTTAAGAAAAATACCTTTTTGTTTTCCTCTTTTAACAGAGTCTGGCATTAATTATCCTTTTTTGCTTTTAAAACATACTCTAAAAATTCGCCAATCCCATCGTTGTTATTACTGTTATATGTTACTATATCAGCCATTTTCTTCAGTTCCGGAATTGCGTTTGCAACTGCTACTTTTAATGCATCGGTTTCAAACAAACTAATATCGTTATACCAATCTCCTATAACAGCTGTGTTGGTTGAATTTATTTTAAGATACTTTAATAATCTTTCCAAACCTTTTCCTTTGGTAGAGCCTGATCTTCTTATTTCGAGAAAACTAATATTTGGGCGCCTATTTGATTTATAGAATGATACACTGCAACCGACAGACATTGGGAATATGAATCTATCTCTAACATATCTCATTGAGTTAGCTATATCACTGTAAATAACAACTTCCAGGGTTCTATTAATATAGTTATCATATTCATCTATTTCTTTATACTCTGCTCCATACCTATCAGATAACATCTTGACATTTGAATTTCTTGCAGTGTAATAAATTGCTTCATCATGACACAATACTATGTTTAAAAGATGTTCCTCCGCATACCTTAAAGCTCTTTCGACATGCTTTTTTTTAACGAATGATTCATAAACGATTAAATCATCCGCCGTTACTTTAATCATGCTTCCATCCAGGGAAATTACCGGGGCTACTATTGCCAATTCTCTTACAATGTTTGTTACCGCTGAATGAAGTCTGCCAGTCGCGAGTGTAAAAACTATACCATAGTTATTTAGTTCCGATATGAGTTTTTTCGTTTCGGTTCCTATTTCGCCACTATCTGCAAGTAATGTACCATCAACATCACATACAATCAATTTTAAATTTTTTAATCTTTCTTTAGAGTACATAGAGAATTAATCCACAACAGTTTTCCACCCAATAGAATTCAGGTTTTTGTATATAACAATAATTGAAACAATGGCTGCTATTAAATAAAATAAAAACTCTGTATAGAACCCAAATATTAATTTACCTGTGCCGAATAATATAGAATAAACTAATAGAACTCCAAATATCCAGTTAATAAACATGCGAAAAAAATTTTTATCATTGTTAATGCCAGGTAGTTTAGTATATATTTTCTTCCAAAGTAATCCACCGGGGTGAATTTTTTTATAAAATGAATACAGTACGGCTTCATCCGTAGGAGGGGTTAAAAATGTAACCAAAAGCCAGACTAATGTGGATGCAGGAACGATTATAAAAAGTGTATCAGGAAAATTTACACTCTGGTTTATTAAAATTGGGTAAATAATAAATGGTGTAATCATTGCAGAAATCTCTGACCAGGCATTTATTCTCCACCAGAACCATCTAAAAATTAATACTAAACCCACACCCGCACCACACTCAATTATAAACTGCCATGCACCTGAAATTGTTGTAATAAAAACTGTAACAACTACTGAGATGATCATTAGAATCATAGTCGCAATACGGGAGGATTTTACATAATGCTTCTCATCTCTACTCTTTACTAAAAACCTCCTGTAAAAATCATTTATAAGATACGATGCACCCCAGTTTAACTGTGTAGCTATAGTGCTCATATAAGCCGCAAAAAAAGCGGCAACTAAAACTCCTTTTAAACCAGCTGGAAGAAAATCTCTTATAGCAAATATAAAACCTATACCTTTTTCCTGGGCTGTTAATTCCGGGTAGAGTACCAAACTGCAAAGTGCAACTAAAATCCAAGGCCAAGGACGAATAGCATAGTGAGCAATTTGAAAAAATAGAGTTGCAAACAGCGAATGTTTTTCATTTTTAGCTGACATCATCCTCTGTGCAATATATCCTCCACCTCCTGGTTCTGCACCAGGATACCATGAAGCCCACCAAATTATACCTATGTAAGCCAGAAAGGAAGCTACCGTTAATGCAAATGCTCCACCGACTGACTCAACACTAGAAATAGTCGGGAAAAAATTAAATGCAAATTCGGGAAGCTTTTCCTGGAGCCCGTTTATACCTCCAACCTCAGAAGAATTAACAACAAGTACGGCAAGTATTATACATCCAGCCATCGCAATTAAAAACTGGAAAGCGTCCGTGATTACAACTCCCCACAATCCGGAAAGAGCAGAGTAAACAGCAACAAGTAGCATACATGCAAAAACAAATATATAAACCTGAGATTCCTCAATACCAAATAAACCAGTTAGAATGGAAGCCATAGCTTTATTCACCCAACCGATGATGATTACATTCATCAATAGACCAAGATAAATTGCTCTGAATCCTCTTAGAAAACGTGCCGGTTTTCCTGAATAACGAAATTCAGCGAATTCAACTTCGGTAACAATTCCAGCTCTTCTCCACAATCGGGCAAAGAAAAAAACTGTTAATATTCCTCCAAAAGCAAAATTCCACCAGAGCCAATTACCCGCAATCCCATTTTTAGCAACCAATTCTGTAACAGCAAGCGGCGTATCTGCTGCAAATGTGGTTGCTACCATAGAAACACCTGCAAGGTACCACGGCAAATTTCGACCCGACAAGAAAAATTCTTTTGTATTTTTTGATGCTCGTTTAGAATAATACAGCGCAATGGAAACAGAAATTACCAGATAGACACAAACAATAACATAATCTATTAGTTCCAGTCTACTCCTCCTTACATTTCAATAAAAATCAAGAAAATTGTTGTCCAATAATCAAAATTTGAAATTCAACACGTTTTGTAAATCTTTTATCTTTATTTAAAATAATAGCGAAAAAATAAAAAAAATTTATTAGTTTTTAGTGATTAAAAGGGAAGATTCATTTTGCACGGTAATATGATAGTATTTTAACAAAAATAACTCCAGGTGCTTTATGTCAATCACAGTAATAATTTTGATTGTTGTTGCGGTTATAGTACTTGTTCTAATAATTATAAAAAGCAGCAGCAAGGAATTTAAACCAAAGCTTTCTTATAAAGAAAGGATCCAGCTTGAGCATAGCATAGATGAAAAAACTGTGGATAAACAACAAGCTCCTGATGAAGATACATTACTAGAATCTGAAACTAATGAAGAAGATGTTGAGGAAATTAAATCCACGACAAAACCAGTTCATAAATTTCCACCGAAAGAATATTTAGAAGAGCTGTTTAAATTTGAAAAATTTGCAGATGCTGAAGGAGATACATTTAAACTTTCAATTAAAAAAGCATTTGCAAAAGCACGTGAAAATGATTTTAGAAATTCACTTGCAGAATTTAGCAAGGCGTTGGATACTAAAACTGATAATGCAGTAGCGTTATATTGCAGGGCGCTTGTAAAATGTAAACTTGATAATTATGAAAGCGCCGCAGGTGATTTCACAAGTGCAATAAGTTCAAACCTGGAAGAAATTAATGCCTTGTTTTACCGTGGTGTTGCAAGATATCATATTAAAGAGTACTCGCCAGCCCTTCAAGATTTTTCAAGTTACATTAACGAAATAGCAGATTATCCAAATGTTTATTACTATATGGGGTTGGTAAAAAATAAAACGCAGGATTACAAAGGTGCAATTGAAGATTTTTCTACAGCAGTTGAATTAAACCCTCTGTTCGCTGAGGCATTTTTTGAAAGAGCTATGGCCAAAGAATTTTTAGGTGATCGGCAGGGATGTTGTGCTGATTTAAAAACAGCAATGAATAAAGGGCATCTTGATTCGTATCACTATATAAGAAAGTATTGTTCAGATGTTGGAAGCAGCACATAATATTAGCTGTTAGTTATTTTCTTTCTTCAGATGATTTTTTTTAAAATCAACAAGTGATGATAAAAACAATCCAACTAAGATTGTTGCAAAAACACCTATCATCGTAAACCATGTCCATACAAACAAATCAAGTGTAATAACAATTACCATTACCATAATTCCTGCAATAAACCCTGCAAGCGCATCTTCCTGTTTAGACTTTGAAATAAAAATTCCCAACAGAAATACTCCGAGCAACCCTCCATAAGTAAACGAGGCAATGCTTAAAGCAACTTCCACAACTGCACTTGAACTTTGCATAAAAAATAATGCAGAAATAATGAGCAATCCTGCCCATATTAAAGTTAATATCCGTGAGGTTTTTAATTTTTCATCTTCACTTAATTCTTTCCTTGAAAATGGAATGTATAAATCCATCATTGAAGAAGAGGAAAGAGAACTCATTGATCCAGCGAGTGTAGACATAGCAGCAGCAAACAAGCCCGCAATAATAATTCCAGATACACCTTGCGGTAGTACATTAATTATAAACATTGGAAATATTTCATCAGATTTTACATCCATCACTCCATAGTATGCAAAGAGCATAACACCAATAATAAGAAAAAGTGCAAATTGAAAAACTATAATTACACCGCTGCCAACCACCGCTTTGCGTGCACTTTTAACATCTTTTGTAGCCAATAATCTTTGCACAATTAGCTGATCTGTACCGTGTGAAGCCATAGATAAGAATGCTCCGCCAATTAAACCCGCAAATAATGTGTATGGTTCATTAAAAAACTCAATAAAACTTTTATCAAAGCCAAGATTTATAAAGGAAAATTTATCATCAACCTGCGCTGAGTTTATTACTGTACTAATGCCATCCGGTAAAGAATTAAGAAGAAAAATACCCGCAATGATTGCACCGCCTATATAAATAAACATTTGAACTACATCAACCCAGATTACTCCTTTCAATCCGCCTGTATAAGTATAAACCAAAGAAACGATTGCAATTATTATTATCGCTATAACCGGATCTATTTTTAAAATAAGATAAAGTGGAATTGCCGTTGCAAATAATCTAACACCATCTGCGGCAGTTCTTGTAAGCAAAAAAACTATTGAAGCAAATGATCTGGTCTTTCCACCAAATCTGGTTTCAAGAAACGTATATGCTGTTTTCAGTTCGCCTTTAAAGTAAGCTGGCAGAAAATATTTTGCCACAATTATTCTTCCGAGCAAAAACCCTAATGCAACTTGTAAAAAGTTAAGATTAGTTAAATAAGCAAGCCCGGGAACTGATATGAAAGTAAGTGTGCTCGTTTCTGCTGCAACTATAGAAAAACAAACAGCCCACCAGCGAATTTTTTCTGCACCTAAAAAATAATCCCTGGCGGTTCGCTGCTTACCTCCTGAAAATATACCCCAAACAGCAATCGCAACCAGGTAAGTGATGATAATTATATAATCGATTAAGCGGGTTTCCAAATTAAAGAAATGATTTTGAATTCAGTTTATTAATTGATTCTTTTTAAATCATTAAATGCCTCAGCAACAGTATCGCAAACTGGCAACACTCTATCAAGCTGTGTAATTCTTATTAACGAGTACACTTTTTCTGATGGAGCTGCTAATATCATATGCCCATTATTTGTACTAAGAATCCTGTTGGCAACAAGTATGGCACTTAATCCTGAGCTATCACAACTTTTAACATTTGTTAGGTCCAAAATAAATTTGCTTGAACCCTCAACTTTCAGCAGAAGTGTAAACTCGCCTTTAAGAAGCCCTGAAATGCTTGTATCAAGCCGCTCTTCATTTAATTTGAAGATTGTAATATCATCTTCTTTTTTAATTTCAAAATTCATTTAAATACCTAAAACATTTTTAAACAATTTAATAAATTTTGATAAGAAATTTCCGACTCTGCTTTGTTGTTAACAATCTGTAAATTAAAATATTGATCAGCATTTTTCCACGAAAAACCGATACGCACAGGTGCGTTAACAAAATTAGCAACAAAATTATAAAATAGAATAGGCTGCCTGTTTGTATCAATCACAGCATCAAATTGCATTTTTTGCAAACGATTTAAAAACTTTTTTGAGGGTAGTTCAAGCTTTGTTTTATCATTAATTCCATGATCAACAGCATTAACTTTAAAAGGTGTCGGCAGAAGACTTATCCTAAAATCGTTTGTCATAGCAATAACATTCTTCTTTGCTTCCTTAAGAAAGTTTAAAACCTGGCAGGCATGCCAAAAATCTTTTTCATCGGTTGGCATTATTACCAGATAAGAGTAAGATCGTTTAAACACTTTAGAAAAATCTAGTTCATTAAATTTATGATCTTTTAATTTATGGCTAACGATAAACTTGGCCGCTATTTCCTTTAATGTACTCATCATTTCGCTGCGGCTTCATTTAGTAAATCAATAAATTCATTTTCATTCATTATTTTTATTCCAAGTGTTTTTGCTTTTGTAAATTTTGAACCCGCTTTTTCTCCAGCGATAAGAAAATCAGTTTTGCCCGTCACACTTAAGTTAACTTTACCACCCAGTTCTATAATTCTTTCGGACGCTTCATCGCGTGTAAACTTACTAAGCGAACCTGTTAGAACAAAAGCTTTTCCGGTAAAAAAAGTTTTCTTTTTTGCATTAATAATATCATCGCTTATCTCAAATTTCAATCCGGTTTTTTTCAGCTCATTGATAATTTTGATATTATTTTTATCATTGAAAAAATTTTTGATGCTTCTGCTAATACTTTCCCCAATTTCTTCCGCTTGTATCAAATCTTCTTCTGTGGCGTTAAGTAAATTATCCAATGATTTAAAATGTTTTACGAGTTTTGATGCAGCCCCGGCACCAACATATCGTATTCCAAGGGCAAACAATACTTTATCAAAGGGTTTTTGCTTGCTGGCTTCAATTGCTTTCAAAAGATTATCGACACTTTTCTCCCCCATTCGTTCAATATCAATTAACTCACTTCGGAAATTTTTAAGTTTATAAACATCAGAATAAGTATTTAAAAATTCTTTTTCAACAAAAACATTAATGGAAGATGAACCCAATCCTTCAATATCCATCGCACCTCTTGATGCAAAGTGCTCTAAACGCCCTTTAACCTGTGCAGGACAATTATGGTTTTCACAATAATAGGCAACTTCATTATCCGGTTTAGTTAGCTTTGTTCCGCAAACAGGACAATTATTTGGCGGTTTAATTTTTCGAGACCCTCTTTTCCTCTCTGCAATAATAACAGAAACTACTTTTGGAATTACATCTCCTCCTTTTTCAATTACAACTTTATCTCCTATTCTAATATCCTTTCGTTCAATTTCATCAAAGTTGTGCAAGGTTGCCCGGCTAATTGTTGAACCTGCAAGAAAAACTGATTTTAAATCAGCAACGGGAGTTACGGCACCAGTTCTACCAACTTGCCATACGATTTTATTTATAAAAGTATATGCCTGTCTTGCTTTAAATTTAAAAGCCACTGCCCAGCGTGGTGATTTAGAAATGTTACCAAGAATGTTTTGCTGTTCAATTGAGTTTACTTTGATCACTGCACCGTCTATTTCATATTCTAATTCATTTCTAAGTGATTCAAATTTTCTGCAAGCATCAATTACTTCTTTTATGTTTTTACATCTTTTGAAGTTTGGATTCACTCTAAATCCAAGTTGTTTTAACACTACAAGATTCTCATGGTGAGAATTTAGGTTATCGGCCGGGCTAATAAGTGTATAAATAAAATTGTTTAATGGTCTTGCAGCAACAATTTTGGGATCCTGCATTTTTAGTGTTCCCGCAGCAGAATTTCTGGGATTGGCAAATAATTTTTCACCGTTTGCTGAACGTTCCTCATTCAATTTTTCAAAATCATTAATATTCATAAAAATTTCACCGCGTACTTCAAAATCTTGTAAATTGTAGAGAATTGATTCATCATTTCTTAACTTTAACGGGATCGATTTTATTGTTTTTACATTCTTTGTTATCTCTTCGCCGACTGTGCCATCACCCCTTGTGGCTGCTGTTCTAAGAATACCATCAACGTAATTTATATTAACCGAAGCGCCATCAATTTTTAATTCTACAATATACTCCACCTGTTCATTTTCTGGGAGTGCTTTTCTTACACGGTTATCAAACTCATATAACTCTTCTTCGTTGTAAGTATTTGCAAGGCTTAGCATTGGAATTTTATGAGCAACTTGAGGGAAATTTTTTGTGAGATCTTTCCCTACTCTTTGCGTGGGTGAATCTTCCGTAATAAGATGCGGATGTTCGCTTTCAATTTTTTCAAGCTTTTTTACAAGTTTATCATACTCTTCATCACTAGTAACAGGATCGGTTAATACGTAATACCTGTAATCATGATCTCTAATTTTTTCTTTAAGTGAATCAAGTTTTTGTTTAATTGAAGAAGACATTTATTCTTGCAATAAATTTGGGGGTGAAAACAATCTTTCCAATCCATCTATGTCTACTTTATAGTGCCTAACTGATTTACGTCTTCCTTCAAACTCAATATTTTCTCCATTCAACCGAATGCGGATTACTCCGGAATTACCCAGTGTAAATTTAAAATTAGTAGCAGCTTTAAAGGATTTACTTCCGCCCGGATAAAGCAGATAATCTTCTTTCAACTTGTTATCGGAAATAACCAAAACCCAGGAAGTATCTTTTGAATCAAAGTTTATTATCTGGAGCTGTAAACTATCAGTGCTTACCTCAGAAAAAAGATCATCACTGCTTTCTTCTTCAACATATCGCTGGGTGGTTTCCTGTAAAACTTCCTCATACGGTCTTTCTTCAACTACAATTTGAGATTTATCCGGGAAAAAGAGCAGGTAAACCAACAGTACAAGCACAACCATGCCAATCAACGAACCACCCGTTATCATTACTTTTCTTTTTTTGCCCGAATCATCTTCGGTTTGGTTTTCGGAAACATCATTAAAAGTTTGAACTGGTTTGGTTTGTTTTTCTTTAACCTTCGGAATATCCTCTTTATCAGGTTCTTCCTTTTTCTCTTCGATTTCTTTTTCTTCTTTTACCTCATTTTTTTCGGGCAGTTTACCTTGCTTAGCAGCTTCGTAATCTTTAATGGTTTCTTCTTCATCTAAACCAACTGTTTTGGCATACTGCTTTAGAAATGCACGCACATAAATATTAGGAAGAAAGGAAAAATTTCCGTTATCAATTGCTTCAAGAAATTTTATATCAATCCTTGTCTTAGCAGCCATTTGCTGTAAAGTAATTTCATTATTTTCACGTGTGTTCCGTAACTTTTCGGCAAATTTATCTAACATAGATTTTCCTGGTAGTTTTTTCCTTACTGATCAAAAAAAGTTTAGTTAATTCTTACAAGTTTAGCTGCAAAAGCTCCATCCAGATTATGCTTATGCGGAAGCGTTTGGATACAACCGTTTTCGTCAAGTATATCATCAGGAAATTTATTTTTCGCACTTTCAAGTCGGAAATTCGGATGAGCATCAAGAAACTTTTTAACAATAACAAAATTTTCTTCCGGCTCAATTGAACAAGTGCTGTAAACAACTACTCCTTCAGGCTTAACAAGCTCTGCAGCTTTGCATAGCAATTTATATTGCGTAATATTTAAATCTCTAATATCAAATAAATCTTTTTTCCATTTTATATCAGGTTTTTTAGAAAGTGTACCAGTACCTGAACAAGGCACATCTGCAAGAACCCTATCAAACAGTTCACCCTCGTAAGTTAATGCATCTGTTATTTCAGGTTTAACACAACTTAAGCCTAACCTATCCATATTTTTTTGAAGGAGTTTTAACCTGCTTTCAAACCTATCTATGGCAACAATTTCTCCCTGCGAATGCATCAACGCAGCAATGTATGCCGTCTTTCCACCGGGAGCAGCGCACAAATCAAGCACACGCATTCCATCTCTTACTTCCAGTAAACGGCAAGCCAGCCCTGCGCTTTCATCCTGGATATTAAAATACCCACTGGCAAAATATTCCCAGGCAGTAATGTTTGTAAGATTATGAAGTTTAAAAAATTCAGGTAAATATTTGCCATTATTGTACCGCAGGTTTACAGAATCAAGTAACTTTTTAAATTCATCCGGTTGAACTTTAAGCGAATTAACCCGTAGTGTGAGAAAAGGTTTTTCGTTATTAACAAAAAGTAGTTTTTCAGTTTCTTCGCGCCCGAACCTTTCAACATATCTTTTAACCATCCAGGAAGGATGAGAATAATAAGAACTTAAATATCCAGTTAAATCTTCTTCAGGATTAGGATATCTTATTGAATTTTTATTCCTGATAATGTTACGCAGCACGGCATTAACAAGATCAGCAGGTTTTTGCCCCTGCAGTCTTTTAACAAATTCTACCACTTCGTTAACCGCTGCATAATCAGGTACTCTATCTAAAAATAAAACCTGGTAAAGTGCAACCCTTAAACCATTTTTCATATTAGGAATTGCTTTTGAAAAAGTTCCTTTATAAAAACCGTTAAGAATCCAATCAAGGCGACCCATCCATCTTACAACTCCGTGCACAATCTCGTAGAGTAATGCTTTATCCTGTCCTTTCAGTTCAGAGTTGCGCATTTCATTATCCAAAAGTCTTTCAAGGTAAGCATCGGTTCGTTCAACCCGGTTCAAAATTTTAACTGCTAATCCGCGCACGCCTTCATAAAGCCCTTTTACAGTATGATATTCCAGTTTAGATGTATCTTCCACTAATATCCTCTTCTTTCACGATCTTCTTTTGTAAAATTGAAGATTGTGTTAAATATATTCTCTTCTTCTTTACTAAAAATTTTTTCTCTTCTTTTAAATACAGCTTTTGCAGTTTCAATTGCTTTTACAAGTTTATATTCTCTTACGGATGAACTTCCTCCCCAGCCAAATGAAGTAATGTATTTTGGAGGAAAGCCTTCGCCGTAAACGTTGCACGAAAATCCAACAACAGTTCCCGTATTAAACATAGTGTTAATAGCAGTTTTAGAATGGTCGCCCATCGTTAATCCAACGAACTGTTTGCCTGTATCAATATGTCTTCCGTTTACCTGCACTTTAATTGTTCCGTAATTGTTTTGCAGATCGCTGCAATTTGTATCAGCGCCAATATTTACCCAGCTTCCCAGATATGAATGCCCTAAAAATCCTGAGTGCTGTTTATTTGTGTAAGACATAATTATTGAGTCCTCAATTTCGCCGCCAACTTTACAAACTTTTCCAACACTAACATTTTCGTAAATGGTTGCGCAGCTTTTTACTTTCGATGACTCGCCTATGTAAACAGGTCCTTCAATTACAGCGTTAGGAAAGATGACAACATCCTTATCTAAATAGATAGGACCTTTTGAGGCATCCAGCACTACGCCTGGTTTGATTACTACATTTGCACTTATAAAAATATTATCCGGATTTACAAAATGAACGCCGGCATAACTATCTTTTTCTAACTTTTTTCCCTTAATTTTATTTTTAGCAGAAAGGGACGCTATATCTTTTTTAAGTTCTTCACCATTCAGATAAACTAAATCCCAAAGATATTCTGCGCAGGTAAGTTCAACCTCTTTGGATGGAATGCCATTAAAATCATCAGAGCTGAGAATATCTTTATCCAAAATATTTTTTAATCTGTCTCCTGAAACTCTTGCTGCTGCAACTGTACCGTTACATTTAAAGGTTTTATCTACCGAAAGTGTTGGTGCTATTATCTCAGCCAGGTTTTCCGGTGCAACAATTCTTCCATTAATAAACAGAACTTCGTTATCAGAAAAATTATTTACTTTATTTGAAGGATTTTGAGATTTGAGCAGTTCTTTAAGGTATTTTCTGCAATGAAGCGCAACTCTTAATTTAGGGTATGCACGCTCTATTTTCTCTCTTAAAGTGCTTGCACCGCATACCAGTTCGTAAACCGGTCTGTAATAAATAAGCGGCTCAAAGTTAATATATTTTTCATCCTCGAAAATGACGATCTGCATTAGCAACCCATTAGAAAGTAATAATTTACAGCATTTAATTTAAGCTTTTTTGTTGTAAGATTCTTTAACAGAATTTTTCGCTTTCTGATTAGCAATTTTGGTAATATAAATAGTTTATGCATTCATTCTGATGGATCTTTACCTTCGTTCGTAATTATTTGGAGGCTGCATGAAAAAGTTAATTATTATTGCAATCGTTCATTTAATTCCTTTCACATTATTTGCGCAAGATCAATGGGGATTGCTGGAGGAATTCAATCAAACACAAACTCCTTATACTATCTGAACAAAAACCTTCGGCGGAAGTAATTCTGATTATGCAAATTCAGTAAAACAAACTTCTGATCAGGGATACAATATTACAGGTTATACAGCGAACTCCCCAGTAACTTCAAGCAAAGATTTGTTGATAATTAAGACAAATTCTGTTTTGATTTACTTTGGACAAAAACTTATGGTGGAAGTGCATCAGATATTAGTTATTCAATCCTGCAAACTTCTGATGGTGGATATATAGTTTCGGGAAGTAGCCATTCTTTTGGCGCTGGAGATTTTGATTGTTGGCTACTAAGACTAGAACCTGATTCCCCCAAGGTTATTGAAATGAGTAAAAACATTTGGGGGAGTTACATTTTATTTCAAAATTACCAAAACCCTTTCAATCCAATAACAACAATCGATTACCAAATTCCAAAACTTAGTTTTGTTACACTTAAAGTTTATGATGTTCTAGGAAATAAAATTACCGCTCTCCTTTGCGAAGAAATTCTTGCCGGAGATTATAAGGTGAAATTCGATGGGGTCAATCTTACAAGTGGAGTTTACTTTTACAAAATTCAGGCAGGTAATTTTTCTGAAACTAAAAAGATGATTTTATTGAAATAAAAACATTATTCTCATTCCGAACTCGTTTCGGAATCTTCTTCATTTTTCAATCTAGATGCTGAAACAAGCTTGCCTGCTGCAAGCAGGTTCAGCATAACTACTTATAAATAAAAAAAGCCGGCTTGACCGGCTTAATAAAAAATATATTTTATAAAACTATTTTTTTGCTTCTTTTTTCTTTGCGTATTTCCTGTTGAATTTTTCAACTCTTCCAGCAGTATCTAAAAGTTTCTGCTTTCCTGTAAAGAAAGGATGGGAACCGCTTGAAATTTCAAGTTTAACCAACGGATAAGTGTTTCCGTCTTTCCATTTAATAGTATCGCTTGTTTTAATTGTGGATTTGCTTAAAATTGCAAAATCACACGATGGATCCTGAAAAACAACTGGTCTGTATTCCGGGTGAATCCCTTTTTTCATCTTAAAATCCTGATTTTATTAACATTTCTTTCAAATTTTCAAGCAGTAAATATAGAAAAATTACTGTTAGTTACAAAACAAATTGAGTAATTTACTCTATTCTTAAGCTGTCTGTAGCCTGAATTTGTACTTTTTCCCTTAATTGATCAACTACGTGCTGTTCCTCTTTGCTTAGCTGTATTTGCCTGAAGTTCAGTTTTTCTTTGCTGATTGCCAATCCTGTTGCCATTTCAGTTTCTATTGCACCTTCCGTAGTAACAGTTGTTGGTTCAGTGGTTTCCGTAATAAGTGGTTCCGTTATCCCGGAATCAAGATCAGCAACCCTATTATCATCAAAAAAACTTTCTTCAATTACTTCTTCTCAAATCTTCTTCCTGTCATTTTATCTTCAGTAACAGGAGTTTCGGTTACAGTTGTTCTTTTTTCCAATGGTGCTTCGTTTTTATCCTTTTTATCGTCGCGTATTGAATTAACATCACCAAACTCACCAACTTCAATTATATCTTCGCGTATTCTTGGCTCCATTTGCAAAGGATCTTCCATCTCCTCAGGATTAAGAGTAACAACAAAAAACATGATTACCGCAGCTGCAGCTAATCCTGCAGAAGGAATTAATCTTGATGGAAGAAAAAACTTACTCCAAAAGCTTAGTTCTTTTTTTTCTTTAATCTTTTCAGAATTAAGTTTTATATTCAAATCAGCTTCAAAATTTGCAGGAGCTTTTACCTGCTGCAAATTATTCAGATCTTTAACCAGTTTACTATATTTTTTATCTTCGTCATTCATCTGAATTTTATCATTTACTCGTTATAAATATCCTTCAGTAATTCCTGAAGTTGTGCTCTTCCTCTGTTTATTCTTGATTTTACTGTGCCTTCATTTACTTTTAAGATTTCAGCAATTTCTTCGTAACTCATTCCCTGTATATCTCTTAAAATTACTGCTTCCCTGTAAGCATCTTTTACTTTTATTAATGCTTTTTGAATAATTTCATCCTTAATTCCGCTGTCTGTCATTTCATCAGGTCTGTAAGCCTCATCTGGAATATCAAATGTTTTATGTTCATCGCCGTAATCGTTTATTGAGATAAAATGTCTTCTGCGTTGCCTTCTATATTCTGTTCTTGCAAGGTTTCCGGCAATTGTATAAATCCAGGTAGAGAATTTTGCTACAGAACTGTAACTGTCTTTATACCTGTGTACTTTTATCATCGTTTCCTGAACAACATCAGAACAAGCATCATAATTTCCAAGAAATCTAAAAACAAAATTTGTTAACGGATTTTTATACCGCTGAACTAAAATCTCAAACGCCCGTTCGATGTTATTTTCCTGGAATTCAAGAATCAACTCCTCATCAGTAAATTCGTTCAGATTCTTATCCATTAACAGGGTTTATACTTTAGTAGTGAGAAATTTGTTTCCATAATTGAACGTTAAATTAACTAAAATTGAAGAAAATCAGAAGAATTTTAGAATTAGGATTGAAGGATTTCCGAGATTAAAATGGCAATAATTGTTTTCCCGTCTAAGTTTGTGGTTTTAATGGATATATCAGCTTTTAATAGTGCTCTAAAAATTTCAACAAGTTTTTCATCAGAAAATAACTTTCTTGCTTCAACATATCCCTTATAGTAATAAGGGTGCGTACCTACTATTCTTGCTGCGGCCTGATTAGAAACATTTTTACCTGCTAATTCTGTTACTTTGGATAATCCTGTAAAATATCTGGTAAGCATACTAACGATATATACAGCATCAAGTCCATTATCCAAAATATTGTAAGCAATTTCTATTGAACCTGTTTTATCTCTCTCAGCAATTGCATCCTGAAGATCAAAAATTGTAAACTGCTTTAGTGATGATGAGACTTCGCGAATGTTCTCAATTGAAATTTCTTTTTTGTCTTTAACAAATAGAATTATTTTTTCCAATTGAGTTTCAAGCAAACTCCTGTTTTCACCAACTATATCTGCTAAAACCTGTGCGTTTTCTTTTGGAAGGTTTTTTCCTTTTAATTCGGCAAAATCTATTAGCCATTTAACAAGTGTATTTCCTTTTAATGTTTTAGCTTCAAAAATAAAATTATTTTCAAGAAGGGTTTTGTAAGGTTGGGAAGAAAGATTTGTTATTGTGCCAGTGTGAACTAAAACGAGCACCGCAAATTCAGGTGGTGCAAGAGCGTACTCTTTAAGCGGTTTTTTATCTCTAACTTTTTCAAATTGTCTAAATATTATAATTTTCTTATCAGAACCAAAAGGAAATGCAGCAGCAAAATTTAAAACTTCCGCTAACGATTTGGTATCACCATAAAATGTTTCTTTATCAAATTCTGAAGAAATAAATGGTTCTACGTATTCCTGGATTGATAATAACGTACTATCCAAGCTAAAAGAATCTTCACCAAATATATAGTAAATTGGAAAAAGGTTGCCCTTTTTTAGACTGGTGTTTAGATTAGAAATTGAAGGAGCTTTAATGTTTGCCATTTTGTGCTTTTAATTTTTCATGTTTAATTGCTTTAATAATAAAGAAACACAATCCGCCACAAACAATTCCCAGCACAACTATCATTGTTATTATTGTACTTACCTGCATTATCTATCCTTCAACATATGATTTGCCATTTATAGTTTTATTAACTAAAAATTTATTCATAAATATTAAAATCGTTATTACAATTAGCCATTGAAAAATTACAGTTCCAAAATTCTCCGAATGAAAAGGATTCCACCATTCAGCATCCCAGGATATTGAAGAGATAAGCCACCAACTAACAAGTACAACAACCTGTACGGGAACTAATATTCCAATAACATAATTATACCATTTACCAATTTTAATATCACTTCCATACCCGTTTATTATCTGTCTACGGAATTTTTCTACGCCATATTTGATAATTGAAAATGAAATGAAAGCACCGCTTAAAATTAATCCAACACCCCAAACCCAATCCTGGTTAGCAAGAAAACGAAGATCTATCGCAGAAGGAATTCCCAGTAAAATTGCTAAAGTAGCAACAATAATTAATGCTTTCTTTCTTTTTAACCCTATATCTATAAGTGTTCTTGTTGATAGTTCTACCATTGATATTAATGATGTAAATGCTGCGAAGAACAATCCGAGGAAGAACAGCGAAGCAAAAATTAAATTAACAAAATTACTATCAGATATTTTTGAAAAAAGTAACGGTAAATAAATGAAGGTTAACCCTGTATTTGCCGGTCCGCTCTCAGAAACCTGCTGCATAGCATCGACAGAGCTAAGTGCAAACACTGTAGAAAAAATTGTAATCCCTGCTAAAATTGATATCGCATTATTCCCAAAACCTATAAGTGCAGCATTAAGTGATATGTCCTCACGCTTTCTCATATAAACAGCATATGTTAATATCAATCCCCAACCGGCACCAGTATCCCATGCATTTTGTGTTAATGCGTTTAGCCAAACTTTGTGATCAAGGATTACCTTCATATCCGGAGTAAAGAAATATTTTATACCTTCAACTGCATTTGGTAAAGTAACAGCACGGATAAACAGCACAAAAAGAATAATTAGAAGAGATGGAACCAGAAATTTTGTTACTCTTTCAACGCCTTTATTAATACCTCTAAAAACTACAAGTGCTACGAGCACCATGGCAATAATATGAAAAAAAAGTGGTTGGTAACCGGAAGTAAATTCATTCCAGTAAGCAAGATGTTCTGTAGTGTTAAACAATTCACCTGAGAATGCAGAAATAAAATACCTTATACACCATCCTGTTACAACTGAATAGTAAAACATTATTGCAGCTGAAACAAAAACAATATAGGCTCCCATCCATCCAAAATTTTTCCCCGCAGTTTTTGCAATTGCACCTACAGGCCCCATTCTTGATGATTTGCCAATTGCAAACTCAGCTATTAATAAAGGAACCGACCAGATAAGAAGAAATATTACCCAGGGAATAAGAAAGGAACCACCACCATTTTGGGCAACAATGCGTGAAAATCGCCAGATATTACCAGTTCCAACGGCAATACCAATTGAGGCAATTACTAACGCCCACCTTGATGAAAAATACTCTTGCTGTTTCATTTGCAGTGGTGGTTGTTTAACACTTAAACTATTTATCTTTGTTCAATTTTTACGCTTATCATTTTAATATCTTCAACAGGTTTATCACCAGGACCTGTTTTTACTGTACCAATATCATTCACAACGTTCATTCCATTAATCACTTTACCAAAAACAGTATGTTTACCATCCAGCCAAGGAGTTGGAACTAAAGTTATAAAAAACTGGCTGCCGTTTGTATTAGGTCCGGAATTCGCCATGGATAGAATCCCAGGGGAATCATGTCTTAATTCGTGAATAAACTCATCCTCAAAACTCGTACCCCATAAACTTGATCCACCGCGCCCTGTACCCGTAGGATCACCTCCTTGTATCATAAAATCTGCTATCACACGATGAAATATTATTCCATCATAGTATCCCTTATTTGCCAAACCCACAAAATTTTCTACTGTTTTAGGCGTTTTATCTGCAAATAATTCAATTTCGATGGTACCCATATTGGTGTTTATAACTGCAACTGTTACTGATTCCGGCATATTTGTTTCTTCCTTTTTTGAGATTGTTTCTTCTGTTTCTTTCTTAACTGTGTCTGAACTTTGGCATCCAACAATCGTTAGTAAAAACACCAAAGCAACTACACTGCGTTTCATTTTACCTCCTTTAAAGTTGTATAAAATTTGTTAATAGAAAAATCAAAATTATTAGCCCAATTGCTATTCGATAATAAATAAAAAGAAATGTTGTATGGTTTTTTAAGAACTTAATTAAAAAATCAATTGCAATGTAACCACTAATTGCAGAAAATACTGTTGCTACAATCAAATCCAATGCTATACCACTGTTAAGATATTCTAAGGAATCTACTAATTGAAAAATTCCGCTGCCCAAAACAGCCGGTATGCTTAATAAAAAAGAAAACCGTGCTGCCACATCGCGCTTTAAACCTAAAAATAATCCTGCTGTAATTGTTGTTCCTGAACGTGATGAACCGGGAATTAAAGCAAGAACCTGTGCAATACCAATAATTACAGAATCTAAAATTGTTACATTGTTTATATCCTTTTTAAACCTTGCTATCTTTTCAGCAATAGCTAATACAATTGCTAATCCTATAAGCCCGAAAGAAATTACATATAAATTTTTTGTATATGCACCTTCAATAAAATCTTCAAATGCAAATCCAATAACTACAACAGGTATTGAGCCTATTATTATCAGCCATCCTAAGCGGGATTCTATGCTTTGATTGCTAAGCTTTTTTTGATGAACTAAATTTTCTTTTATGAAAGAAGAGGTTATATGAAAAATATCTTTTGCAAAATATATTAATATAGAAGCTAAAGTGCCAAGTTGAACTATTCCAAGAAACCCTGTCCATCTTTCAGGGTGCTCAGTAGAAACAAGATTTAATAGATGACCAGCCACTGTTAGGTGCCCTGTGCTGCTAATAGGAAGAAATTCGGATAGACCTTGTAAAATACCTAAGAAAATTGCTTCAATAATGCTCAATCAGTTACTCCGAACATATAAGATATTCCAAGTTTTACACCCGCAGAAAAAGAATTGAAGTTTACAGTTTCATTTAAAACATTATTCTTTAACGAATCTCCATTATTATCAGCTGGTTCACCATTAATATCGTATCTGATATCTACGCCTATATTTGCATAAAGATTTTCGCTTAAACTTGTATTTCCTTCTGCTCTCAGAATAAAACCAACTCCTGCTGAGCTATAATCAACTTCGCTTCCAAGCCATTTCTTTGATTCGTTAACCAATACAAATCGCGGACCTGCTCCTCCGCCAAATTTAAAATTGTATCCTTCACCAATTATTGCATAGTACGCCATCAATGATGGTAGTATGGAATTATAAGTTAATTCATACTGCCCAAGCCCAAGGTTACTGTTATGTGAGTAAATCTGGTAAGGGATTTCAATACTCAATTCAAAATTACGGCTTAAAAAGTACCCAACCTCGCCAGAAAAAATCACCGTCGAGTTGAAAGTCCCTACGTTAGATTCTGTTAGATTACTTTGGTTTATATAATCCTGTACTGAAGGAACACTCATAAAGTTAATTCCCATTGTAGCTTTTATTTCTGTTTGGGCATTTGCAAATGTTGCTATGAACAATACAAGAAACGTTAAATAAAAAATTTTCATGATTCTTCCAGATCTGTTTTAACCAATTTAAAAATATTTATATGATGCCTGTTTAGTATTACGAGTATAACCAGGGTTGCAAAAATGAACATAACATATGATACCGCATGAGTAAGAAAGGCATAAGCCGCACTAATGGTTTCTCCAAAACCAAACAATAAAACGAGCGTTGATTTTGCCAAAGCATGATATGAACCTGTTCCGCCGGGTGTGGGAATCACAACTCCTATTGCACTTATACTCATTAACACCCAAGCCATCTGATAATTTACAGGTTGAAGTCTATCAAGCCCCAACATTAAAAAACCAAGATAAGAACTTAATCCATAAAGCAATAACATAATAACAGTAAGCACGACGGTGTTCAAATAATTTTTGAAACCTTTTAGACTAGTAAAGCCCTGAATAAGCATTTCAAAAATGTAAGCAAGTTTTTCAGCCCATTTTTTAGAAAACCTCTCAAACAGTTTAATTATTATTCCATAAAATTTTTCCTTAAACCTAACGGATAGGTAAATCACTAAGAATATTGTGAGCATAACAAATGCAGATAGATATAGAGTTGTTTCAAGCCAGGGAAAAGTAGAATAGAGATTGCCACTCCATAAAAATGCTGAAACCAAAACTGCAACACCAAGTGAAACCAGATCAATCACCCGTTCAACTATTACGGTTCCAAACATAGATGTTCTTGATAATCCCTCCCACTTTCCAAGAAGAATTGCTCTTGTAACCTCACCTAATTTTGGAGTTACACAATTAACACCATAACCAACCATAAGTGCGCCAAACAGGTGTTTCATTGATGCATCAGGTTTAACCGAGTGCAAAATAACCTTCCAGCGAATTGCTCTTACATAATGGCTTGCCATAGTTGATAAGGCAAAAACTATTAACCAGAAAAACGATGCTGAAGAAACCAGCGAAAAAACTTCACCAAGGTTTACATCATTAAATGCAATGAAAAGAAAAACTGCTGCGAGACCAATGGAGATTAAAAAATTTAACAGCCCTCTTAATGCTGGAATTTTTTTAGAATTACCTGAGATCAATAACTTTACTTCCTTCCGGCTGTGTAAATGTAAACTCTGAATCTGGTAGGTCTTGGTTTAATTTATAATTATTCAAATCAAACTGCACTATTCCAGCCGTTGGATCATCAACTAAGGCTTTTACAATCAAACTACTATTGTTTATCCATAATTTTACCGAGTTAAAATTAAGTAATGATGTTTTAGGCATTAACATTAGAACTTCCTGGTTATCATCAATATAAGCGGTTATTTCACATTCTTCAGGATATTTAAATATGATATTTTCCAACGAAAACAAACCTGGATCATCTTCATCATAGCTGCTGATAATTAATTTGTTTTCTTTCTTGTTGTAGTTCCAGTTAGTTCCTCCATCCGAAACAATTATAAGATTATCCAGTTCAAATTTTATCTTATTATATTTTTTATAAAATATCTTTCCAGTAAGCTTTGTTGCCCTGTTAACTGATTGAGTAAATGTGGCAGATAGATCTGTTATCTCATTAAATTTTTCCTGAATCGCTTCTAATAATTTTGCCCCATCCGTTTGTGCTATAACAGGAGTGCTGCCAAAACAACCAAGGAGTAATAGTAAAGCAATTAAGACCGCGTTATTCAGTTTAAATAATCTATTCATAATTATGTATTTATAATGATCTGAGTACAGTTTCGAGCTGTTCTTCATTTTCTACTAAAACCACCCGGGCCTTGCTTCCATCGTTAGGGCCTACAATTCCAGCTTCTTCCAGTTGATCAACAATTCTGGCAGCACGTGAATAACCAAGTTTTAGTTTTCTCTGAAGTAAAGATACGGAGCCCTGCTGGTGTCTCACAATAACTTTTGCAGCTTCTTCAAACATGGGATCAACATCTGCAAATCCTCTGGTTGAACTTTTCTTCTTTTCATATATTGAAGGAAGAAAATAAGGTTTTGAATAAGCTGGCTGCGAATAAATATAGTTAGCTATCTTTTCAACTTCTTCTGTTGTAATAAAGGCATTTTGAATACGAATGGGTTTTGGTGAACCAGTTGGCATAAAGAGCATATCTCCCTTTCCTAATAACTGTTCCGCTCCATTCATATCAAGAATAGTACGCGAATCAATTTTTGTAGCTACCTGGTATGCAATTCTTGAACTGAAGTTTGCTTTTATAACTCCAGTAATAACATTAACTGATGGTCTCTGTGTGGCTAAAACAAGATGAATGCCAACAGCACGGGCTAGTTGAGCAAGCCTGGTAATGGGCTCTTCAACATCTTTACCTGCTGTAATCATTAAATCTGCAAGTTCATCAATTACAATAACAAGATAGGGAAGATGATGATGCTTTATTGTTTCAGTATCGTGCGGTTTTGTTGATGGATTATTTACTTTACGGTTGTAATCTACAATGTTTCTAACACCTGCTTTTGCAAGCCTATCATAACGTTGTTCCATTTCCGTTTCAACAGATTTTAACATTAAGACGGCATTTTGTGGAGCAGTGATAATTTCTTCTTCAAGATCAGGTGAAACAGCAAGATAATGCCTTCTTAATTTATTATAAAAAGATAGCTCGATCTTTTTAGGATCTACCATAATAAACTTAACTTCAGAAGGATGTTTTGTGTAAAGTAAACTACTAATGATCATATTTATACCAACGCTTTTTCCTGAACCGGTAGAACCAGCAATAAGTAAATGCGGCATAAGTGCAAGATCTGCAATGTAAACATCCCCGCTTATTGTTTTACCAAGTGAAAGAGGTAGTTCAGCTTTTGATTCAGAAATTTTACTAATAACAGAGCGTGCATTAACAAGTTCTGCTTCTGCATTTGGTATTTCTACACCTATTGCACCCTTACCCGGTATCGGGGCAATAATTCGTATTCCTTTTGCTGCTAAAGCGAGAGCTATATCATTTTCTAATCCAACTATTTTACTGATTTTAACACCTGGTGCGGGTACAATTTCGTAAAGTGTGACAACGGGACCAGGTGTAACTGAAATATCCTTTATATCTATATCAAAAAGTTTTAGTTTTTCCTTTAAGAGTTCAGCGTTTTTCTTTAATTCTTCCTCTGTAACCTTAAAATTTTCTTCGGGACCCTGTTTAAGTAATTCAATTCCAGCCATTTTAAAATCGATATTTTCTTCCCATGGTTCCGGAAGTTTTTCTTCTTCATCTCTTTTAAATTCTCTTGCAGGAACTTCACCAGTTTTCTCAAGATTAACTTTTTTTCTTTCTTCACTTATCACTTCATTTGGTTCATCAGCAGGATAATTCTCGTTTTTTCTAATAATTCTTATGTTAGTTTTTTTATCAACCCCTTCATTAATCAACTGCTCTGCGGTTAACACGGTTTCCTCTTGTATATCTTTATCCTTCTTTTTTCTACTACTTAACTTTTTAATTTTATCCAGGTTTGATTCTGCAGCTTCATTGTTTTTATTTATTTTAATGTTGGTTCTGGGTTGGCTAATAAAAACAGATTTAAACAATCCAATTATGCTTTCAATTTTTAAATCGAATGCAAAAATAAGAACTGCTACAAATACAAATAGAAGAAGTAACAAACCACCTATACCACCAAGTAACCCGGCCAATGCCCCCCCAAGATATTCTCCTATTTTACCTCTGAGCTCATAGGAGCTATTAAGTAAATTATAGTTTACACTCATCAATCCAAAAAAGGCGGAAAGGATAAGCGCGATTAAAATGAAAAAATTTGAGAGATGAATTTTTATTTTGAATGATAATTTTTTAAAAAATGAAATCCCCCAAAGGAAAAGAATAAATGCAAATGCCAGTGAGAAATATCCCAAAGTATTTTTTATAAGAATGTGAGCAATGTGCGCTCCTATAATACCAAGCCAGTTATTTATATCAGCTTTTTCACCTGGTGATGTTATATCCTTGAAGAATCCATTCATCAAAGCTTCATCGTAGCGGCTGTAAGAAATTACTGAAAGGAATAAGAACACAGAAAATACCAGAAGAAAAATTCCAAGAATGGTCATTTTCTTTTCTCGAGATATAGAAAAGAATAAGTTTGCTGTAGAATTGTTTTTTGTCTTTTGTATTTTTTTTCTTTTAACAGCCATTAATGCAAAAAAATATTTTTAAGATGTCATTTTTTCTTTATATAAATGCAGCGCATTCCCATTTAATTGAGGAATAGTGTCGCTTATACTAAATTCACTGCAAATTTTTAAATCGTCATCAAATCCTGAAATGGAAAGTAGTTTCCCGTGTTCAGTTTCTTTAAGCATTTTTAAAATATCATTACCAAAGGTATCATCCAGTGAAACCACACATCTTGCTGAATCAGATAGATTCACTTCTTTTTTTATATTTAGCAATTCTCTAACAAGCTTGCCCGCGCAAACTGAATCTTCCATAGAAAACATGTTATTATTACCAGCACACAAAATTTCCACATCTTTATTTAACTTAGCAAGTGTTTTTGCTACAGCACTAATATTATTAAATGCGCAAACAAATAAGTTTTCAGAAAATTTTGCTTTAACAATTGCTTTTGTGCCATTAGTTGTATAGTAAACAATTGATTTATCTTTAATAATCTTGCGTTTAAACTCAGCGGGTGAATTACCAAGAGCAAACCCTTCAATTTTCTTGGTGTTCCTTTCCCCACAAAGCAAAGTATGCCCACCAAACATTCCCCCTGAAACTTTCACTGCAAATTCTACCGTAGCAACCGGTACTACTTCTTTAGCACCATTTGAAAGCGCAGTAATTATTGTTGTTGAAGCACGAAGCACATCTATTACAACAGTGGTTTTACCCGTAAAGTAAAGTTCATCTTTATTAACAGGTGAAAATATTACGTTTATATTCATGGAATTACATTACCCTTACTTTTTAACAAACGG
Organism: uncultured Ignavibacteriales bacterium; assembly: GCA_963714405.1. Classification (GTDB taxonomy): domain Bacteria; phylum Bacteroidota; class Ignavibacteria; order Ignavibacteriales; family Ignavibacteriaceae; genus JAZGGS01. Next base: position 1,055,137 of record CAVQOH010000002.1, on the reverse strand, counting down.
AAGCTTAACAACTGTTGCTTTAAAATCTTTTCCTCTAATTGAAAATTTTACTTCTGAACCGATTTTATTATAATCTGATTTTATATAACCAAGTGCAATTGGTTTTTCAAGAACAGGGCTAACCGTTCCGCTGGTAATTGAACCGATTTTTACATTGTCTTTAACAATATCATATCCTTTTCTCGGAAAAAATTTTTCATCGGAAATCATTGCACACAGTTTTCTTTCAATACCGTTTTCTTTTACTTTATTTATTGATTCAGAACCAATAAAATTTCCCTTGTCAAGCTTTGTAATCCATCCAAGACCTGCTTCAATAGGGTTAGTTGTTTCATCAATATCATTTCCGTATAAGCAAAATCCCATTTCGAGTCTTAATGAATCCCTTGCAGCAAGCCCGGCAGGTTGAATATCATATTTTTTGCCTGCTGTAAATATTTCATTCCAAATATGATGTGCTGCTTTTTCATCTCCTTTAAAATAAAGTTCGAAGCCTATCTCGCCTGTATAACCAGTTCGTGATACAATCATTTCGTTTCCGGCAACCTTATCCACTTTAAAACTATAATATTCCAGGTTTATCTTGTTGTCCATCAGTTTCTGTAGCACTAATTCTGAATTGGGTCCTTGCAAAGCTAGTAAAGAATAATCTTCACTTGAATTTTTTATTTCAACACTAAAGCTATTGTTTTCCATCATCCAGTTATAATCTTTTTGGATGTTGGCTGCATTTACAACCAGCATATATTTATTCTCAGCGAGTTTATAAACTAGCAGATCATCAACAATTCCTCCGTTTTCATAACACATTGCAGAATATTGAACTTTGCCAACGGTAAGTTTTGAGGCATCATTAATTGTAATATGTTGTATAAAATCGAGAGCGTTATTTCCTTCTATAAAAATCTCACCCATGTGGGAAACATCAAACACTCCGACAGAATCGCGCACAGCTTTATGCTCAGCTAAAATTGATGAATATTGAACGGGCATTTGGTAACCTGCAAAATCAACAATTTTTGCATTAGCTTTTTTATGAATATCAAATAATTTTGTTTTTTTCATGGTGGAAAATCTGTATTAACTATTAAGTTTTTTCCAATCATTTAGAAAATTTTCATTCCCAATATCAGTTAGTGGATGCTTGAACAACTTATTTATAACCGCAAAGGGTATTGTACAAACATCCGCACCAATCAACGCTGCTTCAACAAGATGAAGTGGATGTCTAATACTGGCGACTAACACTTCTGTTTGATAATTATAATTACTATAAATCTGCACAATTTGTGAGATCAATTCCATACCATTCGTACTAATATCATCCAACCTTCCAACAAAAGGACTAATATAAGTTGCACCAGCTTTAGCAGCCAGCAATGCCTGTGATGGTGAAAAGCACAAAGTAACATTTGTATTAATGCCTTCTGCAGAAAGTGTTTTTACCGCTTTTAAGCCCTCTTTAATTAAAGGCACTTTTACAACAATATTTTTATGAATTGCAGAAAGTTCTCTTGCTTCCTTTAGGATACCTTCATAATCTGTTGCAATAACTTCGGCACTAATTGGTCCATCAACTATTTTGATAATTTCATTTAGCAACTCCTGGAAATTTTTTCCTTCTTTAGCAACCAATGATGGATTGGTTGTAACACCATCCAGGATACCTAACGATGCAGCTTCTTTAATTTCTTCTATGTTAGCAGTATCAATAAAAAATTTCATGTTTGCTCTCCGAATAAAATTGTTAATAATATAAAATTTTAGTCAATTAATTGAGTTAAATCTTTACCGGTTTTTGCAGAAATAAATTTAAACTTACCTGGTTTTACCGCTTCAGATTCTTCCAATTTCAACCGTGTAAAGTACTTTATTTGCAGCTTAGTTAAAGATTTTACTTTTCCTTCACGCATTTTTGCAGCTGTAGAAGGATGACACTTTATAATTATGCTTCGTTCTTTCGATTCTCTTTTAAGTTTCTTCAACCAGGATTCTAAATCGTAAACTAAATGAGAATCTTTCGTAAGTTGTCCTGTTCCAAGACAGCTAGGACAAACTTCCGTAATTGCCTGAACAATATTTTGTCTTATCCTCTGTCTTGTAATTTGAATAAGTCCAAAATCAGTCATTGGTAAAATAGCAACTTTAGCCCTGTCTTTCCTAAATTCCTTCTTTAGCTCATCATAAACTTTCTTACGGTTTTTTTCTTCTTCAAGATCAATAAAATCAATAACTATTATTCCGCCTATATCTCTTAATTTTAACTGGCGAACAATTTCACGTGCTGCTTCAAGATCAGTTTTAAGTGAATTCTGTTCCTGTTCTTTGCTTCGCGCATACCTGCCGCTGTTAACATCTATAACCACCATTGCTTCGGTATGTTCAATTATAATGTAACCACCACTTGGCATATGAACTTTTCTGCCCATAAGGGTTTTTATTTGTTCTTCAATTTTAAAATCATCAAAAATTCCATCAGATGATTTATACGGTTCCACCTTTTCTGCAAATCCCGGTTGAACAACTTTCAAATAATTGTAAATCTGTTTGTGTAATTTTCTTGAATCTATAAACACCTTGGAAACATCTGAATTAAGCAGATCTCTAATAACACTTACCGTTGTGTTTAAATCCTGGTAAATAATCGATGGTGGGTCTTCAGTTTTTGCCGAAGATTCAATTCCAGCCCAGGTTTTCATAAGAAGATTTAAATCATCTTTAAGTGCTTCTTCAGATTGATGCTGAGCTACTGTTCTAATTATAAGCCCATAATTTTCGGGTATGATGCCGCGAGCAATGTACCTTAATCTTTTTTTCTCACGGTAATCTGTAATTTTTTTTGAAACGCCAATTTTATTATCAAAAGGAAGGAGAACACAAAAACGTCCCGGTAAGGATATCGATGATGTAACACGCACACCTTTATTAGCTACCGGTTCTTTAGTAATCTGAACAAGAATATCCTGTCCTTTGCGCAGCTTCGGTATAGGTCTAATTGAACCGTTTCTACCTGTGGGTTTTTCGGATTTGGTTTCCGGTGAAATGTCTTCATCAACTTCAACTTCTACCGGTTCTTCCCCAATCATTTCCTGCAATTGCGAAGTTCTGTCGCCAATATCAGAAAAATGGAGGAATGCATCGTGTTTCATTCCAATATCGATAAAGGCAGCCCTGATACCTGGAAGGACACGAGCTACTCTTCCAAGATAAATATCTCCTACTGTTCGCCGGTTTTCAGGATAATCTACAAAGAAGTCGACTAAACTTCCATCTTCCGTAATGGCTACACGTGTTTGGGTAGAAGTGGAATTTATAATAATTTCTTTTACCATTTAGGTTAAACTCTCTTAATGAAATAACGTATTTCATTATAAAACTTTTAATACTTACAAAAATCTTTTTAATGTACTGCCCAGCATATGTAGATTGTACCGGATCAATGTTAAATATAAACAGAAAGAATATGTTCAATCTAAACAACATACTATGGGATTTTGTAAATAATGAATAAATATTTAAAAAATTCTATTAACTAATACTCAGCACAGTTAAACTTATTATTATAATCCATTTATTTTCCGGTATTTTTTCCACCTTCTTTTAGCAGTTCTTTTCTGCTTAAAGAAAGTTTGCCGTTATCAACTTTAACAAGCATAACTTCAACTTTATCACCGGTTTTAAAATAATCAGAAACTTTTTCAACGCGTTTGTTATCAATTTGCGAAATATGTAGTAAACCTTCTTTTCCAGGCAGAATTTCCACGAATGCTCCGAAATCAACAATTTTGGTAATAACACCATCATATACTTCACCAACTTCTGGAGTTGCGGTAAGCTTCTTTATATATTCTTTACATTTAGTAGCATTTTCTTTATTGGGTGATGAAATATTAATAGTACCATCATCTTCAATATATATTTCAACTCCAAATAACCGCTGCATACCTTGAATTGTTTTTCCTCCAGGTCCTATTACAATTCCAATCTGATCTGTTTCGACACTCATTGAAATCAATCTTGGAGCAAATTCTGATAAATGATCGCGGGATTTATCAATAGCATTATTCATTTCGTTTAAGATGTGCATTCTACCTTCTTTAGCTTGTTGCAAAGCTTTTTCCATAATTTCAAACGATATACCCTGAATTTTGATATCCATCTGGAATGCATTTATCCCGTCAGAAGTTCCGGCAACTTTAAAATCCATATCACCAAGATGATCTTCATTACCAAGAATATCAGAGAGTATTGCAAACTTATCATCTTCTTTTACAAGACCCATAGCAATACCAGAAACAGCTTTACGAATGGGTACACCGGCATCCATCATTGCAAGTGAGCCCGCGCAAACTGTTGCCATAGAAGATGAACCATTTGATTCTAAAATATCAGAAATCACACGAACGGTATAGGGAAATTTGTTTTCATCCGGAAAAACAATTTTCAATGCTCTCTCTGCAAGATTTCCATGACCTACTTCTCGTCTTCCAACACCCATCATTCTTCCAACTTCGCCAACACTGAATGGGGGAAAATTGTAATGAAGCATAAATTTCTTTTTGTACTCTTCGCGTAAACCGTCTATAATCTGCTCGTCACCCTTTGTACCAAGTGTAATCGTTGTAAAACTCTGAGTTTCTCCTCTTGTAAAGAGCGCAGAACCATGGGTTCTTGGTAAATTTCCAAGTTCAATTGTAATTGGTCTTACTTGTGTAGTGTTTCTTCCATCCAAACGCACCCCTTCTTCAAGAATGCGCTTGCGCATTAAATCTTTTTCAATATCATGCAGGATGTCTGAGATTACAGATTCCTGTTCCGTATATTTTTCTGAGAGCGCTTCTGTTACTTCCTTCTTAAGTTCACTATTCTTTTGGGCTCGCTCTTCTTTAGTAAGAACAGAATGAACAATCTCTTTAAATTTTTGTTCAGCTAGTTGATAAACATCATTTTTAAGATTTTCATCAATTTCTTTTGATGTTATTTCCCACTTAGGTTTACCTGCTTCTTCTCTAAGCTGAAGCTGAAGCTTAACAATCTTCTTGATTTCAGTTTCTGCAAACTTTAATGCATCAAGGAGTTCCTCTTCACTAACTTCTTTCGATTCACCTTCAACCATCATAATTGAATCTTCAGTTCCGGCAACCACCAACTCCAAATCACTGTTTTCAATTTCATTGTTGGTTGGGTTAACAATCAGTTTTCCATCTACGCGCCCAACTCTAACTTCAGCCATGGGTCCATCAAAAGGAATGTTGGAAACAGTTAATGCGGCCGATGCACCTATTGCACCAAGTACATCCGCATCGTTTTCTCCATCATAAGATAATACAAGTGAAATAATCTGTGTTTCATTATTAAACTCCTTGGGAAAAAGAGGTCTTATAGGTCTATCAATTAAACGTGCTGTAAGAATTTCTTTTTCAGTAGGTCTCCCCTCCCTTTTAAAAAATCCACCCGGTATTTTACCAGCAGCGGATGTTTTTTCACGGTATTCAACCTGTAAAGGAAAGAAATCTTGTCCCTCCTTAGCTTCCTCCGCTGCAACAGCAGTAACCAAAACCATTGTATCACCATAGCGCACCATTACCGCACCATTTGCCTGTCTTGCATACTTACCAGTTTCAATTGATAATATTTTACCGCCAATTTCTACTTCTTTTTTAAAAACCATTTCTTAACCTTACTTTCTTATATTCAATTCTTTAATTATTGCTCTGTACCTTTCAATATCCTTTGCAGTAAGATAATCAAGCAATCTTCTTCTTTTTCCAACCATCATCATTAGTCCTCTTCTGGAATGATGATCTTTTTTGTGATTGTTAAAGTGTTCTGTCAAATCATTAATCCTCTTTGTTAAAAGTGCTATCTGCACTTCCGGTTTCCCAGAATCATTTTCACTTTTACCGTGTTTTTTAATGATCTCTTGTTTTTCTTCTTTTGTCATACTTTTTACCTATTATTAATTGTACAATGTAACCCCAGAATTAACCGGGATTAATTAATTTGCTTTAAAATTTCTAATCCTAATTTTTTATCCTTTTTCATTTGTTCAATAAGCTCTTCTGATGATGAAAACTTTTCTTCACCCCTAATTCTTTCAATAACATTTACTATAACATTTTGGTTATAAATCTGCTCATCGAAATCAATAATATAAACTTCAGGAATTATATCGCCTTCTTCATTAAAAGTCGGGCGCCTGCCAACGCTTAAGAGTGCATTATATTTAATGTTTTGAACAATGCATTGAGCAGCGTAAATGCCAATAGCAGGTAATAACTTATCTTCATTTTCTAAAGAAAGATTTGCGGTAGGAAATCCAAGTTTCCTTCCTCTTTTATCTCCCGGTACAACAACCCCCTCAAACGAATAAAATCGGCCCAACAATTTATTTGCCGAATTAATATCACCCGCACTAATTGCATTGCGTATTTTCGTACTGCTCACTACTATCTCTTCAATCTTAATTTCAGGTACTACTGTAACACTAAAACCATTTTCATCACCTTTCATTTTTAAAATATCAATATTTCCATCTCTTCCTTTTCCAAAGTGATGATCATAACCAATAATGATTTCTTTTACACCAATACCATTAATTAAATATTTATCTACAAATTTCATCGGGGATTGCTGTGAAAATTCTTTTGTAAAGTGAATTACTAATAAATTTTCGATTCCAAACAATTCAATTATTTTTTTCTTCTCAGAAAGTGTACTGAGTAGCTTTATATTATTACCTCCCGGAATTACTTTACGCGGATGTGGTGAAAAGGTAATCAGCAAACTTCTGCATTTACATTCAGCTGCTTTTTTAACAACTGATTTAATAATTTCTGTATGCCCTAAATGAATACCATCAAAGGTTCCCAGCGTTACAATAGTATTTTTATTATGCTCTAGTTCTAAAAAATCCTGGTATATCTGCATATTGTATCATAATATAAAATATAGCTTATAAATATACTTTAATAAACAGGAAAATGAAATTGAAAACCTGTTACTGTCTGTCTAAATACTTGTATTTTTATTTGTTTTTGCATTTATTTGTCCAATTTCAGTTAAAAACTCATCAACTTTCAATGCTGCATTTACTGAGTATTCACCAATTTTTACACGTCTTAAATTGCTTAAAATTCCACCACAACCTAAACTTTCACCAAAATCATTTGCTATTACACGAATGTATGTTCCTTTCGAACAGCTAATTTCAAAATGTATATCAGGCAATTCAGTTTTAAGAATTTCAAAATTATAGATGGTTACTCTTCGTGGTTCTCTTTCAACTGATTTACCTTTTCTGGCTAATTTATAAAGCTTTTTCCCATCAACTTTTAAAGCGGAATACATTGGCGGCACTTGAGAAATTTCGCCAATAAATTTATCCCGCACCTTATTTATTTGAAGATCATCAATATCTTCAGGCAAAGGGTGTGATGTTGTTTCTGTTTCAGTATCCATTGAAGGGGATGATAATCCTAATGTAATTGTTCCCCTGTAAGTTTTTTTTAAATCCTGATATTTGAAAATTTCCTTGGTTTTTTTTCCAGTACATAAAATTAATAACCCGGTAGCAAATGGATCAAGGGTACCAGCATGCCCTACACGTCGTACATTAACTGCTTTTCTAATTTTATAAACAACTTTAAAAGAAGACCATCCTTTGGGTTTATCAATAAGAAGCACTTCGCCGCTTTTAAAATCAAGTTTAGAAAAATCACTCGTTTGTTTTGTTACCATCTTTTTTATGTATTTTGTCAATCAAACCTTCAATTTTTTCAACAAAATCCATTGTATCATCAATAAAAAATTTAATTTCCGGTACAAATTTTAATCTTATTCTATGTGCAAGCTCCGTGCGTATAAACTTAGTTTTATTGTTTATCCTGTCAAGGGCAAGATCTCTCTTTTCCCTTTGAAGCACAGATAAATATATCCTTGCCATTTTAAGATCTGGGCTTACCTTTACATTTGTTATAGTTATAAAGCCAAGCTCCGGTTCTTGCATTTTATGCAGAAATATAGAGCTAATCTCTTCTTTTATTAGCTGTTCTACTTTATCAATTCTATGGGATGACATGTTTTTGCTAAGTGTTTAATACTTTTATTTTGCGGAATGTTATTTAAAGTATAGAAAAGTTATGCAAGTGTTTTTTTCGTTTCAACTAACTTATAAGCTTCAATCACATCGCCAACTTTAACATCATTATAATTCTGAATATTTAAACCACACTCGTATCCGGCATCTACTTCTTTAACATCATCTTTAAATCGGCGCAGGGTTCCAATTTCACCTTCCTGAATCACAATTCCATCCCTAATAAGGCGGATTTTACTGTTTCTTGCTATTTTACCTTCTAAAACATAACAACCGGCTATGGTACCAAACTTTGGGACCTTAAAAGTTTCTCTAACTTCAATAGTAGACACAACTTCTTCTGAAACCACAGGTGAAAGCAAACCTTCAAGTGCAGATTTAACTTCGTTAATTGCATCATAGATTACGTTATACAATCGTATATCTACATTTTGTTTTTCGGCAAGCTTTCTTGCATTTAAATTAGGTCTAACCTGGAAACCAACAATTATCGCATTAGATGCATCAGCGAGCAGTACATCACTCTCTGAAATACCTCCTACACCTTTATGAATTACACGAATAACAACTTCTTCTGTTGAAAGTTTCATTAATGAATCAGCTAAAGCTTCTACTGAACCATCAACATCTCCTTTAACAATAAGGGGTAATTCTTTAACTCCACCAATACTAATTTGTTTTGCAATTTCATCAAGAGTTATATGATGTATTTGTTTCTGATCCTGTTCTCTTTTAAGCTGCTGCCTTTTAAGTCCAACCTCCCTGGCTGTTCTTTCAGAATCAACAACAACAAAAGTATCGCCGGCTTGCGGTGCACCTTCAAACCCTACAACCAATACAGGTGTTGATGGGCCTGCATATGTAACCTTTTTACCACGTTCATCAAACATAGCTCTTACTTTACCCTGGTAAATTCCTGCAACAAACGGATCGCCTATTCTAAGTGTTCCTTTTTGAACTAATATTGTTGCTGTAATTCCTCTTCCTTTATCAAGTTCTGCTTCAACAACAGCCCCGCGTACTTTTCTATCCGGATTTGCTTTCAGATCAAGCATTTCCGCTTCAAGCAATATTGTTTCCAGCAGCTTATCTACATTCGTACCGGCTTTTGCTGAAATTTCTACGCACTGGTATTTACCTCCCCAGTCTTCGACTAAAATATTCCTATCGGCAAGTTGTTGCTTTATTTTTTCAATGTTGGAACCAGGTTTATCAATTTTATTAATCGCAATTACAATGGGTACTTCTGCAGCCTGCGCATGGTTTATGGCTTCAACCGTTTGAGGCATAACAGCATCATCTGCAGCTACGATTAAAACAACAATATCAGTCAACTGTGCACCACGAGCTCTCATTGCTGTAAATGCTTCGTGTCCGGGTGTATCTAAAAAAGTTATTGATTTACCATCGCCAACATCCATTTTGTAGGCACCAATATGTTGTGTAATACCTCCTGATTCGCCAGCAACAACATTTGTTCTTCTAACATAATCCAGCAGTGAAGTTTTCCCATGATCAACATGACCCATAATTGTAACTACGGGTGAGCGGAATTGCAGTGTATCTTTTGAATCTTCAAAATCTTCCAGAGCTTCTGCTGTGTATTCTTTCTGAAATTCAACTTCAAAACCAAATTCATCAGCAACCAGTGTAATTGTTTCAACATCGAGCCTTTGGTTTATAGATACCATCAGACCAAGTTCAATACATTTAGATATAACATCACCGACCGGTACTTTTATCAGGTTTGCTAGTTCATTTACAGCTATAAACTCATTTACCCTTAACTTTTGCCCTTCAAGTGCCATTTCTTCATGCAGTTTTTCTTCTTCTGCTTCGCGGTCCTTTCGTTTCTTCTTCCTAGAACTTGCCCTGGTGGATCCATGCGTTTCATCCATGCTTGAAAAGGTTTTTTTAATCGCATCCTTTACGTCTTGTTCACTAATCTCAAACCTTTTAATCCTTTTCTTTTTCTTTGCAACTGTAGAATCTTCAGAAGAATCTTCATTGGGCTTTTTACGCATACGCGGTTTGCGTTTTTTCTTGACAGTTCCTTTTTCATCTTGATCTTTAGAAGATTCTTTTTCTTTTCCCTTTATGGTTTTCTTATCTTCTTCAAGATCCATTTTACCAACAACTTTTAACCCTTTTTGCTTTCCAACAATTTTATCTTTCTGTATAGGTTTATCCTCTGCTTTTTCATCTTTAGATTTTCGCATCTTCAACAATTTCTGTAACCGGTTCTTCAGTTTCTTTTTCGATTTCTGTTTCAGCAACAACCTTATCTGTTATTTTAACATCTTCAGTAGTTGAAGAAGCAGTTTCTTCCACAGTTATTTCCGTTCCTGCTTCAACAGCATCTTCAATTGCTTTTTCAGCTCTTTTCTTATGGAAATCAGCGATTTTTTTATAATGTTTTTCTGCCTTCTCAATATCTTTTTTATAATGATCATTAATTTGTGCAATCATTTCATCATTCAGCATAGACATATGAGACTTAACTTTAAATCCATTTTCTCTAAGAAATTCAACAATATTATCTGCAGAGAGATTATATTCAGATGCAAGTTTATAGATTCTTATTTTTTTTGGTTTAGCTTCAGCCATATTTTATACCAGAATTTGCGATGTTACTCTTCTTCAAACTGTGATTTTAATAATTCAATAATCTCTGTAACCTTTTTCTCGTCAAGCTCTTCAATTTCAGATAGTTTTTCCTGCCCGGCAGTTAAAACTTCCAGAGCCGTATCATAGCGGTTATTAATTAACAACTCATAAATATCTTCACCAAGATCTTCTTTCAGGTCTATCAGTTCAATATCTTCATCATAATCTTCGAATGGTTTTTCTTCTCTTAAGATTTCAATTTCATAGCCGGTTAATTTCATCGCTAATCTAATATTGACTCCGTTTCTTCCCACAATAATTGATACTTGATCCGAATCAGCGGTTATAACAGCTTTCCTCTCATCTTCATCAAGTTCAATTGCTTTTAGTTTTGCAGGTGCCAGAGATCTTTGAATAAATATTATCGGATCATCAGAATAATTTACCACATCAATATTTTCATTGTTAAGCTCTCTTACAATTGCATGGATTCTAACACCTTTCATACCAACGCATGCACCCACAGCATCAATCCTTGCATCTTGCGATTCTACAGCAACTTTAGCTCTTTCACCGGGTTCCCGGGCAATTGCTTTTATTTCAATTATTCCATCATATATTTCTGGAATTTCAATTTCAAAAAGTCTCTGAAGAAACAAGTTATCTGCTCTTGAAATAATAATAACCGGGCCGCTTGTGCCTTTATTAACTTCTTTAACGATTCCTCTAATTGTTTCGCCTTTTTTATACCGCTCAAAAGGAATTTGTTCAGATCTTGGTAAAAGAAGTTCATTTTTATTATGATTGATAAGTATATCACTTTTTCTTAACTGATATATATCTCCAACAATTATTTCACCAAGTAATTCCTTATACTCATTGTGTACTATTTCTTTTTCAATTTCTCTAATCTTTTGATTCAAACTTTGTTTTGCTAGTGTAATCAATCTTCTTCCTAGAGAAGATAGTTCAACTTTTTCAACATAGTCCTCCCCAACTTCAAGTTCGTCTTCATTTCCTTTTTTATTAACTTCATCAATGCTAATTTGAGTATCGGCGTCTTCAACATCCTCAACTATTTCTCTTTCTAAAAATATTTCTATATCACCTCTGTCTACGTTTACAACAACATCAAATTTTGCCTCTTCGCCATACTTTTTTCGCACTAAAATGCCAAATACCTCTTCCAGTATGCCTGCAAGCACATCTTTATCAATACCCTTAATCTTTACCATATCGGCAAATGATTCAACTATATCGCGATTCATTTTAGTTTAGCTCCTTTAAGAAAAACTTATAATTACTTTTGCATTAACTATGTCTTCAAACTTAATTACCTGTTCACCTCCCGAATAAAAATAGAGAAGATTATCTTCAATTTTTACCAGTTTGCCGGTAATTCGTTTTTTGGTTTCACCGGATTTATAACTTACTTCAAATTTCCGGTATATATGTTTACTATACTGTTTCAAATATTTTAATGGTCTATCTATTCCCGGTGATGAAACATCCAGACGGAAAGAAGAACTTATCAGTTGGTTTTCATCTATATACCGGTAAATTTTTCTGCTGAGTGCAGCACAGTCATCAGCAGAAAGATTTTTTTCTCCATCAACAAAAATTTCAATAACCTTATTATTTTCATTTCCTCTGAAAATAATATCCAAAAGGAAAAGATTATTTTTTTCAGAAATTTCTTTAACTGCTTCTAAAATATTTTTTTCAGTTGAGTTCATACAAATAAAAATCGCCCTTAAAAGGGCGAATTAGAGTGAACAAATATACAGGTATTAATAGGAATAAGCAAAAAAATAGAGTAAATGACGACCTAATTTATTAACAAAATTATTACTTTTTGCTTAAATCTTCCGGTTTTTGCTCTTTAATTTCCTTTTTTCGCTTTCTTTCATATAAGCTGCAAGTTATAATTCCAATAACTAATCCAATGATAAAAATAACAGCAATCAACACAATTAAGGGTGTTGAAATATTCCATAAAAATAAATTCAGCTCTATAGTTATGGTATTCTGAGCAGCAAGTATTGCAAAAAGTAAGAAGAGAATTGATATTATAATAAGTTTTATTCTCATTATGCAAACAGTTATTGTAATAAATGATTTTGATTATTAATAATATACAATTTAATTATTTTTAAACTTTACAGCATAAAAAATGCCATCCTTTAAAGAAAGGATGGCATGAATTGAACTTCAACTAATGATGTAAATAATATTACTTAATCAGTATCATCTTTTTATTATCTACAAAACTTCTATTTTCGCCAACAGCCTTTAATTGGTAAATATATGTACCTGAAGGAAGTTCGCTGGCATCAAAATTAATTCTGTGATAACCTGCTTCAACAGAACCTGAAACGAGAGTTGCAGCAAGTTCGCCAACAACTGAATAAACTGTAACAGTTACTTTACTTACTTCGGGAACTGAAAACTCAATAGTAGTTGATGGATTAAATGGATTGGGGTAATTTTGGCCAAGTGTAAATCCGCCGGGAGCTATAACATCAACTTCAATTAAATTACTGTATTCAAATGTTCCATCTAAATCAATTTGTTTTAAGCGATAATTATATTTCCCTAAACTTACATTTTCATCATCATAGCTGTAAGATTTTCTTTCAGTAGTTGTTCCAAAACCCGGAACAAATGCAACTTCATTCCAGCTATTTGCAAATGCGGATTTCCTTTCAACGCTAAACCCTGAGTTATTAGTTTCAGTCTCGGTTGACCAATTTAAAGTTACTGTGCTACCATTACTGTTTGCAGTAAATGAGGATAACTCAACTGGAATCATAGCCAGTGCAAGCAAATATGCTTCATAGGCATCAATTCTTCCTGCACCATACCTGTTATCTTTTCCTGGATCTCCCTTTTCAACAGCAGTTGTTTGAATTATCATGCTAACTTCTTCAGGAGTTAAAAACGGGTTGATTGACAACACTAAAGCAGCAGTTCCTGCAACGTGAGGTGTTGCGCCGGATGTGCCACTGAACGATGAGTAACCACCTCCATCAGATAATGATGTGGTTCCGTTTCCAGGGGCAGAAACATCTGGTTTCAGTAATCCCATTGAGCCAGGAATTGTTTCAAAAGGATAATCCTGATAAGCAGGGGGAACAGTGTATGGGTAACCTGGATGGTTAATCTGCCAGTCTTCCCATGTCCATGGTCCCCATGGCGAGCTGCTTACGATTATATCACTTCCAGCATTTACATTACCTACACCAATTACAGAACTTATTCCACCAACCAATGTTTGATCAGGGTGAATCCATGGACCAGGAGAGTTTCCGGGTGCAGAAATGTTAAAAGGAATTCCTACACTGTTGCCATCGTTACTTGTAGAGTTAGTGTGCAATACACCTGCTAAAAGTTCAACATCATTCATCTGCCTGTGCATTGGGTAATTAGGTTGAGGATTAAAATACCATTTGTAGCTGTGCGAACTGGTTGTAACATCAACACCATTATCAACAGCATACTGTACAGCAAGCCATGAATCTGCTTCGCCGCTTATTTTGCAGTTCATAAGTTTTGCTCTTGGAGCTACACCGGTTTGTGTACCGTTTGTTCCATCACCGCATACAATACCTGCTGTACTTGTGCCATGTGTACCGTTAGGACCAACGTTATTATCATTACCCTGAAAATCCCATCCATTAAAATCATCAATATAACCATTAGCGTCATCATCTATACCATTTATATCACCTGGATCAAAAACCCATGCGCTGCCGTTCCATTCGATGGTGTGCCCATCATTATCAGCATCTTCGCCTAAATTATTCCAGATATTTTTAATTAAATCAGGATGATCCCAATCGCAGCCCGAATCATTATTAGAAACGAGGATGCCCTGTCCGCTATCACCTTCAGCCCAAACTGCAGGTGCGTTAATTAAAATTAACCCTGGTTGCGGTACAAAATCTCCTCCATTAGTAACAGGACTCGATGATTCTGTTGGATCTTCCGTTTCGCTTTGATCTATGGTTGCATCATATCTAATTTCATAAATCTCATTAAAGTTTTCAGCCAGATCATAAATTACTTGTGGTACGGCAGAAAATACTACTGTATTACCCGCCCATAATATTTCAATGTGGCTTACAAGATTTTGTTGTTTTGCATTTTGCAGGAAAGAAAGTACTTCTTGTTGCTGTTCTGCAGCGAATTCCTTTAATACCCTAGCAACTTCCTTTTGCCTTTCTTTTTTTGAAAGTAAAGCTGTTTCCTGTCTTAAATCATCAAGAGGATATTGCTGATCTAGAGTAGCGTAAGCATCAACCATCTCATTTGAAGGTGTTTGTAATAAAACCACCTGCAATACAGGATGAATTTTTTCGGAAACTTCCTGCGAGAAAACGTTAGCATTTAGTAAAACAAAAAGGGATGCGAGAAAAAGAACAGTAATTTTTTTTTGCATCATGGTATTGCTCCATATTTAGTTATTAGAATATAGAATTGAAATAAATTATGTGTAAATTGCTGAAAAGTTAGAGCAATATCAAATAATATTTAAGAAAAATATTTATCTCTTTTTGAAACAGGGAAGGATTTATTTATTTAACAATATCTTTTTAATTTTTTCTATTTTTTCATCAACACTAAGCTTTTCTTCACTATTCAATTTTAGTTCTACAATTTCAGAAAAATCTTCGAATGCTTCATTATATAAACCTTTTTCGTAGAGTATGTCTGCGAATAAAATTCTGTAAGAAGAATTTTGCTTTGTGTCAGGATATTTCCTAAATGTTTCCTTTGCAACAACAACTGCTGATTCTTTCATATTGTTTTTTGCAAGCTGTAAAGCACCGTTTAATCTTTTAATCCCAAATTCATTACTTGCTGGATTTATTTCATCATTGTTGCTTTCATCGGTACCATATACTGCTGTGTTAGTGGATTTACCACTACCATTATCCTTCGGTGTATTCATCATGTCTTCCATAGCAAGAGCTAGCAGCAGTTCATCTATACTCATTTTCTTTATCCTGCTTATAGAAACAGCTGAAGATTCATTAAGAGTAAACACATTGTTTTTGCTTTTAAGAACTACACTCGAATTTTTGCCTGTTGAAACGACTGAATTCTCATCAAGAATATCCCCTTTATTAATAGTGATCCAGGTTTCATTCCCACCCGGTTGATGTTTTACATCACCATTTACTTTTGTAACAGTATACTCCTGTGCAAATATTAAACCTGCACAAAGTATTAAGTATAAAATAACCTTCTTCATTTTTTTACCTTCATATTAATAAACATCTATTATTTCTACTTTACCTGTTGCAATTCCTAATTCTGATAAAGCTTCTTTATTAAATTTCTCAACTCCTGCATTCCACGCAGTGTTAAAATCGGTAAGTGAAGTGGTTTCCACAGGCAGCCACACTTCACTGTCTCCACTACTGTTTTTTCTAATAAAATATTTTGTGTCATTCCCTGTTATAAGCTTAGCCTGATTGGGTGAAAGAGTTGTATTAAAAAGAATGTTTACATGTCTTACTTCACCATCGGTTTTATAATCAACTAAAGCTGTTTGTATACCAACACTTTCAAGCAAGGAACTGTAACAAACGCTAAGATCATCACAATCGCCTCCTTTAAGCTGAACGGTTTGCTGAGGAAACTGTACATATTCTGCAGTAGCACGTGGATCAGCAGTGTACACCATTCTTTTTATTAAATCATTAAAAAGTATTTTTGCCTTATAAAATGTTGAAAGTGCCGATGGAATTGTATCCAGTATTTCTTTGCTATCGCTTAAAACAGATTTTGAATAATTCATTGAAAAAGAAACATCCCGCATTATAAAATAACGCAGGTTCATTACGTTCCCATCCCATGCATTTAAACTGTTAACCAAAGCTGCTTTCTGAAAATGATCATCCGGTTCTTCATTAACTGTTGTAATAAAAAAATCGGCAAATGAGAGAACGGGTTTTTCTGATGAGTAATCCTCTGGAATTATTACATAAAACGGAACTCTTAAAGTATCATAGGGAGAAATGGTAACAGTTGGAGATTGGATTTTATCTTTATGCAATCCTTCAATTTTAACTGATGGTTTTATATTTAACAGATCTCCTGTAAGATTAACAATAGTACCATAAGCAAATGGAAAATTTAGATAATTATCGTAAAGGGTTGGATAGATTTCTGCAACAATTTCAACATCAACCAGCTCTGCTTTTTTCTCCCTTATGCTGCTAATGGTGAATGCAACAGAAAGCATAAGCTTATCAAAACTGTAACGATTGTTAGTTATATTATGAATTCCTTCTTCTCTAAAAGTGGAAAAGCTATGTGTAGTGTTTCTGTTGGAAAAATATTTTACTCCCGTAAGTATGACTTCGAACAAATCAGTTTTATAACCAAGTGATGGAACAATGCCGGCAATTGTTGGTTTTTGGTATCTATCATGAAAAATTGTCGCACCGTAAAGAAAATTCTCAACGAAGCCGGTTATACTTGCCTGAAAAGATTGAGAAGTTTCATAAACAAAGTGAATATTAAACGCTTTCATTGGTGAATAGCTAAATCCGAACAATGCGCCCTTTTCATGCATTAATTTGAAATCTGCGAGTTCTTCATCAACAAAGTCATCACCAAAAATAAAAAGATTTATGGATGAAGCCCTTAAACTAAATTTGCTGCTCAATTTATAATCTAGTCCAATTTCACCTCTCCAGTTTTCTATTTTTTCATTTATATCTTCTCTAACAAGATACAAAGTATCACCAAAAACAGGTTTAATAATTTCCTGGTTTACTTCCTGGTTAAAGTACCTGAATGAAAAACCAGCACTAAGCTGTTTTGTAAATTTATAAGAATATCCAAATCCAAATAATTCTTTATATATAAACTTTGCTTCAAGTGATTGGGTTGTAGAGTCTTCCAGCACAATGGATAGACCTGTATTGAATAGAAATTCCTTTTGAAAACCAGGTGTGAATCTTCCTGTCAAAGAGTGATCTCTTATTTTCTTTGCTAATGATATTGTATAAAGATTAGAGCTAACTGTATTCGAAAATTCTGATCCGTAAGAAAATGAAATTCCCCAATCTTTGAGGTTGGAATAGTTGGATGGATTTGATTCGTAGCTGTACAATGGAATTGTTAAGCCATCCGATAAGCCCCAATAACCGCCAAGCCCAAATGAACTTTGCGGCAATATTTTAATATTCGCAATCATCACAATTAAAAAAAATAAAACTGAATATTTCAATGAATATCTATAACTATACTATGAATACTTTGTGCTGATACAAGAAGTTTATTATTGCCATCACCTTTAATGTTTTCAATACTTCTTATAAAAGTAAAAACCAGTTTGCTGAAATTTTCCAGGGGTAGCTCATTTATAAGAAGTTTGGGAATAATCATTCTTCCATCATCTTTTGTTCTTATGCGGTAAACGGGAATGGAAAAAAGATGACCATGTCTTATAACTCCAAGAACTATTGAAATATGCTTACCGTTTAATCCATTCCATTCCAGAACGGGTTGTAAATTTCTGTTGTTACGGCTCCCTTGAATGTTAACAGTGCCATTAATTTCGTGAGGGGTTTTTATATCAAAACCAACAGTTGGAAAAATTATTGGATTATATTCAATTGGAATTGAAGAACTATATCTAAACCTAAAGGGATCTAACCATCCCCCAATACCACTGTAAAGAATATATTTTTTACCTAAAACTGTATCACGGGATACACCCCGTTCGCGATAATGAAGCCTGAAGTTTACTGTTCTGGCAATGTGATTATCAAATTTTATAATTCCGGGTGTAACTGTTTGATATGCAAGCAATTCACCATTTGCAAAATACACCGGTTTCGATCTATCAAAGAAAATTGCCTGCGCAAGGGATAATTCAACAGTATGATTATTATTTGTAATTTTTATTCCGCTGAGGGAAACAATATTTGTTAAACCTCTTAAATCCTGATCTAATCCAGAAGTATCTACACCACTGTTAATATACTGGTCATCCAGGTTTTTCGTAAGCACTTCGTACTGATCTTCTGCAGAATCATCAAACAGTTCTGTTGGGGCAGGTTTATCACATCCGGGAATTAATAAGAGAGATAAAAACAGAGCTGATAAGGTTAATAAATTTTTCATCCGTTTATAATTTTAAATTTTTGCCAGATGAAACTCGCAATATAATTATACTATCTTGTTCAAAGTTATTATTTGCTCGTTTCATAGTATTTAATTTATAGTTGATCTTTTTCATTATCAATCTTAAAAAAATTATTCCCTTCAGAAAAATAGCCCCCTTCCATTGAATACAGAAGGGGGTAACGTGGAGAGGATGTTGAAGGGAAAATCCTCTTTATTGTTTATTTATGGAAGCACAAAATAAGGCACACCCCATGCTTCCGATTCAACGGGAGTAGCATCATCAAATACTACTTGCCTTGGCATTGCATTTACTACCGCATGGTAAAATCCTGGCCATTGATGCGATGTATAAGTTTGCTCATAAACTTTATCCCAACCATTACCGCTTGGAGTGGAAGAAATCAGGTTAAATAATTTCTTAGCTCTTTTATTGTGGAACCTATTTGCTCCATAAGTAAGTGTAACAAAATCTTCTTCTTCGTACGCGCTGTAAAGTTCAACTCTTAGCGTTACGGGTTCACCCCTGCGGATAACAGGAATTTGCCTCCACCACCCATGCCTTCTGGTTAAGTAATAATCATTTGGTGAATCTATTACCAAAGTATCTCCATTCGATAGAAACATAGTTAATTTCATTATATCTATGTTGGGACTTTGTGTTCCGCCTTCAGGTAATGATATTGCCGCAATTACCCAGTTACGCATAGGGTATGGAGTATGAGCAATTTTTCTGAAGATCAAGTTCCTTGTAATAACCGCTGTAAATGGTTTTTGAATTATTGTATCAGGTTCAGTTCCTAAGGAATCATATGTTGCAGCAATAAAAAGTATACCTTCAAAAGTTTTGGTGAGTGTTCCGTATGCAATAGTATCCTGTATATCTATACTTAAAGTTCTGTTTACCAATCTCATCTTATGACCAACGCGGAAAGGATAGATTGCTACATCAACTTTACCGAGAAAATCCATTAAACCTTCTTCATTATAATTATAATCAAACGAAGTAAGCGCTGAGTCTTCATCAACCATTTTTTCCATTGCTGCCTTGTCTGTGGTTGGCTCTTCAACAGGATCCACAACTATATCATCCTGGCAGCCAAAGAAGAATGCGATTATTCCCAGCATAAGAAAGGGAAGAATGCGTCTGCGGAAAAGATTTGAAAAATTCATTTTTCTGATCTCCTTATTTGTTGAATAATTATTATTTAATCCCAATTCCTCTCAAATAACTTTTTTGTGTATAGAAAGTATTATGCCACCGGACGGAAATGAGTTAATATGTTATAAGATAAGGAGTTAAGCAGTTGTCTAAAATGACTGAAATGCATGGATTATCATTTAAAATGCATGGGATTTGTATTCCATGCAACTGAAACAACAATACGGACAAATATTAATGATCTGGTGGTGGGATTTGCTATTATATCTTATATAACAAAAATGCCATCCTTAAAGGGATGGCATTTTATATTTAAAAACCTAGCTGCCTAAATAACCTTTAATGTGGTTAACATAATTACCTGCACCGCCCGGCTGGTAACCGGTTTTAGCGAGCAGGTTGCCTGCGTTATCCATTATCAAGATAGTGGGAAAGCCCTGTATACCATACTTTTGTGCCAGTGTCTGGTTATACATTTTTGTTTCATTTGTTTGAGAAATGCTGCGAGGAAAATCCAGCATGACCAGCACTAAATTATCTTTTGCATAAGCAGCAAATTCTTCCTGTGTAAAAACCTCCGCAGATAATTTTTTACACCATTTACACCAATCTGAGCCAGTAAAATTAACAAGAACGGTTTTATTTTCATCTTTTGCAATTTGTATTGCTTCTTCAAGGTTAGTTTTCCAATCAAGTGAATCGGATGCAGGTGTTTGAGATGTACATCCAATTGAAAAAATAAATGTTACAAGTACGGGAATGAGTAGTGCTTTCAAATTATTTCTCCTGTATTTAGATTTTTTGTTTTTCAGATAGTTAGATTATTGAAATTTAAAATGGATTCGTAAAACCTGATTTTTATTGGTCTAAATTTAAAACCCATTCCAAATTATTTTTGTCATTTATTTAACTTTTCACTGTTTTTTTCTTTTTATGCAATTTTCTAACAAATCTATTTTGCTGTATCATCTTTTTCTTCCTTTTTTATTGGCGGTCTTTCGTACAAATCTGCTAAATTTTTATACTTTTCAGCAATTTCATCACTTAATTGGTCTTCAGTAAACCTCCAGCTCCAGTTCCCGCCTGTTGTACTGGGAAAGTTCATTCTTGCTTCAGTACCAAGATTAAGCACATCCTGCATAGGTATTACAACCATATTTGCCACTGAAGAGTAAGCAACTCTTATCAGTTCTGAGAGAATATCATCACCTTTATAATTTAAATACTTTTTAACGTGTTCATAAATATTTCCTTCTTTCTCTTTTTCCTTTTCAAAATATGCGCGGGTTGTATCGTTATCATGAGTTCCGGTATAAACAACACAGTTTGGAATAAAATTATGTGGTAAGAATTTCTTCTCCATATCTTCGCCAAAAGCAAACTGTAAAATTTTCATTCCGGGAAAATCAAATTCATCTCTAAGTTCTTCAACTTCTTTTGTTATAACTCCAAGGTCTTCCGCTAGAATTGGCAAATCACCCAAATATTTTTTTATTGTACTGAAAAGCTCTTTACCCGGTGCTTTAACCCATTTACCTTTTTCTGCAGTTTTCGCATCACCTTCAATTCTCCAATAAGCCTCAAAACCTCTAAAATGATCTATTCGAATGATATCAACCAACTCCAGTAAGCTTGAAAAACGTTTTCTCCACCATAAAAATTCATCCTTTTGCATTTTATCCCATTTATAAAGTGGATTGCCCCAAAGCTGCCCTGTTGCACTAAAATAATCAGGTGGAACGCCTGCAATAAAAGTTAACTTTCCTTCCTCATCAACTGTAAAAAGTTCTTTATTTGCCCAGAGATCAGAGCTATCATAAGCAATAAATATTGGCATATCGCCGATAATTTTTATTCCTTTTCCGTTAGCATAGTTCTTAAGTTCTTTCCATTGCTTAATAAAAATGAACTGAACGAATTTATGAAATTGAATGTCATCATTTAATTTTTCTCGAAACTCGTTTAAAGAACTTTCTTCTCTTCTTACCAGGCCTTTATCCCACTCACTCCAGCACGCACCTCCATGATGATCTTTGCAAGCCATAAAAAGAGTAAAATCATTTAACCACTCATTTTTTTCATCACAAAAACTGTTAAACTCTTTTTCAAGATTATTTGAATTGCTTCTAAAATTGTTAAATGCTTTTCTAAGCAGCATTTTTTTGTATTCAATAATGTTTCCGTAATCAATTTTTTTGGGATCTGATTTTGGAAGATCATTTAAATCATCATTTAATAAAAATCCATCTTCTTTTAAGTCTGTCTGGGCTTATAAGCAAAGGGTTTCCTGCAAACGCTGAAAAGCATTGATAGGGTGAATCGCCATAGCCTGTTGGGCCAAGCGGAAATACCTGCCAGAGAGTCTGCCCAGCTTCAGCTAAAAAATCAATAAATTTATACGCTTCGGTACCAATATCACCAATCCCGTATTTGCCAGGCAATGAAGTTGGATGAAGTAGAATTCCTGCACTACGATTAAAGCTCATTTATACCTCGCTTAAATGAAATAAAACAACTAAATAAAAGTTATACTTCTTCTGCTTGTTTATCAATAAGAGTTTTTCCAAACAGGTAATAATTTATTATGTTTGCTCTTTATTCTGATAAACTGAATTTATTGATTGAAGTTATTACGAAAATTATATGATTGGGTGCTGCACTGGGCGGAAACTCCTTACGGTCCAGCAGCACTTTTTTTGCTTGCATTTGCCGAATCATCTTTTTTCCCAATCCCACCTGATGCACTTCTTATAGCACTGGTTTTGGGTTCATCAAAAAAAGCATTCCGGTTTGCAACAATATGCCTTATCGCTTCGGTTTCTGGTGCAGTTCTTGGATATTTAATCGGGCATTACCTCTGGTGGACGCCTTCAAACGAGTTTACAAGTATTGCTCTCTTCTTTTTTAACAACATCCCCGGTTTTACAGAAACGGCATTTTTTGATATACAGAAATTATATAATGAATATGACTTCTGGATAATATTTACAGCTGGTTTTACACCGCTTCCTTACAAAGTAATAACGATCTCATCTGGGGCTTTTAATATAAATGTTGTTATGTTCCTGGTAGCATCAATCATTAGCCGTGGTGCTAGATTCTACCTGGTTGCATTCTTAATCTGGAAATTTGGACCAAGTATTAAAGCATTTATTGATAAGTATTTTAACTGGGTCGCGATTGCTTTTACAATCTTGCTAATTGGTGGTTTTGTTGCGATAAAATATCTTCTTTAAAAATTGATTGCCTAAAGTCAACATATTTTTTATTCTTTTCCTTTGATTATTTAATTCCATCTTCTTACATTAATTTTGAAATTACAGCTTAAACCACTTCACATTATCTCCGGCTTAAGATGTATGGTTTTAACAAAAATAATTGTTCAACTATACTGAAAGGATTAAGCCATGAAAACATTTGTACTGCTTACCAAACTTTCACCTGAAACTTCTAAAATGATGAAAGACCGCGCAAAACTTGGGAGAGCTTGGCTGGAAGAAGTTAAAAAGAAATGTCCCGAGGTTAAATTTATTTCTCATTACGCATTGCTCGGGCATTATGATTTCCTGGATATTTACGAAGCACCCGATGAAGAGACTGCTGCAAAAGTTTCGATGATAGGATTATCTAAAGGTGCATTCCAGGCAGAGAGTTTATCTGCAATTCCATATAAAAGATTTTTAGAATTAACGGAAGAGATTACTTAAAGATTATCGATCATAAACAAAGTATCAATTGCTGTATGGTTTTATTGCTATATTGCTTTCTGTCCTCCTTAAGAAGTTGATTCATCAATTATATAACAATGAAACAATTTTACATTTATAATTTTTAAAGGAGGTTATTATGCCATTACAGACTTTAAAGGATTTTCTAGATAAAAATAATGTGAAATATTTATCAATCAAGCATTCTTCAGCATATACTGCACAGGAAATTGCAGCAAGTGCACACATACCAGGTAAAGAACTTGCGAAAACAGTTATAATAAAAGTTGATGGTAAAATGGGAATGGCTGTTCTACCAGCTTCTTATAAAGTGAGTTTTGATCACTTAAAAACTGCTCTTGGGGCAGATGATGTGCGGCTAGCATATGAGCAGGAGTTCATGGATAAATTTCCTGATTGTGAAGTTGGAGCGATGCCTCCATTTGGTAATTTATATGGAATGGACGTTTATGTTTCAGAAAGTCTTGCAGATGATAAAGAAATTGCATTTAATGCCTGCTCTCACACTGAATTAATTAAAATGAAGTTTGAAGATTTTAAAAAACTTGTTAATCCAACAATGTTTAAATTTTCTATTTTAAGTAAGTCATAATTAGATTGAAGGATGTTCTGCAATTTTTTCTTAAAAAAAGAATTTTTATTTGAAATCGGGTATTGAAACATACTATTCCCGAAGAGCTGCTGAATATGAAAATATTTATAAAAAACCTGAAAGGCAGGAAGATCTACAATTAATTAAAAAATTTGTTATAGATTCCTATCAAGATAAATCAGTATTAGAAATTGCATGCGGAACGGGTTACTGGACAGAAATAATTTCTGGCTCCGCAAATTCAATTACGGCAATTGACTCAAGTAAAGAAGTGCTTGAAATTGCTAAAGCTAAATCTTACAGAATAAATAATGTTGAATTCATTAAGGATGATGCATTATCGCTTTCAAAGATTAAAAATAATTTTGACTCTTCATTCTGCGGCTTTTTGCTTTCACACATTCATAAGAATAATATTGAGTCGTTTATAACCAACCTTCACAAAAAACTTGAATCTGGTTCAGTTGTAGTAATGATAGATAACAACTTTGCTGATGGCAGCAGTACTCCCATTAGCAGGAAGGATGATAAGGGGAACACATTTCAACTTAGAAAACTTGAAGATGGATCAGAATTTGAAGTATTAAAAAATTTTTATACAGAAAATGAACTTGGGCAATTCTTTAAAAAACATTCATCAGATTTTGAGATAATAAATTTAAATTATTACTGGATGATAAAGTATAAAGTTTTGACCCAATAAATTGAGAATGAACAGGGGATCTTTATAAGATCCCCTGTTCAAATAATTATTTTGAAAGATCTTCAATTGGTGAAGATGCGTTTTTCTTAACAGCATTCATTCCGCCATTACAACCTCTTTTCTCCGTATACATCTGGCTAGAACCAACAATCTGTTTGTTTTTAGAAATCAGGTTAAAGTGAAATTTACCATTCTTGGCTTGTTTTACATCAAAGTTTTTTGCACTTCTTGCATGAGTTTTAACAGAAGCAATACCTGCTTTGGCACTTGCTTTTGTTTTGTATCCCTGGCTCTGCAATACAATCTGCCCGTTACCGCTTTTTAAACGGAAATATACCTTCTTGTTTGAGCTGGTATAAAGTTGATACTTAGGATTTTTCATAGCTTTCTCCTTTTAATAATTAATGAATTTGATAAATAAGAGTGTAAATATTTTTGATGACAAACTGATTCGTATATCATCAACGGTTAAAATTCAAAACAAACTTTTTCTTCTTCTTGTTGATCCGCCTAATCCTAAAACACCAAGTATTCCGCGAGTAATTTCCCGAACAAAAGTTCTTCCCACCTGTTTTGCCGTAGGGCTAGATAATACCTGCTCAAAAGTACTTTTTGATTTTTTTGTTCTTCTTGTTGTAGTCCTAGGTTTAGTTTGATTTTTCCTATCAATTTTTCTTTCAACTTTCTGATTAGCTTCTGACAATTTTTCATTCAGCATTTCGTAAGCGCTTTCTCTATCAATACTTTTATTGTATTTAGGAATAAGTTTTGAGCCGCTAACTAATTCATCAATTTCAGTATCATTTAAAATATCCATCCTGGATTTTGGAGCAGATAACAATGTTGCTGCAAGCGGTGTAGGTACTCCTTTTTCATCTAAGCCTGAAATAAGTGCTTCACCAATCCCAAGCGAGGTTAAAACTTCATCTGTTTTATAATATTCCGATATCGGATAATTTTCAGCAGTTAATTTAATCATCTTTCTATCTTTAGCTGTAAATGCTCTTAATGCGTGCTGTACTTTTAGTCCAAGCTGGCTTAATACTGCATCCGGTATGTCTGTAGGATTTTGTGTGCAGAAATAAATTCCAACACCTTTTGATCTTATAAGTTTTATAATAGTTTCAATCTGATCCAGCAAAGCTTTTGATGCTTCATCAAAAATTAAATGTGCTTCATCAAAAAATATTACAAGTTTTGGTTGATCTAAATCCCCTTTTTCCGGAAATGAAGAATAAATTTCTGCAAGTAAGCTTAACATAAAGGTAGAAAAAAGTTTTGGTCTGTCCTGCAAATCAACTAATCTTAATATAGAAATAACACCTAAACCTTTTTCATCAACTCTCAACAGATCATCAACTTCAAATGATTTTTCCCCAAAAAATAATTCTGCTCCTTGCTGTTCCAACTCAATTATTTTTCTAAGCACCGTACCTAAAGAAGATGAAGAAATTCTTCCATAAGATTCTTGAATTTCCTCTATTCCTTCGTTTGTTACATAATTAATTACTTTTTTAAAATCTTTTAAATCTAAAAGCGGAAGCCCTTTATCGTCACAGTATTTAAAGATCATAGAAACATAACTCGATTGAACATCATTTAGCTCAAGAATTTTTGAAAATAAAACCGGTCCGAATTCGGAAACAGTTGCCCTTAATCTTAATCCTTTCTCTTCAGAAAGAGAAAGCAGCTCAACAGGAAAACCGTGAGGATTATAAGGCACACCAATTTTCTGCTGCCGTTCTTCAATTTTGGGATTTGTTTTACCAGATTTTGCCAATCCGCTTAGATCACCTTTTACATCCATCAATAAAACCGGAATGCTTTTTTCTGATAATGCTTCCGCAATTACCTGTAAGGTTTTTGTCTTACCAGTTCCTGTTGCACCTGCGATTAAACCATGCCTGTTTAAGGCTTTAAGCGGAATTTTAACATGCGTCTGTGGAACTGCATTTTTATCAAATATAGCTGTACCAAGTAAAATTGAATCGCCTTTAAAAGTGTAACCACTATTAATATTTTCTTTGAATGCTTCCATATTCCAAAATCTAAAATGTAAAAAGAAGTTTTAACAATATAAAAATATAAATACTTAAATGATTTAAAAAATATTTTGTGAGGATAATCAGCCGGTGATAAATTTTGCGGAAAGATAACTAACTATTTCTTCAATGTTTTCAAATGTTTTAACTAGTTCAGTGTTCCTGTTTTCTTTTTGCATTTGTAAATTCATTATAGATACAATTCCCTGCCACATCGATGAATGACAAAGTATAGGTTTATGATCCATTAGCCCCTTATTTGATAATTCCCATGCACAAGCAAGTTCAAGTAATGTTCCTGTTCCACCCTGCAAAACAACATATGCATCCCCGGTTTCAATAAGCTTATTTACTCTATCAAGAATGTTTGTGCATTTTATTTCTTTAGTTATATACTCATTCGGATTGCTGCTCCATATATCAACAGTAACACCAATAACTTCAGCTCCTTGCTCTTTCGCGCCTTTTGAAACTGCTTCCATGATTCCCATAAACCCGCCAGTGCAAACATTAAAACCCTTTTCTGCGAGTAAGCGACCGGTTAAATAGGCTGTTTTGTATTCTTCATCACCTTCGCGCGGTTGAGAACTTCCGAAAACTGTAATTATTTTACTCATTATCAGCAGTATATAAATTAATTTTATTGATAAATATAACAATAAAAAATCCGTAACCTGTTTAGAGTTACGGATTTGTAAAGTTAATGAACTATAAAATTATTTATTTTGCATTTGATCCTACAAGATTTACACCGATCTCAATATTATCGGAAACTTTTTGTCCAAGCACCATGTTATCAATTTCATAATCAGATAGTGTAATATTAAACATTGTCTGTACAACTAACAGATCACCTGGTGCTCTTTTTTTAGTCACTTCGCTTTCATCGAGGTACGTTATTGTAACGTTGGATGAAATCACTTTTGTTACACCGTGAACACTAAAATCACCGGTTACATTAGCTATTACTTTATTATCCCCTACAACTTTAATATCGCCAACACCTTTTATTACAAAAGTGATCTCAGGATGACTTTCTGAATCTAACCAGTTCTCACCCCTTAAATGTTCGTCTCTAAGTTCAATACCTGTTTTAAGAGAGGCAGTAGATATTGTTACCGAACCAGTTAAGGTAGAAATATCTGATACATCAAAAGATGCAGTTCCCTTTACATCATTTGTTAAACCGTTTATGTCTTCAATTGGTGTTGTGCTAAAAAATGTTGCCTGGTTTCTTCCATACTGATCTTCAAAAGAAAAAGTCTGTTTGCCTGTTGCATTTACATTAAAGCCCTGTGCTAAAAGCGTTAGCGAAGTAAATGCGGTAATTGTAAGTGATTTAATTAAGGTTTTCATTTGTTATTCTCCTTTTTTTTATCCTTAAATACAAATAATAAAATTACAGTTATTAGTGCCACAATAGCAGAAAAGCCACCTGCATAATCAAGTCCGATAATAATTTTATCTACCCATTCCTTGTAGGTGAATCCAAAAAGTTCATCATACTTCTCTACAAGCACCTGTGTTTTTGTAAATATCTCGCCACCATGTGCAAGCCAAACAATTAATGCAGAAACAATTAAAACCAATCCGATGATCAATGTTATTTTTTGTTTTTTGTTCATTTCACACCTGTAGATTATTCATTGCTATAGCTGTAATGTTAAATAAAGTTTTAACAAATTCTACTATTAACTAAATTGCTAATGATATTTACACAATTAATTTAATTAAAACTGTAATGTATGTTACAACATCTATTACTAATGTTCAAGGTAATGTGCTGTTCATCACTTAGAGTGAATTAATGAGCCAAAATTTGTACGATATTTTAATAATTGGTGGTGGAATTATTGGCTGCTCAACAGCTATGGCCATTCAAAAAATCACTAATTACAAGGTGCTAATTATCGAAGCTGAACATAAGCTTGCAGGACATCAAACAGGAAATAATAGCGGAGTAATACATTCAGGACTTTATTACAAACCAGGTTCATTAAAAGCCAAAAATTGTACTGAAGGGAGGCAACTACTTTACAGTTTTTGCGAAGAACATAATATTAATTTTGAAAAAACGGGCAAAATTGTAGTTGCTGCCAATAAGAATCAACTGAATGCGTTGGATGATCTTTTTGTAAGAGGAACTGCAAATGGATTAGCAGGAATTAGAAAACTTAAGAATGAAGAATTAAAAGATTATGAACCAAATGTTTCCGGAATTGCAGGATTGTTCGTTCCACAAACAGGTATAGTGGATTTTCTGCAGGTTACAAATTCTTTCGCTAAAATAATTAAAGAATCAGGCGGAAAGATTGAAACTGGTTGCAGGTTTCTTAACGCTACAAAACATTCTGATGAATTAATTTTAGATACAACAAAGGGAGAAATAAAAGCTAAGTTCATAGTTAATTGTGGAGGACTTTACTCAGATCTTATTGCAAAAAAATGTGGATTAAACCCTGGTCTCCATATTATCCCTTTTAGGGGTGAATACTATAAATTAAAGAATGAAAAAAATCATCTTGTAAAAAATTTAATTTATCCTGTTCCCGATCCAAAATTTCCTTTTCTTGGTGTTCATTTTACAAGAATGATAAACGGCGGCATTGAAGCAGGACCAAATGCAGTACTGGCTTTTAAACGTGAAGGATATCATAAAACCGATTTTTCCTTAAAAGATGTTTGTAGTTTTTTAACTTACGGTGGATTCTGGAAAATGGCTGCAAAATATTATAAAATGGGATTTGAAGAATATTATCGCTCACTTAGTAAAAAAGCTTTTGTGAAAGCACTGCAAAAACTTATACCATCTATTAATCTAAATGATATTGAAAAAGGCGGTGCGGGAGTGAGAGCTCAGGCTTTAGGATTAAATGGTCTACTAGTTGATGATTTTAGAATTGTTGAAGCAGAAAGAATGATCCATGTATTAAATGCTCCTTCTCCGGCAGCAACAGCTTCTATTAGTATAGGAAATACAATCGCACAGAGGGTAAAAAATAAATTTGAGAAAGAAGTATAATTGAAAAAATTCAATCTATTAGAAAAAATTAATTCTGTGTTCCAGCTTAATCAGCTTGAAAAGATTAAGCTTGCTGTCAGTGATCTTCTAAAAAAAATTGAACAACAAAAAAGTGAACAAATATTTTTTACAGTAGATGATTGCACTGCAGGAGCTAAAAAGGAATTTATCATCAACGAATTAAAACAAATTCTTAGAACAAATACTATTGAAAGAACAAAATATTATTTAAACAGGTTGATCAAATCACTTACAGAGAATAAATCTTCTAAAATTAATGATATAAACCTTAACCGATGGAAAGAATATGAAGATATTATTACTGATAGCCTGTGGGTTTTAGAAAAACGTGATAAATCCGGTGCACACAAAGCAGATTACTGGGGGAACTTCATTCCGCAAATACCAAACCAGTTTATAAGAAGATATACAAAAAAAGATGATTGGGTTCTTGATGCTTTTGCAGGAAGCGGCACAACATTAATAGAGTGTAAACGCTTAGGTAGAAACGGCATCGGGGTGGAATTGAATTCTAACGTTGTGAAACTTGCAAAGAGTAATATTGCCAGGGAAAAAAGCGAAAACAAAGTGAAGATAAAATTAATAGGAGGAGACAGCACTAACACTATTTTTAAAGAGGTGCTACATAAAGAGGGAATAAATTCAGTTCAATTTGTTTTTCTGCATCCCCCTTACTGGGATATAATAAAATTCAGTAAAAAGAAAACTGATCTTTCAAATGCGAATACTGTTGAAGAATTTTTAAAAATGTTTGGGAGGGTAATTGATAATACAATAAAATGTCTTGAAGACGGAAGATACTTTGCTGTTGTAATCGGCGACAAATATTCAGAAGGTGAATGGATACCTCTCGGTTTTTATACAATGCAGGAAGTGATGAAAAGAGGATATAAATTAAAATCAACAATTGTAAAAAATTTTGATGCAACAAAAGGTAAGATGAACCAGAAAGAATTGTGGCGATACCGCGCACTCGCCGGAGGATTTTATATTTTCAAACATGAATACATTTTTCTATTCAAAAAAGAAAAGCGTAAGCATAATGTTTAAACCAACAGGAACAAATCAACTGATAATTTTTGTTTCTTTTTTAATACTTTGCTTAATACTAATCTTTGCTGTGTTAGTAATTGGCTGCTCAGCAAAAGAAGCAGGAAATGAAACCGATTTGAGAATACATGACATTTGGGCTCTGGAATTTATTAACGGACAGGAATTTCTAAAAGAAGAACACGATATTAATCACCCGGTTATAGAAATTTATCTGGAAGAAAAAAGATTGCATGGAAACGCAGGATGCAATACCATCAACGGTGAGGTATCAGTGGATGGGAGAAACATTTCGTTTTCTAATATGATCACAACAGAAATAGCATGCCCTGGAGATTTTGAACAAAGATTTTTATCTGACTTGCTGAGTGTAAATACCTATAGAATCGAGAAGATGAGGTTATATTTGTTTGAAGATGGAGTTGAGAGACTAGTTTTTAGAAAGATTGATTAGATAAGAAGCATATTCTTGCAACGCGATTTAATTCAAATAGAAACAGAACTCAAAAAACGCTTAACCTATACTTATAAATGGGGAAGCAAACAAAACAACGAGTTTGATAATCTTACTAACTTTATATATCACACTTTTATATTTGAAGATGTTATTAAAGAAATAAACAACAGGTTTAAAAAAGATAATGAACATAAAAACATTTCTAATTATGCATTAAACAGATGGTATAATTTCTGGTCTGCACAGGCAGTGGAGAAAATTTTCTGCTCCCTTCCAAATGTAAAACCCGCACTTGATGGAAAGAACAGACTGGTTGATTTTACAATAGACGGAGTAACCTTCGATCACAAAACTTCTGTTTTCCCCAAAAATTTTCCACATCCGATTAAAGAAGCCATTAAAAAAACTGATGAGCTGATTAAATGGCTTTATAAAAATCAATCACAGCAGCAAAGAAAACATTTAAAGAACAGGTTGTTCATTGTGCTTTATTCACCAGATGAAGAACACTGGAAATTAAAATCAGAAATCTCCTGGTTAAAAGAAAGAATTGAAAAATATATGGAAGGATTTAATCCTAATTATTTACTAAAATTTAATTTTGAAGAAGAGCAACACACGCTTTCTGATGTTATTTGGGCAATAAGTGAATAATGCATAATCGTTCACCGGCAAACACTTCACTATCGCCAATAATAAATATATATCAACACTTGCTAAGTAAAAATCGTTTTATTAACTTCACATCCAGCTAGAACCAAATACTTCCCTGATTTTAATAGGAATCATAATTAACTAACAATAAATAATTTAAGGAGGCCAAAAAATGAGAAAAATTCTTCTATTTTTTGCAATAATGAGTTGTACTGCACTGGCTCAAATTACCATTAACAGCAGTGATGTTGCTAATATGTTTGCAATAGGCAACACAGCAACAATTCACGAAGATACTTTACAATCAATGTTTGATATTGGATCACCGGGAGGTGGCAATAATTGGAATTTTACAAATCTACAATCTAACTTAATGGTTACTCTTGAAAGTATTGATCCTGCAACTTCGCCTTATATCAGTAGTTTTCCTACAGCAAATATTTGCAATTATAGTACAACTACAATCGGTGGGCAAGTTTCAGAAATCTGGACATACTCAAAACTGAATGGACAGTTTGATGTTTTGGGTAACGCAGCAATTTCAAATGTGATACCAGGTTTTGTAACCACAATAAACTATGACCCCTACAGAAGACAGTATGAGCATCCGTTTACTTTTAATTCGCAATGGTCGGATACATATACACAAACAATAAGTGTTAATGGTACGCCGGTAAATTCTTCGAGCGTTTCAATCAGTACAATTGTTGATGCATACGGTACGATGACTATTCCTGGCGGGGCAAGTTATGAAGCTCTAAGGATTAGAGAAGAATTAACTATTTCCGGAATAACAACCGTTAATTTTTCATTTATATCAAAAAATGGTGCGCAGGTTAATGTTAATGCAATCAGCTCAAATCCTCCAAATAGTGGGATGATTTCTGTTGATGGAACAACTTATTATGATGGACTAGTTAGTTCAGTTGAACAAATCAGTCAAATACCGGGAGAGTACACACTAAGACAAAATTATCCCAATCCATTTAACCCAACAACAAATGTTGAATACAGCATACCACAAGAATCGTTTGTAGAATTAAAAGTTTATGATGTTCTAGGAAATGAAGTTGCTATCTTTAGTAAATGAAGAACAAACTGCAGGTATTTATCGTGCAGATTTCTAACGCCGCAGAATCTTTCAAGTGGATTTTATATTGCAAGATTAACGCAGGTAACTATACCAGTTCAATAAAAATGTCTCTCATTAAATAAGACTAATTCTTTTAGTTGTAGCCGGCTAGCAATAAAAGCTGCCGGCTTTTTTTATATCTTTTTTGATTATACATCAAAAACTTATTTTCTTTAAAATTATAACTATTGTTTACTTCTAATGATTCAATTTCTTCCTCTTGGTAGCGCTGGAGAAATCGGAGCTAGTTGCTTTTACCTGAATCTGGATGGTACAGGCATCCTGCTTGATTGCGGCATGCATCCTAAAAAGAAGGGGTTAAATGCACTTCCTGATTTTGATTTACTTCAAGATAAACCAATTGATTATGTTTTGATTTCCCACGCACATCAGGATCATTTAAACGGGTTGCCTTTTTTAGTTAAAAAATTTCCACATATAAAAATTGTTACAACCCCTCAAACCCGTGCAGTTGCAGAACTTACTCTTCGAAATGCGATTTCAATACTAAAAAAACAATTAAATGATGAACAATTTGAAATTTATTCACACGAAGAGCTTGATCTTTTAATTAAAACAATTGAATACAAAGCATACGAAGAAGAGTTTCATCTTACTGGATTTAACAACAAAATTAATGAACCGGTAGTTGCAAATTTTTTTGATGCAGGTCATATTATCGGTTCTGCGGGGATTTATTTATGCTATGAAAACCACAAAATATATTACACTGGAGATATTAATATCTCTAAACAAACACTTCTAACTGGTGCAAGGCTTCCAGCCGAAAAGATTGATACACTAATTACAGAAACCACTTATGGTGCAACTGATTCATTAAAAATAAATTTCTGGGATGAAGAAGTAAATCAGTTTGGTATTTCGCTAAGTAAAATAATTAACTCTGGTGGATCTGTTTTAGTGCCTGTTTTTTCTTTAGGCAAAATGCAGGAAATTCTTTCTGCTATTTATCTTCTAATGAAGCAAGGAAA
Source organism: uncultured Ignavibacteriales bacterium (assembly GCA_963714405.1). Classification (GTDB taxonomy): domain Bacteria; phylum Bacteroidota; class Ignavibacteria; order Ignavibacteriales; family Ignavibacteriaceae; genus JAZGGS01. The sequence goes on along the minus strand of CAVQOH010000002.1, from coordinate 1,020,732 downwards.
ATTAACGCCGGTTGATATTTACACTGGCGGTATAGGAAGAAAAATAAACCGTGTTTATGATTACAACCGCTTTGTTTTAAATTATAATCAACCTGAAATAATTGTGCAAGATATTCCTCAAAAAAACATACGAGATGTAAACAACTTTGATGAATTCTTTAGGTTTCCTTCAATTGTACTTGCTTCAAGCGGAATGATGATTGAATCAACTATTTCTTTTACCCTGGCAAAAAGATGGTTGAAACAAAAAGGATCAGCAATATTTACAGTTGGCTATATGGATGAAGATACACCGGGTTATATTATTGCTAATTCAAAAATGGGTGAGAAAATAAACTTAACCGATTTTGATAAAAATACTGAGGTTAAGTGCGAAATTAAAAACTTTAGTTTTTCAGCTCATTCTAAAAGGGAAGAGTTGCTCGGTATAGTTAAAAAATTAAACCCTGAAAATCTTATTCTTGTTCACGGTGATGGGAAAGCTATAAATTGGCTTGGAAATCAATCATTAAAACAATTCAGTGGAATTAAAGTATACGCAGCATCTCAAGGAAAAGAAATATTATTTGCTTAATACAACAAATAATTGATATTTTAAACAAAAGATTTTTACAAATTTGGGGAATAGGGGATGATTAGCATTTTTTGCTGTTAAAACTATTTACAGCACAAAATTATTAACATTCTTTAATTCCCTTAGCTTCATCAAAAATGAACAGGAACATTTAAATCCTGTTTATAAAAAATTCAGAAATGGAGGATCAATATGTCTCGCTTAAAAGAAAAGCTTGCCCAAAAAATAGAAGAGTGGCGCCCAAGAACCACAAAACTATTAAAAGATCATGGAGATAAAAAAGTTGGAGAAGTAACAATTGCACAAGTGATTGGTGGTGCAAGAGGTGTTAAAAGTTTAACAACTGATATATCTTATCTTGATCCTTATGAAGGGATAAGATTCAGGGGATTTACAATTCCTGAAGTGATGGAAAAACTACCAAAAGTTCCCGGGCAGGAAATGCCAAACGTAGAAGGATTTTTCTATTTGCTTTTAACTGGTGAAGTTCCTGATGAAAAAGATTCAATAGAAGTTGCAGAAGAGTTTAAGAAAAGAAGCAAAGTACCTCAGTATGTTTTTGATGTTCTAAAACAACTTCCACCGGATTCTCACCCAATGGCAATGTTTTCAAATGCAATTGTTTCTATGCAGCGTGAATCTCAATTTGTAAAAGAATACAATGCAGGTTTAGGCAAAATGGAATACTGGATGCCAACTTTTGAAGATGGTATGAATCTTCTTGCAAAACTTCCTACAATAGCTGCTTTTATTTACCGTTTAAAATATAAAAACGGAGACATCATTAATCCTGATCCTAGTTTGGATTTAGGAGGAAACTTTGCTCATATGATGGGAATTGATAAACCATATGATGATGTATCAAGAATGTATTTTATTCTCCACAGTGATCATGAAAGCGGAAATGTAAGCGCTCACACTGGTCATCTTATCGCAAGCGCTCTTTCTGATGTTTATTATGCAATTTCCGGAATGATAAACGGATTAGCAGGACCGCTGCACGGTTTGGCAAATGAACAGGTCTTAAGATGGACGCAGGGTGTTTATGAACAAATGGGCGGTAAAATTCCTACTGAAGAGGAAATGAAAAAATTTGTGTGGGATACTTTAAGCGGCGGGCAGGTAATTCCGGGATTTGGCCATGCAGTTTTAAGAAAAACAGATCCGCGTTATATGGCACAAAGAGAATTTTGCCTAAAGCATTTGCCTGATGATCCATTGTTTAAATATGTTGATTTAATTTATAAAGTTACTCCTCCAATATTGCAGGAACAGGGTAAAGCCAAAAATCCGTGGCCAAATGTTGATGCACAATCCGGTGTTATACAATGGTATTATGGTTTAACAGAGTACGAGTTTTACACGGTATTATTTGGTATTGGCAGAGCTCTCGGTGTGGTTTCTAATATAATCTGGGATCGTGCGCTGGGTTACCCGATTGAAAGACCAAAATCTATTACCACTGCAATGATGGAAGAAATTGCGGGTATAAAATAAAAACTTAACAGATAAAATTATTTTTTATAAGGGATGTTTAACAGCATCCCTTTTTTGTTATATTCAAACTTATTTTACACATTATCTTTAACTTTAAATATTATAAACAGCTCTGTTTTTTAAGGAATTGCACTTAATGAATGATTTAGAAAATACACCCGGTGAATTAAATATTTTAGAGTTGAAGGAAAAGTTTTTCTCAGGTAAATCAGCTTTGGAAGAAAAACAGGTTAATCTTCTTTACAGTGAACTTCAACTTGTGATAAAAACTATTACAGAAAAAAAGCTTTTATCCAAAGATGATTTATTAGCAAAAGAACTAACTGAAATATTAAGCTCAATCGTTCCGGGAGAGTTTGCTAATTCTTTAATGGAAAGTTTTGATAAAGAAATTTATTACGGCTTTGGTAATTATCTTAAATCCGTTACACACTCAGAAATAAGCAGCAAGCTAATTCACGAGTATTTAAACCTTTTCAGATTCCCGTCTTTTCTTACCAGGATTTATGAAGAAAAAAAATGGGAAAAACTTATAGAAGAATTAATTCTAAAAAGCAATTACACAATTAAAATTTTGTTTCATCAGCGGGTAAGGGACTATAAAAACAAAACGCTTTTTACGCTGATTAAAGGAAACCGCATCTCTTCCATTAGCTGGAATCAAACTGCTGAACAGGTTAGTAAGTATTCAAAATCTTTTAACTCGCTTTTAAAGAACGAAGAAACTGAAGATCTGAAAGTTGCTTTTTTATTAGAGAACTCACCTGAAATGGCAATGCTTGATATTGCCTGTTTAACCAGCGGAATTATAAACGTGATGATTCCTGCCAATTCTGTTCCTGCACATATAAGTTATATTCTGAATGAGACAAAAGCTGCTGTTGTAATTGCTCACAATGAAAAACAACTTGCAAAAATAAATTCAATTAAAAATGATCTTCATCATTTAAAAAAGATAGTTCTGTTAGTTGGAAGCAGTGCTGATAAGAGTGTTATTTCTTTTCAAGAGTTTTTAAAATCAGGAAGCAACGATAAAGGGTCCTTTAAAGAAAACTTATTAGAAAACATAAAACCGGAAAAACTTGCAACAATAATGTACACATCCGGCACTACTGGCGAACCAAAAGGAATAATGTTTTCTCATATGAACATTGTTTACAAGCGATTCTGTCGTGCAATGGCTTTACCAGAAATTGGTGATACAGATAGATTTTTAGCATTTCTTCCTCTCTTTCATACTTTTGGCAGATGGCTGGAGATGACCGGTTCGATTTTCTGGGGAGCGGAATATGCTTTTATGGAAAATCCAGCTTTAGATACAATGATACAAAATATGAAAATGGTTAAACCAACAGTTTTTATAAGCATTCCTAAGAAATGGCTTCAGCTTTATGAATACGTTTCAAACCGTGTTGATATAGAAGTTGATGATCATCAAAAAATAAAAGATGCGGTTGATAATACAACAGGTGCCCGCTTAAAATTTGGATTATCGGCAGCAGGTTATCTTCCTCCTGATGTTTTTATTTTCTTCCAAAACTACGGAATTGAGTTAATGAGCGGTTTTGGAATGACTGAAGCAACCGGTGGAATTACAATGACTCCTCCCAAAAAATATAGACCGAACTCTCTTGGTAAAGCATTACCCGGAATTGATATAAAACTTAAAGATGACGGCGAGATTTTAATTAAGGGTGCATACGTAATGATGGGTTATTATGGAAGCCGTAAGGAAGAAGTTTTTGATAAAGATGGATGGCTTCCATCTGGAGATATCATGAAAATGGATGAAGAAGGATTTATAGAGATTGTTGATAGGAAAAAAGAAATCTATAAAAACATTAAGGGCGAAACTATTGCCCCCCAAAAGATTGAAAATTTCTTCAGAGATTTTGAGAGCATAAAGCAGGTTTTTCTTGTGGGAGATCATAAACCGTTTAACACTTTACTTATATATCCCAATTTTAATCCAGATGAATCCCCCGTGAGTGTTTTGGATGAACATGAAAGGCAAGAATATTTTTCATCAGTAATTGTTACTGTAAATAAATTTCTTGCACCGTATGAAAGAATACTTGATTTCAGAATAACGGACAGACCATTTTCTGATGAGAAAGGTGAGCTTACACCAAAAGGAACATACAAACGAAGAGAAATTGAAAAGAATTTTGATGTAATTATAAATTCAATGTATACAAAGGATCACACAAGTATTTTTATTAAAAATACAGAAGTGAGAATTCCAAACTGGTTCCTTAGAGAGAAAGGATGTTTAAGCAGAGATATTGCATCTACAGAAACTGGTATAACAATAAGTAAACTTAATTTGGTTCTTGCTATAGAAGCGGATCATAAACATAAAAACATTTACCGCATCGGCAGCTATTTCTACAAAACAGATTCACCTTATATCGATATGCAATCATTGCTTACAAATCCTCTTTTATGGATTGGGAACAAAGAATTTACCGAGTTTACGGGCAGATCAATTTTGCAGTGGTACAGGCAGCAACAAGCATCAGAGCATTTACAATTTTATTCAAGTAGTAGCAAAATTAATTTAAATGAAGAAGAAAGAAATCATTTAACAAAATTTTTCTCGTATAAAGAATTTTCTCTCGAAGCACTTCATTCTGCTTATTTGTTTTTGCAAACGGAAATATATGAAGATTGCAAAATAGCCTTACCGCTTTTTGAAAACATACTTGCAGATGAATCAATTCATCTTTATAAATTATGTCTTGCACTTGTTTCACGCCCAAACATTTCTGCAATTTCTGAGATAAGAAGAGAAATATTTAAAACAGCAATCAGCAATGTGAACAAAGAACAGTTTAACGAAATATTTTTAACTTTTTCAGAATTTGATAAAGAACTACTTAATGAAGATGTAATAAAATATATAGTTAAGAAAAGTAAGGGGGCAGAAAATCTAAACGTTATTGAAGATTCAATTCTCAATATTACCACACAAGAAAGTGAAACTACTTTACAAAACATTGCTTCTTTAGAATCACTATTCCATCTAATTACTGTTTATGGTTCTCATCATCCTGTTACATATAAAGGAATAAGAAGATTTGTAATGCGCTTTACTGTTTTTAGTAAAATAAAGGAAGTAAAAGCAGAAGCGGAAAAAACTCTTGTTAATTTACGTAAAGGATTACGTGATTGGCTCGGGAAGAATCAACAGTTTGCTGTGGATGTTGAAACAAGTGAGGAGTATGGCTGGGAGGATGTTATTACATTTGAAGAAGGTATTGATGCGGAAGACAGGCTGCGTATAAAAAATGCGGTTGTAAAAACATCTGTTTTGCGCGAAGCCATATTTCTTTTTTCAGGAGGAATATCTTTACGGTTAGATAATGTTCTTCCCGGTGGAGTTTGGGTAAGTCATCTTGTTTCATCCAATAGTAAATCAATCTACAGAATTTCTGTTCAAACAAGATTCCAGGGTGGTTTTGATATTACGTTTCACCTGAATAAAAATCTTACACCAAGTTCTGTTAAAGCTGAAATCCGTTGGTTAATCGTTGCAGAAACAAATTTGTTAGATGAAAGACTTTTACCGGATTTTGGAGGTTACTGGAATGATTATGATTTGTGGACTGAAGCTTTTGTTCCAAGAGATAGTGTTGCAAAATTTTTATCAAGGGAATTAACCCGTAAAGAAGAAAATTACGAACAGCGGATTAAGTTTCTTTGGACATTCTTCGTTTGGAATGCTGCAAAATCATACTTTAACTTTTGGCAAATTACTAATCGGGAAATAGAATTGGCAGATCCGCTGATTGAGAATATTACCATACCCACGCATGATTACCAAACCGGCACATTGCTTTATTCTGTTTCAAACAGGATAAAATCAAATTCAATATCTTCTTTTCTTCTAAACTTCTATAACAAGTTTGTTAAAAAAACTGTTGAAGATATTTCAATTCTTGATAATGGTTCAATTTGGAATTATATATTTTCCGGGATTATGGAAGCAGAAGGAGAAGAAAGTGGAATAGAAATATTAACTTCATTCAAAAATGAATTAACAGAACAATCTCAATTTAAAGAAAAGGATATCATTGTATTAAAAATAAATGAATTTATAAATTCGGTTAAACTTGATGGCTACATTCCCAAGGCGCTTTTCTTTGCAATAAAGCGTTTTCACAGGTGGTTTACATTAAATAAGGAAGCATCTTTAAGCGCACAGGCAGAGATGCTGTACGATCTGTATGAAACTTACCAACTATTTAATCTTGAAGAAATGCAACCGGAACTGCGAACCCAGTTTTTCCTAAAAACAGTTTTTAGTGCTGCTGGAGAAGAAGTTAAAAATTCACTTAAAGATGTTATAGCTAAGCAGCGTGAAAACAATGCTGATCATGAACTGATACAGCAAATGATATCTGATTTAAATTTACAGTTTAAACTAAATGAACGGGAGGAATTTTTTGTTACCCGGCTAAGTTTCCCTCATTTGAAACCTACGGATGCAGCAGTTTTAATTGAAGTTCAAAGTAATGGGGGTACAAAATCGAATCTTGTAGTGCAGCTTTTGGATAATGAAAATGTTCCATACCTAATCAGAAACCCTATTTCACCTAAAGAGATATCAAAGCTTCACAAATTATTTTTTGAGACAAATCTTAATGTACATTTTAATCCTGAACACCAGTTTCTTGTAGCACTTTCTGAAAGGGGATTTATTATTGGCGGATTATTTTTTAGCAGAACTGATAACCAAACTGCACACATGGAAAAAATAGTAGTATCAAGCAGGTACCGCAGGAAGGGGATAAGCGAAGGATTGATGAATGAACTTTTTAACCGGCTGAAAGGTGAGCATTTAAAATATGTTACTACAGGATTTTTCAGACCTGAATATTTTTACAGGTTTGGATTTAAAATCGAAAGAAAATATTCAGGACTTGTAAAAATTTTATTTGAAAATGAAGACAAATAATTACATCCTGCTTCTTAATTATTTTTGAATTAATTAGCTTTAACTTATGAGCTGGAAGGAATTTGCATCTAATAGTAAGAACCGTATAGAATTTGTTGTTACGGTTACTCTTCTTGCACTGATTTTAATAATATTTACTAATTTTCTTCAATATGTAGAATACCGCCCCGGCGTAACTATAGCAGATCCAATCCTGTTATTATTTAATCCTATTAATCTTACATGGTTAACATTTGGATTAATCTATTTCTCAATATTATTAACTGTTTTTAGTGTTTTTAAAAATCCTGAAAAATTAGTGTTCATTTTACAATGCTATGGAGTAATGGTTTTTTTTCGCTTAATTGTTATGTACCTAATACCATTAGAAGCGCCTCCAACTCTTATTCCGCTAAATGATCCCTTTGTTCAACTATTTGGCCCAGGTAAGATTTTAACTAAGGATCTCTTCTTTTCCGGACACACGGCCACTATTTTCCTTCTTTATCTAAGTTCTGAAAATCGATTAATCAGGATTATTTTCTTATCCTCAACAATATTAGTTGGCACAGCAGTTTTGTTGCAGCATGTTCATTATTCAGTTGATGTTGCAGTTGCACCATTTTTTGCATATTCCAGCTATAAAATTGTTCACAATCTTAAAATCAAAAATCATTAATAGTATATTTTACTCGCATTTATGAATAATGAAATTATTGAGAGTAAATTAGAATTTTGTCTATCATCATATATTTAATCTGTTTAACGATTTACCTGCCAAAGTACATTCTACAAACGCTATAAACCGTTATAATAAAAGCTTGATAATTTGTATTTTAATGTTTAACTTCAAAGGGTGGTATTAACTTCTTGTGTTATATGCGAGTTACAAAAACATATTTTAACATTTTAGTGTGAACTTTCTATTTAACTAGGTAGGGAGTAATAAAAATGAGTTTAATTATTTCTAAAAAACTTAAGGATCTTCAGGCCGAAAATGATACGCTTCGAAGCTCTCTTCTGAGGATAAATGATAAGGAAGAAAAACTCATCCGGCTTGAGGAATTAACTAAAAAGGTTAATGTGGAAATTAGCAGTTTAATTAAACAAAAGACAGATTTAACAAATGAGGTTGATGGTTTAAAATTTAAAGAAACCGGGTTGAAAACCGAGCTGGAAAAACTCAACCGTGAAATTGATAAACTCAGAGAGATGAAATCTGATGAGCAGCATAATCTTCTCCACTTAACCAACCATATTAATAATACAAAATCTGATCAACATCCTTCTCAAATTAAAAATATCTATTCAAATGATGATAACAATAACTTATATGAAAAAGATATCGCTAATAGTAACGATGAAATTCAAAGGCTTGAAGAAAAGATAAATAATTTAAAGGAAAGTGAAGCCAGATCACTCATTGGTTTTGAGAAACGTATTAAGGAATTAGCTGATAAAGAAAGATCTTTGCAAGAAAAAATCAATTTAAAGAAAAGCGAGCTTGAAAATCTAAGTGATACAAAACTGGGAAGGATTAACTATGAGTCGGCAACCACAGAAGATAAGCTGATTTCGCTAATTACAGAAGAACAGAACCTTTACGAATCCATCAAGAAAAAGCAAAACTATCTTGAAGAAATTGAACTTTCTGTTTCTTCCTTAAAAGAAGAAGAACAGATGCTAAAAACATCGATCGAACAGGGAAAGAAAGAACTTGCCGCAGTTGGTGCTACAGTAAATTCCATTGAAATACAAAATACATTAAAAATATTAAACCAGGAAGAACAGGAAATTAAGGGGAGACTTGATACTCTTAAGCAAACCGAACAATTAAAACGAGATCTGATTTCTGAACTCAATGATAAGCTATCAGCTAATGAAATAAAGTTTGCAGCACTTGAAAAAGATTATGAAAAAAAGGTTATTCATCTGGAAGAAGTGGCAATCAAGCTCCGCAAAACAAGTGGTGAAAGTGCTTACAAGAATAAAGAAATATTAAAACTAACGGAGGTTGTAAACGAAAAAAATCAAAAATTAAAAAACCTCTCCGCTGAAATTTCTTTCTCAGAAGAAAAGATAAATTCTCTTAAAAAAGAAATAATTAAAATAGAAATCGATAAAACAAAAGCTGCGGAGAAATATAAATCCGAAAAGGAAGTTATTGAATCCTTGAAAAAGGATTATATAAAATTAAAGGAGTATTTGCCAATTCTTGAAAGAAGAAAGAGTGAAATAAAAGATGGCAACAGCATGCTTGAGAGCCGATTCAAAAACATGTTTCAGGTTTATAACAAAGAATTATATGAAGCCGGGAAAAAGAAAGATGTGCTCAATCAGATTATAGTTAAAAAAGAAAAGGATATTGCCGAGCGTGATCAGGTTTTATTTGAAAAGGTTGCAGTTCTTAACGAAACCGAAAGGGTCTTGAAACTCAGGCAGGTTGAGATAAGTTCATTTGAAGATTTACTTTCGGTTATAAGTGAACAAACAGAAATGCTTAAAACTGATTTGCTAAAACTAGATGATAGAACTTCAGCTAAACGAGATATAAATAAGCAATTGGATTTAGAAGCTTCTATGCTTAAACAAAGAATACAAGAGTTTGAAAAAGGATTGTACGTTCTGCTGGAAAATTCAAACAAACGATTCATTAATGGAGAAGAGAAGAGATCAAAGCTTGAAAGTGAAATAAAAGAATACGAGCAAAGAGTATCAGAACTTAATAATAAAGTTAAAGAATCGATGAATGAACTTGTTGAACTGCAGGAATCTCTGGGAAGGATTAAAATTGAACATGAAGAGCATCGTGGTGATATTTCAAAACTTGTTGCAATGAAAAAGAAAATGCAAGAAGAAATTGATAAAAACCAGCTTCTGTTCGATAGATACTCAAAACTGAAAGAAAAGATTAAACTTGAATACGAACTGATTAAAAAAAGGAGGGAAATACCTAACGAAAGAGAGCTCGTTCCTTCAAAAAATTCTGAGACTATATTACAACAAAATGATCTTTCAAAGATATTTAAATTATAACTGAAAATACCTAATTACTTAATACCACTCGCTTATTAGCTGATAAATTCAGCTTAAAAACTTATTTTTATAATAATAATTAAAAATCAATTTAACTTTGGAATGAATATGCATCCAAAAATAAAAATATTTTTTGTGCTCTTAACTTTCATCTCAACATTTTTATATCCTCAAAATGATGTTTTACAATTTTCACCCCCGGAATGGAGTTACAATAAAACAATTTATGAGGTTAACACAAGACAATTTAGGAAAGAAGGAACATTCAAAGCTTTTGAAGAACATCTTCCACGATTAAAAGAAATGGGAGTTGGAATAATTTGGTTTATGCCCATTCATCCTATTGGTGTAAAAAACAGAAAAGGTTCTTTAGGAAGTTATTATTCAGTAAAAGATTACAAAGCTATTAATCCTGAATTTGGTACTTTGGATGATTTCAAAGAACTTGTAGATAAAATTCATGCAAGGTATGTATGTTATAATTGATTGGGTTGCTAATCATACTGCCTGGGATAATGTCTGGGTTGAGATCATCCTGAATTTTATACAAAAGATTCGCTTGGAAATATTATTTCTCCGAATCCTGATTGGATTGATGTTGCAGATTTAAATTATGATAACAAAGATTTATGGAAAGCACAAATTGATGCATTAAAATTTTGGATTGAAGAATGTGATATTGATGGATACCGATGTGATGTTGCAGGAATGTTGCCAATTGATTTTTGGATTGAAGTACGAAAGGAATTAGAAAAAATTAAAAATGTTTTTATGCTTGCCGAATGGGATACCCCTGAACATCACAATGCTTTTGAAATGACATACGATTGGAACTTGTATGAAATTATGAACGATATAGCAATCGATGAAAAAAATGTTACAGATATTAAATCATTATTAAATGATGAAAAAGATTATCCTGAAAATGCATTTCGAATGAGATTCACTTCAAATCATGATGAAAATACCTGGAATGGAACAGTTTTCGAACGGCTTGGGAATGGCGCAGAAACATTTGCTGTGCTTACATTTTTAATACCAGGTATGCCTTTAATTTATAATGGGCAGGAAGCTGGTCTAAACAAGCGTCTTTCCTTCTTTGAAAAAGATGAAATTGAATGGAAAGAAAGTAACTTTACAAAAATTTACTCGCAGCTTATCAAGCTTAAGGCTAGTAATAAAGCATTACTGAACGGAAATAGGGGTGGAAATTTAATCTTGCTAAACAGCACCGATGATAAAAACATTTTTGCATTTACAAGAGAACATGTTGGTGACAAAATTTTAGCAATTTTTAATTTTTCAGATAAAGAAATTAATTTTGAAGTACAAGGAGAATCCCTCACCGGTACTTTCAGGAATTACTTTACCGGTGAAATTGAATCTTTTACAGAAAAAGAAGCGTTCGATCTTAAGCCTTGGCAGTATAAGGTTTTGGTAAAGTAAATTGTAAATCTCATCCTTTTTAGTCAGCTACTGTCCCCCTAATGATACATTTTGTGATTCAATAACAATACACTGTTATTTTTTTGTAAAATTATTTTGTATCAATTAGCATAAAAATCGATAAATATTCTGCTCCACTGCTTATTTTGCTTTTTTTTGGTTCAGGCAAAGTATTTGCTCTATATAAAGTAAAAACAGGTTTTAATGATGAATCGCTACAAATACCTTTTACTTTTTCTAATAATTATCACGGCACAAATAAATCTAAAAGCACAACCATCAGCCTCACTTTATTTTACAACTGCTTTTCCGGTAGGTGAATTCGAAGATTTTCTTCCTCAAACAGGTTTTGGCACAACAACAGAGATATTCTTTTTCACACCCTCTGAAAAAGTTCCTTACGGACTTGGCTTAAATTTTAGTTATCTCTCCTATGGTCTTCATTTTGAAAATGATCCTTACAATAATGAACTGTTTTTAAGTTTTAACCGAGCAAATAATTTTGCTAGTATGAACATTCTATTCCAGATCGGAAGTTATTCCGGTTCAATACGTCCTTATTTTGAAACATTATTTGGCGGAAGTTATATTTATTCAAATACAGAAGTTGGATATGACTACTACGGACCGATTAATCTTTGGATTGATGATTGGGCATGGAATTACGGTGCGGGATTAGGTGTGAAAATTCTTTCTGCAGGCGATGCGTATTTCAATCATGGATCTTTATATGTTGATTTTAAGGTTCGCTACTTATTCGGTACAACTACTACATACCTTGATCCCGAATCAATTTACTATTACTATGATACTGTAGAGTATTCACTAATAGAATCTACAACTGATATGATTACAGCAAGTATTGGTGTTTATATCTTCTTATAAAACTTTGAACCATTCAAAGGAAATAAATACCCCTCATCATATATAAATGATTCTTTAGTTATTTATTACTCTATTTGTAACAAACAGCAGCTTCATTTCGTCTTTATAATCAGATGTTTGAATCATCAAAATTTAATTTTCTTTTTGAACGGCATAAAAACATAATTTATAATTATGCAGTTTACATGCTGCGCAACAGGATGGATGCCGAAGATATCACACAAGAGGTGATGATACGCACATGGCAGAATATTGATAAATTCAATTTTAATGCTGCAAAAGCATGGATGATGAGAACAACACATAATTTATGTATTGATTACCTGAGAAAAAATAAGTTGAACTTGCAGAGAGAAACAAATATTGAGAATGGTTACTACTATGAAGATAAAAGTTTTGAGATTAATCCGGCTAGTGTTGCAAACAAGAATATTATTGATGGAAAAATAAAAGCAGCTATAGAGAAACTTCCGGAAAAATTAAAAAGCATTTTTGTTCTTTATGAAATAGAAGGATTTAAGTATAAGGAGATCAGTAAAATCTTAGATGTTCCACTGAATACTGTAAAAGTGAATTTACTTAGGGCACGAAAACAGCTACAAAAAGAATTAAAGGTATATGGAAGAGAAGAACATATTAAAGTATAACCAAGAAATTATTGATAGGGTAATAAAAATTGCTTACGGAGACGCAAATATTTGGGAGCGAATTTTTGTTGCCTGGGTAGTTTTTAAGAATAAAGATCTAAAAAATATTTTAAAAGAGTATAAAGCAACTGCAGAATCTGTGCATAATATTAAACGAGAAACCGTTCCCCGTAATGTTATGAAATCAGTTAGTATAAAGATTAACTCTATAAATGAACCTGATAATTTTCTCTCAAGAATATATTTTACAATTATTTCAAAACCTGCAATTTCTGCTGGTTTGGCTGTAATTCTTATTATCGGATTGGCTTCACTTCTTTTATTGAAGCAACCTGGTAATACTCATCATTACAGTAAGGCACAAATAGAGGTTGCGCAAAAGCAGCTTGGTGAATCTATAGCAATTATAAATAAAATATTTGACAAGGCAGAAATGAAACTAGACAAGGATATAATTAACGATCGATTAAATAAACAATTAAATAAAGGTCTTAATCTTGTAAACGATTATTTAATAGGAGGATAAAATGAAAACTATAAAAACCGCAATAATCATTTTACTAACTTCTTTTACATTGTTTGCACAAACAGATGATGTAAAAAAAGAACCTGGTTATGTTGATTTTGGAGATCTCTCCAGATTTGAAAATTCAACCGGTGTAACCGAAGTTATTCTTGAAGAAGATCTTCTTTCAACACTCGCTCAGTTATCAAGCGAAGAGGATGAAAATATTATGGCAATCCTAAACGGATTGAAACTTGTAAAAGCAAACGTATTTGAAGTTAATGAAGAAAACCGTGATGAGTTGAAAAGCAGGATTGATAATATAGATTCAAAACTTACGGGCAGTAAATGGAAAAGAATTGTGAGAACAAGAAGCGCAGAGGAAACTGCCAATGTTTATATTAAGCAAAACAAAAGCAAACAAATTATTGGTCTTGCAGTTACCACTCTTGAAAACGAAGGTGAAGCAGCTTTTGTTAACATAGTTGGCACTATAGATCTTACCACAATTGGAAAACTGGGAAACAAATTTAATATTCCTCATCTAGATGGGGTCGGAAAGAAGAACGGAGATGGTAATGAAAAATAAATTTATTTTATTATCAGTTTCTCTATTCCTCTTAGTTCTTTCTTTAACAGGATGTATCGGTGTTAACCGCCAGTTCAATGAAGTAAAAAATAAGATTATGGGAAATCTTGGTGAAGATTATAAAACAGAGTATCAATTTTCAGTGGGATCAGCCATAATAAATGTTTCAAGCTTGTTTGTTGATCTTACTGCAGAACAGGAATACATAGATGATATGCTTCGAGAGATTTCCAGCGTTCAGGTTGGTGTGTATAAAAGGATAGAGGGAAAAAGCCACAGTAATGATTTCAACACATTAAACTTAATTGATTTGGAAATGAGTAAGGGGGGATGGAAATACATTGTACGAACATTGGATAGTAATGAGTTTACAACTATCTACATTAGTGCAGTACCTGATGAGCTGCTTGAGAAATTATATGTTGTTAATTTAAAAGATGATAAGCTGGTAATAGTTGAAGTTAACGGTGATCTTAAGAAAGTAATAGGTTACGCAATTGAAGAGAGAAAGTTTGGTTTGAAAATTTAATAAACCAAAGAGATTTTTTTATATTTAAGCGCCCCCAAGAAGAAGTTTTCTTAAAAGGCGCTTTTTTATTATCCTCGCTAAAACCAGAGTAAACAAAATATACAAATTGGAACATTTCTTAAATGCCTCTTGTTAAACAACTCTATGTACAAAAACTTGATTTTTATAATATGTTTTCTTCCAATTAATATTTGGGCGAACACTGCACAACCAGGCTTCTGGAATGCAGGTGGAACAGGTTCATTTTCACTATTCTATCCCCAGGATAGTACACAATACAAAAAAATCCAAATGGTTAAAGAACTTGTTTCTATTCAACTTCATAGAGGGTATGCTGTTGTAAAAGGTGAATACTGGATGTATAATTCTTATCCGGATTCGATAACTATTAAAGTTGGTTATCCACTAAATTCAAGTTTTATAAGCGAAGAGACAAATAATCATTATTTGTTAGATGTATGGTTTGATTCGCTCTATGGGTTAAAAGCCTACAGAAATAAGGATGAAGTTACTATATTATCTGAAATGATTAAGAATCCAAATGCTGGTTGGCAAAATGATAACTGGTATGCTTGGGAAAATACATTTACACCATTCGATACAACATTGATTACAGTTTATTTTATAGTAAATACAAATAACACAATAATCCGAAATGGATATTATAAAGATCACAACAATGGTTTTATTTATCTCCTGGAAACAGGCTCAACATGGAAGCAGCCAATTGTTAAAGGAGAAATTAGAATTAAACTTATGGACGGCTTATCTTTAGGAGATATAAGAGGGTTATCACCTGATTCAATTTTTATTTCAGAGAATAATACAAATATTTTATTAGCACGATTTCAAAATCTATCTCCTGCTGCTATAAACAACATCATAATTACTTATGCAGAAAATACTGATGAATTTAACTTCCAGAATATTTTAAATAATCAAAACAAATTATATAATCAAATCGATCTCTTTTCTTCAGTACGACTTAGTGAAATCAATTTTGTTCCAAGAGAGTTTGAAGATCCTTTTATTGTAAGTTCTTCAAGTTGGATAATATCTACAATAATGATTTTACTTTTTGCGGGCGGTCCATTTCTCTTTATTTCTGCAGTTGTAATCGGTATAATAATTCTTATAGTAATTATAAAAAATAAACTCTAATAAACTGGTAGAATACTCCATAGACGCTCATTTTCTTTTGATTTAACCTAGCTTGTTTTAGCTGTAATAAAGATTATTATTAATGCTTTGCTATATCATTATTTGCAACTGCTAACAATTATGTTTACTTTTAGATAGTCCAATTATCGAGCGATATAGGAGATTTTTTGTTACTGCGTGGCTTACTCATCATTAGTTTGCTTCTAATCATTTTTTTGCGTTTTACAACATATTCATCAATTAAATTTCACTCCACCAAGCAAGATTTTAATAAAAATTTATCAGCAGTATTAAAGAATTTTGATCTGCAAAGCGGTGATCTTATTTTCAGGAGAGGTACAAGTATTGAAAGCCAAATAGTATTGCTAACAGATAGCGATTCTGAATTTTCTCATGTTGGAATGATTTATAAAATAAATGATAAGAGCTTTGTTATTCACACAGTCCCGGCAGAGGGTAATTATGATCCGGCATTTATAAAATTTGATTCACTTAATGAATTCGTATCAGGAGAAAGGGCTGTCCGTTTTGCAGTTTATCGTCTTCGGCAAAATCATTCTGAAAAACTAAGCATTGCAAGTAACTATGCGTACAACTGTTACAATAATAAATTCCGCTTTGATAGCAATTATGATCTGAATTCTGAGAAGCAGCTATATTGCACCGAGTTGATATGGAAAGCATTTATGCAGGCAGGTATTGACCTTGTAGAAAACAGACTAAAAGAAATTAACCTCATCGTAATCAATAAAAAAATGATTATGCCGAGCTCAATAATACAGAGTAACTTGATAAAGAAAATTTATTCTAATTAACTAAATCAATTTTAATTGAAAGGAACATATAATGAAAATCATCGGGTTGTTATTAAGCGTTACACTATTAACCGCAACGTTTGCTATAGTATCCTGCGGAGAAGGTGGTCTGGGTGGCAGTGCATCTCCTTCCGATGTAGTTCAAATTCAAATGGGCAGTATTGCAGATGGTGATTATGATACTGCTGTTTCAATTTATGTGAATAAGAATGGTGAAGAACTCACAGAAGAAGAACAGCTTAAGCTAAAAGCTTTTTTGCCTGAAGCAAAAAAAGAAATGGATAAAAAGGGTGGTTTACAGGAAGTGATAATCCTTGAAGAAAATATTTCTGCAGATGGTTCATCTGCAACTGTAGATTATCAGCTACTATATGGTAATGGTGAAAAAAGTGACTCTGATACCGCAAAATTATTGTTAGTTGACGGGACCTGGAGAGGAAACGCGGGCTGGTAATGTAAATTCATTTTTATAAAGAATTGAATATTTCAGGAGTAACATTATTTTGTAAAAATATAATGTTACTCCTTTTTATCCTTCAATAATTGGTTTCAAATTAAGTTCTTAATCAGCCAATTGTGCAGTGGCTGCAATTCCTTAAATGTTTTAACTGTAAACTTTACCGGGTCCTTCCCTTCCAATACATCAACTTTATCCTCTTTATAAACATAAATACCGTTGTGTAGAAGCAGATCTGCATACTTATAATCTTTATCAAATCCGCGTGGTACTTTTTTATAAGTTAAGCCTCCGAGGATATATCCTTTTTTTAGTGTATTGGTTATAAGCTTTTTCAATTCTACTGCATTTTTTTCTGAAGAAATCAATTTCCTGTATTTTTTTAATTGATCTTTTGTAAACTCATACATACCTGTTGCAATAAAAAAGTTTTTAGTATCTATATGAAAATAAAGACCGCTTGATTCCATCTTTTTCGCAGGTCCCTCCCAAAAAATAATACCAAGATTAGTTTTATATGGTGCTTTATTTTTACTAAAACGTACATCCCGGTGGATTCTGAAAATTGATTTATCAATTTTGGGTATTGCCTGAAGTTTAGGATTTATCTGATTTAAATGAATTCCAGCTATTTCTACAAATGCCTGTGAAGGTTGTAATAAATTTTTTTCATACTCTTCACGATTTTTTTCGAACCATTCACGGGTGTTATTTTTGCTTAATCTTCTTAAAAAAGATAAAGCTTCAAAAGGGAAATTTTTTAATGATTCTCCGTTTTTCATAAATACTCCATTATTATGGCTTAACTGTAACACAAGAAATTTAATTTATTATTTAGCTTCGGTATCACTTTGCCATAAACCCATAGAGTTTCCTTCAATATCAAGAAAGTGCGAAAACCATCCCATTGCTGGTACGGGTGTTTTTGGTATAATAATTTTTCCACCTAGTTTTTCAATTTTGGAAATCATTTTATCAATATTAGATACGTTAATGTAATTGGTAATTGCATGATTTTCGTTTTCTTTTTTCATAATTCCGCCTGAACCTGCATTGTTTCCATCTGCATTTTTTGTTTGGAACATCCAGTAATTCATTTCTTCCATGTAATTAAATTCCCAGTCAAATAACTGTGAATAAAACTTTTGAATGCTTTCAACATCTTTTGCGGGAATCTCCCAATGTGTTACGTTATTCATTCTTCTTCCTTTGTTTAATAATGAAAATTATTTTCCAAAAGTGTGTTAAAACACTTTTTAATATTTAAATGTAATTGATTTTAAACTAAATTGAAAAGGTAAATTATATCACGATTTCTTTTTTAATTGAACCAAAACTGCTCCAAGTGCCGCAATTGACATCCCAATAGCTTCTTTAAATGTTATACCTTCACCTAGAAATATCCAGGCGAGAATAGCAATTTGTATTAGCATTGTACCGTTAATTATACTCGATTCCATTGCACTTAAAGTTCTTAAAGTGTAATTCCATAATACAAACGCCAGCGCAGTGTTTATTACAGCAAGCCATAATAGGTAAATAACATTTTGTATGCTGATTTGTGGAACCCCCTGCAATATCACACCTGTGCAAAGGAGTAAAACTGAACCAAAACCCATACTAATAACAGTAACAATTATCGGACTTATTGTCCCAGAACGATTTATATCTCTGCCGAGAACTGATGAAGACGAATTAGCAAGTACACCGAGAGTCATGATTATTAATCCAAGTTCCTGTGAGCCACTTAAAGAAATCGGAAAAAAGTAAGTTAGAATTCCTGCAATAAATAATAATGCACCGCCCCATTGAAGAATTGTTGGATATTCATACAGAAAAAATATAGCCATTACAGCAACAACTAGTGGAGTAAAATTTAACCATAAGCTTACGGTTACTGCAGGGAGAAGTTTCAAGCCCATAAACATTGTTCCCTGCGTAAATGCAATGAAGAGCAAACCGTAAATACTTAGCTTAAACCAATCGTTTCTTTTAAGCGATTTTAGGGTTGATTTATTTTTTTTGGTAAATGCAAGTGGCAGTAAACATAAAAATGCAATTGTATATCTTAAGCCAGCATAAGTTAGAGGTGGGATTTCAGCCAAACCCCACTTAATCAGAATAAAAGAAGTTGACCATAGAAAGGTAACCAGCAGTGCAAGTATAATAGCTTTGGGGTGAGATTTAAGTTTCACATAACAAATATAAAAAGATATTAATTCTCAACCAGAATTATTTTAAACATCAATATCATAACTAATATTAGTAATTAATACTTATGATGATTGTCAATCATATCTTGCATACCTCCGTAAATAATATCCTTAATATTATTTGAGGATAAAAACTCATGTGGAAATCCTAAATCGATTTTACTTACATCATTTAGTTTTGCTAATTGTTTTTCATTTAAAGAAAATTTCATGCATTCAAGATTATCTTTTAACTGTTTAACGTTTTTTGCACCGATAATTGGAATAATAACTCCCGGCTGCTGTTTTACCCAATTAATTGCAACCTGTGATGGTGTACATCCTATTTTTTCAGCTATTTTAATAACTTCACTAGCAATGCGTAAGCTTTCTTTAGTTACAGATTGATAAATTTTTGCTCTTCCTTCTTCATTTTTATTTTTATTATACTTACCTGATAAAATTCCACTTCCAATAACTGCCCAGGGAGTAACTGCTATATCAAGTTTGCGAGCCATTGGCAGTAGTTCTCTTTCAACAGTTCTTTCAAGCAAGCTGTATTTTATTTGAAGCCCTACAAATTGTGTCCATCCTCTTAATTCAGCAATCGCATTCATCCTTGATACAATCCATGCTGGAGTATCAGAAATTCCAATGTAATGAATTTTGCCTGCGCTGATCATATCATCCAATGCACGTAAAATTTCTTCTTCGGGAGTTGTAAAATCCCATGCATGCACCCAGTAAAGATCTATATAATCTGTTTTTAATCTTTTTAAACTTGCATCAAGTGCCTGCATCATATTTTTACGATGGTTACCACTAAAGTTTGGATCATCTCTCCTGGTAAAAAGTGTGTATTTAGTAGCAACAACAAAATGATCTCTATTAGGAGAAATGAACTCCCCCACATATTTTTCTGAAGTTCCATCAGTGTATCTGTTTGCTGTATCAATAAAGTTTCCACCTTCTTTAGCAAACAAATCAAACACTTTTTTGCTTTCACTTTTATTGGAGCCCCATCCCCATTCTTCACCAAAAGTCATCGTTCCAAGTGCAAGTTCCGAAACTCTCAAACCGCTTTTACCAAATAGTTTATATTTCACTTTTTTACTCCTAATTTAATTTGAATCGAAAATATCTATGAATAAAGTAATTATCAAGTAATTTAGCTTGGCAAAAATTCTTGTTGCAACTTGCATCATATTTTACTTAATTTAAATCAATCAGAGCCACGGGAATATTTATGAGCTATTTGTTTAGATTTTTTCTTTTAATTGCAATTTGCGCTGCTTGTTCAGCGCAAAATGATAAATATAAAAGTAGCCGTGAATCAATGGTTAAAGAACAGATTGAAAACCGCGGCATTTCAAATATCCAAACACTAAATTCAATGAAAATAGTTCAACGTGATAAGTTTGTACCCCCTAATTTAGTTGAACGTGCTTACGATGACAGCCCTTTACCAATTGGATACGGGCAAACGATCTCTCAGCCATATATAGTTGCTTTTATGACAGCGGCAATTTATCCTCAAAAAGAGTTTAAAGTTTTAGAAATAGGAACCGGAAGCGGTTACCAAGCAGCTGTGCTCTCTGAAATAGTGAACGAAGTTTTCACTATTGAAATAATAACTGAATTGTATAACTCTGCTAATAAAAGAATTAAAAATATTGGTTATAAGAATATTTTTTGTAAAAATTCTGATGGTTATTATGGTTGGGAGGAGTTTTCCCCGTTTGATGCAATTATTGTTACAGCCGCTGCAGAATATATACCACCGCCTCTAATTGCTCAACTTAAGGATGGAGGAAAAATGATAATTCCTGTCGGTTCACCGTATTTAAACCAAACTCTTATACTAGTAGAAAAAAAGGGGGAGGAATTAACAACAACTTCTTTACTTCCGGTTCGCTTTGTACCATTTACGAGAGATAATTGAAACAAGATAAAACATATATTGTAAAATTATCGGCATCAATTACGCTTCTTTCGGTTTCGCTTATTGCATTTGAACTAACTCTTATACGCATATTATCAATTGTGCAATGGTACCATTTTGCATATATGATAATCTCTATTGCGCTTCTCGGCTTTGGAGCAGCTGGTACTTTTTTAGCTGTATTTAAAGAGGCTTTGCTTGAAAAGTCAGAGGTGTTATTTCCCTGGCTAATTCTTCTCACAAGTTTGTTCCTGTCA
Organism: uncultured Ignavibacteriales bacterium; assembly: GCA_963714405.1. Classification (GTDB taxonomy): domain Bacteria; phylum Bacteroidota; class Ignavibacteria; order Ignavibacteriales; family Ignavibacteriaceae; genus JAZGGS01. The sequence goes on along the minus strand of CAVQOH010000002.1, from coordinate 999,261 downwards.
ATTTCTGTAACTGTTTCGCAAAAATCATTGTTCAGTTTTGATTCGTATAAACTTTTTTTTGATCAATCACACATATGGAAACTTATAGCAACATATTTGATTTTCTTGCCACCATTTTTTCTCGGAGCATTAGCAATAGGGTTGGCTTTTGTTAAGCATTTAAGACATGTTGGCACTTTATACTCTGCAAATATGATTGGCTCAGGAGTTGGGGGGTTCATTGCTGTACTTTTAATGTGGCTGTTCCTACCTGAAAAACTCCCTGCAGTTGTTTCTACAATAACTTTTTTTTCTGCGATTATTATCGTGCCGCGGCAGCTAAGAGCAGGTTTCACCCTGGTGATTACTGCAACTGTTGCCATACTTTCTTTTTTTTATATCAATTCACCTTCGTTAAACATTTCTGAATATAAAAGTATATCAAAAATTCTAAATCTACCTGATTCGAAAGTTCTTATGAAGAAGGGCAGCCCTTACGGAACTATTGAAATTGTATCTTCAAATCATCTTCGATATGCACCGGGCTTAAGTATAAAGTATCCGGGAATTGTTTCTCTAAACAATGCGATATTTAATAATGGAGATTGGCTTGGCCCTATAATCTCTTTTAAAAATGATTCACTGCCTTATTTTGATCACTCAACAGGCAGACTTCCGTATATCATAAATAATTGTAAAGATGTTTTGGTTTTAAATTCCGGAACAGGTGAACAAATTTTCTATGCAGTTTATAACAGAGCCAAAACTGTGGTGGCTGTTGAACCGAATAAAGTTTTAACTGAATTGTTAATGAATGATTCAGCTGAGATTCCATTTATTTATAATAAATCGAATGTAAAGACAAAAAACATTTCTGCCCGTTCTTACTTATTGACTCCTCATCCAAAGTTTGATTTGATAACTTTGCCGATTGTTAGCTCGTTTGGCGGAACTTCAGGATTGTTAGCACTGCAGGAAGATTATTTGCTTACAAAGGAAGCTTTTAATGAGATTTGGGTATCACTTAAAGATGATGGACTGATTAGTATTAACACATGGATTGATTATCCGTACAGAAATTCCGTAAAAATTATTGCGACAATTGCAGAAGTTCTTAATGAGCAAGGTATAGATGACATTTTAAATCATATCGCTGCAATAAAAAACTGGAATACAATCAGCATTGTTGTTAAACATTCCAAGATAAACGAAGAAGAGGTTGATAGCATAAAATCATTTTGCAATAAAATGAATTTTGATCCGGTTTTGATTCCAGGATTAAAAAATGAAGAAAGAGATCACTATAACAAATTAGTCGATAACTCATTTTACAATATGATAGATAAAATTCTTTCATCAAAGGAAGAGAGAGAATCTGTTTATACAAATTATTCATTCAACATACAGCCTGCTACAGATAACCAGCCATATTATTCGCAATTCTTACGTTTTAAAAGTATACCACAACTTTCAAAACTATTTGGAAGTAACGCAGTTCCCTTCTTTGAAGTTGGGTATATAATGCTATATATAACTTTTATACAGGTTCTTTTCATCTCATTAGTCTTAATCATCATCCCTCTATTTAAACTTGGCTGGAAAGGAAAAAATAAAAACTGGACTCTTTTTTACTTTAGTGGAATTGGCATTGGATATATGTTTATTGAAATTGTTTTAATTCAAAAATTCACACTCTACTTTGGAAGTATAATTTATTCTGCTGCTGCAGTTGTTTCACTTATGCTAATTTCTTCCGGTATTGGCAGCTGGTTCTCGCAAAATATTTATGCCAAACAAAGCAGAATTGTTGGAATTATAACTTTAATTGTTTTTTCAATTTTAATATATGTTTTTTTTCTAACTCCTCTATTAAATACTACTATCGCATTCACACTTACAACAAAAATTATATTTTCAACTTTTATTATTGCCCCGCCAGCTTTTGCTATGGGCATGCCATTTCCTTTAGGATTAAGATTACTTTCAGAACGCGAATTAAATCACATTCCCTGGGCATGGGGAATCAACGGGCTATTTTCTGTAATTAGTGTTGTTCTTGCAACTATAGTTGCAGTTGAGCTTGGTTTCAGTTTAGTTTTGATTTTTGCTGCGGTGGCTTACGCCATATCATTGTTTATTAATTTCAAGAGAAGTTAATTGTGCTTCCTCTCTACTTGGAAAAACTATCTCTAATTGATCTAAAACAAAAAGCAGAAGCACTACGTAAACTTTATGAAGAATGCAGAATATGCCCAAATGAATGTTTGGCAAAAAGAGAAGATGGCGAAACGGGTGAATGTCATTCAACCGATGAAGTAACTATTTCAAGCGTGAGTCCTCATTTTGGAGAAGAATCCCCGCTGGTTGGTTCTTACGGCTCAGGGACGATATTTTTTACAAACTGTAATCTATCCTGCGAGTTTTGCCAAAATTATGATATAAGTCATCTCGGAATGGGTGAGAAAGTATCGATCGAAGATTTAGCCAGATCTATGTTAAAGCTGCAGCAAAGCGGTTGCCATAATATCAACTTAGTAACACCAACTCACTATACTCCGCAAATAATTGATGCGGTAGTTCTTGCAGTGGAAAAAGGGGTGGAAATTCCTTTGGTTTATAATTGCGGGGGTTATGAATCTGTTGAAACTCTTAAATTACTTGAAAATGTAATTGATATTTATATGCCAGATATAAAATATTCTACAAGTGAACGTGCTTTAAAATATTCTGGTATAAATAATTATTGGGAAATTGTAACTTCAGCAGTTAAAGAAATGCACCGCCAGGTTGGTAATCTTAAAATAAGCAAAGGGGGAATTGCACAAAGAGGTTTGCTCATAAGGCATCTTGTTCTTCCAAATGATGCTGCAGGTTCTAAGAAAGTAATAGATTTTGTTACAGATGAAATTTCCACAGAAACTTATTTGAACATAATGGATCAGTACCGGCCTGTATACAATGCAAAAAAATATGAAAGACTTAATCGGCGAATAACCCCATCGGAGTATAAAGAAGTTGTTGGTTATGCTTTTAATAGTGGATTAAGAAGAGGGATTGAGGAATTTCTTTGAGTGATTTTTCACACTCGGGATTACGGTTGTACATTCCTAATTTAAGCTTTACTTTAAACTTCATCATTCACAAAATAAATTAATTATGATTAGCTTGAAATATTTTTTATTCTTTGTGATAATTCTTGTAACATTTAATTCTTGTAAAGAGAAAGAACCTGCGCCAAAAGGTTCTCCTGAATACATAGCAGAAATAGAACAATGGCACAATAAGCGAATTGAAAATCTGAAAAAGGAAAACGGATGGTTAAATCTTGTTGGATTATATTGGTTAAAAAATGGCGAAAATACTTTTGGTTCTTCTAATGATAATAATATTCAATTTCCGAAGAACAGCCCACATCGTATTGGAACAATAATTCTTAAAGACAGCATTATAATTTTTAGATCTGAAAAGAAAGTGAAAGTAACTATTGATGGCACAGCAGTTAATGAATTTGAATTAAAAGAAGATATGACCGGCGATCCGACAATTTTGGAGCTTGGTACTCTTAGGTGGTTTATAATAAAACGTGATGATAAATTTGGAATAAGGTTGCGGGATTTGAATTCATCATTAGTAAAAGAGTTTAAGGGAATAGAAAGATACCCAATTAATGATGATTGGATAATAAATGCATTTTATGAAGAATACGAACCACCAAAAATGATTCTTATTCCAAATATAATCGGAACAATTACGCAGGAGAGCTCTCCTGGTAGAATTACATTTATCAAAGATGAAAAAACTTTTTCACTTGATGCTGTTGATGGAGGCGAAAAATTATTTTTTGTTTTTGGTGATCAATCAAATGGTGAGGAGACTTACGGTGGCGGAAGATTTCTTTATACAGATAAAGCTGATTCAAACGGAATTGTGTTTGCCGATTTTAACAAAGCTTACAATCCGCCTTGTGTTTTTACAAAGTATGCAACCTGCCCATTGCCACCCAAGCAAAATAATCTTCACTTAAAAATTAATGCGGGTGAAAAAATGTGGGGAAAGATGCACTAAAGAACACTATTTGCTAAAAACAGATAATAACCCATAAGTAATCACTTCCGGCGGACTGCTTAGATGTGTTGCTCCATCGAATACTTTTGTATGAAGAGTTAATCCTTTATAGTTTCGCTCTTCTAAAACAGAAACCATTTCATCAATCGGGTTAAAATATTTTTCTGTTGATTCCTCACTTCCTACAGAAATATAAACTCTTGCATTTAATTCAGCATATTTAATAGCGGCACGTTCTTCCTCATTAAAAATAACTGCGTTATCCCAAAGCAGGTAAGGGCTTCCAATTATATAGTTATTAAATGCTTCCGGTTGATTGAACAATGTATAGAAGGCAAACAACCCTGCCATAGAATAACCAAAAACAGTTTTATTATTTTTATCAGTTCTATAGTTTGAATCAATGTATGGAAAAAGCTCCGCTGTTAAAAAATCCAGAAAGTTCTGTGCACCTCCTGTTATGCCGGGTTTGCTGCTTTTTTCCGTGGGAGTATAATCCCGTTGACGCATATTACCAGAATCATTTCTTAAAGTTCCATAACCAATACCAACTACAATAAGTTCTGGTATGTCTCCCCCAAACTGAAGATAGCGTGCAATACTAACTGCCATTCCGTAAGTAATATCTCCATCTAAAATATATAGAACAGGATAATATTTACCCGAAGTTTCATAACTTTCCGGCAAACTTATATAAATAAAAAAATCATCTTCAACAGAAACAGATTTAAACTCTTTTATCTGCGTATTATAAATACTCGTTTTCTCATCTACATCAGTAATTGTTTGTGCAATGTTTGCAAAAATCAAAATAAAAAAAAGGATGATTAGTTTTATAGAATTCATTTTATTTCTCTTTTTATCTTTTTACTTATACAAAAATATACAAATCCATGATACAAGTTGATAGGTAATTAGTTCACAACTAAATTGTGTTTTATTTTCAGAACATATTAATTCAAACTATTGAAACATCCCTGGAGCGGGTTAAAAAATATTCCGCGTAATATTTGGATCCTTGCCATCGGTTCGCTTATAAACAGGGTTGGTATGATGGTACTCCCTTTTATTGCATTATATGCGGTAGAAAAATTAGAAGTAAGCATAGCAGAATCTGGTCTTGTTTTAGCTTGTTTCGGAGCTGGTGCATTTATCTCTGCTCCATATGCGGGAAAGCTTAGTGATCGTATCGGTTCGCTTCGATTAATGATCGCTTCCCTTTTCGCTTCCGGAATTTTTCTTTTTTTCTATTCTTTTGTAACGAGCTATATAACTTTTTTAATATTAAGTTTTGTTTGGGCTATAATCTCTGAAGCTTTTCGTCCTGCAAGTATGTCCTTTATCTCACAGGAAATTACATCAGATGGAAGAAAAACTGCTTATGCGCTTAACCGTTTAGCAATTAATCTTGGAATGAGTATAGGACCTGCACTTGGCGGGATTTTAAGTACAATTAATTTTTCACTGCTATTTTATGTAGATGGAATTACATCAATTGCTGCAGGTGCATTTCTCTTGTTTTCGGGAATTAAAGTTACTCAATCCGAAATTATTGTTGTTGAAGAAAAAGAGAAACCTAAAGAGGTTGAGAAACCTTCAGTTTTTAATAACAAAATGTTCATCTATTTTCTTTTAGCTTTAATACCTGTTGAAATTGTTTTCTTCCAACATATTGGTGCCCTACCATTATTTATGGTTGAAGATCTTGGTTTTTTAAAATCTACTTTTGGTTTAGTAATGGCAATCAATACAGTGTTAATCATCTTAATTGAGGTACCTTTAAATGATGCGATGAGAAAATGGAAGCACTGGAAATCTCTTTCAATCGGTGCTATGCTGGCGGCTGCTGGTTTCGGGATACTAATATTTGCAGAAGGGATGTTTCTTATAATTATTTCAGTAATTATTTGGACTTTTGGTGAGATGATCCTCTTTCCGGCTGCGAGTGATTATGTTGCGGAAATTTCTCCTAAAGAAAAAATCGGTGAATATATGGGCTATTTTCAGATGACTTTTAGTTTATCATTTATTCTCGGACCGTTAATTGGAACTAAATTACTGGAAGACTTTGGAGCTCAATTATTGTGGGGTTTAATATTTATTTTTGGAATAATTTCAGCTATTCTGATGTTAAAACTAAAGAGAGATAAAAATGCCCCAACAGAATTGGAGCTTAAAGAGTAATCGGGAATTATACATCACTCGCTTGCCATATCTCTAAAATCTTCTTTAGATTTTCTCCTCCTTCTTATTAAAATAATAACTGCAGGTATAACAATTATTACTATTCCAGCCCACAGTACTACGTAAAGCCACCATTTGGATGGATACAATTCACCTTTCCATTCTTCAATGCTTAGTTCAACTTCATCTTTTTGTTTTTCAGAGAACAATCCTCCATCAATTAAATATGGTACCCACTTTGGTTTTACAGTTGCAAACCATGTGCTGTCTGTAAAATTCACAAATGTTTTTTCTGAAGCAGCATCACTTTTTATATCAAGATTTTTTATTTCATCCGCTATAAATTCATTGACTGCATTAACAAATTCATCGCTATAATTAAATTCCTGCAGAATAATGCCATGCACTTTAAATTCATCGCTAATTGATCTCCAAATGTTCTGATCAATTGAATTTGTATACCATTGAGTGTATAACGAATCAATTTCTTTCAGTATAACAGCTTTGTTACTTTTTTCTGCATAAATATCAACAAGTTTAGGTCCTACAGCCTTCCAGGTATCAGAAAACTGTTCCTGCTGCTTTTGAACATCTTTTATATCATCAGGATTTAAGGACGTTGCCTCTAAAAACCTGATATTATCCTCAATAGAAATTTTAACATTTTCTAAAACATCTTCTTTTCTTTCTTCCCGCCGAACAAGGTTTTTATCTTCGGAAGAAAGCATTGCTTTTTCTCTCATTATCGGTGGCATAAGTTTATCCATCATTTCTAAAACAAGTTTATCGCGCTTTCTTAATGAGTCTCTTAAATCAGCAATAAGATTTTCTAATTCAGCAATGGTTTTTTTATCCTTGCTTCTTTGCGCCTGCAATTCTTCAATTTTTATTAATAATTCATTGTTTCTCTGGTTAAGAAAATCAACTTGTCGTTCAAGTTCTATAACTTCAGTTTGAAGAACATCAATTGTTGTAAAATCTCCTTGTCGCAGGACATAAGCAGCATTTAATTTTTCAAATGATCTTACGTAATTATCAGGATATAGACTTTTATCCAAAAGAGCTTTGTGTTTCTCAAATTCTCCTTTTAATTGATCAATACCTGCTACAACCACGTTTAGTTCTTCTAAAGTTGATGCATCTTTAATTTTATTTTGTAACTCTGTGAATTTTGTCCTAAAGTTTTGTACAATTTCATAATCGGACTGAGCGAATGAACTCTGTACAAAAAAGATTGCAATAATAAAAACAAACAGGTTAGCTATAATTTTCTTTTCCACTAGTTATTCCCTTCAATTCCCGCGTTTGTTAATCTAATAATCCTATCTCCGTCGATCAGTTCAATAATGGGAGTCCTCTGATTAAAAGCGGGAGTTTGAATTCCAAATTCGGATATGAAAATTTTGTTATTTAGTTCCAAAGCGCCGTTTACTATATGAAATACATAAACATTTTTAAACTTATCACCAGTGATAAAATAATAACTTTCAACATCTCTTATTATTCTCAGCTCCCTATCGAAGTATGCTAAAGAATCCTGGAATTCCTCAAAATAAATTCCTCTGGCATCAAAAGTGAAAGAGTATCTATCATCGGTTACTTCTCCATCATCGCTCACCTTTAAAACGGATTCAATTGGCCAAGCAAAATTTGCAGGAGTTAACGTTAGCACAGAACAAGCTGCAAACATTCCGATAAGAAAAAACGCTAGTACAATTACGGATTTCATACATCCTCCGGTTTAAAAATTATTCCCGCTAAACTTAAGAAAATATTTACTATTTATCTGTGTAATTTCGTGTAAGTGTTTTATTAATTTATTGTCTTTGTAATCATGTTACTGATGAATAAAAATGCAAAAAGAAAAGCTATTTGCAACAATTGATTTTCATGTGACCTGTGAATGTAACCAGGAATGTCCTTACTGTTGGGGTCCACAGGATATAGAAAATCCTTTGAACACTTCTGTTTCAAAAATAATTATTAAGAAGATAAAAGATATTGGGGCAAAGCGGATTGTGTTTACAGGCGGTGATCCATTAAAAAGAAAAGATATTGGAAAGCTAATAAGATTTGCTAAAAAAAGCGGTTTAGAAGTTGCACTTTCAACAACTGGTGATGAAATAAATTCTCAATTCTTAAGATGGAATGCAAATTATATTGATCTTATTTCCCTGCCGATTGATGGCTCTACCGAACTAATAAGTTCTAAAACAAAAGAGCCTGGACATTACTTTGCAGTATTGAGAGCAATGGAAATTTTAAAAAAGTATCCCTCCATTGATGTTAAAATTTGTACACCTGTTACAAAATATAACATAAAAGACATTCCTAACATATTAGCGCTGGCAGAAAATTATAAAAAGAAAACAAGAGCCAGAGTATTCTATAATATATTTCAAACTTTTTCGCGCTCTTTAGGAAAAGTAGATTGGGAGGAAATTGTTGTTAGCAATAGGTCGTTTGCATCGCTTAAAAGAAAATTATCAGGAAGAAATAAAATCAAGACAAATTTTCTTGATCACACAACGCTTGATAAATTATATTTGATGATATTTCCCAATGGCAACCTTGTAATTCCTGAAGGGGAAAACTTTACCAGCTTTGGACCATTTTTAAAAATTCCAGATATAAACAAAATTATAAAACAAAGTAATTTTGAAACAGCAAAACATTTAAGACACTCAAAGGGCTGGGCAAAAAATAATATTAAATAGTTGCTGCAACACGCCTGAAATGATATCCATAAACAGCCATCGTAATTGCCAGCGGAAACTTTCCGGGATATTTAAACAAGCTGTACGCAAATATCTTCCAATAATATTTTTTGCCTTTTTCAAACAAACCAAGAAACCAAAGCGATCTTAAAAATGCTTTTATTTCTATAAAAGAAAGCTTGCCCGATTTCCACGAGGGAAGTTCATAATGATGAAGAAATTGTTTTAAGCGCTGATAATATTCTTTTTGAGAATAAATGGTTTTAATAATATTTGTATATCCAGCCATCAACTCCGGGTAATTCATTTTCGGAATAAAATTTATTGAACCATCCATGTTATTCCCGGTAAAATTACTAAGCATACGTTTTTCATTACTTAGGCGTTTAAATAGTTTTGTACCGAGTGGTGCATTCAGTAAGCCAACCATTGCGGTAACAATGCCGCTTTTTTGTATAAATTTAATTTGATCTTCAAACACTCTTGAGGAATCATTATCGAAACCAACTATAAATCCTGCAGATACTATAAATCCTTTCTTCTGTAATTTTTTTATTGATGTAACAAGATCCCTTTTTAAATTGATAGCTTTTCCACATTCAACAAGACTCTCGTTGTTTGGTGTTTCAATCCCGATAAATACGCTATTAAATCCTGCATCAATCATCATATTCATCAGATCTTCATCATCGGAAAGATTTATTGAAACTTCAGTGATAAAATTAGAAGGATATTTTTTCTGCTTTGACCACTTTATTAAAGCCGGAAGTACTTCATTTTTTAATTTTTTCTTATTGCCAATAAAATTATCATCAACAATTGAAATTGGTTCACGCCAGCCAAGATTATAAAGGGTTTCCAATTCATCAAGAAATTGATTTACGGATTTTGTTCTTGGTTTACGCCCGTTAAGCATAGTTATACTGCAAAATTCACAATCGTAAGGGCAGCCGCGCGAGTACTGCATGCTCATTGATGCATACATTTTCATATCCAACAATTCCCACATCGGGGCGGGAGAATCTGCAATATCAGGAAACTCATCTGATGAATAAACATACTTTGGATTTCCATTCTTTAAATCTTGTAAGAACGGTTGCAGCGTTGATTCAGCTTCATTTAAAACAAAGTGATCCACTCCTAAAAAATCCTCGTGCTGTGTTGTAGCCAGCGGACCGCCCGCAACAACTTTTACCCCTAACGTATTACATCTTCTAATTACTTGCTTAAAAGAATTAATCTGAATATTCATTCCGCTAAGGAACACATAATCTGCCCATAATATTTGTTTGTTTTCAAGTTTAGCAATATTCAAATCAATTAGTTTCTTTTCCCACTCTATGGGAAGCATTGCTGCTACGGTAATCAGCCCGAGCGGAGGTTCTGCAGCTTTTTTAGAAACAAACTTTAAAGCATCTTTAAAGCTCCAGAATGTTTGGGGTGTCTCAGGGTAAACAAATAAAATTTTCACGCTTCTCTCAACTATATTAGTTCTAAATAACTATTCTATTATGCAATTTTTTTAGAAATAGTACTGTAAAAGAAATGTAAAAGTTTTATCTGGAGATTTGAAGTTCATAATGTAATAATTGATATTTGCATCAGGTTTATCTTAAATAATAATGAACTGATACGATTTAGGTGATAAAGATTTGAGAAGACGAAAATCTCTGCTATATCATATAATAATTTTTGTACTTGCACAGCTTGCATGGCTCTCATTGCTTGGCTTATGGATTTACTGGTATGTTTATAACTATATAGTGTTCGAAAAAGTGGGGGACCAGATTTCTCCGCAACTTAGCTATGATATTACAAATGTAGTTCCTTTTGTAGTCGGTTTAATTCTGTTAGTTGGTTTATCGGTACTAACTGCATGGATTTTCAGGAATCTGAATGTACAACTTCGGTTAACTAACCTCTACGATAATTTTATCGGGAATGTAACACACGAATTAAAATCACCTTTATCATCAATACAGCTTTACCTTGAAACTTTAAACGAAAGAGATGTTCCTGAGGCAAAACGTAAAGAATTTATCGGTTTAATGATGAAGGACGCTGAACGTTTGAAAAACTTAATGAATATTATTTTGGAAATATCTGCACTGGAACAGAAAAAAATTTCGCATGATTACATTGTTTGTGATGCAGAAGCAACATTTAAAAATTCAATTGACGAATCAATAGAAAAATTCCGATTAGATAATAATGCTGTAACAATAAATGGGAGTGTATCCTGCAAGGTTGTAGCTGATATCAATGCATTAAAAATTGTTATCGATAATCTGTTTGATAATGCAATTAAGTATTCAACGAAAGAATTAAAAATAGATGTGAGATTAAACTGCGTCGCTAAAAAATTTGTATTTGAATTTTCAGACAATGGAATTGGAATTTCATCAAGGGAATTGAAAAAGATCTTTAATAAATTTTACCGCATCTATGATAAAAATATTCCAAGTGTTAAGGGAACAGGCTTAGGACTTTACTGGGCAAGAGAAATCATTAAAAACCATGGCGGAAAAATTTTAGTGTTTAGTGAAGGTTTGAGTAAAGGAACAACATTTAAAATTGATCTGCCTGTTTATCAGGCATCAAAAAAACGATTTGTTAACAAACTCTTAAGGAGAGCAGAAAAATATAAACAACCAGTATTAACTGATGGCTGATACAGAATTTAAAGAGAGTAAAATACTATTAGTAGAAGATGAGGAAACTCTTGCGATTGGATTGGAATACAATTTATCGGAAGAAGGATATTCAGTTAAATGGGCAAAAGATGGCAAAGAAGCTATTAAATATTTTGAAGAAGAAAACTTTAATTTAATTATACTGGATATAATGCTTCCATACATCGATGGCCTTAAGATTGCAGAAAGGATTAGAAATGAAAATCCCCAAATGCCAATACTAATGCTTACGGCAAAAACCGCCACCGGCGATAAGGTTAAAGGATTAGAAGCAGGAGTTGATGATTACATTACCAAACCGTTTCATCTTAAAGAATTGCTGCTGCGTGTAAAAGGTATGCTAAAACGGAGAAAGTGGTACAAAGAGGTAACTGTTGTTGAACCAAAATTCAGTTTTGGGAATAATGAAATTAATTTTGATTCGCTGAAATGTAATTGCGGAGATACCGCTATACAGCTAACACCACATGAAGCAATGGTACTAAAGTATCTGATAAGTCATAAAGGAAAAATTGTATCAAGAAAAGAATTGCTGGAAAACGTTTGGCATTTAAACCCGGATATTGAAACCCGCACGGTTGATATTTTTATTTCACGTTTGCGTAAATACTTTGAAGATGATCCCTCCAATCCTGTTTACATAACAAGCGTAAGGGGTGCAGGTTATATGTTTGTGGAAAAAGAATAACCTTTCTCAGCCGGAAGAAAAAAATCCAGTGCACCATGTATATTGACCTGGTGAGTTTTATATTACGAAGTAGTTTTAATTAACAAGGAGAATAAAATGAGCAAAGGACTGATTACAAAAAAATCAGAAAAGAAAAAACCGCAGAAAACAAAAGCGGAAAAGAAAGCCGCAAAAAGAGCTAAGCATGAAGAAAAAAGCAAGCAAGGCCTGATTAAGTGAAAATTCCTGGGATGTCACACTCCGGTAGCGTGACATCCACTTGAATTTAACTTTTTACTTTAAACTTGCGAAAACTTCTTTCTGATCGGTTTCTCTTACTCCTTCCATAACCAAAAGACCTATACCTTCCTTCAAACTTATTTTGAACTGCAGGATTCTCACCATCTTTAAGATCAAGCATCTTAAAAGGATGATCAGCTATAACTGGAATAGGTTGTTTTATAAGCTTATTAATTGCCTGCAGGTAAACAAACTCTGCGGGATCACAAAATGAAAGTGCTGTTCCTCCTAATCCGGCTCTTCCTGTTCTGCCGATGCGGTGAATATATGCATCGGAGAACTCCGGTATATCAAAATTAAACACGTGAGATAGTTCCTCTATATCAATTCCGCGCGCTGCAATATCAGTTGCAACAAGCACTCTTGTTCTTTTCGATTTAAAATTGTTAAGTGCACGCTGTCTTGCCTGCTGAGATTTGTTGCTGTGAATAGCATCTGCATGAATTTTAGCACCATGTAAAATTCTGGTAATTGCATCTGCGCCGCGTTTTGTCCTCGTAAATACAAGTGCTGACTGAACATTTTCGTTTTTCAAGATGTGGATGAGCAGGTTTTTCTTATCTGGTTTTGAAACAAAGTAAACAGCCTGTTTAATCACTTCAACCGTTTTTGCTTCAGGTGAAACTTCAATGCTTACAGGATCTGTAACAATTGTATTTGCTAGTTTTACAATTTCCGGCGGCATTGTTGCAGAAAAAAACAGCGACTGCCTTTTTTCTGGCAGCTTTCTAATTATCTTTTTCACATCGTTTATAAAACCCATATCCAGCATCCGGTCTGCTTCATCAAGCACAAATAATTTTACATTGCGCAGACTTATATAATTCTGCTTTACCAGGTCTAACAATCTTCCCGGTGTAGCAATAAGAATATCCGCGCCGTGCTTTAACTTGTCTGTCTGGGATTTTTGAGAAACTCCGCCAAAAACAACAATGTTTTTCAGACCGGTATGTTTTCCGTATACATTAAAGCTTTCGCCTATTTGAACGGCAAGCTCTCTTGTTGGAGTAACGATTAAAGATTTAATAACGCTTCTTGATTTGTGGAATCCCTTTTCTTCACTAAGAATTTGCAATATAGGAATAGCGAATGCTGCAGTTTTACCAGTTCCGGTTTGCGCACAGCCAAGAATATCTCTTCTTTTAAGTATTACCGGAATAGCCTGTTCCTGTATCGGTGTAGGAATTTTATAACCTTCATCTAGTAAAGCCATTTTTATAGGCTTCATAATATTTAATTTTTCGAATGACATATATATATCTGTTTTAATTTGCCGTAAGAAAACTATTTCACGGTCTAATCAGAACAGAAATGTTTTTACAGCGGGTTAATAAATTAAGATTTGTTAAAAACTGCTATCAGAAATGCTTAAATGAAGGCAAGTCTTAAAAATCACAAGGTGTAAGTTACACTATTTAATCCACAGCTCAAGTTTATAAGGAGCTCTATTTTGTACGAATTTCATGGAGATGGCATTCAATATATGAAAATAAGTAATGGTGAAATAAGGTAGAAGTTAAAAAGTATCTAAAGAAATTTAAGATTTAATATCTTCTTCCACCGCGAGGTCTTTCGGGTCTTGCTTCACTAACATTTATTCTCTTGCCCTTAAGCTCCTGGGTATTCAATGAATCAATAGCTTTTTGCGATTCAGCCTTCCCTGGCATTTCAATAAATCCAAAACCTTTTGATATACGGCTGAACATATCGCGTATAATCTTTACGCTGCTTACCTTTCCGTGCTGCTCAAACAGTGCTTTCAGTTCTTCATCCTCTACACTGGCGGCTAAATTTCCTACAAATATTTTCATTTTGATCTCCTAAAATAATAGTTAAAAAGGTTTATTCCGGCTTCAAATAATGACCATAACCGGATTTATTGTCTCTGCTAAAAAGTTGGAATTAGATTGTGAGGCTTTTAGAAAAGTTTACTCTAAATTAAATTTCTTTTTCAGGACACACTAAATTTAGACTTTTAAAGGCGTAATTGCAATTCCCACGTTATTATGGTTCCTGTCTGCAGTTGATAGCTGAACAATAGCTTCTTAAACTGTCACCAATTTGTTGATGACAGTTCCGGAAAGCAGCAGCTTAAAAAACACAGACAGAAAGTTATAAATTAATATCTTTTTTCGTTGCGTCCGTTTTCTCTCTTTGGTCTTGCTTCGTTAACTATCAGGTTCTTTCCTTTAAGCTCAAAAGTATTCAGCACACCAAGTGCTTTCTGAGCTTCTTCTTTTACGAGCATTTCAACAAAACCGAATCCCTTTGATATTTTGGTTATCATATCCTGGATAATTTTAACACTGTGTACCTTCCCGTGCCGGGAAAAAAGTGTTTCCAGGTCTGCTTCCTGTACATTTGGGGATAAGTTGCCTACATAAATATTCATTTTGTTCTCCTTTTAAATTTAATTATGATAGACCGGCTGCAGACAATGAAATAATCTGTACCGGTTTGTCTGATTCTGTATAAAAAGTTAGGATTAGATGAAGGGGGCTTTTGCTCAGATCACTTTTATCTTAATTTTCTTTTGCAGGACAACCTTAAGGTAGACTAATTAAAGCGTAGTTACAAGCTGTAAATTTATTTTAGCAGGAAGATTTATTTTTTACGTATTTATTTAGTTATTGTCTTTAGGAGACAAAAATTAGAAACCAGCTAATAAATCCACAAATTATTGCACGAAATAATTACACAGCAATAAATTTTGATTTTGGTTGTTTTAGAGAATAATTCCCGGAAATTGAGCAAATATAAGTCTAGTTGAGTTTTTGGCTTTATCGCTTCTCTAAGTTTTTAGTAAAAATTATTTCCACTATTATTAAAAGTAGTAAAAAGGAGCAAAAGTGATAGTGGGTTATAATTATTTTTGATCATACGAAATCGAGTTAAAATGAATAGAAAGTTGATCGGGATTTTTTATTTTTGTAAAACAATCTGATATTTATATCTAGACCTGCTAATCAACTATAGGTGTCTTATGAAAATCCGTATTACAATTCTCTTCTTATTAATTATGGGTCTAACTGCTTACGCACAAATCCCTGATAGCCATACGGATGGATTTTATTTGGAAGTAAACGGTGCAAACCTATGGACACTTAGCTTTGGAGAGGGCGAACCTTTATTTTTTATTGCAGGCGGACCGGGAAACAATCATTATTATTTAAGAAGATTCGATTCGCTTTCAACTACCCACAACCTGGTTTATTATGATGCTTTCGGAAGAGGAAAATCCGATACTGCGAAAAATGTTGCTGAGTATTCACTGGAAAGAGATATTGAAGATTTGGAATGCTTGCGCAAAGCGATGGGATTTGATAAAATAAATCTTCTTGGTCATTCATACGGTGGAGTAGTTGCACAAGGCTATGCAATTAAATATCCTGAAAATGTTTCTCATCTGATAATTGCAAATTCATTTCATAGTTACTTGATGTGGCAGGAGAATTGCGATAATTCTAATCATGAAATAAAAACAAATTACCCCGAAGTGTGGAAAGACTTAATGAAAGTAAGAAAACAGGGATTTGTTTCAAGCGATCCCATTCACTATGAAATTTACGGACGCGTACCTTACGGATTTTTGTATGCTTACAACCCGGAAAAATTTAAACCGAGTGGAAGAAAACCATATCCAAATCCTTTTAACGTAAAATTATATTATCAGATGGTGGGCAGAGACGGCGACTTTGAACTTACAAGCGATATCGGGACTTTTGATTACAGGACACAGCTAAAAGATTTGGCTATGCCGATACTTATTTACGGCGGACGATATGACCGCGTTGCTGTTCCGAGTATGATGATAGAGTTTAAAATGTATTGCCCGCAGGCTGAGTTCGTTATGTTTGAAGAAAGCGGTCACAACCCGCAGGTAGAAGAACAATCAAAACTTTTTGCTTTGATTAGAGAGTTTTTGAGTAAATAAGAAAATAAATAATTTGATTTTAATTCGTTAACATATATCAAGTAAAATATTTAGTAATAAATTATTCCCGTCCCTAACAAAATTTTTTTTATGGAGAATCAATTTACCATAAGGGGTGAAAATCCTACAAGACTTGAGAATTTCAGTGATGCAGTTTTTGCATTTTCTATTACCTTGCTGATGATTTCGCTCGAAGTTCCAAAAACATTTACACAAATACTAAGCCTTACAGACGAATTATTTGCTTTTGCTGTTACAATAATTCCGCTGTTTATTATCTGGCATCAACACAGAATATTTTTCAGACGTTACGGGCTGGATGATAAAATAATTCTTAAATGGAATACTGTGCTGCTGTTTATCGTTTTGATTTTCATCTTTCCATTAAAGTTTCTTTCTCTATTTCTCATAAGATTTGTTGGTTTTCTTTTGGGGGGCGGTGAAGATGTTTTTGTTACAATGATAGAAGGTGTACAGGTACCATGGCTTATGGTTTATTATGGTATTGCTGTAATCGGAATTTTATTTGTTTTCTCCCGGTTCTACAATCACGCACTTAAGATGAAAGACAAGTTGAAATTAAATAATCTTGAAATAAACTTAACTCAATACTATAAAAGGTTATTCTCACATTTATGTTTTGTGCCTCTTACTTCAATAGCTTTTGTGCTTGTGTTTATGCATGTTAACGTTACTATTGCAAGCATATTATCCGGCGCTCTTTATTCTTTAACAGGAATAGTTTTTGTTATTAACCAGAGGTGGTTGAGAAAACATGATATCCCTTAAAATCCTACTGGAATTTTTTGTACCTAGACCACTGAGCTTTGTAAGAACTGGGCAGGGCCATGTTTCATTCTGAATGAAAATTAATTAGATCATTTTTTACATGTATGTCTCTCTGCGGAAACGGTATTTCTATACCGTTTTCTTTAAACTTCTTAAATGCTGAATAATATAATTGACTTTTATGTAAATATGGCTGGGTAATATAGTTGCTTGTCCATACTCTCAAAGAAAAATTAATTGAGCTGTCACCATAATCATTCAGAAGCACATCCGGTTTCGGGTCTTTCAAAACCCCATCATTTTGTTCGGCTACTTCTAAAAGAATATTTTTTACTATTTCGGAATCGGACTTGTAGGAAACTCCAACGGGAAAATTAAACCTTACGTTCCTGTCTGTATGACTCCAATTTATTACAGTGGATGAAATAAATTCTGAATTTGGAACAATAATAGAAATGTTATCATTTGTAATGATGGATGTAGATCTCAAAGATATTTTTACAACATCTCCGGTAACATTGGCGACTTCAATTCTATCCCCGATTTTAATCGGGCGTTCAAATAGTATTATAATTCCGCTTACAAAATTATTTGTGATATTCTGAAGCCCAAAACCAAAACCAACACCAAGCGCACTCGCAATAATCGTAAGACCGCTCATATCAACGCCAATAAATTGCAGTATTATTGTAAACCCTAAAAGTATCAGAATATATCTGAAAATTGTGCCCATTGCATGACGTACACCAATATCCAGACTGGTTTTGGCAAGCAGTTTGTGAACGAACAAATTTTTTAATTTTGCCGTACCGAAAAAAAAGAAATAACACAAGCAGCAGAAAGTAGAAAAGCATCCAGGCTGTAACCGGATTACTGCCGATTGAGAACAGTTGAATAGCTGAATATTCTTTAACTAATTCGATAAAATAAGAAATTGTTTCCAAGTGTATCTCTCTTTTGGATTTAAACTAGAATTGATTTAGTATACTTACTAATTAAAAATTAGCAAAAAGTACTGTTAAAAAAAGAAATTACTTTTACTGAATTTTGAAATGAAGTCTAACTGAGGCTAAATGGTGTTAATATGAGAAATCTCTATTGTAAATAGCATCTTTTCAGTACTTAACTTCTTACTCAATTAGTTTACACAAACTTTACCTTCCTGTGATTATTCCGTGATATTTTAAAATTAGTTTTCTTCTGAAATTAAATCATTTTTAATAAATTGGATAAATTATGAAAATACTAACATTAATCGGGGCCATTTCTCTCTTTACTTTTTTCGGATGTTCTAATGAGGAGCCACCCATTGTTCCCACGCCTACTGGTACAACGTTGACCCTAAATCTAAATGGTTTGGAAGACCTTGGCACAGACGCTTTGTATGAAGGATGGATAATAGTGAACGGCAGTCCTGTTTCAACGGGAACATTCAGTGTTGATGCAAACGGAGATTTAAGTCAAACCGAGTTTGAGCTTGATGCAAACGATCTTTCAGCTGCAACAGCATTTGTGCTAACTATTGAACCGAATCCGGATTCGGATCCAAATCCAAGTGCAGTTCATATACTTGCGGGAGATTTCAACAACAATTCCGCAAATGTTTCAACGAACCATAGTGCAGCATTAGGTGTTGATTTTGCAAACGCGACAGGAAACTATATTTTAGCAACTCCTACTGATGGTGCGATGACAAACGAAAACAGCGGTATCTGGTTTTTAAATCCACCGAGCACCACTTATACTTTAGATTTTACGGGATTGGATCCGCTGCTAAACGGTTATCATTATGAAGGATGGGCAATTGTAGACGGCTCTCCTGTATCAACGGGTAAGTTTAATTTAGATTCCAACGGAAACCTGGTTGACTTAAACGGGATGGAAATTCCAAATGGTGAATTTAATCTGGGCGGCGATCTTAGCTCAACAACTGAATTTGTACTCACCATTGAACCAGCCGGAGATGTAGATGATATTCCTTCTATGACTCATTACTTAGCCGGCGATGTTTCAGGTGGAAGCGCAATGTTAAGTGTTGGTCATTCTTCTGCATTGGGAGATGATTTTTTAAGCTCTACCGGAAATTACATACTTGCTACTCCAACAAATGGGTCAAATTCAGATGAGAACAGCGGTATCTGGTTCCTTGATTTATCTTCGGGAACTCCTGCACAAGGATTATTTCTCCCAACTCTCCCGGATGGATGGATATATGAGGGATGGACAGTCATAGAAGGTATACCTGTTACAACCGGAACCTTCACCAGCACAACCGATTTTGATGATGCTGATCCTTACAGCAGTACCATGCCCGGACCTCCATTTCCCGGAGAGGATTTTTTAATAAATGCACCTTCAGGATTAACTTTTCCTACAGATATTGCAGGTGATGTTGCAGTTATATCAATTGAGCCTTTTCCGGACGATGATGCTTCTCCTTTTACACTAAAACCACTTGTTGGAATGATCCCGGTTGATGCGATGGATCATGTAACTTATACAATGGATAATAATGCAGGCATCTATCCAACTGGAACCGTAACGATTACAGTTACCGGTGCTTCAGCAGGATTAACTTTACCAACTCTTCCGGCTGGTTGGACCTACGAGGGATGGACTGTCATAGATGGCATACCTGTTACAACCGGAACCTTCACAAATTTATCTGATTTTGATGATGCTGATCCTTACAGCAGTACAATGCCCGGACCGCCATTTCCCGGAGAAGACTTTTTATTAAACGCTCCAGCCGGTTTGACTTTCCCGACAGATCTTGCTGGTGAAGTTGCAGTAATTTCAATTGAGCCATCACCTGATAACAGTGCAAATCCTTTTACTTTAAAACCGTTAGTCGGCGATATACCAGCAAACGCTATTGATCATACAACTTATATGATGAGCACAAATCTTGCTTCATTCCCAACGGGAACAGTTTCTCGATAACTCTCTCCCAAAAGGGCTGTTAAAATAATTACAGCCCTTTTTCATTTTTCCCATTACTCACTTTTATTTATGATGCTGTGATAGTTTTGTTATAAATTCATATTATTTTTGTATTGAAATCAATCTTAAAGTAAAATGACAAAAAACGTATTAGTAGTTGAAGATGATAAATCTATTTCCGATCTGCTGAAAATTCACTTAACAGATTTAAACTGTGAAGTTACTCAAGCCGATGATGGAGAAGAAGGTTTAAAGCACGCTTTAAATGATCAGTATGATCTGATTGTACTTGATTTAATGCTTCCGAAATTAGACGGACTTGAAATCTGCAAAGAAGTAAGAAGAAAAGACATTTATACTCCTGTATTAATGCTAACATCAAAATCTGAAGAGTTCGACAAAGTATTGGGGCTCGAAGTTGGGGCTGATGATTATCTTACAAAACCTTTTGGAATTAGAGAATTTATAGCAAGAGTAAAAGCAATTTTCCGAAGAATTGAAGCTATTCAAAAGGAAATAAATAATGAAGCAGATATCACTTTGGGAGATTTAAAGATAGAAGTTGCAAACCGAAAAGTATTGTTGAATGCGGAAAGAATTGAGCTTACTCCAAAAGAATTTGATTTGTTGCATTTACTTGCCTCCCATCCAGGCAGAACATACACAAGAGAGCAATTATTAAATATTCTGTGGGGTTATCAATATAACGGTTATGAGCATACTGTTAACTCACACATTAACAGGTTAAGAAGTAAAATCGAACCCGATCTTTCAAATCCGAAATATATTTTAACATCCTGGGGAGTGGGGTACAGATTTAATGAAAGTGAAGACGTATGAGGTTATGATGAAAAAAGATCAAAAAAGACAAAATTGGTTTCTTACCAGCATATTCTGGAAAATCAGTGCAATCTTTTTGCTAACATTGTTGGTCCTTTCAGTAGTTTATCTCTACATCTCTGTTTACACAGCTGAGATGTACTTCCAGGAGGCTGGACAAAAATTAAACGCAGAGGTTGCGCCGCATATTGCTGATGAGAACAAGTGTTTTATTAATGGTAAAGCAAACGAAGAAGTGCTTAAGGAAGTCTTCCATGACGTTATGGTTATAAATCCAAGTATTGAAGTTTACCTGCTTAACACTGAAGGAAAAATATTAACATACTTTGCACCGGATAAAGTTATCAAACTGGATTCGGTTCCTTTAGATCCCATTAAAGAATTTATAGAGGTTGGTACATCTACTTTTGTTATGGGCGTTGACCCTAAAAATGAAACTGTTATGAAAGGCTTTTCTGCATCGGAAGTTTATGAAGATTCTGTTCTCATGGGTTACATGTATGTCATACTTGGCGGAGAAGAATATGAAAACGCTACACAATTCGTTTTCGGAAGTTATATGCTGCGTTTGGGTCTTCGTTCTATGACTATAACCCTTATTGCCGCTGCACTATTCAGTTTAATTGCTCTTGCATTTATTACAAGAAATCTTAGCAAGATTATTTATGTAACAAGAAGATTTAAGGATGGTGATCTTAATGCAAGAATTAAATTCAAAAGCAGTGGCGAGCTTGGTGAATTTGCCGATTCGTTTAACGAAATGGCTGATACTATTGTAAACAATATTGAAGAAATAAAAACCATGGATAACCTTAGAAGAGAATTGGTGGCAAATGTATCTCACGATTTAAGAACACCGCTTGCAACTATTCAGGGTTACATTGAGACGATATTAATGAAGGCTGATACTCTTTCTGAAGAGGATAAGAAAAAATATATGCAAACAATTTTTAGCAGCACAGAAAGATTAAAAAACTTAGTTGAAGAATTGTTTGAGCTTTCAAAGCTTGAGGCGCGGGAAACCGTTCCAAATCCCGAGCCATTTTCAATTGCTGAATTAGTTCAGGATGTACAACAAAAAAACTTTCTTTTGGCTGAAGAAAAACAAATAGATTTGAAACTTGATTTTCAATACGATTTACCTTTGGTTTATGCTGATATCGGGATGATGGAAAAGGTATTACAAAACTTATTGGACAATGCAATTAAGTTTACAGCTGAAGGTGGAAACATTACAATTAGTTTGTCTCCACATAATGATGAAATTAGTTTATCTGTAAAAGATACCGGAACAGGTATTAATTCTAAAGATCTGCCTCACATCTTTGATCGATATCAAAAAACAGAAAGAACTGCAAAACAGGATAATGCTGGACTAGGATTGGGTTTAACAATTGTTAAAAAGATTTTAGAGGTACATAACATCTTAATTGATGTAACGAGCAGAGAGGGTGAAGGAACTGTATTCTCTTTTAATATTCCTATCTATAAAGGCAAAATGAAATTATCGAAGCAACATAAACTAAGTTGAACAGTTGGAATAGCTTATGGTTTCATTTTTGAAAATAATGATTCCTTTTTTATTGATTTGTTATGCTTTTGTGATGAATTATTAATAGCGATTAATTACTTTAGAGTAAAAGTAACTAGATTTATTAATTTTTTATCAGTAGGACCAGCTAATGTTTAGAAAATTAATCAACTCGTTAAATATTAAATTTAAATCAGCTGCCGTAAAGAAAGTGATAAGTTTATCATTTCTTTTAATTCTAATCTTATCTACATCTATTTTTCCCCAATGGATGCGTACAAATGGTCCGGAAGGCGTTGCGGTTAGAACATTGTCTAACATAAATGGAATTATTTATGCCGGAACCGAAGTAAATGGGGTGTATTCTTCAAACGATGACGGATTAACCTGGATTGCCCGGAATACAGGAATTGAGAACCATGGAATTAATTCAATAATCAGCTCACAGGGATTAGTATACGCAGGAACACTCGGCGGGGGTGTATTTCGTTCTTCGGATAATGGACAAACCTGGCTGGCATCTTCCAACGCTAACAATCTTTTTATTACATCGTTAGTATTTAATGATCCATACATTTATGCAGGTGCCGCTTCGCTGGGTCTTTACCGTTCATCAGATAATGGTGTAACCTGGTCTCAGGTTGTGGCTAATGTAAATGTCGAAGAAATGTGTGTTAGCGGGAATAAACTTTTTGTTTCCGAATATGGCTATACTTATACAACTACAGACCATGGTGTAACCTGGAATCTTGTAGGAGAACTAGAGGGCGCGGCTGTTTTTTCTTATCACTGCGACAGCAGCAATATATATGTTGGGAGTCGAAATAAAATCTATCGCTCAACAAATAATGGCGTAACTTTTTCTGAAATTAACATCCCTTTTAATTTCAGTATTGTGAATATATATTCAATTACTGCACTGGGATCAACATTATTTGCAGCTACTTCATATGATGGAGTTTATAAGTCAACAAACAATGGGAATACATGGTTCGCAGCAAACTTGGGAATGGGACCAAAAGATGTTCGTGCAGTTATCTTAACAGATGCATCAAATTTAATTGCAGGAACCCATTACGTAGGAATGTACAGATCTACAGATTTTGGTGTATCCTGGAATAAATCTCAAACTGGTTTTCCTGCAGGAACCAGTATTCTAAGCCTATTGGAAAGCGAATCAAGTATTTATGCAGGAACCCGTGACGGAGTGTTCCGCACTGATGACAATGGAGATAGCTGGGCTAAAATGGGAGGAACAAACGATACAACAATGTACAGTGATGTTTGGGCAATGTGTGAGCATAACGGAGTTCTTTATGCAGGTATGCAGTTATATTTTGATGCAACTATTTATAAGTCAACAAATAAGGGTCTAAATTGGATTCGTTGCGGAATGACCGGACTTCCGACTGGTCTTTCATTTATAAAGGGTTTAGAAGGAAGTGGAAATAATTTGGTAGCTGGTACAGATGAAGGAATTTACTATTCTTCAAATGAAGGAGATAATTGGTTTCCGACTAATATTACCAATATCAATATACCCAGTCTTGCTTCAAGTGGGAATTATGTTTATGCAGCAGTACCTTCAGGAGCTGGTGTATACCGTTCTGTAGATAATGGTGTTAACTGGTCTGTCTCACTTCAAAGCACTGTGGATTATGTGGAAGTTGCTGCAATTGATAACTATGCTTTTGCGGGAGCATTTTTTGGTGGTGCACGTTATTCATCCAATAATGGCAGCACATGGTTTGTCTGCAGTGGTTTTCCTACCGATGCATCAGTCTTTGCTCTTGGCCCTGTTGCTGATGGGATGGTTCTTGCTGGTACAGATCTTTCTCCATCATGGATTTATGCATCATTCAACAACGGTGTATCATTTTCACCTTATAGTGAAGAGCTGTTTGAAAATGCACCTGTTGAAGTATTTACCGTAAATAACACACATATGTTTGCAGGGACAGACTATAATGGTGTGTGGAGGAGATTACGACCAGGTGTTGTAAGCACAGAAAACCATTCTAACAATCAGGTTGAATATGATCTATCACAAAATTACCCTAATCCTTTTAATCCATCAACAATAATTGAATACTCTATTCCGGTAGATGCATATGTAACATTAATAGTATACAACTCTTTAGGCAAAGAAGTTGCTAATTTGGTAAGCAAATTCAAATCTGCCGGTAGTTACTCAAAAGAGTTCATTGCAGAAGACCTTTCGAGTGGAATTTACTTTTATATAATGCGGGCAGGAAATTTTATTCAGACTAAAAAAATGGTTTTGCTTAAATAAGCATCCTTGGGTGTAAAAAAATATTCCTGTGGTACGCAATGTTTTTATAGTTGAGCAAAGCTCAGAAGGAAAAATATCCTATTTTCCATTCAAAGTATCCGTTCAAAATCAAATAAAGAAAGTAACAAAGTTAAAAGTTGTTAAAAGAATTATTCTTCCCTCTATTTATTTCAAAATAAGAACTTAAGACAAAATATAATTAAGATTTTTTTAGTTACTATTTTATGTGGTTTGGCTCTATTAATTTTTCATTAAATTTAGAGCAATAAAACATTAAAGGATTAATATGAAAAATTTTACTAAGCTGATTACAGCAATAATATTTGCGCTTTTTGCTTATCAGCTAATGGATTTTGCTGAACAAGAATTTAATATAGATAAAAAGTTTTATCCTGGCGATTGGTTTTATTCACAAAGAGCTTATCCGAATGAAATAATCCCTATGGAAAAATATTTTAAATCGCTTGAAGAAAAACAAAATATGATAAGTAAAAATTCAATTGTTACCAGCAGCATGTGGTACCAGGTTGGTCCATCAAACGTAGGTGGAAGAATTACGGCTTTGGATTACGATCCTATTAATAATTTTATTTACTTAGGCGCAGCTGCAGGCGGAATTTTCAAATCAACTGATTATGGAATTACCTGGATACCCAAAACAGACTTCTTACCAAGTTTATCAATTGGTGCACTTGTTATAGATCCTTTTAATTCAAACATTATTTATTGCGGAACCGGTGAGGCAAATATCAGTACTGATTCTTACTCAGGATTTGGAATGCTTAAATCAACAGATTACGGGGAAACATGGTTTGTTTCAGGTTTAGAAGATTCCAGACATATTGCTGAAATTGAAGTTCACCCTTTAAATACAAATATAATTTATGCTGCTGTTTCAGGTGGTTTATATTCAAAAGGTGATAACCGTGGTATTTATAAATCAACAGATGGTGGAACAAGCTGGAACAGAGTTTTATTTTTAAATGATTCAACAAGTGCAATTGATGTTGCAATTGATGCAAGTGATATGAATATCGTTTATGCAGCCATGTGGGAACGTTTAAGAGGTCCTTCCTTCCGAAAAGCTGCAGGTATAAACAGTGGTATTTATAAATCTACTGATGGGGGTTCAACATGGAACCAATTATTAAATGGTGTTCCTTCACCAGATCCCATTATTGGAAGAATAAGTATTGCTGTTTCAGAAAGCAATCCAAATTATGTTTATGCTTTGTATAAATCAGCATCTATTCCAAATGGTTCTGACAATACTTTCTACGGATTTTATAAATCAGCAGATAAAGGAAATACATGGGCACAAATGCCATCAGGAATTTTGCCATCTGAATTTTCGGGTTTCGGCTGGTACTTCGGTTTACTGGAAGTTGATCCGAATGATTTTAATTTAGTTTATTGTGCAGATATTGATTTATTCAAATCAACAAACGGTGGAAGTAACTGGCAGAACATTACAAATTCTTATTCCGGTTCATTCGATCAACAGCATCCCGATCAGCACGCAATGTGGATAAATCCATCAAATCAAAATGATATTATTGTAGGTAATGATGGAGGATTGTTTTCTACAACAGTCGGTGGTGCACCATGGAATAAATCTTATGATCTGCCTATTTCACAGTTTTATGCAACTGAAATAGATTATCTTCAGCCTCAAATAAAACTTGGAGGTACTCAGGATAATGGAACGCTTAAATCTGATGGTACAGTTGGCAACTGGGATCATATTTACGGTGGCGATGGATTTCATACCAAAGTTGATTACACAAACTCAAATATTGTTTACGCTGAATCTCAATTTGGTGGAATTGGTAAAAGTGTTAACGGCGGG
Source organism: uncultured Ignavibacteriales bacterium (assembly GCA_963714405.1). Classification (GTDB taxonomy): domain Bacteria; phylum Bacteroidota; class Ignavibacteria; order Ignavibacteriales; family Ignavibacteriaceae; genus JAZGGS01. The sequence continues at coordinate 972,477 of CAVQOH010000002.1, read as the reverse complement.
CAGAGTTTTAATTACATAGGTAATGGAATTGATTTTTCACGGACTAACTGGTCAACTCCTTACGTGCTAGATGTTGAAGATCCCAACATTTTATATTTTGGAACTTATAAACTTCACAGAACTACTAACGGCGGAAGCAGCTGGGAAGAGATTAGTGGAGATCTTACCAGAGGACCAAATGGAAGAATGGGAACTATTACATGTGTTACATCTGCTGTTGAAAGTGATGGCATTACAAGAGTAATTTATGTTGGGACTGATGATGCTAAATTATCTACATCAACAAATTCGGGTAGTACATGGGAGGATAAAACAGGAATTTTACCACAACGGTATATAACTGATGTCCTGGCAGATAAAAGAACACCCGCAACTGCTTATGTTACATTAAGCGGGTACAATCTTGATGAAACAAATCCTCACGTTTTCCGAACATCTGATTATGGAAATAACTGGGTAAATATTAGTGGAAACCTTCCGGATATTCCTGTAAATTCAATTATTATTGATTACGATTATGACAGCACACTTTATGTTGGAACGGATGCCGGTGTGTTTTTCACTAAAAATTTAGGTGCTAACTGGTACGTTTTAGGAACAGGTCTTCCAAATTCACCTGTGTTTGATATTAATTATCATCAGCCAACTAAAAAACTTGTTGCAGGAACTCATGGCAGATCAATTTTTGAAGTTGATTTAACAGGTCTTAGCGATATAAACAATACTGATGAATTAGTTGTTGAGAATTTTAAACTTCATCAAAACTACCCGAATCCATTTAATCCCTCAACAACAATTAAATATTCAATTCCTTCTGATGGAAATGTTACACTAAAAATTTACACTTCAACTGGCGAAGAAGTTGCAACTTTAGTAAACGGATTTAAACCTGCTGGTAGCTACGTTGTAAACTTTAATTCTGCTCAACTTACAAGTGGTGTGTATTTTTATCAGCTGAAAGATGATAACAATACAACTACTGGGAAAATGGTTTTATTGAAATAGTAAAAAGAAATTTTTCCTTCAGATTGAGTACCTGTTGGGAAAACGATCTGAAGGAAAAAGGACGAAGGATAGACATACTAATGAAAAAAGATGGTAAATGGATGCTTGCTGGTGATCACGGCGGTGAAGCAGATATCGATTAATATTTCCAATTTGATGAAATTACAGGCGAATTTATCCGCCTTTTTTATTTAATTGCTATCTCATTTCTCCCTCTCCCTACTACATGCATAAAAAAATAGAGCACCCAATTTCAAAAGTAAAAGAAAATGTTTCGAATAATTATTTTTTGAAGTAAATTCTCTGAAAATATTTTATTAATATGTATTCTCTTTAAGAATACTTTGCATTAGGAGGAAAAGTGTTATGGACGTCAAAAAATTTTCTCTTACACATCTTTTAGTCGAAGTTTTCTCTGTAGTATTTGCTGTGTTGCTTGCCCTTGGAGTTAATGAATGGCGCACCAGCACAAATAATGAAGACCTGGGTTTACAGGCATTTGACAAAGCAGTTAAAGAGGTTAAAAGTAACAAGATAAAACTTACCGGGTTATTATTAAATCATAATTTGATTTTAGGTGAAATAGATTCCGTTATTTCTAAACTTAAACGGAAAGAAGAGGATATTTCATTCGGAGAAATAATGTTTGAAACACCTTCTGCCACTGCCTGGGAAACTGCAAAACTTACAAATGCCGTAAATTATATTGAATATAATACGGTAGAAAAGATTACCGGCATTTACTCAACGCAAAAAGTTTACAGCGATGTGGCGGATAGAGTTTTTCAGGAATTAGTGTTCTTTGTTCCAGGTAAAACTACCGAGGAAATGATAAGCCAATTCATTAAACAAAAAATATATTTGCACAATTTTATTAGTATAGAAGAACAATTAATAGAGGAGTATAATAAATTTTTAGAAGAGATTAATAAATAAAGTATCTTCTTCCCTATACTTTGTAAATCACTTTTAGAAATTTTTTCGTTGCTAATTACAAACTAATACTTCTTGAATTTGAAAAATTATATACCTAATTATAATCTATAACTTTTATCATCCTGTGCAGTTCCTTGTTGCAGTGTTACATTAATTAAATAAGCTCATTTTAATACGCTCTAAACGTATTGATGTAGTATTTTAATAATCACTCTTCATCAGGAGGTAGCATGAAGTATCTCACTTTTTTCTGTTTTATATTTTTTTCTTTTTCACAATTAACATTTTCTCAATGGGTGTCTCAATCAAGCGGTGTTACAGAAACATTACAATCGGTATGTTTTGTTGATGCCCAAACCGGATGGGCTGTTGGTTACGACGGTGTAATAATCAGCACAACCGACGGCGGAAATAACTGGGCTGGACAGGTTACTGGTACAACTAATCATTTCAATTCAGTGTTTTTCACTTCCGGGTCCGAGGGTTGGGCTGCTGGTGGAAACTTTACTCCATCTAATGTTGGTATGATTTATCATACAACTGATGGAGGGACTAATTGGACTGTTCAAACTGACACTCTACCCAATCAATTAAATTCTTTGTTTTTTGTTTCTCCCACAACGGGTTGGGCTGCCGGAGAAGGAGGAAACCAGATACTTAAGACCACCGATGGTGGTTTAAATTGGTTACCTCAAACTGCTGAGGCATCAAATTATAGAGGAATATTTTTCATAAATGAAAATACTGGCTGGGCAGTTGGCGGTAATCCATCTAATACCTTAAGTACAATTGTTAAAACGACAGATGGAGGAACAAACTGGATCCCACAAACCGTAGCAACAACCAATTATTTACGGGCGGTATTTTTCATTTCCGAAACAACCGGATGGGTAGCTGGAAATTTAGGCACTATCTATAAAACTACTGATGGTGGAGCTATCTGGGAATCACAAAACAGCAATTCAACAGAAGGACTTTATTCGATTCAATTTGTAGATAATAATACCGGATGGATGGCAGGACTTAATGGACTAATTTTATATACTACTGACGGCGGTTCAAACTGGAGTACACAAAACAGCGGGACTAATGCAGATTTCGGCTCAATATTTTTTACCGATGCAAATAATGGCTGGGTCGTAGGGAGTTTAGGTGCTGTTCTTTATACGAGTAATGGTGGTGTAACTTTTATTGATAAAGATCAGAATGTGCTGCCCACAGAGTTTGCGGTTTCTCAGAATTTTCCTAATCCTTTTAATCCCTCAACATCTATTAAATATACAATTCCCGTTGATGCAAATGTTTCTTTGAAATGTTTACTGCATGCTTTGGGAAATAAGTGGCCACAATTGTAAACGAAGTACAAGAACTTGCGGGACTATGAAATTAATTTTACTTCTGAAGGCTTAACAAGCGGAATTTATTTCTACAGAATACGAGCTGGAAATTTTGATGAAACTAAGAAGATGATTTTACTGAAGTAATATTTCATCTGAGCTTAAGTAAAGGGCGAACAAAGTTCGCCCTTTATATTTTAAATATAAACCTCAATCAAAATCAAAGTTAAAGATTGGGAACACCGGCAAGAATCCCCCTTTACCTATAATATTTATTAAACCAATTTGCAAACCTTTTAAGGTTGCTGCATAATTTACGATTGAAAACTGCAATCCGTTAAAATGCCCTTGGTGATAATTAACCGCGCCTGTTTGCAACCCCAAAGAGCTTCCCTCGGTAATATTAATAAAGCCCGATTGCCATCCTTTAAAACCACTATTAGTAAGGTTAACTCCACCCCACTGGACACCGGTTTGTGTTCCGGTTGTTTGATTAACCAGTCCGAGATCAATACCAGTAACATTTGTATTCTTTCCGTAAATAAGATTAAAGCGAAGGCCAGCAATTGATGAGCTTTCAGGAAATAACTGGATTGGGTTGAACAGGGAAAGTTGAATTGGTTTTTCTTGTGCGTTTATTATGCCGGAAAAAGAAACGATCAAGACGAATAGTAAAATGTGAAAATAACTTTTCATTTAAATTATTCCTTTGTTAAAGTTAAAATTTGCATCACTAATTTAATTATTACTCTTTTAGTGATAAAATTATATATTCTAGGAGTTTCTTTAAAATATTAGCTTAGGTTTAAATTATTTTGTCTGAAAATTATGACGGATAATTCTCACAAGGAGTCAATGCTGACAAAATCGAATAAACCTAATTGAAAAAAGAAACTTAATATTGCTCAATATGCGGCTCTAATCTCATATTTGTTGCCCAAATTGGATGGTATGTTATTTGCACACTTGGTAGGTTATTAAAGACAAATTTTCAATTATCTTAAATTCGTTTAATTACAAAATAACTATAAGGAACCAGAAATTGAGAAAAATATCCTATTTAATTTTATTTGTATTATTAATTGCTTTGTGGCAATGTTCCGATATTAACACAACTGAACCTGCTACTGATGGTGAGGGTTCAATTAGATTAACATTAATTGATTCACCATCAATATTAGACTCAGTCGTAATTTGCATATCACGTGTAGAAGTGCATGATGCTGGCACTGATACTACCGCGGGAAGCTGGGATGTGATTAATAATTCTCTAAGGTACTTTGATCTTTTACTTTTACAGAACGGGGCAGGCGCAGTGCTTGGTGATACTTCTTTAGCTGCAGGCAAATACACTCAAATTCGTTTAGTTCTTGAAGATAGAAACTACGTGGTCTATAATGGCATTAAATTTCCTTTAACAGTTCCAAGTGGAACTCAAACAGGAATTAAATTAAATCATTCCTTTGAAATTGAGGATGGAAAATTATATGATCTGTACTTAGACTTCAATGTTGATAAATCTGTTATAATGACCGGGAACGGCCAATATAAATTAAAACCTACCATAAGAGTTATGCCGGTTGTTATATCGGGTGCTGTTTCGGGACAAGTGCTGCCACTTGATGCGGACCCGAAAATTTGGACTGTCGTAGGAACGGATATGGTATCAACATTTACCGATATTGCGGGCTTATTTAAGCTAATGGCTTTACCCGAAGGAAGTTATAATGTTCATATAACTCCTGCAGACACGCTGGTTTACAGGGACACAACAATTACCGACATAAATGTTATGGCTAATCAAATAACAGATATTGGAGTAATTACTCTTGAAAATAGATAACAGTTGAGTTAGTTAATATCATTCTTAGTAATTAAAAGGGCGAGCCAACTACTCGCCCTTATTTCTGTCCAACTCTAACATCAACAACTGTTTTCATTCATTACTGTTATTACATTATTATTGTGTAAGTCATAAATCAAACAATCGTTAATCTACCTGATGGTTTATTGAATAGGGTGGCAATTGACATTGGAATAAGGATATATTACTACTGTAATTGCAGATAGTAAATATGGTATTTAGTAAGTTGCCGGGAATATTAATTGTATAAGGAGAAACATTTTATGCTCAAAAGCACGTCATCCGAAGAATCAAAAGCCCACGAAACTACAATAATAAGCAACGGGGTTAAAATAGATGGGAAACTAACAAGCAGCGGAAATATCAGGGTAGAGGGTGAAATACAAGGAGATATTTCGTCACAAAGGAACGTTATAGTGGGTGAACGGGGGAAAGTGAACGGACAAATAACCGCAAATACAATAACGATAGGAGGACAGGTTTCCGGAACTGTAAGAGCTGGTGAAAAACTAGTACTTGATCTTAACGGAAATCTTAAAGGAGATATTTTCACAAAAATTTTGGTGGTTGAAGCAGGTGCCGGGTTCGATGGAAAAAGTAATATGGGAGATTCGGGAGATAGCTGGAAACCTAAAGATCCTGTTAAAACTGAATCTGGTGATAAAAAATAATCAGGCGAATATACTCCCAACTGTTTTTATAATAGTGTAAAATAGTCAGAGGGTGAGCCACCCGCTTGCCCCCACATAATAAACCAAAACTTAAGTGAATCTTTATACTTGTGAGATAACTTACATTAATATTTTTTTATGGGCTTACATAGATGTTTCATCGTAATAAACACCATCAAAAGAATAATCTGGATTTGCAACTGATGTTTTAATTCCCCTCGTATTAAAATCTAATACTTGTCCGGGTACAATATCAAAAATTGTTGCACTGGTTTGCTGCCCGCCTATAGTGTATTTAATAAACACATTTTTTATAGGTTTCTTCAAATTATTTTTTACTTTTCCATTAACTACAATGAAATATATGGAGCCCGATGCTTCTGAATCGTAAATAACTTCATTTGTCTGCTGAGACCTTTGTAGATTACCTGTAACTTCTACATCTCTCTCGATTTCAATGGCAGATATATAATAAGCTCCGCCACCAATGACGCCCAAAAGCATTAAAATAGTGAGAAATTTCAAAATTTTTCTCCATTTACTTCAATTTCATTACAAGAATGTAAACAAAAATTATTCCTTTCTTTTTTGTTATTCCCAACCGCTCTTACAAGCAGATTTACTTCTTTACCTTAATATTTTTATTCGATTAGGATACAGATTAGAAATAACCAAAAAAGTTAAAATGACAGCGCGAATTAGCACCCAGGCTGCAATCAGAAGCTTTTTTTATGACTAAAAATATAATTCTCCTTTGCTAATCCCTCGCCGCGGATCGGAGGACGGGTTTAGATGAAATAATTTTTTTTCAAGAGATGAATAGATTGCTGAAGGCTATATTGATTTGTATTGATGCTGTAAAGCGAATTCATTTATTTTCTATTGATCCAGCACATTAATCTCTTCAACCCAGAACAACTCGCAGGAACCTCCTCCGGTATCGTCTCTTCTGAGTGAACTTATCCATCGCCATCCTTGTGAATTAGTTACCTTCACAAGATATCCTTTAATTTCAATCAGACTTCCTTTATAAACCTTATCAAATTTGGCTTCAATTGATTCATCCTTTGGTATTATATGAACATTGGCGCTATTTAAACTAATCTCTTTCTTCGGAATAGGAAGTACGTCCGCCTGCCAATTATACCATCTGTTCCGCTGAGAAACATCTATTTTATCAATTACACTTTGATCCGACATTGGTCCCCATCCAAGAGCCAGGTCGAAAGGTGATAAATCACTTTCTTTACCAAATGAAAAATTATTACGACTTAAAACTCTTGCCTTAATTTTATATTCAGCGAGTGCTTCTATAGTATATTCTCCTTCAGTCCATTTCTTTTCGCTGGTAAGATTTGTCTGTTTGGGATGTTCAGAAGCCATTATCCCTGCTGGATAACTGATTACTGTTTCAGGATAAAAGAAATAAACAAGTATTATTATTAATAATGACGAAGCGATCAGTATTTTTTTCATTTTAATATACCCGATTATTTGCCTTTGAATATTTTTTATTACTCAGATTAACTGATTGGAATCAGGCCATTCAATCCAAATAGTATTAAATCGATCATCTCTAATTGCTGCAAATACTATTCCGGGAAACATTATGATAAAATGCTAAAATTGTAATAAAGGAAGTGTCAATTAAGTGAGATTCATTTGTATAGTATAGAAAAAATTTCCGGGTGACTTGGTGATGAGTTATAAAAGGGTTAGCTTAATTCTCGCTCTTCCCATTATTCTAACTATTTTAATAACTCAACGATTCTTTATACTCATTGCTGTCTTTGCTGTGCTGTGCTGCATGAAATAATTAAGTCCAAAAACTGAAGAGCTTCAACCCGCCTCTTTAAACAAACAGCAAAGGAAAATGAAAAATTGGCAATTTATTATCATTACTTGCGGTGATGGAGATCAAATTTTTATAATTCCGTGATAGATTTGTTATAAGTGGAATTTAGATTATTGACGGAATTTTATTTTTTAATCCCCAAACAAAATAAGGAGGAATCAAATGAAGAAATTATTTGCTCTCTTAATTATAATGCTGCCATTAATGCTGCTCGTTTCTTCCTGCAGCGAATCAACAACTCCACTTGAAAGTATAAATTCTAATGATCAACAACTGGAGAAGGATGGGTGGCATCACGGCAGCGCAGGTAATATTGTGGTTGCAAATCGTTCATCGGGCAGTATTTCCGTAATAAATACAAAAACCGATGAAGTAACAGGGACCTATCAGCTTCCAGCCGGACCTAACAATCCGGAACCTATGTATGTCGTTTTTGTGAAAAGAGGACAACGTGTTTTTGTAGGTGATAGGGCGAATAACCAGATTGTGGTTTTTCGGGCTTCTGATTTCAGTGTTGAAACAACTATCCCTGTCGGACAGGGAGTATTTCACATGTGGGCAGATAAACATGGTAAGCAGCTCTGGGTAAATAATGATATTGATAATACAACATCAGTTATTGATTTACATTCTCTTCAGGTTATTGCGACCGTTCCAACACCGTCTGACTTGGTAAGTATGGGCGGCAAACCTCACGATGTATTTTTAGGACCTTTTGGCAGACTAGCTTATGTATCAGTAGTTGGTGTTGCGGGGGCATCAGATTATGTAGTCCAGTTCAACACCAGAACTTTTCAGGAAACAGGACGAACAGCAGTTGGTAAAGATCCTCATCTATCAATTCCAATTATAAGTCGTTTTCTATATGTTCCCTGCCAAAATTCTGATGCGGTTTATGTAGTCAATAGGTTTAATATGAATGTTGTTGAAACCATCTCTGTTCCGGGCGCACATGGTGCAATAATGACAACCAATGGTAAATACTTTTATACTACAAACTTACCAGGTGGTGGTACTAATGGACTATATGCAATTAAAACCAGAACCAACCAGGTGCTTGGCTCAACAAATACACCCTATCCGGTGCCGCATAATGTTGCTGTGAATAACTCATCAAAAAAAATATATCTGACTCATTCCGGAGGAACTTCTGATAAAGTAACGGTATACAAAATTTCAAACCATAATCCTGTTCCGGTGTTTCTAAAGGAAATCACAGTTGAATTAAATCCATTTGGTCTGGCATACGCACGATAAGATATTACAAGGTTGTGGTGCATCACTTTTATATAAGTCAAAAAAGTCAGGGATGATTTTATCTCATTCCTGGCTTTTTAAGCAGGATTAAAATCCATCTGATACTAAAAACAACAAATGGACCTAATGCAAAACAGCAGAAGGGATTGAGTTGCTTGCTCAGTATGGTTTTGTGACAGTTAATTAATCTAAATCATTTCTCGTCAGTTTTACACGAGCAAAGGGTTTAAATATTCCATTATCTTCTCCGTCCATATTCCATTGCCATGTGTCAGTATTTCTATCATAAACAAATGTTGTATGCCAGTTACTTTCTTCATTAGTCTTAAATAAGAAAGGAATTTCATCTCCATTCTGTTCTGCATAACCGGTAATAGCATTGGCTGATAGACCTCCACCGCCGGTAACATCCAGCCAGAGACAAGCATACTTACTCAATTCAGAATCCCAACCGATAAGCACCAAAGCCTCGTAGGCTGCTGTGCCGTCTGCATCTTTTTCACGGGATATTTCAGATATCTGTAAATACTGGTGCTCAAGAATCCACGAGACTTCAATATCGTGCGTAACCTCCTGCCCGGCAATAGTCCCCTTTAAAATCCAGTTACCTGTCATCCTATCCAGCAATGAGTCCTGAAAAGATGTTTGTTGCGCAGAAATTTTTATAGATACAAGAAATGTAAATAAAATGATACTTATTATTGTTTTCATAAAATACCTTTCACATAGATGACACCCAACTGTTAATTATAATAACACAACTTTTCAACAACATTATCATTTAGCTGCAACTTAATTCAAAATTAAAAATGCATAAGATAACGCTTACAAAATAAGCAGCTAAGGTTAAGTCAAATATTTAGGTGTAAACTATTGTTCGCCTTTTTATTTTTAGATACTATAATCATCAGTACTATCATCTTCATTTTTTTCTTCGAGATCTTCTCTTCTGAAAAATCTTCTCAAGTATATATAAAGCATTATACCTGCTCCAATTGTATAGATAACCGTACTATTTCCATTTAGCACTTCATTAAACAATAATACAGGAGATAAAGCATCGAGCAGACAGCTTTTTTCTGCTGTTGTTGATATCATTATTAAATAACCTAAAACAGCGCTAAAATATATTATTACAATGGGTAGAAGTATAATTTTTAGTATATCTTTTAGCGACATATAAATCTGTCGATAAATTCTTATGGTTTAAGTAATCATTAAAGCCAATTAAGCATGCATACCAAGATACATACCGCTAAAATAAGGTATGAGCCAAATAAGCCATACTACTAAACTGAATTTGTGAAATTGTGTCAGCCTTTTTTCATTCCTTTTTTTTACAACAAAGGATGCCCACAAAGCATGTAAAAACATAAGCCAAAGAGCAATTTGCCCTGTAAGAGTGTGCGGATTACTAAAATCTAATGGTCCCTCTGTTATTGTGTGCATAACCCACGTTCCGGAAATATCAAAAGTAAATCCTACCCAAAAAGCAAAAACATGCCAAAGCTTAAGATAGCGTGCTATTTTTTCTGCCCAAACTCCCACTGAATAAAAGAGTAATGCGGCAGTAATTAATATGATTGATATAATTAGTGTTGATGACATATATCCTATATACTTTGAAGTTCTACAGGTTAAGTAAAACCAATTTTAGTTTAGTATCCAAAAAAAATCAACACTGCAGATAGAGTAAACAGGAGCGGGCAGAGTTTAAAGGGTAAAAAATTTACTTTAAATCCAGTAAACAATGAAACAACTGCAAGTATAATTAAAACTACTGATGATGAAGCATAAACAAAATTAGAAGTGTTGTTATGTTCGTTTATAAAAGTAACCCCCCCAACAATTAAGCCTATAAATATTAACGCGATTCCTTCAATAATCCATTCCATTGTGATGATGTTTTTATTATCTGTAGAAATTTCTCCAAAACCAGTTACTACAGATGCAGTTGGGAAGAGATGTGCAACTCCCCAGAAAAAAGTAATGCCTGCACCAATATAAAGTAATATTTGATTGTGCATAACTATTCTCCTCTAATATCTACACTTAAAATTCTTTAAAATAAAATAACTACTCGCTGCCGAAACACTTAGATTCAAGTCAATAAAAGTCTAATCTCTTTCCCTGCCTGAAGAAGTAACACTGTTATTGGGATTAATTATTACAGTATAATCATAACAAGTGGTTGCCTGAAGGTTATAAACAACAGGGTCAGCAACTCCCTGTATCGTAATGGTAAATTCAATATTACCGGCTGCAAAAAATCTTCTTTCTGAAGAAGTGCCCGGCTGTATATTATTTATATTTTCTGTATTGCCATTGGACGTTTTAATTTGAATATCCGCTTTGCCAGTTCCGTTATTTACCAATTGTACACCAGGATTTTCACCATCGCAACCTGCACAACCCATTATAGTTAAAAAAAATGATAATGAAATAAACAGCACAATTGTTTTCATACTAAATCCTTTATTAAACAGATAATAACAAAATTATTTACTGTTTCAAATTAAATTAAACGAAGATTAGCATCAAATTGAGAGGTAAAGTAAATGGAAAGCACGGCAGTAAGATCTGCCGCGCCTTACAGCATTCTATTCCAAAGGAATTTTTGATTTGTTTTCTTCCAGCCAGCTTGAAAAGTTTTGTAATGCAGGATTCAATTTCTTTGCAGTTTCAACTTTTCTTACATCGCAAAAGTAATCAGCAAAATCATGATTGAACTGAAACATATTTCCCAGATCATCAGCACCCGGAAAACCAAAGCTTCTGTAAACATCAAAAGGTACGGCGTTATAAGCAACATCCTGTCCAAGAGCTTTGGTAAACGCATCAGCCATTTGCTTACCGGTTAATTGATCACCGCTGATTCCGACTGTTTTACCAATAAATTCATTTCCTTTTTTAAATATTTGGTAAGCGGATTTTCCTATATCCCCCACTGCAATTCCAGGAAGTTTTTTATCTCCCATTGGAAAAGTAATAGCAAGACTGCCAGATTCACTTTTTTTAGGGTTCATTCCAAAGTAAATAAAATTTTCCCAATAAAAAGAAGTTAATAAAAACGTAACAGGTACGCCCTGCTCTGTGAAATATTTATCTGCTTCACCCTTTGAATCAAAGTGAGGAACTTTATACTTTTCGCCAAGTGTGGGCATACGGTTATCATTCAGTGGAATCCATTTGCGCGTATCTTCGAGTGTTGACCAGATAACATGTTTTACTTTGGCTTCTTTTGCTGCTTTTGCGATTGATGCAGCCTGGGCAGTTTCTTTCTCCGCAGAAAAATGTTCCCAGAAATTAGTTACGGCAAAAACTCCATGTACACCGCTAAATGCTTGTACCATACTTTCATAATTATCAATATCAGCAGTAACAACTTCAGCACCAATTTCTTCTAATGTTTTTGCTTTATCAGACGATGCATTTCTTGTTAGAGCGCGTACGCTAAATTCAGTGGATTTGTCTGTTAAAATAGCACGAACCAATCCGCCGCCTTGCGCTCCCGTTGCTCCTAGAACGGCAATTACTTTTTTTTGTGTCATAGATTACCTCTGTTAATAATAATTGTTTATTTAATACAATAAATTATGAACATTTATGTGTTATAACAAATATATTATGTTATCCCTATCACAAATTTGAAAAAACCGATGTTATCATAGCGATTGTAATCATTTAACAATTTTAAGCAGATAAATTGATGACAATTTATTCACAGTTACCGTCAATTTTGCCTTAGTTTTTACTTTTAAAATATAAATGTTTAATATTTATCAAATAATTAAAGGTACAATTATTGTATAATTGGCAACTAATAATCATTTGTTTGGAGAATAAAATGAAATTAGTTTTTGGATTTCTATTTGTTTTAATATCACTGTTATTCATCCCAACGCTTTTTTCTGAGGCCTCTTTCAATGGGTCAAATCCGGGATGTGGTGGTTCAGGATGTCACTCATTTTCGGATGGTGATGTATCAATTACAATTTTAGATTCGGCAAACATAGAGGTTTTGGTTACCGGAACTAGCAGCAGAGTTGGGGGTGAGCTAGTAGATGAACAGGGTAATGTTGTTGATTTTATAAATTCAACTAACACCAACCCATTTGTTTTAACAGCCCCATCAGCAGGTAATTATATTGTTAATGCCGGATATAAAAATCCCTCCCGAAATTGGGATTCTGCATTCGTTGCCCTTGTTGTACCAGTTGAATTAAACAGCTTCACAGCTTCTATAAACCAAAATGATGTGACACTTACATGGCAAACATCATCAGAGTTAAATAATTTTGGTTTTGAGATTGAAAGAATGCAAGTAGGTGACAGCTGGTACCAAATTGGATTTGTTAATGGAAACGGAACCTCAACGGATATTAACAGCTATACTTTTGTTGATAAGAAACTTGCAGCTGGAAATTACATGTACAGAATTAAACAAATAGATTTTGATGGTACCTTTGAGTACTATAATCTTGATGATGTAGTTGATATTACGGTCCCACTAATCTTTAAATTGTTACAGAACTATCCGAATCCATTTAATCCTTCAACTAAAATTAAGTTCACCCTGTTTGAAAAAACAAATGTGCGGCTTACGGTTTTTACTTCGATTGGTGAGGAAGTGGTTGCATTAGTTAATGATGTAAAATCTGCTGGGAACTATCAATTCGTTTTTGATGCCAATGATCTTACGAGTGGTATTTACTATTATAAACTAACATCTGATAATTTTGTTGAAACAAAAAAGATGATGTTAATTAAATAGAAATTTAATGTCCTTTTTGTTAACACCCCGGTTTACAAAGCTAAGTAAGGGAACATTTTTTGCTCAAGTATCTTATTTGGTTATTACCCATAAAATAAAAATGCCGCATAAAGTGCGGCATTCTTTAAATATTTAATAAAATGATTAGTAGCCTCTTCCGCCGCCACCGCGACCTCTACCGCCGCGTGCACCACCACCGCCTCTTCTATCTCTTCTTTCACGTGCTTCATTAACAACAAGTTTTTTCCCTTTAAGCTCAAAAGTGTTCAAGATTTCAATTGCTTTCTGCCCTTCGGACTGGCTGGGCATTTCAACAAAACCAAAGCCCCTTGATTCTTGGGTGAACATATCACGTAAGATTTTTGCGCTGCTCACCTTTCCATGCTCCGTAAATAAATTTGTAAGCTCCTCTTCGCTGACATCCTGTGCAATGTTACCCACATAGATATTCATCTTTAACTCCTTGCTTTATTTAATTAATAGTATTTATTTCTCTCAACAGCTGGACAAAAATTAGATAAGGCCGTAATTTTTAGAAGTGCTTTTACCTGATTTTTTTTGCGAGACACCTAAATTTAGAATAAATATTTTGCAGTTACAAATTGTAATTTACGCAAAACCAATCCACTATTTTATTCATGGAGAACAATATGATATTATTTTTTAATCACAATTCAATGTATGTAAATATTTGAGTCCTGACTTAAATTTTCTCCCATATATTTTTTATAAAGATTTTTATATTTCTTCAGTTTTTCTTCGGGTAATTTGACTCCGTTTACAAGAATTTCAGTTGCAGAAACCTTGATTTCAACATTTTCATCGTTAATATCTATATATCCATCTGCTGCTAATTCTTCTTTTAACTTATCAATAAACTTATTCAGGGATTCCAGTTCTTCGTCCAGTTTATCCAAATCGATATCCATTTCCTGCAGTTCCTCATTCAGTTTTTTCATCTGTCTACCCAACTCTTCAAAGTTTATATCAAGATCATCAAGTTTTAGTAGTTTGGCATCTACATTTTCACCCAGTTCATCAAAATCAAGTTCCAAATCAATATTAAATGGATGCTCTTTTAACTTCTCAAGTTTTTCTTTCAAACATTCCATACTTTTTTCGAATTTCTCTTCGTTAAAATCTACATCAATTTTTACATGACTGTGAATTTTCTTATTTAGTTTCTTCAATTCATCATGAAATTCCTCAAAATTTAAACCGAAATGACTATTTTTAAAATTATACTCGTTATATCCAAACCTTACTTCATCCAGTTTTTCGTTTATCATATGTCTGTATTCTTCGTAATCTTCTCTCGGTATCATTTCTCCATTTCTATAGATGGAAACAATTTTTTCTTCCTCATAGTTTATTTCCCAGTGATTATTTCTCCCGTTTTCATTATCGTAAAATGAAAGATAATTATCACTTTCTTTATGAAGTGTATCACTGCTAAAACTACTGTTAGTGGAATTTGCACAGGAGAACGCGGTAAATCCTGTTAAGATGAAGAGAAATGAAATAAAAAAATAATTTGTTAAACGTGCTCTCATAATCTATCTCCTTTGCTGTTTTCTGGATTAGCTTTACCTATTGAGACGAAAGAGATGGAGTGTAGTTTCCCAAATTACAGATTGTTACAGGAATGAATTAGGGTGCGGATGAACGGTTGAATGATCAGACCAGTGTGCTATTTAATAAGCTGTTGATAAAAATTTTTCCTTACCTGGTTAGCAAATTTATGCAGGAATGGTCTGGTCTTCCATTTCTAATCTCTGCAGTCTCATCGAAACTGTTCTGAATTTTTTAGAGAACAGACCGAGTACATAAACTCGAAAAATATACCACCAGAAACTTTTTTCTTTCAACGAATCATGTATATGATGCTCGATTTTTTTGTGTTCTTCAGGAATCAGGCTCCAGTGCAGTCCAGCTTTTTCGTGATGGATAGTGTGTAATCCGTTATTAAATAATAAGAAGTTCAGTAGTCCTGTAAAGTTCCTTGAATGATTCCATTCAGATTTTTCATTAGCATGAACGTGTTGCACGTAATTAAAAATTAATACACTAAAAAGCGAAACCTGTTGTGGAACTATTACAAACCATAATGCTTTTTCCCAGTCAATCAAAATCGCTGTACCAATCCATACAACCAAAACAACATACTGCATTATGCACAGGTAAAAAGTTTTCTTATTATTGGCGTACATGTCTTTTAAGTAATTTGCCACTGGTTTCTGCTGGTAAAAACCGCTAATGCTCGGGTATGATAGGAGAGTAAGAAAGTTGTTTTTTTCGCTCGCCCTGTAAGTAATAGTGTAGTCGCCTTCCTTGTTATTGAGTCTGTGATGGTTTTTATTGTGTGTCGGTATCCAAGAAAAAATCGGGAAACCATAAAACACTGTTAGCCACCAGTCTGTTAGAGTATTTAATAATCTAGACTTCCACATTGGGATATGGTTATGATTATGAGTCATTACAGAAACTGCAACAGATAGGAAAAGATAAATCGGATATATATACCAAACTACGCCGGTAATGAGTCCATTGTAAAACAAATAATGAAGTTGTTAAAGCTATATATATTAAGCTTTTTATGTCTGCACTGTATCTTAGCATAACCTTACTTTCAATTAAAATATTCTTCTAATAATGTTTATAAACAAATATGATTATAATATTAAGATAATACTATTTCTTTATAAATCCTTTACCAGAAATAGATTTTTTAGAATAACTGATTGCGCTGGAGAATCAACGAAAACCAAATTTCTTAATGCGTCTATAGACCAGGTATCCCACTGCACCAAGTTGTGCCATTCCCAATACATAACGAACAGGATCGAATTTAGAATCTTCTAAATATTGTTTGTGAAGAATGGAAGTAAAGTGCTGATGAGTTTCTGTTTCATCCTTATATAATAATGATGAGGATAATGCGAGCCCTGTTCTTAACCATATTGTTGAAGAATTATTATAATTAGGCAGGTTATATATGAGGAAGGATGGGTCATCGTAAGAAGATTAATTCATCAAAATTATAATTTAAACTTGGTGTAAATCCCTGGTATCTTAAAATAGTATCTTTTGGAACTTCAATTTCCTGCTGAGAGTAGCTTACAGCAGAAAGAGCAAATAATAAGACAATTATCAAAAATATTCTTTTTATTACTGCTTCGATCACACTTAAATCTATTATTGAATGATTAGATTAGACTAATATTTTTCCGGTACAAAATTTTGGTCCTCAAACGGAGGTCTTACGTATCCTATTTTTTTCTGCCGTGGTGGAAGCTCTATGGGTTTCGGTTTAATGTCTTCATAAGGAATTGAACTTAGAAGATGACTTATTGTGTTTAACCTTGCACGTTTTTTATTATCGGCATCAACAACAAACCATGGAGCCTGTTTTATATCAGTATGAGCAAACATAATATCTTTTGCTTTGGAATACTCAATCCATTTTTCTCTTGATTGCAAATCCATTTCGCTTAAGTTTCCATCTTTTTGTTCTATCTTTTATTCGATTCTGGAATCTTCTCTCCTGTTCTTCATCGCTTACAGAAAACCAGTACTTAATAAGAATAATACCTGAACGAACCAGCATTCGTTCAAACTCAGGGCATGATCTTAGAAATTCACGGTGTTCTTCATCAGAACAAAATTTCATTACATATTCAACTCCTGCCCTGTTGTACCAGCTTCTATCAAATAATACCATTTCGCCTGCTGCAGGTAAGTGTTTAACATATCTTTGAAAATACCATTGAGTTTTTTCTCTTTCGGTTGGTGTAGCAAGCGCAACAACTCTGCAAACACGTGGATTTAATCTCTGTGTTATTCTTTTAATAACACCACCTTTACCCGCTGCATCACGTCCCTCAAAAATAACAACAACTTTCAATTTTTTTTTAACGATCCATTTCTGCAACTTTACCAGTTCAATCTGGATGAAGTGTAAGTTGTTCTTCATATTGTTCGGTTGCTAATTGCTTTTTTCTCTTTTCATGTTTTACATCGCTGTAAATAACTTCCTTTTTATTTTTTTCTTCTTTGTTTTTCTTTTTTTTAGCCAATCTTCAGCTCCCTTAATTTTATTTTGATGATTAAAGAGGAGATTATTTAGAAATGTTCTTAAATTTTTGTTCAAGTAGTATTTTCTTTATAACTGATTTTTATATTTTTATTCTTTATCATCGTCATAACTTTTTCATAGCAAACCGGATTAGCACCTATAAATTCAGGTGGATTAATTCCTTTTTTTTTATAATCGTTATTTAAAATAATCTTGCCACAGTTGAACAGGTATAACCAGTTGTTCTAGCCATAGAAGTTGTTTTTGTTTTTTCATCATACTTATCAAAAACAGTATAAACCAATTCTTTTTTCTTACCGTTCTGTGTTCCTTTAATTATCATCATTAAAATTGTAAATTCCTTTTCATCTTCATCCGGTTTCCAATGTGGGAATATTAATTTTGATGTTAATTCGATTGGCTTAATTTCATCTCCTTTAATTTTTATGCTCATCCTTTCCAAAGAAACCGGTTTCTCTCAGCATTTTCATAATATCAATATGCCCCGGGTAGCGAAGGTTTTTTCTATCATATTAGGTATTTTCATAGTATGAATAAGCGTTCTTAACCCGTCTGTATTAAATGCTTCAAGTTTACCAACTTCCGTAAACTCTATCGTTTCTTGCTCTGAAAGTGCTTCCATTTCAAGTATTTTTCCATTTCGAACAATTCGTGCAGGGCGAATATATTCTTCAATTACATCTGCAGGAGAAAAAAAAGCTTTAAAATAAAAAGGCCATTCTTTTTTAACCGGTAATCCGCCAACCATACATTTGTAATCATCAATTTGCATGTTTTGGTTATGGTACCCAAGTATAATATTGCTCAATCCAGGCGATATCCCACAATCAACAACAGCAGTAACATCATTTTCTTTTGCAAGTTCATCTAGTTTAAAAGTATCCTGAGGAAGGAAAGAAATATCAACAATATTTTTTCCTTCACTTATTACGGAGTGAAGCGCCTTATAACCCATAAATCCTGGAAGAGCACCAATAACAAGATCATATTCAACAGTTAATTCCTGGATTTTAATTTCAGTGGAAAGATCAGCAATAATGGTTCTTAACGAATGATTTTCCCTGAGGAAATTTAGTTTTTGCGAATCTTTATCAACAACAGTTACCTCATAATCATTACTTAAATCCACTGCAACAACGTTGCCAATCATTCCAGCACCTAATACAATAACCTTTTTCATTTATTCTTATTCCCAGTTAAGAATTCTCGAAAATTTTTTTTAATCTTGCTACATAAATTTTGGTTAAAATTTATTTACCAGCCCAGCTTTTAATTAAACTTTTTTCCTCTATAGAAATTTTTGAATCTGAATGCATAAATAAATAAAGCCCGGGTGGCATTCTTTCTTCATCCAGCTCTTCCCAAATTTCGCCCATAAGTTTAGCACGTTTTTCACCGCTATAATTTCCCCAATCTGAAAAATTTAAATGCGCTCTTCCTTCATTCACATCTTGTGCAACAATCCAACTTACTGGGGCAATGTAAGCATACCATGGCCATTTGGTTTGATTTGAATGACAATCATAACATCCTTTTGCAAAGATATTTTTCACAACAGCCGGCGTATAAAAATCGGCTGTTATACGTGGGTTATCTCTTTTTACGGGAAAAAATTGAATTATCAAAGCAACCGCTGCAATTATTATTATGATCTTTTTAATATGGCTCTCCTAAGTTTTAATTATAATATTTTAAATTTTAAAGCTTAAGTATTTAATTAATCATTATTATATGCAAAAATATTCAGTAATCCTATTTGATTTTTTTACGAAAATTAAACTTATTTTTATTTAATAAAAAGGTTATCTGCGCAGATCAAATTATTTTACTGGTTTGAAAGATTGTTCAATTAAAGCGATATTTGTTTTTATAGACTATTATTATTTATCCTTCATAATATAATTACAGCAGAATACAAAATGAGTTTGAAAACCGCGAACTGTATTTTAATCTTATCTATTATTTTTTTAATCACTTTTCAGTGTGAAATATGTGCACAAAATAATAAATTAACTTTTTCCCAAGTTTATGAATTTAGTGAACCCGAAATTTTACAAAGGTTACCTGCGATGAAAGGCTGGATTGATAATCTGCATTATCTTCAAGTAAAGAGTGTTGATACTATTAATTACATTATCAAGGTAAATGCAGTGAACAGTGATGAAAGTATATTTGTAAATTATACAAAAATTAATGAGTATCTTCCAGAGGAGTTTGATGCATCGCAAGCTATTGAAGTATCGAATGATTATACAGGATTTCTTTTTAATAAGGATAATGACTTGTTTCATTATTCGGTTATAAGTGATGAATTAAAAAAGTTAACCGAAACAGTAACAATTGAAAACAATCCATCATTATCACCGGATGGTAAAAAAGTTGCTTTTACAAGAGAGCATAATTTGTTTACTGTTGATATAGAAACAGGAATTGAAACACAACTAACTTTTGATGGCTCGGATGAAATTTATAATGGTTGGGCTTCATGGGTTTATTGGGAGGAAATACTGGGCCGAGGAACAAACAATAAAGCCTACTGGTGGGCACCAAACAGTGATATGATTTCATTTTTATGGTTTGATGATTCCCCTGTTCCAAAATTTCCATTGTTTTTTTCTGATGGAGTCCATGGTTCCGTTGAGTGGGAACACTATCCAAAGGCTGGAGATCCAAATCCAAATGTAAAACTTGGAATAGCACATTTAAAGGATAACTGTATTGTGTGGGTTCAAGAAAATGAAAATGTTGATCAATATACTGCCTGGCCATTTTGGACAATGGATTGTAATGAATTATTCTACCAGGTTCTTAACCGGGAACAGGATACATTACGAATACTATCTGCAAATCCTTCGACCGGAAAAAACAGATTAATTTATACAGAAGTACAAAAATCGTGGGTTGATTTTTTTGAGGACATCTACATTTTTAATAACGGTAATGGTTTTATTTTAAGATCTGATAAAGACGGTTGGCGGCATTTATATTATTACAATATGGATGGAAAGTTAATAAATAGAATTACAGCAGGAAACTGGAATGTTGAAAAAATAAATTTTGTAGATGAGCAGAATAGCGATGTTTACTTTAACGGTTCGGTTCATAATTCTCTGGAAACTCACCTCTGTAAAGTTAGTCTTGATGGAAATGAATTTATGCAATTAACAAAATCAGCAGGGGTGCATAACACAACTATTTCACCTGATGGTTCTTTCTTTTATGATATATCCAGCAATGCCAACCAACCTGCTTTTATTGAATTATTTGATGGCGAAGGAAATCAGATTAGAAAGATTGCTGATCGAAAAACAGAATTTTACAATGATTATAATTTAGGTGAAGCAGAATTTTTCACAATCCCAACTTCAGATGGTCTAAATCTACCAGCAATGTGGATTCTACCAAAAGACTTTGATCAGAATAAAAAGTATCCGGTTATTCTGGCAATTTACGGCGGACCCGGTTACGAAGATGTTAAAAATAGTTACTACCATTTCCTGGATAGATATTTTATTGCTCAAAGCGGAATAATATATTTTCAGGTTGATCATAGAGGATCATCACATTTTGGTAAAAAGGGTACTTCTTTAATGCACAGAAATTTGGGCAAGATAGAAATCCTTGATTACATTGAGGCTGTTAAATGGTTAAAAGAACAGCCATTTATTGATGAAACAAAAATAGGTATTGAAGGAGCAAGTTATGGCGGCTACATGGCTTTGCTGGGATTAACTTATGGCGCAGATTATTTTACGCATGGTTATGCTGAAGTTCCTGGAACTGATTGGAAATTATATGATAATATTTATACAGAACGGTATATGGATAGACCGGATGATAATATTGAAGGATACGAATTTGGTTCTGTGATGACTCATGCTGAAAATCTTAAAGGTAAATTAAGAATAGTTGCAGGAACTGTTGATGACAATGTTCATTTCCAGCAAACCCTGCAACTAGTTGAAGCTCTGCAAACTTTTAATAAGGATTTTGAATTAATGATCTACCCTGATGAAGGGCACGGTTGGTGGATGCCAAAATGGAGCCACTCTCAAAGAAATAGACTAAATTTTTGGTTCAAAAATTTCTTTGGGAAGGAGTTTGCTGGGGATTAACTTGATATTTTCTCAAACTCACTTGTGCTTATTATCAATTTTTATTACTTCCAGCTTTTCTTAATCATCTCTTCTACTTCGGGTAAGCCGCCCTGGTAAATCAGGTATCCATTGCTTGGTTCACGTTCAGTAATGTCACCTGATATCGGAGTGAGCATAATCTCTTTTACTTTATGCAAGTCATCAGTTTGTCCAAGCGCCCAGCCAAGCTTTACATATGCAACTTCCGGAAGCATGTTAGCAGCAGGTATTACACCAAGATCCATCATCTCCCTGCCTGTCTCATAAACATACATCTGTACATATCCCCATAAAGTCTGCACCGTCATATAAACAGCAACTCCCGCTTCCCGCGCACGCTTAAGAGCCGGGTACATGGGTTTATTTACATGACCCAAACCGGTTCCGGCAATTACAATTCCCCTGTAACCATTTTCAATAAGTGAATCTATAATATCAGGCTGCATATTTGGATAGTAATAAACAATAGTGACCTTCTCCTCAAAAGCAGGATTGATGATTACATCTTTATCATCTCTTCTTCTTTTATAGTCTTCACGAATTGGTGTTATTTTTTCACGGCTAACTGTTGCAATAGGTATATCGCCAATCGTTCTAAAAGTTGATCTGTAACTTGAATGCATTTTTCTTACACGGGTTCCCCTATGGAGCAAACCGTAAAGATCGGACGTGGGACCAAACATGCAAACCATAACTTCCGCGATATCACTTTCTGCGGCTGTTTTAACAGAGTGAATAAGATTAAGCGCTGCGTCTGATGATGGTCGATCACTCGATCTTTGTGAGCCTACCATAACAATCGGAACAGGTGATTTCTGAACCATAAATGAAAGTGCAGCCGCTGTGTGATGCATTATATCAGTACCGTGCCCTACAACAATTCCCTGCACACCTTTTTCGATTTCTTTTCCAATTGCTTCGGCAGTTCCTTTCCAGTGAAATGGACCTATGTTTTCGCTGAACTCGCCGTAGAGTTTTTCTGTTTCAAGATTACAGTAATCTGCAAGTTCAGGAACTGAACCATAAAGTTCTCCGGGGGAGAATGCAGGAATTACAGCACCCGTTCTGTAATCGAGCCGGCTTGCAATTGTTCCACCGGTTCCGAATAACTTTACTCTTGGTTTTGAAGGATCATGCGGAAAATCCTGTTCGGGAATTTTGTAGTTAGCTTCTCTTCTTCCATTTATTTTAATATCAATTATCTTTTCAGCCGAAACTCCAATGTTATAACCGATTGGAAGTTTTAACACAATATGAAATTCATCTGCCGTTTCAGAACGCGGCAGGATTAATCCTTTGTAAGTTCCGCTATCCGTTTCTATTACCACATCGCTCCAAACAGTAGCGTTAAACTTTTTTAATTTAATCAGGGCTGCACCGCGATAACCTTTAAAATCATTTTTGTCAGACATTACTTTTGTCCTCCGTTTTTATAACCAATCTTTTCAGCAACGTAAGGTGCAGGTACTCTTCCACGTAATTTTTTCATCAACAAACCCATAAGAATGTGTTCGGTCTTCTTTTCATCATACAATCTCGTTTTTTTCACTTCGCCGTTAGCTAATTTTATTAATGAACTAAGTTCCTCATCATCTATTGCTTTGAAAAAAATTTCCTCTGTAAACAAACCAAGTTCTATAACATTTTGAAGTGCTGAAAGGATAGCATCGCGGGGAATTCTGCTTTCTGAATATGCTTTTAAGATTTCTGAAAAAATATTCTCATTTAACAATTCAGTGTTATACCCTGTTTTCTTTAAGCGTTTTGGATATTGAATGAGCACAACAGCCGCAGTTGTGGGATTAACTTTCCATTCTGTAACAGCCTTTCTAAATAGTTCAGCATATGCAGATAGTGAAAGATCATTGATTGTATCTTCGGGAATATTAAGTTCACGGTACCATTCAATTCTATTCCAAAATTTTCCGGGAAGCCATTTTTTTATTTCATTTAGTCTTTCTTCACCAATTTTTTTGGGAGGAAGATCTGTATCCGGATACATTCTATCTGCCCCGGGTAGTATTCTTTCAAATCCATTAGTACCATCACTTAATGCTTGTCTTGTTTCAGATGGAATACCCAAAGTTGCTTCTTTAGCGCGAATTATTATTTCATTAGCAGCGGTTTGTGTGTCTTCTTCATTACCCCAAACAATTACCAGTGTATCATTCTCAGTTGCAGCAACAAATTTTCTTACTCTTTGCCAATCCGATGAAGTTATAGTATCGCTTTTACTATCTGAGTGAATAAGATTTGGAATCGTAGTTAAGCATGCGATTACACGAACGCGATCGGAAATTTCCTTTGAGAAATAAGTATCTGTCTGGGTCTGCCAGTGAAGCAGGCCCTGGAATCCTTCCAGAAGAACACATTTTATTTTGAGCTTTGCTTTAACGGCTTCTTTAAGCGGGGCGTAGTGTGGCTTTTTTAATATTGTAGTAATGTCAAATGATTCAGCTTTAAACGAATCAGGAGTAATTTTTCTTCGCTTTAATTCTTCCCGTAATCTTAAAAGGTTCCATTGCCTCATTGCTTCATTATAAGTAAGCAGCGGGATTTTGGATATTTTTGGAACGCCTTTTATTTCAACCCGAGTTCCTCCTTCAACACTTACATTAACATCTTCGCGAGCTGCACCAATTCCCCTTCTTACACGGTTAGTACTTCTTACAAGTTTACTGCACAACCACGCAACTTCTTCAACTTCCTGCGGTGTACGCATTGCAGGTTCAGTTACGGTTTCTATTAACGGCATTCCAAGCCTGTCTGCAAGGTAAACTCTTTCATGCCCTATATCACTTACTTCCCTGCAGGAATCTTCTTCAATGGACATCTGCACAATCTCAATTTGTCTATCCCTGTAGGGAATTTTACCATTCAAGGCAACAATTGCAGTTCTTTGGAACCCTGTTGGAATACTACCATCAAGATATTGCTTCCTGGCAATATGTAATTCATCAACTATGTTGCAATCGAACAGCATACCAATTCCGAGTGCTATATCAAGCGCTTCATTATTTACCAGGAATGGAGGTGTGTCATCCATTTCATATGTACAAACTGTATTTCGATTAATTCTATAAATGATATTTTTTTTGGTTTTAAATTCCATTAAAGCTGTCCCGTCATATACTCCCATCTCTGAAAGTGTCGGACGCATATGCCTCAGGATTTCAGCATTATATTCTTTACCATATTCGCCAGCGGGGCAGCGACAGAATAGTTTTTTTTCGGTTAAAAGTTGCTGGTGAATTTCTAATCCGGATTTGAATCCAACCTTTGCATAATCTCGGTCAGTCATTTCCTCAAAAGGTTTGAAGATAAAATGAATCAATGATGTGCCGTATTAATAATTTTCAAATTGATAGATAAATATAATTAGAAAAAAATAAAGGCAAAGTAAATTGCCAGGATTGCAATGAGAATGTGCATTGGTATTATTACCTGATTAAAAATAACGTTATAGTTAATGTTTTAATTGCTAAAAATTAAAAAAATGATTCCGGGCAGAAGACAGCAATTACCATACGGGGTGCCCGGAATCTTTAAGTGATACTCTTATTACGGGTGGGTTAATAAGATATATCGCTAACTTCTATAATTTCTGCTTCCGGATCGTGCTCTTTAAGAAAATGAATGAACTCAGGGTTAAAATATTTTTGATGAGTTTGTTCAAATTTTTTTAACCATTTTTCAACTTCTTTATGATTGAGTGAACTCTTTAGATAATTAAGTTTTTCCTTATCATCATAAATTCTGTAGTAATATAGCTGCTTGTCACTCATTGTTTCTCCTCTGCCTTTTGTGCTAATTTTAAAAAATTTACAGATGATTTCATCAATTCTACATTTTGCCTTTTTTCTTAATTATATCGTGGGCAATTATGCTTTTTTGAATTTCATTAGTGCCTTCAAATATCCTATTAATTCTGGAATCCCTGTACATTCTTTCAATTGGAAGCTCTTGTGAATAACCCATTCCGCCATGAATCTGAACTGCATTATCGGCAACTTTATCAAGTGAATCAGAACAATATAATTTTACATAAGCAGACTGAGTTGATATTTTTTTTCCTAAGTCGTAATCAGTAGCAGTGCGGTAAACTATTGATTCCATGTTATATATCATCATTGCCATTTCAGCAAGCATAAACTGCACTGCCTGAAAGTGATCAATACTCTGCGAAAATTGTTTTCTTTCTTTTGCATACTGTGTGGAGAGTTCCAGAAGCTCTTTTGCAGCGCCAAGGCAGGCAGCTCCCAATCCTAGCCGTCCCGCATCAAGAGTTTTCATAGCAACTAAAAATCCTCTTCCATCTGTACCGATGAGATTTTCTTTTGGTATTCTCACATTTTCAAAACTTAGTGCATTTGTTGTGCTTCCCTTAATACCCATTTTTTTCTCAGCAGGACCGGCTGTAAATCCGGGAGTTTCTGCATCAACAACAAAAGCACTTATACCCTTTTCAGTTCTAGCAAAAACAGAAAGTGTATTGGCTATTGCGCCGTTTGTAATCCATAATTTTTCACCGTTTATAATCCACTCGTTTCCATCCAATTCTGCTTTTGTTTTAAGATGAAAAGAATCTGATCCTGCTTGAGCTTCAGTTAAACAGAATGCTGCTATTTTTTCACCTGCTGCTAACGGTGTTAAATGTTTCTTTTTTTGTTCTTCGTTTCCACCAAGATAAATTACATTAGCACCTATTGATTGATGTGCACCGATTAATGTAGCTGTGGACATACATCCACGTGCAATTTCTTCCTGTGCTAAACAATATCCAACTTCTCCAAAACCCATTCCACCATACTCTTCAGGAAAGGAAGTACCAAGAAAACCCAGCTCACCTATTTTTTTAATTAATTCAGCGGGTATTTTAGCTTCTTGATCAATTTTCGATGCAATTGGTTTTATTTCATTATTAGTAAAATCTTTTGCCATATCGCGGAGCATGTTCTGTTCTTCTGTAAATTTAAATTCAAACATATCTTAATCACCTTTAAATTGATAAGAAGATTATTGTTGGTTTTTTAGTTAAAAATTAGATTTCAAATTACTTACTTTACAAATAATATTCCATTTGTGCTATTTGCCAATAATTGCTGGAATTGTACATTTTAAAAATTGATTTTTGTTCTCTTTTCAATTGGGAGAACCAGAAAATCCTGCTTTTCTTATTTGTGAGAAGCTGAGATATTTTAATATTTCTGCTCACTTATTTCTTTTCTAAGATCCCGAATCGCACTTTTCATTTTATTTGATGTAAATGGAACTTTTCCTTCGGGAATTTTAATATCCATTTCAACAACTACTGATTTGGCTTTTTCTTTATTTCCTTCATCAATGTAGTAGTAAGCTAATCTTGCAAAACAGAAGTAATAGTTGGCAAATAAACTTTTTATCTCGTTAACATTTTTTACATGATACTCATCTATTGTGCTGAATGTATAAGTTTCCATTAAGTTTTTTTCAAGCTGCTCAGAGTTTAAAATTTGATTGTGAGATTCAAGTTTGTATACTATTCCTTCAATCGATAAATAGTCTTGCAAACCTATTTTATTAATTTCAGATACAGTCGCTGAGAAATAAATCGGTCGTACCCAATTATTCGATTCTATAATATGCTTTACCATAATATCCTGAATGCGGATTGCTCTATCTTCAATTGTTGGTTTAAATATCCATTCAATTTTACCATTTATATTTAAAGGATCATCAACTCTAACAGAGACTTTCCTCTCTTCCCACAAAATTGGTTTTAGCGAATCAATTTCATCATCATTAAAATTTAGCTGCAGGTTATTTGCTCCAGTTGGATAATTATTTTTTAACTGTTTTATATACCACGGAACATTAAGCAAACTTAAATTAATTACAGTAATATCTGTTCTGTAACCTACAATGATTTGAAGAAACCACATTGGAAAGGTATCGTTATCTCCATTAGTGAATAAAATTGCATTGGGCTGGCATGAAGCCATTATATTTTTATTGTATTCCATTATTGAGGGAAAGAAAGCACCATCTGATTGCGCTGTTCTAAACGCCCAGTCTGTAGAATCAACTTTACCTTCGTACAGATATTTAAATGCAAGAGAGCCCCATTCACTTTGCAGCTTTGAATATGGACCTACAACAAATTCTCTGCCTTTATATTCAGGTGAAATTTCAATTACTCTTTTAAAATGTACTACTGATTTTAAAGCATAATCAGTAATTATTTCATTCATCCTTGAACCATCTCCACAAGCCAGGACTTTATAAGCTTGCCCGAGGTAATAATGCATTTCCTGGTTATCTGGATTAATAAAAAGTTGATCTTCTAAAAACTCAACTGCTTCGTTATACTGGTTATTGTTAAAAAATTGTTCGGCTTTATCCTGCCACGGAATATCTGTTTGAGCATTACATGCAAATAGAAAAATAGAAGTTAAGCAGAAAACAAAAAAGCATTTCATAATCTTACTCCTTTATCTGATATTATTAATAAGTTACTTTGGCAACTTACCCGCAATTTTCCAAATCCATTTGTGTGCCCGATGTATAAATCCTAATGGTTCTGTAAACATCAAAATACACTCATTGCTTATACAATTAATGTTATTGTTTTTGCAAAAATTAACCGCTTCTTCAGATTGTGAACCCTGTTGAAGCCAGATTCTCTTAATTCCTTTTTCTTTGGCATCTTTAACCAAATTTATTGCCTGGGTTGCGGATACATTTATAATAACTCCATCTACACTATAAGGAATCGAATAAAGGTCTGGGTAACATTTATCTCCTCCAAAATTCGAAAATTTGGGATTAACAGGAAACACTTTATAATTTTTGTTTTTTAATTCCTTGTAAATAGTATTTCCAAATTTTGATTTATTCTTGGAAACACCCACAACTGCAATATTTTTTTGTGAAACAAAATCTTCAACAATATTTAATGATGTTGCCATTTAATTACCCCTTAAGATTTTTTTTTGGTGCAATTGAATATATTAATTACTTATTTATTCAATCCTTTAATAGCTAAAATTTCTGAGGCGATTTCTTCAATAGGTTTACTTGTAACATTTATAACAGACCACTTTGGCTGAGTATTAAAAATTTTTCGTGCATTCATAAGTTCAATTTTTACGTATTCTATATCATCATAATCACCAACTGCTCCGCCAAGGTAATCCTGCCTTGTTCTTCTTAGACCAGCAAGAGCCCTTGCGTTTGTATCTAAACAAAAAACTTTTGAAACAGGAATTTTATAAATAGTTTGCGGAAGAGGCTCGCCTATAACAATTGGAATGTTTGCTACAAACCATTCTTTAAACGCAAGATAGATACTTAATGGAGTTTTGAATGTTCTTGAAACACCAAGTAATACTATTTCTGCTTTTTTTAATTCATTCACTCTGTGTCCATCATCATGATTTATAGCAAACTCCATTGTTTCCACTCTGCGGAAATATGATCTATTAAGCTGTCCAAACAATCCCGGTTTTTCCATAGGGGAAACGGCAAACTTTTCAGATAACCTGCTTAATAAGCCACCCATCAAATCTATAGTATCAACATTATACTTTCTTCCGCTTCGCAGCATTGTTCCGCGAAGCTTATCCGTTACCAAGGTATGAACTATAAATCCCCCACTTTTGTGTGCTTCCTGAACAATCTGCCTAACTTTCTGCTCTGTTCTTACTTCTGCTCTTTTTACAAGTTTTACCTTTACATCAGTAAACTGCATCAATGCAGCACTTAATGCCTGTTCCACAGTTCTGCCAGAACCATCAGAAACAATATAGATTTTATAAGTTTGTTGTTCTTTCATAATATTCTTTAATGTGAAAGATTTAATATTCAATGTGATTTAAGAACAAGAAAAAATACAGAAATCCTACAAAGATTGCTCTACCGCCTCATAAATTTCATCAACCCCCAGCTCTTTAATACATTTAAATTTTACATCATCTCTTACACAGTTTAGTGGTTTGGGTGAATAGAAAAAACAAGGTGAGCACTCAAGATTTAAAGAAGCTATTTTATGTTCTGTTTTCCAGGGATAAATATAATTTTTATTTGTAGGTCCAATAATTGCTACAACCTTTATCTTTAATGCTGCAGCTATATGCATTTGGCTTGAATCATTTGTAACAAGCAGGTTACAGCGCTTCATGATTGCAGCACTTACTCTTATGCTTTCTGAATTTATAAGGAATACATTTTCAGAATTTATTTGGTTTTTTACATTTTCCTTTAAATGTTTTTCATCAGGCCCGCCGAATAAAAGTATTTTTGCATTTTTTTCTTCAATTAACTTTTTACCAAGTTGTGCAAACTTTTCCGGTTCCCATCTTCTTTTAATATGATTTTTAAGTGTTGCACAACCAGGATGAAAACCTATTACTAAATCATTTTTACTTATTGAGTGTTCTGAATAAAATTGATTTGCTGCTCCAAGTTCTTTTTCAGCCAAAAAAAGTTCGAGCGGTATTTCTTCATTAAAATTTTTACCGAGAAGTGCTTCACATAATTTTCTATTAGTCTGAACATTATGCACCGAATCATTTTCTGGTACCGTTATATTGTTTAAAAAGCCAAAATTCCTTTTATTTTTTCTTAAATATTTAACTCCTGCTCTCCGTGTTGCGCCTATTAAATAATTAATGATGTTATACTCTTTCCTGTTTGAAGGATAAACGTTTATTGAAGCATCGTATTTATTTCGTAAGCTTTTTACAAATTGAAATGATTTAAGTTTACTTTCATTTAAAAAATCAAAATATAATATCTTGTTGATGTTGGGATTCAAGAAATAAATATCCTCAGTTCCTTTCATCATAACAAGTGCATCAATTTGTGCGTTTGGGATTTGTTTTTTTAAGAGATGTAATGCGGGGGTAAACATTAACGCATCACCAATTCCTGAAAGCGCAACTATTAAAATCTTCATATTCAAAAAATACAAAAAATAAGCGGCTCGGATGCCGCTTATTAAAATAATAACTGGAATAGTTAAACTAGTTATTCACACTATCTTGCCCGGCTGCAAGCTGCTGGTATTTTTGAATGTTTGCTTTAACAGATGGGTCATTTGGATAAAATGCTTCAAGACGCTGCCAAATACCAAGAAGTTTTTTATAATCTTTAAGATTTTCATATATCTCAAGAAGAATTCTATACGGATTATAATAGGAATTAACCTCACCGGGGTTTCGTTCAAGTTCAATAAGTGCGTTCCTTTCAACTTCTTCTGCAACTTTAATATAACGGTCATTCGCACCAGCCAACAAATACAGATTGCTAATTTCAAATAGTAAACCATTGTCAATTCCAAGAATACTGTAAGGCAATTTTTCATCCATTTCATCAAGGGTTTTAATAACTAATTCATTACGGTTAACATTCTGATAATAAACTGCAAGCCGCATAAATGCATTTCGATAGTTTTGTACCATTCTTTTATGGTTATTATCAAAGAAAATATCCGGGTTATTTAATCCCCTGAATTTAAATCCCGGCTGAAATTCTTTACTATATCCTGGGTTTTCTTTTAACTGTGCTGAAAGCATCTCAGCATCAACAAACTCTTTACCGGGTGTTCGTTTTTCCGGTACAATTTTAAAACCCATACCTTCCATTCTGAGATAATTATCAAGCCCAATCCTACTATCGTTAGAGCAAGTAACGGCAAAGTAAATTGGGCGCTCCCAGTTGTTAGCCTCAACTATTTCCTTAACCATAAGATCCTGAACACGAACAGCTTTTACATCACCAAAAGTGAGTGTGTTGTTCATTGTCCATGTAATTTTTCCTTCTTTAACAACGGATGAATCTACTATTGAATATTTATCAAACACTTCCGAATAATCACCTTCCTTAGGAACAGGAGTATTTATGCTAAGCACTCTTGGTTCCCATTGAACAGGTCTAAGTTGAGAAATTTGTGCTTCATTCATTCTTATATTAAGTGTACCAACTTTGTACGGATCATTAAACTTAAGCTGCCTGATATACCATGGCGTATTAAGAAGGCTTAAGTTCACAATTTTTACATCACGTCTTACTCCCTCAACATCCTGTAAATACCATAGTGGGAAAGTATCATTATCACCATTTGTAAAAAGCACAGCGTTTGGCTGGCAACTTTGTAAAAGATTGTACGAATAATCCCATGGTACCCAATTGTCTGATCTATCATGTGTAAAATAATTTGCCTGAAGCATTTTTACAGGTATAAGAATAAATAAAATCAGCAGAATACCAGATATAGCTGCATTTTTTATAGTTACATTTTTTATTTTTTCCTGTGCAAGATCTATTAATCCCCGCACACCAAATGCAATCCAGATTGAGTATACAAAAAACGCACCCACATAAAAATAATCTCTTTCGCGAGGCTGCGGCTGCTGTTGGTTTTGATAAAATGCAGTGAGATAACCCATCAATATAAACATTATCATAAATACTGATGCCATTTTCCAATCTTTACGAAAATGGAAATAAATTCCAAGCAACCCTATTAAGAATGGAATACCAAAAAGCGAATCTTTAACTTCACCATTAAAATTAACTGCAATTACTTTGCCGAATAGGTTTCCTACATCGTTGAATGGTGCAACGTTTGCCCCGTCATCCTGTTCCCATCCTTCTCTTCCTGCATAATTCCACATTAAATAACGTGTCATCATGTGGTTCATCTGGTAAACATAGAAAAATTCAAGATCTGTTGAGTAATTTGAATACACTCCCATTTGGTGCGGTTCTGTTGCAAATCTTCTTTTAAATGTTGGAAAATCCCCATACTGTTCACGGTTAAGATAAGATTCAACTTCGGTAAAGGTTTTAGGTTCGTTCTCATTCATAGGTGGATCCTGGTTTGCTCTTATAATAACTGTAGCAAATGTTGTAAATCCAAGAAGAATAAAAATTGCAGACATAAAAACGAGGTGAAGGGTTGGCTTGTTGTTTTTAATAGTATAGTTAACAGCATAACCCAGCGCTGCAAATACTGCCATAAGAAGTACAATTTGGAATATAGTATCATTCCCGGCAATAAGATTCATGAAAGCCGGAAGAAATTTTACTACACCTGGATACGTAGCAAAAAGAGCAATACCACCTATAATTAACGGTATATAAAATGAATTTTTATTGAAAACCTTCTTCCACATAATTCCCATAATTACAGCACTAATGCCCAAAAACAACAATTTGAATTTAGAATCAAAATCTCTGTAAGCTTCTGAAGTTGGAGGTGAAGAGGTTTTTTCTCCTGCCCACCAAATAATCGCAAATAGCAGAATAACTCCAACATGAATAAGAAAAATAAAACCGCTCTTCTTTAGTGCCTCTTCGTCCTTAAGATATTTACGGAAGAAGATAATCATAACAACTGGCACAATTGCAAGTACGCTCATAAGGTGAACACCTGTGGATAAGCCAACCAGGTAAGCAATCATCAATATATACTTTTCATTATCTTTTTCATCAGCTCTTTCATACCAGCGAAGGATGAGGTATGTGATAATTGCGACTAAAAATGTACTGAATGCGTAAACTTCTGCTTCAACACCATTAAACCAGAATGTATCACTAAAACATAAAGAGAAGGCACCAATAGCTGCGGCAACGTATGTTGATAAAGCATCAAGCAGATTATCTGGTTTGCTTCCCTTGTAAATGTTTATAAGTTTTACAGCAACAAGGTATAAGAAAAATACTGAGAAGGCACTTGAAAATACAGATATCAGGTTTACTTTCAATCCAATATTTTCTATAAACGGAATATGTGTAAAAATATTACCGAGAAGTAAAAAGAAAGGTGTACCCGGTGGATGGGGAACCTGTAAATAATAGCTTGCAGATATAAATTCGCCGCAATCCCAAAATGAAACCGATGGCTGAACAGTAAGCAGGTAAATTACAAGTGAAATTACAAATACTGCTGCCGCAAACACCCTGTTTAATAACCTAAGATTCATCCTTGCCTCTGAATTGAAAAAGAAAAACAAAATTACTTACATAACCACTCTTTAGCAACTTAAAATAATGCTTATACAATCAAGTTTCTAAATTATTTGCTAATCAGAATCATCACTTTTCTTAAAAAATTTATCATATTTTGAAAAATCAGCAGGTTGATAATATTTATCATAAAGTTCCTTAAGCCGTTTCATTGATACTGAATCAAAATCTTCATCATCTTTTTGTCTTTTGACAAATATTTTATACTCATCAGATTCCTGCCTTGTAAACTTTCTTTCATGTTTTTTAAGTTCATCCAGCAATTTTTGTTGATCTCTGAAAGCCATAACCAATCTTCCTTTCAACCAAATTTATATGGTTCAAAATAAGAAATCCCGTTTAAGTATAAAAACCATTCAAAGTTTTAAGACGAATTTGAATTTCTTCTGTTCCCCATTTTTTAAATTTTCTGCTTTACTATTTATTTCTCATAACTTAAGTTTTGATTATTAGTAGTTTCTATTTGCGAATTTTTTCACATATAAGAAAGAAGACTCGAATGAAAATTTCATTTTTAAGCGTATCCCATTTAAATGTTTTATTCAACGTTGTTAGCACTTTAATTGTTATTTTAATATTAGTTACTCCTTTTTTTGTAACCGCGCAAATAAACGAATCAAACGCAACCGGAATTCGTACTCTTTATCTTATTCGTCACGGTGATTATAACATTGAAGATGAACGCGATCCTGATGTTGGGAAAGAACTAGTTCCACTTGGAATAGCTCAAACAAGATTGCTTTCAGCAAGACTTAAATCAATGGGGATTGCGTTCAATACCCTTACAAGCAGCACAATGATGCGTGCTAAGCAAACTGCGATGATAATAAATGATGAATTTCCTGAATTGATATTAAATCAATCAAAACTAATACGTGAATGCACTCCACCAACCTGGCGTGAAGATATAATGAAAGGAGAAAGTGAGATTGATTTAAGAACATGTGTTGAAAATCTTGAAAATGCATTTGATAAATATTTTGTCCCCTCGCCTGATGAAAATAACAAAAATGATATTATTGTTTGTCACGGAAATGTAATACGTTATTTTGTAACTAAAGTTTTAAGTGTTGAAACTAAAGTCTGGCTTCAAATGACGATTGGCAATTGCAGTTTAACAATTGTTCGGATATCCCCTGAAGGATCGATGAAATTAGTTTCGTTTAATGATTTGGGACACATTCCATCTAATATGCAAACTTTAACTGGAGGAGAAAACAAAGCTAAATTACTGATATTTGATACTAATTAATTAGAAGGTGAATATCGTGGATATAATCTGGGGAATATTACTACTGATTTTTGGATTGCTTGCCTGGGGCGGGCAAGTATTATCCGCACTTACTCCTAAAATTGCAGGTAAACTTAATTTAATTGAACCGGAGACAGATGTTGATATTGCATTTTACGCTGACACACATGGCGAAGCAAAATGGGATTCGATAACACTTTGGACTTTGCCATTTGCGGGCGTATTATTGCTTTTTAATGACCCGCTTTGGGTTTATTACGGAATGATAGGTGGAAGTATGTATGTATATTTTGCAGGCAGAGCAATACTTACCAGAATAGAATTAAAGCACAAAGGCGTAAAAATTGGAAAGCCGGAACTATTAAAAACGTATTATATTTTTGTATTGCTGTGGGGATTAATTGGTTTGGCAACAATTATTAAGGCAATAAAAATACTTTATATATACGGTTAATATCTGACTATTCTATTTGGGAAATAAATTATCTGAACAATAGCAATACGATTATTAAGTGTTTAAAATAAAATTATATAAAATTATTTTTCTTATCAGCTACTGGGTTTTAGCTGCTCTCTTCTATGTTTTCTTCGAAAGTACAATCCTTAACTATCATACTATATCAACTAATATCCTTGGCTTAGAATATAATTTATTAAGAAGTTTATTGGTTTCAATTTTAGTTTCACTATTGGGTGGTGCAGCTATAGCTTCTTTTGAAGTTTTATACTTTAATAAGTTACTTCGAAAGAAAGCTTTTGGAAAAACTTTAATATTAAAAACTTCTTTTTATCTGATAAATATTTTTATTTTCACTTCCCTAGCTATTATAACAGTTGCCAGCATCGGGTTAGATAAACCATTTTTTCATACTGAGGTGTTTTATTCTTATTTCAACTATCTGAACAACCGTATTTTTATACTGATTATGCTTTACTGGAGCATAGCTGTGATGACAGGGCTGTTTATGCTGCAAATTAGTGATAAGCTTGGGCAAGGTGTTCTAATAAATTTTTTACTGGGAAGATATCATCAGCCAAAGGAAGAGATAAGGGTTTTCATGTTTCTAGATTTAAAATCTTCAACTTCTTACGCTGAAGAATATGGACATTTAAAATACAGCCAGCTAATCCGGGATTGCTTTTATGATTTAACAGACGTTGTTGTTAATCGGGATGCTTCAATTTATCAATACGTGGGTGATGAAGTTATTTTAACCTGGGATTTGGGAAAAGGCGTAAAAGATAATAATTGTATTAATGCCTTTTTTGAGTTTGATAAAACAATTAAGGATAGATCAGATTATTATCTAAATAATTACGGTCTAATACCTGAATTTAAGGCGGGACTTCACTATGGCGAGGTGGTGATTACTGAGATTGGTGGTGCAAAAAAAGAAATTGCTTATCATGGTGATACTGTAAATACAACCGCAAGAATACAGGATGCCTGTAACCGATTGAAAACTTGCTTGCTGGTTTCCGCTGATTTACTTAGTATTCTTAGCGATGAGAAGATTGACGAAAAGTTTATGATAGAATCGAATGGTATAGTAAAACTAAAGGGGAAAAAATACGATATAGGAATATTCAGTGTTGAATTGAGAGATGAAAAAACTTAAAAAAGAAGTATTGGAATTTTTACAGCAAAATGATTTTGAATGCAATCTTTATAAAATTCATAATTACGATGATCGGAAATTAGTGAATGTGCTTTTTTCATTTCTGTGTAGTACAGATAAGAGATTAAAAGAGAATACGGTAACGGCAATGGGTGAAGTGGTTTCAAAAATTGCTGAAGATGATATTGAATTCGCCCGCACTGTTATGCGACGGCTTATGCTAAGCTTAACCGAAGAATCAGGGGGAATAGGATGGGGAGCGCCTGAAGCAATGGGTGAAATAATGGCACGAAGTGAAAAGCTGGCTGAAGAATATTATAAAATACTAATCTCCTACACTCTTGGTGGAGGAAATGAATTGGATTTTGATGACCTGCAAAAAGATGTAATTGCAGGTCTTAAAAGATTATCAAAAGTTTATCCCAGCTTAGTAAAAGAAGTTGAGCATCTTTTAAATTGATCATTGTTTAACTTTTACTACTTGTTTTTTACAAACCTATCAAAGCCGTAACTGTAAACTGCCATGCGTTCATAGAGCGGGAATCACCAATAATTCTATCTTCAGTTGATTCAAAAAGAGGATCTTTTTCATCATTTAGAGAAGTGTAAGCATCAAGTCTTGGATGTGATGTTACATTTGCAGTGTATTGTTTACCAAATAAGTTATAAACATTGTACTGAATTCCAAAATCCAAAGTTATAACAGGCAGAATATCCAGCAGAACTCCGCCGCCGGCTCCTGCACCAAATCTTGTTGAAGATTCGATATCATATTCACCGCTTGGAACTTTCGTTAATCCCTGAAATTTTGCTGTCCCGCTTATTGTATTAACTGAAACAAAGCCATTAAGATAAAATCCCAAGGGGAATAAAGGGATTGATAAATTATATTCCGGTCCGGCTTTAAGTGAAAATATTTTGTGAGAATTCTCGACCTTACCATTACCTGGCTCTCCTTCACCCTCACCACTGCTTAAAGTTGAGTGGTCAATCATACCAAACAAATTAAATCCCAGTAAACCCACGCGGGCTTTTGCATGCATATTAAAACCACTACCCAATCCATAATGAGTACCGCTATAAAAATCAATTGTTGTTCCCGCATAGTTTCCTGTGGGCGACGTTGCACCCAAACCACCACCAACCTGAACAGTTATTTGTGCGAAAGTAGAAAAGGAAAATAAAAGTAGGAGTGCTGAAGTATTAAGGAGAAACTTTTTCATTATTATTCTTTCTTGGATTTCTTAAAAAATGATTGGAACAATTTCTATACCAAAGATAATTATTTTTAGTTTATTAGTATTTAGAACCACACTGCCTGGCTTCAAAAGTCTTTCGTTCATTTTTACATATTTAATGAATAAACTATATTTATGGAGGTTTTCGATTTACAGTTGACAGGATAGATGAAACTCGATTACACAACAACAGCCAGAAGACTTTACTTAAAGCATCCCTTATTATCTAACATTGGAACCCAGATAAACTTTTGGATAGCTGCATACATCTTATTTTTTATTTTAATCTATTTCATATCTAAAGCTGTTACGAGTCTATATCCCCATAAGGTTGATGTTTATCTTGGTGAAAACATTATTGTTGCTATAATGGCAGCAATCATCTTTGGAACAGTGCTTGGTATAGTAGATTTTTTTGTTGAAAAAAGATTACGTGGGAAATCACTCGGAATTGAAATTCTTATTAAAGGAGTCTTTTACCTTGTCACCTGGTATTTGGTTGGGTTCATCGCTTACAGCATAGGAACATCTCTTGATGCAAGATTTGTTGATAGCCCATTAATAAATTATACCGAATTGTTTTCAGGAAATATGTTCTTCGCATCGTCAATTTATACGGCGGTAATGATAATTATCATAAGTTTTATTAAGCAGATGAATAACAAATTTGGTCCGGGAATTTTAATTCCACTGCTTCTGGGTAAATATCGCAAACCATCAGTTGAACAGAGAATATTTCTTTTTATGGATCTAAAAGATTCAACATCGTACGCCGAAAAATTAGGGCATATAAAATTCAGCGAGTTGATACAAGATTGTTTTTTTGATGTGAGCAAAGTTTTAGCGCCATTTAATGCGGAGATTTATCAGTATGTTGGAGATGAGGTTGTGCTCAGCTGGAATAGTGAAGATGGGTTAAAAGATATGAGTTGTATAAGGTTTTACTTTGCTTTTCAAGATTTTCTTGAAAGTAAAAAAGATTACTATGCAAGGAAATTTGGATTTATTCCACAATTTAAAGCTGGAGCAAACCTTGGGAAAATTACAGTTGCTGAAGTAGGAGATTTTAAGCGGGAAATAGCTTACCACGGAGATACTATAAACACTGCAGCAAGAATACAAGGTGTCTGCAACACTTATAGTAAATCTTTTATTATATCTGAAAAACTAAATGATAAGATTAATTGGGATGAATCATTCAAAACTGAGTTTATTGATTCAATAAAACTTAAAGGAAAGGAAAATGAAGTTAAGCTTTATAGTGTAACTGAAAAAGAATCATCTTTTTGATTGTTGAACAATATCCCTGCATTCCAAAACTTTCTTATCAGATCCATACAGCGTCACATTTATCATTGTTAAACCAATTTCCTTTAGTGTTGTAGCATACTTAGAGAAAAGTAATTTTATAAGTGGATAAAAAGGAGCAAAAATTTTATAAACTTTATAAGTGCTCTTTAATCCTCCTGTCGGCTGAATATAACCGGGTCTAAACATAAAAGCAGCTTTAAAAGGAAGTTTTAACAAATCGTTCTCTGTTTTACCTTTCACACGAGCCCACATACTTCTTCCCTTTTCTGTGCTGTCAGTTCCCACTCCTGATACGTAACAATATGTTAAATTATGATTAAGCTTTAATAAAGTATTTGCAAAGTTTAAAGTTAAATCGTACGTGATACGTTTATATTCATCCTCTTTTTTACCAACAGAAGAAACTCCTGCGCAAAAATAGCAAGCGCTGTAACCGGAAAGATGATTTTCGATCTGTGAAAGATCAAAAAAATCTTGGTGAATAATCTCCTTCAACTTTTCGTGATTTACCCCACACGGTTTACGATTTATTACCAAAACTGATTCTACATCGGGATGCAGAAGGCATTCGTGAAGAACACCTTCTCCAACCATTCCAGTAGCACCGGTTATTATTGCCTTTATTTTCATTTACTCAACCAGCCACAAATATTCTCCATAACCTTCTTCTTTCATTTTCTCTTTTGGGATAAATCTCATCGCAGCAGAATTCATACAATATCTTAACCTTGTTGGTTCGGGACCATCGTCAAAGACATGCCCAAGATGCGAATCTCCAATCTTGCTTCTTACTTCAACTCTTTGCATTCCCAGGGTGTTATCTTCTATCTTAACTATATATTTGGGATCAATCGGTTTAATGAAGCTCGGCCATCCGGTGCCTGAATCAAATTTATCTTTAGAACTGAAAAGGGGTTCACCGGTAACTACATCCACGTAAATACCGGCTTCGTGGTTATCCCAGTAATCATTCTGAAATGCACGTTCAGTGCTATTTTGCTGGGTGACAAGGTATTGCAATTCACTCAGCTTGCTTTTTACTTCTTTATTATCAGGTTTGATATATTTTTTTTCTTTACCCCATTTTTTCATAATAAATTCATCCCTTCCTGATCCTTTGCGGTAGCTGAAATACCTATCCGGATCTTTTTTATAAAAATCCTGGTGATAATCTTCAGCAGGATAAAATGTTGTAAACTTAATTACCGGTGTAACTATCTTTTTATCGAATATTCCTGAATTGTTTAATTCGTTTTTTGATTTTTGGGCTATCTTTTTCTGTTTCTCATCGTGATAAAAAATTGCTGATGTATATTGAAAACCTCTATCCGCAAATGAACCTCCTTCATCAGTTGGATCAAATTGTTTCCAGAAAATATCAAGTATTTCTGCATAACTAATTACCAAAGGATCAAAATAAATTTTTACTGCTTCTCTGTAATTGGTTTTTCCATTGCTAACTTCTTTGTAAGTTGGATTTTTCTTTGTTCCACCTGCAAAACCGGAAATTACTTTTACAACTCCCTGCACTTTCTCAAAAGGTGCTTCTATGCACCAGAAGCATCCTCCTGCTAATGTTGCAACTTGCTCATTTTCGCTAAGTACTCTGGTTTTTTCCAACGGTCCAATATTTTCGATTTGCGAAATAGTTGTAATAGTAATCAAAACTATTATTGTTAATGATATTAAATATTTCATATAAACCCTTATTATTTTCTATCAGCCAAAAAACAAATTTTTATTTGGTTAATTTAATTTTCATTTATAACAAAAATATCACAAAAGAGTAGAATTTTAAGTGTAATTATCCGTAACAATGATGGGGCTCACAATTTTTTC
Source organism: uncultured Ignavibacteriales bacterium (assembly GCA_963714405.1). Classification (GTDB taxonomy): domain Bacteria; phylum Bacteroidota; class Ignavibacteria; order Ignavibacteriales; family Ignavibacteriaceae; genus JAZGGS01. Next base: position 931,278 of record CAVQOH010000002.1, on the reverse strand, counting down.
AACTAAGGATAGAATATAAATCGATAAGGTAGGTTAGTTACTATTTGATAGTTTTAATTCGGGTTTTTTAATTCCATTAATATTCGCAAGGACTGAGCGTTCCTGGTAATTTTCATCATCTGAATAAATGTATAAACAGCTTCCTCCTTTTAATAAATCAATTATTTCCCTTGATAAATTTTTAGAAACTGCCGGGCACCCCCAGCTTCTCCCGAGCATGCTGTTGTTACCTGCAACAAATTTTTCGCTAACATATTTTGCGCCGTGTATAACAATTCCCCTCAAGTGTACATTATCATTAATTCCCTTTTCCAATCCTTCAAGCTTAAGTGAATAACCGCGCTTTCCATAATATGAATTACCTGTTCTGAAGAACCCAAGACTGCTTTTTCTTGAACCTTTCCTGTTTGAAAATTTGGTAGCGTTTACTAGCCCGGAATTTTTTCCATGTGCTACTAATGTGTGATAAAGAAGTTTTTGATTTTCAACATCAATAATAAAGAAGCGTTTTTTGTTGGAAGGTTTTGAATAATCTATTATTGAAAGAAGATTTTTATTCGATAATTCTATTGAATTATAACCATCTATTGCCTGCCTAAAAACTTTGTAATCAAGTTTATCCTGTAGTTCACATTCAGTATAAAGATTTTTTATCATCAATTCATGATAATCAATAATAGAAGTGATTTTACCGGTTGTTTTATTTCTCTCACCCGGCGCACTATTGGATGGTGTGAGAGACCAAAGAGAAAAGATTCCCGCAAAGGCAACAATAAAGAATTTCATATTTTCTGATCACACATCATATGTTTTAGGATTTTGGCAATCAGTCTCAATATTCATACCACCAAAGAATATTAAAAAAAGGATTGTTAGTACTTTTTTTCTATTATTAACAGCAGATATCCGACAAAAATAGCCGTCATAACTTATCAAATTAGATTATAATTACTGATAAATATCTAACGGCTTTTTTCTAAATCCTTAACTAAACTGAAACCACGCTTTAATTTATATAATCAGTTAGATGAACTACAAAATTATAGGTTGCAATTTTACCCAAATATTTTCTATGTATCAATTCAAAGATTTGGTATTTTTTTCTTTGTTGATGTGGGAATATAAATTGATAAACAATAATTTAATGGCTTAATAATTGCGGCAAATAAATTGAGTACCAAATTCAGAATTACATGATGAAATATGACAATTTTTAACGGGTTAAATCTTTTCTTTATGATATGTCAACCTAGAATTGCAATTTTTTCTGGGTGCGGCTCAACCAATATAAATATAAATACCGGTAATATAATAGAGGAAGAGTATATAAATTGGTGTGGCCAATATACAGTTCGACTTGATGTTCCGGATACAAAAATTGAAATAATCAGTTTTTTATCCGTTGATCCTTTACGAGTTGAACAATTACCTTCAATAGTAGGCGGAACAGATTACTTGCTTTCAAGAATCATGTATCCGGAGATTGCACGAAGAGCAGGCGTTGAAGGAATTGTAATTATTGAATTTACAATTGATTCACTCGGTAATGCAAAAAACTACAAGATAATTAAAGGTATTAGTGCTGGCTGTGATGATGCTGTAATTGGTGCACTAATATTTGATCTGAAATATCTTCCGGCAATAAAAGATGACAAAGAGACCAGTTTATTAATGCGAGTTGCTGTAATTTTTAGTTTAATTTACCACTGATTGGAAACCGATTTTATACCACGCCCAATTTAGATCAAAAATGACGCTATTAAATATAAATCAGAATTTTCTTTATACCCTCTCCGGCAAACCTTAAAGAAGCTGATTCTGTAGGCTCTACTGGTAATTAACAAACTGAACGGGAAAATCATAATCTGCATCTTTAACAGCTTGTATTACCTGTTGAAGCTCATCCTTTTTAGCACCCTGCACCCTTACTCTTTCATCCATAATTTGAGCAGATACTTTTAACCTCAAATCCTTAATCATCTTTGTTATTTTTTTTGCATTATCCTTTGAAATACCGCTCTGCAGATTTATTTTCTGCTTTAATCTTCCGCTGGCTGCAGGTTCAGGTTCTTCAAATTTTAATGCTTTAATTGATAAACTGCGCTTTATCATTCTTGTTTGGAGTATATCAATTGATTGCTTGCGCGAATAATCATCCTTTGTATTTAAAGAGATGAGCTTATCTTTTTTATTAAGCTCAAATTCCGTTTTAGAATCTTTCAGATCATATCTTTGCCGGATTTCTTTAATTGCCTGGTTAAGTGCATTATCAATTTCCTGCAAATCCAGTTCAGAAACTATATCAAATGATGAATTTTTTGCCATTTTAAATCTCCTGCTTTTGGTAAATAAAAATAAGAAAACTTGCAAAAAAATAATTAGGAATTGATTTTTTCTCCATTTAATTTTTCGTGAGTTTAAAGACAAAATTATTTAAAGCAGAGCCGAACATATGTTAACTTTTGAAAATACATGGCTTCCGTTTATTTATCTATATGGAGTAGGTGGAATTTTTTTTCTAACAGGAATGATTCTTGTCCGGAAAACAGGTGGCGTAGATTTCTCAAAAAAGCAACATCGTTTTTACTACAAAGTTTTAATTTGGGGTTATTTTTATTTTGTAGTGCTTCATGCACTTCTAATATTAGCTGCACTATACCTCTAAATATCCATCTTCATCAGTTAATGATTGTAAAGCTTTTTTTTCAAGCTGGTGCTATTTAAATAATTTCCAGGAATTTTTGGAAAACTCAATCAAAAACTCCGATAATCTTTCAGGAGATTCAGATTATTTTAAAAGAATCATTTTCTTTGTCTCCATAAAAATGCCGGATTGAATTCTGTAAAAATAAATTCCACTAGTTACCTCCAGATTATTAAATCTGGCCGCTGAAAACTCTGCTTCATATGTACCTGCAGGCAGTTCATTATTAACTAATTTTACCATTTCATTTCCAAGAATATCAAATACTTTGATCGTTACTAAACCGCTTTCCGGCAGAGTGTATTTGATTTTTGTTGAAGGATTAAATGGATTAGGATAATTCTGTGAGAGCGAGTATTCTCCCGGTGGTGAATCATCAAATTGATTTACATCAATAGCCACAACACTTTGATTAATCCTTCCAAAATAAACGTCCTGTTCGCCGTTAAATGTACCAGCCCATGCAAGAGTAGCACCTTCATCATCTGAAATCATATCAAAATAATCACCCATCTTATTCTGCTGTGGCCATCCAAGGTGAGGATCAAAAGCCTCGCTTAACCTTTCGTTTTGCGCCCAAGTGATGCCATTATCTAATGAGTAGGAGTAATAAAGTGATGATAAATAAGTACCTGGATTATCCCTGGTATCAAGCCATACAACATCAATTCGTCCATTTGGTGCAACAGACATAGTTCCAAACCACTGCCAGGCAGATGTAAGTGAATCATCATTAATCCGCATAGGGGAACTCCAGCTTACACCTCTGTTGGTACTGTGTATAAAATATACATCAAGTGGGTCTGAACCAGGTGGGTCGACTGAAGAAAGTACATAAACCATACTATCCCCAGAGCTTCCGTAGTTATCACACGCTACAATTGTTTGCCCAAGAAGTCCTCCAGGATTCGGCCCTGCATAAGCAGAAAATTGTCCGCCCAAATCAATTTGAGTTGAAAATTCAAATACAGGTGTTACAAGCGAGTCGGGCGCGTTCGATGATCGTGCAAATACAAATTCACCATTATCGAATGAGCGTCCTGCAGCATACAATACTCCATCAATACCAACAGAAATAGTTCCACGTCCGGGGTTTCCCGGAACGTTTACCAATGGTTGAAAAAATTGCCCTCCATCAATAGAACGAGTCATAACTATTGAAGTAGAAGTTCCATCTCTGGAGAAACAGTAAATATTCCCTTCTCCTTCGCTTCCAGTCCGATCAACAGTCATCCAGCCTTTATCGCCACCATAAGCTGGTACTGGTCCTAACCAGAAAGCACCGCCATCTACAGAGCGAAATAATTCGCAAGTGTAACCACCTGATGTAGAAAGACTGTAATAAAAAAGATTGCTATAGTTATCTGTATCTAGAACAGGGTCCGAGCGGAAAATGCCAGGTTCTATTACTCCTGTAGTCCATGTTTGTCCACCATCAGTACTATAACCATAACCAGCTTGGCGAAAATTGCTGCTTATTGTATCAAACTGTCTCCAGCCAATAACCACGTTATTTGGATTAGCCGGATCCAAAGTAATTGAAGGTTCGTTTGCTGCATCACCAAGTATATTCTGCCCAGATTCATCCACATTTACTTGTATAGTAAAAAATTCAGTTGATGAAAACCGGTATGCCGGGGATCTCTGCTGGAACTCACGCTGAACAGAAACATACTCATCATCAGGTAATTCATCAGTGTAATTGAACATTATGGATGAATCGTTTTTCCCATGATTGGCTTCCTGTGCTTTTAATTCAGAAGAGAACATTACCATAGTAAATATTACATAAGTTAGAATGAGAACGGTAGCCAGGTTGAGTTTTACAAAGGATTTCATAAAAATTTCCTCAGTTTAAATTATTAATCACGATAATCTCTTAAATACTATTTGTTAGTCTATTGAATGTTCCTCAGCATCTTCCTTCCTAAACAATTTAATAATTTTATTGCTGAACACAATCAAAAACTCCAATAATCTTTCGGGAGATTCGAATTTGTTTTTAACAATTAGCTTCATCACATCTTTTCTTTGCTCAAATTTTATAGTTTCTTTATGTTCCGCTAAAATAAACCGCATTAATGCAACAAATTTATATTTATAATACTCCTCATCTTCTCCTTTAGGAAGAATTATTGTAATAGCTTTTCTCTGCATTATAATTCTTTCAAAAAGAGCATAGGAAGCATAATGACGCAATGCAGCCGAAAGTAAAAGCCGGTTTACAAGTTCAGGTATTACGCCAAAGCGGTCTTTCATTTCTTCTTTCAGTTCATCAAGTTCGGTTATATCTTTAATTGAATAAAGTGCTGTGTAAAAATTTAATCTGTCCATCTGTTCGAACATATAAGTATCCGGAATTCCAATTTCAAAATATGCATCGAGTGTTGGCTCTGTTTTTTCCTCCTGCTTGGGCAGAGATTTAAAAACTTCTTTAAATTCCTGGTATTTAAGTTCTTCAACTGCTTCATCAATTTGTTTAAGATAAAGATCGAAACCAATTTCATTTATAAACCCTGTTTGTTCTTTACCGAGAAGATTGCCTGCACCTCGAATTTCAAGATCACGCATTGAAAGATTAAACCCAGAACCGATTTCTGTAAATTCTTCAATTGCCTGTAAACGCCTCAAAGCTTTTTTTGTTATGCCGCTAGGAGAAGGAACAATAAAATATGCATACGCCTGTCTTGTAGATCTTCCCACTCTTCCTCTTAACTGATGAAGTTCAGCCAAACCAAATTTATCAGCGCGGTTAACAATTATTGTATTCACGTTTGGTATATCAATACCTGATTCAATAATTTTTGTAGATAAAAGCATCTCGTAATTACGGTTAAGAAATCCATGAATAACATTTTCAAGCTGTGATGGACGCATTTGCCCATGAGCAATTCCAATTTTTATATCCGGAACATGTTTGTTTAAGTATTCTGCCAATTTATTTATTGAATGAACCCTATCGTGAACAAAATAAATTTGCCCATTTCTATTCACTTCGCTGTAAATCCATTCTTTAATTTTAATTATATCAAAGGTGGAAACTGTTGTATAAATCGGTTGCCGGTTTGGCGGAGGAGTTGCAATAATTGACAGATCCCGTGCACCGAGCAATGAAAGATTTAATGTGCGTGGAATTGGTGTTGCAGTAAGTGTTAAAGTATCAACATTCACTTTTATTGAGCGAAGTTTTTCTTTTGCAGTTACACCAAAGCGATGTTCTTCATCAATCATAAGTAAGCCAAGATCCCTAAACTTAACATCCTTAGAAAGCATACGGTGTGTACCTATTACAACATCAATCGTTCCCTTTTCAAGTTCTTCAACAATTTTCTTTTGTTCTTTTTGTGTTTGAAATCTTGATAACGTCGCAACTCTAACAGGAAATTGCGTTAGACGATCTTTAAAAGTATTGTAATGCTGTTCTGCAAGAATTGTTGTAGGAACAAGTAGAGCTACTTGTTTACCATCCTGAACAGCTTTAAAAGCAGCACGTACTGCAACTTCAGTTTTACCAAAACCAACATCACCACAAATGAGCCGATCCATAGGGTTCTCGGCTTCCATATCTGTTTTAACTTCCTCAGTTACTTTTTCCTGGTCCTGCGTATCTTCGTACAGAAATGATGCTTCAAGTTCTTTTTGCCAAACTGTATCGGCTTCAAAACTGTAACCTTTCTTAGCTTTTCTTTTTGCATAAAGCTCAATTAACTCTTTTGCAGCTTCTTTAATTTTCTTTTTGGTTCTTGTTTTCTTTCTATCCCATTCACCCGTACCGAGAGTTGAAAGTGTTGGTTTTAAATTTTCATTTGAAGAATATCTTTTAACCAGGTTAAGATAATTTAGGTTCACATAAACAACTCCTCCATCATTATAAAGCAACTTCATAGATTCCTGGCTTGCCTCACCTATTTTTATTGTTTGAAGTCCATCATATTTACCAATACCATAATCTTCATGAACAACAAAATCACCCCTTTTAATTGAAGCGAACGATTTTGATTTTGCTTTTTTATATTTCTTTTTTTCAATTGGTTTTGTACGGTACGGCTTACCAAAAACCTGGTAATCTGTTAATAAAAGTATTTTTTCATTCTTATGTAGAAACCCATCTTTAATGGCTAGAGTTTCAAGTTTAATCACCCCTGTTTCAATCAGCTCTAAAAGTTCATTGTCAAATTCAGATAACAGTTCTTTCAAACGGTTTGTTTGAAGCTCATTTTCGGAAGTAATAAAAACATTATAACTATTACCTGCATATTCTTTTAGAACAGAAAAGAGTACTTCATAATTTGAATTGATTGATGGTGTTTCCGTAAAGCCAAGTTCAGTTCTATTTTGAGTCGAGCGTAGTTCATCTTCAATTATCCAACGAGTATTTTTTTTCGAAGCATAGTCTTTCTTTTGTTTCTCGTATAAGGATTCGGCAAAATTTTTCTCTTCAATATCTGAATTTATATCATCGCTTGAAGAATGAGTTTTTTGATGAGTTATATTCTGGAGTTCAAATTCAGAGGCAAGTATTACCGGATTATTAAGGTAATCAAAAATATCAGATTGGTTACTAATTTCTTCATTGGATAACTTTGCAGCGAGGGTAACAACATCTATCTTTTCTATTGAGCGCTGACTTTCCGGATCAAAAAATCTTATTGATTCCAGAAAATCTCCATCAAATTCAATTCTAACCGGATTGTGTTCGCTAAAGGACCAGAAATCAACTATTGAACCACGCTGAGAATATTCTCCGGGTGCCTCAACAAATTTATCTTTCTGATAATTAAGAATGTTTAAATATTCAATTATATCTTCGTATGCAATTTCACCCCCGGTTTGAATTCTTGTTGTTTTTCTTTCGAATTCTGTTTTTTTCGGTAGCTTAAGATTTAATAATTGGTAAGTAGAAATGATGATCTTTTTTTCATCCTTCGCAATCTCTGAAAGTATCCCCTGCATAACTTCTGCATTAAATTCCTCAATTAAAACTGTTGCATTTTCCAAACCAATTACGCCGAGTTCAACGTTTAGTTCTTCTGCAGCTTTAACATCATTAAGCAGAATTAAAAGCTGCAAGTTTTGATTGAACAATTGTTCAATTAAAAACGCTTTTGTAGCGCCATATAAAGGACTGATGAACAGCTTGTTAACAGCACTTTCCAATGACGGTAATTGTCCAAGCAGTTCCCGGAATAAATAATCAGGTTTAACGCTATCTAAAATTTTATTGTTCATTTGAATGATAAAAAAAGGGCTCAACAAAGTTGAACCCTTAAAGTAAAAAATTCTTTATAAATTCATTTTACTTATGAAGTTCTAACAATACAACCTTTTTACCCTTTTTGTTACGCACATTTGTAGGTTTATAATAAAGCTCGTATACAGTAGATTTTTTTATGTAAGATTTATACTTCATCTCAGCTTTTTTAAATTCTTCGGTTAAATCTCCCCCCTTAATTGCTAAAAGGTACGCTTTATCTTTTATAAGTGGAATTGCGTAACGGAAAAGAATTATTAGTGGAACAGTTGCACGGCTTACAATTAAATCAAAAGAATTGCTGTGTTTGGAGATAAATTCTTCGCTTTCAACTCTGTCATTATCAGCAATAACATTGCTTAATTTTAGTTTATCAATAAAGTCCTGAACAGCTTTTATTTTTTTTGCTGTTGAATCAACAAGGATTCCCCTTAAATCAGGGCGCATAATAGCTAGTGGAATTCCAGGAAATCCACCGCCAGTGCCAATATCAAGGAATTTTGATACCTTTTCGGGAATATATTTTGAAACATAAGCTGAAATAAAAACGTGTTTTTCTACAACTGAATCAACATCACGTTTGGAAATTAAATTCAAACTTTTATTCTTTTCAACAACCAATTTTGCAAAATATGCCAGTCTTTCAGTTCTGGTTGGTTCAGGATTAAAGCCGTTTTCCCAGCAAAATGTTTTAAGCTCTTTTAAGTATTGTTCCTGCATATCTGCCATAAAAAACCACAAAAATTACTTTTTTAAATATACCAATAATATAGAAATATCAGAAGGTGTTACACCCGAGATTCTTGAGGCCTGACCAATTGAACGAGGCTTTATTCTTGATAATTTCTCCCTTCCTTCGGCTGAAATAGCGTTTAATGTTAAATAGTTTAATCTTGAAGGAATTTTAGTATTTTCGTATTTTTCCAATCTTTCAACGTTTTCATATTGCCGAACAATATATCCCTCATACTTTAGTTCGATTTCAACTTGTTGCACAGCTTGTATCATCGCTTATAAGTCGCTCTATAAATGAGTTATCATCCTTGCCATTAATTTTAAGAAGATCCCTTAATTTTATTTCAGGTCTCTTACAAAGTTTTGCAATAGTTTCAGATGAATCAATATTTGAAGATCCCTTTGATTGCAGGAATTCATTTATATCTCTTGCATGCACTTTAATTGTATGACAAGCTTCAATTCCATCACCAATTATTTTTTCCCGCTGGACAACAGATTCAGCAAAAACATGATCAATTAGACCAAATTCTTTTCCATATTGCATCAATCTTCTATCTGCATTATCCTGCCTTAATAAAAGGCGATGCTCAGCACGCGAAGTAAACATTCTATAAGGTTCATCAGTTGATTTGGTTACAAGATCATCTATCAGTACACCTATGTATGCTTCACTTCTTTTAAGGACAAACTCATTCCTTTCCTGGATTTTAAGCGCAGCATTTATTCCAGCCATCAAACCTTGAGCTGCCGCTTCTTCATAGCCCGATGTTCCGTTAACTTGTCCTGCAAAGTATAAACCTTCAACTAATTTTGTTTCCAAAGTTGAATCAACCTGCATGGGTGGGAAGAAATCATACTCAACAGCATATCCCGGGCGAACCATTTCTGCTACTTCAAGTCCCGGAATTTTATGAAGTGCATCCAATTGAATTTCGGCAGGAAGTGATGTTGAAAAGCCATTTACATAAACCTGGTCACTGTTTAATCCTTCCGGTTCGATAAAAAGCTGATGCTTCGGTTTATCAGAAAACCTAACGATTTTATCTTCAATTGAAGGACAATATCTTGGACCAGCACCTTTAATTAACCCTGTAAACATTGGGGAATCTTTAAATCCTCTCTCCAGAATTCTATGAACATTTTCATCAGTATGAGTAATGTGGCAATTAACCTGTGGAAGGGAGGGGAAACCTAATTTATTTGTAAAATGAGAAAATGGTTGAGGATGTTCATCCCCAGGTTGAACTTCTAATTTTTCCAGGTTAATAGTGCTTTGCAATAATCTTGGAGGAGTTCCTGTTTTTAATCTTCCAGTTATAAAGCCTAATTTTGTTAAAGATTCCGTAATTCCCGTTGATGGTTTCTCTCCAAATCTTCCACCACTTATAGCGTTTAACCCGGTATGCATTAACGCATTCAAGAATGTTCCTGCAGATAGAATTATAGTTTTACAGCCAATCTCCTCATCAGAAAAGGTCTTTATTCCCTTAACTTTATTCCCATCAACAATAATTTGAGAAGCAGAATTCTCAACGATTTCAATTCCTTTCGTTGTTTCAATAATTCTCAGGGCTTCTTCAGAATAAAGCTCTCTATCAGATTGGCAACGTGGAGACCATACAGCAGGACCCTTTGATTTATTAAGCATCCTGAACTGAATACCTGTTTTATCAGCGATCTGACCCATTACACCACCAAGAGCATCGATCTCTCTTACAAGATGTCCTTTGGCAGTTCCACCAACAGCAGGATTGCAGGATAATCTTCCTATTGCTTTTTTATCCATTGTTAGAAGTGCAACAGTACATCCCATCCTGGCTCCTGCAGATGCAGCTTCTATACCAGCATGACCACCACCAATAACTACAATATCAAAATTTCTCATCTTTATAAATACTTAAAATAAAAGGAGTTTCACGTGAAACTCGAACTAAATTCTTTAAAATGATTCAATCAATTTTATTCTGTTTCACGTGAAATTTTCATTTCCCAATGCAAAAATTTGAGAAAATGTTATTTAATATGTCTTCTGCGGAAACAAGACCAATTATCTCTGCTAGATCATTCTCCGCTGCTCTTAAATCAGCAGCAATAAACTCTCCCGAAAGCTTAGAAGAAGTTGTTTCTTTTGCTTTTTTTAGATTTACCACTGCTCTTTTGAGACAATCATAGTGGCGAATATTAGAAACTATTGCATCTTTTTCTGAATAGTTAGAGCTTCCAAGTGAAGCATTCGCCATTCCTGCCATTAAAGAGTTAATCCCTTCTCCTGTTTTAGCAGAAATTCTGAAATCAGAAATTAACGCACTCTCAGGATCAAGATCTATTTTATTCAAAACTTTTATTATGTCTACATCTCTGCTTAATTTACTAATATCGTTGTATAGTTCCCTGGAGATTCCAATTTCTGTATCTCCAATTAATAGAACCAGATCAGCGTTTTTTACCGCTTCAATTGAACGATTCACGCCTTCCTTCTCGATCACATCTTCAGATGCTCGTATTCCTGCAGTATCATAAAGTTTGAAAAGAATCCCCTCAATAGAAACTTCTTCCCGTATGATATCCCTTGTTGTTCCCGGAATTTCACTAACAATTGAGCGAGACTCCTTAAGCAGATAATTCAATATAGATGATTTGCCCACATTTGGCTTGCCAACGAGAGCCACATTGACGCCTTCTCTTATAACCTTTCCAAAAGAATATGTTCCGAGAAGATTATTAATTTCAATTGTGATTTCATCAATTTTCGCTATCAGATCATCCCCTTTAATCAGCTCAATATCTTCCTCCGAAAAATCAAGCTCCAGCTCTATAAAAGAAGAAATTCCAATGACTTTTTCTCTTAATTCTCTTAATTTTGCAGAAAGAAGTCCATCCAGCTGGTTTCTTGCCCCTCTAAGAGTTGCATTCGTTCTTGCGCTGATAACATCAGCTACTGCTTCAGCCTGAGTTAAATCAAGCCGGTTATTTAGAAAAGCTCTCTTGGTAAATTCTCCTGGTTCTGCTGCCCTTAAGCCCTCTGAAATCAGCAGCTCCATAATTCTTTTTATTATCAGCGGGCTGCCATGAGTGTTTATCTCAATGGTGTCTTCGCCTGTATAGGAATTCGGAGTATGGAAAACCGAGACCAGCACATCATCAATAACCTCATTACCATGAACAATATCTCCATAATGTATAGTATGGCTTTTGGAATCCGCAAGTTTGCTCTTTCCTCTAAAAATTGAATCGATAGCTTTAAAAGAATTTGAACCGCTAATTCTGATAATTGAAATAGCTCCAATTCCGGGAGGTGTTGCTATGGCTACAATTGTATCTGAATAATAAGCTTGATTCATGAAAATATAGAAAATTTGAGGGCGCAAAATTAGTGAATTTTCTAACGATCTACAATTCTCCGGCAAAAGTTTTAAATAGATTAATATTCATTCAATATTTCAGTTTTTTACGATATGTGAGTATGGCATACTTTTTTGCTTATTTTGTCCAATTGTATGAAATATACGCCGTTGGTGTGACATAATGGCGTATTTTGAGAATTTGTGCATCAATCCCATAATCTGTTATATAACAAAGAGTTACGGGATTTTTTGCCTTCGGCACAGCTATTGATTGATACAATTTGAAATTGTAAAACCTTCAACAAACAAATTTAGGAGATAATAAAATGGCTATAGTAAGATTTAACCCGGTCAGAGATCTTTTAAATGTTGAGCGTGAGTTCAGCAGAATGTTCAGATCTATGGAAGATCGTTTTGGCTTATCTAAAAAAGAAGATGTTGATGATGAATATGAGAATGCTGTTTGGATGCCGTTAACAGATATTTATGAAGATAAGGATGATTATAAAATCAAAGCAGATCTTCCCGGAATTAAAAAAGATGATGTTAAGATCTCTTTTTCAGATGGCAAGCTGAACATCAGTGGAGAAAGAAATCAGGAGAAAGAAACTAAAGATGCCAAGTGCCATCGAATTGAAAGAACCTTCGGAAAGTATTTCAGATCATTTACACTTCCAAAAGAAATTAAGGAAGATAAAATAAAAGCTGAATTTAAAGACGGACAGCTGACTGTAATTATTCCGAAAGCCGAAGAAGTTAAACCAAAAGAAATTGATATAAAAGTTAACTAATTTTTTCTCGTTAAATTCTTTAAAGGGTGACTTCTAATAGTCACCCTTTTATTTTAAATAAATAGATACTTAGTATAAAAATGCAATTTAAAGACTACTATAAAATATTAGGTGTAGACAAGAATGCTACAAAGGATGAGATAAAAAAAGTTTACCGTAAACTTGCACTAAAATATCACCCGGATAGAAATCCGGGGGATAAATCAGCTGAAGAAAAGTTTAAAGAGATTACCGAAGCGAATGAAGTTTTAAGTGATCCAGAAAAAAGAAAAAAATATGATATGCTTGGTGCAAACTGGAAAAACTATCAATCAAAAGGTAAAGGCTTTGATGATTTCTTCTCTCAATTCGGAGGCAGTAAACAAGGTGGGAGCACTTTTGAATTTTTCGGCGATTTCGGTGATATATTTGGTAATGTAAGTGGTTATTCGGATTTCTTCGATGGATTATTTGGCGGACGCGGTGGTAAACAAAAAGGTTTTCGAACACAGCAAAAACTGAAGGGACAGGATTATGAAGCGACTCTATACATAAGCCTTGAAGATGCATTTGGAGGAACTGATAAAGAAGTTTTTATTGAAGGTAAAAAGCTAAAAATAAAAATTAGCCCCGGCACAAAAAACAATAAAAGATTAAGAATAAGAGGACAGGGAGCTAAATCAACCAGTGGTGGCGAACGTGGTGATCTTTATTTAATAATCAAGATTGAACAACATCCGTTTTACGAACTTGATGGTTTTAATATTTACTATGATTTATATATTGATTTTACAACAGCCGCACTTGGTGGGAAAAAGAGGATTAAAACTATTGATGGAAAAACTGTGAATATAGATATTCCGGAAGGAACGGACAGCGGAAAGTTGTTTAAGATTGGCGGAATGGGTATGTATAAATCAGAAAAGAAAACTGATAGGGGTGATTTTATAGTTAGAGTAAAAGTGGAAACTCCTAAAAATTTATCAAAGAATGAAAAGGAATTGTTCAAAAGACTAGCAGAGATTAAAGATGCGAGTTAAGAAAGGATAAGATAATATGTCATTTAATTTAAATAAACTTACTGTAAAAGCTCAGGAAGCTGTTCAAAATGCTCTTGAGATTGCGCAGAATTATAACAATCAAATTTTGGAACCGGAACACATGCTTGCAGCATTGGTTCAGGATAACGGAAATATTGCTGATACAATTCTGCATAAAACCGGCGGCAATGTTGATGCTATTAAAGTTAAGGTAAACAGCATACTTGAATCATTGCCAAAGGTGAGCGGTGCGGGAGTTGGTAATCAGCAGATGTCTCAAAACACTGCTAAATTACTTGATGCGGCGGCTGAAGAAGCTAGAAAATTAAAAGATGAATTTGTTTCAACCGAGCATTTGCTTATTGTGCTGGTTGATGACAAAGGAAAAGCCGGACAGCTTTTGCGTGATAACGGCATTTCAAAAAGTACTGTTCTTGCTGCTTTAAAAGAAGTTAGAGGAACGCATAGAGTAACCTCCCCAAATCCTGAGGATACATATCAATCATTAAAGAAATTCGGCAAAGACTTAAATGATTTGGTAAAAGCCGGTAAGCTGGACCCTGTAATTGGGAGGGATGAAGAGATCCGAAGAGTGCTGCAGGTTTTATCGAGAAGAACAAAAAACAATCCCGTTTTAATTGGTGAACCCGGTGTTGGCAAAACAGCTATTGCCGAAGGAATTGCTCATAGAATTGTTTCGGGTGATGTTCCCGAAAATTTAAAAACGAAAAGAATAGTTGCGCTCGATATGGGTGCACTTGTTGCGGGTACACAATTCCGGGGACAATTTGAAGAACGCATGAAAGCAGTTATAAAAGAAGTTGAAACCTCGCAAGGTGAGATTATTCTTTTTATAGATGAACTTCATTTACTTGTTGGTGCCGGCGCAACGCAGGGAGCGATGGATGCTGCAAATATTTTAAAGCCTGCATTGGCTCGCGGTGAACTGCATGCAATTGGTGCGACCACTTTAAATGAGTATAAAAAGCACATAGAAAAAGATGCTGCATTAGAAAGAAGATTTCAGCCTGTGCTTGTTAGTGAACCTTCTGAAGAAGATACTATTTCTATTTTGAGAGGATTGAAAGAAAGATATGAAGTTCATCACGGGGTACGAATTACTGACGGAGCCATTATTGCAGCAACACAGCTTTCTGAGCGATACATAACCGACCGTTTTTTACCGGATAAAGCAATTGATCTTGTTGATGAATCTGCTTCAAAGTTAAGAATAGAAATTGATTCCATGCCGGAAGAACTTGATCAATTGGAAAGAAAAGTTAAGCAGCTTGAGATAGAACGCGAAGCATTAAAACGGGAAAAAGACGATGCTTCCTCAAAAAGATTAAATGAGCTTAAAAAAGAGCTTAACAGTTTGCAGGAAGAACGAAACGTACTAAAAATGCATTGGGACCTGGAGAAAGAAAAAATCCAATCTATACGCTCAATGAAAAGCGAAATTGAAAATGCGAAATCTCTTGCGGAAAAATATGAACGCGAAGGTGATTTGGGTAAAGTTGCTGAATTACGATATGGAAGAATTTCCGAGATTGAAAAAAAACTAAAAGCAGAAACACAGGAGCTGGCAAAAGTTCAAAAAAATAAAAAGATGCTTAAGGAAGAAGTGGATGCGGAAGATATTGCAGAAGTTGTTGCCAAATGGACCGGCATTCCTGTCAGCAAAATGCTTGAAAGCGAAAGAAGCAAGCTGTTGCGTCTCGAAGAAGAACTTCACAAAAGAGTTGTGGGGCAGGATGAGGCTGTTACGGCAGTTTCAAATGCAATAAGGAGATCGCGCACAGGTCTGCAGGATGCGAACAGACCGATCGGTTCTTTTATTTTCCTCGGTACAACTGGTGTGGGCAAAACAGAACTTGCACGCGCACTGGCTGATTATCTTTTTGATGACGAGCATGCAATGATACGAATTGATATGAGTGAGTATATGGAAAAGTTTTCTGTTTCCCGTCTGATCGGTGCGCCTCCCGGATACGTTGGTTACGAAGAAGGTGGACAGCTGACAGAAGCAGTGCGCAGAAGACCTTACTCCGTTGTGCTGCTGGATGAAATCGAAAAAGCTCATCCCGATGTTTTTAATGTTCTGCTGCAGGTTCTGGATGACGGACGCTTGACCGATAACCAGGGCAGAACTGTAAACTTTAAAAATACAATAATTATAATGACTTCAAATATCGGTTCTCACCTGCTGCAGGAAAGACTGCTCAATCTTGATGATGGTCAGGTTGAAAATGTTATGGGTGAACTGCGCGAACGTCTCGGCGATCTCTTAAGACAAAGCATAAGACCGGAATTCTTAAACAGGATTGATGAAATTGTGCTCTTTAAACCATTAACACATAAAGAAATTAGAGAAATTGTTGAGCTGCAATTAAATATAGTTGTAGCAATGCTGAAAACAAAAGATCTGAATTTGGAAATAAGCGATGAAACAAAAGATTGGCTTGCTAATGTTGGTTACGATGTAACTTTTGGTGCAAGACCATTAAAAAGAACAATACAAAAGCACCTAGTAAATCCTCTCTCCCAGGAATTGCTTACAGGTAATTTTGTCGGTGGAGATACAATTAAAGTTACCGTTGGTGAAAGTGCAAAGTTGGAGTTTAGTAAATAACTACTGTAGAGACTGTACAAATAAAAAAAATGAACAGATTGTGAAGTTTATTAGATAACTATTAGAATTAATCAGTATAAGCCGGGAGGCTATAAACTGCCTCCCGCTTAGTTAGTGCTTGATTTTTTTTGAGACTTCATTTTAGATTTTATTCTATCGAGCTCCTCCATTAAAAAATCTCTTTCAGCTTTTTTGTATGAGCTAACAAAAGCAAGTTTCATGTATTTTTTTGCTTTTGAATAGTTACCCTTAATCTCTGCAATCAATCCTTCACTGTGCTTTAATCGAGTTATATTAATTCCCTTAATTCTATATGCATACTTAATCAGTTTTTTTGCTTTATCGAATTCACCAATTTGAATCAACAAATCAGCATAAGAGTAGTATGTTTCAGTATTATCAATATCACTGGCTAAAGCTTTTTCAAAATGATCTTCAGCTTCACGGAATTTGCCCAGGTGGTAAAAGTTCAGCATACCCAAAAGGCAATGTGCACCTGCATGATCATTATCATAGCTGATAGCAAAATTAAGTGCTTCAGTAACCTGGTCTAATTCATAAGGATATAAATCAAGCGCTTTAAGGTAATAAGTATCCGCTAATGAAATTGACATTTTTATTCCTTCTGTTTTTAAAATGTTGTTTATGCACTTACTATAAATCTGTACAGCAAGTCATCTCTGTTACGCAGCAAGCAGCGGCATACAATTATTTAAAGCCGTACTGCTCCCGCAAACAGGAAAATGTTAAATGGTTTATAGGGAATGATTCCGCCCGATTGAGCGGAAATAAAGAAAGTTTATCTGCTAACTAAATATCCGCACAATACCGAACGACCTTAGCCCAATATGTTTTATGTGATTCAGCATAGTTTTACCATCGTTCAAGTGTTGAAAATATTAAGTATTAAATATGCAGAATTGAAAATTTAAAGCAAAATGATGTGATGAAATTTGAATGTATTTGCTAATTTTTAAACTTTTCGTTGTTTTCTGTAGAAAGAATCCTAATTTTTAGTTTAGAATAAGAAAGTAAATGAGTTTTTAAAGTACTCCATAATAATTTAATAAAGGAGATGAAGATGGATAAAGCACTTCAGACAATGATTGACAACATGCCCGAAAAAACCGGGAAATCATTGGAACAATGGAAAGCACTTTTAGCCAAGAAATCTTTTTCAAAACATTCAGAGTCTGTTAATTTTCTAAAAAAAGAATATGGCGTAACACACGGATTTGCAAATACAATTGTTCAATTATCTAAAACTGATAGCGGTAATTCAGATGATCTGCTGACAAATCAATACAAAGGGAAAGAAAACCTTCTGCCAATTTATAAAGCGTTGATATCTGCAGTAAAATCTTTCGGTAAGGATGTTACAATAACACCGAAGAAAGGAAGCGTTAGTGTTATTAGAAAGAAACAATTTACACTGATAAAACCGGCAACTAAAACAAGAATTGATTTGGGATTAAAGTTAAAGGATAAACCCACAACAAAAAGACTCCAAGATTCCGGTCCATTTGGAACAATGTGTACACATAGAGTTCAAATATCAAAAGTTGAAGAAATAGACGGCGAATTGAAAAAGTGGCTAAAAGAGGCGTATTCAAAAGCTGTTTAATTAAAAACTAAATACTGTAAAATTATGAGTACAATAAATTACTTTCGTTGTTTTCTTTGGGAAGAATTGGGAAGTTTTGAATGAAAAGTTATTGAAATAAAATTTATAACTAACTTTGGAAAAGAAGATGTTTATTAGAGAGATTAAAAAAACTGATATAAAGGACATATTAGATATTCGAGTATCAACAAAAGAAAACCATTTCAGCATGTCAGACCTAGCTGAGGTTGGAGTAACACCCAAGTCTATTGCGGAGTGGCTTGATGGTTCTGTTAAAGGATGGATTTACGAAATATCCGGCCAGCCGGTTGGTTTTGTAATGGCTGACAGAAAAACTGCTGAAGTACTTGTGGTTGCGTGTTATCCTAAATTCGAAAAGAGGGGTGTTGGCAAAGCATTGATGCAAAAAGTTCACGATTGGTTGTGGTCCTTTGATCACGAAGAAATTTGGTTATGGTCAGATCCCAGCCCCGATATTCGAGCATATGGATTTTATCGTAAACTGGGCTACGAACCAACTGGCGAAATAAAGGGGAATGACGAAAAACTGATACTTAAAAGAAAAATCAGCGTATAAAATCTAAAGTTATGAGGGTACATAATGTTTCTTTTTATATGAAGATTTTTGTTGTTTTCTTTGGGAAGAATTGGGAAGTTTATTGGAGAGGATTATTTTCTAAGCATAGGGTTTAAAAAATTGCCTGACAAATTATGCATTACTACTCTTATCACAAATTAGCCATGGCGATATTTTAATGTCCTAATCATCGAGCTGCAATTAAGCTACTACAAACGAGGTATAAATGAAAATTCTTATAATTGGTTCAACTGGTGGTACCGGACGCCAATTGGTGTCTCAAGCTCTTGCTCGCGGTTACATTGTCACTGCATTTACCCGTAAAATTTCCAGGGTGAAATTATCGCACGATCGATTGAAAATTACGGAAGGTAATGTGCTGGATATTGATTCGTTAACTAAAGCTGTACATAATCAAGATGCGGTATTATGTGCATTAGGACATAAAAGATGGTTTTATCCGACAAAAATTCTTTCGGAAGGTACTAAAAATATTCTCAGTGCTATGGAACAAAATAATGTTAAACGATTTATCTGTGAAACTTCTTTAGGACTCGGAGACAGTATGGGGAGAATGGGTATTTACTATACGTTCTTCGTTATACCATTTATACTACCTTTTTACTTTTGGGATAAGAGAAAACAAGAATCAATAATAAAATTAAGTGAGCTAGATTGGACTATAATTCGTCCGGGCGCACTCAATAATCGTAAGGTAAGGGGTAAATATCGCACAGGTAAGAAAATAGGAAATTGGTTTTATACAGTAGGAGTATCGCGTGCTGACGTGGCTGATTTTATGTTAAATCAGTTAGAAGATCCAAAATATATTCATTCAACACCCGGTATCTGTTGGTGAATTTTTTATGTATCATTATTAATCTCCCCTTTGTTTTCTGTAGATGGAATTTTAAAGATTGATGTGGAATTAATGTTAAAATTGAGAAAAAAATGATTCAAAAAAATATTGGCTTTAGGATTTTAATTGGTTTTGGAATTTTGTTGTCATTATTACTCTTATGTGGCCAAACACTGGCACTGTTTGATTATAATTTGACAGTTGAATTGGGCTTGCAAGAGTCAGTAAATGAGGTTGGTGAAGTTGGGATTGCATTTGCCAAGGGGTTTGGTTTTGGTGATACAGTCATTTATATACCTTTATTAATTGCGGGTATCATCGGTTTATTGAAAAACAAAAATTGGGGATTCTTTTTAATGTTTGGTGCTTTAGCCATTACCTCTTACTGGCCGATGGTCTGTTTATATGCATTTTTATCAGATAGTGTTGCCATCACTTTAACACCTGATAAATATATATCTTACTCTTTATTGTTACCTCTGATAACGATATATGGTCTTTGGGGTATGTGGTATATCATAAATTTAAAAAGGAAAGAAGTAAGTCCTTGAATAAATATTACTAATTAAAATAAAATTGATAAATCCTTTATGAAAGCAGTTGTATGTACAAAATATGGTCCGCCGGAAGTTCTTCAACTCAAAGAAGTAGAAAAACCAATACCTAAAAACAATGAAATATTGATAAAAATTTATGCAACTACCTGTCATATTGGAGATGTGAGAGTTAGAAAATTTGATGTTCCTTTTCTTTATAAAATTCCTTTCCGGTTTTATCTCGGATTGATAAAACCAAAGAGACCAATACTCGGAATGGAGTTAGCCGGGAAAATTGAATCAGTAGGAAAAGATGTAAAACGATTTAAAGTGGGTGATAAAGTATTTGGAACAACCGGGTTTACTTTCGGGGCTTATGCTGAATACAGATGTATGGCTGAAAAGTCAGATAAGATAAAAAACGGTATAGTGCTTCTTAAACCGGAAAATATGACTTATAAGGAAGCTGCTGCCGGTGTTACTACAGGAGGTATAACTGCACTTATGGATCTGAGAAAAGGTAAGATTAGCAGTAGTTCCGCCCCGGCGGACAGAAAAAAAGTTATGGTTTACGGATCTTCCGGGAGTGTTGGCACTTACGCAGTACAGCTTGCAAAGTACTTTGGCGTGGAAGTTACCGGAGTGTGCAGTTCCGGTAATATAGAAATGGTTAAATCTCTTGGTGTAGATAATATAATTGATTATACTAAGGAAGACCTATCTAAATACGGAAAAGACTATGACATTGTTTATGATACAGTATACAAGCTCCCATCTTCAAAAGGTAAAAAGCTGCTTGCTGAAAAAGGTGTTTATATAACAACAGGAACACACGACAAGAGTATAAGTATCAAAGACTTTGATTTTCTTAAAGAGCTTGTAGAAGCAGGAAAATTAAAAGCTGTCATAGATAGAGTGTATCCGCTGGAACAAATTGTAGAAGCACACAGGTATGTGGAAAAAGGACATAAAAAAGGGAATGTTGTTATTACTGTAGAACATAAGAACTAAACCTTGAAAGAATTATCATCCATCGGTTAATATTTATACGCAACACTAATGTACCATTTTACTTGTGAAGAGTATAGGCAGTATAGAAATGAGAGATGAACTGAGTCAATCGGTTTTAGACAGGCTGGTAAGAAATGTTATTAAAAAAAAATATATATGCGGGTCTGTCTTTTACGTATCAAACGATGATAAAAGTATTGATTTAATAAGTGCCGCCGGAAACATTGAAGAAGAGAGCCAATATTATATCGCCAGTATAAATAAGTTTTTTGTTTCTGCAATTATTCTCAAATTATATACAGAAGAGAAATTAGAACTACACGATAAAATCTCAAAATACTTGTCAAAAGAAGAGGTCCATAACCTGCATATTTATAAGGGGAAGGATTATTCCAACGACCTTTCTATTACTCATTTGCTATCCCTTACTTCCGGATTACCTTGCTATTTGATAGATAAGCAGGTTAATGGTAAAAAAGCAATGGATGATCTTGAACTGGGGATTGATCAATCATGGCCAATTGAAAAAGTGATTCAGGAAGTAAAAAAAATGAAGACACATTTTCCCCCGGGTAAAAAAGGAAAAGCTAAATATGCTGATACAAACCATCAGATTCTGAGTTTAATAATAGAAAAAATTACAGGATATCCCGTAAGTATTGTTCTTGAAAATTTATTTAAAGAAGTGAATATGACCAGAAGTTATGTATACAAGGATTCGACAAGAGAAAATTTTATTCCAATACGATATAAAGCAAAAGAAGTTCACGTCCCGCTTTTTCTTTCTTCAACACAAAATGATATTATTTCTACTGCAAAGGACCAGATGATTTTTCTTAAAGCATTTTTTAATGGTTATTTTTTCCCTAAGAAAAGACTGAACGAATTGGAGAAGTGGAATAAAATTTTCTTTCCCTTTGAGTATGGTATTGGCATACAAAAGTTTTCTATTCCTCGAATTTTATCGCCATTTAAACCCGCACCCGAAATGATCGGTCATTGTGGCTCTACTGGTTCAGTAGCTTTTTACGTTCCTGAAAAGAAACTTTATATTACCGGAACCATAAATCAGCAAGCAAAACCTAATATTGCGTTTCAAACGATGATAAAAATTGTTAATATGTTGAATTAATAAAGTATGAACAACCTTAAAAACCTCGGCTTCAACAATTGGTTTCAAGATAAAGTTGATTTATCTAAAACGGATTTCAGCATCGTAAGAGTAATAAGCGTAAACAAAAACAGCTTTGTTGTCTCCAACGGTATAAAAGATATTTATGCAGAACTAACGGGAAAGTTTTTATTTAATTCGGAGGACTCGCTTGATCTGCCTGCTGTCGGCGATTGGGTTTATGCACAGCTCTTTGATGATGACGAGCTTGCAATTATTCACGACATCCTTCCGCGCAAAACATTACTAAAACGAAAAGCATCCGGTAAAAAAGTTGAGTTTCAGCTTATCGCTGCGAATATAGATACAGCCATCATTATGCAGTCGCTCGATTCCAATTTTAATTTAAGAAGACTTGAACGATATCTTGTAATGATAAACGAAGGCAAAATAACTCCGGCAATATTCTTAAGTAAAAGCGATCTCATCAGCGCAGATGAAATTGAAAAGAAAAAAAATGATATCCGTAAAATTTTGCCTGATATCAGTATTACGGCTTTCAGCAACAACAGCGCAAAGCGACATAGAAAATATTAAAACTTTCTTTTACTCCATTTAAAACTTACTGTCTGCTTGGTTCATCCGGAGTTGGCAAAACAACCTTGCTGAATAATTTAATTCACCAGGAACTTTACAAAACCCAGCCGATAAGAGAAAAAGACGGAAGGGGAAAACACACCACCACACGCCGTGAACTTATTATTTTAGAAAACGGAGCGATAATAATTGATAATCCGGGAATGCGTGAGCTTGGAGTAATCTCAAATGAGTCCGGTCTCGGTGATACCTTCAATGAAATTGATGAACTTGCAGATCAGTGCAAATACAAAGATTGCACTCATACTGTTGAGGCAGGCTGCGCAGTTCTGGAAGCAGTTGGAAAGCGGAGAGATTTCCGAAGAGAGATATAACAACTATATTAAAATTTATAAAGAGTCGTTGTACAACGAAATGTCCTACGTTGAAAAGAGAAAGAAGGATAAAAAGTTTGGTAAGTATGTTAATACAACAATGAAAGATGTAAAAAAGATAAAGGGAAGAGAGTAAATAAAATAGAATAATCACCATACCTGGTTAGCTTACTAACCCACCTCAATAATGAACACAGTTAACAAAGATTTGAATTATTTAATTTAAAAAGTAAATTCATCCCCTAATCAGTAATCCTAATTTCCCTTTAACGAACCAGTAGGAATCATTGCAGTACGAAAGCAAAATCAAATAAGGAAAATTATTTACAAATTGATATCCTTATCAATTATAATTACGAATTAAGATCACGCGTTTATAGAAAAAACAATTTTCTATTATCGTTGAATTCTTAATTAAATGATAACAATTACAGAAAGTACAAATATTGAAAAATTTTAAAATTCCTCATGTGTTTATTTTTATCTCGGCCATAATACTTTTTTGTAGTATTCTAACTTATATCATTCCCTCAGGATCTTATGAACGGGTAACCAAGAAGAAAGGGACTGTTGAACAAACGGTTGTTCTTCCTGGTAGTTATAAAGAGATCCCTAAACATTATTCTGTAAAAGGGATACTTCTTGGAGATCAAAAAGAAGGCTATTCTTCACCGGTAAGCCTTTTAGGTGTTTTCACTGCTATTCCTAAAGGATTAAACCAAGCTGCTGCACTTATTTTCTTCGTGTTCATTATTGGTGCTGTAGTAAATATTATTAAGCAAACTGGAACAATAGATGTCTTTATTTCTCTGTTACTCAGGAAATTCAGCAAGTCACCTATTCTGCTTGTGAGTATGCTGTTTTTTGTGTTTGCCTTTGCAGCAACTTTTCTTGGAATGGGAACTGAATTCATTCCTCTAATACCTGTATTAATCATAATCTCTAAACAACTAGGATATGATAGAGTTTTTGGTGTCGCAATATTAATTGTTGGTACAGGTATTGGCTGGACAACAGCAATAACTAATCCATTTAATATGCAAATAGCGCAGTCCGTTGCTGAGTTACCTTTAGGGAGTGGTATTGGTCTAAGAATCATAACATTTGTAATATTTTCTGTAGTTGGATTGTTATTCCTGTTGTATTACGGAAAGAAAATAAAAAATAACCCTTCCAAGTCACTCATGTCTGATGATTCAATTGAACAAAATGAAACATCATTTAATGAGAATTTACAATTACGGAATAAACATATCTGGATTGCAGTTACAGCTTTTACATTGTTTGCTGCTATCTTATTTGCTGTGCAAACTATGGGATGGGGATTGATTGAGATGACAGGCGGATTTTTCACTGTTGGATTAATAACTATACTTTTAGGAAGAATGTCAGGGGATGAATCTATGAAAGCTTTTATTGCTGGATTGGAGGTTATGATTGTACCAGCACTAATAGTTGGCTTTGCCAGAGGAGTACAGGTTGTGATGGTTGAAGGACAGATTCTTGATACAATCCTTTTTCAGACTGCTGCATTACTTGGAAATTTTAATCAAGTGCTGGCGCTAGAGGGTATTTTCATATTCCAATCTGTTTTTAATTTTTTTATTCCATCTGCTTCCGGCCAGGCGTTTGTCACGATGCCTTTAATTGTTCCTCTCTCTGACCTTATAGGTATATCACGCCAATCATCAGTTTTAGCTTTTATTTTTGGTGATGGCATTTCGAATAGTATAATCCCTACAAGTGGTGTTCTTATGGCTTCAATTGGTGTTGCCGGAGTTCCTTATGAGAAGTGGTTCAAATTTATGTTGCCTCTTTTTCTTCTCCTAACTTTGCTAGCTGGGACTATATTGGCCATTGCACATTTTATCAATTATTAGAATTATCTGAAAGAGAGTTTACTTAATAGATTTATAGAGAACTTTATAATTTAGGTTTAGAATGAAAGCAAAATTAATTAAAATTATTTATCAAGAAGAAATTAAACCATGATAAGATTTTTCAGAAATATCAGACAAAAACTTGCAGCAGAAAATAAAGTTATGGCTTATTTACGATATGCCATTGGAGAAATTCTGCTTGTTGTTATTGGTATTTTAATTGCCCTGCAGATTAATAACTGGAATGAGGAAAGGAAACAAAGTGAACTAAGCACAGTATATATTTCTCGGTTAGTTTCAGATTTAAAGCAAGACACTCTAAATATTCAAATAATTAAAAAGCAGACTGAGGAAGCCCAAGAGATAATTAAAAATGCCATACACATTTTAAACACTGAATCGGATTTACTAAAAACTATGCGGGTACTGGAAGATTACTTCGAAGATGGATGGGTTATACGAACCTTCATTGTTAATGATAATACTTACACCGATCTTTTACAAACTGGCAATATGTCGATTTTAAAAGGTAATATAATAGTGGAAGACATCATCAAGTATTATGCATACGCAAAAAATAGTAGAGAATTCGACATAGGAAACGAAAATTGGGTGGTGTCAATCGACATTGCACTAACCGAAAAAACTTCTGCATTAGAATTTGACCCTGTTACCCGGGAATTGTTTGTAGACAAAAACAAAAAAAAATCCATTAAGAATATGGTTGCCAACAAAGAAATGATGGAAAGAAACGCCGCAGCACATTACTGGTATAATAATTCCTCACTACGGAGATTAGCAACGATTGAAAATGAAGCTCACAAATTACTTCAAATCTTAAACAATGAATTAGAATAAATCACGATGTTAAGATTATTTAGAAATATCCGCCAAAAACTTACGGCCGAAATAAAGTAGCAATAGGATAACAATTATGAAAGCAAAATCAATTAAAGGAAAATCGGTTGAAGAAATTCAATCAGCTTTTATCTATAGTTGATGAATATAAACCCACGTTGGTGTCAGGTTATTTACATAGTTGTATTGGCAATGGTTAACTTTGTAGAAGATGGTTATTAGAGAGATAGAGAAATCTGATATTAAGGACATACTCGATATTCGTGTATCTACCAAAGAAAACCATTTCAGCATGTCAGATCTTGCTGAAGTTGGAGTAACGCCCGAGTCCATTGCAGAGTGGCTCGATGGTTCCGTCAATGGATGGGTTTGCGAAATATCCGGGCAACCTGTTGGTTTCGCATTGGCCGACAGCAAAACCGCAGAAGTGCTTGTGGTTGCGTGTTATCCGGAATTCGAAAAGAAGGGTATTGGCAAAGCACTGATGCATAAAATTCACGATTGGTTGTGGTCCTTTGATCACGATGAAATCTGGTTATGGTCAGATCCCGATCCTGCCATTCGCGCATATGGATTTTATCGCAAACTGGGATACGAACCAACCGGCGCAACCAAGGGGAACGATGAAAAGCTGAAACTTAAGAGAAAACGAGATGATTGAAAAAACAATAACTATGTATCGACCTACTGGTCCTGAAGAATTAAAATTGGTGGCAGAAAGCGGCTACAAAATGTGGCCTCCAAGATTACCAGGGCAACCTATTTTTTATCCTGTTACAAACGAGGATTATGCAAGACAAATCGCTAAACAATGGAATGTAAAGTTCAGTGGGATTGGATATGTAACTAAATTTGAAGTTAAAAAAAGTTTTATCTCTAAATACGAGTTGCATACAGTTGGTACAAAAGGACACACCGAATGGTGGATACCAGCTGAAGACCTTGAAAAACTTAATGATAATATAGTTGGCACAATTGAAGTGATCGCAGAGTATCGATAAATTATCATAAATGATATCTTTAAACCTGACAGATTTTTCAGTCTTTGACCTTTTGTAGTTTCTTCACTACCACTATATTTATTGCTAAACTAATCTATACAATAAAAATATAGGAAATATAATGCCTCAATACGTTATAACTTAATTGGGTGGTAATCAGCCTTCCAGCCCGGAAGAAGGTAAACAGCATATGGCTACGTATATGGAGTGGATATCTTCATTGGGTGATAATGCAGTTAGCCCTATGAATCCTTTTAAAGCTACGCAAACTGTAAATCCGGATGGAAATGCAATTAACGGAAGCATAACAAAAATGTCCGGCTTCACAATTATTAAAGCAGATTCTATGGATGCAGCACTTTCAATAGCAAAAAGCTGTCCTTTTCTTGATATAGGCGGTTCGCTTGAGGTCTCTGAGTTAATGCAGATGCCACGGAAATAAAATTATGATAAATTTAAATTACTCAATCGAGATAGATGCAAAGAAAGAACACGTCTGGAAAATAATGATAGGTAAGGATACTTATCAAAAATGGACAAAAGCTTTTTCATCAGGTTCAACATTTGTTGGTGAGTGGAAACAGGGTGAAACTATTTTATTTTTTGATCCGAATTTAGGCGGCACAAAAGCTGTTTTGGAAATATTCAATCCATACGATGAAATTCTTGCAAAGCATGTTTCAATGGTTGATAAAGATATGAACGAAAATAATGAAGATGAAGTGTCCAAAAAATGGATTGGTTCGACTGAGAGATACAGATTTACCCAATCCGGAAAGAAAACAAAACTGGATATTGAAATAACTACAGATGAAACTTTCACTGAAATGTTTAATACGGGCTGGCCAAAAGCTTTAGAGAATATTAAATCTCTTTGTGAGAAACAGGTTTAAGAGTATGTAGATTATTATCTATGCCAATAGTCCCGCTGGGTTTATAGGACTAGGGTTTACTACCAAATATTTCAAACCAGTTTATTTTTCTTGTAAAGAACATTATTGCTGCAAGAATTATAAATAGCGCTATCGTGCCGAGAAGTAAGGAATAATCCTGCAATTGAAGAATTACATACATAAACCCGTAAAACATAAGCAGCATTCCTGTAATTATTGATGAAATCTGTTTGCTTTTGTAAATGCTTTTAACATAAAAACCAATGAGTCCAATTATGAGCAAACTGGATATTAAATAAGAATACTGGAAAAGAATGTATTCAGAAATTGCAAGAAGAATGGAATAAAAAATTAACAGCGCCAATCCAACTAGCAGGTATTGTATTGGGTGAATTACTTTTTTGCTGAAAAGCTCCACCATAAAAAAGCTTAAAAATGTAAGCACAACTATCATCATTCCATATTTAGATGTGCGCATAGTTTTCTGGTATTCATCAACAGGAACTAAAAGCTTAACTCCAAATGCGCTTGGAAATGCATCATAAGTTTTGCCCTCCCATTCCTGTGGATAAGACCTGTTAAAATGATTTATCTTCCAATGTGCCGTAAAACCATCTTCGGCGACTTTGCGTGTTACTGGAAGAAATGCTCCTGCAAAACCTGGATTGCTCCAGGGGGAACTTACATTAACTTCCGTAAATTTCCCCAAAGGAATGAAATCCAGATTTTCCATTCCGTTTAACTCCAGTTCGATATCAAAATTTTGTAAAATATTATCTTTGTTCAATTCAAAATCAGAATAAAAGCCACTTTTAAATATTTTATTTTTTATTCCTGATATTAAATTATAACTATCGCCATTTAATTTTAGTTTAACATCTTTTTGTATCCCTCTTAAATCACTAATGTTAAACGAAATGTATGATTCCTCTATTTTTTTATCAGCAAACTGCTCAAATAATTTCTTAAGATTAAAATTGCCGCTCAATTTTATTTTAGATTTATAGAGCATCACTTCATAAATGCCTCTGTATCTTTTTTCGGGAGTAACATCAACATCAATCTTCAAGTTTTCCGGCAAGTAATGATAGCTTCTTGTTACAAAATACTTGTTCCCTTCTTTATCTTCTTTTTCCCTTTTTGTAGTTACTGTAATTATTGGTCCCGCAATGGTTTGTGCTCCAGCCCAGCTTTTGCTTATTTCTTGAATGGCTACAAACCGGTATTGTTGTCTGTCTATAATTAAAGATTGTATCATTAAGAGGGGGATGAGAAGTAGAATAATTATTCCAGCAATAAATATAATACGAAGTGCCACAGAATCTTTTTTCATTTTTTCTCTATCATGTTTTTTAAGGATGTTAACACTTTAGAGTGACTTGATTATCAAAAGTTCAAAATCTTATGGGTCAATTAAATTTGTACCCCTTACAACGTGCCCCGCCAGCTGAGGTTTGATTATATTATTGAGGTCAAAAAATGAAGAAGAGTTGAAATCTATCTTTTGAATTTATTTGTCTGCAATATTGAGAATAGTAATATTTATTATTATGAATGTTTTATGGTTTAAGAACGTTGAAAAGTCCGTTTTTTAATAAATATTAAACTATTAAGTAAATACTTACGTAAATGCTTTCCTTTATTATTTCATATATAATTTTTGATATTCTTTTCTTAAATTCTCAAGAATTTCAAAATTTTCTGCTTCAATTCCTGTTAAATTTGGTGTTCCTTCCATTGCTCTCTCTCTCAATACGTGACGATCAATTTTACCGTTCTCAAGCTTGGGCAATTCATTAAGAATTATCAGTTCATCTGGCTTTGCAAGGAATCCGATTTTTTCTAAAACAAAACTTCTAAGTTCTTCTCTTAAAAGAGCTGTTGCTTCTAATCCTTCATTTAAAGTTACATAAGCAATAATAGCATTGCCTATTATTTCGTCGGGTCTTTTTACCACTGCCGCTTCTTTTACATTTTCATTTAGAAGTAAAATCTTTTCTATCTCGGAACCGCCAACCCTGTAACCAGCAGCTTTAATTACATCATCAACTCTTCCTAAAATTTTTATATACCCGCTCTTTTCTTTTATTGCTGCATCACCGGTAAAATAATTTCCTTTAAAATGTTCCCGGTTATATGTTAAATATTGTTTTTCATCTTTATCTATTTTAAACATAGATGGCCAGCTTTTTTTAATTACAAGGTAACCACCATTGTTTACGGTTACCGGTTTACCCCAAATATCAACTACTTCAATATCAACTCCGGGAAAGGGAAGACCTGTAATACCAGGTCGCATTTCTGAAACTCCTGGAATTTGAGAAATAATTATTGAGCCGGTTTCAGTTTGTAGCCAGCCATTTACAACTGGAAGTTGTTTCCTTCCAATATTTTCGTAAAACCAAAGCCATGTTTCGATTTTAATTGATTCTCCTGTTGTGCCAAGCAATCTTAAGCTTGATAGATCATGTTTGTTAACCCATACAGTACCCAATTTAAGAAACGCTCTCAGTAGTGTAGGTGTTGTAAAAAAAACATTTATCCTGAATTTTGAAATCAGCTGCCAGTAACGATCCGGCTGGGGAAAAATTGCAGAACCTTCATACAAAAATGTTGTTCCACCGTTAAGAAGGGGTCCGTAAATTGCATAGGAATGGCTAGATATCCACCCGATTTCTGAAGTAGTCCACACAATATCATCACTTTTTAAATCAAACAGCCACTTAGCTGTAAGATAAACCTGTACCATGTATCCGCCAGTTGTATGAAGTGTTTTTACAAGTTGCCCGCTAGGACCATTTGTAAACATACTAAACAAGGGATGTTGTGCATCAAGTTGTGATGCAGGACATTCTTCTTTTGTGCTTTCCAGCAATTCTTTCCAGGTGTGATCTCTCCCGGTAGTAAATTCTAATTCGGAAGATTCAAATCTTCTATATACTACAACATTTTCTACAATGGGAGCTTTTATTAATGCTTTATCAACTTTTTGTTTTAAAGGAATTTGATTTCCATCGCTTAATGTAAAATCCTGGGTTATTATAGTTTTACAATTTAATCTGTTTATTCTTTCACTTAGTGCATTACTGCTTAATCCATTATAAACTGTTGAATGAACAGCTCCAATTCTTGCACATGCAAGCATAGCAATTACAGTTTCAGGAACCATTCCCATATAAATGATTACGTTATTTCCTTTTTTTACACCAAGTTTAATCAGTGCATTGGCAAACTTGCAAACCTTTGTATGAAGAAGCTGATAAGTGTAAATCCTTGTATCACCGGTTTCACTTTCCCAAATAATTGCTGCCTTATTTCGTTTGTCCGTCTCAATGTGTCTATCTAAACAATTGTATGTAATATTAGTTTTTGCACCTACAAACCACCTTGAGTTGAACGCTTTACCCTGTCTAACTTGTTTCCACATTTTAAACCAATGGAGTTCTCTTGCTTCGATTCCCCAGAACTTTTCCGGATTTTGAACAGAGTAATCATAAATACTTTTATACTGGTTGTAAGAGGAAAGGTGTGCGGATTTTTTAAACTCAGAGGAAGGTTTAAAAATTAATTCTTCTTTTATTTCCTTGGTTTGCTTCCCCCTTTTAAAATTAAGTTGATCAGACATAGTATATTATTAATTGGAATGTATTTACACAGTTTATAAATTAGATATTGTACTCTGAAAAAGCAATCTAACAAAAACCGAACCTAAAAAAGTATGATATGAATTCTACTTTTGAAACAAAAATTACAATAAGACCTGATGATATTGAATTGAACAATCATGCTCATAATGAAAAATATTTAGGTTTTGCGCAGACAACAAGCTATGTGCAAATGAAAAACTCTTAAAGAATGCCCATTGAAGAATTTCATTAACTTGGCTACAATTGGGTTGCGGATGGTGCATAAATTGAATGGAAACGTGTACTATTGATTGAGAATAAAATCATTGTAAAAACACAGCTTGATTCTTTTGGGGATCAAAGTGTAAAATAATTTTGGGGTTGTAAAAAAAAAGAAACCGGTAAAGTTGCAATACAAGGTTATATGGTTTACAAGATAATTTCGATTAAAGCAGGAAATCCGGTGAAAATTCCGGGAGAAATAATTGAAATATTAACAATTAAGAAATTTTAAATATGATTTTTTTTATAAAGGAGAAATAAAATGGAACAACTATTAAAAGAAACATTTTGGGGAAACACGGTCCTTCAATACCTAATTGCTGCGGGATATTTTGTTGGGGGCGTTATTATTGTTACAATTTTCAAAAAAATTGTTCTTGTACAGCTAAAAAAGTGGGCTGAAAAAACCACTACGAAATTGGACGATTATATTATTATAGGAATTAGAAAAGCGATTGTACCTATTTTATATTATGGCTCACTTTACGTAGCAATAAAAACTCTAACCTTATCACCTTATGCAGAAAATGTATTAAGCCTGGTAACAATTTTTGCGGCTACATTTTTTTCAATCAGGTTAATCACATCTACTTTAGATTTTTCCATTACAAATTACTCCAGGATGGAAGGTACTAGTGAGCAAAAAGGCAAGCAACTAAAAAGCTTAAGTGTTTTGGCAAGATTATTAGTATGGGCAGTCGGCTTATTGTTTTTACTTGATAATCTTGGTGTTGATGTTTCAGCAGTTGTAGCAGGATTGGGAATTGGCGGTATAGCTGTTGCGCTGGCTGCGCAAGCAATTCTTGGAGATTTGTTCAGTTATTTTGTGATATTCTTTGACAGACCCTTTGAAATTGGAGATTTTTTAAACCTGGATGATAAAGCTGGTACAGTAGAGCATGTTGGCATAAAAACAACCAGGATTCGATCTCTTAGCGGGGAACAACTTGTTTTATCTAACACCGATCTAACGAGTTCACGAATTCATAATTTTAAGAAGCTGGAAAAGAGAAGAAGTATATTTCAGCTTGGCGTAATTTATCAAACGCCTTCAACTAAACTTAATAAAATACCGGAACTGGTTAAACAAATTATAGTTGATCATCCAGATACTGAGTTTGACAGGGCTCACTTTAAAGATTTTGGTGACTTTTCCCTTAATTTTGAATTTGTATACTTTGTTTTGAATCAAGAGTATAAAATTTATATGGATATTCAACAGGATATTAACTTTAAGATTTACAAAAAGTTTGAAGAAGAAGGAATAGAATTTGCTTATCCTACTCAAACATTATTTTTAAACAAGGAAAAGGAATCTTACAATTAATAAATTAAGTTACCTATGGGTAGAGAGTAATATGTAAACGAGATAATGAGGCTATTATTTAAATGGCGGAAAATTAGTCGATCTTAATAAAATAGACTTATAGTAAAAGGTATATTTAATATGCATCACTTTCTAATTAACTGTCCAGCCCTGTATTTAAATAATGTATGATACATTAAATCGAGGTAACTCTTCATTTCTATCATTTCTAAATTTGTTGTGTATTTCCAGAAACCATATATTTTTGCAAGTGAAAGCAAATTCTGGGCATAGAGTTCCCAATTAAAGGCGGTATTAACTCTTTCTATACCGGCATTAGAAATTTTGTTCCAATAAGTTTTATCCGTTTTACATCGCTTAAAAAAATCAACTAGCTTTTTTACTACAGCATATTCATCAACGGGATCGATATGAAATCCTGATTTCTCATCTTCAATTATCTCAAGAGGACCTCCGTACTTAGTTGCAAACGTAGGAAGCCCCGAACGCATAGCCTCAATCACAGTTAAACCAAAACCTTCAAACAATGCAGGCTGAACAAAAATCCCCTTGCTTTCCGCAATCACCCTATAATACTCAGGTACTCTTTTCCTGTCCGCATCTCCTGGTAACCACCTAATTTTTTCGTAAAGATTATACTTTTCAATATAGCTGTGCATTAACTCAATCTGTTTTCTTTCTTCATTATCAAGTGATTCCTCGGCATCTATTTTTCCAGCAACAATTATTAGGTTAGCTAATTTCTTAAGCTCTTTGCTTACACCGTACCATTTTACAAGGGAAGTGAGATTTTTAATCTTATCCAATCTTGCCATAGAAAAAATTGCGGGAAGCTTTGTATTTTTTAATTTCCCAATTCCTTCAGAGGAGTTGCTGTTAAATATTTTTTGATAAATTTCTTCCGTCACCTTTTTTTGCCTTCTTTTATTTTCAGAAAAAGGGAAAAAGATTTTAGTGTTTACGCCGGGGGGTAAAATATTAAATTTGGGATGAAAAATATTTATACCACCTGCAACTCTGTATAAACCGGGCATTGTAAAGTTCACGTAAGATTCGTACTGCCCGATACTGTCTTCTCTTCCTGCAATTTCCTGGTAAGTTGATGTTATTATAAAATCGGCAGAGTTCATGGAAAGAATGTCTGCGGTGAACTGTGTTGAAAAATGATACTGATTTTCCATTTTATCCCAATACAATCCGCTGTAAAGGTATTTACTTTTTTCCAATGCGTGCGCCACGTTGCATTGTGTAACTCCAAACTTGTTAGCAAGAATTGTTGCAACAAGATTTCCATCAGAATAATTTCCAATCACTAAATCGGGCCTGGTTCCAAACTCTTCAAGAAGTTCCTTGTAGGAATCGTCTGCGAATTGCTCAAGATAGGGCCAAACCTCAAATCGAGATGTCCAATTTTCAGCAATTGCTGTATCATCAATTTTAAAAGGAACGCGGAGTATCCAAACGTTATCAGTATCGTAGACTTTTTCCCTACGAACATTGCATTTTGTATCTTCGGCATTTGGAATCAATCTTGTTAAAATTATTATTTTAGGCTTTGCGTCTATTCCTGCGTGTTTCAGAGAAGCCTTCATTTCACTTTCCAATGCCTTCACCTGATCTAAAATGTAAACTACCTGTCCCCCTGTATCGGGTTTGCCTAAAACATCTTCTTGCCCAAAGTAACCGTGGGGTGAAACGATAACGATGTTGTAAATCATTGGAATTTTGGAAAGAAATTCTTTTAAAGCTAAATGATCCGGATTTGTTAACAGTGAATCGAGTTGATTTAAGCTAGAAATAATTTCACCGGCTGTATTTCCCAAACCGGTTTCAAATCCTATTTCCCTTAGCTTATTTTTAATTTTTGAATAAGGAAAATCTTCATCCATCTTCTTTAAAAATGAAATTGCTCTGTCTATAGCTGAGCTTATATTTTCGAGATTATCAATTTTACTATTTACAATAAGCTGCTGCGAGTTTTTCTTGTGAACAAATAAAAAATCAAAAAGTGCCTGGCTGAGTTTTTGCGGCTGTGTAAACATATTGCTCGATAAATACCTGTTTAAATATTCAACCCCCTTGCCAATGCTTTTAGATTCTCTTACACTTGGGAATCTATCGTAAAAGGTTTTGAAAGTTTAAAGTGAGCAATTCGTTATCAAGCAGGGGATACCTGTAGCGTTCTTTGGCTTTAAGATATTCAACGACAGATATTTTTTTGCTGGCAGAGTTTTCAACATTGAACGAATAGTATTCGCTTTTGCCAATTGTTTCTCTTATTTCAATATAAACCGAACAATCGATGCAGACTGATTCGGTAAATTTATTTACAATTTTTCTGATTGTTTCTGAATTGACACTGTTATTATTTTTTTTGTGAAGCTGTTCAAAAATTTCCAGCAGATCCCCTTTAACAAGAAGTTTTCTTTTGTGAGAGCAAACCTTTTTTAAATATCTATAAAACTGTTTTTGATTTTTTATTAAAATTTCTTCTAATTTCTTACTCAACTGATTTCTCCTTTCCCGACTTCAAGAAATTATAATGATTTATTCCATCAATAATTCCACCTGCATATTCCCGGTTTGCAAAATATACTCTGCTTTGTCCTTTTAATGATTCAAGCTCGCTGCTATAATTTGCAACTATAACCCCTAATAAATCACCTTTAAGCATTTCGCGATCGTTGCCCGAATCACCTGCGACCAAAATGCTTTCGTGCGGAATGTTCCATCTGTAAGCAAGATATCTTATTGCTTTTCCCTTCGAAGCACGGTAAGGCAGTATGTCAAGATACTGCCCATGGCTGAAAATAACGTTCGCTTTAACTTTATTTTTAATTAGTGACTCCTTTATTTTTTTTATGTTTTCTGGATTCTCGCTTGTGTAATAACTAATCTTAAAATCACGCTGATTTTTTTCTTCCTGATATTCAAGAAACTTAAATACTTTTAATAATTTTTTAATTTTTTCTCTATTCCATTGATGTTTTATATGTGCTTTCCATCCTGTTGAATAAATTAATTTGCCTTGGTAGTTATAATAAATTTCTGCTCCTACTGAAGAAATAATTATATCAGGATAGGGAACTTTATATTCTTTCAAAACACTGAATGCAGAATCAACTGTTCTGCCTGTAGCCACGGCAAAGCCCACTTTATTACCCGCATAATTCAAAATATTAATGAATTCTTCCAGCCCATCATCTTCACCGATTAATGTATGATCTATGTCCGAAACTATCAGCTTCTCGGCATCAAGCAACTTTCTGCCGACCAATGCAAAAACTTTTTGATTATCCTGCCCCTTTTTAACCAACTCTTCAACTTCATTTACATAAGTTTGCACATGTGCCTTCCATGTATAGTGCTTTTTTACATTTTTTATACCGTTTTCGGAAAACTGATGCCACAATTTTTTACTATTAATAATTTTTTTAATTGCTTCCGAAATATTTTTTAAATCAGAAACATCAACAAGCATTCCGTTTTTACAATTGTCCAAAATGTCTCTAGGTCCACCATCATCGGTAGCAACAACGGGAACGCCGCTGGCTGCAGCTTCAATTAGGGTTAACCCGAATGGTTCTGTTAAGGCAACATTTGTAAAAACACCGCCGGTATCAGCAGCAATTCTGTACAGTTCTGGAACCTCGGTTTGCGTATTGTGGCGTTTGGGTAAAGCCATTTTTCCGTAAAGATTGTATTTATCCATAAGTAAAAGAATATCGGTCAGTACTTCACGTTCATTGTCCGGCATTTCCTGTATGTCTTCTCTAATTCCGGCAAAGATAGCGAGGTTTGCTTTTTCCTGCAGGTCTTCATCTTCACCGTAAGCTTTTATTAACCCTGTAATGTTTTTTCGTTTGTCCGGACGGCACACCGTTAGTATAAGAGGTTTCTCAATTCTAACAAAAAATTTAAGCAGTTGATTGCTGATTGTTTGTAAAAGCTTAGCTGTTTCTTCGTCCAAGGGAATTCTTAAGTTGTAAGGATAGAATTTTTCCAGATCTACGCCCGGTGGAATTACACAAAATTTTTTAGATACAGTATTATCGTAATCACCGTACTGATTTTGAATTTCCTGCTTTGTGCTCGTTACAATTCTATTTGCAAAATGAATTATATTTTCTTCTACATTTATCCTGTGGCCTATTTTAAATCTTTTTTCTATTTCACCTTTATCCATTCCATCGCTTAAAAGTTTCCGAAGCTTATCTCTTCCAAGCGAATGACCGGTATGAATAAATGGTATCCCAAAAAACTGTGTGAGCTCGGTACAAACATATCCGGCATCTGCGTAGTGGCTGTGAATAATATCGGGTAACCTTCCGACTGTTTTTATATACTTAATACTTTTATCAACAAACTCTTCCAGATGATTCCACAGGAGTTCTTTACGAATGTACTTCCCGCCGCCGCATCTTATACGAATTATGCTAAGTTTTTCATTTATTATTTCCTCTGGAGCAGAATAATCCGTTGAAAATTTTTTATCTGTTATTTGCCGGGTTACAAGTTCAACTCTTTCAACATGCGGATCTTCGCTCAGAGTTTGCGCAAGCTCCAGGACATATTTTGTTTGGCCACCTGTATCTGCATCCCGACCGAGTTCAAGATTACTTCCCCGGATAAGTCCGTGGATACTGTAAAGCTGTATGTATAAACCTTTTGTAGTTGAACTTTTAATCATCATCAAATTTCTTTCTTAACATTTCGTAAACTGCATCGGTTTCGGGAAGAGCACCTTTTATCTTGCATATTTGATTTGCAAACTCATTCGCGAGTTTATTCATTTTTGACAACTTCCAATTTCTAACATATCCTAAACAAATAATTGCGGCGAAAGCATCGCCGGCGCCAAGCGTATCTACTGCTGTTGATGAAGAGGTTATGTAATCATTTTTTTCTTCATTAAAATACAAGGTGGAGCCCTCTGCTCCTTTTGTAACTGCGATTAGTTCTACATTATAATTTTTGATTATTTTTTTTGCAATGATTTCGGTATTAAACTTTTTTCTTAGCAGTAAATCGTTAATCAATTTTAACTCATCAACATTCAGCTTGAGTACGTTAGCTGTGGTTAGCGATTTAGTGATAACTTCTTCATTATAAAACTTTTGGCGGATGTTTAAATCACAAAAATACTTCGTCTTTTTGTAAAAAAGATTTTGAATTGTTGATTTTGAAATTTCGCTTCGCTGAGCAAGCGTGCCAAAATAAAGACAATCTGTTTCCCCATTTGTCAATTGATATATTTCATCGTTCGTTTCTATATAATCGTAAGCACGCTCTTCATCAATATTAAAAGAAGGGATTTTGTTTTCATCTAATGTAACAGTTGTCACTCCCGTTGGATGAATATGATCCAGCTGTATAAATTTTGTGGAGATTCCACTCCTCTCTAAAAAGCCTGATGCTTTGTTTCCCAAAACATCAAACCCAACGCGACTGATTATATTTCCTTGACCGGTTAATTTATAAATGTGATATAAAAAATTTAAGGGTGCGCCACCAAGGTTTTTACTTTCCGGATAAACATCGAACAATATTTCCCCGATAGCAGTTATTCTGTCCATTCAAAGTTCCACAACGCTATTAAATTAGTTAATCTGTTTGAAGTAATTCACTATATAACAATTTGCTCGAAAAAATGAAAGTTTAATAATTAAAAGATCGTATTGCTCCTTCTTATTAAAATCAGTGCTTTTGATTTTGTGTCGGGATGAGGCTTAATGGAGTTTTATTGAATATTTAAAGGCGAATCACTGCACAAAAATGACTTACAGCGATTCGCTCTATAAAAAATTAGCGTTTATTTTTTCTCTTCAGCTTCCATCATTGGTTTCTTCTCTTCTTCTTTTTCCTCACTCATCATATCCATCCAGGGATTATTATCGGTGTTCCAGGTATCTACTTTTATTTTGTATGAGCCGTCACCCTGTTTTTCCCAAACATTTACATATTTACCATTATCAGACCATGGCTCATCCATATTTGGAATTTGCATTGTGATTGTATAAAGACCTATCTCAACCACATAACTGTCAGCATCTATAACATCTGTGGTTTCCAGGGTAAATGCTGATGTTTTAACTCCGGATTGTTTGTGCATTTCATCTGCTTTTTTTAATGCATCAATTCCCCTTAACATTGGCTGATAACTCGGCATAGAAATTATATCATCAGCATACCATTTTAGCATTCCCTGGAAATCATCATTTATCATCATTTCTGCAAATTCTTTATTCATCGTATTGAATTTTGTCTTCAAATCATCTTCGTTCTGAGAATAAAGAAATGATGTTGCCAGTATTAGCATCAATAGAATTATTGAGAATTTTTTCATGTTTTACTCCTTTATTAGTAATGAAATAGTTAATATAAATTAAAAATTGCCTCCCGGAAGGGTTTGCATTGCATTTGTACAAAGATGGTAATTTGACAAATCGAAATCAAGTTGAAAGGCGAAATATCAATTTTATTTAAGTTGTCCCAAATCACTATGTTTTGTAACTTATTAAAAAACAAATAATTAGCAGGAAATGTATGGAAAGAGAAAAAATAAAAGAACTTGAGGTATAGGTAGCAAATGTTGTTAATGAAGCTTATGATACTGCAACCATTGTTTTTTTACAGGAAATGATGTTTTAAACTATCGTCCAGGTAATTTTTTAACAATTGCACCGCAGCCATTTCCCGCCCTGGAAAGATGGGTAAACTATCTTGAAGAATTGAAGGGTAAAAAAGAACCGGCAAGGGCTTATTCATTAACAAGCTCACCGGATGAGAAATATCTTGCTATAACTGTAAAAGAAGAAAGGTATATTTCTGGAATTACGCCTTATCCTCCACTCCTTTCACCAATTCTTGCGCGTAGATCTTATAAAGGGCAAAAAATGGTAATAACCGGTTTTACAGGTCCCTACACTTTTTCGGATAAACTTAGGAACAATTCTGAAGAAGCTGTTCATATTTGTGCGGGCAGCGGAATTGTACCAAGTCACAGCATTATTAAGCATGATTTAAGAGTAAATAAAAATCATAAACACACACTTATTTACAGCAATAAAGGTTTTAAAGATATTATATTTTTAAATCAACTAAATGAACTTGAAGATCAATTTCCCAATGGGCTTAATGTTGTTCATACTTTAACAAGGAAAACCAATCAATCAGTATTTAGTGAAAAAGTTAGACCAGGAAGAGTAACAAAAAATTTAATGACAGAATTTGTTAAAAATCCAGTGGGTTCTGCAGTATTTACCAGTGGACCAGATCATACAATTCATCAGAAAAAAGCAGCAAAAGAAAGAGGGGGAACATTGAAGCCATCATTTATGAGTAGTGTGCTTGCTCACCTTGATGAGATAGGTGTACCCAAGCAAAATATTAAAAAAGAAAGTTACGGATAGAATTCAATTTAAATTCAAAAGGAAAAATAAATGAGCAATAAACCAGAAATTGGTTCAGTATCCTGGTTCGATCTTACTGTACCAGATGCGGAAGAAGTAAAATCATTTTACAGCAAAGTGGTAGGATGGGAATCACAACCTGTAAATATGGGCGATTACAATGATTTTAATATGAACTCACCGGTAAGCGGGGAAACAAAAGCTGGCATTTGCAATAAAAGAGGGGGCAACGCAAGTTTACCGTCTCAATGGATGATTTACATTACGGTTAAAAATTTAGATGAAAGTGCAGAGCTTTGTAAAGAGCTTGGCGGAAAAATTTTAGTTGAGCCAAAAGAAATGAGCGGCTATGGCAGATACTGTGTTATTGAAGATCCTGCCGGTGCAGTTTGTGCATTGTTTGAGCCGTTAACATAAATCTTAATTTATAAACGAACTGAATCGCACATTCAACTTAATGGTTCTTCCAGGTTCAAAAACTCTGTTGCCAGAAGCAAAAGGATCTCTTAAGTAAGAAAGATGCTGATAATACAATACATTAGTAATATTTTCTGCTACGAGTGATACCAGGAATGAACCGGATTTAAATTCAACACCAATATCAAATCTATTCCAAGCTGAGGATGTAGATTCCTTTAAAGATTCATCGACTCTTAGCTGCGCGTTGTTGTATTGATGCCTTATATAAGCTATTACATTGAAGAATACCGGCGAAATAAGTTTTGTTGAAATACTTAGCGGTGGTATTTCTGATAGCGGTGTTTCGTTCGTTGTATTGTGTGCGTAAGTATACCCGGCATTCAGCTCAATAAAATTCCAGTTAAGTCTAATATTCATTCCGAGCATGTAAGCATTAATGTTTTCGTAAGTAGTATAAGGCTTTGTACCAACTGCATCTTTTTTAAGATTAATATAATTCCATACTCTTGTGCCAAATAGTTCCAGGCTTAAGTAAGTATAATTAATTGAGCTTCTTAAAGTTGATCGGATTGGCTGTTTAAGCGTTGGGTTGCCTGACCAGTTGGCTTTTACTGTTGGTTTTGAAACAGCAATAAACATGTATTCCGTCTCTGGGGCTTCGGATGCTACCTCTATCAAGCCAGCCAAACCCCAATTGTTGGTAACCATTGCTGAATAATTTGCACTCAACCCAAACGTAGGAAACCATCTGCTTGATTCTGCATCCGGGAAAAGTGTTTTATAGAAATCCATTCTGTTTTCATTACCAATATTATGATGCACAAACCCAACTCTGCCTGAAAAATCAAACTTCCCCCAACCAAGTTTCTTAAATAGAGTTGCTGAATACATTTTAATATCTGGCATCATATCATTATTAATCGTCATCATTGGAGTAGAAATAACATTATCAATATTCCAGTTTCTAAAATAGAATTCATAAAAATTACCAATTGCCCCAATCGTTAAATTCCTGGCATCGCTTACCATCGAACCGGTACTAACGCGAAGCTGGTTTGTCATCAAATGATCGGTATAATTAAAATATACCTTGTTATTATCATAGCTAACATATGCGCTGAATACCTTGTTGCTGATTTCATCCATCAGTAAATAAGGAAATGATACATTTTCAGTAAAAGTAAAAGCTGCTCCGTATTTCCATAAAGATTCATTCCCCTGAAATATTGCTTCTGCAAGATTGTAGCTGAAGTTATCTTTGTAGCTGTATAAATCTTTAAAACTTCTATCATCGGCATCCTTATAGGGAAGACCGGTTGAATATCTTAAAGATAATCTATGATTATAACCTTCAGCAGAAATTGAACCATCTATACTTTGCAATGATTCAGATGAACCTGAAAATCCTGCTTTTACTGAAATCGGTTCAATGGGAGCTGTTCTGTGAAAAGAAACTTTTCCTCCCAATCCACTTTGTATGTTCCCTGCTGTTTTAGAAAGTTCAATTGATTTAAGCTCAAGCGGGTTTACTCTTGAAAGCGGCGAATCCATTCTGTTTGGACATGCACAATGATATCTTTCTCCATCAACTACAATGCTTATATCTCCTTTTTTAAATCCATCAGCGTAAATATCCTGCGCAAAGAAAACTCCCTTTCGGATGAGATTAAAACCATTCCTGTTTAGAATAGAGGAGAGATTATCTTTTTCAACAGGTGTTTGATAATCACCCAAACTTAGTTTTTCTGATGTTATTTCAACCGGATCCAGCCAATATACTTTAATGCTGTCATTCCATTGTGCAATCAAATTTATATTAGCAGCTAAGCTAAGCAGTATTAAAAAACGAAAATGAGTTCGCATTGCTTTATTTTCCTGTAATTTTAAGATGAAAATTATTAAAAAACATAACCAGATAAAAGTATCCGATTAACAACAATTGTGAAAGATCAACACTAAATATTGATTTAACGAACAAACTATTGCATATTCAGTGAGCAATTTTTAATCAAGTTAAACTATGAAAGAGCTCCGCAAAAAAATAAACCAGGTTGATTCTGAAATTTTAAAACTTCTTGCTAAACGCAGGGATCTCAGCAAAAAAATTGTTGAGCTTAAGAATCAAACTTCTCTAAGGGACGAAAACCGTGAAAAGGAAATGCTTAAGCAATTGGTTGAGCTTGGGAAAAAAGAAGATTTAAACCAGGAGCTGGTATTAAAAATATTTAAAGAAATTATTGATGATTCAGTTAAGCTTCAGAGTGAAATTTTGAATAAGAAATCGAAAAAGTAACAGCCC
The DNA here is from genome assembly GCA_963714405.1 of uncultured Ignavibacteriales bacterium. GTDB lineage: Bacteria > Bacteroidota > Ignavibacteria > Ignavibacteriales > Ignavibacteriaceae > JAZGGS01. The sequence continues at coordinate 888,112 of CAVQOH010000002.1, read as the reverse complement.
CCAATCACCATCTCCCTGTTTTGCAAAACAAGCTGTAACTCACCAAAAAGTATTGAAAATGATAAAAATACAACATATTAGTGATTCGCTTTCCAAAGGAACGGTTTTTGATAAATTGAAATATTATTAAAACTCGTGGAGAATGGATAATGAAAAAACTTTTTACTTTACTTTTTTTAGCAATTATAGGGTTTGGTGCTTATTACTACTTTTTTGAATACTCAAAAAGCGCGGTAGAAGTTACCGGTAATATTAAGGTTACTCAAGGAGATGGAATGAATGTAAACACTCCTGGTGTTGGCGGCTTTTTATATTATGCTGTCGTTCAAGGAGAAGCTATCAACAACTCGGATGAGCAATTAAAAAATGTTATCATCACATACAAAGTTGCAGGGCAAAATACAACAGCAATTATTTTTGATATGGCGCCCGGGCAAAAAATTCCCTTCACTACAAAAAGTATTCGAACTAAAGCATTAAATCCTTCATTTTATTTTGAGGGCGTTCAGCACGATTAAAATTTTACCGAAGAGGAAAACTGTGTTTGTGAAAGAGAAAGTTTTTCTTTAAATAAAATTAACCATACTAGTTACTTAGAGAATGCGACAATATCCGCTCTAAAAAATTATCCTCATCAATATCGCCGTAAGCAAAAAGTTCATCCTCAATAAAAAGCTCGGGAACAATTACAATACCTTTTGAGCTCGTTGTTTTTATGTTTTCAACATAAAGTTTAAGTCCCTTTTTTTCTTTTGTTATTTTTCCCAATAATTCCTTTGCACGGTCGCACGATTCACATTTTTTTGTTACAAAAAGGGTGATACTCATTTTTTATTTGAAATGTAATGATGGAAGAGGATATAATGCTCTCTTGTATAAGACACAAATGGTATTACCTTATTTTATTCCTTCAGCAGCCATTTTTGCAGTAGATTTTTGAATTAATTAAAGCTACACCAAACAGGATAAAGAGTAAAGTAAATCATATTTAAATTAATTTGTGAAATTGTAAGAGACAATTTGAAAATTTCGAAAACGCCAATAGAGGCAAAATAACAAACGACTTATAATTTTCAACATCAAATACTGCTCCTGTATTAGACATTGTAAGATATGTGCCTATCAAGCTAAACGGATAATAATAATAATCTTTTAAAAAATATTAAATATTTAAGGTTTTTCAATAAAAACATAGAAATATAGTTTTTTGTATTGTGAAGCGGAACTTTTTCAGATTCTTATGTGTTATAACATATATATCGTAATTGATAAAGATCAAATTAATCATATAAAAACATAAGGAACAAAAAAATGAAAAAACTCATTTTAGCATTCGCATTATCTTTGTTTGCACTACTATTTATCGCTTGTGAAGATGAAGCAACACCAGTAGCACCGACTCAACAAGCATCAAACTCTTTAGTAAAAGTAGTTCACGCATCTCCTGATGCACCCGGAGTCGATCTTTTGGTAGATAATACTATTGCCGGAACAAACTTAACCTTTCCTAACAACACGGGCTACCTGACAGTACCAAGTGGAACAAGAAATGTAAAAGTTAATGTAGCCGGAACATCTACTACTGTAATTGAGGCAAATATAGATTTTATCAAGGATAAAAATTATTCTGTGTTTGCAGTGAATTCTGTAGCTAATATTGAAGCAATATTAGTTGAAGACGATCTAACAAATCCTGCAAATGGGAAAGCTCATGTAAGGTTCATTCACTTATCGCCAGACGCACCGGCAGTAGATGTCACACTTACGGATGGTACAGTTGTTTTTGGCAATAAATCATTTAAAGAATTTACAGCTTTCACTCCTCTTGATGCTGGATCATATGATCTTGAAGTGCGTGTAGCCGGTACCAATACTGTTGCGCTGGATTTACCAGTGATCAATCTTGAGGTTGGTAAAATCTATACTGTTTTTGCAAAAGGATTTTTGAGTGGAAACGGTCAACAGCAGTTAGGTGCTGAGATAATAGTAAATAATTAATTTTTATTTGTAAACCTTCCTGATTAACCGGATTCAACAAAGCTTGAATCCGGTTTTTTTAACACTCGAAGACATTTATTCTATTTCAGTAAAATAATCAAGCAACTGGAGTTTTTATAAAAATTCATTCCTATCAACAAAAAACATCAACGCTCACAGATAATATTCTTTCTGCTTAAGCAATATTTCCCAATGCTTGCTTAATAATATAGATCGGGGATTTTTACTTGTTAATATTGTTTTAAGTTTTTTGTTGTAAGTCCCGATGGTAAATGAACAGAGCCTGCCTATATAATTTAATTTCTTCATATTCAGTAAAAAAATACATATTTTTCTTGAAAATATTGTTTAATTCTATTATAACCTTAATACGATCCCAAGCAATGAATAAAAAGGGTTGATATGTATGCCATAGAAACAGAAAGACTAACCAAGTACTATGGTAAGGACAGGGGGATAATCGATCTTAATCTGAAGATAAATGAAGGTGAGATCTTTGGATTTATTGGTCCCAATGGATCAGGAAAGACTACCACGATTCGTCTTTTTCTTAGTTTATTATTTCCGACAAGGGGTAGCGGGAAGATTTTTAATTATGATATCGCAAAGGACGGCCCAAGAATCAAAAAAATTGTTGGTTTTATACCAACAGAAGTGAATTACTATGAAAACATGACAGTTAATGAACTTATCGAATATTCTGCCCGCTTTTACAAGATTTCTCTTGATCATCATTTTAATCAGTTGGTTGATGCGCTGGATCTAGATCTGTCACGAAAAATTGATGATTTATCCATGGGCAATAAAAAGAAAGTGGCAGTCGTCCAAAGCCTGATTCATAATCCTCGGTTGCTTATCCTTGATGAGCCTACCAGTGGATTGGATCCGCTTATACAAAATCATCTTTTTGATATTCTCAATGAACAAAATGAAAAAGGTACAACCATCTTTTTTTCTTCACACGTTCTTAGTGATGTTGAGAAGTTTTGTCATAGAGTAGCCTTTATTAAAGATGGAAGGATTGTTAATGAAGATGACATTAATTCTCTAAAAGAAAAACTTTTAAGTCGGATTACATATCGACTTAAGGAAGGGGAAGATGACATCACATTACAAACACCAGGTATTATTTCAGTAGAAAAAAATGAAAATGGTACCTCCTTTCTTTATCGAGGGGAAATGCCTCAATTATTAAATGAACTTTCCCAATTGCCTATTGAAAAAATTACTATTACCGAGCCAGATTTAGAAGAAGTCTTTATGCATTACTATGAAGGTGATTCTATTGAGAGGGAGATAATTAAATGAATTTAAATTTATTTTTGAAAGAATTTAAAAATAATCTTAAGGGATCTGTTATAACGAGTGTTGTAGTTGTATTGTACACTGCTTTTTCGCTTTTGATATATTCATCAATGAAGGAAAATATATCGAAGGTTACAGATTTTTATTACATAATGCCGGAATCATTTCGAGTGGCTTTTAATTTTAACATTAATCAATGGGATAATGTATTAGGATTTTATGTTACCTACTTTGTTTATTTTGTTCCATTATTACTGGATGCTATTCTATTATTCTGGGCACAAAGCTATTATCCAAAGAAGAACAGAACAAAACAGCTGAATTTTTATTATCCCGACCGCTATCAAGAAATCAAATTATTTCAAGCAAGCTTATTACTTTTTTTATTCACATTCTAGGAATTAATCTATTGGCATTTCTTACTGGTTTATTTGGAAGCGGTATCGTGTCTGATTGGGAATTTAATTTAAATTCTTTAATAATCCTGCATACATATGGTTACCTAGTATGTTTGTTTTTTGGATTATTAGGTTTTTTTATAACAGTAGTTATGAAACGTGCTAAAGCCATTAAAGGAATTGGAATAGGAATTGTACTGGGCACATACTTTTATGATGTAATGATTCGGGTATTTGGCGAGATTCAGTTTCTCCTGTACCTTACTCCTTTTAAATACATCAATCTTGATGCACACTCTCCGGATTATGGCTTTGATGCCTGGAGATTGATATATCTTATCGGGATTTCCGGCTTAATGATTATTTTAAGTTATGTGTATTATAGAAGAAAGGATATTCTGGTCTAATGGCTTTAATCTATGCGTAATTAGTAAAGCTTAATAATTAATACACTAAGGCTTTTAGATTTAGTTGTAATCATTCCCTCCACAATATCTTAGGCGAGGCTTTTTTCAGTTTTTGTTTGCAAATTTAGAAAGGTAATCAACTACTCCTTCATTTGATGGCTCCATACTTGCTTGACCCTTTTGCCAATTAGCAGGACATACCTTACCGTGTTCATCGTAGTGTCGCACTGCATCCAGGGTTCTTATGACTTCATTAATATTCCGCCCAAGAGAAGTATCATTAAGTGTGGCATGCCTTACAATTCCTTTTTTGTCGATGATAAATAACGCTCTCAGAGCTGTATCATCTTCTAATAATACATCATAGGCTTTCCCCAGACTTCTTTTTAGATCTGATACCAGGGGATACTTTATTTCTCCGATTCCACCTTTTTCAATAGGGGTTTTTTTCCAGGCAAGATGCGTGAAAACAGAATCGACTGAAACACCTATTACTGTGGTATTTCGTTTTTTAAACTCGTCTAGTTTTTTATTAAACGCAAGAATTTCAGTGGGACAGACAAAAGTAAAATCAAGTGGATAAAAAAACAGAATTATATATTTACCCCTGAAACTTGATAGCTTAAACTCGTTATCAATATCATTATTAGCTAAAACAGCTGAAGTTGTAAAATCGGGTGCAGGTTTTGATATTAGATTTGACATATAATTGTATGAGTTGAAAAGTGTTTGTATTAAAAAAGGCGCTGTCAAAAATATGGAGACAGCGCTTTTTAGTATAATTAGATTTAGTCGTTCTGAGGATTCTCAGATTCATCAACACAGATCATTTTAAGCTGTTCTTCAGTTGGATTGTCCAAACGATTTAGAGCTGAGACAGGGCATAAGTAGGTATTTCCAGATTCAGCTTTAATCCACTTTACTGATAGCTCTTTCTTTTCAACTTTTGGTTCTGTTTGCTGTGCGTCCATTTTTTTCTCCTATTTAATTTATTAATTATTGAATTAAATCGATTAACATCGTAAAATCTTTATTATTTATTCTCGGAAGCAATTTGTGCTCTTACTTCATCCATGTTCAACCCAGCGGCTTGTTTCAAAATATCTTCCAGTTTATCTTCCTCATAATATCCTGGTTGCTTAAACAATAATATGCCATCTCTATACAATAGGAGCGCGGGAATATTTTCAATTCCCAAAGAAGACACCAAATCTTTTTCTTGAGTAGCGTCAATTTCTGCAAACACGTGCTGTGGATGCCTATCGGCAACTTTTTCATAAATGGGCTTAAACGTTCTACAGGAGTCGCACCATTCAGCCCATACTTTAATTAAAACTATTACTTCATTTGAAATTATGGAATCGAAATTGCTGCTATTTAGTGAAATTGTTGACATTATTTTAACATTTTATTCTTCCTTTATTTAAAACACAATTTGTCCTAATATGGTTCCATAGCTTAACAGATTTATATCATTAATTACAAACCTTTTGTGAGTGAGCACCCAAAAGAGCCGGGAAATAGCTTTTTGTCAAAATGTTAGACATATAAGAGAATGTAAGTTCGGGTTAAAACAATGCTTGTTCTGGGTAAGAAAATACAAAAATGCAAATAGGTACGGGAATATGAATACTTAAAATTTTTGTCGTTCTATGAGGACTCACAACGCTCACAATCACTAAACAACATAACAACCTTGCTATCTTTTTCCTTTAGATTATGTCCATTGTGGAATTTATTAATTGCTACAATCTTCATTAACAAGCTCAACCAAATTATTTTTATGGTTCATACTATGAACTCTTATACTCTTATACTTTTATCATTACTTAATATAAGTTCCCCCTTTCCCAAATGTCTTCATAGCATAAGTGAGGGTTTTAATATTAATTCCCAACCGGTTTAGATTTAATTATACTTATTTTCTGATAACGAATTCAAATAACGGACTTTTTAGATTTTTCTGCAGATTTTTTTATTGATTTTATCATCCCGCCAAAAATAATTCCGTGCAGTAAATAAATTGAATACCAGTAAAGTAGCCCCATCAAACCTTTCGGTTCAAAGAAAGCAGTTTGTGTTAAAATAGATTTATTGCCGTTAGTTTCTTTTACCTGAAATTGCAGCCATGCCTTCCCTGGTAGTTTCATTTCTGCACGCAGCCTAAGCAGTTTATCCTTTTCTATTTCTTCAACTCTCCAAAAATCGAGTGGATCTCCGGGCAGTAATTCGGATTGGCTTCTTCGCCCCCTTCTTAATCCAACTCCGCCTATCATCAAATCCAGATAACCGCGAATCCTCCATAAAAAATTTGCATACCATCCATTTTTGCCGCCAAGTGTAATAATCGTCTTAAAGGTTGAATCAACATTTGCATTTACAATAGTTTCCCTTTTCTCGATCATCATACCTTCTTTTTGTGCGAGATGAACAGGTGTAGCTTTTATATTAGCACCTGATGAGTATGCACTGAACCAAATAGTTTCTGTTGTGTCTTCTTTGTTTCTTTCCAGTGCAAGTTCTACAGCTTGCCTATAAGAAATTGGCTTAAAGTTGAACAGCTCTTTTGCTATTGTGCTTTTACAGATTAGTTCATTTTTTAATCCATCAACTAATGGTTTAGCAATTCTGGAAGGAAGGGGAGTAACAAATCCAATCCAATGCGACGATAAACGCGGGGTTAGAACAGGTACTTTAATAAAGTATCGTTTTAGCTTTCTTACATCGGCGTAAATACTCATCAAATCTTTATAAGTAAGAATATCTTCGCCACCAATTTCTATTATTTTTCCAATAGTCTTTTCATTTTCTATTACTTCAATTAAATAACGAAGCACATCTCTTATTGCAATTGGTTGTGTTTTTGTATTAACCCATTTAGGTGTTACCATTACTGCTAAGCGTTCGGTAAGATATCTTATCATTTCAAATGAAAGACTTCCCGAGCCAACAATTACACCTGCTCTGAATTCTGTAACGGGAACTTTAAATTTTCTGAGAGTATCTCCTGTTTCTAACCTGCTTGATAAATGCTTGGAAAGTTTTTCATTCGGTGAAGCTAATCCGCCGAGATAAATTATTCTTTTTACATTTTGTTTTTCAGCGGCCCGGGCAAAATTTTCTGCAGCAATGATTTCTGTTTTTGAAAATTCATCATCACCTCCCATTGAGTGAATTAAATAGTAGGCTACATCAATTCCTTTTAACGCATCTTTAAGTGATTCTTCAATTAAAACATCCCCCTGAAAGATTTCTGCTCCGTCCCATCTGTTTTTTAATCGTGAAGCATCTCTGACAAAGCAGCGAACCTTGTAACCGCTTTCCAAAAGTCGCGGGACCAATCTTCCACCGACGTAACCAGTTGCGCCTGTTACTAAAATCATTTTAATTATTATAAAGTTTTGGCATGGCTTAAAAATTCTTTCCGTGTTTCATCATTAAGAAATTTGCCGTTGTAGCTAGATGTAATTGTTGAGCTGTTAACATCATTCACTCCTCTTGAAGCCACACATAAATGATCCGCATCAATCAAAACAGCAACATCATCTGTTTGCAGTGTATCTTTTAAATCATTTGCGATTTGCATTGTTAACCTTTCCTGGACCTGCGGTCGCTTTGCATAATACTGTGCGATTCTGTTAAGCTTTGACAAACCGATAACATGATTTTTAGGAAAATATGCAATGTGAGCCTTTCCGATGATCGGAACAAAGTGATGTTCACAGTATGAATAAATTGTGATATTTTTTTCAATAAGCATTTCATTGAAATTAAACTTGTTTTGAAACAAAGTGGGTTGTGGTTTGTTTTCAGGATTTAAACCTCTAAAAATTTCCTTCACATACATTTTTGCAACACGTTGAGGGGTATCCCTTAAACTTTCATCGCTTAAATCGAGTCCAAGTATATGCATTATTTCTTTAAAATTCTTTTCAATTAACTCAATTTTTAATTCATCATCAATTTTAAACGCATCACTTCGCAATGGTGTATCAACTGAAGTTAAAATATGATGATCCATTATTTCTTCAATATTGAAGCTTTGAGATTTACGGTTTCCGTTGTCTTTCATTGATATTTCCTTTTTTACCCATTTAAACAAATAAAATAACATTAAAGTTCAGAGATGAAATCAGCTGTTGTGAGCTTTTACTAAGTCTATTTCGAATTAAAATGAACTCTTTTGTTTTTTGCTGGTGATTAGTGAAAATTGCTGAATTGGACTCAAGACTATTTCCAGAGTCAATCTGTTATTCGGCTTGTTAAAATCTAAAATTTCAGTTTCAATCATTCATTTATTTTATCTCTGAGTTCATTTAACGCCTGAACCGAAAAACCCCTGTCATAAAAATAAATTACCCTGCCCTGATGGTTGAGCAATAAAACTCTCGCATTGTTAGGATTTTCGTTTCCCGTAAATTCCTGCACAGTTGCTCCGTCACCATAAATTGTGATAACTCCACCCCAAAGTTCTTTTGGAATTCCCTTGCGCATTCCATTATCAATCGTAGATTTAAACATTCTCGGAAACAATCCTTGAATTGTGGGTATTTCATATGCTTTAATTTTGGTTTCAGTCATATCCAAACCTATTAACCAACGGTCGATATCGAACTGGGAATCCTGTTTGTATCCAAGAAGTAAAACTACCTCTTCATTTCTAAAAAAAGTTGGTAGCTCTCTTTCTTCTTCAGTTAAAGATTGACCTTTAACTGTCGGGAATAATTCTCCAACAGGATTACGATTAACATATGTTGTCGAACAACCAAACAGACCCAGTGCTATTAAATTCATCAAAAAAATATTTTTCATTACTCTTTCCTCAATTTCATTTTAAAAATTAATAGAACTTTATCCAATCAATATTTAACTCAAACTTACCGAATTGCTTATCAGCAATGAGTATACCTATTTGTTTTATATCTTTTGATTCAAGATTCGGTTTATCGGAAAGCTTATTTCCCCTATATGTTGGCTTAAAGTCGCTAAAGGGAATTTTATATTCTTTCCATTCGCCAGAAATCGTTTTGAACTTTGCCTGGTAGGAAATTCCATCAAAATTTATATCGGTTCTAAATCTCAAACTATAAATTTTACCATCACCCTTAACTCGAATTACAGCACCTTCATAATCTTTGAGTTCATTTTTTAATGATGTCCTTACTGAAGCAAAACCCCCATTGTTATCCGGTGAAACCGTTCCCGAAAATGTAGCGGTACTATCGGAGTTAATTTGAAATTTGCTGTCTGATACACCTCCCATCACGACATCATTTACAGTTGTCCATTTGTCAGAATCTGCAGGCGAATTGAAATTAAAGATTACTGTTTCACTGTTCATTATTAAACTCATAACTGTTAAAAATATTAATGATATCATTTTATTTGCTCAACTCCTGTTCTATCAAGCTGGTAATTTTCTTACTGTCCGGTTTTGTTGTACTTCTGAAACGATCAACTATATTTCCTTCTTTATCAATAATGAATTTTTCAAAGTTCCACTTAATAGTGGAATCACCCGTAACAGAATTATTTGTTAACAAATCAAAGAGTGGTGCTTTTTCTTCACCCTTTACGTGAACTTTATCAAACATAGGAAAGGTTACATTATAATTTATCGAGCAGAAGTTTTTGATCTCTTCATTTGTGCCGGGTTCCTGTCCACCAAAATCATTACAAGGAAATCCAAGTACTTCGAATCCTTGGTCCTTGTACATCTCATAAATGTTCTGCAGTCCTTTGTATTGTGATGTAAACCCACATTTGCTGGCTACGTTTACAATCAGCAACACCCTGCCATTGTAATCAGATAATTTTACTTCGTTAAGATTTATGTCTTTTACTGTAATATCACTTATGTTTGCCGAATCCCCTGAGGAAGATGAATTAAAAAATGAGGCGGCAGCAAAGGCAATCATTAATATGCTCATAATCTTGTTCCTATATTTTTAATTTTGTTATTTTTGGGTTTAAAAAACAGCACTTACACCAATTGACGGCAAAATTCCAATCGCTTCATTAAACTCTGGAGCCTGAGTTCTTAGATCCCACCGAACGCTGGTAATATTTTTTCGGTTATAAATGTTTTGAATATCAATATAAGTAATTAAACTCCATCCGCTAAAGAACCATAGTTTATCAACTCTTAAATCCAAACTGTGATTTTCTGGAAAACGTAAGGTGTTGTAATCATTTATGCTTTGGGTTCCATTTGATATGTAAGGTGTGTATGGTCTTCCTGTGGAGTAACGGAATTTTAGGCTGGCTTCCCACTCCGTGCTTAATTTGTAGCCGCCACTCAAACTTACAATCCATGTTTGATCATAAGAACCAGTTCTTTCAATTTTATCAAGCGCAGTGTAATCTGCCATGCTGTATGTCAAACTTGCAATTCCATAGTAAGGAGTGTCAGATAATTTCTTCTGTAGTGAAAACTCAACTCCTCTTGCTTTTCCATTTCCTGCAGAAATTAATGGTTCTAAGCCGAACGATTCATAATTTTCATCACCAAAACCTGCGCCCGTATTTGCAAGCGTAAGATAAGTTCTAATTAAGCTGACAGGATAATCAGAATAATCTTTATAAAATCCTTCAACTTTAATTAAAGCATCTGCACTAACGTAATGATCGAAACCAAGTATAAATTGATTAACACGCATGTTTTTTAAATTAGTGTTGATAGGATCGCCCACAAGCCAGAGATATGAAGGTGATTGATAATAAATTCCCGCGCTGAAATTTATTCGTGTTATATCACTTAATAAATATGATAAAGACATACGCGGACTGAAATAAAATTTCTTTTCCAGAACACTAAAGTAATCTCCCCTAACACCAAGGTTTGCAATAAATTTATCGAAGATTATTGTGTTGTAATTTAAATACACTGCGCTTTTATAATAAGTGGTACTAGTATCCAAAGCCGTATTTTGCAGTGAATCATCAAACGTTGTAGTATATGTGGGCAAAAGAATGTTCGCACTAAAATCAATCAGTTTAACATCTCCACCTAAAGTAATATCCGATTTATTTGAAAGCTTGTAAGTTAATTCTGCATTAAACGTGTTTTCCTTCTCTTTTGATTTATTCAAATAAACCGGGACTAAAAGCGAATCGCGCTGCTGTGTATCATATTCAACAAAGTTTCTGCTGAGTGATAAATTAATAAATCCGTTATCAATCAAATGCCTGTATTTGATTCCTGCAAGATACTGCAATTGCTCACTGCCTATTATTCTTGCATTATCATACCGTTGATCTTCAGTATCATTAAAATAACTAATGTTATCAATTGCAGAGATTAGAAGGATTGAAAGTGAGTTGCTGTTATCAATTTCGAAATCCGCTTTACCTAAAATATCCCAGTACTCTGGAACGAATGAGAAATCAGCAGCTTTAAAAATAAAATCCAGGTAACTTCTTCGTGCAGAAAAAAGAAACTGCGAACTGTTAGAAATTGGTCCTTCAACATTTAAACCAAATTGCGTTGCTGAGATTGTAGCTTTACCGCCAATTCTATCCTGCCTGCCGTTTCTCAAATCAATTGAAAGGGAAGATGAAAGCTTATCACCGTTGTTTACAGAAAACCCGCCGGTTGAAAAAGATGTGCCGCTGACAAAATCAAGATTGATATAACTTAAAGGTCCTCCTGTGGCACCCTGCGTTCCAAAATGATTTATGTTTTGGACTTTGTATCCATCAATTAAATACAGATTTTCTGATGGGGCGCCGCCGCGGACGACTAAATCATTTCTTCCTGGATCGGCTTGCGCTACTCCGGGTAAAATTGAAAGTGCTCTTATCACATCTTCAAATGCCCCGGGGCTTCTGCGTATTTCTTCATTATTAAATCCTCTTGTGCTAATTAAATCGAGCCTGCTGCTTTCAAAGAAATCGCTTTTTACAACAACATCCTCCAGTTCAATTGCTTCTTCTTCCAATTCAAAAACAATTTGCGTACTAAAGCCGCTCATTACCATCACATTGGTTTTTGTTAAGCTTGTATAACCAATAATGGAAGCTCTTAATTGATATTCACCTGAAGGAAGATTTTGAATTTCAAATTTTCCATTTATATTTGTTGAAGCACCAATATTTGTATTTACGACAAGCACATTTGCCCCGGGCAATGGTTGCTGGGTAAATTTATCAACTACTTTCCCGTAAATTGTAATAGCATTTTCCTGTGCGAAGGATACGAAGCTATAAATACTTATCAATAATATTAAAATTGAACTCTTCATTCTATTTATCCGTTTATTGTAATATTGAACAAACAAAATTAGTAAATAGTTCATCCAAATAGTTTATGATAAATAAAAACAGAATAAGAATAATTAAAAAAGGAAGTGAAACCAGGGGTCCGGTAATATACTGGATGAGCCGTGATCAAAGAGTTAATGACAACTGGGCTTTGTTGTTTGCCCAACAATTAGCTTTCGAGAAGAATGCTGAGCTGGTTGTTGTTTTTACTCTTATTCCTGAATTTTTAGGTGCAACTATGCGCCAATATGATTTTATGCTAAAAGGATTAATGGGGGTTGAAAAAGAATTAAAGAACTACAACATTCCGTTCTTTGTTTTACTTGATAATCCTGCTGATAAAATTCCAAAGTTTATAAATGCTAACAACGCAAGTAATTTAGTCACAGATTTTGATCCACTGAAAATTAAAAGAAAGTGGAAAAATGAGATTACAAAAAAAATAAATATTACTTTTTATGAAGTTGATGCACATAATATTGTACCGTGCTTATTTGTGTCTCAAAAACAGGAGTTTGGTGCTTACACAATCCGCCCTAAAATTCACAAAAACCTTCCTGAATTTTTAGATGAATTCCCAAAACTAAAAAAGATGAGAAACAGCTCAGAATTTTCTGCAAATAAAAATAATTGGAAGGGGATCTATTCTTCCTTAAAAGTAGATGAAAAGGTTAAGTCTGTAAATTGGCTCAAGCCAGGTGAGGATGCCGCACATAAAACATTAAAAGAATTCATTGAAAAAAAATTTGATAAATATGCTGAGTTGAGAAACGATCCGAATGCAAATGTACTTTCAAATCTTTCACCTTATTTACACTTTGGGCAGATATCAGCACAGCGTATTGCACTAATAATAAATAGCTTGGGGAATCATCCTTCTGCAGAATCTTATTTAGAAGAATTAATTGTAAGAAGGGAATTATCAGATAATTTTTGTTATTATAATTCCAAGTATGATTCATTTAAAGGTTTCCCCGGTTGGGCTAAGAAAACTTTAAACGATCATAAAAATGATGAACGAGAGTTTGTTTATTCACTAAAGAAATTTGAATATGCAAAAACTCACGAAGATTTATGGAATGCTGCTCAAAATGAATTAACATACACTGGTAAATTGCATGGTTATATGCGAATGTATTGGGCTAAAAAAATTCTTGAATGGAGCAAATCCCCTGAGGAAGCCTTAAAGATCGCTATTTATTTAAACGATAAATATGAACTTGATGGAAGAGATCCGAACGGATATGCTGGCTGCGCCTGGGCAATTGGTGGTGTACATGATAGAGCCTGGGCAGAACGTCCGATTTTCGGTAAGATAAGATATATGAATCGAAATGGTGCTAAAAGAAAATTTGATGTTGAAAAATATGTAAAAAGGTTTTCAAAAAAGTAATTTAGACTGTCATCTTCACTCAATACAAATTTATCGTTAGACAATTTCTTCTGTAATACACTTCTCAAAAAACTCAATCTTTTAAGAACTTCAAATGAACTTTAAAGAAATCAGAATTGTTCCCAATAATAAGCTCTAACAAACTAATTCAATAATTATCCTTTTGGAGGACTTATGAAAAAACTCGTCTTATTGCTGATCTTCCTTGTTGGAATTTCGGTGTCTTTCGCTCAAACTGCAAGAATCCAAATTATTCACAACGCTGCTGATCCCGCAGCACAGGAAGTGGATATATATGTGAATGGAACACTTGCACTTGATAACTTTGCATTCCGTGCTGCTACTCCATTTATTGATCTGCCTGCAGGTGTAACACTTAACATAGGAATTGCGCCTGGAAACAGCACTTCAGTTAATGATACTTTGAAGAACTTTCAAGTTGTTCTTCAGGAAAATGAAACCTACGTTGCAGTAGCCAACGGAGTTTTAGACCCAAATTCTTTCTCGCCAAATCCAGATGGAAGAGAAATTTCTTTTACTCTTTTCGCTAAAGATAATATTCGTGAAGAGGGAAACAGATCTTGGGGAGTGGATTTTATAGTTTTACATGGTGCGACAGATGCACCCACAGTTGATATTATTGCTAAAAGAACTTACCAGCCTGTTGCGCTGGATTTAACTGGGACAGAAGAAGTAAACGAAATTTCTGATAATGAAGATTCCTTTGGGCGGGGCTGGAGAATCGTAAATAATGCCGCTTACGGTGATATTACAAATTATAAAAGATTATTAGCAAGACAATATATATTAAAAGTAACACCGGGTGACGATAATAACACTGTTGTTGCAAAGTTTGATGCAAACCTGAGTGGATTAGGTGGTGGTGCTGCAGTTGTTTTCGCTTCGGGATTTTTAAACCCGTCTGCCAATCAGAATGGTGCGGCTTTTGGAATATTTGCTGCTTTACCCGATGGCAATGTAGTTGAATTCCCGCTTATTGTTCCTACAGCAAGATTGCAGGTAATTCATAATGCTGCTGATCCAATTGCAAATGAAGTTGACGTATATATTAATGGTACCCTGACATTAGATAACTTTGCGTTTCGCACAGCAACTCCTTTTATAGATGTTCCGGCTGGTGTTACTTTAAACATCGGTGTCGCGCCGGGTAACAGTACATCTGCAAATGATACATTAAAAAACTTTCCTGTTCAGTTTGAAGAGGGTGAAACATACGTTGCGGTAGCAAACGGTGTTGTTGATCCTGCTGGTTTCGCTCCAAATCCTGACGGAAGGGATATTTCATTTACTATTTTTGCTAAAGATGGAATTCGTGAAAGCGGATATAGCAATAATAAAGTTGATTTTATTGTATTGCATGGATCTACTGATGCACCAACTGTGGACGTGATAGCAAGAAACGTTGCAACAATTGTAGACAATGCAGCTTATGGTGATATTACAAATTACATTAGAGTATGGGCAGACAGCTTCATATTAGATATTACTCCTGGTGACGATAACAACACAGTAGTTGCATCCTTCGAAGCAGATCTTTCAGGATTAGGTGGCGGTGCAGCAGTTGTATTTGCATCAGGATTCCTGGATCCATCAGGGAATCAAAATGGTGCGCCGTTTGGTTTGTTTGCAGCATTACCTGATGGTAATGTTGTTGAGTTTCCTGTACTAGAACCTTTTGCAAGATTACAGGTTATCCATAACGCTGCAGATCCACTTGCAAGTGAAGTAGATGTTTACTTAAACGGAACTCTTGCTCTTGATAACTTTGCATTCAGAACTGCAACTCCATACATTGATGTGCCAGCTGGTGTTGATATTAACATTGGCGTTGCTCCCGGCAACAGCACTACTGTAAATGATACAATTAAAAATTTTGTGGTTCAATTTGCAAGCGGCGGTACTTACGTTGCACTTGCAAACGGTGTGGTTGATCCTTCTGGTTTTGCTCCCAATCCTGATGGGAGAGATATTTCATTTACACTATTCGCAAAGGATGATGCAAGAGAACAAAGTAATAACAGTAATAAGGTTGATTTATTCGCCGTGCATGGTTCAACTGATGCCCCTACAGTGAATATTTTCGGATTAGGGATCTATCTTAAAAACATAGCGTATGGTGATATAAGCAATTATCTATCATTAAATGCCTGGAACAACTGGATTGTAATCACTACTCCTTGGCCCAATTTTTCAATAGTCGGTGTTTGGGGTGCCGATTTAAGAGGTCTTGGAGGCAATTCTGCAGTAGTCTTTGCATCAGGGTTCTTAAATCCTTCCGGAAATCAAAATGGTGAGGCTTTTGGATTATTTGTTGCTCTTGCTGATGGAAATGTTATTGAGCTACCTCAACTATATGGTGATGAGGCTCAGAATACGATCAACAAAGTGATGAATGAAAATGGCGAAGAGATATCTACTGTAACAAGTTATGGATTACAGCAAAATTATCCGAATCCATTTAACCCGTCTACCAGAATTAAATTTTCAATTCCTCAAAGTGAATTTGTATCACTAAAAGTATTTGATATTCTTGGTAATGAGGTGGCAACTTTAGTAAATGAACAAAGAGCACCTGGTGCTTACGAAGTTAGTTTTGATGCTGGTAATTTAGCTAGTGGTATTTATATATACACCCTTACGGCTGGTAATTTTGTTCAAACAAGAAAACTTATGTTGATGAAGTAATTCTCTCCTCTCTATACAGAACAGAAGAGCCCTAGCTGAAATGTCGGGGCTTTTCTGCTTTTAAAGTCATTCTTTTCAGAGCTTCAAAATCATTTGCCCTTAGTGGTCTTGATTATTAAATTGAAACGAAACTTTTTAGTCAATTTAATTGTTTTTAAAGTTGTTCAGCATCAAAACTAATGCTTTAAAAACAGGTGATTATATGTACAAATCAACACTTTTATTCGTTTTATTATTACTTTTCAGTAATGTTTCCTTTACTCAGAGCGAATTTGGTAGAAATAATAAATCCTGATTTGTGGCTTGCTAGTGGAATAGCCTCATTCTGCATTTGGTTTTTAGCCGGGATTAGATACTTTGTTTTAAAGAATAAAATGCTGAAACATAAACCTACACAGACAATTGTATAGAATTTTATTTGATTCCTAAAAATGATTTTAACAAAACAAAATATTTTAGATTTTGAAAAGCTTTACCGTGCAGCATTTATAAATTCAATTTCCGGGTTTAAAAGTGCATCACTTATTGGAACGATTTCTTCAGAAGGAAATACTAATCTTGCGATTTTTAATTCCGTTATTCATGTTGGTGCGAACCCACCCGCACTTGGATTTTTAATGCGCCCCGTTTCTGTTGAAAGACACACTTACACAAACATTAAAGAAACAAATCACTTTACAATAAATCATATCAACAAAGAAATATTCAAAGAGGCACATCAAACATCTGCCAGATATGAAAAAGACACTTCCGAATTTGATGCTTGCAGACTGACTCCAGAATTTACCGAAACAATAAAAGCTCCTTATGTCAAAGAGTCTAAAATAAAAATCGGGCTGAAGTTTGTGGAAGAGCAAGAAATTAAATTCAATGGGACAATTTTTATTGTGGGAGAGATTACAGAAATTATCTTGCCTGATGATGTAACAGCTAAAGATGGTTTTGTAGATATTGAAAGAATAGGCTCAATAGCAATCAGCGGATTGGACAGCTACCATGAGACAAAAAGAATTGCAAGATTATCTTATGCAAAGCCATTGCTTGGCCCAATTGATATCTAACCGCAAAGGGAAATAAAAGTGGTTGATTAAAAAGGAAAGCGCTTATTTTATTTATTAAATAAGTTTTCAAGCACACCTTTCCTAAACTCAAATATTTCCTTAACCTTTTTTCCAACAAGAATATTATTTAATACTCTGCTGATTGGATCAAGGGGAATTGCGTAGTTAATTATATCAGTCATTTCCACCCCGCTACTTGTTTCATTAAAGTGATGCTGGTGGTGCCAAAACTTATATGGTCCGAATCTCTGCTCATCAATAAAAAAATTATTCTCTTTAACAGTTGTTATTTCGGTTACCCAATTCGAGGGTATTCCCAGAAATGGAAAAACCTTATATGTAATTATCATACCTTCATACATCTTATCCGGCAATTCAGAGGTTACTTTAAGATTTAACCACGACGGTGTAATTTTGGGCAGATTGCTGGGGTTCGAAAAAAAATTCCATGCTTCCTCAATTGAGATAGGAATAGTCTGTTTTGTTTTAATTGTAAATATTTTCATCGCTATAATAGTCTGAATTAATTAGAAAAGTTGGGAGATAGAGTACTAGTTAAACTTGTTTTTCCTTATGAGATTCAATTCATTTCTTAATTGCCTGGTATCTTTAACATGTGTACCACCTATTTCATCAATTATATCCAAATAACCTGTTGAAGCTCTTCCACCAAAAATTAGGGATGTACTCTCGGGCAGGATTATTCTTAATTTATGCAAATCTTTTTTCAGTTGTTGATCATCCCCTGGATATACTATGCTTAAGGCGACAACCTTTGCCCCAAGACTATCTGCAACAGCAGATATTTCTTCAACTGGTAAATTTGGGCCAAGATATATTACTTTCCAGCCTAATGGTGCAGCAATTACACCTACAATCATTGCACCAAGCTCATGATCCTGACCACGTGGTGTAGCCGAAATTATAACAGGGGCATTTTCATCCGGACTATGTTGTTCTATTAGACTAGCTAAAAATGATCTAATAACAGCGGAGGCTAAATGCTCATTGGCCACCCTGATTTCTCCGTCTTGCCATAGATCTCCAATTTTATATACTAGCGGTACAACTAAATTTTCAATTAATTGAGGCTGGCTAAGTTTTGAGGATGCCTTTAATAAGATTGTCTCCAACTTTTTACCATCATATGCTTTGACTGCTTCAATAGATGTATTTAGTATTGAATCAATATTAGTAAGTAATTCTTCCTGAACTTGATCAGACGATGCTTCTGGATTCTGGATTAATATCGATCTCAAATCACTTATGGATAGTTTAGCAATACCACCTATATTATGTCCGCTTTGAACAGCTTCATTTAGAAGTTTTAACTTTTCTATGTCTTCTTCCGTGTAAAGTCTGCGATTTGTTTCAGTTCTGGATGGAATAACAACATTATATCGTTTTTCCCAGGCACGTATTACAAAAACACTCAAACCTGTCATCTGGCTAACTACTTTTATCGGGTATTTATACATCTTTTCCATTTCTATACTAAAAATAATGATTTGTCTAAAAACAATCAACAATTATTTGAAAGTTCAAATACTGCAATTTTTTTAATTTTTTAACATTATTATGAATTATTTAGTTCCATCACAACATTTTTTAAATTATTTTTAAAAAAGACTTGACAAATACTAGACAAATTGCTATAATTGTCTCAACAATATTTAGACGTTTGATAGACAAACAACATAGTTTCAAATAACTAACAATAACCAAAAACAAAAGGAGTAACAAGATGTTACACAAAATCATGTCCCAGAAGCTGATGATATCAGCTATCGTTCTTTCCCTGATGATCACCTCATTCATAATTGCCGGTGACCATGACAAACACAATAGCTCTCAAAAAGACATAGTAACTATTGCAGTTGAATCAGGAAACTTTAACACTCTAGCTAAAGCACTTACCGAAACGGGTCTTGTTGAAGCTTTACAGGGTGACGGACCTTTTACAGTATTTGCACCTACAGATGATGCTTTTGCAAAGCTACCGGAAGGAACGGTTGAAGCATTACTTAAGGATAAAGAAACTTTGAAGACTATCCTTCTTTATCACGTTGTTTCAGGTAACGTTACATCTGATAAAGTTGTTAATCTTACTGAGGCTGAAACTCTTGCTGGACAGAACATAAACATAAAAGTAAAAGATGGTACGGTTATGATAAACGATGCAACAGTGACAACAGCTGACGTAATGGCTTCCAATGGAGTAATTCACATTATCGATACAGTACTTATTCCCGAGTAAATAATTTAGTTAATAATATTTAAAGAATGGACAGTGCGATGTATAACACAGAAGAATTAAACGTAAGTGAAACAGAAATTGAAAAACAGCAGGAATTTCAAACTGAAGTTATGCCTTATCAGAGTGCACTTTACAATTATGCTTTAAAGATTGTCAGGAATTCTGATGACGCGCAAGATCTTGTACAGGAAACTTATTACAAGGCTTACAAGAACTACCATCAGTTTAATGAAGGTACAAACAGTAAAGCCTGGATGTTTATGATTCTAAAGAATACCTTCATCAACAACTACAGGAAGCTTAAAAGAGAGCCCTCAAAAGTTGATTATGATGAAATAGAAGACATCTACGAAAATATAAAATCTGAGCAGACCAGGAGCAGCAATCTTAATTTAGATTTCTACAACAATCTGCTTGATGATGAGCTTTCTTCAGCACTATCAAAGCTACCTGTAAAAATGAAGGATGTCTTTCTTTTATGTGATTTGGAAGGATATAGTTACGAAGAAATCGCTGAAATTTTAAATATTCCTGTTGGCACTGTCCGTTCACGTCTTCACCGAGCGCGTAAACTTTTACAAGAAGAGTTATTCGGTTACGCAAAAGTAAATGGTTATCTCAATTAACAATTAATAATTAATAATTAAAGAAAGAAAAACAATGAAAACTTTGAAAACCTTAATAGTCATAATGTTCATTTTGGGAGTGAGCTCTATAGTTGCACAGACAGCGCGGTTGCAGGTAATACACAATGCCGCTGATCCAGGAGCAGTTTCAGTTGATATTTATTTAAATGGTACAATGCTACTGGATAACTTCGCATTCAGAGATGCTACTCCCTATATAGATGCACCTGCAGGAACTCCCATTAATATAGGTGTTGCAGGTCCGAACAGCAGTTCTGCTGCAGATACAATCAAGAATTTTACAGTTACTTTAACTGAAAATGAAACCTATGTTGCAATTGCAAATGGTGTTTTAGATCCAGGCTCGTTTGCTGTAAATCCAGATGGCAGAAGTACTGCTTTCACTCTATTTATTAAATCTATGGCAAGAGAGAATGGAACGAGTGGAGATGTTGATTTCTTCGTATTGCACGGTTCCAGTGATGCTCCGACAGTTGATGTGCTTGCACGAAGAGTTGCAACATTAGTAGATGATGCAGCTTACGGTGATATAACTGGATACATAAATGTTCCCCCGGCTTCCTATATTCTTGATGTTACCCCGGGAAACGATAACTCTACAATAGTAGCTTCGTTTCAGGCTGATTTAAGTGGTTTAGGTGGTGGCGCAGCCGTAGTCTTTGCATCCGGATTCTTAACACCGGGCAATAATCAAAACGGTCCGGCATTTGGAATCTTTGCTGCACTTCCAAACGGAGATGTAGTTGCTTTTCCATCGGTTCAGCTTGCAAGATTACAGGTTAT
This sequence comes from uncultured Ignavibacteriales bacterium, assembly GCA_963714405.1. Taxonomy (GTDB): domain Bacteria; phylum Bacteroidota; class Ignavibacteria; order Ignavibacteriales; family Ignavibacteriaceae; genus JAZGGS01. The sequence continues at coordinate 866,895 of CAVQOH010000002.1, read as the reverse complement.
TCATAATGCTGCAGATGTAGCAGCTGATCCGGTTGATATTTATTTAGATGGAACATTATTACTTGATGATTTTGGATTTAGAGATGCTACTCCATTTATAGACGCTCCGGCTGATGTTTCTATAAATATTGGCGTTGCACCAGGTAATAGTAGCTCTGCTGCTGATACATTAAAAAACTTTACTGTTACTTTAGCTAATGGTGAAACATACGTTGCTATAGCAAATGGTGTTTTAGATCCAGGTTCTTACGCGGCAAATCCTGATGGAAGAAGCACTGCTTTTACTTTATTTATTAAAGCAATGGCAAGGGAGAATGGAACGAGTGGAGATGTTGACTTTTTCGTAGTACACGGCTCAACCGATGCTCCGACTGTAGATGTAATAGCCAGAGGCGTAGCTACCTTGGTTGACGATGCAGCTTATAGTGATATAACTGGATATATAAATGTTCCTGCTGCAGTATATACTCTCGATTTAACACTTGCTGACGGCACTTCATTAGTCCAATCTTATGTTGCTGATTTATCAACACTTGGTGGTGGAAGCGCTGTTGTATTTGCATCAGGTTTCTTAACGCCTGGTAACAACCAGAATGGCGAGGCATTTGGTTTATTCTTTGCTCTTGGTGATGGTACGGTTGGGCAGTTCCCGGAAGGTGTAGCAAGTATTGAGGAAATCTCTTCAATAACACCGAATAATTACACTCTTTCACAGAACTATCCTAATCCATTTAATCCAAGTACCTCTATAAATTTTGCAATTGCGAATAGCGAATTTGTAACCTTGAAAATTTACAACATTCTTGGTAGCGAGGTTGCTACTTTAGTAAATGAAACATTGGCCTCAGGTTCTTATAAGTTTAATTTTGATGCATCAAATCTTGCCAGTGGAATCTATTTGTACGAATTAAAAGCTGGAAATTTTGCTCAAATTAAGAAGATGAATTTGCTTAAATAAAACAATAATAATGAGAAAAATCGCTTGCAACACGATAGGCTCCAGTCAAATGTTTACTATGACACGAATTGTTCGTGATGATATTTACGAAAAGTGTGCAAGCGGTTTCCTCATTTAATTTAAACTTAACTGAATCTAATCTCAGAAATCTTTATCTTATATATCAACACTTGTCTTACAAAAAAGAATAAATGAAAAAAGTAATTATTATAGGTTCTGGATTAGGCGGTCTTTCGACCGCTTTACGACTTTCAAATAAGGGATATGATATTACCATCCTTGAAAAATATTCAACTCCGGGCGGAAGATTGAATATAATCGAACAAGATGGTTTTCGCTTTGATATGGGACCTTCTTTTATGAGCATGACTTACGAATTTGATGATTTATTTAAAAGCGCTGGCGTAGAAAATCCTTTAGTAATGAAAGAGCTTGATCCAATTTACCAGGTATTTTTTGAAGACAATAAAAAACCTTTCCGCATTTTTAAGGACTTAAAAAAATTAGCAGGACGAGTTCAGTGGAATTGAGGACAATCTTGCTGAAAAACTTGAAAAATACTTAAACAAAGGTGGAGAATTTTTCCATGATACTGAAGAACAGGTTGTTAAATCAAATTATAAAAATAAACTGGATTATCTTTTAAAACTTGCGAAGGTTCCTAAGAAACATCTTCCATATCTCTACAGAAGCATGTGGGATGAGCTTGAGAAAACATTCGATTCTGAAGAGGTAAAAGTAATATTTTCCCTTGTTGCATTCTTTCTGGGCTCAACACCATTTCAAACTCCGTCAATCTATTCATTATTAAATTATACAGAAATGAAGAATAACGGTTACTGGAGTGTTAAGAATGGTATGTATAGCGTTGTTAGAGAAATGGTAAAAATTCTTGAAAATAGAAATGTAAAGTTTGTTTATAATACTGAAATTGTTGGAATTGGAAACAATAACGGTAAAGTTGCACAGATGATCGATCAAAATGGAAAAGCATGGGAGGCAGATATTTTTGTGTCTAATTCCGATGCCGCATCGTTCAGAGGAAAAGTGCTGGGGAGAAAAAAATTCAGCCCGGAAAAGCTTGATGATTTACATTGGACACTTGCGCCACTAACAATTTATTTGGGTGTAAAAGGAACGATTAACAATCTTCTTCATCACAATTACTTCTTGGGTAGTAACTTTAAAGATTATGCGGATAATATTTTCACTTCATCTATCAGTCCGCAAAAACCTTATTACTATGTAAATGCTTCTTCAAAATCTGATGAGACCAGCGCACCAGATGATTGTGAAAATTTATTTATCCTTTGTCCCGTTCCGGATCTTCGATACAAAAAATCTTGGGAAGATAAAGAAGATTTAGCAAACAATATCATTACTGATCTTTCAAAACGAGTTGGTTATGATATTCAATCAAACATTTTGACAAAAAAAATACTAGCTCCGGATAATTGGGAAAGTATGTTAAATCTTTACCGGGGCTCAGGCTTAGGGCTTGCACATGATTTAAACCAGGTTGGAGCATTCAGACCCAAAAACAAGGACGAAAAGTTTAATAATCTATACTATGTTGGGGCTTCCACAACTCCTGGCACCGGGTTGCCAATGGTTGTTATCAGCTCAAAACTAGTAACTGAAAGGATTACAAATGAGTTTTCAACTTTATAAAGATACAAGTTATAAAATAAGTAAACGGTTAACCCTTTCTTACAGCACATCGTTTGGATGGGGAATAAAAGCGTTTAAACCCGAATTCAGAGATCCTATCTTTGCTATTTACGGCTATGTAAGAGTTGCAGATGAGATTGTTGATACGTTTCATGATTTTGATAAAAAAGAACTTCTAAAAAAGTTCGAAGCAGATACCTGGGATGCTATTGAAAAAGGTGTTTCCACAAATCCTGTTTTGCAGGCATTCCAGGAAACGGTTAATAAATACAACATAGATTTGCAACTTATAAAAGCATTCTTAAAGAGCATGGAAATGGATTTATCAAACTCTTCTTACGAGAGAGGAGTTTACGATAATTATATTTACGGCTCAGCAGAAGTTGTAGGGTTGATGTGCTTAAAAGTTTTTGTAAAGGGAAGTGATGAGAAATATGATGAGCTGGAGTATTCAGCCAGAATGCTTGGAGCTGCTTTCCAAAAAGTTAATTTCTTAAGAGATATTAAAAGCGATATTATTGAGCGAGGACGAATTTATTTACCCGGGGTTAGTGAGCTGACTTATATAAACAACCGGAACAAAAAGGAATTGGAAAAAGAAATTGATAACGAATTCCACTCGGCTTTTATGGGAATAGTAAAATTGCCAATAGGTGTTAAGCTTGGTGTATATTCTGCATATCTCTATTACTTAATGTTATTTAAAAAAATTAAGAGAATGGATGTTGATAAATTAATGAGCAAACGAGTAAGAATTTCGAACCCCTATAAATTTTACCTATTAATAAAATCCTATTTCGAAGTTAAGGTTTTAAAATCAACATAATTGAATTTCGAATATCTCATATTTAACACCGTGATTATCAGTGGTCCGGTATTTTTCGGTTCGCTTAAATGCTGTTATATCTGGAACCACTGGAAGCAAATTCTGGTTGCAATCATTATTCCAGCCATTCCATTTTTGCTTTGGGATGCGTTAGTAACAGGCACTCATTGGCATTTTAATTCCAAGTATGTGTCAGGAATAAAAATTATAAATCTTCCAATTGAAGAGATTTTATTTTTCATTACTGTTCCTTTTGCCTGTCTCTTTACCTGGGAAATGATTGTTCGAAGAGTAAAAGAAAAAAGTGTGGAAACGCAGTGGCTTAGATTACTTCTTTATCTCGCATTGCCAGCTGGTATATATTTCTTTTTAATTGGTAAACAGTACACGGGATTAACGCTTAGCTTCTTGTTCGCTGCAAATCTTGCCGATCAGCTTCTGAAAACTAATTTGCTTTTTGAAAGAAGGTTTTATTTTTACCTTCTTCTAATTGTTTTTTTTACAGTGATATTTAACGGATACCTGACATGGCGGCCGGTTGTTACTTACGGAGTTGAGTATCAGCTTGATTTTAGAATTATCACTATACCGGTTGAGGATTTTTTCTACGGGATGTCTTTGCTCTGGATGAATACAAGTCTTTATAATTTTTTACTTAGAATAAACGGTGTTTCAAATGTTAACTAATAAATGGTATTTGATTTGTCCTTCAGATGAATTAAAAAATAAAATTTTAAAGAAAAAAATTTTGGGCGAAGATTTTATTTTCTTCCGCAAGACGGATGGAGAAATTGTTGCTCTTGAAGATAGGTGCTGTCACAGAAACGTAAATTTATCTTTAGGTTATTTAAACGATAACACAATAATATGTGGTTACCATGGGTGGGAATATGATAAAACAGGTAAGTGTGTTAATATTCCTTCGCAACTTCCAGGTGATAAAATTCCACCAACTGCGAAAATAAAAAGTTATCCGGCTAAAGATTTTAATAAGTGGGTTTGGGTTTTTGTCGGTGATGAAGAAAAATCCATGCATGTTAATCCAACTGATATTCCGGAAATGAATGAGTGGCCTTTTACTTACAAAGCTTACACATTTAAAGCTGATCTGGAAGCAACAGCAGAAAGTTTAATTGATCCGTACCATATTGCTTACGTTCACCGGAATTCTATAAAATCGTTTATGGGGCAGATAAAAGAATCTCCAGCAGATTTTAATCTAAAAGTCTTGGATGACGGAATTGAAGGATTTTATCGCAGAGCAAATGTTGGAACAAAAGCAGAAAAAGTATATTTCGGTGATGAAGAAAATATCGGTACGCGGATTCGTTTTTACTATCCAAACATTTCGCGTTTGGAGATTCGATTTAAAGAAAGAGTATTACTTATTCTTGAGCACGTCATGCAGGTTGATGATGAACATGTTGAAATGAAACAGATTACTTTGTGGAAAAATATCTTTCCGAAGTTTCCTGCATTCGCAAAATATTTTATGGCTAAAAAATCTGCAAATATTGTAGAAGAGGATATTGATTTTCTTTCTTCCAATCTTGATATTTTAAAAAAGAGAGGAAATAATGTCCACGAAGTAAGTGTAAAAGGAGATGAAGTTTCTCTTGCATTCAGGAAATTCTGGAGAAAAAAATTGCAGGAGGAAGAGTAGAATTGGTAAATAATAAAACATCTGCTATTAGTTTATTTCAGGACAAAACAACAGTTCCTTATGAATTTAATCGGGTTGCAAAAAAATATGATATAGCAACATTTCTCAGTCAAGGATATGAAAGTGATTTGCAGCGCAGCGTTGACCGGCTTGAATTAAAAGGGAATGACCTTGTTCTTGATTTATGCTGTGGTACCGGAAAATCAACTATTTGCTGCATAAATAATTTAAGAACCGGTAAAGTAATAGGGATTGATAACTCTGAAGAGATGCTGAGGGTTGCAGAAAACAAGTTCCGCAGACAATTTACTAGAGAAAGATTAGAATTTATTCAGAAAGATGTTATGGAATTGGATTACGATGATAATTATGCAGATGCAATCTTTATGGCATACGGAATACGTAACATGCCCAATTACAAAGAGTGTTTGCAAAACTTAATTAGAATTCTTAAACCCGGCGGAAAGATTGCTTTTCATGAATATTCTTTGACCAATAATTTCTTTTCGCATTTATACTGGAAAGCTTTGGGCTACAGCGTAGTTATTCCAATCTCAACAATACTTTCTGGTTCATCAACAATATTTAAATACCTTGTTAAAAGTGTGGATAAATTTCTTTCACCGCAAGAGTTTGTTAATCTTCTTGAAGAAACAGGTTTTGTTAATGTAAAAAAGCATAACATGCCAAGCTGGCGAAAACCCATCCTGCGAACATTCAGTGCTGCTAAACCCGGGAAATTAATATGAATAGTTCAATTATTTCAAAGATTGTCAGAAACCGTCTTGGTAACTACAAGCAGCAAATTAACTCTGTTGATAATTCATTGCCGCATAAACTTACCATTCCAAAAACAATTGGCATAATTGGGGGTGGCTTGGCTGGAATATCCGCCGCAATTTATTTATCGGAAAGAAATTTTAATGTTACAGTTTTCGAAAGAGATTCATTTGTTGGGGGAAAAGTGGGTTCCTGGCCGGTTAAGTTTGAAGATAATCACCAAACAAATGTAGAACATGGTTTTCATGCTTTCTTCAGGCAATATTATAACCTGCGTAATCTTTTAAAGAAAATTGATGCATACAAAAATTTAATCCCGATTGATGATTATCTGATAATGACAAAAGATTTAGGTGATTATAGTTTTAAGGAAATTAAAACCACACCTGTTGAAAATATTTTATCGATGAGAAAAGCAGGAATATATTCTATTAAAGATATTATGAAGAACCCAAAGTTCAGTAAACTTATTGCCCTGCTTAATTACGATAAAGAAAAGACATATAAAAAGTTCGATGAAATTTCATTTAAAGATTTTGCAGAGGATGTTAATCTTCCACCGCAGATGAGATTGATGTTTACTACTTTCTCACGCGCTTTTTTTGCAGAACCCCAATACATCTCCATGGCAGAACTTATAAAAAGTTTTCACTTTTACTTTTTAAGCAACAATCTCGGATTGATTTACGATGTTTTGGATGATGATTTTGAAAAAACTTTGTGGGAACCGGCCATAAAATATTTAAAAACAAATAAAGCGCAAATAAAATTAAACACACCAATTAATTCCATTATAAAAAACGAAAACAGATTTATTATAAACGAAGAAGCCTTTGATTATTTAATTTTAGCGTCAGATATAAAAGGAACAAAAAAAATTATTAATGATTCGGGTTATATAAAATCAAATTATCCTGAATTTTATTCACAAATAAACCAGCAAAAACAATCACAGCGGTATGCTGTTCTGCGTATCTGGATTGATAAAGACGTGAGAACCGATGTCCCTTTTTTCATATTTACTGATGCGCTAAAGATACTGGATTCAGTTACTGTATATCATCGAATGGAAACTACTAGTAAAGATTATGTTGCAAAGAACGGTGGGGGAATATTTGAACTTCATTCTTATGCTTTGCCTGATAATTTCCCAGAAAAAGAAGTTAGAGAACAATTATTAAAAGAATTTGAGTTGTACTTTCCTGAAATTAAGCACTATAAAATAAAATACGAGTATTTACAGATAAGAGATGATTTTACTGCTTTTCATACCAACTTATTTAAAAATCGCCCCGGCTTTAGAACAAAAATAGAAAACCTTTATCTTGCAGGAGATTGGGTAAAAATTGATTGCCCTGTAATGCTTATGGAAGCCGCTACTACATCTGCTATGTATTGTGTAAACGATATATTTAAAAAAGAAGGACTCAAACAGGAAATCATTTATTCTGTTCCATTGAAAGGAATTTTTGCTTGAGTAGTTCATTGAATTATCGGTTTAAATTTCTGAATAATGTTAAAACTTATTTAGTATTTTTTTTAATTATCTTAATTGCACAAACAGCAAACTGCATTGATAAGGATAATATTCGCAGTACAGGAACTCTTATCGTAAACATAGTTGGCTTTGAAAATAACGAGGGAACCTGTTGGTTCGCCCTTGATAAGGATAAAGAAATTTATGAAAACGAAGACTCTGTTTACATTGGAAAGATCTTGTCAATTTCAAATAGCAAAGTTGTTTTATCAATAGATTCTCTTTATTACGGCAACTATGCAATAAAAGTTTTTCATGATGAAAATAATAATCATGAACTGGATTCAAATATTTTGGGCATACCTACTGAGGATTATGGATTCTCAAATAATGCAAATGCATGGTTTGGTCCACCAAGCTGGGAGAAAGCTAATTTTTTATTTAATAAAGAAAAACTAGTTGTTGAAATATCTATAGATTAGAAGTTTTCGCCTCATTAAAAACCAATTATACTTTTTTATAATATTATTTAGATTTTTTTTTCAGCTTATCTTTAAACACTTCTTTAAACTTTTCTACTTTTGGAGCAATTATGTAAGCACAGTAACCCTGGTTAGGATTGTTAGTGTAATAATCCTGATGATATTTTTCAGCTTCGTAAAATTCAGCTGCTGGTAAAATTTCAGTAACAATTGGATTTTCCCACGCACCTGATTTATCAAGTGCATCTTTATATTTCTCTGCCAACTCTTTTTGTTTATCATTGTGGTAAAAAATAACTGAGCGGTACTGAGTCCCCTTATCATTACCCTGCTGGTTTAAAGTAGTTGGATCGTGTGTTTTCCAGAATATTTCTAATAATTCATCATAAATTACTATTCTAGGATCATAAAGTATTTGTACAGCTTCTGCATGTCCGGTTTTCTCAGAGCAAACCTGTTCATACGTGGGATTTTTTATTGAACCACCTGTATAACCGGATGTTACCGAAGCAACACCATTTACCAATTCAAAAACTGCTTCCGTACACCAAAAACAACCTGATCCGAACGTGGCTTTTTCCAGTTCTTTGTCCTGCATAACCTGTCCTGTTATTGAGATTGAAAATATTACTAAATATAGAAAAATGGATTTCTTCATAATGAAAAATACTTTTTTATAAAAATATTACTTTAAGATGGTAAATCAAGAAAAGTAGATCAAGCCATTAAGGTGTGTTTATTTCAAATCCACTTTTTCTTTCTAAAGTAAATCAGCATACCAATTGTAACCAGGAGCATTACACCCCAAATTGCAAAGTATGCCCATCGCCAGCTAAGTTCGGGCATAAATTCAAAATTCATTCCGTAAATTCCAGCAATAAAAGTTAGCGGGATAAATATAGTGGCTATAATAGTTAAGGTTTTCATTACGGCGTTAATGCTGTTGCTTTGGTTTGAATTGTTTAAATCAACAAGTGACTTAATGTTTTCATTATATAGAAGATAGAATTCCACTAATTGGTTCAAGTGATCTTTTAGATCATTAAAAAAAACTAAATTACTTTTTAATATAAAATCAGGTTCACCTTTAATTAAATCAATTATGCACTCTCGCAGAGGAAATAAATTCTTTCTTAAATTGTTAAGCTCAAATTTGAGTGCATGTATTTCTTCCATTAAGTTTCCGTCATTATTTGCCAGAAGCATTTCTTCAAGAAAAGCAATTTTTTCGTTTATTTGTGAAAAGAAAACATAGTATGAATCAACAAATGCATCAATAAGCACATAAAAAAGATAATCAGCTTTTAATTTTCTCGCTCTTCCCTTTGCTTGCTTTATTCTTTCAATTTTATCTTTAAGTATTTCAGATTCAAAATCCTGGAATTGAATGATTGAATTATCCGTTAATACAAGGCAAATATGATTTCGTTTAAAATTACCTTTACCATCCGGAGAATACGAATTTAAAATAATTGCCGAATAATTTTCTTCTTCTTCATATTTCGGTAAGTGTTCTGTGTTAAGTACGTCCTCTAGTAGCATTGGGTGAATGTTGAATTGATTTCCTACTTCACGAATAGAGTCTAAATCCTGCAGTCCTGTTACTTCAACCCAGTTTACATAGTTATCTTTTAAATATTGTTTAATTGTAGCAGGATCTTGTATGATATTTTCATTAAAATTTTCTTGATCATAGGTTCTGGTAATTATACTCGTTTCAATTTTTTCTGAATCACCAACATAATGCAAACTTCCCGGGGAAGATCCAACTTTACTTACTATCCTTTTAATCTGTGGAGAAATTTTTTTGATCCGATTTATGGGTAATCCAATCAACTTTTTAGGTACATCTGTTATTTTAACCATTATAAATAGAGTGTATTTTATTAATAAATAATAATTTTTAATATATGACTTTAATGATTAAGACTGAAGTTCAAGAGATTTTAGTCCTAATCCAGGTTCCTCAGTAGTATATAAATAACCATCCTTCAATATTACCGCACCTGCAGTTGGATCATCAATTAAATCGAGATGTCCATCTAAATCAGCATAATCAACGTTTGGTCTTGCAAGTGCAAAATGTAATCCCGCGGCAATACCTAAGGCAGCTTCATCCATACAGCCAATCATAGCTTCCAGGTTTGCAGCTTTAGCAACAGAATTTATATGAAGTGCTTCATAAATTCCGCCAACCTTCATTAACTTAATATTTACAGTATCAACCAGCTCTCTTCTTGCTAACTTAAAAACATCTCTTAAACTCATTAAGCTTTCATCTGCCATAACAGGAATTGGGACACTGTTTGTTACATTTCCAAGTAGTTCAAGCTCATTACGCGGTGTGGGCTGCTCAATTAGTTCCAACTTTGCTTTACGTGTTTTTTCAACAAATTGTTTTGATTGTTCAACCGTATAACCTTGGTTAGCATCAAATCGCAAAGCTATATTTCTGCCAACAAGCTCCCTTATTTTTAATATCTTTTCTATGTCTTCATCCGGGTTTAAGCCGCCCTTAATTTTAATTGCTTTAAAACCATCTTTAATAAATGCTTTACAAGTTTTAAGTGTTTCATCTATTGGTAAAATACCAACTGTTATACTGGTTATTATTCTTGTTCTATATCCCCCAAGAATTTTATAAACGGGCAAGCCTGCTCTTTTCCCAAGAATATCATAGAGCGCCATATCAATCATTGCTAATGCTGAGGGATGTTTTTGAAGGAGCGGTTTAAGTTCCGTTGTTATTTTTGCTAATCTTATCGGATCTTTTCCTTTTATATATGGTTCTATAATGTTGATGCAAACATCCTCAACAGTTTTAATTGATTCCCCGGTAACTTCAGGATCAGGAGCTGCTACACCTAATCCTATTATGTTATGATCTGTAATGATTTTACAAATCATATTAGAGGTTTTATCCACGGTTTCATAAGCTATTGTATATGGTTCTTTCAACCTCATTGTAACAGGATAAAATTCGAAACTTTTTATTTTCACTTTTTATGCAACCTGTTTAATATTTTTTCTGATGAATATCATCAAGGTTCATTGATTTTAAATCTTCAACAAATGAAACGAGATGTGCAATCATAATATCCCACATTTTTTTTCCTTTGTTGATGCTTGCTTTTGTAGGGTCACCCATTATACCTGTTTCAGATATTTTTTTTGTTTGTGCATACCAGGGAACACCTCTTGAAGAAGAGAAATTTAAGTATCTGCTGGAAAACTTAAGAATTGTTTTTTTTGCCTTATCCATTTTAACAAGATCTGGTCTTACAGCTAAAGTAGTGCTTGTTTCAATTTCACCTGCATGAACATCATTCGGGGTAGTGGAAATATTATCAAGATCAACATCACTTGTTTCGCCTGTATCAACTGTAACAAATATTCTTGCATCACGGTTAATCATTTGTGCAGCAAAATTTAATGATGGCGCATTATCGCCGTGCCCGTTTATAATAACCAGTTTATTAATACCCTGTCTTGCTAAATTCATTCCAATTTCATAAACAAGTTTTGAAAGAGTTTCATTACTTACACTTACCGTACCCATGAAATCATCATGGTGATAAGATACGCCATAGGGAATTAAAGGTAATACAAAAGGTTTGGGTTCACTGCAGGTTTCTGCAACTCTTCTTGCCAGATATTCTGCGTCGAATGCATCTGTATCTAATGGAAGATGTGGACCATGCTGTTCAATAGCACCAACTGGAAGAAGAGCAACATCAACAGTTTTAAGTTTTTCTTCCGCTTCCGGCCAGCTTAACTCTGCCCAGTTATACTTATCATCTAAGGATAGCTCTGTTTCTTTATTGGTTGAATGATTTGCTGTAAATTCAAACTTGTATGGAGTAGATAGATTTTTTCTGCTGATTGGTTTATATTTTTCCCATTTTTTTGCAGAATATATTAACGCACCCTGCGCATACTTCAAATAAATTTTGTACAACGCTTTCCTTAAATCCATAGGAATCGCATTTACCGGTGAATGCTCTTTGTGGAAACGCAAATTTAAAACTTCTGAATGCGCTTTTAGTTTAGATGCTTCTTCCTCCGTTAATTTAATTTTATCAATTTTGTGCAGCATATATAATAATTGCTTAACCCCCTCTGCCTCCTGGCTAACTCCTTTTTTTACAATATTAATTAAACATTGTTTAATTTGTGTTTTGCTATAACCACAATGCTGAGGATTAACTCCAATAGCAGTCAACATACCAACTATTCGCCTGCACTTTTCACATTTACCACAGGGATATACTTTTTCCTTTTTAGTGTGAGCAGCATGGCAGGATACCTGGTGTTTTTGAAGTTGCGGGTATTCTTTTGCAAGAATTGATTCAATTAACATTTCAGAAAGAGGGCGAAGAATAGAAAACTGTGTTACAGTCCATCCCTTTTTTAGATAGTAGCGGGATAATGCTTCATCAAAATAACGACTCTGGTCATATAATCCATTATAGTGTGTTATACCCTTAAATGTTTTTCTTACCGTAGTATCGTATTCATCGCCAATTATTAATCTTCCAATTCCTCTTTTTTTATGCAGCGGTAATACGCCAAATAAAAAAACGGCTACAGTCCATAATCTTATCGGGTATTCATCTGATCTTATATCCGCAAAATCTTTTCTAATAAACGGCAGATGTCTTAACATAAAATTAAAAACACGATCAGAATTAGTCCATACACGAGTTGTAGTTTCAACATTCTTTTTAAAATATTTGAAAGCATTTAGTGCTGTTAACCAATGTCTGCCTGATTCATTTATAAATATAGGATGAGTATTATAACCAAGTTCGTTTATAAGTCCATAGCTAAGCAGACTGTCTTTACCACCGCTTGATAGAACACAAATATTTTTTTTGCTGGTTTCCCAGTACTTCCAGGTTGTGTTTACTGGTTCTTCATCAATAGAATTATATACTAGTTTAGATTGAAGATAAGATTTCATTTTTACAGCAGATAGTTTTGCTGCATTCCCGGTTAAAAATGGGTTGTGTTCAAGAAATTTCTTAACATAAATTTCCCGTGCAGTGTTTTCCATCATATCTTTTATCAAACGCTGATCGGTTGAATCGTAAAGACCATTAAAAATTATCTTCTTACAGAATAATCCGTAATTGATTGCAACCTGTGCAGCTATCATACTTGCAAGATTAACATCTGCGTCATCATTGGGATCAAATACATTCTCTTCATATTTATATATGAGATCTACTGTGTCCTTTTTACTCTTATAAGTAACGGTGTAGGGAGCAACGAAACGGTTGGGTTCAATTTTAACGGGTCCCACTTCGAGTTGATCAATTACAACTAATTCTTTGAATGATTTATTCATTTTATCTGGTTTTATTTTATAAATATTTCTCTACCTGCTTAACTAAATCGTCTGCCCCATTCAGCAATACATCATAAAATGGCAACTTATGTTTTTTGCTTAAATCTGCGCACAGCATAGGAACTGTATTTAAATCCAAATCTTCATGATTTATTGTGACGGCAACAACCGGTTTCCCAGAAAGTAACTCGATCGCGTGAATTTGTTTATCAATAGTATGAAGCTCATAACCAGGAAATCCATCATATTCTTTTCTTGCAGGGGCATGCTGGAGAATTACAATATCAGGTCTTCCTGCTGCTAATATTTCAAATCCTCCGGGGTATGCAGGATTCATTAAACTTCCCTGTCCCTCAATAACAATTACTTTTGGTTTTTCATTAACCCACGCTTCATATACAGCATTTTCAATTTCACCTGAAACAAAATCATTAACTATTGAATCCATAATTATGCAATACTTAGTTCCCTGCATCCAGCCAGTTTGACCGGTGCCAATCATTTCTGTTTTAATATTTTTTTTGTTCAACTCATTTACAAGTATCCGCGCAGTCGTTCTTTTTCCAATTGCAGAATCCGTTCCGAGGATTGCGATTTTTAGAGCGTTAACTTTTTCTATTTTACCTTCAAAAAAGTGAAGCTTATCCCGTGATATTGGTTTTCTAACATCACGTATTTTTAAATGTTTTTCTTTTGCCAGTTTAAGGAGCTGTTTATCTTCAGATAAAAAATCATGCAATCCGGAATCTACATTGAGACCGTTTTCAAGGGCTTCTTTAACAGTTGCTTTAGCTTCTTTGCTTAATCTACCGCCATCAGGTGCTATGCCTATTACAAAATGAGTTGCATTTTTATTTGATGATTTGGATAATTGTAATGCTTCGGCAAGGGAACTGCTTATTGGTATTCCTTTTTCTTTCCCATCCAAAACAAATGCTGCATCCTGCCCGGTATAGTTGCTATCAATTACTGAAAGTATATTATAACGATTTGTAAAACGTACAAGTCCATGTGCTGTTTTACCATTAGGTGTGTTAAAAGCTCCCTGACAATAAACAATTGCGTTACCTTCCGGCATACTCATTTATTTTCTCCCTGTTAATATTACAACAAATCTATCATTCGAAAGATTATTTTTTTTATGATAATCGAGCAATGCTACTAACCCGGCTGCAGATGCCGGCAAAACACTTATACCTTCTTTTTCTCGAATCATCCTGGCAAATTGGATTAAGCTCTTATCAGTTGCTTCTCCTGCCCAACCATTTGTTTTTCTTACTGCATCAAGAGCATGATCTCCATCTATTGAATGCCAATTAATCAGCGGCTCATTTACTTTTGATTCCTTAATTGAGGTGGGATTTAAATCTTCACAAGTTTCTTTATTCAGCAAATATGCCTGCACTATTGGATTTTTTTGGAAAGAAGAACCGGCAACCATTTTGGGAATTTTTGAGGTTTTACCCCTGCGATAAAGACTAACAAATCCCTTATATATTCCGGCTAACAAAGTTCCATTAGAAACAGGAGATGCAACAACTGAAGGTGCATCTCTTAATTCATCATAAATTTCATTTGCAATCTCTCCATAAGCTTTTAACTGAAGAATAAGATTATCACCGCCCGGGTTTCCATCATACCACTCATTAGCTTTGGCTGCTTCTTTAGAAAGTTCAACAGAGGTTTCATAATCTTTTCCCTCCCTTATTATTTCCGCCCCGTAATTTATCATCTCTTCAACTCTTTTCGTATGATAATTTTCAGGAATAAATATTTTACATTTGATCCCAGATAGGTTTGATGCAAGAGCTGCAGCAACTCCGTAATTTCCACACGTTGCAAGAGTAATCGTATCAAAACTTCTTCGCAAAGCATCCATACATTGTGCAAAAGCAATTCTGTCTTTTTGAGTTCCTGTTGGATTCCCACCCTCAAACTTCAGGTATATTTGCCTAAGCGAGAACTCTCTTTCGGTATTCCTTGCTCTCACAAGAGTAGTGTCTCCTACTTCTGAATCCATTATGTCTTCATACGCCTCAATGCGGTCATCAATATTAATACTGTCATCAAGGATTCTTTTTTTTAGCTTTTCCAATTCTGAAGTTGTTTCAACACCAACTCCTTGTGCTCCATCAAGCAGATTGTAAGGAAAATCTGTATTTATTTGTTGTTCATTTTCATTCATGTTTATCAATAATAAATTAATTAAATAATTTAAAATATATGTATGTGAATTATTTACAAAGGTAGTAATAATTGATTATGGTTCATACTTGTTTTCTTAATTTTAGTTTAAATTCAAAATGAATATAGACTAGTCGTTAGAAAGAAACTTTACCCTTCCATCAATTCTATAGTAATTTGTTTTAAAATTGAGCATTCATTGGTTAATTTTCTTTTTTCAATATTTAGTTATTTGGTGAATTTAAGATGAACATTTGGATACTTGGATTAATAATATTTTTTGCGCGAATTATTGATGTATCTGTAGGAACGCTTAGAACAATTGGTATTGTACAGGGAAGAATGAAAATGGCATTCTTTCTAGGCCTTATAGAAACAAGTATGTGGTTGTTGGTTCTTACAGCTGTGCTTGATAAAGTAATGGAAACGCCCATTTTAGCAGTTTTTTATGCCGTAGGTTTTTCAACGGGAAATGTTGTTGGCATAGCTATAGAAAAGAAGCTTGCAATGGGCTTTACAAATCTTAGAGTTATTTCTATGCTGAACGGAAGGCTGATAGCTGATAAAATCCGTGAGAATGGGTATAGGGCTACTGTTTTTGAGGGAGAAGGAAAAGATAGTAAAGTTTTGGAGGTATATGTTGTTTGCGAACGAAAAGCATTACCAAAACTTATAAAAATTGTCAAAGAAATTGAACCCGAAGCATTTTTCATAACCGAGCAGGTCGGAATTGTTAGTAAAATGATAAGACCTATGATGGTTCCTGCAACAGGATGGAGAGCTGTGCATAAAAAGAAATAGTTCAACAAAATTTAACTGAACATTTTAAAAAATTTTCTAAACTATTATTAACCAGGTAGTATATACAATATAGATTATAAGGAAAACCACTGCTTCCCATTTATCAATCTTTCTTTTCTCCCCGGTAAACATAGTAATGAACAAAAGTAACGATGCTATAAACATTATTAGCAAATCAATATTCATTGCAGGCTTAAATTGAACGGGGCTAATAATTGAAGTAATTGCCAGGACAAAAAACACATTAAAAATATTCGATCCCACAACATTTCCTACAGCGATATCTGCTTTTCCTTTTGTTGCAGCAACCGCAGAAGTGAATAACTCAGGTAAAGATGTACCAAGAGCAACCACGGTTAATCCAATTACTCTTTCACTAAAACCGATACTAACGGCTATATTCACCGCATTATCAACGACGAGTTTACCGCCTATAATTAATCCCGCTAGTCCTATTAAAATGAAAATAATTATTTTCAAGGTTGATAATTCTTTTACCTCAACTTTATTTTCACTTTCAACTTTAGAAATCGCAAAGACATACACGATAAATATTACAAAGAAAAAAAGAAGTATAATACCCTCTCCGGAAGAAATTAAACTGGGCGGCGTACCAAATAATATATCATTACACATAACAAATAAAACCAGTGCACCCAGCAGGGCAAAGGGAATTTCCTTCCAGACTGTGCTTTTTTGAGTTTGCAACGGTAATATTATTGCAGCAATTCCAAGTATTAATAATATATTTATAATGTTGCTTCCAACAATGTTTCCAAAACCAACATCGCTCGAACCTTCAATCGCAGCAAAAATATTTACAATTAGTTCAGGGGCAGAAGTACCGAAAGCTACAATGGTTAAGCCAATAACCAGCTGAGAAATTTTAAGCCTAACAGCTAAAGAAGAGGATCCATCAACAAGAAAATCAGCTCCTTTAATTAATAACAGGAAACCAGTAACTAATAAAATAATTGATAGGATCATAAAAATTTATAAACTAATTACATTAATGAAAATATTTAAAATCTAGTCCTGATTATTTGCATTTGATAGACTAATGATTTCTTTTGATCCCACACCAAGACTAATAATAGTCTTCATTGCTTTATCAACAGGATATTTAATTTTTTGTACCTTGTCCTTTGTTAAATGATAAATAAATCCTGCAGTGGGTGCTGGTCCGGAAGGAACAAAGATTGTATAAGAGCCATCATCATGCTCCTCCGTTATGAAAGCCGTAACTCGGGTTTCATCGCCAAAAAGTCTTACCAGAGCAACATGCTTAAATAATGTTTTCTCACTACCCACTAACTGAAGCGTTGTTTCCTTTATTATTTTATAAAGTGGAAGCCTGGAAAACAATATTTGTTCAAGATAAGCAAATGTAAATTTTCCCAACCTGGTTTTAACTATAATGCCAACTATAAAAAAAGTTAAGATGATAAGAATGATTGCTAAGAGTGAAGCAGCAAATTCCTGCAGCTTTGCAGTTTCTGATAAAACATAGGTTAGTGGCTTTATTTTATCAGCTATGAATTCATATAACCATTTAAAAACCAGGATTAAAATTACAATTGGCAGAACAACAAGAGTGCCGCCCAATAGTGATGTTTTTATAAACGATTTAATCTTATCCAATTTTTACCACAGAAAAATAAATTATAATTAATTTGATTACCTTAAAATAGCATACTTGTTACTAATAAATGTGCAAACTTATTTAAAGTAATTCGTAAAATAAAAAACCCCCGCATTGGGGGTTTTTAAATTGGATTTAAGTAGTAGTTTACTTTTTAATCTCATCAAGAATTTCTTTAGCACCATCCACACTTTCATGGAGAGCTTTTTTAACAGAGGTTAGTGTCTCATCACCTATTTCTGTGGCAGCATCGATTGCGGCTACAACTGAGTTTTTGGTTGCTGATAGCGTATCTCCACCAACCTGTTTTACTCCATCAACAGCTCCTTTTACTGCTTCAACTGCAACTCCGGCAACATCCAGCCCAAGCTCTTTAGCACTTAGCATTGCCTGTGCTACAGTGCCTCCAACAGCATCTTGCTGTTTTATACCAGATTCCATTGAGCCCTGGATGGCACCATTTACAATTCCCTTAATAGATTTTACAACAGTAACACCGAGCTCCGAAACTCCTGTAATCGCACCATTAATAATTGATGCGGGAACATGTATTCCTGTTTCAACCAAATCTCCGGCTCCTTTAACGGTATTAACGGTAAGATCCTTTACAACTTTGATGGAAGCACTACCTATATCGGCAGACCCTTTGAGCGTACCAACCACTCCACCCTTTATTCCGTTTACAACACCTGAAATCAATTTAAAAGCCATAACATACCTCTTTTATTAATTGAAAATAATCATTTTGGAAACATTTAGCAGGAAATCAAAACTTGCATCAATTTAACACTAATAAGTATAAATTACAATTGGAAGTAAGACCATCCTACTATTTATAATTTATTTTTTACTGAAAATATAAGTTCCGCCAATTAGCTATAGACTTACCTGTAGGTTTAACAAATACCAATGGTTCTTAAAATCAGTTTGTTTAGAATTAATTATATAATTGAATTGCAGCTCTGTTGATTTACCAGGCCAAAAGTTATATCCAAAAATGTAATACTCTGAGTTACTTATAATACCATCTGGAGATAAATTATCATACCGAAGCAGAAATTGATGGTTGTGAAATGGTTTATAACCCAATGTAACCTGGTAACCATAAGGTTCGCTTTTCGATTGAACAGAATCCAAAACTCCATCAATGCTGTTTAGAATAAATTCTGTTGAGAATAAAAAGTTATTAATCTCAGCTCTAAAATCTCCGCCTGCAAATATTCTTTCGCCTTCAAAGTTCATAGAAAATATTTTACCATTACTATTTTCGTTGTAACCGCCATTAATGCCTATTTCATAGTTGCTGTTTTCTGTTTCAGATTTTGCTGACACTCTTCCTGCAAATAAAAACGAGTTGTTATTATTAAGCTTGTTTGCACCACTTCCATTAAATATACCAGCTTTATATTCAAACAAATCACCAATGAGCTTACCGCTAAATTGAAATCCTACATCTCTTTTAGGTGCAAGAAGTTCTGCAACCTGTGAGCGGTTTACAAATTCAATATCTCCTGCAAATGTTAAAAACTCTTTGCTTATAGGCACTTTAAATTGGCCTGCTTCCATCATAAAATGATTTGAAAACTTATATTTAACAATTGCATCAAGTAACAAGTTTGATGAGTTAAAGTTTGCCTGGAAAAAATATCCAAAGTTATCATCAAGGTTACCTTTCATTTTTAATCTCATATTGGAAACAGAAAAACTGTTGTAACCTGTCATCGTACGTTCAGGTTGAAAATCTGCAACAACCTGGAAAAGCATTTCCAGCGTAAAGTAGTCTTTTTTAAAATTCTTGATATAGTCATCGTACTTTGTATTGTTTTCATTTTGCGAGCAAATATTTATTGATATCAATGTAAATATCATTATGAATGCATTATATTTCATATTAATCCTATTTGATTAAAAACTAAAGTTTACTCTTAAAGCCCAAAGTGTATAGCTTTCATTTACACCTCCTGTATCCCAGATATGCTGAAGATGTGTGGAAATACTAACCCAATTATTTAAAGATTGCTTAAAATAAAGTTCTGCAGATTTTTCATTTTTAATTAAGCTATCTGCTGGTTTAGTTAACCCATAAGCAAGTCCTATCATAGTTGGTTCGCCGAGTATGTTTTCCTGAAACTGTGCTCCGGCACTCCATGCAGTTTTTATTCCTAACCATTCAGCTAAAACATTTTCATTATTGCCAATTCTGCCAAATATTGAGAAAACTCTTGCAATTGTTTGATTAATACTTACCCCAAATCCATACCTGTCATCTGCCAATGGATGAGAGTATCCATATACATGCAAATCAGCTTCAAAATCTGTAAAAGGAAACAATTTAAAACCAAAGCCGCCAGCTTTATAAATATCGTTAAAGATCTTGCTTCCACTATTTTCTGTCTTCGAAAAGGCAAATTGTATGTAAAATCGTTCAAAAAGTGTAGTTCTTAACCTTATACCCGGCGAATTTGAAGGAACGGCAAAAGCTGCATTATTAATAAAAACACCTGTAATGAATTGTGAATTTTCATCATTTGCAACAGAATTGTTATCAAAGTAGTTTGTAAGATCAATCTTTCCTGTTGTAACAGTAAAAATGTTATTAAGAAATAAAAATTCTGCCCAGGCTTCGTTAATGGCAATTCTATCTAATCCGTCCTCACTTTGTGTTGAGCCCGCATCACCATTAAGAGAACCAATGGTTTCAGAAAATTCATCAGGTCCGTTCCCTCCAACTGCCTCAAGATCTACAAAAAGGATTGTACTGGTTCCAAAACTACTTGTTGCAAATATATTAATAGATCCAGCTCCGGTGGAAAACTTATCCTGCTTTAGCAAATTACCCTGTAAAATAGCGTTGGCCTGCCCATTAAAAAACAATTGCCCTGGTCTTTGAGAAATTAATTCCAGCAAAGCATCCAATTGTTTTCGTCTTGATCTTTGATCTTCGGGAATAAGTGATGTATCCTGTTCGCTATCTTGTATTATTAGTAATGAGTCAATTGGATTGGTTTCATCAATTTTATGATTTATCGATGCGATTTTACGATCGAGTGAGTCTATAACAGATTTAAGGGAATCAATTTTATTAAATATCTGATCATATATTTTTACATCTGCTGTGTCTTGGTTTTGTGAAAACAGAAAGTTTGCTGATAGTATAAAATTGAACGTTAATAAAAATTTGAAATAAAAATTCATATCGTAAAGAATTAATTACTTGTGGTTAAAAATAGAATGGCAAGATTACTAAAATTTTACGGTTTGCAAAGGTAAAACAATCATTGCTGAATAACGTGTTCTTTCCTGTGATTCATTTAATCTTGTTGAAACCATTATTCTAAAACTGTTTTCAATTAAAAAGCTTGCGGCTAATATACCCTCGTACATTCCGTCAATGTTTCTGTAAGCACTCGCTCTAAGTTCAAAAACATCTGCAGGTTGAAGAACAATTCCAACATTTCCTGCAACATTTTTATCAATAGAGTTGTTTTTATTAAAGTCCACTTCACCAAACAATCTTATTGCATTATTAAATAAAAATATACCTATCCCTGCTGTATAGTTTCTGCTAAAATCCAAACTGTCTATTGTTGGTTCGCTTATATTTCTAGCAACAAAAGATAAACTAACTGATTTTGCGGGACGCAGAATTATTCCTGCATCCACGGAAAAATAATCTTTTGAATAGGCTGGATAGCTCACTGATACAATTTTATTGGAAGTTGATATGGCTAAAAATTCGCCGCCAATTGATAAGTTAATAGCATAGTTTTGCAGCCTGATATCCTGGTAATTAAAAAGATCTTCGTATGAAAATCCGAAATTACCCATACTGAATGATGCAAAAGAATTTCCCTGATTATTAAAATCAACAAAATCATAGCTTAGCAAAAAACCATCATCGTTAGGTTTTATGCTAAGGCCGGCAGGATTTACAATGTTAGCAGTTAAACCATCAATTTCTGAAATAAAAAATATCCTGTTGGCCTGCGATATCCGGTGAAGGTTGCTTTGTGAGAAAGACAACCCTGAAATGAAAACTAATATTAAAAATATATGTTTAATCATCATGTGTTAAAATAATTCTTTAATAAAATTTAACGAGACTACGTTGTAATCTTCATCACCAAATACATAGTGTAAATCATAGGAAGCACCTAATCTCCAGCCATCAAAAATGAAATCCAGTGCTACTTTAGTTCCTACACCAAACTTGAATTTTGTTTCTGTTTCTTTTGAGTTTTGTGATGGAAATGAAGGATAATTTAATTCCAACGTTCTATAAACTAAGTGTCCTTCAAGAATCGGAGCAATTGAAAAATCAAAAAATGATGATTCCTGTGGATAAACAGAAATAGATACTCCGCCGCCAATGGTTGTTAAAAATGCACCGCCTTTAGCCGAAACGCCAAACGGATCATTCTTAAAATTTTCCTGGTTCAGAGGAAAATATGTGGTGCCAAGCCTGCCTAATCCGCTTAAATAAAATCCTTTGAATTCATGGAGTAAAAACCTGCTTTCATAAGAAAAAGCATAACCCGGTTTAAAATCATTTCCAAATCCCGGAGATACACCAAGTGAAAAAGCATCAAGCCTGGGTTCAACCTGTGTTCTGCCAATTTGAATATTTGAATATTGATCCATCAGAGAGATTTCACCAAAACCGTATTTCCCAGTGTATTCAATACTACGCAAATTCTTTTTATCAACCGTTAATCTTCCTAATTGCGTATCAATTGATAGATTATCGGAATCTTCAAAGTAAATATTTCCCTCGAAGTTTGTTCCATTATTCAGGCGTACAATAACAACCTCTCCTCTTTCAGCATACTCGTTGGAAACATATTCTATCATTCTTAAATCTTTCTTAGGGATGGTAAGATTTCCAACTTCTGTTTGAATCATTATCATCTCCAGGCTTTTTGCAAGAAGTAAACCAGAGACCACATTTCCATTTTGCAGATACACCACAACCCTGTCATTTAGAACAAATTTATATCCATCCGGGATAGAATCGTTTTTATCGATATTGTTTGTGCCTTTATAAGATGTTTTCATTTTTACAAACGCATTGAAGGTAATGCTTTCTATGTTTTCTCGTGGAACTTTTATCTGCCCTAGATCATTTACCACAATAATATATTCGGGGTTTTCTTCAACAAGATCTCCAACTACAACTTTACTATTTTTTAACACAACATTTACTGTTTGTGCGAGTAAAAAATTATGTGCAGTAAGAACAAATAATATTATAAATAGAATCTTTTTCATTTTTTAATTTCTCTTTCCTTTAAATTTCAATTTTTATTCACTAAAAAAACTGTTCACATTACTATATGAATTTACCGTCGCAGGTACTTCAATTCCGTTTTCCAATTTAATTTTTTTTCTGCTGTATGCACCAACCCACCAATAATAAACCTGTGATGATGTAAGCGCGGGGCCATTATACTGTGTTTCGGTATTACTAGTTTTTTCAGAAGTCCATACAATATCTGAAAAGGGACCACGACCAAGATAAACAACATATGAAACTGCATTAGCAACCGAATCCCAATCAAAAATTTTGGGATCGGTAAACAAAGTTTGATTTGCCGGACTTACTAACTGTGGGCTGAATAAAATTAGATCACCGCTAACTTTACTGGACAAACTCTCTTTAAAACCTTTATCAACAGCAATTACTTTGTAGTAGTATTTTACGTTTAATTGCAATAATGGATCGAAATAGGTTGCAATATTTGTTGAATCAATCAATGTTGATGAGTTTGCCACAAAATCCGAATCGTTAGAGCGATATATTTTATAACGCAACAAATCTCCGATATCGGGTGGAGTCCAACTTATCCTCATTTCCCTGATATTTTGCAGAGGATTATTAAGACCTGAAGCAATTACAAACATTGGCGGTTGTGGTGCAGAAACATTTAGTGGCTGAACATCAATTATTGAAGTTGCTTCGCTTTCGTTCCCTGCCTTATCCACAGCGGTTAAGTAATAGTAGTAGGTTGAATCATATTCTAAAAAGCGATCCAAATATTCAGTTTGTATCAGTTGAACCAATACAGAAAAATTATTAAAGTTATTTACGGAACGATATAGACGATAAAAATCGAAATCAACCTCTGCGTTTTTAGTCCATCTAAGACGCACTTGCCCATCTCCTCCACCAAGCAATGTAAAATTCGCAGGTTTTGCCGGTGCATCTGTATCTTCCGGAGAAATAATTTCCGAACAACCAAATATCATCAATGATGAAACTAGAAAGATTAATGATTTTAAAATTGTTGATAAATTATATTTTGGCTTATACATAGTGTTAATAATATTCATATTGTTTTTTCTTGGTTAATCTGTTATAAATAAAAAATCTTTATTCTGCTGTTTTTGTATAATATTAAGATTACTGTTTCTTTTTTGAAATAATAAAACCTCCTAATAATCCAAGTATCAATCCTGCAATAAAAATTATTGGGAAAAGAATGGCACGCGACATCTCAATACTCCAGAATAAAATATTGAAGCCAACTACTTCTGTATTTTGAATAATTACTACTACAAAAAGTAGAAGTATTGTGATGATAAAAATTGTTTTTGATTTCATAATCTTACTACCTTAATTAAAATAGTTTAATCTTGCATTTCTGTTTATCCCAACAAAAGATATTCTGTTTTAGTACATTTCCCTTTTGATTTTGACAGATAGAACGCCTATTTTCTTTTCTAAACCCATTATTGGCGAAACAATGCTAATACCGGATGAATCTATTTTTGTAATTGTTTTACCTATGTTCTCAATAGCAATTTCAGAAAATGTTGTCCCTTCTTCTTTCATGTCTGTAGAAAGGATAACTAAAGCTGTCTCCGGATTTATCAAATTAATCTTCTCAATGTCTTTCTCTTTAATAAATGCCTGGAAGAATTGATTAACCTGTTCGATGTTATTTCTAATTAATTCGCTGCGTACAGCCCAGGAAAAAACCTTAACTTTCTGCTCAGCATTAGAAATGTGAAGGCTATCGATTTTCATGACATAATTTTTTACCGTTGATTCTATATCTTCTTTATGAGAAGATTCAATGGCTGCAATCTTGAAATAGAAATAGAGTAATCCACCACCAATTATTACTAAGAATAAAACCGGCACCTTAAATTTCCAAATAAATTCCAATAAGGCGTTTTTCTTTTTTTCTTCTATTGAATTAGTTTTTACTTCTTCCATAATTTTTACCTGTTTTTAACCTTTACTACTTTGATTAAAAGTATATTCAATTCCTTTTTTGAAATCTCACCGAGGTGGCGTGCCCGAAGTTTGTTTTTATAGTAGAATAATGTTGTAGGCACACCGGTTACGTTAAACTTTTTACAAATTTCAATGTCCTTGTCTAAGTCTATTTCTTTCAAAGTGTAGTTTCCTAAAGATGAATTGGTCATCAAGAGGTTTTTAAACGCAATTCTTGCTGCAACACTTTCATACTTTGAAGTGCTGTAAAAAAAGAGAATTTCACATTTTTCATTATTATTCGTCATGAGCACAAACTGGTAAGGCAATTGGCATGCCAGAAATTAAAAATAATGCATTAAGTCAAATATTGATTATGGAATTCTTACTAATTGTATAAAGTATATATACTTAAAGGCAAGATGATCTTTTATGATTAAAAGAAATATGAAATGAATTAATGAATTACGAATGCAACAACAAACTGTTTGCAACAAATAATTTTAAAATGTTGCAACATTTTAAAAATCTAATTTGCAATTTTTCCAAATCCCTTTGGAACTCTATATTCCTTCATTTTTCTCCAGAGAGTTGATCTATGAAGTTTTAATGTTGCTGCAGCTTCAGATATATTTCCTTTTGCTGATAAAAGTGCGGTTCTAATTTGTTCCTCCTCCAGGCCCACATTAGTGAGGGTCGGTGGTGGTGGTGCACCATCTTTATCTGTGTGCCTGATTTCGGGCGGTAATGTTTGAGATTCTATTACAGCCCCGGTAGTTAAAATAAATGCATGCTCAATTGAGTTTTCTAACTCTCTTATATTGCCAGGCCAAAGATAATTTTTCAATAATTGCGTTGTAGATGGAGAGACACCAATTACATTTTTGTTATAATAACGATTTAACCTATTGATAAAGTGATCTACTAATAGAGGTATGTCATCATTTCTTTCACGCAATGGGGGGAGATTTATTTGCATTACTTTTAACCGGTAGTATAAGTCCTCCCTGAACTCATCGATATCAACTAATTGGGAAAGATCTCTATTGGTTGCTGCAAGAATTCGAACATCTGCGGGTACAGATTTATCAGATCCAAGCGGTTCAACAACTTTTTCCTGGATGGAACGAAGTAGTTTTGCTTGAAGATCAATAGAAAGAGTTCCTATTTCATCAAGAAACAATGTTCCTTCATGTGCTAATTGGAATCTTCCCGGCCTGTTTGCTATGGCACCTGTAAATGCGCCTTTTACATGCCCAAACAGTTCACTCTCAATGAGATTATGGGGGAGGGCTGAACAATTAACGGGAACGAAAGGTTTGTTTTTTCTTCTGCTTGAATCATGTATTGCCCTGGCAACCAATTCTTTACCTGTACCTGTTTCTCCTAAAATAAGTATCGAGGTGTCATAATTTTTAATAGATTCTATTAACGCATAAATGTTTTTCATTTTTTCAGAGTTGCCAATAATCTCGCCATATCTTTTAAGCTGCAGTACAATTTTACGCAGCTTTGTAATTTCTGAAACATCATGAATAATTAATACAATACCCCGATCCGTGTTCTTTAATTCTTTAATGATTGCAGTACTAACTAAAATTGATTTTATAAATCCCTTTGTATCTATAGATTCAATTGTAAAATTACGAACCTCTTTTCCGGTTTTAATTGTTTGTTCAATCACTTCAATTAATTCTGGAATAGTTTTTTAAAAAGTTCTGAGGATTTTTTACCCACTATTTTATCAACAGGTAAATCAAGCAGCGTTGAAATAGCTTTGTTTGCAGAGGCAATGTTCATACCTGAATCAAGAATTGCTACTATGCCATCAGGAAGCGCATCAAAAACAGTTTTTAATTCATCAAATTTTTTTACATAATCATTTAATGCTGCAGGTTTCATATATATAAAACTATTTTAATTATACATCCAATAATTTCAAAGTAAATTTAACTATAAATTAATAATTAAGAACAGCAGTAATTTTCAAGTTACCGGGTTTTCATTTAACATAACTTTTTATTAAATAATTGCTCAAATAAAAAAATAATTAGTTGAATAAGTAAATAATGACAAATTGGCTTCAAAAGACACTTGGTTTATCCCCGGATCTGCAAATAAATATTCTGATCTCCATAGTAATTGTATTTAGTATCATTTTTATAAGATTTCTCATTGTAAAACTTGTTATTCATAATATGGATGATTTGAATCAGCGTTACCAATGGCGAAAGTTCTCTCTTTACATTGCAGTTTTTATCATATTAATATTTTTAGCTACAAACTGGTTAGGGTTAATTGGCTCTGTGGGTACCTTTCTTGGATTGATGGGTGCAGGCATAGCCATAGCGCTTAAAGATCCTATTGTAAATATTGCTGCCTGGCTTTTTATTTTAGTAAGGCAGCCATTCAAAGTTGGTGATAGAATTCAAATTGGTGAACAATCCGGGGATGTTATCGATATAAGAATTTTCCAATTTTCACTAATTGAAATTGGCAACTGGGTTGATGCTGATCAAAGTACAGGAAGAGTAATTCATATACCAAACGGAACAGTTTTTACTGTACCTCAATCTAATTACACTGCGGGATTTGTTCATATTTGGCACGAAATTCCACTGTTAATAACCTTTGAAAGCAACTGGAAAAAAGCAAAAAAAATTCTGAGCGGTATACTAAATAACCATGGTGTTCAAATAACCGAAAAAGCAGAAAAACAGATTAAATCTGCAGCGAAAAAATTTCTAATTTATTATTCTAAATTAACCCCCATTGTTTACACAACTATTAAAGACAGCGGTGTTCTTTTAACAATGCGCTTTTTATGCGATGCCAGAAGAAGGCGGACAACAGAGGAAGAAATAATTGAGGAAGTATTAGAAGAGTTCGGAAAATGCAGGGATATAGATTTTGCTTATCCTACTACACGTTTTTACAATAACCTCTCTGAGGGGAAAGACGAAACGAAGCCATCAAAATGAAATTAATTATTTGTATTAGATTAAATTAAAATATTAGTAAAATTTAAGAATGAATAAATTTTTTAGCAGCTTTACAAAAAAAATTAAACCAAACGATAATGGAAGCAAACCTGGTATAAAAAAGTTTGGAATGTTTGGCGGGGTTTTTACTCCCGATGTATTAACCATACTTGGCGTTATCATGTATTTGCGTCTAGGATGGGTGGTTGGAAATGCTGGCTTTCTCGGTGCCGTTGCAGTCATCCTATTGGCAAAATCTATTACAATTTGTACTGCACTTTCCTTATCCTCAGTTACATCCAATATTAAAATTGGCGCTGGCGGTGCATATTCTATAATTTCAAAATCACTGGGTCTAGAAGCTGGAGGCAGCATTGGGATTCCATTTTATATATCAATAACACTATCTGCAGCTTTGTATATTGTTGGATTTACAGAAGGCTGGCTGCTTATATTTCCAGGCCATTCTCCTTTGCTGGTATCATCTATTACTTGTTTGGTGTTGTTGGTAATTTCCTACGTAAGTGCTCACTTTGCCATTAAAGTACAGTACCTTATTATGGTCATTATTGGTTTATCTCTATTATCTTTTTTCTTTACTCCTTCTGAACCAGTAAGTGAATTTCTTTTAATTGGTTCGTTTGAGAATGCAAATTTCCTATATGTTTTTGCGATCTTTTTCCCTGCAGTTACTGGTATTATGGCTGGGGTAAATTTATCAGGGGATTTAAAAAACCCACGCAAAGCAATTCCTGTTGGCACTTTGAGTGCAATAGCTGTAACGATGGTTCTTTATATTGCAATTGCTTATGTGGCTGCAAATCATATTAGCCCGGTAGAACTGATGGGTGATCAGATGGTAATGGTAAAATACGCCTGGTGGGGTCCGTTGGTTTTAATGGGTATTCTGGCCGCAACATTTTCTTCAGCACTGGGGAGTATGATTGGTGCACCAAGAATTTTGCAGGCACTGTCGGAACAAAAAACAATTCCTTACTCACACTTTTTAGAAGTCAAATCATCAAATAATGAGCCGAGAAACGCTATATTGTTCACCGCTGTTATAGTAGAATTATCTCTTATACTTGGAGACCTTGATGCGCTTGCTGCATTAATAACTATGTTCTTTCTCATTACTTACGGAGTAATAAATCTTGTTGTTTTTATTCAGCAAGGTATGAATATGATCAGCTTTCGGCCAACATTTAAAATTCCACAGTTTGTTTCGCTGCTTGGGGCCGCAGGATGTTTAATTATCATGTTTTTAATTAATGCACTGTTTAGTGTAGTGGCGATAGTTATTATTATTTCCTTATACTTTTGGTTGGGCCGGAGAGGCTTAAAATCAGAGGGGGGAGATATTCGTGGGGGTATGTTCCTTGTTTTGGCTGAGCGTGCATCGCGCATTGCAGCAAAGTTTCCGCGTCATCAAATTTCCTGGAAACCAGATTTACTGCTGCCAATCGATAATCCGCAAATCTGGTCTGGTCCTCTTCTTTTTATAAAAAATATCGCTTCTCCATCCGGAAGCATATTTGCTTTTACAGTTAAGGAAAATGATGTTGAGGAAACAGAGAATGAGCTTAAAGAATTACTTCAACCTATTAAAGATAATAATTTGTTAGTTCATTCCGCAGTACTTGAAGATTCTGATTTTTTACACGGTGCAAGAATAGTTATGCAAACACTTGATGCAGGTGCATTACGTCCAAACACTCTTTTTCTAACGCTGGGAAGTGATAAAAATAAAGACAGTAATATTAATCAGTTAGTTGAGCAGGCCGATAAACACCAGCTTGGTGTAGTAATTCTCCGGCAGCATTCCAGAATGGCTTTTGGGATGCAAAAAAATGTTAACCTTTGGTTAAGAGATAGAAGTCCTAATTGGCACTTAGCCATGCTTATTGCTTTACAGCTTCAATTAAATTGGGAAGGTAAAATAAATCTGATTACTGCTACATCAGAAAATAAAGATGAGAAAAGATTATATTCTTTTCTTGAAAGGTTAAGCGATCAAGCCCGCTTGCCTGCAATGACCGATTTTCATGTACTGCAAGGTGAGTTTAAGGCTGCGACTCAGATGGCTCCGGGTGCTGATATTAATATTTTTGGACTGGCAGGAAGTCTTAATTTAGACTTTATACGAGAGGTTCCTGAATTAACAAAATCATCATGCTTGTTTGTAAAAGATTCAGGTCATGAAAGTGCGCTCGCCTGATTCCTTATAAAATAATTCATTTAAAGTATTAACAAAAAAAGGCAGGTATAACCTGCCTTTTTAATATCAATCTGACTATTATTTTTATTTAAGTAAAACCATTTCTTTTGTTTTATTAAAACCATTAACCGAAAGCGAATAAAAATATATTCCGCTTGATAAACCAGAGGCAATAAAAGGAATCGTATATTCGCCAGCTGATAACTGATCATTTAAAAGTGTAGAAACCTCGTTTCCTAAAATATTAAACACCTTTAGCTGTACCTGCGAATTTGATGGAATTACAAATGATATTTTTGTAGATGGATTAAAAGGGTTTGGATAATTTTGCTTCAACT
Source organism: uncultured Ignavibacteriales bacterium (assembly GCA_963714405.1). Taxonomy (GTDB): domain Bacteria; phylum Bacteroidota; class Ignavibacteria; order Ignavibacteriales; family Ignavibacteriaceae; genus JAZGGS01. Next base: position 836,305 of record CAVQOH010000002.1, on the reverse strand, counting down.
CAAAATCAGCAACAGTAATTTTATCATCAAATACACTGGTTGCATTTTCTACTGTTATCACCCCGGACATACCAATTCCACCCGCAGCCCCATGAACCTCACAGTAATACGGGTTTACACTAACTGCTGTAAAAACATAATCAAAAACCCATGGTAAGGCAGAAGGTGCTCCGCTTGTAAAACTGTTATCATCTGCAACCACGTTATGAAGACCAACTTCGTTTACCCACCTAACAGTATCACCAACTGTAATTGTAAGATTAGCGGGAACAAAAGAGTTGCTTATCACAGATACATAGTGAAGTGTTTGTGAAAACATATTACCTGCGAAAACCACTGTTAACCACAAAAGCAGTATCGTGAATGCTTTTCTCATTATTTATTCTCCTTTTATTTCTATTTATTTGAAAACCTAAACCTATTAAGTAGGAATCCTTAAATTTCTTTAAATCTTAAATAGGGATAATTTGAATGTGAAACTGCAAGATAAATTACACTATTATTTCATTTGTGTCAACAGTTCATAATGGTGTAATTATTATTTGTGATATATAGCAAATTATGGTTTTGATTTGCTATTTTTCGTCTGTTTTCATCATTTTTTCATCGGGAGTAACAAAATATTATTTGATTGTCAGCAACAATATTAGAGCTTGTGAAACTAAATTATCAATTTGGTTTCTGATTAAGTTACTAAAATTTCATACATCAAATACCCGCTGCTGCAGGTAATCTATTTCTATTTCCATTTCAAAAATTATTTTAGTTAGCTCCAAATTTAGTGATTCATGCATTTTTCTTCTTTCTTCTTCGTATTTCTCTGTCATTTCTATCTTTGTTGCTTCCTCCCAGGTTTCCCGATCTGGCCATTGTGCATAAGCTATAAGTTCACCATTTTTATTCCTGTGAAGGCGGGATCCCAGACTTCCCTTTAATAAGTATATTCCCTGTGTAACTAATGGCCAGGATTCCATAAATTGCTTTTCAAATCCGTCTTTAACAGCAAATTCAAACATCACGATAAACATATATATTCCTTTACACTTTTTTGAAATGAGATTTTCAGATAAGTTAAGCAATTTGCTCTAATTAATTTTTATGGTCTTTAATCTGGTATTGATTAATTGTTTTGTTAAGGTTTGATTTTAACTCGGGCAATAATGAAGGCTGATAGATTTATTTTTTATTGCACCCTGCCGGCTCGAACAAGCCACCTGCTGTATAAGAATCGGACTCACAGCCCAGTAACTCACTATATATTATGTGCTTACAAATCACTGACGTAGTAATTGAAGTGGAGAACTAAAATTGAGTAACAAATACCCCTCACCTAAATTAATAAGCGGGAGTTGGGTAATTGGTTGATTAAAAAATCATTCGTTGAAATTAATTCGTTTGCCCTCAAGATTTATATTACCATTTTCAGAAGTAATATTAATATCACCCTTAGCTAAAAATTCTATGTTATCATTTTCAATCTTGATAGTACAATCACCTTTTATAATTTCTACCGGAACATTGGTGGATTTAATTCTCAGTACGTTATCCGAAATAAGAACATAACCACCCTTGTTGGAATTTGGATTGTTTAAAATAATAATCCCTTCTTCCATATCTCCTTTAGCACCCTCAATTTTTCCAATTCTTAAAGAGGCGTCAGTATTACCTACATAAATGCGTTCCTTTTGCTGATCAAGATAGATTCTCATCAAATCATTCCATAATTCAATTATGTCTGCGCCAATCCTTAGATTGGTTTGGTCCGATGAAAGAGTAATTTCAACACCCGGCATAATACCCTGTAAAAGAATGGCTGTCTCTCCCAGAATAAAGGTTGATTTACTTGTTCCTAGTTGAACACTACCAGGAGCTAAGCTTAAATAAGGATCTCCTCCCTTAAGAGATCGATGAAAACCACTCAAGCCATCAAGTTGATCTTTATTCTGGTTAAGTATTCTATGATACTCAGTAACTCGTGATTCAAGTTCTGCCGCACGTGTCTCAACTCTAATTATCCAAAAAAAACACATAGAAACGATTGAAATTATTATAACAGATAAGCCAATTTTTTGAAATATTCTAGCATTCATTTTATTCTCCAGAGTATTATTGTATTATCTTTCTCCTGCATAAACGTTGAAACTACCACCCATAATAATAGCCCCGCATTTTGTTTTATCCCCAACTCTAGCTATTCTTTTTTCATCACTATATACCTGAACATCTTTATCGCCAACTATTTCTGTAATACCGTGTCTTAAGCATAAAACCTTATCACCAACTCTAGCTACAGGTTTTCCGTGAACAAAAACATTATCTTCGGTAGCAAGCAAATATCCACCATGATCGATACAGGCATCAGCAGTTGCTAAGGCTCCTTTGTCTGCGTGTTGATCACATAACATATTCGGAAAATCAATACTTAACGTGATTGTACTTTCATCACAGTTGGGAAAGAAAGTATCTTTTGTAATAACTTTAGTATATGTTCCCTCCCTTATTCCTTTATTAATCTCATCAGGTGTGATGTATGTTAAATTTTGTAAGTTGGTCATGCAGGGAATTGGAATGCCTACCTCTTCGGTTTGATCTTGTGATGATAAAAATATAACAAATGGTGGAGTATATCCAAGCACATATTCAGACACAATTTCATCAGGCCAAGTAACCGGATCATTAAAATCAAACTCCTTGGCTTTTGCTGGTCCAAGCGTTATACTCCCAATTCCCGGTTTATATACATATTTATCTATAGGGCCAGTTGTTGGAGCCCCCCCGGGTCTTATAACCTGTTTCCAGCCAGATAGGCTGACAACTTTCATCTCTACGGAATCACTATCACTTTTCACTGTTTTGATTGTATGGCTATGTAGGTATCCTTTTCTTTGTATAACATCCACCAAATAATCCGAGATCCAAAATGCCCTAAGTGGCATTTTTATATCATAACTAACCTCAAAATGATCCGTGTTAGAACCACGGCCCTTCGTTTCAAAATTGACTGTGATCTCTTTACAGAATTTCAATGATACAATCATACTAGTTAAATCGGTAGCAACCTTATCTTCGTTCAAATATAAATCTCCCATTAACCTTATAATTTCTTTAGATGACTTGTTTATTTTTTCTGCATTTGAAATCAAATCATCATCAAGGGAGTTAATTTTTTTATCAAGCTCGTGGATTCTTTTTAATACAGGGGGAAGTGATTTTTCGAATTCTTCAATCAGTGGTTGAATATCTTTCTCTACTTTTTCAGCTTCTTCAAAATATTCTTTAGTAATTAATTCAACCTCTTTCTGAATCCTCTCTCTTTCTGATTGATCCTGTGTGTTTTGCATTTGCATCATCAATTTCTGAATCTTGGATGATAGTTCGATTAGTTTACTTTGATCTTGAGATAGGATGTTCACCGAAATAAAAAAAAGAATTGTGAATAAAATAATTATCGGTCTATAGTTCATATCTCCACCTGCAGATAATTGTAATGGAAAATTAAAACATATATAATACCAAGGCAACTATTGATTCATAATTGACAAATAAAAGATTATAAAATCAAAACAAACAATACTCTGCCAACTTATTCACATATTCACGTCTCCACTTTCAAGCCATAAGACAGCTTTGCCCCAATGCCTAAGATAACACTCAATAAAAAACCCCGCCTATGTTAGTAAGCGGGGGTTAAGTGATTTCCATTTCTAGTTTTGTTTACTTCATCAACACCATCTTCTTTGTCTCGACAAAAGAACCAGCTTGTAGTCTGTAGAAATAAATGCCACTTGATAAAGTTGATGCATCAAGCTCAACCTCATAATTTCCTGCAGCTTTTTCTTCGTTTACTAATATCTCAATTTCATTACCTAAAACATCGTAAACTTTAATTGAAACAGAACTTATTTCGGATATTTGATATTTTATTGTTGTATTCGGGTTGAAAGGATTTGGGTAGTTTTGAGAAAGTTTATACATCTCAGGAATTACTTTGTTTTTATCATCATCAACTTCAGTAACACCTGTTTCTGCATAAGCTAAACCCAGCATATCTTGAAAACCAACTGAACCAATTATAGTACCAAGACCGCTTGATGCATCTATACTAATAAAATCACTCAACTCGTTATTTGCTCCAATAATTCCAAACAGATTTGAGCTTTCATCAAACACAATATCGTTAGTTTGTTTACCTAATCCCGTATGTCCAACAATAGTTGTATCGCCGGTAGTAAGGTCAACCTTGAAAATGGCATCTACGTTTGGACCAGCAATAATTGATGCGGAGGCCCAGAGTTCGTTGGTCATTGGATGAAAGACTATACCTGAATAACTACCGACAGCATCTACAACCAGAGTATATGTACCATGAGCTAAATCTATTGTGTATAAGTTCCCGTTTCTTAAAATTCCATATAACGTTCCTGCGGTATCAAAGGCAATACTAGCCATTTGAGGTAAATTTAAAGTGAAAAGGGTATATGAATCACCTCCACCGGAATTAACTTTAATTAAATCTGCATCAGTATTCCGCGCAACTAACCCATAGATTTTTCCTGATGTTGGATGAATAGACAAACTCTTTACCCTATCAAATAATGAAGAGCCAAGTAAAGTGCCTGCACCGGTACTGGCATCAATGGTTAAAATCTCACCACTATTCATTTCACCGGATGAAGCATAAATTGTTTTATCAAGTGCTGGATATACAATGACACCATGCCCCGACATATTAAATCCGGGAAAATCAGTGTCATTACTGCTCATAGTATAATACTCTTGAGCACTACCTACAACTGTTGGACTAAAAGTAAATGCGAGCGATAAAGAATCATCATAAGGAGAAAGTATTATAGGAAAAGTGAGAGATGTAACCATATTAAAATCTCCAACTGATGAGGGAATATCAGATATTACAAGATCCTGATCACCGTAATTTGTTAGAGTAACTGTTTTAATAATGCTTGTTGTCCCAACTTCAACACCTCCAAAATCACTTGTAACCGGATCCCCATATGCAGAAGCACCAGATCGTGGTCCCACTTCAAAATCCGCAACCATCATGTTCCCATCTTTATAAATATTTCTAAGAGAAACAAATGTGTTTTGCAATGAATAATCATTGTTGTTGGGATTGGTATTAAAATCAAATCTCGTGTTTTGAGTAGAACCCGGGAAAGGATCTCCTGCATCGCCTCTGCCTTCTCCATTATTCAGATTTCTCAAACCATCGGCTTGTTCAAGATCAACCAGATAACGATTTTCATTTTGGTTGCCATTTCGTGTTTCATCAACATGAAAAATCAGGAAACCGGATTCATAAATGTTAACATCAAAACCAATCTTCTGCCTGTTCTCGATTAAAAAGTACTCCGGGGTAATTAGTGAACCTCTCCACATTCGATATACAATGGGGTTTTCTTCAACATTTGGTACCGAGAGTACATTTTGAAATGACGTAATATTAATTGGAGTTACCCAGCCCAGCTCCTTTTTTACCCAGGCACACATATGGACTGGAGTTTCCGGTGTGGTTCCGCTCCCTCCCCAAGCTCCACCGCCCATTAAACACCAGTTTCCAACACCTTCGGAAGAGCCATCGGTATCGTAAAGATCAGGTATTCCAAATATATGACCAAATTCGTGAGCGAAAACACCAATCTCTATAAGTGTTCCACTATTATTGTTATTACCGTTACGTTCAGGCATAATTGCATAAGGTCCATCAATAATAACACTTTGTCCAGAAATTGGATCAACATCGTTTGTTATATATGGCCCTTGGCCCGGAAGTACAGTAAAATCCCACCTATGTGACCAAATATTATTAGCTCCTGCCTCTGCCCCTGCACCACTGTGAACAACTGCGAGAAATGAAATGTGTGGTCTTCCCTGGCCATCATAATACTGAATATAATCCGCAAAGTTAAGAGTTGGATCAGCATTAACTATCACATCAACAACAAATTGTGGTCCACCGTTCCCACCGATATAACTTTGAAGATTACCGGGGACATCATACCAACCCTTAGCATCTCCTGTAAAGTAAAGCTGGTTGTAAGATACTTCAGTATAATAATCAGTTATTGTTCCAGTTGGATTAGGTCCATCATAAAGTTGAGATTGAAATTCCTGTTGAGAGTAAGAACCCGATAAATCAGGATATTGCCCCATCAGAGTAAGCGCAAAAACAGTATCTATCAAAAGGATGGATTCCGGAAGTAAGCCCTGTGCTATTTTCTCTCTTATTTGTTTCCTCTCCCTAAATTTATCAGCATAATATCCTTTTGAATATTCAGTTTGAAGCATCTGCTGAAATTCCCAGAAGTAAGCTGGTGGTGTCACACCTTGCTGGGGAGATATTTGGGCAAAATTAATTGATACATACAAAAAACTTAATAGAATCGTGAAACTACTAGTTATTTTTTTCATTATTCTCTCTAAAGGATATTGGTTTTAAAATAGCATTTTTAAAATTACTGATATAAAAATGATAGGTCAAATTGCTTTTTGGGTGCCATTCTAAGGGGTTCGCAAAATCTTCTCCATCTTTCGACCTTTCGCTAATTCATCTACTAGCTTGTCTAAATACCTTACTTGTTGCGTTAATGGATTTGAGATTTCTTCCACTCGATAGCCGCATATTACACCGGTAATTAAGTGAGCGTTGTTATTTAAGGTTGCATTTTGAAAGAATTGCTCAAAACTCACTTTTTCTTCTATGAGTTTTTTTAACATTTTTGCATCATAACTTGTGAGCCACTTGATTACTTGATGCAATTCTTCTTTCGTTCTGCCTTTCTTCTCAATTTTTGTAATATAGTGTGGATATACAGATACAAATGTCATCTTTGCAATTCGCTCATCGTGTTCGCGTGTTGTTTTCATATATTAGTTTCTGTAATTGCTCATTTTCTTAATTGTTTATTCCTTTCATCATTGCCCACAACTTTAAAATAAGCGCAATAAATTTTAATAGTAATTTAATAAATAATGTGTGTTGTAACAAATATAGTCTAACATCCTAAACATTATCATGAAATTTTAGATTTTCCCCAACCCCTGCTTAATAACATAGGCGGGGGTTTTTTGTTGGGTGTTGTATTGGATTTAAGGATTTGGTTATTGTGTGTTTTGAATATGAGGTTTTGGGTACTGCATTATTCTTCACATTCTACTTGAACTGAAAACCCTACATTATCGAACATCTCACGTTTCCAATTTCCCTGACTAGCTAATCTATAATAGCCATTCCCTTTATTTATCTCCTCATTATGAACCGCACAAAACACCAACTCTCCTTCCGATTCCTCGGGAATTTTATAATACTCTAGCGAAATAAAGAAATCGTCAGTAATTAAAATATCATATTTTGCCAGATCAATTAGGTATTCCCCAATGGATTCTATATTAATAAAAATAGTTTCTGTCAATATGTTTTCATAAGGCAGACCATTTTTCAAGTTATAAATATTTAATCGAACCGGAAAGTTTTCGAAAGTAAATTTTCCCACATAAAATCTGAAGTTTCTTACATAGACAATATCCTTGTTTTCAGGAAGTCGTATGAGCACTCCTACTTCTGTTCCGAGGTTATTCGAATAAAAGTTATTGCCATATGCAGAATTTGGATCACAAAAATTACCTAAAGTATAAATATTGGTATTTATTGGTTGAATAAGTACTTCAGCTAATTGATAGATTTTTGGTGATAATTCAATTTTAACCTGGTTAATATTTCTTATATCATCTTTAAAGTCACCAACTAAATATTTTTTGCTTTCATACCCAATACTTGATACACACAGAGTATCATTATCGTATTTACCACTCAGTTCCAGCTTAAACCATCCTGCCGCATTAGATGCAGTCCCAATATTTTCACCTACTATTCCAATGTTTGCAAATGGTATTGGTTCTCCACTTTCTTTATTAATCAAATGCCCGGAATACTTCTGTGCAAAGGAAGTAAAAGAGCAAAGTGTGATAATTATTACCAGGAAAATAAATTGTGATTTTCCAGCCGTTTTCATTTGAATAATTCCAATAAAAATACTTGTTAGATAATCACCCATAACATGACTATTGTAATGTTTTCAACAATATAAATCAATCAACAAAAAACACCAAGGTTCTTAGCTATTATTATAATCAACCACCGCTTATGTACACAACCGGGGTTTTTCTAGAGATCATTAACCATTTATTTCATTTTGCTCGCATCTAACCTCATAAATTGAGAAATTAGAATTATTATTTACTTAATAAGTAGTTGCTGGAGGTAACCATGAAATTATTTTTGCATCTTCTGGTCAATTTTTTCCCCCCGCTTCTAATTTCTTCTTTTACTATTGCACAAATTTCATTTATTGAGCACACAATTGATGGTAATTTTGAAGGAGCAAATTCTGTACATGCAATTGATGTGAATAAAGATAGTCTAATTGATGTATTGGGTGCTGGATTGGCAGCAAATTCTATAGCTTTATGGATTAATGATGGAAGCAATCCAATTGTATGGCAGGAACAAATAATTGAAAATAATTTTCAAATGGCAAGTTCTGTGCTCGGCTGTGATATTAATGGTGATGGTGATATAGATGTTATAGGTAGTTCGTGGATGGATAATGAAATAGCCTGGTGGAGAAATGATGGAGGTGTTCCTATTCAATGGTTAAAACAAACAATTAGTGATAATTTTGGTGGGGCAGAGGAGGTTTATGCTATTGATATTGATGGTGATAATGATACAGATGTATTAGGGGCAGCAATGAATGCTAGCCAAATAGCATTGTGGTATAACAATGGTGAATATCCCATTGTCTGGTCGAAGCAAATAATTGATGGAAGTTTTGGATGGGCTCGCTCTGTTTTTGCTGAAGATGTAAATGGAGATTCATTAAACGATATACTGGGAGCAGGCTATACGGCTAATTCAATAGCGGTGTGGTATAACAATGGTGATTCCACTTGGACTAGTCAGATTGTTGATAGCAATTTCCTCGGTGCACATAAAGTATATGCATGTGATCTTGATAATGATAACGATATAGATATTTTAGGTGCTGCACATTTAGGTGATCAAATAGCTTGGTGGAGAAATGATCAAGGTAACCCTATTCAATGGTCTAAGCAGGTAATTGAAGATAATTTTGATGGAGCTATATCACTTTATGCTTGTGATGTTGATGGCGATTATGATTATGATATTTTAGGAACGACAGAAATAGCTTGGGATATTGCCTTATGGTTAAACAATGGATTTGCTACAAGTTGGCAGAAACAGACTTTAAATAATAACTTTGCTGGTGCATGGGGAGTATATGGTGAGGATATCGACAATGATGGGGATAAAGACGTTATTGGTGCAGCAACAGTAGTTAATGATATTCTATGGTGGGAAAATGATGGTATTGTTGGGATAAAGAAATATTCAAATTTGCCTCAAAAGTTTCAATTGACTCAAAACTACCCCAATCCTTTTAATCCAACTACAATAATCAAATACCAAATTCCAAGACTAAGTTTTGTAACTATTAAAGTCTATGATGTGTTGGGAAATGAAATAGCAACTTTAGTTGATGAAGAAAAAACTATTGGCATTCACTCAATTGAATTCGACGCAACTAGTCTTCCAAGCGGTATCTACTTCTACCAACTACAAACCCCCAATCTCACTCAAACTAAAAACATGATTTTACTAAAATAAATCCAACAACATAATTAATTTTCTCCAACCCCTGCTTAACAAAATAGGCGCGGGTTTTTTATCATTAATTTATTATTCCTAGTTAAAATCATCATTTCTTGCCGGTAAAATCATAAATTGCGTACATATATTATTTATTTTATTCGCTAATTTTTAACTGCGGGGAAACTATTTGAACAAACTGAGGATGACTCAAATAAAATCTGATTTATTAGAATATGGAAACTAATATGAAACAAACAAAATTTATTTCACTAGGCATTATATCTGTTTTTATTCTTATCACTTCGTTAGGAATGGGACAAGACAATACACCCCTCATGATAAAATTTGGAAATGATTACATAGATGAGTGGGCAAAGTTTTATCCATCTCAAGCTCTTTACGAAGGTATGATTCAATCAATTTACAATTATGAGGATTTCTCGGAAACTTCTATTAATAGATGGATTAAATTTAACAAAGAAATGCTTGATAAGATTAATAAGTATGAAGCTGAGTTCTCAGCCGAAGATAAAATTGATGGACGATTACTAAAGACACAAATAGCAAATGAGATTGATAAATGGGTAATAGAAACGCCGCAAAAATTATCTTTGAGTATGTATTCAAAATTAATATCACATGCAACAAATGAAGTGTTGGTTTCAAAAAATTTAACAAATAATGAAAAATATTCACTTTTACTCCAAAGGTTGAAATCAGTAGAATGTTTATGTGTGGCTGCGATAACAAATCTTAAAGATGGCAGACCGGGAAATATTAAAACGAATTTAAAATCGCTTGATGAATCTATTCTATATTATACGGAAGAATTAAAAATCATTACCAAACCAATGCTATCAAATAAGAATTGGACAAAACTTATAACTCGTTGTGATGAAACAGCAGATAAAATCAAATCTCTTATTCAATTTGTTCAAAACAATCTTCTGAATAACCTTTCTTTAACCGAAGAACCAATACTCGGTAAAGAAGAATATACAAGAAAGTTCAATTTGTACACAGAAGATAAAATGTCTGTAAAGCAGCTTGAAGAAAATTCACTAAGAGAAATAGAAGTAGTTAGGGAATTAATTGCTGATTTGTGCAGGGAATATCTTAAAGAAACCTATCCAAACCTGGAAATCCCAGCTGACTTTGATTTGCTTGTTGAAAAACCGATAGATGATATGAGAAATAACCATCCATCCGGCGTGCTGGAATATCTTGAGCTTCTACGAGGATTCTCTGAAGAAGCAGAGAATTTTGTACGTGATAATAAAATTGCAACAATCCCAAAGAATAATACATTAAGCTTGGAACTTGCACCAGAAAGTATGGGACCTTCTGCAAGAATAGGGGACATGGATCCCGCACCCTATTTTCATCCTAATCCATGGACAACATGGTATTTAGCTACTATCCCAGACCATTTCCCGGCAAATGAGCGGGAAGATTTCTGGCGTTCATTCAACAATCACTTTAAAAAATTCATTGTCTTACATGAGCTATATCCGGGACATTATCTTCAGTTAAAAATTGCTAGAGAAAATCCACATACAATACGCCTGTTATTTCCATACGGTCCTTTTACAGAGGGTTGGGCTACGCTTTGTGAAAAGGTTGCTATTGAATCAGGCTGGGATAAAAATAACAAACTTACTCTACTTGCACAGCTACTAAAAAGGCTTGAAAATGCTAACCGCGCTTATATGAGTGTACAGGTACATTGCAACAATTGGTCAAAACAAAAAATGTTAGAATTTTCGATTAATAAATGTTTACTGGCACCTCAGTTTGCTAAAAGTCTTTGGGGTAGACTTATGCGGTCGCCTATGCAAATGACTTCTTACTTTGTTGGCTATCACCAATTATCTGAACTTTATGAGGAAGAAAAAGCCCGATTGGGTGAAAGGTTTACTATATTAAATTTTATGGATACAATATTGCGTGAGGGCGCATTACCAATTGATGAGTTCAGAGATATTTTTAGCGAGAGATATCCTTAAACTATTTTAATAGTTTTACTCTGGTTGAAAATCAAAAAACTTATTAACAACCACCACGCAGTGGAAGTTTTTACAACAATACAAAACAATCAACATAATACACCAGGGCTCTTAGATTTAATTCTAATACCTCTCATACAACCTCACAATATCAAAAGTTAAACAATTAAAGTTTTTCTGATTCCGTTTCTGATTCATTTTAATTGATTTATTGTCAGTTGTATTCTATTAATTATTTTGGATCTATGCAAGGAAATCTCGCAAAGGTGTTTATAGCAATGTACATGCCGAAAGAAGATTAATTATCACTTTAAATTGAGATGTTTTATTGCATCAATTTGAGTGATGCAAAATCATACATAAAAGTGTGTGAATTAAATAGGCTGTCGTAGCGAGAGTTTCGGGATTGCGTTTGATTATTATAGTGTGCGAAAGAGATGGGCTGTCTTATCGCTTGAATATGGAATCGTGGGCTTGTGAATTCATACTAAAAGTAATCAATCTGTAATAATAATTAAGCCGAAACAACCTAATTGCTTCGGCTAACTATAGCCAAATAATAATTGTTAATTTACCCTTACCGTGGGTGGTGATGTATTTGTAACTGTGATTGTATAGTTCCCATCTTCATCCGCCCGAAAAAATGTTGTTGCATTTGGGCTAACATTTTCTACGTTTACGTCAACTTCATAGTTTGATGAGGGGACCTCTATATATCCGGTTTGTGAACTAGCACTAACGTCATTAATATTTATTGTCCTGCCTGATGGCGGTTTCAGTGCAACATCCACAACTTCCTGGTTCTGATTCTGAACACGAACCCTTGGAGCTTCGGGAGTGCAAGCAGCGAATCCGAGTAGTATACCAATTATAATCAGAAAGTTATTAAACCTTTTCATTTTATTTCTCCTTTTTTGTGTGCTAACACATATATAGTTATTGGTTTAGCAATAAAGTGACATTTAAGGCCATTTATGTATTAGGAAATGAAATTTAGTTAATGAAGAAAAACAAGCAGGTAGTTATGAAGTTGAATTCCATACTTCTATATTATCTTATTGAGTCTATATAGATCAGTTAAATGTAAATGAGTTTATTATTATGAAAAAGATAGTGTTAATGAAACACCCCCCATCAAGTTTGATTTTCTCAACTTGTTTACATTTTATTTTAAATATTGGCATAAAATTTCTGCTTTCATTTCTACAAAATTAGCAATCTCTACTTAAAGATATTCAGAAGAATTGGGATTTTTAGTTGATTATTTGTATTAACAATAAACACCCAATATCTTAGATTTGATTCTAATATCTCTCCTACAACCTCACAAATTCAAAAGTTAATCAATTAAACTTTAGTTACACTTTCAGTTAAACTTTGTTTATTAAAATCATTAAATTTAATTGTCTTAATTAAAGGGAAACTCATGTCAAAACATTCTTTTTCATTATTTAAAAACTCTTTTATCTGCTTAATTATGGTGTTGGTATTTTGTTCGTGTGATAGTGAGTTCAAGAATGAGCAACCAAGTTTGGTGAACTTTAATGTTGCATCAAAGACAAATGATATTTTAATTGCCTATACAAATGATCATGATTCACTTTGGAGTAAAATTGAATGGGTGGGTGAAGTAAAGGGTATAATGAAAGATTTATCAAATAACCATAACATGATACTTTTATTTGACTCAAAAGAACACACACCAAATGTGGCAAGAGATGGAATGAATTATTCAGTGCATTATGATAAATGGATGGTTTGCGGTTATTGGATTTATCCGAATGGTAGTAAGAAATTTTGTTATGGTGGCGTAAAGCCAGATAATAATTTTAATTATTGTGTTGAGGAATAAATAATTCAATAGGACAAAGAGAGGAAAGGGACCTCAATGACACCAGACAATGAGCTGATCAGTGAATTCCGGCGATTAACCGAGCGGAAACCGGAAAACATACTGAGAAAGGCAGAGATACTTGTCGAACTCTCACAGGAGGCAAGCAGCAACAGCGCCTATTTTGTCAACAGCATAATGAAAAGCTGGGAATTTTCACTTGCTTATCTATTTGATCTGTTCGAAAATATAATAAACAGAGAAGACATACGATATTGCAGACGCCTGATAGAGTACTTCAACAGACAAAAGGAATTTGAAAAAACCATATGGGGTTGGACTGACGACCCTCAGATTTACGAGTATAAACGCGACTGCCGGGAACGGTTTGGAGACCTGAAATATGATTTTGAGCGCTCGAAGATGTTTAAAAAATGTAAGACTATTATAGCCGAAGAAGAGAAAATACAAGAAAACCGCAAACAAGAGCGCAAACAATGGGAAGAAACGATTGTTGAAACCATAAAATTCCCCCGGGGGACAAAAAAAGAGTCTGGGATGCAAAATAATTGGGATACCGTTGTCGCTTTAGAAGTTACGAATTTACTGCTCGAAAACTGGGTACAAAAACGGTCAGTTTGGCTGAACACGAAGCGGGAAGGGCTATTTAATCAAACTGTCTATATTGCTTCAGTCGAAGTAGGTTCTCCTAAGAATGGGTACCGCCGGGGGAAACGATTCAAATTCAGGAAAGAGGGTCCGGCCAGACAATTTGTTGAGCATCTTGAATCTTTGCTAAACAATTTCAAAGTGTTTGAGACGGATATTTAGAAGCGTCATAAACCTATAGGTTTTAGGAATAGTTGAACATTGCTATAATCTGCCAATTGCAATACAGAAAATCCATACCATAGTCCATACCATTTCGCTTAAAATCAGCGGGATTTTCGAATACTGAAAAAAGTAAAACCTTTGAAAATACTATGTTCTCAAAGGTTTTTTGTGCACCCTGCCGGGCTCGAACCGGCGACCTGCTGATTAAGAGTCAGATGCTCTACCAACTGAGCTAAGGGTGCGGTGCAAAATTAAGAAAAAATATTAAAAAACCCCCGCCTATAATTACAAGCGGGGGTTCGCAGGGAGTTATCAACAACTACTGTGTTTTAATTTATATCTTTCTAAATAATCGTCCTGGCTACATCTTCTATTTAAAGGGCAATTTATATTGAATACCTTAGTTCTGAATTATATTTAATGCATTTTCTTTATTTCTCATAATACTTTTATGATTTTTCATTCCTTGTAACGTTGGCATATCCATAAGAATTTTAAAGGCTTTTAATAATGCCTGCTCTGTTGTGGTATTTCTTACAACAAATGGGTGCTGGCTTTCCAGTAATGGTGCCCCTTCTGTTAATGGAACTATTTTCACAATTTTATCACCTCTACCTATTATCTGGTTTACAAAAACAGATATTAAATAGCTGTGCATTCTACTCGGAATTCCATAAGAGTTATAATTTTCCTCCCAGAAACTTATTGTTGCTAAAGACATATTCGACCACCTGTACTATTATTTTATTATTAGCCGGTTTATATTCTCCAGCCTTTATTATTTAATACCCCAACTAAACCTTCGGTAGTTTAATTCACAATATTAGTACCATCTACACATTAATCAATTTGTTTTGTTTTCGCATAAGAAACAATAAAAAAAAATATTTCTTACACTATTTTATTGCCAATTATGTCCCTAAAACGAAAAATTCGTCGCCTCGATTAAAATTCTTTTTATGAAGTTAGGGTTGTATGATGAAAAAAATCCCCGTCTTTTATTTATAAGATGGGGATCGAATAGAATCGTTGATTAAACTATTATGTGCTTGGTTTTATATTCTGATTAACGCGAAACAAATTCTTTGGATCATACTTTGTTTTAATCTTAACCAGCTTATTATAGTTTTCTTTGTATGATGCTTTCACTCTTTCCTGTCCTTCATCCATCATAAAGTTAATATACGCACCGCCTGCAGAGTAAGGATGAATTGCATCATAATAATTCTTTGTCCATTTTGTAATCTTTTCTTTGTTTGCAGAATCAGGATCAACACCCACCATCACTTGTGCCCAGTTTGCATCTCTGTATGCCCACGATGTATCGTTGTTACCAACATTATGCGCTGCACCGTTGATGGGATACAAATGCATTGTAGAATGAGGAGTTGGTAAATCTTTACCATACTTTACATGTTGTGCAACTGCTTCATCTGGAATTTCTTTTATGAAATCTGCTCTCCAGTACCACTGTAATCCTGTAGGATAAAATACATCAAACATACTATTTAATGTTGGATGTGGTATTGGCCCTACATGATCAAAATCAGGCTTTAGTTCACGGGCCGGTTTCAATGCTTCTTCTGCTTTTTCATGTGGTCCTAAATAGTTCCAGATAACTCCACACATTTTTTTACCGTGCAATGCTTCAGGAAATGGAGGACCCGGAACAGTTAATGTTGCAAAAAATCCATAAATATCTTCATTAGCATTTACTATAAAATCCCTGTACCATTTTAATATCTGTTCTGTTTTATCGATATGCCAAAGAGTTGGTCCGCCAAAGCTTGTATGCACGGGATGTCCCTGGAATAAAAAGGATGTGACTATTCCAAAATTTCCGCCTCCACCGCGTATTGCCCAAAATAGATCCTCATTTTCCTTAACGTTTGCTCTAACTACCGAACCATCAGCCAGCACCATTTCAACTTCAAGAATGCTATCGATTGTTAAACCAAATTTTCGGCTTAAGTAACCAACACCACCACCAAGAGCAAGTCCGCCAACTCCAGTTGTGGAGATTATTCCTGCGGGAACTGCCAATCCAAAAGCATGACCTGCGTGATCAACATCTCCCCATTGGCAGCCTCCGCCAACACGTATTGTTTTCTTTTCAGGATCAATATGTGTATACCTAATTTGTGAAAGATCAATAACCAATCCATCATCGCAAATACCTAAACCACCAGCATTGTGCCCACCTCCGCGGACAGAAATAAGCATATTATTTTCGCGACCGAAATTAACAGAGGATATTACATCCGCAACATCCAAACACTGTGCAATTATTGCAGGTTTTTTGTCAATCATACCGTTGTATACTTTTCTGGCATTATCATAACCAGCATCGCCGGGTAAAATGATATTACCCCGCAGACTTTCACCGAATTGTCTAGTGGCAATATTATCGGACATTATTTACTCCAAAAATTATTAATAAATATATTGCTTTGATAATAATCAAAAATTGCTCTTAATACAAATATGTTTACACATATAAACTGTTGGTATAGTACTGATAGCTAAACTATAATTGCCGCTTATATTAGATGTGGGGGTGAGAAGAAAATAACTTATCAGGTTGTAACTATTGCCAACCTATAACTTTGCGCCGCAAAATTTACAATACACTGCATCTTTATCATGTCCTTCGGAAATACAGCTTGGGCAAACTTGGGTAGTAACTTGCTTTTTTGTCGCACTAGCAATTTCAACTGATACAATACCTGTTGGAACTGCAATTATTCCATAACCCATTATCATTACCATGGAAGCTAAAAGTTGTCCAACAGGAGATTGTGGTGAAATATCTCCGTAACCAACTGTTGTTAAGGTTACGATTGCCCAGTACATACTAACCGGAATGCTGGTAAACCCGTTTTCAGGGCCTTCAATAACATACATTAACGCACCGATTATAACAACTAATGTTACAACTGCAAAAAGAAACACAGCTATTTTTGCACGGCTTGCTTTTAATGCATAAACTAAAACATCAGATTGCTTAACAAGGTGAGTTAATTTAAAAACTCTGAAGACTCTTAGTAATCTTAATATTCTTATTACAAGTAAATACTGGCTGCCCGTAATAAGCAAACTTAAGTAGGTGGGAATTATAGCAAGAAAATCTACAACACCGAAAAAACTAAAAATATATTTGAATGGTTTTCTTACACTAATTATTCTAAAACCATATTCAATTGTGAAAAGAACAGTAAAAATCCATTCGAGTAAAACGAACCAATTTCCATAATCTATTTTAAGTTCATTTATGCTTTCCAGAAACACAACAGTAACGCTGGTTAATATTGCCCAGATAAGAAGTATATCAAAAAATTTTCCTGAGGGCGTATCCGCTTCAAAAATTATTTCATATAGTTTTATGCGCCAGCTTTTTACTTCCATTGATGGCTTTTGTGTTTCCATTTAATTCTTAATACTATTTTTATACTTTATTTAAATATTAATATAATACAACTGTATAATATTTTTACCTAAATATGACTTTAGGCTATAATAACACCTGTTTATGCTTAATTTGTAACAAGTTTTTCATTAATACTGAGAATATGTTCTATTTATAAATATGATAAGCAAAATACATTTATCAAAAAAGGATTTGAATTATTTGCATGACACTGATTTTCTTCTTACAAAGATTGAAATCTTAAATAAAATCTTTAAGCTTATGGATGCTACACGGGAAGAGCTAATTAACATCGTTAAAGGTGAGTGGTTTCCTTTTCCCGCTGGAACAGAAACTAGTACGGGGAAGATATCAAAAGGAGAAAATTACCTGGGTCTTCCATACATGGTGCTTGATTATCCCGCTCTCTTTAAGAAGAATAATATTTTTAGTTACAGAACAATGTTTTGGTGGGGCAATTTTTTTAGTGCAACATTGCATTTGCAAGAAAGTTCTCTAAACAAATATCGGAATGCGTTTATAAATAACTTCGATACTCTGAAAAAGGAACAAAATTTATATATAAGCATTGGGAGTTCGCCCTGGCAATACTATTATGACAGTAATAACTATGTTCTTCTAGATACAAATCATAAAGATCATATAAAAAGCTGTGAGTTTTTAAAATTGAGCAAGAAGATAAGTATTAAGGAATGGAACAATGTTCCAATGTTTTCATCAGAGTTTTTAAAATTTATTTTAACCATATTAAATAATTTCCAGTGATCTCTTATCATAAAACTTAAAAACGTTACTCTCAATATCATTTATATAATTTGTTTTTATGTTGTGTAATTAATCAGAACAATGATTATTGCTTTACAAGTATTATATTATGCAAATAGATTATTAGTGATTATAAAAACAATATATAAAGAAAACGTTGTTGAAAGATAAATTTGCTCCATTTTTTGTAATCCTTGCTGCTAGCCTTTGGGCTGTAGATGGTATTGCATTAAGACCCATTCTATATAACCTGCCTGTTACTTTAGTTGTGTTTGTTGAAAGTGTAGTGGTTGCAATTTTACTAACACCGATTTTTTTAAAAAATTTTTCAAAATTAAAAAATCTTACCTACAAAGACTGGCTTGCCTTTTTCTTAGTTGCCCTCTTAGGTGGTGCAATAGGAACAATGGCAATCACGAAAGCCCTTTTTTATGTTAATTATGTAAATCTTTCAATCGTAATTCTTATACAAAAACTTCAACCAGTATTTGCGTTGATATTAGCCGGAATTCTGTTAAAAGAAAAACTTTCAAAAAGATTTTTTTTCTGGGCTGCACTTGCAATTATAGGTGCTTACTTTATGACATTCGGTTTCTATTTGCCGGATCTTAAAACAGGAGACAAAACAGTTCTTGCAGCTGTATTTGCATTAATTGCAGCATTGGGTTTTAGTTCTTCAACTGTTTTAAGCAAACGAGCTTTAAGAAACGTAGGTTTTGAATTGGGGACTTACTTAAGGTTTGCATTTTCAACAATTATAATGCTGATTATTGTTTTATCTTCGGGAAACATAACAAACATTTCTGAAATTTCTTTACAACAGGTTTATGTGTTTTTAATTATAGCATTTACAACCGGCGGAACTGCAATCTTTCTTTACTACTACGGATTAAAAAGGATTTCAGCTTCTGTAGCTACAATTTGCGAGCTGGCATTTCCGCTAACCGCAGTAATACTTGAATATTTTTTGCATGATAATATTATGAGGCCTGTTCAGTGGGCTGGGGCTTTTTTTCTTCTTTTTAGCATAGTAAAAGTTTCCAATCTGCCTTTGCTTAAATTAAAATCGATGGGGAAAATTTAATAAAATAGTGGGGTTTACAACAACCTTATCGTTGGCTTGAGGCTATAAAAGGAGTTCCTGTTCCTGTCTCACAATAAAGTTTTAAACTGCGCATATAGTATCCCCAATGATAATTACACGATGCAAAAAAATCTGTTTCTTCCTGCCAGCGGCTATGGGCAAAACGTAAAATCGAATTATTCTCTTGCTGTTCAATATTAAATGAAAGTAAGGTTCCAATCCATTCCTTATCACCTTCGAGACACTCCCACTCAACACTTTTATTTGGAGCAAGCTTAACGATTTTCATTTTATTGTGATAAGTTTCTCCGAAATTGAAGATATTTACATCACCAACCTTACTGCCAATCTTTGTTTGCGATGTCCACCAATTTGCTGCACCCGCTTTTGTCGTAAGTGCTTTATATATTTTTTCGGGAGATGACCGAATAACCAAAAGGTGCTTTATTGATTTCAAATAATTATAGTCCATATAAATATAAAGCTGCTACAAGTTTAAGTACTCAATTGATTTTAACAATCTCGCAGCAGCCTTGTGTTAACAATAGTTTATCCTTCATCGTCCTGTTTTTCACTCCAGGGTGGAGTTACGCCATTCATTCTTGCATAAGCTATGCCTTGCCCCAGGTGTTCATGTGAATGGCTAAGCAAGCTGATCATAAAGTTTCTCATAGACATCTCCATATCAAATGGCGTTTGAACCATTTTATTCAGTTCGTCATCAGAAAGTTTGCTAGCAGCATCTCTTACTGCTGCAAAAGAATCTTTGAGCAACTTCATTATTTCGTCTTTACCAGTTACACTTTTTTCCAGAGCACCCTGTTCACCTTCCATTTCACTGCCGCTCATAAAACCAGCTAACATAAAGTTTGCTTCGGCAGTATGAATATATATTTGTCCGCAGGTTCTAATACCTTCAGCGGGTGCCCAGCTCATTTGATTTTCTGACATAGCACCAAGCAATTGCGTTAACCTGCCTTCAATAAAATCAGTTTGCCCAAGATATTCTTGAACGAATACTGGCTGGCTAAGTGGGCTGATCGCAAGGGTATTAGCTGCAAGTAGAACAAATAAAAACGAAAATATTTTGAGTTTATGCATAATGCCTCCTAATTGTTTGTCTTCCACAATAAATTTGTACCGAATATATGTATTGGGATAGATACCGGGCAAGAAGAAAACTCATAAAGTGCCAATATGTGATTTATCTAACAATATGTGGTTATGAGCTATTGTCTGGATTGCATTGTGAATGGCAAATTTATTGTTGGTTATTGCAACAAAATCTGCTTAAATTTAAGTTTATTTTTGAAAAAGCATACATAATTAGCTAAAAATCTTTACCTAAACTAAAATCATTAATAACAGCAAATCATCTATATCAAACTTAAAGTTTTAATATTTATTACCAGAATCAGGAGGAATAATGTTTAAGGGTCACCCGAAAGGGCTGTACGTTCTCTTTTTTACCGAGATGTGGGAGCGGTTCGGTTTTTATACAATGCTTTCCATTTTTGTTTATTATATGCAGGAAAATTTCAACTGGGATGCTTCTACTGCAACTAACGTATATGGTATTTTCCTTGCAGGGGTTTACATAACACCCATCATCGGCGGCTGGCTTGCAGATAATTTACTTGGCTATGGAAAAACAATCACGCTTGGTGCAATTGTAATGGGTGTTGGATATTTTATGATGGCTGTCCCAACAAGTTCACCATTTCAACTATATGTTGCATTAGTTGTTGTATGTATTGGAAATGGGTTGTTCAAGGCGAATATATCTGTACTGGTAGGAAATCTTTATGCTCATTCTCAGGGATCGCTTAAAGATGCCGGGTATAATATTTTTTATATGGGAATAAACATTGGCGCTTTTTATGCCCCAATGGCTGCGGCTGGCATAAAACGCTTTGTAATGGAAAACTTTAACCTAACTCTGGCTGAAGGTTATAATGCCGGATTTGCTGTGGCAGCCGGCGGAATGATTATTTCGCTTCTAATTTTCCTCATCTTTAAAAAATATTATGCAAATGCAGATTATAGAGCCAAAGAAAAAGATAATGTTGAAGTTGATATTGTACTCACAAAATCACAGGAAAAAGAGCGAATTATTGCCCTGATGACGATTTTTGCAATAGTTATCTTCTTCTGGATGGCATTTCACCAGAACGGTTCTGCACTTTCATTATTTGCAAGAGATTATACTGATATCTTTGTCGGCAAATTTACATATCTACTTTTCGATGTTATTGGATTACACGCAATTCTTTTCGTATTGCTTGGAGGATCGGCTGCATTTGTGTCTAAAACAACCAAAGCAAAGGGAATTGGCGCCCTGTTTGCGGTAGTTGGTCTCATTATTATAATCATTAAGCTAAATATATTAGGTGATCAGAATGAAATTGCACCCGAACAATTCCAATCATTCAACCCAATGTTCATAGTTCTTCTTACACCAATTATTGTTGGCTGGTTTGGTTATCTGAATAAAAAGGGCAAGGAACCTTCTTCACCAGCAAAAATTGGAATAGGAATGATAATTACGGGCTTAGCATATATAATAATGATTATTGCTGTGCAAGGTTTGCCATCTATGCTTGAGCTTGATGGTGGTAGTTCTTCTATAACAGTATCTGCATATTGGTTGATGGGGACATATTTTACTTTAACAATAGCGGAGTTACACCTAAGCCCAATGGGTCTTTCTTTTGTATCTAAGGTTTCGCCACCAAAAATGAAAGGATTAATGATGGGCGGTTGGTTTGGTGCAACTGCCATTGGAAACTATCTATCAGGATTTGTAGGAAGATTTTATCAAAATTGGGAACTCTGGCAGTTTTTCTTGCTGTTAGTTATAACATCTTTTTTTGCAGCATTGATTCTTCGGTTGTTTCTTAAGAAACTAAAACATGCTACCGCTTAATTCTTTAGAGCCCCGCTGTTGCGGGGCTTTTTTTAATATGAATCCTTTTTGTGTTTTTTTAATCATATAACATTAAAGCTAATAAATTATTTGGATAAAAATTTTGCAGATATTATTATATATAATCATTACGCTAATATCGATTCTTATACTCAAACGAGTTTTACTTGTAAAATCTATTAAACACTATTCCCCGGTTGATGCATCACAGAAATTAAAGAGCGGAAGGAACACCGTGCTGCTTGATGTGAGAACGCCTGGAGAAAGAAAAGAGAGAAACATTAAGGGATCGTTTCATATTCCTCTTACAGAATTAAACAGAAGAACTGATGAGCTAACAAGGTTTAGAGATAGAGAGATAATTTGTTATTGCAGTACAGGAAGTAGAAGTCTCCATGCAGCTTCAAAATTAAAAAAGAACGGTTTTACTGCTGCAAATCTTAAAGGCGGATTGATTCAGTGGAAAGCAGAGGGACTGAGATGATTAAAAAAGTATCCAAAATTGCTTTGCCAATTATAATGGGTGCTGTGGGCGGATATCTTTATTATTATTTTATTGGCTGCAACAATGGGTGTGCTATTACAGGCAGCCCTGTAAGCAGCACTGCTTACGGAGCAGTTATCGGTGCACTTTTTACTAATTGGAAAACAGGAATTAAAACATTAAAAAACGAGAAGGAAGAAAATGAAAAAGAACATGGGAACAGTTGATCGTGCTGTAAGATTTATAGTAGCAGTGCTTATTGCAATTCTATATTTCACAGATCAAATAAGTGGTGTTGCTGCAATTATACTTGGAATTATTGCAGTTGTGTTTCTATTAACAAGTTTTATGAGCTCTTGCCCAGCATATTTACCACTTAAAATTTCAACGATTAAAAAAAATAAAAAAGATTAATAGATTATAAAGGTGATATTATGCAATATGGTTTTTCAAAAACAATAGATTTACCATTTGAACAAACAATTGAAAAGGTAACTGAAGAATTAAAGAAAGAAGGATTCGGGGTTTTAACAACAATTGATGTTAAAGAAACTCTTAAGAAAAAAATTGATGTAGATTTTAAAAAGTACACTATACTTGGTGCATGCAATCCACCAATTGCTCATAAAGCACTTCAAACTGAAGAAGAGCTTGGCTTGCTTTTACCATGTAACGTAATTGTATACGAAAAAGATAATCAAACACAGGTTTCCATTTTTGATCCTATGTTAATGACAAATATTATTGATAATGAAAAAATGGTGCCTATAGCTAAAGAAGTAAAGGAAAAATTAGAGCGCGTACTCGCTCAGGTTTAAAAAAAGAAAGGTTGATAATAATGGCTGAAAATTTAACAAAGAAAACATTCCAGGAAAAAATATTTAACTACGAAAAAAGCCAGGATTGGAAATATGAAGGAGATTTGCCAGCAGTGGTTGATTTCTGGGCTCCATGGTGCGGTCCCTGCAAAATGGTTGGGCCAATCATAGACGAGCTATCAAAAGAGTATGAAGGCAAAGTAAATTTTTATAAAGTGAATACTGATGAAGAACAGGAGCTTGGTGGAGTTTTTGGAATTAGAAGCATTCCTTCTTTGCTTTTCATCCCAAAAGAAGGGCAGCCCAAAATGGCAGTTGGTGCATTGCCTAAAGAATCAATGGTAGAAACAATTAAAAAAGAGTTTTTTGCCGAAGAAACAGCTTAACGTTGATTAATGCGGGAGCAATCCCGCATTTTTTAATTTCTTTTTTTTAATTGACCCTATAAATCTAAAAGTTTTATATAGTTTATAGGATTTTTCATAATACTGCTATATCTATTTTTCTTCATTATAACATCTGTAAGCAATTCGCTCAAGCACTTTCCGTAGTGTTTAAATACAAATCTTCTAACCTTTGGTGATCCATATACAAAGCGAGCAAGAATTCTTGCATATTTCAACTCTTTAAATAATGGTTTTAATTTCTCTTTGTAACATTTATTAACCAAGTTTTGATCGTTAACGCCATCAATTATAGCTTCCGCTGCCATACGCCCGCTTTCAATTGCATAGCTTATACCTTCTGCAGTAATAGGATCTGCTAAACCGATTGTATCACCGGTTAATAATATTCTTCCCAAAAAAGGTTTAAAACTAAACGGATTAATTGGTATGAGAAATCCATGCTTTTTCATATTAATTACATTTTCGTAACCCAGCATTTCTAAATAATTTTTAAGAAAAAAGTTAAGGTTTAGTTTAGCTTTTTTCATTAGTGCAATTCCTACTGAAAGATGATTATTTTTAGGAAAAACCCAGCCATAACCGTGTGGAATATAACCAAAATCAAAACGGATGATATTTTTATAACGTTCAAATTCGTTTTCCGATAAATATACTTCACATTCTACTGCTGGCGCCCTGAAGAATTTTTGCTCATATCCCAAAACTTTCAAAGAAACTCCGGAAGCACCATCTGCAGCAATAACAAAACCTGATTTAAATGTGCTATTATTTGCAGTAACCTCAAGATATTCATCGTTATTAATCAGGTTTGTTGCAGTTAAGCCATCATATATTTTTGCTCCAAATTTTGCTGCTTCAGATATTATCAAATTATCAAGGTTAGATCTCATTACTAAATTAATGACGGGCTTTTTTCTATTAACTTTAAAACATAAATCGTTTTCGTAATCGTAAACATTTATTTTTTTAAAATTTCTCTCTACAACTTCATCAATATTGAACGGAAGGCTCTGCTTAGCTCGATAAACAACTCCACCACCGCATGTTTTATGGCGCGGTAATTTTTCTTTTTCTATAACCAGAATATCTTTCCCAGCCTTTGCAAGGTAGTAAGCTGCAGTTGCACCGGCAACGCCTGCACCAATTATTATAACATCATGATTATTCATTTGTTTTTATTAGTTCATAAGTTTTTAAAAACTTTTAACAGCTTCTTCAAACCAGAAATTGAAGAAAGAGATTTTACAGGTGGTGCTTTTAAAAAATTCATTCTTACAATATTAACTAATTGTAAATCTGAAGAAGGGATTTTATAACAATTCATGTGTGCTAAAATGCATATTGTGGTTTTAAGCGTTAAGGCTCTTACCCTAATTGTATGTTCAGTATATCTCCCGGGATGAATATGAATATAATTCTCTTTTTCATTTCCCATTCTGAGTGCCCAAACAGATTTATCTGGTAATGTAATTAAACGATAGTCTTTGCCTTTAGAACCCAGCCACAATTTGTAAGCAGAATATTTATATGCATTATCACTTTTAAGAATTTTTGCAATGAATGAGGTTATTTCAATAGGGGTGAGTTTGCCACAATACAAATCCATTTGAGATTCACCAACTATTTTTACAATTGAAGAAATGACTTTAATTTTTTCTTCATTATTTACTTTAGCAATTTGGTTTTTAATAAATCCAGCATGGTGTTTCCAGCAGTTAAGTTTAAAATGTGCTGATATTTTGCAATTCGGTTTCACTTCAATTTTATAAAGAATTAAATTACCATTTTTATATCAGGATGATCACTTAATTTCTGAAAAATCAAGTCTCTAACAACTTCTGATGAAACCAAAACGGTAACGTTCAAGCTATAATATTTTTCATTACTGCTAATGTTTGATGATTTTACTTCATAATTCAATCCAGGCATTGTTTCCTCTACAGCGCGTAAAAGTTTATCTACATCAGTACCGATTATTCTATAGCCCCATTTCACAGGATATTCTATTTTTGGTTTTTTCTTCATTGAGTTATTTTTTTATGTGATACACATTATAAAATTTTTTATTCGCAAAATAATATCAAATATAATTTCATTGTTTAATGTATTTAGCTAAGTTTAAACAATTTTTTCATCACCTGTTGAATAATTTCTTTCTTTAAGTGTATAAATTAATGAAATGAATAAAAAGCCTGTTGAAGATCCTGGTTTATCAATTTCCTTAAAAAAGGAGTTTGAAATGCTAGTTAAACAAAATATGAGACGTGCTTATTTTTCGGCTCTTGGTTTGCTTGGCTCCCATGACGCAGCAATGGATGTCTCACAGGAAGCCTTTATAAGAGCTTACAGAAATTATAAGACATACAACAGAGAAAAAAATTTTTTTACCTGGTATTACAGTATTCTTAAAAATCTTTGTATTAATGTCATTCGTGATAGAAAAAGGAAAGAGGAGATTGAATTCATCGAATATAGAAATATTGAACAACAAGGCAAATTAATTGATGAAATAGAAAATAAAGAGCTTTTACAGTTGTTACAGGATGTTATTAACAAACTAAAATTTGAAGAAAGAGAAATAATCGTTCTAAAGGAATTTGAAAATTATTCCTATAAAGAAATATCTGAGCTGCTGGGAATTCCTATCGGAAGTGTAATGTCTCGATTGTTTTATGCAAGGAAAAAGTTGGCCGAAAATCTAAAAAGGAAAGTATGATGACGGAAAGATTTATCATTTTGCTAGAGAAATTTTTTGAAGAAGAGCTGACCCTAGATGAAAAATCTGAGCTTAGCTCTTTATTAGAAAATAATCCCAATTTTAAAGAGGAATTTGAAGAACAAAAGCGAGTTAAGGAGGTATTAAAAAATATGAAACTTAAAAATCCTTCAAGAGAACCCTGGGATGGTTACTGGATGCAAATTTATAACAGGGTTGAGCGGGGAATTGCCTGGGTTGTTATTTCAATTGGGGCACTATTTTTTTTCGGATGGACAACTTATGAATTTGTAAATGCTTTTATAAACGATACGCAAACTCCGGCTTTGGCAAAAGTGGGTATTTCTTTACTTATTTTTGGTGGGTTGGTTTTAGTTTTCTCTATCATAAGAGAAAAAATATTCACTTCCAAAAGAGATAAATATAAGGAGGTACAAAGATGATTGTTGTAACATCTTCAAATATTCCCGGTAAAGAAATTAAACAAAGTTTTGGCGTTGTAAGGGGAAACACCGTAAGGGCAAGGCACCTTGGTAAGGATATAGTTGCAGGGCTTAAAACTTTAGTAGGCGGCGAAATACAAGAATACACAAAATTAATGGCTGAATCCCGAGAACAATCAATTGATAGGATGAAGCAAGAGGCAGATGCTCTTGGTGCTAATGCAATAGTTGATACAAGGTTTGCAACAAGTTACATAATGTCTAACGTTGCCGAAATTCTTGTATATGGTACAGCGGTTTTAATTGAATAGCAAGAAAATATGGTATGCCAAACCACATTGATTTGGCATATTTAATTTAGTTGTTTTTCTAAGCAGTTTTTGGTTTATAAATAGCTGCTACTGCTGCTCCAAAAATCACACTTTGTATTAATCCGTAAATAAACCATTGTAATGCAAGTGAATATGGGATTGGATAAACAACATATTGTCCATACGCGTTTACAAAAGAATAGAACAATCCAATGTAGATACCAAATTTTATTCCTTCCATAATTCCCTTGTTCTCATATCCTTTAACAAAAATAAAGGTGAAAAAGAAAGCCCAAACTAAGTACATAACCCACATAACCCACATTTTTGATTGCATATCCCCCATCGAGCGAAATGCTTCCTTAACCCCTTCAGCATCATAGTTCGAACTAAGTAAGACCCCATGAACAAGCCAATCTGTTAAAAACAGAAGGATAAACACAACAATGAATGCTATCCAGAATTTTTTTACATTCATTTACGCCTCCTTAAATTGTGATAGGAATTAGTATCAGGAATAGGAAAATAGTTTATAGAAACTAATAAAGGAATTGCGAAATAGCAACAATTGATTTTTGATTTTAAGATTCCTTGTTAACCATAAAAACACCCAGAGTAATTATAATACCGCTAATAAGCATTAAAAGTGTAATCTCTTCTTTTAAAAAAAACCATGCAGCTGCTACGGTAACAAATGGTTCAAAATATAAAAATGCACCAACCTTTGCTGATTCCATATCTCTTAAAGCATATGCCCAGATGACATAAGCTGCTCCCGAGCAAAGAAGTCCTAAAAATAATATTGATATCCATCCAATTAATGAAAGATGAACAACAGAATTAATGGCTGTATTGTTTATGTTAAATGGCACTATAATAATTGCCATCATAACGAATAGATAGAGTATTGTCATTAAAGGAGGATACGAAAGAGAGATTTTTTTATTAACTGTTGAATATACTCCCCATGTTAATGCGCTTCCAAGTACTAGCAGATCTCCTTTGTTGGAAATAAAGTTGATGCTTAAGAAATCACCTTTACTCACCAGGAGCATCAATCCAAAAACTGCAGTAGCTATACCTCCAAATTGCAATAAGGATATTTTTTCTTGAAAAAAAATTCCAGCCAATATTGCCATAAAAATTGGTGCAGTTCCAATAATCCAGCCAGTATTTGCAGCAGTGGTATACTTTAATCCTGTTACCTGTATCCATAAGTGAAAAACGGCAATGCATGCTAATATGAAAATGTTTGCATGGTTTTTAATATTAATGTTGAACTTCTTCTTTGTTGCTATTGCTATTAAAGTGAGAAGTATTGCGGCTAGAACTAATCTTAAGGAAATTATTGATTCGGGGCTTAATTCTTCTAATGCAACTTTTGTTGCAATGAACGAGCTTCCCCAAAATATAACTGCAATAATTAATAACCAATATCTGCGGGTTTTCTGTTTCAACTGATGTTAAACACAACTAGAAAATAAAAAAACAAAAAGGATGCTCTAATTTGATTTATCTGTTTTACGGGCAGATGAATAATTATCAAGGTTATAGTCTATTAGTTTATCAGGCATTTTTATTTTGGAAATTTTCACTTTGGAATCTGTAAAGAACTTGGTTGCAAGTGTATCATGATAGTCTGAAAAAACAACAACTCGTTCTATTCCTGCGGCAATAAGTGCTTTTGCACAATTTGTACAGGACATATTGGTAATGTAAGCTGTTGCTCCCTTTATGTTTACACCATGTGTTGTGGCTTGTACAAGTGCGTTAATTTCTGCGTGATTTGTTCTTACACAATGATTATCAATAATCAGGCAGCCAGCATCATCACAATGTGGTTGGCCGGGAAGCGATCCATTGTAACCTGTTGCAAGAACAAACCTACCCTTTACAAGTACACATCCGCAATGCATTCTCGGGCAAGTTGCTCTTTCGGAGGCAAGCATTGCAAGTTTTAAAAAATATTCATCCCAGGTTGGTCTGTTAATGCCCATAAGTTCTTTCTATTTAAGTGAAGTTTCTCAAATCTAAATGAATGAAATTGCGTGGGGGAAATTTAAAGTATTTTTTTCGTTTTACAAGTGTGGTAAATATGTTCGGTTCATACCTGCTTTAGAAGCAAAGTATAAAAATAAAAATCGGTTGAAAGGTTTTAAGTAATGATTAATACACTGCTTTATTATTTAAAAGATTTTCCTCCAAATAGCTCTTAACGGCATCTCCGGCTGTTAACCTAAAGGTTATAAAAACATCAATTCCTCTCTCCTTTAATGATAATAATTTACCTCTATCCATTCCTCTGGATATTACAGTTTTGCAATCATTTACCATAGTTGATGTTTTAGTAATAGGGTTAACAGTTCTTGGTTTTAAATCGGTTTTTCTATATTCAGTACCTTTTACTCCCGATTTTTCTATATCATAAACCAGGTATCCCGTTGTTCGTACAAAGGGAGATTTGATTGTTACCCCATCGTTCGATTCGATTGCGATTTTCATTCTATGTTTCTCCTTTAATTGCTTCAATTAGTTTTACATGTTATTTACCTTGTAGAAAATGATCTTCTGATTTTCGGTCTGGATTTTTTCGCAAATCTTTTATGAAGAGATGATCGGTGCACACTATTGCTATTACATGCAACGCAATTTTGTGGGGCGGGTTTATCTGAATCAATTTCCCAGTAAAATCCGCATTCATCACAATGAAATTTTTTCTTTTTCATTCTTGCACTTACTCCTATGATTATTAACCGGTTATTGTAGTTCGATTTTTCAAGTTGGAAAAGAACAAAAGCAATAAAACGAGAGAATAAGTCGTATTAATAGAGGGGTTTTAACTGTGTCTCATAATGTACATAATAACAATTTATTATCAATTGTCAAGGTTAATCGTTACGTACGGAAGCATTTGATGCTATAAATATTAAAAAGTGTGTGAAATACAGAAGAAAAATAAGTGTGAAGACTTGGTTTATATTTATAAAATCAGAGCATTTCTGAAAGAAGTTCTTGCCGCGGATTTGCAATTACTACTTTGTTTACTAAAAGACCTTTTTCAGAAATTATATGTGCACCAGAATCAACAGCGCTAGTTACAGCTGCAACTTCCCCGGTGACTGAAAAAAATGCTTTGCCGCCGAGTGCCATTGCAAGTCTAAGCTCAACCAGTTTAACCTTAGCTGCTTTCACAGCGGCATCTGCGCCTTCAATTAATGATGCAACAGAATATGCTTCAACAATTCCCAGCGATTCAAGCATTTCAACATTATTGTGCCCTGCAATGGCGGGAAAAATGGTTTTATGAATATTTGGGATAACAAAATGATCAATAACCCCAAATCCAATTGTATCAACAGCTTTGTTTACGGCGGAATTTACTGAGGCAACATCTCCAGCAATTAGTGTCATATATTTCCCTGAGCAAATTGTCCTGGAAAGTATCAATTCAACCTCTGATGTTTTAAGCATAAGATCTGCTGCTTGCATTCCAGATGCAATGCTTCCCATTTCAATTAAACCAATAGAGTTCTTTTCAATCATTTTAATACCTTGTATTAAGAAACTATTTTAATATAATCGCTTGTTACCTCTTCAACTTTTCCATCAATCGATGAATGTATATTTGCGCCAAGATTATTATTTGAAACAGAAGCAATCAAGTCTCCACAATTTACTTTATCACCTTTTCTTACTTTTGGTTTACAGCCTTCACCAATGTGTTGTTTAAGGGGTATTTCCACTGTATCAATATTGAACTTCATATTATTGTAAGGAGCGGGAACATCATAATCTTTTAATTTTAATTTTTGTACCAACTGCTTTAATGGAACTCTTCTTCCTTCCTTAATTGGATGAACATTAACAGGTTTTTGCTGAATGAATTTTATTCCCTCTTTTTTCATATCAACTTTGGCTTTATCACAAGCCTCTTTTGGATAAAGATCCTCCGGGCAAGCATATAATGTACACAATCCACAGCCACAGCATAGTTCAGCCATTTGGTTCCAATTTGATGCTCCTGATTTCAAAAATCCCAATGAACGCATTACTTTATGCGGTTCAACCTGATAACCCAGCAAATATCTTGGGCAAAATTCCGTACAAAAGCTGCATTGATCGCATGCAGACTTTCCAATCCGGTGCCAGTTTTGCTCAGGCTGGTTTTTTCTTTTTATTAAATAGTGTTCTTTTGGAAGAACAATAATTCCAGCAGTAGTTTTTGTTATAACCTCATTTAGATTAAAAGTGAGATGACCCATCATAACGCCGCCAACAAATATTCCAAAATCTTTTATTCTTGTGCCGCCGGCAAATTTTATTACCTCTTTAAATGATGTGCCAATGGGAACAAAAAATGAGGATGGGTTTGTAACAGCACCCGCAACACAAATAAATTTATTAGTTGTTGGAATGCCATCCTCAGCATTAGTAATATTGTAAAGTGTTTCAACATTGCTAACAACGCAATCAACATCAAGTGGAATTCCAGCTGGAGGAATTAATCTACCGGTGGCCTCATAAACAAGTTCATACTCATCTCCGGAAGGGTAGAAATCGCCAAGAAGAGACAGCTTAATAAAATCCTTTCCGATTTCATTCTCGATTATGTTTATTACCTTCTCGTTTTTCCTTTTTATTCCAAAGTAAGCTTTTCTTGAAGATGTGGATTCCTTTAGCAGTTCTAATCCCCTAATAATTTTTTTAGAATAATTGAGCATCAGTTCATAATCCTTGTGAATTAAAGGTTCACATTCTGCTCCATTTGCTATTACAATTTCTGTTTTTGATTTGGCTTTTATATGCGATGGAAATCCCGCACCACCAGCCCCTACGACACCTGCATCAAATATTTTTTCTGATAATGACATATAGTTAAAATAATCTAAGCTAACAGTTCTGTAAAACAATATTTTTAAGTGATTTAATCCACAAAGGGTGATCGTTCAGGCTTTCAACTAATTGAATTTTTTCGCCACCATGTGCTTTAAATAGCTCTTGGTATTCTTTGCCGATTTCAATTATAGTTTCCAAGCAATCGGAAACGAAAGAAGGGCTGAACACTAAAATATTTTTCGCTCCCTTTTTTGCTAGTTCAATTATTACTTGATCAGTAAAAGGTTCCAACCAATTTTTATTTAATCTTGATTGAAAACAAACAGTATATTTTTCTTTCTGAATATTCAGCTTTTCCACAAGCAACCTTGTTGTGGCATAACAAGTTGCTTTATAACAATATTTGTTTTCTTTGTTTATCTCGTTGTCGCAATTTTGGTCTTTGCACAATGTCCCATCTCCGTAAACTTTATCAACTTGTCTTGTAGGTAAACCATGATAACTGAAAAGAATGTGATCATATTCATCAATGTTATACTTTTTTGCCTGTTCAACAATTGTATCTGCAAAACCATCTGCATCATAAAACTGGCTTATAAATTTAATTTCCGGAATGATTACCCATCGGGAGATTTCTTTCATGATCTTTTCTATTATCGATCCCGTTGTAGCTGAGGCATATTGTGGAAAGAGCGGGATGATAATTATTTTTTTATAATTTTTACTCTCCATGCTTTTTAGCATATCCTTCAATGAGGGATGTTGATATCTCATTGCAAGTTCAACAAAAAATTTATCACCAAGGGTGTTTTGTAAGTTTTGTTGAACAGACTTGCTGTGAAATAAAATTGGAGAGCCATTTTCTGTCCAGAGTTCTTTATAAATTTGTGAGGATTTTCTTACCCTGAAAGGAACAATAATAAAATTCACCAGAAAGAATCTGGCAATGGGTGAGATATCAATTACACGTGCATCGCATAAAAATTCACGTAAATATTCCTTAACATCTTTAACTGATGGATTCTTTGGGGTACCTAAATTTACTAGCAGAACACCTGTTTCGGGTTGCATAAAAATTTACTGCGGGTTTTATTTAATCCAAAAAACTTATTTATTAATTTAACAGTTCATTGCAAGATATCTAAATTCCAATTAGAAAATAAATGTATATTAAGCCTGTGTTGTGTAATGAATTAAATTGAATCTGTAAGATAATTATTTTAAGTTAATGTGTGATGTGTAATGCGCTCGCTCTTAATTCTTTAATTAATAGTTTTATTGTTCTCACTGATTAAGGTTTAAAAAATGATAAAAAAAATTCTCGTTTCTAAAATAAAAGAGCTTGAAGACAGAAAACCCGTTTATGCCCTGGTAAGCAAAACAGATTTAGTGGTTGTTAAATATGATGATATCATATCTGTGTTTTACGGAAGATGTCTTCACCGCGGGGCACTTATGGCAGATGGCTATGTTGAAGGACATAATTTAATATGTGGAGTTCATAATTGGGATTACAGACTTGACTCCGGAATTAGTGAATACAACAACGAAGAAAAACTTTATAAGTTTTCTTCAGTTATTGAAGATGGTATGCTTTATGTTGATGAAGATGAAATAAAAAAGTTTGAACATGAGTTTCCATCAAATATTAATCGGAATGAATACCTCGGGCTTTATGAATCAACTGTACCTGCTATTGAAGAAGATAAAGCAGGGGAAATACATCATCTTGCAAAATATGGATTAACGAAAACTGGTCATCATGGCTTTGTTACATCGATGGGTGTTGGAAGAAATGAGCTACCAAGTTGGGATGATATACAAATCTTACCAGCACAACTTGCTAAACTTCCACATTTTGAATATGTTGATGTTGGTACTGGCGTTGTAATTGGTAAAGCTGCGAAAAAACCACTTGAGTTAAAAATTCCTATCTTAGTTTCAGATATGAGTTTTGGTGCGCTTTCTGAGGAATCAAAAATTTCATTGGCCAAAGGCGCAGAGCTAGCCGGTACAGCAATTTGTTCCGGTGAGGGCGGAATGCTTCCTGAAGAGCAAGCTGAAAACAACCGTTACATGTACGAGCTTGCATCCGCAAAGTTTGGTTTTAAAATGGAACTGTTAAAAAAGGTACAAGCATTTCATTTTAAAGGCGGGCAGGGGGCTAAAACCGGAACCGGCGGGCATCTTCCAGGAAACAAGAACATAGGCAAGATAAGTCAAGTAAGAAATCTACCCGAGGGCACACCCGCTATTTCCCCGCCGAGATTTGAAGATTTAACTTCAACAAAAGATTTTAAAATATTTGCAAACGAAGTTCGGGATTTTACTGGCGGCATTCCTATTGGATTCAAGCTCTCTGCAAACCATATTGAAGAAGATATTGACGCCGCATTAGAAGTTGGTGTGGATTACATTATTCTTGATGGACGAGGTGGTGCAACAGGTGCTGCGCCAGCTTTATTCAGAGATAATATTTCCGTTCCAACAATTCCAGCACTTGCAAGAGCACGTCATCACCTTGATAAGTGTGGCACAAGTGATGTTACATTAATCATTACCGGCGGATTACGCACCGCGCCTGATTTTATTAAAGCGCTCGCTCTTGGCGCAGACGCAATTGCGGTTGCAAATTCTGCACTGCAGGCAATTGGTTGCCAGGCAATGCGTGCTTGTAATACTAATTATTGTCCTGTAGGAATTGCAACTCAAAAAGAAAGCTTAAGAAAAAGAATTGACATAAATTTATCCGCTAAGCGTTTGGAAAAGTTTTTCAAGGCTTCGGTAGAGTTAATGAGGGTTATGGCAAGAGCATGCGGCCACAATCAGCTAAATCAATTTTGTAAAGATGATATCACCACATATAATAGAGATATGGCTTACTTAACGGGCATAAAATATGGCGGGGCTATTAAAATTTAGCATGACTTTCCCTCGATAGGTTAATTCTCCATTTCAGTAATATTTCAATAAAGCAGAAATATAAAACACAAAATTTGTTTTCTGTCTTCCGGGTTACATAAATTTCCAACTTTAAATTTTAATATTACCCTAAAAAGTTATCTGGTTCTTAAAATGAGGATTTATTTCAATACTATTATACTGTTTTTTGTTACACAAAATGTATTTGCACAAGATGGTTTATCAGAAATATTAAATACATATCCTGATTGGCAAACAAACTTTACTAAAAGCACAATAGATTTAACCGAGCTTTTGAGTGGAGGACCGCCAAAGGATGGTATTCCAGCAATATTTAATCCAAAATTTGAGTCACAAGTTGAAGCAAGTGAGTGGTTAAACTTAAAGGAGCTTGTAATTGCCCTGGAAATTAACGACGAGGCTAAAGCTTACCCTTTATCAATCCTAATCTGGTATGAGATAGTAAATGATAAAATCGGAAACTCACCAGTTGTAGTATCCTTCTGCCCGCTTTGTTATAGCGCAATCGTTTATGATAGAAGAGTAAACGGAGTTGAGGCAAACTTTGGAGTTTCGGGTCTTCTCAGAAATTCCGATTTGGTTATGTACGATAACGTTTCCGAAAGTTTTTGGCAGCAATTGACCGGAGAAACTATTGTTGGAGATATGGTTGGATCAAAACTTACTTTTATTCCTTCACAAATAATTTCATGCAAACAATTTGAAGACGCTTATCCGAATGGACTTGTTCTTTCCAAAGAAACCGGTTACAATAGAGACTATGGGCGCAAACCATATTTTGGTTATGATGATATAGACCAAAGTCCATTTCTTTATAACGGTGAAAATGATGAACGTCTTCCACCAAATGAAAAAGTTATTGCTGTAAAAGAAGATGGCTTGATTAAAGCTTATCCCTATTCAATTACTTTAAAGAAAAGGGTTATAAATGATAAGATTGGTGAAAAGCATGTTGTAGTGTTTCATGGAGAAGGGGCTGTCTCTGCTCTTGATGAAAGCAACATTGCGGATTCAAAAGAGGCTGGTTCCACAGGAGTTTTTAACCCTGTAGTAAATGGTAGTATTTTAACCTTTAAATATAATGATGGGTTCTTTATAGATAAGGAAACAGGAACCAAATAGAATATTACCTGTTATGCAGTAATGGGGGAATTAAAAGGAACGCAACTTAAGAGAATTAACCATGGAGATTACTTTGCCTTTGCATGGTTTGCTTTCAACCCAAACACAAAAGTTTATTCTGAGTAAAAACTTTTTGCCATTAGTACATTTTTGGTGCTATTTACTAATTATTTCATCTGCTAACTAAGTTGAATGTCCTTTTTACTCATCACTAATCGTATAGTGATGTGTCATTGGAAAGGTTATTCAGAAATCACTTAGCCATAAATCATATTTACAAACCTACCATCAGTTACTCTTGGTTTGGCATTTGAATTGTATATATCCATCAGTAATTTTAGATGCAACTTGTAAACAAAGAAAGGATATTTAAAATGAAAACTATATTGCTTCTTATGGTAACCAGTTGCTTGTTTATTTTTTCTGCTTTGGGACAAGAGAAAACAGATGAAAGAAAATGGACAATTGATCCGGAAACAGGAGATACTATTTATACCGAATCTGTCACCATATCTTCAACTGAAGACATTACCCCGCGCACCAGTATGATTGTTATAAATCCATTAAAGTTTCTGCTATTCTACAATCTATCATACTTTCATAAAATAAGCGATAATACAGTAATTGGTGGCGGTATTCAGATTCCAACTCTTTCAGGCATAGAGGGATTTGGTGTAAATGCAGAATTGCGCTTTCATCCCAGCGGAAGAAACTTGAAAGGGTTTTATGTTGCTCCTAATTTTTCTTACAATAATTTGTCTGGAGATGATGCTGGAGATGAGTCCGTTTCAATTACATCAATAGGTGGTTTGATTGGATGGCAATGGTTTCCGGGTGAACAATTTGCGATGGGGCTGGGAATCGGCGTAGATTATTATTTCTTTTCGGGCGATGACGATGATGATGATTTTTCAGATATAAATGGCACCGCACCTGCGCTTAGATTTGATATAGGCTATGCCTGGTAATATTGTTTTTCTCACATTCACCAGGGGCGAGTTTAATAACTCGCCCTTTTATATTTGTTCCCAGCCCTTATCATCAACAAGGTTAAAATATTTTAAATAAATAATAATATCTTGTTCCAATCAATTAATTTATTAATTACTGAATAATATATTATTGTTTAATTTTGCCAAATTATAAATTTAAAAACCGGAGATTGTAATGTTGATTGTTGAAAAAAGGTTGTTATTCATAGTTCTGATTTCAATTTTGTTATTTGCCACAACCGTTTTTACTCAAACCATTAAAATTAAAATTATAGAAACCAGTGATGTTCACGGTGCTATTTTTCCATACGATTTACTAAATGATACTTCAACAAACAGCTCTCTTGCACAGGTACATGCTTATGTAAGTGGTGAGAGAAGGCAAATAAACCAGGAAGTTATTCTTTTGGATAATGGTGATATAATTCAGGGTGATCCGGCTGTTTATTTTTACAATTATGAAGATACCGTAACCAAACATTTATATGCAGATGTAATGAATTTTATGAATTATGATGCTGCAACAATTGGCAATCATGATATTGAAGCAGGTCATTCCGTTTACGATCGTTTCAGAAAGCAGATAAATTTTCCCTGGCTTGCTGCAAATGCAATCAATACAACGAGCGGAGAACCATATTTTGAACCATACACAATCATTGAAAGAGAAGGAATCAGGATTGCTGTTCTGGGTTTGATAACTCCCTCAATTCCCAATTGGTTACCTGAGCATCTGTGGGAAGGAATTGTTTTCGAAGATATGATTGAATCTGCGGAAAAATGGGTTAAGATAATTCATGAAAAGGAGATGCCGGATATTGTGGTTGGTCTCTTCCATTCCGGAGTAGATTATAATTACGGAAATTTAACCGCAGAAAGTTATAAAAATGAAAATGCATCCTGTTTAGTCGCAGAAAAAGTGCCCGGGTTTGATGTTGTATTTGTTGGGCATGATCATGCAAGCTGGAATTTTAACATTGTAAATTCTGCTGGTGATAGTGTTTTAATTCTAGGTCCGTTATCCCGCGCCGAAAATGTTGCTGTTGCAAATATTATAATGGAATTTGATAATGATAGTAAGAGCTGGGAAAAAATATCATCCACGGGTGAAATAGT
Source organism: uncultured Ignavibacteriales bacterium (assembly GCA_963714405.1). Taxonomy (GTDB): domain Bacteria; phylum Bacteroidota; class Ignavibacteria; order Ignavibacteriales; family Ignavibacteriaceae; genus JAZGGS01. The sequence goes on along the minus strand of CAVQOH010000002.1, from coordinate 797,553 downwards.
TGAAACAAAGAATTATAAAGCCGATGATATGTTTATGAGTAAATATCTCCTTTCACTTAACAGGATTGAAAATTATGTAATGGTTCCTATTGGTCAAATCAAAAAAACTATTCATTCCAGCGAATCACTCTTCGGACCATCGGATTTTATGGATCTGATACATGTAGCACAACTAGAAATAACGGGTGCGGATATTTCGTTTGCTTCCCCTCTCTCCTTTAATGTTACAATAGATAGTGGTTGGGTTAGGGTGCGCGATTTGTTCAACTTATACAAATATGAAAACTTCCTTTATATAATGAGACTAACAGGGCAAGAAGTAAAAGATTATCTTGAATATTCTTTTGGCAATTGGTTTAATCAAATGGAAAACGATAGTGACCATGTATTAAAATTTAAGCGGGATCAGGAAGGTAGCTTAATTTATTCGGATCGTACAGGAAGACCAATGCTGCATGAAATATATTACAATTTTTCTTCTGCATCCGGTATCGATTATGTGGTTGATATTTCCCAGCCTGTTGGTGAAAGAGTTACTTTTTCAAAATTAAGAGATGGTACTGAGTTTAGTGTTGATTCAACTTATAATGTTGCAATAAACTCCTATCGGGGTAACGGCGGTGGTGGGCACTTAATTTACGGAGCCGGAATTTCAAAGGAAGAACTTGCCGGAAGAATAATTAATTCAACCGATACTGATTTACGACTTCAAATAATGAGGTGGATAAAAGAAAAGAAAAAGCTATATCCCCGTATTAGTGGAAATTGGCGTATAAAACCAGGGGCTTGGTGGCAAAAAGGCAAGGAAATAGATTATAAGCTTTTAATTGGAAACTAATATTATTTAAAATGGTAATGGATTAAATGAAAGTAGAAAAAAGCATACAATTATTTAACGAAGCACAAAAATTTATTCCCGGTGGAGTGAATTCTCCTGTTCGTGCATTTAAATCGGTCGGCGGCAATCCACTATTTATTAAGCGTGGTGCTGGCTCAAAATTTTATGATGTTGATGAAAATGAATTTATAGATTATATAGGAAGCTGGGGTCCTCATCTCTTTGGTCATAATCCATCATTTATAAATGATGCAATATCTAATGCACTTGAATATGGAACAAGCTTTGGCGCACCAACTGAATTAGAAATCAGTATGGCAAGGCTAATTGTGGATCTTGTTTCTTCTGTAGAAAAAATAAGAATGGTAAACAGCGGAACCGAAGCAACAATGAGTGCAATCAGGGCTGCGCGTGGTTATACTGGCAAAGAAAAATTTATAAAATTTGAAGGGTGTTATCACGGGCATGCAGATTATTTCCTGATAAAAGCCGGCTCAGGCGCTTTAACTCTTGGAGTTCCAACTTCCCCGGGTGTTACTAAAGCAAATGCGTCAGATACGCTCATCGCTGATTATAATAATATTGATTCCGTAAAAAACCTCGTTGCTGCAAATAAAAAAGAAATTGCTGCCATTATAATTGAACCAATTGCCGGTAATATGGGCGTTATAAAAGCAAAAGAAAGTTTCATAAGAGAGCTTAGATCAATATGTGATGAGGAAAACATTGTTTTTATATTTGATGAAGTGATGACTGGTTTTCGTATCGCTGCTGGAGGTGCACAAGAAATATTAAATGTTAAACCTGATTTATCAACATTTGGAAAAATTATAGGTGGTGGTTTACCTGTGGGTGCATTTGGGGGTAAAGCAGAAATAATGGATATGATAGCGCCAAGCGGGCCAGTTTATCAAGCTGGTACTTTAAGCGGTAACCCTATTGCAATGGCTGCTGGTTTTGCTGCTCTGAATTATATAAAAAATAATCCTGATATTTATACTGAGCTGGAAAATAAATCAGCTTATCTTGAAAAGGGATTTAATGAAAATTTAAAACAGCTTGAAAAGAATTATATTATAAACCGTGTTGGCTCAATGATGTGTATGTTTTTTACCGAAGAAAAGGTTGATGACTTTAAAAGCGCTGTTAAATCTGATACGGTTTTGTACGGTAAATATTTTCATGAAATGTTAAAACGAGGGATATATCTTGCGCCCGCACAGTTTGAGGCATTATTTGTTTCCGTTGCTCATACTGAAAATGACTTGGATAAAACAATTGCAGCACATGCAGATGCATTAAGTGTTTTATAAAAAATTTTCAGGTTTATATTCCTAATAAATAACCTTTTCTCTTATATAATTACCCTCTGCAATTTCCCTTGCCGTGAGATACGCAAGCTTAACTATTGCTTCAAATATCTGCGGATTTAGCGTTTCCGGTATATCGGTTATTTGGTGAAGATGATCATAACTGTATCTGGATACAAAATACAAACAAGGTATTCCTTCTGCATGAAAGGGTGTAGCATCCGCGCCGCCGCCACTCCAGGTTTCTGCAACCATCAAATTTGATCTTTCTTCATCAATTCTATTTGTAATATTCCATAATCCGGGGGAACTTTTTCCATTACCAATTTGAATGCTATCGCCATAGCCAATACAATCAATATTGATCATTGCGGTGATGTTCTTATAATTATTATTTAAGTTCTTTACAAAATATTCTGAACCGAATAATCCCTGCTCTTCACTTGCAAATAAAACAAACAGGATGCTGCGTTTTGTTTTTAAATCGCTTGATTGAAAAGCTTCTGCAATTTCCACTACACCAGCCGAACCAGAAGCGTTATCATTTGCCCCGGGAAATAACAAACCTGCTTGTGATCCAACGTGATCTAAGTGTGCACCAATTATTAAATATTCATCTTTTAATTTTGGGTCCTTGCCCTCAATCTTTCCAATTATGTTCATCGTTTTAGCATTTTTTTCATAACTGGCGTTTACTTTAACTTCTGCTTTATTTCTTGTAAGAAATGAAAATGGTTTTTGATTAATATCTATTCTATCCTGGCATTCCCAAATGGAAAAACCGGTGGTATTGATAAATTCATTTGCGGTTTCAAGCGAAATGTGTAGCTGCGGAAAATCCTCTAATTGCTCCCCTTCGCCATGCATAACGCTTCCAATTAGCGGCTGTGATTTTTCATTATTGGGAAGAGAAACAAACAGTATTCCTTTTGCACCATGTTCAAAGGCAGTTCTTGATTTTTCCCGGGGTGAATCTTTTTCCCAACCATTCCCATTAATTTTCCATGCAGGATTTTGCTTAAAAACAATTACTATTTTGTTTTCCACATTAATGTTTTCATAATCATCATATCCTGATTTCGGCATCGATATTCCATAACCACAAAATGCAACAGGTAATATAAAATCTGCTGAGCCGGTAAATCCTCTAAAAATATAATCCCTGCCAAGCCTGAAATGAGTTATTTCCTTTTCATTTAAAAGATTTAAAACTGCTGGTGTATCAATTTTATTATGCTCAACATTCAGATAACTGAAATATCCTTCTTCTCCTGCTGGTATTACTCCAAGCTTGTTAAATTTTTCAGCAATAAACTCTGCAGCTTTGTTGTAACCTTCGCTGCCGGAAAGTCGTCCATCAAATTTTTCTGAAGCAAGATTTTCAACTATTTGCATTAGGTCTTTACTGTTAATACTATTTAATCCTCTTTGAACATTTTGAGCATAATTGTCAGCGGGGAATAAAAAAAATACTAGGGCACTTATTAAAATTCTTTTCAAAATTACTCGATTATTGTTTTTAGTGTTTATAAAATAGAATATCATTTTAATAATTACGATAATAAAAAGGGGACTAAACGTCCCTTTAAAAAGGTGTTTCGATTTACTTATTTTTCCGCTTCTTCTTCTGTGACAACCTTTGCTATATCGGCAATTGAATCACCACTTTTAAGGTTTATAACTCGTACTCCTTGCGTATTTCTACCCATTACTCTTAAATCCTTAACTGCCTGCCTTATAACCATGCCCTTTGTTGTAATAATTACAAGCTCATCCCTGTCAATTACACTCATAAGAGATATTAGCTTACCAACTTTATCTGTGGTTTTAACAGTAATAACACCTTTGCCTCCGCGTCTGGTAATTCTGTAATCTTTAATATTAGATCGCTTACCATAACCGTTTTGTGTAACAACCAGTATGCTGGCATCTTGATGCTTAATAACCAGCAAACCAACCACAATGTCTCCCTTGGTTAGTCTAACGCCTCTCACGCCAGTTGCAATTCTGCCCATATTGCGTACATCTTTTTCATTAAATCTAATGGCAAAACCGTTTCTTGTTCCAAGCACCAGATCATCGTTACCATCGGTCATTTTAACTTCAATCAGTTTATCGCCTTTAACTAGGTTGATGGCATTAATACCACCCCTTCTAACGTTTCCATAAGCGGAAAGAACTGTTTTTTTAACGGTTCCTTTTTCGGTTGCCATAATAAGATATTTGGTTTCGCTAAATTCTTTTACAGCAACAAATGCTGTAATGTTTTCTTCTTTATCTTTTTGCAACAGGTTAATTATTGATCTGCCTCTTGCAGCTCTGCCACCTTCTGGAATTTCATGGACCTTGAGCCAGTATACTTTTCCTTTATCAGTAAAAAATAAAATGTATTGGTGAGTAGATGCAATGAACATATGTTCTATAAAATCATCATCTTTTGTTCCTGCACCAGTAACGCCTCTTCCACCTCTACCCTGCTTTCTATAACCGCTAACTGGAAATCTCTTAATGAAGCCGTTGTGTGTAATTGTAACTACAACATCTTCTTCGGCAATGATATCCTCAAGTGAAAAATCTTCCGTGCTGTAAACTATCTCGGTTCTTCTTTCATCGCCGTAGCGTTTTTTTATTTCTAATAGTTCTTCTTTAATAATTAACCTGCGGCTTTCATCACTTTTCAGAATTCCTTTTAGCTTTTCAATCAGCTTTATGATTTCTTTGTACTCATCCTCTATTTTTTGTCTTTCAAGCCCTGTTAATCGCTGCAAGCGCATATCCAGAATAGCTTTTGCCTGGATTTCGCTAAGCTTAAATTTTTTAATTAAATTGTTTTTAGCAGTTTCTACATCTTTAGATTTTTTTATGGTCTGAATTACCGCATCAATATTATCAAGAGCAATAATATATCCCTCTAATATGTGCGCTCTTTTTTCTGCTGCTTCCAGTTCATATTTTGTTCTTCTTATAAGCACGTCCATCCGGTGATCAAGAAAGTGCTGCATCATATCTTTAAGTGGAAGAACTTTTGGTATTCCATTTACCAATGCAAGCATTATTACACCAAAAGTAGACTGCATTTGTGTATGCTTAAATAACTGGTTTAAAACAACCGCTGGTTGTGCATCTCTTTTTAGCTCTACAACAACCCTCATCCCATCCCTGTCGGATTCATCGCGAATGTTAGAGATATCGTTTATCTTACCAGCTCTTACCAGGTCAGCCATTTTTTCTATCAGGTTGGCTTTGTTAACCTGGTAGGGTAATTCTGTAATAACAATGTTTTCCCTGTTGTTTTTAAGTGTTTCAATTGTGGCTCTTGCACGAACAACTATTCTGCCTCTTCCTGTTGTGAAAGCATCCTTAACACCGGAATAACCATAAATAATTCCTGCCGTTGGAAAGTCTGGTGCTATTACATACTTCATAAGTTTTTCTGAAGTTAACCCGGGATTTTTAATTATCGCAATTAAACCGTCAACCACTTCAGAAAGATTGTGTGGCGGAATGTTTGTTGCCATTCCTACTGCAATTCCACTTGTTCCATTTATTAATAAATTTGGTATATACGATGGCATAACAGTTGGTTCCTGCAGGGTATCATCAAAGTTAGGTGCAAAATCAACTGTGTTTTTATCAAGATCCTTTAACATTTCTTCAGAAATTCTTGCAAGCCTTGCTTCAGTGTAACGCATTGCTGCTGGTGAATCTCCATCAACAGAACCAAAGTTGCCCTGCCCGTTAACCAATGGATAGCGCAATGAAAAATCCTGTACCATTCTTACCATTGAATCATAAACTGCTGTATCTCCATGAGGATGGAACTTACCTAAAACTTCACCTACAATTCTTGCTGATTTTTTATATGGTTTGTTATGTGCCATGCCAAGTTCATGCATTCCATACAAAACTCTTCTATGCACGGGTTTTAAGCCATCCCTAACATCGGGTAATGCCCTGGAAACGATAACTGACATCGAATAATCGATGTAGGATGATTTCATTTCTTCTTCAAGTGATACGGGAATTATTTTTTCAAAAATTGTTGCCATTAAGTTATCTCAGGTTTCAAGTTTGTTATGATTCATTATTTATAAAAATTTACACGTCCAGGTTTTTTACATACTTAGCGTTTTTCTGGATGAATTCACGGCGCGGTTCAACTTCATCACCCATTAGTGTTTCAAATATTTTTTCTGCTGTGGCAGCGCTTTCTAAAGTGACCTGCAAAATAGTTCTTGTTTCAGGATTCATTGTTGTTTCCCATAATTGCTCAGGATTCATTTCTCCCAGGCCTTTATATCTGGAAATCGCAACACCTTTTATTTCGTTTTGTAGTTCCTGGTTTTGTTTTTTGTTGCCTTTTCCATTTACCTTTAATCTCTTAAGAATTTCGTTTTTTTCTTTATCATCGTAAGCATAAAATTCTTCTTTGCCCTTCTTAATTTTATAAAGCGGTGGCTGCGCTATATAAACTTTACCGGCTGTAATAAGATCCATCATATGCCTGTAGAGGAAGGTAAGCAGTAATGTTCTAATATGGCTTCCATCAACATCGGCATCCGTCATCAAGATTACCTTACCATAGCGAGATTTTGCTTCATTAAAATCTGGTCCCAGCCCTGCGCCAATAGCAGAAATAATAGCTTTTATTTCGTTGTTTTCAAGAACTTTGTTTAGCTTTGCTTTTTCAACATTTATAATCTTTCCACGTAGTGGAAGTATCGCCTGGAACCTTCTGTCCCTGCCTTGTTTTGCTGATCCGCCAGCAGAATCTCCCTCAACAATATAAATCTCACAGTGTTCGGGATCTGTAATTGAACAGTCCGCTAACTTTCCAGGAAGGTTCATAGTATCAAGTGCATTTTTCCTTCTAGTAAGATCACGAGCTTTCCGGGCTGCTTCTCTTGCTTCGGCTGCACGCATACATTTTTCAATTATTTTCTTCCCGACAGAAGGATTTTCCTCAAGATACTCTGCAAGCTTTTCCCCCACCATCATTTCAACAGCAGATCTTGTTTCGCTGTTGCCAAGTTTTGTTTTTGTTTGTCCTTCAAATTGAGGCTCTGCAACTTTTACTGATATAACTGCAGTAAGGCCTTCTCTGAAATCATCACCCGTCAAAGTAACTTTTCCATTTTTTATAAGTTTATTTTTATATGCATAGTTATTAAGCGTTCTTGTAAGTGCAGTTTTAAAACCAGAAAGGTGAGTTCCACCTTCATGAGTATTAATATTATTTACATAAGAAAAAATATTTTCTGAATAGCTTGTAGTGTATTGAAAAGCGATTTCAATTGGTGTTTTATCCTTCTCTCCTTCAATATAAACCGGTTTATGCAGCGGCTGTCTTGCTTCATCAAGGTATTTAACAAACTCTATTAGACCACCTTTAAAGTGAAAAGTTTCTTCTTCTCCGCCGTTTCTTTCATCTTTTACTTTAATGGTAATTGTTTTATTAAGATATGCCAGTTCTCTCATTCTTCCTGTTAAAGTATCAAATTTAAATTCTGTGGTTTTGAAGATTTCCTGATCAGGCATAAATGTTATTTTTGTTCCGGCATCCTCTTTTTTTACTTTTCCGATTTCTTTAACCGGGCTAACCGGAACACCTTTTTTATATTCTTGGAAATATTTTTTTCCATTTCTTTTAATTTCTGCTTTAAGCCATTCTGATAAAGCATTTACAACTGAAACACCAACGCCATGAAGACCGCCGGAAACCTTGTAACTGCTTTTATCAAACTTTCCTCCCGCATGTAGAACTGTCATCACAATTTCTAGTGCTGATTTTTTTTCTACAGGATGTTTATCAACAGGAATCCCTCTACCATTATCAATTACAGTTACGCTCTCATCTTTATTTATTGTTACTGATATCTTATCACAGTAGCCTCCTAATGCTTCATCAATGCTGTTATCAACTACTTCGTTAACAAGATGATGCAGCCCGCGAGTGCTTACATCGCCAATATACATCGCTGGTCTCTTGCGAACAGCATCAAGACCTTTTAAAACATTTATATTTTTTGCACTATAATCGGTTTTTGTTCTGGTTTTTGTCATAATTTAACTGGTAAACCTTATTTGTTTTATTCTTTCTTCTTTATAAAAGTTATTTATTCTTTCAACTATTTCTTTTTCTTTAAATTTCATTTCGTTTCTCCAGGCTGGGTTTTCAACCCGAAGTTTTAAAACTTTTTTATCAACTTTTTGTGCAATTGCGATTTTATTAAAATCAGGAAATATTTTATAAAAGTCGCTCACAACATCTGCAGATTTTACAATCTCGCGTAAATTTCTGAATGCGGGATCCCTCTTGAAAATTTCTCCAAGACTTTTGAAGCTATCAGGCATTAACTACAACACCGCTGTTAAGTCTTATTATTTTATCTTCCTTGCTTTGTTTTAGAAAAGATAGATTACCAAAATCAGTGAGCGTAATAAATGCTTGTCCAACATCGCTAAGGTATTCACTTATTTTAGATGATCTGCACGCATCAAGTTCACCGAAAACATCATCAAGTAAAAAAAGGGGGCTTGTACCTGTTAACTCTTTAAGATAAAAATATTCTGCAAACCGCAGCACTGCCTGAAATGTTTTGTGCTGCCCCATGGAACCGTACGTTTTTAAATTCAATCCGTTTATACTGAATATAAAATCATCTCTGTGCGGCCCAACAAGGTTTGCAGCTCTTCTTAATTCATCATTATACTTTTCTTCTATCAAATTTTTAAATTCATTTTCGATCTTCTCACTGCTTCTGCCATTTAAATAAAAATAATTTATGTCCGGCTGCTCATCAATATCCATTATTTTATAATAAGAGTTATGCACAAATGATTTAAAGTTATTTATAAAAGCTATCCTGTGCTTAATTATCTCTGTACCACCTGTAATTAGTTTTTCCGTCCAGGCATCAAGTTCATCATTAAAAAAAGAGCTTTTTGTTTCTCTAATTCTTTGAAGCAACGAAGATCTCTGTCTTAGTGTGCGATTATAATCAATTAATATTTGTAAATAAGTACTGCTTTCTTGTGAAATTACAGAATCGACGAACTTTCTTCTTTCCCCGGGAACACCCTGTGTAATAGAATGATCAGATGGAGTTGAAATCACAATTGGAAATTTTCCAATTATATCGGAAGTTTTAGAAAACAATTTACTGTTACGGTAATAATATTTTTTATTTTCTGGTATTGTGTAAATCACTTTTACTTCATCTTTTGTTAAACCAACGAAGTTACCCGTAATTTCAAATTCATTTTTTTCAAAACTTACAGCTTCTGCATCATTTTTACAGCTACAACTTTTTGTTGTGCTTAAATAGTAAATAGATTCCAATATTGATGTTTTTCCAAAACCATTTCCACCAACTATATAATTAATGTTACCGGAAAAATTAATCTTTGTATCTGTGTGGATTCTAAAATTTTTCAAACTCAATGAGGACAGGGTCATATCATTAAGTGTTCAACCTTACGGGCATTAGTAATAACATAAGCTCTTCGTTCTGTTCAACCGTAGCCGGCTCAATTATACATGCTTTAGTGGGTGAGTGAAGTTTAAATTTTACTTTCTCGTTATTGACATGAGAAAGAACATCGTTTACATACTGAGTGTTAAACCCAATTTCCATATTATCCCCGTTATACTCACAAGATATGTTTTCAACGGCATTAGATCCGTGATCCACATCTTCTGCAGAAACTTCAATATTATTTTTACTAATAGAAAACTTAACCTGTTTTGAACTTGATGATGAGAATAGCATCATTCTTTTAATTGATGAATTAAGCTCACCTCTGTTTACGTTTACAATACTTTCATTTTCAAGAGGAATAACACTGTTATAGGCAGGATACTTTTCGCCTATTAATCTGGAAATAAATTCAAGATCCCCAATGTTAAAAGAGATATTTGCTTTGCTTAGAAACATTTTTACATCTGTTTCACCAAGCAGCTTAGAAAGTACTGTGATTGCTCTTTCCGGAACAATATACTGTTCATCGCTACCGGTTTTAATATCTTTATAAATATACTTTACTAATCTGTGTCCATCCGTGGTTACAAATTTTAAGCCTTCCTGCGTAAACTCAAATAACGTTCCTGTCATTGCAGGTCTCATATCTTCTTTGCTCATGGCAAACGAAGTTTGATCTATTGCCCGTTTAAGATCCTTACCGCTCATAGAAATTTCTTTTTCCTTTGAAACATCCGGAATCTCAGGAAAATCTTCAGACGGGGCGTAACCAATATTATACACGCCTGCTTCAGTAGTAAGTTTTAATTTTGCATTTCCATCGATTTGAAAATTGATTTGGGTTTCTTCCAAAGATCGTATAATATCGTAAAGAAGCCTGGCAGGTATTACCATGCTTACATTTTCATCCGAAGCAACATTAATGGATGATTTAAGCGAAATTTCAAGATCGGTAGCACAAACATTTAAAGAACCATCTTTAATTTCGAATAAAAAATTTTCTAAAATTGGCATTGGTGTACGCGCTGGCACGGCAGGAATAACCTTGGCTAGCAGCTTTTCCAGCACTTTGCTATTTACTTTAAACTCCATAAAACTCTCTTTTGATGAAACGTAGAAAAATACTAAAAAGAGAGTCAAACTACAATATTTATACTCGTAAATTAATGTAAAAAAGGCGCTCATAGAGCGCCTCTTTGCACAATTTTTAAATATACAATGTAAACTTATTAAGGGCCGACTGGATTCGGATCACCCTCTTCATTTAAATCATCAGAGCTGGTTTTTGTGGCAGAAATTTTATAAACACCTTCGGTTATTATGCTTGAGTAAACAATTAAAACTTTTGTTCCTGCCCTAAGATTTAATTCGCCTGCTACATCTCCTTGAGCTTCAGATGGCAGGCTTCCTGGTACCTCATAAGTTGTATTATATTCAAATGAACCTTTTGGAAGATTGGATAAGGTAATGGTTTCACCGGATCTTACAGTCGTCAAAGTAGCTAAAAAATTAACATAAACATCACCCTGAGCTAAGTTCTGAAAAGTTACGCCATTCTCAACGGAAGATGAACAACTTATGAAAGTAACTGCACATAAGCTGGTTAAAACAAATAATATTAATATTTTTTTCATCTTACTAACTCTAAGTTGTTAAAAATTTGATTTTAATCATTTCTTCTGAGCAAAATTTAGACCAAAATTAGTTTAATGTCAATAAAAATCAATATTATCATATTTTTGAAAATTAAGCCAAAGTTGTTAAGAAGGTTATTATAATTATATATAATTATTTACTAAGTAAATGTAATAATTACACTGTTAGTATGTTGAAATTGGTATAAACTCCAATTGACAAAACAACTTAGCTCAATAATTATCAACATTTGGGTGAGGATGATTCGTTATTAAATAGGGCTAAATTAACACATTGTTGGCTAATATAGCAATATCAACAAACTGTTATTCAAAAATTAACAAATTATTAACATTTTTATTTTGATTAAAAAGAGGTTAAATACAACGAAATTTTATATGGGAGAAATTTACCGGTTGGATATTTATCAGGCAGAACTAAGCTCAATGTTGGTTTTCAGGTTTTCTATTAGCTTGTGTAATGCCCTATCCTTTACTATTGCATTCTCTATTGAAGAGCAGGAATGAATTACAGTTGAATGATCTCGTCCGCCAAAATGAAGTCCAATTGTTTTTAATGAGGATTTGGTGAGTTCTTTCGAAAGATACATTGCAATTTGTCTAGCAAGTACAATTTCTTTTTTGCGTGTTTTATCTCTTATTTTATTTTCTGCCACACCAAGAAGATCACACACATTTTTAGTTATAGATTCAATTGTAATATTATTTACTTTCCTGTCTGTTGCAATTTCCTTCACTGTTTTTTTAGCCAGTTCAAAAGTTATTTCTTTCGAATTCAAAGATGCGTTGGCAAGAAGCTTAATTAAACACCCCTCGAGTTCTCTTATATTTGAAGTTATATTTGTAGCTATGTAATCAAGTATTTCATTCGATACTGTCATTCCGTATGATTCAGCTTTCTTCTTTAAAATAGCAATTCTTGTTTCCAGTTCAGGCGGTTGAACATCTGCTGTTAAACCCCACTGGAATCTGGAAGTTAATCTTGTATCCAACCCCTTTAGATCTTTTGGAGGCTTATCGCTCGAAAGGATTATCTGCTTTCGTGATTGATGAAGTGTATTAAAAATATGAAAAAACAAATCCTGTGTTTTTTCTTTACCAATTAGAAACTGAATATCATCAATTATCAAAACATCCATGCTTCTGTAAAAACTAGAAAATTCGTTAACCTTGTTTGACTGAATTGCCTCAACAAATTCTACTGTAAAAATATCTGAAGAGAGATAGATAACTTTTTTATCCGGGTGATTTTTCAAAATCTCATTACCAACAGCTTGTATAAGGTGAGTTTTTCCTAAACCAACACCACCGTAGACAAAAAACGGGTTAAAGGAAGTTCCACCAGGATTATCACTAATTGCACCAGCCGCTGCTCTTGCAAGCTGATTTCCTTCACCTTTTATAAAATTTTCAAAAGTGTATCTTGAATTTAGATATGATTCAAATGTCTGCCTGGGTTTTTGTTTTTCCTGGAAAGTTGGATTTTCCTGTTTCAAACTATTATTACCATTTTTTAAATCACTTTCACTGTCATCTTCGGCAATAATATACGAAAGCTCTGCATTTGGACCGATAACCTCATGAATAGTTTTGTTAATTAAAGAATTATAATGTTCATCAATCCATTCCCAGAAAAATTGGCTTGGTAATTGTACTTTAAGCGTAGAATTCTGAAGATCAACCGGTTTGATTGGAAGAAACCAGGTGTTGTAGGTCATCAGTGTTACATTTTGTTTTATTCTATTAAGGCACTCTTTCCAAACGGAAGAAGAATCAGCAAATGGTTGCTTTTCGTGAACCTCAGAATCCAGCATTAACTTATCCACAGTGTAAAAAATAAATTATTTTGATTAATAAATAAACAGGCACAATTGCCAAAGCATCCAAATTCCTGATTAACATGTTGTTAACATCAGGCAAATCCTCGTAAACCACTTAATATAAATAAGTTACGTCAAAACATTTAAAAGCTGTACACAAAAAACATATCTATTAGCGCCCCATAATTATAAAAATAATTGTGAAACGTTTTCACACATCCAACTTTTTAACAAGTTATCCACAAGAATTTAGATGCTCTCTACAGTTAGAAAATAGGAAGTATTATCCACCCGTGCAAATTAATTTTATAATTATTTATATGGAGGTTTGTGTTATAAATACTCTGATTTTGTAAGTTACAATCCTTGATAATCTAAGTAATTGAATGTATTTTTGTAGTCTTTTTTAGAGAAACAGGAGCAACTATGAAAAGAACTTATCAGCCAAGCAACAGGAAAAGAAAAAATAAGCATGGATTTAGAGAAAGAATGAAATCCAAAAACGGAAGAAAAGTACTTTCCAGGCGAAGAGCTAAAGGTAGGTCCAGATTAACCGTGAGTGATGACTTTTAAACAATGTGAAACAATACGGGCTGCCATCCTTTGAGAGGATAAAAAGCAAAAAAGATTTTGAATGTATTTTTAAAGATGGTAATGTTGTTTACTCCTCTGATAATAAAATCAAAGTTTTCTACTTATACAACATCACTGATAAAAACTGTGGGGTAAAATTTGCAGTTGCAGTTTACAAAAAATCGGGAAATGCTGTTTGGAGAAATCGTGTAAAGAGATTAATTAGAACGGCTTACAGATTAAATAATAAACAGCTAAAAAAAACCTGCTCTAAAAAAAAAATACTTGTAAAAATAGTTTTTTCACTGAATACAATAAATCAGAAAAAAGCACAAAAAATTAAGCTCAGTGATTTAAATAACGCCGTAACTGATATAATTCATAAAGTTAACAGTAAATTTTGTGCTTTGTAAAACACACATGCTATATATTATAAAACCTGGCTTTTATTTTATGAGATCACACCTTAATTAGTATTTAGAAATTTAAAATATAAATTACTTATGATTGACTGCGTAAAAAGGATGAATTGATGGATAAGCAAACAACTATTGCGTTTATATTAATCGGTGCAGTTCTTGTAGTTTGGCTTTTTCTAAACGCACCTGAACCAACAGAAAAGAAAGGCAGCGAAAAAGATTCAGCTGGCCTGGTGCAAGACACAACTATAGGTAAAACAGATATCCCGCCGGAAGTAAATATCACAAAAGAAACCATCGATGATGTAGTTGATTCTGAACAGACTGATCTTAGTGTCTTAAACGATACCAGCAAGGCTGGAAGAATTATAACAATAGAAAACGATGTTGTTATAATAGAGCTCTCAACAAGAGGCGCAAATATACACAAGGTATATCTTAAGAAGTTTAATAACTGGTATTCCCGCGGTGAAAACGATAATAGTTTTTATAAAAATTCAGTTCAATTGATTAATTATTCACTTGGTAATGCATACGATCTTTCATTTGTAACAACAGAAGGAAAAGCAGTAAGCACTGGTGACTACTTGTTTGAAACCGATGAGGTTAAAAGTAGGGTTGTTTTTAATAACGAAGACTCTTTGCAAATTTCTTTTACGCTAGAATTTTTTGAGGGAAGGTATATTCAAAAAAACTATACTTTCTATAAGAACAGGTATAAGTTTAGAAGCACCATAGACCTGGTGGGCATGAACAACATAATTAGTAACAGCACTTATGATGTTGTTTGGGAAACTGGTATTAGAGGCGTCGAAGAAAACTCTGTAAATGAAGCAAATTATTCGAATGCCAGTGTTTATTATGGTGATGAACAAGTTATTATTGATGCTTCTTCAATAGATGAAAGCGAATCGGAGGATTTTAATGGTCGTATTGATTGGGTTGCAGTCAGAAATAAATATTTTGCCGCAATTATGATTCCCCAAAACCCAAATGATGTAGAGGGTGCTTACCTTGAGGGTTATAGTGTACCATTGAAAGATATGGGTATTAAGGAAATTTATAGTGCAAGAATAACAGTTCCATTTAAAAATACAATTCATGAAAAACAATCTTTTACTATTTACATTGGGCCAGTTGATTATGATGGATTAAAAGATTTGGGGCACAGCTTACAAGCCCTTGTTGATTTTGGTAGTTTTTTCGGTTTAAAATTTATTGTACGCCCCATAGCAGAATTTGTGTTATTACCCCTCTTCAATTTTATTCATAACTTTATACCAAATTTTGGTTTTGTAATTATCGTTTTTTCATTGATAATTAAAATAGTGCTTTACCCTCTTACAAAGACCAGCTATCAATCCATGAAGAAAATGCAATTACTTCAGCCCAAAATTGCTGAGATAAAGGAAAAATTTAAAGACGATGCCCAGAAGATGAACAAAGAAACGATGAGATTGTACAAACTTTACGGGGTAAATCCTGCCGGTGGTTGTTTACCATTGCTTCTTCAAATGCCTATATTCATAGCCTTGTGGGGATTATTTCAAACTGCAATAGAGCTAAGACAACAGCCATTTATGTTTTGGATAAATGATCTTTCGAATCCTGATGTTATTTATGATTTGGGATTCAAGCTTCCACTTTTTGGAATTCAGCAGATAAGCGGTTTAGCAATGTTAATGGGGATAACAACATTTTTTCAGCAGAAAATGACCATGAAAGATCCCAAGCAAAAACAACTTGTATATATTATGCCTGTTATGCTAACAATTTTATTTATGACGTTTCCATCAGGTCTTAATCTTTATTATTTTATGTTTAATGTATTTTCTATAGCACAGCAATATTACATCAATCATAAACATGATGGTATGGTACTTGAACCCGTTAAAGATGCTGATAAGAAAAAAGGTTTTATGAGTAAACTAATGGAAGCCGCAGAAAAACAAGCACAATCACAGCAAAAAAAGCGTAAGTGATTTTAATATTGGCAGTAAAGAACAGACAATTTTTTTAAAGAATTGTTCACCTAATAAAATTATCCAGATGCCCATCCATAAGAAAATAACACTTCTTTGTATTTTTTGTTTCATTAATATTTCTTTTGCTCAATCAGAGCATTTTATAAAGCTTGAAACAAGATTTGAACAACTACCTTTTGGGTTAATTGAAGAAGTTCCTTTAATTACCCCTAAAATAGGGCTTGCCCTGAGCGGCGGGGGTGCTAGAGGGTTATCTCAGATTGGTGTACTAAGAGCACTTGAAGAAGCAGGGGTAGAAGTAAACCTTATTGCAGGTACAAGTATTGGCAGCATTATTGGTGGATTTTACAGCGCTGGTTATACTGTGAATGAAATAGATTCTGTAGCACTAAATACCGATTGGGCTGACCTGCTTTCCATTGGTGAACCCACAAGCAGGGAAGAATTATTTATTGATCAGAAAGTTACTGAAGACAGAGCAATATTTACTTTAAGACTAGATGGGTTTAAACCAATTCTGCCAACTTCGTTCAATGAAGGAGTAAAGTTTTCTAACTATCTTACGCTTCAATCACTTTTTGCCCCCATTCATACAAAAAAGAGCTTTGATGATCTTTTAATAAACTTCAGAGCAGTTTGTACAGATCTGGTTAATGGGAACCGGGTAATTCTTGATAGGGGCTCACTTGGTAGAGCGATGAGAACCAGTTCGAGCGTTACGTTTTTTCTCTCACCGGTTAAAGATGATGATCGCATGCTTGTAGATGGCGGTTTGGTGGAGAATATTCCTGTAAAAACCGCAAGAGATATGGGCGCGGATATTGTGATAGCCGTAAACACAACAAGCCCGCTTCATAATCTTGAAGAACTTGATATCCCATGGCTGGTTGTTGATCAAACCGTAAGCATCCCGATGAAAAGACTAGAAAAAGGAATGCTTTCTGATGCGGATATAGTAATAGAACCAAATATTAATAACAGATCTTCAATAGATTTCAATAATATTGATTCCTTAATATTAAAGGGATATAAAACTGCAGTAAAAAATGTTTCGCAAATAAAATCAGAAATTGATTCGTTCATATTAAACAAGACTGCAGAAAATGATTTTTATATAAAGAACATCTTTTGTGAAAAAGACTCATCTGCACAGATTAATTTATTGTATGAAAAATATTCTTCGGTAGATTCCGTTTTAAAATCTGCTGTTTTAATGGATTTATATAAAATATTTAAAACTGGTCTTTACCAGGATATTCGTGCAAAATTAGATTTTTACAAAGATTCAACAACACTTAGATTTATTTATAATCCTACTCCAATTATTAAAACCATTTCTGTTATTAGCGAAAGCGGAATTGAAAAATCAATAATAGAAACGATCTTGAATTCTCACATTAAGCAGCCATTTAAACCACGAGATGTTTTACAAAGCCTAATTGAAGTAATAAAAAAATTCCGCAAAAAAGGATATCTTCTGGTGACCTGCACAGGGGTTGATTTTAATAAGAGATCAGGGCATCTGCAAGTATTTTTTAGTGATGGGGCAATTGATAAAATAATTATTGATTCAAACGTAAGCGAAACACTGGTTAAAAGGGAGTTTCCTTTAAATGCAGGAGAAAATGTTATTTATAATAAAATTAAAGATGGATTAGCGGGACTTAGAAGCACTGAGCTGTTCAACGATATTGATCTTTCTCTTATTGAATCTGAAGATGAAAACATATTAAAGCTTATGCTTAAGGAACGGGTTTCAAGCCTTCTAAAAGTAGGATTTTTAGTAAACACTAATTACAAAGCACAATTCGGATTAGATATTAGAGATGTAAATCTTTTTGGCGATGGAACTGAAGCAGGTCTTTTCCTGTTTGGTGGTGCGAGTAACCGCGCATATATATTAGAACAAATTGCCCATAGGGTATTTAATACTTACTTAACCTATAAAATAAACTTGTTTTATAAGTTTAATGATATAGGTGTTTATGAAAGAACATTCTCATCCACAGAAAAAACATTTACAAGTTTAAAAGCCGGTGAATACAGACAGATATTTTATGGGGCTGCACTTTCACTTGGAACACAAATTGAAAAATACGGAAGACTAATTTTTACAGGTAAATACCAAATTGATAAAGTTAAGAATTTAGAAAGCAACACTATTGAACCTTATAAAACAAAAATTGTAAGTTTGAAAATCGGTGCAACAATTGACAGCAGGAATAAGTACCCATACCCGGACGATGGTGTTTATTTTGATGGTTATTATGAAACTGCGCAGAGCTTTTTGGGCGGTGATGAAGGGTTTCTTCTTGTTGGAATGGATTTAAGTTATTTATTAAAAATAAATAAAAGTAATGTTTTCTCTACTAGATTGAATATTGGCTTCGGTGATAAAACCCTTCCTTTAAGTGAACAATTTACTCTGGGCGGACAGTATTCTTTTTTTGGAGCTTACGAAGATGAGTTCAGAGGAAGGCAGATTGCACTAGCTTCCTTTAAATACCAATTTAAATTTCCATTTAAAATATTTTTTGATACTTATTTTTGGTTCAGGTATGATTTGGGTTCAACATGGAGAAACCAGGAATTAATCAGATTTAAAGATTTAAAACATGGAATTGGTGGAACACTTTCATTTGATACGCCAATAGGTCCTGCAGATTTTTCTGTTGGAAGGAGTTTTTTGCTAAGAAAAGACATTCCAGAAAACCCCCTTAGCTGGGGAGACATACTTTTTTATTTTTCAATTGGGCACGCAATAACATTTTAAACTCGCTTATCCTTTGCAAGCTTGTAAAGTTCGATGTATTGTTCAGCAGAATGTTTCCAGGAATAATCTTTTTTCATTCCATTAAATTGAATTTTCTTCCATGCTTTTTTAACACCAAAACAGTTTACTGCTCTTTCTACGCTAGTAAATAATGCATACCCGGTATAATCATTAAAAGAAAAACCTGTTCCTGTATCAAGATTATAACTGTGCAATTCATCCCAATCGTGCACAGTATCTGCCAGACCTCCTGTTTTTCTTACAACAGGTACGGTTCCATATTTTAAACTGTAAAGCTGATTAAGACCGCATGGTTCGTACAGAGATGGCATAAGAAACATATCAGCCCCGGCTTCAACCAGATGAGAGAGTTCATTGTTATAACCTGTATATAATCCAACTTTTTGAGGAAAGTTATTTGCCAGCTCTCTGAACATATTTTCATATTGTTCATTACCGCTGCCCAGCACTATCCATTGGGTATTAAGATTCATCAGATCGTTAACCGCTTCACCAAAAATATCAAATCCCTTTTGTGCAACCATTCGGGAGATAATACCCACCAGGGGAATCATTTCGTTAAAGGGCATATTGAATTTTTCAAGTAAAAACTTCTTGTTTTTTACTTTACCACTAAGATCATGTAATGAATAGTTAAAAGGTATTAGCGAATCAGTTTCAGGATTCCATATTCTGTAATCAACACCATTTAAAATTCCATAAAGATCAGGTTTGCGAGACCTTAAAGTTTTATCCAGTCCCGCACCATAATCCGGTGTAAGAATTTCATGAGAATATTTATTGCTTACAGTATTAATTAAATCTGCAAAAACTATTGCAGTTTTCATAAAAGAAACAGAACCCTGAAATTCTATGGGTCCATCGGAATAAAATAATTCCCCGCTCAACTCAGCGCTAAGCAAAGTTGATTTAGAAAATCTTCCCTGGTAACCAATATTGTGTATTGTAAAAACGGTTGAGGTAATATCAAACATTCTATCCCAGTTATAGTTGTCTTTAATGAAGAGAGGAATTAGTCCCGTTTGCCAGTCATTGCAATGAATAACATCCGGAGCCCATTGCATTCTTTGCAGAGCCTCAATAACTGCTTTAGAGAACAGAATAAACCGTTCAGCCTCATCAAAATCATCAGTGTATAAGCGTGCACGATTAAAGTATTGAGGGCAATCAATAAATATTACTTCAATATTTGTTTCCGGAAGTTTAGCTCTGTGAAGGTGGGTAGAGCATATTTGTCCGGCTACTCTTACAGGTATTTCGCCAATGTCTTTTATGTATTGCAAACCAAATTTATTTTCATCAATAAAAAAATATTTCGGGAGAAATAATTTTACTTCGCAGCCAAGTTTTTCTAATTCTACCGGCAAAGAACCCGAAACATCAGCAAGACCGCCAGTCTTAGCATATGGCACGGCTTCGGTTGTAACAAAAGCAATCTTCATATAAACTTATAATTATAAATGAGTAGATTGTATAGAAAACAAATTTGTTTTATAAAAAATACCAATAAAACTTATGAATACTAAAATTAATAATCTTTCTGTTTTTACTGACGGCGACTACAAAAATAATTCAATAGTATTTGTGCACGGTTTTCCGTTCGATCACAAAATGTGGGATGTACAGGTTAATGCATTAAGCCGCAATTATTATTGTGTTAGATATGATATCCGTGGTTTAGGCATTTCGCCCGCAGGTGATGGACAGTTTACAATAGAAATGTTTGTTGATGATCTTGAAGAAATAATTATTAAAATGAAACTCAACAAACCGATTCTGTGTGGCTTATCTATGGGTGGTTATATTTCTTTAAGAGCAATGGGAAGAATACAAAACTTATTTAGTGCAGTAATATTGTGTGATACAAAAGCACTTGCTGATGATAATCAAACAAAATTAAAAAGAGCAGATGCAATTAAAAAAATAAACAACGATCAATTTGAATTGTTTATAGAAGAGTTTGCAGCAAACTGTTTCTCCGAAAGGTTTATAAAAGAATCAGCAAAAAAATATAGAGAGGTTGTAAGCAGATCTTTAAAAAATGCTCCAATTGGTGTTAAGGGATGTGTACTAGCAATGGCAGGAAGAACTGACACAACAGAATATTTACATGAAATAAAAATACCCTCGTTAGTAATTTGCGGCAGCGAAGATAAGCTTACACCCCCAACAGTAATGGAAAAAATGGCGACGGAAATTCCAAATTCTGAATTCGTTTTAGTAAAGGGTGCAGGACATATGGCACCAATTGAAAAGGAAGAGTTTGTAAACGAAAAAATTTCTGATTTCCTAAAAAGAAATAATTTTTAACCTAATCAACTCCAAAAGTTAGCTTTATCGTAATGGCAGCTGTTTTTCGCTTAGACCAGGTGTTAAAAGAACCACCCCAGGAATAATCTTCATTTGAATTTTGAGCAATGATTTGGAAAACTCCCAATCCAGCACTTTTAAGGTTTCCAAGGCCAGCACCGGCATTTTCAGCAATTTTTTCTGCACGAATACGACCGTTTTCAGTTGCTTCAGCAATCATCTCTATTTTTAATTCATCCAGTTTCGTATAGTAATATTCCGGGCTGTTAGAATAAAACTCAACCCCAAGATTTATCAACTCGGTTACTTCGCGTGAAATGTTCTCAACTTTATCAACTGCCTTTGATTCTATTTGAACTTTTTGTGTAAGCCTGTAACCGGTAAATGTACTGCTCCGGTTTCCTTTCTGATCATAATAGTAATCAAAATCTTTTGCTATATCTACTGATGAAAAAACCAGTTCGTTATCTTTAACTCCTTTTGATAAAAGATAATCTTTTATTTTACTTCGGTCAGAATTCAATCTTGCATATGCATTCTGAAGATCAAGGCTTTTCTTTGTGAACGAACCGCTCCAAACAATAAGATCGGAAACAAAATCTCGTGATGCCAGTCCTGTTACATTTATCTGATCACTACTGCTAAGTCTGTTTTTGTATGCGTTGGTAAGAATAACTGCGGTTATAATTATTGCCAGTGAAAAAATTACAGCGCTAAGATGATTCTTCATTTTTTTCCTTTTGGATAGATTTATACCCTAATATAATTAAAAATTCATCATCTGTTCAAACAATAATAGCTGATATTAGATTTATTTTTGGTTACAAAATTATTGAATTACCAGAACCACAATTCTTAGTAGAAATTAACGGTATGATTTATGTATCTCCCTCCTTCATAAACAAACCTCGCACTAAAAAATTTTTCTTCGAATAACCAGGGGATAAAAATTTTATCACCCTCCCAAAGATTTATCTCAGTCAGCTGTTCGTTGGGTATCCATGCAAGATTTCCTTCGTTTGAGGCAATCAAATCACCCTCGTAATCATCAATGATAAACAAAAAAACATACCAATCCTCTATGCCATCAAAAATTGGAAATGTGATAAAACCCTTCATTTTTATTGATTTAGCAATCAAACCGCTTTCTTCTTTAATTTCTCTTAAAGCGCATTGTTCGGGGCTTTCGCCGATCTCAAATTTGCCACCCAGCCCGTTCCATTTTCCCTGATGATAATCGTTTTCTTTTTTTACACGATGAATCATAAGGGTTGAATTTGATTTTTTATCCTGAACGTAACAGAGGGTTGCTAGTTTCATTAGGGTAATAATTATTAGTTGAATATTGAATTGATAATATAATAAATCCAGCGTAAGTTTTAGCTTATGAGAATACGTGAAAAAGCCGGTAACAGAAAAGCAAAAAATTTAATTTGATAATAAAAATATTTTTCAAATATTTCCGGCATACATTTAATTATGCAAGCAAAAGATGAACAAATATAAATGGAGAACAACTAAATGAATTCCGAGAAGCTTAATTCATTAAGTAATTTTTTAGAAGAACCGGAAATCGATAATGAACTGAGAGTTTATTCCGCGAGTGATGAACACTTCTTGAACGCTGCAAGAAATAAAAAAGACGATGATGAAGATGAAAACGAAGAAGATGATGAATATTACACCGAAGAAGAAGAGGAAGAAAACCCTTTTGATAAAGAACCATCAGAAAAAGATTTAATTGATGACGATATCCCGCTTGTAGATCCAGAAGAAGACATGTTTGATGAGGACGAAGAGATTCCTTATAATTAAAATCTACATACCTAAAAACTGCTTACCCAATAAATAGTTTTTAGCATAATCATTTATACCATCCTCTAAAGAGTTTATCGGCTTTTTATATCCGGATTTTCTTAATCGACTAATATTTGCCTCAGTAAAATACTGGTATTTATCGGCGAGATGATCAGGTAAATCAATATATTCAACAACCTTTGTTTTGTTCACAGCATTAAACAGTGCGGTTGCTAAATCATTCCATGTTCTTGCATTACCGCTGCCAACATTAAACAAGCCATTTTTATCTGGATGTTCTAAAAAGTGTATAGTTATGTTAACGGCATCTTTTATATATATAAAATCTCTTTTTTGTTCACCATCTTTATAATCTTTATTTAGCGATTTGAAAAGTCTTACTTTACCTGAATCAACCACCTGCTCAAACGCCTTATGAACAACGCTTCTCATATCACCCTTGTGATACTCATTTGGTCCGTAAACATTAAAATATTTTAAACCAACAATTTTATCAATTGCACCACACCTCATTGCCCAGAGATCAAAAAGCTGCTTAGAATAACCATACATATTAAGCGGTTGAAGATGAACACACTTTTCAAGCTCATCATCAAAACCAGCACTGCCATCACCATACGTAGCCGCAGAAGATGCATATATAAAACGCACATTATTTTTTAAAGAATGTTGGGCTAGAATTTTTGTGTATTCATAATTATTTGTTAACAGCAGATCGGCATCCTTTTCGGTTGTTGAAGAATTTGCGCCCATGTGTATAATGGCCTTTGGATTGTATGCGGGCAAGCCCTCGTCTACTACTTCATTAATAAAATCATATTTGTTAATAAAATCTTTATATTTTAAGCTAACAAGATTTTTCCACTTATCATCGTTTCCAAGTTCATCTACAACAAGTATATTTTCTTCGCCCATCTCATTAAGGCGCCAAACAATTGCGCTGCCGATAAATCCAGCTCCGCCAGTTACTATAACCATAATTTTTCTGTTGATTTATTTAAGTTTATAATGCACAGCAATTTAATTATATTTAAGCTCGTTTTAAAGATTAAGGCATAAAAGCTGTTCATAGTCGAACAACGTAATCAATACGAAAATATGGAAAATAAGTTTGAACAATTAGAAAAAATACTAAAAGAAAGAATCCTTGTTCTTGATGGTGCTATGGGAACAATGATACAACGCAAAGATCTATCCGAAAAGGATTTTAGAGGAAAAAGATTTAAAGATCATCCAATCGATCTTAAGGGAAATAACGATATTTTATCAATTACACACCCAGAAATCATTAAAGATATTCACCGCGAATATTTTGCTGCCGGGGCGGATATTGTTGAAACGAATACATTTAATGGAACTTCAATTTCGCAAGCAGATTATAGTACTGAAAAGTTTGTTTACGAAATGAATCTTAAGGCCGCAAAAATTGCCAAAGAAGTTGCCCTTGAGTTTAATGAAATAAAGCCCGGCAAACCACGTTTTGTTGCAGGGGCGCTTGGTCCGACAAATAAAACGTTAACGCTCTCTCCAGAAGTAAACGATCCCGGCTACCGTGCAGTAACTTTCGATCAGATGATGGAAGCATATTATGAATCTGCCAAAGGATTAGTTGATGGTGGCGCAGATATTCTTTTAATAGAGACTATTTTTGATACACTTAATGCTAAAGCAGCTATTTATGCTGTTGATAAACTAAACGAGGAATTACACAGTAAAATTCCTATAATGATTTCGGGAACAATTGTTGATCAAAGCGGAAGAACATTATCCGGGCAAACTACCGAAGCATTTTGGATTTCAGTTTTTCATGTTAAAAACCTTTTAAGCGTTGGATTAAACTGCTCACTTGGTGCAGAACAGATGAGACCATTTGTTGAAGAACTTTCTTTAATTTCAGATAAATTTTTGTCTGTTTATCCAAACGCGGGGCTGCCAAATGAAATGGGCGAATATGATGAAACACCAGATGTAACATCATTAATATTAAAAGATTTTGTTGAAAGCGGATTTGTGAACCTTGTTGGAGGATGCTGCGGAACAACTCCTGCTCATATAAAGGCAATAGCTGAAGAAGTAAAAAAATATAAGCCAAGAAAAATCCCAGAGATAAAAAACACTCTTAAACTTAGCGGTTTAGAACCTCTTATAGTTCAACCGGAAATAAATTTTATAAACATTGGTGAACGAACAAATGTGGCAGGATCGAAAAAGTTTGCACGACTTATTAAAGATGAGAATTATGACGAAGCACTTTCAGTTGCACGCCAACAAGTAGAAGGAGGCGCTCAAATACTTGATGTGAACATGGATGAGGGAATGATAGATTCAGAAGAAGCGATGACCAAGTTTATGAATCTGCTCGCTTCAGAACCAGACATCGCTAAACTTCCCGTAATGATTGATTCATCCAAATGGAGTGTGATAGAAGCAGGATTGAAATGCATGCAGGGTAAGGGCATTGTTAATTCAATAAGTTTAAAAGAAGGCGAACAAGAATTTATTGAGCATGCAAAAATTGTTCGTTGCTATGGTGCTGCGGTAGTTGTAATGGCATTTGATGAAAAGGGACAAGCAGATACTTTTGAGAGGAAAATAGAGGTTTGTGAACGCGCTTATAAACTTTTAATTAAAAAAGTTGGTTTCCCCCCACAGGATATAATTTTTGATCCGAATATTTTAACCATTGCAACAGGAATAGAAGAGCACAACAACTATGCAGTTTATTTTATTGAAGCAACCAGATGGATAAAACAGAATTTACCGCTGGCTAGTGTTAGCGGTGGAATAAGCAACCTATCATTTTCCTTCCGTGGTAATAACGGCGTGAGAGAAGCAATGCATTCGGCATTTCTTTACCATGCAATTAAAGCCGGTTTAGATATGGGAATTGTTAATGCGGGGCAGCTTGAGGTGTATGAGGAAATTCCAAAAGAACTGCTTGAAAGGGTTGAAGATGTTATTTTAAACCGGAGAAACGACTCTACTGAAAGATTAATAGAATTTGCAGACAAAGTTAAAGGGAAAGCGAAAGAGGATATCAAGCAGGATGAATGGAGAAAATTCCCTGTTGAGAAAAGATTAAAACATGCTCTTGTAAAAGGTAATGCAGAGTATATCGATGAAGATGTTGAGGAGGCACGAAGCAAATTTAGCAGCTCGCTGGAAATTATTGAAGGACCATTGATGGACGGAATGAACTATGTGGGAGATCTTTTTGGTTCGGGTAAAATGTTTCTTCCCCAGGTTGTTAAGAGTGCACGTGTAATGAAAAAAGCTGTGGCCATATTGATTCCATATCTTGAGAAAGAAAAACCAAATAAGAAACCCTTATCCGGAAACGGCAAAGTATTGATGGCTACAGTTAAAGGGGATGTACATGATATTGGTAAAAATATCGTAGGGGTTGTGCTCGGATGCAATAATTATGAGGTGATTGATCTAGGTGTTATGGTTTCGGCAGAAAAAATAATAGAAAACGCAACCGAACACAATGTAAACATAATTGGCTTAAGTGGGTTGATTACTCCTTCACTTGATGAGATGGTTCACGTTGCTAAGGAAATGGAGAGAAAAAATCTGACGTTGCCTCTGCTTATTGGAGGTGCTACAACATCACGTCTTCATACCGCTGTAAAAATAGCACCAAATTACAGTGGCCCTACTATCCACGTTTTAGATGCCTCACGCAGCGTGCCTATAGTTAGCAGTTTATTAAATGAAAATAATGAAGTGAGAGAAAATATTATAAACTCTGTTAAAGATGAATACGAAAAGCTCAGAGAGAATCATCTTCAAAAGAGAGCTGCAAAAAAACTTATATCACATAAGGAAGCAAAAGATAATCGCCTAAAAACAGACTGGAAAAATGAAGAAATTATTAAACCCAAATCAACAGGGATAACAACTTTAAAAGATTTTTCACTAAGCGAATTAAAAAAATATATTGATTGGACACCATTTTTTTCCACGTGGGAATTAAAAGGAAAATACCCCTCAATTTTTAAAGATGGGAAGTTTGGAAACGAAGCAAAAAAACTTTTTGATGACGCAAATTATCTCTTAGAAGATATTACAGAAAAAAAATTGCTGACCGCCAATGGTGTAATTGGCATCTTTGCTGCAAACACCAATTGTAATGATGATATAGAAATTTATTCTGATGAAAATAGAAATGGAGCTTTAACAGTTTTACACACCCTGAGGCAGCAAATAAAAAAATCAGATGGGCTGCCAAATTTATCCCTCGCAGATTTTGTGGCACCAAAAGAATCACTTATTGTTGATTATATAGGTGCATTTGCAGTTACAACAGGAATTGGCCTGGAAGAATTGGTTTACAAATACCAGAAAGATCACGATGATTATAAGGCTATACTTGTTAAAGCATTAGCTGATAGACTTGCTGAGGCTTTTGCTGAATATCTTCACGAAAAAGTTAGAAAAGTATATTGGGGCTATTCATCAACCGAAAAGCTAAGCAATGAAGACCTTATAAAAGAAAAGTACAGTGGAATTCGCCCCGCGCCCGGATATCCATCACAACCCGACCACACTGAAAAGGAAACTATTTTTAAATTGCTTAGTGTAGAAAAAAACACTGGAATTAAACTAACCGAGAATCTTGCAATGTACCCCGCGGCATCGGTATGCGGTCTTTACTTTGCAAATCCTTCAGCAAAATATTTTAATCTTGGAAAAATTAATAAAGACCAGGTAATCGATTATCATCGCAGAAAAGGTATGAGCGTTGAGGAAGTTGAAAAATGGTTAAGTCCCATTTTAAATTATTAAGGCAGATTAATTATAGTCGGGATTAATATAAAGGAAGTGAAATTGAAAAAAAGATGTGAATGGCCAACAGATGATCCACTAATGATCAAATACCATGATAGAGAATGGGGTATGCCTGTTCATAATGATAAAAAGTTGTTTGAGTTTTTACTGCTTGAAGGATTTCAGGCAGGATTAAGCTGGAGAACCATTCTTTATAAAAGGGAAAACTTCCGTAAGGCATTTGATAATTTTGACTTTAATAAAATTGCTAAGTACAATAAAAGTAAAATTAATTCCTTACTTAGAAATGAAGGCATTATAAGAAACAAACTTAAAATTGAATCTGCAATTACAAATGCAAAAGCTTTTTTGCAGGTGAGAAAAGAATATGGAACTTTTGATAAATACATTTGGGATTTTGTGAACGGGAAAGCGATCAATAATAAATATAAATCTATAAAGGAACTTCCTGCAAGAACAGAACTTTCTGATCTGATCAGCAAAGATTTAAAGAAAAGGGGATTTAAGTTTGTAGGAACAACTATAATCTATGCTCATATGCAGGCTACAGGAATGGTAAACGATCATATAACTAATTGTTTTAGATTCAAAGAAATAAATAATACTTAGTTTCGTACAAAGTTGAATTTTTGATAATTATTTTCGAAGTTAAACAGCATTGTTAGATTAATTAACATAATAACATTCATTTTTTAGGAGTATATATGAAAAACTTTTCACTGCTTTTTCTCTTAGTGCTTATAATATCCAATCTGCAATCATTTCCACAGGAAAATCCACGAATAGATTTTCAATCCTTATTAGAGATCTCAGAAGAGGATTATAGTAACGTTATTGAAGCAAGAAAATTAGCTGCAATGCAAAACATTCCACACACTATTTACACTAAAGAGGGTGTTTTTATTGAAGCCAGAGCCATTGAAGACGGCAAAATTGTTTATGCGGTTTATCAAAACATTGTTAATGTTTTTGAAGGTGGAACAACTGCATACTGGGAACAGATAAGTTCTCAATTTGATTTAACCCACGCAAGACAACACTTTGCTAACGGAGTAACAGTTAATCCAAACGTTGGCTACCCAACCCAACAAATTTCAGGCGGTACAAACCCTGAACTTGCTGCAAGTTTTTTGATGATTCCGGAATCCACAAATGATCGGGTTATGAGTTTTAACGCCGCAACAGGTGACCTTATTAATGCGGATTTTATTCCTGCAGATCCTACAAACTTAGCAACTCCGATATGTGCGATTCTTACCCCGGGAATTACTGTTTTTGTTTCGGACCAACTTAATGATCAAATTGTAACTTATGATACATTAGGAAATTTTCTGGGGATTTGGGTTGGCGGAATTCAAGATACGTTAGACAATATGAGGGGAATTAAAATTGCTCCCGATCTTAATTCATTATTAGCAACAGTTGCATCAGGTGCAAATTCTGATGCAATAGCACAATTTAATCCATCAGGTATCTATGTTGGTAATTTTATTGAACCTAACGCAGCAGTTATGGACAGCCCATGGGAAATTGTTTTTAGAACATCTGATATTCTGATTTCGGCCGGAACAAGTGATAACATTGCACGATATGATTTAGGGGGCACATATTTAGACGACTTTGTTACTGGCTTAAATTTCCCAGAACAAATTAAAGAACTAACCAACGGAAATGTAATTGCTGCCGGTTTTTCCACACCTTCCGGATTGTACATATATGACAGTAATGGTGCCCAATTAAATTACTTTGATGCTGTTACCGGATTGAGAGGCTGTTATCCATTGCTTAACGGAAACTATCTTGTTACGAGTGGGACCGGCGTTCATGAACTTGACGGGACAACCGGAGCTCTATTAAGAACAGTTGTTGCAGGTGTTTCAGCACGGTTTATTGATCCTTTTGATGTAGATGCCGTAATTCCCGTAGAGCTAATTTCTTTTACTGCTTCTGTAATTAATAATTCAGTTGAGCTAAGATGGAACACCTCATCTGAAATTAATAATTCTGGATTTGAAATTGAAAGGAGCACCGATAATATTAATTTTGAGAAAATTGGTTTTGTTCCCGGCTTTGGAACTACAACAGAACCCAAAAGCTACAGCCACAGAGATAATAATGTTAACAGCGGTTTATATTACTACAGGTTAAAGCAAATAGATTTGGACGGAAGTTATACTTATTCTGATGTTGTAGATGCTGAAGTTGAATTGCCGGTTATATTTTCTCTCGAACAAAATTATCCAAATCCTTTCAATCCTACAACAACAATTCAATTTTCAATACCTGAAGATTCCAAAGTTTCCATAAATATTTACAATCTTTTAGGAGAGTGGATTTCGGAAGTTGTTAGTAATAATTTTAATGCAGGTACACACAAAATTGCTTTTAATGCTCAGGACTTAACCAGCGGATTGTATTTCTATAAAATTATTGCAACTAATTCTAGTGGAAAAATATTAAGCGATGTTAGGAAGATGACATTACTTAAATAACAAAAAAAATGATTGTAACAAAGGCGCCATTTATATGGCGCTTTTTTATTTTGAAAACCACTATATTTCGCTTTATACAGGATATTTTCCACTCAACACAATTGAGTTTTTACAAAAATTTCTGTTCCTTAATTTTTCACGTTTATAAAACGTAAAAAGTTTGTTTATTTAAACAACTAAACGTTTTCAGTATTTTTGCTGTCTTAGTTATAATGTAAATAAGTTAATCACCAGGGTAATATATGAGAATTAAAAAAAGCACCTTAATTAAACTCGGTTCTGTTGTGGGAATTGTTGTTTTAGGATTTCTAATTATGACACTGCTTGGATCAGCAGAAAAAGAGAGCAACAAAAGAGAGGTAGATCCCGAGGTTAGATTGGTAAAAACAGAAACAGTATTATTTGGTGATTTGGTTCTGGAGATTGAGGGAAACGGTGTGATTGAATCACAAAAAACTCTTCAGGTTGTTTGCCAGGCACCCGGTGAGGTTATGTTTGCAAAAAATGATTTGAAGGACGGAACATTTGTAAATAACGGCGAACTGATTTTAGAGATTGATTCCAGAGAGGTTGAAAATCGCCTCTATACACTTCGCTCTGAATTTATTAATTCTATTGCGCTTGTTCTTCCAGAAATTAAAATTGAAGATGAAAAGGCATACCGCAAATGGTATGAATATTTTAATGGGTTGGATATTCATCAACCAATGCCAGAACTGCCGGAAATTACAAATCCTCAAGAAAAAACAAAGATTAGCACAAGAGGTATTTATAGTAAGTATTACACTGTTAGCAGCCAGGAAATACTTCTTTCAAAGCATAAAATTATAGCCCCGTTTACTGGCTATATAAAATCAAATGGAATAATAAAGGGAAGTTATGTATCAACCGGGCAACCACTTTTTACGCTAAGCGATGCTGTTAATGTAGAAATAGCTGTTCCGCTTTTATTAGATGAAGTTAACCTGATTGACTTCACCTACCCACCAGCCGTAAAAATATTTACTGAAAAGAATAGGCAAGATGTGCTTCAGGGTAAAATTTATAGGCGGGAGACTTTGCTGAACAGAAACTCACAAACTCTAAATGTTTATGTTTCTTTTTACAATGGCAAACTTAAACCGTCATTTCTACCCGGTAATTATGTTTCTGTTAAGGTTGATGGAATGAAAATGAAAAACGTAGCAAAAATTCCGAGGTATGTAGTTGATAATGAAAACCAGGTTTATACGATGGAAGAAGGAAAGCTTGCAAGAACAAAAGTTGAAGTTGTTGCAATTCAAGGAGATGTTGCAATTATTAAAAATACTGTGCCCAACGAAATGAAAATAATAACTACAATCTTACAAAAACCGCTTATTGGAATGGATGTTCAATCAACAAATGAATCAATAGAGCTAAAAGAAGAAGTACCGGTTACTGAAAAAGAAAACCAACTATCACAAAAAGAATAGTTATTGCACGGATTAAAAAAGGTTAAGGTATGGCGTCCAAATTTATTCAGTATTTTATAAAACATACGATTGTTACAAACTGGGTAATGATAATAATATGCATTGCCGGCATATTTGCACTTTTCAATCTTCAAAAAAGAATTAATCCAAAATTTGAATTAGAAGAAGTTGAAATAAATGTTCCTTTTCCCGGTGCATCTGCTTTGGAAGTTGAAGAAGGTATAGTTGTAAAGATTGAAGAAAGCCTGAGGGGGCTGGAAGGAATTGAAAAAATTACTTCAACTTCATCAGACAACTGGGGTTATGTAAGGGTTGAAATCTCTGAAGGTTATGATATGAATAAAGCAATTCAGGAGATTAAAAATTCGGTTAATTCTATAAATTCTTATCCCACCGAAGCAGAAAAACCCGTTATATCTCAGCAAACGATGTGGAACAGGGCGATTATGTTCAGCATTTATGGCCCGGATGATTTATTTACATTAAAAAAGATAGTTGAAGAATTTAGAGACGAACTGCTTGCAACCGGCAAAATGTCAAACATATGGTGGTGGGGAATTCCTGATAGAGAATTTTCTATTGAAATATCTCCTGATGATTTGATCAGATACAAACTTACAATATCGGACATAGCGACCGCTATACGTAATTCCAATCTAAATTTATCATCTGGATCTGTGCTAACAGAACAGGAAGAAATTCTTATTAGAACATATGAAAAAAAATACGAAGCAGTTGATTTTGAAGGAATAGAAATTGTTTCTTCTATTGATGGCAGAAAAATATACCTTTCTGATATTTGTACAATTCGAGAACAATGGCCTGAAAACAGAATGTATTCCGAATACAATGGTCGCCGCTCAGTTGGGTTTAATATTTTTTATAATAATAATGAAGATGTGGTTGAAATTGTTGAAATTGCAGAAAATCTTGCGGCAGAATATGAAAAAAAATATGCCGGGCTGGTTCATTTCAACACATTTATTAAGGAAACAACAGAACTGGAAGAACGAATCGAGCTAATGACACAAAATGGTTTAATTGGATTAATTATGGTGTTATTACTGCTTGGTATATTTCTTAATGCACGCCTTGCATTTTGGGTCGCACTTGGAATTCCAATTTCACTGTTAGGCATGTTCTTTGTCCTTTGGGCGTTAAATATCACCATAAACGAGATGAGCCTATTTGGAATTATACTTGTGATAGGAATTCTTGTTGATGATGGAATAATTATAGGTGAAAGCATATACTCTCAGTGGGAAAGATATGGCAAAAAATCTGTCCGGGCTGCAATTGATGGCACACTTGAAGTAATTAAACCAGTTACAATTTCAATCATTACAACAATAGTTGCATTCACCCCGTACTTTTTCTTTTACGGAATGCTGGGTAAACATGTATGGCAGATAGCTGCTGTTGTAATAATTTCACTTTTATTTTCATTAGTAGAGGCTATAATTATTCTGCCGGCGCACATCGCGCACTCACGAGCACTTCTACCAGCAATAGAAAATGAAAGATTGCTTACAAGAATGAGAAAAAAATTAAACAAGTTCCTGCTATGGATAACCAATACAGCATACAAAAGATTTCTTGCCTTTTGTTTAAGAAACCGTTGGTCTGTTTCTGCTGCAGTACTTGCTGTTATTTTTATAATTGCAGGATTATTTCAGGGCTCACACGTTAATGCACAATTTTTTCCACAGATTGAACCGCCCTATGCAAGAATACAAGTAGAAATGCCTGCGGGTACATCTGCTGAAGTTGCGAACGAGATAAGATACAGCATTATAAATAAAGCTGTTGATTTCGCACACGAATGGGAGAAGGAAGGTAAAGCATACCCGATTGAAAATTATACTTCCTGGATGAATGGGGGTGTGCTGAATATTTTTATAGTCCTTCCATCTTCTGCTGATAGAGAATATTCAATTGCAGAATTTTCACAAGCACTAGGAGATTTTGTTGGATCCGTTCCCGAAGCTGAAAACGTTACTGTTGGAAGCTGGAATTTTGGCGGAAGACCTATTTCAGTAAGGTTTGCCAGCTCAGATTATGATCAGCTTTTTAAAGCAAAGGAATTGATGAAAAAAGAACTTAAGAAAATTGATGGGGTTAAAGATATTCAGGATGATACTCCATTAGGCAACAATGAGTTTGTAGTTGAACTAAAACCGAAAGGCAAAGCAATTGGATTTACAGTAAAAGATCTAACCACTCAGCTACGCCAGGGATTTTATGGGCAGGAAGTTATGCGCCTTCAAAGAGGAAGGGATGAACTAAAAATTTGGGTAAGGTTTACAAAAGAAGATCGTATTTCAATTAGCCAGGTGGAAAATCTTAAAGTAATAACCCCAACCGGTGAATATGTTCCGTTTAAAGAGGTTGCTTCATTTAGAATTGAAAGAGGATTGAGAAGAATAAGACATGAGGATGGTGAGCGTTCAGTAACAGTTCATGCAGATTTGGATTATTCCAGAAACGATCAGGCGGTGGTTCTGCAAGAACTTGAAGCCACCATTATTCCATCGGTGCTTTCACAAGTTGATGGAGTTACAAGAAAATTGGGCGGCCAAACTGAATATGTTGGCAAGATGGTAGATTCAATGATTTTTTCCATGGCAATAGCATTATTCTTAATGTTTACAATTCTTATGTTCCT
Source organism: uncultured Ignavibacteriales bacterium (assembly GCA_963714405.1). Classification (GTDB taxonomy): domain Bacteria; phylum Bacteroidota; class Ignavibacteria; order Ignavibacteriales; family Ignavibacteriaceae; genus JAZGGS01. The sequence goes on along the minus strand of CAVQOH010000002.1, from coordinate 763,145 downwards.
GTTAAAATCATATATGCAAACAATGCTTATTATGAGTTTAATTCCACTTGGAATTATTGGTGCAGTGCTTGGGCATTATGTTATTGGCATTCCTGTTTCCATACTTTCATTTTTAGGAATTGTTGCACTTGCAGGAATTATTGTAAATGATTCAGTTGTTCTTGTTCATAAATACAATAATCTTATCAAATCTGGAATGGAGGTTAGTGAAGCACTTTTAGAAGCAGGGATGGTTAGATTTAGACCAATTGTTCTAACTACTGTTACTACTGCAGCAGGTTTAGCACCAATAATATTCTTAAGAAGTGAACAAGGGCAGTTCCTCGTACCGATGGCAGTTTCAGTTGCCGCAGGATTGATATTTGGAACCTTTATAACTTTATTAATGCTTCCCTCAACATTATATGTGATAAGTGATTTAAGAGTGCTTATAAATAAATTTAAAACTCGCAAGAAAAACCGGCTAGAGTTAGAACCTGCATATCAGCGAAACTTGAAGAGTAATTAGTTATATATTCTTTTTCAATACTTTGATCTTAAGGTTAATAATTGAAATCATGATATTACTACCACTTTTTCTAAGTTAAATCCCATCCTATCGCAATTTGTTCTGCCAATCCTGTGTTTACACGCAGTTCGTTAAAATTTCTCCCCAAGATAATATTTATTATTCGAATCGATTATTAATTACAAATTGAGAAACCTTTGCAAATCAGTAAAAAATCAGCAACTTATTGCGCCGATTACAAACAATTACCAACACCAAATTCTTTATCACATATAATCATTGTTTGTGGTTAAACATTTATTTCTTAAATTCAACTAATAACCATAAGTAGAATCGAAAAAACCTATACAAGTGAAATAGCCAAGGAGGTAAGAATGAAAAAATTTTTTATAATACTTGCAGCTACAGCAATTAACTTTTCGAGTATTATAGCACAGCAGATTGAATACACCAATTTTAACACTGGAAATTGGAATGGTTGGATAACAGTGAATGGCAGCTTTACCAATGAGTGGGTGGTTGGCAATGCTACCGGTTACAATAATACTGGAAGTGCATATATTTCAAATGATGGCGGCACTACAAACTCTTATACAACAAATGAAGAATCTGTAGTTCACTTTTACAAGGACATTAATTTTTCCTTCGCTACAGATATTACAATGTTAACTTTTAGATGGAAATCAAAAGGTGAAACAAGTAAAGATTTTATGAGTGTTCACGTTGTTCCTACTACTTTTCAACCGGTTGCAGGTGAAGTTATAAATGAAGGACAATTAAGCGGAACCGAATTTGAAGGATTTGATTTTTACAGGGGATATAGGTTTAAGTTGGGAACGGATTTATTAACACAACAAACAATGAGAGTTGTTTTTTCCTGGCGAAATGATAACTCAGGAGGAGAACAAACCCCCGCAGCTGTTGATAATATCGAGATTACTAATCAAGATTATAATTACGGAACCTGGTCTAGTAGATTAAATCTTCCATCAGCGAGATACTATGCCGCATCAATGAGGAATGGTTTCGGCATGATTTCTCTTGGCGGATTAGGCGTAAACAATGTTCCTAAAAATGAAGTTTTAGAATATGATTTAGTTGCTGATAGATATGAAAATTTGCCAAACCTAACTAATACAATTACCCACAATATAGGTGTAAAGTTTGATGGGGCTTTGTTAAGCATTGGTGGATATAAAGATGGCGCAAGCCTACCAACAGATGAAGTTTATAGAATGGATTTAAAAACATTCACTTGGAGTGATTATGGAAATTATTCTAAAAAAATTTTTTATGGCAGGGCAGCGGTGATAGATCATGAACAGCTTTATGTCCTCGGGGGTTCAGATGAAAATAATAATTTATTAAATGATGTTAATTACCTGAGTAAAGGTTCAAACATCTGGAATTCAGCTACTCCAATGCCTGGTGATGGCAGGGGGGATGGCGCTGTAACCTCACTTGATAAGGGCCGAATTTTATATGTTGGAGGATATACAAATAATTTTGAAAGACTGCAGGTTGATAGTGTTTTGATTGGTGCTGTTAATCCCAGCAATCCTGCAGATATAACCTGGACGCGAGGAACTAATTTTCCAGGAGGGCCTAAAGCTAGGTTTCAAGCTTACTCTTGGGGAAATGGAAAGGCAATTATTGTTGGAGGAAGCTCATCTGATGATTTCTCTTCAACATCCGAAGTCTGGGTTTACGATGCAGATGGAGATTCCTGGACGGCTTGGACCCAATTACCGAACAAAACTACACCGATAACCGCTTACCAGGGAACCTCCTTCAGGTTGGCAGACAATATATGGCAGCTAAACATTGCGGGAGGAATTACTTCAGGGCCGATATGGACTGCTAGTCATGAAATGTACATTGATACGCTTGAAACTATTGTTTCGGTACAAGAAATAACTGAGGAAATTCCATCAGAATATAGGTTACAGCAAAATTTTCCCAATCCATTTAATCCAGTTACTAGACTTCAGTTTTCAATTCCTAATTCATCTTTTGTTAAGATTGAAGTGTTTAATACTCTGGGGGAAATTGTAGAAATTCTTGTTTCTGAAAATCTGGCTGCAGGAATTTATAACTATAGTTGGAATGCATCTGGGTTTTCAAGTGGCATTTATTTTTACAAGTTACAAGCCGGAAATTTTATAGAGACAAAAAAAATGATACTGATGAAGTAATCAAAGAGATGAAAAATTTCGCAAACCTCTTGCGCTAAATAAACGCAAGGGGTTTTACTTTAATAGAATCATTTTTTTTGATTGAAAGAAAGCTTTTGTAATCAGTTGATAATAGTATACCCCACTCGTTAATGATTCAGCGTTACATGTAACCTCATACCTTCCGGCTGATTTAAACTCATTTATTAATGAAGTGATCTGGTTGCCTAAAACATCATATATATTAATTGATACATAACTTCTTTCTGGAATATCATACTTAATTACTGTTTGTATATTAAATGGATTAGGATAATTCTGATGAAGAAAATATCCAGATGGAACAATATTATTTTCGTCAATTCCTGTAGCCCCAACATATTTTAATATAACACCATTTTCTCCAGAAGCAAATCCATTCACGGAATCAAGAAATACAAGATCATATATCACCGCACTATCTGGAGTTTCTCTATCTTCCCAGGTTAACCCGCCATCAAAAGTTACCATGAATTTATAACCTGATGCAGACCAGCCCTCGGTTTCATTTCTGAAATCTATTGAAAATGAAAGCCCGGATAAACTCATCTCTTCATAACTCCAACTTAACCCTGCATTTGTGGTAAGAATATTTCCCATTCCATATAATCCCTCAGGATCTCCAGAAAGAGCAATGGCGTTTAGTGAATCTTTAATAAAAATATCAAAAACCTGATCAGGGCTAACGCCTTCTGCATACCAGTTAAATCCATAGTTTGTTGTTTTCCAAATTACGCCGGCAAGGTCAAGGTAGCCACCGCAAGCATATCCAAAGTTGCGTGTATAAAAATTGAAATTGTAAACGGGTAATCCGGAAATAATATTTGAATCCACTTCCGCTTCAACCCAGCTTAAACCGCCATTAATTGTTGTTGCAATATAAGTGCCTCCCATCAATCCGTTAACTGAATCAAAAAAGAAAACAGTATTCATAAAAACATTATCATCGGGATAATCTTCACCCACCCAGGTTTCCCCACCGTTTGTAGTTTTTAGTATTACAGTACCAAAAGGGAAAGAATCTTTAAAGGTAAGCGCCCAACCAAGAGTTTTACTAATAAAAAAAATGTCTACAATAAAAGTTTGCACACTGCTGTTTTGTACAATCCAGTTATCACCGCCATCTGAAGTGTGAATTATTGTGCCGCTCTCACCTGAGGCCCAACCTGTTTGAGCATCAACAAAACTTATATTGCGTAATGTTTTATTTACAGGGGTGGATAATTTTTCCCAAACATCTGCCTGTTGTGTCAGCAGATCAGCAGGTAAAAAAACAAAAACAATTATTGATATAAGAGCAGCAAACCGGATCATAATAAAATATTAATTAAGATGTTCTATTCGATTAATCACAACTTAATGAATATTTCGAAAACTTAGTATTTATAAACAGGGTATTAAGAAACCTTCTCTTCTACTGGCTTTTCTTTTTTCAAGAGAAAATTATCAATTGCAGCAGCAGCTTTTCTTCCTGCACCCATTGCAAGTATAACCGTTGCACCACCCGTAACAATATCTCCGCCGGCAAACACACCTCTTTTTGATGTTTCCATAGTTTCTTCATTAACCCGGATGTTGCCCCACTTATTAAACTGTAAATCAGGTGTAGTTTTTTGTATGATTGGATTTGAGCCATTGCCAATTGCTATTACCGCCATATCAATATCAAGTATATATTCTGAGCCTTCAATAGGTACAGGTCTTCTTCTTCCTGAATCATCTGGTTCGCCAAGCTCCATTTTTATAAGCTTAACACCTTTAAGCCAACCGTTATCATCACCGACAAATTCAAGTGGATTGGCAAGCAAGAGAAATTCTATATCCTCTTCTTTTGCATGATGAACTTCTTCAACCCTTGCCGGCATTTCAATTTCTGATCTTCGGTAAATAATGTATGCGTTTTTTGCACCAAGCCGCTTTGAAGTTCTTACAGCATCCATTGCAGTATTCCCCCCCCCAAACACTGCAATATTTTTACCCCTGCAATCAAAAACCGGGGTATCATATTCAGGAAATTTATATGCTTTCATAAGATTAACCCTGGTAAGAAACTCGTTTGCAGAATAAACCCCGTTAAGGTTTTCACCTGGAATATTAAGGAAATAAGGTAACCCCGCACCTACACCTATAAAAGCAGCGTCATAGCCGTTTTCCAGTAATTCATCAAGTGTATCAGTAAATCCTATAACAGCATTGGTTTTAAATTCAACACCAGCATCTTTTAGTACTTCTATTTCTGTTTTAACAATTTCTTTTGGAAGACGAAATTCAGGAATGCCGTAAATTAAAACTCCTCCAAGTTCGTGCAGAGCCTCAAAAACTGTTACATCGTGCCCTTTCTGAATAAGATCCGCCGCGCAGCTTAAACCAGCAGGACCGCTACCGATAATTGCAACTTTATAACCTGTTTTGGGTAGAACTTCTGGTTTTCTTAATCCAAGTTCAGTTCTTTCGTAATCCGCAACAAATCTTTCCAACCTTCCAATTGCAACCGGCTCATGTTTTTTACCAACAACACATTTAACCTCGCACTGTTCTTCCTGCGGGCAAACCCTTCCACAAATTGCAGGAAGCATATTATCTTCTTTTATTTTTGCAGCAGCTTCTTTGTATTTTCCATCTGCAACAAGCGTGATAAAATCGCCTATTTTTACACCCACAGGGCATCCCTCTACACAGGATGGTTTTGGACATTGAAGACATCGCTGTGCTTCCATTTTTGCCAGCTCTTCTGTAAAACCAAGATTAACTTCTTTGAAATTATGTGCCCGCTCTTTGCTATCCTGCTCAGGCATTGGCTGGCGGGGTATTTTCATTCTTTCTTTATTGGATAATTTTTCCATCAGTAATCTCTTTATAAATTTTTATGCAGTAATTTTTTCTTTATGATCTTGCATCACTTTTTCCAGGTTACAAGTATGTTTCTCCAGCGCATCGTGCTCAGCTTTTGTGTAAGCATGGTTTCTGCTATCAAGAGTTTTGAAATCAACTTTATGTGCATCAAATTCAGGACCATCTACACAAACAAAAACAGTTTTATCATCAACAGTTGCGCGGCAGCCACCGCACATTCCTGTCCCATCAACCATAACAGGATTTAAGCTCACGACAGTTTTAATTCCGTGTGGTCTTGTGACTTCTGCAACAGCCTTCATCATTGGAATAGGACCTATAGCAAGAACGAAATCTATTTTTCTTCCTTCATCAATTAACTGTTGAAGTTTTTGCGTAACGAATCCGTGAAATCCGTAGCTTCCATCATCAGTTGCAGGATAAACTTCATCGCAAGCCTGCTTAAGTTCATCTTCCAGAATAACAAATTCTTTTGTTCTTCCGCCAATTATAGAAATTGTATGATTGCCGGCTTCCTTTAATGCAACAGCAGTGGGATAAGCAATTGCAGTACCAACACCTCCGCCAATTGAAACTGCTGTTCCAAAATTTTCTATGTGTGATGGTTTGCCCAGCGGACCCACAACATCCATAATTTCGTCGCCGCCTTCCAGCGAATTCAATTCTTTAGTGGTTTTTCCAACTCCCTGAACAATAATTGTGATGGTTCCCATTTCATTATCTGAATCAGCGATAGTTAAAGGAATTCTTTCTCCGTGTTCGTTTATCCTTATTATTACAAACTGCCCGGCTTTGCGTTTCTTAGCAATTTTAGGTGCTTCAATAACAAACTTTTTAACTTCGGGTGCTATAAATTTTGCAGATAATATTTTATACATCTTCTTATAACTTTTTAGTTTCTGATTATTAAAATTTCACATTGTTTATTAATAAGCTTTTACATCAAAAAAAAAGCCAAAACAAGATTTACAGATCATTTGATTTTCAGCCACAATCAAACAATTGAGAATAATAAATTTCAATTTTGAAAGAATAGATAGATTTATTGCCATCATTGGGAATTTTAAATTATTTAAATGAATATGCTGCACTTTTTCATTGCTGATTATTTCTGTTGACTTTGGCTTATTTATAAAAGATTTTAACAACAATTTATTTGTTTAACGATTTGAATAGAGAAACTTATGAAAAAAGCATCATTATTAACTTTACCAATTATAATGTTATTGATTATTTCCTGCTCATCAACACAAACAAGCGAATCATTTCCGTACGGAAGTTATCTTTACAGAAGTTATAACTTTCTAGGTGAATTGGTTGGAGAAGGAACGCTTTACATAAATCAACCTGATTCTACAGGTGTTACAGGAAACTGGAATATTAGAAAAGTGCGCGAATGCAATAACTGCGGTGCACAATTTGGAAGTGGTTTTTTTATGGGTTCAATAGAAGATGAAATGATGAGCATAAATCTTAATCCTGATGATGTTACTATAGATACCAGGTTAACAGGCACTTTTGGCAATGGTGCTTTCGAGGGAGAGTGGAAATGGGTTAACCAGGAGGGCTTTGGTTACAGCGGCACATTTACAGCAAGCAGGCAATAGATATTGTAAATTACTAAGAAAAATTAATTTTCATTTTTCAGTTGACATCAGCAACAAATAACTTTTAAGGGTGCAACATGAGCAGAGAGGAAAAAATGTTTAACGCTGCATACATGGCTTTAATAGAAGTATTTGAGGTTATTGCAAAAGACAAAGTTCTTATCTTAACTGATATTCACAGTAGAACGATAGCGAACGCATTTAAAAATGCTTGTGATAAAATTACCTGTGAGAACGCAACTTATGAGATTGATGAAAATGATCGTCCCTTAAATGAGATTCCCGAAAAACTTATAAAACTTTTACCAGGTAAGAGTGTTGTCTTAAATATTATTAAAGCCTTTCCCCGGGAAATTAATTTCCGTATCAAGTGGCTATTTGAGGCGGAAGAGGGCAGATATAGGAAAATCGGGCATATGCCCGGTATTACACAAGAAATGATGCTTGGTTCTGTAAATGTGGATTACAAAAAAATGAGATCGACTGCCGATGTGCTTCTTCATTTACTTTCTGATGCCGATAAAATTCATATTACAACAGATGAGGGAACAGATTTAGTTCTTAGGGTAAAAGATCGTCCTTTTATTGGTGATGTAGGTGTTAAGCAAAGCCTGGAATGTAACCTCCCCTGTGGTGAAGTATTTTGTGCACCCCTCGAAAAAGAAGCGGAAGGGGTAGTGGTTTTTGATGCTAGCATTGGAGATATCGGTTTGATTAAAAGCCCCTTAAAAGTTTATCTACAGAATGGAAAAATTACAAAGCTTGAAAGCGAAGATGAAGATTTAATTAATAAAATATCAGAACTGCAAAGTATTGATGAAGATGCAAAAGTAATTGGTGAATTAGGTATTGGTGTAAATCCCGGCGCAGCTATAACCGGGAACATGCTGGAAGACGAAAAAGCTATGGGTACGGCACACATTGCTTTTGGTAATAACGAAGATTTTCCTGGTGGTGGGAAAAACAAATCTCAAATACACCGCGATTATTTATTCTACCGCCCAAAAATTAAAGTTACATATGTTAATGGAGAAAATCGTTTGATTATGAATAATGGCAAGTTGGTTAGAAACAGCAGAAGCAACTAACCTAAGCCCCATTCTAATAAAACCAACTTGATATTATCCTTCCCGATTAATAGTCTTATAAAAAGTTCAGAGAGAAAAATTATAAAAAATCAAAAAGGACTAATTTGTGCCCATGCGCTCATATTGATCAACTTATATTTTTAGCAAATGTAATCATTATTAAAATTCTTCTTTTGTCAATATTTATGTTATATTGAAAATATTCTGTGTTTTGAAAATATTAATAATCAGGAGCTTATGTGAAAGAAGAGATATGGAAGCTTATTGAAGGAAACACACCGCTTATTGCAGCAGCTATTCATGACGGAAATTTCGTAAGGGAAGAGCTTAAAAATAATATGGTATTGAAAGATGATGACCAATTCAGGGAAGAAGATCCATTTACAGGAAAATTAACAGAAATTGCTGATACAAGACTTATAGGCTTGAGATCCCGATTTGAAGTAGATTTAAATCGTCCCAGGAATAGTGCTGTTTACATTAATCCTGAAGATGCTTGGGGGCTAAAAATATATGGCACACCACCCTCACAAAAAATGATTAATCACTCTTTCGAACTTTATGATAAATTTTATAGTGAGCTGGATAGATTACTTAATGATTTCAAAAAAAGATTTGGAAGATTTGTGGTTTATGATATTCACTCCTATTGTTATAGGCGAAAAGGTCCCGATGAAATTGAAGACGATCCCAAACTTAATCCCGAGGTAAACATAGGAACGGGTACTATGAACAGGAAACTCTGGGCCCCAATAATAGACAGATTTATTTCAGACCTAAAAAGTTTTAACTATATGGGTTCTCATCTTGATGTCAGAGAGAATATAAAATTTAAAGGAGGTTATTTTCCTAAATATATTCACGAAAAGTTTCCTGAATCTGCTTGCGTTATATCAATAGAGTTTAAAAAATTTTTTATGGATGAATGGACGGGCAATCTTTATGAGGATAAGTTTGAATATTTAAAATCAGCACTAAACTTTACCGCACAAGGGGTTATGAGTGAACTGGGGAAAATTAACAAATCAGCTAAACAATGAATTTACCGATCGGGCATTTTGCTAAAGCTATACAATTCGTTTATATTATCTCAGAACAAACAAAATGGTTTCGAAATCTAAATATACTATTACAGATGAACTAATTAGTGAAGTTGATGAACGTCTTTCGCAGGGTAAGCAAGTTCGACGCGTTTTACCTTTGGATGGAAGACTGCATATTGATAGAACCCTGCCATTTCTTATTGTATACCGAAAACCGCATAATTATTCAGATAAAGGAACGGATCGGCTTGTAAAAGGAGAAGCTTCTTATCTAATTGTATCGGATGATGCACGACTTAAACCAAGCTTAACAAAATTATTACGTGTAATCGTAAAAAAACTTTCTAATGAATGTAAAGCATTTTTAATTATCGAGATCTCTTCAAGACTGAAAAATAATAACAGCAATAAAACCAACGGAAATATTGTAAAACCATCGTTCACTATTTACACCTCACGAACACGGCCGCCAACCAGAACTGTTGAAACTCTTGAAAGATCAATTAAAAGAATTAGAGTTTTAAAACGAGCAGCAGCTGTTGAAGTGCATTATAATGGAATGGTTGAAAAATCAGGAAAAGCAGTCCTTTTATCAAACCAGGAAGCGAAAAACCTTAATTGCTTTATAATAGACTTGCATGTTGAACCTATTTATCGCAATGCTGCAAATGGTGAAATTTATCCTCTTGTGCTTAGAACTCTTCACCAGGGATTAGCAGTTGCCTTAAAGCAAGCTGTTTTTGAGTTTTCAAGAAACCAAACTTCGCTTCGCCCGCCAAATTACCAGGCATTAGGAAGAAGAGCGGTTGTAAAAGCCGTATGGGAAATTGATAATCAATTATCTGAAATAAGCAACTCATTTGATTTTTTATTGAATGTTACACCGATTAATACAGAATCAGCCTGGAATAAATTCAAACAATCACATTTTGAAAAATCCCCTGTTCTCTATTATCGCCCTTTACCTGTTTCTCCACCGCTTATTAAAAGGAAGTTGTATGATATCCGCATAGAAAAAGTTGAAGATCCAACACTTGCTTTTATTTTCAGGGAAAAACAAGTGGAGCTTGAACGGCAGCTAACAATGTTATGGGATAGGGGCAAACCAGAGTTTCTTTACGGAAGCTTACAACTTTACGGTAATGTTACCAAAGAACTTTTTAAACTTGCTAAAAATATTTTAACCAAAATCCGTCCCCGTTCACGGGAAAAAGGCTCAGGGCGCTTAATTAATGCGGCTGAATTTGCACAGCGTGCAAATAATGAAATAGAACATTATAGAAAAACATATCCCGATCTTACAAGTAAAGTTTTTGTGCGTAATGATACTGTTGGATTGATGGTCTCCCGCGGTAATTTACTGATTGGAAGCGATTTAAAAATTCACCCATCCAGGGTTGAAGCATTATTGCAGCATGAGGTTGGGACTCATATTATTACTTATTTTAATGGTAAAGCACAGCGTTTCCAACAGCTATATTCCGGGTTATCCGGATATGAAGAGCTTCAGGAAGGATTAGCGGTTCTGTCTGAATATCTTGTTGGTGGTTTAAGCCGTCCACGTATGCGTTTGCTGGCTGGAAGAGTAGTAGCAGCACACAATTTAATTTCGGGAGCAACGTTTTTAGATACTTTTCAAAATCTGAATAAGGATTTTGGCTTTGATCAGAGAACTGCATTTACTATTACAATCAGAATCTACCGAGGCGGAGGATTAGTTAAAGATGCTATTTATCTGCGTGGATTGGTAGACCTGTTAGAATATTTAAAAGATGGTGGCGAACTCGAACCGCTTTTTATAGGAAAAATTTCCACTGATCATGTATCAGTTATTAAAGAATTACAATACAGACAGGTTCTTAAACAAGCACCACTACGCCCCCGTTATTTAGATGATGAGAAAATTTTAGAAAAACTTAAAATATTAAAAAACGGTTTAGAACCATTAGAATTAATAGAAAGGAAACGGATATGAAACTGGGACTTATGGTAAATGAAATAAGCACAGAGCAAACTGGTTATACAACCACGCGCTTGGCTATGGCGGGTATTAACAGGGGACACGAAGTGTGGGTTATGGGTGCAGGTGATTTTGCATATGAAGTTGATGAAAAAATTTATGCAAGAGCACGCTCGGCTCCTAAAAAGAAATATGTTTCTTCAGATGTGTACCTTTCCGACCTGCAGGGGAAAAAAGCTAGAAGGGAACGCATTTGTGTTGATGATTTGGATGTACTGATGCTTCGTAATGACCCTTCCACCGATTCAGGATTTCGTTCATGGGCACAATCTTCAGGAATTATTTTTGGCAGGGCCGCCATGCGCCATGGTGTAATTGTTTTAAATGATCCGAACGGGCTTGCCAAAGCTATGAACAAAATGTACTTCCAGCTTTTTCCTGAAGAAGTAAGACCAAGAACAGTTATAACCAGGGATCGTGATGAAATTAAAAAGTTTGCAACCGATGAAGGTGGTAACATTGTCCTTAAGCCTCTGCAAGGATCAGGCGGAACAGGTGTTTTTCTTGTAAAGAAAGATGATATGGCAAACCTTAACCAGATGATTGAAGCTGTAAGCAGGGATGGTTATATAATTGCGCAGGAGTATTTACCCGCGGCGGCTGAGGGTGATACACGCTTGTTTCTTATGAATGGAGAACCGCTCAAATTTAAAGGCAAGTATGCAGCTTTCAGGCGCGTAAGAACTGGTGATGATATGCGAAGCAATATTCATGCAGGTGGAAAACTACGGCAGGCTGAGATTACAGACGTTCATCTGAGACTTGCAGAAATTGTAAGACCAAAAATTGTACAGGATGGAATGTTCCTGGTTGGATTGGATATTGTTGGAGATAAACTTATGGAGATAAATGTATTCAGTCCGGGCGGACTTGGCAGTGCTCAAAAATTTGAAAAGGTTAATTTCAGCCATGCTGTTATTGCTGCAATGGAACGAAAGGTTGAATATATGACGTATTACAGGAGAAATTTTGACAATGATGAATTAGCAACGCTTTAAAATGTTTTTTAACCAGTTCGTTAAATTTTAAGCAAAGAGATTTCCGTTTTTTCGGTTAAGACTAAAACCGCATAAAGTGGATTTTTCTTTAAACCTTAAGCGACTACTATTTTAAAAATTCATTCAGACTCAGCTTATCAGAAATAGAAAGAGAACCATCTCTCGATCTAAAAGCAAATTCAAGATTCTCAGTTTTGTTCGCCAGGTATTTTTTCATGGTTCTTAACATACCGCCTGAGAAAAATTTATACGTGGTGAATAGCGCAGTCTTTATACCATTAAGTGTGGGAAGTTCTTTTACAAAGTTTACCCAATCATTATCCGGATTCTTAATTGAAGATAAAGTGCCGTTTTTCCATCCGCTAAGAAGCAAATAATCTGCATCTTCAAGCTTTTTAGGTTCAAAGCTGTCAATCGGGATAAGCTCGGCGGAGAGCCCCCTGTAAAGCAGGAATTCTGCAATTGCTTCACCAAATTTTTTAGTAGAGCTGTTTTTACTCTGAACTATTATCAATGCCTTTTTCATATTACACCTCTTTTAACTTGAACATTTGGTTGCCAATAATAACTTGGTAAAACGTAATGATGGTAATTGCCAAACACCATTTAATCTTTATGAAAGGATATTTTTAATGATATGACTTTACTTTTAACGTGTAAACTTATGTGTTGAATATCACACCCTTGAATAGGCTTAATGGACTCCTGTGGGAAGATATTTCCTTGTACGTTTTAGTGCAATCTTACCTTTGTAAGTGCGGATTAAACTGCATACACTGAATGTGGAATTAACACGATAGCTGGTGAGTTTATATAAAACCATTTTTTTGTATATTTGTTTGAAATAGGTATTCCTGCCGATAAACCCATCACAAATGGCAGAATTTTAGCAATATTTGTTTACACAAGGAGACAACTATGAAAGATAGGATTATCGTTGTATTAATCGCACTAATTGTATTCTTACCATTAACATTCTCACAAATTAACGATGAGACTATTGAGTGGTTTACTATGGGTGACGGATTAAGCAGTACAGCAAAGGCAGTGGCTGGTTTAAACAATGATGTTTATGTTGGAGGATTATTTGCTTTAGCCGGAGGAATGCCCGCAAATAATATTGCCAAGTGGGATGGCAGTTCATGGTCTGCACTTGGTTCCGGTTTGAACGGTGAAGTTAGGGCAATTACGGTAATTGGAAATGATATTTATGCAGCGGGATTTTTCTCGATGGCAGGCGGCGTTCCTGTAAATAACATAGCAAAGTGGGATGGTTCAACCTGGTCGGCTCTTGGTCAGGGAGTAAATGAACTTGTTTTGTGTTTAGCTGTTAGCGGGACAGATCTTTATGCCGGTGGTTTCTTTACCATGGCGGGTGGAGATACTGCAAACAGAATTGCTAAATGGGATGGTGTTTCCTGGTCTCCTTTGGGCAGCGGTATTAATAATGAAGTTAATGCTATTGCTGTTTCGGGTAATGATGTATATGCAGGTGGTATTTTTAATATTGCCGGGGGTAATAATGTAAGCAGTCTGGCTAAGTGGGATGGCAATAACTGGGCTGATGTTGGCGGCGGCGTGAATGGAATTGCCCGTGCTATTTCTATCGTTGGAAATGATGTTTATGTGGGTGGAGTATTCACGATGGTTGGCGGGAGTGTTCCCGGTAGAATAGCAAGATGGGATGGTTCTGCATGGCATACTCTCGGAGATGGTGTAAACGGATCGGTTTTTTCGATTCAGCAAAGCGAAAATGATCTTTATGTTGGCGGAATGTTTACAACTGCAGGTAATATGCCCGCAAACAGGATTGCAAAATACAATTTAGTTAATTCAACCTGGTCTCCAATCGGCGAAGGGGCAACGGGTTCAGTTGATGCAATGGCTGTTCAGGGCGCTACCGGCTCTATGATAATTGCTGGTGCCTTCGGGCAGGTTGGCAATAATATCCAGGCAAATTATGTTGCCAGGTTTACGGACAGCGATAATCCTTTGCCAGTTGAGCTGGTATCATTTACAGCTGTACAAGAAGAGGATAAAGTAAACTTAAACTGGTCTACCTCAACAGAAACTAACAATAAAGGTTTTGAGATTCTTCGCTTTGCTCAGAATGACAACAATGACTGGCAAATGATTGGATTTGTTCAGGGTTACGGAACAATAACAGAGTTAAAACATTACTCATTTACAGATAAAAACCTTGCGACAGGTGTTTATTCCTACGGGTTGAAGCAGATTGATTATGATGGAACATTCAATTACTCTGATATAATTGAAGTTGATTTTATTGGAGCGATTGGATTTACTCTTGAACAAAATTATCCAAATCCTTTTAATCCATCAACAACTATTCGGTATTCGCTTCCTTCAGAAGGTGAAATAGAATTAAGTGTGTTTGATGTTTTCGGAAGTGAAGTAGAAACGCTTGTTAATCAACAGCAGCCGGCTGGTAATTATTCAATTGATTTTGATGCATCCCACTTAAGCTCGGGAATTTATTTTTACCGGCTCAGTGCAGGTAACCTTAGCCAGACGAAAAAACTACTACTTCTAAAGTAGAAAAATCCGGCAGTTTAATTATTTCCTCGTTCGTTTTGGTGTAGCTTTTGTTCTGCCATTCAGTATAGCAGAATTGTACTTTATAATATTATCCTTCCTCAAATCATATAATATGAACCCTCTTTATTCAAAAAGCAGTATTTTTATTTAAGACTTCTTAATAACAACTCTATTAATGATACTATGTTAAAAGTCGCCTACAAGTTTTTAATATTATTCTTTTTCGTGGCTGCTTTACCACTTAACGCACAACTTGGTCTAAAGGGAGGAATCGCCATATCAGGCTTACAATCATCAACTAAAGATTTCACTCCATTTTTAGGTTACGAAGTTTCATGGTTACAGCATGAAACAAGCAACCCGGTTTTCGGATTACAGCTTGGTATGTTTTACACTGTAAAAATATCAGATGCATTTAATTTTCAACCCGAGCTTTACTTTGTACAAAGAGGATATCAATTTGATCAAACTCCTCTTTATAATACTAATTACAGCTTACATATTAATTATTTAGAGCTGCCGGCTCTTTTGGGTTATAACCTTCCACTCGATTGGGGATTTAATCCCATAATTATAGCAGGACCATTTGCGGCACTAAAACTTAGCAGCGATAAACAAATCAGAATTTCTAATGAAGAAATAAACGGCAATGTTTCAAGCATTAACAATTTAGATTTCGGGCTTGTGTTTGGAATCAATACAGAGTTTGCTATGTGGGATGGGGAATTAATTTTTGATCTGAGAATTAACTGGGGATTTGCAAATGTTATGACACAACCTGATGAATTCATTAGTATTTCTGATGACCCGGGAACTGTTAAAACAAGAGCAGTAACATTAATGACTGGCTACCGTTTCAACTTGGATTGGTGAAAGGCTTATGAAAAAAATTATTTTACTCCAAATTGTATTGCTGTTTATGTTGTTCAACAACACTTGCTCGGTAATTGATCCTGATGTTGAAGAGTTTACTGATTTTGATAATGAACTTAAAAAGGAGATGAGCAAATACCAGATTCCATCACTTTCTGCATGCGTTATAAAAAATGATGAAATTGTCTGGCAAAAGTATTACGGAAATTCTGCAGTTAGTAACAGCCTGCCGGATTCCGGATCCATCTACGCAGTCGCTTCAGTTTCAAAAACTGTACTTGTAACTGCCGTAATGCAGCTTTTCGAGCAGGGATTAATTGATCTTGATGCTGATATAAACGATTACCTGCCAGTTTCAATACGGAATCCTAATTATCCGGGAAACAGAATAACAATAAGAATTTTATTAACTCATACTTCCGGATTAGCCTGGCCGGTAGATGATTATGAAGTACCGGGATTTTACGATTACTATCCACTGGATTCTGCCCCGCCGTTAAATGAATGGATACCGCAATATGTTTTACCCGGCGGCAGTAATTATGTAAACGCGGTTTGGAAAAATACAGTGCCCGGTGAACGCGAATTATATTCTAATGTTGGTACTGCAATATTAGGATACATTGTTGAAGAAGTTAGCGGAACCGATTTTAACTCTTACTGCAGGCACAATATTTTTGGCCCGCTTGGAATGGGCAACACAAGTTATGCTTACGCAGACTTAAATATGGATAAAGTTGTAACAAAATACTGGGAAAATTATAGTATAATAGAACCTTACCGGCAATTACACTTTCCGGCACAGAGTCTTAAAACAACAATGGAAGACTATTCTCATTTACTAATTGCATATTTGAACGGCGGGGTATTTAACGGAACAAGAATTCTTGAAGAGAACACAATAAATCAGATTCTTAAAATTCACAATCCTGCAACTGGTAGGTGTTTAATCTGGAATAAAAGACTGGGTGATTGGTACGAGCACCAGGGCGGAGAGCCGGGTGCGGCTGCACAAGTTGAGTTTCATCCGAGGAAAAAGGTTGGAATGATAATATTTTCTAATAAGCGTAATGGCTCAGTTTATCTTGGGAGTAAAATCCACGCAATGATTAGAAGAATTGCAAACGATTATTTTTGAGTGTTTAATGCTTTCCTCTCCTTAACCTTACGTTTACCGGCTAATGTTTCTTTTACCCTGTCTGCAAGTTTTTCGTTGTAAGCCATAATTTTAAAGTAATAAATTTTTGTTATGAAAGAAAGAATGGAGGGACTGTTAGAATTTTATCAGACTTCTTCAAATTATGTTTCATACAAAGAATGCGAACATTTTCTGCAGTTAAACTTGTACCGCCTTTTGAGTAAGGCAAGTCGTGATCGAAGTGGAGGTTTTCGTTTGAGCCGCACAAAACACATTGTCCTTTATCTCTTTTCCAAACTTCTATTTTAACTACTGTTGGGATAATACGCGAATGTGGTAATGTAATTTGTTTTCTTTTTGAAATAAACTCTACAGGCAGAAGATAGAATTTAAAAACATTTCTTTTGCTCACCCTTTTAATTTTTGCATCCACAAGTTTAAAGAAACCTTTATAACACCAAATCCCATCTTTTATTTTTTCATAAACCTTTACTTTGTGCGGCTCATCTACTAATCTCATTTTATATGATTGTGCAGCAGTAAAAAATTTCCCGTTTTCTGTTAGAGTACCATACGGTGTTGTTAGCGGTTGGTCCGCTTCTTTTGGATTTTTAACCCAATTACTAAAAGCATCGTGTCCTTCATAAATAAGCGTTCCCGTTTTTTCATCCCATTCATCTGCATAAGGAGCATTTTTACGGACAGACATTAAAAAGATTGAATACTCAGGTTTTATTTGAAAGTTCATTCATTCTGTACTGTTGCATTCTCAGCAGCAGATAATTCCGCGTAAGAAATTATATCATCAACTTTGAATGCAGGTTTTGGAAAAATAGATTTCATAATCACTTATGAAAAATTATAAATAAAGTTTTCATTTTCATTCAACCGCAAAATCCACTATTGCTTCTGCATGTATTTCTAAAGTATTAAACAAAGGTATTTTAACATCTTGTTGTTTTATTAAAAGAGGGATTTCTGTGCAGCCCAAAACAATTCCCCCTGCACCTGTTGTTTGGAGATCAGCAATTATTGAAAGAAATTTTTCCCTTGTTTCCTTCTTAAAATTATCGTGAAGCATTTCATTTATAATTTTATCGTGTATATACTCTCTCTCGGATTTTTCGGGTACTATTGTTTCAATGCCTACATTACTTAGTCTTTTGGTATAGAAATCCATTTCCATTGTAAAACGTGTACCAAGCAAGCCAACTTTTGTTAAACCTTTTTGCTTAATAACCTTTGCGGTTGCATCGGCAATGTGTACAATCGGCAGGTCAACAACTTTTTCAAGTTTATCAACGTACTGGTGTAAAGTGTTTGCGCAAAGTACAAGACAATCAACAGAGCAAGCTTTTAGTTTTTTAGCTTTATCAAGAACCAGTTCGTAAACTGCATCGAGGTCATCCTTTTTAACAAGAGTATCAATCTCTGAGTAGTTAAAAGAGTAGATAAAGCATTGCGCGGAGTTAAGTCCACCAAGTTTTTTATTAATTCCCCCGTTAATAAACCTGTAATACTCAACGGTTGAAACCCAGCCCGTACCACCTATTAAGCCAATGGTTTTCATATGTTTATAATTTCTTGTTTAGGTCATATGGAGCTCGTCTCGATTTACCGAGATCAGGCTCAATGTTACTTACTTAATTGCTGCAGCAAGAAAATCACCTATGTAATAGGGCCAGATAATAAGTGCCAGCAATCCTTTAAAAAAAGATGTTTGAAGAAATCCGATGGTAAACAACCATCCCATAAACCAGATTGGTCCCATTATTCCTGCTACTTCAACTTTCTTGCCCATAATGTTCCTTTCATTTTTATTGAGAATGATGTATTTAAACTTATGAAACCAAAAACGAAAAAGGAAAGAGGTAAGCTGAAAAAAGTAAAAAAATACGAGTGATTAAGTAATTGTATTTAAAATAAAAAAGGCGTCTTTAAGACGCCTTTTTCAGAACTTAGAACAGAATATTTTGTTAGCTGCGCGCTTTAGCTTCATTAACTACAATATTTCTTCCATTTAATTCCGAATCATTTAATGCATTAATTGCATTGTTTGCATCTGAAGAACTCTCCATTTCAACAAAACCAAAACCTCTTGATCTTCTCGTATCGCGGTCAGTAATAACTTTTGCAGAAACTACTTTTCCGTGTTTTTCAAATGTTTCCTTTAACTCTTCATCGTCCATTGACCAGGGGAGAGAACCCACAAATAACTTAGTGTTCACAAAGAACCTCAAATAAATAGTAAAAAAAACCGGTCTATTACCGGAGGCATGAAACTTAGTTAAATTGGCTGCTATTAACTAATTAATTCTTTTAAAAATGCTTTTTTGAAAGAATTATGGACTAAGTATTTCAGATACTAATTATTTGGTTTGAAAAACCTTGCTGTTACGGTAATTTGTTGTTAAGATTTTAATAATCTTATAAGCACACCGAAAATAGGAGAAAAGATATGCAGGTCTTAATAAAAACATTTATTTGGATTTTTTTATTTTTGCTGATTTCTCTTACTTCCTGCAATGAAGCACCTGTTGAACCCGGATTATTAGCTTTTAACTGGCAAACATCTACCCCGGAAAAACAGGGTATGGATTCGCAGATGCTTGAAGAGGCTTTTGTGCAGGGAGAGAACAGAGGTTTTGTGGATTGTATAATGGTTATAAGAAACGGTTACATTGTTGCAGAAAGATATTATAACGGCTACAATAAAAACGCAGCACACAATGTAAAATCAGTATCAAAATCTTTTCTTTCTGCGATGACCGGCATTGCTTTACGTGATGGATATTTAAGAAGTTTAAATGTAAGGATGCTTGATTTCTTTCCCGAATACGTTACTTCTTCAATTGACCCAAGAAAGCATAATATTACTGTAAAGCACCTTTTAATGATGCGGGGAGGGATAGAAAATGACAGAAGTTTATATGATTATATTTATCATTCTGCAAACTGGATAGAAACAACTATACAACTTCCGCTAATTTATGATCCGGGAACAACATTTTCATACAATACTTTTTTAACTCATCTCCTTTCTGTGATAATAACAAGATCAAGCGGAATGAATACTAAAGATTTTGCACAAGTAAATTTGTTGGATAAAATGGATATCATTTGTGCTGATTGGAAGCAGGGTCCGCAGGGATATTATTTTGGCGGAAATAACATGTACTTTACACCAAGAAATATGGCACGTCTTGGTTACTTATATCTGAATAACGGAAAATTGAACAGTGAGCAAATTGTTCCGCAGGATTGGATTGATGCATCGTTAACAAACTTTACTAACTGGAGCAACTCAAACTGGGGAGATTTAGATGATGTTCAGTATGGTTACCTTTGGTGGCTTGGAAAAATTAATAATCAAGAAGTGTTTTTGGCAATTGGGCATGGCGGACAGTTTGTTATATGCTTCCCGGATTTGAACATGATTGTTGTAACCACATCAAATAACCATGTTGATATGGATAAAGCTGATCAGCAAGAAAGAGCGGTTGTTAGCATCGTTGCAGATTATATTGTACCCGCCGTAAACCAGTAAGGAAACACGTAAATATTTAACGAATTTCAGTTACAATAATACAGCAGGTAATTATATTTGGAATTTTTGCTCTTACTAATAACTAATTGTTCTGCCGCACATAGTACCGGAAACAGAGGTGAAAGCCTCGTTGATAGTGATGCTGCAGTTTCCTGTAACGTTAGTTATCCAATCATCTTTACCAACTGTTCCGCTGTAACCAATTTGCTGGGAAGCATAAGTTATTGCTTTATGAGTAATTGAAAAAGTGCCGTCTGTTGTAACCCTCCCGTTAAATGTTAAGTTATAATTTTCTTTAAAACCCTTGCAATTATTCATTTCCAAAACAAGGTGCAAAGTGTTTATACCATTAGAGGTTGATACTTCAGTATTCCCGGTAACATGAATTGTTCCTCCCTGAGGACCGGTTACTGTAAAATCTTTTACGCCGGCCGGCTGACCCGCAATATTTTGATTCCAAACAAACCAAAACATATCAAGCAATCCGTAAGTAATATGTTCATCCTGGCATGCTTGATCGCATTGTGGTGGGTTTGTACTGCTTTCATCTTTACTACAATTAAAAACAGTAAAGCTTATAAGAAGAGAAAAGAACCAGAAGAAGAATGCGCGTTTCATCTTATTTTCCCTTTATGAAAAGTTTGTTGTAGAGGACCTTTAATTAGATTTGATTGAAGATATTAGATTAGGGGCGGGATTCAATAGTTGAAATAATCTGTAATCCATATCGGTAATTATTTTTAATTATAAAACAAAAAGTATTATAATTTATCCGGCGGAAACATATATAAAAGTAAAACAATTTCCTATATGGTTTAAGTTCAAATTAAGAAAATAGCTTTGATAAAAACTACTCTTCTTTCAGTTCATC
The DNA here is from genome assembly GCA_963714405.1 of uncultured Ignavibacteriales bacterium. Classification (GTDB taxonomy): domain Bacteria; phylum Bacteroidota; class Ignavibacteria; order Ignavibacteriales; family Ignavibacteriaceae; genus JAZGGS01. The sequence goes on along the minus strand of CAVQOH010000002.1, from coordinate 741,827 downwards.
CATAACTTTATTTGTATCTGCAGGCTCTTCTAAAGAGTCTTCTTTTTGAGAATGTATCTGTTCCAGCACTTGTTTAACCATATCTCTTCCCCAGTTTGGCATAAGATCATTATCAGGTTCAAAAATGTTGAACTTTTCAAGGGATTTTTCTAATAGAACTTTTGCAGCAGCAGGCCCCCCACCAAATTGTTCGGGGGTGTAGTATAAACTTATTCCCATCAGATATTCCGGGCGAGGATTCAGCTCATCAAGCTCCATTGCTTTTTTAAAATTGTTATTTGAAATTGCACCGTATTTCATCCACCTGTTCATAGGATCAACCTGAAGGCGAGCTTGAGCGATCATACCTTTAAGAACAAAATTTTCCGATTCATTTTCTTCAAGTGAATCAGCCATGTTGATAAAATAATCGGCTTTATCAAGGTAGCCATCCTTTTTATCCATTGTTGAATCTGTAAAACTTGCAAGCGTGTACATAAATGCTGAATAATAATATGGAAGCCATTTATCCTTCTCAGCAAGTGCAATTCTTTCAAATCCATTTGCAACGCTAAGCATCGTTGTAACATCCATCGCCGAATCAATTTTAGTAAGTTGCTTTTTCATGGCTTTTTCGTATTTACCATCATCAGCAAAGTTAACTGTAACGGTTAAAAGGCAAAGAAATATTGTTAGTAATAGTTTCATAATAACTCCTTAGATTAAAACGGGCTTGCCTGCCCAACTGAAATAAACATTCCAAGAAAAAATGATCTTGTTGCTGTTGGAAGCACGGCTCTTCTTACTGTTCCATCAGTTGAATAGTTATATCCGTAAATGTTTTTAAATCCTAGAATATTATCAACTGAGAAAAATATAACAGTAAAGTTGTTAAATATTGTTAAAAGGTAACTTGCATTCAAACTTAGATTATTATAATTTTTTGAACGATCACCAAGGTATTCGGGGTTGTTCGGATTATAGTACGGTCTTCCCGTTGCATAAGTATAAGTTAATCCGAAGCTTGTAGTAATTGCAGGTACCCAATGTTTTAAAACTGCGGAAAAAGTGTGAGGCGTTGCAAAAGTAGGTGTTGCAAGTGTTGGAAAATTTATAAAATCACGTTTTGTATCCAAAAATGAATATGATAACCAATAATCAGTCATATCAAATGTTTCACGATCTCTCCAGAAAACATCAATTCCTTTTGCATAACCCTTTCCATCATTGCTAAATGGCACAACCGGCTGAATGAAAGGGGGCACAAATAAATTACCCTTTGCTAATTTATCATAGTCTTTATAGTATAGTTCTATCCTGAAAGTCCTTGCTTCGTCAATATGCTGAAAGTTTAAAATGTAATGTGTAGAATTTTCAAACTCAAAATTATTTGTTTGGATTAAAAAATCTTTATGTGGTGTTTGATAAAATTTTCCATAAGCAAAATTAAGCTGATTGTAAACGTCAAGCCGGTATGCTAAAGAAACACGTGGTGCAATATTAAATTTATCAAGTTGTTTAGAATGTTCACCCCTTAAGCCAATCCTTGCAGCAAAATCATTTGTAAAGAAAATATCTGTTTCCAAAAATCCTGCAAGATAAACCTCATCAACCTTTCCTTCTAAATCATTAAAAGCACTTTTGTATATCATGTTTTGTGCTTCGCCTCCAAAAGTAATAAACGAGCTGTTGAAGACCTGTTTTGTTACATTTATTCTTCCCTGGCTTAAAATCTCATCCTGTTCAACCTTATCTGTGTTTAAATCAAACCAGTCTTTATCTAAGCTAAATGATGCACCCGTAAACAAAGCCCAATCATCTCCAAGAATTTCTTTATAGCTTAAATTTGAATAATAATTTGCAGAACGCAGTTTGGTATAATCTTTTTTAGAAAGATCATCAAGGTTTTCAGTAAAAAGGGAAAGATCTCCATAACTGTATGAACCGTAAGCTTTAAGCATTCCAGTTTTGGAAGTTTTTAGACGATAGTTCATATTTCCTTCAACACCCAGCGGGGCAGTATCCCATTCCTGCCTTTGCTTGAAAGTATTTATATAAGGACCAAGATTATAATATGCACCCTCAACTGCAAAGGATGATTTATCCCATCTTTGCACATGAGCGCCGCCTAATCCTAAAATCATTAGGTTAATTGCGGTTAATGTTTGATCGGGAAGATCCTGAGAGTTAAGAATTAATGCAGATGAAAGAGCTTGACCGTATTTCGCTGAATATCCACCAGTACTAAAAATTATTCCTTTAAACAAGAATGGCGAAAATCTTCCGCGTGAAGGAATATCCGGAACACTTGTATAAAAAGGTTTCTGCACAACCATTTCATCAATGATGGTAACAGTTTCTGCAGAAGAACCACCACGCACAAATAATCCTTCGGTTTCACCAATTTGCTGTGTACCTGGTAATGTTTCCAGCGCGCTGTAAATATCAGCATCAGCCCCGGTTGTTACGATATCGAGAGGTCTTAAAATTACTGCCTTATTTTCATCACTTGCTTCAAAAGATCCAGCGGAAATTACAACCGTTCCAAGCTCTTTGGCTTCTTCTTCAAGAATTATATTAATAGTAATATCGTTATTGTTTAATTGAAAACTTTCTTCTTTTGTTTTATATCCTATAAAACTTATAACAAGTATCACTTCACCTTCTTCTTCAGTAATAAATGTAAATGATCCATCTTCTTCGGAAGATGTGCCATCATATGAATCCTTTATAAAAATATTAGAGCCGGGTAAAGGTTGGTTTTCAGCATCAACTACTTTGCCCGAAATTTTTGTTTGGGCAATAAGTGCAGCAGAAAAGATTATGAAGAAAATGATTGGAAATAATAACTTCATAAGTGATGATTTAATGAAAAAACATAACATTTGTTGAAATTAAAACTGAAAATCATGAATAAAAATATAAAGCAATTATTAATCAAAGACATCCTGAAATTCATTAATAGTGTTTAATGCTTCTCTGGAAATATCAGCAGGAATGAAGAACTTATCTTCAACAATCTGAGGCAACTCCTTTCGTGTAAAATCAATTGTTGTATAATTTGAACCATTTGACTCGGTAAGCCGTAAATTTCGCATTACAAGTGAGCCGTTCTCTATAAATCGTGTGATGCGAAAAATATTCATAAACAGTGCTTCATCAGAATAAGATCCTTTAATTACATTTCTGAATTCTTTTATACTGCGCCCTTTTGGTTTTGCTGTGTACCAATGTCTAAGCTCACCATTATAATAATGTTCAATTTTTGAATTACCAATTTCATCTTTTGGTTTAATAATATATTTTTCATTTCCAAGAGAAACAATGTAGTCTTTGGTTAAAAATAACGGCAGAGGTTTAAAAAATGGAGCAGCATATCCTGTATCAACAATATATTGCTGCTTATCAATTGTAACGATGTTTATTATATGCACATCAGGATTTTTCATATCAGCACCACAAAGCATAACATCAAAACCGAGATGATTTAAGAGTAAATTGATGTAATAGTTATTTGCATAGCAAGTCCCGCCAAAATTATACTTTTCTATTCCATCCAGATAAGTTGAGAGATCAGGAATATCATCCGCGCCCTGTTTTTTATAAAGCAGCTTTGAAATATTTTCAAACGGAATTTTTATAAGATGTGCTTTTACAATATCATTTAGAAATTTTAGTGATGGTTGAAATACGCTAATGCCCAGAAGCTTAAAATATTTTTTAAATTGTTTATTCATAAAATATTAATTGGATGAATTTAAACTTTCACGTTTTTCCATCTTCCTCTTTTAAAAAGAAAATAACCCACAACTGTAAACAAAGATTCAGATATTACTACAGCCCAGTAAACCCCCGATGCTTTAATACCCAGCCCGATCGCAAGAAAATATGCGAGCGGAAGTTGTATTAACCAGAAAATAAAAAAATCCATTATAGTTGGAGTTTTTGTATCGCCTGCACCGTTAAAAGATTGAACGAGCACCATACCAAATGCGTAAAACAAATAACCAACTGCAAAAATATTTAAACATTGAGCTGCTTCTTTTATTACTTCAATATCTTTTGTAAAAAATGACGCGATATTTTCTGCAAAGAGGAAAAAAACTATCATCACTGAGCCCATAAATATTACATTAAATAAGCCAGTTCGCCAAACTGATTTTTCTGCGCGCTCAATTTGATCTGCACCCAGGTTTTGCCCAACCATTGTTGCTGCAGCGTTTGAAAAACCCCACGCCGGAAGAATTGTAAAAATTACAATTCGTAAAGCTATGGTATAACCAGCAAGGGCTACGTTACCAAATGTTGAAATAATTCTGATCAGTAATATCCAGCTTGCAGATGATATAATAAATTGTGCTGTAACACCAGCTGAAAGTTTAATTAACCGGATAACCACATCTATTTTTATTCCCCAGTTATTTTTGTGGATTTTAATTATTCCTTTTCCTTTATAAAGATGAAATACCTGATAGATAATTCCTATACTTCTCCCAATTATAGTTGCTATTGCAGCTCCCTCAATTCCAAGTTTTGGAAAAGGACCTATGCCAAGTATCAGCATTGGATCAAGAAAAATATTCAGGCCGTTAGCAATCCACAAAGTTCTCATTGCCAGTGATGCATCTCCTGCACCACGGAAAATACCATTAATAAGGAATATTAAAATTATTATCATGTTGCTTGCAAACAGCAACCTGGTATAACCCAGACCTTCTTCAATTACTGCTTGAGATGCACCCATTAATTTCAGTAAATCTTCTGAGTAAACAACGCCAGCGATGATGAGCGGAATGGAAACCAATACACCAAGATAAATTGCCTGTACGGCAGAAACAGATGCACCTTTAATATCCCCTTCCCCGACCCTTCGTGAAACCATTGCGGTAGTTCCCATGGCAATTCCCCATCCAAGAGAATAAGTTATGGTCATCATCGATTCAGTTAATCCAACTGCAGCAATTGCATTAACACCTATTTTGCTTACGAAGAAAATATCTACCACAGCGAAAAGTGATTCCATTACCATCTCTAAAGTCATCGGGATAGCAAGAAGAATTATTGCCCGGTTAATATTTCCTTCTAAGATGTTAGCTTCGCCGCCTGCTAATGCAAGTCGGAAAAGATTCCACATATAATGGATTTTTTTACTGATTTCACCCACAAAAAGAAATTCGTATTAAGTTAAAAATAATGATGTGTTCACCGGTTTTTGAAGCAGTATAAATTGTTATTAAAAGCTAAAATCCTATTGCTAATCCGCCACCACGTAAATCTGAAGCACCATAAATTGTTTTATTTACCCAATCTATCATTATTCCTTCTACAATTCCGAGTATGCGTAGTTCTGCATCTCTGTCAATAAATGCATAACCAATTTCAATTAGTTCATTTTTCACATCATCACATAATGCTTTTTGTTCATAATAAATTGAATCTGGTTGCCACTGGTGATGAATTCTTGGTGCATCAATTGCTTCTCTGATATTCATATCAAAATCAATACAGTTTAAAATTACTTGCAGTACCGCTGTTATAATTATTGCACCACCCGGTGAGCCGATAATAATGAATGGCTTTTCATCTTTCAGAATTATGGTTGGCGTCATCGAGCTAAGCATTCTTTTTTCTGGTTGGATTGAATTTGCTTTCGTACCAAGTAAACCAAACTGGTTTTGCACACCGGGCTTACTACTGAAGTCATCCATTTCGTTATTAAGCAGAAATCCAGCACCATCAACGACTATCTTCGAGCCAAATGACGAGTTAATTGTTGTTGTTGTACTAACTGCGTTACCAAATTTATCGTAAACAGAATAATGTGTGGTTTCTGTGCTTTCATTAAACGGCGAAACTCCGTAGCATTTAATTTCATTTGATGGAACAGCAATATTTTTAGCTCGTTCAATTTTATTAAATATGAATTTTGCATAATCTTTAGAGATTAGCTGTTCTTTTGGAACAGGATAAAAATCTTCATCACCAAGATGATAAGTCCTATCCGCATAAACATACTTCATCGCTTCAACAACTTGATGAATGTATTTACTGCTTCCCCATTCGTCATCTTTAAGATTATAATTTTCCAGAATGTTAAGCAACTCAATCAAAGCAATTCCGCCAGAACTAGGCGGAGGCATAGAAACCACTTCGTAACCACGGTAATTTCCAAGAATCGGTTCTCTTTCAACAACCTCATATCTGGCAAGATCTTCCATCGTTAAATATCCTCCCAAAGAACTAACCTGATCAACAAGCAGCTCAGCAATTTTTCCTTTATAAAAACCATCAGCACCATTTTCTTTTATTTTTTCAAGTGTCGAAGCAAGATCAGGCTGAATGAAAAGATCACCTTCCTGATAAGGATTACCCTCCTTTGAAAACACCTTTAATGAAGAAGGGTATTTTTCAAATTCGGGAAGATTACTATTAATATAATAGACATCTCTTTTTTCCAGTTTCCATCCATTTTTTGCCAGATCAATTGCCGGTTGTATAATCTCGAGCCAGGGGCAATGTACCATATTTTTCAAGTGCGTAGATTAATCCTGCAACACTTCCTGGCACCCCCGTAGAAGTTGTTCCTTGCTGGCTAAGTTCAGGAAGGAATTCACCGGCTTCATTTAAGTACATATCCCGGTGTGCTGATAAGGGTGCTTTCTCACGAAAATCTATTGTAATGTTTTTCCCACCGGCAAGATGAATAACCATAAATCCGCCGCCACCAATATTTCCGGCAGATGGATAAGTAACCGCAAGTGCAAATCCAACTGCAACAGCAGCATCTATAGCATTACCGCCCTTCTTCAAAATATCAACACCGACTTTTGAAGCATATGAACTTGTTGAAACCACCATGCCATTTTTAGCGCTTACAGGCTGCGGTGAATTACTGCATGATGCGAATAAGAAAAAAGTAATAATTATTGTGCAGAACAGTATAATTCTAATACTCCTACCCAGTGAGTTAATCAATACCTTGTTGAAATATTTTGATGACATACAACGATTCCTATTGAAATGATAAACTTATAAAAAGCACTGCTGAATTAGTAGTTTATTATTTGGAATTTTTCAGGACAATCAGTGTCACTTCGGGAGTAGAATTATAACGGATAGGTGCGAGAGACATTCCTAAACCTCTTGTAACAATCATTAGCATGTCATCAAACCAAAAATCACCGCGGACATATTTTGTTTCGAATTGTGTGGGTGTTAAAAATATAAAAGGAAAAATAAATGAAACCTGCCCACCATGTGTATGTCCGGCAAGGTATAGATCAAAATTGTTTTTATGAGCAGCATCTATAAGAAATGGTCTTGGTTGATGGGTTAAAAATATTTTCAAATCTCCTTTGCAGCTTGATGATAAAGTATCGAGAATATGATCATCTGCTTTGCTCACGTAAGTATTGGTAATAAAAGTTATTCCAATTTGTGCATCAGAAACTTTAATTAAACGTGTTTCGTTATCAATCATTTCAACATTGTTTTTCATTAGCGATTTTTTTATTTCAGCAATGCTTTGTTTGCTGTCATTTCTATAAGCCCAATTATCATGATCTCCTACGCAGGAATAAACCCCATATCTTGATTTAATTGCGCCCACTTTTTGTCCGCTTAATTGAATATAATTTGAACCGGTTGTAATAAGATCACCCGCAATTAAAACCAGGTCCGGTTTGGTTGAGTTAACTTTTTGAATAAAATTATCTGTTCTGTTCTCATCCGTGTAGTGGTCAGTTTGTAAATCGGAAATAAATGCAATTTTGAAATTTTCTAAGACCTTTGGCAAATTCTTTTTGTGATATTCAACACTCCTAATTGTAACTGAATTGTAATCATAAGTTACTCTTATCGGAACGTACACAATAAAAAATCCAATTATTAAAAAAGTTAAGGCAGATTGAATTCGCAGAAAATTTTTACGGTTCTTTTTGTATAGAGGGAGCACAAGTAGTTTTAGTAAATCAAGCAATAATAAAAACAATCCAACCTGTATAATCAGAATGAAGAAAATCCAGAAAGGATAAACAAACAGATAATCAATGATTTTACTTTCCGGTGAAGAAACATAATTACCTGATATTGCGAAATAAATAAAAATGATTATTAAGACAATTGGATATAGATTTAACCAAACAAGTAAAGTATTTTTTACTGCTCTGAAAGCGCCGATGTAAAATTTTGGAAAGAAATGCTTTACGGTAAGATTTATCTTTTTGATGAAATAATATTCAACAAGTAGGAGAAGTGCGATGCCAATTAGCAGGCGAATAACAATCCACATTTATATTGTCCCGTTAAAACGTATTTATAAAAAACAATAATTAAAAATTAGCTAATTAAAACTCAAATTGCTTAACAGTTTTGATGAATGAAAGCATCCGCTGATAGTGGGTTCCCTTCCAATAGATTTTATTGCAAAAATGGCAAACAGAAAACTCATTTTTTGAAGCAGCAACTTTTGGCGGGAGCTGATTAACAATTGTGCCCTTTGCAACATCGGCCAGTAATTCATTACATTCTATACAGCGTGTAAACTCCTTAACTTCATTTTTAAGATCAAATCTTTTTATTACTTCAAAAATTTGTTTTTTAACATTAGTATTTCGGACAAAATATCCATGTGAAACGTCTTTTCTTTTTAATATTCCTAAATCGCGTGTTAAAATGGTACGATGTTCATCTATGGAAATTATTACAATTTGATTATCTCTTGAATTATTGTGATAAATAACATCAATACCAAGCATTCTTAAATACCTGCTTAATTTTCCAAGATGAACATCTGCAATAAATTTTGGATTGCGGAGCGGCTTTGTCCTAAGGTGCTGAACTTCGGTTATATCCAAAGATTCAAATACCGGGTAAATTGAAATTTCATCACCATTGTTAATTAAATAATCGAAGCCAACAGATTTGCCGTTAATTAAAATCAAATCAACTTCAGTGTGTGGAATTCCAATGGATTCAATTACATCTTTTACAGATGTTCGATCAATAAAATGATGTTCAAAACATACTTTGCGCTTTTGTTCCGGAAGGAAGTCATTCAGTTCTTCATAAAATCGAAATCGAACGGATTTCATTTTTATCTGATTAAAAATTATGCAAACACTTTGTTAATAAATTCGAACTCTTCATCATTAAGGGGCTCATCCATAGCCGAAAGATTAACCTTTACTTGAGGCAGATTTCTGAAACCAGGAATAACCGCACCCATAAATTTATAATGTAACAAGTATTGCAAGGCCATCCTTGCAAGGTCTTCAACCGACGAACCGAATTTAATTTTTAGTTTTTCCATTTTGGGTGCAAGCTCTGCAAGCTTTTCAGCAGAAAACCTCTCCAATCCCCTTCTATGATCTCCATCTCCGAATTTTGGTGGATTATCTTTATGATACTTATCAAGCAAAAGCCCTTGCCCAACCGGTCTGAATGCAACAAAAGATATTTTATTTTCTTCCATCAGTTTCCTTGTGGAAGAGCCATCGGCTATAAAAATTTTTTCCATTGCATTGGCAAAGCTTTGTAACACATCAGGTTTCACTGTTGGAATTAACTTCTGAAAATCTTCATTTGAATAAGCTGATTGCCCTATCAATCGTACTTTTCCTTCATCTCTTAATTTATACATAACTTCAATTGCATCATCAAGGTATTCATCGTTATCACCAAAATGCCCATGATGAAAGTAATAAAGATCAATATAATCTCTTTTTAAGTTGATGAGTGACTGTTCACATTGATGACGGATATGTGAAGGTTCAAATGCATGTGCTGCTGTACCGGGAAACCACCCAATTTTAGTAGCTATAATAAATTTGTTTGTTCTTTTTCCAAGAATTCTTGCAAGCATTCTTTCCGCACGTCCGTTTCCGTAAACGTCAGCATTATCAAAGTGATTAACACCTTTATCGATTGCATAGTTTATCGCTTCGGCAATTTCCTTTTCATCAACGTTTGCCCAACCGTTTGGCATACCGTTTACCCAGTTAAGCCCGCCTATTGTCCAGCATCCCAAGGATATTTCCGATACTTCGATATCTGATTTTCCAAGTTTTCTATATTTCATAATTCTTTTACCCCTTATTTCCTGTTTTTATTTATCCACATTGCAACATCTTTCGCAAAGTAAGTTAAAATCATATCAGCACCTGCGCGTTTAATTGAAGTCAGCGATTCGATCATAACTCTTTCTTCATCAATCCAATCATTTTGACCCGCAGCTTTAATCATAGAGTATTCACCACTAACCTGGTATGCTGCAGTTGGCATTCCAAACTTTTCTTTAACTTTTCTTATCACATCAAGATAAGGACCAGCAGGTTTTACCATCACAATATCCGCACCTTCCTCAATATCAGCTTCAACTTCACGAAGAGCTTCATTAATGTTTCCAATATCCATTTGGTGAGATCTTCTATCACCAAAAGCTGGTGTAGATTCTGCGGCATCACGAAACGGACCGTAATATCCCGAAGAATATTTTGCCGCATAACTCATAATTGGAATTTTCGTAAAACCTTTATAATCGAGTGCTTTTCGGATTGCAAAAACTCTACCATCCATCATATCGGAAGGTGCAACCATATCTGCGCCAGCTTCAACATGCGAAACAGCTTCTTTTGCAAGCAGTGCAATGGTTTCATCATTTAAAATTTCTTCTCCCGAAAGCAAACCACAATGCCCATGAGATGTATATTCACATAAGCAGATATCTGTAATTATTAACAAATCATTTACTTCCTTTTTAACTGCTCTAATTGTTTTTTGAATTATACCATCAGAATTGTAGGCATCGCTCCCTCGTTCATCTTTGTGTTCGGGTATGCCGAAAAGAATAATTGCAGGAATTCCCAAATCTCCAACTTCTTTACATTCTTCAACTAGTTCATCAACAGAAAATTGAAAAACACCCGGCATTGATTTAACCGGATTTTTTACATTCTTTCCCGGAACGACAAAAAGTGGATATATCAAATCATTTTTTGACAGCTCTGTTTCCCTTACCAAATCCCGGATGATTGGGTTGTAACGTAATCTTCTGAATCGTTTGAAGTTAAATTTATTATCGGTCATTTATTCTCCATCTATATAATTGTTCATTATAAATTTTTAATTTTTTCTACAACAAGCTCAGCATTCTTAATGCAATCGCCAACGGAAATACCTCCGCGATAGTTACCGCTTAAAATTATACCCTTATTATTTTTTTCAAAGTGATCAAAATAATTTTCGTGCTCAACATAACCCAATTTATATTGAGGTATTGCTTTATCCCAGAATCTTTTGGCAGTAAAAATCGGATTACCATTAATTCGCATAATTTCTTCAAACTCATGTTTAACTCTTTTTATTACTGATGTTTCATCATCATCCACAAATCCTGGATCCCGGGAACCACCAACAAATAAAGTAAATGCAGCTGTGTTATCAGCAGCTCTGTTTGGAAAAATTACAGAGTTCCAAATTGCACCCAGAAAAGATTTATTTTCTTTTGAAGGAACTAAAAACCCAAAACCATCAAGGTTTTGTTTAATGTTTTCTTTGTTGTATCCCAGATAAAGTACAAGTACAGGCGGATAATAAATATCATTTAGATGAGTTTTTAATTCTTTGTCAAAATCATCTAAAATTTTAGCTGCTGCAAATGCTGGCACAGTTGTTAAAACGACATGAGCAAGAAGAGTTAAGTTTTGTTGCCCATCTTTATATGCAACACCAAATTTACCATCACTGCTTTTTCTTACGGAGGTTACCTCAACATTAAGCTTTACATTACTGCCAAGTTGTTTTGCAATTGACTCTGGTAAAACACGCATTCCATCTTTAAATGAAAGCATTTTTGCACTTTGTTTTGATTGTTCTTTTCTTTTCTTTCTTTTGCGGATGCTTCTTATAGCGCCCAGGATCAGCCCGCCATATTCTTCTTCCAAAGCATACAATTTTGGGAAAGCAGATTTTACACTTAAATCTTCAGGCTTGCCCGCATAAACACCCGCAACAAAGGGATTGATTGCATAATCTAAAAATTCCTGTCCAAGTCTTCTCGTAACAAATTCAGCAATGCTTTGGTAATAGCCATCTGTAGATCTGCCAATAAATGGTTCTTTTAATAATCTTAACTTTGCCTCTGTAGAAAAAAGATTTGATTTTAAAAATGCAAGAGGAGACATTGGCAAAGCATGCAATTGATTATTACGTAATATGTATCTTTTATTTCCTGCTTTGTCAGCGTATACAAGTTGATTTTTCAAATTCAGTTCATCAACAAGCTGTGAAATTAAGGGTGTTGTTTCCAAAGCACTATTTGGTCCGCGATCAAAAAGAAAACCATTTTCTGTAACAGTTTCTATTGACCCGCCAACTTTTTTATTCTTTTCAAGTACGGTAACATCATAACCTACTTTGTGTAAGATATGAGCTGCGGTTAAACCGGAAATTCCGGCCCCAATAATAACTACCTTTTTGTCAGCCATAAAAACCAAATGAGATAATAATTTGTCAACAAATTTACAGAATTGAGATGTACTTTTTCAGTGTAATAACTTTTCATAAAATGTGCGATTTCTGACTGTTTTAATTTATTGAAGCTTATCAAACCATTTTAACCGCTTTGCCAATTATCAACATTAGCCAATTAACAAAAAACATTTTTCTTGCTTCTATTAAAATAGATTTGCAAATTATAATGTCTTTGATCTTTGCAGCTATGGGCGATGCTGTGGAGCCCACGAAAAAAAATTTTGAATGTTTATATACTTTAATAATGGCTTGTCTCAAAACAATATTTAGATAGTAAAAACTGTTTTGCTGGTAAATATTTATTTGCCAGTTAACTTAATTCATTTATTAATAAATTGAGAGGGAATCAATGGCAGATCATACAATAGATCTTAATGCAGCGCGCGATAATTTTGCCCTACCAAACCCGCTGAGCATCAAACCAGGAAAAACAGTAAATTTTTCAGCAGTAGGTGGGAATTTTTGTATTCTCATTAGAGATGCGATAAACATTTTTGAAATTGAATCTATACACCTAAAAGTGCGTATTGAAGCAGGCCACAATAGCGTTGATTTTACAATTAAAGATGAGCCTGAAAAGTGGTCAACATATTATGAAATATGCTTAGAGGGCGGTGTACCTAGCAATTGGCCGGATGCACCACCTAGAATAATTGTTGCAAGATAGTTAGTAACATCGTTTATTTAGAATGGTTGACTTAAGGTAAACTAACATTCTAGTAGAATTGAAAGAGTATATTTAAATTTAGATTAATAATAAACATTAAGATAAAATCACATTTGGCCAGATATTTGAGAATACTACTTTTTTATTTTTTGTTTTCCCTGTTATGTTTTGCCCAAACAGATCAAATCCAATTTGAGCATCTTTCAGTTGAAGAAGGGCTATCCGCAACTACCGTTATGGCTATCCTGCAGGATAGCCGTGGATTTTTATGGTTCGGCACCTATGATGGTTTAAACCGTTATGATGGATATTCTTTTACGACATATATTCACAATTCTGATGATTCAACAACTATAAGCAGCAATAGTATACGCGCTTTATGTGAAGATGGAGAAGGAAATATCTGGGTTGGAACCTGGAATAACGGCCTAAATAAGTTTAATAGAAACACAGGAAAATTCACCCGCTATGTAAACAGTGAAAGAGATACTGAAAGTATAAGTAATAACGAAATATTATCTGTTCATTGCAGCAAGAGTAACCAAGTGTGGATTGGTACTGCAGATGGACTTAACAAACTTGATAAAAATAACAATCGCTTTATTCGTTTTAAAAATGACTCCCTTAATCCTGAGAGCATTAGTGGTAATATTGTTAACTGTATTTATGAAGATAAAAAAGGGATACTCTGGATTGGCACATCTAACGGACTAAATAAATTTAGTGAAAAGGATAATAAGTTTATTAGATATGTAAACAGCTCTTCGAATCCTAGAAGTATTAACCATAATAAAGTAATTTGTTTAATTGAGGATAAAGATGGGTTTTTGTGGGTTGGTACTCACGGCGGCGGATTAAACATATTAAATCCTGAAACCGAAAATTTTACTCATTATAGATTAAATAGTAGTAATCCGTTTAGTATTAGTGATGATTATATTTATGCCCTATTAGAAGACAGTAGAGGATCTATTTGGATTGGTACTTACCAGGGAGGTTTAAACAGGTTTGATAAGCAAAAGAACAGGTTCTATCGTTATATACCCGAACTTGACAACCCCTTTAGCTTAAATGATAATGGGGTTTTTGCTTTGTGCGAAGATAGATCGGGGATAATATGGATTGGAACCTGGGTCGGCGGATTAAATAAATACGATCCCGGAAAGAAAAAATTTAAACATTATTGTCAAATTGCTGATGATCCGGAAAGTATTAACAGTAATAAGATCAGATCATTTTGCGAAGATAACTACGGTTCTATTTGGATTGGAACTGAAGATGCCGGATTAAACATTTTAAAAAGGGATAGTGATAAATTCATCCACTACATAAGTAAACCTAGTAATACCAAAGGTTTAAGTAACAACATAGTTTATTCTATTTGCAAAGATAACTTTAATAATCTCTGGATTGGTACGGATGGTGGCGGATTAAATAAACTTAACTTAACTACAAAAAAATTTACTCACTTTACTCATGATCCTAATAATACGAATAGCATTAGTGAAGATAGGATTTCTCTAGTATTTAAGGATAATTCCGGGGTGCTTTGGATCGGCACATCTGAAGGCGGATTGAATACTTTTGATATAAAAAGTGAAAAATTTACTCGCTTATCACGCAATCCTGATGATAAATCGGGTATTGGTTCTGAAAAAGTTTATTCAGTTTATGAAGATAGAAGAGGAGTTCTGTGGATTGGTACGCATGGTGGTGGATTATGTAGATATGATAAAAAGAAAAAACAATTCATTTATTATCAAAACAGACCTGGTGATTCTACAAGCTTGAGCAATAATGTTGTTTCTTGTGTCTATGAAGATAACGCTGGAATTCTATGGGTAGGAACGGAAGATGGTTTAAACAAATTTGATAGAGAAAATGAAATTTTTTATTCATATAAAAAATCTGATGGATTACCAAATAATATGATTCTTGGAATACTGGAGGATGATTATGGCAATCTATGGCTAAGCACCAACAAAGGAATCTCAAAGTTTAATCCAACAAATTTTACATTCAGAAACTATGATGAAAATGATGGGTTACAAGGTAACGAATTTAACCAATGGGCATATTACAAATGCAGAAATGGAGAAATGCTTTTTGGAGGAAGCAATGGTTTTAATATATTTCATCCTGATAGTATAAGAGATAATACTTATATCCCGCCGGTTGTTATTACAGAATTTCAATTGCTGCATAACACCATAACAGCAGGGTTTAATAAATCTATAAATCGTACAATCCTTACTAATTCCATTTCTGAGACCAGTGAAATACAGCTTGCTCATGATGATAATGTAATATCTTTTGAATTTGCAGCTCTCGATTTTCACATTCCGGGTAAAAACAAGTATGCACATAAACTTGAAGGCTTTGATGATGACTGGAATTATACAAATGCAGACAGAAGATTTGCAACATATACGAACCTGGATCCCGGGGAATATACTTTCCGTGTTAAAGGTTCAAATAATGACGGTATCTGGAATGAAGATGGAGCATTTCTAAGAATTATTATTAATCCACCCTGGTGGAAAAATTGGTGGGCTTATATACTTTATGGAATTATTTTAGCCTCAATATTTTATTCCTCTACACGATTTTATCTTAATCGCCAGCGATTAAAACAACAGCTTATACTTGAGCACGAACATTCTGAAAAACTGGAAGAGGTTGATCAGATGAAATCACGTTTTTTTACTAACATCTCTCACGAATTTAGAACACCCCTCACATTAATACTTGGTCCGAGTGAAAGTATTGCAATAAATTCTTCTAGAGAAGAGATAAGAAAACACGCAAACACAATAAATAAAAATGCTAACCGGTTATTGGATCTAATAAATCAGTTATTAGATATATCTAAACTTGAGGCAGGAAAGCTTGAACTTAAAGCATCTAAATATAACATTGTGCCCTTTATAAAGGGAGTAGCAATGTCCTTTGAATCATTTGCCGAAAAGAAAGATATAACTCTTAGAGTAAAAAGCGATAAGGATGATATTGAGCTTTACTTTGATAAAGAAAAGATGGAGAAAGTATTTACAAATTTAATATCCAATGCTTTTAAGTTTACACCTGAGGGAGGCAGCATTATTGTTAGTATTAAGGAAACAGAGCATAACTCTGTAGAAATTAAAATTAAAGATTCCGGTATTGGAATTCCAGAAAAAGAAATACCAATGTTGTTTGACAGGTTTTACCAGGTAGATAGTCCCCGCTCAAAAACTCACGGTGGATCAGGCATTGGTTTGGCATTATCTAAGGAATTAGTTGAGCTGCACAAGGGAGTGATTAAGGTGGAAAGCAAGCTGGAAAAATGGACAGAGGTAACAGTTATCTTACTCTTGGGTAAAGATCACCTTCAGGAAAATGAAATTGTGGAATCTATTGTACCAACAAAGAAGAAAAAAGTTGTTGTTGATAATAATTCTGAATGGGATTCTTTGCTTCTTGAAAAATCTTCCTCAGAAATTTTTGATAAAGATAAAATTATAATTCTTATTGTTGAAGACAATACAGATGTTAGAGAGTATGTAAAAGATTCTCTAGAGAGCGATTACTACATTGAAGAAGCAGCAAATGGCGAGCAGGGAGTGCGTAAAGCTAAAGCAATAATTCCGGATTTGATTATTAGTGATGTAATGATGCCAAAGATGGACGGGAATGAACTTGCCAGGAAGTTAAAAAATGATGAACCAACAAGTCATATTCCAATTATTCTATTAACTGCAAAAACCGAACAGGAAAGTAAACTTGAAGGTCTGGAAACAGGTGCGGATGCTTATCTTACGAAGCCGTTTGATACAAAAGAATTACAGATAAGAATTAAAAATTTAATAAATGTGCGGAGGAAACTTCAGAAAAAGTACGGCGGCGGAAAAATTATTAAAGTTAAAGATGATGATAAAAAAATAAGCAACCTGGATGAACAATTTATGATCAAAATTATGAAAGTAATTGAAAATCATATTTCTGAAGAAGAGTTTAATATAGAGGATTTTGGTAGTGAAGTTGGGATGAGCAGAATGCAAATTCATAGAAAATTAAAAGCATTAACCGGGCAATCAGCTACTTATTATATAAGATCTGTAAAACTTAATAAAGCAAAAGAAAAGCTTGAAAAACATGGAGCAACAATTTCTGAAATAGCATATTCGTTAGGGTTTTCCAGCCCCGCATATTTTTCAAGATGTTTTAAAGAGCAATATGGCTTTCCACCTAGTGAGTTGGTGGACTAAAATGACTATTAAAACCCTAAATAAATCCGCTAAATATGCTAATCCAAAATAATAATTCACCTCACTTTCTTACAATATTTTGTAATTTTTAGAACTCCTCTACAAATCATCCCGTTATAGTCTTTCATTATAATTCAATTTCAGTGTATAAAATAATACCCCTTAAAATCAAGTTGTTTTAACAACATGTTACAATAGTGCAACAGGTTGTTACAATATTTATAGAGATTGTTACAACAGTACAAGCTTTTGTTACATTGTTCATATGTAGTGACGCACTTTCTTTTGTTCATTGTTTTTGAGTTTTAATTAACAATTGTTCCATAAGCAAAGAAGGAGCGCAAAATGAAAAATCTATTTTTAACCCTCTCTGCATGTTTTTTATTGTTCTCTTTTGGATGCCAGGAGAATAATATTACAGAACCGCTGGCTACAGAAGTTGCACAGAAAGATAATTTTCAGCAGGGCACATATCTTCATGATTTTATAAAACTTGAAGGTACGCTTAGAGATCCAAGTCGTCCGTTTAATTGCTGCTTGCAGTTAAGGGGGCAGATTGAGTATGAACATAGATTAGTTTATACCGATCCAACAAATCCGTTTTCTCCATATTTCGTAAATCTTAAACTTTCTATTGAAGCAGAACTGTTTGAGAGAAATTCTATTACAGATCCCATCTGGCATATCAGTGAAATATCTGAAGATAAAGTTGATGTTCAAACAGAACAAATTCACTATCTAACAAAATATTTTAAGGTGCAGGATAGGGATGATTATATGTACCTGGTTTGCAGGTTTATTGTAACAGGAAATAATATTCTGCTAGATGGAATGTGGCTTAAGATGACAAGACTATATACGAGCGAAAACGTTTCACAGTAAATAATTTTTTTAATAACCTTTATAAAGGAGTATTTAAAATGAAAAATCTATTTATGCTAATAACCGTGTATATAATATTATTATTTAGTGTGTTTTCCATAATGTTTTTTGCTGGATGCCAGGAAAATAATATTACTGAACCACTAACAACAGAACTAGCCACCACACAGGCTGTTACAAATGTAGCGGTGGATAAAACAAAACCAGGGGAACCAAAAGAAAATCCTAACATTATAACATTTCAGCAAATTATAACTCTTTACTATTCTCCTAACGCTTATCTTGTTGCCAAAGGTACAATAGAAGTTAAGCATCAGGTTCAGATCTCATTATCAGAACAACCCTTTGCTACACATAAGGTTAATGTAGATCTGCAGGTTAATGCAGAATTATTCGATATGGAGAATAATAGAAATCGCTGGTTTATAAGTGAGCTAACCCAAAAAACATTTCGTCTGATTAAAGGTGAGCCGGTTACTTTTGTACAGTATTATAATGTTGAAGGAAGAGATGATCACTTGCATTTAGCGTTAACATTTCAGGTTGATTTGGAACAAGTAACTTTACTTGAAATCAGCTCATATTTCCCAAGGCAACACTCGGCAGGAACAGTTGCCCAATAATTAATTTATTTAATAATTTATTATAGGAGTACATAAAATGAAAAACCTGTTTATCTTACTCGCTGTTTTCTCAATCGCTTTTGTTATAGGGTGCCAGGAGAACACTATAACGGATCCTCTTTCCCCAGAATCTCCTGTTGTACAAGCTGTTAACCAAAACACAGCAGTAAAGAATTTAACACCTGATAAGGACATTCCCATTGTTTTAAGATTTGAAAATGAACTTACTTCCCCTTACTTGTCATTTTATCCTGAATGTTTTACAGTTGCCGGAGAAGTAGCAGTACAGCACAAAGTTGATCAGCTGGATCCGTTCCCTCCAAATCCGCAATACCGGGTTACAGTAGGATTAAGTATGGATGCAGAACTGAGCTGTGGTGAAGAAACTGCCAGAAACCGCTGGTTTGTTAAAACTGATACAAAAAACACACTTTTCCTTAATGGAGATGTTGCTGCGCCATTAACAATATATTATACATTTTCTGGTAGAAGTGATAGAATGCAGCTAGGTGTTACTTATTCAGTTTCTTTGGATGGTGTTAGTATTACAAGTATGAAGTTAAGAATACCTGATTATGATCCACAAAAAATTCATAACAATTTATAATTCCTCTTCTGCCCTGAGCTACTATCTCATAACTTCCCCTCCCAAGCCCCGCTAACCTTGCGGGGTTCTTTTTTTCAAACAGTTCTGGAATATTTAGCGGTATCTTCTTGCCGTTCTATGTACCCATCAAAGTTTATTGCAATATTTCGGATAAGCAGTCTTCCCATATCCTTTACTTTAAAACCGCCGTTGTTAAAAGCCAGAAGGCCATCACCTTCAAATGCTTTAAGATTTTCTAATCCGTTTGCAAAATATTCTTTAAAATTAATGTTATACTTTTCTTCAATTGATTTATAATTGAGTTCAAAATCACACATAATCTTCATAATAACTTCACGGCGTATTTGATCATCTTCGCTTAACCTATAACCCTTTGAAGTAGGAATCATTCCACTATCAATAGTTTTGTAATATTCCTTTTCGGATTTAAAGTTTTGTGCATAAACATTTTGTAACTGGCTTATTGAGGAAATTCCAAACGCGTAAAGATCAGCTCCTACATTTGTACTGTAACCCTGAAAATTCCTGTATAATTTTTTTTCTTTTAGTGCTCTTGTTAATTCATCATCCGGTTTAGCAAAGTGATCCATACCTATAAATTCATAACCTGTATTTGTAAGCGTCTCAATTGTGTTTTTTAGAATTTCAAGTTTTACTTCTGCAGCGGGAAGATCTGCTTTATTAATAAGTTCCTGGTGTTTTTTCATCCACGGAACATGTGCATAATTAAAAACTGCAATTCTATCCGGTGAAATATCAATTATTTTTTCAACAGTATTCGCAAATGAGTCAACAGTTTGAAATGGCAACCCGTAAATCAAATCAAGATTAATGCTTTTAAAACCAAGCTCTTTAACCCATATCACAGTTTGCCGTGTGATATCTTCAGGTTGAATTCTATTTACAGCTTTTTGCACTTTTTCGTTAAAATCCTGCACACCCATGCTTATTCTGTTAAACCCATTGTTTCTTAATGCTTCAAGATGCGCTTTGGTTAATTCTCTTGGATCAATTTCACAACTGTTCTCAGAATTTTCCTTAAACTCAAATGAATTGTTTATATAAGAAGTTAAACGGTTTATCTCATCGGGATTCAGGTGAGTAGGCGTTCCGCCTCCCCAATGATGCTGTGTGATTTTTCTTTCAGGTGAAATGTATTTTTTAAGCAGATCAATTTCTTTTTTTAAATAATCAATATATTCATTAATTCTATCCCGGTTCCTTGTTATAAGCATGTTACAGCCGCAAAAGTAACAAAGCGTATCACAGTAAGGAAGATGAAAATAAAGAGAAATATCTGGGGCAAAACTGTTGCTGTTAGTTTTTATAATCTCATCAGCGAAATCTTTTTGTGTAAAGGACTCATTAAACTGAGGTGCGGTCGGGTAGCTTGTATAGCGCGGTCCCGGTTTATCATATCTGCTGAATTTTTTTAAATCTATTTCAAACATCAATTTCTTTCTCTTTCAATACATAGAGTTATATCACTAACTATTGTGATTTATTTGTGATATTTTTTTGTGTTATTTTTAATATAATCAACTAATACTATTGCATGTTCCGGGTTTACATCAGGCAGAATACCATGACCAAGATTAAATATATGTCCGCTGCCTTTACCGTAAGAATCCAGAACCTTTTTTGCTTCTCTCTTTATAAAGTTTGGTTCTGCGTAAAGTACCGTAGGATCAAGATTTCCCTGGATTGCAACTTTGTTCCCGATTTTATCCCTGGTTTTTGCCATATCCATTGTCCAGTCAACGCCAATAACATCAGCACCGCAATCAGCGGTTGTTCTCATCCTGTAATGAACCCCCTTCGGAAAATATATTATCGGCTGGTTGCTTCTTTGTATTTTTGAAATTAATTGCGTCACATATTGAAGAGCAAAAACCAGGTAATCACGAGGTGATAAAATTCCAGCCCAGGTATCAAAAATCTGCACTGCATCGGCTCCTTCTTCTAGCTGTGCAGAAAGATAATCCGCCACGGCATCAGTTAATTTTTCAAGCAAGTTGTGTGCAAGCTCGGGATTATCATAAATAAGTTTTTTCACATTAGAGAATGATTTTGAACCTTGTCCCTCAACCATATAAGTTAGGAGAGTCCACGGTGCACCGCTAAAACCAATCAGCGGAACTCTTCCACCCAGCTCTTTCTTAGTTAATGAAATAGCATCGAGGACATATTTTAAATTTTTATCAGGATTTATTTTTTTTAACCGTTTTGCAGCTTGTTTATCTCTTATTGGATTATTAAAAACTGGTCCTACACCATCATTCATTTCAAGATGCATTCCCATTGCTTCTGGTATAACAAGAATATCAGAAAAAATAATTGCTGCATCTACACCTAAAATATCAACAGGTTGAATTGTTACTTCAGCCGCAAGCTCAGGGGTTTTACACATTGTAAGAAAATCAGTTTTTTTTCGTATTTCTCTGTATTCAGGTAAATATCTTCCTGCCTGCCTCATTATCCAAACAGGTGTACGTTCAACAGGTTTTCTTTTGCATGCTCTCAGGAACAGATCATTTTTTAACTTTGTCAACTAAGCTCCATCATTTCAATTTATTTTTATAATAGGTAATTATTTTTTTAATTAGTCCATCCATTGTGTATTCATCAGGCATAATGTTTACGTTAACACCCTTCTTCTCAATGCATTGTTTTGTTGTTGGGCCTATTGCTGCAACATCAAACTTGCTGAAAAAAGTAACAGGATTGGAAACATTTTCAATCTGTAAAAAATTTTCAAATGTGGATGGACTTGTAAAAATAAATAAATCCGGTTGGTTTTTATTTAGTTCCTCAAGATAAGGTTTAATATTTTCTTTTGTTGGAAGAGCCACATTATAAACAGGAATAGATTTAATTATTGCACCGAGATCTTTTAATCCGCGTGGCAGTTCTTCTTTTCCTAAAACAGATCGTGGAATAAAAACGAGTTTATTTTTCAAATTGTATTTAGAAAGTGCATCAACAACACCCTCAGCGCTAAACTTTTTAGGAACAATTTGAACCGGCATGTCATATTTTTTACAAACCGAAGAAGTTTTACTTCCCACAGAAACAATTTTTGTTTTATTAAAGTTTAATTTTACATTTAGCTCTTGGCAGCGTTTGTTAAACATATTTACCGCATGCACTGATGTGAATACAATAAAATCTATTTTTTCTGCATGTAACACTACTTCATCAAATTTCTGCCAGCCTGAGGGTGGTAATATTTCCAGTGTTGGAAAAACAATTACCTTCGCCCCAAGTTTAACTAATTCTGATCCTGTTTCCTTTGATTGTTCTATAGCTCTTGTTATTACAATATTTTTTCCATTTAATGGTAGCGAGGGAATATTCTCGAATCCTGAATAAAGTCCATGCAGAATAAATTCAAAAAGGCTATTCCTTTCAATTTTTCTTTCCTCATCGCTAATGTTATCATCAATACCCCTTTGAACTGCACCATATATGCTGCCGATAATTAAACTAACAGCAAATTGCTCATCTACATTTCTAAAATCTGCATTCATAATTCCCCTTTTAACTATACCGGTGATTATATCTTCCAGTTGCTTTTTAAGTGTTGACAAATTTGCGGAAACGAAGTTTTCGTTGTTAAGAAATCCTTTTTGATAGATAAGAAAAAAATTCTGATATTTCATCATAAACATGTACAGATGAGTAGTATAAGAGCGCAGTGAATCAATACTGTTTTCCTCTTCCGCGATTTTTTCTTTAAGTGAAGAAATTAATTTTTCCATTCTCAACTGAATGATGGAAAAGTACAGCTCTTCCTTTGAAGTGAAATAGTTGTAAACAGTGCCCTTTGCAACAGATATTAGTCTTGCCACATCTTCCATCATGACTTCATGATAGCTTTTATGGGAAAAAAGTTCGGCGGCTGCATCAATTATTAGTTCCCGTTTTTTTTGTTTCTTTATTTCTTTTGTTTCTGTTAAATGCATTTTAAACTATTTTATATTCCAATCGTTCAGTGCAATTACTTCTCCACTTGAAGGATCAATAATTACTTCTTTACCGTTTGCTTTATAACCAAGTTCACTTTCAGTTTCTTCAAAGGTTGAGAGAATGTGCCAAACATATTTATCATACTTTGCATCCCAGATTAAACCGGTTTTCCATTCTTTCACACCATGCTCCAGACCATTATCTACAGCAATACGAATTGCATTTTGTTCATCAATATTAAATTCACACTGCTGTGGATATAGAATGCAATTTGGAATTCCAGTAATTTCCTTATCCATCATAATATTTCCAGCAGAATCAACAGTGAAAGTAATAAATGCATCAACATAAGGTTTTTCTGGAATACTAAATCTGTAAACCATATTAAAAAATGGTGCATCGTGTTTTGTCCTGAAAAAATCTGTAGCTATATAATTATTAAAGAACTGTTCCCCGGTTTTAGAAATTATAAACGCATCTGCATTTTCCAAAACATTCAAAGGTACACTTGCTTCTTCACCATTACCGCAGGAAAGACAACTACAGGAGTAATGTATAAGTATAATCAGGAGTACGTTTATTATTAGTAGTGACTTTTTCATTTTCTTCTCATGGAATTGTAAATATCATCAAGAATTTTTTTTGCCCCAGCATTTTTTAGATCTTTGGCTAATTTTTTGCCTAATTTTTCAGGATAAAAATTACTTCCCCTAACTTTTTTCCTGAATGTGATTGACCCATCGAGTGAACCAACCATTGCATCAAGGTATAAACCATTTGATTTAACTTTTGCTAAAGCACCAATGGGAACCTGGCACCCGCCCTCCAGCTCTTTGAGCAAAGCGCGCTCAGCTTTAACCTCAATAAAAGCTTTTTCATCATTTATTGATTGTAATAATTCTGCAACAATTGTATTTTCGGAATTAATTTCGATTCCCAGCGCACCCTGGCCAACTGCTGGAAGCATAAGATCTGTGCTTATGTATGAAGAAATATATTTGTTCAACTTTAAGCGCTCAACCCCAGCCCTTGCTAGAATAATGGCATTCCAGCTAGAGTCTTGAAATTTTTGTATTCTTGTAGGAACATTACCTCTCAGATCAACTACTTCTATATCCGGGCGAATATGTAAAAGCTGGCATTTTCTTCTTAGTGATCCCGTTGCAATAATTGCCCCATCTTTAAGATTAGTAATTGAAATCCCTTTACGGTGTGCTATAAGCACATCCTCAACAGAGTGGCGTTTTGTAACTGCTGCAAGCGTTAACCCATCGGGAATGTCCGTTTGTAAATCCTTCAAGCTATGAACAGCAAGGTCTATTCTTTTTGCAAGGAGTTCAATTTCAAGTTCTTTTGTGAAAAGGCTGCGATCACCAATTTTGGAAAGCGCAACATCAAGTATTTTATCCCCCTTTGTTTTAATTATTTTAATTTCAACTTTAATTGATTTATGTTTTTTCTCAAGCAGCTGTTTAATAAAGTTTGCCTGCCATACTGCTAATTCACTGCCTCGCGAACCAATTGTTATTTTTTGAATCAATACTTAACCTATTTAAATAATCTTTGATTATAGTTCATCATCTTCAATTTTATCTATTCCAAATAACTCTCTTATAATACCAATCTTTGAACTTGATTCATCATGAGCAGAAACATTCTGATCGGTTTTTCTAAGAATCGTAGTTGGCTGATGAAGAATTTTATTTACAATCCTTTTAGTGACTATTTCAAGCTTAACTTTATCATCAGAAGAAAATCGGTTGATGTTTTTTTCAACTTCCTCTGTGCGGATCTTTTCAAACATATCTCTTAAACTTTTAATTGTTGGACCAGCTTGTAATGAATTATACCATTCAAATAAAGTGTTAAGTTCTTCTTCTACAATTTTTTCCACTTTAGGTATTTCGGCTTTTCGTTTTGATAAATTTTGCTCAACAATAATGTTTAATGAATCGATATCATTATAAAAAACGTAATCTATTTTTCTTGTTTCCGGGTCAATATCTCTCGGAACAGCAATATCCATAAGAACCATAGAATTATAGCTACGTCTTCCCATTGTTTTTTCTATTAAATCTTTATGTAACAGTATATCAGGAGAACTTGTCGCACTGATTATAACATCATATTTGTGAAGATGATTTGAGAATTCAGAAAATGGTAACACGCTGGCATTAAGTTTTTTAGCAAGCATTTCCGCCTTTTCTATTGATCTGTTAGTTATACTAAGTTCACCAATGTTTCTATCTTTAAGATGCTTCGCGGCAATTTCACCGGTTTCTCCCGCACCAATAACCAGAGCAGTTTTTTTATTAAGATTAGAAAATATTTTTTCAATTAGTTGAACCGCCGCATAACTCACTGTAACTGCGCCATCACTTATGGCTGTTTCGGTAATTGCTCTTTTCCCTGCACGAATAGCTGAATCAAAAACCCTCTTCATCGTAAATCCCGCGAAATGTGTTTCTGATGCCAAGCGAAAAGCGTCTTTAACTTGTTTAAAGATTTGGTTGTCACCAATTATCATCGATTCGATACCGCTAGAAATACCAAAAAGATGTTTAACCGCAGCTTGTGACTTGAAAGTTTGAAAATGTTTACTGCTTAGATTTTCTGCTGAGGTATTTTCTTTTAGAAGGTTTTGAATATGTGAATGAGTTATATCTTTGTTTTTAGGAAAACCATAAAGTTCTGTACGGTTGCAGGTTGACAGAACTAACCCTTCTTTAAATATACTATTCTTTGCTTCAATAATGAGCGATTTAATCTCTTCTTCGCTTAGATGAACTGCTTCTCTAAATTCAACCGGTGCAGTATTGTGGTTTATTGATATAGCAAGTAAATTCATAAACTCTTAATAGAAAGAATGAAAACTCTGGGCAATAAAATTGGAAGTAATAATTGAAAGAATAGCAACTAAAAATCCACTAATTGATAAGCGGACAAGTTTTCTACCACGCCATTTACCAAAAACTTTGCTTAATATTCCAATACTATATAAAATCCATACAATTGAAGTACTAATCAGTTTAGGATCAAAATAAGAAAAATCCGGAAAAGCTTTTGGTAGCCATATAGTTCCAAAAACAATAGATATAGTCAGTGCAACAAATCCTATTACCGCAGAATAGAAGCTTAACTTTTCCAAAACCTCCAGGTTTGGCATACGGTTAAATATTAAACCAAACCTGTTACGCTTTATATCTTTATATAAAACAAGGTATAAAAAACCATAAACTGCTGAAATTGTAAATCCTGAATAGCCTACAAGCGCACTAATTACATGTGCACCCAAAAGATTATCTCTAAGCACTTCTTTTACTGTTACAAGATCCTCGATAAACAATGAAGAAATAAGTTGGAAGATAATAGAGATGATAATAATAAATGGCCCGGTTCCACGTATATCAGTTATAAGTTCCAGTAAGAAATAAGAAAAACAAATTGCAAGGGCAAGCACCGTAAAAATTTCGAATACATTTGTTATTGGTGTGTGATCAAAAGCTATTGTGCGCTGTATTAAATAAATAACATGAACAATAAGAGTTAAAAACAGGAAAATACGTTTAGTATTTATAAATTTCTTTTCCCCCTTCATAAAATCATAAAAGTAAATACTAAAGGCTGCAAAGTATAAAAAGGGGAGAATAATATTTAAAATGTGAAGAGCCGGAACCATGTAAAACTCTTAATAAATGACTGATGGGTGCAAAAATAAATAATGTCCGGCATTTAATCAATTGGAAAATTGACCTACCGGACACTATTTTGATATGAATTTTTGCCGAAAACGTATTATTAGTTATTCCCTAAAATTAATGGAAGCCCATCTTTCCCCGAACCGATTACAACAATCTTTGAATTTGGTGAATTAGCAAGTTTTTCTGTCGCTTCAATTCCTTTCCATTTAAGTAATTGGTCACTAATTCCCTTTGAAACAATATCCTGAAAATCAGCAATTCCTTTAGCCTCAATTCTTTTTCTGTCAGCTTCCTGCTTCTCACGAGTTAGGACAAATTCCATTCTCTGACTTTCCTGCTCGGCCTGTAGTTTTTCCTCGATTGACTGTGTCAGTCTGGCGGGCAGTTGAATTTGTCTAAGCGGAGCTTGCTCAACAATAATACCACGGGGACCCACCAATTTCTCCAACTCATCTATTATCTCGCCAGCTAACTTTTCTCGGGAGGCAGTATAAAGTGCTTTTGCTTCGTAACGAGCAGTTACACCCCTAACAACTGACCGGAATTGCGGTACAAGAATTATATCAGCATAGTTTGGTCCAACCGTTTTATAAATGTCATTTGCCTTTTCAGAATTCAACTTAAAGAGTAAACTTATTTCTAGATCAACACTCAAGCCCTCTTTAGATGGAACGGACATTAACTCCTTTAGCTCCTGAGTTTTGATACTCATTTTTTCAACTTTGGCCATCGGATTAACAAGGTTAACACCCGGTTTTAAAGTGTTATCACTTACCATCCCCAAAAAATCAATCACGCCCGTGTGTCCAGCAGGAATGATGGTCCAGCATTGAATAAGGGCAATAAGTAAAGCAGCAACAATACCAATTAAAGCAAAGTTTGCTTCAGATTTGTTTAATCTTTTCTTTGCACCTGTTCTAAAAAAGAATGCTGCAATTGCAGCTATAATCGCAATAATAAATAACATATTGTGGTTCTCCTTATAATTTTATTATAATAATATTTTTTACTTCAATAAATTATTTTTTTAACTAATTTGGGTTTACCCACTGTAGATCTTGAAACAGTGATGGCATTAAGTAATATTTCTTCTGCACTTTTAATTTTTAGTAAAGAGCTGGAATAAAGTTGAGCAACAACATCCCCCCTTTTTAATTTATCACCAATTTTTATATTGAAAATAATACCTGCAGTTGTATCTATAACATCATCTTTTGTTTTTCTCCCCGCACCAAGCTCGAGGGCAGCCATCCCTACCCGGTAACTATCAATCGATTCTATATAACCAACCTTGTTGAATCTAACTTTTTTAAAATGCTTTGCTTTTGGATAAACCTCAGGGCTAAGTAAAAATTTTGTATTTCCACCCTGCAACTTAACAATTTGAAGAAATTTTTTGAATGCTTTGCCATTTTTAATCTGTTCTTGTGCTAAAACTTTTCCCTCTTTAATTGAGGGAGCTTTTTTACCAAGATAGATCATTGCACCCGCAAGATTCAAACTCAATTCTAAAACATCGCCCTTTTTTTCATCCTTAAGTACTTGCACTGATTCTAAAACCTCTAACCAGTTTCCTATGTAATTTCCTAACGGCTGATTCATATCTGTTATAAATGCGATCACTTTTTTATTAAAAGATTTTGCGGTATCAATCAAAGAATTAGCAAGAGCCAGCGCATCCTTTTGTTCTTTCATAAATGCACCGCTTCCCGTTTTCACATCCAGCACTAATCCGTCAATTCCTTCAGCAAGTTTTTTGCTCATGATGCTGCCGGTTATAAGTGGTATTGATTCAACAGTTGCTGTAACATCGCGCAATGCATAGATCAACTTATCTGCAGGAGCTATCTCGTTGGTTTGCCCAATCATTACTGCGCCGCATCGTTTTAGTACCTTTTTATAATCTGCAAAACCCAGGTTAGTCTTAAAACCAGGAATAGATTCCAGCTTATCAAGTGTTCCACCGGTATGCCCAAGTCCTCTACCGGAAATCATTGGCACGCATATACCAAGCGAGGCAACTATTGGTGCTATTATCAAAGAAGTTTTATCACCAACACCGCCTGTTGAGTGTTTATCAATTTTCTCCCCTCGTATTTCATTTAGATTAAATACTTTCCCGCTGTTTAACATAGATTTGGTAAGGTTCGCAGTTTCAATCTTATTCATTCCACGTAAATATAAAGCCATCAAAAATGCAGAAAATTGATAATCAGGAATTTTACCGGTTGAGTAATTAACAATTAAATACTCAATTTCTTCCGCAGAAAGCCTATTACCGTCACGTTTTTTTCTTATTAATTCAACCGTGTTCATATTATAAACTTACAAAGAATTGATGTGTTTATAAAACCATTTCAAAAATGGTTTCATCTTATGATAATCATTTGTTTGCCCTTTATAGAATAGTTAATTTTCCACCCAACCAAAGAAGAAATATTGAGAACCAAACAATGAATTTTAAAAGAAGAACACACACTTGCGGGGAACTTAGAGAAACCGATGCAGGTAAAAATATTGTTTTAAATGGATGGGTTGATAGAAGAAGAGATTTGGGGGGAGTGATTTTTATCTGGCTTAGAGATCGTTATGGTATTACGCAGGTGGTTTTTGAACCCGAATCCAATAATGAAGCATATGAATCTGCAAAACGACTAAGAGCAGAATTTGTTGTTGCTGTCGAGGGAACTGTACGTAAAAGACCCTATGACGCTGTTAATAAGGATTTGGAAACTGGTAAAATTGATGTTCTTGGAACTAATCTTACTATTCTAAATGAATCTGAAACTCCTCCGTTCCCTATTAAAGATAAAATAGACGCTTTTGAAGATTTAAGATTGAAATACCGCTACCTGGATTTACGCAGAAAGCCATTACAAAAAAATCTTTTACTTCGCCATAAAATGTACCAGGTTGTTAGAAAATATTTTGATAAGAATGGTTTCGTTGAAGTTGAAACACCTGTGCTGATGAAAAGCACACCCGAGGGTGCGCGAGATTACCTGGTTCCGAGCAGGGTTCACAAACATAAATTTTACGCATTGCCACAATCACCACAAACATATAAGCAATTATTAATGGTTTCGGGTTTTGATAAATACTTTCAAATAGTGAAGTGTTTTAGAGATGAAGATTTAAGAGCAGACAGGCAGCCGGAGTTTACCCAGATAGATGTTGAAATGTCTTTCGTTGATCAGGAAAATGTTTTTGAAGTAGTTGAAGGGTTGATGAAAAAACTATTTAAGGATATCTGGAATTCCGATCTTCATTTACCTGTACCGAGGCTTACCTTTGATGAAGCACTTGAAAAATACGGAAGCGATAAACCTGATTTACGATTTGAAATGCCTCTTTGTACCTTAAATGAATTGTTCAAAAATTCTGAATTTAAAGTATTTAAAGAAGCGATTTCAGCTAATGGTATTGTTACCGGAATAGTTGCAAAAGGTTGTGCCGGTTATAGTAGAAATCAAATTGATGGATTAACAAAACTGGTTAAAGATTTGGGCGCAGGAGGTCTTGTTTGGTTTAAGCTGAAAGATGATTTACTAGATTCGCCTGTTGCAAAGTTTTTTAATGATAGTGAAAAAAATCATCTTATTAAGAAACTAAATGCAAAAAACGGTGATTTAATTTTAATACTTGCTGGTAGAAAGTTATCAACTTTAAACCAAATGGGAGCGCTAAGACAAGAACTTGCAAAGAGGGAAGAGCTTATAAAACCAGAAACCCCACCTTCACTTATATGGGTTACAGATTTTCCTTTATTTGAGTGGGATGAAGAAACAAAACGATATTATGCAATGCACCATCCCTTCACATCACCAAAGGCAAGCGATATTGATCTTTTAGAGAAGGAACCCGGGAAGGTTAATGCAAGAGCTTACGATCTGGTTTTAAATGGAACCGAAATAGCTGGCGGCAGCATAAGAATTCATAATGCAGATTTGCAGGCAAAAATGTTTAAAGCTCTCAATATTTCTGAAGAAGAAGCGAAAATTAAGTTTGGATTTTTAATGAACGCATTTAAGTTTGGCGCACCACCCCATGGAGGAATTGCATTCGGATTTGATAGAATGGTAATGCTGTTTTCCGGCGAAACTTCTATTCGTGATACAATTGCATTTCCTAAGACAACAAGTGCCATCTCCTTGATGGATGAATCACCCTCTGAAGTTAGCCAAGATCAGCTGATAGAGCTGCATTTAAAATTAAGAGATAGTTAGGCGCCGTCAATTTTGGCAACCCTGCTTCTCACCCAACCACAAAAACAGTAACAATTACTTTACATAGTAACATAGTATGTGATTATAGTAATTTTGATGAAACCTTATTCTCTACAGTAATCTCTTATTTGTTCATTTATTGCTTCGAGCGAGAAAATAAATTTCAGTTGAATTTGCTTATAAAATAGATTTTTACCGGTAATAATTGCCCAATTTCGTCATTTCGGCTTGAGTTTAACAGGTTAAAATGCGAAAAATTGCTTAATCCAGGTTTTTATATATATAACTTTGATGGGAGAAGAATATTCCTATAGATTAAGTTTTAATAATCCAATAAAACTTAATTATATTGCTTTTTAGCTCTCAAAGCTACATTCTATTCATTGAAACAATTACCCGTAATATTTACCTAAGTTATAAGCTATTTACCAAAACTCACTTTTTACACATTAAAACTAATCTTTTTTGAATGGCATATTTTTTTATATGTGTTATGCATTAGATGAAAACAAGAATTTAAATTTTGGGACAACAACAATTACTGCTAATTATCTTAGCAATCATTATAGTAGGCATAGCAATCGCTGTATCAATAGGATTATTTAGAGCAAGTGCTATCGATGGTAAAAGAGATTTATTGGTTAGTGAATGTTCAAATATTGCCACAATTGCTATAAGTTATTTCAAAAAGCCTAGAGAAATGGGTGGCGGCGGTAAAACTTTTACCGGTTGGCAGATTCCAACTCAGTTGGTTTCAACTAAAAATGGTTCTTATGTAGCTAATGTTACAGCAAACAACGTTGTAATAACTGGCACGGGAACTGAGGTAGTAACTGGTAATGATTCAATAAAAGTGCAAACAACAGTAACGGCAAATACAATAACTTCGATAATAATTAACTAAGAGAAAAAATACTTTTAAGTATTCAAATAAACACTAAATAACTTATTCCCAACAAATATAGGAGCTCAAAATGGGTCAGCAACAACTTCTGTTAATCGTTCTTGGTGTAATCATAGTAGGTATAGCGGTTGTAGTAGGTATTAATTTATTTAATGCAAATGCAACTAATGCTAACAGAGATGGTGTTATATCAGATCTTAATAACCTAGGAGCTATGGCACAGCAGTACTACAAAAAGCCAACCTCAATGGGCGGCGGCGGCAACACATTTACCGGGTGGGTAATACCAACTGGTTTAGATTCAACTGCTAATGGTACATATTCTGCAAGTGTAAACGCTCAGTCGGTTAATATTCCAGGATTAGGTACAGAGACAGGAAACGATGGAACAAACCCGGTTGGTGCAACAGCTGTGGTCAGTCCAACAACTATCACGGTTAGCGTAAACAACTAACGATTAATTAAATCGTCATTTTAAGGGCTGTAAAGTAATTTTTACAGCCCTTTCTTTTTTTAAATGCTAAATATTACCTGTTTTAGAAGAATATTTTTAACAATTTAAACGATAATCAAGATAATTGTGGAATCATATTTGATATAGAGTATGCGAGTCAAATAATCAAAGAGATAAAAAGTGGTTGAGTTTAAATTTACAGCGCAAAAGCTTAATGGGCAAAGTATAACCGGTACTTTATCAGCTATTTCTGTAAGTGAGGGTAAAAAGAAGATACAACGCCTTGCGGATAAGAATAAGCTTAAAGTAAACGATATACAAAAAAAATCTACCTATTTATATCGTGTAAAAAAAGGTAATGATAAACCAATTAAAGGTGAGCAAAAAGCTTTTAATAAAAAAGAAGT
The DNA here is from genome assembly GCA_963714405.1 of uncultured Ignavibacteriales bacterium. Taxonomy (GTDB): domain Bacteria; phylum Bacteroidota; class Ignavibacteria; order Ignavibacteriales; family Ignavibacteriaceae; genus JAZGGS01. The sequence goes on along the minus strand of CAVQOH010000002.1, from coordinate 708,630 downwards.
TGAAGATGCTCTTGCACGGCTTGGGTTTAAAGTTCTTATCGGTAAATAAAAAACTCCTGGATTTTCAGAAGAAACCACCCAATACTGAAATTGTAACCTTTGTAAAAATTAGTGCAGAACTGTTGGAGCAGAAACTTGGTCTTATGCTGAAATCTTAACTCTTCTTATTAATGATACACAAAATGCCACACTTAGAAATACACTAAAAGAAATTAATAACGATCTTAAAAAAGGTGCTGATAGTGAAGCAACATTTTTAAAATACCAGACAGTTTTTGGAAAGTTTACTTCATACATGCTCGGCCTGGCTTCTAAGAGTGGTAACATGGCAGAAATTTATAAAGCAACTGCTAAGTTCCTTGAAAGAAGACAGGAGTTTAGAAAGAGTTTAAGAAGTGCACTTATAACACCTGCCGTTACAATGTTTGTTTTATTTTTGGCAGTATCTATTTTACGTGGGATATATTTTTCCGGAAACAGCAAAACTATTTGTACGATTTGGTATCGAACTTCCACCGATGACTGCATTTACTTTAGATATTAGTGATTTTTTAGTCGCAAATCCACTACTTATAAGCATTGTTACTTTTCTTCCACCCATTGCACTTTGGCAATTTGCTCAGAACAGAAAAGGGAGACTATTGACAGATCAGTACATGCTCAAAATACCGGTTATTGGTCCGTTAATTCACAAAACTTTAATTGAAGTGTTTTGCCGGGTATTTTACACACTTTACCATGGATCTGCCGAAAGTATTGAACCTATAAGAATTGCTGCTGAAGCAACCGGCAACAGGTATTTTGAAGAAAGAATAAAAACTGTTGCAATTCCACTTATGTTAAAAAAAGGTGTTGGAGCTTACAGATGCTTTTGAAGCTTCAGGTGTGTTTACTGAAACAGCTCTTTCACGACTTCATTCTGGTGAAGAATCTGGTACAATAAAAAACACTGCTTTACAGTTAGCAAATTATTATGAAAGTGAAACAGTTTATAGGTTAAAAAACCTTATTGAAATTATTCAGGTTGTAATAGCAATGGTAATAATGGTTATTATGATTGCATTAACACTAGTTTCAGCAGAAACAGCAACGGTTAGACCTAAAACACCTGGTGTTAACTATTAAAATGAAAGTTACAGAAGTACTTAATGATTGAAACAAATCTTGAAATGACAGATAAAATCGGTTATCTCCTTTTTAAGAAGGGGATAATTGATGTTGCGATGCTTGAAAAGGCAATTAACACAAAAATAATGATAAAAGAAAAGTTAAGCGTAACCTTGCACAAATTCTTGTTCAGGATTTTGGATTTGATCACGATGTAATTTTTAGAGAAGTTGCAATTCTTTATGCGTTTAGAGAACTTGATACCTCTCCAGATTTAATTCCAGAAGATAGGATTAGAAAAAATTAAAAATATTATTGATGAAGCCGAAGATTCATTAAAGGAATTAATGCTACGCCATAAAATAATTCCATTTATGTACGATGAACGAATTAAAGATAAACTAATAATTGCCGCAGTTGATCCAACTGATAGAAATATTCCAAGAGTTGCCTTTGGGCTTAATGCGAAAAAGTATGAAGTAATATTTATAAAAATTAAAGATTATGAGCACCTAATTGAAAAAATACTACCACCTGAAAATCTTTTACCTTAAAGCACTTCAGGATGGAGATGAAGATCTTTTTGAAATTGAGCAGGATGAGGGCAACTTAAATGAAGAAGAACTTGATGCCGAAATAAACAAAAGTGCTTTAATAAATCTTGTTGAAGGTGCACTGCTTGAAGGTGTTAGAAAAGGTGCAAGTGATATTCACTTTATTCCTCGTTCGGCTGATAAAACCGATATTTATTTTAGAATTGATGGCAGTTTAAGACTTTGGCATTCACAGGAAAACACCTCGCCGGAAGCAGTTATTGCTGTTGTTAAAGATCGCGGTAAAGGGATGGATCGTTTTGAAAGGGAAAGAGCTCAGGATGGATTTGTCCAAAGAGAAATAGATGGTCATGTTATTAGATTCAGGGTTTCTGTTCTACCAATGGTAGGTACAGAACTTAAAAATAAATTTGAAAGTATTGTAATAAGAATTCTGGATGATAGAAAAGTTATTAAAGATCTTGATAAACTTGGGCTTACTGGAATTGCAAGAAAAAATTTTGTAAAAGCTATAAATCAACCGCAGGGAATGGTAATTTTAACCGGTCCTACCGGTAGTGGTAAAAGTACTACTCTTGTTGCAGCACTTTATCAGGTAATTAACACCTGAAGTAAACGTATTAACAGTTGAAGATCCTGTGGAATATGTAATAGAAGGTGCAAGACAGTTAAAAATTGGTTATAGAATGAACTTTGAGCAGGCAATCAGATCAATACTCCGTCATGATCCTGATATTGTACTGGTTGGTGAGATGAGAGATAAAGAAACTGCTGAAACAGCAATTAAACTTGCCAATACCGGTCACTTAACATTTTCAACATTACATACGAATGATGCCCCAAGTGCGGTTGCAAGATTGTTTAAAATGGGAATAGAGCCATTTTTAATAGCTTACGCAATTAATCTTATAGTGGCACAGAGGTTGATTAGATCACTATGCCCAAAGTGTAAGAAAAAACAGGCAAATTTTGATGAAGTTCTTATGGAAGCAGCAGGAATAAAAATAGCGGATTGGAGAGACCAAACAGTATACAAGGCAGTTGGATGTGATGATTGCGCAGGATCTGGTTATAAAGGAAGAATGGCAATTCATGAAACCTTATACTTTACAAAAGAAATCAGACAGCTAATTGTTAAATCAGGATCCGAAGTTGATGAGGAAAAATTAAGAGTTCAAGCAAAGATCGATGGTTCAATAAATCTTAGGGAATCCGGATTAGAAAAAGTTAAGTTAGGATTAACAACTATTGAAGAAGTTCTATCTGCCACAACAGAAGAGTAGTTTTAATATATAAAATATATTAGCCCAGGTGGTGCTGGTTGAGAAAAATAATTACAGTAAAAATTTTTTACAGATAAAGATAATTTCTTATATTACAAGGGATTAAAAAAATTTATTAAAGTTGTGCATTTAAAGAATGTTAATTATTTGCGCAAAGTTGAAAAGAGAAACATTTTACAAAAAGCTAATAATTAGAATATTGAAAATAGTATTGTGATAATAACGGAAGAAAAAAGAATAATACAAGAGTTTTGCTCTACAATACCTGAAGCGTTGATGGGAATTGATCGCACGTTATTCGTGGTTGAGAATTGCCATCAAATGAAGGATGATGATAAACTTGTGCTTAGAAAATTTGTGAACAAAGTACTAACATCTATGATTGAAAGAGATGCTTCTGATATTGAAATTGGAGGACATGGAAATGAAGGATACGTATGGATGAGAATTCATGGTAAAAAGGAAAGAGTAAAAGATTTACCACAGTTTTCAGATGATGAATCAGCATTGGTAATTTGTAATATGTTAAATGAAAATCAGAAGAAATACCTGGGTACAACAAGAAATCTGGATTTTAGTTACACATATTTTTATGAACGAAGAAAAATTAATGTAAGATTTAGAGCTGATGCATATTTCGATCTTGATACACTTGCACTAAATATGAGGGCGATAAACACTACTATTCGCCCGCTTTCATCCTTAGAGTTTCACCAGAATGCAATAAAACATCTTAGCCATAACTATATAAAATTTGGATTAACTCTAATTACTGGTATTACTGGTTCAGGTAAATCCACTACTCTGGATTCAATAGTGGATCATCATAACCGGTTCGATCCTGCACATATTGTAATAGTTGCGGCACCAATTGAATATGTACATACCTCAAACATTTCGCTTATTAAGCACAGAGAAGTAGGAAGAGATGTATTATCCTTTAAAGAAGGTGTTATCCAGTCATTACGACAGGATCCCGACATTATAATCATTGGTGAAATGAGAGACCCGGATACAATTATGGCAGCGCTTGAAGTTACAGATACAGGCCATAAAGTATTTTCGACATTACACACATCATCTGCAATGGAATCTATTGATAGAATAATTGCAGAAGTTCACCCAACCGAGCAAGATAGAGTGCGTAATCGTCTTGCAGATGTTCTTGTATCTGTGGTTTCACAAAAACTTGTACCAAGCTTGGATGGAAAAAGAGTTTTAGCAAAGGAAGTATTACTTGTTACACCAAGTGTTAAAGCCGCTATTAAAAATAATAATGTCGGCGAAATTTACATGATGATTAACCAGGGTGGTCAGCAAGGAATGCTTACAATGGAACAGGATTTAAAACGGCTGTATTTGCAGAAAAGAATTTCGCTTGAAGCTGCAATAACTTACGCCAATAATAAGACAAGAATTCAACAATTATTAACAGCAAAATGAAACCTCTTGTTTGTTTATATTGTGAAGGAAATGATACAAAACTGGCTGTTGTTACTAAGGAAAAAGACAGCTCTAAGATAAAAGTTCTTAGAACATCATCAGTTAGTATTTTACCTTCATCAACCGATTTAGAAGCAGAATCTTCCAGTTTTAGTGTTGAGGGAGATTCCCTTGATATTGAAGGGATAGACGAAACTGCTTCGATTGAAGGAGATCTTGATTCATCAAGTCTCTCCGAAATAAATGAGGCGCTTAAAGACCTCAATTTATCCAAGTACAGCTTTGTGCCTGCACTTACTGAACCAGGAATCTATTATCATCAGTTTGAAGGGCAGCGGCCACCCAATGAAGCAAAGCTAAAACAGGAAATTGTTAATGAAATTCTTGACTCCAAGAATATAAACGTTGACAAGCAAAGTTTGGATTATGTTGAACTTGCAGATAAATCCTTACTCTCTGTTTTTATTGTTGGGGAGGTAGCTTGCATAAATCTTGTAAACACTATTGCCCAGCAGCACCATAAGAGGCATTATAAAATCCCAACTATTAAAAGTTCGGATCTTTCGCTGGCTTATTATGTTGCAAAGCGCAAAAAGTTTTTCCCGGATGATAACTCGCTTATTGTTTATATAGGCAAAGAGTACAGCAAGCTTATATTTTTACAGGGCAGAAGACTTAAGCATATCGGCACAACGCTGGATATAGGTACACAAAATCTTCATACATATGATGTATACTTTTCCAAGATATTGCTTGAAATGGAGAATGGAGGAATTTCTGCACTCGATAATATTATAGTGTGCGGTGAAGATGACTCAGAAAATCTGATTCTTTCCTTTTATGGAACTTTTCCCGAAGCCAACGTTAGTAGGTTAGTGTTTGATGATCTGGATCTTTCTGATCTTGATGAAGAAACCAGGGAAAAATTTTCTTCCTTTACTATACCGGTTTCTGTTGCAACAGATTATTATGATGAGCAGCAGCAAGAACATAAAGGTATAAACATTTTACCTAAATACGTTAAGGAAGAGCAAAAAGTTTTTCAGTTTGGATGGCATGGATATCTAATGCTTCCACTTCTTTTTCTGGTTGCATTTTTGATCACTCAAAAAGTACTGGATAATAATAGAAAAATACGTGTACTTGAAGATGAGGTTACACAAAAAACGATATTGATGAGACAAAACCAGGAAGTTTTGGGGAGAATTGCAGAGATTGAAGGAAAAATTAGCAGCTTTGATCAAACGCAGGCAATTCTTGATTCTGCAACTGTAGGAACCGGCGTTTGGAAAGAAGTATTGAAAGAAATCTCCGGATTTTGTGGTGAGAAAAAGAGCTTGTGGCTTTCAAGGTTAACGAGGGGCGAAGAAGATATGGTTTTATCCGAAGGCTACTCGTTACAGCGAAGTGTTCTTACGGATTTTGCTTACTCAATTGAATCAGCAACTCTTAAAAGCATGTTTTACGAAATGCTGAGAGAAAGAAATGCGTACAAATTTAATTTAAATTTTAATCTATCAAGTTATCCGAAGAAAAATGAATAAAAAGATCAGAAGTACACTCGGACTTTTAGGTTTGCTTTTACTCATACTGATTGCTGGAGGCATCTATATTTTTGTTTTTCAGCAAGGCAAAATTTCTGAAAAAGAGGAAAAACTTGAAGAGTTAAATGCAAACGTATATGATCCTGAGGAGCTTAGAATTAGATACGAGAATCTTCTAAAGCGCTCTGCAATTCTTGATTCTATTCTTTCCTCTAGAGAATTCAACATTCCTCAGAATCTTTCATCAATAAAGTTCTACAATTTTATTAATAATATCCTATCAGGCTTTTCTGATGATACCCAGGTTAATGTTGAGTTTATAGAACAAAAACGGGACAAAGAATTTTTCGTTTATGAATACAAACTCACCGGAAGTGGATATTTTAACGATGTTTATAAATTAATTTATGCCATCGAACAAAGCAAAGAACTTAAAAAAGTAACCTATTTCACTTTAGGTAACCTAATTAGAACGGATACAGAAGGGCTTCCGCTTTTTCTTGTCAGTTTCGAAATGAATGCAGCCGGTCTATTATTCCTCTGATAACAGGTTTGCACCAGCAGAATTTATTGAAAACAACCTTAGCACTGGTCCAATTTATGATGCATTCTATCCGTTAATTAGAAATGAAATTCCTCCAAATATAGACGAGCTTTTAGATGTACAAGGAGCAAAATTTCTAGCCACTAATTCCTGAAGGTGCATTTATTGCAGACACAAAAGGAAATACATTCCTGGTTTGGGAAGGAGAGCAAGTTTATTTGGGTTATCTAACTATGATAGATTATAACAACAAGCACCGTCAACTTCATACTAAATAAAGGCGGTATAATTGAAAAAGTTTCACTTGATTTAGATCGAGCAACAACCAAGTAAAATGAGAGAATTATCATGAAAAATTTTACAATGTATTTGGTTTTAACTCTTTTTCTTGTAACACAAGTATTTTCACAACAGTATTGGGAAAGAAGATTTAAAACTTATCAGAATCCTGATGAGCTTGTTACAATGTCTGAAAATCTTCCTTTTAACCAGGCAATTGAACTACTCAGCAAGGTAAGTGAAAGTACTACGGGAAGAAGAATTGTTTCTACAATCTCCAAAACCGATCCTATTGGGATAGAAATTGATAACATGCCCTACGATAAAGCACTTATGATAATTGTACAATACGCCGGGATGCAATTTGAAACCAAAGAAGATGTAATTATTGTTAAACGCGGTAATGAAGTGGAGCAGGAACTAACTCCGGAAACATATGCCTCTATAGGTACGCGAGAAGTAAAAATATCTGCAGTCTTTTTCGAAATGGATGTTCAGGAAGCTAGGAAAGTCGGAGTAGATTGGGAGTTTTTACTTTCAGGCGAAGATAATACACTTGGCGGTTTGCTTAGAACCGAAACAGAAAGCAGCCAGGGTGAAGGCGAGGGAGGCACTGGAGGATCCACACAGGGCGGTTTGCAGCCGGAATTTAATTTAGGTGTAACTTCAAATTTTGATGTAGGCGGCTTTTTTGGTGAGGCTACTGCGGTCTTCAAGTTTTTTGAAGATGAAGGACTTGGTGAAATAATTTCCAGCCCTAATATAACTGTTAGAGATCGAAACAAAGGAAACATACAGATAGGATCCGATTTTTCAGTAAGAACAAGAGATTTTGCAGGTAATACAATTGAGAAGTTCTTTCCTACAGGTACTATAATTGACGTAACTCCATATATACATCATGAAGATGGTATTGATTATATGCTGCTGGATATTTCAGTTGAAAGAAGTTCGTTTACACAAACTGAAACAACAACAGAGATTAAGAAAACAACTGCTGCTACACAAGTTTTAATGTTAGATGGCGAAGAAGCAATACTTGGTGGTCTGTTTATAAATGAAGAAACAGTTGTTCGTAATGGAATACCATTTCTTAAAGATTTACCATGGTGGGTATTTGGTATCAGATATTTAACCGGAAGTGATGAAACTGTTTTGCGTAAAAAGGAGCTGGTAATTTTATTAAAGGCAGAATTAGTACCTACTCTTAAAGAGCGTTTTGAAAATCCTGATGAAGGACATGTTCTTGGTAACGAAATTAAAGAACGCAATAGCCAAATAAAATATTATAAATTAAACGAGGTCCCGGGGGAAGACCTGAAATAAAATGGAAAAAATACTCATCGTTGATGATGACATTAACCTATGCACTGTGCTCTCAGAAGAGCTAACAGCAGTTGGTTATGAGACAAATTTTTTTACAAGTGGCGATGAGGTTTCTGATTTTATTAAAACAAACCCTGTCGATCTTATTTTGCTGGATCTTAAAATGCCTGGAAAAGATGGTTTTCAGGTATTACACGAAATTGATTTTAATAATGGCTTCAGTCCAAATGTTATTGTTCTTACAGCTTATGCAGATGTAAAAAGCGCTATAGATGCTGCCAAAATGGGGGCAACAGACTTCATTAGCAAACCTTATGATTTTGATGAACTTTTAATTACAATAAGAAAAGTTCTTCAAAAAGAAAATTAACCGGGGCGGGAAGTATGAAGATAAGTTTAAGAATATTATTAATAAACTTTATAATAGTTGTACTTATTTTAAGCAGCGCAGCTGTTGTATTCTACTCAATAATGCACGAGGTTATTTCCTCCCAACAATCACGGCACTTACTTAACTCCGCAAATAATTTTATCTATTCTTATCGAACTAAAATGCTTGAAACTGAAGACGAGTTTTTGGCACTTTCAAATGATTATATTTCCACAGTCCTTAACAAACGAAAACTGATTAATAACAGGCTTGATTTTATTTTAGAAATAAACAACCCACGTTTGGATAAAATAAACAGAATAGCTTATAATGAAAAAATACATATTCCAGATAAAAACCTTGGCTTAAAAGATTTTATTGATTACAATCCGTATGCTTTAATACTTGAACATTCTTCAGAAGAAGATGTGAAATACTATTATGGAATTGTTCTATCAGAAAGTTTACTTAATGAGTTTGCACAGCAAATTAATTCTGAAGTTGCTGCAGTATGGAATGGCTCCCTGACGGATATTTCTAATTCATCTACAAACCAGAAACACATTTATACGCTGACTCAGGCAGTAAAATCGCTTGAGAAAAAGCATAATTTTGATTTGTACACGGAAAGTGAAGAAGCAAACGATATTTTAGCAACAATCTACATTCCCGGATCAGGTTTAAAATACAAAAACAACCCAAACTACATTATTTTTACAAGCATTGGAGAAGCCGCACTGCTTCGTAAAACACTTCGAGATATGTTTATTCTAATTGGTCTTGCTGGCGTATTCCTTTCGTTAATACTTACTTATTTGTTTACAGATAAATTAAGAAAGCAGCTCACTGAGCTTAGTCGTGCAACAACAAAAACCAGCGAAGGCAATTTTAATTCGAAAATACACATTAAAAGCACTGATGAAATAGGTAAGCTGGGTAAAGCGTTTAATTTAATGCTTGATGAGTTAGAGAAAAAAGAAAAAACAAAAAAGGAATATTCGGATTTTATAACACTAATCAATCAAAATCCCACTCTTGCAGAAATATCCGATGCAGCATTGAAAAAGATCATTAACACTTGTGGTTTTTTAATCGGCGCACTTTATTCAGTAGAAGATAAAAAACTGAATCTTGTTAGCTCATATGGATTGGATGAAACAAAAGCAAAAAACTATGAAAATTTTGCATTTTATGAGCGTGTGGTTCAAGATAAAGAAACAATTGAAATAGACTCTGATGAGGCGCTGCCAATAGTGTCAGCTGGTTTAGTTAACCTTGAGTTAAAGCACCTTGTTATTTTACCGATAGTTTATAATAATGCTGTAACTTCTGTACTTGTTCTTGGTTCAATTGTAAAACCAACTAGCGAGGTAAATGAGTACCTTTCAAAGATTAAAGAACAATTGGCAGTCGGTTTAACGAATGCAAGAGCACTAACACAGCTTGAAGACTTTATTGCTGAGCTTAAAACTTTAAATGAAGAATACCAGAAACAAAATATCCAAATTAAAAAACAACATAACTCACTATCCAAACTTCATAGCGATCTCAAAGAACAGGCATCCGAGCTTGAAGTGCAAAAACAAAAGGCAGAAGAATCAACAAAAGTGAAATCACAATTTCTTGCAAGCATTTCCCATGAGTTGCGTACACCAATGAATTCTATACTCGGGCTAACAGAATTAATTTTGGAGAAAGCGGATTTTAATGGTAAAAATAAAGAACGGCTTGAAGTTGTTTTAAAAAGTGGCAGGCGGTTGATGGCCCTGATTAATGATATTCTTGATCTTTCGAAGATTGAAGCTGGTAAAATGGATATGAGGGAAGAAGACACTTTACTGGAAGAGATAATTGAAGAAGTTGAAAATTCAATTACTCCATTAGTGTTAAATAAAAATATTGGTTTCAATATTAGAAGAGATACTAATACTAAAATCATTATTCGTACAGATCGCAGTAAAATTGTTCAGGTTCTTATAAACCTTCTTGGCAACGCGGTTAAATTTACAGATGAGGGAAGTATATCTCTTAATATTTCTTCGGAAATGGATTTGCTCAAATTTGAAGTTAAGGATACGGGAATAGGTATTCCCCAGAGCGAACAAAAATATATTTTTGAAGAATTCAGGCAGGTTGATGGGTCAACCACAAAAAAATATGGAGGCACCGGCCTTGGATTAGCTATTTGCAAAAAAATTGCCGGCCTTCTAGAGGGAGAAATTACTGTTTTAAGCAAAGTGGGCGAAGGATCTACCTTTTGTTTTTCTGTTCCGTTAAAATTTGTTGATTCAATTTTGCCAAATGCACAAAATAAAATCAATGTAGAAGAATTAATGAAGAATAGGGAAAACCCAATTCTTGTTATTGATGATGATGAAGAGGTTCGTTATACAATCGGACAATATCTTTCTGCAAAAGGTTATGAGGTTATATTTGCTGAGGATGGAGATACAGGCATTAAAATGGCTGTTGATAAACAGCCGTTTGCAATAACCCTTGATGTAATGCTACCTAAAAAAGATGGATGGAGTGTTCTTAAAGAGTTAAAGGAAAATTCAAAAACAAAAGATATACCGATAATTATGCTTTCCATACTTGGAGAAAAAAACATTGGTTACGGATTGGGAGCATTTGAATATTTTGTAAAGCCTATTTCTGCCGATAAAATATTATCTGCCTTTTCGCGTTTAGAAAATCTGGCTAAGAAACAAATCAATAAAATTGTTATTGTCGATGATGATGAACTGGAATTTGAAAAGTTCAAAGAAGAATTTGGTAATGAAAATCTACGAATTGAATATATACAGGATAGCGAATTTGCATTTAGTAAAATAGCAGAAGTTCAACCAGATCTTATAATTATAGATTTAATGATGCCGAAAATTGATGGTATTACGCTTTCATATAAGCTTAAATCTAACTTTAAAACAAAACACATTCCAATATTTATAAGTACAGCAAAAGATTTATCAGATGATGAAAGAAAATCTCTTAGCAACATAGTTGAAAATATAGCAGTTAAATCAAAAGGACATCCACTTGATGTTCTGAAAATTGTTAGGGATAGAATACAAATGCAGGAAGCGAATCCTTTACCATCACACAATATTGAAAAAAGCGGCGAGAATGGTAATACCAAGCATGAAGAAAAAGTATCAGTTAAAGAGGAAGAAAATTTAGCCAAAGTTATGATTGTTGATGATGATTCTGAAACGCTGTTTACGATGAATGAAATTGTTCGTTCTTGCGGTTGCACAACTTTTATTGCTAAAAACGGATTGGAATGCCTGAAATTATTGGAAACAGTTACACCGGATTTGATTCTACTGGATATCATGATGCCAGGCATGGATGGTTTCCAAACAATAAGGGCAATAAGAGAAATTGATAAATTGCAGGATGTGAAAGTTTTTGCAGTTTCTGCGAAAGCAATGGCAGATGATAAAGAAATTATTTTAAAAGATGGATTTAATGATTCTATCCCAAAACCGGTTAATCCAACAAACCTTTCATTCAAAATTAAACAATTAATCTCGCAGCCGAAGGTAAGTTAAAATGAAAAGAATTCTTGTTATTGATGATCTTCCCGAAAACGTTTTTATGCTGCAGGATAGACTTGAACATGAAGGATATGAGGTAATAACAGCTTACGATGGCAAATCAGGTATTGAAAAAGCCATGAGCGAATTACCGGATTTAATTCTGCTTGATGTTATGATGCCCGATATAACGGGGATTGAAGTTTGTAAAACTCTTGTTGCAGAAGAAAAAACTTCAGGAATTCCGATTATTCTTGTAACGGCAAAAGCAGGTGCAGAAGATACAAAAGAAGGACTGGAAGCCGGCGCATTTGATTATATAAAAAAACCATTAAACAGAATTGAACTTACTTGCAAGAGTGCAATCTGCACTTAAACTATCTGAAGCAAACAAACTTGTTTTAGAAGCTGAAAAGAAAAACACGTTTGTTGCTACAGTAGTTACAGCAAATCATAAAATTAAACAACCGCTAACATTACTATCCTTTCAGCGCAGCAATTAAAAGAGAGCTTAACAAGGAAAAGTTTTCTAAGGAAACATTGCTCGGAAGATTAAAGTATATTGAAACTGCGATTAAAGAGATATCAGATGTTCTTAACAAGCTTGATTCAATAAAAGATCCTGTAATTGCAGATTACACGAACAGTGTTAAGATGATAAACGTAGAAGAAAAGGAAAGTTAGTTAAAAAAGTTTTTTAATTGTAGAGAGCATAGTTTCAAACTCATACGGTTTTTGGAGAGAGCTATCAATCCTATATTTATCAGAAGAAAAATCAGCATCAATTTGCATACTTCCTGAAGAAAGTATTATAGGCAGATTAAAATTCAAAGATCTGATTTTTTCAATTGTATCCAGTCCGTTCATTTCCGGCATGTTATAATCTATAATTGCTAAATCAACTTTTATTTCTTCAGTTAATACTTTAATTGCTTCCTGTCCCGAGCCAACCTTTATAACATTAAATCCACTTGATTCAAGCAGCTCACCAAGCAACTCGCTCAGCATAGGTTCATCATCAGCAAGTAAGATTATTTTGTCTTGAGTATCTGTATGGATTACTTTGTTTGGCTCATATGAGGGAAAATATACATCAAATGTTGTTCCCTGGTTAGGCAAACTTGAAACATCTATATATCCATTATGAGCTTTTATTATTCCATACGTTACATAAAGCCCTAATCCCGAACCTGTATCTTTCGATTTAGTAGAAAAATATGGATCAAATATTTTTTGTAAATCTGCTTCTTCAACACCGCTGCCATTATCCTTAACTGAAAAGCAAACATAGTTATCAATTTCAAGCCAGGGAAAATTTGAAATATTTTCCTGGTTAATCGTAATGTTCTTAACTGATAATTCTATTGTTCCCGTCTCATTTGTGGCTTCTTTTGCATTTACACATAGGTTTAACAAAACCTGGTAAATTTCTGTGCTGTTACCAAGTATATCATATAAGTTTTTTTCCATAGTACATGAATAAGTTATTGTACGGGGAAATGTTTGATCAATAACTTTCGAAATTTCTTCCGTAAGAATATTTGGTTTTACAAGCTCCCTTCTTTTTGGTGTAGGTTTCCCGAAAGAAAGCAAACCTTTTGTTAAATCCTTTGCCCTTACAGAACAGTTTTCAATGTTGTCAATAAGTCTTTCAACCGTATCATTTTGCTCAACACGTTTTCTAAGTAAATTTATACTACCAAATATGCTAGATAGCAAGTTGCTGAAATCGTGTGCCATTCCACTAGAGAGTTTACCTATTGTTTCCAGTTTTTGAGATTGCAGAAGGCGACTTTCTAATGCTGTGTTTAATTCACGTGTTTTTATATTATTTATTGTAAAAGATAGTAGAGTGGCAAATTGCTCAAGATAATTAACTTCCAGTGAAGAATAACTTCCTTCTGTTTTGCCAACAATTATTGCAGCGAGTAATGATTTATCAAAAAATCCCGGGCAAACAAGCAATGATTGAGAATTAAATGCCTGAGCTAAATTAAATCCAATATTGGATTGACTCTTGTGAGCAATAAGCGGCCGGTTATTTATCTTAAACCATTTTTTTATGAATGCAAAATCAGAATTTATATTTCTATTTATATCTTCCTTATTAGTAATAAGGTTTTTAGGATCATGATAAAGTATGTCTTGTTTGTTGTCATCAGTGATAAATACAATAAGTCCAAAATCACTTCTGCTTGTATTTACGCTTCTTAAAATAATTTCTTCAGAGATAACATCTAATGAACTTTCTCTATCTAAGAGTACAAGCACCTGTTGAAGGTTGTTTTGAAACAAATCGCTTTTTTCAGCAATCCCTAAATCATTTAAGCCTTCCTGCTTATTCTTAACATTTGCAATAAGTTCAACCAGATAACCAATTAACTGATGTTTTTTTGTTTTTGAGTAAATCGGTTTTAAAATCAGTTCGTCATCTTGATGCGCTAAAACTTTTTTGATTGATTTATTACTTTTGAAAAATTCAGGTAAGTCAGGAAGTTCAATTTCAAATAATCTATCAATTGAAGTCCCTTTCATTCGGCCGGCACCAAATTTGTTTTTAAAACTTTTGTTATACCAGGTTATTTTTACATTATTATCGGCAATGGCCATAGGTGCGCTCTGAAGATCAAACAGCTCTTCAGAAGCATATTTATCAATTGGATTACCCGCCATTTAAATTAAATTTGTTTTAATTCGTACTTCTTAATCTTTGTGTAAAGTGTTTTAGGACTTATGCCCAATTGGTTTGCGGTTTGAGATCTATCCCACCTGTTTTTATCCAGGACTTTTTGAATGTGCCATTTTTCAAGTTCTTCCATGCTGAGAATATCATCAGCCGTTTCAGTTAAGGTGGCTTTCCTTGATTGTCCCTGGTAAGAATGAGGAAGGTTCAAGTCATCGGGTAGAATTAGTTCTCCCTCTGCAAAAATTATAGCTCTTTCTATAATATGTTCAAGTTCGCGTATGTTTCCTGTAAATGAATAATCTTGCAGAATATCTCTGGCTTGTTCTGATAATTGTTTCGGAGATCTGACCGGAGATTTTTCATTAAGAAAATAATTTGCAAGCAGGATAATATCTTCCTGCCGGTCTCGCAATGGTGGAATAGTAAGTGTTATTACATTCATCCTGAAGAGTAGATCTTTCCTGAAATTTTTATTATCGGCTTCTTCAAGAAGATTTTTATTAGTTGCGCCTATAACTCTTACATTCGAATTTAAATTTGTAACCCCGCCGATCCTCCTGTACTCACCGTTTTCAAGAAATCGTAATAATTTTGGTTGCAGAGTTAAACTCAGTTCTCCAATTTCATCAAGAAATAATGTTCCACCATGTGCAATTTCTACGAGCCCTTGCTTTGTATTTTTTGCATCTGTAAAAGCACCTTTTTCATGACCAAACAACTCGCTTTCGATCAGTTGATCTGGCAAAGAAGCACAATTAATAACAACAAACGGTTTATCTTTTCTTGCAGAATGTTTATGCATATATTCTGCAAATAATTCTTTGCCCGTACCGGTTTCTCCCTCAATTAAAATATTTGAATCGGACATTGCGGCTTTATTAGCAAGATTAAGCACACGCTGCAGTTGAGGACTTTCACCTACAATTGTATCAGAACTTTTTTTACTGATTTCTTTAGTTAGGATCTCTGTTTTAACAAGAAGTTCCTTGTGTTCAATTGCACGGTTAATAGTTAAAAGAAGCTCCTCAAATTCGTATGGTTTGGTAATAAAATCATACGCACCATCTTTAATACAATCAATTGCTTTGCGCATTTCACCCTGTGCAGAAAGGATAATAACCTGAACAGTAGAGTTATAATCTTTTACAAATTTTAATACTTCTTCCCCCTGTACTTCTTTCATATTAAGATCAAGCAAAAGTACATCATAATGAGAACCTTTTATTGCTTGAATAGCAAACTTGCCATCGTAAACCGTATCAACTGCATATCCTTCTTCAAGTAATTGTTCTTTCAGCAGGTAACATAGAGTTTCATCATCATCACAGACCAGAATTTTGGAGTTTTTTGTTGTCATATTGCCTGATCCTTTTTTATTGCAGCGAAAGAGCCATACTTGGAATAATTTCGCTTCTTATTTATATTTGCTCTTCTTATTTTTAAGGGCGCGTAGCTCAGTGGTAGAGCATCTGCCTTTTAAGCAGAGGGTCGATGGTTCGAACCCATCCGCGCTCACTCTATCTTCTTTATTTTTAAGAACTTAGAAAAGTAATTTTTCATCTAACCGGTAATTTCTACACAAATCAGATTTTCATTAAATCTAATAATAATACATTCATGTAAATATTACAAGTTTACATACATGTAATTCAGTGCAGATAGCATTAGGTTTTTTTATAAACTTTGTTTAATTCTTAATTGTAATTATAATTAGTAGTTCAGCATTTCATTCATTTGGGAAGGTTATTTGGGCGAGATAGTTTTTTGGACATTGCTTAGAACGGTTATAACAATCCTTGGACTTTGGATTCTGAAAAGTGAATTTGATTTTAACCTTTGGTTAATTATTTGTCTTGCAGCAATTTATGTTATAATTTTTCATCCTGCAATGGTAAGTTACCGGTGGTTTGAAGAACGAAATAAAAACGTTATTAGTTCTACTTTATGCTCAAGTTGCAAACATTTTGATTCTTCCGCAGTACTCTGCTTAAAGTATGATAAACACCCGACTGAAGATTATGTGCCTTGTGAAGGAGTAGATTGGGAACCCAAATAATAAATTCATAACAGGCTTTTCAGTCAAATTGAATACCACCCTTAAAAAATAGAGAACCACATATTAAAAATTAAACAATTCACCAAACTTGTACCGCATTCAAAATATTTTTTTTAAGTTTTAATAAAAGTGAATATACCCTTCTAATTTATTATATTAAGCCATTCCATTGAAGCCATAGCAAATTTACTAATAAATTTTTAGCAAAGAGATTTTAATGAATGAATTAAAAAAATTACGCAAACGAATTTCTGAACTTGAAAAATCTGAAAACAAATTGAAGCAAATTGAAGCTGATTTGCGTTTAAAAAATATAGTATTTGACTCATCGATTAATGCAAACAGCATTGCTAATTCAGATGGGATAATAACCCATGTAAACTCTTCTTTTCTTAAAATGTGGGGGTATGATAACAAGAATGAAGTTATTGGCAAAACAATTTCAAATTTCTTTGAAAACGAGGAGGAACTTTCTCTTATTTTGGAAGCACTTAATATAACGCGAGTATGGGAGGGCGAATTTTTAGCTAAGAGGAAAAGTGGAAGTAATTTTATTTCACGTGGTTTAGCCACAGCAGTTGTAAATGAAAATGAAGAAGTGATTGGGTATCAATCTGCCAATTTAGATATAACGGAGAGCAAAAAAGTATACAAAAAATTACAAGAAGCATATGATATTATCAACAAAAGTTCAGCAATCACATTTTTATGGAAAAATGAAGAAGGCTGGCCAGTAGAATACGTATCTGAAAATGTTGTAAAATTATTTGAATATACTGCTGAAGAGTTTCTGTGTGGTAAAATTAAATATATAGAAACAATTTATCCCGAAGATATAAATAGAGTGGTAACCGAAGTAGCTAAAAACAGTCATGAAAAGGGGAGAAATAGATTCTCACATAAGCCGTATCGAATTATTACAAAATCTGGTAAAGTAAGATGGGTTGATGACAAAACATTTATTAGAAGAAAGAACAAAAATGTAATTACACATTATCAGGGTATAGTTGAAGATATAACTTTGCGCAAATTAAGTGAGTTAGCACTCCTAGAAAGTGAAGAAAAACTTCGCAACATAGTTGAGCATAGCACAAATCTGTTCTATTCTCATACCCCCGAACATAAACTTACATATGTTAGTCCACAAACAAGAGAATTTTTTGATTGTGAACCCGAAGAAGCACTAGTTAAGTGGACAGAATTTGTTACTGAAAATAAGATAAATGAAACTGGATTTAAACTTACTGAAAGAGCAATAAAAACAGGTAAAAGACAGCAACCATATAGGTTGGAACTAGCAGGAAAATTGGGGCGCAAAATTTGGGTGGAAGTACATGAAGCACCAATAGTTAAAAATAAAAAAACAGTTGCCATTGTTGGTGCTTTGTTAGATATAACTGATAGAAGAAAGGCAGAAAAAGCCCTATTTGAAAGTGAGAAAAGATATAAAATTATTTCACAATTAACCTCCGATTATTCCTATGCATTTAATGTAGATGAAGACGGAAATCTGGAAATTGAATGGGTAACTGAAGCATTAGTAAAAATAACCGGTTTTTCAAAAGATGAATTAATTAAACGTGGTGGATGGGAATCTCTGCTTTATAAGGACGATCTTAAAATTGCTTATGAGCAATATGAAAACCTTTTAAATTTCAATGACTCTGTTGTTGAATATAGAATAGTCGATAAAAACAAACAAATTAAGTGGATGAGAGATTATGCCAGGCCTGAAATAGATTCCACAACTGGTAAATTGAAAAAGATTTATGGTGCTGTAAAAGATATTACGGAAGAAAAAACATCAAGAGAAATTATTCATGAAAGCCAAAGAAAACTTAATATAATAATCAATAATCTTCCCGGGATGGCATACCGATGTTTAAATGATGAACACTACACAATGAAATTTTTAAGCAGGAGATGTAAGGACATAACAGGATATGATATTTCAGAAATTATTGATAATAGCAAAATCAGTTTTAATGATATAATTCATCCGGAAGACCGTGTATTTGTGGCTGGGGAAGTAAAACGGCAGGTAAGTAAAAAAGAAGAGTATGAACTTACTTATAGAATTGTTAATAAATCAGGTGAAATAAGATGGGTTTGGGAAAGGGGGCAGGAAGTAATAGATGAAGTTGCCAACGAAAGGTTTTTAGAAGGAATAATAGAAGATATTACAGAAAAAAGAGAAGCTGAAGAGAAAATTAAAGAAAGCGAGGAGCGTTACAGGGCTGTTGTTGAGCAAAGTAAGGATTGTATATTTCTGGCAGACTTAGAAACCAAATTAGTTCTAGAGGCAAATCCTTCTATGCAAAGACTACTTGGATATACCACTGAAGAAATCAAAAACTTATCACTTTATGATTTTATAACTCATGATAAGAAAAGCATAGAAAGAAACATTAATCAAATTATTAGTGATGGTTACTTATTTATAGGTGAAAGAGTATATACGAGGAAGGACGGATCACAAATAGATGTGGAAGTAAGTGTTAGTTTGATCTCTTATGGAGATAAAAAAGTGATGAGTATTGTTTCGAGGGATATTACAGAAAGATCGCTTGCCGAAAAAGCAATACGGGAAAGTGAAGAAAAATTTAGAAGTCTTGCGGAATATTCACCCAATATGATTTTTATCAATAAACAGGGAAAAGTAGTGTATGCAAACAGACTTGCTGAGAAAATGAGTGGGTATTTAAGAGAAGAAATTTATTCTGATGATTTTGATTTTACAAAATTAATTGTGCCGGAGTATTTAGAATTAATTTCATCAAACTTTAAAAAGCATATGGAGGGTAAAGAGGTTCCCCCAACAGAATATCAAATAAAAACAAAATCAGGTGAGGTAATAGATTCAGTGATAAACACTAAATTAATCAATTACGAAGGAGAGAAAGCTATTCTGGGTATCTTAACTGATATTACAGAACTTAAAAATGCAGAAAGAAAATTGATGGATTCGCGTAATCAATTAAGAGGACTGGCAGAGAGATTGCAGATGATAAGGGAAGAAGAAAGAGCTACTGTTGCCCGCGAAATACATGATGATCTTGGTCAATCACTTACTGCTCTTAAAATGGATATATCCTGGCTTCAAAAAAAACCGATGAATGATATTGATAGGAATACAAAACTAGGTGCAATGATTCAACTTACTGACTCTATTATTCAAACGGTTAAACGGATTGCTTCAGAATTAAGACCGGGAATTCTTGATGACCTTGGACTTGTTTCTGCAATTGAATGGCAGAAAGAAGAATTTGAAAAAAGGTATAATATTAAATGCAATCTAAAAATTAATAAAACAAATGTTATTACAAGTGATGAATTTTCCATTGCCGTTTTTAGAATCTTCCAGGAAACTTTAACTAACATCGCCAGGCATTCAAAAGCAACAAAAGTCGATATTAAATTTGATTTTAAAATGGACAAAAAATTATTGATAGAAATTCAGGATAATGGTGTTGGCATCGATAATAAAACAATTAATAGCCCAAATTCTTTAGGTCTTATAGGTATGAGAGAAAGAGTAAATATATTAAAGGGAAAAATGGAGATTGCCGGTTACCCCTCAAAGGGAACAACTGTGAAAATATCAATTCCAATTTAAATTGATGGATAATTGATCTTATTTATTGAGTATGGAAACAAACTTATCTGTGAAAATATTATGATACTTAAGAATTTAATTTCACTTAAAGGTTTTATTGTTTAGATGTATTGCTTATAATTCATCATAGCTTTTAGAACAATCAGGGTAAATCTGATGAAAATACTAATTGCCGATGATCACGCGGTGGTTCGCGAAGGATTGAAACAAATACTTACCGAAATTCCGGATACTACAGAAATAGACGGGGTCACTAATGGTTTTGAAGTGTTGGAAAAAATATCGAAAAAAGATTATGATATAGTAATTTTGGATATTTCTATGCCTCATAAAAATGGTCTGGAAGTTTTAAAAGAAATTAAACTGAAAAAACCCTCCATCCCGGTATTAATGCTAAGCATCTACCCTGAAGGACAATATGCAACACGAGTTCTTAAAGCGGGTGCAGCAGGTTATCTGACAAAAGATAGTGCTGCTGAAGAATTAGTGACTGCGGTTGAGAAAGTTCTTTCTGGCGGGAAATATATAACATCTTCTTTGGCAGAAAAACTTGCTTCAGATTTTACTGAAAATTCTGTTAAACTACCGCATGAATATTTATCTGACCGTGAATTTGAAATTTTTAAAATGATTGCCGCAGCAAAATCCATTAAAGAAATTTCAAAAGAGCTATTTATAAGTGATAAAACAGTTAGTACCTATAAATCCAGAATCTATGAAAAAATGAAAATGAACAGCAATTCTGAAATTACTCAATATGCTGTGTTGAATGGATTGATGGATTAATAAGATGCTGATGTTTTAAATTTAACCCCCCTTTTTAAAACGAGTTAAATAATCATAAGTAAATTAAGCCTTTCTTGTAATCCAAAGGACTACAAAAATTTCAGACAAATACTTATAGAATAAGAACTTACCAGATTGCATATTTGCGGCAGCAGTTTCGTGAACTACTCATAATTGGAATTGCAGAATTTTCTGTGAATTTAAAATGGATCAATTAAAAAAGTGCAAATAATGAATGTTGTAATTGTGGATGATTCCCATCTGGTAAGAGAGCGGGTTGCAAAAAGAGTTTCTGAATTACCAGGTGTATGTGTAATTGGAGAAGTTAGCAACTCAATTGAAGCTCTTGAAATTGTTAGAGAAAAAATACCAGATGTTATTATACTAGACATAAAAATGCCGGGCGATAATGGAATGGATGTTATACGACAAATTAAAAATGAATATCCGCCCATTAAAATTATAATGTTAACAAATTATCCCTTGGAACCTTACAGAGCCAAGTGTTATGAAAATGGTGCAGATCACTTTTTGGATAAATCAGATGAATTTGAGAAGGTAACCGATTTGTTAATTGATATTGAAAAAAAACGTAATGGTAGTTTTTTGTTTTAACTCCTTTAATTTTATGTGTTATCACGTTTTAAAATTGGGAATATTAAAAATTTATAAGATAAAAAAGTGTTTGCAAAAAAAATATTAAATAGCCTCCTATTCTCCTGGCAGTATCTTAAAAGAACCGCAGTTCGAATATTTTACAGTTACTGGAACGTTGATTCGGACCAATGGAAAGAAACCGAATGGGTTAAATGCGCTCACATTATAAAACCAGATAACATTCGGTATTAAAGAATATACGGTTTAGGCGATGCGCCATGTCGTGTTAAGGAGAGAAATCTCTTGGTTGCCATCGGGATACTGCTGGGAGAGCTTATTCAGAACAACATTTTGATGATAACTTAAGTTTACTGCTGTCCCTCACTTATAAAATAACTAGATTTTAATTCTGCATAAAACATTACCTTGTTGGTTTAATATTTTCCTGATAGCTTCCTTAAGTTGAAAATTTTAACGTATGAATGGTTTAAAGGGAATTTGTTTCTTCAATATTCAGCTAAACATATAAGAAATCTGCTGGCACTGAAATTGCCTGTAAATATGATATATAACAGAATTAAATTACGGAGAAATATATGGGACTGGTAAAAATAATACTAACTGTATTTATAGCCTTACTCACATTTTCTTGCAACATTGATGAGCTGGTTTCTGAAATTGGTAATGGTGAAATAACTGCTAAAGAAAAAATAGGTGCAGTTATCAGTGTAGCTAGAACCAATTTTGCTAATGATGCAGCAATAACAGCAATTTACGGAAGGGAAGTAGATAGTAATGGTAAGGTTGATCTGCTTAACACAAACTCAGTCAGTGCATTTATTTATGTTGTTCAATCAGATTCACTGCAGCGGAATGAGTTTTATATTCCGGTAATCGGGTCCAACCCTGTAAAATCACCCATAAATTTTAACACCATGCTTTCATTTATAAAAAATAATACAGCAAAGAATATAATGGAGACCGTTTTTAGCTCACTTTCAACAGTTTCAATTAGTTCTTCTGCAGTATATGATGACAGTCCGCAGATAATTAGTCGGATGCTTTCACGAAGTGATGTAAGCTCATTTAGATCTGCAAACCCGGAATCAAAAATTGATATGTTTCTTCTTCCCGGTAAATCTCTTGATACTAGTTTTGTTAATACCGCAGATTGGGTTGTAAATTTTTACAGTGATAGCTCCTCTTTGGTGTTATGGCTGCATCCGGGCAACAGCACTGGCAGGATAGACCTGCTTTCAGATTAAATAAATATTATCGGTTACGCGTAAAGTTTAATCTTCGATAATTACTATGCTGCCTTCTGCAGGTAATTTTAACTTATAAGTTTTTCCCCCATCATTACTAAGATAATTATCTCTTAACCATGGATTGAACATTTTAATAATTTTATAGTTGATATTATATTGAAAGGCAAAATCCGCAATATTGTCTATTGAACTATCAAGGGTTATCTCATAATATTCTAAAGGCTGATATAAATCATCATTATTTATTTCGAAGCCATAAAGTGAGGGGTTTTGCATAATGTACTTTAGTGCAATAATTCTGGCTATATAACGTGAGGTTTCCTCATTTAGCACCAGGTTATAATAATTATTGGTTTTTTGTCTAATCATCTGGTTTCCTGCACCATTAGTCCCCATATTGTAAGAAGCGGCAGCCATTGTCCAAGTTCCAAACATTATGTAAGCATCTTTAAGATAGTTACAAGCAGCAACTGTAGATTTTTCAACATGATAGCGCTCATCAATTTCACTATTTATTTCAAGCCCGTATTTTTTCCCTGTATCTTTTATAAATTGCCAAAAACCTGTTGCACCGGCTGGCGAAATAACATTTCGCAAATAACTTTCAGCAACACAGAGATATTTAAAATCATCCGGAATGCCGTTTGCTTTAAGAATGGGTTCTATAACAGGGAACCATCTGTTAGCGTGCTTAATTGCCAGCAAGGTTGCAGAGTGCCAATATGTGTTCACTATAAACTCTCTTTCAACCCGCTCATAAACCTCATAATTTTCCATTGGAACCCTTTCTCCTGCAAATGAAGGATTATCAGGCATTTGAGGATTTAGAATTCTATATCCCTGAGGAAATTCTTCTGATGGATTGTTTCCGGTAAAAAACATACTGCTGATAATAAAAAACATTCCGAGTAAAAAAATTGTAACAGGTATTAAGTATCTAAAATATTTTGCTTTTTTAGTATTCATTGCTTTACCTTTTAAATTTGATAGCGAGTATATAAAAAAATTTGTTAAAAAATAAATGCTATTTATTTATCTTATGTTAAATTGGTTTTGAAAAAAAAGTTTATAGGCTGAGTGAATATTAAATCTAAAAAGCAATATAATCCGCAAATGCATTCTGCAGAACACATTTTAAACCAAACAATGGTAAGAATGCTTAATTGCGGCAGATCTTTTAGTAATCATATTGAAAAGAAAAAATCTAAATGTGATTATCATTTTGAAAGAGCATTAACGGCTAACGAAATTGAAAAAATTAATAATGAGGTTAACAATATAATTCAGCAGGATATTATGATCGAAGAAGAGTTTATTAATCGTAATGAGGCCTTAGAATTATTTAATCTTCAAAAATTACCCGACGATTCGATTGAAAAAATAAGAATTATAAAAATAGGTGATTACGATGCATGCCCCTGTAGTGGTTTACATGTTAAAAGAACAAGTGAAATAGGAAAGTTTAATATTTATTCAACAAGCTTTAATGACGGTGTGCTGAGGGTAAGATTCAAATTACTGGATGAATAGAACTAAAAAGTTATGTAAAATTGTAAAATAATCATCCTGATTTTGTTATGTAAGTTGTTTCAATGCTTTGTAAATCACCTTCATTATTCAATAGGGGCGGTTTAAGTTTTTCCAACACTTCAGCACGTAAGATTTTGTTTACCGGATTGCCTACAAGATCATTGTTTTCGTAATCCAGCAGGTTTAGGGCTGTATCATTTACAGTTCTTATAGTTGAAGTCTCATCTGCATTTATTACAATTAGAGTATCAGCCATTGATTTAATAATCTTCTCAACATAATTGCGGGAAACAGTTGTATTCAGAAGATCTTCAATAACATGCTTGCCAGTCCACACAGTAAAGTAAACGAACAAAGCACCCGTAAAAAAGATTACACCGGTTACTGCATAAATAGTTTCTGAATGACCCGAAGCTATTATTGCAGCGGCAGCAAAGTAACTAACACTAAAAAAAAGAATTCATCCAAACAGTAAGCCTGAGAGAAATCTCTGCTTGTTTCTTTTAAGAAGTTTAAGAAGCTGGTTAATGTAAATTGCAGATATGCTGATTACAATTCCCCCCGCAACGATCAGTATAATTGTTATTGTCTGAAAATCAAACAAAGTTGCTTCCCAGGATTTGCGTATCAATTATAACACAATTTAAAGTAATATTAAAAGAGGGGGGAGATAAATATCTGAAATTGTTCATTACTGGAAAGAGAAAGACTGTCACGGAAAAAACCGTAACAGTCTTTAATAACAAATTAAATTTATTTACCCATCTTATTTAAAATCCCTTCCATCTGATCCATCACCCTGTTCATTTTTTGCATAGTGAGGGTAACTGGCTCCGGAGACATAGGGTCAATCCCAGCATCACTTATTAAATCTGTTGCATATTTTGAACCACCGCCATTTAGAATATTGTAATATGCATCAACAGCAGGCTGTCCATTTTCAACCATCTTCTCAACAAATGCAGTTCCATAAATAAGTGAAGTTGCATACTGGAAGACATAATAATTATAATAAAAATGAGGAATAAAGGACCACTCGTATTTAATATAATCATCCACAACGCAGTGTCCGTTATCGTGTCCATAGTATCTTTTAACTATATCAAAATAAATATTGCACATATCTTCACCGGTTATTGGTTCTCCAGCCTCAACTTTTTTATGAATTTCCCACTCGAATTCTGCAAAAGATGTTTGGCGGAAAATAGTGGTTCTTAAAAGATCAAGATAACTGCCCAACAGGTAAAGTTTTTCTTCATCTGTATCAACATTTTTAACCATATAATTATTAAGAAGGTTTTCATTTACTGTTGATGCAATTTCAGCAAGAAACGTTGGATAGCCTGCTTTTGAAAAAGGCTGATTTTTATTTGAAAAGTAACTGTGCATTGTATGCCCAAGCTCATGAGCAAGTGTAGAAACAGATTCAAAATCATCTGTCCAGTTCATTAAAATGTATGGATGAACATCATATGCCCAGCCAGTTGAATAAGCTCCGCTTCTTTTTCCAACAGTAGCTACATAATCAATCCACCGGTCATCATATGATTTTTGCAGGGTAGCAACATATTCACTACCAAGTGGAGTTAAAGCATGTAGTAAAACATTTTGTCCTTCCTCAACCGTAAAACTCATGTCAACTTTTTCTACCAGCGGAACGTAAAGATCGTAGTAGTGAAGTTCTTCAACGCCAAGCATTCTTTTTTTCAAATCAAGAAAACGATGAAGAGTTGGCAGGTTTTCATTTACTGAATTAATTAATGTAGTATAAACAGAAACAGGAAGATTATCTGAATTTAATTCTGATTCAAGAACTGAAGAGTATTTTCTGTTTTTTGCATAAACCCAGCTCTTTTTAACATGTCCGCCAAGGTTCACACCCAGCATTTCTTTAAAATCACCATAGCTTTCAAAAAATGCTTTCATCACTTTTTCTCTGTCTTCCCTGTTTTCTGCTGTGCGGTATTTAGTATATGCAGATGAGGTAAGTTCTATTTCTTCGCCGCTTGATAATGTGATTTTAGGAAAAGGTTTTTCGGCATTATTAAAAATTCCATATACCTCGCTCTGATTTCCTGCAATTAATCCAAAACTTGCAAGAATTTTTTCTTCTGCTTCCGTTAATGTATGTTCTCTAAGCCGCTGAATGTTATCAATGTACATATCGTAATCCACAAGCTCTGGTTTTTCAGTAATAAATTGCTGAATTTTTTCTTTTGGAATTTCGAGTACTTCCGGCTCAAAGTATGCGGTTATCTCCCCAAGTTTTGTCCAAAGTGTTCTTACTTGCTGAACCAATGACTGGTTTTCTGCAAGATTTAAATTCTCATTGCTAAGGTTGTTTGCATATACCATCGCCTGTGCAAGCGTTTTAACAATTGCATCACTTGTATTTAAAGCATTAAAAAGATTATCTGCACTTTCACCAAGCTTTCCCTTAAAATCAGCAAGCTTTTCAACCTCAGTATTCATCAAATCAACATCTATTTGCCATGCTTCTATTGAAGGATAAATATCCCCAAGATTCCATTTGTGAATTTCCGGTACATCTGTTCTCTCCACATTTTGTGCAATTGATGTACCCGCAAGAAAAAGAAAAGTTAAAAAAAGAATTAGTTTTTGCATTTTTCCACCTATTTGTTTTTTAATTTGAGCAGAATTATTTAACAAAATTAACAAGAATTGTAACTATTTACTTAAAAAAATGATGAATGGCTTCTATTAATAGACAATACGAAAGTAAACATATTTCTAAAAGAACAAATCTTATTATATTTATCCTCTAATTTATATGAAATTAATACATTAAAAAATTAAATAAACAGGTGAAATAAATGAAATATCTACTATCAATACTTTTTTCCATTTCCATCATGTTGGCAGCATGTAATCAAAAAACCGAAGAAGCGGGCGATGGAGTTACACAAGAGAATGAAGGGATTGAAATGTTAAAAGAGAAAATAGCGAAGTTTGCACCCACAGAACTAAAATATGATGCAAGCAATTTAACTGAAAGACAAAAGCTTGTTGTGGAAAAGCTTTACCATGCAGCTAAAATAATGGATGAGCTTTTTCTCGATCAGGTTTACTCAAAAAATAATGAAATTAAAACAGATCTAATGGTTCAAGATACCGAAGAAGCAAAATACCAGCTGGAACTTTTCAAAATTATGTTTGGTCCTTTTGATAGGCTAGAACACGATGCACCATTCCTCGGGACAGACAAAAAACCGCTTGGTGCAAATTACTATCCTGAAGATATAACGAAAGAAGAGTTTGAGAAATGGATTAATGATAATCCTGAAGATGAAAAAGCCTTCACCTCTGAATTTACTGTTATAAGAAGAAATGGTGATAAATTAGTGGCAATTCCTTACAGCGAATATTATAAAGAAAAATTAGATGAAGCAGCAAAACTATTGCTTGATGCGGCTGAATACGCTGATAATAAAACTCTTAAGGATTACTTAACAACACGAGCAGCAGCTTTTTTAAGTAACGATTATTTTGAAAGTGATATGAAGTGGATGGACTTAAAAGATCATGATATTGAAGTTGTTATTGGTCCTTATGAAGTATATGAAGACGGGCTGTTCAATTTTAAAGCAGCATTTGAATGTTTTTTAACAATAAGAGATAAAGAAGAGAGTGAAAAACTGGAAGTGTTTAAAAGCTATTTGAGAGATATGGAAATTCATCTTCCAATTCCTGATGAACATAAAAACTTTGAAAGAGGTTCCGAATCTCCATTAGCCGTTGTTAATGAAATTTTTACAGCCGGAGATACAAAGGCAGGCGTACAAACTCTTGCTTTCAATCTTCCAAATGATGAAAGAGTACGCAAAGTAAAAGGTTCTAAAAAGGTTATGTTAAAAAATGTTTCCGAAGCAAAATTTGAAAAACTCTTAAAACCAATTGCTGAAGTTGTTATAGAACCCACTCAATTAGAATACGTAACATTCAATTCATTCTTTACACATTCACTTATGCATGAAATGTCTCACGGTATTGGTCCTGGATTTATAACTGTTGATGGAAGAGATACTGAAGTAAAAAAAGAATTAAAGGAAACTTACTCTACTTTGGAAGAATGTAAAGCAGATATACTCGGCATTTACAATAACATCTTTATGATTGAAAAAGGTGTTTTCCCGGAATCATTCGAAAATGAAATATGGGTAACCGCATTGGCAGGCGTTTTCCGTTCAACAAGATTTGGAATTAATGAAGCACACGGCGGCGGTGAAGCAATTATTTATAACTACCTTATTGAAAATGGTGGTTTCGAGTTTGATGAAGAAACTGAAAAAGTAAAAGTTAATTTTGATAAAGCAGGATCCGTCCTGAAGGAGCTTGCCAACAAAGTATTGATGATTCAGGCAAATGGAGATTACCAGGCTGCAAAAGATTTAATTACAAAATATGTTGTTGTTTCTCCTTCGCTCGGATTGCTGCAGGAAAAACTTGAAACTCTCCCGGTAGATATTAAGCCGATCTACGAAATTGAGGAGATGTATAATTAAAACTCTGATTAATGCCTCTCCAGCCCCTGGAGAGGCATTTTTATCAATGATGTCTTGGGGAGAATAATCATTAAAATAAATGCTTTAATAAAGTGTATACTCATCATATCTTTTACATTTCCATTTCATTTTTTTATATTTATGTTTAATTACAAGTGAGGAATGATTTCTTTCCTGAATTAGCTCCGTAAAACCACTATTATTCTTTATTTAGTGTGGGCTAAACACTATTGAAATTTATTTATATAGGAGAATACTAAATGCCAAATTTAATTGAGGAATTTCTTGGCTCAATGGGTTCGGAAGTTTCACAGAAAATGTCTGAAAAAACCAGTATCGACCAAGGTACAATTTCACAACTGCTACCTGTAATTGCACCAATGATTTTAGGTGGATTAAAAAAGCAAAAAGATGAAAGAGGCGGACAGGATCGTGTAGATCATATTTTAAATAAGTACGGCGATCCATCTGTACTTGGAAATTTAGAAGGGCTGTTTCAACAAAAGCTTGAAGATAGAACGACAGATCCTAATTTAGGCGGATTACTTGGCAATGCTGGATTAGATGCAACAAATCTGCTATCACAAAATCTAAAAGGCGTTGATTCAAATATAATAGCAAAGTTAATTCCAATGCTTGCACCAGTTCTTTTAGGATTTCTCACAAAGAAAAGAGATAGTGGAACCGGCTCAAGCGGCTTAGCAGGTTTGTTAGACCAGGATGGTGATGGTTCAGTATTAGATGATGTTGCAGGTTTAATACTTGGTGGCTTAGGCGGTCAGAAAAAATCTTCTGATCCACTTTCAGGACTGCTTGGTGGCTTATTTGGCGGGAAAAAATAAATCAAAGTAAAAGAATGAAAAACAATTTTAAAACATTCTTTCTGATGACAGTTCTTACTGTATTTTTTGTCTTTGTGGGTGGTCTTTTAGGTGGGAAAGAAGGTGCAATCATAGCCTTCATTTTTGCAGCCGGCACTAATTTTTTTGCATACTGGTTTTCTGATAAGATGGTTCTTAAAAGATATCGTGCGCAGGAGGTTACCACACCGCAAAACAGGTTATACAGGGTTGTTCAGGAGCTTATTCCCAAATCCGGTTTACCAATGCCAAAAGTTTATGTTATTCCGCAGGAATCCCCCAATGCTTTTGCTACAGGTAGAAATCCAAGGCACGCAGCAGTTGCTGCAACACAGGGAATTTTAAACATCTTAAACGATGATGAACTTTCTGGCGTGATGGCTCATGAATTATCTCATGTTAAAAATCGTGATATGCTTACTGGAACGATTGCTGCAACACTTGCAGGAGCTATAACTATGTTATCCCAGTTTGCAATGATTAGCGCAAGAGGGTCAAGAAGGTCAAATCCTTTGCTGATGATTCCTGTTTTAATACTTGCACCTTTGGTTGCAATGTTTGTAAGAATGACAATTTCAAGAGTGAGAGAATTTGCTGCTGATAAAGGTGGATCTGAAATAAGTGGAAAGCCATTAGGATTAGCAAGTGCATTGGCAAAATTGCACAATGGTGTTCAGCGTAATCCGTTGCAGAACGGTAACCCTGCACATTCAAACTTATTTATTGTAAACCCGTTTTTAGGCGGTGGATTGCAAAAGTTATTTGCATCTCACCCACCGGTTGAACAGAGAATTGAAAAGCTAAACGAAATAGCAAAAGTAAAAATTTAATTTCTAATTTCACAACTAATAATAAGGAGTAAACATTATGTCTCACATAAAACAAGGCGCAGTAAAAGTAATTGAGATTATTGGAATCTCATCTAAAAGTTTTGATGATGCTGTAAAACAAGCAATAACCAAAGCCTCAAAATCTGTAAAAGGAATAACAGGTTTCGAAGTTGTAAAACACCTTGCATCTGTTGAAGCTGGTAAAATAACCAGTTACAGGGTTGTACTCAAAGTTGCATTCCCGGTTAAGTAATAATTTATAAGTATTCAAAAAAAAAGGAAAAAGATAAATGTCATTACAAGTTAAATACAGTCAGGTGCTTGCTTTGGCACAAGAACTGAACATGAAGGATATTAAAGTTGCCGAAGAAGAAGGCGTTTTAAAATTATCCGGAACAACCAACACACCCTATGAAAAAAATTGTGTTTGGGATAAGATTAAAGAAGTTGGCGGCGAAAAATATTCTGATATTAAAGCAAATATTACAGTTGCTAATCCTGATTTTTTCCATGTTCATACTGTTGAGAGTGGAGAAAGTTTAAGTAAGATATCTAAAAAATATTATAAGGATGCAAATCAGTATATGAAAATTTTTAACGCCAACACTGATCAGCTTAAAAATCCTGATATGATAAATGTTGGACAGAAGATAAAAATTCCTAATCCTTAATAGGAATAATTATTATTGGTTGGCCCGGTTGAATGACAAATTGGACCAACCCCTTTTTACAATTTATGGATAGCGAACTTTTTTTATCACTTCTTGTCGGAGTAGGATTAAGTGCATCAGTAGGATTTAGAATTTTTGTTCCATTCCTGGTTTTAAGTGCTTTTTCACTTTTAGGATTTGTTAATCTGACTTCGGGATTCGAATGGATTGGTACTTATCCTGCTCTGATTGCTTTTGGTTTTGCATCAGTGATGGAAATCATTGCATATTTTTTCCCCTGGTTCGATAATCTTTTAGATATCATCGCAGGTCCGGCATCCGTAATTGCGGGAGCTTTGGTTATGGGATCAGTTTTAGCTGATTTTTCACCGCTGCTTAAATGGTCTCTCGCAATTATAGCAGGAGGAGGATTAGCAGGTACTATTCAACATTCTACAGGCTTGTTAAGATTAACTTCATCCACAACAACAGGCGGAATTGCAAATCCGGTTTTATCCACCACAGAAGCCGGAGCTTCATTTTCACTTTCTACTCTTGCTATATTACTTCCATTATTAGCTTTTTTACTGGTGCTGCTTTTAATTATATGGGTTGTAAGAAAGTTTCGTAAAATCTTTTTTAAGAAAAAGAAGTTGAAGCAAGAAATAAATAAGTAAAACACATAATATCCAGCGCTAACAACTTAAATACATTATTTAGCTGTTTTTCCCTAAATTTGCATCTATTTTTTAATTACAATGGAAATTTTTTTGAGCGAGGAATCAATTACACAAGACAAATATTCTGAAGATGTTCGAATAGTAAATAAAAACGGGCGGCAGTTTATAATTGTTGGGACAGCTCACATTTCAAGACAATCTGCAGATCTGGTAAAGGAAGTAATAACAAATGAAAAACCGGATACGGTTTGTATAGAGCTTGATGCAAAACGTTACAAAGCACTTGCAGAAAAAAAACGCTGGGAAAGTTTAGATCTTAAAACCATTATCCGCCAAAAACAGTTAAGCACGCTTTTAGTAAATCTTGTTTTATCATCTTACCAGAAAAAGCTAGGGGAAAAGCTTGGTGTAACACCGGGAACCGAACTACTTGAAGCAGCTAACACCGCAAATGAACTTAATCTTCCTATAGAGCTGTGCGACAGGGAAGTAAGAATAACATTAAGGCGTGCATGGCACTCAATGAGTTTTTGGCAGAAGCTAAAATTTTTAACCGGCGGGCTGGCAGGAATTTTTGAAAAGCAGGAGCTGGACGAAGAGAAACTTGCTGAGCTAAGAAGTAAAGATGTTCTTTCCGAAATGATGGATGAACTTGGCAAAGCCATGCCTGTACTGAAAAAAGTTATAATTGATGAACGCGATGAGTACCTTGCACAAAAAATGCAGGAAGCTAAAGGCAGTAAAATTGTTTCTGTTGTAGGCGCAGGGCATGTTAACGGGATAGTAAAAGTGATTGAGGATAACAGGGAAATTGATCTTAAAGAAATTGAAAAAATTCCACCCCCTTCGCCAGTTGCAAAAATTATAGGATGGGGAATTCCTGCAATTATTATTGCATCTATTATTTATATAGGTTACAGTAAAGGTCTGGCAGAAGCCGGAGATAATGTGCTTTACTGGATACTGGCTAACGGTATACCCAGCGGACTTGGCGCGATTATTGCCCTTGCTCACCCGGTTACAATTTTAGTTTCATTTCTTGCAGCGCCGTTTACAAGTTTAACTCCTGTAATTGGTGCGGGATATGTAGCAGCTTTTGTACAGGTTTATTTTCAGCCGCCCGTTGTTAAGGAATTTCAAACGGTAGCGAGTGATGTTGGCAAGTTTAAAAAGTGGTGGAGCAATAAACTGCTTAAAGTTCTGCTGGTTTTTATGCTTACAAGTCTTGGCAGCTTAATAGGAACTTATGTTGGATTTTTCGAGATAGTTTCGAATGTTTTTAATTGATGATTAAAAATAATAAAGATATTTTAATTTCAACACGGAAGCCCTGTTTGTAACGTGTAACTTGTTCGGAAGGAGGTTACCCATCGAATCAAACCTGTCGCTTCTATCCCGGAAATCATTAAACGCAAAATAAACCCAGCTCTTCGGGAGAAAATTCCAGGAAAACAACATTCCCACAATCATACTTTCAAGTCTGTCTGATTCCGCTGAATAAACATTATCAACATAAACTCTTATGTTAAGATCATTAACTGGTTTTAATGAAATGAAAGGGCGGGCGTTGTATGTTATATCTTCAATTTCACCCGCAGGATTGCCTTCTATAAACATATCGTAGGATGTGCCGAGTTCAAGAAAATCGAATGCTCTCCAGTTTATGTATGAACCAACCCAGGAATAGTATGCAAGATATTCTCTTGAAAAATTATATGTTCTTGTATAGCCACCGTAAAGATTTCCATCCCACTTTGGAGAAATGTTATACCACGAACTTAATGTTGCTTCATAAGAATTGTATTCAATCCCTTCATCCTTACTTTTTGAATATGAAAGATTTATTTCGTATCCCCAGTTATCCCTAAAATTCATATTAAATCCAAACAGCCATCCGTAATCCGTAAAAAGGTCGGCATCTTCATAATAAATGATTGGACCCGTGTACATCAGCATTTGTCTTATATAACCCTTATCATAATACCAGATTGGTCCGTTGATAGAAACAAATTCAAACGTTCCTTGCCATGGAACAAAACCAACCTGCTGCACATCAAAGTTTTTCCCGATAGCGCGTGTTCGTGCATATGTAAGCCATTTTTCTGTTGAGAAGGTCAATCCTGCCGAACCAGCATAATCGCCTTCTGAATTTTCAATTGACCTGGCGAATTGGTAGGAAAGCTGCCAGTTGGACTCTCTGAAAGCTCCGTCGATATCAATTACACCATAGGTGTTGTCTTCGGTTTGTTTTCCTACAAAAAGCAATCCGATTGATGAATTACCGAAAACCTGCTTTTTAATTCTGCCTGATCCAAAAACTGCTCTCGGCTCAACTAAATCTTCATCATCATCTTTGTAATTAACTTTATTAGTCATCGCAACAAAACCACCATACTCCCAGTCATCAACTCTTCCAAAAGCTTTTGTGCCCAGAATTAATGGAACAGTTTTTCCATCCGGTAAAAGCTTTCCTATTCGCCGCGAATAAAAAAGTTCCATAGGTCTGTAAAAACCAGTATTTCGCTGTCTTCCCGAAGGCATAAAAACTTCGTTTCCTTCAGTAAAAAAAGGTCTTCGCTCATCAAAATAACTTTCATAACGCGAAATGTTAAAATCAAAAGGATCGGCTTCGATCTGAGCAAAATCGGGATTTACAGTTAACTGGTAAGTTAGTTTTTGCGATGGGTTGTAAAAAACATCTAGGCCTGCATCCGGATCAAAAGCATATTTTTCGCTTTCGGTATAATTAACTTTTAATAAACCAACCGGATATATCTCAAGATTCAATCCTGTCGCAGTTGGCTGAAAATTTTCAAATACTAGTTTACCAAATTTTGAAATCCGCTGCCCTTCATTTTGTTCGTACTCGCACCAGTAAAGATCTTCATTCTGGGCAGGAATCCAGCGGTCAAAATCCAAACCCCATTCTGTTAAATTCTTTTCATACTTAATTGATTTGTAAGGAATTTTCATTTCAACAACATAACCCCAGTCGTAAATTTTGGAATCTGCAAACCAGATTCCATCCCAGCTGTAGTCTCGGTTTCTTGCATCATCCAGCAAGCGTGAATCCATTCTTACTCCTGAAGCATTCACTGCAAACTTATACGCAGTCTGCTGATCGTTAAACGTATCAATCATAAAAGAAATAATATCGCCTGTATATTCATCGAGAGAACCGGAAACTGCGAGTATATCTTTTTTGCTTTGATAGCAGATCATCATGCAGTAGAGTGCATCTTCGGTAGTTAGTACTTTTGCAACGGTTTTGTGTGAAGGCGGCTGGTTATAATAAGGCTGAAATTGAAAAAAGTTTACAACAGAATCTGCCGAACTCCACACATTATCAATCACGCCATCAATTTTGATTTCCGTGTCAATCTTTTTCAGAATTAATTTTTTATCACCGTTCCAGTTGGATGGATAAATAAAAACCGGCAGCAAAAAAAAGAGTAAATATTTTTTCATAGGGTTTTCCGCAGATTTACGTTTGTTAAGTTAAGTTGAAGTAAAGGAAATTATCACAATGAAAGTGATGATTGGTTTAATTCTTTTTTGAGTGTGCAAAATTGGGTTATGAGATTAATAAAACAGGAAATAAATAGAATATTAGGCAAACAAAAATGTTATTTAAAACAAAAAACCCCGGCATAACCGGGGCTTTATAATTAACTGTTATTTTTTTATCCAAGGTAAGTCTTAAGTCTGCCGCTTCGTTTCGAGTGTCTTAAATTCCTTAAAGCTTTTTCCTTAATCTGTCTTACTCTTTCTCTTGTAAGGTTAAACCTTTCACCGATCTCTTCAAGTGTTGCGGAATGATCTCCTTCAATACCAAAATAAAGTTTAATTACTTCCGCCTCTCTTTCTGTAAGTGTAGAAAGAACATTGGAAACCTCATTTTTTAAAGATTCTTTCATCAAGTCTTTATCGGGTAAAGGCTGATGTTCATTAGGAAGAACATCCATTAAACTGTTTTTATTTTCATCACCACTTTTTAAAGGAGCATCCATAGAAACATGGCGCCCGGAAATCTGTAATGCATACGCAACCTCTTCGGCTGTCATTTCGAGTATCTTTGCAAGCTCATCTGTAGTTGGTTTTCTTTCATATTCCTGCTCAAGATCTCTGTAAGCCTTACTAATCTTTGTAAGGTTTCCAACACGGTTTAATGGAAGACGAACAACTCTTGACTGATCGGCTATTGCCTGCATAATAGACTGCCTTACCCACCAAACAGCATACGAGATGAATTTAAAACCACGTGTTTCATCAAAACGCTGAGCAGCTTTAATTAAACCTATGTTACCTTCATTAATTAAATCACCAAGAGAAAGACCCTGGTTCTGAAACTGTTTTGCAACCGAAACCACAAATCTTAAATTAGCCTTAATTAAATTTTCCTGGGCAAGCTTATCACCCTTTTTAATTTTTATTGCTAAATCAATTTCCTGATCGGGGGTTAAAAGATCTACCTTTCCAATTTCCTGAAGATACTGATCTAGTGATTTACTTTCGCGGTTGGTAAATTGCTTTGTTATCTTCAAAGTGGCAGCACTCCTTAAAATAGGTTATAGATTTGGTTAACTATCGGGTTATCTTCTGACGAGCAGAATTTGAAAACCGCCATAAAATAATCCGGCGAATATAATAATATTATTAGATGAAGGGAAGTAAAAAAAGATTCCCTTTTTGCGCTCAAATCTCAAATTTTTCTCCCGGAACTGGAAAATGCACGTTCCTATAGCCTTTTGAGACTAATTTTTCCCTTAATACTAAAGATTGCTCTTCTTCGCCGTGTACTAGAAAGATGTTTTTTAGTTTTTCTTTTGGATTTAGACGCAAATAATCAATTAATTCTCTTTGATCTGCGTGACCGCTGAAATAATCCATTGTTTTAATTTTACAACGAATTTTATAACTTTCACCAAAAATATTAACTTCTTTTTTACCTTCCATTAACCTGCGTGCTAAAGTGTGTCCTGCAGCGTATCCTACAAATAAAACCAGTGTGTTCGGATTACCAATATTGTTTTTTAAGTGATGAAGAATTCTTCCGCCTTCGCACATACCTGAAGCTGAAATAATTATAGAAGTTTCAGTTGCTGTATTTAATGCTTTCGAGCCATCAACTGAGCGTATATATGTCAACCTTGTAAAACCAAACGGATCATCTCCTTCATCCAGAAAAACCCTGTGTGCTTCTCTATCAAGACATTCAGGATGATTTCTGAAAACACCCGTAGCATTAACTGCCATTGGGCTATCAACATAAATTGGCACTTGTGGTATTCTACCCTGATCAAATAATTTATGAAGCATATAAACAAGTAGTTGTGTTCTTCCTACAGCAAATGCTGGAATAATAATTTTCCCTCCTGATTTGCAGCAATCTCTTATTACTTCAGCAAGTTCCTCTTCAGCATCTTCTGATGGAGTGTGTAGACGGTTACCGTAAGTGCTTTCCATAATTATCGCATCAAGGTCCCGCAAAACATCCGGCATACGAATTACAGGCATTTCCGGCCTTCCAATATCCCCTGTAAAACCTAATCTTATTTTCTTCCCATTTTTTTCCTCAATCTCAAGTAAAACAGATGCAGAGCCAAGAATATGCCCAGCATCCTGAAAGGTAACATTAATACCGGGAAACAATTCAAAAGATCTGTTGTATTGCATTCCCACAAAATGATTCATGGCTAATTCAACATCATCCATTGTGTAAAGTGGTTCTACTAGTGCCTGCTTCTTTTTAGCTTTTCTTTTGTTAACCCATTCAACATCCCGCTCTTGTAAATAGGCAGAATCTCTTAGCATTATCTGGCAAAGTTCTACAGTTGCATTGGTTGCATATATGTTTCCTCTAAAACCACTAGCTGTTAGATTTGGAATATTACCACTATGATCTATGTGGGCGTGCGATAGTATCATCGCATCAATTTCTGAAGGATTGAAAAAAAAGTTTTTATTTTTTTCGTAAGTATCTTTTCTTTTTCCCTGGAAGAGCCCGCACTCTAGAAGAATTTTTTTCCCGTTAACAAATAATAAATGCTGTGAGCCGGTTACCGTTCTTGCACCGCCGATGAACTGAATTTCCAATATTTGCCCTTAATTATTTGAAGTGAAACCATAAGATAAAAAATTTTTGGAAACGTGCAAGAAATTCTTTGCTTTACATAAGGAGCAAAGATTTAAAAAAAGCTAAGTTGATCGGATTGTACAATTGAATCGAATGACTTATTCAGAAGTAAAAGAACAGAGTCTGCAATTGGTTTTAATTGCTTTTGAATGTAATGATCGTAATCTATATCATTATGTTTTAACTCTATAGGAATGGGCCCGCGTTTGGTAATAACATAATAAACAGTTCCAACGGATTCGGGTAAAAGACGTGCAGCTTTAACATGCTGCGGAATGTTTTTTGTATAATCTTCAACATCTTTTCTTAATCTTTTTCTATAGATAAGTTTATCATCGTAATCACCAGATTTAACTTTTTTAACAATTTCACATATCCATTCTTCAACATTTTCTTCATTAAAGACTTTTGTATAAAGATCAACCTGGAATTCTTTAGCAAGCCGTGTCCAATCAGAACGAACAAATTCTAACCCAACAAATTCTATTTTTTCATTGCCGTTTTCGACAATAAGCCCTGCATACCTTTTTTTTGCACCCGTTTCGCTTCCGCGCGCAGGAGTGATGATAAACTTTTTGTAATATTTTTCAAATTCAATTTCCAGGTGTGAAGTTAGTCCATAATCAGCAGATATTTTTTCTTTCCAATAAGTATTAAGATCATCTGCAATTTTTGCTCCTTTTAGATCAGCAAGTTCACCCTCTCCCTTTTTTAACTTTATAAAAAGAGAATCTGTATCTCCATAAACAACTTCGTATCCAATTTCTTTAAGGTAATCTTTGCTGCCAAGTAAAAGCCTCTGTCCAGTTCCTGTTATAGCTGTTGGTAAATGCTGATGATAAAACCTGCAGCCTACTGAACCCATAACTCCATAAAAACTGTTCATTAAAATTTTTATTGCCTGCGATAGCTGCTTATCGTTTTTCATTTTTGCAACTACTCGGTGCTCCATTAAGTCATCAATAAAACCAGGGAGGATATTTTCTTTTGATGAAAACTTATAACCGTTTAAAGTTTCAACCGTTTGAATGTCAGAAAGAATTCGCGCAAGCGGGTCTATTTTAAAAGTTTGAATTATAGTTGGATATAAGCTTTTAAAATCGAGCACAACAACATCACTGTAAATACCGGGTTTTGGTTCCATTACATATCCACCCGCAGCATGTTCAGCAGCATTAATATCTTTTACATTTGGTGCAACGTATCCGGCACGATGAAGTCTTGGTAAATAAAAATGATCAAAGGCTGCTGTCATCAATCCGAGTTCATCCATCAACATACCGGAAAGCTGTGCGCGGCGTACTGATAATTCTATTAGCCCTGATTTTCTGAAAATACTGGTAACAAGTTCAGCATCTTTAAGATTGTATTCAGCCAGTGCAGCCTTATCTTCAACGTAGAGCCGTTCAATCTCTTCAACTTTGTTTTGATCAGGTGTAATTGATTTTCCTTCTGCTAGTAGTTCCTGTGCAACTGTTTCAAGGCGGTAATCTTCAAAAGTAAAAAACGATGAACGCAATGCCGGTGGACCATCAATTACGACTCTTCCACTAATTGATGCAAAATAGCCTCGAGGTTTACGGCTTCTTAATGATACTCTCCCGTTACCCCTTGCTATGTTGAATGGAATTTGATACTCGTTACATTTGTTCTCAAGAAACATCAAATCAAAACCTATTACATGCCATCCAATAATTACATCCGGATCAGTTTTGTTAAACCAGTTTACAAAGTTTTGAAGCAGTGCTTTTTCATTATTAAACTGGTAAATATGTTTAGGCAGATCCTCCAGTTTTTCCGATTGAATAAATACTATTTGTTTTTCACCCAGCTTACCTGAAAGATGAACAGCAATTGAGTATAATAATGTATTGTTTTTTCCTGTTTCAATATCAATTGAAGCAGTTATGAACTTAGGGTTAACTTCTGCCGGCTCTACGTGAGGATTATAAAAGATTAAAAGATTTTCCTTTTTATTTGCATTCCCTGTTATTTTCACCTGAGCATTAATAAATCTCTCCATTAAATATCTTCTTGCAGGATTTATATCAGATTCATAACAACCTACGCCTTTGTTTTCAAGCTCTTCGGCTGCTGATCTTAAATCATTTTCTGTATTGAAGTAAAGAGCATCTACATCCTGGCCGTCAAAGTTTTTAAGTGCAACTTCTTTTCTCTTATTGGAAATCTTAAGAAATGATGTATCCGAATTTCTTTTTATGAAAAAAATCGGGTTATTTGTAATGTTTATTTCAACCGGACCATTTTTTTCTGATGTACCAATGAACTTCAGAATATTCTTTCCCTTAACATCCATCCATTCACCGGTAAGAATAAAAACTTCAGCAGTATATTCAACTTTCTGATTCATCTCAGTTTAATTATTCCTGGTAATTTTTCTGAATGTGTTCTGCAGCATTAAAGTAACATCACCAATCTTTTTTTTATTAACTATCCAATCATCAATTTGCACAACAGGGGTAACCTCTTTTGTGGTGCTTGTGATGAAAAACTCCTTAAATGTTTTAAGCTCATTTGATTTAATATATCTTTCTTTAACTATAATGTTTTGTTTTTTCGCAATTTTTATTACTTCTTTACGGGTAATGCCAGACAGAATAAGATTTGAAGAGGGAGCCGTGTAAAGGGAGTTATTTTTAACAGCAAAAAAATTTGTATGGGATCCTTCTGTAATCAATCCATTCCTAACGAATATTGCCTCTTCCGCACCAAGTTCTTTCGCTTTTTGATTTGCCAAAACAACGGGTAGCAAGGAAATTGATTTTATATCACATCTCGTCCATCGAATATCTTCTTGTAAAATAGTCTTTATTCCCCTGCGCTGTTCATTTAGGTTTGTCTTTAATCTGGTTGCAGTTATAAATATAGTTGGCTTTATTTTTTTAGCTGGAAAGTAATGAGTGCGTGGTATTGATGAACCCCTTGTTATTTGAAGGTAAATAAGAGCATCTTTATTTATATTATTTTTATCAATCAATTTATAAATTATATTTTCAAGTGTTTCCAACTTGTTATATGTTAAGTTTATTTCTTTTAAACTATATATCAATCTTTTTAAGTGCTCATCATATTTAAATAACTTACCATTGTAAGTTCTGATTGTTTCATAAACTCCATCTGCAAAAAGAAAACCACGATCAAATGGAGTAACGAATACTTTATAATAAGGTAGAAACTTGTTATTATGGTATGCTATCATACAAACCGATTATTTTAAACTTCAAAATAAGATAAGAAAAAGATTGTGTAAACCCGAACAAATAAATTCTGCGTAATCCATCAGTAAGTTGTAATTTTTCTGCCTATTAATCTGATATTGATTATTTTTTATTCATTCTATTAAAAAAAATATTGTGAGCAGGTAAATGAATGTTGAACAGCTTCGTGAATACTGCCTTAACAAAAAAGGTGTAACAGCTGATTTTCCATTTGATGAAGATACGCTGGTCTTCAAAGTGATGAATAAGATATTTTTGCTCGTTTCATTGGAAAAAATACCATTGCAAATAAACATAAAATGCGAGCCTGAAAAAACCATTGATTTAAGAGAGAGATATGAATCAGTTATTCCGGGCTATCACATGAATAAAAATCATTGGAATACAGTAATAATAGATGGCTCAATTCCTTCAAAAAAAATACTTGAGTGGATTGATAAATCTTATGATTTAATTGTAAGTGGTCTTAAAAAATCAGATAGGGAAAAATTAAAAAATGTTTAATATGAAGATTGAGGAATTAGAAAGTATTACAAGCTGGGAGCAGTTTAAAGAGAAAGCTTCTGCAGGTAATGAACTTATCATATTTAAGTATAGCCCGATTTGCGGCACAAGTTTATATGCTGAAAATGTTATTCACAGTTGGGCTGAAAAGCTAAAAATGGAAATCAATATTAAAATTTCTAGAATAAATGTGATAGATCAAAAACAGCTTTCTAATCATATTGCAAAGGAATTGGGCGTAATTCATCAGTCACCGCAAATTATCTGGTTAAATAACAATCTTTCAGTGAAATTTACTGCCAGCCATTTAGAAATAACCGAAGATGAAATGGATAAAAACTTAACAAATATCAAATAAAATCAATCCAAACAGATTAGCGTTTCACTTGTAAATCAGAAAGTAAGATGCTATTTTACATAACAACACTCATAAAAAATAGGAGGTTCATATGAATAAAATTTTTTTAACGTTGCTCTTAGTGGTTGGAATTTCAGCTGCTGCATTGAGCCAGGTTCAGGTATTAAGCGGAACATGGAAAGCAAACAGTACCTCTACACCTAGTTATACTTTGCATGAAAACCAGGGTGAAAGGTCTGTTGTTATCAGCGTTCCATTTTTAAAACCATTTGAGACCACACCGGATGTAATTTTAAGTGTTAATAAATTAGATGCAGAATCTAAAACTAATGTGCGTTACAGCGTTAAAGCACTAACTGTTACAAGAGATGGTTTCACAATTCAAATTTCAACCTGGGCAGAAACAAAACTTTATGGCATTTCAGGTTACTGGCTTGCGCACACAGAATAAATTCAGCCATAATTGAGTTACAAAGCCGTTGCAAATAATTTGTAACGGCTTTTTTAATTTATATCAAAAAGATAGCGCAGCTCTGCCCCAATTTTTTCTGAAACTGTTAATTGTATTCCTTCAACATTTCTATAAACAGGAAGCTGTACAAGAATCATAAGGTTAAAATTTCCTTCCACATAAATCAAAGCCGAAGTTAAATCTATATAACTACCTCCGGTGCTTGGTAAAAATCTTCCGCCCCAGTAATCTTTATCGGCAAATCTTCCTTTAAATTGAAGATTGACTGACAGAAAATCAGCTATTCTGTAAAATGTATTTATTGAAGCAATAAATTCATCACCGAAGCGATAGTTATCCAGGTTTGAACCAGCATAACGGTAAAATACATTTGCATTAAATGATAACCCCGCAATAGGTAATGAATAGTTAATATGCCCCCATAAAAGCAAATCGGTTGCGCCGGTTCCCGGTTGTAAATCAATTGAGTATCTTGTTCCATTTTCTTCTAGTGTATAATTTCCTGTTGGCAATTTTGCACCTGCGCCAATTGTTACACCTAAGGGCTGAATGATATTCGGTGATACCAATTGATACTTACCAATTATAACAATATCAGTAAAACCATTTCCTGTAAAAATTATTTCTTCAGAGCTGTTTATTTGGGGATCTATTATAGTTGTAGTTCTGCTTTTATTTGTATAACCTGCAATCATCAGCAGTGAAACTCTTTCCGCCAATCCATATTCCAATTCTATAATGTAATCTGAAACTGTGGATTTTCTGTTAAGCGGGTCATCAATTTTACTTTTTGATTGGTAAGTACTATTTAAAATATTATTCTGAAATGAAAACGCCGCAGTAAGATGTTTGTGTTTCGTTACACCTCTCTCAATTCCATTTGATAGAGAGGTCCCAACTGAACAGCAGGATTGGGAGAAAACTTCTTGTTTAAAAACAAAAAAACAAATTGTTAGCAGGATTAAAAATTTGTGCATAATAAAACTTAAGGGTTTACTGCAATTTCAATGCTTTCTTTAACTGCTGCACCTTTAGAATCTTTCACTTCCAGATGAATGGTATTTGAGCCAACGCAGCAATAAGCGGCAGTGTATCTAACGGTTGAACCGCTTCCAATAATATCACCAAGTGCCACAGTCCAGCCATATGAAAGAGGATCGCCGTCTGGATCAGTTGCGTTTACAGTAATTGTTGTTGTTGTTCCAACTGTAATAAATACCGGGTCAACAATGATACTGTTTATTTCGGGGGAAGAATTGCCTTCCAAACTTGATT
This sequence comes from uncultured Ignavibacteriales bacterium, assembly GCA_963714405.1. Classification (GTDB taxonomy): domain Bacteria; phylum Bacteroidota; class Ignavibacteria; order Ignavibacteriales; family Ignavibacteriaceae; genus JAZGGS01. The sequence continues at coordinate 664,575 of CAVQOH010000002.1, read as the reverse complement.
CAGTTGGATTTGGCTGTACACAGCTCACCAGAATTAGTGATAATATTGTTAATGAAAAAACTAATTTCATAATTAATATGTGTTTAAATTAAAAATGTAATTCCGTAGCATTATAGCTTCTGTCAATCGTTTAATGCAATGTATCTCTGAATCCACTAAATACAGTAATAAATTATTTATAAAATCCGGAAAAGAGTGTCATCCTGTTGTCAGTTATCAAAAATGATATAAATTCTTTCTATATTGCAAATCTCTAATTTTGAAGGATTTAACTTTTATATGAGCGAAATTGAAATAACAATTTTTATTATCGCCGGTATTATTGGTTTATTTGCCGGAGCCGAGAGCTTGGTCCGTGGTAGTTCTTCGCTCGCTCTTCAAATAGGAGTTTCCCCCTTAGTCGTTGGACTAACAGTTGTAGCTTTTGCCACAAGCAGCCCGGAGTTAGTTGTAAGTATAAAAGCAGCTATTGAAGGCAACCCGGGAATAGCTGTTGGCAACGTTGTGGGTTCAAATATCTGCAATATTGGTTTAATACTCGGTGTTGCTGCACTTATCTCGCCAATGCAGGTAACAAATCAACTTGTAAAACGTGAAATACCAATAATGATTGTTGCCGGATTCATTTTACTTGCACTGCTTATAGATGATTCAATCTCTAAGGTAGAAGGTGTATTATTAATTTTAGGAATAATAAGCTATGTAGTTTTTAGTTATTTGTATTCAAAAAAAGATAATGTTTTAAGAAGCTTGAATGAATTTTCTGAAACTATACAACCAGGAAAAACGAAAAATATCTGGTTATCATTATTGATGATTATTGTTGGATTGGGAATGCTTTTGGGTGGTGCTCATTTTTTTGTTAATGGCGCGGTGGAAGTTGCTGAGAGATTAGGAGTTAGCAAGGCTGTTATAGGTCTTTCATTGGTTGCACTTGGCACAAGCTTGCCGGAACTCATCACTTCTGTTGTTGCTTCGTTAAGGAATGAAAATGATATTGCAATTGGTAATGCGGTTGGTTCAAATGTATTTAATGTTTTAAGTGTATTAGGTTTTTCATCAGTTATAAAACCAATTAACAATTCAGGTGTAAGTTATATCGATCTGATAATTATGATGTTGTTTATGATCGTTATTCTGCCAATGTGTAAAAGCGGTTTTATTCTAAAAAGATTTGAAGGTGGGATTTTACTGGCAGGATATATTGGTTATCTCATTTTTCTCGCAGTGTAAAACAAAATAGTGAATGTTAATATATCTTTCTTTTAAGCTGAGAATTAAATAATTTTTCCTTGTACTTATTTTACTGCAATAACTGGAAGCACAATAACATGGCAGAAGAAACAAAATCATTAAAAATCAGACCATTTCTTTCCGTAATTACTGCTGTATTTATATTAGTTAGTGGCTGCAAAACAAATCCACCAAACGCACCAGATGATATTGGTACGGGAAAAATCTTTTTAAAAATTAATCTTCAAACACCTGAAAATTTATCTGCTGTTGATAAAGTTGTATTAATTGAAGACTTTGCTAATGTTAGCTGCGATCCTTGCGTAACTTCAAACAAAATTCTTGAATCGCTAACAAATGTAAGATTTGGTTCATCAAAGCTTGTTGCAGTAAAATTCCCTACAAATTTTCCTTCACCTAATGATCCGTTCTATCTTGCAATTCCGGAAATATGCGATGCTCGTATGATGTATTATGATATATTCTTTGCCCCAACTACTATTGTAGATGGAATTCTATACCCTGTTCCAACAGATTCTTTAAGTGTAATAGAAAAGGTGGAAGAGCGTTTAGCACTGAGCCCGCAGTTTGGTGTGGAAGTTACTGACAGCGCTGCTGCTGGAAATTATTTTATTAATGTTACTTTAGAACAGATAAACACCACAGGGTTAAACCTGGATGAAATTGTGCTTCACACAATAATAACCGAAACCGATATTGAATTTGAAAATCCACCCGGATCTAATGGAGAAACAAAATTTTACGATGTTGTAAGATCCACACTTCCCACTCTTAGTGGCGAATCTGTTGCAAATATTGTTCAAAATGGCGAAATTTCATATGAAATTGATGAAACGCTTAGTACCGGCTGGAATATGGAGAATGTTCATACGGTGGTTTATCTGCAAAATACTGTTAATAAAGAAGTCTACCAGGCTGGTTCAACTATCAGATAACCTTTGCTTTCAAATATCCCTATAATTAATATTTTCATTAAGTTTAAGGCCTCACTTAAAACACCTCTTTGATTTTAATGGTCCATTTTTTAAGTTGTACCCCCACGGGGGGATAATTTATTTAAATTACCCCCTCTAATGGGTAACAAGCAAGCGGGAATTTTGAAATGGAAAAATCAAAATACTTAAGAACCTTTATAGAAATAGGGCTTACCGAAAGAGAAGCAAAAGTTTATATAACACTTTTGGGTGGTAAAATGTTTACCGCTGCCGATCTTCAGAAATCTGTGAACATACCAAGAACAAAAATTTACGAAGTCCTTAATAAAATGGTTAACCGTGGTATTTGTACCGAGAGAAAACTTGGTAAGAATAAAATGTTTGAAGCGGTTGAACCAAAGCTTGCTATGGAAAAGGTTTACGAAAGATATCAAAATGATCTTAAGAAAAAAGAAGAATTGATTAACCAGGTTTCTGAAGTATTCACTCCAATTTTTGAGAACAGTAAATCTATAATTAACCCTCTTGAGTTTATTGATGTGATGAAAGAAAAAACTCAAATTCATAAACGTTATACAAATAGTGTTAGCAATACTAAAAGAGAGATGCTTACCTTTAACAAAGGTCCATATGCAAGTGATAATCCGCAACGATTAAGCGAGCAGGAAGATGAGGAAACAAAGTTGTTAAAAAGGGGTGGCTCAACAAAGGATATTTATGAGTTTAATGAATTAAAAGAAGTTGATTGGCTTTTTGAATCAGTGAAAAAATCAATTGCGTTTGGGCAAAAAGCTAGAGTTGTTCAAAAGCTTCCCATTAAAATGTTAATTTTTGATGAGGAGAAAGTTATGTTTCCGTTAGAGCAACCAATTGAGGTTTCGAATGAATTAACAATGATTTATATAGAACACAAGCAGCTTGCGGAAGCATGCAAAATTCTTTTTAATCATATGTGGGAAAAGGGAAGAGATTTTAGTGAAATAGAAAACGAAATTATAAAGCATACTAATCTGGTTACTGTTAATTAGAAAAATAAAGTTTAAAAGCTTCAATAAATTTATTCATCAAAAAATACAGGGAAGAACAATGAAAAAATTTATACTGTGGTTGGTAATAGTTTTAATCCCATCTTTTTTGATGGCTCAAGAAAATCCGAACAATAAAGATGAAATTGTGTTGCAGTTTATTACTTTAAACGGCTACAGTAATAATTTATATATTGATAATATCAGTGCGGGGAACCAATACAGTTTGGATGTAGCAGTAATATCTCTAAATAATATTGCACCGGATACGAGTTATGGTATTGGTACAACAAGCATTGATATTAATCCGGAAGTAACCGTATCTAACCTTGGCACTACTAATATAACATCTCCTTTTGATGTCGTAATGATGGTTTCACCTGGAGCCTACTCAAGCACGATGCCTGTTCCAGCTCTTAACAGCGGAGAATCTGCCGTGGTCACTTTCGATCAGCTCTCCATAACTCCCGGTACAGCTATAGATATTATGGTTTATTCAAATTTAGCAGGTGATGAATTTACGGCTAACGATACATTGCGGCAGTATTCGTTAGTTTTAGCAGGTGTACAAAGAGAAAATGTATTACTCGAGGAATGGACTAACACTTCATGTAGTCCTTGTGCTGCAAATAATCCAACCATAGATGCCTTTATCGATGCAAACTTCAGTACTATTGTCCCGGTTAAATATCATGTTTGGTGGCCTGGCTCCAATGATCCGATGTATCTGCATAATGTTCCGGAAAATACAGAAAGAACAAATTATTACGGTGTAAGCGGTGTGCCTCATGTAATTATGGGGGGGGTAACTCACCCCGTTTATCCATATACAACCCCTGGCAGTTTGCAGGATGGTTATGATTTACAAATGGCTGCAGGAACCCCACTGGAAATTTCAGTAACCGATACCAGAGTTACAGGTGACAGCATAAAAGCTGATATAACTCTAAATCTCGTGGCTCCTTTACCGGCAGGTAATCATTATTTAAGAGTTATGGCAGTGGAAAGATGGATTCACTATGCTTCACCACCCGGAAGTAATGGAGAAGCAGATTTCTATGATGTATTTAGAAAAGCTTATCCCGATATTCTTGGTACATCTATCCCTACCTCTGCAGGTACATATAATTATTCTTTTACATATCCTATTGATATGGCTGTCTGGGTTGATTCTATGATCTATTCAATTGCTTTTGTTCAGGATGATGTATCTAAAATAGTATGGGGCTCTGCTAAAGGAAGAGATTTAGCTGTGGACGCAACCTTTGAGCAGAAAATTACTATTGAAAAACAAGTTACAAGTTTCAATAATAATAATGAGAAGCCTCATTTTCTTTTTAATAACTCCGATGCATTATTGGGTGGCTTTAACGTAGAGTTATTTGAAGGTTCATTTCCCCCAGCTGGCTGGCAGGTGATTAATCCTGATGGAGGAATAACCTTTGAACAATTTGATGGTGCAAACGGACCAACATTAGGCGGATCGAAATCAGTGAAATTGGATTTCTATTCATACTCTTCCATTGGAGAAGGAGATACCATGAATACGCGTATATTTACAGGTCTCGAGCCTACCGATTCCATAAAGTTTGATTATGCGCATGCAGAATATCCTGGATATGGACCAGATAGAATGATAGTAAGGGTTTCTAAAGACGGTGGCCTAACATTTCCATTTACAATATTTGATAAAGCGGGTAGTGAACTTGCAACAGTTGGAGAAACCAGCTCTAACTTTGTACCTGCCAATAATGGAGAATGGGCAACGTTCTCTTACTCGTTAGACAGTATTGCAACTCTTACAAATGTTACGGTTCAGTCTCCTAACGGAGGAGAAATTTGGGTAGCTGGTGAAACAGAGGATATAATCTGGACAAGCCAAAACATAAATAATGTAATGATCGAATTAAGTGTTGATAATGGTGCTACTTGGACAACCATTGAAAATTCAACTTCAAATACGGGAACATACTCATGGCTTGTTACTGCTCAGGATTCATCAGATGAATGCCTTATTAGAGTTAGTGATGTAGCCAGCCCTAATTTTAATGATGTTAGTGATGCTGTATTTACAATTGATATAATAACTTCTGTTGAGGATGTTAACTTTGATATTCCCACAGAGTTCAATTTAGAGCAAAATTTTCCAAACCCATTTAATCCATCAACAGTTCTTAAATATTCTGTTCCTGAAACCGCTCCGGTAAGTATTAAAGTTTATGATGTAGCGGGACAAGAAGTAGTTGTCTTAGTGAATGAAGTTAAACAACCCGGCACTTATGAATTGGAATTTAATGCTGAAAATTTATCATCAGGAGTTTATATATTCCGAATGATGGCGGGTAATTTTATTCAAGTTAAAAAAATGAGTTTGATCAAATAAAAATTAGTCCTAAAAGAAAAGTGCAGAAGCCACTCTGCACTTCTTGCAATTATTGGTTGGAAAAAAGATGGTATTTTTAACATTTAGTATGGTAGGGGTATAAATTAGTTATTTGCTTAAATAAGGAGCATAATAAATTCAAAGAAAAATATAGGAATACAGTTATGAAAAAACCCCTGTTCTCATTAATGCTAATTCTTTTCTTTTTGCCCAGTGTTAATCTTATGAATGAAGCATTAGCATACGATAAAAAGTCTCTCGTGGAAAGATTTACAAACGCAAGCTGTGGCCCTTGTGCATCTATCAATAACGCTTGGTACAATGCAACAACTGGCTCTATGGTAAATTTGGGAACAATATCACATATTATTTACAATGTGTGGTGGCCAGGTCCCAACGACCCAATGTATTTGCTGAATCAGGCGGATAATACTTCAAGAACAAATTATTATGGTGTTAATGCAGTTCCTGATATTCAGGTAAACGGAATTAATGTTAGCACCGGCTCCTCTTCATTTTTAATAAATGCTGTTAATGCTGGCAACAGTGAATATGCACCTTTTAATTTAATAATATCACAAGGGGTAATTTCGAATAACCTAATTGAGGTTGCAGTAAAAATAATCCGGGATCCCAACGATGTTACAACATTTGGCGATATAAAACTAAGAGTCGCTTTAACGGAAAAGACAGTTGATTTCACACAACCACCTGGTAGTAATGGTGAATCTGAATTTTTTAGTGTCTGCCGTAAAATGTTACCTAATGCTGGTGGAAGTTCGTTTATGGTCCCGGCACCTGGTGATTCGGTCATGTTAAACTTTCAATATGTTCCAACACCAGAATTTATACAAGCAGTTAACTTAGATAGTATGCGTGTTGTTGCATTTATACAAGATGATAATACCAAAGAGGTGTTTCAATCGAACATGCGGGATCTTAACCAAAATTATATGGCTACTATGATTACTTCGGATGAGTACTACTTTGGGGCATCATCTGAGACGGCACAATATACGGCGTATATTAAAAATATAGGGGTATTCCCAGATACTTATACTATTAGTCTAGATTTTGATGGTCCCTCTGGATGGTCTAACTCATTTACTACAGTTAATGGAACTTTCAACTTAGGGGAAACAGATACCGTAACAATTAATCCCGGAGATTCTACTATCATTGATGTAAGTGTGAATGCAAACTCAATCAACGGTTTTGGAAAAATCTATCCACAATTTATTTCAGCGCAAGGCACATTTGGAATTACAGAATTCAGGTTTACCACATTTGGGTTAGATATGCTTGTAGTTGATGATGATGATGGGATGGATTATGAAAACTATATAGTTAATGAACTCATTTACCAGGGGAAAGAATATGGAATTATTCCAAGTGAGTTTATTCCTGCTAATACAGGCAACTTAAATACCTACAATACATTTGTTTGGAATACGGGAATTACAGAACCAGGCATTAATGTAGATGAAATGAATTCATTAGAATCTTTTCTTGATAACGGAGGAAATCTTTATTTAAATGGTGTTGATCTTGCTTACCAGATGGCTGACCCAACAAGCCCATCCTACACGACAGCAACAAATGATTTCTTCACAAATTATTTACACTCTTCTTATATTCTCAGGCAGCATACCGCAACAATAACTCTTGGAATTGATGGCGATCCAATTACGGATAGTTTGGGAATGATGCGACTGGTTGGTGGCTCTGGTGCAAACACAATTAATCCTGCTGAAGGACGCTACGTTAATCAAATAGAAGCAGCAGATGGTAACGCAGCCAACATTTTATCATTCTGGCTCAAACCAGATGAACATCCTGCAATAAGAATAAGCCACGGTACAAGTAAAGTTGTGTTTACTGCTTTTGGTTTTGAGACAATAGCGGTAGATGACGTTAGAGCATTGTTTGCGACAAATGTAATTGATTGGTTGAACACCCCAGTTGGTGTATATGAGAGTGAGAATAATATACCCGATGCATTTGCTTTATCTCAAAATTATCCCAACCCGTTTAACCCATCAACTGAAATTATATTTTCAGTTCCCAAAGAAAGTATGGTTAGTATAAAAGTTTTTGATTTAATTGGAAGGGAGGTAGCAACTTTAATTAACGAAGTAAAACAACCCGGCAGATATCAATTAACATTTAACGCAGAAAATTTTGCATCGGGAGTATATATATATCAAATGATCTCGGGAGAATTTATTCAGGTTAAAAAAATGAGTTTTCTTAAATAAAAAAGCTGCTAATCAGTAATGAAAATTTAAAAACTTTGCTTTTTAGCGTGTTTTTAAATTTTAATGATTCGTTTTGTATTGAGCAAAGCGTAATATTTACTTAATTTTAAATATGTGAGTTAATAGCAATGCTAAATAAATACGCGTAAAATTCACAAATTAAGAGGAGTAATAAATTATGAAAAAACTTTTACTTTCAGTTTCCCTTAGTGTTCTGTTTCTCTTCAGTTTTACGGCTGTAGATGAATTGTTTGCACAGCAAAGAAACCCGGTTTTAGAAGAATTCACAGGAACATGGTGCCCTTGGTGCCCCTGCGGTCATGATATTATGGAAGATATTGTTACGGCAATACCAAATGCTATTATGATTGGATATCATGGTCCAGCAAACGGATCAGATCCTTTTTCTTTTTTTTCTGGCAATAATGTTATTGGAATGCTGAGCCCACCGTTTTGGCCAAGCGGTACACCCGATAGAACCGGTGCGCCAGATAGCCGTGGATTATGGATGGGCCAAATGACAGCTAGAAATTCGGTGCCTGCAACGGTAGCAATTGATGTTAGCAGAACCTTTAATCCCACCACCAGAGAGTTTAACGCAACCATAGATTTTACTGCACTTACAAATTTAAACGGGCAGTATAATTTTACAGTTATTTTATTAGAGAGTGGTATGATATGGAACCAGGCTGGAAACACCTCCTGTACCGGTGGTGCAAACTATGTTCACAAACATGTTGTAAGAGATATGATGAATGGCGCAACGGGACAAGAAGTTGTTAACGGTTCCTGGAATTTGAATGAAGTAATTACTAAAACAGTTAACCGTACAATTCCTCATCCTGGCGGTTCTGGTCCCGATATGGTTTGGGATAACTGCGATATAGTAGTTATGGTTCATGAAGTTGCTTCACCACTTTACAATGGTGAAATTCAGCAAGCTGAAGAGATGACCTTGATCTCTCCGGATTATTTAGCTTCCATCGCATCAATGAGCCCTGATGTTATTGGCGATAGTAACACGCCAGTTAGTTTTGATGCTGTAATTTATAATGAAGGATTATTAACCGATAAGTACGATATTAACCTTTCTTTTGATGGCCCGGCAGGTTGGGTATTAGAATTTACAACTGAAAATGGCACCTTCCCCATTGGGCAAACGGATTCAGTAGAGGTTGCCTCAGGAGATTCAACAGTAGTAACAGTTACAGTTGATCCGGATGGATATGATGGGGCTGGAATAACAACACTTCATTTTGAATCAAGATATAACGCTGGAAACCAGGGTTCTGTAGTAATGCGAAATGTTACCACATCTGGTAATGATTTTCTAGTGATTGACGCATCAGAAGAAGGATACAGCTCTTATGTTGCCAACTCGTTTGATAATGTCCATACAGGAACTTATGGTGTGGTTGGAAGATCCGCATTGCAAAATCCATCTTTAGATTTATCAGGATTCTATATAATCACCTGGTCTGCAGGAATTTCTGTGCCAGCATTTTTGCCAGAGGAAATAACTCACCTGGAAACTTACCTTGATAATGGTGGAAGATTATTTTTAAATGGGCAGGATATTGCAGAAGATATATTTGAGCCCTCAGGACTGAGTCATCATGCTCAAAGCTTTTTCAATAATTATCTTTATGCAAACTATATTGATGATAATTCATTCTCCTTTTTGATGAATGGTTTTGCAGGCGATCCTATTTCAGATGGACTATCATTTGTTCTTAACAGCATTTATGATAAAGATCCTGATGTTGTAGGTAGGTATGATACACAATATGCTGATTCTGTATTTCAATATTTATCTGGTCCTAAGGTTGGGGCACTAAGAGTTGAAACTGCAGATTACCGCGTTGTGTATTTTTGTTTTGGTTTTGAACAGATTCCAACAGATGAAGACAGAGATACAATTATGAATAGAACCATGAACTGGCTTCTGGATGGCATTTCATCTTCAGGAAACAATAATTATGTGGTTAGATCATTTAACCTTGAGCAAAATTATCCTAATCCTTTTAACCCATCAACTACTATTAACTATTCACTTGCAAGTGATGAGCATGTTAGCTTAAATGTTTATGATATAATGGGAAGGGAAGTAGCAGAAGTAGTTAATGAAGAACAGGTTGCCGGATCACATTCAGTAAGCTTTGATGCATCTTCATTGGCTTCCGGTATGTACTTTTATAAAATTACCGCGGGTAATTTTGTTTCAACTAAAAAAATGGTTCTAATTAAGTAATTTTAATTAAGAAACGTAAAAAAATAGGCGCATCAAACCGGTGCGCCACTTTTTTCGAGAGGTGTAAAATTAATTACAACAAATAATGAAAATGGTGATATAACAAATGAAAATATTACACTCATTTATTTTATTTATAATCTTTTTACTTTTTGGTTTCAGCATTTATGCCCAGGAACTCGAGGTAATTTATCATGAAACTACCATTTATCATCCACCAGAAATTGGATATGATATAGTATTCGATATTGAGATTGTAAACATTTCAGCAATGGAACAAGTTGTTTTTTTAGTAAGAACTATTGATGATTTACCTGTAGGACTTGGATGGACATCATCACTTTGCTTTGGTGAAAATTGCTATGCACCTAATGTTGATAGCGTTGCAACAAGTGGTATCTTCCCCTATCCACCTCCTGTTCAACCCGGAGACACTCTTCATGCGTCTGTACACGTCTTAATACAAGATAACATTGGTACAGCACATATACAGGTCCAGATTGGTACAGAGCGCACGCCCGGTGATAGAACAATTATTGATTACACAGCAACAACAGATCCTTCAGTAGATGTTGAAGATGAAATACATCTAAGCAGTTATGAACTTAAACAAAACTATCCCAACCCGTTTAATCCTTCAACAAAAATAAATTACAATATTGCTGAAGGTGGATTTGTAAGTTTAAAAGTATATAACATTCTTGGACTAGAAGTAGCCGCACTCGTAAATGAATACAAACCGGCAGGTAGTTACGAGGCGAATTTTGATGCCGTTGATTTTTCAAGTGGGGTTTATATTTACAAGCTAACGGTTAACAACTTTAGCAAGACAAGAAAAATGATTCTGGAGAAATAAATGAAAGTTACCTATGCAATAATACTCGTTATATTTATTTCGGGTTTTGTTTTTGCACAACCTGAAACTGATGCAGGCAGAAAAGGACCAAACTTTAAATTAGAAAATTTAGAAGGTGATATTACAGAGCTTTATAAAGAACTTGGCGATGGACCCGTATTACTGAGCTTCTGGGCAACCTGGTGCAAGCCGTGTATTGAAGAACTTGCTGAATACAAAAAAATATTCAATGAGTTTAAGGATGAAGGGTTTAAAATGTTTGCTATTTCTACGGATAATGAACGAACCATAGCAAAGGTTAAACCGTTTGTAAAATCAAAAAAATATAATTTTCCTGTGTTATTAGATACAAATTCAGATGCTGCGCGGCTTTATTATGCGCAGGCAGTTCCTTTTTCAGTAATCCTTAACGATGAAGGTTACATAGTTTACACTCACCTTGGTTATATGCGGGGTGATGAACTAAATGTTCGTAAAACTGTTTCAGAACTTATTAATAAACGTGAAGAAGAAACTCCCGAATAGAAATATTCGCGGGGTTTTCTTTTTGATTTATGCAGATATATATTGATATAAACCATCTATCGTATTTGTACTCCAACTCTTTTTTACACATTTCCTGTAAAAATTTTTTAAAAGTCAATTTACTATGAAAAAATCCCTAATCCTTTCTCTGTTTGTTATAATAATTGTATCATCCGGTTTCAGTAACTTCTTCGCACAGACTACTGATAACTGGTTTGTTTGGCCTGAGGGCCTTGGCTTTTCAAACCAGCTTGAATACTCTTATAATGTTGATAATAAACGAGAAATTCTTGAAAACTGGTTAAATCTTGATTATGCAAGAGGAATATTTTCTGCAGGCTTAAGATTAGAAGTTTTTCAGCCCAATGATCCCGATCCTTCAATTAGCAGAGGTAAGAACAGGTTTGCAGAATTAGACTACAAATATCTAAGGGCTGATATAGGCGATAGAACAGAAGGTTTGGATATTATAGCAGGAAATTACTATGCTCTTTTGGGAAGAGGAATGGTTCTTAAAAGCTATGAAGATAGAGCTATACGTATTGATAATAACTTACTGGGTCTCAAAGTAACTGGTAACTATGCAGGTTTTGTTCTAACTGGTTTAACAGGAACAGCTGCAAATTCCAGCAACGAGCGAAATGAAATTATCCATGCGGTTGATTTAGAATACAGAAATTGGAAACCTCTTAAACTGGGTGTTACTTATGCGTCAAACTTACCTGCGGTTGATGGTGTGGCAAGAACATCAATGGCGTCAGTAAGAGCCATACCAAGCATTTGGAATTTTGATGTTTATGCTGAGTATTCAGTTTTACAGAATAATGATATACAGAATAATGCGTTTAATAATTCTGCTTCTATTGTTGGTGAAGGATTCTATGGAAATTTGAATTTTTATTTGGGCCCTATATCACTATCTGGAGAATATAAATATTATGATAATATATCTTTTACATCACATGATGGAACTATAGCTTATAACACACCCCCATCAGTTAGGCTTGAATATACTTACCAGCTACCAAACAGGCATCCATCTCCCCTAAATCCAGATAATGAACAGGGTTTTCAAGTTGCTGCTGGTTATAATTTAAGTGATGAAACTTATCTTACTGGTGCTTATACACAAACCAAAACCTTACCCAGCAGCTCCTATTTTCAGCGAAGTGTAAGCAGAAATTTACCCGTTCAATCATTACTAAAAGAAGTTTATTTTCAAGCACAACATGATTGGAATTTTGATTTTTCAACAATAGCAGCCTTTTCTTATAATGAGGAACTGGCAACGAATACTAAAAACATAACACCTATTCTGGAAAATAAATTTTACTTCGGGGGAGTAAACACAATAAAAATAATTATTGAGCATCAGCACACAACCAACTGGTCCACAAGTGAAAAATACTTTACAGATATTTTATCAGTAGAATACCTGCGCTCCCCGAAATATAGTGTGGCTCTTGTTGCAGAAATGCAAACTAAAGAACCGGAGGATGGAGTTACAAATAGAAAGTTCTGGGGATTCGTTCAATTTGGTTATAAATTAGGTCATCATTCAGATATTAGCATACTTCTGGGAACGCGGCAAGCAGGCAATATTTGCATTGGCGGGGTCTGCAGATTTGAGCCCGCTTTTGAAGGAATTGAGCTAAAACTGCTCACAAGATTGTAAGAACAATTTTTAATGGAATTTCTAACTTTTTATTGGGTGTGTTCATTGTTAAATTTTGCGAAAATTGGCTATATTAAAAGAGATTTGAAAAAAAGTGTTGACATTGTTGATATTTTTTAGGACGTTACGTTTAATTCTTAATTAAATAATGTAAAACAAAGCGGAGGTTAATGAATTTTTTTTACTCTATTCGATTATACATAGTGTGTCATTCACTTATGTGCTTATCAATCTGGTTTATGCATCCTTCGCTCAGTATCAACAGCGGAGCTAAACCAGGATCTCGTAATTGAGATATTATTGAAGTTTTATGCTTATCACGGCATGATTATGCACTTAGTATTCCGTATAAGTCTATACACACTATCAAAATAAAAAAACATAAATCACCATCATTCAATAATCTAGGAGAGAGATATGAACAGAATCATTACTGTACTCATATTCTTCCTGCTTTTGCCGGCAGTGGTGCTGGCCCAATCAGGAAAACTCAAGGGTCAAGTAACTGATCTTCAAACGGGTGAGCCACTCATAGGTGCTAATATTATAATTCTTGGCACTTCATATGGTGCGGCTACAGATGTTAATGGCGAGTATACAATTCTTAACTTAGATGCTTCTGTATACGAAGTGCGATGTTCATACATTGGATATCAATCAACCACAACCTCTAACATCCGTATCAACGCAGGTCTTACTACTGGGTACGACTTCCAACTTGCTCCTGAAGGTATTCAGGTGGGCGAAGTTGAAGTTATAGCAGAAAGACCTCTTGTAAATAAGTATAATACTAATGTTCAAAGAATCACTACAAGTGATGATATTGAAGCGCTTCCCATAAGAGGTGTTGATAACATTTTGGCTATAACCCCGGGAGTTGTTCTTCAAGACAACTCAATTTTTATACGTGGTGGCAGGCAAGATGAAGTTGGATTTTATCTCGAAGGGGCCAACATAACCGACCCAATGGTTGGCGGACGCCAGGTTACATTGGTACAGGAGGCCCTTGAAGAAATCCAGGTTCAATCTGGTGGATATACTGCAGAATTCGGTAATGCCAATTCTGGTATTGTTAAACAGCAAATTAAAACCGGAACATCGGATTGGAAATTTTCTTTAGAATACATTACTGATAATATTGGTTTTAATGGAACAGATGATAGGTATTTGGGCGAGCAAACACTTGGTTCTTATTGGTTTGGTTATAATGAGTCAGTTGCTACTTTGAGCGGACCATTAGGCGCTTCTAATATTAAATTTTTCGGATTATTCAACTACAACTTTATTAGAGATGCAGTTCCACAGCCATTGCCAGGAATAAACCTTGGCGAAATTACAGACCCGGCAACTAATACAACAGTAAATCTTATGTACCCTGCAGGTGCAAGACCAAACAATTGGCTGCAAAATTATACTGGTACATCATCGATTACTTTGGATTTTAATCCTGCAATTATAAGACTGATTGGAACTTATTCGGCCGGTGAAGGCCCAAACCCATGGTCAACTGCAAGAGATTTAACACAGGTTGGCAATTTACTTAACGCTGGCAGAACAGAAATGGTTGAAACTGAAGACGGTGCATTTAACCTTAAAGGCACGTACTTGCTCTCACCAACTTCATTTTTAGAAGTTAGTGGAGGATATTCATTCAGTAATCTTAGCAGATTTGATCCTTTCTTAAAAGATCGCTGGTTAGAATACGGTGATGGTATGGCTAATGAAGAATTTGGATTCGATTGGCCATATGATCCGGCTACCGGGGATAATAGATACATTGCCCCCGCAGCACTAAATTTGTTTAACTTTAAATTCTTCCCATACGGTGCAAACGTTTCTGGTTATCAGAAATGGGATCGTTCAAACATTAATTTTACAGCGGCATTTAGCGCTCAATGGGGATCACACAACTTTAAGTTTGGTGGAGAATACCAAATGTATGATATTGCAAACTTCTCATTTGGTAATGAATCAATCTTAAAGCTTCCTTCAAGAATTCTGGATGATGCTGCTTCGAGCGACCCTGTTGGAAGAGAAACCGTTATAAGACGAGAAGGTGTAAACATATTTGGTTATACACCTCTTGGTGAGAAAACTAGCAGTGCCGAATTTCCTTGGGAAGATTCAAGAAAACCTACCTTCCTGGGTGTTTATGCACAAGATCAGATTGAATATAATGATCTCATAGTTAACGTGGGATTGAGATACGATCGTATTGATATTGATAACTGGATTCCGGTCGATCCTACTAGTCCTGAATTAACCTGGGACAGACAAACGTTAGATATAGATCCTACTGGCGTTATACAGACCGAAGCAAAGGATTACATTAGTCCTCGTTTAGGATTCTCATTCCCTGTTACTGATCAAACAGTATTCCATGCTCAATGGGGTAAATTCGTTCAGCAATCTCGTTTAAGAGATGTTTATCAGGGATTAAATGCAACTGGTAACCAGGTTGGCGGCGGATTCTTTATACCAGCGCCGGTTGGCTTTGATGTTAGTCCTACAAGAACAACTCAATATGAAGTTGGTTTTACACAGCAAATAGGAGAATTTGCTTCTGTTGATATCACTGGTTTCTACAAAGACATTAAGGACCAGGTTGTTTATAATCAGGTGCAGGTTAGAGACTCTGAATTTGGCACCTATTATGCACTGCAGAATGGCGACATTGCAACAACTAAAGGTGTTGAAATTGCCTACTATATGAGAAGAATAGAAAGATTTAAAGTTGATGCAAACATTACTTTTAGTGATGCTAAAGGAACAGGATCATTCCCTAACTCCAGCCGTGGTATTGTTGGAGCTCCGCTAGATCCGCTATTGACTCCTTCTGGATTTACACCACAATATATTAGCCCTCTTGATTTCAACCAATCGGTTAGAGGATCATTTAATATTGATTACCGTTGGGGTAAGGGAGATGGTGGACCAGTTCTGCAGCAACTTGGTATTACATTCTTAGGAACTTACTCAAGCGGGCATCCGTTTACCCGCGGAATAGGATCTGGAAGTCTAGAGCTTGATGCAAGATTCAGACAACCCGTTGAACCTTTGAATGCTTCAACAACTCCTGCAACCTTCCAGGTTGATATGAGATTGGATAAAACATTTAATGTCGCCGATCTTTTTGATCTGAACATCTATTTTTATGTTATCAATCTGTTTGATGCCGAAAACGTACAAAACGTATTTATGAGAACAGGATCTGCAAATGATGATGGATATCTAGGTGATCCAAATCTTGGTGGACAGCAAATAGCAACCTTTGGCGAAGACTATGGACGCGTGTACAGAGCATTGTATCTCGATTACCATCAGCAATACTATGATGCAAATACTGGCGCAGCTATCTTAACAAATCCGGCCATATTCGGACCACCAAGGCAGATCAGATTTGGTATAAGGATAGAATATTAATGTTTCAATCTGATGAAAAACAAAGGAGTTAATAATATGAATTCAAAAATAATTAAGTTCTTCCTCTCCTTGCTTTTAGGTGTGGTTCTAGTTGCTGGCAGCACCTTTGGTGAAGAAGGAGATGGGAAGAATAAATCGAATACACTTAATAAGCCCACTGGTGATCCCGTTAGGGCTTTTATGAATATAAATTTTATATCCACAATCATTAAAAATGATGGAATAAGTGATATCAACGTTGGTGAAGATGCATCAGGGTTGATTTATCCAAAAGGAAGTGGAAAAACTGCTGTTTATACCTCCGGTTTTCTATGGGCAGCAAATGTTAACGACCCCAATGAGCAAGATCCACACGTTGGAGGTACTGTTTATCGTACAGGTCTGCAGCCAGGATGGATTGATGCAACCGGCAATGTTATTCCATCTGATGATCCAAGAGCAAGAATTTTCAGGGTTCGCCCTGATGCTTTTCCTGGTGCCACAGGTGTTGATGTTTCAGGCGAAGCACAGGATCAGGCAGTATCAGAAAGTGAAGTACTGGCACAGTATCAGTTAGACTGGACAGAATGGCCAGGTGATTTGGGTGCCCCTTATTATGATGGAAATGGCAATGGAATGTACGATGCTGATCCTTCTACGGGCGATATTCCAGGTGTTTTTGGTGCAGATCAGACAATATGGTATGTGGCTAATGACCAGGAAGCTGCGAGAACTACATTTATGTATGGTACGCAACCAATGGGAATAGAGATGCAGGCAACCTTCTGGGCATATTCACAAACAGGTGCTCTTGGTAATATGTTCTTCAGAAGATATGTGATAATTAATAAAACTGATATTCTTGGAACCCCAAGAACTTTTGACAGCATGTATGTATCTATGTGGTCGGATCCTGATGTTGGAAATGCAGGAGATGATTTTGCTGGATCTGATACTGTACTTAGTATTACCTACTCATACAATGGACAGGCTAACGACCAGATTTATGCTGGTACTCCTCCTGCTGTTGGATTTGACTTTTTCCAGGGACCACTACTTGATGGTGTCGCTGGTGAAGACAGAAACAAAAATGGCGTAGATGATGCAGATGACTTTGGTATCTTCAAAAACGCGGTAGTTGGACCAGGAAAAATAAACCTTCCTATGACTGCTGCATTTTATTACATAAATGATGATCCCACTCTGACTGACCCTGTTCAAGGATCATATTCTGAGGGAGCCGTTAGATGGTTTCGATTCATGCAAGGTAGAATTGGTTTAACAAATCTTCCATTTGTTGATCCAAACACAGGTCAATCAAGTCCGTTTACATTACCTGGAGATCCAACAACCCGATCAGGTTGGATAGATGGACAGCAGTTTGCACCTGGTGATCGCAGAATTGGTGCGGCTTCAGGTCCTTTCGTTATGGCACCGGGTGATACACAGGAAGTTGTTGTTGCTGAAATTTTAGGCGGTGCGGTTACAGGTGTTGATCGTCTATCAGCAATTTCACTTATGAAATTTTACGATCAGATTGCACAGGTTGCATATGATAACTTCTTTGACTTGCCAACACCACCACCTGCACCGGAAGTAACGGTTGCAGAACTGGATGGACAGTTAATTCTTGATTGGTCTAAAAATGTTGATAAAGTTCGAGCTACTGAAACATCCAGTGCTAAAGGATATGTTTTCCAGGGCTATAACATTTACCAGCTGCCATCAGCCTCCGCTAATGTTAGTGAGGGTATTAGGATAGCAACTTATGATGTTATTGATGGTATTGGAAAAATTGACGATGTGGTGTTTGATCCTACAACAGGTTCTGTAGTAACATTACCGGTTCAATTTGGTAATGATACAGGAATAAAAAGATTTATATCCATTAAAGATGATGCTATAAATCAAAGACCATTGATAAATGGTATAAGATATTATTTTGGTGTTACTGCTTATAATTATAACATAGATCCTCTAGCAGTTCCAAATAATTTAGAAAACCCAATAAAAATTCTTACTCTTATTCCCCAAAGTAATAATCCAGGTATAACACTTGGAGATGATTCGGGAACAGAAATAACTATTACACACGAAGGAACAGCTGATGGTGGCCCGACAGTCACGATTGTAGATCCTACTGCGACTACTGGTCACAACTATGAAGTATTCTTCACAGAACGTGCTGAAATCCGGAACGCAGATGGAGACTGGGTACCAGCAGGTACTGTTTTAAGAAAAACTGATGGTATCAATTATAACCCCGATGATTTAACCGGATCTTCTATTCTAATAGCTCCAATATATCCTCCAAACCCGGGTGATCCAGTCGAGATGCATTGTACTTTTGACTATGTGTCATCCGATGGAAACTGGTGTGATGGTATAGAAATGGACATTGAAGCCGGAATAACAATTGTTGATTTCCCAACGATTAACGCAGGCGGTGGAGATGTAGATCCTGTAATTACGGGTGATCCTACTACCGGGTACCATATAGAACTGGGCGATGTTAGTGGCGTATTATCTGAAGATGGCGTATTTCATGGTGGTGAAGAATGGATAATCTATGTTGAACTTTTTGAACCGCCGAAAAACGTTGATTGGGTTATCTGGGATGATGGCTGGTCCGGTGTTGCCATAAATGCGGTTGGAACAACTGTTATTGAAACAATTGGATTCGCTGAAAGACTTGCAGAGCACTGGAATGTACAAGATCTGGCAACAAGTGATGTAGTACTTGAATTCCAAACAGTAATGAACGGTATTGATTTATTCCCACCACGTGATGATTCACCTACTGAATTTGGTATTGATGCTGCACCTACAGTTGACGGATTCCAGATTAATTTAAATGTAGGCTATGCTGCCCCAATTACTATTTCTGCAAATAATGAACCGACAGTAAACGGTGAAGAAGATTTTAGTTATTCTGGAGGTAATGTTTGGTGGACCAGTGATAACTTTACTATATGCGACTTTACACGTTTTGGCTATACTGATGGTTTTGCATCGACTTCATTTCCAATTTATGGTGGAGCGGGCGGAACAATGGACATAGCTATGCTACAGAAGGATATAGAATTTCGATGGACAGGCGTTCTTGCAGATACAGTAATAAATGGAAACACTATCGAAATTACACAATCTGGTGGATCTATAGCTACCCTATTTGGTGCTAGCGGGTATGATCTTGCGGATCATCCGCTAAACCCGAATCCTGGTACATCAGCTCCTTTTAGCGTAAGAGTTCCTTTCGAAGTGTGGAATGTTGATGATGATGAACAAGTAAACACAGCTTTCTGGGATCGATCAGGCGATCCTACTGTAGATGGTGGCAAGGTTTGGAACACTGAAAATCGAGTATACCAATGGGTAATAAACACTCCTTATACTACTGATTTAATAGACGTAACCTCACAGGAAGTAGCTGATAATGCTACTTGGAATGTGGTGTTTTATCTATCCACATTTAACATCGGTGATGTTGTAAAAATATTTTATGATAACCCGATAGTTAAAGGTTCAGACGTATACAGATTTCAAACAACAGCTGAAGCTTACTCCAGCGATTTAGCTAAAAATCAGGTAGATGAAATCAATGTATTTCCAAATCCATATTACGGAGTAAATACTGAAGAGCTAAATAAATATAACCGCTTTGTTACATTCACTCATATTCCTGATGGAAATGTTAAGGTTAGAATATTTAACCTTGCAGGTGTTTTAGTTAGAACACTTGATAAAACAGACCCAGGGCAGTTTATGAGATGGGACCTTGCAAATGAAGACGGATTGCCCGTAGCAAGCGGATTGTATATAGCATACATTGATATGCCCGATCTTGGTACAACGAAAATACTTAAACTGGCTATCGTTCAAGAACAGCAAGTTCTTGATAGATTCTAATATTAAGTAAATTTTTAAAGTCTAAGGAGTAAAAATGAAAAAAATAATAAAGTTAATTTCGATTTTCATCCTGGTACTTGCTGTTAGCAACGTCTTCGCAGATGGTGGAAAACGAACAGGAACAGCCGGCGCTGCCGAGTTGTTAATACCTGTTGGTCCTCGCGGTATTGCTATGGGTGAATCAAACCTGGTGTTTTCTACAGGTATAGAAGCTCTCTACTGGAACCCAGCTGGTGTTTCCGGTATGACTAACAATGCAGACGTACTCTTTTCTCATATGTCTTACATTGCAGACATTGGAGTAGAATATGGGGCCGTTGCTGCAAATTTTGAAGGTTTTGGTACAGTTGCTCTAAGTATCAAATCTCTTGGCATTGGTGATATCCCGGTAACAACAACCATCAACCCTGATGGTACAGGTGAAACTTTTTCACCTACAATGATTACTGCAGGATTATCATATTCCAAAATGCTTACCGATGCTGTTTCAGTTGGTTTAACTGCAAACCTGGTTAGTGAACAAATGGCAGATGTAAGTGCAACTGGTTTTGCCATAGATTTTGGTATAATCTACAGAAACCTTGCAGATGTTAATGGATTAAACATTGGTGTTGTTCTAAAAAATCTTGGTACCGAAATGCAATTTGAAGGATCAGGATTATACCAATCAGGACAGATTACTGGTGTAAACCGCCCTCCAACATTATATAAAGTTGATGCTGCACCTTTTGAGATGCCGTTCAACTTTCAGTTGGCTGCCGGTTACAGCCCCGTAATTGATGAGCAGAATGCACTTATGTTTACATCAATTTACCAGAATAACAACTTTTCCGGTGATGAATATAAATTTGGTGCTGAATATGGATATAATGATCTCTTCTTTGTAAGAGCCGGATATCTTTATTCAGACGTTGATGATTACTTGTATGGATTTACCGGCGGCGTTGGTTTAAACTACCAGGTTGAAGGATTTGCTTTCAAAGTTGATTATGCTTACAGAGACGTTCAGTTCTTTGATGGCAACCACGTAATTGCTCTTACTTTAGGATTCTAACGAAAACAAAGTAAGCAGTAAATAATTTTCCGTGCAGCTTAAGAGCTGCACGGATTTTTTTTGTTATCCACATCACACCCCTTTTAATATCTGCATTGTATTTTCAAATCAAGCTTTGAACTAATAATTAATAAACTAAACTTTCAGATAAGAAAATTGTGCGGAATTACATTTTCATTTTAATTTTATTTACATGTTTTGCTGCAGATTCAAATTCTCGGGGTAATAATTATATTGCTCTATCAACAGCAGTTTTTGATATACTTCAACAGGATGCGACTTCTTTTGAAGGAAGAATTGAATTTCGCCTGGGGAAAATTGATTTTATGGGACACCCGTTTTCTGGCATAATGTTTAACACTGAGGGGGCTGTACATTTATTTGTAGGTCTTTATTATGATATTCCGCTGGAAGATTTTATTGTCATTACACCAAGCTTTGCCCCCGGAATATATGCAAATAGAAACAGTAAAGATCTGAATTATGCGCTTGAATTCAGATCGCAGATAGAGATCAGTTATGTTTTATCTAATTACTCAAGAATTGGTTTTAGCTTTAATCATATTTCCAATGCAAGTTTAGGGGATGAAAACCCGGGGGTGGAAAGCCTTGCCTTAACTTATACATTACCGTTCTGAATAGTGTTTAAGATATCATCTTACAATTATGAGATTAATACTGGTTTATTCGTTTTTATGAATTGCTTTTAAAGTTGGACGAGTAAGATATAAATTTGCCCCAAGTCTACCAATCACAAATGCAGAGGTAGCAGCAACAGCACCCATTAAATCCATATATTCTATTGAGATTAAGAGAACCAAAACAATTACCAGGAACTCTATAGCCGTTCCTAATGTAATAGGCTGAGTGATTTTATTACTAACCAGTGCAGCTCGCTGCAAACTTATCAACACTGTTAAAAATGGAAGTATGGTCATTATCATTAACGGTATTTTGGCATAACCTGCAAGATTATCAGATAAACCGGAAACAACTTTAAACCATATATCTGAAAGAGGTGTAAATGCCACAAGTGCCAATATAACTGTCAACACAGATCCAAGATATAAGGCAAATTTACTTAGAAGTCTAATGTTTACATTATTTTCACCGTTTAATGCAATTACAACTTCCTGAAAGGATAATCCAAGAGCTCTAAATATGAACACGAACGAAGTAACAACTGGTAGTACTGCGAGAGATTCGATTGCCAACCTGCTCTGTCCTATAAAAAATGTAACAATTGGCTGAACACCCAAACCCAAAATTGAAGTGAGAGCAAGCGGATAATAGAAATGATAAATTTCGCGGTATGTTAATTTACTTGATTGGCGTTCATTAATAAGTAGAATATTTTTTATTGTATTATTAACCATTAACCTGCTGGCTACAGCTTCGAGAAAAACTGCTATGGAAATTGAGGCTGCGCCAACAATAACACCTGCCGCATTTGTAAATAAATACAACATCATTGCTGTAAACAGCATTGAAACAACCCTTATTATTGTACCGTATGCAACTCTTTTTGTAAGATCGTTTCTAATTAAAATTCCCTGGTAAAACCTTCTGTAACCAATAGCGCCTGGCCATGGCAGCAAAATTATCGTTGCAATATGTGTAAGCGATGATACAGTTTGTGGAAGCCCTATTAAATCCTCGGTTAAAAAATAGAATATTGGCGGTAAAAGAATAACAATCATAAACAATGTAATCAGCCAATTCAATCCGTATGTAAATCTGCGGAGAGTAATAAATGATTGGGCATCTTTTACAAGTTTTGTTGATGCACTCATTATCATTATAATTGGCGCTTCAATTATGAGTGCAAAGGAAAATGCAACACCATAAGCTGCAAGATTGTGTTTTGGATCTGCAAGGCGTGCTATCAAAGCTGCAAGAAATGGTCCCTCGAATGACATCATAAGCCAGGTGGCTGCAAGGGGCAACCAGAAAACGTATATCTTTTTATACGTTAATTTTTCATGGAATACCATATCTCAGAGTAGGTATATTTCTGATTAATAATAAAATATTTTTTCATGGAAAAGATACGGTTTATTGAGTAATTTAAATATGAAGGAGGAAAGTAATATGAAGTATAGAAATATTTTAGCTATGGCTTTTATTTTATTCTTTATTCAATGTTCCAGCAAAGAGATAAAAGTTACCGAACAGCAGAAGAAAGAAATGCACAGCGCTGCAAAAGACTTTATGGGCAAGCTAAAAACTATTTTAATCAACCAGATGCAGAAAAAAGGTGTGGTAAGTGCTCTTAATGTTTGCTCAGATACAGCACAGGTATTAACAAACGAATTTGGTTTACAGCAGGGGTTGTTTGTTAAGAGAGTATCAATTAAAAACAGGAATAAAAACAATTATCCTGATAAATATGAATTACAAGCCCTTAACAACTTTCAGAATATGATGCAAAACAAAAAGCTCACGGATAAGACGGAGTTAATAGAAATAGTTAATGAGGGTGAATTCACTTACCTAAGATTTTTAAAACCCATTTTAATTCAGCCTGAATGTTTAAATTGCCACGGCAGCAGTAAAACTATGAATGATAATGTAAGAAAGGTTTTGGCAGGAAGATATCCAAATGATAAAGCTATTGATTATAAAATTGGGGATTTAAGAGGCGCTGTATCGATTAAGAAATTAGTTAAATAAAAAAGGCGATCAGTTTAGACCGCCTTAAATAATTAATCTTTGCTTTATTTTTATTTCAGTAATATCATTTTCTTTGTATCTGTAAATTTACTGGTTTTAATAGTATAGAAATAAATTCCGCTTGGCAGATTTGCCGCATTAAAGTTTACATCATAAATACCCGCATCTTTTTCTTCATTTACAAGTGAAGCAATCTCTTTTCCGAGTACATCATAAACTTTCAATGAAACCAATCCTGTTTCCGGTATTCTGTAAGAAATTTTTGTTGAAGGATTAAATGGGTTAGGATAGTTTTGTTCAAGTTTATAATCAACAACATTTAATACTAAATCCTCCATGCTGGTTGGGGCTTCTTCATAAACAATTATGTTAATATCATCCACGTAAATCCCATCTTCTTCAACAAATCCATCAGATCTCAGAAAATATCGTAGTTTTATATTTTGTCCAATGTAACTGCTGATGTCTATTGTTTCTTTAACCCAGCTAAGTTGAACACCATCGTAAAGAGGTTCCCCGGTTGGTTGAAATGACCCAGTTCCCGGATTTGTATATTGTCCTTCCAATGGTTCCCAGGAGGTTCCATTATTTGTGGAAATCAAAATTTGTGCGTAATCCCAGTTGTCTTCAATATCCCACTGAGTTTGAAATTCCAGAACTGCGCCAAGATAGCCGGATAAATTTACCTCGTTATTAAGAATTAAACTCGCGTTTGCATTACTTGAGTAATTTCCACCTGGTGAATCTGTAAATGAATAAGGTGATGATGTATATTTTGTTGTAGTAGTATTCCAGCCACCACTGCGTGTCCAGTTATCTGTAGATGCTGCACTATCGCTAAATGCAATATTTTGAGTAGCAACAAAGAACTGGAAGAAAGAACTTGGCGGAACGCTGCCGGGAGGTGAATAACCACCGCCACCGCTGGGTAGAGTTGTTACAATTGATGAGTTTTCATCCTGTGCAGCTAAATAGTATTGTACAATTGTTCCAAGAGATTGCCCGGGGATGGTAAAATTGTACGTTCCGCTTGCTTCAGTTGGAACACCAACAACATGGTAAAATTCAGACCAGCCAATTCCGGAATCAATACGATAATACAATCTTGGCGTGTTTTGTCCGCTGCCAACATCAAGTCCTGTAATAATATCTGCGGATGTTTCTATGTTATTGTTATCATCTCTTGAAGCTATTGGTGTATGAACAATCTTCAGATCAAGATTAAGAGCAAATGTTGCAAGTGTACCAATTGCAAGTTTACTCATTAAATGATAGTAAGGCTGATTGAAGTGAACAACAAGATCGTTGGTTGTATGGTAATAAGCATTAAAATCCTGAAAATCCTCAATCAGCAAAATGGCACCATAACCGTTAGACCAGAATGAAGCATGATCACTTGCAGTACTTCCCGGATCATCTATTTGAAGAACAAGATTAAGATTATAAACCGAGTTTACTTCTACCATTTTATCTTTAATATCGTAGGAATTTCCTACAGATCTTGCATGAATTTCCGCAACATCATTATTATTAGAATCCCAGGCTATCATATCCAGATTTATTACACCCAGTATTGAATCTCCATTTGAAGAAGCAAGATTTGCATAGTAATTGCTTCCTACTAAACCCTGCTCTTCCTCATCCCATAGTGCAAAAATTATGGAGTATGGGAATGATTGTTGAGATAAAATTCTTGCAGCTTCAATAACTGCTGCAGTACCGCTTGCATTATCATCTGCTCCGGGAGCCACACTTCCAGATGGCATATCATCATAGTGTGCGCATATCATCCAGCTTTGATTAGGAAATTCTGTACCAATTAAAATTCCATATACATTTCTTCCACTTGAACTGAACGATTGGTTGTAAACATCAAGTCCGTAACTTAATAGTTTTTGTTCAATATAATCTGCGGCTTTATCATTACTCGGTTGATTTTTATGTCTCGAAACAATAGTGTAAGGTGAACCACCAATTATTGTTTGAACTTCTCCGGATAACTCTTCAACAAAAAATATTAAAGAATCTATATTTGTTTGATTGATTATAGATTGTACAACCGGGGATTGTGAATAAGAAAAGTCTGAAATACAACAGATCGTTATTACAATGGCAAGTAGTAATTTCTTCATTTATTTTCCCTTTTTATTTGTGCGTCTTTTATCCGTAATTTATAATTTCGTACCCAAAACTAGCAACATTAAGCCAGAAAGACCAGATAATAATTTATATCAATAAGGCTATATTAATAGTTAGTTTTATTGTGATACAATCCAGTTTATAATTAGTGTGATCTATAAGTAACTAACTTATCCATTCATTCAAATATTAGTCCAAAATCAAATTGAATTGAATGACATTCTATAAAGAATTTTTATACATTTCCTATATAAAATTAGCAACAAATTGTAAAAATTACAGATAAAATTTTGAGTAGAACAAGTTGGTGTGTGGCTGGATTCAATTAATTGAATTTTTCTTTATACCAGTGTACGGTTTCTTTTATTGCCTTTTTGTGCGGTGTTGCTTCAAATTCAAAAAAGTTTTTAAACTTGCTGTGATCAACCAGGTAAGGATTTTCATGAGTTGGCATAACTTCTTTAAGCTCTTTAACTATAGGATTTATTTTATAAAGTAACGTGGTTATAAATTTTGGAACGATTTTAACTTCCGGTGTTTTTCTTGTTTCATTGAAAATAAGGTGTAGCAACTCTCTTGTTGTTATGGTTTCAGCTGAAGGTATATGCCATACTTCTCCAAGAGCATTTGTTTTTTCACCCAGGATTGTTAATCCCCTTGCAAAATCTTTAATAAAAGTATAAGTGTGCGGATTATCAATACCTCCAAGCATACTAATTGTTTTGCCTTCTATAGCCGGTTTAAATACCCTCTCCCCAAGTACAGCGGAAATTACTTTTGGTCCGTAAAAATCAGATGCCCGGCCAATTGCTACCCTCATTTTGCCATTATTATGTTCACTAAGAAGGTTATCACTCATTTCAGCTCTTATCTTTCCTTTTACCCCTAAAGGGCTGATTGCTGTATTTTCATTAATAGGAGTATCACTAATTCCATACATATAAAGATTATCTGCATAGATAAGCTTTGCATTTGCAGAAACAGCGCCTGCTATTATTCCTCTTGTGAGCGGAGGAAAAAGCTCTTTCCATTGAGTATATGGAGGCATAGCACAATGATATACAACACTCGCGCCTTTGCAAATTTCCCGGGTTCTTTCTCTATCATTAGCATCAGCCGTAATTAATACTGCTTCTTTAGGTATATCAGCAATGCCGCTTCTGTTTACCATCTTTACCTGTTTTCCCTTACTAATTAGATCTTCAGCAACTGCACAGCCAAGAGGACCAGTTCCAAATACAATATTTAGATTTTTTTCGCTATTCATCATTGCCTCCATTTACACTAAAATTATTTAGTTATTTATAATTTAGCATAAAAGACTTAACTATCAAGATGTTTTAGGAATTACAAATTTTTTATTAATTGCATAATCTCATTTTCAATCTCTTTCCCGCGGTTGCTTGCATACCATTTGTGTAAATCAATTAACCACTCAGTTTTTTGCAGTCCACTGCTCTTAAGTTCATTTACTATTTCTTGCGCTTTTGCAGGTCTCGCGCCCCAGTTAAAGAATTCATTTCCACTTTCACTAAAAGCAATAAGCTTGGGAATGCTTCTTGTCCCATTTGTGAGAAATTGATCCATTATTTCAAGATTTGAATCTCTTTGCAGGATTCTTAATTTTATATTGTTATTAAGCCCTGAAATTTTTGCAAGCACGGGTAAAATTTGTGCAGAATCTCCACACCATGTTTCGGATAAAACCAGCCAAAACTGCGGTTCTTTAATTTTATCTAAGATTACTCTTATTTCTCCTGAAGGAATATATTGTTTTTCAATTCTTGTACTTCTTGAAAAATTTAACTTTTTCAGGTTATGATCGGTTTTTTCATCGGTTACCAGACTTTTTGATGGAGTATTTTCAACCTCATGCTTAAATTGCCGCATATATTCATTGTATGAAATTCCATCCGAAACAATTTTGTTAATGTATTTTTTTAATATCATTATATTGCCCTTTAAAACTTAAATAACAGTAAAAATTCTTATAAGTTAGAGTAAAAAGTAAATCTTTAGATTCAAGAATAAGGTGTAAATCACACCAAAAATTATTACCATGCAATAAATCCATTTTCATTCCTTTTTGATTAAGAATTATTTTAAATTTTACACCTAAATATTATTAATACTTTTTTATGACTACAGAGATAAAATATTTTACTCCTGCTGAAGCAAGGAAAACACTGCCATTGGTAAAAAAAATAGTGTATGATATCCTTCAAACAAGTAAAGAAATGAGATTAATAGCTGAAGAATTAAATGGTATGATTGGAGGGAACACTGATATTGAAAAACTTACTACCGATTTGGAAGGTTTTTTTATTGAACTGGAAGAAATTGGATGTTTTTTTAAAGATTGGAACTTCGCAATTGGCTTGGTTGATTTTCCAGCGTTTATAAATGATAACGAGGTATATCTTTGCTGGAGAAGTGATGAAGATGAAATTAAGTTTTACCATGGTATTCAGGAAGGATACGCTGGACGAAAACCAATTCCCGATGAATATTTTATGGAAGAATAGCGAAATACTTTGTCTATTCAGAAAGTTCGAACTCTATTTTAGCTTCTGTTGATTTTCCAGAATAATTATCATTTATCTTAAATAACAAATTATATTTTCCAACAGTATAAGTGGAATCCAATTCAAACTGTGCTTCAAGAGGAATATCCGTAATCTCTTCAGTTGATTCTTTTTCTATTCTGTCCTCAAAAATATTTTTAACAGTAGATCCATCCGGAGAGATCAGATCAATGATGTAGTATATTGATGCAGAATATTGGCCTTCCGTTTCTTTTTCTTCAAATCCTTTAACATTTATCAAGGCATTAACCTCCCAGCTATTTCCTATATCGAATGCAAATGATTCAGGGCTAAATGCTTCAAATTTTGCTTCATTGCCGCCGCAAGCAACAAATATGAATAACAATATCAGTAATAATAAATATTTCACACACACTCCGGAATTATATAAAGGCGCCTTTACAGCGCTATGTAAATTGACTATCCGTTTTTTTGCTGAAAATCTTTCATAAAAGTAACTAGATCTTCTACACCTTTGGTTGGAAATGCATTATAAATTGAAGCTCTTAATCCACCAACAGATCTGTGTCCCTTCAATCCGCTGAATCCTGCCGCAAGTGCTTCATCAATCAATTTTTTCTCTAACTCAGGGGTGGAAAGATTAAATGGGATATTCATAAGCGAACGGCTATCCTTTACCGCATGGCCCTTATAAAATCCACCGCTTCCATCAATAAAATTATAAAGGAGCTGAGCTTTTTGCTTATTCGTTTCATGCATTTTATTAAGCCCGCCGTTCTTTAATAACCATTTAGCAACTAATCCAATAATGTAAATACCAAATGTGTTTGGTGTGTTATAAAGTGAATCTTTTTCAACATGTGTTTTATAATTTAACATTGTATGTAAATTTTCTGAAGACCTTTCAAGTAGATCTTTCTTGAAAATTACCATAGTTACACCAGCAGGACCCATATTTTTCTGTGCACCTGCATAGATAATGGCATATTTATTCACATCAATTTTTTTATGAAGAATATCTGAAGAAGCATCGCATACTAATGGTACATTGCCAACGGCTGGTTCACTTTGCCATTGAGTTCCATAAATTGTATTGTTAGAAGTAAAATGAACATACGAAGCATCAGGATCTAGTTTTAACTCTTCCTGTTTTGGTATGTGGTTAAAAGTAGTCTCCTCTGATGAAGCAGCAATATTTACAGCACCAACTCTTTTAGCCTCTTTAATTGCCTTTTTAGACCACGCACCAGTATTAATGTAATCAGCTTTATTTTTAGGAGGCATTATATTAAGTGGAACCATAGAGAACTGTAAACTTGCACCCCCTTGCAAAAATAGTACTGCGTAATCATCACTTATGTTTAAAAGAGATTTTATATCAGCTTTTGCCTGGTTTATAATATCATCAAAAGTTTTTGAACGATGACTGATTTCCAGCACTGACATTCCAACACCGGGGAGTGAAAATAAATTTTCCTGTGCTTCTTTTAGAACATCTTCCGGCAGTATAGCAGGACCGGCACTGAAGTTATAAATTCTTTTTTCCATTGTAGTTCCTTTTACTTTTAAAATCGAATAAAATATTAATTATATAGTATGAGATAATAATCCATCTCGCAATTTTGGTTCAAACCAGGTTGATTTAGGAGGCATAACTTCACCAGCATCAGAAATATTCATAAGATCATTTACTGACACAGGAAATAAAGAAAATGCCACAGCAGCTTTACCCCTGTTTACCAGTTTTTCCAATTCGCTAGTTCCTCTTATTCCGCCAACAAAATCTATCCTATCGCTTGTACGCGGATCATCAATTCCAAGAATAGGAGTTAATAAATAATTTTGCAGAATGCTTACATCAAGTTTTTCTCCAACAGAAGAAACAGAATCCACTTTGCTTATTGTGGAATCTTTCGGTTTTAAACTGAACCATTCATTATCAATGTACATTCCAAACATTCTTTTTTCTGATGGTTCCTTACTGCTTGTTTTTTCCACCTCAAAATTTCCTTCAATTTTTTCTATAAACTCTTCCTTGCTATTATTATTGAGATCAAAAACAACCCGGTTATATGGAAGAATTTTTAATTGATCTGCAGGAAAAACAACAGCGATAAAATAATTATATTCTTCTTCACCAGTATGATTTTTATTGGAATTTCTTTTTTCTTCTCTTGCCCTGCTTGCACTTTTTGCCCGGTGATGTCCATCAGCAACATATAAATTTTTTACTTTTGCAAACTCATCAATTAATAGTCTGTTGTATTGTTCTGATAATATCCATACAGTGTGCTGTATTCCATCTTCAGAAGTGAAATCATATTCTGGCTTAGCTGATTCTACTGTTTTGTTAACAAGATTATTTATTGTATCAGTTCCGCTGTATGTTAAAAATACAATTCCAGTTTGTGTTTCTGTAGTAATTATATGATTTGTTCTGTCATCTTCTTTAACTTTTCTTGTTTTTTCATGTTTTAGAATAATATCATCATCATAATCATTTACAGAAAAAGTTGCTGCAATACCTGTTTGTGCTCTTCCATCCATTATCAGGCGATACAAATAAAAACAGGGAATTTCATCTTCATGTAAATAACTGTTTGTTTTTAGTTTTGTAATATTTTCTTTTGCTTTTTCATAAACTTCTTTAGAGTATGCACTAACATTATCAGGTAAATCAATTTCCGATCTTGTAACTTTTAAAAAGCTTAATTCGTTATTTGATGCCAACTCTTTAGCTTCCACTCTGTTTACAACATCATAAGGTACACTTGCAATAATATGTGCATTTTCTTTTTGAGGTCTTAGTGCCTTGAATGGTCTTACAGCTACCATGGTTTCCTTTTAAATTGTAAAAATATTTTAATCAGGTAATTTAAAATCTGCAAAATTGGAACAATATTCCACTTTTTTTAAACATTTTATATCATTTTTTTCTATTTTATACAATTTTACTGAACTATTAATTTACAAAATGACATAGTATTATTATTTTCCATAATATGTTTAATTATTAAGCAATAACCGCTGTGAAAAACACGTTAAAAACTACTTTAATGATTGTGACTATTTTAGGTTTAATATCCTGCGCTTCAAATAAACCATTAAACCTTTCTTCTGCAAGGTTAGAAGTTAAAGATTATTATGAATCTGGAAAGTATGATGAAGAGCTGAATGAAGTTATTAAAAAAGCCAAGGAAAAATTTCAATCAATAAAAATTAACGATAACTCCGCTGCTATATTTGATGTTGATGAAACAGTGCTTAGTAATTATGACCTAGCTGTAATGATGGGATATGGATACGTTTATGAAATGAATAAAAAATGGAATGCTGAAATGAAAGCTCCTGCAATTCCGCAGGTGAAAGATCTTTATGATTTCTTAATTAGAAAAGGTGCGAAAATAATTTTTCTTACTGGTAGAAATATTCCGGAAT
Source organism: uncultured Ignavibacteriales bacterium (assembly GCA_963714405.1). Taxonomy (GTDB): domain Bacteria; phylum Bacteroidota; class Ignavibacteria; order Ignavibacteriales; family Ignavibacteriaceae; genus JAZGGS01. Next base: position 632,252 of record CAVQOH010000002.1, on the reverse strand, counting down.
ACGAGGTAACATTTAAAAACCTGATTGCGCAGGGCTACACGGTTTTTGATACACTTATAACACAAAGGGAGCATGAATATAGGCTAACAGCAGAGGAATTTAAATCTGCTAAAAGAAAAGAACTTGTTGAAATCGGTTATGATGTTATTGGAACAGTGGGAGACCAGTGGAGCGATTTAAATGGCGATTTTCATGGCATACAAGTAAAAATTCCTAATTATTTATATTTGATTGAGGATTGATTTTAACACATATTCAAACAGATTAAAAAAACCAAACAGCTTCTTAATTTTCATTATATTTGCACCTCATATTTTTCAATACTATAAATGGCAGATACTCAAAAAGAAATACCCAAAGCATACGACCCATCAGCTGTAGAAGACAAATGGTACAAATACTGGCTGGATAATCAAATCTTCCATTCAGAAATTGATGAAACAAAAGAACCATATGTAATTGCAATACCACCACCCAACATTACTGGTATGCTTACAATGGGGCATGTTCTTAATAATGCAATTCAGGATGTTCTTATTCGTCTTAGAAGAATGCAGGGGTACAACGCTTGCTGGGTTCCCGGAACCGATCACGCATCAATAGCCACTGAAACAAAAGTTACAAAATATCTTGCAGATAAGAATCTTGATAAAAAAGAGATTGGAAGAGAAGAATTTTTAAAATACTGCCAGGAATGGAGAGAAGAGTACGGCGGGATAATAATCCAGCAACTAAAAAAACTTGGTGTTAGCTGCGATTGGCAGAGAGAACGCTTTACTATGGATGATGATTATTACCGCGAAGTAATCAAAGCTTTTGTTCAACTATATAACGATGGAAAAATTTATCGTGGTTACCGGATGGTGAACTGGGATCCTGCTTCCCGTTCTGCAATTTCAGATGAAGAAGTAAATTTTAAAACTGTTAACGGAAAACTTTGGCATTTAAAATATCCTGTAGTTGATTCCGATAAATTTGTAATTGTAGCAACCACTCGTCCCGAAACAATGCTTGGCGATACGGGAATTGCTGTTAATCCTAATGATGAGCGCTATAAAAATTTAATTGGAAAAGAAATTCTCCTGCCAATTACAAACAGAAAAATCCCAATTTTTGCAGATGATTATGTTGATATGGAATTTGGAACAGGTGCGGTTAAAGTTACACCTGCACATGATTTAAATGATAATGAAATGGGGTTAAGACATAAACTCGAGGTTATAAATATTTTTAAAGAGGATGCAAGTACAAATGAAAAAGTACCTGCAGAGTTTAGAAACTTAGATAGATACGAAGCACGCAAAAAAGTTATTAAGTGGTTTGAAGAAAAAAAACTGATTGAGAAAATTGAAGATTATGAACACAAAGTAGGTTATTCTGAACGAGGTAATGTACCAATTGAGCCATACTTATCAGAGCAGTGGTTTATGCAAATGGAAGAACTTGTTAAACCAGCATTGCTAGTTCTTAATGAAGGTAAAATAAAATTCCATCCTCAGCATTGGGAAAAAACTTATTTCCACTGGATGGAAAATATTAAAGATTGGTGTATCAGCAGGCAGCTATGGTGGGGGCATAGAATCCCCGTTTGGTATTGTATTGGCGATGATCATTGTAAAATTGAATGTAAGAATCCAATTGTCTCTATCGATCCACCTGAAAAATGTCCTCATTGCGGTTCATCTAATATAAAACAGGATAATGATGTTTTAGATACCTGGGCTTCTAGCTGGCTTTGGGCGCATGCAATATTTAAAACCGAAGAGGAAAGGAAGTATTACTATCCAACCACCACACTTGTAACTGCACCTGATATTATTTTTTTCTGGGTTGCTAGAATGATTATTGCTGGGATGCACTTTCGCAAAGCGATTCCTTTTAGTGATGTTTACTTCACAAGTATAATTCGTGATTCGCAGGGAAGGAAAATGAGTAAGTCATTAGGCAATTCACCTGATCCTTTAGATGTGATAAAAGATTACGGCGCAGATGCTCTTCGCTTTACAATACTTTACCTTGCACCGCTTGGGCAGGATGTGTTGTTTTCTGCTGATAAATGTGATTTTGGAAGAAACTTTGCAAATAAAATATGGAATGCCGGAAGATTTCTTTTAATGAACGCTCAAACTATACCTGTTAATGATACATTACAAAATAAACATATTGATTTTGCAGATGAATGGATAATATCCCGATTTAACCACACTTTAAAAATGCTGGAGGACGCATATAATAATTTTGAAATAAATAATGCAACAAAAATTATTTATTCATTTGTATGGAATGACTTTTGCGATTGGTATGTTGAATTGGCAAAAAACCGTTTATATTCGGATGATGAAGAAGTTAAATCAGCAGTATTAACAAGAGCGCTACATATTTTTGAAGAACTTCTTAAAATAGTACATCCTTTTATGCCGTTTATAACCGAGGAACTTTGGCAGATTATCACGGAACGGAAAAATGGTGATAGTATTTCCATTTCGGAATATCCTAAGGTTAATAAATCACTGTTAAATACTTCTGCCGACAATGAAATGGAAATTGTACAAGGTGTTGTAACTGCTATTAGAAATATCAGAGGTGAAATGAATATTCCACCTTCTCAAAAAGTTAATGTAATAATTAAATCAGCAGAGGTAAAAAATCATCAAGTTGATTATATAAAGAAATTAGCCAAAGTTGATAATTTGAAAATGGTTGAACACATTAACAAACCACAGGGATGTGCATCTGCAATAGTAAAAAATACTGAAATCTATATTCCTCTAGCCGGATTGATTGATATTGATAAAGAAAAGGAAAGGTTGGAAAAAGAAATAAAGCGAATTGAAAATTCACTTAACGGGATTACAAAAAAGCTTGAAAACGAAAAATTTATAAATAATGCACCTACAGAAGTTGTAGAAAAAGAAAAAGCGAAACAAAGAGACTGGACGAATAATCTTGAAAAGTTTAAAGAGATGTTATCAAATCTTAATTAGGTAACGGGCTGGGTTGTTTATATTAGTTTTTCCAAACATATAATTCAGTGTCTCCCAGGTCGATTACATCTTCAACTGCTTCTTTATCTCCTCGTGAAAGTTCATTATAAGTCATTTCTTCGGAGTGATGTGAATTAATATAAGGATACATAATATCACTTTCGCAATCGCTATGCCCCAAACCAAAAGCATGACCCAGCTCATGAATTATAGTTGCTTTTATTTCACCTTCAGAAACCCGTTCATCGTTAAACTTTATTAAACTAATTTGAATTTTGGAAAATTCAATTTCATTATTCCTGTTCATATCATATTCTGTTAATCCCAAATAATTCTCTTCGTATTTTCTTCCTAAGTTTTCAACAAAGATGATTGATATATCTGCCTGGCGGCCAGAGCTTACAAACTTGTAATCAATCCTATCATCAGCGTTATCCCACACATCAAAAGCGTAACTAACATATTCATTATAAAGCGGCTTGTAATATTTTGATGAAGATTCCTGCACGTAAACATTCAAGGGATAGTCATTGATATTCCAATGCTTACCATCCCACAAAGTTCTGCCTGATTTATCTATGTGAAAATAATTTTCAGAGTTTTTGTTTTTTCGCTCATTATTTCTTTTGTAACTATAATCATTGCTGCGTTTGTGGTATTTGTTATTTTTTCTATCATATTTATTATTTTCATCATTACGGTAATTTTTGCGATCATAGTTCTTTTTCTTGTTAAATAAATCCGTGAATTGTTCTTCATTACGGCTATGTCTGTCATCAATTCTATCAGAAGCATCGCTAATTGTGGAATTACTTGATTTGTTACCGCTGTAATGATTTTTATTTGTGGATGCATCAGGTTTTGTATTATTCGAAATGTATTGTGCAAATGTAATTGTTAAAGCCGATAGAAATATAGAAAACAAAACTGCCTTAAATAAAAATTTATATTTTCTGTAAATCATTTGTTTACCGTTTTTTGAAGAAAAATTAAAGTTTCTGTTTAATCTTTAGAGAAAGCAGGGGCAATAATTGTTCCCCTTTAAAAAGATAAAAAATTGCGATAAATGAACAAAGTTCAAGATAAATTTGTATAATAAAAAGTATAACTGTTCACAAAAGTAGAAAACGAATTATAATATTTGAATGCAATTTTTTAAATTTACATAGTAAGGAAAAAACTGAGCAATTAGTATTCTAAAGTGCTTCCGCCGATAAACTCACGCATAACAGAATTACCCGGAACCGATGAATAATCAGCTACAGGTATAACAGATTTTAATAGCTTATATAATCTTGATGCTCTTTCGTATGCATCTGTTTTAAGTGGATCACCTTTATACTTTTTATCCCATTCTTCAAAACTTTTTAATAGCCGATGAGCATAGATAGGAAGCTCATATGGCATACCACTGCTGATAATAAAATCAGCACTGTTTGAATAGGGAATTATATTTCTCATTTCACTTGAACGAACGTAATGCCAGTGTTCTAAAGTTTGCTGCGGATTATACGCCCGATGAACAGAATCTCTCAGCATTCTTCGTATAAGTCTTAAATCCGTCCATCTAACATACTTTCCTTCATGATCCTTCATCTGAAGCAATGGTTCCAGGTATAATTTAAATTTTATATCATCAGGAATGTCTTTACTAAAATCAGGATAGAGACCGTGGAGGCTATCAATTAATAATATTTCATCCTTCTCTAAGATCATAGGCGTAACGTTTAGTTTACGCGTACCTGTTTTAAAATCATATGATGGAATTAGTACTTCTTCGCCGCTACTGAGTTTAACTAGATGCTCATTGATTAGTTGAAGATCAAGAGCATGTGGTGTTTCAAAATCATAATCACCAAATTCATCCTTTGGATGAAGTTCAAGATCGAAAAAATAATGATCTACATTTAGTGCTTTGAATTTGTAACCTTTTTTGATCAGTTTTTTTTCAAGTTTTATTGTTGTAGTAGTTTTACCCGAAGAAGATGGTCCGCTAATCATTACCATTCTAAGATCTTTCAACCGCTCAATAATTAATTCAGCACCAAGAGTCACATCATCTTCATAAAGTCTTTCGGATTCATTTACTATTTGAGCAAACTCTCCATTCTCAACACGTTTATTGAGTGCATTAACAGATTGTAAATTATGTGTTACAGCCCAGTCAAGATTTCTCCACACTTTAGCCCAGGGTACATTTTCATTTAATTTTGAAGTTAATCTTCCTTCTTTATCACGCCGTTTGGCCGCTTCTTCCCTGTAAAGAATAAATTCTTTGGCAACAGTGGCATGACCATTTTCAATTAAGACTTTTTCAACTACATCTTGTACATCTTCGATATTAGGTATACTGTTATCAGTAAATTTCTCATTTAGAATTTTAACAACTTGTTCTGCTAATTCTCCCGCCTTACTTTTATCCCTGCCGCCTACAGCAACTACCGCACGGTAAATGGCATTAGCAATTCTCTCTTTTTTAAAGGGTACAATTGCACCGCTTCGTTTGGTAACAAAAGTTATTTGATTTTGCATTTAATATCTCCACGGATTAATTACAATGCCAACAATTCCTTATAGTCATCGTGTTTATTTATGTATGCTTTTACGTATGAGCAAGTAGGAATAATCTTAAGGTTATTACTTCTAGCGTGCTCAAGGGCAAACTTTACTAACTTACCAGCTATTCCTTTACCGCGCAATTCAGTTGGAGTGAAGGTTCTGTACAGATCTAAAATATTTTCTTTTAATGCGTATTCTACAACAGACTCGTAACCATCTACAACAGTTACAAACCTGTTTAGTTCCAGATCCTGCTTTATTTCAATATCCATTAGTTATTCCTTTTGTATTAATTAGTATTCCTAATTCATTAAACTCATTAACTAAAGAGTTATAGTCATTAAAGTGAATTCCGCCCCAACCTAAATTTACCGCAGCATTTACATATTCTTCAATGTCATCTATAAAAAGATGTTTTTCAGATGGTAAGCCAGAATATTTCTCTACAGTCCGGTAAATTTTTTTTTCAGGTTTAACTGCTCCAATTTCATGTGAAAGAATAAGTTTATCAAAATATTTTAAAAAATCATATTTCTGCCAGCCATACTTTTGATGAATAGAATCAGTATTTGAAAGTAAATAAAGATTATAGTTTTTATGCAATATTGGCAGCAGTGAAACAACCTGTTCATTCACCGTGAAGATGTTTGCATAGTGATAGCAAAATGTTTCTGCATTAATTTTATTATCTACTGCATCCAGCATTTTGCCAACAAACTCTTTCTCTGTTACCAATCCTTTTTCAAATTTTCTGTGTATGCTGTAATTTGATCGGTAATATTCCATCAGTTTATTACCCAGTCCAAGTTCAATCTCCTCAAGTTTTTTTAGCAGTATGTTATAATCAAATGGAATTAAAACATTACCAAGATCAAAAACTATAACAGAGAATTTTTTATTTACATCATTTCTCAAACTTATTCCGGAAGATTAAAAACATCATCATCAATTCCAGTATTAAGCTTTACGCTGCTAATATTAAGTTCAAGTCTTTGCGTTCCCATATTTTGGACTATCATAAATGGGTGTTTTAATCCATCAACAACTCTGTAGTCATAATAAAATGTTTCTTGTTCAAACAGCCCCTGCTGGGTTTGCATTTCCTTTACATCCTTCACTTTCAAACTTGTATGAATGCTGTAATATTGATGCCATCGTAATCCTGAAGGTAAAACCATTTTAATAGCATAGCACTCGCTGCTATCAACCAACTCAATACCTGTTAATCCTATCTTCAATCCATAAGACTCCGGATCCAGAAGTAAATTTAATGTTGCTTCTATTTTAAGTTTTTCAAGCTCTTTGTTTTCAATCTGAATAGTGTTTTCACCTATAATCATTGCACCATTCACCCCATTGAAATAAATATACTGTTTCATCTCTCCAACTTTAATTTCCTGGTAAAGTTTATCGGGCGCTTTTTGCTTAACCAGAATTGTTAAATTTTGTCCCATTGCTGTTCCGCGCATAATTGTAATTCGGTCTTCAACTCTGGAAAAAATGTCTTTTCCACCAATGGCTTTAAGATAATTATCAATAACCTGTTTAGCAGTTATACCAAGAGAATCCTCAATAGAAATATTTTCAGAGATTGAGTCTCCCCTCACATATATTTCATTATTACTGCTTATAGCATAAGTTTTAAATGGAATTAATAATAAGTAAAACATGATTTGAATTACAATAGATTTTAACCGCATCATTTATTTCTCTTATAATTTATTTCTTCTGTTTTATTAAATTTGTTGCAAAGTTACTTATATTTAATGTTTTTTTGAACCTTTACTATACAGTTAAGGCACTATTATTGAGGTAAGCTGGCAAAAACATCTACAGTTTACAGCTTATTATTTAAAGGAGTTTGAAATAAAATAGTATGAAAAGAATTTTACTTGTTGGCGCCGGAAGAACAGCAACCTCGCTGGTTTTATATCTTAAAAACTTAAGTGAGGAGAAAAACTGGGAGATAATAATTGCAGATCAATCAATTGAACTCGCTAAACAAAGAGCGGGCGATCATCCAAGAGTTAAAGTAATTGAGTTTAACGTTTTTAATGATGAGCAAAGAGGGCTTGCAATATCAAACGCAAATGTTGTAATTTCACTTCTTCCAGAGTTACTTCATGTACATCTTGTAAAAGATTGCTTAAAACACAGAGTGCATCTTTTAACTGCATCATATGTATCTTCACAAATGAAATCATTTCACGAGGAAGCCAGTAGGCAAGGTATATTATTACTAAATGAAATGGGATTGGATCCTGGTATAGATCACATGGAAACCATGAGAATAATAAACGATATTAAGGAAAAGGATGGTAAAATTACATCACTTCGTTCTTTCGGTGGAGGTTTAGTTTCTCCTCAAAGCGATGATAATCCTTGGGGTTATAAAATAACGTGGAATCCTATGAATGTAGTAACAGCAGGAATGGCAGGTGCAAGATATGTTAAAAACGGAAAGCTTAAAATTGTTCCCTATAACCGTTTGTTTATTGATACAGAAATTGTTGATGTACCAGGTGTGGGAAGATATGAAGCTTACCCCAACAGAGATTCAGTAAAATACCGCGAAATATACCATATACCTGAAATCAAAAATGTTTACCGTGGATCACTTAGAAAAATAGGATACTGTTCAGCATGGAATGCTTTAGTGAAAATCGGTTTAACTGATAACAGGTATATAATTCCAGATTCATGTAAACTTACCTACGAAGAGTTTGTTTCGATTTATCTTAGTAAAAGAACAAACTGTACAACGCGGGAAGCACTTTTAGAATTACTTGATGAATCGCCAGACACTCCTGTTATGCAAAAAATAGAATGGCTTGGTTTGCTAAGTGATAAAAAAGTAAATATTAAAAATGGAAGCCCAGCGGAAATATTACTTGATTTGCTTCTTGAAAAATGGGAATTCCGTAACGACGATAAAGATATGGTAATATTACAAACTGAAGTTGAATATGAAACTGAAGATAATTTAGAAAAAATAGTATCCTCAATAGTTATTTATGGAGAAGATTTAACAAACACAGCAATGGCAGCTACTGTTGGTTTACCGCTGGCAGTTGGTGCAGATTTGGTGTTGGATGAAAAAATAAAGGAAAGAGGCGTTGTAATTCCTATTCATGAAGATATTTACATACCCACACTGGCAAAATTAGCTGAACTTGGTATAAAACCAACTGAAAAAATCTTAATAACTAATGAGGTATAATTTAGTTCTCAGATTCTAAATATTTGTTCATATACTTATATTGCTTAGTAAACTTGCCCTGCCACAATATTACTGCTCGTTTGATTTCTTCCGGTAAGTTTGATTCATCCATTGTACCTTTATAATTAGCTTGTGCGATTCCTTTTAGAAATGGGGATAAATCTTTACTAAACTGCTGCGATGCATCGGCTGAGAACTCACAAGGTAAATTTGTAACTGCCATAACAGCAATTCCTTCTCCATTAAATCCATCCGTAACTTTACCTGTTGTGGGATTGTAAATGAACACGGGATTATCAATCCATGTTTCTTTGGAAAACTCTATCGAACCGTTTGGATCGCAGGTGATATCCCCAATTACTTTAAGTGTTTTACTATCCTTATAGATCTGTTTTATAAGTTGATTTGTGACTGTACGCGGATATTTTGATGACCAGATTATGCAATTCATTAAAATAGTTATGTAAGGAAGAATTTTATCCATATTAGTTTCGAAAAAATCAGGATTATCAAAATATACCTGCTGCTTATCTCTCACACTGAGTTTATCATACTCACTTTTAGAAAATGCACTCTCTTTCTTTAACCTGTAGATTTCTTCTATATCAATATGAAGTGCGTAAAGTTTTTTCTTTGATCCCTCTTTGTAAACCTTTTCCAATTGATCAATACTTATCTCTTCCTTGGGTAAAATATTAAAAAGCTCTCTTGCACCATGTGCTGTTTTACCTTTGCCAAGAAAACAAGCAATAACTGGTGCGGTACTTTGTGGTGTCCCATTTTTTTCAATTTCGTTGGCAGCTTTTGCAAAGCTCTCTTTCGCATTTTCAATATGCTCTTCTTCAATAGCCTGTTTAATAATACTAAATGGATTTTGAATATCTTCTTGCCTTAATCGTTTACCAAGTGTCCATAATGAATCAACCATTCCCGCATACCCGGCGTTATAAGTAAATGCAGTAATTAATCTTATGTTTTTATCATCACTAATAAGTTCAAAATCTATAACTGTTGATTTCTTACCAATCAGTGTCTTAAGCATTTTGCGGTTTTTAATTTGTCCCTTATGAGTATGAGAAAAAAATAAATAAGCTTTATCTTCCAGGATTCTATCACTATCAATTTCTTTTAACCCGAAAATCACATCTGCGTTATCGAGGTTTTCATCAATATTTGCCCCGATTTGTTTATACAATTCATCCGGAAAAGCACGTTTAACTTCTCCGGTTTGTGGATGAGTTGCTGGCTGTACAAATAAATCGTAACCCGAGTTTACTAGTTGGCTAGCATAAAATGGCGTAACTGCCACACGTTTTTCTCCGTGTTTGCTTAAACCCTCGCGTAGTATTCCGATAATATTTTTCATAAATCTTCAACTCTGTTTTTATTTGTTTTGAAATCAGGCATCACATTTTTTGTTTGATTGTTTGGCAGGCCATTCATCAAATATTATTTTGCCAACAAACAAAACAATCTTATTATAGCACTACAATTTTGAAATAACATATGTACAATTTATGAAAATTATACTGAACCTTTTATTTTTTGCAGCGGTTGTAAACGTAGCTTTGGCACAGCAGATAAGTATTAGCGGAAAAGTTTTTGGAGCAGATTCATTATTTCTAAGTTATGCAAACGTAAGGGTAATGAATACAAACCTTGGTACTTCTGCAAATATTGAGGGTGAATATAACCTGAAATTGCAATCCGGCAATTATTATATAATCGCTTCTTACATAGGATATTATTCCGATACAGTATTTGTTGAATTAAGCGGGAATGTTAGCCAACTGGATTTCAAATTAAAACAAACCAAATTAACACTTGCTGATGTAGTTATTAAACCAGGTGAAAATCCAGCCATTGATATTATTCGAAGAGCAATTGAAAAAAGAAAGAAAAGGAATGAAAAACTAAAAAGCTACGAATTTGAAGCATTTACAAAAGGTGTTGTAAGAACCGAAGAAGATTTTAGTACAAAAGGAAACTCAATTGGATTGGGAATCGGATCAGGTGATTCAACGGAGTTAAAGATTACTGGTATTTTAGAAAACAAAAGTATAGGGCTTTACAAAAAGCCCGGTGAATACAAGGAAATTATTATAGCCAGAAAACAAAGTGCAAACTTTCTCCCAACCGTTAATATGGTAACCGGGGGGAGAGTAATACAAAATTTTTATGAAAATGATGTAAACTTTTTTGGAACAGATCTACCTGGTCCTCTTTCAGATGATGCACTGGATTATTACTATTTTTATATTGAACAAGTTGTGCTGATGAACGATAAAAAAGTTTATAAGATATTTATGGCACCTGAAGATTATAATGATCCTGGGTTTGAAGGATATATTTTTGTTACAGACAGCACATTTAACTTGGTAAAAGTGAATTTAAGGTTGAACCGATCAGCAAATATTGGTGGTATTTTTGATACTATAAACATTGTTCAACAGTTTGATTTGTACGATCAGATATATATGCCTGTAGATTACAGGCTATTCCTTACAGCAAATTTTCTTGGCCTTGCAAGAGTTGGATTCGAATTAAACTCTGTTCTTTATGATTACCAAATCAATACAGTTATTGGTGATGATCAATTTACAAAAGCAATCGTTACAGTGCTTCCTGATGCGGACGAAAAAGATTCACTTTACTGGGTAACTACTCAATCAATTCCAAATACAGCCGAAGAAGAATTTGCTTACGCAAGGATTGATAGTTTACTTAAAATCCCATTTAACTTTTGGGATAGATTTTCACTCTTAGGAACCAGGAATTATTTATCAGATAACTTTGCAATAAACGCACCTTTAGATATTTACAAATTTAACCGGGTTGAAGGGCATGCTCTTAAATTTGGATTCTATGCTGATGATTATTTTAACAGAAGGTTAAACTCATCGTTTGAAATTTCTTATGGATTTTCAGATAAAAAAACAAAGGCTGATCTTAGTGCTGAATATCTTTTAGGTAATTATAGAACATACAGCTTAAAATTTAATGCGTATAATAAGCTTAAGGTGCTATTTGGAAATTCTGATGCATACAGCGATCTAAGTGCAACCCTGTTAGCACTATTTAATAAAGAGGAATTCAGAGATTATTATTATTCTAATGGTTTTAATTTTACACTTAACGGGGAAGTCTTCCCAGTACTGAAATTAGGGATTGGATTTCTTAATAAAACAGATAAAAGTGCAACGGCAAACAGTGATTTTTCTTTTTTTAGAAAAAACAAAGAGTATCGTGTTAATCCCCCCGTTTATGAAACTAAAGTAAATGCTTTAACTGCAAATTTTAAACTAGATTTTAGAAACTATATTGAAGATGGGTACTTTCGAAGAAGATCATCATTCGGAAAATTTTATACTATTTTTTCAGGAGAAGTTATACATTCAAATAAAAATCTGCTAAAAAGTTCAGTGGATTTTACGACTTACAATTTGAGTATAACAAGTTTTTTAAGAACATTTAATTCAGCGTATTTAAATTTAAAAATTTACGCAATGTATAATGATGGTGCGCTGCCTTACCAGGAGATGTATAGAATTCCAGGAAATATTAATCTGGTTTCAAAAAATTATACATTTCGTACTCTCAAAGTTAATGAGGTTTTTGGGGACAGAATTTTTACGATTAATCTTGAACATGAATTTAGGAATGAACTTTTCAAGATGTTAAATGTTCCAGGATTTAAAGACTGGGAAATAACATTAAATACATTTTTTAATGTGGCGGTATCTAAAATCGGAAATGAATCAGCAGCTTTGAAGAGTATTCACATAATAAATTCATTTCATAAACCGTTCTATGAAATTGGTTTCGGAATCGGACAGGGAATACTTCCGATTACTCTAGAATTTGCATGGAAATTGAATTACAGGGGAACAAACAATTTTGTTGTAAGCCTTAATACTATTGCGTTTTAAATATACCGGTTTAATCATCGGTGGAAAACACAATAAATAAAAAGCGCTCAATTGAGCGCTTTTAAATTGCAACTATACCAAATATTTTAATTAATCTTTTGGTTTCGCTTCATTAACAACAATGTTCCGACCATTAAGATCTGAACCGTTCAATGCTTCGATTGCTGCACTTGCTTCAGAATCGGATTCCATTTCCACAAATCCGAATCCTCTTGACCGACCAGTTTGACGATCTGTTACAACTTTGGCAGAAACTACGTTTCCGTATGATTCAAAAGCTTCTTTCAAAGCTTCATCATTTACTGCCCATGGGAGTGACCCCACGAAAAGCTTCTTACTCACTAACTGTACCTCGAAAAATAATTAAATAACTTGCGGTAAATATTACCGTCTTTAAAGATATGGTTAATATTATTCAAAACAAAACAATATAATTCAATTAACGCAAAAACAGATTATTCTGAAACCCGCTTAATTGCTTCGGTTAGATTTGTAACAGGCTCAATTTTTACTTTTTTTGATGAAAAAGTACTGTTGCCATTTTCTGCGGGAACGATCACTCTTTTAAATCCAAGTTTTTCAACTTCTTTAATTCTCTTTTCTGGATGGCTAACGTTTCTTATTTCCCCGCCCAATCCTACCTCTCCAAAAATAACAATGTTATTATCAACAGGAAAATCCTTTAAATTTGATACAATACTACAGCAAACAGCCAAATCTACTGCGGGTTCAAAAATTCGCACTCCACCAGCTATATTAATAAAAACATTGTGAGTAGAAAGTTTTAAACCTGATCTTTTTTCAAGTACTGCTAAAAGTATAGAAAGGCGCTTTTGATCAAATCCTGTAGAAACTCTTTGCGGATAACCATAATTTGAAGGAGTTACAAGTGCTTGCACTTCGAGTAAAATTGGTTTTGTACCTTCTATACTGGATGTAATTACAGAACCGGAATGATTCCTGTTTCTTCCACTTAAAAAATACTCGCTTGCGTTAGTAACTTCTTTTAAGCCATCTTCGTGCATTTCAAAAATACCAAGTTCATTTGTGCTGCCAAACCTGTTTTTTATCGCTCTTAAAATCCTGTAAGAATGATGAGCTTCTCCCTCAAATTGCAAGACAGTATCGACCATATGCTCAAGAAGTTTAGGTCCTGCAATAATACCTTCTTTGGTGACGTGTCCAATTATAATTACGGAAAAATTATTTTTCTTTGCTTCCTGCATTAATAATGATGTACATTCTCTTATTTGTGTAATAGTTCCGGGTGAGTTTTCATATTCTCCGCGGTACATTGTTTGAATTGAATCTATAATTACTAATGAAGGCTGAAGCTGGTTTATTGCTTTGAATATTGGGCTCATGTGTGTTTCTGCAAGTATAAACAGCTCATTAGCTAATAATTTTAGACGGGATGCTCTTAATTTTAATTGTTGTGCAGATTCTTCACCCGTAACAAAAAGTACTTTTGTGTTGATGACTGCAGCGGCTTGCAATGCCAAAGTGGATTTACCAATGCCCGGATCTCCTCCCAATAAAATAACAGAGCCAGGAACAATACCTCCGCCAAGTACTCTATCGAACTCTGTTATTCCTGTATTAATTCTCTCATCGTCTTCAGTACCTGCTTCGCTAATTTTGTTTACCTCAACATTCCCAGAAAATAAGGCTGGATCGCGCTTACTTTTTTCAATAATTTCTTCTGTAAAGGAATTCCAACTGTCACATTCAGGGCATTTACCTAACCATCTTAAAGATTCATAACCACAGTTTGAACAAATATATTTTATCTTGATTTTTGCCATAAATTAGAATTTAATGAGGTATATATATTATAATAAACTTCCAATTACTTCTTCAACTTTACTTATTGCTGAGGAGATGTGTTTTACATCTTTTCCTCCAGCAGTGGCTAAATGAGGTTTTCCTCCTCCTCCCCCCCCGACTAGCTTAGCAAGCTTACCAACTAAGTTTCCCGCACTAAGTTTCCTGGTTTTTATTAGATCATCTGAAACAACTGCAACGATTCCTACTTTATTTTCAATTTGTGCAATAAGAACTCCAACACCGCTTTTTATTTTAATTCTTAGTTCATCCCCAAAAGATTTAAGTTCATCCATATTATCTGCAGTAACTCTTCCTTTATAAACCTTTATATTTTTAATCTCAGATGATAAAGCTAAAATATGATCCAGCTGACCAAGCTTATCGCCAAGCTTTAATTCAGCAACTTCCTTTTCAAGTTTCTTTTTTTCTTCAAGAAGAAGATCAATTTTATCTTTGCTGGTTTTAACCAAATTTAATTGTTTATCAATAAAGGATTGAACACCGGCACCTGTAACGGCTTCAATTCTTCTAATACCGCTTGCAATTGAAGACTCACTTATAATTTTGAACAAACCGATCTCTGAAGAATTTTTAACATGTGTACCACCGCAAAACTCCATTGTAAAATCACCAAATTGAACTACGTTTACTTTGTCGCCGTATTTATCCCCAAAAAACATAAGTGCACCCATTTTTTTAGCTTGTTCAAACTTAATTTCCCTATGATGTATAAGAGGATAATTATTGCGCAGCTCATCATTTACTAGTGTTTCAATATGTTTCAGTTCTTCCTGTGTAACTTTTGCAAAGTGAGTAAAATCAAATCGAAGATGATCCGGTCCAACATATGAGCCAGCCTGTTGAACATGCGTTCCTAGAATTTTTCTTAAAGCAGCATGAAAAAAATGAGTTGCAGAATGATTCCGCATAATATCCCATCTTCTTCTTTCATCAACCTTAACTAATACCCGGCTGTTTTTTGATATTATTCCGGGAGTTTCATTTGCAGCAATGTGAATTGTTCTATTTTCAACTTTTGCTACATCAATAATTTCATATTTGTTTTTATCCACTAAAATGGTTCCAACATCATCAATTTGCCCACCCGCTTCCACGTAAAATGGTGAACGGTTTAAAATTATCAAATCATTTTTATCTTCCCTTTTATAACCTGTAATTTCTGCTTGTGATGAAAGTTCATCATAACCTGTAAACTCTGTTGTGTTATTATTTTCTAGTGTAAATCCATCCAGATTATTGATTTTAAAATTTATTTGTGCAAATTTTTCCTTCGCAGCATTTCTGCCTCTCTTTTTTTGCTCATCCATTAGCTTATTAAAACCTTTCTCATCAATCTTGTACCCTTTTTCTTGCGCCATAACATTTGTAAGGTCAGCCGGGAAACCGTATGTATCATATAATTTAAAAACATCTTTACCAGGTATGATTTTTTTCTTCTTTTTTACAAGCTCTTCAATAATTTCTTCAAAAATATCAATTCCCCTGTCTAGGGTTGCATTAAAACTTTCTTCTTCTGCTTTTATTATTTTTTTAACATAATCCTTTTTCGCTAAAATTTCAGGAAATATATCTCCCATTGTTTTTACAATTACATTAACCAGTTTATAAAGAAATGGTTTTTGAAGATTGAGTTTTCTACCATAGCGAGCAGCACGCCTTAATATTCTCCTTAAAACGTAACCCCTTCCATCGTTTGATGGAACAGCCCCATCAGCTATAGCAAAGGTTAACGCACGTACATGATCTGCAATAACACGCATTGGGATTTTATTTGCTTCAGAATCATTCTTTATTCCTGAAAGTTTTGCCACTTCTTTAATTAACGGAGAAAAAACATCAGTTTCATAATTAGAATTAACATTTTGCAGAACCGCACAGACTCTTTCAAATCCCATTCCGGTATCAACATGTTTAGCGGGTAATTCTGTAAGCTTACCTTTCTCATCTTTATTAAATTGGATAAAAACCAGATTCCAGATTTCTATACATTCGGCTGAACCGGCATTAACATATTTAGGATTATTAAAATCATTACCAAGATTTATATGGATTTCTGAACAAGGACCGCAAGGACCTACATCACCCATTTCCCAAAAGTTATCTATTTCACCAAAGCGTAATATGTGTTTTGGATTTATATCTGTTTTAGTTTCCCAAAGTTCAAAAGCTTCATCATCATCTTTGTAAACTGTTGCCCATAATCTTTCTTTGGGTAGTTTCCATACTTCAGTTAATAACTCCCAAGCCCATTTGATCGCTTCTTCTTTATAATAATTACCGAATGACCAGTTTCCCAGCATTTCAAAAAAAGTATGATGATAAGTATCGTGTCCAACTTCTTCAAGGTCGTTATGTTTTCCGCTTACCCGTATACATTTTTGTGTATTTGCAGCTCGTACATAGCTCCTGGACCCAGTTCCCAGAAAAATATCTTTAAACTGGTTCATACCAGCATTTGCAAATAAAAGCGTTGGATCATCAAAGGGAACAACCGGCGAACTTTCTACAATTTTATGCTTTTTCTTCTCAAAAAACTCTAAAAATTGTGCTCTTATCTCGTTTGAAGTCATTTTACCTTGTTTATATTTGTTGAACCTGAAAGATAATAAATTAGTGAGTAAGCTTAAACAACTTATCTCTTTGAAAAGCATCACTATGAATTTATTGATTTTTACTTGGTATAGTTTTACCTTTAATCTTAGAATAAGTTTTTCTTAACAATAATTACAATTGATCGTTGGAAAACAATAATCACTCAGATAGAGAACTGGTTCTTAAAGTGGCCGGTAAAGAATCGAAGGCACTGGAAGAATTATATGATAGGTATTCACCAATATTATTCACATTAATAAACAAAATCGTTAAAGATAAAACAGTAACTGGTGAAATACTCTCTGACATTTTTGTGATTATTTGGCAAAAAATTCATATGTATAAAGGTGAGCTTGAAAATGTTTATACCTGGATGGTTAACCTTGCCAGAAATAAAGCATTGGATTTTGTTAAAAGAAGCCGTAACCCCGAGAATATGGAAGAATATAGCGATGAATATGAAAATGAAAATATTATTCCGAAAATTTCCCCATCTTCCGAACCAATTGATCTTGAAAAAGCATTATCTATGAAAAACCATATAACCGATTCCTACAGCAAATTAACAGATGCCCAGCAATATGTTCTAAATCTTGCTTATTACCAGGGTTATAATAAAGAAGAAATTGCACGCGAACTTAATATTCCTGTTCCAACTGTAAAATCCAAAATTGGTATTGTGCTTAGTAATCTGAATAAAAACATTGCAGCGAAAGAATAACAAAAGTGGATAAAAAGCAAGCAATAGATCTAATAAAAGCAAAAACCCTTGGCTGCTTAACCAAAGAGGAAGATGCTGAACTTAGAGATTATATGGAGAATGGGTGATGATTTTCCCTGGGATGTTATGGGTGAATTTCAAAATTTATCTGCTTTACTCCCTGTAATGCTGGAGTTGGAAATACCTGACACTGAGTTAAAAGACAATGTTGCACGGAAGCTTTATAAGATTCTTGAAGATGCAAAAGCTAAGCAACAAACAGATATATTACCGGTTGAAGAGAAGGAATCAGTTACTGCAACAAGTGAATTAAACATAGAAACTGATTTAGAAGAAGATATACCTGAAGAAACCATAAAGTTTGAAATTAATGAAAGCCCATCAAAAAAAGAGAATAATATTCCCCCTGTTGAAACTAATGATGACCTTAAAGACATTTCAATACAGGAAGAACCGGTAGATAAAAAGAGTGTTGTTGAGAAAAGCGAATCAATCTATGATGAAAAACTTGAACGTCAAAAAACTCTTGATTATGTTAAATCATATTTCAAAGATGAAATGAATACCTTTAAAGATGAAAATAAAAAAAACAAATTATTTTCTATTATTCTTTTTGTTGTTTTACTTGTTCTATTAGGTGTGGTTTATTTTCTCCTGTCTTCTGATATTGGCAGCAATAACGAAGAAATTGAAAAACTTAAACTCGGTGCCGACAACTCCAATTTAGCACTGCAAGAGAACAGTCTAACCTAAAAACTTTCCACCTGCCACAATAATTTAATATACTACTTATCTTTTACCATTATAAACATTATTAGTAAGGTAATTAGTATGATGATCCAATAAGCAGAAAAAACGGGGACAAACGATTTGCCAAAAGTTTCCCAAATGAATGAATCTTGTATAACCAAAATTGTAAGACCGCCTGCCAGGCAGATTAAAGAAAAGATTAGCAAAATCAATTTCGCAAAATCAGTTAGATAGGTCATTAATAAACTGAATCCTCCAACCAGTAAAATAATTGGAACAGCAGATTCTTTATGAATATTTAAATCAAAACTTTCCAGCAGGATAAGTAAAACACCGCTTAAAAAAGTAGCTGAACCAATAAATAAAATTATTTTTTTATTCTGAATAAAATTTGAATATGCTAATCCGGCTCCTATGACTATAAACGAGTAACCAAAGATGTTGGTAACACTTATATATAAACCGCTAAAAATATTTAATAAAACAGCAACAACAATAAACAAAGCAGTTAATATTCCAATCAGGTTGTCTTTAATCACAGAATTCTTTGTCCCATACTTGATGCTATAAGTTCAGCGGTAAAGATTGCAGATTTATTTTGATGATCTAAAATCGGATTCAATTCTGCAATTTCAAGTGAAGACATGCATCCGCATTCAGCAATTGATTCCATTAACAAATGTGCCTCTCTGAAAGTTAATCCACCCGGGACAGGTGTTCCCACACCTGGTGCAACCTCAGGATCAACACTATCAACATCAAAGCTTACATGAATATGATCAACTGTTTTACCAAATTGCTTTAGAATTTTATCAATTATTCTGTGAATACCTTTTCTATCGATTTCAGTCATTGTGTAAACAGGTATTTTCATTTTTTTAATGTTAGTTTTTTCTGCTTTATCTATGCTTCTAATTCCAATTATAGCTAAGTTTTCTGCGCTTAACTTCGGAGAAAATCCATAAAAATCTACTAGTTTTTTACTTCCCAATCCAAGTGAAGCCGCCAGCGGCATACCATGAATATTACCGGATGGAGTTGTTTTATCAGTATTCATATCAGTATGAGCATCTATCCAGATAACTCCAAGTATTAAATTATTCTTTTTACAGTATGAAGAAATCCCGGCAATGGTTCCCAGCGCCATGGAATGATCTCCTCCAATGCAAAGAGGAAAACTATTTCTTTCCAAAACTGATTCAACTTTAGCTGCAAGTAATTGAGATGTTTTAAGAATTTCATCAATGTATCTTAATTTTGGATTGCCAATTTTCTGTCTTTCCATTATTTCAATTTTAATATCACCGGTATCATTTACATTATAGCCAAGATTTTCTAATTTTTTCTGTAACCCGGCTATTCTCAATGCAGAAGTACCCATATCAACCCCTCGTCTTCCAGCTCCAAGATCAACCGGGAATCCTATTATAGATACGTTTTCTTTAGTTCTCTTTATCATTAAAAAACTATCTTGCTGAATTTCATTATTAATCTAACATAAATTAAACAGTTTCAGGTTAAGATTCCATTAATCAAAAAACACTGTACATACAACATTTGTAACTAATGCTTATATTTTGTACGAAAAATCATTTTGATTAGAATATATTTTTAAACTAAAACAGCATTATAAATGATACCTGCAGAAGAACCCGAAATAAGCATTGGGATTCTGTCAAATAAAAAAATCAGTTTCGAACTTTATGGAGATTTTTCTGTTTCAGGTTCCAGAGAAAAATTCAGTGGTATTTTCACAGCAACACTTGAAGAAAATAATATCGTTTGTAAAAATTCAGCTAAAAAGTTAAAACTTGGCAACGAGTTGGTTTTTAAACCTGAAGATCCGGTTTCAGAATCATTTTTAATTAATGACGTTATTATAGGAAAAAATTTTCACTGGGAGCGAAAGGAAAAACAGAGGTTTAACCATTCGTTAAAACTTGTAAAGGATGGGGATAACATTGTAGCCATTAACCTTATACCTCTTGAAAGTTATCTTGTTAGTGTTATTTCATCAGAGATGAATGCAAAAAGTTCCTTGGAATTGCTTAAAGCACATGCGGTTATAGCAAGAAGCTGGGTTCTTGCACAGGTTTCTAAATACGCAAGTAAAGAAACGAAGGCAAGTATTGTAAATGATGATGAATGGATAAAATGGTATGATAGAGCGGACCATTTGCTTTTTGATGTTTGCGCAGACGATCATTGCCAGAGATTTCAAGGAGTTACCAAAGTTACTACGCAAGCTGCATACGAGGCGGTTTCTTCAACAAGGGGAATTGTCCTTATAAGCGGAAATAAAATTTGCGATACTCGTTATTCAAAATGCTGCGGTGGAATTACAGAATCTTATGAAAATGTATGGGAACCAATTCAAATAAGTTATTTGAACTCTGTTATCGATTATAAATATGAACCGGAAAACTTTAACCTGGATTTTAATGATGAAAACAAAGCGAGAAAATGGATAATTGGTAACCCAAATTCATTCTGTAATACCATTAATAAAAAAATTCTTTCACGAATTTTGGTTGATTACGACAGAGAAACAACAGATTTTTACAGATGGCAAATTGAATACAGCCAGGAAGAAATTGCAGGGCTTATTAAAAAGAAAACAGGTATAAACTTCGGAAAAATAATCGATCTAATTCCCCTGGAACGGGGAAAGTCTTCACGCATTATAAAGCTTAAAATAGTTGGCACAAAAAAAACTCTGATAATAGGAAAAGAACTTGAAATCAGAAGGGTTCTTTCAGAATCTCATCTTTACAGCTCAGCTGTAGTAATTAAAAAAGAGAACATCGAAAATGATATTCCCGGAAAATTTATTTTATACGGAGCCGGCTGGGGGCATGGAGTAGGGCTTTGCCAGGTAGGAGCTGCTGTAATGGCTGAAAAAGGGTATTTATTTGATGAAATATTATTACATTATTTTTCAGGTGCGACCATCCGAAAAACTTACTCATAAAAATATTTTTTTTGAACTTAGTAATTTCTAGTGAATGTTTATCAATTTAAAAAATTTAAAAGAAAACAAGTAACAATTAATTCTCTAAATGGGACAAATTAAAATCTCCATAGTGGTTTTCTATTCCGATACCCTTTCAAATTACAACACAATAAAACAATTAGAAAAATTAAAATTTATTTCTGAAGTTATTTGTATTTCTAATAGAGAAAACACTGAATTTAGCAAAAGTAACACTACCATAAAATCAACTTACCCTTTTAGCACTAATGTTATAAAGACTATTTGCAAAATAGCAAATGGCAACTTTTTACTTTTTATCACTGAACCTGTTTCGCTGGTAATAAAAGATAAGGCGGTGAAAAGATTTTTAGAATCAGCGGAACACAGTAAGGCGGGTTTACTTTACTCTGATTTTTTTATAAACGAAAAAAATAAACTTATAAGCTATCCACTTATTGATTATCAATTGGGAAGTGTTAGAGATGACTTTGAGTTTGGACCCATTATATTTTTAGAGAAAAATATTGTGTGGCAAGCTTGTAAAGAATTCCAAACTACAAGCAATAAATATTTATTTGCTGGGTTGTACCAGTTAAGGTTAGCAGTTTCACGCAATTCGTCTATAAAAAGAATTCCTAAAAATCTGTATACTGTTGAGAAAATAAATCCAGAAAATTCAGATGAACGGATTTTCAATTATGTTAATCCGAGTAATCGTGATAAGCAGCTTGAAATGGAAAAAGTTTTTACGGATCATCTTAAAAAGATAAATGCATATTTAAAACCAAATACTAAAAAATTAAACATCCAGAATGAAAAATTTAAAACTGAAGCTTCAATTATAATTCCTGTTAAAAACAGGGCTAAAACAATTGTGGATGCGGTTGATTCAGCTATAAAACAAAAGACAACGTTTAACTATAACATAATTGTTTTGGATAACCATTCAACAGATGGAACTACCGAAATATTAAACTCCTTAGCGAGCAGGGATGAAAAAATAGTACACCACATTCCTAATAGCAAAAAGCTTGGAATTGGCGGTTGCTGGAATGAAGCGATTAATCACAATTTGTGTGGTAAGTTTTCTGTGCAGCTTGATAGTGATGACATTTATGCGGATGAAAAAACGCTACAAATAATTATTGATAAATTCTACGATGAGAATTGTGCCATGGTTATTGGTAGTTATAAATTAACGGATTTTGAACTTAATGATATTCCACCCGGTGTTATTGATCATAGAGAATGGACAACGGATAACGGACATAACAATGCATTGAGAATTAATGGACTTGGTGCACCTCGTGCGTTTTATACACCCATTTTACGTAACATAAAGTTTCCCAACGTTAGTTATGGAGAAGATTATGCTGTTGCATTAGCAATTTGCCGCAAGTATAAGATTAGCAGGATCTATGAACCAATATATATTTGCCGAAGGTGGGAAGGTAATACTGATGCTGCTTTAACAATAGAACAAGAAAATATTAACAATATTTATAAAGATTCTTTAAGATCGGTTGAAATTAAAGCAAGACAATTACAGAATTATTAATATAATTAGAATTAGTGAAGTTTGATAAAAACTAAAATTATACAAAATCCGAATATAGATTTTTGCTTGGACACAGCTGATTACACAAAAGCAGCAATAATACTTTTTGATGAGCAAACTGCAAAGTGGCAGCTGCTTAAAGAAAGATATGATAAACTAAATTCTGTAAAAATAGAAGAGTATGCATTCAAGGGATTTAAAATTAAAACACAATATAATCCCGGAAGAATAACCTCTTCATCAGCAAAAACCGATAAAGCTTCAATAAGTATGCGTGATTGTTTTTTATGTGTAAATAACTTGCCAAAACCGCAGCAGGGTATTTTAATAGATAAAAAATATTTACTCTTGTGTAACCCATTTCCAATCTTTCCAAAGCATTTTACAATTAGCTCAGTAAAGCATGTTGAGCAGAGAATAATTGGTAATATTAAGTTCCTGCTAAAGTTAAACAAATGGTTTTCAGAAAAATTTACAATAATTTACAATAGCGCAGCATGCGGTGCTTCAGCTCCCGATCATTTTCACTTTCAAATGGGAACTAAAAATTTTATGCCCATTGAAGATGAATTTCATCAATTAAAAAATGAGTTTGGTAAATTTATTCTTGATAATGAGGAATTATGTATAAGCAGTGTTGATGACGGGTTGAGAAAATTCTTGTTAATAGAATCTCAAAATGATAAAAATATTATTAAATCATTTAAAATTTTTTATAGCATTTATGAAAAGCTTTCAGAACTACAAACAGAACCACATTTAAATATTATTAGCAAATACAATCCGGAATTTGGTTGGAGCATGATCATTTTCCTTAGAGAAAAACACAGACCGGATTTGTTTTACAATAATGACAATGAAAGATTTTTAATAAGCCCCGCAGCAGTGGATTTAGGTGGTTTGCTTATCGTGCCGCGAAAAAAAGATTTTATAAGGATGAACGGTAAAGTAATCTCAAAAATCTTCAGAGAAGTTTCTTTAAACAATCAAAAGTTTTTAATATTGAACGGTTTACTTAAAAAGAAATTTAACTGACTATTCCATCAAGCCAGATGGCGTTTGCGGTTCTGATAACAGCTCTTCAAACAATTTCCATCTGTTTTTAATATCATAAACATTGCTCTCATTTTTCTCAATGTACGCTTTTATAATATCCTTACCGACATTATAATTTATTACGTACGATCTATATGTTTCATAAAAATCAATTGATTTTGTTGCTCTTTCTTTTGAACGCAAAGCATATTCTACTAGATAATCTACTGTTTCTTCTTTGTCCCAATTTCCATCCAGGTAGTTTCTTGCAGCTTCATTGCCTGCATAATTCAGTTCATCTAAAAGATCAATAACTTTGTAGTATAGTTCAGCATTACTGGAATCCAGATTTGCTAGTGGAAACAACACCTCTTTTTCAAATTTTAATCTTGATTGTTTTGAAAAAACCAGCTCAACTCCATAGTTAGCTGTTCCCTCAGCTATAAGCGAGATTGGGCTGTTAAGCGGATACACGGAATATTCCATCCAGCCATTTCGTTTTGTCAGTTTATCTTCAAGTAAAGTATTATAAACATGATGCCCGGGATAACCTTCATGTGCAGCAAGATCTACAGCGCGATCTATGTAAACTGGTAAATCAGTATTAACCTGTATTATGCTGAAACAATTTCCTTTATACCAATTGTAAGCACCCCATGGTGTATTGTTAACATATTCAACAGAAAAATCTTCATATTCAGGTAATTGGATAAATTTAGAAGTTCGGCTTCTGCATTCATTTATCGCTGCATTGAACACCACATCAAGTTTTTCTACAGGAATGATAAATTTTTTCCTAAAATCATCAACCTTTTGTGAAAGACTTAATTTACCCGGAAGCAACTTATTTAGTTCATCAATAATATTTTGAAAATGATCAATTGAATGTTTAGGTGGTTCAGCATCATAAAGTATTTTTGCTTCTGCATCAAATGAAAAATTAGCACCTGCAATAATACTTATTATACCTTTAACTGATAAAAGCTGCTTGTATAAAAAACGGTAGCGTTGCAGTTCCAGTTTAGTTGCCTTGTATTCACTTAGCGTTTCAAGTTTATTAAGCAGGTCATCAACTTTTTCACCAAGTAATGCAGTAACATTTGTATCAATCTTTGCGTTCTGAGTAACTGCAGGTTTCCATTCTTCAGGTCCGTAATATGCATCAATATAATCCGGTTTGTAGATTCCAATTTCTAAAACAAGTTTTACATATTGTTCTGCAATATCATTCATTTTTATTTCC
The DNA here is from genome assembly GCA_963714405.1 of uncultured Ignavibacteriales bacterium. GTDB lineage: Bacteria > Bacteroidota > Ignavibacteria > Ignavibacteriales > Ignavibacteriaceae > JAZGGS01. Next base: position 606,839 of record CAVQOH010000002.1, on the reverse strand, counting down.
AGCTCTGCTTTTGGCGAAAGATTATTTTTATCAGTGCAACTGGTAAGTACAATTGCAATTAGAACTATTATTAAAAAAAATCTAGTTTTCATAAAAAGTCATTTAAATATTGAAAGGTTCAAAAATATAAAAAAGCCCGCTGTAAAACGGGCTTTTAATTTCTGCAAAAAGATAAATAGATTATTATCTTTTTTTAGTTGGGAAAACTGCATCCTGGGCTTGCTTTCCAACTTTAAACTTCAATACTTTCTTTGCAGGAATTACCATTGTTTCACCAGTTGCAGGATTTCTGCCGATTCTTTGTTTCCTGTTAGCAACAGTTAGTTTCCCTAATCCGGGAAGTGTAAAATCTTTTTTCGCTTCGCGATAAGAAAGTTTTACAAGTTCATCTAAAAACTGGTTTGCAACTTTTTTAGTTGTACCGGTTTTCTTTGCCAGGTGAGTTACAATTTCACCCTTTGTTATTGATTTGCCTGCCATAGATCCTCTCCTTTATAAATTGTTTTTATATACGTTGTGAAAATAAAAATATTTTACACCAATCAAAATGATTTTACAGGAAATATGAAAATATTAATTTACCCAAAACCCTTGTAATCAGGGGGTTTGAAAAGGGTGTAAGTAGAAGCATGTGAGTGAAAATAGTTTGTTTTGTGGCTTTCTCTTTAATTAGCTATTTTGAATATCAATTTGAATGGAAATATTTCATCTCGTTTTTATGATAAAATATTTATTCATAATACTTTTGTTTACTCTTACTTATACTTTTTCCAAAACTGCGGATTCACTATTTGCAGATACATTAGTGGTGAAAGATACAATTCAAACTGCTATAACTGATTCTTCTTCAGCTAATGATACTATAAAAACACTTCAAAAAATTGAATCCCCTGATACACTTGTTCCTATTAATTTTAATATGTTTTCAGGAAATAGTGAAATAATTAGTAAAAAGACTTTTTTATATACTCCTTACCGTTATACTGGTGATTTGTTAAAACCATTCTCACTTAGTTTTAAAGCAGATCAAGGATTTATAGGACAACCGCATGAAATTTTTATATATGGTGTTGGAAACAGGGGGATCAGCTATTTGGAGGATGGAGTTTTATGGAATGACAGGTTATCCAACTCTTTAGATCTTAATCTTATTCAAAGTGAAGATATTGACTCAATTGAAATTATACCTTCTCCAAGAGGTTTTCTCTACGGTCCTTACAATAATCCTGTTGCGGTAAATTTTATTATGCAAGATTTTCTTTCACCAGATCCTTATACGAGAATAAAATATTATGAAGGACCAAACGGTGAAGCAATGATTGATGGGAAATTTAATGCTAAAGTTGCCAAACGCTGGAATCTATCTTTACAGATTACCAACCGCAGTGTTGATGAAACTTATAATAACACCGATCTCTCAATTTGGCAGGCCAATGTTAAGCTAAAATACCTTCTTTCAAATGCTGTAAACATATCGGCCTTATACAGTTATGTAAATTCATCAATTGGATTGAATGGTGGAATTGATATAGACAGTTTGCAAAGTATAACGAGTAATGTAAACTCTATTATTTATGAACCACTTATAGCTCCGGTTGTTTATCCAAACAGGGTAAAAGATTTACTGCAGCACAATACCGGTTTACGATTGCTTTTGCTGCCTTTTAAGAATGCAAAATTAAATTTGTCCTTTTACTATAGATACTTCGATAGTAAGCTAACTGATGCAGTAGATACAATAGATCTTTATGAAAACTATGAGAATAAAATACTGGGTAGTATGCTTAAGTACGATCACAAGATAGATATTGTTGAAGTAAAACTTTTAGGGACGTATGAAAAACTTAATACTGATTATATAGCTCGTATAATCCCGGCCTCAGAAAGAATAGAATATAATAATGATATTAAGAGAGTCTCCTTTACATCAGTTTTATCTCTTAATCTGTTTAATGATAAACTTGTTCCCTCATTTTTCTATAGATATTTAGATGCAAACAACAAAGATTCATGGCAATCAAACAACTCAGCTTTTAGTTACAATAAATCCGACAATTTCTCAGGGTTTGGTGGGGATATTACTTTTAGAATTGAAGATAAACTGCTAATCTATTTTGGATACTCAAGGCACAAACAATTTTCAGATTCGGCGGACGTGGAGACAATTGAGCTCGGTCTTAAATACAAGTATGATGGTTTTTTTGCAACTGCAACCTATTTTAAGAGGAATAACTTTTATTTAACTCAACCATATAATTTAGTATTGTTTGATCCAGTTTATCCTTTATATGGAAATACAGAAGGAGTGGGAGCAAATATAAATTATCAATTTTGGAAGATATTATTCGAAACAAATACATCTTACTATTTTACTGATGAGAAAAACGAAGTGATTGGTGTGCCTGAATTACAATTTATTGGCGGACTTTATTTAAAAAGCAAATTTTTTGATGATAATCTTAGTCTTAAATCAGGATTTGCTTTTTATTACACAGACAAAAGAAACTCCTACAATCTAGAGTGGGGATTTGTTGAGGTTGAGCCATCCAATAAACTTGATTTTATATTGATTGGTGAAATACAGGAGCGTGCAATTGTATATTTTGTTTGGGAGAACTTATTCGATAAACAGTATTTCATAACACCATACTATCCTATGCCTGAAAGAAGTATCCGGTTTGGTTTATCGTGGGAATTGTTTAACTAGATACTTTTAAAGACATTGAATTTTCAATAAACAAGCATCAAATAACAAATAATATTCAAATCTCAAATTACAAAATTGATTATTGAAATTTATTTGTGTTTTGCATTTTGCAGTTTGAATATTATCTACTGAGTGTAAGTCTTCCTACAAGCTTAGCATATCTTTAAATTTAATTGCCTGTCTTCGCGAAACCTCAACCTTTTGACCATCTTTAAACTTAACAAGTAAACCACCGTTTAACCAGGGTTCTATTGAATCAATCCATTTAAGATTTACAATGTGTTTCCTGTTTGCACGGAAGAATGTTTTGCTGTCTAATCGTTCATCAAGATAATTTAAAGTGCGCAGAATAAGCGGTTTATTATTTTCAAAATAGATTCGCACATAATTTCCTTCTGATTCAAACAAGCGAACTTTTTCCAGCTTTACAAACCAGCATTTTTCACCATCTTTAACAAAAACCTGATCTGATCCAGCAAGAATTGGTTTATCAGATTCTGCCGTACTTTTTTTACGACTTTTCTCAACAAGCTTGTTTATAGTTTCTTCCAGTCGTTTTGGTTCAATTGGTTTAAGAAGGTAATCGAGAGCATTAAATTCGAATGCTTTTAATGCGTATTCATCGTAAGCTGTTGTAAAAATAACAGTAGGAACTTTTTCAAGCTCTTCGAGTAAATCAAATCCTGATTTACCGGGCATTTGAATATCTAAAAAAAGTAAATCAGGTTTTAGCTGATCAATTTTTTCAATGGCATCATCGGCGTTAACAGCTTCGCCAACAACTTTAATATCTTTGAATGGATTTAATAATCTTTTAAGCTCTGTACGAGCTAATCTTTCATCATCTACTACTAAAGCTTTCATTGATTAGTACCTCCTATTGGTATTTCTAATTTTGCCAGAACTGTTTTTTCATCTTCATTTTGAAGTGAAAATTTTGCCTCTTCTCCAAAGAGCAAACTCAACCGGTGTTTTGTATTGCTTACACCAAAACCTTTAGATCTTTTCAATTCTTCTTTATTAATTTTACCACTGTTTCTTATTTCAAGATTAAGTTTTGATTTGTTTATACTTGTTGAAACAGAGATTGATCCGCCGCCAGGAATTTTTGAGATCCCATGTTTTATTCCATTTTCTACAAGTGTTTGTATCATCATTGGTGGTATTTCTACTTTTGATGAACCGTTCTCAATATTTAATTTATAACTAAGCCTTTCTTCAAACCTAATGCTTTCAAGATCAAGATAGTTTTTTACTGTTTCAATTTCATCTACAAGAGAAACTTTTTCCATTCGTTCCATCTGTAATGAGTAACGCAGAATATTTGAAAGTTTTGTTAAAGCAGATTTCGCCGCTTCGGGATCTTCTTCAATTAACGCCCTTATACTATTCATTGCATTAAACATAAAATGAGGATTAAGCTGCGATTTTAATGTTTTAAGTTCATAATCCTTTACTGCCGCTTCCCAAATAAGCGATTCTATTTCTTTCTTTTTGTAGCTATCCAGGTAGTTAATAGAAAAATAAATTAGCATCCAGAATAGAGAAACACTTGTAAGATTGATTATTCCCGCCACAGGTTTTATAACAGCATATTCTTCGTAGTTTGTTGCACCAGATAAATATCCAGCCATAAATGCAAAAGAATATATAAGAGTTCCGGTTATTAAACTTGCAATAAGTACTCGCGGAATTAATTTTTTTAGAGGAAGCTCTAACCATTTGTATTTGTAAATCACTCCCCTGAGAATATGTGTAAAACTTATACCGGTAAATCCAAGGTAAAGCCATATTAAAACCCTCTGCCAGCTCATCTCCTCAATAAACGATATTACAATAATGTTTAGCAGTATAAATAAACTCCAGCCAGTAATTTGGCTTATCCAGTAGACTTTTTTCTTATTCATGCTGCTTCTTCTATTGGCTGAATGAGGTATTCGGGGATCAATATTTTTGAAATTGTTCTTTTCTTCTTTCATCAAATATAAAATTAAAAACACACAAGATAAAATAAGCCGGTTTTCTGCCGGCTTCAATTTCTAATATCAAAACTACTGAGCTAATGTAAGCAGTAATGAAAAATTTATTTTATTGGTTTTATAAAATGATGGACGGGTTTATAAAAAGAAAGGTGCGGCTCTAATTAATAGAACCGCACTCAGCAAATTTTAAAGAGAAAGTATATCCTGATAAATAATAAATGCCATTAAAAGTAATAGCAATATTAACCCGGTATTTTGGATTGCGATTTTTATTTTAACGGGAATCTCTCTTCTGAAAACAGTTTCAAGTATTATTACAAGTAAATGTCCGCCATCTAAAACAGGGAATGGCATTATGTTAATTAGAGCAAGACTCAAACTTAAAATGGCTAAAAAGTAAAGAAAACTCTCAATTCCCACATCCGCAGACTTAGCAGCAAGCTGAGCTATTCTTACAGGTCCGCCAAATGCTTTTCCAAATTCAATATCACCCACAAAAACTTTTTTAGTAACACTAAATGTAAGTTTTGTGATGTTTACAATATCATCGCCCGCTTTATAGAATGATTCAAAAAAACCATATGTTTGATAATTTACATCTCCCATATATATTTCACCAACGGAAATTCCAATCATCCCATCGCTTCCGGGTGTTACGGCTACATTAAGTGTATCCTTGTTTCTTAAGAGAATAAGCGGAAGAGTATTGTTGATATTTGAAGAAACAATTTTATTTAATTGCTTTGAACTTGTTAAAGAAACATCATTTATAGAAAGAAAAATATCTCCAGATAGTATCCCTGCATTTTCTGCGGGTGAATCTTTTAATACATCTATTACAGCAGGTTTAAGATTTTCTCTTATAAAAAACTCACCTTCTGTTTCAAAATCAGGAATGTCCTTCCTTGTTATAGGAATGTTAATTATTTTACCATTGCGCTCAACAAGCATGCTTAGATCTTCACCCAAAGTATTAACATACATTTCTGTTGTAAGATCTTCCCAATTGGTAACCGGTTCATTATTAATTTTTAGAATTTTATCACCAGGTAAAAATCCGGTATTGTATGCGGGAGTATCTTCCGCAACATAACCAATGGTTGTAGTTTCAGTAACAGGCTTGCCTTTAAAAAAGCTTGTTCCCCAGAAAACAAGTAATGCCAATAGAAGATTCATAAAAACGCCGGCAGTAATTACAAATGATTTTTTCCAGAATCCTTTTGAACGGAATTCGTAAGATTTGGGTTCCTGGTTAGCAAATTTTGTATCAAAACTTTCATCTACCATACCTGCAATTTTAACATAACCACCCAGCGGAAGTAAGCTTATCCTGTAATCAGTATTTCCCTCCCCGTCAAAATCTTTTGGTAGTTCACCAAGTTTGAAACCTGCTTTTTTATTCCAGCCAAGTAATCTTTTACCAAATCCAATCGCAAAAACATCAACTCTCATCCCGCTTAATTTTGCAGCAGCAAAATGCCCGAATTCATGAATGAATACTAAAATACCTATCGTTATAGCAAAATAAATTATATAATCCATCTATATCCTTTCTAGATTTTAATTGAGCTCGGTGACGAACTCACGAGTTTGACGGTCACACTCAAAAATCGTTCCCATCTCCAAAGCAGTGCTGTTTTTTATTTTATCCAGCGCTTTTTTTATAAGTATTGGAATATGTGTAAATAAAATCTCTTTTTTTAAGAATTTTTCAACCGCAATTTCATTTGCAGCATTAAGAATGCAAGGTGCTGTACCACCAGTATTTAAGGCATCAAAAGCCAATTTGAGACATTCAAATTTTTCTGTATTTGGCTCACTGAAAGTAAGTTCACCTATTTTTGGTAAACTGGTTCTTTCAAAACTATTTTTAACTCTTGCAGGGAATGTTAATGCATACTGAATTGGTAATTTCATATCAGGTAAACCAAGCTGAGCTTTTATAGATCCATCAATAAATTGCACCATTGAATGAATGATTGACTGAGGATGAATAACCACATCTATTTTATCTGCAGGAAATCCAAATAGCCATCTCGCTTCAATAACTTCCAATCCTTTGTTCATCATAGTTGCAGAATCAATACTAATCTTATTACCCATTTTCCAGTTTGGATGATTTAATGCTTCATCAACCGTGGCTTTTTTAAAAAAGGATTTATCTTTATTTAAAAATGGTCCGCCGGAAGCGGTTAATATCAGTTTTTCAACTTCGTTTAATTCTTCGCCGATTAAGCATTGATAAATTGCACTGTGTTCAGAATCAACAGGAATTATTTCAGAATTATACTCCCTGCAAAGATCAGTTACTAATTCACCGGCAACAACCAGCGTTTCCTTATTTGCAAGTGCAATTCGCTTGCCTCTTTTTATAGCTTCCAGCGTTGGTGATAAACCTGCAAAGCCAACCATCGCACCAATAAATATATCATAATCCTCTTTTGAAGCAGCTTCAAGCAATCCTTTATCACCAATTAATAAATTACATTTGGAAGGCAGTTTATTTTTTATTTTTTTGGCTGCTTCTTCATCTCTAACTGCAATAATTTCAGGGCTGAACTTTTTTACCTGTTTTTCCAACAATTCTATATTTGAATTGGCGGTTAGCCCAATTACCTTAAAATCATCTCTTAGCTGGCTGATAACATTAAGACTATTTACTCCAATTGAACCGGTTGAACCAAATATTAATATTTTTTTCATCTGTTCCTAATTATAATTTTTTGTCAGATGGAACTCGTCCCGCTGAATCGGGACTCGGTTCATATTACCTAAATATAATCTTCCAAACCTATTAAAGAATACTTTTTATATCAATGAAATAATGTGTATTTACTAATCATTACGTTATTTGTTTGATTTAACAGCAATTATTACCCTTGAATGCGCCATCTAATTTATTATTTTTAAAATATGCTAATTAAAACTGTTACTTTAATCATTATTATATTTTCTTCAGTTACGGCACAAGTAAAAAACGATGATTATACAAAATACGTACTTGCTGAAAATTTGGAGCGTGCAGGTCAGTATGAAGAAGCATTAAAACTTTTTGAAGAGCTTTATTTAAGTGATTCTTCAAAAATTGAATATTTTAACGGATTAAACAGGTTATATCTTCAACTTAAAAATTTTGCTGCTTCAGTTAATCTTTTAGAAAAAAGAATTCTTGAATACCCAAATGATATTTCCACCTACGGAAATCTGGGTTCAACTTACTATATAATGGGAAATGAAGAAAAAGCTTATGAAGTGTGGGATAATGCCGTAGAGCGGGATCCAAATAACCTGATGACGTACAGATTATTGGCAAATTATGCATTTGAAAGACGTGCTTTTGAGAAGGCTATTGAATTCTATGTACGTGGAAAAGAATTTTCGGATGATCAAATTATGTTCTCTTTTGATCTTGCACAGCTATATACAATTACTATGCAGTTTGATAAAGCTGCAGATGAGTACTGTAATATACTTGATAAAGAACCAATGCAGCGGCAAGCTATTGAGCAAAAGATACTTTCATACTCAGAAAAACCAGGCGCACTTAAAGCATCCATTGAAGTTGCTGAAGATTGGAGTAACAGAAGCAATTTAAGTTTATCTTACCTTCTTGCAAGGTTACTTACAGAAGCAAAGGATTTTGAAAAAGCTTTTGAAATTTATAAAGATATTGATGAAGCACAGTTAAACTATGGAAGAGACCTCTTAAGCTTTGCAGAGTTACTTATGAAAGAAAAAAATTATTTAATGGCAGGCAATGTATACCAGGAAATAATAGAAAGTCATCCAACTTCTCCCTTTATTGCTTCTGTAAAGCTTGGTTATGCAAAATCAATTGAAGCATTGCTAATTAAAGAGTATGAAGAATCCCTTCAGCTTTGGAAACCTTATTTTCATTTTTCAAAATTTGAATCGGAAAAAATTGAGACAGTACTTGCTGCTTTTAATGATGTAGTTAAAATTTATGCTAATACAGAAGCATCATTTGAAGCTTTATTAAGAATGGCGTTAATAAATTTTTACATGCAAAACGATTTTGAAAAAGCGGTTGAGAGTTTTAAAATTATTATAACTGATGGAGCAAACTCTAAATCTGCGGCTGAAGCATATATTCAGCTTAGCAATATTGCTGTGTTAAAAGGAAATTTGGAAGATGCTGAAATGTATTTATCAACACTAATAAATAAAACCCACGGCAATAATGTACTGCACAGTCTTGCCAGTTTTAAACTTGCAAGGGTAAATCTCTACCAACAAAAATTTCCTGAAGCGAATAACTTACTCTCATCCATCCTGAATAATCTTAGGGATGATAATGCAAATGATGCGATAGAGCTATCTTTAGTATTGAATACTACTATGAATGATTCTGTTAATCTTTTACACTTTTCTGAGGCAGAATATTTAGCAGAGCAGAAAGAATTTAGTGAAGCAGGCGGCAAGTATATGTTAATTTACAATAATCCTATGGCTTTCGTTTTGCACTCCATTACAAAGTTGCGTCATGCAGAAATGATACTAGCAGATAATGATTATACAGAAGCAATAAAACTGTTTGAAAGCATTGCAGAAGAAGGTGAAAAAAATATTTATGCTGATAAAGCCTTATATTTACTGGGTAAAACTTATCAGTTAGGTATTCAAAACAATGAAAAAGCACTTGAAATTTACGAAAAATTATTACTTGAATTTCCTAATTCACTTCATATAGAAAAAGTTAGAAAAGAGATATTATTATTAAGAAACAATGTTAACCGGGTATTAATAGATGAGTAAAAAACATAATAAAAGCATGGTAAAATGTTCGTTCTGTGGAAGGGATGGAACAGAAGTTAATAGTATGGTTGCAGGACCCGATGTTCATATTTGTGATATTTGTATTTCTAGCAGCCTGGATATTTTAAAAAACAACCTTGCAGCATATAATTATTCTGGGGAAAAAAGAACAAGATTCCACACACCTGAATTGATAAAAAAATCTATTGATGATTATGTAATAGGTCAGGAAAGAGCAAAAAAAGTTCTTTCAGTTGCGGTTTATAATCATTACAAAAGGATAAACTCCCGCTCCTCTTTTTTTGAGCTTGATGATGTGGAAATTGAAAAGAGCAATATTCTTTTAATTGGCTCCACAGGCGTTGGTAAAACACTTTTTGCACAAACACTTGCAAAAATTCTGGATGTGCCATTTGCAATTGCTGATGCAACCACATTAACTGAAGCAGGTTATGTTGGCGATGATGTTGAAACAGTGCTTGTTCATCTCTTACAAGCTGCAGATTATAATCTTGATAGGGCACAGAAGGGAATAGTTTATATTGATGAAATCGATAAAATTTCCCGCAAGAGCGAAAGTACATCCATTACCCGCGATGTTTCAGGTGAAGGAGTTCAGCAAGCTTTGTTAAAAATACTTGAAGGAACTGTTGCTGGAATTCCACCTAAAGGTGGCAGAAAGCATCCTGAACAAAATTTAATTAATCTTAATACAAAAAACATTCTTTTCATACTTGGAGGTGCGTTTGCAGGAATTGATAAAATAATAGCATCAAGAATAAATAAAAACAAAATGGGCTTTGAAGCAAATCTTAAAGAAAATGAAACAGATGAAGAATTGTTAAAACACATTCAACCTGAAGATTTACTAAAGTATGGACTAATACCAGAGCTTATTGGAAGAATACCCGTAGTTGCCCCTTTGCAGGATCTAGATGAAAAAGCTTTAAAAAGTATTTTAACTGATCCAAAAAACGCAATATTAAAACAGTATAAAAAATTGTTTCTAATGGAAGGTGTTGAACTTGAATTCGATCCTTTTTCTATAGATGAAATAGTAAAAAAAGCGATTGAACGAAAAACAGGTGCACGTGCTTTAAGATCAATTGTTGAAAACTTTATGTTAGATATTATGTATGAATTACCAAATAAAAAAGATGTTCAGAAATGTATAATTACTAAAGATGTTGTGGAAAAAGGTGAAGTGCCATTATATATAAAATCTGATAAAAGATCAGCCTAAAAAAATAATAAAATTACCAATAATAAGGCGGTTCATAGAATCGCCTTTATTTATTTATGAAAACTTATACAATAAAAACATTAGTTACTTTTTATTTTTTATCCATTGCAGTATTTGCACAATCAAAAATGTTTATACCAATGGATCTAAATCAATCTGATCATCTTAAAGCTTATGGTATAACTTTTAACTCACTGGGCAAAGGATTAAAAGCTGATTGGTTGCTTAACTATAAAGGCGGCTCATTTCTTATTGATTATGATGAAAGAATAGCAACCGAATGCAGGCTTGAAGGCGTTTATTTCGAATTACTTTCGCTGCCGCAAACAACTGAGATTTATGCCTTTGTACAGAGTGAAGAAAACAATATGGATGTTGTTCGCCTGGAAAAAGCACCGCGTATTGCAGTTTATGTCCCACCGGGATTTCAGCCATGGGATGATGCTGTTACGTTAGTTCTGGAATATGCAAATATTAAATATGATAAAATCTGGAATGATGAAATCTTAAAAGGTAATCTCGATAACTATGATTGGCTTCATCTTCATCATGAAGATTTTACAGGGCAGTACGGCAAATTTTATGCAAGCTTTAGTAATGCGCAGTGGTATATTGATCAGCAGTTGCAGTATGAACAGAATGCAAAACAGAACGGGTTTAAAAAAGTTTCGGAAATGTTAAAGGCTGTAGCACTCAATATAAAAAGTTATGTAGGTAAAGGAGGATTCCTTTTTGCAATGTGTTCTGCAACAGATTCCTATGATATTGCTCTTTCAGCACTTAATGTTGATATTGTTGAACAGATGTTTGATGGGGATGCTGCTGATACTGATGCACAAAAATTGTTAAACTTTAACAATTCTTTCGCTTTTACAGAATTTAATCTAGAAATGAATCCTTATCTATATGAATACAGCGATATAGATATCCAGCCAATTGAGATTGGTAATTTTAATAATGATTATTTCACTCTTTTCGATTTTTCCGCAAAGTACGATCCTGTTCCAACAATGCTTACACAATGCCACATAAATGTTTTAAGAGGATTTATGGGACAGACTACGATGTTCCGCAGGAGCACAATAAAAAATTCGGTTATAATTTTAGCTGAACGAGAAGGGACCGACCAGGTAAAATATATCCACGGGAATTTTGGAAGGGGAACATTTACTTTTTACGGCGGGCACGATCCTGAAGATTACCAGCACGCTGTAGGTGATCCTCCAACAGATCTAAATCTTTACAAAAACTCACCCGGTTACAGGTTGATACTTAATAATATTCTTTTTCCTGCCGCAACAAAGAAGAAGCAGAAGACTTAATTAAATTGATTCATAAAATGAAATATGCTATACTTAATAAAATCGGTGAAAAAGTATCCAATTGGTAAAATTGTTTGCATCGGCAGCCCTGCAGCTACAAAGAAGAAGCAGAAAACGTAGAAGAAAAAAAATTGATTTCCGGAATGAACAGCCAACTATTTATTACTCTATTACTCGCACGACTTTGACGGCAAAAGAAGGCGCTGTATGACACTTTTGACATAACCCGGATTTAAATTAACCTTAGTACACTTACCAAATCTATTAATGCTAATACCCTTAAAAGCTTAGTTGCTTTTTATTTTGCAATAATATTAAATAATCAATCACAAAAAAATTGTTATCAATAAGTATCGAATGTTTTAGAATTACAATTGCTTTTTAGGAATGAAAATTGCTTAACGTAAGCTAGGGACAACAGGAAGTTAGATATTAAAAACATTTTTATTCTAACACATATACTTTCTTGGTGTTATAATTGGGGAAAAACTAAATGCTATACTAAGCGAAGATTAAAAAATAAATATAGGAGGTTTTATGAGATATAAATTCACTTAACTAATTAATTTTTCAATTAAAATCTTGGAGAGACAAATGAAAAATGCAATTCAGAAAACTATAATCCTTCCTTTATTGTTAAGCATCACAACTATGGCGCAATCAAATCTTACTCTGCTTCAGGAACCATTACTCGTAACCGAATCTGATATTTATTTAGATTTGAATAACAACAAATTTTCTGATCTAATAACAATAAACTTCACCGATAATATTATTAATTTACCCGTTGGTGTATCGCAAGCGTCAATTAACGATATAAATGATGTTGATGTAAGAAATTTTCTAAATTCATTAGTGACGCAGTATGGAAATATTACACTGGAAAAGGTATTTCCCGATTTAATTTGGGGAGATACAGAAAGGACTAATAAAAGAAATGGTAAAACAGTTACAATTAATGATTTATCCCAGGTTTTCCAGATACATTTTTCCAACCTGATACCCATCGCTAACATTATCTCTGCACTCAGTGGTTTTACTGCAATTGAATACGCAGAAGGACCTTATGAAATCTATATGTTATCTACAGAGCCAAACGATCCCTGGTATTTGGCTGGCGAGCATTGGAACCTTGATAGTGTTTTTGCCAAATTTGCTTGGGATTTTACACTTGGCGACACAACAATAACCATTTCAATAAACGATTTTTATTTATCATATGTGACAACCTTACACGAAGACCTGGTTGATAAAGTAGATTATCACCATTTTAATTATTTTGGTGGACATGGCAGTGCAGTTGCAAGTATTGCAGGTGTAACAACTAACAATAATTTGGGTATTTCAAGTTTGGGTTGGAATCTTCGCCTAAGACTAGACCGAGATTATGTGCAAGGAATACAAGCTGCAATTAATGGTGGCGCCGATGTAATAAATTTTAGCTGGAGAGACATTACTCCCGATCATGGCAGAATCAATGCTTATGATGCGTTAAACGTTGCTTCTGGCGCACCACATAGACCAAGGGATCTTGTTGTAACTGCAAATGCGCTTGATGAAGCACAATTGGATTGGAATCCGAGATACTATACAGAAATTAACCAATATAAAATATATCGTGCTCATACTGCTGGTGAACCCCCAACAAACTGGACACTAGTTGCAACAATTAGTGCATGGCAAGGGTTTCCGAATCCTGCACCTGTTACATCGTGGACAGATGTAGGTACGACAGTTGGATCAGGTCCGCATAGATTGTGGTATCGAATAGTTGCAGTTAATAATGAACAGCAAGAATCTCTACCCTCTGACACAGACTGGATCGCCTGGAACAAATATGGTAAGAAAAGTAGTGATTTGAATAAAATTGTAACTACTGATTACAAACTGGAGATGAATTACCCAAATCCATTTAATCCTTCAACTACAATTAATTACACTTTAAAGGAAAATGGCTTTGTAACATTAAGTGTATATGATATATTAGGTAATGAAGTTGAAAAATTAGTCAATGAAAAACAGGGAATTGGATTACATTCTGTTACTTTTAATGCCGCTGGATTGGTTAGTGGTGTATATCTTTACAAGTTAAAAGTAAATGATTTTGTTTCAATTAAAAAGATGATATTGACAAAATAGTATGTTCACATATCAACCATAAATAAGCTCAATAAAAATTAGTTTGTGAAACTTAGAATAAGAGGGTAGGATTTTCACAGGAATCTCCTGCTCTCTTAAATTAACCTATAAATATTATGTCTAATAAACTCGTTGACCGAAAATATAAATCGCGGATTAATTTATGAAAATAAAATTGATGATCACCTCATTTATTTTACTTTTTTTGAGTGCAGAAGCCCAACAATATGGATTGTGGGAGATAATAGATTCTATGGATGTAAGACGCCGTAATTTCAGTTCCTCAATTTTTGCAAATAATAAAATCCTTGCTACCGGAGGTGATTTATTTCCCAACTATAACAGTGCAGAAATATATAATGGCGAAATTGGTTTATGGGAAAATACAACATCTATGCTGGAAGGCAGATTGGTTCATCACTTACTTACACTAAGCAACGGTAACGTAATAGCAATTGGTGGATTCTTAAAAAAATCGTGTGAAGTATTTAATCCAGATTCAAATAGTTGGAGATATACAGATTCTATAGAGACGATTAAATATTGGGGGAGTACAGTTACACCATTGGATGATGGCAGAATATTGGTTGTAGGCGGTTATTATTTCAATCAATCAACACTTCAAAATATATACTATAATACCTGTGAAATATATGACCCTGCTACTGAATCCTGGAGTTTTATAGACTCACTTTCAGAAGGCAGAGCTGGTCATACTGCTACTATACTTGATAATGGTAAGGTACTAGTAGCTGGAGGATACGGAGGTATTAATTATCTTAATTCCTGTGAAATATATGATCCGGTTACCAATCAATGGTCTGCTGCAGGTAACCTGCTACATGCCAGAGATTATCATAGTAGCCTGCCCCTATCTGACGGTAGAGTATTAGTTAGTGGCGGTACTACACCTGATTCTACACTTGGTACACGGTATTGTGAGATATATGATCCTACTGCAAATTCCTGGTCTGAAGCAGGAGAAATGACAGTCCCTCGCACAAGCCATAAATCAGTATTGCTTTTTGATAGTACAGTTCTTATCACAGGTGGGAGTTTTGAACCGGAGATTTGGGAAATCTATGATCCTAAAACTCAAACTATAATTTTTTATGATACCTTGCCTCACATTGTCTTTGAACCGGAACTTGAAATGTTCCCGGATGGCAGGATCGTTAGTTTGGGTGGATATACTTTTAATGGAGGAAATGTAGAATGGAGCAATCAGTGTCTTATGTACACACCAAGGGTAACCTCGGTTACTGAAGAACATTCTTTCGTAACAGACTTTTCATTAAGCCAAAACTATCCCAATCCGTTTAATCCAACAACAATAATAAATTTCCAAATTACTGAACCAGATTTTGTTACACTTAAAGTCTTTGATGTTTTAGGAAAAGAAGTTGCAACTTTAGTTAATGAGGAAAAATCTGCTGGAATTTATGAGGAGGATTTTAATGGAGCAAAGCTTTCAAGTGGAATATATTTTTACCAATTACATTCTGGTAATTTTGTAGAAACTAAGAAAATGATTTTTTTAAAGTAATTTTTGGAAACCATTCAAACCCAAAGTAAAACTATCAATCCAATTATCCTTCTTTTATATTTACACAAATAATAATTACTAATATAATTCTATGCTCGAAATAAAATTAAAAAACAGCACACAACAAATCCCAATTGGTAAAATAGTCTGCATTGGCAGAAATTATGCAGAACATGCAAAAGAACTTGGTAATGAAATTCCTGATAAGCCCGTTCTATTTTTAAAACCAGCTTCTGCCGTAATTTACTCAGGGGATGATATAATTCATCCTTTTTATGGAAACGAATTACATCACGAAGTTGAACTTGTGATTTTGATAGGGAGCGATGTTAAAAATGCATCTCCTGAAGAAGCAGAAAATGCAATTGCAGGTTATGGCGTTGGACTGGATATGACTTTACGAGATGTGCAATCAAAATTAAAAAGTAAAGGACATCCATGGACACTTGCAAAATGTTTTGATACTTCTGCTGTTATCTCTGATTTTGTTCTCAAAGATGATTATAAATTATCTCTTGATGAAAGAATAACCCTAAGTGTAAACGGGATTATAAAACAGGAAGACACATTAGCCAGTATGATATTTAATCCAGCAGAACTTATAGAATATATTTCATCAATAATGAAATTAGAAAAAGGCGATTTAATTTTTACAGGAACACCCTCAGGTGTTGGTATAGTTAACCGAGGAGATAAAATAGATGCACAAATTGAAAGTGTCGGGGAACTAAGCTGTAAAATTAAGTAGCAGGGGATTTGATTTTACTTGTTTAATCTCAGACAGTGATTTTTTAATTAATTCTTCCAAACCGCAATCAGGTTCATCAGATAATATTTTTAATACTGCATTCTCTGCAGTTTTAATATTGTAACCAAGAGTTGTTAACGCAGAAATTGCTTCATGCTTGTTACCGGGTATTGCAGAAACTTCACCCTCCTCAATAGCTCCAACTTTAGATTTTAACTCAAGGATTAAACGCTCTGCAGTTTTTCTGCCAATTCCCGGAACAGCAACTATTCTTGCCAACATTTTCTTCAACAATTGCATATTTAAGATTTTCTACAGAAATACCGGACAATAAACCAATTGCTGATTTTGGACCAACACCGGATACAGAGATGAGAATTTCAAACATTTCTTTTTCTGCTTCTGTGAAAAATCCAAATAATGATATTGAATCTTCTTTTACATTAGTATAGATATGAAGTGAGGCACGTTCCTTACCTGATATTTTTTCAAAAGTGTTTATTGATATGGAAATAGAGTAACCAACACCGTTAACATCTAAAATAAGATGAGTTGGTTTTGCTGATATTATTTTTCCAGTAAGATGGCCAATCACAATTTTCTCTTATATTACCTGTCCAACAACTTTTACAAAAATAAATTTATAATAGTATGAAACCTAATCAATTACTCTCTCAGGGTTGGCATCTACAAAAGCTTTCCAGTTTTTAGTTTTCTTATTTGTATGAGATTTTAACCTGAATGCATGACAAAGAGCAATTGCCAGAGCATCACTTTCATCACTTTTCATTTTGTCCGTTTTAATATTTAGCAGAGTTTTAATCATATAATTTACTTGTTGCTTTGTTGCAGCACCCTTACCAACAACTGATTTCTTAATTTCTCTCGGAGAATACTCACTGGGAGGAATTCCGTTATTTACAGCTGCTAGTATTGATACACCTCGCGCATAACCAATCTTCATTGCTGATTGAACATTTTTACCGTAAAAAGCTGTTTCAATAGCAAACTCATCGGGTTTATAATTCCTAATAAGTTTAGAAAGCTCTTCATAAATTGTTTTCAATCTGTCGGGTATTGGCAGGTGTGAAGAAAGTTTTATAATTCCGCTTGCAATGTGTCTGCAGGCATTGGCTTTGTATTTAATAATCCCGTAACCGGTTATATAAGTCCCGGGGTCTATTCCAAGAATAATCATACATACTGCTGTGTTTATACTAAGCTATTATAACTATTACTAAACCACATCATCACCAAAATCAGCATTTGAATAAACGTTTTGTACATCATCGCTTTCTTCAAGTGCATCGATTAATTTAATAACTTTTTCAGCATCCTCACCGCTTACTTTAACTAGATTTTTAGCAATCCATTGTAAAGAAGCATTTTCCACTTCAAGGTCATTTGCTAATATAGATTTTCGAACCGGATCAAAAGATTCAAGGTTTGATTGGACTTCGAAAAAATCTTCCTCAGTTTGAAGATCTTCTGCTCCTGCTTCTAAAATAATTTCTAAAATTTCTTCTTCGGTTTTATTCTGAGAAGGAAGAGTAATTACGCCTTTCCGGTCAAACATCCATGCAACAGAACCATTCTCAGCTAAACTCCCATTATATTTACTAAAAAGATGCCTTACTTCAGCTACAGTTCTGTTTTTATTATCTGTAGCTGCTTCAACAATTACAGCTACACCCGATGGACCATATCCTTCGTAAGTTAATTCATGATAAGTTACACCTTCAAGCTCGCCTGTAGCTTTTTTAATTGCACGATCAATGTTATCTGCAGGCATATTTGCAGCTTTTGCATTATCAACAGCCAAACGCAATCTAGGATTTGCATTAGGATCGCCTCCCCCTTCCCTTGCAGCAATAGTAATTTCTTTTATAAGTTTTGTAAACATTTTACCGCGCTTTGCATCTGCAGCGCCTTTTTTTCTTTTAATGGTGGACCATTTTGAATGACCTGACATTAAATTATCTCCTCAATATTCTCTAGCAATTTTATATCCTTTAACCTGAATTGCGGGAAAACCCGCCCATCCCTGATGGTTTTATCTATTGTAAAAACCACATCAATTTTTGAATTATTATTAATAATTGGATTGCAAAATTCACCCATGTTAAACCCAATACAATCAAATATTCTTTCAGATCCTTCCTGCTTTAAACTTAACAATAAATGATTTGTACCAACAATACGTGGTAGGTTTGAGATGTGCACATTTTCTGATAAAAATACAGGGCGCATATTACCCGGACCAAATGGAGAAAACTGATCCAGAATTTTTAAAAATTTTGGTGTTATTTCTGAAAATTTAAGTTTTGCATCTATTTTTATTTCGGGTAGCAAGTCTTCCTGGGTTACAGATTGGCGGACAACATTATTAAATCGCTCTTTAAATTCATCAAGCTTATCAACTTCTACAGCTACGCCAGCTGCTGCTTGGTGGCCTCCAAAATGAAGTAATAAATCCTCACATTTTTCAAGAGCTTCATAAATATTAAAGTTAGAAATGCTTCTTGCCGAACCCTTTGCCACACCATCAATTGTAGTAAGCAATACTGTGGGGCGATAATACTTTTCAACCAACCTCGAAGCTACAATACCAATAACACCGGGATGCCAATCCTCATAATGAAGTACAATTGATAAATCATTTTTCTTATCTAGATAATTTTCCACCATTTCAATTGCAGAATCGAAAGTATCAACATCAATTTTTCTTCTTTCATGGTTTTCAGTTTCTAAAATACGCGCAAGCTTATGAGCTTCAGATTTATCTTCACATATTAATAGTTCAACAGCTCTTTCTGCATCCCCGAGCCTTCCCACCGCATTTATTCTTGGTGCAATTGTAAAAACGATTTGTCCGGAATTCAACTCACCGGGTTTAAGATGACTTACCTCTATTAATGCTTCCATAGCCGGGCGTGGATTATTGTTAATCATATTTAAGCCTTCAGCCACAAGCAGCCTGTTTTCATCAATTAAAGGAACAATATCCGCAGCACCAGCAAGCGCAACGAGGTCTATATATTTTAATGGAAGATCACGTTTGCCAATTCTTTCGCAGGCCCCCTGTGCCAGCTTAAATGCTACTCCAGCACCCGAAAGGTATTTAAATGGATAATTACAATTAGGTTTAAGCGGATCAAGTACTGCAAGGGCTTTAGGTAATTCTTCTTTTGGCTGATGATGATCGCAAATTATTACATCCATACCAAGTTGATTGGCATAATCAGTTTCTTCTATAGCGGTTATACCACAATCAACTGTAATAAGAAGGGAGGTTCCTTTTTCCTTTACCTGATCAACCGAAGCCGTGGATAAACCGTATCCCTCTTCTAACCTTTTGGGAATATAATATTCAACATTTGCATCAAGTTCCTTAAGAAATAAATATAGCACAGCAGTGGCGCAAGTTCCATCCACATCATAATCACCATAAATACAAATTTTCTGATTTTCAGTTAGTGCCTCAATGAGTCTGGAAGTAGCTTCTTCCATGTTATGCATAAGAAAGGGATCGTGCAGGGAATCAAGCGATGGTCTGAAAAATTTTTTTGCCTCTGAAAAATTCTTAACGTTTCTTTCAACAAGCAAGCTTGCTAATATATCAGAAATATTCAGCGAATCAGCCAGTGATTTAACTGAATATTCATCTTCTACGTTCTTAATTGTCCAGCGTTTTGTTAGCATCGGCAATCAAATTGAAAAAAATGTAAAGAACAAATAAAATAACCCAGCCCTATAAGCCGAATTTTGTAACCCGGTAAAACCAGGAAGGCAATTATTTATCTGGTTTCAGCATTGCGGCTGAAATCTAGCGACCTACCCGGAAATCATAGGGACGAACAATCCCTTAATTCAAATATGAATAAAGATTTCCCTATTTGGTCTTGCTTCGAGTGTGGTTTACCTTGCTTTTGATGTTACCATCAAAACGGTGGGCTCTTACCCCACCTTTTCACCATTACCATGGCTGACCATGGCAGTATATTTTCTGTGGCACTTGCAGTATTCCGAAAAAACGGAACCCCGGGTATTACCCGGCACTCTGTTCTCTGAAGTTCGGACTTTCCTCCCTTTTGAAAGAATCAAAAGAGCAATTGCCCGGACTGAGTTATTTTATTTTTCTTTCTTAAAACTTTTGCTCTTTTTGCTGAGCTTTTATAAAAATCTGATTAATCTATATTTGTCTAAATATACTAAATTACTTGGCCTTTATCAGCATAAATTATTGTCCTGAAAACATTTAATCAGGCTGCAGATTCGGAAATTTCAGTAGATACAAGAATGCGCCCGCAGTATTCACAAAAGAATAACCGGTTATTTTTTCTAATTTCAAGCTGCCTTTGGGAAGGAACAATATTGTGGCATCCAGAGCAGGCAGATCTCTTTATTGTTGCAACTGCTTTACCCTGTTTTGCTTTTCTTATACGCATGTAAGCAGAAAGATCCGGTTTCTTAACATCCTTTTCAATTAATTTTCTTTCCTTAAGAAGTTTTACCTCTTCTTTTTCATTGGCTTTAATAATCTCTTTTAAATCTGCTTCCTTGAGTTTTAGCTCATCATTCAATTCAGCAAGTTTTGGTTTTATCTCCTCAATTTGCTGTGTTAGAGATTTACTCAGATCAGCAAGGGAATCATTTTCTGTTTCCAGCTTAGAAACCAATTCATCAGTATGATCAATTTCTTTTGTAAGTGCATCGTATTCTTTATTGTTTCTTACCTGGTAAAGTTGTGCTTTAAATTTTTTCTGGTTCTCTTTTTGCTTTTCAACCTCAACCTCGTTGTCCTCTCGTTTTTTTAATGAATCCTTTTTCTCCTTTTCTTTATTGGATATATCCTCTTTAAATCTGTTAATCTGATCTTCAAGATCCTTAACAGCATTAGGAAGATCACCTCTTAACTCCTCTAATTCATCCAGTTGGTCGTCAATCAACTGGAGTTGATTAAGTACTTTTAATCTATTATACAATTTAAATGGCTCCTTAATTGTTATAAAAAATCACTGGGTTTGTTGAACCCTTATACTTATAAACTTTTATTTTGGACTTATTTGCTACATATGTTTGTAATCTCTTTTGAATTTCGTCAACACAAAAAATCTCAGTTTCATAATGTCCCGCATCAATTAACAGGATATTACCTTTTGCATCCTGAAAATTATGATATTTTACATCGGCAGTTATGAAGGCATCAGCTTTATTTTGAATTGCATCGGAGATCAATTCTGCACAAGCTCCTCCGCAAACAGCTACATTTCTTATCGCTTTCCGATTGCTGTTAGTATACTTGAAATTTTTAATTTTCAACGTTGTGGCAACATGCTTTAGAAAATCATTCGTTTTCATTGGGTGGGATAGATGCCCAATTGCACCGAGCCCGTAATTTACATTTTGATTTTTTAAAGGATATATATCATAAGCCACTTCTTCATAAGGATGTGCAAGTTTCATAGCAGAAATTACTTTGTCTAACCGGAAAGAATCGACAAGAATTTCCAGTTTAACTTCATTTACTTTTTCCAATTTATTCTTGTTACCGATAGCAGGTTTTGATGAACTGGAACCCATAAAAGTTCCGGTTCCTTCAGTTTGAAAGCTACAGTGTGAGTAGTTGCCAATAGTTCCTCCGCCAAGCTTGTAAATTGAATCTGCAACTTTGTTAACATAGTTTACTGGTACAAATACAAACAACTTGCATTGATTGCCAGAAAGCTTTTTTAAAAAGCTCAGGTTTTGCAATTTTAATTTTTTTGCAAGTTGAAAACTAACACCATCCTTTGCATTATCAAGATTTGTATGTGTTGAATAAACAGTAATATTATTCTTAATAAGCCGCTCAATCATTTTTGCGGTTTGATCATGATCTGTATCAATATTGTTTAAAGGATAGAATAAAGGTGGATGATGTGTAATTATCAGGTTACAATTTTTTAAAATTGCTTCATCAATAACTTTGGAGGTTAAATCCAGGCTTACCATAATATTTTTTATACGCCTTATATAAGAACCAACTTGAAGACCTACATTATCATTTTCCCACGCAATTCCTTTCGGTGCCCAGCTTTCTAAAAAATATATTACGTCTTTACAGTTCATATAAAAAAAAATGCACTTCTATGGTTGAAGTGCATCTTGAAATTTTTAGTTTTGTTCGGGGAACTTACATTCCCCAATGTTTTTTATTAAAATAAATTTTAAAATGTGAAATTTTAACACAATCATATTAAGGGTAATAATATAAAGCTAATATTGTAAAAAATCAATTTTAATTATTGAGATTAACTTTATTTACTCTACGGGATCAGTCCATTTACCATCCTCCCTGATTATACTTATTAAGGAATCCACAGCTTTTTCGGCTGGAATATTTGCTGCCACCACATTTTTTCCTCTGTATAGCGAAATTTTATCAATACCTGATCCGACATAACCGTAATCGGCATCGGCCATTTCCCCCGGTCCGTTAACAATACAGCCCATAATTGCAATTTTTAAACCTTTCAAGTGGCTTGTTTTATTTCTAATCATTTCCGTTGTTTCCTGAAGATCGAAAAGAGTTCTTCCGCAAGATGGGCAAGCAATGTAATCAGTTTTAGAAATTCTAACTCTTGCTGCCTGTAAAATCCCGAATAAAGTGCGATTATTAAATTTGGTTGATGATTCACTTATATATTTAGTTTTTTCATTCTTAAGCTTTTTTATATCATCAAATGTAACCCAGGCACCATCACCAAAACCGTCAATCAGTAAAGATCCAATATCAGTTGCAGAAAAGAGTAAAAATTCTTCCTGTGAAATTTTTTTATAATCTCTTTTAATAATTACCGGGTTCTCAATGTTATTAATCATCAGACTCATGAAAAAATCGACGCTGTTCAGCCATTCCATGATTGTTGTCAGTTTCAACAATGAGAACCGCGTTGTTTTTTGATTTTATAATTTCAATGAATTCTTTGGTAAGTAAATCTAAGTCAGATTTGATGAACAATAAATCTTCAGGTAATATTTTTGCTTTTTTAAAATCCTCAAAAGAAATAAGTGGAAATGAATCTTTTCTATCCGGAAGATTTAACCAGGTACTGTAATTGCATATTTGTTTTAACCCGGAAGGAATAGGGAATTCGATTACTATATTACCGCTAAAAACAAAATCAGCAGCAAAATCACTTACATTCCATTTATCAGTTTTAGCATTGTAAGTATAGCCAATGTCTTTCAAAAGATCTCTGGAAATATTTTTATGTGAACTTAAATCTGCAACTACTACCGGATGATTGCTTCCTCCTACATTTCTCAGTTCAAATGATTTCCTTTTTGAATAAGTAAATGGATCAACCGGATTTATATTAATAGATTGAATTTGTTTGTGTTCTGCTCGTTTAGCATACCGGTGAACCAATGAAATAGCAACCGGAGCTTCATATTCCGGTTCTTCTGTAAGTGATACCCTGACCGTATCTCCTAAACCATCCTCTAACAAACTTCCAATTCCTACAGCAGATTTTATTCTTCCATCTTCTCCGCCACCAGCTTCTGTAACACCAAGATGAAGAGGGTAATTCATTCCTTCTTCTATCATTTTGTTAACAAGCAGCCGGTATGCTTGTACCATAACTTGCGTGTTGCTTGCTTTCATTGATAGAACGATATCCTGGTAGTTTAAACCTTCACAAATTCGTACAAATTCCAGTGCAGATTCAACCATACCAAGCGGTGTATCGCCGTAACGGTTCATAATTCTATCAGAAAGAGAACCATGATTAGTTCCAATCCGCATTGCTGTACCGTGCTCTTTGCAAATATTTATAAGTGGTATAAACTTTTTACTTATCCGTTCAAGTTCAGCGTTATATTGATCATTGGTATATTCTATTGTGTTAAACTTTTTCTTATCAGCGTAATTTCCCGGATTGATTCTTACTTTTTCAACTATTGTTGCAGCAATTTCGGCAGCATTAGGTGTAAAATGTATGTCTGCAATTAGTGGAACATTGCAGCCGCGTTTTCTCAACTCATTTTTTATATTTTTAAGATTTTTTGCTTCATTGATACTTGGTGCTGTAATTCTAACATATTCACAACCCGCGTTAACCATTCTTATAGTTTGCTCAACTGTTGCAACAGTATTCATTGTATCTGTTGTGGTCATCGATTGGATTCTAATCGGATTTAATGCACCAAGCGGTATATCTCCAATATAAACTTCTCTCGTTATAAATCGTGAATACTTTGTTAAGCTGTTACAATATTTTTTTGAATTATCTATCATCAGATTTTGGTGGTTAATATTCAGTGAGGAATCATTTATTTTATTAAGTGAAGAACAGCTTCAGCAAATTGCGCTGAATACTGTGAACCACTTGATGTTACAATATTATTATCAACTATAACTGCTCTGTCTTGGTAATTGATACCTAAATTCATCAACTCATTTGCATTTTCAGAGTAGCATGTTGCGGCACAATTTTTAAGAATTCCGGCTTTTGCTAAAATTACGGGAGCAGAGCAAATTGCACCGATTGCTTTATTGGCATTGCTAAAATTACATATTATTTTATGCAATCTTTCATCATTCCAGTAAGCTTTGATACCCATACCTCCAATAAGAATTAATGCCGCAAAGTTTTTAATATTAATATTATAAAAACTTGTATCCGATTTAACTTTTAAACCATTACTTCCGCAACAATAATGATGATCGTCTGAAGTGATAAAAATATTTTTATCATACTTAAGCAGAAGCTTTTTAACAATTAAATATTCTTCTTCATTAAAATTATTTGAGGAAAGAAATAGTAAAACGCTGTTTTTAGCTTTCGAGTTCATTTATTATGGAAGTTATTCATATTAATAATTGCTGCAAATATAAAGATTTGATTTAACGATATTAAATATAAATTTTTCATCTTCACAATTGGTACTGTTAAGTGTATATTTACATTATAATTGTATAAATAAATATGCGAATTCCCGAATCAAAAATAGAAGAAATAAGAACCACAGCCAGCGTAGTTGATGTAGTTTCTGAATTTGTGCAACTGCGTAAACGAGGGAAAAACTATATTGGTTTGTGTCCCTTTCATTCAGAAAAAACCCCTTCTTTTACTGTAAGTGAAGAAAAACAGATTTTTCACTGTTTTGGCTGCCATACCGGTGGAAATGTATTTAAGTTTTTAATGGAATTTCAAAAAATATCTTTTGTTGAATCGGTACAGCAGCTTGCTGAACAGCTTGGAATTACAATTGATTATGAACAAACTGCTTACAACGAGCAGCAATCAGAACAGGAAATTTATTATGATATAAATACAGCAACAGCAAAATATTTTTCCAATCTTTTATTAAATGATGATGAAGGCAAACTGGCAAGAGATTATTTTCAGAAGCGAAATATAAAAACGCAAACAATGCGCACATTTGGTTTGGGTTACGCACTTAACGGTTGGGAAAATTTTATTAATTTCAGTAAAGAAAAGGGCTTTGATGAAGAAAAAATTACTACTCTCGGCTTAGCCGGAAGAAATAAAGAAGGTAGAGTTTACGATAAATTTTCAGGCAGGATAATCTTTCCAATATTCTCGCCTAACGGAAGAGTTGTTGCATTTGCTGGAAGAGTGCTGGACGAAAAAGAAAAATCAGCAAAGTATTTAAATTCTCCCGAATCTCTCGTTTACATTAAAGGCAGAACTCTTTACGGACTATCACACGCCAAAGATGAAATAAGAAAACTTGATAAAGCCATCCTTGTTGAAGGATATATGGACCTGATTTCACTTTACCAAAATGGTGTTAGAAATGTGGTCGCAGTTTCAGGTACAGCACTTACCGATGATCAGGTTCAGTTACTTAGCAGATACACAAAAAATGTTGTATTGCTTTTTGATTCTGATACTGCTGGAATAAAAGCCTCTATGAGAAGTATTGAACTTTTATTAAAAAGAGATATGGAAGTGAAAATTGTATCACTCCCAGAAAAAGAAGATCCTGATTCTTACATAAATAAGTGTGGAAAAGATGATTTTGATGAGTTAATTAAGAAAGCAGAAAATTTTCTTGAGTATCAAACTGGTTATTACTATTCTCTTGGAAAATTTGACGATCCTGCATCTGCAACGGAAGCAATAAGAGAACTTATTAAACCTGTTGCTTTAATAAATGATGAACTGAAGCGAACTCTTTTACTAAAAAACATCGCAAAAAAGTTTAACATACGCGAAAAACTTTTGGAGAGTGAGTTAATAAAACAAGTAAAACAAACGGAAAAATTTGATAGAAGAACGGTAAAAAGCAATGTAACAAATAATTCAGCAGATAAACTTGCGCTAAACATTGAAAAAAACAAAATAGAATCTGTGGTAATTTATAATCTTGAGATAGAACTGATTAAACTTCTAATCGAATCATCAAAAAAAAATAGAGATCTAATATTTACATACACACATCCTGATGAATTTTCAGAAGGATTCCACCGGCAAATTATAAAACATATTGTTGATGAATATAAACAAGATGAAAATATAACCGCAGATTCTATTTTTGCGAGTATAATTGATGAGCAACTTGAAACCTATTTACGCGAGATAACCTTTGATAAATATTCCATAAGCAGTAACTGGGAAAACCGGTTCCCAGGGGTAACAGAGGAAATGATAATTGAGAAATATACTAAAGATATAATAATGCGATTCAGGTTCGAAAAAACCGATTTGCAGATACAAGCAAATCACCGTGCACTTGAGTTAACAGATAACGAAGAACAACAATTGTTATTAATGCGCACTAATAAGGAACTTGAGAATGAAAAGAAAAAGTTAAAATCAGAGCTTGTTATTGAATAAATGATTCACAAAAATCAGCTCAATCCTGTTCTTCAGCACTTTTTATTTCCTTAAAAAATGAAGAAGCATTAATTAATAGTGATGTACCCACATTATTTAGCAATGAGTTTATGTTTTCAATATAGCCGGTTGGATTTTCTTCATCAATCGGGGGGATACCAAACATAGAAAGATCCGTTGATTGAGATTCTTCTTTGATGATATCAAAAATATTTTTTTGTTCTTCCTGGTTATCAATAATTTTTACCGAAGCATCAATTCTAAGTGTTTTCAATACACTACTCGTTCCATATTCTAAAACTCTTGTATTAGAAAGCTTATCTTTTATTGTCAACAATCTGATTTTAGTTCTGTACCAATCATCATCTGAAATAATAATTCTTGCAAGCGTTGCAGCAAGTGAAAAATTATTTCCTGCTCCGCGCCACCAAATATCGATTTTTTTCCTTTCACCAAATCCCTTTTCATCGTTGTAGTTTAAGAAGAGCGAATTATAATCCAGCTTATTTAAATGCATGAGCAATTTTGCAAACTTCAAAGGATTTTTTGTATCCTTTGGCCATCCCATAAAAATGGTATTTGGTTCAACCCCTGAAAAACCGTACATGCTTGCAATAATCTCCATTCCCTCGTAAATGTCCCTGCATTCGTGCCTCCTAGTAAAAACACCCTTGGAATCTTCTTCTTCTTCTTGTTTAACTGATTGTTCCGCTTTTGTAAATAACAAATCAGAAGTTTTATTTTCTATCAAATCAAAGTTAGAAAGAATCCCCATCTTACCAACAAATGTCTTTCCTAACTCAATCAAGTACGGGCGGGCATAAGATCCACCACTAAATAATATTATGTTTGGTTTCCAGTTTCTCCATTCAGCCTTTGCATTTTTTAATTTTATTAAACCAAATCTTACAACAGAATCCCAAAATCCGTTCCATGCATCACCGCTTTTAAGTTTTAATTCCTTTCTTTGTAAGTAAGTAAAAAGTGATCCTAGAATTACAGTTGCAAGAATCATTGCAAGCAAATC
This sequence comes from uncultured Ignavibacteriales bacterium, assembly GCA_963714405.1. Lineage (GTDB taxonomy): Bacteria > Bacteroidota > Ignavibacteria > Ignavibacteriales > Ignavibacteriaceae > JAZGGS01. The sequence goes on along the minus strand of CAVQOH010000002.1, from coordinate 578,496 downwards.
AAGTTGAATCATTACAATTAAACAAGCTGCTGCACCAAGCAAGCTAACCCAAATAGGCATTCTAAATTCAGGATGAAAATCAGAACCAGCCCAGTTTTCAATTGCACAGCTTAAGTTTAAAAATCCGTAAGCGGTGATGAAAAACATCGAAACTATTCTAGCAATCACGTCAAGTTCACCAATCAGAATGCCTGCTTCAGCAATTACAAAACATAATAACAGGGCATTTCTTGGTTCATTAAGAACACCGTAACCTTTGCTGAAAAATTTCGGTGTAATTTTATCTTTTGCGGTTGCCTGTAAAATTCTTGGTGCTCCCAAAATACTTCCAAACGCTGACGATAAAGTTGCACCCCAGATACCCGCGATAACGAGTTCAGGAAGAAATGAAATTTTTAATAATACCTGCGGATCATTGACAAGTATCCCTGAATCAACCGTGTAAGAAAAGAAAAAAACGAGTGCTATGTAAACCACTAAACCAACAAGTATTGCGGTAATCGTTCCTTTAGGTATGGATTTTTTAGGATCTTCCAGATCACCAGACATTGATACCCCCGCTTCGAAACCAGTAACCGCAGGGAAAAATATTCCAAACATTACTATAAAAGGAACAGCATCTGCAGAAGGAGTTAACAATATTTTAGATGGCTCAAATGAATGACTACCAAATACAATTGATGAAATGGAAAGTACAATTGCAGCCATAATATAAAACTGGGATCTTATGGCTAACTTTGTACTGAGAAAAGTAATTCCTGTAACAAAAAGCAAAACAAGCGTTCCGGCAATTCTAATTGTAGTTTTATTAACATCATAACCCCAGTAAGACAAAAAACTCTCTGAAAAACCAATAAGATATAAACTTACGCTAAAAGATAATCCTACAAAAAGTGCAAGACCTAAGGTACCGCCGATTGGTAATCCCAGGCTGCGTGAGATCATATAATATGTTCCCCCGGTTTTCACCTTTTTGTCCGTAGCTATTGATGATACACTAAGACCTGTTGTTACTGAAATTAAATGAGCTATTAAAATAATAGCTAAAGCTGCAAACAGACCTGCCTGCCCAACTATCCATGGAAGGCGTAAATACATTATTACACCAAGTATTGTTAAAATAGAAGGTGTAAATACCCCGCTGAACGTTCCAAACTTTTTGATTTTAGACATAAATAGATATCAGATTTTCTGCATTCAACATAATAATTTTTTCTATTAATAAAATAATTATTTCATTTACACAAAGTTGGTTACTTTAATATAAACCCATCTTTAAGTAACTTCGCTTTTAGAAAACGAGACAATTTAATTTATAATAAGTTACAATTAATCTTAATTTTTAAATATTAATGCAATTAAGAAAAGCAAAAAACGGAACACTGATGATAGAAATTCTTCAGGACAAATGTGATTTTTGCGGCTGCTGTGTGGGAATATGCCCTGAAGATGCAATTGAACTGAAAGAAGCAGAAATTTCTTTAATTGATGAACGTTGCACAAATTGTTCAAAATGTATATGGAGTTGCCCAATAGAAGTTTTTAAATTTAACAAAGAAGGAATACCCGTTTAGTGCAATACGATTATGATATAATAGTTGTTGGCGCAGGTCCTGCAGGATCCATTGCTGCACGGTTTGCAGCAGAGCAGGGAGTTTCTGTTTTTATGTTAGAAAAAGATAGAGATGTTGGATATCCCGTTAGATGTGGCGAAGCAATTAGCAAAGCAGGTGTTGAAGAATTTATAGATTCAGATGAGAGATGGATAAGAGCACACATAAACAAATTTGCCATGGTTGCCCCCGATGAAACAGAAGTCGTAATTCAGTTTGATAAAAAAGATGAAGGATATGTTCTTGAAAGAAGAATTTTTGATTATGAATTGGCAAAAAGTGCAGCGAAGGAAGGTGTGCATATATTAACCCGTGCATACGTTAATGGATTAATAATTGAAAACGATAAAGTATGCGGTGTGAAATATGAACACCATGGAGAACCAAAACAAGCAAGGTCTAAAATTGTAATTGCAGCAGATGGAGTCGAATCAAGAGTTGGTAGATGGGCTGGGTTAAAAACACACATTGATTTTAGGGATATGGAATGTTGTGTGCAAATTACTGCATCAAATATTAACATTGATCAAAGCACTCTGTATTTTTATTTTGGAAAAAATGTTGCACCACATGGTTATTTTTGGGTTTTTCCCAAAGGCGATGAAACGGCAAATATTGGTTTGGGTGTTAGTGGAATGATAGGGAAAAGCAAATCCGCACAATCATTTCTCAAATCCTTTATGGAAAAACGTTATCCCAATGCACCAATTTTAACTACTATTGCAGGAGGTGTACCAAGCACAACAAGTTTAGAGAATATTTCTGCTCCGGGTATTGCTCTTGTGGGAGATGCAGCCAGGCAAGTGAATCCATTAAGCGGTGGAGGTATAGCAAGTGGAATGATTGGAGGAAGCATTGCAGGCAGGATTGCAGGTGAAGCCATAAGAACGAATAATTTTAATCATCTTCTTACCTATGATAAAGCATGGAATGAACGGCTTGGCAAAAGACATGTAACCTTTAACAAAATAAAAGAAGGAATATTCAACTTTTCTGATGAAAAATTTAACAGCATTGCACATGCTGCTTCAAAAATACCATTGGAAAAACGAACGCTCGGCAAAGTTTTTACGACTGCACTTATTAATAATCCATCAATTCTGGTTGATGTTGCAAAAGTATTTGTGGTTTAAATTTGAAGATCTAAAATATATTCAAAGAGTTGAAATGAAATACGTGTTATTCATAAACTTAATTATTATTTTTTAGTTTAATGAATAACCAATTTGAGAAATTAACCGATCAATTTGCTAATAAATTTAAAGATGAATTTTTTTGGTCTTTAAATGAAAACGAAGAGCAAAGATATTTTTTTACCAGCAGCGTTTTTGCAGTTACAGGTTATACTGCTGAGGAAATCCAATCCTTCGCCGAAAAACATAAAGATATAATACTTAGAGAAGACCTGCCTGATTATAATAAACTGATCGATCAATTGAAACAAATCCGCGATATGCAATACGCTGAAATTCAGTATAGGATTAAAAAGAAAAATGGTGAAATAGCATGGATGGGGGAGGTAATTTGTATCAGCCGTAGCGAAAAAAATGAGAGTATTGCATACACGGGTAGAGTTACTGATATTTCACGAACAAAACAAAAAATAAACGAACTACAGAAAAAAATTGAAACGCTCGAAGAAATTAACTCATCAAAAGATAACTTTATATCTGTTCTTTCTCACGATCTTAGAGCCCCGTTTACAAGTATTCTTGGTTTCTCAGAAATACTGCTTAACGAATCGGGAATTTCTGAAAAGGAAAGAATAGAATACCTTAGTTATATTAATGATTCTTCACAAAACCAGTTGCAAATGATAAATTATTTGCTTGATTGGTCACGCCTTCAAACAGGAAGAATTAAAATTGAACCTAGTAGAATTCATTTGCAGAGCTCCGTTTTTAACTGTGTTTCTCATTTAACCAGGATTGCCGTTAAAAAAAATGTAAACATAAAGGTTAATATTCCTGATTCTATCTATATAGATGCTGATGAAAGACTTATAAACGAGGTGATTACAAATTTTATAAGCAACGCAGTAAAGTATTCGCGACAAAATGATTTTATTGATGTTACAGCGAACTTATTTAATGAAGATTTTATAGAGTTTGTAGTAAAAGATGAAGGTGTTGGTATTTCAGATGTAAATAAGACAAAATTATTTAATATTGGAACCTTGTTTTCTACAGAAGGCACTAAAGGTGAAAAAGGAGTTGGGTTAGGGCTTACACTTGCGAAACAGATAGTTGAAAAACACAATGGTGATATCTGGTTTTATTCGGAAGAAGGAAAAGGAAGTGAGTTTCATTTCACAGTTCCTGCTTCAGTAACTACTGTTTTTCTTATTATAAATGATGATCAGTACAGAGTGGATTATGAAAAAATTATCAAACAAAACTTTCCCGCTGTTAAAATTCTGAGTGTTGCTAATGGATTTGAAGCATTAGGATTAATATCCACTTATATGCCTTCCCTTGTTATTATGGAGCACGATATACCACTTATGGATGGTTCACAATTTATTCAAAACGTTAAAAAGGAAAACAAAAGCCTTAATATACCAGCAATTGCGCTTATTAAACCACAAGATGAAGATGTTTTAAAAACTTACCAGGAAACAGGAATAAAAACGCTTCTTATTAAACCAATTAATTCTAAGCTTTTAGTAGAAAGAATAAACGCGGTTTTGGGATAAACCCTTAAATTGCCAGTACGTTTTAATATTGAATTTTCTTAAGTTAATGCGTTCATCTAAATAAATAAAAATGATTGACCAGGTTGAATTAAAAGATTTGCTGCGCGGCGATTCTGTAGATCATTATCTGCTGATAAGCCGACTTGATGTTAGAAATACCAAATCCGGGAAAGAATACCTCTCACTTGAACTGCAGGATAAATCCATTTCTCTTATAGCTAACGTTTGGGAGAACTTTAAAGGGCTGCTTGAAAAATCAAAACTTGGTGATGTTGTAAAAGTTATTGGCGTAATTGAAGAATTCCAGGGCTCGCTTCAAATAAGAGTTTCAAAAATAAACTCTCTTTCTCCTTCTGAAAAAGTATCTCCGATTGATTTTCTTCCCAAATCAGAGAATGATTTAACTCAAATGATAACCGAATTTGAAAACCGGATTGAGAGAATTGGTAACAGTAATCTTAAAACTCTTCTAAATAAAATATTTTATGGTGAAAGATTTACAAACTTTACCATGGCTCCCGCAGGAAAATCATGGCATCATGGTTATGTGCATGGATTAATTGAGCACACACTGGAAATTATTAAAATCTGTGATCTTATGTGTGATGTTCACTCTGAACTTAACAGGGATTTATTAATAGCTGGTGCTATGCTTCACGATTTTGGAAAAACAGAAGAGCTTAATTACGATTCTGCTTTTGAATACACTGCAAAAGGAAAATTATTAGGACATATTGTTATCGCTTCTATGATCGTTAACGAAGAGGCAGCGACAATTAAAGATTTTCCTGCTGATTTAAAAAACAATTTAATTCATCTTATACTAAGCCATCAGGGCAAACTTGAATATGCATCACCTGTAGTACCGAAAACCTTGGAAGCAATTGCACTTTACCAGGCGGATGAACTAAGTGCAAAAGTAAACGCATATAAAAATGCTCTATTAACTGAAAAGAAATCCGAAGGTGGATGGACAAGATTTATAACTCTTGCACAAACTGATCTTCATGCTCATGAATTAGCCTCAAACACGGAAGAAAACACAAACAACACTTTATTCGATTAAAATAAAGGGAATGAAATGAAAATTTTTACATTTTTTATTATTGCTTTCTTATCAATTTCTACTGCTGTTAGCATTTCATATGCTCAAACAGTTGAAGATTTAATAATGGAAGGTGATAAGTACGATAAAGAATTCATTCACCAAAAAGCATTAGAATCATTTTTGAAAGCAGATAAATTAAGCCCAGCTAACTGGGAAGTTCTATGGCGAATAAGCAGAACCTATGCTAACATAGGTGCAAAAATGCCGGAAAATAACAGCGCAGAAGAGGATGCAAAGTTTGAAATTTATCAGAAAGCGTTTACCTACGCTGATAGTTCTGTAAATCTTGCTGAAGACCAAGCCATTCCATATGTAAGACGAGCAATAGCTAATGGAAGAATAGCACTTTTTGAAGGAGTATTTTCTGCAATAGGTACTGTGGGAGATGTTAAGGATGACAGCGAAAGAGCAATTGAACTTGGAAATGGTGGAAGCTATTATCAATCGCTTGCACATTATGTTCTTGGTAGAACGCATTCAAAAGTTTGTGAAAAAGCATACCTTGTGAGGTTACCTCTTGGCCTTGGTTGGGGAGATATGGATGTCGCAATTAGAGAACTAAAAACTGCGATTAAATTAAAACCAAATTTCAGAATGTATCATCTTGAACTTGCAAAAGCCTACATTGAAGAAGATGAATATGAACTTGCAAAAGAAAATCTTCTGTCAGTCCAAAAAGCGCCGCGCATTTTAGAAGATGATGAAAAATATTTGCAAGAAGCTAATCAGCTTCTTAAAGAAGTAAATGAAGAATTGGAAGACTGATTATCAATAAGGAATTTATTAATAAACTTCTTGATGCTAAATCACTGGTTTTTTTTACCGGTGCGGGTATTTCTGCAGAAAGCGGTATACCAACCTTTAGGGGTAAGGATGGTTTATGGAAAAAATTCAGACCTGAAGAATTAGCAAACTTCGATGCATTTATGGCTAATCCTAATTTAGTGTGGGAATGGTATAACCACCGCAAAACCATTATTAGGGACGCACAACCAAACAAAGGACATCTTACGATAGCTAGAATGCAAAATTATTTTGGCGATGTTACTGTAGTTACACAGAACATTGATAATCTTCACAGACGAGCAGGAAGCAGTACAATAATTGAATTGCATGGAAATATTGAAAGAAATTTTTGCATTAATTGTAAAGAATTTTTTAATAAGGAATTAGATTTTAGTAATGGTGTGCCAAAGTGCAATTGCGGTGGTCTAATTCGTCCTGATGTTGTTTGGTTTGGCGAAATGCTGCCGGAAGATCAATTTAGAGCGGGAGAAGTGTCATCTGTAAAGAGCGATATATTTTTTGTTGTAGGAACATCTGCAGTAGTATATCCTGCCGCAGGCTTGGTATATGCAGCAAAGCAGGGTGGTTCAATAATAGTTGAAGTAAATATTGAGCAGACTGATATTTCTTCAATTGCAGATTATTCATTTTTAGGTGAGTCTGGAAAAGTGCTTCCCGAAATTCTTAGTGCATATTTAATCGCATCGGGAAAGAACTAAATTATTTCTTTTCCAAGCCGATTCTTTTACAAATTTTTTGTAATTCCTGCTGTTCTTTAAATGTTAATACATTCATTTTTTCACTAATAAAATTTACAACCTGCGGAATCACAACTTTGAATTTACTTTTTCCTGCTGCGGTTAACTGAATTGAAAAAGTTCTTCTGTCCTTATCACCACGTTTCCTTCTCACAAATCCGAGTTTTTCAAGATTATCAATTACCATTGTAATATTTCCACCACTTTTCATCAATTTTTTTGATAATTCTTTTTGCGTAAGATTTCCAAGGTGATACAAAGAATCAAGCACACTAAATTGTCCCTCAGTTAATGAGTTTTCGGATAGAATCAAATTAACTCTTGAATTTAAAGTTTCAACACACCTGGTAATTTTAATAAAAGTATTAAGTGCTGCAATTTCTTTAGCGCTGCCTTTAAACTTGCTGCCCATGATTAATTCAATTGTAACAAAATAATTATACGGAAATCAGTTTTTCTTTTTAGGAGAAATTAAACTTAATACTGCTGTAAACAAAACAGCACCGATAATTGACCAGATTATTGGGTAAGTAATACCTCTTATGGTAAATGAAAACAGATCAGGAAAATTTAATTCGCGGGCAAGCCAGGTCCCAATTAATGCACCTATAAATCCTACAACAATGGATAAAATACAACCGCCTCTATCCATTCCAACAAGTTTACGTGCAATTGAACCGGTTATTCCGGCTATTAATAACATAATTACAATATCGAGAAAAGACATAGTTACTTCCTTTAACAATTAGGTTTAATCACACAGAAATGCCGTTGTTAATCTTCAAGATAAAAATAAAAGTAAAGACCTATCGCAACAATTATAAACAGCGAAGATAAAATTACAATAGTTAAAGAACCAAATATTTCCATCGCTTCTTTCTGTTTTCAATCGGTAAAAAAGTTAAATTATAAGTGGAGTTACTTAAATTATTATGTTTAACTGATAATAAAAGAAATTAAATTCATAAGTGCAAGATTATGTTAGTGTCTGATATAATAAAAAGCTGCAAGGTTAATTGCAATAATAACCTTCAGATAGTACAAAAAGAGTTTTCATTTACCTCAGCTGAAGAACTAAACTGTAACTTAAATAATGATTCGTGGAGTATTGGGGAGTGTTTTGATCATTTAAGGATTACAAATAATTTATACCTTTCAATTATTAATGATAAACTTAGTAAGGTTTCAGCAGAAGAAAAACATGATCATTTATACAAACATTCATTTGTTGGAAAGATGATAATTAAAGCAGTACATCCTAAAACTGAAAAAAAGGTAAAAACTTTTAATGTGTTTCAACCGGAAAATTCTAAAATTGATTTACAGGTTATTGAACTATACAAAAAAACCATGAACGAATTAGTAAACCATCTTGAAAAATTAAGCGTATTAAACTTAAAGGAAATAAAAATTAGTTCACCAGTTAACGGGTTTTTAAGAATGAATTTAGGAGATCCGTTATTAATAATTCCTCTTCACGATAAAAGACATATAATCCAGGCAATAAATGTTAAAAAAGTTTGTAGCTGATCAAATAAAGAATAAACAATTCTTAGTAACAGAAAGTTGAATTTAAATGGTAAAACTGGAAAAAGGGTATATTCATATTTATACCGGCAACGGTAAAGGTAAAACTACTGCAGTAATAGGGCAGGCAGTGCGTGCAGCAGGTTATGGATTAAAAAGTTACATAGCACAGTTTATGAAAGAATTTCCTTACAACGAACAAGCATCATTAAAAATTTTAAGTGAATGGATAACCGTTGAACAGTTTTGCGGTGATGATTTTGTTTATAAAAAACAACCGCCCGGTAAAGGAGAAATTGATAAAGCACATCGGGGTCTTGCATCTGCTAAAGCTAAAATGCTTAGTAAAAAATATGATTTAATTATCCTTGATGAAGTCTGTGTTTCAATTTACTTTGGGCTCTTTTCTGATGAAGAAATTTTAACCTTTATGAAACAGAAACCCGAAAATGTTGAGCTGATTTTAACAGGGAGGTATTGTCCTGATAATCTAATGAATAAGGCTGATCTTGTAACAGAGATGAAAGAGATAAAACATTATTACCAAGAAGGAATAACCGCGCGAAAGGGGATTGAGTCTTAGAGATAAATAAAAAATTAATCTATACAGCGGATATTTCTTGTAACACTTCTCCATTAACACCAATTACAACTGCAATAATTGGAATTTGCCTGCTAGCAGATTGAACTGCAGTTTGCGCTAATTGAAGTAAACCGCTGCAGCAGGGAACCTGCATTATTAATACTGTTATTGATTGTATATTTGCATCGTTTACCATTGCAATAATTTTTTCGAGATAAACTTGTTTGTTTGTATCAAGTTTTGGGCAGGCAATTGCAATACTTTTTCCATTTAAAAAATCTTTATGAAAATCAGCATAAGCAAATCCTACGCAATCTGCGGTTAAAAGTAAATCAGAGTTATGATAGTATTGTGCAAATGGTGATACAAGGTGTAATTGAATAGGCCATTGCCTTAAATGTGATTGCCTTTTACCCGTTTCATCATCAGTAAGTTTGTTACTTTCTTCAATGGTTATTTCCTGAGAGCCCGGGCAGCCACACATTTCTTTCCTTTCAACAGTATTAAATTCCGTACCATTCAAAGGATTTTCAATACCATTTTCATTTAGATATTCAACAGCCAGCTTGAAATATTCAATTTCATTATGATCTTTTAAATGCTTGAGGTGAGCTTCTATAACATTCCTGCCCCCCTCAGCAATAACTTCCATAACCTTCTTCTCATCATATGGTTCGGCTTCTCTTTTTTCTATGGTTATTGCTCCCTGCGGACAATGCCCCAGGCAAGCACCTAATCCATCACAAAATAAATCGCTAATTAATCGTGCCTTACCATCAATTATTTGTAAGGCACCTTCATGGCAGCTTGGAACACAGTCGCCGCAGCCATCACATTTATCTTCATCAATTTTTACTATTTCTCTCAGCATTTTCTCTGCTATTATTATAATCGGATAATATTATCTGATTAAATATATTAGTACTTATGTTTAATTACAAGTGAAAAATGTAAATATTATTTTAGCTGCGCTTGATTATTAATTTAAGCATACTTAAATTAGGTTGTAAAACTTATAATATGAAAAATATATCCAAAGAAGATTACTTAAGTACCATTTACAAAAATTGTGATGAAGATGGTAATATTAAAGGAAACTTAATTGCCGAGAAACTTGAAGTTTCTAACGCAGCGGTTACGGATATGATAAAGAAGCTATCAAATGATGGGTTGGTGGACTATAAAAAATATCATGGTATAAAACTTACAAATGAGGGTGAAGATTATGCAAGAAGCATGGTAAGAAGACACAGGATATGGGAAGTGTTTCTTCACCAAATTGTCGGTTTGCCGTGGGATAAAGTTCATGATGAAGCAGAAAATCTGGAACATTCATCATCGGATGAACTAATAAACAAGATGGATGAAATGCTTGGTTTTCCTGAATTTGATCCTCACGGAAATCCAATTCCAAACATAAATGGTGAACTACCGGAATTGTGTAACGGCAATCCGCTTAGTTCTTTTAAACCAGGAGTTAAAGCGAAAATAGTAAGAGTAAATGACATAAATAATAAATTTCTTAACTACATTTCTCAAATGGGATTAATACTTAAAAAAGAAATAGAAATAATAAATTTGCTTAAATATGATAGCTCTATCTTAATTTCTATTGATGGAAGAGAAGTAAATTTAAGCAGTAAAATAGCATCAAACATTTTTGTAACTCAAATAGGTTGATTTATTAAATGATAAACCCTTTAACAGCTTTACTCATTGGAACAGTATTTATTGCCATTTGCCTGTATATTTTTTGGCCGGGTAAAGGAATTATTGCGAGATGGAGCAGCAGGAAAAGCACATCAAAACGGGCTTTGATGGAAAATGTTCTTAAGTATCTCTACAATTGCGAATATGAACTAAGATTTTGTTCAATCGAAACATTAGCCGAAAATTTATCCATTTCAGAGGATGAGGTGGAATTACTATTAACCCGTTTGGAAGAAATGGGATTAGTTAGTTCTGCTGAAGATGATTTAAAACTTACAAACAATGGTAAATCTTATGCATTAAGAGTTATTAGAGTTCACAGATTATGGGAAAAATATCTTGCAGATGAAACTAGCGTAGAAGAAGTTGAATGGCATACTTCTGCAGAAGAAATCGAACACTTGATGACTCCTAAGGAAGCAGATGAATTAGCAGCACAAATTGGCAACCCGGTATTTGATCCGCATGGTGATCCAATTCCTACTTCTGATGGAAAATTACCCGGAAGAAGAGGAAAGCCCTTAAACGAATTAAATATTGGCGAATTTGCAAATATTATTCATATAGAAGATGAACCGCAGGCAATTTACACTCAGTTAGTTGCTGAAGGTTTATATCCGGGAATGCAGGTAAGATTAATTGAATCAAACGATAAAAGAATAAAGTTTACAGCAAATGGTGAAGAATGTGTTCTTGCACCACTGTTTACGAGAAATATTACCGTTGCTCCAATTAAAAGTGAAACAAAGATAGAAGGAAAATTAAAAACGCTTTCTTCGCTTAAAATAGGCGAGAAAGGAACCGTGCTTGGAATTTCTAAATCTTGCAGAGGCCAGCAAAGAAGAAGATTAATGGATATGGGTGTTGTTCCAGGAACAGAAATTATTAGTGAAATGGTAAGTGTTGGTGGAGATCCAACAGCATACAGTATAAAAGGTGCAACGGTAGCTTTAAGAAAAGAACATGCCGATAAAATCTACTTGGTTAATAAAAATTAAATTGTAATATGATAGATAATAGTAAAAAGAATTGCGAAACCTGCCCTGTACACAATACCGGTAACCTTAAGAAACTTGGTATAAGTATGGACAATTTCGATTTTGTTGTTGCACTTGCAGGAAATCCAAATACAGGGAAAAGTACCGTTTTTAATAATCTTACAGGATTAAGACAACATACAGGTAACTGGCCGGGTAAAACAGTTACACGCGCAGAAGGGGGGTTTGAATACAGCGGATACAAATTCAAGTTAGTTGATTTACCAGGAACGTATTCTTTACTTTCAACAAGTACTGATGAAGAAGTTGCAAGGAATTTTATTTTATTTGGGCAGCCGGATGTTACTGTTATTGTTGTAGATGCAACCCGTCTTGAAAGAAATTTAAACTTAACTCTACAGGTTTTAGAAATAACTAACAATGTAGTAGTATGTTTAAATCTGATTGATGAAGCAGAAAGAAATAATATCAGCATTAATGAACGAACTTTATCGAAAGAACTTGGCGTGCCTGTTATACCAACTGCCGCACGTAGCGGATTAGGAATTGATATTTTACTAAATGCCATTTATGAAGTTGCCACAGGCAAATATGTTTGCAAACCCCATCGGTTAAAAAGTAGATCCAAAGAGCTGAACTACGCAGTGGAACAATTATCGCAAAAAATTAAGGGGGAATTTCCAAATCTACCAAACGTAAGATGGGTATCATTAAGATTGCTTGAAGGAGATCAAAGTGTAATCGATGCAATTAGTTCAGGAGAACTTGGAAATATTAAACACTCGGTTTTGGAGACTGAGAAAACAGAATAGTAAAACAGTGATGGATAATAAATTAAAAAGTAACAAAAATTCAATTCTTGCAACTGCAAATAATTTGCGATGGGAGATAGGCGAAGATTTTCATGATACATTAATGGAATCTATTTATGAAAATGCAGCTTCAATTGCGGGCAAAGCAGTTACGATGCCAAAGGAAAAACCAAAATTCAGCTGGGAAAAAAACTTGGATAGAATATTAACCAGCCGTTATCTTGGATTCCCGGTTATGTTTATAATTCTTGCAGTTGTTTTCTGGTTAACTGTTGAAGGGGCAAATGTTCCTTCCGGAATGCTAGCTGTTTTTTTCCTTGATACGGTGCACCCACTATTAAAAGATCTTTCTTCTTCAATTGGTTTACCATTCTGGTTAGATGGTGTTCTTATTGATGGTGCTTATCTTGCAATGGCCTGGGTTATTAGTGTTATGCTTCCACCAATGGCAATATTTTTTCCGCTGTTTACTTTGCTTGAAGATCTTGGCTACTTACCGAGAGTAGCTTTTAATATGGATAACCTTTATAAAAAGGTTGGTGCACACGGTAAACAAGCATTAACAATGGCAATGGGTTTTGGATGTAATGCCGCAGGTGTAGTTGCAGCAAGAGTTATAGATAGTCCAAGAGAAAGATTGATAGCAATTATTACCAATAACTTTTCTTTATGTAACGGTAGATGGCCAACCCAAATATTAATTGCAACAATTTTTATTGGAAGTGCAGTCCCCGCTTATCTGGCAGGTATTTTTTCTGCAGCTGCGGTAGTTTTGGTTGCATTACTTGGAATTGCTTTTAGCTTGATAGTATCCTGGGGTTTATCAAAAACTATGCTTAAGGGAGAAGCCTCTGCATTCAGCCTTGAACTTCCACCTTACCGGCCACCGCGATTTCTTCAAGCGCTTTATACTTCTCTGATAGATAGAACCATTTTTGTACTTTGGCGTGCTGTGATGTTTGCAATTCCTGCGGGAATTGTAATCTGGCTTGTTGGAAATATTACAATAGGAGGAGAATCCATTGCAAATGTCTTTATGAATTGGATAAACCCTGTTGCATTTCTATTTGGATTAAATGGTGTTATTGTTTTAGCATACATAATTGCAATACCGGCAAATGAAATTGTAATTCCAACTGTACTTATGCTTACAGTAATGAGTTTGGGAATGGCTGGAGTTGGTGAAGGCGCTGGGGTAATGTTTGAGCTTGAATCAATTGGTGCTACAAAAGATATATTGACAGCGGGAGGATGGACTCTTTTAACAGGCATTAACCTTATGCTTTTCAGTTTGCTCCATAACCCGTGTTCAACAACTATATACACTATTTACAAAGAAACGAAAAGTATAAAATGGGCTGCAGTTTCTACATTTCTGCCAATTGTATTGGGTTTGGTTGTTACATTTTTTATAACACAAATTTGGTTGCTGGCTGTAGGAAGTTAATTATTAATAAACAAAAAATTATTATGGCAAAAGAAACAATAAAAATATTATCCTGGAATGTAAACGGAATAAGAGCGGCCTATAAAAAAGGAATTCTTGATTGGTTTAAAAAAGCAAATCCCGATATACTTTGCTTACAGGAAACAAAAGCTCACCCGGAACAGCTAACAAATGAACTACTTAATGTGAATGGATATAGTGCTTATTTTTCATCTGCGGAAAAAAAGGGTTATAGTGGGGTTGTTACATACACTAAGGAAGAGCCAATAAACATTGAAAACGGTATAGGAATAAAAAAATTTGATAACGAAGGAAGGTTTATAATTACAGAATTCAAGGAATTCATACTGTTTAATATTTACTTCCCAAATGGCAAAGCTTCCAAAGAACGTCTTCAATACAAAATGGATTTTTACGAATCATTTTTGAAGCATATAAAAAAATTATTAAAGAAAAATAAAAAAATAGTTATCTGCGGAGATGTAAATACAGCTCATAAAGAAATTGATCTTGCAAGACCAAAAGAAAATTCTAAAACATCTGGGTTCCTTCCTGAAGAAAGAAAATGGATAGATAAATTTCTTGCAGCAGGTTTTATTGATACGTTTAGAATGTTCAATAGCAAACCGGAAAATTATACTTGGTGGGATATGATAACTCGTGCGCGGGAAAGAAATGTTGGATGGAGAATAGATTATTTCTACATAAGTGAAAACCTTAAAAATAAATTAAAATCGGGCTTTATTCGTCCTGATGTCATGGGGTCAGATCATTGCCCGGTTGGTATAGAATTAACTATTTAACCAGCATTTCACAAAAAATTACTAATTATTTGATACTATTCCATGTGAACAGAATTCTCTCCAATATAAAATTCATATATCTGCTGTTAAACTTGGTTTTTTTAACCAGTTGTAATGCACAAGAGGAAAATTCCATGAATTCAAAAAAACATACTAACAAACTTATTAATGAATCAAGTCCATACTTGCTTCAGCATGCAAACAATCCGGTTGATTGGTTTCCCTGGGGAGATGAGGCATTAATAAAAGCAAAAAACGAAAACAAACTTATAGTTATAAGCATTGGTTATGCAGCATGTCATTGGTGCCATGTGATGGAACACGAGTCATTTGAAGATACTACTGTAGCAAATGTGATGAATGAATTTTATGTTTCTATTAAAGTTGATAGAGAAGAAAGACCTGATGTTGACCAGGTTTACATGGATGCTGCCTACTTAATTACTGGAAGAGGCGGCTGGCCTTTAAATATAATTACGTTGCCGGATGGCAGACCATTCTTTGCAGGAACTTATTTTAGAAAAGAAGATTGGCTTAAAATTTTAAATTATTTCAAAGATCTTTACGCAAAAGAACCCGAAAAATTTGAACAACAGGCTTCAAAATTAACCGAAGCAATCAATTCCGTTAACATACCCGGATTAAGCAATGGAAAAATTTTGTTTACAAAAGACGAGCTCACCCTTGTGTTAAAAGGATTACTAAATAACATTGATTTAAATGAAGGAGGTACAAAAGGTGCTCCAAAGTTTCCAATGCCGGATATATATAAATCATTGCTTAGGTTTTACTACCACACTAATAATAAAGAAGCATTGGAAGCTGTAAAGATTACCCTTACAAAGATGGCACTGGGCGGGATTTATGATCAGTTAGGAGGAGGATTTGCACGGTATTCAACTGATGATAAATGGATTGTTCCGCATTTTGAAAAAATGCTTTACGATAACGGACAACTTGTTAGTTTATATTCATTGGCCTATAAAGTTACAGGCAACAAACTGTATAGAAACGTTGTTTATGAAACACTCGATTTTATTGAAAGAGAATTAACAGATAACTCCGGTGGTTTTTACTCTTCGCTTGATGCCGATTCCGAAGGAGAAGAAGGTAAGTTTTATACCTGGGATAAAGATCAAATTGAAAAACTTCTGGGAGAAGATTCACAAATTTTTTGTGATTATTTTACCGTAAAATCAGAAGGCAACTGGGATGGTAGAAATATACTTTTCATTACATCATCAAAAGATGATTTAATAAAAAAATATACTTTGAGTGAAAAAGAATTTGATGATAAAATTACAGGTATGAAGAACATAATATTTGAAGAAAGGAAAAAAAGAGTAAGACCCGGATTAGATGATAAAATACTAACTGGGTGGAATTCCCTCATGCTTATTGGATATATTGATGCCTATTTTACATTTGGCGAAAAGAAATTTCTTAACGCAGCAGTAATGAATGGAAATTTTATTCTTGAAAACATGATGAAAAAGGATGGGGGACTTTTTAGAAATTTTAAAAATGGACGATGTACTATCAATGCCTTTCTTGATGATTATTCATACACAATTGAGGCATTTATAAAACTTTACGAAGCAACCTTTGATGAAAACTGGCTGCTTAATGCAAAATCACTGGCTGAATATGCATTAAAACACTTTAAAGATGAAAAAAGTGGTTTTTTCTATTTTACATCTGATGAAGATGATCCGCTTATTGCAAGAAAGATTGATTTTTCTGATAATGTGACTCCATCTTCAAACTCTTCATTCATTGCTGGCCTGTTTAAATTATCCGCATATTTTTTAAATAAAGATTACGAAAATAAAGTTATAAAAGCGGTTGCCACTATGAGAGAATCAATTCAAAAAAATCCTGCGTTTCATTCAAACTGGATTAACACTGCAATGAATTTAACATATCCTTATTTTGAGGTTGCCATAGTTGGAGATGAATTTGAATATAAAAGAGCAGAAATATCCAGCAATTACTTGCCGAACATTTCAATTTTGGGAGGCGCTAAAAACAGCTCACTAGAAATTCTGCAAAACAAATATACTGCCGCCAAAACAATATTTTACGTTTGCCAAAATGGAGCATGCAAGCTTCCTGTTGAAACAATAAGTGATGCAATTAATCAAATTACTGCAAAGTAAAACGGGTAAAAAATAAGCAGGGTAAATTTAAGGTTTGATTTACTTCGGAATTCTATTTTTATTGGCACATTAAAAGTAAAACCGGATAGAAGTAAAATTGGCTTTGAAAATAAGAATAAATTATCTGTTAATCCCCCTTCTAGTTATCATCACAGCATCAGCCGCATCACATTTTTCTAATACTGGCCTGTTATGGTATAAAACAGTTAACCTGCCCGATTGGATATCGGTAAATATGTTTACACAAAATGTTTGGATTTTCATTCTGGTTTTTACTTCGTTATCAATTCTTATAATCTGGAATAAATATTCCAACCAGCGAAACTTTAAAATAATTATAATTCTGTTTGTATTAAATGCACTGATAATTGTAGGATGGAGTATTCTTTTCTATGCACATCAGCATTTAGGAATGGCTTTCTTTGAATCAATTCTTATGGTTTTTAATATTTCCCTTTTGATTGTACTAATCTGGCGTATTTGTCCTCTTGCCGCCTGTATGCTTTTCCCATATTCCGTTTGGGTTGTGCTAACAGCAATTCTAAGCATAAATGTTTGGATGATAAACCAATAATAAAAAAAAGCCGGTTCAAGAGATAGAACCGGCTTAATTAGAAGATTATGGAGTAAATTTTACTTCAGTAAGATCATTTTCTTAACATTGGTAAAATTAGATCCATCAACTCCGTTAGCTTCAATCCTGTAGAAGTAAACACCACTGTTAAAGCTTGCTGCATCAAAGTCATAATTATGAACTCCTGCAGTAAGATCGTTGTTAATGAGTGTCATAACTTCCTGCCCAAGAATATCAAATACCTTTAAAGTAACATTTGCATTTGCAGCAAGTGTAAAGGTAATCTTTGTAGTTGGGTTAAATGGATTAGGATAATTCTGATGTAATGAATATACATCCGG
The DNA here is from genome assembly GCA_963714405.1 of uncultured Ignavibacteriales bacterium. Classification (GTDB taxonomy): domain Bacteria; phylum Bacteroidota; class Ignavibacteria; order Ignavibacteriales; family Ignavibacteriaceae; genus JAZGGS01. The sequence goes on along the minus strand of CAVQOH010000002.1, from coordinate 560,582 downwards.
CACAATAATAGTAACTTCAACCGGGTCAGAATATTCAAAACTGCCATCATAATCTATTTGTTTTAACCTGTAGGAATAAACTCCAGGATTCAGATTTGCATCAGAGAATGAATATGTTTTTGTTTCACTGGTAGTACCAAAACCAGGAACAAATCCAATTGGCTCAAATTCTCCATTGGATTTTCTCTCTACCTGGAACCCATTGTTGTTTAATTCAGATGCTGTAGCCCAGTTCAGTGTAACATCATTATTATTTACAGAAGCTGTAAACGAAGTTAATTCAACAGGAATAATAGTAATGTTCCAGGTGGATGCAACTTCTGCACTATCAAGTGCCCGGTTGTAAAAACGGAACTCATCTAAAAGTCCACCAGCTTCCATACCTGATGAAGAACTGTAACCCGCAACTTTGAATGGAGCGGTTCCATTAATATTCAATGGTGCAGCTTGAACCACATTTATTTGAAATGCTCCATTTAGATAGGCTCTTATTTCTGGGACAGATGAATCGTACACAAAATGAACAACTGACGGACCTGGCTGTACTCCAGTAACTCCCACATCTGTCATTGATGGACCTCTTAGAATAATGCCACCTGTTGGAGCCACGCCATTATAGAAGCAGCGGAAGGAACCTGCTGTGTTATCTCCAAAAATGTAATTCAAGTTTGTTACATCGAGCAGATCGTTTAACCACAGGCTGATGGTCCAATCACTAGCTCCGAGATCTGTAATCCAGCCAGTATTTACATAATCAACAGCACCGGTGCCACCACCAGCAACTAACGCAGCACCAAATTGCCCTGTTGAACCAAGAGTATGAGCACCTATAACCTGTGCGTAATCAAAACCACTGCCAGGAACAGCAAAGTTTTCAGTGGAATCTGATCCTGCTTCATCAAATTTGTAATATAAAATCTCAGGGAATGTTCCGCCGCCGCTACCACCGGCCTCATAGATCCATGCACCACCGCAGAAAACTTCTGAAGATGTCCACGGATTGGCTATTGCCGGCAGGTAGGTGCCACCGACCAGGTCATAAATGTAAATGCTATCCTGCTGGTCTGTAACCAGGTAAGCTATCCCTGTATTGCTAACTGCTAATCCATCAATGTCAGTCTGTCCTGCCGGGTAAGGTGTAATCAGCGTTCCAGTTCCATCCATATTTATACGATACAATCCCGAGCCAAGTGGGGTGGTGTCATCACTGGTTCCATAGAATTCACCAGTATTAGGATCAACGGCAAGACCTCCAAAGTCAAAGTCTGCTTCTGCGTAATCAATAAATACAGTCGCAACAAAAGTTGAAGTGTTAATCTCGTAAACTGCTTCGTTGCCAACATTCCTTGTACCGTACAAAACACCATTATAAAAACCAAGACTTACCATTGAAAGTGCTGTAGCAGCTGTGTCTGTAATTGTACCCAAAAAAGTTACGGCTCCGCCGCCAACCGGCCACTCGTAAAGATCTGTACCATCATTAAAGTAAATCTTATTGTTGTTAATGTCATAAGCTGCACCCCAAACTTCCGCGCCTACGAATACCGAATCCCAATCTACTGTGAGCGGATCTCCAACATAAGCCGGTACAGTTACATCATCCACGCCAACAAATAGCGGGTGGGTAACAGCTTCTATCGGGAAGGAAACAGGTTGTACAGGATCTACACCTGAGGTTTGTTCACTGATCCGTGCTCTCGTTTGTTCAAGAAGAGTTTCTTGGGAGTCACCAACTTGAGCAAATGCTAAACCTGAGATAAAAATGATTAAGAAAAATAAACTGAAAAGTTGTTTCATAGAGCTACCTCCTTGTTAAGTATTAAAAGCCCTCATTCGGGGTTAAAATTAGTGTACCATATTGCAAAAAAAAAATTATTAATGCAATAAGAATGTTTAAAAAAAAGCAATTTTAATAAGAATAATTATTGTGCCAAATACTTAACTCTTTAGTTTTCGAAGAGATTTAGCATTAATAAAAAAAGCCGGTTCAAGAGATAGAACCGGCTTAATTAGAAGATTATGGAGTAAATTTTACTTCAGTAAGATCATTTTCTTAACATTGGTAAAATTAGATCCATCAACTCCGTTAGCTTCAATCCTGTAGAAGTAAACACCACTGTTAAAGCTTGCTGCATCAAAGTCATAATTATGAACTCCTGCAGTAAGATCGTTGTTAATGAGTGTCATAACTTCCTGCCCAAGAATATCAAATACCTTTAAAGTAACATTTGCATTTGCAGCAAGTGTAAAGGTAATCTTTGTAGTTGGGTTAAATGGATTAGGATAATTCTGATGTAATGAATATACATCCGGCACAATAATAGTAACTTCAACCGGGTCAGAATATTCAAAACTGCCATCATAATCTATTTGTTTTAACCTGTAGGAATAAACTCCAGGATTCAGATTTGCATCAGAGAATGAATATGTTTTTGTTTCACTGGTAGTACCAAAACCAGGAACAAATCCAATTGGCTCAAATTCTCCATTGGATTTTCTCTCTACCTGGAACCCATTGTTGTTTAATTCAGATGCTGTAGCCCAGTTCAGTGTAACATCATTATTATTTACAGAAGCTGTAAACGAAGTTAATTCAACAGGAATAATAGTAATGTTCCAGGTGGATGCAACTTCTGCACTATCAAGTGCCCGGTTGTAAAAACGGAACTCATCTAAAAGTCCACCAGCTTCCATACCTGATGAAGAACTGTAACCCGCAACTTTGAATGGAGCGGTTCCATTAATATTCAATGGTGCAGCTTGAACCACATTTATTTGAAATGCTCCATTTAGATAGGCTCTTATTTCTGGGACAGATGAATCGTACACAAAATGAACAACTGACGGACCTGGCTGTACTCCAGTAACTCCCACATCTGTCATTGATGGACCTCTTAGAATAATGCCACCTGTTGGAGCCACGCCATTATAGAAGCAGCGGAAGGAACCTGCTGTGTTATCTCCAAAAATGTAATTCAAGTTTGTTACATCGAGCAGATCGTTTAACCACAGGCTGATGGTCCAATCACTAGCTCCGAGATCTGTAATCCAGCCAGTATTTACATAATCAACAGCACCGGTGCCACCACCAGCAACTAACGCAGCACCAAATTGCCCTGTTGAACCAAGAGTATGAGCACCTATAACCTGTGCGTAATCAAAACCACTGCCAGGAACAGCAAAGTTTTCAGTGGAATCTGATCCTGCTTCATCAAATTTGTAATATAAAATCTCAGGGAATGTTCCGCCGCCGCTTCCGCCAGTGCTACCATAAATTAGAAAAGGAAATCCCTGTTGTGCAGATGTTCCAAGATCTTCTGCTGGTCCCCATGTTTGGGTTGACCCGATATACTGAAGACCGTTTCCAGTTAAAGCTGTGCCTAATATCGCAATAGGAGGTGCCCAGGGGCCTGAAGATGTGGAGCCGGCAAATTGAAAATCAATCCAGTAAGTTCCTTCTCCTAAAGTTGTATTGATCGAAGTCTGGTTTTGCATAATAGCCCTGGTTGTTCCTGGAGATGTTTCAGAATGCCTGTATATATTAGAAAATGTGGTGTTAGTCATTACATTTGTTGAAGTGTCGCCCCAAATTACCGTACCACTTACGGATGGATCTCCATCCCAAATTCTCACATTAACTGCGGTTATTGTTGATGGAATCCCTCCACTGGTTTGATATGCATAAAACACAACAGAGTCAATTGTCCAGGTCTCACCGGTAGGAATAATAAAATCATCAGCAATTCTGTTATTTGCTGATGCAGAAATTTGAGCACCAAATCCTAAAGTACTCATACCAAGAGTGGTGTTTTCCAGTAAGCTTAAATCTGAACCTGCCACCGGTCCTCCGCCCGGTACGTTAAATGCAGGACCGTTATCATAGAGCAAAGCTGCTGAATTATCTGATTGGTATATCCAGTTGGGGTCAACCTGGTATGTAAAATTGCCAGATAGATCTGTCTCGTTATCAAATACCAGGCTTTCTTGAGCGAAAGTAAATGTTGAGAGCAGTAGAATAACACCAATAATCCGTACAAAAGATGCCATAGATACCTCCATATAATGAGTTGTAATAAGAAATTTAATTAGGGCAAAAAATAGTGCACTATATTGCAAAAAAATTACCAAAAACACAAGCTATTTCATTTTTTGATTTTGTCTCGAAAGAAAACAACAATCCCTATAATCTCAATTTTTTACATTAAAATAGAGAAAAAGCCGCTTTTTTTAGTTTAATAAAAGGCATTAAAGTTGTTATAATACTAGCAGTGTCATCTGGGAGGAATGGATAAAATAATAAACTCAATTATTTGATTGATGACACTATATAATAAACCAAAAAAATTACAGCTTCAATTAACGCTAAGATTCACTTTTTTCTTTATTCTTCTAAGCGGTGTAATCTATTTCTACTTTTTAAAATCTTTTGAAGAAGATGCTTGCAATGTTTTCAATTCTAAGGCTGCCATCATTTTAAATTACATCGAACAAAATCCGGAATACTTTTGGCAGAAAGAAGTTAAGGAAAGTGATAAACTAAAAGAAATTCTGTTTGTAAATGGAGTAGAATATGCAGTAATACTTGATGACAATGAAAACTTTATTTTTGAGTTTAATATAAGTTCTGCTGAAAGTAATTTGTATGTGAACACGGTAAATTCAAATACTCTTTCGGCAAATCAAAAATTGTATAAGGTGCTCTTACCTGTTACCACAAACAGGTTAATTGTTGGTAAAATTTATCTTGGCTTTAATTCTTTAGCACTAGCAGCGGAACTTGAAAGAAAATCATTCTTACTTGCGCTATTTTGTTTGATAATTCTTTCTATTGGAATGGTATTTTCTTATTTGATAAGCTTAATATCTATAAGTCCACTGCGTAGATTGATCTCAGCTTTGGATACATCAATAAATGGTGGTCCAAGGTTATCGGTTCGTAAGTTTAATAATAATGAACTGCGAATGCTTGCGGAAAAAATAAACAAAGTTCTAAACCAATTTGATAGCACCGTAACTGCCATTGGCAATGAAGATAAAATTTGGGGAGAATCAATACAAACAAGTTCTTATGAACTTCAGGGTGAGATCAATCGCCGCAAACAGGTTCAGGAATATCTAAAAGACAGCGAGATACAATTTAAAACTCTTTTTGAACGTGCTCCATTTGGTATGGTAATTACTGCTAATAACGGCACAATAATAAGCGTAAACAAATCCTTCTCAGAAACTTTAGGTTATAAAAGTGATGAAATTACAGGATACCCTATTAAAAAAATTCTATCCGATAATGAAAGCACACAGTATAAACCAATTTACAAATTGCTTAGAGAAGCTGTAAATATAGATATGGAATCTCAACTGATTAAAAAGGATGGAAGCAGCATTCTGGCGATTATAAAATCATTTGCAATTACTGATGAGACCGGTCGCCCGGTAAAAACACTGGTTCAGATCCTGGATATTACCGATATTAGAAAAACAGAAAATGATTTAACCATTGCATTAGAAAAGGCAAAAGAATCAGATAGATTAAAAAGTGCTTTTCTTGCACAAATGTCACACGAAATCAGAACACCATTAAATGTAATCCTTGCATCAATCCCGATTCTATCTGATGAAATAGCTGGGGATGATGAAGATATTCATGCAATTATTCAATCAGTTGATAGTGCGGGAAGAAGGCTGCACAGAACAATTGATATGATACTTTCACTTTCAGCAATCCAAAGCGGAAATTTTAAACCGGAGTTTGAAACTTTTGATCCTGTAAATGAAATAAGAGATCTTTTTGGAGAGTTTACTACTCTAGCAAATGAAAAAGGTTTGAAAATGATTTTTGAATCTTCCAGTAAAGAAATGCTAATAAATGCTGATAGATATACTGTGAATCAAATTTTTCAAAATCTTATTGGAAATGCTCTTAAGTACACTCATCAAGGATATGTAAAAGTAACAGTTACCTCTTCAGAAGAAAATAATGTTGTTGTAAAAGTTGAAGATACAGGTATTGGCATGAGCGCTGAATACATTGATGATGTTTTCTCACCGTTTTCCCAGGAAGATGTTGGACAGAAAAGAAACTACGAAGGTAACGGATTAGGATTGGCACTTGTTAAAAAATATGTTGAAGTTAATAACGCTGTTATTGCGGTAAAGAGCCAAAAGAATAAGGGATCGGTTTTTTCTGTATCATTTACAAAGCATATCGAGGAAAACATTGCAAATAAAAATGAACAAAACCCGTCATCTGTAAAAAACAGAGTATAATTAGTTTTAGCAGAATCTCCTCAGTTTACATTCATAAAAAGATTTTTAGTTTTCATTTCCAACTAATTTCACCCTTAAGGGTTTACATCTTAAATTAGAATTTCAGAAATTTACGCATCTATTATTTTTAAATTTAGTTAAACAATGAATCCTGAAAGTAAAAATGATCAGGTTGATATAAAACGTGCCAAAGATCATACAAATTTTGATGAATTTAAAAGATGGGTACCTTCAATCATCGTTTTACCAATTGCTCTTTACTGGATATTTAATCGTGGTGAATACGGATTATTGGATAACATAGACCTTGTAATACACGAAGCGGGTCATGTCATATTCAGATTTTTTGGCAAATTCATTTATACTCTCGGTGGTACGCTTATGCAAATTATAATTCCCTCGATAATTGCATGGTTTTTTTTCAGAAATGATTACAGGACAGGCGTACAGGTTGCAATGCTGTGGCTTGGGCAGAATTTTATTAATATAAGTGTTTATGCCGCAGATGCACGTGCGCAGAATATACCATTATTGGGAGGTAATAAAGTTTATCACGATTGGCACTACCTGTTGAATGAAACTGGTTTACTAAACTATGATATCGAAATTGGTTACATCATCTTCGGATTTTCAATTCTAATTTTTATTGTTGCCGTTTTAATGCCTCTAATTACTCAAAATTAAGTATTATCTTTTCTACCCTTAAAAAATATAATTTTATGAGAACAACTTTATTAGTTTTAATTATAATTTCTTCTGTTTGCACTTTTGCGCAAACAGATTCCACTATTTCATACTACGAAAATGGAAATGTAAAATCCAATATTCATTTTAAAGATGGAGTAAGAGATGGTGAAGCAGTTTTTTATAGAGAAGATGGAAGTAAAAAGGAAGAGCTTAATTACATTAATGGTAAAGTTGAAGGGCTTGTAAGAATTTACGATGATAATGGTACATTACGGGAAATGTTTACAATTGAGAATGGAAAACGTGAAGGACCTACAACAATGTTTGATAGTACTGGTAATTATATTGAAGATATCTTTTATGAAAATGGGGTTTTGGTTGTTGAAAAAATTGTACTCGATGATGGTGCATACGAAAAACTATTGGCTGAATACGAACGATATAAATTAAAAAGAGAGCAAGAGAAAAAAAATAAAACAACCTTTGATCCCAATAATCCATTGCCTCCTGTTGTAGAAGAAGAACATAATTATGAAGATGACCCTGCATTTTATATTTCTGTAGAAGTACTTCCAAAACCAATTGGCGGAATGAATGCTATTTATAAAAAGATATCCTATCCAAAAGAGGCTAGGGAGAACGAAATTGAAGGAACTGTTATAGTCCGTGCGTTTGTTGATAGAGATGGCGAAGTACTTAATGCTGAAGTTGTTGAAGGTATTGGTTATGGCTGTGATGAAGCAGCACGATTAGCAGTATATTATCACCGATTTAAACCAGGTATGCAGCGAGGGCAAAGAATCAAGGTTCAATTGGATATACCGGTTGAGTTTAAGCTGGAAGAAAATGATGATTAGTTTTACTCATTTCAAATTAAACCCTAGTGCTCTTAATATCTTCTCTAAATGATGTTCATCGTTGCCTAAATGCACTGTATAATTACTAAACTCTCTTCGTAAAGGATATTCTTTTCGTAATTGATCAAAATATTTTGATTGATCTTCCGTTTTCAATTTTATAATATTTCGCATTTTCCTGTCATCTTCTTCAATATTATAAATCGAGCTAATTAATTCATAAAGGTTTAACTCGCTACTTTTTTTATCTTTCACAATTTTCTCACAATTTATAATATTTGGCAGTAAAGGTATCCAGCCAGGTTTTTGTTGAAAAAATTTACAGAGTGCCCGGTAAATCATTTTTGTACCATTAATCTTTCCTTCTAAAGAATAACCCGCAATATGTGCAGTCCCAATCTCAATAATATTAAGTAGTTTCGTATTAACAGCCGGTTCATTTTCCCATACATCTAATACCGTATATATTTTTTTTCTCCACAAAGTTTTTAAAAGGGCATCGTTATCAATTACTGCCCCGCGCGCAGTGTTTATTAAAATTGCACCCTCTTTTATTCTACTTAGATTTTGTTCATTTAATAGATGATAAGTTTTATCCATATCGCCTCTATTTAAAGGAACATGTAGAGTAATAATATCAGCTTGTAAAATCTCATTTAGCGAAGAGTAATGATTTCCTATTCCCTTTTTTTCTAATGGGGGATCATTTTTAAGTACATTCAAACCAAAAGCTTCAGCAATTTTTACAACCCTGCTGCCAATATTTCCTATTCCAACAACGCCAATAGTTTTTTTATTTAAACTAATTTTTTCGTTTGTTGAAATTTTTAATAGCGCTGTAAAAACATATTCTGCAACTGAATCTGCATTACATCCTTGCGCATATGTAAAAGCAATATTTTTACTTTTAAGGTATTCCAAATCAATATGATCTGTACCAATTGTTGCAGTTCCAACAAACTTAACTTTACTATTTTTAAGCAGCTCAGCATTAATTTTTGTTATTGATCTCACAATTAGAACATCTGCATTATCAATTGATTTATCTGTTATATCTCTTCCATTAATCAGGCGAACATTTCCAAATTGGCTAAGTGCCTCCTTTACTAAGGCAATATTTTCATCAACAACAATATTCATTTTGTATCTAAAATAGTTTAGTTCAAATTTAACACAATATTGAAATAACTTAATTATTCTGGAAATAATATGCCAAACTGAAATTGTTTTTACCACTTTTATGGGGTATTTTTTATATAAAATTTTATAAAAATTGAACAAGATGTAAAAAAGGGTTTAAAACTTAAAAGGGATTAAAAATGCTAAGCAAATTGCTACAACCCGAAATAAAATCTCTTATTGCTGAGAGAAAGCTTAGCATCCTAAAAGAAGTTTTAACCGATTGGACTCCTGCCGATATTGCTGAACTGATAGTAGATCTTTCAGCACAAGAACAAGTAATAATTTTTCGCCTTCTTTCCAATGAATTAGCAGCCGATACATTTGAAAATCTTGAAGTGGATACACAAAAAGATTTACTAAAAGCAATGGCTCAAAGCGAGGTTGCTGCAATTCTTAACGAAATGGATCCCGATGACCGTACTGCTTTGCTCGAAGAATTACCAAGTGCAGCAGCAAAACAGCTTATACAACTGTTATCATTTGAAGAAAGAAAGATTGCACAAACACTATTAGGTTATCCTGAGAACAGCATAGGGAGGTTGATGACTCCCGATTATATTGCTGTAAAACCTGATTGGACAATCGATGAAACATTAAAATACTTAAGGGAAAACGGGAGGGATAAAGAAACACTTAATATTGTTTATGTTATTGATGATAGGGGAAAACTGCTTGATGATATAAGAATAAGGGATTTGATTTTAGCGGACCCTGAAATTAAAGTTACAGAAATAATGGATGGTAATTTTGTTTCCTTTAATGTTCACGATGACCAGGAAGAGGCAGTTGAAGTTTTTAAAAAATATGACAGGATAGCTTTACCTGTTGCAGATAGATTTGGTGTGCTTCTTGGTATTGTTACAGTTGATGACGTATTGGATGTAGCTGAAGAAGAAGCCACTGAAGATATTCATAAACTCGCCGCAATGGAAGCTCTGGAAGAACCTTATCCAACAATTCCACTATTGGAAATGGTTAAAAAACGGGTGGTCTGGCTAACAATTTTGTTTATTGCCCAGATTCTAACAGCAGTTGTTATGGGTTATTTTGAAGATGCAATAAGCAAAGCAGTTGTTTTATCAATCTTTATTCCACTTATTATTTCAAGCGGTGGAAATTCAGGTTCTCAAGCTGCAACTTTGGTAATAAGAGCAATGGCGGTTGGCGAGATTACACTTGCAGATTGGTGGCGAATAATGCAACGAGAAATTTTTACAGGATTAATAATAGGATTAACGCTTGGTCTGCTTGGCTTTTTCCAGGTTGCTTTTCTGGCTCAGTTTTCTTCAGTTATCGGTATTCACTGGATTTTAATTGGTATAACAATTTCTCTTTCAATAATTGGAATTGTTCTTTGGGGAACCCTATCCGGCTCAATGCTCCCGTTCATTTTAAAAAAATTTGGTGCCGATCCAGCTACATCATCCACACCTTTAGTAACAACAATTGTTGATGTCTTCGGATTGTTAATTTACTTTTCAGTAGCAATTATAGTGCTTAGCGGCACACTGCTCTAAAATCAACCCTTCTAATTTACACTTCAAAAATTCAAATATAATATATAATCTTTTTATATTTGCATCACTATGATGAACCCACAAGGAAAAACAAATCATAATAAAAGTAATTATAAGGGAATAATTTTAGCCGGTGGCTCAGGATCACGGCTTTACCCAATAACAAAAGTATACAGCAAGCAGTTAACCCTTATTTATGATAAACCTCTGATATTTTATCCGCTTTCAATATTAATGCTTGGTGGTATTAGAAATATTTTAATCATTTCTGATGAAAACACAATCCCTCTCTATAAACAATTGTTTGGCGATGGTTCACAGTTTGGATTAATCATTGAGTATGAAGTTCAAAAAGAACCGAATGGTATTGCTGAGGCGTTTATTATAGGAGAACATTTTGTAGGGAATGATCCTGTTTGTTTAATACTAGGGGATAATATTTTTTATGGTAATATCGATTTCTTTTATAAAGCACTGGCAAACAAAGATGGTGCAACAATTTTTGGTTACCAGGTAAATGATCCTGAACGATATGGAATTGTTGAATTTGACGATGATGGTAAAGTAATATCAATTGAGGAAAAACCCCAATCTCCCAAATCACATTTTGCAATACCGGGATTATATTTATTTGATAACTCCGTTGTTGATATTTCAAAAAATCTCAAACCTTCTGCGCGTGGTGAACTGGAAATTACAGATGTTAATAAAAAATATATGATGCTGAACCAACTTCATGTTGAGAAAATCGGAAGGGGTATTGCATGGCTTGATACCGGAACGCCTGAAGCGTTGCTTGCAGCCTCAAACTTTTTTGGAGTTATTGAAGACAGGCAGGGTTTAAAGGTTGCTTGCATTGAAGAAATAGCTTACTACAAAGGATTTATTAATAAGGACAAATTCGCTGAACTAGTTGTCTCTATTCCAAAATCACTTTACAGAGATTATTTGGAAAAAATATTGCAGGAAATTTGAAACTGATGAAAGTTACTAAAACAAATATTGAAGGATTGTTGTTAATTGAACCAGAAGTATTTACTGATGAGAGAGGTTACTTTTATGAATCCTATAAAAAGGAAAAATATTCCGAGAGTGGAATTGATGCAATCTTTGTTCAGGATAACATATCATTATCAAAAAAAGGATCAGTAAGAGGATTGCATTACCAGATTGGTGAGAAAGCTCAAGGTAAGCTTTGCCAGGTAATTACCGGTAAGGTACTTGATGTTGCTGTTGATATAAGGTTTGGCTCCCCAACTTTTGGTAAATATTATTCGCACTTACTTAACTCTGAAAACAAAACGCAAATTTGGATACCGCCCGGGATGGCTCATGGCTTTTCCGTTTTATCCGATGAAGCAATATTTTCGTATAAGTGCACAAATTATTATAGTAAAGAACACGAGCGATCAATCCTTTTTAATGATTCAGATCTTAATATTGATTGGAAAATAAAAAACACCGTAGTTTCAGAAAAAGATTTGAGCGCAAAAAAGTTTAAAGAGATAGATAAAGATTTCATTTACACACCATAGCAATTACCTTTGTATTAGTAATTCCATACGTTTCTCACTAATTTTAGATGAAAGAATGAGTTTGATATGAAAGTACCTCTGCTGGACCTAAAACCACAATACCAATCATTAAAGAAAGAACTTGATGAAGCAATTTTACAAGTTGCTGAATCTCAGTACTTTATACTTGGACCAGAAGTTCAAAAAATGGAAGAAGAATTTTGCAAATACCTAAACTGTAAATACGCTATAGGTGTTTCATCTGGAACTGACGCATTGCTGCTTGCATTAATGGCAATTAATATAAATCCGGGCGATGAAGTAATTGTGCCAACATATTCCTTCTTTGCTACAGCGGGTGTTGTTTCGCGGTTAAATGCCACACCTGTTTTTATAGATATTGATCCTGTAACTTTTAACATAAATCCAGCTGATGTTGAAAGAAAAATAACTTCAAAAACAAAAGCCATCATTCCTGTTCATCTTTATGGACAAAGTGCTGATATGAAACCTATAATGGAATTAGCTCAAAAGTATAATCTAAAAGTAATTGAAGATGCTGCGCAAGCAATAGGTGCAGAATATAGTGATGGAAAGCGTGCAGGAACGATTGGCGATATTGGATGTTTTTCATTTTTCCCAAGTAAAAATCTCGGCTGCTACGGTGATGGTGGATTAGTAGTAACAGAAAACGATGAGCTTGAACAAATGCTGCGGTTAAAAAGAGTACACGGAGGCGAATTAAAATATTATCATAAAGTAATTGGTGGAAACTTCCGACTTGATGCATTGCAGGCAGCCGTTCTAAGAGTTAAGCTTCCGCACTTAAATTCCTGGTCTGAAAAGAGAAGGCAAAACGCTGAAACATATAACTCTTTATTTATAAATGCTGACTTGGCAGAAGAAACAGGCAGAATATATTTTGATGATAAAAATAAGGTATTACTGCCCAAAGCCGTTTATATAAATGTTAACAAGTTGCAGAATTATCACATTTATAATCAATATATAATAAGAGTTAAGAATAGAGATTCTTTAAAAGAATTTCTTTTAAAAAATGAAATTGGATGTGAAATTTATTATCCAGTTCCTTTTCATCAGCAGGAATGCTTTAAAGATCTTGGATATGGTGATGAGGACTTTCCTGATGCAAATGCTGCGGCAGCTACATCGCTGGCACTGCCAATTTATCCCGACCTTAGCAATGAACAGTTGAATTTTGTTGTTAATAGAATTAAGGAATTCATTAATGCGGTTTAATCTGATTTCTAAATCATTATCTGCAACTAAAAATACTTTTATAGCGTTTTTTATACTAGTTTCAATTTCTACTTCCTTTCCACAAGTTGTTTATGAACCTCTTCATCGTGATGTATATAATTTTCTTGCAAGGTTAAGCCAGAAAGGAGTTTTAGAATTTCACGATGAAATAAGACCAATTGCAAGAAAATATATTTTAGAGAAACTATTTGAAGCAGATGATAGTTCTGATCAACTTACCTCACTTGAAAAAGAAGAGCTTAAATTCTTTATAGAAGATTTCTACCACGAGGCAATATTGAAAGCTGATAGGAATAGGGAATATAAGCACACAAATTTTTTCGGTCATGATCCGGCTGGTAGATGGAGATTTTTTTCTTACAGGAGTGATGCATTTAAAGTTAATCTTAGCTTAATTCTTGGTGCAGAGATGGGATCTCTTGATAAAGAAAAACGAACACACTTTTGGAACGGATTTTACACTTATGGTTACATAAGTAATTCAATTGGTGTGAGCTTTGATTTTAGAGATAATACAGAAAGCGGAGCAACAATAGATAAAGACAAGCAGTTCTCACCAATTACAGGTGTAAATGAAAGAAGTAATCATACAATTGTAGATTATCCGCCTGATAAAATTGAATATAGCGAGGCAAAGGGAATTATAGCAACAGATTGGAGTTGGGGTACTTTTGCAGTTGGAAAAGACTTTTTAGAATGGGGTTACGGAGATAACGGACTCCTGGTTCTTTCACAAAAACCGCCATCATATCCTTTTATTCGATTAGATATTTCTCCGGTTGATTGGTTTGGTTTTAATTACTTTCACGGCTGGCTGGCTTCTGATGTTGTAGACTCAACTGAAATATATTACACGGATACTGGAGGACCAAGATTTTTATTTAGAAATAAATACATCGCATCTCATACACTAACATTGCGACCAGTAAAAGGATTAAGTATTTCGCTCGGTGAATCAATGGTATATTCTGATAAGCTGGAAATACTTTACCTGATTCCCGTATCATTTTTTCGTCTTGCTGACCATTATCTTAGCCGCCAGAATAATGCTGCCGGAAACAATGCACAATTTTTTGCTTCCGTAAGTTCGCGCGGCCAAATAATTAATACGCATTTGTATGCAACACTTTTTATTGATGAAATTACTCTGAACGGTTTGTTTGATTCGTACAGCCAGAGAAATCAAATTGGATTTACAGTTGGATCATCAATTACTGATTTACCTTTTGAAAATTTGACTGCAAAGCTTGAGTATTCTAAAACTTATCCATACACTTATGAACATTTTATCCCAACCACAACTTATGCAAGCGCAAATTACTCACTTGGGCACTGGATGGGAAGTAACGCTGACCAGGTTTACGGATCTCTTAAGTACAGATTTTTAAGAGGACTTGAAGCCAAAGTCTGGGCTCGGTTTATAAGACAAGGTGAAAAGGGCGATGTTGAAGGGCAATATGAGCAGCCTCAGCCACCATTTTTATTTGGCATGAGAACAAATCATACTTACTTTGGTGCATCAGTTAAATATGAAATTTTGCATGAATTATTTTTTAGAGCAAGATTTCAGTTCGCTAAAACATCAACACAGCAAACAGACCGGAGTTTTACAGATAAAAATATTAACGAATTTCATTTTGCTGTTTATTATGGTCTATAAAATCTTATTGCTTCAGTAATATTTAGATGAAGAAAGAATACAAAAAGAAAAAAATATATCTTGCAGGGCATACTGGGATGGTTGGTTCTGCAATAAAAAGAGTACTGGAAAAGAACGGTTACAAAAATCTTCTAGTTAAAGATTTCCCGGGTTTAGATTTAATTCGGCAGGATGAAGCAGAAAAGTTATTTGAAAAGGAAAAACCGGATATTGTAATTGTTGCTGCAGCAAAGGTTGGAGGAATACTTGCTAATAATACTTATCGTGCTGAATTTATTTACGATAACTTGATGATAGAGTCTAATATTATACATTCTGCATATAAAAACGGAGTAGAGAAATTAATTTTTTTAGGCAGCTCATGTATTTATCCTAAACTTGCACCGCAACCGCTTAAAGAGGAATATCTACTTTCTGATTATCTTGAATTTACAAATGAACCTTATGCAATTGCCAAAATTGCAGGAATAAAACTTTGTGAAAATTATTACAGACAGTATGGATGTAATTTTTATTCAGTTATGCCAACAAATATGTACGGCCCACATGATAACTTTAACCTGGAAACTTCGCACGCTCTTCCTGCACTTATAAGAAAATTTAATGAAGCTGTAGAAAATAAACTAAGTGAAGTTGTTATTTGGGGAACAGGAAAACCAATGCGTGAATTTTTATATGTTGAAGATCTTGCAGATGCAATAATCTTCCTAATGGAAAATGTAGATGCAAAAGAACTATATGAAAACAGCATCACGCATTTAAATATTGGTACAGGTAAAGATTTATCAATAGCTGATTTAGCTGCTTTAATTGCAAATGTTACTGGATTTGAGGGAAAATTAGTTTATGATAATTCTAAACCCGATGGTACCCCTCGCAAACTTATGGATGCATCAAGAATAAATTCACTTGGATGGAAATATAAAACCGAATTGAGGGAAGGGATAGAAAAAACATATAAATGGTTTAAGGAGAATTTAGAATTTAGTAGTTAGAATTTAGAATGGAGAAATCGAAAAGTTTTACAGATTTATTAGTATGGCAAAAAGCTCATAAGTTCGTGCTAAATATTTATAAATTAACATCAGGTTTTCCTAAAAGTGAATCTTATGGATTAGTTTCACAATTTAGGAGAGCTTCGGTTTCCATCCCGGCAAATATTTCTGAAGGATTTATAAAAAAAGGTAAAGCCGATAAATTACGATTTTATAATATTGCACAAGGTTCAATTCAAGAATGTAAATATTATATTATTCTGGCAAAAGATTTAAATTATATAAATGATGAAAATATAAACGAATCGTTAGATGATATTGCAAAATTGTTACAAGCATATATGAATACAATAAAATCTAACTACTAACTACTAGATTCTAACTACTAAAAACTATTTGCAATGAAAAAAGTAATTATTACTGGTATTACTGGGCAGGATGGAAGTTACTTAACCGAAATTCTTCTTGAAAAAGGTTATGAAGTACACGGAATTATAAGAAGAAGTAGTTCATTCAATACTGGAAGAATCGATCATCTTTATAATAATCCTGAAATTCTAAATAAAAAATTATTTCTGCACTACGGTGATCTTGTTGATACAAGCAATCTAAATCGACTGCTGGAAAAAATTGAACCGGATGAGATTTACAATCTTGCAGCACAGAGCCATGTTAAAGTTTCATTTGAAATACCTGATTACACAGCACAGGTTGATGCCCTTGGTACTTTAAGATTCCTTGATGCAATAAGAGAAGTTGGATTGAATAAGGTAAAGTTTTACCAGGCTTCCACAAGTGAGCTTTATGGAAAAGTAAGAGAAATTCCTCAGAACGAACAAACTCCATTTTACCCGCGTTCACCATATGGTGTTGCAAAGCTTTATGGTTACTGGATTATAGTGAACTACCGTGAGGCATATAATATTTTTGCTTCAAACGGAATATTGTTTAACCACGAATCACCAAGAAGAGGTGAAACCTTTGTAACAAGAAAAATTACACGTGCAGCCTCAAGAATTGCTGCAGGTCTACAGCAAATTGTTACACTTGGTAACCTGGATGCAAAAAGAGATTGGGGTTATGCACCAGAATATTGTGAAGGAATGTGGAAAATTCTTCAACACAACATTGCGGGTGATTATGTGCTTGCAACGGGTGAAACCCACACCGTTAGAGAATTTACCACTATTGCATTTAAGAATTTAGGAATTGAAATTGAATGGATTGGAAAAGGTAAATTTGAAAAGGGTAAAATAAAATCAATAGATCTTGAAAAAGCAAAAGCTTTAATTGAATATTCATCACGTATAAAATCATTTAATTTTGATTTCTCCAAAAAACTTAAAGTTGGAAACATAATTGTAGCTGTTAATCCAAATTATTACCGCCCCACAGAAGTTGATATGCTTATAGGTGATGCAGGTAAAGCTAAAAAAGAAATTGGTTGGAAAGCAAAAACTAAATTTGAAGATTTAGTTAGACTAATGATAAAATCTGATATGGATAAGGTGTTAAGGAGGGGATATTAAAATCATTTCAAGATCATACATTTATGTTCTTTTAATCCTATTTGCTTTGTGAAAAGTCCAATTACACTTAAATTTAAGTTCTCTTTATCAAAACTAACGGAAATTTAATGCGAAATACTGTAACTGTAATTGTTCTAAATTTAATCTTTGGTTCAATAACTTTCTCCCAAATTGTAAAGACACAAAAGCACAATCCTTTTTCAGGCACAATTGTTCTCTCTGTAGATGCAGGAGCCACTCTTACAAGCACTGATTATGAAGGGTTTGGCACAGATTATCAAGGTAGAGTATCTATTGAATATTTTTTCCCGGCGTGGGTTAAAAGTTCTTTTGGTTTAAGAGCTTTTGGAAGTGCAGGATTTTTAAAAGGAAACGATGATAATCGCGATCCTGCAGAATTTAGAACAAACATCTCTACATTGGGAATAGGTATAATTTTTATGATAAGTGTAAATGATGATCTATTTCCATATTTGTTTGCAGGTTTATCATCTTTGAAATTTGATCCTAAAGGCGAGGGAGGAATACGTCTGCAAAATAATGAAGCGGGTGATTATAGCAGGAATGAGGTAAACTACAATGCAGAACTTGGAATTAAATATCCTGTTACAGAAAACTTATCACTTAATTTAAGTACAGGTTTGCAAATGTCTCCAAACGATAATCTTGATGACATAGCAAAAGGTACAAGCAACGATATGTTCTTTACAATACTGGGAGGGATTTCATATTCATTCTTAAGTGATTTTGATACAGATGGTGATGGTATAGTTGATTCTGATGATATGTGTGCCAATACTCCGCCTGGAATTAAAGTTGATGAATTCGGCTGCCCGCTGGATAGTGATAAAGACGGTGTTGCAAATTACATGGATGATTGTCCCGAAACTCCTAAAGGTGCAAAGGTAGATTCAAGAGGATGCGCGCTGGATTCTGATAAAGATGGTGTGCCTGATTATATGGATCTTTGTGCAGGTACGCAAAGAGGAATTCCGGTTGATGATTATGGCTGCCCTTTTGACAGGGATGCTGACGGAGTTCCTGATCATCTAGATAAATGCCCAAACACTCCTTATGATATTGATGTGGATAAAAACGGCTGCCCGGTAGATTCTGATCTAGATGGGATACCAGACCATTTCGATCAATGTCCGGGTACTCCTGCTGGAATGCAAGTTGATGAAAAGGGTTGCGAAATTACAGAAGGAGTTATCCCTGAAGTAATAGAAACGTCTGAATTGATAGTTGAAGACGAAAGTCCCATTGAAGAAGTAACTTTAAGTTCAGAAACTTCATTTGAATTTAACAGTGCTGATCTTAAACCGGCAGCAATTTCACAGCTGGATAAAATTCTTGCGGAAATGAAAAAGTTTCCAACATCAAGATGGAAAATTGAAGGACACACGGATAATGTTGGATCGCAGGAAGGCAATTTAAAAATTTCTCAGATGAGAGCTGAATCAGTATTAAATTATTTTGTTTCCAGAGGTATACCAAAAGGCAGATTTACAGTTATGGGGCTTGGCAGTGCAAAACCAATTGCAGACAACAATACTCCTGAAGGAAGAGCAAAAAACAGGAGAGTAGAAATTATTAGAGTTGATAAATAACAATTTTCATATAATAAATTCCAGGAGGAATAAATGTTTGATAACAAATATAAATTTACCTGTGTAGATAGATTTTTAAAATATGTTAAGTATGATACACAGTCAGATGAAGATTCTGTGAGTTTTCCTAGTACGGAAAAACAGAAAAAACTCTCTGCTGATCTGGCAAAAGAATTAAAGAAAATGGGTTTGAAAGATGCTGTTATGGATAAATGGGGATATGTAATGGCAACACTCCCTGCAAATACAAAGAAGAAAGTTAAACCAATTGCGTTTATTTCACATGTTGATACTTCACCGGCTGTAACAGGGAAAAATATTAAGCCAATCATTCATAAAAAGTATAAAGGGGGAGATATAAAACTTCCCAAGGGTGGATGGGTTATAAAAGTAAAAGACAATCCGGATTTGAAGGGTATGAAGGGTTATGATATAATCACTACTGATGGCACAACATTGCTTGGTGCAGATAACAAAGCTGGTGTTGCTGAGATTATGGATGCAGTAAATTATTTTTTAACTCATCCTAAAGTTAAACATGGCCCTATCAAAATATGTTTTACACCTGATGAAGAAGTTGGAAGGGGAACAGAAAAAATCAACCTAAAAAAACTTGGTGCCAAATATGCATACACAGTTGATGGTTCAAGCAGGGGTGAAGTTGAATCTGAAACTTTTAGCGCAGATATGGTTGTACTCAAATTTATCGGAAAAAACATTCATCCAGGATATGCAAAAAACCAGATGATAAATTCTATGAAAGTTGCCGGAGCGTTTTTAGAAAGCCTTCCAAAGAAAAGACTATCGCCGGAAACTACTGAAAAAAGACAAGGATTTGTTCACCCTACTACAATAACAGGTAATGAGGAAGTAACAACTTTAAAATTCATCATTAGAGATTTTGATACAAAAAAACTGAAGGTTTATGAGAAACTTCTTAAAAATCTTGCACAAAAAACCGTTAAAAAATTTCCTGGCTCTAAATTCACTTTTGAAGTAATTGAACAGTACAGAAATATGGCTGAAGTATTAAAAAAACACCCCCAGGTTACAAAATTTGCAGTCCAGGCAATGAAAAATTTGGGGATAAAACCAATTATGCATCCAATTCGCGGCGGTACGGATGGTTCAAGATTATCATTTATGGGATTACCAACTCCAAATATATTTGCAGGTGAACATAGTTTTCATTCACAGCTTGAATGGGTTGCCATTCAGGATATGGAAATGGCTGTAAAAGTAATTATTGAAATTGCACAAGTTTGGGAGAGAAGGAGTTAGTAGTTGGTAGTTGGTAGCAGGTAGTAAGTTGGGAAGAGGATGAAGAAGCCAAGGCTTGATGATCTGGAGATTCTAAATACTTCAATTGAAATAGGTGACAAGATTTGGAATCTTGTAATTGAGTGGGATAATTTTTCCAGGAAAAACATTGGCAGTCAACTTTTGAGGGCAATTGATAGTGTCGGTGCAAATATTTCTGAGGGATATGGAAGAGGAAGCAAAATAGATAATGCTCGGTTTGTAAAAATAGCCAGAGGGCCTTTATTTGAAACAAAATACTGGCTAAGTATATCAAAAAGAAGGAAGTTGCTGTCAGACACTGAGGTAATTGAAATTGCCAGTGAAATAGAAAATCTCCTACCACGCTTAAGTGCATATATAAATTATCTTACAAATTCCTCGAAGAAAAAATGACTACCAACAACCCACTACCAACCACCCACCAAAGACCAGAACTTATGGCTCCAGCTGGAGACTGGACAATGCTGAGAACTGCTGTACAAGCTGGTGCAAATGCAGTTTATTTTGGAGTTGATAAACTTAATATGCGTGCTAAAGCTGCAAATTTCACGCTCGATGATCTGCCTGAAGTTGTAAAGTTTTGCAAAGAAAATGAAGTTAAAACTTACCTTACAATAAATACAATAGTTTTTGAAGAAGAGATAAGTGAGCTTGAAGAGATAATCTCAGCAGCAAAAATAGCAGGAGTTGATAGAATTATTTGCTGGGATTTATCTGTGGCTGAATTGTGCAGCAAACACAATTTACCTTTTTGTATCTCAACACAAGGATCCGTTTCAAATTCGCTTGCTGCATCTATCTATAAAAAGCTTGGTGCAGTAAGAATTGTTCTTGCGCGAGAATGTTCACTTGAAGAAATAAAAAAAATAAGAGCAAACACCGATCTGGAAATTGAAGCATTTGTTCACGGTGCTATGTGTATTGCTGTTAGCGGAAGATGTTTTATGAGCCATCATATGTTCGGGCAAAGTGCAAACCGCGGCGAATGTGTTCAAACTTGCAGAAGAGAATTTGAAGTTTATGACAGCGCTTCTGATAAATCCTTAATATTAGGTGAAGATTATGTTATGTCCCCCAACGATCTTTGCACAATTGAATTTATCGATCAGTTAATTGAAGCCGGTATTGATTCATTTAAAATTGAAGGAAGAAAACGAAGCCCCGAATATGTTGCAAAGACTGTTTCTGTTTACCGCCGAGCAATTGATCTTTATTTTGAATGGAAAGCTAACAGATGATATTAAAAAAGAAATGCTGGAAGAATTAAAACAAGTATACAACCGTGGATTTTCATCCGGATTTTATTTTGATGTTCCTTCCTCAGAAGAATATGCAAACATTCACGGCTCAAAAGCTACAAAGAGAAAAGAGTATTTGGGGAAAGTTCTTAATTACTTTCCAAAGGTTAAAGTGGTTCATATACTTATTGAATCGGGTTCGTTAAATAAAAATGATGAGTTACTTATAATTGGTGAAACTACAGGTGTTGTAGAATTTACTCTCAGTGCTTTCTTAAAAAATGATAAAGCTGCAACAAACGCCGAAAAAGGTGATGAAGTTACTTTTGTAATTGATAAATTAGTAAGACCAAGAGATAAGGTTTATTTATTCAAAGAAGTTTCTATTTAAATATTCTTCATAACTAAAATATATCCTCGTTTCTTGTAAATCCGTAAACCCCGGTCAACTTTGATAAACCTTACCAATTGGTTATTTTTAGCCACAATTTTCAACAAATATTAATTTAAAGAAAAATAATTATAGATGAAACTTAGCAATTCGTTTGTTCCAACTCTAAAAGAAGTACCTAATGATGCGGTTGTAACAAGCCATATTCTTATGCTGCGTGCAGGTATGATAAGAATGGTTTCTGCGGGAATATATTCTTTCCTGCCATTGGGTTACCGTGTTATCAGAAAAATTTCTGAAATCATCAGGGAAGAAATGAATGCTATTGGCGGACAGGAATTTCATCTTCCTGCATTAAATCCAAAAGAAATTTGGGAAGAAACAGGAAGAGTTGAAGCTTTTGGTGAAATACTTTTTCATGTAAAAAACCGTGAATATGTTTTAGCTCCTACACATGAAGAAATAATGACATTTCATGCAAGGAATGTTGTAAAATCGTACAAAGATATGCCGCAGATCTGGTATCAAATTCAAACAAAATTTAGAAATGAAGCAAGACCAAGAAGCGGGGTTATACGTAGTAGGCAATTTTTAATGAAAGATGCTTACTCATTCGATATTAACCAGGAAGAGCAGGATAAATCTTATAAAAAGCACGATGGCGCTTACAGAAATATTTTTGATAGATGTGGTTTAAAATATTTTGTGGTTGGTGCATTCAGCGGTGCAATGGGTGGATCAGGTTCTGAAGAATTTATGGTAAAATCTGACGCGGGTGAAGATACTGTTGCATATTGTAATAATTGTGGTTACTCGGCAAATGTTGAAGTTGCTTCATCAAAGGTTGAAGCGAAAAAGCGCGATGAAAAAAGTGAAGAAATAAAGGAAATTCATACACCAAATGTAAAAAGTATTGATGAGCTATGTGAGTTTTTAAAGATTGATGAATCAGTTTGTGCAAAATCCAGAATTTATATTCATGATGAAAAACCGGTTTTAATTTTAATGCAAGGCAATGATGAAGTGAATGAAAGTAAATTAGAAAATTACCTTGGCGGCACTGCAAGACCTGGTCATCCTGAAGAACTTTTAGAAATTACGGGTGCAGATGCAGGATCAATCGGTCCGGTTGGATTTAAACACAGAATAATTTCAGATAACTTGCTTAAAGATGCAAATAATCTTTTTAGCGGTGCAAATAAAAATGATTATCACATTGGTGGGATAGATTTTAAACGGGATGTTAAAAATTTAGAATATGCAGATCTTAGAATAGTGGAGAATGGCGATGGCTGCCCAAATTGTGATAGCATTCTTGAAGTTTTTACAGCAATTGAACTGGGTCACATTTTTAAACTTGGTACAAAATATTCTGAATCAATGGGTGCTCTTTTTACTGATGAAAATGGAAAAGAGTATCCTATTGTGATGGGTAGTTATGGGATTGGTGTTGAAAGGGTTATGGCTTGTTATATTGAACAAAATTTTGATGAGAAAGGAATTATTTGGGATAAAACTCTTGCACCGTTTGATGTTCATCTTATAGCACTTAATATGAAAAAAGAAAATGTAATTGAAACTGCAAATAAAATTTATGAAGATTTAAAAGCAGCAGGTTATGAAGTTTTGTATGATGATAGGGATGCAGCGGCAGGTTTTAAATTTAATGATGCAGATTTACTCGGTATGCCAATTCAGGTTGTTATTGGCGAAAAGAAACTTAAAGAAAATAAATGCGAAGTTAAATTAAGAAGAACAGGTGAACGATATGATATTGAGATATCTGATCTTCAAAATAAATTAGCAGAATATTTAAGCGAATAAAAAAAGAGATGCATCATTGATGCATCTCTTTAATTTAGTGGTTAATTTATTAATCTTCCTTATCCGGCTTACCTCTTAAAGAATCCCAAATCATATAGGCACAAAGTATTGCAAACATAATAATAGCAAGCAGTTCCGCGGAATGTGATTCAAACCATTCAGCATTAACCATATTAATACCATAATACCTTAAAATAGCACTAATTACACCCATTAAAGCGCCGCCGGCAATAAATCCTGATGCAATTAATGTTCCTCTATCTTTTCTGGCTTTGTTAACCTCTTTACTTTTGCTTCGTGTAGAAACAAAATATGAGATCAATCCCCCAGCTAACAATGGTGTATTTAGTTCTAAAGGTATATACATTCCAAGAGCAAATGCTAATGCTGGTACACCAATCATCGTTAGAATTAGCGCAAAGATTGCGCCTACAATATATAAAATCCACGGTGCCGGTTGATTTGACATCAATGGTTCTATTACAGCTGCCATTGCATTTGCTTGAGGTGCAACCAAAGCTCCTTCACCTGTAAATCCATAAGTTTGATTAAGAATTAAAATTACGTAACCAACAGTAGCTGCGGAAACCAGGGTTCCCAAAAATTTCCAGGTCTCCTGTTTATATGGTGATGAACCAAGCCAGTAACCAATTTTCAAGTCTGTAATAAATGAACCCGACATTGAAAGTGCCGTACAGACTACCCCACCAATAATCAATGCTGCAATCATACCCTCTGTTCCACTTAATCCAACAGATACTAAAATAATTGAAGAAATAATCAGTGTCATTAATGTCATCCCAGAAACAGGATTTGTACCAACAATTGCAATTGCAGTAGCAGCTACAGTTGTAAATAGAAACGCAATAATCAAAACAATAAGAAGACCAACGAGAGCATAAAGCCATGTATTTACTACGCCTAATAAAAAGAATAGAAATATTAAAAATGCGGTTGCAAGTATTCCAAATGCAATATATTTCATAGCAATATCTCTGTGAGTTCTCAGCTTATCTTCAACAGTTTTTTTGGCACCCATTATTTCTTTTGCTGCAAGACCAAAGGCGGTAGAGATCACTTTCGAGGAACGGATAATTCCTATAACACCTGCCATAGCAATTCCGCCAATACCTATATGCCTAACATAATTACTGAAAATTTGTTCCGGGGACATGTCTTTAAGCAGCATTGTAACGTTAGTTCCAAACGCAGTAGCTAAACCATCTCCTACATAAGCAAATACAGGAATAATTACATACCATGAAACAAAAGATCCGGCAGCAATAATAGCAGCATATTTTAATCCGACTATATAACCAAGACCCATTACAGCTGCGCCAACGTTTATTTTAAAAATCATTTTGGATTTTTCTGCAAGCTGCTCACCCCAGGCAAAAACACGGGTGGTAAAAACTTCGCCCCACCATCCAAAAGTTGCAATAATAAAATCATAGAGACCACCTATAATTCCACTTACAACTAATACTATTGCCTGGTTTCCTCCTTTTTCACCTGCAACTAACACTTCAGTTGTTGCAGTAGCTTCGGGGAAGGGGTATTTTCCATGCATATCTTTAACAAAATATTTTCTGAAAGGAATTAGAAATAGAATTCCTAACACTCCTCCAAAAAGTGAAGCTAAAAATATTTTATAAAATTCTGCATCCAGGTTTAAAATGTAGAGTGCAGGAATTGTAAAAATAGCACCTGCAACAATTGCTCCGGATGATGAACCAATTGATTGAATAATTACATTTTCGCCAAGTGAATTTTTTCGCTTTGTCGCAGCAGATAATCCAACTGCTATAATTGCTATTGGAATTGCAGCTTCAAATACCTGCCCAATTTTTAATCCAAGATATGCAGCAGCTGCTGAAAATAATATCGCCATTAATAATCCCCAAAGCACCGAATAAGTGCTTATTTCAGGATAAGTTTTATTTGGCGACATTAGAGGTAAATATTCTTCGCCGTCTTTTAGCTCAGTGTAAGCGTTTGGCGGAATCCCTTGAAATTTTTGGTTATTGTTTTCGTTCATAGCTATCCCGTATTATTTATTAAAATAGACTGGAATTTCAGATACTATATTTTCCCCAGAAACAGATTCAATTATTATTTTTCCATAAAGGATTGAATTCTCAGGAATTTCCTGCTTTATTTCTTCAAACACGCAGTTTATATCTGTTGGAATGTTTGGATAAAGTGCTAAATCATACCTGCCAGCAAAAGTCACATCAACATTTACTGGCGAGGTAAACTCAGTATTTTCTATCACTTTAATTTTCATCAAATCATCTTTGTGAGTAAATGCAGGAATTAACTCAAGTATGTAGTTAGTGGTTTCTTCCGGAGACATGTTTTCCACAGATATAGATCCTTTTGAATAGGACAAACCATCCTTGCTAACAGCAACACCATCTTCATCTAAAATTAATATTGCAAAATCAGTAACTTTATTAAAATTTTGTTTTGTCAGATTTAAGGTAAAGTTTTTTAAGGCTTCACCTTTATTTAGTGTAAAAGGATATTTGTAATGCTCTCCTCCTTTTAAATCTATACTGTGCTCAACTTCATATCCAATAATACTGCCATTTAATGACAGATTTTGTACAGTATTAAATTCGTTTATAATTGTGAAAGAATTATCATCCCCACCAATCATTTTATCGTCCAATCTGCTTATGCTGTTAAAACTGATTGCCAGGTTATATTGTGAAATTTCTTCAGCCCTGAAAAATCCTTCAACATCTACTTCGTAAATACCCGGTGTTAGATTATAGTAAATTTCTTCAACCTTGTTTTCATTATCAACAGAATAAAGAACTGAAGATCCACTAATTTCAATTCCATCCGGATTGAATAAATGAAAACGAACCATAGTATATTCAGAGGGATTTCTTGTAGCAGAAATTTGCATTGATGTTTGTCCCGCGGGAAGATTAATAAAGTATCTATGCACTTCACCGGTTTCAATTTTTTTATCTGCCCATTTTAATGTGTAATTGTTCTCGTAAGAAAAATTATAAGGAATGACCACAGTTGCTAGCATTTCAAATTCAGGAAAGTTACTTCCATCATTCCTGTAAGCTTTTATTTTTCCTGAGTATAAACCTGGTTCTGTCATTTTGGATTTATCAAACATAACTGTAATTACAGCTGGCTGGTTATTTCTGATATAAACTTTCTTCTGTACAGGAATTAACCAATCTTCTTCACATTCTAATCTATAAACCCTGTAGAACTTATCAACATCCTGAAAATTGTTTCTTTTTATTATAAAGTTTATTTTTTCTTTTTCCTTTAGAAACGAGCCATTTCTTAAGTATAAGTTCGAAGCATTACCATCAGGCATATTTGGAGAAACAGACCTAATAGAATAGGTTTCTAATTGTTTAATTTCCCCATTTGTTACATATTTTTTAAGCAGGTTATAAGCACCCATCACATTTACATAACCCGAACCTTGATCAACATGAGAATACCCGTTTATTTTTACACCACTTTCACGAATTGCTGTAAATACTAAATGCGAAGGAATTTTTATATCCGGGAATTCTGCATTCATTGCACTAAGTAACAACGAAACAACTCCTGCTGAATATGGAGAAGCCATACTGGTTCCCCAATATCTATCGCGGGTTTCCCAATTCGGAACTGTAGAAGTACTTGCACCGGGAGAAATAATATCAGGTTTCCCTGCTTCACCGCCCCTTGAGCTAAAATATAAAATTATATCTCTTTGCAGATTAGTACTGTAAAGGTCTCTTGCAACTTCTTTTGGTAACATAGCTCCGGATGATAAAACAAACTCACTTGCTGATGGTAAGCCGGTTGTTGAAATGCCAGGTCCTTCATTCCCGTTACTTGTGCACACGTATAAATAGGGGTTATTGGTTAACAGTTCAGCAAGAAATTCCTCCATATCAGATCTTCCTTCAATTTCTGAGCCTATACCAAAACTCATGTTAATTATGCAGGGCTCTTTTCTTTCTTTTGAAAGTTTATCAGCATAAAGATAAGCCTGTTTCATGCTTTCTGTTACTGTTGCCCCACCTGCATATAGGTTATTGCCAAGTTTGCAGCTAATAATGTAAGCTCCTGGTGCAACACCATTTAAACCTGTGCCGCCAATATTAAAACCTGCGGCAATTCCTGCAACGTGTGTTCCATGTGCTCCATCATCAAAATGAAGGGATACTCTTTTTTCTTCAGGAAAGATATTTAGGCCAATTGTTAACTCGGGTAAACCATCATTTAATATTGTCAGAGAAGTGAGATCATCCTTATAGTTTCTTATAGGAAGTTCATTATCAAGTTTTTGATCTCCGTTTGTATCAAAATATGCAACCCAAAACTCTTCTCCATCTGCAGAGGTGTTAAATGCAACGACGTAATAAACATCATCAGTGCTCCCATTTCCATTTAGATCTGCAGCTCCGGAGCTAGAATTTATTAATCTTGATTCTTCAAAAGCTCCTATAAAATATTCATCATCAGCAGGCAGATAAGTTAATTTACCAGCGCCGCCAACCCTGTAACTCATTTCTTCATTTAAAAAATATTTTACGCCATCTTGTTCATCAATCTCTGCTTCGTATAATTGAACATCGCCTTCCCCGGTAAAATCCTGCACATCAATAACTTTTATTTCTCCTGTTGATGTATGAGTTAACCCATCAATTCCCTGGTCAACTCCTGTATCAAGTATTATAATTATTGTTCCTCTTCCATCGTATTCCGGAAAAGTGTTATGAAACTCATTAACACCTGTATTTGATACTGAAAGAAATGTTTGAAGAGAATCCTGCGCCATTATAGATGCAGAGACAAATAGCATTATTAAAGGTAACCATCTAATTTTCACGGTTTATCTCCATGTGTTTAAAATAATTGAATATATTGTTGCGTTAAAATTCTTGAATTTTACCACAATTAAAATGAGGTAATAAGAAAACAGATTTTTTCTGTTTATGGAAGGATAGAAATGTGAACAAATTGAATATATCATAGCATATTTCCTCTACAAAATTAGCAACATTTAACATCAGATGGTAATGAGCAAATACAAATTTAGGCATTTTAATCTGGAGCTTTTTTAGCACAATGGGCAACAAGCTTTATATAGTTTCAACACCAATTGGTAATTATGATGATGTAACCATTCGTGCTCTGGATATTCTTAAAAAAGCGGATTTTATAATTTGTGAGGAATATAAGCCAGCAAACAGATTACTTGCTCATTACAAAATTAAAAAAGAACTAATGTCTTTAAATGAGCATAATGAAAGTGAAATTGTAAACGAGATACTTCTAAAAATTTTAGATGGCAAAACTTGCGCTCTTATTTCCGATTGTGGAACACCTTTATTTTCAGATCCGGGGCATCTGCTTGTAGATGTTTGTATTTCTCAGAATATTGATATCGTTCCCATTCCCGGCTCTAATTCACTTCTTCCCGCGTTAATTGGTTCAGGGTTTGATTTTGAAAATTTTTATTACCGAGGCTGGTTATCGCCAAAGAAAGATATGAGAAGAAAGCAGTTATTAGATTTAAAAAGGATTAAGGAAGTTATTGTTTTGATGGATACACCTTACAGGCTTCAAAGATTGCTTAAAGATGTTGGAAGCTTTTTTGGCAAAAACACTCCTGTGGTTTTAGCTTATGAATTAACGATGAAGGATGAAAGGTATTACAGGGGAAACGCAGAAAAAGTTTTAAACATTGCAGAAAAGAATAACCTTAAAGGGGAGTTTGTATTGATTGTAAATAATAAAAATTATTAATCACTTACTAAGTAAAACAACATTCTCTATATGATAAGTATGCGGGAACATATCAACCGGTTTCATTTTAATTAATTTATAACCAGCCTCAACCATTAATTTAATGTCCCTTGCCTGTGTTGCAGGGTTGCAGCTTACATAAACTATCTTTTGTGGATTTAGTTGAATCACATCATCAACAGTGTTCTTATGCATACCGCTTCTTGGGGGATCGATTATTATAACATCAGGTTTTGGGATATTGTTTTGCTTTAATATGGGTAGAAATGATTTATACAAATTAGCTTCAGCAAATTGAACATTTTCTATCTTATTAAGCATTGCATTTTCTGCAGCATCTTTTAGCGCAGATCTGATTGATTCAAATCCAATAATCCTCTTGGCATTTCCTGAAACATAAATTGCTATTGTCCCGGCTCCGGAATAAAGATCATAAATTATTTCATCACCTTTCAACTCTGCAAAATCCACTGCGGTTTTGTAAAGATTTTCTGCCTGTAACGTATTTGTTTGAAAAAATGAATTCGCGCTTATCCTGAAATCATAATTACCAATCTTATCATAAATAAATCCTTCACCGTGATAGACTTTTTCATAATCCCCAATCGCAACGGATGCTTTCTTCATATTGATATTATTTATTACAGTTGATATTTGCGGAATTGATTTTAGAATTTCAGAAGTATATTCTTTCATTAAAGAATCATCTTCACTACTTGTAACAAGGTTTACCATCAAATCATCTTTGTTCTGCGATTGCCTGATAACAAGGTTTCTCAAATATCCTGTGTGAGTTTTTGTTGAAAAGATAGAAACATTTTTATCCTTAAAGAACTTTCTTGTAAAGTTTAAAATTTCATTGCTTGTTTCTGATTGTAAAAAACATTCATCTATATCTAAAACCTTATCAAATATGCGCGGAATGTGCAAACCGAGTGCAAAGTCCTTATCAATTTCTTCTTCAGAATTAAGCTCATCCTTTGTTAACCATCTTCTATCAGCAAAAGAAAACTCCATTTTATTCCTGTAGAAAAATTCTTTTTCTGAAGGAATTATTTTTTCTGTCTCAAAATCTTTTAATCCTGCTGTGTGTTCAAAAGTTTCTATTACAAGTTTTTCTTTTTGTTTAATCTGCTCATTATAAACAAGATCCTGCTGTTTGCATCCACCACACGCACCAAAAAACTTGCATCTTGCCCGAATTCTGTTTTTTGAGGGAGAGGTTATTTTTTCGATTATTGCTTCAGCATAAGATTTTTTTACTTTTCTAAGTTTTGCAGTTACTTTATCTCCGGGATATGCCCCCTCTACAAATACTACGTAATTATTTCCCGCCGTATTATTATTCGCATCTTCACTACCACGATTGATTTTTGCTATACCTTTTCCTCCCGAAGCATAATTAGTAATTTCTAATTCTAAAGTTTCTCCCTTATTCAATTTTCTTTCCTCAAAATAATTGAAGTAAAACCCATAAAATCTTTGCCTCCAAGTTTCAGGTAAACGTTTGATTCGTGGCTTAAGCGGTTCAAAATTATTTTATAAAAAGATTTTTCCTTATCACTTAGAGTTGGAAGTTTATCTTTCAGCATTTTTTTGTTTTCGCTGTAATAATTCATAAGAGTATACGAAAGATCATCTTCACTAATAATGTTAAAATTTCTTTCCTGGTAATAGGATTTTAACTCGTTGAAAGCTAAGGGAAGTATATCTCCGGAATCCCACAAATCTTGTATAAAAGCAGGCACAGGAAATTTTAAACAAGTTACTTCGCCTGCGCACAGGTATCCCCCGGGTTGAAGTATCCGTTTAATTTCCTTAATAATTTTATTTCTTCTGCTTGTTGAAATAGAAGCTTGTGCATAAACAATATCAAAACTTGAATTATTAAAATCCGTGTGCTTAAAATCCATCATCCCCGTGCTTATTTCGGTATCTTTAGGCAAAAGAATTCTGCTGTTTAACATTGATTCATAATCGCTCACAATTATTTTTACAGAAAATGCACTGAGATTCTTTAAGTAAACAGCAATTACTTCGCATCCTGTTCCAATAATCAAAATGTTTTTACCAGCAATCTCTACTTTTTCTTCAAGGAGTTTTAATTGTTTTTCGTTACCTGGAAGAAATATTTTTTTATTTAATGTGTGCAAATTATTAAATGATTTTAACAAGATAATTTGTAAACTTAAGCAAACAGGTTGTCATATTAAATTCATTAAACTGTATGATAAAATCTGCTTTGCCTTTAATTGTAAGTTACAGTATTTTTGATTTGCAGCTTAAATCGAAAATATCGTACATTTTTAACAGAAACTATGAAAAATATTTTTTTAGGAGGATCGCGTAATGAATTATGAAGATCACTTGGACGACGATGAATTGTTATTTGATGATGCTGCAGATTTGGACCAGCTGGATTTTGGAGGTAAAAGTGAAGAAGAAGTTGAAGAAAAGATAGAATTTGTTGAGGATAACCTTTGGCCCAAATTGGAGAAAAGCGGCAAAAAAATATCATTTGCAAAAGATGTTGTTGCACTCTACAATTTTATGAAAGATCCTCTTGTAAGATGGCACAGAAAAGCAATTGTTATTGCCGCACTCATTTATTTTATTGCACCACTTGATACAATTCCAGATTTAATTCCGTTTTTTGGTTACCTTGATGACCTTGGCGTGATTACCGCACTTTTAAAATATCTTGGGAATGAACTTAAATCTTATTACCCTGAAGGTTATAGAGTTTAAGCTAGCAAAGCGGAATTCCCCCATCAATATTTGGAATTTCAAATCCAAATAGATTAACTTTCCTCTGCAAATTTTTATCGCAGTTTATGTTAAAATCCTTCGAAGTAAAAGATTACGCTCTTATTGAACACATCTCCGTTGAATTCGGTAATGGGTTAAATATAATTACCGGTGAAACAGGCGCAGGTAAATCAATTTTAGTTGATGCAATGGGTTTGCTGCTTGGTGAAAGAGCTTCTACCGAAGTTATCAGAAAGGGAGCTGCTAAATCTGTTGTGGAAGGAATTTTTAATGTAAAGGAAAACAAAAAAATACAAATTCTTCTCGAGGAAAATGAAATTGAATTTCATTCCGAACTCATTCTTAGAAGAGAAATCTCACTAAAAGGCTCTAACCGCTGTTTTGCAAATGATACACCCGTCTCATTATCATTAATAAAAGAACTTGGCAATCTTTTAGTTGATCTGCACGGGCAGCATGAACATCAATCACTTTTAAGAACAGAAACACACATCGATTATCTTGATGAATTCGGTGATTATCCTGATTTGCTGATAAAATATAAAGCTACTTACAATGATCTATTAAAAGCAGAGAGGGAGCTAAAATTGCTAATGGAAAGAGAAAAAAAATTAAATGAAAAGAAAGAAATTTTCTCTTTCCAGATAAAGGAAATTGATGCTGTAGCTCCTGAAGAGGGAGAAGAAGCGAAAATTATTGATGAACTGAAGATACTTGAAAACTCTGAAATACTTGCAGAGCTAACTGATCAGATTTACCAGCTGCTCTATGATTCAGAGAATTCAATTCATGATTCAGTTGTAAAAGTACAAAGCCACCTTAATAAACTAATAGAAATTGATAAATCATTTCTAGAATCTTCAAACGAAGCTGAAACTGTTATTGCTCTTGTTAATGATATTTCTTCATTTGTGCAAAGTTATAAATCAAAAGTTGATTTAAACCCCGAACTGGTTGAACAATTAAGAGATAGACTTGGTGCAATCAGTTTAATTAAAAAGAAATACGGTGGAACAGTAAAATCAGTTTTAGAACACCGAAATAAAATTGGAGAGGAATTTGCATTAGCTGAAAACTTCGCTGAGAATATTGCAGAGTTGAATTTAAAATCGAAGGAACTACAAAGAAAAGCTGAAGAAGTGGCAAAACTTATTTCGCAAAAAAGAAAACAGGTTTCTGTAAAAGTTAAAAAAGGAATTGAAAGCTCATTAAAAGAGCTTGGTATTCCTCAGCCGGAATTTAAAGCGGATATCGAAAATGACTTTTATGAAGATAAAAGATTAAAATTAACAGTAGATGGAATTGACAGGGTAGAATTTTATATCTCAACTAATCCGGGTGAAGATCCAAAACCTCTTGCAAAAGTAGCTTCGGGTGGTGAAATTTCGCGTATAATGCTTTCGCTAAAATCAGTTTTAGCTAAAAGAGATAAACTTCCGCTTTTAATTTTTGATGAAATTGATGTGGGTGTTAGCGGTAAAATTGCCCAGAAAGTTGGTAATACTCTTAAAGAGCTTTCAAAACATCATCAAATTATTACCATAACTCACTTACCGCAAATTGCCAGCCATGCAAAAATCCATTATGTAATTGAAAAAACTCCCAATAAAGACAGGGTCGTAAGCTCAATAAAAAAATTGAATAATGATGAACAGGTAATTGAAGTGGCAAAACTTATCAGTGGAGAGAAAATTACAGATAAAAGTATAAGCACAGCGCAGGAATTGCTGGGGTTAAATCGGTATTAAATTTGAGGGTAACTATTGGTAAAAAGATAGTAATTGAGACGTTTTATAATAAATTTATTTATGGTTTTAAATGAAAAAGATTTCACCACTAAAAATTACCTTATTTAGTTTTTTTATTTTCTGCTTTCCGTTAAACATTTATACCCAGTCAATCCAGGAAACCCTCTCTTATCTTTCTTCAGATGCTGCTGTCAAATATGTTGAACCGGGTGTTACATCTTTTGGAGCAAATATGACCGGCGGATGGTTTAGCGGAGCACCTTCTGCAACAAAACTTGGTCTACATATAAAATTAAGAACAATTGTTGTTGGTTCCTTCTTTTCAACAGATCAAAGGCGTTTTTCATCCGAAGGAAGATTCAGATATAATTCAACACAGGTTGATGAAATACTTGCTGCATCAGGGTTTAATCCTTCTAATACACAAAATTATGACGAGATAAAAAATATTCTTCTTTCTCAAGAGTGGGTAGTAAAATTTAATGGGCCAACAATCATTGGTGAAAGTACAGATTATTTACAAGTTGAGTTTCCGGGTTATATTTATAACGGACAACTTATTGGCAGTTTTAATCAAACACTTGAAGAAGTAAATGGTTTTTTAGATGGAATTTCCTTCCTTCCTAATCCTGCTTTACAACTTGATGTGGGAACGCTTGCCGGAACAGATTTTTCGATCCGGTACTTTCCTGAAATTAACTTTAAAGATCTTGGTAAAACTTATCTCTGGGGAGTTGGTTTTCAGCATAATCCGGGTTTATGGTTAAATGAACCACTACCAATCGACCTTAGCGTAGGTTTCTATTATCAAAATATGAACGTTGGAGATGTATTTAAAAACAACGCCTGGTCTGCAGGTTTATATATAAGTAAAAAGTTAGGGATGATAATATTTTTTGAACCATATGCAGGGTTAACATTTGAAAACTCTACAACCAGCGTTCACTACAATTTTAATTATGATACACCGGTTGGACCCGTAAATACAAATTTAGACCTTGATTTAGATGGAGAAAATGTTGTTGGCTTTATTCTTGGCGGAAACCTTAATTTAGCAGTTATTAGTTTTAATTTTGATTTTAAATTTGCAGAAATATCCACCATGTCTGCTGGTATAGCATTTGGTTTTTAAATCATATTGTTGTTAGATTGCTTTATATTGTTCTTCTAAAGTAATCGCTAAAATTGAAAAAAACAGCTTGCTACATCCATATTCCTTTTTGTGATCACAAATGTATTTATTGTGATTTCTATTCTGTTATTACAAGTGATACTATTGTTTCATTTCTCGCTTCAATAAAAGAAGAAATTCAATATTATGCTAAAAAATATTCTTCAAACAGAATTATTACCTCGATATTTTTTGGCGGAGGAACACCCTCACTGATGGAGCCAAATTATCTTCAGGAAATTATTCAAAGTGTAAATGATAACTTTAATGTTTCAAACTCTGCAGAAATTACTATGGAAACAAATCCCGGAACGGTTGATATAACCAAACTGAAGGGCTTTAAGCAATCGGGTATAAACAGGATTAGCATAGGAATTCAATCTTTTAATGATGATGAACTCAAATTTTTAACCAGGATTCATAACAGCGAATTGGCAATAAAAACAGTAAATGATGCTGCTAATTCCGGTTTTGAAAACATCAACATTGATTTAATTTTTAATCTTCCAAAGCAAACAAGAAAGAAATGGTTAACAAATTTACAAACAGCTTGCTCGTTGCCTGTAAATCATATTTCTGCCTATAGCTTAATTATAGAAAGAGGTACAATACTTAATAAAATGATTATTGATGGAATAGTTAAAATGCAAAGCGATGATTACGATGCGGAATTGTACGAGGAAACGGTAAAATTTTTATCAGAAAAAGATTTTTTGCAATATGAAGTTAGCAACTTTACAAAACCCGGTTATGAATGTGTTCACAATAATTCTTACTGGCATTATAATGATTATTTCGGTTTTGGAACTTCAGCACATTCTTTTGTTGATGGAATAAGATGGTGGAATTTTTCCAGCGTTAAAAAATATATTTACGAAATTAGTAACAATAGAAATGCAGCAGCAAGCAGTGAAAAATTAACTCACGAAGAAATACATAATGAATATGTAATGCTTGCTTTACGCAGCTCTGGAATTAAGTTAAAAGAGTATAAAAAATTATTCGGTGATAATTGGTTAAAGAAGAATAATCCTTATTTTGAAGAACTAATGAAGAAAAAATTAATACTTCATAATGATGATCTGCTAAAACTTACAGCTGATGGTTACGCTTTGTGTGATGAAATACTTAGAAATATTTTATAAAAACAAACAACTTCCTTGATGATGAAAATAAAACTTCATTGGCAAATACTAATAACACTTGTTATCGGTGTTTTGTATGGATTATATTTTACAGAATATGTCAGCTATATAAGCTGGATGGGTGAACTCTTTCTTCGTGCATTAAAGATGATTATTGTTCCACTTATTCTTACATCAATTATATCCGGTGTTGCAAATATTGGTGATGCACATAATCTGGGCAGATTGGGTTTTAAAACTTTTGCATATTACATAACAACAAGTTTCTTTGCAATAATTACAGGGTTGATTTTAGTTAATATCATACAACCAGGTGTTGGTGCAGATTTAGGATTAAGAAGCGAAGTTCCTGAACTTGCAGCAACTTCAGGTGATTTGGGTGAGATTGTAATGCGAATGGTTCCTACAAATATTTTTGCTGCATTGGTTTCTGCGGATATGCTTGCCATAATATTTTTTTCCATTTTAATCGGATTTTTTATAACAAGAGTTAGTGATAAGTATAAAGTAATGTTCACTGATTTTTTTAACGGCGGATTTGAAGTAATGATGAAGCTTACAAACTTCATTATAAAATTTACTCCGCTTGGAATTCTTGGAATAGTTGCAGCGGTAGTTGCAGAACAGGCAGATAATTTATTGAATCTTGTAGGACGGCTTGGAATGTATATGTCTACCGTTCTTATAGGATTAGTTGTTCATGCATTCATAACACTTCCTTTAATATTAAGGCTCGTTGCAAAAGCGAATCCATGGTTGCAAGGCAAAGCGATGAGTGTACCATTACTTACAGCATTTTCAACTTCCTCTTCATCAGCAACTTTACCCCTAACAATACATGCTGTTGAAAATAATTCAGGTGTTTCAAATAAAATTACAAGTTTTGTCCTGCCGCTCGGAGCAACGATAAATATGGATGGCACGGCATTGTATGAATGTGTTGCAGCAATGTTTATTGCACAAGCATATGGAATTGAGTTAGGATTTATAATGCAGATGGTTGTTGTTATTACTGCACTGCTTGCTTCAATTGGAGCTGCAGGAATTCCAATGGCGGGCTTAGTTATGATTTCTGTAATTTTAACTGCAGTTGGTTTACCATTAGAAGGTGTGGGTTTGATACTTGCTGTAGATAGACTCTTAGATATGTGCAGAACTACAGTCAATGTTTGGAGCGATTCTTGCGGTGCAGTAACAATTGCTAAAACTGAAGGTGAATCATTAAAAGTTTAATTTAATTCATTTTTAGACTCTTTTTTAATGAAATTTTAAGTTATTTTACTCTAAACTAAAACAAATAAAATGTATACAGCATGAAAACCCTAATTATTTTCTTGATGGCGTTTGTAATTTCTGCTTTTCCGCAAAATTATAAAAAAGTAAAAATCTTTGTTAACAACCAGTTTGATCTTAATAAAGCCGTTCAACTTTCAGTGGATTTGGAAGAAGCACAGCATGATAAAGATGGCAACATTTCTCTTTTTGTAAATGAATCAGAGCTTTCTGAATTACAACAAAGCGGATTAAGTTATCAAGTATTAATTGATGACTGGAAAGCTTACTATAATTCACTTCCTGTTTTAACTGATGATCAAAAAGCAATTGTGCAAATGGAAAGTGAAATGAGTATGGGTGTTTCAGGTTTTAAATTTGGTTCGATGGGAGGGTATTACACCTTTGCTGAAATCGTTTCTGATCTGGATTCAATGTTCCAATTGTATCCTAATCTCATCACTGAAAAATATTCAATTGGCACAAGTGTCGAAGGTAGAACAATTTGGGCTGTAAAGATATCAGATAATCCTAACATTAATGAAGATGAACCTGCTGTTGGATTCGATGCCCTTGTTCATGCAAGAGAACCGCAGTCTATGGCAACCCAAATGTACTTTATATGGTACTTATTAGAAAATTATGGTACGGATCCGGAAGTAACTTATCTCGTAGATAACAGGGAGATATACTGTGTACCTTGCTTTAACCCTGATGGTTATGAATATAACCGCCAAACGGATCCAAATGGCGGAGGATTTTGGAGAAAGAATCAGAGAGAAACAATGGATGGCTTTGTCTATGGTGTAGATCTAAACAGAAACTTTGGATATAAATGGGGCTACAATAACATCGGATCAAGCCCTGATCCCACGTGCAGACACTTACCGTGGTCCTTCTGCTTTCTCTGAACCCGAATCACAAGCAATTAGAGATTTAGCGATTTTGAAGAATTACGGTACTCATTTTAATATGCACACCCATGGAGGATATATATTATATCCCTGGGGATACATTGATCAGGAAACGCCGGATTCTTTAACATACAGGGAATTCGCTTCCCTTCTTACCACATACAGTGGATATGCATATGGTTACGGTGGTCAGCTTCTAGGTTATAACTCCAACGGAAGTATCCGTGATTGGATGTATGGGGAACAAATAACAAAAAATAAAATTTTCGGTTACACAATAGAAATTGGCAATGATTTTTGGCCGTTGCAAAGCCAGATTTTTCCGATTGCTCAACAGAACTTGAGAACGATGATTTATCAATCATTTCTTGCCGGAGAATATGTACAACTTGAAAATTCAAACTTTAGCCAGGAATATTTTTTACCCGGAGATAATGTAGATATGTTACCTGAATTTAGAAATAAAGGATTGGCATCAGCATATAATTTAACCTTTGAATTAACTTCTCCTGGCGGATTTGTAACGGTTACAAATGGAAGTGCGTCACTAGATTCAATTGAAGCAAGGAGTTCACAGACTTTTACTTCACCTCTTACTTTTACAATTACAAATTCTGTTACAGCCGGGCAGGAAGTTCCAATAGCATTAACAACATACACTAATGGAAGTTTATTGAGCACTGATACAATATCAATAATAATAGGGTTTCCGGTATTAGTTTTTGCAGATACAACAAATGACCCAACTGAATTATGGACGATAACTGCTTCTCCATCAGTTCCAAAATGGGAAGCAACAACAAATACATTTTATTCTGCCCCAACTTCATTCACTGATAGTAAAACCGGCGAATATTCAAATAATGCAACAGTTACAATGACATTAACAGATGCTATTGATATAAGTGCTTATTCAAATCCAAGATTAACTTACTGGACAAAGTTTGATATTGAGAGCAACTGGGATTACGGACAGGTGGAGGTGTCAACAAATAACGGCAGCTCATGGATTCCATTAGAAGGCACATATACTGAACCTGGTGTTGGAAGCTTTCAACCCAATGGTGAACCGCTTTATGATGGAATTATTTCAAATTGGGTGGAAGAAAGAATATCTTTGGCAAATTATTTAAGCAGTCAATTTAAGGTTAGATATCAGCTTAGATCTGATGGCTTTGTAACAGAAGATGGCTGGTATGTTGATGATATTGGTATTTTGATTTACACAATTCCAACTATTGCACAGGATGATGAACTAATTGTTTCAAAATATGAGCTTAAACAAAATTACCCTAACCCATTTAATCCATCAACAACCATTAAATTCTCAATAACTAATAAACAGTTCGTCTCGCTTAAAATTTATGATGTTTTAGGTAACGAGGTTGCTAATCTGGTAAACGAAGAAAAACCATCCGGTGAATATGAAATAGAATTTAATGCAAATAATTTAGGTAGTGGAATTTATTTTTATAAATTGGTTTCTGGTTCATTTATAAAAACAAAAAAAATGGTACTACTAAAGTAATTTTTATAGAATCATGCTATTAAAAAAAGCTGGAAATCTCATCCAGCTTTTTCTTTTTGATATCTGGTACTTTTGCATCTTTTGCGGGATAACCAACTACAAGCAACAAAAACGGTCTTTCGTTTTTTGGTCTGCCTAAAATTTCATTTAAAAAGTTCATAGGACTTGGTGTGTGTGTAAGAGAAGCTAACCCCGCGTTATGCAATGCAGTAATTAACATCCCACATGCAATTCCTGTTGATTCCTGCGCATAGTAATTTTTTACTTTGTTTCCATCCGGCAGAAATTCATAACTTTTCGAAAATATTGCAATCAAGTAAGATGCAGTTTCTAAAAACGGTTTATGCTCATCTGTTCCAAGATGAGCTAATGCGTCCAGCCATTCTTTTGGTGCACGGTTGGTGTAAAATTCTTTTTCTTCTTCTTCTGCGGCAATCCTTATTTTCTTTTTAATTTCAAAATCAGAAACAACAGCAAAATGCCATGGCTGCAGATTTGCACCACTGGGTGCTGTGCCTGCAGCTTTTATGCAGTTCTCTATTACTTCTATGGGAACAGCTTTACTTGAAAAATCTCTTACAGTTCTTCTCTTCTGTAGAAATTTATAAAACACTTTTGATCTTTTAATCATTTCTTGCCTTGTATAGGTCTTATGAAATTTAAGCGGAATGAATTTTAGTTCTATCATAGTTTTAAGGATTATTTTGTTAATATATTGATAGCATTATAATAAAATCATTTTAGTAATAGAAGGAATAAAATAAAAAAGGCGATCACTAACAGATCGCCCGTATAAATACCTCCTTTAAGAATTATAGGTGACTACTTCAATAACATCATTTTTTTCGTTTCAACAAAAGAATTAGTTTGCAATCTATAGAAGTAAATTCCACTTGTAAGGCTAGATGCATTCCAATCATAATTGTAAATGCCTGCACCTAGCTGCTCAGAAACTAATATACCCACACGTTCTCCAACAAGATTATAAACTTCCAAAGTAACATATGAACTTTGAGGAACAGAGAACTGAATACTAGTGCTTGGATTAAATGGATTAGGATAATTCTGCTGTAGTTCGTAGTTGGTTACTAATTCTCCATTGGAAATTTCTTCTACAGATAATACGCCAACACTATCAATGTAAATAGTAATGTTATTGGAATTTATTTGCACGGTCAAATACAAACCCGATTGTGCATTAATAGTCATAAAACTATCGCTGACAGTTCCAGTGGTTGTTAAAACAACAAAGCTGTCCCCTGCTGCAGGTATAAATGAACCGGTTACAGATACATCTATTGTTCCGTTAAGTACGGCGTTACCTGTTACAGCTAACTGATCGTGTCCGCTTCCGGGAGTTAAACCACCAAGCTCAATTTCCAATACTCCGGTTGCTGAAGGCAAAAAATTCCCAATATATGTTAGAGTACCAGGCGAATTTCCGGGAGCAGTAATACCATCGTTTGTAAATACAGTATGAACATTAATAGAAGAAATACCTTGTATTATTGCATTTTGGGCATTTTCAAAATTAGCAATGTCTATAACACCGTTTGCTGCATCAATTATTCCACCCGCAAGATTGTGAAAATACCAATTTGCATTGATCGTACAAGTACCTGAACCCAAATTGCGGAAAGTTCCAGTATTCATAAAAAATCCTCCAATAGGAATGCCGCCGAAATTAGCATTGTCAGCAAGGATCTCATATAACGATTGATTATCCACAACAGACGAGTCTCGAGCACTTATGCCTAGGTTTTCATCTTGTCTTATTGTCCCTAAATTAATGAGTGTTGACCCGCCTCCTAACTCACTTGAGAACGAAAACTCATCTAAAACAAGTAAACCCGTGCTTGGGATTGTTATCATACTACCTGTAAAAGTTCCACCACTCCACGCCAAACCAGTACCCTGAAAATCAAATGTTACCCCCGAAATACCTGTGTTCGCAGTAACACCGGCAGAAATTTCTATTCTTCCGGCAGGTACGCCTGAAAGTGTTCCCTCGAAAGTATGGTTTTGTGAATCAAAATGTAGAACCGCACCAGCATCTACATTATAAGTTCCTCCATTAAAAAAACCATCACAGTTAAATGTAACTGAACCTGACTGAACATCAATAGTACCACCCAAATTCCGGAACTCCCAATTAGCATTAAAATTACAGGCAGCCATACCGCTAACCTTTCGAAATGTTCCCGTACTTGTATTTATAAAAATGCCACCATTAGGGAAACCGCCAAAATTTCCAGCAGTATCAATCTCAAACAATGCCTGATTCTCAATAACTGAACCATCCTGACCCCAGATACCAAAACCTGAAATCATCCGAACTGTTCCCAGATTCAGTAATCTAGCACCCCCATACAAAGCAGCAACCCATTGGTTACCATCTATCTCAAGCACAGCACCACTGGCGACTGTAACAACTCCATTGTTATCAGGTGTTGCATCCCTGATGATTCCGCCTCCGCTTACTCCTCCCCAGCTGCCGCTAACGGTAATTGTGAGTGAGCCGTCAGTACCGCTCAATAACAATTCACCCCCAACAAGAGTATTAAATCCGGCAACTTGACGTTGCCCATTTGTTGAAATTGTTGTTCCCTGGTCAATTAAAACAATATCACCTGCTCCAGGAATCCCCGCTGGAGACCAAACAGCAGGGTTGTTCCATTCTCCACTTAATACTGAAGTATATGAAGTTTGAGCGTTCAGTAATTGCTGAAACACTAAACAGCACACAATAACGATAAGTAATCTGAAATAAGTCATAACCGTACTCCTTTTTAGTTAATATTTTCTAAAACTCATTTGGCATTCGATTGAATACCGTCTTTAGATATACATGCGTAAAAAAGATGCGAACTGGTTCATTTTTTTTTCAAAAGGATTGAATATTATTTAGGAAGCTTGATTTCGGGGGAAATTCTGTGGTTTATCGTAAGGATGGGATCTCATTTTTTAATTTTTCTAATTCGTTTTGATATAAATTGGCTAATGATTTGTTGCCAATCTCATTATATAAGATGGCCGTATATTCGGTGTATCTGGTAATTTTTTTAAGATCTCTGAACTTATCATTATTATAGAATTCAAGTGTTTTGTTAAGCAACTTCTCTGATTCGGTATACTTTTTTTGTTTTAATAAACAAATAGCCAGTTCACCAACAGAAGACCATGTTTTAGAATGATTTTTTGAAAAGATTTCTTCTCTAAT
This sequence comes from uncultured Ignavibacteriales bacterium, assembly GCA_963714405.1. GTDB lineage: Bacteria > Bacteroidota > Ignavibacteria > Ignavibacteriales > Ignavibacteriaceae > JAZGGS01. The sequence continues at coordinate 517,177 of CAVQOH010000002.1, read as the reverse complement.
ATTTATAGACTTTCTTAAAACCTCCTCAGATTTTTTTAATTGATTTGATTCCAAATAAGTTCTGCCTAACCAATAATATGCAAGTGAAAGAAATGGGTCTTTAGGTGCTTTAATTCGATAAAAGAAATTTATTGATTCTTGCAGTGGAATTTCTGCTTTTTGATAATCTTCTTTCACAAAATATAGCATACCTAAATTACTTAATGCCAGTCCAAGAGAAGGATGTTCATTACCCAATACTGAAGTTTTTATATCATAGGCTTTTTTAAAGGCACTTTCAGAAGCATCATAATTTTTATTATCCATATAAATAAATGCCAAGTTATTATAGATGCTCGCAACCTCAGGTCTATTTATTCCATATAAATTTGTCAAAACTCTAAGTGCTTCTAAATAATATTTTTCTGCTTCATCAACTTTATTTTGATGATGCAAATTAACTGCAAGATTATTAATTGTAATTGCTTCTTTTTGTCCCTTTTCTTCATTATACATTCTGTATATATCTAACGATCTTCTAAGAAGCACACCAGCGCTATCATATAACCCATAGTTTGTGAGCAAGGTACCATAATCATTTAAATTATCAGATAACTCCTTTGTTGGTTTACCTGATATTTTATTGTAAGTATTTATCCCGAGGATATAAAATGAATCTGCGAGTTGAAAATTTCCAATCCAATCATAACACAATCCAAGTTGATGATAGCTTTTTGCAACTTCTTTACTATTTAATCCCAATAATTTTTTGTTTGATTCAAGACTTTCTAAAAGAAGGGATTTTGCTTTGTTATATTCTCCTAATCCAATAAACGTAGAACCTAAAGTTTGTTTGATTGCGGATTTGATTTCAGGCTGGTTTTTTAATTTAACGTTAACATCTTCAATAGCTTTTTCTAATAAATCATATACTTTTACGTCTTTACCTTCAACTCCCGGATCTGCAGAAGATAACATTTCAAGTAAAAAGTCATTAATTTCTTCAAACTTTTTTAATTCTATATTTGCCTTGTCTCTTTCATCTGAAGCAATATTACTCTGATAAATTATTGCAGCTATACTAAATAAAATAATAATATTAATTAAAACGAAGAATGCTACCCCAACTTTATGTCTCTGAACAAACTTTGAGAAACGATATTTTATGGTATCCTTTCGTGCAATTACAGGAAGCCCGATAAGATGTTTTCGTATATCCTCAGAAAATTGTTCTGCTGAGGCATATCGTCTTTCTGGATCTTTATGAATTGCTTTTAGAATAATATTATCAATATCACCCTGTAAATGCTGAAAAATCTTTTCCGGTTTTTCATTTCTTAAATTGCTAATGCTCTGCGGTGTGATTTTCTTAATACTCCCATCAGAAAATGAAATTTCCTCAGTTGATCGAATTTTTTCGCTTGGCTTAATAACCAGCTCATCAGTTATTATTTTTCCAATTGCAACCGGCGAATTCACTGTTATTCTGTATGCCTGATGACCGGTTAGTAATTGATAAAGAAGGATGCCGAGAGAATAAATATCGCTCCTTGTGGTAATTCTTTCTCCCTTAATCTGCTCAGGACTTGCATACTCAGGAGTAAGATGCCATATTCCTGTTTTAGTCAGCCCCTCATCATTTTCATTTAGTTCTTCATCCATCAGTTTTGCAATTCCAAAATCAAGCAGCTTTGGTCTTCCTTCTTTATTAACAAGTACATTACCTGGCTTTATGTCACGGTGCACAACCAGATTTTGATGGGCGTATTGAACAGCATCGCACACAAGCCTGAAAATTTCTAGCCTTTGGCTAGTGTTCAATTTATTAGCATCACAATGATCAATCAACGAAGTTCCCTCGATATATTCCATTACCAGGTAGGGAAGTCCATCATCTGTTGTACCGCCATCAAGCAGCCTTGCAATATTGGGGTGCTGCAAATTAGCAAGCGTTTGTCTTTCATTTTGGAAACGTTTAACAACGTATTCGGAATTGAATTGCTGTCTTAAAATTTTTATTGCAACCGTATGCTCGAACTCTTTATCTGCTCGTCGTCCTTTATAAACAACTCCCATTCCGCCAGCACCAGCTTCTGCCTCAATTAAATAGTTGCCGATATTTTTTCCGATAAACTGATCTCTTCCGAAATGTGAATTCCTTTCTTTAATGTTGAATGGAATTTCAAGAAAATCATCAGTCTGTTTGTGAGCATCGAGGAGGGAAAGAACTTCTTTTTTTAATTCCTTATCATCACCGCATTTATCATCTAAGAATTTTTGTCTTTCCTTTAAATCAAAATCCAATGCCTGTTCAAAGACAGATTTTACTATGTTTATTTTTTCTTTATCCAAATTATTCTTTTAATTTTAGAAAGAAGTGTAATTAGTTTTGTTGAATTTCTTTATACAGCCACGCCTTGGCAAACTGCCAATCTCTTTTTACTGTGGCAGAGGATATATTTAATAGCTCTGCTGTTTCCTCAATTGTTAGTCCTGAAAAGTATCGCAATTCTACAATTTTTCCTGAGCGTTCTTCGATACTCTCTAGTTTTTTAAGGGCTTCATCTAAAGCAAGTATCTGATCATCAGATTCGCCAGCAACAAGTTGTGCATCATCTAATGATAACTTAGTCTTTCCACTTCCACGCTTTTGGGAATTCCTTTTTCTTGCATAGTCAACTAAAATTTGTCTCATCGTTTTTGCAGCAATGCCAAAAAAATGTGCCCTGCTTTGCCAGGGTAATGGCTGATTCCCAATTAGTTTAATATATGCTTCGTGAACAAGTTCAGTTGTTTGTAATGTGTGTTTTCTGAATTCATCACTTAAATATTTTGATGAAATTTTACGAAGCTCATCATATACCAATGGTAAAATCTGCTCTATAACAATAGTGTTACCATTACTCAGTTCATTAAGCATCAGGGTTATATTTTGCTGCGATATATTAGGCATGGCACATAATTACAGTGTTGAATATAGTGATTGAGAAACAGAAAAAAAATAAATATGTGCCCGTGTAAATATTAAGCAGTATTAAGTAAAATAACTGAGCCGCAATTGCGGCTCAAATTATCATTAAGTGTGGGTAGGTCTTAAAAAAGTTTATTTCAATAAAATCATTTTTCTAGTTTCAATTAATGAACCTGCTTCGAGTCTATAGAAATAAGTACCACTTGGTAATCCTGATGCATCAAAAGAAATATTATAACTTCCGGCTGATAAAACATTATTGACCAAAGTATTAATGTTATTACCCAGCAAGTCAAAAATTTGTAATGTAACAAATTCAGTTTCTGCTATTTGAAATTTAATATTTGTGGTTGGATTAAATGGATTTGGATAGTTTTGTTCAAGATTAAAATCCGTAACAGTTGATGGAACGGTTCCTGCATGCACAGGTATCTGGCTTAAAAGTTTGGTTTCGTAAGCACCGTTACCATGTGTCATTACCCTGATAACATTATTTACTGAAGTTATATTTAAATCCATTGCTTGTACAGCATCGGGCAGTCCATCATTAAAATCCTGCCAATTACCGCCACCATCAGTAGAAACAAAAACACCTATGTCTGTTCCTATATATACGTGAGTTGAATTATTATGATCAACAATAACTGCTGGTACAGGAATATCAGGTAAATTATCGCTAATGTCAGTCCATGTATCTCCGCTGTTACTAGATTTGTAAACATGTCCTGTTCCGAATCCATAAAACGTTACATATACAACATTATCATCGTTAGGATCAACTGCAATATCTGCTGGAAATCTATCCGGAAGTGTACCGGTTATATTATCCCAAGTTGTTCCACCATCAAATGTGCGAAATATACCTGATCGGGTTACGAATGGTGCAGTTCCAACAAATACTATATCACTGTTCTGGTAACTTATATCCATTGAAAGTGCAGGATTGCCATCCAGAACATTCCCATTATTTGTTGTTGCCCAGCTGTTTCCAGCATCAGTTGATTTGTAAATAATGTTTCTTCCTGCATAAATGATATTGCCATTTTCTATAAATAACTTATATGGAGCAATAAATACTGTAGGATTATTGTTTCCAGGCGGGGCAATATTAGAAAAATTGATACCACCATTTGCAGATCTACTCATATTCAATCCTTGTGAGGAAGCAAACATAATATTATCGTTGGCAGCATCTATTCCTGTCCAGCTGCCATCACCTCCGACCGGAGCTCTGAACCATGCTAAATCTCCGCTATAAATATCCGTACTGTTATCCTGGAATCCACCCATTGCTATGAGCGAATCAGTTTGAGAACTGGAAGTTCCATTGTAGAATTGTGTGCTTTGATACCTCCCGTTGTGAGATTCGTAGGTTTCTCCAAAATCAGTTGTTCTGAATATTCCACCATCGGTTGCAATGTAGTAAGTATTATGATCTGTCGGGTGTTGCTTAACATCATGTGCATCAGAATGAGTATAAAGATCATTACCTTCTTGACCACCTATAGGAGGTGTAAAGCCGGTTGTTAAACCACCTGATGATTTTTGCACTATTGTGGTACCACCATCTGTGGATTTGTAAACTTCTATACCAATAATAATCAAATTATCAGGATTAGACTGATCAACCGAAACATCATGAGAAAACCATCCCTGCCATTGTGAATAATCAACGGTAGATCTGACTTGCCAGTTTACACCGGCATCTGTAGATCTGCATAGCCAGCTTGCCCCATTGGAAAATGAAAATCCATTACCAACACTTGCATAGACTATATTTGGATCAGCATTGTAAATATCTAATTGAATTTTTCCTTCAAAATTAGTTGGCAAGTTACTGGTAATTTTCGCCCAAGAATTTCCTCCATCTGAAGTTCTGTATAAACCAAATCCTGTACTTCCAAAATTACCGTTTCCGGTTATAACAATGTTTGTGTCTATAGGATTTATAACCAAATCCATAGCCATTACTACATTATGTACCTGTACCCATGTAATTCCCGCATCATAAGATCTATAAGTTCCTTCGGTTGTTGCAGCCCAAACTGTATTTGGATTAAGAGGATTTATTTTAACTGCCCATATACCTCTTTGCTGTTGATATGACCAATCAAGACTTTTAACCCAGTTTTGTCCACCATCAGTAGTTTTAAGTACTCCTATACCGTATGTTCCGCGAGTGTTTCTATAAGCAGCACCCGTACCGGCAGCATCAAAATTATATACTTCACCCGTGCCGATATATATAGTGTTAGAATCGTTTGGTTCTATTGCAATTGAACTAACTCCCAAAACAGGAAAACCAGTGGGTACATAATGCCAGCCATCTACACCAACTCCTCCAGTATAACTTCTCCACAATCCCCCGCTGGCAGACCCTATATACATTGTATTAGGATTTAGAGGATTGAATGCAATTGCATTTGTTCTTCCACCTTTATTATGCGGCCCTATAGTCTGCCAAGGGTTGTTCAACTGTAAATTTTCTGATTTATATAATTCACTGAGTTCTGCTTGTTCGAAGGCTGCATATTGCGCATCGTTAGGAATATCATCATTGGGGTAAGCACGTGCCATTGTCCAGAAATTCAATGCATCATATGCACCGGAAATTTTTTCATACTGCACTTTTGTTTGATTAAATGAATCTACTGTTAATTGAAGAAGTGAATAACTAAAGATTACAGCTAGAAAAATAAAAAATGTTTTGATGGTATCGTTTTGTCTCATAATAAATAACCTGCAGTTATTAATGATGTTATTTGATAATAAAAGAAGAGAAAGACCTTATATTCAGTTTAAAGAGTGATTGAACTTATTTCAACACTCGTAAAATACCAATTTTTGATATGTTCCATATATTTAATGCTTTTAGCGGTTATCTAAATGTGCAAGTGGGGTTGAGAAATGATTAAAAAAATGATTGTTTTAAAACCAATTAGGGGATGTTATAAGCATTGCATCCCCTAATTGTAATAATTAATTAATTGTCATTATGTGTGGTTTAATTTTTTCTTCAATGTGAAGTTTTGGAACGGCACCAATAACCGCATCTACAATTTGCCCGTCCTTAAATATTCCAAGAGTTGGAATGCTTTTTATGCCAAATTGCATAGCAGTATTTTGGTTATCATCCGTATTCAATTTTACAACTTTTATCTTGCCCAAATATTCTTCGGCAATTTCTGCAATAACAGGTGCAATCACTCTGCAGGGGCCGCACCATGGTGCCCAAAAATCAACTAAAACAGGTGTGCTTGATTGTAAAACTTCTTCCTCAAAATTAAAATCTGTTCCTTCAACTAAGTTTGTTTTATCCATCATTTTTTCATTTTTATTAATAAATTACAATTAGTTGGATGATATTAATTTTAAATAGATTCCTGCATATAGTGATTTATATCAAATGGAAACGGCTTAAATAAAAGATTTTGCTATAAATCAGCTTCCATTTCCTTATCGTAGTATTTACGGTATGTTTTTATTGCACCAAATATTGATTCTGCAAGCTGCTTCTGCCCGGTTTCATTTTTAAGAAAATCAGAATCTTCTTTATTTGAGATGAATCCGCTTTCAATCAAAACACTTGGCATTGAAGCACCTACAAGAACGTAAAACCCGGCTTGTTTAACACCTCGTGATTTTAATTTAATATTGGAAACAAATTCTTTATTTAAAAAATCAGCAAACTTTTCCGAGTATTTCATATAGGATGAATGAGCCATACTAACAAGAATAAAATTTTCGTCGGTTAAAGCTTCGTAACGTTCAGGTTCATCTTCATACTCAATTACACTGTTTTCTCTTTCAGCAATTTCGATTGCTTCCTTTGTTCTTCCCGGTCTTAAAAGGTAAACTTCAATTCCGCTTGGAGTATTTTTTTTGTTTGAATTACAATGAATTGAAATAAACATACTCCCGTCATTTTCATTTGCTATTTTACCACGCTTGTAAAGATCTACAAAAGTATCATTCTTCCTGGTATAAACAACCTTAACATCAGGCATTTCTTTTTCAATAAACTCACCAAGTTTAAGCGCCACCTTTAAATTGATATCTTTTTCCTTTAAACCATTAACACCAATAGCACCGGGGTCTTTTCCACCATGCCCTGCATCAATAACTATAACATTAAAATTCCACTTGTCTATGTATCGTTCTGTCTGTTCGCTTTTCGAAAATACTTTATTATGAATCGTAATGAGAATATCATTACTGCCGGGAGCGTTAATAACTTCGTTAGTTGAATAATCATCTCCAAGGAAGAGCCTGAACTCCGCATCCGGTCCTACATTTTCAGTTTCAATTGATTTAACAAGGTTACTTAGATTTGCCCGGTTTGTTTTCCCCAAATCGGCATTTACTTTGCGGAAAATTATTTTCAGCATACCATCCTTTAAAGAGCTGTAATAAGATGGTATCCTGTTCTTTGAATGCACGCGTATCAGCATTCCGTTTGCCATCTCACTAATAGACAGACCTGTTATCGAATTTCCGATTACTGGAGGTAATTGATTATTACTATAAACCCACTGCTGGCTTTCTAAAGGTGAATCAATTTCATCACCAACAAAAAGTTTACCCGGTTCTTCAAAACTTAATTGCTTTCCATAAACGGATTGCAGTGGCTGAAGGCAATATTTTAATGGCACAAATACTTTGTTATCAATAACATAACTTGAGGTTGGCAGCTGGTATACGATTGGTACCCCGGTGGAGCGTGGTGTGATTATTATGTAAGGATTTTTACTAGTTGCTTTTAACAAGTAACGATTAAACTTTAACTCAATTTTACCAGTATTTTTGCTGTGATAATGATTTACTGATAATGCTTCTGCAAAATCTTTAAGAGAAAAATAAACTGAACCCTCTCTTAAATAGACTGGAATATGCTTTGTGCCTTTTTTTGTTATTAAAGAAATATTATCCTGTGCGATAACCTGGGTGGATAGAAATAAAAAGAAGAAAATTAAAATCCTGCTTTTCATCAAATCAATACCTATCCTATAAATGGCAGTATAAAACCGCTTTTCTTTTTATGAGCAGAAAATTCATCCGGGAAATGTTTTGCTAAAAGTTTATCCTCAATTGATGCTCTCAAAATATAAATTGGTATTTCAATTAAAGCTAATCCGCCGACTATATAACTTAAAGTTGCAGCTGCTCCTCCTATATCAACTAAAAGCTGGCAAAGGTACTGCGGATGTCTTACAATTTTAAATGGTCCGTGTGTAACAAGTTGATGATTTTTCTTAATCAATATATCCTGTGAATAATTATCACCTAATGTTTTAAATGCCCAAACCTGTACCCAGGAAAAAACCAGGTAAACCGCAGCCCCTATATACCTTATTGTATTGTATTCATCCAGATATTCAAGAGTGCCGACCTGGAACACGCCTACTATTAAAGCTAATAATGATAGCGTTGAGACAATCGGTGGAAATTTTTGCAGAAAGGTTTTCGGTTTTTCTTTTACCGCCATTACTTTTGATTTAAAACCTTTTTTGGCACCAGTTATATTTGCACCAAAAGTCGCTATAATGTTTAACAGTATGATAATATTTAGAGGATCCATAAGAATAATTTTAATTGATGCTTTTTAGTGAAATACAAAGATGAACAGAAATTTAATATTCTTAATTCTCTTCATCATTTTTCTTCTAAATAGAATTGTTCTACAATTGATGATTATCCAATGGTTTTGCCATGTTTTTTCATTATCCCAGTCCATTCTTCTATGCTAAGTTGTTCAGATTCATCAATTAACATTATTGGGATGTCATCTTCAATCCTGTATCTGCGCCTGGTTTTTTTATCTGTAGAAACTAATGTTTCTCCATCAAGAACCAGTTCTGCTTTGGTTTCGGGACAGCAGAGAATATCTAATAGGTCTTTGTTTATCATTTTTTGTTCTTTTTTAATACAAAGATAAATAATTTATTAACATCATTTAAGCAAAAGCATCTTTTTCGTTTTAACCATATTTCCTGCTTTTAGAGAATAGAAATATGTTCCGCTTGTTAGATTATTTGCTTTGAAAATCACGTTGTAATACCCCGCAGGTTTTTCTTCACTAACAAGTGAGCTAATTTCATTACCGAGTACATCATAAACTTTTAGTTGTACATATTTTTCCGCAGAATAATCTCCTGCTGGGATTGAAAAATTAATTTTAGTATTTGGATTAAAAGGATTTGGGTAGTTTTGCTCAAGTTTAAAATCCCCCTGGATAACAGATCCCTCATAATTTATATTATTAGCACCAGCCGGATAAAAGTATTCAAGCATTCTATCAATTGTAGCACGCCATAATCCCCAGCTGTGTCCTTCAGGTAGTTCAAGCCAATCAATTTGATAACCTTTTGCAATCAACTCATCTCTGAAAATTCGCATATCAGAAGCAATCGTGCTCTCATAACTTCCCCAAATTGAACTCCATTTTATGTTCTTCAGCGGACCATTTATAATCAGGTTTAACGCTTCATTGTTGTTTACCCACAATGCTCCTGAATGAATTCCACAATTAGCAAATACGCTTGGATTATTATAACTGATCAGGGCGGATATGTTTCCTCCTAAAGAAGCTCCGGCAACCAATCGTTTGTTTGGGTCATTAATTGTGTTGTAATTACTATCAATAAATGGAACGAGTTCTTCAATAAAGAATAATTGATATTCTTCTCTTAAACTTCCTCCGTACTCGTTGTTACGGTTATTCGGTTCCACAAAAACTGCAATAACAGGTTGAATTTTATTGCTATCAATTAGATTATCAATCACATTTACTGCGCTTGCTAAATCTATATATTCAAATCCATCCTGAAAATAAACTGTTGGATATAAAACAGATAAGTTACGGTTATAACCAGGTGGTAAATATATTTTAAGTTGATGAGTTGCATTCAAGTAAGTGCTAAAAATGGATGTTGTTTCAATTGTTCCGTGTTCAATATTTGGATTAAATACAATCTCCCAGGGTTGAATATAATCAGGCATTGCTAGTTCTGAATTTGGCCCAAATCCACCTGTTACAGTGTGAGGATTTTCCGGATCTAGAATCCAATTTGTACCATTTAAAACAAATTTATAATCCAACCTGGCATTCAATTCAAAATTTTTGGAAACATACCAGAAATTAGTTTGGCTTATATTTGTCATCGGGTATGAATTTACATCCCATCCATTAAAATCACCTGGAACCGTAATGCTGTTAGGTGTTCCAATGAAGATAAAGTTTGCGGTACTATCCTCAATAAAAGGGATTCCCTGCTGCCTAGCAACAATCATAAAACTATCAATTGCCGCAGCTTTAGATAGAGAATCAGGTAATAGATTTACATGATTGAGTAATTGCTGAAATTGGCTTTGTGAAAAAATTGAACCTGTAAGCATTAAAAAAAGAGAAAGGTAAATTCTTTTCATAAACAGTTTCCCAAAATATTAATTTGAAGATAATAATTATAATTACATATTTTAAGTTATCAATTCAATAATAAAATTAATATTCATTTATAAAGTATTTAAATATTATGAATAAATATATTATTAAGCCAAACTCGAAGTTAATCCTTTCAAAAATCAGCACTTCAGAAACAGCAGATTTAAAATCAAAAAAAGATGCTGTAAAACTTCTTAAAAGCAATATTAAGAAGATGATTGAATTTCAGGCAAAACTTTACGCACAGGATAAATATGCAATGCTAATCATCTTCCAAGCGATGGATGCTGCGGGAAAGGACGGAACAATTAAGCATGTTATGAGCGGGTTAAATCCGCAGGGTACACAGGTTTTTAGTTTTAAGCAGCCATCAAAAGAAGAACTTGATCATGGTTATTTATGGAGAATCAATAAAGCTTTGCCTGAACGAGGAAGGATTGGAATTTTTAACCGCTCACACTACGAAGAAGTTTTGGTAGTTCGTGTTCATGATCTTGTTAAAGGGCAAAAAATTCCAAATAAGTTTAAAAATAAAAACATCTGGAAACAGAGATACAAGCAAATAAACGATTTTGAAAAATATCTTTATGAAAATGGAATAGTGATTTTGAAATTCTTTTTACACGTTTCAAAAGAAGAACAGAAAGACAGATTTTTAAAGAGAATTGAAAATCCCACAAAAAACTGGAAGTTTTCTAAAGGAGATATTGATGAAAGACAATACTGGCTGCAATATCAAAAAGCGTATGAAGAAGCAATATCAGCAACCAGTAAATTGCACTCTCCCTGGTTTGTTGTTCCTGCTGATAAAAAATGGTTTACCAGGTTAGTTGTATCTCAAATTATTGTGAATGCAATGAAAAAGCTAAAGCCAGAATTTCCAAAATTGAGCAAAGATCAATTGCATGAGCTTGAAATTTCTAAAAAACACCTATTGGATGAGAGATAATAAAATTATAAATTGAAGTCCCTCACCCTTGAAGTCCCCCGCTAATCTTGTTCTCTTTGCAAAAAGGGAGTGAGAGGGGGACTGTTTTTCCAAAATTAATATTCTAAAACAATTCTCTAATTCTTTCAGGCGGTCTCGCAAGTATTGCTTTCTTTCCCTTCTCAACTATTGGTCTTTGCACCAGATCAGGATTTTTAATCATTAATTCAAAAATCTGCTTCTCAGAATATTTATTTTTTTTAAAATCCAGTTCCTTGTAAGCTTTATCATTTTTCCTTAATAATTCTGAGGGCTGTAGTTTCATCTTAGAAAGAAGAGTTTTTAGCTGGGTTTTGGTAAACGGATTTATGTAATAATTCACCTTTTCAAAATCAACGCCATTCTCTGTTAATGCTTTGGCAACTTTGCGGCAGGTCGTACAGGTTGGTTTTTCGTAGACAGTAATTTTAGCCATAAATTTTCCTTTTCATCAAAAAAAATACTCTTAATTCTTAAAATATAACTTATTTTATAAATCTTTCTTATAAAATCCATTTTTCATATATTTCAAAATGATTCAAAGTATATTATGAATATTTATAAAAACCTTCAAAATATTATAGAAGAAAAGGGCGCAGCACACCTGATTTTATTAGATCCGGATAGAATTTCAGATGAAAAACTTGTGCACTTTATTCAGCATTGTGAAAAATCAGGAGTGGATGGTTTTTTAATAGGCGGCAGCTTAATGATGAGCAATGGCTTTGATTCATTTATTGAGAAGGTAAAAATAGAAACATCTCTTCCTGTAATTATATTTCCTGGAAGTGTTAACCAGGTTTCACCATTTGCTGATGCAATTTTGTTTTTATCTGTTATTAGTGGAAGAAATGCTGAACATCTTATAGGTAAACATGTAACAGCTTCACCAATAATTAAACAATCAGGAATTGAACCAATTTCTACAGGTTATATAATTGTGGAATCCGGTGTAACTACCACTGCAGTTTACATGAGTGGCAGTATGCCTGTACCTCGCAATAAACCAGAGATTGCTGCTGCAACGGCACTTGCAGGAGAATATCTGGGTATGAAACTTATTTACCTTGAAGCAGGTTCCGGGGCGGATAAACCTATACCAGATGAAATGGTAAGAGCTGCAGCAAATGTTTGTTCTGTTCCGATTGTAGTCGGTGGGGGAATAAAAAATCCGCAAACTGCACGGGCCAAAGTTGAAAGCGGTGCAAAAATTATTGTAACCGGCAACTTTTTCGAAAACGAAAATAACTGGAGTTTAATTAAAGATTTTGCAAGTGCAATTCATTTTAAAAACCCGATTGAAGTCTAAATCAATAAATCCCTCTCGTAACAATTAAAATTGAAAATTATGGATAAAGAAAAATTTATAGCCGAATCATTAACTGAAAGTGCAGAAACTAAAAAAAATATTCTTACGCACTGTAAAGATGATATTTTAAAATCAGTAGAATTAATGGTAAACACCTTTAAAGGTAAAAACAAGCTCTTACTTTGTGGTAATGGTGGTAGCGCAGCAGATTGCCAGCATATAGCCACTGAACTTGTTATTCGATTAAGCCATCATATTAACAGACCAGCTTTACCCGCAATTGCAATTACAACAGATACATCGAATTTAACTGCGGGGGGAAACGATATTGGTTTTGAAAATGTTTTTGCAAGAAATGTGGAAGGACTTGGTAATGAAAATGATGTTCTCCTTGCTATATCAACAAGTGGTAATTCTCCAAATGTAATTAAAGCTGTTCACTCTGCACATAATAAAAAAATGAAAGTGATTGGATTCCTTGGCGGAAACGGTGGCAAACTTAAAGAATTGGTTGATCAACCTATTGTTATTCCCTCCTCAAATGTGCAGAGAATACAGGAAGGACACATTACTGTTGCTCATATCATCTGTGAGCTTGTAGAAGAGGAATTGTACGGAAGCTGAAAAAAAACAGTTAATTTACAGGCTGATCTTAGTTCCTATCCAGAAAATCTTATCTCCAACTTTAATATTATAATTATCAGTAAATCCCGCAACAACTTCCACAACGTAAATGGCTGGTTTGGATGAAGGATAACTTTGCTGTGAAGTAGGTGTGGTGTTTTTATGTATAGTTACAATTTCTTTATTGCTATTTATAAAAATTATATCTAATGAAAACAGTGTATTTAGCATCCAGAATGATTGATATCTTTCTGCTGGAAAAATAAATAACATTCCCTGGTGAGCTTCCATGCTTGTTCTGTTCATTAATCCCAGCTGTCTTTCATAATCATTATCAGCAATTTCAATATCTATCTTAGTAATTTCATTTCCCAAACTATCTGTAAAAGTTAATTCACCTTCTTTTTTAAATTGATGGTAGGTTTCACTGTTATTATCATCACACATAAAATTATTTACCAGGAAAAAAAATATTAATAAGCTTATAACAACCACCCAGATTATTTTACTGGTTGATATTATTTTTGATGATTCTTTATTTAAATCCTTAGTATCGGCTTTCCTTTTACTTTTCTTTTTACCCATTTTAATTTTTCCGATATTTGTATAAACTATTAAATCAACACGCTTACAATTTATGAATAATTCAGAATCTTTAATACAGGAAACAGAGAGAATTGTACTCAGTGAAATTCAGCTTAAAATGCTTATAAGCAGCTGGGGCAGAAGATTCTATTGATAATACCATAGTTGAAAGCATTTCTTACAAATCTGATGGAATAAAAGTTAAAGGTTACATTGCTTATCCAAAAGACACTTCAGAGAAATATCCCTGCATAATTTGGAACAGGGGAGGAATAGGTGAGAAAGGCGCAATCGATTCATTCACGGCTCGTGGTTTGTTCGGGCAGATCGCCAGCTGGGGTTATATAGTCTTTGCTTCGCAGTACAGGGGGAATGCGGGTGGAGAAGGAAAAGATGAATTTGGAGGAGAAGATCTAAATGATGTTTTAAACTTGATTCCTTTAGCTGATGAATTTGATTTTACTGACACAGAAAAATGGGCAATTGAAGGATGGAGCCGCGGTGGAATGATGACTTATCTTGCCTTAACTAAATCTAATCTATTTAAATGTGCAATTGTATCAGGTGGTATTGCAAATTTGCGCTGCAATTCTGATGAAAGTAAATTTATGCGAAGGCTATACGAAGTAACACTTGGGAAGTATTCTGAAGATGAGTTTAACAATAAATGCGAATCGCGTTCTATAATAAATTTTGCAGATAAATTATCTAAAAACACTCCATTGTTAATATTACACGGAACAGATGATAAACGTGTACTGCCTCACGATTCTTTAGATCTTTCATACAAACTTCTGAAGTATAAAATTCCTTACCGTTTAGTAATGCTTGAAGAAGGAGATCACTTTTTGCGCAAACACCGCAAAGAAGTTGATGAGATGAGACGAAAATGGTATGAAAACTATTTGAAATGATTGCAGGGCTTTATTTTAAAAGAATCCCCCTTTTTGTTATAGTATCTACTTTTTAATAAGTTTTAGCTCAATTTTTTTAGAAATATCTTAAGAAGAAATCGTAATGACAAAACCTCAAAAATGGGTATCGGCATTTTTATTTTTATTCATAATATTATTTATGCTTGGTAAGTTAACCAAAGAAAAAGATAACGAAGAAAATATTCCTATGAATAATCAAATGAATACTGAAGAAGCAAATAGTGAAATTACCGGTGAACAGTTATTTGCTAGCTTTGGATGTACAAGATGTCATGGAATAAATCTTACCGGAACTATGAACGGACCAGAATTAAAAAATATTAGTGATTATTGGAGCAAAGAAAGTTTAATCACTTATTTGCGTAACCCAATGTCCTACTTGGATGAAGAGAGATTTATAAAGTACCGAGAGAAGTTTCCACAGCAAATTATGCCTGGCTTTGGCAATAAAAACATTAAAGATCTTGGTAAACTTGCAGACTACCTTCTAAACTTCTAATAAAAAAGCGCCCGTTAAGGCGCTTTGATTTTTCAATTTTTCTATTCTATTTTAAGCCACAGTAACTTCTTTTGTTAAGTAAACATCCTGGATAGTATTTAAAAGTTTAACTCCATCTTTCATAGGCCGCTGAAAAGCTTTTCTGCCGGAAATTAAACCCATACCACCTGCACGTTTATTAATTACCGCAGTTCTGGCTGCATCTGCAAAATCATTATCACCAGAAGCACCGCCGCTGTTTATTAATCCAACCCGGCCAAGGTAATTATTAATTACCTGGTATCTTGTCAGATCGATTGGGTTATCTGTTGTTAAATCAGAATAAACCTTTTTATTAGTTTTACCAAATTTAATTGCATTATAACCGCCGTTATTCTCAGGTTGTTTTTGTTTAACAATATCGGCTTCAATAGTTACGCCAAGATGATTTGCCTGCCCGGTTAAATCTGCAGAAACATGATAATCTTTATCGGTTTTAAATGCGGGATTACGCAGATAACACCAAAGAACAGTTGCCATTCCCATTTCGTGAGCATACTGGAAAGCTTCACTCACTTCAACAATTTGTCTGCTGCTTTCATCGGAGCCGAAGTAAATTGTAGCTCCAACTGCCGCCGCTCCAAGATCAAAAGCTTGTTCAACTCCGGCAAACATTATCTGATCAAATTTATTCGGGTAAGTAAGCAATTCATTATGATTTAGTTTTAGAATAAAAGGAATTTTATGAGCATATTTTCTGGATACCATACCTAATACGCCAAGTGTAGAGGCAACTCCATTGCAGCCACCTTCAACAGCAAGTTTTACAATATTTTCAGGATCGAAATAAACCGGATTTGGTGAAAAAGATGCGCCGCCTGAATGCTCTATTCCCTGATCAACGGGAAGCAATGAAACATATCCTGTTCCTGCAAGTCTTCCTGTGTTTAAAATCCAGCTAAGATTTCTTAAAACATTTACACTTCTATCAGATTGAAGAAGCACCCTGTTAAGAAAATCTGGTCCCGGTAAGTTTAGCTGTTCTTTTGGAAATTTTGCTTTGTAACTAAGCAGTGAATCAGCTTCTTTACCTAAAAGCTTTGTTATTTTATCAATCATTATTAGTCTCCGGTTTATAAATAAAAAACATTTATCTTAAATATAAAAATAAGCTATGCCGAAACTGAATTCAATTGAGGGCGAAACAATTATTTAAAAATAAAAAGGCGGTAAATTATTACCGCCTTTTTGTAGTTAATAATTAATTTTATTTAACGAATAATTTCAATTACTGCACTTGCAACAGTTTTATCATCATCATCTAATAGAAAAACCCTGTAAAAGCCAGGATCTTCAAATTCCATATCACTCTCATCATTTCTTGCGAAATAAATATACTTCATATCCCTATCCACTGTGT
Source organism: uncultured Ignavibacteriales bacterium (assembly GCA_963714405.1). Taxonomy (GTDB): domain Bacteria; phylum Bacteroidota; class Ignavibacteria; order Ignavibacteriales; family Ignavibacteriaceae; genus JAZGGS01. The sequence goes on along the minus strand of CAVQOH010000002.1, from coordinate 500,468 downwards.
AGTAGAATTTTTTGTAATATTCAAATTTGCCATTTCTCTCATTGTATTTATCAAACTGAATGGCAACATCTTCAAGCCGTAAAGCATAATCGCATTTTACCATTACAGTAAGATAACCGGTTGTAAACCTATCACTTACACCAATTTCGCCGTCATAGCTGTCATATCTTTCGCAGAAGTACATTACCGGCTCAGATTGTGCAAGTACTGCTGTATTCATTGCTACGAAAGCAAACAGGAAAGAGAGTAATAGAAACAATTGAATTTTTTTCATTTTTTTCTCCTTTTTTAGGTTGTTGATAGTAAATCGCCAATTATTATAAAATATTATACCAGTTAATATCTTTTAATTTTGCCGAAATAATTAACAATTAAAGAAATAAATCATTTATAGGGGGTAAAATTTTACCTGATTTGTAAACAATACATTCTGGTATTTAATACAAATAGTATTCAAGCTCCCTTAAAAATTAAATTGTGCTTTTATATTAAAAAAAGAATCTATAGCCTCTCTATAAAGATGCATTTTTTTTTGTCATAAAATCAAGTGTTTTTTAATTTTTATTTTATTTTGCATGAAAATCATTTTTGATAGAAAACAGTTTTGTTTTGATATATTTGTTGTCATAAACAATATTGATATCAGGAAATTATTTTGAATAAAATTAATATTAAGCACATTTGCTTTGATCTCGACGGGACTTTAGTAGATTCAAAAACAACTATATTAAAAGCCACGCAAAAATCACTAAATAATTTAAATATAAAAACATCCATTCCGGAAAATGAATTTTTTGCAATGATAGGTATGCACTTCATTGATATCTTTGGAGAACTTAATATTGATGTGCCTGATTTTACAAAGTTCATATCTATTTATAAAGATATTTATTTTGATTTTATTGATGAATCAGTTCTTTATCCAAACGTAGAGTTTTTATTAAATAAACTAAATGAAGAACAAATAACAATATCCCTGCTTACAACTAAATCACAGGATCAGGCAGATAGAATTGTAGATCACTTTAAATTAAGAAATAATTTTTCCTACGTAATGGGAAGAAGAAACGGAATTGAATATAAACCATCACCCGCACCATTATTAATGATCTGCAATGTATTAGAAATAAAACCTGAAGCTACTTTAATGGTTGGAGATACTGAATTGGATATTGAATGTGGAAATACTGCGGGCTCACAAACTTGTGCTGTAAGTTATGGCTATAGAACCAGGCATGAACTGCTAGACTTTAAACCCAATTATATTATCAGCAACATTGCTGATCTTCAAAAAATAATTAGCAATTAATTTGGCCTAAAATTTTTTCAAAACAAATTTAATTGGAATCCATATCCTTACGTTTACAGGTTTACCACGCTGCTTTCCGGGAATAAACTTTGTTGTGATTACAGCATTGAGTGCAATCTCATCTAAACCGCCGCCAATTTCTTTCTTAACAACAGCATCAACAATGTTGCCCTGTTTATCCACTACTGCCTGAATAACTACTGTTCCTTCAATCTCTGCTCTTCTTGCTATTTCAGTGTAATAGACTTTTTCTTGAATGGCAAGCATTCCGCCTATAGGTTTTGGTTGATCTTCAATTGGCAGAAAATCTACTATTTCATTTTCATCTGTTGCGGGTGGATCTGGCAGGGGAGGCGGTTGATCAACCTGCTCATCAATAACAAGATCATTGTCATCAAATTCTAATTGTTCTATATCTTCACTTAAATCAGCAAATAGTGGTTCAGGTTGCAGCGGCGGTGGAGGTTTGGGTTTTTGCACTGTATTTTCAATATCTTCCACAGTAATCCATATTGTGGAATCTACATCAATTGGTTCAATAATTTTACCTTTTGGTGAAAACCTGAATGCAGCAACAACTATAGCAAGTGTAAAAATTAAGCTTAACTTAAAATATCTGCTATATTTGGCTTTCAGATTGGCTTTGTAAGTTTTTATAACCGCCATTGTAATCTCCTTTCTCCAATTAAGTTAAGGATTATACAATGATGATAGGGATTAGTTCCCCCAATGTTAAAAATTACTCGTGTACAACAAGTAATCCATAGTGCCCAACGGAATAATCTCTGTTATATTTATAGACGCTTATTTCAATTTTATATTCACCATCTTTATATGGCTTAACCAAAACCATCGCTTCGTCATCATTTTCGGCGTCTTTCTCAACGATTTCCCACCTACCTCTTACTTTTTCATAAACAGCAACATCTATATCTTTAATCCTATAATCTCCAAATGCTACAATTCCATATTCCCAATTGTTATAGAGCATTCTATAAGTTTCTTTTGTTTTTTTAATAATATCAAACTCCATTCTAACAATCTCTAGCCCTTCTTTTTCAATTTTTTCAATTAAGGGCTCTGCCCTAGCAAGAATGGGTTCCATAGAAGTACCACGCTCATTATCGAGTCTTGCATATTCTCTCTGAGCGAATGAGGTTATAGATAGTATGAGAATGGAAAACAGAATTACTTTTAATTTCATCTTAATACTCCAATTTGTTATTAATTTGAAATCTTGAAAGAAAAATATTGCTCTTTATTTTAAGATAAAATAATACTGTAATCTAAACAAAATCATAGCGGAACTTTAATGAAAGGTTACTCAACCTTTTTCCAGATCTCCTCAATAAATATTTCGTTTATCTGCCCGGAGTGGTACCATTTATCCCCCTCAATTACACATTTATATTTAAATGTTTTTCCAAGCATATTTTTAATTGATGAAAACATGACAAACTCTTGAAGCAGATCATTTTTAACAATGTATCTTCCCGCACCCGCTCTTTTAAACTCTTTTGATGGCAATGTTTGTCCTACATATGCAAAGAAAAGAGGTGTAACAATTTTTATGGAAGTAAAATTTGTTGTTGAACCAGTGATAACGGTATCAGGAAGAGTGTACTGATACGAAACCAGCTCCCATGTGCCTACAAGCTTAAGACTGTCTTGTGCAAAACTACCTGTGGTTAGTATAAAAAATAATATTACAAATGTCTTTAACAACGTTTTCATTCTTTTTCCTGTATTTCTAAAAAATTACATTAAAAATTAAAACGAAAAAAATTTGGATAATAATCAAATTGAATTCGTATAAATGATTTTATATTCCACCTCCAAAAACTCTTGCCAGCTCAATTTCATAACCATTAGGGTCCTTAATATAAATCGATTCAGAAAATTCCCATTCAATCGGCCCACCATAAAACACTTCAATATCAAGTTCAGCACATTTTTGAATAATCTCTTCAAAATTTTTTATATGAAAACCAAAATGATTAAACCCATTCTTTCTAAATTGCCTGAACTCATCCTTTTGATATAGGCATAATTTAATAAATTCGTTTCCAATAATTTTTGAATTCTCTTCTGGTTGATCTTTTAAAACAACGAAGCCAAAAAGTTTTTTGTAAAAATCTACAGTCTGCGCTAGATTTGTAACATCTAAATTTATATGATCAATTCCGGTAGTTTGTAGAATCATTTTTTTAATGAGTTTCGGAAAAAGTTAAATTAATGTGCAAATGTTCTAAGTAGCAATCTTTTGTAAAGGAAAATAACAATAATAAAAAATTTTTACAAGAATGCGACCTATAAAATTAATAAATAGCGACACAATTAGCGCACTGAAGTAAATAGTGCGTTTTTTGCATAAACTAAATAGAAAAAAACATTCAACAATTTTTTTGCAAACTTATAATCCTTTATACCCATCCGCGCAACTTGCATGCCTGCGCAACACGAGCAACGCCAACCAGCATTGCTGCTAAACGTGGATGTACCTTTTTTTCCTTTATCGCTTCCTGCACACCATTATAGGCAACAGAAAGTTTTTTATCCAACTGCCTGTGCACCACATCTTCTTCCCAAAAATAAAGTGATTTATCCTGTACCATTTCAAAATATGATACAATAACTCCACCTGCACTTGCAAGAATATCAGGAATAACATAAACTTTATTCTTATGAAGTATCAAATCAGCTTCAGGAGTTGTGGGTCCGTTTGCAAGTTCGCAAACAACCCTGGCTTTTATATTTTTTGCATTTTTACTGTGTATGGCATTTTCCAATGCTGCCGGATAAAGAATTTCAACCTCAAGTTCCAGAAGTTCATCGTGATGAATTTCTTTTGAATTGGGAAAATTTAAAACAGATCCGGTTTGTAATTTATGATGTACTAATTCTTCAGGATGAAAACCATCAGGATTATAAATTGCACCTCTTGAATCACTTACAGCAATTAGCTTGCCACCGCCTAAAATCTCTGCATGAAGAAGGGCAGCTCTTTGCCCGGCATCACCAAATCCTTGTATTGCATATTTTTTTGTCGGATCAAAACCAAGGGCATTGCATGCTTCTCTCACTGTAATAATTCCACCACGCGCCGTTGCATCTCTTCTTCCTTCGGTTCCTCCAACCTGAAGTGGTTTATCCGTAAATACACCAGGACTATGTTTCCAATTTATTTTTTCATATTCATCCATCATCCAGGTCATAGTTTGTGGATTAGTATAAACATCTGTTGCGGGGATGTCTCTATCTAATCCAAGTAAGGGAGAAATTGCTCTAACATACTGTCTTGAAATTCTTTCGAGTTCCCTGTCGCTCATATTCCTGTGATTTAAGCAAATTCCACCTTTACCACCACCGAGTGGTAAATCAACAACTGCAGTTTTCCAAGTCATCCAGCAAGCAAGAGCACGAATTGTATCCACAGTTTCTTCCGGGTGAAAACGTATACCGCCTTTTGCAGGTCCCCTTGAAGTGTTGTATTGAATTCGGTATGCCTGGAATATTTTTGTTTCTCCATCATCCATTTGCAGTGGAATTGTGAAACTAGTTTCAAGCTGGGGTACGCTTAAAAATTCTATGGTGGCCTCATCAAGATTTAAAATAGCAGCAGCTTCACGAATTTGCTGTTGAGCTACGTGGAATGAATTGTATGATTCCATGCTTAGTCTTCCTTATTCTTGGATTTATCAATTTTTTTGGGATTCGATTTTGAATAATCGTAAACATCAATTATTATTCTGTACCAGCATTTCTTGCAAACAAGAGCCCGATCCGTTGCTAAAAGCACCTGCTGCCAAGGGGTTAAGCTGTTTCCGCAATGCGGGCAGGAAGATGGCACAGCTTGTTTTGTAGGATTACTTTGTTCCAACGTTTTTCTCCGGTTTAATTATTATCCCTTTATTTTCGTGTCCATTCATTTTAATAACTATAGGGTTCTTAAATCTAATATGTTTTGTAAAGGTTTTACTTTCTACAGTTTCTTGTTTTAAGAGCCAGTCCCAATTAACAAAATCATCTGCCTGTAAATCACTAACAGTAAAATATCCAATCATAAATGAAGTTATGTTCTGAAAAAAGTGAGAGCCTTGAGAAGGTTCAACAGTAAAATCTTTAAAGCTAGTTTCAATTATAGCTTTTGCTCCTGCAATCTGATCCCAGTTAACAGGTATGCCAAGCCAGGGATCCAGTGACCCCCATCTTCCAACTCCAACTAACAAATAAGGTGTGTTTTCTTTTACCATCTTAGTATTAAATGAAGCAACTTCTGCAGCAACCTCTTTACTTTTTGAACGTTCAAAAAGATGATAATCCACAACAATCGCATCATAAATATCGTTAATAGTTCCATTACCCAGAACACGGCTGCTTTTACAAATAAGTTTTCCTTTTGTAACAGGCTCAATTGATAAATCTTCAAAATCTCTACTAATAACCAGAGGTCTTATCTGCAATAAACCGAATTCTTTTTTCTTGCCGGGTACAGTTGGCATTTTTACTGCAAATTCCATCTCAACAGCAGTACCCATTCCCCAGTTACCCATTTCCAAAAGCAGCTCTAAAATGTTTGAGAACGGAAACATTTTATTTCTTAAAATTGGTCCAAAAGTTACTATCCTAATTCCATTTCTTGAAAGCCCGTCGTAAATAGCATCATTATCTGCAATGTAAGTTGAACCGACATAATTGAGAGTTCCATCTTTTTCTGCAATATCTAATCCAAAGTCCTTTACAAGCTTATCATAAGTAACATTTCCAAAATCGGTTTTTTCATCCAACTGAAGTGCATAAAATCCACGCTGGCTGCTCTTTAATGATTCTTGCACAGAGTAAAATTGAATTAAATCATCAGGATATTTTGGACAAAATCTAACTGTGTTCCCACCCTCAACAACCATTTTACCCAAACCGAGGGCTACAGAAACTGTTCCATCAGTAGGTTTTTGCGGTGGAAGAGGATAAAAGTTAAATGATTTTGCCACACCAGATATTTCGGGATAAAATCTGTTTTCGTGAATACTGCCAACCATCTTCTGGATTATTACCGCCATCTTCTCTTCTTCAGTTCGGTAGGATGTAACCTTTATATAATTTTTTGCGCCTTGATAAAAAGTAGATGCATAAACTCTTTTAATAGTTATTAAAAGATCATTCAATCGTATTAAGGGATTGCTATTATTGTTTGGTATCATATAAGTTTGATACACACCTGCAAAAGGATGGTATTGCGAATCTTCTAACAAACTTGAGGACCGCACTGCGAGAGGTGTATTTATAAGATCAAGAAATGCTGCTAGCTCTCCCAAAATTTCCTCAGGAAACTTGGATGCACCCAAGAAATTTTTTGTTATTTCTTCATCATCATCGCATTCTAAGGCAAATTTTCGCAGATTGTTCATTTCAAGAAAATCGTCAAAAACATGAGTTCCGATAACAACTGCTGGAGGAACTGCAACCTGCACATCTTCAAACTGATCGCGGAGCTGGTAATTATTAATTAAGGTATTTACGAAACCTAATCCTCTTGCTTTACCACCCAGCGAACCACCACCGATGCGTGCGAAACTGCTCTCAGGATCAAAAGATTCTTTATTAAAATCTGCAATTATTCCGCGCTGCCTTTGTAAACGGTAAGTGTGTAATGCTTTTACAAGATATTCTCTTAAGGCTTCTGCTGAAGAGTAATCAGAGACTTTTCTTGGTCTTAATTGATGTGCGAGCCAAAACTCTGTTCGCGCTTTAAGCCAGTTCGAAAAATGATTTCTTGAAGCATGAAACATTATACAGTCTGCCGGAACGGTTTTAAGTTTTTCTTCAAGATTTCTTAAATTTCCCGCCCGGTCAACCTCACCGCCATCAAGAGTTCTAAAAACAAAATCACCAAAACCAAAGTGATGATTCATAAAAAACTGAAGATCATAAATTAAACTTGGTGAATCTTTTAATAAAAAAGAAGTACCTGCTTTTTTAGCTTCAGCTTGAATATTTGAATTATTTGAAGTTAGTAAAATTGGAATATCACTCACCTCTTTTTTTACAGCCCGTGCCAATCTTAATCCTGCTAAATCATCAAGTTTTCCTTTACGAGGAAATTCAATGTCTGAAATAATTCCGAGCACAAGCTCTTTGTATTGTTCAAAATATGTCCATGCTTCTTCATACGTAGAACAGAGTAAAATTTTTGGGCGAGCGCGCATTCTTAAAAATTTATGTGAAAGATTTATTCCTTCGGAAATCAACCGTTGGCTTTGCTTCAGCATTTCAGTATAAATAATTGGCAGCAGAGCAGAGTAATAACGCTCGCTGTCTTCAACAAAAATTACATTTTGTACTCCTACAATTTTACTATCATGTTCAACATTTAGTTTATCTTCAATATATTTTATAATACCGATTAAAATTCTGAAATCACCGGTCCAAATAAAAACTTTTTCAAAAACTGAGCTATCAGGATTTTGCAGAAGTGCCTTTAGTTCCCTGTTATCATGCCCTAAAAGAATAATAGGGATATCCATTCCTGAATCCTTAACAAGTTTGGCAAAACCAAGCGCTGTCATATCTTCAATGTGCATTGTAGTAATTATAAGATCGAAACGTCCTTCTTTTTTAACACGGTTAACAGCATCCTGCCCGCTGGAAACTCTTGTTAATTCGGGTGAATGACTAAGATTTAATCCCTGGTATTCGTTGCGTATTAATTCATATAACCTGCCATCTTCTTCAAACAAATATAGATCGTAAAGACTTGAAACAAGTAAAATATTAGATATTCGAAGACGCATAAGATTCTGGAAACCCTGAAAACGGTTTCCATAACCATGCTCTACCCAACGTGCTTCGGGATTACTGCTAATTTCGTCTCGATAATCCATTGAATTCTTTTTAAAAATTACTTTACTAATATATTAAGAATTTCAGCCGTTCGAAATTCAGTTTGTTGGTATCAATTAAAAGAAAGGTTTAAAAAAAAGGCGAAGCAGTTAAGAAAGGAGGAGTACTGCTTCGCCAACAGAATGGTAACTGATGGGTAAATACTAAATATCAGTTACCCGAGAAAAAAGTAATAGTTAAACAACACCCTGATCTAACATGGCATCTGCTACTTTTAAGAAACCGCCAATGTTTGCTCCATTAACATAGTTGCCAGGTGTACCAAATCTTTCTGAAGTATCAACACAGGTTTTATGTATGCTCTTCATTATAAGTTGAAGCCGGTTATCAACTTCCTCTCTTGTCCATGGCAGTCTCTGGCTGTTTTGAGCCATTTCGAGACCTGATACTGCTACGCCGCCAGCATTTGCAGCTTTGCCAGGTCCGTATAAAATACCTTTATCTAAGAAGAGATTTACACCATCCTGGGTTGTAGGCATATTTGCGCCTTCGCTAACAACATAAACGCCGTTATCAAGAAGGTTTTGGGCATCTTTGACATTTATTTCATTTTGTGTTGCACTTGGGAATGCACACTGAGCTTTATGATTCCACAATGGATTAAACTCTCCATCCGGTTCTATTTGTGTATAAACAGCTTTTTTGTATTTATCAGTATATTCTTTAATTCTTCCTCGGCTAACATTTTTAAGTTCCATAACGTAAGCCAATTTTTCTCTGTCAATACCTGCTTCATCATAAATATATCCGTTAGAATCTGAAAGTGTTACAACTTTACCACCAAGATCAAGAATTTTTTCTGTTGTGTATTGTGCAACATTACCGCTGCCGGAAACCAAGCAGGTTTTTCCTTCAAGGGTTTCATTTTTTGTTCCAAGCATTTCTGCTGCAAAATAAACTGCACCGTAACCTGTAGCTTCAGGGCGAATAAGTGAACCGCCCCAGTTTAATCCTTTACCTGTAAGTACACCGGTAAATTCATTTCTTAATTTTTTATACTGTCCAAAAAGATAACCAATTTCTCTTCCGCCAACGCCAATATCGCCTGCAGGTACATCAGTATTTGGACCAATGTGACGGAAAAGTTCACTCATAAATGCCTGGCAGAAACGCATAATTTTAAGATCGCTTTTGCCTTTTGGATCGAAATCAGAGCCACCTTTACCGCCACCCATTGGTAAAGTTGTTAAAGCATTTTTAAATACTTGTTCGAAAGCAAGAAATTTAAGAATGCCAAGATTAACTGAAGGATGGAAACGTAATCCGCCTTTATAAGGACCAATAGCGCTGTTCATTTCTATTCTGTAACCAATGATTAACATTTACTTCACCCTGATCATCAACCCAGGGAACGCGGAATATAATAACTCTTTCCGGTTCAATAATTCTTTCAAGAACTTTAGCTGAGCGGTATTCAGGATGCCTATCTAAAACTAAACTTAATGATTCAGCAACTTCTTCAACTGCCTGGTGAAATTCCGGCTGAGCAGGATGCTTTGCTTTAACTTCAGCCATTAAACTTTTTACGTAATCAGACATAAAAAATACTCCTTATTTTAAGAATGTGTTTTGTTGCGGGTAAAACAGGTTTACCTTAGTAATTATTGTTCAAGTTCAGTTTAAAAGTAAAGGATTTATAAATTGGAAGGTATAATTAAATTTGTGAAAAGCATGTAACAAATTTTGTTACAAGAATTAAGTTACTCGGTTAGGTAATTGCTGGTTTTGTAATTATTCCTTTATTATGATGCCCGTTTATTCTAACTGAAATCGGATTTTCAAATCTTAAATGTTTTGTAAATTTCATTTCTTTTACCGCAGATTGAGAGTTCAGCCAATCCCAATTAATAAAAGCCATTTTACTATTAGAGCCTACAGTAAAGTATCCAACTCTGAAAGAAGTTATATTCTGGAAAAAGTGTGTCCCTTGTGAAGGTTCAACATTAAAATCTTTAAACCCGGATTCTACAATTGCTGCAGCTCCGGAAATCTGATCCCACGTAACAGGAATACCTAACCACGGATCCAAGCTTCCCCATCTTCCAACACCAATTAGAACGTATGGTTTTTTTTCGTCCAGCAGTTTCGAGTTTAGCTGGTTAATCTCACCCGCAATAATCTTGCTTTTACTTCTATCATAGTTGTTTATATCTACAAAAACTAAATCTTTAATTCCATCGGTTGCCCCATTCCCTAAAACCTGGTCGCTCTGGCAAATAAGACTTTGTTTATCAAAATCATCAACATTAAGTTCATCAATTTCTTTGCTTATAACCAGAGGTCTCATCTGGAGCATAGCAAATTCTTTTGGTTTTCCTTTTTGGATTTGCAGGTTTACAGCAAATTCAATTTCAACAGGGGAGCCCATTCCCCAGCTTCCTAATCCCAAAAGAAAATTTAATATTTCTGGAAGTGGAAACATTTTATGCTTTAAAATTGGTGCAAAGGTTACAATGCGTATTCCATCCCTGGATATTCCATCGTAAACTGCTTCGTTCTCGGGTGAGTAAGTTGAACCAACAGAAAAAAGAGTCCCATCTTCTTCAGATTTTATCAGCTCGTAATTTTTTACTAATGGATCTGCTACAGAATCAGGATGGTGATCAAGTTTTCCGTTTAAATCAAGTGCATAAAAATCCTGCTGAGCGTGCATAATAGTTTCTTTTGTACTAAAAAACTGAAGCAGGTGTTTTGGATAGCGAGGACAAAAGCTAACCGTATTTCCTCCCTCAACAACAGTTTTACCTAATCCAAGTGCAACCTGCGCTATTCCATCCTCAGATTTTTGAGGAGGAATAGGATAAAAATTATACGATTTTGCTACACCTGCAAAATCAGGATAAAATTTGCCATTATGTTCACTTCCAACTAACTTTTGTACAATAACTGACATCTTCTCTTCTTCCAAACGGTACGCAGTTGCTTTCATGTAATCTTTTGCTTTTTGATGATATGTGGAAGCATAAACGCACTTAATTGTCTGCAGTAATTCATCAAGACGGATTTCTATATTGTTATTACTGTTTGGAAGCATATAAGTTTCATAAACTCCTGCGAACGGCTGAAATTGTGAGTCTTCAAGCAAGCTGGAAGATCTTATCGCAATTGGACCTTTTATAATTTCAAGAAATTCTTTTAGTTTATCTTTTATTTCTTCAGGAAAATATTCTGCCTCAATAAATTTTTGTGTGATAGTAAGATCATCCGGTTCGTTAAGTGAAAATGTTTCAAAATCATTTTCCCACATAAAATCATCAAAAACATCAGCACCAATTACAACGGCTGAAGGTACAGAAATTTCAATGTCTTTAAACTCATCTCTAACATTGTAATTAGAAATTAATGCATTTATAAATCCTAACCCGCGTGCTTTTCCTCCAAGCGAACCGCCCCCAATGCGTGCAAAACTGTTTTTAGGATCAAACAGGTTTTTATTAAAATCCGATATCACTCCTTTTGTGCGATCTTCTAAATAATCTGCTATCGCAGCAATTAATTCACTGCGAAGCTGATTAAGTGAACTAAAGTCAGATACTTTATGAGGACGGAGTTTATGTGCCAACCAGAATTCTGTTCTGGCTTTCAGCCATCTTGAAAAGTGATTTCCTTCTGCGTGATAAAGTAGAGATTCTTCAGGGATAGTTCTTAGTTTTACAGCCAGTTCTTTTAAATTTGATGCAGTGTCTACAATATCTCCTGCAGAATTTGTAAAAACAAAATCACCAAATCCAAAATGCTTTAGCATAAACTTTCTTAACAGATAAAGCAGGCGGGGGGAATTTTTATGTAAATAGGAAGCATCAATTTTTTTTACTTTTTCTTCCAGCGTTTGATCACTTGTTTGAATAAGTATGGGTATGTCAGAATGTCTTTCCTTAACAGCTTTTGCAAACTTTAACCCTGCTTCCGGATCTCTTTCTCCATTGCATTTAAAATTATTATCCGAAATAATCCCCAAAACAAACTCTTCGTACTTTTCATAATATTCCCAGGCTTCTTCATATGTTGTGCATAATAGAATTTTGGGACGTGCACGCATTCTTAAATATTTATGTGATATGTTAACTCCCTCTGAAATAAGTCGTTGCGATTGCTTAAATATTTCAGTATAAATTAATGGCAGGTAGGATGAATAGAACTTAATATTATCTTCGACTAAAATTATTACCTGTACACCAATGTTCTTCGTGTCATTTTCAACATTCATACGATCTTCCATATACTTTACAATTCCAATCAGCAAATGGTAATCGCCAGCCCAGATAAATATTCTTTCAAAAATTGATGTATCGTAATTTGTTTCTAATTCCTTTCTTTCCTTGTTATCATACGCAAGAAGTATTATTGGTAAGGTTATTCCTTCCTCACGTACTTTGTTCGCAAACTTTATGATGTGCATATCCTCTATATGCAGAGTGGTAATTATCAGATCGAACTCATTGCCATTTTGCAACAGATCAAGTGCTTCTTCGCCGGTTGTTACGTGTGTTATCTCGGGTGACTGGCTTAAATTTAAATTTTGATATTCGCTTCTGATAAGTTCATATAATCTGCCATCTTCCTCAAACAGATAATTATCATAAATGCTTGATACAAGAAGTATCTCACGTATTTTAAAACGCATCAACTTTTTGAACTTTTTAAGCCGTGTTGTAAACAGGTTATCTAAATTGAATTCTTTTGTTTGATCGAAAGTGTTCATCTAATTAAGAATTATTGGGGTAAAGCAATTTCATTCTGTAAATATAAATAATGAAGTAGTGAAAAGCAGGATGATTTAATTTATAAGAAGTATTTTTGTTAATGTAAAAAATAAAAGGCGATTCATTGAATCGCCTTAATGGTTAATTATTCATTAATAATTTTTAATTAAACCAAACCCTGGTCAATCATTGCATCAGCTACTTTAAGGAAACCAGCAATGTTTGCACCATTAACATAATTACCCGGTGTCCCGTATTTTTCTGCTGTTGTTACACAGGTTTTGTGTATTCTTCTCATAATTTCGTGTAAACGGCTATCAACTTCTTCTCTTGGCCACGGTAAACGCATAGAATTTTGAGACATTTCTAATCCTGAAGTTGCTACGCCGCCTGCGTTAGAAGCTTTGCCCGGTGCGTATAAAATTCCAGCTTCATTAAAAACATCGTAACCTTCAGCGGTGGTTGGCATATTTGCACCTTCACACACACATACGCAGCCGTTTTTAATTAGCTCTTTCGCATCACTTTCGTAAATTTCGTTTTCGCAGGCACAGGGGAGAGCTACATCTGCTTTAACGGCCCATGGCTTTTTATTCGCATGGAATTCAACCTTAAACTCTTTAGCATAATCTTCAACTGCATCTTTATTGCTCGATCTTAACTTTAACATATAATCTACTTTTTCACCGGTAACACCATCTGCATCATAAACAAAACCATCGGGACCGGATAGTGTGAGAACTTTGCCGCCAAGATCATTTACTTTTTGTACGGCCCCCCATGCAACATTACCAAAACCGGAAACAATTACATTCTTTCCATCAAAAGTTGTATTTTTTGTTTTAAGCATTTCTTCTGCAAAATAAACAACTCCATAACCAGTTGCTTCAGGTCTTATTAATGATCCACCCCAGTTAATTCCTTTTCCAGTTAAGACTCCGGTTGATTCATTTCTTATTCGTTTATACTGTCCGTAAAGAAAACCAATTTCTCTTGTTCCCACGCCAATATCACCTGCAGGAACATCAGTATTTGGTCCTATATGCCTTGAAAGCTCAGTCATAAAGCTTTGGCAAAAACGCATAATTTCGTTATCACTTTTACCTTTTGGATTAAAATCTGAACCCCCTTTACCACCTCCCATTGGAAGTGTTGTGAGCGCATTTTTAAAAACCTGTTCGAACGCAAGGAATTTTAAAATTCCTAAAGTAACCGAAGGGTGAAATCTCAAACCTCCTTTGTACGGACCGATTGCACTGTTCATTTCTATACGGTAACCACGGTTTATATGAATGTCTCCCTGATCATCCATCCAGGGAACTCTAAACAAAATTACACGTTCGGGTTCAACCATTCTCTCAATTATTTTAAGTGAAATATATTCTGGATGTTTTTGAAGGACTAATTTTAAAGAACCAAGAACTTCTTCCACTGCTTGATGGAATTCTGGTTCACTTGGATTTTTAGCTTTTACATCTGCTAGTATTTGTTCAATATATTCGGCCATTTCAACCTCTAACCTTAAAGTATATTTTATAAAAAGTAAAAAAATTATTGAACATGAAAACTACAAAATAGTAAACAGAAATCCTTAAAGTTGTATCATTTAAGCGCTCGCAACTATTGTTTTTAAGTTTCAGTTCGGCTTACTTTTAGCAACTTCTATTCTAATTTGATAAATTGCACCATTAAAACGAAAATTTAACAAATCCTTTTTAAGGAGAATACTATGAGCAATGAAATATTTAAAGAAAAAATTAAGCAGGCGATATCAATTTTGATCGAAAAAAACATAGATATGTGGATTACCTTTGTAAGGGAAAGTTCTGTTTCAAGGGATCCGGTGATGGATATGATAGTTAGCGAAAACTCAACCTGGCAGGCAGCTTTTATCATAAGCAAAGATGGTGAAACTACTGCAATTATAGGATCGATGGAAGAAGCCAAATTTAAAAAAGCCGGATTGTATAAAAATGTTATTCCTTATTTAAAATCTATAAGAGAACCTTTAAAAAATTACATAACAAAGAAACATCCCCAAAATATTGCAATTAATTATTCAAAAACTGCTATACCTGCTGATGGTTTAACCTATGGAATGTACCAGGTTTTACTTGAACACCTTGAAGGAACCGATTACCCAAATCGCCTTGTTAGTTCAGAAGAAATTATTTCTGCCTTAAGAGGAAGAAAATCATCAACAGAGCTTTCTCTGATGAAAGAAGCTGTAAAAGAAACTCTGAGAATATTTGATATGGTTACAGGCTATATGAAACCGGGAATGACTGAAATTGATATTGCTAATTTTGTTAAGGAAAAATATATGGAGAAAGGATTCCTTCCGGCATGGGAAGAATCACATTGCCCTGCAGTGTTTGCCGGCCCTAATCCAAATGGGCCGCATGAGGGACCAAGTGATAAAGTTATTACAAAAGGAACTATGGTAAATATGGATTTTGGAATTAAGTACAAAGAATATTGCGCAGATCTGCAAAGAACATGGTACATTTTAAATGATGGGGAATCTAAACCTCCTGCAGAAGTTCAAAAGGGTTTTGAAGTAATTCGTGACGCTATACAAATGGTTGCTGAAAAGATTAAACCCGGGGTCACTGGTGTTGAAATGGATGATATAGCTAGAAATTATATAACGGAAAATGGTTACGAAGAGTATCCTCACGGTTTAGGTCATCAACTTGGTAAAACTGCCCACGATGGAGTTGCAGGACTTTTTCCAAACTGGGAGCGTTATGGTAATGCACCATTTATGAAACTTGAAGAAGGACAGGTTTTTACAATTGAACCGCGTTTGCCGGTTAAAGGTTATGGAGTTTCAACGATTGAAGAAGAAGTCTACTTAACGAAAGACGGCTGTGAATTTATTTCTCCTCCACAAAAGGAATTAATTTTAATAAAACCCTGATGTGATAAAATAAATTTGGTTAAAACTCACAAGCCCTTGTGTAAGCAGTATAAAGCATCTTAGTATATTCTTCGAGGGAAATTTCTTTAGCCCCAAACATTTTCAGATGATCGGTCATATATTGTGCATCCAGGAGTACAAAATCTTTTTCTTTTAAATTAGTTATAAGTGCGATAAGCGCTGCTTTGGATGCTTCTGAAACTTTATAGAACATTGATTCTCCAAAAAAAGCACCCCTGAAAGAAACACCATATAAACCACCAACCAGCTCATCATTTAAGTATGTTTCAACTGTATGAACATGCCCACGTTTTTTTAACCTGCGGTAAGCATCAATTAACTCCCCAGAGATCCAGGTTTTTTCTCTATCAGCACATCCTTCAATCACTGCTGATAAATTAGTATTGAAACGAATTTCAAAATTCAATTTTTCAATAGCTTTTCTTGCTGATCTAGGAATGTTGTAATTATCCAACGGAATGATAGTTCTAACTTCCGGCATAAACCAGTTAACAGCTCCGGTTTCGCTATCAGCCATAGGAAAAGCTCCACTTGCGTACAATCGCAACATGTTAGCCGGTTTAAGTAATTCTTTAGTATTAAAAGGTTTATTCTTATCCATTTCTAATTCCTGGCAAGAATTTTCAAGCTAAATGATTATTTCATTTTAGCTCAAACTTAATCTTTATTTTACAAAACATTAGCAGAACCCCGGGTTTCTTGTTTTTTTTAACGGTTAAGCTGATTAAGTTTAATATTCGTTTTTGTAAAGATATTAAAGTTTATTACAAAGTTTAAGTTAATGATGAGTAAAGAAAAAAAACTCGCTGTTGTTGCTCTTGGCGGAAATGCACTTCTTAGGGGAGTAGAAATCGGAACTATTCAGCAGCAGGAAAAAAACACATATAATACCTGCATCCATTTATTAAAATTGCTTGATGATGGTTATAATATTGTAATCACTCATGGTAATGGTCCTCAGGTTGGAAATATTATGCTTAGGAATGATGCAGGGCACAAAGAGTATAAAATTCCTAAAATGCCGCTTGATATTTGTGTGGCTGATTCTCAAGGCGGTATCGGTTATATGATTGAGCGCCAGATAAAAAACATTCTTACTGAAAAAAAAATACGAAAAAATGTTGTTACAATAATTACACAAGTTGTAGTTGATAGAAATGATCCCGCGTTTAAAAATCCCACAAAACCAATAGGAGCTTATTTTCTTAAAGAGGAAGCAGATTTACTATCAAGATCTAAAGATTTAATATTTAAAGAAGATCCGGGTAAACGAGGATGGAGAAGAGTTGTCCCATCACCCAAGCCGATTGAAATTGTAAATAAAAAAATAATTCGTGATCTTGTTAAAAAAGGAAACATAGTAATTGCATTAGGAGGCGGGGGAGTGCCAGTTTACCGTGATGAAAATAAAAACCTTAACGGAGTTGAAGCGGTTATTGATAAAGACCTCGCTTCATCATTGCTTGCAAGAGAAATTAATGCAGATATGTTTTTGCTGTTAACAGATGTTTCCAAAGTTTACATAAATTTTAAGAAACCGGATCAAAAAGAGCTTGATAAAATTACAGTAAAGCAAGCTGAAAAATATTATGAAAAAGGTGAGTTTGCTGCGGGAAGTATGGGTCCCAAAATTTTGGCAGCAATAGAATTCTTAAAGAACGGGGGAAAGGAAACCATTATAACAGATTCAAAACAACTTAATGAGAAGGATGGGGGAACAAGAATAGTAGCTTAATTGTCTTTTAAATTATTCTGCTTCAACTTCAAGCGTGATTATTTCATAACCTTTTTTAGTTTCATAAGCTGCAAACAAAGCTCCTGCAAGAACAAGCAGCATTCCAGTTAAAAAAGCAATTGTTATTATTAAATGAATGTTCCTTATCTCAAAAATAAAACTCATCCCGATTAAAATTGATGTTAAGATAAAAAGTGCAACTGCAATTGTGTAATATTGTACAGCATTCTTTACAAGCTTTACACGGTAAAGAAGCTTTTCAAGCTGTTTTGTAATACTTTCCAGCCGAACATTATCTGTAAGAGTTGTATTGCTGTCATCACTTCTTTCAAGCAGATGCCTTTTTTCATCATTTAGCATTCTTATTCGGTTTACTACCAAAGAGTATTTGTTGTTCATTCCTAAAAGTAAAAGTCCGCAAGCGGAAATCATTAAACCCGGCGCCAGCATTAACTGTATAACTTCAACTATGTTGTTTGCAACAAACATGCAATAATATTATTTTAATCGTTATTTTGTATTTTACTAAAAAAAATTTTTTGTTTTACAATTATAAAAAAATTGTTTGAGTTTTAGCAATGATTATGTATTTTAATGGCGAAATTATATGAAACGAAGATTTTTTTAGGTTCTCTATATAATTAATTTCATTTATTAACAACAAAAGGAGGCATTCATGAGGAAATCTCTATATTTTCTTTTCTCAATTTTTTTATTTTCTGCATTTTCTCTAAATGCACAAATGCAACTGCAACTTTCCCAGGACATTGCCAGTGAAAGACCATCCACATTTGTGGATAATAACCTGGAATCTAATCTAAAATTAGAACTACCACCCGAGGTAACAAATCCAGCCGGTAATGAATTTCTAAAAATGTGGTTTGTTGGGCTTCTTGCAGATGCAACTTTACCAATGGGCGATTTCGGTGATGCCTGGAGTACTGGCTTTTCAGCTCACGCAATGATTGGTTATATGATTGCAAGAAGTCTCTTACTTAATGTTACCGCTGGTTATGTAACATTTAGTGAAAAGGAAACCATTGAAGGAGCAGATATTAGTTTTTCATGGATACCAATAATGATTGGATTGAATTATATATTTAATCCAGGTCAGAAATTTATGCCGTTCATTGGATTTGCACTTGGTATGTATTTTATCAGCTCATCATTTTCATATGAAATCTTTGGCCAGACTTATGAAGGTGACGCTAGTGATAGTGAATTTGGTATAACACCTCGGCTTGGTGCATACTTCTTAGTATCTGCTGCAATATTGCTTTCAATATCTGCAGAGTACAACATGATATTCACAAGCGGATCTTCAACAAATGCACTTGGAATATTATTTGGTGCAATGTTTGCACTACATTAATAGAAATTCATTTATATAAAAATAAAAGGCGAAGAGAATATCTTCGCCTTTTTTTGTTCCATTCTCAAAATACTTACCCCACAAAAAAATAATTAGTTGCCAAATAAAAACATTTGATAATTTTTTAATTATCTTTTATTTATTATTAAATATTATAATACCCATCCTTAAGGTTGCTTAAAGAATTTAGAAAACACATTGCGTAAAAATGAAATTGAATATGTGGTTAACTAACTCATTAATTCAAATTAATTAGAACAACTGCTGGAGGTTTGCATGCGTACAATTATTTTTTGCATTTTAGTTGTGGGGGTGATTTCTTCTTTATCTACTGCGCAGATGAAATTACAATTGCCAGAGGAAATTGAGAGAACAGATAATACAACAGTAACCAATACAACACTTAATAATTCCGGTATGATTCCCGGATCGTTTATGGTAGGGCTTTTAGGTGATGTTACTTTTCCGTTTGGTGAAGAATTTAAAACATATGCCGGAACTGCATGGTCTGTTCATGGTATGGGTGCTTATGTTTTAAATCCAATTGCTTTATCACTAAAAGTAGGCTATATAAGTTTTGGAGAGGTAGAAACCGACCTAAGTATTTTTGAAAAAGGCGCGCAATATGGTGAAATATTAACAGCTTCTAACAGTCAATTTGTTTTAGCTGCGGCGCTGCTTTATTTTTTATCAGGACTTAGCCCTTCTTGTATAACTCCCGGGGTTGGAGGTTTTAATCCATATATTGGATTAGCTATTTGTTTGATATTTAAGAACTTCGTTTCTGTATTAACAACCCCATTTGGTATGGGAAAATTCTCAAATGTGAATCAATTAGAACAGAAGTATGAGGATAACAGTACCATTTTCGCAATTACTCCTTCAGTTGGAACTTTTTTTCAAATTTCAAAAGATATTAATTTGATTTTAAGTCTGGATTATTATTATCTGTTTGATAAAGCGGATGAGGAAATTGAAGGGTCTGCAAATATAAACTATCTATCAATAACATTTGGAGCAGCTTATTCTATTCTATAGCAATTGTAAATAACTTTTCGTTAAAAGTCGAAGATTTTTTTCTATGGAGTACAAGTTGGTGGATATTCGAATTTAATCGGTTTTTAAATAAGTTTCTGAAAATAGAAATTCTATTCAAATTCCAGTTAATTCAAATTAGTCCAAACATCTAACGGAGGTTGCAATGAAAAAGTTACTAGTACTAATTAGTTGCATTTCCTTTTTATCAATTATTTCAATCAATGCTCAGGATTTTGCTACCAAAGGAACTTGGGAAGCTGGAGGTAGCATATCATGGTCCAGTATTACTACAGTGAATGATGGGGAGTCCTCCGAAAATTCATTAAGTCAATTTGTTGTAGAAGTTCCTATCTATTATTTCGTTATCAAAGGATTTGAGCTTGGTCTTATACCGTCTTTTACAAGTCTAAGTTATGGCGATGGTTCAGCAAGCGCTTTTCTTATTTACCTGGCTCCTGCCTGGAACTTTAATACAAATAGTAATGCCTATCCATTTATGGAAGGTCGGATTGGTTATAACACCGCAGGAAATGGCGAAACAGAAAGTGGAATTGCTTGGGCGGTAATTGGAGGTGTAAAAGTCCAAATTGGAGGTGGTGCCTTAATAAGATTTAGCATTGGTTATTCACAAATTACACTGGAGGAAAGTGGTAACGAAGGTGGCAGGGATGGGCAAAATGTTATTGGAATTGGAGCAGGCTTCTCTGTATTTTTTGGTAACTAAAGTGTAAGTAACAAAGAAGTTTCTAGAACAATTACAAAGGCGAGCAATCCTCGCCTTTATATTTCATACCAAGTAATATGTCCTTATTCTGTTCTTTGAATAAACTCTTTAATTATAGAATCATTAGAACTTAGAAGTTCTTCTGCACTTCCTACAAAATGAATTTTACCTTCGTGCATCATGGCAACCTGGTTAGCCACGTTTTTTACACTATACATATCGTGTGTAACTACAACTGAAGTAACATTTAGTTTTTCAGTTAGTTCTTTAATCTGTAAATCAATCGAATCAGACATTATAGGATCGAGTCCCGTGGTCGGTTCATCATATAAAATGTAATCGGGGTCAGTTATTAATGCTCTTGCTAACCCGACTCTTTTTTTCATACCGCCTGAAAGCTCAGCAGGTTTTAATTTTTGAGATCCCGGCATTCCCACAAGTTCTAACTTTTCAGCAATTCTTTTATTAATAATTTCTTCCGAGATGTCTTTATTAGCTTCAACTAATGGAAGTGCAATATTCTCTTCAACAGTCATTGAATCAAACAACGCTGCACCCTGGAATAAAAATCCAAAACGTTTTCTTAGTTTATAAAGAGCGGGTTCATCCATATCCCCAACAACTTCTCCTTCAACTTTCACGTAACCTTTATCAGGTGAAAGCAAACCAACTATATGTTTTATAAGTACACTTTTTCCGCAGCCGCTTCTTCCAATTATAACAAGAGTTTCACCCGTATCAATATCCAGGTTAATTCCATTCAGTACTAAGTTTGAAGCAAATGATTTATGAAGATCTCTAATTTCAATCATTAATATTTTCCATTAAAAACTATTATGGTGATACATATTTAAAGGATTCAATCGCTTTCATAAGGTTTTCTTTATCACTTCCGCTCATAACAAAAATCCAGTTATTATTAACCCATGCAAACCATTTGCTTCCATCTTCATCTGTACCGCTCGCGCTCCATTTCCCGTTCACTTTTCCTCTAAAATGATTTTTCATCGCATCAAATTTAGGTACAATAACATCTTTAAAGTGATCATCTGCAAAGTTTTTTGCTGGAGCTAGAATTGCATCAATGGTAATTTTATTCAATCCGTAATTTGCAGTAAAACCTTCTAATGGCTGCTGGATGTCCATCCTTTTTATATCAGCGTTCATCCCATCAATCTCTTCCGGAAACACATCATTTACTCGTGCATCAGGTGGAGGAGGTTCAAAATCAGTATTGTAATCCGGACCGCAGGCAGTTATAAATACTACAGCCAATAAAATATATATAAACGCATTGGTTTTTATCATTGTATCTCCATTCAATTATTAAAAATTTTTTCCAGATGATGATCCATATGATCAACATAATCTTTCATTAGTAAAAACAATGTTTCTGCATTTTCAAATGCATCTTGTGCGGCACATTTTATTTGTAGATTTTTTTCGGGTGTATTTTCCATTATAAACAGAATATGTTCGTTGTAATATCTCCATAGCTCAACCAGTGAACCTGTTTCCTTTTCGTTGTAATTTTGTACTTCTACCCATTTGTTTTGATCATAGCTTTCCATAAAGAATGGTTCATCCATAAATTGAGATTTTACAAATCGAGCATGATTATTTGCAGCGGAATCAATTAAATGTCCTAATATTTCTTTCTTTGACCACTTAGATGGCACAGGTTGATTGGTTAATTCTTCTTCGGAAAATTGCATAATCTTTTTAGGAAAATTTTCAATATTACTCTTTAACCGATTAACAACAACTCTTAATTCTTTGTTCATTAATTTCCTATAATTTAGTACTGAATGATAACTGCTAAAATTAAGAATATTATTGAAAGTAAAAAAAGAATTGCAAAAAGCGGAAAAACAAATTTGATCCATTTTGTGTAAGGTACTTTTGCCAGACTTAGCACTGCCATTAATATTCCCGAGGTTGGAATAATCATATTTGAAAACCCATCTCCGCAGGTAAAAGCGAAAACAGCGGTTTGCCTGGTTATTCCAATCAAATCAGAAATAGGAGCCATTAACGGCATTGTAACTGCTGCCTGTCCCGAACCGGAAGGAATAAAAAAGTTTAATGTTGTTTGAAAAACTAACATTCCTCCGGCTGCAACAAATTGATGAAAGTTCTGAAGAGTTGTAGCTGCTGAATATATAATGGTATCAAGTATTTGCCCATCCTGAAGCACTACCTGTACTCCCCTCGCAAATCCAACAACCAAAGCTGCCACAACCATTTCCTTCATTCCTTTTACAAATGCATCAGATGCATCACTTAATGACATACGGGAAATAACAACAGCTAAAATTCCCATAAGAAAAAATGCACCGGCCATTTCATTTATCCACCAGCCATATGTTTGGACAGCATAAATGATAAATGTGAACAAACCAATACCCATAATCATAATAGCAAGATGATTTTTTTTAAATTCAACTTTTTCAAATGATAATTCTGCCAAAGTAAAATCATCATTGGGCATAATAGATTTTGAAGGATCTCTTTTAATTTTTGCACCGTAGCGAAGAAGGTAAATTATTCCAGTCAGCATTGTTATTGCTAAGAAAATTAATCTGAAACCGATACCACTATTTAAAGGAATTTCAGCAATACCCTGGGCAATTTGCACAGTAAAAGGATTAGTAGTTGCAGCGGCAAATCCTATTTCTGCAGCGAGCCATACTATAGCGACTCCAAATATCCTGTCGTATCCAAGTTTTTTTGAAACAATTAAGAACAGTGGAATAAGAGGAAGAAACTCCTCACCCATTCCTAAAGTTGATGCACCGATTGCAACAGCAATCATAAGAATGACCACAAGCAAAGTTGAATTCTTACTGAAAATTTTAAGAAGTTTTTGAATAAAAGCTGTGATCGTTCCTGTTCGCTGCAGTATACCGAAAACTCCGCCAATAATAAAAATGAAAAAGATTATATCAGCCGCTTCTTCCATTCCTCGTGGAATTGCGCTTAAGAATCCAAATAAACTTACCGGTGATGCTTTGCCCTCAACCTCTTCTCCAATTATTACACCCTCTGGTGAGATATGTTTTGGTATTTCCTTATAAGTACCCGGAACAACAACATTACGTGTTATCGTACCAACTTTCTTTTCTTCTCTTTCATATTCCCCGGAAACTATTATATATGTAAAAATGGAACAGATAAATACCACACCTGTTAGTAAAGTAAAAACGTGGGGTATTTTTATTCGTTTAATAGCCGAAAACAAATTTCATCCTTTAATTTATAGAAATGAATTACCGATATGTACATCAATTTACTAAATATATTCAATTGCAGTATTTTTTATATGCTGATGCAAGCTTAGTATCGTATTTATTTTTCTTATAGCCCGCTCCATTGTAACCCCTTGCAAACTTTGCCCAATCTTTATTTTTAAGATGTTTAACCAAACCTTCGGATTTTATAAACTTTCCGAAAGCCATAAGATGATATCTTTCGGATTTATTCATTGCTTTAACAAAAGTTTGAACATTTTCATAACCAACTTTTTTATAATGATAACCCATTATCTGGAAAATTCCCCACGATGAAGATTCAAGTGCCGCAGCTATGTGAATTTTCTTAGCTTTCTCTAAACGAAGGTATTCTTTTTCGCCGCCTTTGTAAAATTTTGTCGTCCATTTTGAATAAAGCACATCTTCATTGCCATCTTTATAATCTGAAGGATTCAATCCGTGAACTTTTAATCTTTTCCAGAATATATGGCCTTCAAAAAGAATTTTTGCTTTACCGCTTGTTAAAAATCCTCTTCCGCTCGATTCAACTTCATAAACTGCCTTGACTGCAGCAACTTCAACTTTTAATTCTCTTGCTAGATCGATTAAATCTTTTTCAGCAAGAAATTTTTTGGTTGATTCTTTTAATGCCCTAGGTGCAAGAGCATTAAGTTTCATCCAGGTTTTTGTACCAACAATACCATCAACAATAAGTTTGTTCTTTTTTTGAAATTCTTTTACTGCTTGTTCGGTTTTTTTACCAAAATCACCATCAACTATAAGATTGTGACCTGCTTTGTTTAGAAGTTCCTGTAATAATCTTACAGAATCTCCTTTACTTCGAAGTTTTAATGTTTGCATTTCATATCTCCTTATAGATTAAGATATGTAAAAGATGTGTAGAATATATCAGAGTTTTCTTGCAACCACAACAACAGTTTTCATAGTTTCAACAACGCCTGTTCCATCATTAAGTGCTTCAAGGAAGATGATATAAATTCCAATTCGCAAAGCTTGCCCGTCATCGCCAATTCCATCAAAAATAATTGAGCCGGAAGAACCGCTCGGCTGGTTGTTTGCTAAAGTTCTAACTAATCTTCCTTTGCTATCAAAAATTTTAATTCTTACCTGAGAAATGGCCTGTGTAAGGGTATAATTTATAATAGTAAAATCTTCAAAGCCATCATTATCAGGTGAGAAAGGATTTGGTGAAACAGAAATATTAGCTTCAGTATTTAAATTTTCTGCAAAGATGCTGTTTTGTTTTCCCGGAGTTCCTCCCAAAGGATTAACAGAACTGCTCCAATTGGAAGCATCGTTACCATTTAAATTTGGATTTATTCTTTCAAGCGTAATATTTTTTGTTGATGCAAAATTATCGTTGTGCCATTTATCAGAATAAAAAACAGAATCGATAACGTTTCCTTTTACATCTTTTAATAAGATTAATTCACCAGTATTTAGCAATCCAAGATTTGAGACATCTAAAATTGTAATAAGGTAATCATTGCTTAAACCGTAAAATTTTTCAACTGAAGAATCTGCAGCGAGTATAAAGTAAGTATCTTTAGGAATCTTTAAAGGAATTTGTGAAAGTTTATATGAGTTGCCATTTTCATCTTCAAACTGCCAGCCGCCAATGTTTACAGAGTCTTCGCTTAAGTTTAAGAACTCAATAAAATCGCTGTTACCTTCTTCCGCATCGTACATTATTTCGTTTATTACTAAATCATTTCGCACATAACCCTGTGCATCTTCAATAGAATTGGGTGCTCCGGGTGTGCTGCCTGAAATATCCAAACAAGTTGTCCAGTTTGTACTATCGTCTGTTGCATCTTCAAAAGAAATCCTTTCAAGAGAAAAACCTTTTCTTCCTCCCCAGGAAGAACGGTAAAGCAAGCTATCAATTAATCCATTTCTAAAATCATAAACAATTATTCCATCAACTGTGTTGCCAAGTGTTCCAAAATTTGTATAAAAAACTTTTGAAGTAACTTGCGGATGAAAGGAATTGAACGATGTATCTTTTGCAATTACCAGGAATTCATTCGGTTTAATAAAAATATTATTGCTAGTTATAAAGTTTTTAGTTGGAGTTGTAAGAAGATCACCCACAGACCAATCCTTAATATTTACAGAATCTTCTGAAACATTTACTAACTCAATCCATTCCGGCTCATTATCTGCAGGATTATACATCACTTCGTTTATAATAATAATTTTTTCTGGAAATCCCGGTTCAACCGATCTTTCAAAATAATTATTGAGTGAATCTTCATCTTCTATAAACGAAATTCTTACAGCCGTTAATATGTTTGAAGTTAAATTGGTTATCGGAACAGACGAAATTATTGATGATGAATCACCCGACGACAAATTTAAACCAGTCTCTACGCTTAGCAACAAATCAACCACATTATTTGAATCTGTATCGATGAAAAATTCAACGCTAAAATTGTTAGTATTTGAAGAACCATTATTTTTTATTGAAGCGGAAATTAAAACATCATCACCATAAACGGGAAACCTTGGATTAAAACTTAAAGCTGCTACGGAAAGATCAAATTGCTTAGGTGTTACGCTGTTAATCCTTCCAGGTGTACTCAGCTCAATATCGAATGATGATCCCCAGTTGGAGGAAAGATTTGATCCTGCTAGTTTAGAAATTCTTTCAAGCGAGTAACCGTTTAATCCTCCCCATTGGTTATTATAATGAACAGAATCTATTGATGCACCCCTGTTATCTTTTAATATCACACCATCAACATCATTATTGAATGAAGGGAGGTTAAGCTCAACAATTTGTGAGGGAATAAACCTGTGATAATTTAATATTGCTGCATCTCTTGTTAAAATTAAATAACTATTTGCAGGAATAGAAATGTTATCTGCAATTGTTGCTGTTGCAGGAGTTGTAATTATATCTGTAATGCTCCAGTTTAATAGATTTATTTCTTCATTAGTATTGTTGAATAATTCAATCCATTCAGATTCTCCGCCCGAAGGTGCATACATAATTTCATTTACAACGATTGATTGAGGAGAAAAGCCGGGAGCAACGGTTTTATAGAATTTATTGTTGGTTGTGTCTTTATCAATGTTGAAAACTACGTTGACAAAAAATCCTTTTTCAGATTGCAGATTTTCAACTGAATAATTAAACGAGAAATATATTTGAATCTCCCGCAGCGAGTATAAGAGATTCTATTGTGTTTAGAAAAATATCAGGAATCGAATCAAGGTTAGAATCTTCAAAAAGCTGAATCGAAAAATTTGCATTGTTTAAACCGATGTTTTTTATTTTGGATGAAATAGTCACCGTATCTCCGCGTAAAGGAAATGAAGGATTAAACAAAATATTTACTGCTGCAAGATCATAATCCTTTTGTGTTAGAGAGTTCACATAACCCGGTGTTGCTTTAAAAATATTTTCAGATGTTCCCCAATTAAGAGAATCAGTACTTTCCTCATCAACAGAAATTCTTTCGAGTGATTTTCCACCTGTGTTTCCTCCCCATGAGGGAAGGTAAAAAAGAGAATCAACCAATATTCCGATTGAATCTTTAATAACAACTGCATCACCGGTGTTATTGAGGGCTGGAAGATTAAGTTTAATTATTTCTGAAGGAACATTATAAAAATTAAGTAAAGTAGAATCTTTTGTTAGTACAATAAACGAGCCTGCAGGAATTAATATATTATCATTTGTAATTGTAATCGAGCTTGCAGCATCAAACAGTATCCAGTTTTTAATATTGATTGAATTTGCTGTTTTATTATACAATTCTACCCATTCCGGTTCACCCGCTGAAGGAGCGTACATAATTTCGTTTATAACCACATCATTGTAATTACTGCCTGGAGGGAATACTATAAAGTTTTTTATTAGCTCATTATTAGTAAGATTCTCATCATCTGAAAAAATTACTTTAGCAATAATTTGGTATTCGCCAACTTGTAAATCGTTCAAAACAGTGTTTGCTGTAAGAGAATCACCGGAAAGCAAATTGTTATAAGACTGTGAAAAAATCATCTCTCCTGGATCTGCTGTTGAATCTAAATCTGCGTCATTATAAATTTCAATTGAATATGACTGAGCGGTTTCTGTCCCTAAGTTTTTCACTTTTGCAAAAATTGTTACATCGTCACCTTCAATTAAAATTATAGGGTTAAAAGTGAGAGAATTCATTGAAAGATCAAACTGAACAGGTGTATTTGAATTCTGAAAACCGGGTGTGCCGTTAGTTAGTAACGAGTTTGCCCAATTAGAAGATGAACTATCTTTTATCAGTTCAATTTTTTCATCAGAAATTGCAGCGCTGTTATTTGCAGAATAAAAATAAGCTTCAAGTGTATCTTCGTTGCTATTTAATAACCAAATAGGTCTGTCAGAAGTGTTAGCCATTCCTGAAGATCCAAAAGAGTTGTTATCGATTTTTAAGAGTAATGCTTCTGGGGGAATTAAACCATCGTAAATACCCGAACCAAACGGGTAATCACCTTCTAGAATAATAGCATAAGAATTTGGTGGTAGTATTGTTCCTTCACCAGCATCAATAATTATATCTGGATTGGAAGTTAAATATTTAATTTTGAAACTATCAATATTTATGCTTTCCGTTTCACTGAAGTTATAAAGCTCAATAAATTCATTTGGTCCTGAAACTGGAAAAAACATAATTTCACTTAAAATAACGGTAGAATCGGTTTGTGCGCAGGCAATAGAAATAAGAAATGGGAAAATTAAAAGTATCTTTTTAAACATGGATCAATAAAAGATGTTATACCAATATAAATAATCTATTCTGTAAAAACTTTATCTTTCCTTGCAGGAGGTTTTTTACCGGCTAGTTTATCAAAGAGAAAATTCGGAAGCATTTTCAACAGTTTAACTGAAAGTACAATTGGCAGAGGAAACTGAATAATCTTTTTCTCTTTTTCAATTCCTTTTACAATAATTTTTGCTGCTTTTTCAGCACTCATCATTAACGGCATATGAAATTCATTTTTATCAGTCATTGGAGTTCTTACAAATCCAGGTTTTACTGTAATCACTTTAATGTTGAATGGTTTTAATTCAATTCTTAAACTTTCAAGCAAAATAGTAGCAGCAGCTTTGCTTGCATTATAGAAACCGCTCTTAGGAAATCCTCTTGCATCTGCAAGTGAAGAAATTCCTACAATCATTCCGTTTTTGCGTTCCATAAATTCAGGTAAGATATTCTCAACAGCATTAACAATGCTTAAAGTATTCACATCAAAAATTTCTTTTGCTGTTTTTCTGTTGTAATCAATCAATCCAGTTCTTCTGCTAACACCTGCATTTAGAATTGCAATATCAATTTTACCGAAACGATTCCTTGTTTTTTCAATTGATTCTCTAACTTTCTCTTCTATACCAATATCACATTGAATAGTTATTAAATCAGCACTCTTAATTTCATTAAAAAGTTTTTCAAGGAGATCCTCGCTTCTTGCAATTAAAGCAATTTTACATCCTTCCTTTGCAAGATGGTGAGCAAGGGAATAACCAATTCCGGATGATGCGCCTGTTAAATAAACAACCTTATTTTTTAATTGCATTAAAGTGGTGCGGGTTTTGATGAAAAACTGTGGGGGGAATTTAACGAAATGCCTGAACGATTTAAACTTTGCTATTTTCGAACATTTCTGTATTTTTCATCAAAAATTATTCCAATTTTATGAACTGGCAAATTTTACCGGTTGGAAACATACTTGTTAGAAAAGAAATTGCAGATAGACCTTTTCTTTGTGATTTGGATAAATGTAAGGGTGCCTGCTGTACTTTGGAGAGTGAATTGGGCGCACCATTAAAAACCGAAGAAATTAAGGAAATTGAAGACATCCTGGATAATGTTAAAGTATATTTAACCGGAGAGCATGTAAAAGAAATTGAAAAGAACGGATTTTATGAAACCAGAAGTAGTGAGTTATTTATAAGGAGCGTGAACAACAAAGAATGCGTTTTTGTTTATTATGAAGATGATGTTGCAAATTGTGCAATTGAAAAAGCATTTTTGCATGGTAAAACAAAATTTAAAAAACCAATATCCTGTCATCTCTTCCCTATAAGAGTTTCAAATTTTGGCGGAGATGTATTAAGATTTGAAAAATTTGATGAGTGCAAATCTGCATTTAATGCAGGCAAAACTAAAAACGTAACAGTTATTGAATACTGTAAAGAATCACTTAGCAGACTTTACGGAGATAAATGGTATTCACAATTAAAGGAAGTTTTCGGAAGGTAATATGTTATCATTAAACCAGAGATTATCACAGCAGCAAAAACTATCACCACAACAGATTCAATACCAGAAGTTGTTGCAGCTTAACACTCTTGCTTTAGAACAGAGAATAAAAACTGAGCTGGAATTAAATCCTATCCTTGAAGAGGAACTGGAAATGACCCAGGAAGATAAGGATAAAGAAAAAGATGATGAATTAGAAGAAGTTAATGATCCCGATAAAGAGGAATTTGAAATTGAAGATTTTATGAACGACGATGATTTTGATCATGAAAAAAGTTTTAAGAATAGTGACGAAGATCAATACCAGCCATTAGCACCTGCAGTTGAAACTCTTACAGAACATCTTAGAGAACAGCTAAGATTACTAAACCTTGATGAATCAATGTACTTTTTAGGAGAGGAGATTATTGGCAATCTTAATCATGATGGATATTTAAAGCGTGAACTTGATGATATTTTAAATGATCTTGAACTGTTTGAGCATATGAAAATTGAGCCGGAAGAAGCTGAAAAACTTCTTGAAAGAATTCAGCATTTTGATCCCGTGGGAATTGCCAGCCGTAATTTGCAGGAATGCCTATTAATACAACTTCGTGCGGATAAATATGCAGATCAATATTACAAATACCTTGCAGAAAAGATGCTTATAGAGAACTATGATGATTTTACAAAGAGAAGATTTGAAGCCTTAAAGCAAAAAATGAATATGACTGACGAAACGCTTAAAGCAACTGTTGAGCTTATTCAAAGTATGAATCCCAAACCCGGTGAGGGCAATATAGAATCTTCTGAAATGAACCAGATTTCACCTGATTTTTTAATTGAAAAAGTTGAAAATGATTTTATAATTACACTTAACGATAGGAGCATGCCATCGGTTACTATTAGCAGACAATATCTTGAAATGTTTGAAAGCAATAAAAGTAAAAGAGGAAAAAAATCAGTCCAGGAAAAAGAAACCTACAAATTTTTAAGAGAAAAGTTTGAATCAGCAAAATGGTTTATTGCGTGTATCCAGCAAAGAAGAGAAACATTGATGAAGATTATGCAGGCGATCTTTCAAAGGCAATACCAGTTCTTTGAAAGCGGACCAAAACTGCTAAAACCAATGATTTATAAAGACATTGCCGAAGAAATAAATATGGACATCTCAACTATAAGCAGGGTTGTTAACGGAAAATACGTTCAAAGCCCAATGGGAATTCATGAATTAAAGTATTTTTTTAGCGAGGGATTAACAACTGATAACGGTGAAGAAGTTTCCAACAAACATATTAAAGAACGCTTAAAAGAAATTATTGATGGAGAAGATAAGAAGAAGCCATTTAGTGATGACAAACTTGCTGAACTTTTAAATAATGAAGGAATTCATATTGCCCGCAGAACTGTTGCAAAATATAGAGAGCAACTTAGAATTCCTGTTGCACGGCTTCGAAAAGAGTTGTAATGAATTATGTGATGGATGTACTAATAATCATTCTTCTTTTTAGCTTATACTCAATTGTTCATTCATTTCTTGCATCAATAAAAGTTAAAAAGTGGTTCAAAAATAATTTTGGTAATCTTATTGCATTCTACCGTTTAGGATACAATATCTTTGCATTAGCATCACTTTATTTGGTGTACGATCTTTCACCAAAACCGCACATTATTCTTTACGATTTACCGAATCCTTATGATCTTTTAATACTAATTCCTCAGTTCATTGCATTAGCGGGGTTATTTTGGGTGTTTAAGTATATTTGTTTTAAGGAGTTTTTAGGTTTAAACCAGGTTAATAGATACTTTGAAAAAACTTACAATTCTGAACTTGATGAAAATTTGACTCTTCACCTTGAAGGACCATTTAAATACAGCCGACATCCTGTCTATTTCTTTTCAATTCTGATCTTGTTGTTCAGGCCAACTATGGATTTGTTTTATGCAGTGTTTTTCATCTGTATAGTTATTTATTTTTATATTGGTTCTTATTATGAAGAAGAGAAATTAGAAAAATACTTTGGAACAGTTTATAATGATTACAGAAAAGCAGTTCCTAAAATATTACCAATAAAGATTTTAAAGCCGTATAAAGCAAAAGATTTATAATTCGGAGAAATAAGATGAAACAAGAAATAAAATCAACAACAATTATAGGTGTCGTACACAATGGAAGCGCAGCACTTGGGGGCGATGGACAGGTTTCCCTTGGTAACACTGTAATGAAACATAATGCATTAAAAATCAGAAAAATAGCTGATGGTAAAGTGCTTTGCGGTTTTGCAGGAGGAACTGCTGATGCCTTTGCATTAATGGAAAGATTCGAAGACAAACTGGAACAATACCGTGGAAACACAAGCCGCGCAGCCGTGGAACTTGCTAAAGAATGGCGCACAGATAAATTTCTTCGCCGTCTTGAAGCAATGCTTGCTGTTATTGCAAAAGATACAGCACTCGTAATTTCTGGTAACGGAGATGTTATCGAACCTGATGATAAAATTGTTGCCATTGGTTCCGGTGGAATGTATGCACTTGCTGCAGCAAAAATGTTAAAAAAGTACAGCAAACTGTCTTCAAAAGAAATTATAGAAGAAGCACTTAAAACTGCTTCCGAAATATGTATCTATACAAATGATAAAATTAATGTTGAAGTTATTGATTAAGGAGAATTAAAACAGTTATGGCTAACACATCAATGAATGAACTTACTCCAACCAAGATAGTTGAAGAGCTTAATAAATATATTATAGGACAAACCAATGCAAAGCGTGCCGTTGCAATTGCTTTAAGAAACAGGTGGCGCAGGCAGCAGGTTGAAGATAATTTACGTGAAGAAATTCTTCCTAACAATATTATTCTTATAGGTCCAACCGGAGTTGGTAAAACTGAAATATCAAGGCGGCTTGCAAAACTTACTGCAGCGCCATTTGTAAAAGTCGAAGCATCCAAATTTACAGAAGTTGGTTATGTAGGAAGAGATGTTGAATCAATGATACGCGATCTTACAGATTTTGCTGTTAACATGGTTAAAGCTGAAAAAACAAAAGAGGTGCGCCCAAAAGCAGAAGAAATGGCTGATGAAAGGATACTCGATATTCTGATTCCTCCTGTTAGAAAACCACAGCATCCTGTGCAGCAGGTTCAATCGGGTTTGCAGGGAACAAATGTAAAACCTGAAGATGAAACGGAAGAATATAAGAATGAAAAAACCCGCGAGTGGATGAAAGAAAAACTTAAAAAAGGTGAGATGGATGAAAAAATGATCGAGTTCGATTCTCAAGCGCCTCCGGCAATTGGTATGCAGGTTATGGGTCCTATGGGAATGGATGATATGGGGATAAACATCCAGGAAATAATGGGTAACATTATGCCAAAGAAAAGAAAAAAAAGAAAGACAACCATCGCAGAGGCAAGACAGCTTATGGCACAGGAAGAAGCACAAAAGCTTATTGATATGGAAACTGTGCAGCAGGAAGCAATTCGTAAAGTTGAAGAATCTGGAATAGTATTTATAGATGAGATTGATAAAGTAGCTGGAAGTGGTGGTAATACGCAAGGACCCGATGTTTCGCGTGAAGGTGTTCAAAGAGATCTTTTACCTATTGTTGAAGGAACCAATGTAAATACAAAATACGGAGTGGTTAAAACTGATCACATTTTGTTTATTGCTTCGGGTGCATTTCACGTTTCTAAACCATCAGATCTTATTCCGGAATTGCAAGGTAGATTTCCAATTCGTGTTGAACTGCTTAGTCTAACAGAAGACGATTTTGTTCAGATACTTACAACTCCACAAAATGCGTTGTTAAAACAATATTGTGCACTGCTGGAAACAGAAGGTGTTAAACTAGATTTTACAGAAGATGGAATTTGTGAGATTGCAAAAATTGCAACTCAGGTTAACGAACAAGTTGAAAATATAGGGGCAAGAAGATTACATACAATCCTTACAACTTTGCTTGATGAAATCCTTTTTGATGTTCCTGATAAGGTTCCAGAAGAAACAGTGCAAATAACTGCCGGGTTTGTTAAAGACAAACTAGATGAAATTGTTAAAGACAGAGACTTAAGCAAATTCATACTTTAACACTGATTCAATACTTTTATTAAGGCGATCATTTGATCACCTTTTTTATTTTACTTGCCAAACAAAAATAATGGATAATTGTAAAATTTATTTTTCTTGATATTATACTCATAATGTTAGAAATTAAAAGAAGAGAATTTTTGTTCCTTCAATAAAGGAAGATTTATTATGAAAACTAAAATAATTCTCTCACTGTTCGCTTTACTTTCTATTTCAGGTGCTTTTTCAGAAGGATGTGAAGATGAGGAATTATCACTCAATTATATTAATGTTACTGTTACTGTTGTAGCTCGTGTTGTCGAGGGAGATTTAAATACCCCTGAAGAGTGTACCGCTATTTGTAAAGGTAGAGCGGTTAAAGTCTTTGTTCAAAAAGATCAGGGTGAATTCCAGGAAGAACTAGGTGTCACTGACGATGCGTGTACATTCAATCCCACCAGGACTTTTTCATTTCAGTTGTATAAAGAACAACGGATTGATGCAAAAGTTTATGCTGAAAATGTTCCTCCGGGCTATGAGCATATCGTTGGTTCGCAGCGACTTCTTTGGAGTGAAGTCACTAGACATAAGCAAATGGGAGAAACATATTATTGGACGGTATATGTAGATGCACATTTAAAGTTAAAACCAGATTAATAAAAATAAATGATGAGTAAGATTTTTATTATTATTTTATTAGTACTTCTTGTTTTAGGCTGCAAGTCTACGGAGGATGAACCTAATATATATATACCTCCCGAAACTTCTGTAAGTGATAAGCAATTTAATTTTCACATTGTGGATGATG
Organism: uncultured Ignavibacteriales bacterium; assembly: GCA_963714405.1. Taxonomy (GTDB): domain Bacteria; phylum Bacteroidota; class Ignavibacteria; order Ignavibacteriales; family Ignavibacteriaceae; genus JAZGGS01. Next base: position 465,370 of record CAVQOH010000002.1, on the reverse strand, counting down.
GGATTTGGCGCTCTGCACAACCGTCAGTGGAATCAATTGCGGTAATGAAAAAACACGGTTTAAAAACCATTATAAACCTGCGCGGGAGTGAAGAAAATCATTTATGGGAAAGCAAGGTTTGCGATAGTCTAGGTTTACAATATTTTCATATACCGATGGATGGAAGAGAAGAACCCGATACAGCTGATTTAAATAATATTTTAAGAATTATTGAAAATGAGCAAAACCAAACTGTAATGTATCATTGTTTAGGCGGCAAGGACCGCACAGGAATTGTTACCGCAATCTACCGTCTTAAAAATTCTGATGTTGGTTTTGAAGAAGTACATAAAGAAATGCTGATGTATGGTTACAATGAGGAAGAGTTTCCACATTTAACAGAGTTTGCTAAAACCTGGCGAGAAAAACATTTCCAAAATACAGTGATCGATGAACAAGAATAAATTTCTGACTTTCTAAAGTAAGTTGCTAGCTAATTCTGCCAGCTCACTCCGCTCACCTTTCTCTAAATTGATATGCGCATAAAGCTTCTGCCCTTTGAACCTATCAATTAAATATGAAAGACCATTCGATTGCCCATCAAGATAAGGATGATCTATCTGGTAAACATCTCCGGTAAAAACAATTTTTGAACCTTCACCTGCACGGGTAATAATAGTTTTTATTTCGTGGGGAGTTAAATTCTGCGCCTCATCAACTATAAAAAATATTCTTTGCAAACTTCTTCCTCTTATATAAGAAAGTGGTTCAATAACCAGTTTTTCATCTTTTAACATACTATCAATCAACTGGTAATTTTTATCAGTTTCAGAATACTGATCCTGTATAACTTTTAAATTATCCCATAATGGCTGCATATAGGGAGCAAGCTTGCTTTCAACATCTCCGGGTAAATAACCAATATCTTTATTGCTTAAAGGAACTATTGGGCGTGCAATATAAATTTGCCTGTAATGTTTCCTGACATGTAATGCAGCTGCCAGCGCAAGCAGTGTTTTGCCAGTTCCTGCTTTCCCGGTCATAGAAACAAGACTGATGTTACTATTCGAAAGTGCATCAACAGCAAAAGTCTGCTCTGCATTTCTAGGATTAATACCGTAAATAGTATTTTTATCAATTTTTTTCAGCAGCTCCTTATTCTCATCAAGATTTGCCAGAACGGAACGGTTGTTATTTCTTAAAATAAAAAATTTGTTGGGAAATGCTTCCCCATTTATTCTTTCAATCAGCGGTGCAGCATCAACCTGAAAAGGAGGTTGAAACAGATTTACGATCACCTCATCATCAAAATCTTCTATAATTTGTTTTCCGCTGTAAAGTTCCTCAATACTGCTGACACGATCAGTTGTATAATCCTGTGCAGGAATTCCAAGCGCTTTGGCTTTCATTCGCAGGTTTACATCTTTTGAAACAAGTATGACGGTATTACTATCTTTAAACTTTTTCTACCATTCAAGTGCTGCCCCTAGTATTCTATGATCAGGAGTATCTTCTTTAAAAATTTCTTTAATTTCCTGTGATATTCCTCTTGTAATGGCAATACTTAATTGTCCTTTACCATTACCCATTGGAACACCGCCGTTAAAAATATCTTCACCGGTTAGTGAATCAAGCGTCCTTGTAAACTCCCTTGCGTTAAGATTAATTACCTGGCTGCCTCGTTTAAATTGATCAAGTTCTTCAAGCACTGTAAGTGGAATTACAACATCATTTTCCTCGAATTGATGAATGCAGCTTGAATCGTGAAGAATTACATTTGTATCAAGTATAAAAATTTTTGGTTTCTTATTCATATAGTGATTTTAATATTTTGGGAGAAATAATAAAGTAAGTAAATTAATTGGTGATGAATATTTTAGCAACAAATCTATATTTAGTTTTTTTTAATAGTATAAGTTAATTTATATGTGCAATTATAATAATTGTTTTTAAAAATATTTAATAAGTAATTGCTAATATTAAGTATAGTTAATAGAAAGTAAAATAATAATTTGATACTCTTGATTCTTCAATTTATATTTACAAAACATCGAGATGGAGTTTTCATAATTAAATCAATAACATTAACTGAGTGTATAAATAAGCAACTGGATAGTATTTTAAAAGCCACTCATTAGCGGCTATTTTTTTGCATCAACGAAATGAGTGAAAACAGAAAAGCTATATTAATTTTAGAAGACGGTTCAGAATTTGAAGGAAGCACTTTCGGATTTGAAGGAAACACGAATGGTGAAGTGGTTTTTAATACTGGTATGGTTGGTTACCCTGAAACATTAACCGATCCTTCGTACCGCGGTCAAATTTTGGTCTGCACTTTTCCTCTTAATAGGTAATTATGGAGTTCCAGCAAGAAATATAAAATGGTATATTCAATGAATTTTGAATCTGATAACATTCATTGCCGAGGTCTAATTGTTTCGAATTATTCTGAAGAATACTCGCACTGGAGTGCAGAGAAATCGCTTTCAGATGTTTGGCTGAAGGAAGAAAAAATTCCTGCCATTACAGGGATTGATACACGAATGCTCACAAAGAAACTTCGCGATAAAGGAACAATGCCTGGAAAAATTGTTATAGATGAAAAACAAAATATTGTATTTGATGATCCGAACAAAAAAGATTTAGTTGGAGAAGTTAGTATTAAAGATCCGGAAGAATACTCTGCAGGAGAGACAAAAATAATTTTAGTTGATTGCGGAACGAAGTATAACATCATTCGTGCATTTCTTGGCAGAGATATTTCTGTTATTCGTGTTCCGTATGATTATGATTTTACAAAAATCAAAGCTAACGGAATTATGCTTTCAAATGGTCCCGGCGATCCCAAGATGAATACAGCAACAATTGAAAACACCAGAAAAGCGATGGAACAAAATATTCCGATGCTGGGAATTTGTTTGGGTTCGCAAATACTAGCACTTGCTGCAGGAGCCGATACATACAAACTTAAGTACGGTCATCGAGGTCACAATCAGCCGTGCAATGAAATGGGAACGAAGCGTTGCTATATAACCTCACAAAATCACGGTTATGCTGTTAAATCAGATTCACTACCGCAGGATTGGCGCGAATGGTTTGTGAATGATAACGATGGAACGAATGAAGGAATAATTCATATTTCAAAACCATTTTTTGCAGCACAGTTTCATCCCGAAGCTTCTCCCGGGACCGGATGATTGTGAATTTATTTTTGATATGTTCGTTAGGGCATTGTAAATGATAAAAAAACGTAAACCGAAAAAAGTATTAATCCTTGGCTCAGGCGCATTGCAAATTGGGCAAGCAGGAGAGTTTGATTATTCCGGTTCTCAGGCAATAAAAGCTCTGCGCGAAGATGGCATATCAACCGTACTCGTTAATCCAAACATTGCAACGATTCAAACTTCTGAAAATTTTGCAGATAAAGTTTACTTCCTTCCAATCACACCACAGTTTGTTGAAAAAGTAATTGAAAAAGAAAAACCTGACAGCATTCTACTTCAATTCGGCGGACAGACTGCACTGAACGTTGGCGTTTCACTTTTTGATAATGGGATTTTAGAAAAGCAAAACATAAAAGTTCTCGGCACACCTGTAGAAGCAATAAAAGATACCGAAGATAGATTACTATTTTCTACAAAATGTACTGATATAAATTTAAAAGTTGCAAAAAGTATAACTGCAAAAAATGTTGATGAAGCATTATACCGCCGCCGAAAAAATTGGATTTCCCGTGATGGTTAGAATTGCTTATGCACTTGGGCGGATTAGGATCAGGAATTGTTAATAATAAAGCTGAATTAAAGGAAAAAGCATCAAAAGCTTTCAGGTTCACAAACCAGATTTTAATTGAAGAATCACTTTACGGTTGGAAAGAAGTTGAATACGAAATAGTTCGTGATCAATACGATAACTGCATAACAATATGCTCTATGGAAAATGTTGATCCGATGGGAATTCATACAGGTGATAGTGTTGTAATTGCGCCTGTTCAAACTTTATCTGCCCAGGAAAATTTTAAGCTCAGATCAATCGGAATAAAATTAATAAGACATCTTGGAATTATCGGTGAATGCAATATTCAATACGCACTAGATCCAAATTCAAATGATTATAGAATAATAGAAGTGAATGCACGATTGAGCAGAAGCTCTGCGCTTGCATCAAAAGCTACCGGTTATCCACTGGCATTCATCGCAACAAAACTTGCTCTTGGTTACGCCTTAAATGAAATTGAAAATAATATTACTCAGGAAACTTCTGCTTGCTTTGAACCTGCACTCGATTATGTCGCGCTCAAATTTCCGCGATGGGATCTTCAAAAATTTCAGCAGGTAAGCACGCAGCTTGGTTCGGAAATGAAATCCGTTGGTGAAGTTATGGCATTAGGCAGGAGCTTTGAGGAGGTTCTACAGAAAGCGATAAGAATGCTTGATGTTGGTTTAAAAGGATTTGTCTGCAACGAATTGAAGTTTACAGATCTCGATAAAGAATTATCGCAGCCAACTGATAAAAGAATTTTTGCTATTGCTGTTGCTCTTCAAAATGGTTATTCGGTTAACAAGATTCATCAGCTTACAAAAATTACACCCTGGTTCATTTATAAAATGAAAAACATTGCAGTAACTGAATTGAAGCTAAAGCAGAAATCATTTTCAGAAATGGATTTTGTTTTGATGAAGGAAGCGAAGCAAAATGGTTTTTCTGATTCGCAGATTGCTGAACTGGTTCATTCAACAGAAAGTGAAGTTCGTGAAAAAAGAAAATCAATTGGTGTTCTACCTGTTGTAAAACAAATTGATACGATGGCCGCCGAATATCCGGCACAGACAAATTATCTCTACTTAACTTATCACGGAGAAGAACACGATATCTCAGTAAAAGAAAAAGGACAAATAGCAGTAATTGGCAGCGGTGCATACAGAATCGGCTCATCGGTTGAATTCGATTGGTGTTGTGTAACTGCAGTGAATGGAATAAACAATAGCGGTTACAAGTCGATAATGATTAATTGTAATCCGGAAACTGTCAGCACCGACTATGATATTTGTGACAAATTGTACTTCGAGCAGTTAACTTTAGAGAGAATTCTTGATATCTGCGATCTTGAAGAACCAGATGGCGTTATTGTTTCGATGGGCGGGCAGGTGCCAAATAATTTGGCGATGAAACTTCACTTTACTGGTGTAAAAATTATCGGCACATCTCCTGTTCAGATTGATAATGCAGAAAGCCGGCATAAATTTTCTCAAATACTCGATAAACTAAAAATAGATCAACCGGATTGGACTGAAGTAACAACACTTGATGAAGCAAAAAAGTTTTCTGCAAAAGTCGGCTATCCGGTTTTAATAAGACCGAGTTATGTTTTAAGCGGTGCTGCAATGAGTATTGTTCTTACAGAAGATGAGCTTGAAACTTATCTGAAAAAAGCTACCGACTTGAATAACGAACATCCTGTTGTAATAAGCAAGTTTATTACTGATGCACGTGAAATTGAAATTGATGCTGTTGCAGATCACGGGGAACTTTTCTGTTATGCAATTGCGGAACACGTTGAAAATGCAGGCGTACATTCAGGTGATGCAACAATTGTACTTCCCCCGCAGAGAACTTATCTTGAAACTATGCGCAGAGTTAAGATCATCACAAAGAAAATTGCCAGCGAGTTTGAGATAACCGGACCGTTCAACATTCAGTTCATTGCAAAAGATAATGATGTAAAAGTAATTGAGTGCAACCTCCGTGCTTCGAGAAGTTTTCCGTTTGTTTCAAAAACCTTGAAGATCAATTTCATTGATATTGCAACAAGACTTATGCTTGGAGAAAAAGTAGCAAAGATTGATAAATCTTCTTTCGATCTCGATTACGTTGGAGTAAAGGCTTCTCAATTTTCTTTTACAAGATTGAAAGGCTCCGATCCAGTTACCGGAGTCGAGATGTCTTCTACTGGTGAAGTTGCTTGTCTCGGGGATGACTTCAACGAAGCTTTTTTGAAAAGTATTTTATCAACCGGGCAGAGAATACCAGAAAAAGCTGTTCTGCTTTCCACCGGAACACCGAAGAATAAAGCTGAATTACTTGAAGATATTTTAGCATTAAAAGAAATGGGATTGAAATTTTACGGCACAAAAGGCACAGCAGATTTTTATAAATTAAGCGGAATCGATGTTGAAGTCCTCTATCGTCCTTTTGACGAAAAGGAACCATCAATTTTAACTTATCTCGGTAACGGGGAAATTGATATGGTGATAAACATTCCGAAGTCTGCTGAAAAAGTTGAGCTTGACAGCGATTATATAATAAGAAGAAAAGCTGTTGATTTAAACATTCCTCTTTTTACAAACGTGCAGGCAACAAAAAGATTTATAAAGGCTTTACACCAATTCACATCGGAAAGTTTACCGGTTAAGAGTTGGGATGAGTATCAATAATAATTTGAATATAAGCTATTTTTGATGTTGTTTCTTTTTCCTCAATGCTTCATAAGTGAATCCATTCTGTAGCGTAAATCCTATAACTAAAATTCCGAGTAAGTATTTATAGTATCCAGTGTCTTTGAATAAAAGAGAAGCTATAACAATTATAACAGCCCATATAATTGCATTTATTATTAAGATTTTATTTATAATGATTTACTTTCATAATTTGAAAAATTGCGGTATTAAACTTTTCTTTCAGCTAAAAAGAGTTGATTGTTATCCAAATCAGTAAAATGAGCCAATCGAATCCAACCATCCTGTTCGATTTTAAACTCTATTCCTTTTGATTCTAAATCCTTTATCGTAGCATCAAATTCGAGCACACCAAATCCGATTGACATATTGTTTCCCCAGATTATTTTATCTGAAGCTGGATGTAGGCCAATTAATAAATCCGGTGCTTGTATTTCAGCATAATGATTTTCGTATCTATTTAATAGTTGTAAACCCAACATGTCGCAATAAAACTCAATTGCTTTATTCATATCAGAAATCATTACATTGATTCTGCAATTCTTGAGGTTTTTCAAAACATTCTCCTTGCATTTTGTGTTCTGCCTGTCTGTTTATTTACCACAATAATATTAAAAAGTATTTAAGATTAAAAACTGAGTTGAGTATCAATAAAGGTTCGGTGTGTTTACTGTTTTTTAATTATCAGGTAAGGAATCAAACTCTTTTCTTTTATTATCAAACCAATCTTTCATTGCTTCAGGATTTTGCATAAGCCCTTTTATTTCATTCATCGCTTTAAGATGAGCTTCATCACCTTTTTGAAACATTTCCATTCCATGTTGTTTGCTCATTTCAGCGATTTCATCAAAAGAGTTTGCACTAAATTCTTTGTTGCATGCTCCACCGAGTTGCTTGCAAGTTATTGTTTTCATTATCTGCCTCCAATTTTTTATAGCGATGATAAAAAATTATTTTTTTTATCCACTCGTTATTTAATACAATAATAAAGGATAATATACAATTATGAAAATTAAATTACTGTGAAAAGTCGTCGATTTAAATATTCCTCTATTTACAAACGTGCAGGCAACAAAAAGATTTATATGAGCCTGAGGCTCATCAGCCTCTGGCTGAAAAGCAATACAGCAATTCACAACTTAGAGTTTGCCCGTTAAAAGTTGGGATGAGTATCAGTAATAAAAAAAAGGATAGAAACATTGTTCCTATCCGTCAACAAATTAAAATGTATTTATATTAAACTTACATCTCATCAATTATTTTATTGAAAATTAAACTCGGGCGCATAATTTCTAGAGCTTTTTTGTCATCAGGCAGGTAATAACCGCCAACATCAGCGGGCTTACCCTGGACTGAAATAAAATCGTTTGTAATTTTGTCTTCATTAGCTGCAAGCTGTTTATAAATTTTTGAGAATCGTGCTTTCATTTCAGCATCTTTATCCTGTTCAGCTAAAGCTTGTGCCCAGTACATTGCAAGAAAGAAAGAGCTTCCGCGATTATCAATTTCACCGGCTTTTCGTGATGGCAGTTTTCCGTTTTCAAGATACTTACCGATTGCTGCATCAAGAGTCTCAGCTAATATTTTTGCTTTAGCGTTGCCTGATTTTTCAGCAATCATTTCCAGAGAAGGAACAAGAGCACAATATTCACCCAGCGAATCCCATCTTAAGTGATTTTCTTTCTGCAACTGTTGAACGTGTTTCGGAGCTGAACCGCCGGCACCGGTTTCAAATAGGCCACCGCCTTTTAATAAAGGAACAATCGAAAGCATTCTTGCACTTGTGCCTAATTCAAGAATAGGGAAGAGGTCGGTAAGATAATCACGAAGAACATTTCCTGTAACTGATATTGTATCCAGTCCTTTTCTTGTTCTTTCGAGAGTGAATTTCATCGCATCGACAGGTTTGAGGATATTTATTTCTAGTCCTTTTGTATCGTGCTCGGGTAAATACTTTTTAACTTTAGCTATTATTTCTCTGTCGTGTGCCCGTTTATCATCAAGCCAGAATACAGCAGGAGTGTTGGAAGTTCTGGCTCTGTTTACTGCAAGCTTTATCCAATCTTTTATTGCCTCATCTTTTGCCTGGCACATTCTGAAAATGTCACCTGTTTCAACCTGCTGCTCCATCAAAGTTTCACCAATCGCATTTACAACACGGATAGCACCTTCACCTTTAGTTTCAAAAGTTTTATCGTGCGAACCGTACTCTTCGGCTTTCTTTGCCATCAGTCCGACATTTGAAACAGCACCCATTGTTGAAGGATCAAACTGACCTTTTGCTTTTGCGTCTTCAATAATTTCACCATACATTGTTGAATAACAGCGGTCGGGAATCATTGCGATGCAATCCTGTAGCTCGTCTTTCGCATTCCACATTTTTCCGCCATCCCGAACCACATTCGGCATTGATGCATCAACAATCACATCATTCGGAACGTGAAGATTTGTTTTTCCGATCCTTGAATCAACCATTGCAAGCTGAGGTCTGCTTTCATACACCTTGTTGATGTCTGATTCAATTTCTTTTCTCTTTTCAGCAGGAAGTTTCTTCAACTTTTCGAGAACATCCATAAGACCATAATTTACATTCGTACCGATTTCTTTCAATGTCTCAGCGTGTTTATCAAGAGCATCTTTATAATAAACAGAAACTGCGTGACCAAACAATATGGGATCTGAAATTTTCATCATTGTAGCTTTAAGATGAAGGGAAAGAAGCACTCCATCTTTTTTTGCAGCCTCAATTTGCTCCGCATAAAATTTTCTCAGTTCCTTCACATTCATTACTGCTGTGTCTATCACTTCGTCTTTAAGCAGGTTCAGGTTTTCTTTTAGAGTTTCTGTCTTTCCGTTTTTATCAACGAATTCAATTTTAACAACATCTGGCTTATCCATTGTTATCGATTTTTCGGATCCGTAAAAATCTTTTTTATCCATATGTACAACGCGGCATTTAGAACCTGTTTCCGGCCAAGGTTTCATCATTTTATGGGGATGCTTTTGGGCAAACTTTTTTACAGAAGTTGCAGCACGTCTGTCAGAATTTCCTTCGCGAAGAACAGGATTTACAGCAGAACCGAGTACTATTGAGAATCTATCTTTTAATTTTTTATCTTCATCATTTTTTGGTTCGTCAGGATAATCAGGAATTTTATATCCTTTTTCCTGCAATTCTTTTATTGCCGCGTGAAGTTGTGGAATAGAAGCACTTATGTTTGGAAGTTTAATTATGATAGTACCGGGTGATTGGGTAAGTTCTCCAAGTTCACTTAAGTAATCCGGAATTTTTTGTTCTTCAGTAAGGATTTCAGGAAAGTTTGCAATTATTCTACCAGCAAGTGATATATCCTTTAACCTGATTTCTATTCCAGAACCTTTTGTAAATGATTTTAATATTGGTAATAAGCTGTATGATGCTAAAGCCGGAGCCTCATCAATTTTTGTCCAATTAATTATAGATTTCATTTAGTTCCTTGTTATAATATTCAATAAGAGTAAGTAAGTTTTTAAAGTGATGTTAAAAATACCTAATCTTTGATAATAATTGAAAAGTATCCCGCAGAAAATATATTTGGTAAAATAGGATTGTACGGGTTAGGAGAAACAGAAATTCGGTAAATCCCTAAATAGGATTTAATATATATTATCCCTCGCCAAATTTAAAAGAAAAACCCACTCTTGAGAATGAATCAAACTCTTTAATTGAATCAGGAGGTTTTGAATCATATCTTAGATTGAATTTTATAAAAAAATCAAAAATCTTGTTTGCAGCAATTAATAATGCATTTTCTGAAAAAAGTTTGTAATCACTAAATTCTTTTAAATGCGGTTGGTAGTAAGTTGTGGAAATAAATGAAAACGTTTTATCAAACTCAAACTTTAGTGTTACATAACTTGTAAACCTGTGAAAGGTAGTGTTGTGCGGGTGAATTGAATTTTTAGGAAGTTTATACTTCTCATTTTCAAACATATACGCTGTACCAATTCTAAATTTGAAATTTTCAGTTCTTAATATTCTGAATCTTACCCCTCCTCCAATAAGTTCACGTTCAATTAATAGGCGTTTTTTGTTATTATCAATTTGTGTGAAAAACTCAATTTGTAGTAATTCTCCAGTTGTTATAACATGCCGTAAATGAGCCAGTGTCTGATCAACAAATGCTTTTCCTTTGTCCCATCCGTATCCTCCATCTGCAATTATAAACGTATAATCATCGCCCCAATTATAGTTTAATCGGCTGCCCAAGCTGACTAGCTGAAAATCAGAATTACCTGTTGCTAATATTCCTTCTAGATCTACATAACCTGAAAATCCAATAGTATCAGCATCTTCTCTGAATCTCTCGGTGTTTACCTGCGAAAAAATTAAAGAACAAAAAAGTAATGTAAAAGTTGTAATAGAAAGAAAAAATAATTTCATTTTATTATCCGGTTTTGGTTAATCTACCTGGTATGGATTAAATAAAAGCTCAGCACTAATAACTGAGCTTTTTTCAAATTATCTATTTGTAATGTTAGAATTCTGTTTTAAGAATTTGCAATTATTTCTCTTTATAATATTGCATCGCTTCAGGCATCCATGATCTTAAATCATTTATTCTTGTTTCACTTGAAGGATGTGTGCTCAGGAATTCAAGAGGTTCACCGCTTTTTCCAGCAGCCATTCTTTCCCAGAAAGCAGGAGCTTCATTTGGATTATAGCCAGCCATTGCCATAAAAATTAATCCCAGACGATCAGCTTCGCTTTCATGTGTCCTGCTGTATGGAAGCATTATTCCAACGGTGGTTCCCACACCGTAAACTCCTAACCAAAGTGCCTGCGTTTGAGCTGGTTCATCTTTAAGTGCAACCATTAAACCTACGGCACCAACCTGCTGTAAGAGCATCTGGCTCATTCTTTCATTACCATGTTCTGCTATTGCATGCGCAATTTCATGACCCATCACAACAGCCAAACCCTCTTCGGTTGCAGTAACCGGTAAAATTCCTGAATACACAACAACCTTTCCACCGGGCATGCACCATGCATTTACTTCCTGGCTTTCAACAAGATTAAATTCCCAGCTGTAACCCTCTAAATTCTGGTAAAGATTGTTTTGTGCCATGTATTCCTCTACAGCAATCTGAATGTTTAACCCAACACGTTTTACCATATCTACTGCTGTCTGGTTTGTGCTTGGGGGATTTTGGCTCAAGAATTCACCATACTGCTGATAGCTCATTGCAAGCATTTCGCTGTTGGGGATCATATTTAATTGAGATCTTCCTGTTAATGGAACAGTGCTGCAAGAAATAAAAACTGTTGATGATGTAATAACAATTACGAGAAAATATTTAAGTGCTTTCATAGTAGTAAAATTTTATTATTTATTGATAGAACTTAATTTAAATATAGTAAAAAACTTACAATTTTAAAGTTTGCTATATTTGAAGAAAAATTTATTGTAATTATGAGGAATTTATGCAGATAGGAATAGTAGGTTTACCACAATCAGGTAAATCAACTTTATATCAAACAATTACAAAAACTCATCTCGATCCGGCAGCCTTGGCAAAAGTGGAAACTCATCAAAATGTTGTTAAAGTGCCGGATGAACGATTGGATAAATTAACTGAATTATTTAATCCTAAAAAGAAAGTTAATGCAACAATTGAAGTGCTGGATATTGTAGGTTTGCAAAAAGGTGATTCCGGTTCAACACAATTTACAAGTAACTTTTTGGGTAAAGTAAAAAATGCTGATGCTTTAATACAGGTTGTTAGATTATTTGAGAATGAACTTGTGCTCCATCCAGATGGTTCTATTGATTTAATGCGAGATATTGATGCATTTGAAACTGAGTTTATAATTTCGGATATGGCGATAGCCGAAAAGAGAATTGCTAACATTCGAAAGCAAATTCAGAAAACACAGGATGAAAAGCTTAAAAGAGAATTACCAATACTGGAAAAATGTTTACAAATCTTGCAAGAAGAAAAGCCATTACGTGATGCACATCTAACCGGAGATGAACTTAAAATATTAAGGGCTTATCAACTACTTTCAGTAAAACCAATGCTTATTGCTGTTAATCTTGATGAAAACCAGTTTGGTGAAGCGGAAAAGCATTTAAATATTCTTGCAAAACAAAAATTAAGTAAAAACACAAAAGCAATTTGTTTTTTTGGTAAGATAGAACAGGAAATGTCTGAACTTCCAGATGAAGAAGCAAAAGTTTTTATGGAAGAATACGGGATTACTGAATCCGCTTTGGATGGAATTATAAGAGAATCTTATGATTTATTAGGTGTGCAATCATTTTTTACTGTTGGGGAAGATGAATGCCGTGCATGGACAGTAAGAAAAGGTTCAAATGCGCAGGAAGCTGCGGGTGAAGTTCATTCGGATTTCTTTAATAAATTCATTCGTGCGGAAGTTGTAAATTACAATGATTTTGTAAAAGGTGGTTCATTTTCAGCTGCAAAGGATGAAGGTACCTGGCGTTTGGAGGGAAAAACTTATATTGTGCAGGATGGAGATATAATCGTTATCAGGCATGGTTAAGCTATCACCAAATTAATAAGGGGCTTAAAAGGCCCCTTAAAATATAATTGTAGTATAATTCTTCTTAGGAATATGAAGAATAACTGCTAAACATTCCGCCTATTAGTGAGGCTATTACTCCAAAGAAAATTATTGCTAGTACAATTGAAATAGCCACTAAAATTAATACTGCCTGTGCCCAGGTTTTTTTACTGGGATGAGCGCCATCACCAAAAGCCCACACAAATAACATTATCAATCCTACAAGTGGTATGTAGGTGATGATCATAGTTATAAGCCAATCTCCAATGCTCATAGGTGTGTAATTAGTAACTTGCTGATCCATAGTGCCTCCTTGCTGGTAATTGAATATTTTAAGTATGAATTAAAAGTATAAACAGCTAACTCTTTTGGTAAAAATAATGATATTTTTAATCATTTATAATGTTTTTTTGGAATGATATTAAAATCAAGATTCTTACAATTGGGAATCAATTCTAAATAATTCTCCCACTTGAAACAACTATTAAACAAATGATTTACATTATTGGCAGAATTAAAGAAATGGTTATGGTATAATTGTTGGAACTTTGAAAAATTGTAATTTTTACAGCTTTTCTTAGAAACTTAATTGGAAAAAAAATGGAACGACAAAAAGTAACTATTGATGGAAATGAAGCAGCAGCATACGTTGCATTTAACACTAACGAGGTAATCGCAATTTATCCAATCACCCCCTCTTCAAATATGGGCGAATGGTGCGATGCCTGGGCCGCGGTTGATATGAAAAATATTTGGGGAATTACACCCACTGTTAGCGAACTGCAAAGCGAGGGAGGAGCTTCCGGAAGTGTTCACGGTGCATTACAAAGTGGTGCACTAACTACTACTTTTACTGCTTCGCAGGGTTTGCTATTAATGATACCAAATATGTTTAAAATTGCAGGAGAACTTACCTCAACAGTTTTCCACGTTTCAGCACGTTCTGTTGCAGCGCATGCACTTTCAATTTTCGGTGATCACAGCGATGTTATGGCAACACGGCAAACAGGTTTTGCATTGCTTTCCTCAAACGATCCGCAGGAAGTAATGGATTTTGCATTGATCGCACAAGCTGCTACTCTAAACGCAAGAATTCCATTCATACACTTTTTTGATGGATTCCGAACTTCACACGAAGTGTTGAAAATTGAGCAGTTAAGTACAGAAGATATGAAGGCGATGATTGATAACAACCTTGTAATTGCTCATAGAAAGAGGGCATTAAGCCCTGATCATCCAGTAATTAGAGGAACTGCACAAAATCCTGATGTATTCTTTCAGGCAAGAGAAACTGTAAATCCGTATTACACAGCTTGCCCAGGTATAGTGCAGGAGCAGATGGATAAATTTGCCAAACTAACCGGAAGAGCGTATAATTTATTTGATTACGTTGGAGCAAAAGATGCAGAAAAAGTTATTGTAATGATGGGTTCCGGTTCACAGGCTGCAGAGGAAACAGTTAATCATCTAAATGCAAAAGGCGAAAAGGTTGGATTATTAAAAGTAAGATTATACAGACCATTTGCCCTTGATAATTTTATAAATGCATTACCGGAAACGGTTAAATCGATTTCAGTTTTAGATAGAACAAAAGAACCTGGTGCATTAGGAGAACCGCTGTATGTTGATGTCGTAAATGCTATCTCAGAAAAGTTTTCACAGGGCGAACTTAAATTTAACTATCCGAAAATAACCGGCGGCAGGTATGGATTATCATCCAAAGAATTTACTCCTGCAATGGTTAAAGCAGTTTTTGATAATCTTGATAATGAAAAACCCAAAAACAGATTTACAGTTGGTATAAATGAAGATGTTACAAATTCCAGCTTGGATTATGATCATTTATTTTCTGTTGAAGCAGATGAAACTTTCCGTGGTAAATTTTATGGATTAGGAGCCGATGGTACAGTTGGTGCAAATAAAAATTCAATTAAAATTATTGGCGAAGGAACTGATTACCATGCCCAGGGTTATTTTGTTTATGATTCAAAAAAATCCGGCTCGATGACAATTTCTCATCTTCGTTTTGGTCCAAAACCTATTAAATCAACATACTTAATAAACACAGCTAACTTTATTGCATGCCATCAAAATGTATTTTTAGAAAAAATAGATATGCTTAATGAAGCGATTGAGGGTGCAACATTTTTGCTTAATACAAAGCTTTCTAAGGATGAAGTATGGGATTCCCTTCCTCAAAAAGTTCAACAGGATCTTATAAATAAAAAGATGAAGTTTTATGTTATAGATGCCTATAAAGTTGCCGGCGAAACAGGAATGGGAGTAAGAATAAATACAATTATGCAAACTTGCTTCTTTGCTATTTCAAATATTTTCCCAAAAGAAGAAGCAATAAATATGATTAAGGATTCAATAAAGAAAACTTATGGTGCTAAGGGAGATAAAATTGTACAGATGAATTTTGCTGCGGTTGATAAAACAGTTGAAAACCTTTATGAAGTTACTATCCCCGCAAAAGTATCAAGTAAAATTCAACTTCAACCAGCAGTTTCAGGCAATGCGCCTGAATTTGTAATGGATGTTACTGCTAAAATAATTGAAGGTAAAGGCGATGATCTTCCTGTAAGTAAATTCCCTGTTGATGGAACATTCCCACTTTCTACAACTAAATGGGAAAAAAGAAATATTGCTCTCGAAGTTCCTGTTTGGGATGCTGAAACTTGCATTCAGTGTAATAAATGTGTTATGGTTTGCCCTCATGCAACAATAAGAGCAAAGGTGTTCGAAGAAAAAGACTTGAATGGCGCTCCCGCAAATTTCAAATCAACAAAATTTAAAGCAAAAGACTATGGAACCGATATGCTTTACTCTTTGCAGGTTGCGGTTGAAGACTGTACTGGTTGTGCATTATGTGTTGATGTTTGTCCTGCAAAGAACAAAAAAGAAACACGCCTTAAAGCAATAAATATGGAAGAGCAATTACCAATAAGAGAACAAGAAAGAGCAAACTGGGATTATTTCCTGCAAATCCCTGATATTGATCGTACAAAAGTAAATGTGACAAAAGTTAAAGATTCCCAATTTCTTGAACCATTGTTTGAGTTTTCAGGAGCTTGTTCAGGATGTGGTGAAACACCTTATGTTAAGCTTGTTAGCCAGTTGTTTGGTGATAGATCAATAATTGCTAATGCAACCGGCTGTTCATCAATTTATGGTGGAAATTTACCAACAACGCCTTGGGCAGAAGATAAAAATGGAAGAGGACCCGCATGGTCTAATTCTCTTTTTGAAGACAACGCTGAGTTTGGTTTTGGATTTAGATTAGCTATTGACAAACATAATGCTCAGGCAAAAGAAATTTTAAGCAGGTTATCTTCAGAAATTGGAGATGAACTTGTTAATGGAATTATTAATGCAGATCAAAAAGATGAGAGTGGAATTTATGAACAAAGAAAAAGAGTTGAATCACTTAAAAATAAATTAAGTGCATTGGAAAAATCAGGTGCTAATGGTAAAGCAGATGATGTGGCACAACTCTTAAGTATTGCAGATTACCTTGTAAAAAAATCTGTTTGGATAATGGGCGGCGATGGCTGGGCTTATGATATTGGTTACGGCGGATTAGATCATGTACTTGCTTCTGGTAAAAATGTAAACATCCTTGTTCTCGATACTGAAGTTTATTCAAATACGGGTGGACAGATGTCTAAAGCCACTCCACGCGGAGCCGTTGCAAAATTTGCCGCTTCAGGAAAACCGGGTAGGAAGAAAGATCTCGGCAAGATGGCAATTTCTTACGGAAATGTTTATGTAGCAAAAATCGCAATGGGTGCAAACGATACACAAACTTTAAAAGCAATACTGGAAGCAGAAGCATACGATGGTCCTTCACTTATAATTGCTTACAGCCATTGCATTGCACATGGAATTAATATGGCAAAAGGAATGCAAAATCAAAAAGCTGCTGTTGATACTGGCTACTGGCCGCTATTCCGCTACAATCCTGATCTTGCAAATGAAGGTAAGAATCCTTTTAAACTTGATTCGAAAGGATTAAAAATGCCGTTTAAAGATTACGCATACATGGAAACACGTTATAAAATGCTTACAAAATCTCATCCAAAACTTGCTGAACAGCTTATTATAAAGGCACAGGAAGATGTTGTAAATACGTGGAAAGATTATGAACGGCTTGCTTCTTATCAAGAAGATAACAAAGACGAATAAGAATTGTAAATATAAATTCAAGGATATAAAATGGATATCACAACTTCATATTTAGGTTTAAAATTAAAATCTCCAATTGTACCTTCTGCAGGTCCGCTATCAGAAGATATTTCTAATATAAAACAAATGGAAGACGTTGGCGCGGGCGCTGTGGTTCTTTATTCATTATTTGAAGAACAGCTTGAACACGATGAACTTGAACTTGAGCATCATACTTCTACTCCTGCGGAAAGTTATGCTGAAGCAACTTCGTTTTTCCCTCAACCATTTGAGTATAAACTGGGACCCGAAGAGTATCTAGAGCATATCAAAAAAGCAAAAGATGCTGTTGATATGCCCGTAATAGCAAGTTTAAATGGTAAATCACTCGGTGGTTGGATTGATTATGCCAAAAGGATTGAAGAAGCTGGTGCTGATGCACTGGAATTGAACATTTACGAACTTGCTACTGATATTAACAAAAAAGGTGAAGAAGTTGAGAAAAAGTATATTCATATAGTAAGAAGAGTACGATCAGAAGTTAAAATTCCGATTGCAGTTAAAATGCATCCCTATTTCAGTTCTGTAGCAAATATAGCTAATGAGCTTGGTAATGCTGGTGCAAATGGATTGGTTTTATTTAACAGGTTTTATCAACCGGATATAAATCTTGAAACTTTAGAAGTTGAACCCAACGTGCTGCTTAGCACACCAATGGCAATGCGTTTGCCACTTAGATGGATTGCAGTGTTGCATGGAAGAACAAAAGCGGATCTTGCTGCAACCAGCGGAATTTATTCTTCAGAGGATGTAATAAAAATGATAATGGCTGGTGCAAATGTTACACAGGTTTTATCATGTTTGCTAAAATATGGAATCGGGCACATTTCTGAAATTCTTGCGAAGATGAAAGATTGGATGAAGGAAAACGAATATCAATCTGTTGAGCAGATGCGCGGCAGTATGAGTTACTTAAAGGTTGATGATCCTTCAAAATTTGAACGTGCAAATTATATGAAGGTGCTGCACTCCTATAAATAATATTGGCCTCCTGCCATTGCGAATAAAAAGGTGATTTTTGAATTTTTGCGCCTCCTTAATTCAAGTTAGTTATCTAAAGTTCGCAATGGCATCTTTTTTTGTGATACTTATCAAATATCAGTAATCTATCCGTTTATATCTTTCACCACTAAAAATTTATTTATATGATATTATTTCTTACAATATTTTTAACTATTTATTCTGCAGTAAATTATTACGTGTTTATCCGTGGATGGCAGGTACTTTCATCTGTTCCTGCTTTAAAACCGTTTTACATTCCATTGTTTTTAGTTGCTGCTTATGGTTATATACTTGCAAAGGTATTATATAAATATTTACCCCCAGTTATATATGATGTATTACTTATAATTGGTGCAGTATGGTTTGCTTTCCTGGTATATTTTATACTATTTCTTCTTGGTATTGATCTGCTAAAAATACTTAATTCATTCATACATTTTTTCCCATCCTTTATAACAAAAAATTATGAACTAACAAAGAAAATTACTGCGGCGGTAGTTATTGTTTTAGTAAGCTTAATAGTTTTATTGGGTAACCTTAATAAGCGTAGTATTTCGGTTACATCTTTAGATCTTACTATTCCAAAAGGAAAAAGCAAGCTTGATAAATTAAATATTGTTATGGCTTCAGATCTTCATCTTTCGCCAATTGATGGCGAAAAACTGCTTACAAATATTGTTGAAAAAATAAACTCACTTAATCCGGATATTATTTTGTTTGCAGGAGATATTGTTGATGATAAAGCGGAAGTTCTTTTACGAAGTGGAATTGGTGAATCATTTAAAAAGTTAAATTCTAAATATGGAATTTATGCAATTAACGGAAACCATGAATTTATTAATGAAGTAGAGTCATCAGTTGAATATTTGCAAAAATATAATATGAACGTTTTAAGAGATGAACTTATTCTGATTGACAGCAGCTTTTATATTGTGGGAAGGGAAGATATTGCAATGAAACAGTTTACAGGAAAAGGAAGGCAACCACTCGAGGCAATTTCAGAAGGAGTTGATGACTATCCTAAAATTCTTTTAGATCATACACCAGTTAAGTTGGAACAAGCGGAAAAAAACGGTATAAATTTACAGTTATCCGGGCATACGCATCATGGGCAAATATGGCCGGGAAATATTATAACAAATCTAATTTACGAAGTAAGCTGGGGTTATATGAAAAAAGGTAGAACTCATTACTATGTTTCAAGTGGTGCGGGAACCTGGGGACCGCCTGTACGTACCGGCAGTAAATCTGAGATTGTAAACATTAAAATTACATTCAACTGAAAATTTACTCTGCAATTTATCAAGTATTCATCCCGGAAAGTAGAATACTAATTGCCGGAATACAAAGTTCATTTCTATGTTTTAGAAAACAAACGTCATTCCAAATTTAATGTTTTCAAATGCCAGTGGCGGTTCGCTCTTAAATGGCCAATTCATTTTTTCCTGCCTCAGCTCATAAATTCCCCAGCCTAGCGCGCTCTTTAAAATGAAATAAACAATTGGTCCTGCAGCAGGGGATGAATCCAGGATTTCATCAATAAAAGCATCGAGTAAACCGTGAGCTATTAATTCAAGAATACCGCTTCCCGCCCATTTCCAAAAAAGATGTCTTTCAAATACTATCGATCTTTCATACCCGGCTTCTACTGTTATAAGCTCTGTTGCCTGGATTTTTAGCCCGGCTTCATTACCAGAGCCAAACCTGAAAGTTTCACTGTATAATTGTTTAATCCTTTCATCATTTTCAGCTAACAGTGCATCACCAAAATCTAATCTTGTCCAATCTAAAGAGGATGCAAAGTAAGGTAATACGGAACTGCTTTCGCTTATTTTATAACCATAACCACTAGCACTGCTAATACCAAACCCCCAATTGGTTGTTTCAACATTGGCATTGTTTTCTAATCCCCCAGCCAACTCAGTAGAATTATAAGAAATAGATAAATAACGATACTTATACTTATTTAGGTATTGAGCGTAGCTGCTGTTTTTTCTGGAAGTATATCCAAGCTTTACTTCAATTAAATTATTGTTAGCAAAGGAGGCGATAAAATCTTTCCTGGAAAGATTAGAAAAACCATAATGAAGTGAAATTGAGGGTTCCTTCTTCGCCCAGTCTTCTACTTCTTCCCAATCCCAGTCCCATTTCCAGCCCTCTTCTGCATCGGTAGTATCTTGTGCAAAGAAAACTGATGTAAGAAAAAGTGAAAATAACGCTGTAAATATTATTCTGAAAAACATTTTAACTCCTGGTTCTAAGCAATTCAAATTATAGATGTATAATAAACAAAAAAATTTAATTTAAATAGTAAAAATAAGTTTACGGATAAGTTCCCATTTATTAAGTCTAAAATATATGTTGAATGGTTGCCTATGTTATACAAAAAAATTAATAATGCGTAACCTTATTAGTGTGATAATCACTGTGGCTATTGTGGTAATCCTGGATCATGCAAGTGATTACTCATTAAAGCTAGCGAAGAAATTTCAAACACATTTTGATGAAAAAGAAATCAATGGTGAAATTGAATATATAGGGATAAGCCATCATGGTACAAAATTTAAAATTATAGGTGTGAAGGATGAGTTTATTTTTTGCCCAAACAAAAGTGAAATCAACGATTTTAAAATATTTACACGATTTGCAGAAAAAGGTGACACAATATTAAAACCGGCTTATTCAGATTCACTCTGACTAATAAAAAATGGCAATGAATATTTATATACGTTTTAAGACCCTAATGTCTTTTATCACTAAATAATTATTTAAGATTGGCTTTAATTATTTCATCAAGGTAAGGATGGAATTTTGCAGGAAGATTTTTATACTTTGATTTGAACGCCAGTTTTATTTTTTCAAAATCCTTTTCATTTTCTTTTTCAATGTCTTGTTTAATATTTGATATATAAATTTCAATTTTTGATTGAACTTTAGCATTAACAATCGTGTTGTTAGTAGAAGCCACAATTGAAGCAGTTAGTTCAGCATCAAAATTATTCTCACAAAGTGTTTTAAATACCATTCCCCTAAAATTTTCTGAAATCATTGTTCGATTAACATTACCCAGTTCCTTTGCAGTTTCAGATATTGAAGAGTGACTGAAATTTTTTTCTCTTAATGATTCCAACACCAGTTCCTCAAAGTTATATTTACTCTCTTTCACAATTTCAGTAGGAAGATCTGATAATTTAATAAGTGTTCGTTTATCTGATCTTGCAAAAACAACAGCACGTTTAATTACAGATTCCAGTTCTCTAACATTTCCCCTCCAGTCATAATCAAGTAGAGCAGTACTAACAGCTTTTGATAAACTTAATCCGGGTGCTTCATTGTTAATAAAATGCGCAGCAAGCAATTTAATATCTTCCTTCCTATCCCTTAAAGGTGGAAGGTCTATTCTGAATACATTTAACCGGTAGTAAAGATCCCGGCGGAAATTATTTTGTAAAACTGCCGTTTCAAGTTCCTTACTTGTTGCTGCAACAATTCTCACATCAACATTGTGCGATGATGATGAACCAACTTTTTCAATCTCACCGGATTGTAAAACTCTTAGCATTTTCACCTGGAAATTTTCAGATGTTTCTCCAATTTCATCTAAAAATATTGTTCCCTTATCTGCAGTTTCAAATCTTCCGGCTTTATTAGTAGAAGCACCTGTAAATGCACCGCGCACATGCCCGAACAGTTCGCTTTCTAATAAATTTTCTGATAGTGCACCACAGTTTACTGCAACAAAATTTTTATCCTTCCGATGGCTTAGTTGATGGATAGCTCTTGCTACAAGTTCTTTACCAGTTCCGCTTTCCCCTACAATTAAAACGGTTGAATCAGTTGGCGCTGCTTTTTTTACTAAATCAACTGTTTTCGCAATCACTTCAGATGAATAAACAATACCACAAAAATTTTCCGCATTACCAAATTCCAATGCATCGCTTACAATTCTGTCCTGCTCATCTTCCTTTAACCGTTTTATATCCGATTTCAGTTTTTTTATCTTTTCAATAATCTCACCAGAACCTTCATCTGTAGAAATATCCAATTCCTCCTGCATCCGTGTGAGTTCATTTTTCTTCTTTAAAAGAAGCGATTTTAAAATTTCACTTTCATTTAGTGCTCCCTTAAGCACTTTCTTCTTTTCAAGTAAATTGAAGAAAAAGTGGTTTACTGCCAATAAAATAAAAGGTAGAACAAAATATGAGTATGCTATTTTTAGATTGAAATATATGTAGCAGGTAAAAGTTAGTATTGTTAGAATTATAAATGATGAAAGAAATATTTTCAAACGATTATTTTTTCTGTGATGCAGAAGGTACAGCATAATAAACAAGATAAATATTAAAACAACTGCTGATGGAATATAGAAATCCAAATTCATCCATCTTGAATTAAGAATATTATCAAGTGAAAACGCATGTAATGCAACCCCGGGTAGCTGCTCATCAAAGTTTGTTTTTATTGTAGGAGCTATCTGCGGATCACTAATTCCGATAATAATTATTTTTCCCTCCAGCTTTTTTAATTTAGTATTTCTGCCATTATAATGGTTAAAAAATTCAACAAGAGAATAATTATTAAAACGTTGCCAAGAAGAATGAAAGTTTACTAGTATAGAATTTTCATTTAGCTTTTTACCGGAAAGTTTTAGGGAAAAAGCTTCTTCCTTCTTGCCCTGGTTAACTATATTAAATGGAATTTTAACACCATCAACCTGCAAATAATTTAGATGCCCGGTATTAAAGGATTCATTTAAAAGTTTAGGGCTTGGGTAACTAAGAGAATCAGTATAAAAATTATTATTTTGTTCAATTATACCTCCTGCAAGTGATGTAAGTACAACTCTGCCGGATTTTTCAATTTCGTTTTGAAGAAGCTTATCATATATGGTTTGAGTTACTAATCTTGAACTTAAAAAAACTTCTATTCCAACAGCTTTCACACCAATTTTTGTTAAACTATTTATAAGCAGTGCGTAGTAACTTCTTTTAATTGGCCAGGGTCCAATCTTTTCTATATCATCTGCGGAAACATGAATAATTGTTATGTTGGTATCAGGAACATCCTCACCAGCAACTGCGGAGTAGATTTTTTCAACAGTATTATTTATGCTGTATTCAAAATCACTGAACAGAAATAATAATAAACACGCTGCTAAAATAGATATTATGCTCAGTAATATTTTGTTTTTGCTATGTATCAAAACGAATAAAAAATTCATATTGTTGTGTTAAATATATGAAAATGAGAACATGAATTTAATATAATTACTTTTTTTTGCAATTCGAGTTAAGATAATTAAGAAGTGAAAATTTTACTATTTTTGTGTAAGCAAAACTGGCTACATGTTTTTAATTATCAGGATTTAAGATGAAATTATTTAAAACGATTTTTCTTTTAATTATTGCAGTTACATTTATAACCGGCTGCATTAAAGTTGAAACAAAGGTTAAAATAAATAAAGATGGGAGTGGAAGAATTTTTGAGACTGTGATTATGAGTAAAATTTTTGCTGAAATGATTTCGCAATTCGCAGGTTCATTTGGAGATTCGACTGATACTGAGAAATTTCAACTATTTGATGAAAAAGATTTTATAGAATCTGCTAAAGATTTTGGTAGTGGAGTGCAATTTACTGGTGGTGAAAGTGTAAGTGAAGATGGATGGGAAGGCTTCAAAGCAGAATATTCATTTGATGATCTTAATAAAATCCGCCTTGAACCCGCACCTAATAATATAGTGTCAATTGGAATGGAAGATCAGCAAGTTGAAGAAAATAAAGAATATTTTTACTTTAAGTTTATTAAAGGTGATATACCTGAAGTTATAATAAGCAGACCGGAAATTGAGAAAGATTTTAATAGGGAAAAAACAGAAGCAGAAGATAATAGCGATGAGGTAAATGATGAATTTTTTAAACTAATGGAAGGAATGAGAGTTGACGTTTCACTGGAATTTGAAGGTGAAATAGTTGAGTCAAATGCTACTCATGTTGAAGGATCAACAGTTACACTTTTATCTATGGATATTGGTAAAATAGTTAAAAATAAAGAAACACTTGAGATATTAAAAAACAGTCAACCTGAAGAAATTGAAGATATGGAAGTATATGTTGAAAAAATTCCGGGAATGAAATTAGAACTAAAAAAACATGTAACGGTTAAATTCAAATAATTAATATAAAAACGGGAGTACTTATGAAAAAATTTTTCTCAGTAATTATTGCAGTTTTATTTTGCGGAGCTTTAAATGCACAAACAGATGATGTAAATAAATTGGGCGCTGAAATTACTTTAAATGATAAAACAAACATATCAGATATATTAAATGCGCCGGAAGATTTTCTGGATAAAAAAGTTTTAGTTGAAGGAGAAGTTTTGGATGTTTGCAAAATGATGGGTTGCTGGATGGAAATTAAATCTGATGTTGAAGGAGAAAAGATTAAAGTAAAGGTTAAAGATGGTGATATTATTTTTCCAGTGGAAGGCATAGGAAAAACTGCCCTTGTGGAAGGAACTGTTTATAGAATTGATCTTACAAAAGAAGAAGCTACTGAATATTACCAGCATATTGCTGATGAGAATGATAAAGAATTTGATCCTTCCATGGTAACCGGCCCTGTAACACTTTACCAAATAAAAGGTTTAGGTGCTGAAATTTACGATAAAGAAGGTTAACAGGTAATAAAAAAGCCGCCCTCCACTGTTCCAGGAAGGCGGCTTATCGCATCAATTCTTAATAATACATTACTTGAGCAAAATCATTTTCTTAGTTTCTACATAGTTCTGAGATTCCATCCTGTAAAAATAAACACCAGATGTTAATCCTTTAGGATTCCAGGTTAACGAATAATTGCCTGAAGGCATATTAGTGTTTACAAGAGTTTCAACTTCTCTTCCAACTATATCATAAACAATTATACTTACATAAGATTCAACCGGAACAGAAAAAGTAATTTTTGTTGAGGGGTTGAACGGGTTTGGATAGTTCTGTGATAGACTAAAATTATCTGGTATATAAGGATTGTCAATTTCAACGGAAACTGTATGATCCCACCATATTCCACCAGGACCATACCAATGCATTAATGTATCAGCAAGATCAATATCAGTTTGTTCTGACCAGTCACCAAGATTTACATCAACACCTGTATTGAAAAGAGGCATTCCACCATTTTCAACATCTCTGTGGCAGCTTACTGCGCAGGCATTTGGCATTGAGAAAGCAATAGTTTTTTCTGGCTGAATAACTTCAAATGTATGAGAATGAATATCGTAATTAATGGCAGATTTTACAGATTTTGGCTGATGACATTTACTACACCTAGATTCACCTGAACCTTCCGGATCATATTCATGCATTGTATGTGCTTGTACAATAGGAGCTATATCATTGATGTGATTTTGGTAATCAGCAACCCATTCAACAGGTATATTTTCAAAAGCACCATGAGTTGCATGACAAGCGAGGCATAATGTGTTATTATCATTCTCTGTTGCTACTGTTATTGGTGCGCCTGTACTATCTTCTCCTTCAATTTCTTCACGAATATGATGTTTTACCTCATTATGAATATCATGGCATTCATAGCAGGTAACCATATGGAATTGAAAGGTTGGCTTACTGCTTTTAGAAAAATCATAAAATTGTTGGTGATGTTGTCTTGAATTGTAGCTATCACCATAATATCCTCCACCATCAGTATACCATGTAGCTACTAAATCTCCAATATTCCAGGTTACCAAGTTTGCATCATCGAACGGAAAACTGAATGTATTATTTGGTAAGCTTTTTCCTCTGGAATGGCACATGCCACAAAGATTGTTTGCCTGCTCAGGTGTAAGATCGTTTTCATCTGCAGGGTTAATGATATTATTTGGACTTGGTGCAACAACGTGGTCTCCACCTGGTCCATGACAGTTTTCACAACCATTATTCATCTGGTCAAGATCTCCATCCTGATCAAGATCATAAACGTTATTATAATTTACATATAGAGCTTCATCTTCAACACCAGCACCTGAGGAAATCCATTCTCCGTTAGAATCCTGCATTACGCTAAGATTTGTAACATGACAGCCAGCACATCCTTTTGTAAAGCTTCTACTATTAAGGGATGCATCAGCTAAAGTTGAAGTTGGTGTGTAAATTGGTACATTGTTATTATTTTCATCATACCATGCTTCAGGATGATATAACACGTATTCATGTGTTTTTTCATTGTACTGAACCGGTGAAATATAAAAATCGTTGGATTCACCTTGTGAAGTATTGATTCTTGTCACATAACGTTGTTTGTATAATCCGCTTCCCCCATAAGTTAGATATACTCTATGCGTAACAAGTCCGATAGTAATGTAGTAACCATTATTATAGGATAAAACAGGTGCATTTGGTTTGTATGGATCAAATACACTCGTGATGTTATTGAAATCAAGACCATCTATAAAATCATCAATCCCATTTTGGTCATAATCACAAACAATCCCATAAAGGTTTTCCATTGTATGGGCATCATCTTCAACAGCGGAATAACCATTTGCGTGCATTGAAGTTCTCCAGCCGGTTTTATCACCAAGGCCTGGATTGTTATGACAGGTAAGACACTTTTCAGGTCCAACATAAGTCTGTGCGAAAACAAATGATCCACTGACTAGAATCAGTATAAAAATTTGTAATAGTTTGTTCATTTTTTCTCCTTTATTGTAATAAATAAGGACACTTATTTTCATCTAAAAAATAGTATTATTTGCTAATAGTGTAAAATTAACAATAATGAAATGTGCTTCATAATTCAATATTGCTATTGAATTGCTGGTTTCTATTGTTTTTATTTGATTGTAGAATGAAAGGAAGTTATGGAAATACTAATCGCTGAAGATGAACTCCAAATTGCAGAGCCGTTAAGGAAGAATTTTCTTGAGGAGGGGCATCATGTCATGATCGCCCATGATGGTTTGGAAGCTCTAAATTTGGTTGAAAAAATACAATTTGATGTAATTATTCTGGATTGGAAAATGCCAAAAATTAGTGGAATTGAAGTCTGTAAACGACTTCGTGAAATGGGTAATAATACACCAATTCTTCTGCTTACTGCATTAAGCCAAGTTTCAAACAAAGTTGAAGCACTTAATTCCGGGGCTGATGATTATATTACTAAACCCTTTTCATTTGTAGAATTACTCGCACGGGTTAAAGCAACAAAAAGAAGATATGATATTGAAAAAGATGTGCTTGTTTACGATGATTTATCACTTGATCTTATAAACAGAAAAGTTGAATCTGATAATGGAAAAAATATTGAATTAACAGATAAAGAATTTGATTTGTTAAAGTATTTTATTGCAAACAAAGGGAATGTAATTAGCAAAACATTATTATGTAAATATGTTTGGGATATTAACTTTATACCCGAAACCAATATCTGTGAAGCCACAGTAAAAAATTTAAGAAAAAAACTGGAAGAAACCACCGGGAAGAAGTATATTAAGACTATCTATGGTGAAGGTTATATTTTAATTGATGACTAATAAACGCACCCCTTTTTTTACCGATACAGTTAAACGTTATACTACCTGGAATGTATTGGTATTTCTATTAATAATAATTCTTTTTAACATTTTTCTAATTATTGCAATAAGTTATACACTTCGCCAGAATATTGATATCCGATTAAAACATGAAATGGAAAAGGTGGTTGCATCGCTTGAAATTACAGATTCTGCAATTACTATTATAGATTTTGCAGAATTTAAAGAATCTGATATGGTTGAAATGACTGAAACAGCATTCTTTCTACAAATATATTCACCTGAAGGTGAAGTTTTAATAACTAGCGATAACTTAAAATATTATAAAGAAATTCCTGCAGAAACGGGGACAGACTATCCTTCATTTTTCTTTAAAGACATTAATGTTGGCAAAGATCATCTTAGAGCAGGTTATTTTTCTTTAACAACAGAAAGTGGAAATACGGCAGCCGTTCTACAACTCTCTACTTTTCAAAAACAGTTTGATGAAATTTTAAATAATTTAATATCATTTAATATATATAGTTTACCTGCACTTATATTAATAATTTTTATTGCCAGTATATTTTTAGCAAGAAAAAGTGTTTCACCAATAAATAAAATTATTGCAACTGCGGATGAAATATCAGGTGGAAAATTAAATACAAGGATAGCTTACAAAGCAAAAACTGATGATGAACTGGGACGGCTGAGAGATACGTTAAACCAATTATTTGATCGCATTGAATTGCACATTAACCAGCTTTCTCAGTTTACTGATCACGCTTCACACCAAATGATGAATCCCTTAACAGCTGTAAAAACTGAATTAGAATACATACTTAAAAAAGAACGCACAAATGATGAATACAGGGAAGCATTAAATAAATTACTTGTTCAATCGGATCAAATGATAAAAATTATAAAAACACTTTTAATGATCTCTAAACAAGATAACAGTAGTGATAATTCCAAATCAGTATTCAATTTTGGCAATTTGATTAATAAAATTCTTATTTCTGAATTTTCAAATGATAATATTAAAAGCTCAATTGAAAATGAAGTTTATGTAAGAGGGGATACGGATAAATTTTATATAATTATTGAAAACCTGCTCAGCAATGCAATAAAATATTCCGCCGCAAACAGTGAAGTGTTTATATCTCTATCAAAGAATGCAGCAAAAGCAATTTTGATTGTTAAAGATAATGGTATTGGTATTAGCGATTCGGACAAAACAAAGGTTTTTGATAGGTTTTACAGATCAGATGATGCAGAAAAACTTGGTGTAAAAGGTTACGGTTTAGGTTTAAGCCTTGTTAAACTTTTAATTGAAGAAGCAGGTGGAAAAATTTCAATTAAGGATAATAAACCCAGCGGTACAATTTTTAATGTTACATTGCCTTATCTAGATCTCACTTAATCTGTTTTTTGATCTCCCATTTTTTTTCGCAATTTTAAATTCAGTTTTATAATAGATTTCCCAGTATGAGCGAAAATATTATTGAAAAGCAATCATTCACTTACCCTTTATTATTTGGTTTGCTTTATAAATACGGAAACATTGCCGTTACATTATTACTCGTTTCTTATACTTCACCAATTTTGTTTTATGTTGATCAAAATTACATTCTCATAATTCCGATAGTAATATCATTGCTTTTAGTCTACTTTGTTAACAGACAGTATTTTACACTTTATAAAATTATTCCATATAGAATAAATGCTGATGATGAAAAACTTGTTTGTTCAAATTATTTTTTTTCAAAAAAAGATGTTACCATTTACTATGAAGATATCACATCGTTAAAAGGTGGGATGTTTGAAAATAAAATATCCGGCGTAATGAAAGTTCATGACGGAAAAAATTCTGTAACTCTTGGATTTTATACAAAGCTGAATAATTCCAGCCGGCTTGTTACAATTATCTTAAGCAAAGTGAAAAAAGAGTTATACGATGAAGTTCTGGATAGGTTAACAGAAAAAAAGAAAAGTAAAAAATGAAAATAGCTGTTTTACTTTCCGGGGGGGTTGATAGTTCTGTTGCTTTAAGATTATTAAAAGAACAAGGACATAATCTTACAGCTTTCTATTTAAAGATTTGGCTGCAGGATGAATTTTCATTTTTAGGCGAATGCCCCTGGGAAGAAGATCTGAAATTTGCCCGCGCTGTTTGTAAACAGGTAAATATTCCTTTAGAAGTTCTTCCTTTGCAAACTGAATACTGGGAAAACGTTGTATCTTATACTATTGATGAAATTAAAGACGGAAGAACTCCCAATCCCGATATTTATTGCAACAGTCTAATTAAGTTCGGACAGTTTTATGATAAAATCGATTCTTCATTTGAAAAAGTAGCAAGCGGGCACTATGCAAATGTTTTAGAAAAAGATGGAAAATATTTGCTTAAAACCTCACCCGATCCTGTAAAAGATCAAACTTACTTTTTATCATATCTTACACAGCAGCAGCTTTCGCGGGCTATTTTTCCAATAGGGAAGTATAAGAAATCCGGGATAAGGCAATTAGCTGATGACTATAAACTTGCTACAATGAAACGAAGAGACAGTCAGGGAATCTGTTTTCTGGGACAGATAAAATTTAAAGAGTTTGTTAAACATCATCTTGGAGAAATTGAAGGTGAAATTATTGATGTTGATACAAACAAAGTAATGGGTAAACATCCCGGTTATTATTATTACACAATCGGGCAGCGCTCCGGTTTAAAACTTGGCGGGGGACCATGGTTTGTTGTTGGTAAAGATGTGAAGAATAATATTGTTTACATTTCAAAAGAAAATAAAGCTGTTAGAGAAAGAGATAAATTCAGTATTGGAAAGTTTAATTGGATTGCGGGCATTCCACCTGAGAACACAGATTTGAAAGTAAAATTACGCCACGGTGTAAACGTGTATGATTGTATGCTTGAATGGATGAATGATTTTAAAGCAAATGTTAAACTGGATAAGCCAGATAAAGGTATTGCCCCGGGGCAGTTTGCTGTTTTTTATGATGAGGATGTTTGTCTTGGCGGGGGAGTAATTTTGCAGGAACAGATAAAAAAATAGAATAATTAACTTTTCTAATTGAAAAACTAGTTTTCATTTAATTAAGATTGATTTAATTGTTTTCTGAAAGCCGTTTGCTTTCATTCTAACAAAATAGACTCCGGCAGGAACTATGTTGGCTAGATTATCGGTTCCATTCCAATGTATTAAATGTCTGCCTTCTGATTTTATCCCTTCTTCTAATGTTATCACCTCATTTCCAATTATATCAAATACTTTTAACGATATGGAAGCACTTTCAGGAAGCGAATAAGATATTGTTGTAACAGGGTTAAAAGGATTTGGATAATTCTGTTCTAAAGAATAATACAAATCTATAATATCATTATTTGCAAAACTTGCCCCTGTATCTCTTATTGCTATTAGGGTTCTTTGCTGTCCAATAGTTGTTGAAGATAGATGCGTACCAATATAAAGTGTTCCATCAGATCCAATCGCCCCAGAATTATCAACATCGTAGTCATCAAGTGGTAATTTCCATAATAACAAACCTTCACTTGAAATTGCATAATAATAATAGCCCCAGGTAGAACCGCAATAAACGGTTCCATCTGCATCGCAAATCAGAGGAACATATATGTCTTCATCTGGATCTTCAAATAAATATTCCCATCGAAAGTTGCCATAATAATCGAGTGAAATTATTTTCCGCTGACCTTGTATTGGACCCGGAAAATATATATTCCCTTCTTTGTCTATAGTTGCACAATAGAGTAAAGATCTATTAGAATGCCAATCAGCGAAATTGTAATTCCAACGCACAGTACCATCAGGGTATAGAGAATACAATCCAACTGAATCAAATTGTGCAACTATGTAAATGTTCCCCTCATTATCAACTGTTGGTACAACAGAAACAGGACCACAGCTGAATTTCCATTTCTGTGACCCATCAAGATTTAGGGCATATAGATTATTATCATGGCCTGCTATATATAGTGTTTGTCCATCAGGTGAAAACGTAGCAGAACTACCTAAAAAACCACTGTCATAACTTACATTCCACTTAACCTTTCCGTTTATCCTGTTTATAGCATAGAGGTGATTATCAGCAGATGCAACGTATATTGAGCTATCTTTATCTAGGTTCATTACGTGTGAATAAAAGTTCATTCCGTAGTCATTCTTCCATTTAAGATTACCCTTAAAATCAACAGCATAAATAAAACCGCCTTGTGAAGCAAAATACACAGTGCTATCCGCCCCGATTAAAAAACCTGAATCTGTTGGTAGAACTTCTCTTGTATATAACACCCACTTCAATGTTCCATCCGGATTAGCTGCGTAAAAATAATTTGTGGTATCAACTAAATGTAACCAGGTATTTGTGCCAAAATAGATAGTTCCATCTTCACCTAAAGCGGGTCCTGAAGGAACGCCATAAGGCATATCCATAATCCACACAACATTTGCTGTTTTAGGCCCGACGTAAGGAGATCTTCCGGTACATTGCGGATCGTGAGACATCATAGGCCAGGGAGAATCGGAAAGTGTTGGCCACGGTATTTCTCCCTGGGTTTGTGAATATATTCTTGTCGCAATTAAAATAGAAAATATTACTAAAAAAATTCTGAAACTAGAATATGAAATCATAATTTAATCTCCATCGGGTGCCAAGGCTGTTAAACAAACTAGTTATTTGAGGAGCATAAGTTTTTTAGTATCCTTAAATAAACCAGCCTGAATTTCGTAAAAATATATACCACTTTCAATCGAACTTCCATTAAATTCTACTTGATGTTTGCCAGCCGATAGGTTTTCGTTTACTAGTGTAATTGCGTTCTTACCTAAGATATCAAATACTCTTAGAGTTACAAATGAGTCATTTTTTAAGGAAAAAGCAATTGTTGTTGTAGGATTAAATGGATTAGGAAAATTCTGTTCAAGTTCATATGAATGAACAATTGATGATTCACTTTCTGAGCCTAATTTTTTTGATGAATAATAATTTATTGTATTTGACCAACCTGAAAATGAATCCCCATTAATAGCCCTTATCTTATATGAAGCATCTTTTTCTCCTATGGTATATGTCCAGTCAACCCAATCAGTATCATTTGCACTAGTTGTAGTAATTTTCTCCCATTTCCCATAACTTCTCCACACTTCATTGCCTGTTCTGTAATCATCCCATGCGGGGAAACTCCACACTAAATTTGGATGACCATAATAAGGTGAAGAAGTAAGGGATGGAGTATAAGGTTCTAGGTCTTCTGTGTCATGTCCAATTTCATTGATTTCTGTCCATATATAAAGGGTATCAGTATGGATATTAGTTTTAGTAGGATCGCTTTCTCTATAAATTTCGTTATCCTTTATACTATAATAAAATACTTGATCGTCCCACAATCCAGCACCAGGAGGTAGTTCGGAAGTTCTCCAGTCAAATTTGAACCATACTTCATCATCAGTATCATTATTTGTAACTTTTATATTATAAAATCCCATAGCTAAAACTGGAGTGAAACCTTGGTTGTGCCAGCAAGCATCTGAAGGATGATTAACAGGATCAGACTGTTCATCGTAATATTCAGTACCCCCGGAATAACTTGTTGTAAGTTCGTGGTCACAATCCCAACGTGTACCAATAGCATCAATTGTCACTGCAAGATCATAAGTGACTGGTTTATCAACAAACTCAATTATTAATTCTCCTTCAGCATCTTGTGCTTGTGGTACCAAACAGTAAAAGAACGCAAGTAATAAAACAATAATCTTTTTCATTTTGTTTTCCTCAAATGTGTTTTATGTTCTCTCTAATTAATTCTTTAATTAATCGTCTTACTGTGCTATGTGAAGCCAACAGGGAAATAAAAATAAGTGAATGAGTTAAAGAAGAGTTGTTCACACATTCGTGTCGGTGACCCAGTGGATATGAACTCTTGAAAAGTTATTTGCAAGCATAAAAGAAATATTTGTCCTAAAAAGCACCATATTTTCTCCAGCTCCTTGTTATTCAGGAGGGAAAAATTGTGCCGGAGATAGTGCAAGAAGGTATGTTTGTATTTCTTTAAGCAGTGCGAGCTACTCAACAAATATTTTATAATTAGCAATAATTAGCAGACAAATGCTGCGCTAAGTTTGTCGCTGTGTTATAAATTTGTGCCTGTTTTTTTAAAGAGAAGTATGGCGGTACAAATAATTTGCTTTCTCTTTTTGTGCTTTATATTTAATCGGGCAGGAAAATTTAATTGAGTAACTTAGTTTAGCGAATGTGCAGAGTTAATATAACTTTTCTTTTCAGAAATCTTTAACAGCTTTTGGCATCTAGTGCATAAAAAAGCATACCTAACGCCAATCACAGAATCCATTTTGCAAATCCAAACATTATCTGCTTCTTTGCCGCAGTGAGGGCATTTAATTTTTACCTTTTCTTTCTCAAGCAGCTTTGTCATCATTTACTCTCTCCACACATACTTATAAGACTCCGGAAAACGTAAAAATGTTACGAACTTTTTAAATAAATTTTTATTTTTTCAGCAGATAAGTAATACCTTTTATTCAGTATTATCTTAAAAGAAAGATAATATTCACAAAACCCTAAAGCAATGATTAATTTATTACTTTCAGATATTTTAGTCCGATAAAGGACAAATTACTCCGATCATTTTTCTTATATTTAAAACATTACAAAAGCTTAATTCACAATGGAAAATCAAGCATTTATTTTTATACCTGATATAAGCGGATATACAGAATTTATTACACAAACCGAGATAAAACACAGTAATCATATTATTTCGGAACTTGTTGAGATTATTATTGCAGCAAACCGTTTAAACTTAGTAGTCTCTGAAATTGAAGGTGATGCAGTTTTATTTTATCGCAAAGGTGATCCTCCAACATTAAGCGAACTGATTGATCAAGTAAAAAAAATGTTTTTTGATTTTCACACTCACTTAAAAATTATTCAGCGGGATAATGTTTGCCAATGCGGTGCGTGCAGAACTGCAATAAATCTTTCACTTAAGTTTGTAGTTCATTATGGAAGTTTGACTGAAACTGTTATCCAGAATTATACGAAAATTATTGGAGGTGATGTAATTCTGGCACATCGCCTTCTTAAAAACACTATTGGAAAAACCGAGTATATGCTGCTTACGGATAAATATTTAAGCAGTCAAAATCAAATGGAGCAACAGCTGGAACCATGGGTAGAATTTAGAGAGCACGTAGAGAACTACGATAATTTTGAAAAAACAGAAATTAAATACTCACTACTTTCAACTTTAAGAAATTCAATACCAGAGATACCGCTAAATCACAGAGGCAGATTCAATAAATCAGAGCCGGATGCTGTTGTATTTATTAATGCACCTGTTTTAAAGGTTCACGAAGCACTTACAGATAACGAAGCAAAGTTAAATTATGTTCCGGGATTAAAAGCTGTTAAAAACAGCAACCCGATAAACAGGATTAATGGGCAGCATACTTGCATTTTTGATGATCTGGAAATTGATTTTATTACTAAAGCAAATGAAAGGAGCAAAAGGGAAATTAACTACGTGGAAGAAGCAGAAGCAGTGGCTGGAATTCCGTTTATTTCTGATTACCGACTCGTTGAAAAAGATGGAGGTACAGAGTTATCGATCAAAATTTTTCCTAAAGAATTATACGAAGAGAGAGTTAAGGGAATTAAAAAACTAATTAGTAGTTTAAAAACTAAGTTTATACTATCAAGTTTGAAAAAAAATACAAAAAATAACTTACCCAATTTTATTAACTACTGCGAAAATTTGACCATCAATAAAAAAAATAAAATTGCTAACTAGCAGTTTTTAAATCGGATTAAACTTACAACTGAATACTATTTAAATTTTAAAAATTCATTTACATAATATTTTTCTTCATTAAGAGATTGCTTATTCAGCTCTATAAATTCAACAATTGTTTCTATAGAGATGATGTTTGCAATTCCATACCTGATTGACGAAAACCTTTTTACAAATTCTTCTCCCTTATAAGGGACAATAGGGCTGTACGGTTTGTTATCCTTTAGTTTTGCGGGAGTGAGGATATTTATTTCCTCTTCCGGAACCCATTGAACCATACCAACCAGCTCAAAATTTGGTACGCCGTCTTTTATTGCAAGGACAAGTGCACCGCTGGATCCGCGGTTAACAACTGCATCCAGAACAAAGGAACCCTTTCCATCTTTATTCGGCGTACTTACAATTGCTCGAGTAATCATCAAGTTGCTTAATGGAAATCCAAAAACATAGACAAAACTTCCCCATTCAAGCTCCTTAGCCTTACCAAGCGGGTAATCAAACGCCGTAAAAATGTTATCACTAAAAGCACCATAATCTCTCCCAATAATTGCCAGGTCAAGTTCTTTATCAATGGCCAGAATTTCCACCTCACTGTTTCCGGGGAAACCAGCAACGTAGATTGATTGAGTTTCCTTTATTAAAATAGATTCCAGAATTGAAGTT
The DNA here is from genome assembly GCA_963714405.1 of uncultured Ignavibacteriales bacterium. Taxonomy (GTDB): domain Bacteria; phylum Bacteroidota; class Ignavibacteria; order Ignavibacteriales; family Ignavibacteriaceae; genus JAZGGS01. The sequence goes on along the minus strand of CAVQOH010000002.1, from coordinate 429,127 downwards.
TTATTACCATCACCATCAATAATAAAGGAAACAATTGTATCAGGATAATTTATTACGTGCGCACAGGTTAGCAAAGCAACCTTACCAATACCAGAATAAATGATCGTTGCAGTACCGGAACTCGATTGGTCAGCATAACCTTCTGTAATTGCTACGTTATCGATGTTACCAGAAATAAAATTTTCTGCAGTGATCGGGGTAGATTGGCTGAAAGTGTAGGTTTTATAAATAGCAGTACTGTTTATTCTTTTTGTAGTTATGCTAATTTCTTTAAGTTGTTCTGAACAGCCCTTATAGGGAAACTCACTATCGTACTTTCCATCAAGCAGAGTAGGATATACCTTTTCATAAGTAACTGATGAACATGATGCTAAGATCAGAATGAGGAAAGAAGTGAATATACAGCAGCAAAGTTTTACTATTAAATTTTTCATTTAGCTGCCTCCTGTTGTTAAGTTAAATTTCTATAAGCTTATTCTGTAAAGCATACTGTGTTAGTTCAACATTTGATTTTAAATGCATTTTTTCAAGGATCCTGTTCCTGTAAGTATAAACGGTGTTAATACTAATGGAAAGATCATTTGCAATTTCTTCTGCAGATTTCCCTAAAGCAATAAAGCACATGATCTGATACTCCCTGTCAGAAAGTTTATCGTGTACTCTTTCTTTTTTTGCTGAATCATAATCATCCGCTAATTTTTCTGCAAGAGATTGATTTATATATTTCCCCCCGCTTACTATTTTTCTAATAGCGGATACAAGTTCAGTGGGTGCGCTGACTTTTTTAAGATAACCTGCAGCACCTGCTTTCAGGGCTCGCAGGCCGTATTGCTCTTCGCTAAACATACTTAGTATTAGTGCCGGAGTTTCCGGGTAATTTTTTTTAAGATATCTTAATGCTTCCAAACCACTTCTTCCCGGCATACTTATATCCAATATTATTATTGCAAAACTATCCTTCTTCAAAAGTTCAAACATTTCATTTGCATTTTCAGCTTCACCTGCAACAAGCATATCTTTTTCTTCCGCAACTATTTGTTTTAAGCCTTCTCTTACAATTGCGTGGTCATCCGCTATCAAAATTTTTATCATACTATAAAGCTGCTATTTGTTAAACGATTCATCCAGGGGAATAGTTACTGTAACTGTTGTTCCCTTGTTAGGAATTCCTTCAATTGAAACTTCTCCGCCAAGTATTAAAGCTCTTTCTTTCATACTAACAATTCCAAGGGATTTTGGATTTTTTATCATTTCAGATGATATTCCTGATCCGTTATCTTTAACTTCCAGGATTAAATTGTTGCTAAGGGTTTTAATAGTGATGGAAACAACTTTTGCTGATGCATGGCGCATAATATTTGTAATTGCTTCCTGGAAAATGCGGAAGATAGCGGTTGATTTGTCTTTATCAAGTTTAATTTCGTTTGAAAGCAAAGATAGCGAATAATCCAACCCGGTAATTTTTTTAAACTCCTGTATTTGCCATTCAATAGCTGGAACAAGCCCTAACTCATCAAGGATGCCAGGTCTTAATTTTGATGTGATACGCTGTACTGTTTCAACAGTATCATCAATAAACTTTAAAATGGTTGTTGTTTTTTCCTTTAAATCTTCCTGGTCCTCTCTTAGTTTGTTAGCCAGAAGGGAAACATGAATTTTAAGTACAGTTAATACCTGTCCGAGTTCATCGTGCACTTCCCGTGCAATCATGCTTCTTTCATCTTCTCTAATTGTTTGCAGATGAGATGCAAGATTTCTTAATATCAAACTTGTACGCTTAAGTTTTTCTTCAGCCAGTTTTCTCTCAGTAATATCCCTGGCAATTGAAAGCACGGTTAATTTGCTTTCATAATTAAAAAGGTGAGAGCTTATTTCAACTCTTATAAGTTTTTTATCCTTTGCACGGTGAACAATCTCATAAATTACGTGATGTTCTTTCAACAGTTTTTCCATCCAAAGATTAAACTCATCTATATATTTGGGTTCAACAATGGCAGATGGGCTTAAACTTAGAAATTCGTTTTTAGTATAACCAAGTTTTTTACAGGCGATATCATTTACTTCAATAAAATCGCCGTAAGTTTTATCTCCTTTAAATTGTGTTACAAAAACTGCGTCATTTGCGTTATTAAATAGCATCCTGAATTTTCTTTCACTTTCGATTAATTCGATTTCAGCTTTTTTTCTTTCAGTAATATCTTTAATAACACTTAAAGTAATTTTACCACTGCCTGGTATGTTCAAAAAGGAATTTGAAAACTCGAACCACCGTTTCTTTCCATTCCAAAGTGTGTTCTCCCTTTCAAAATGAGTTTTTATTTCATTGTTAATAGTATCATGTTTATACATGGATAGTACATCAGATCTTTCAGATGTATGGTAAACATTTGAAAATGGTTTACCAACCAGTTCTTCTTTGGATAATTGAATGGTTTTGCAGTAAGCATCATTAACCATAATTATTTTACCATCTTCATCGGTAAGGCGCATACCATCAACAGAAATTTCCCATAGCGGACTAAACAGCATTTCCGGATTGCTAAATTGCTCTTCTATCTGTTTAAGATCGTTCATAAAATCAGAACTAAATTGATTAAGCCTTAGTTTTAAATCCTTTAAGCATCCATTTCCGGGCTAAGATTAATCCTATTGGTGATATCATAGCAATAAATCCATAAATCAGCCACATTGTTTCTGTGTTCATTTCAGATACTGGAGTATTTGTCGGACAATAGGTCATTAAAAACCAGCCTGAATATAAGCTTGTTATTACCTTTGTTAAGAACCAGGGAAACTGCCCTATTCCCATGTAAATTCCGGTCATATTTTTGGGAGCAATTTCTGCAACCCACTGTAAAAACCTAGGCTGCCACATTGCTTCACCAACAGTCATAAATACCAGGTAGCCCATTAAAGTATAAAAATTTGGTCCGAAGGCGAGAATAAATGTTGGCGCTGCCATAACAAATGTTCCAAGAATCATCATATTGTAAGTATTCTTTTTGGATGTAAGCGCTGTAACCATTGGAGCAAGTATGAATATCAATATAGGGTTTAGGTTTACGAAAAATTCAAAATTATCACTAACAAATCCCTCAAACGCCCGGCTAGTATATTGTGGAAGCGTTAACCAGTTATGCGCGAATAGGGTTTGTACAAAAATTAGTATGAAAACGAAGTATAAGAAGCGTAAATCCCTTAATGGAAAATTTTTAAAATAATAGACAACTTTTTCTTTCGTTGACATCTTAGCCATTTCATCATCATCTTCCACTTCCTGTTTGTTTTCTTTGCCTTCATTTGCCTGCTTTACAGCTTTTTCCATTGCTTTTTTTGTAATGATAAAGTAGACAGCAGCAATTCCGACTATAGTGAGTACCACATAAACCCAGTAAACACCGGTAATTCCAAAAGTTCTTCTTATAGGTGGTGATATTATACCCGGGAGGAAACCGCCAAGATTCATTAATGCGTAAAGCATTGCATAGCCCATTGCTGAAGTTTTTTCATTTGTTAATTGTTTAACACCAGCATAGCATGCGGGCTGATATATTCCATAACCAAGTATAATTCCCGCTATACCAATCATAGCAAAGATATGTGCTGAATTCCATAATCCAGAAATACCGATATCAGGAGAAATAGTTAAAAATACTCTGCCTACCAACATTAATGAGAGAGCAATTAATAAAGATTTTCGAAGACCAATCCAATCTACTGTGGCACCTAAAAAAAGCATAGCGATAGTAATTCCAGCTGTAAGAATACCAACCATTCTTCCAGCATCAATATCATCTAAGCCAATAAAATCATTAAAGAAAATTGCAAGTAAACCAACCACCCCAAAGTAGGTTAATCCTTCGAGAACATACGATATGTTAATACCAAGTAATGCTCTTGAGGTGTGAGCAAGATCGACAAAGGGCTGCGTAAGATCCATTATTATGTTATTGAAGAAATTAGGTCCCTCTTCTGTTTTATCATCCTTTTTATTAACTAGCAATACTGCTATGAAAGCAAAAGGTGGTAGTATCAGTGAGAATAAAAACCATAATATTCCGTTTAATCCTTTTTTTATTGCTGTCCTGGAAGTACCAAGAATAAAAAATATATAAAGAATTAAGGCAAGACCGATAAAGACAATTAGCAAATCATTCATGAGATTGACTTTTGATTAGTTTCGAATTATTGAGTTATTTTATTTTAGATCTAATCAACAAATTAGTAATAACAAAAAAAATTGCTGAGGAGATTATTTTAACAAGCTTAAAAGTAGTTAATATGGCTGAGAATATAAATCATAAGAATCAAAATAAAGTAGAATTATTAAAATTAATGCATACGCTGTACTAGTTAAACTGGAGTAAGGGGTATCATTAATATAAATTTACTTCCTTTATCAAGCTGGCTTTCAATTCTGATTGTGCCATTATTTTTTTCAATAAATTCCTTGCAGAGTATTAAACCCAAACCGGTTCCTTTTTCCATTTCTGTACCATCTCTGCGAAACTGAGCATCAATTCTAAATATCTTTGCCTGATTTTCTTCACTAATACCTATACCATTATCCTCAACAGAAACTTCGGCAACATTACCCGTTTTTACAGCGTTTATAGTTATTTGCCCACCGGGTTTTGTAAATTTTATACTGTTGGAAATTAAATTTCGCAGAACAGTTCCAATCATATACTTATCAGCAAATACATTTATATCATCGATTATATTAACATCTAGACTAATATTTTTTGCATTAGCATTTTCTTTAAAAAGATTTACTGCTTCTTTACATGCAGTACTGATGCAAAATGAAGTTTTCTCTACTTCCATTCTGCCCGTATGCAATCGAGACCATTCAAGCAAGTTAAGAATTAACCCGTATAGTTTTTTTGATGATAAATAGATATTTGATATTGAATCTTTCACCTCATCATCATTCATATCTTTATAGTATTGCGCCATATACTCAGTTATTCCAAGCAATGCATTAAAAGGACTCCGTAAATCGTGAGAAATAATAGAAAAGAATTTATCTTTAGATTGATTTGTAATCCTCAACTCTTCAGCAGAAAGTTTAAACTGTTCTTCAGCCTTCTTTCTTTTAGTAATGTTTTGAATTTGAGCAATAAAATATTGTGGTTTGTTATTCAAATCCTTTACTAGAGATATTGTAGTGATTGCCCAAATTGTTTCACCGTGCTTATTAAGATATCTTTTTTCTATATTCTGGCTTTCTTCATTTTTACCTTCAAGCATTTCATATTTTATATTTATAGATTTTTCCAAATCTCCCGGATGAGTAATATCACGCATGTTCATATTAAGTAATTCTTCACAGCTGTAACAAAGCATTTTGCAAAGTGTATCATTTACTTTAGAAAAATTACTATCCAAACTAAGCAAAGCCATTCCTATTCCTGAACTTTCAAACACATTTCTAAATCTCTCTTCACTTTTTATTAGTGCTAGCTCGGCGTTTTTAAATTCAGTTATATCTGTTGTTGTACCAATTAATCTTAAAGGTTTTTCATTATCAGGCTGAAAGAGAATCCCCCGATCAATTACCCATCTTACAGAGCCATCTTTTTTATATATGCGGTGTTCAAGTAAGAACTCTTTTTCTTTACTTTTTAAAAATGATTGAAACTTCCTGTCCATTTCCAATCTATCTTCTTCGTGAACTAATTCCGCCCATTCATCAATGCTGTTACCTATTTCATCATTTTCGAAACCGTAAAGGGTTTTAAGATTTATATCTGAAAAATATTTTTTATCATCTGGCCAAAATTCCCATACACCCATTTTACCAGCGTGAACTGCAACCTGGTATCTTTCCTGACTTTCAAGAAGTTTATTATTCATTTCATTTTTATAAAGAGCTATCTCTACAGAACGATTAAGTTCTTTTAAATCAAAGGGTTTTATGAGGTAACCAAACGGTTCAGTTATTTTTGCACGTTGAAATGTTTCTTCATCTGCATAAGAAGTGAGATAGATAATTGGTAACCGGTAAGATTTTTTTATAGCGTTCGCGGCATCAATACCATCCATCTCCCCTTTTAGTTTAATATCCATTAAAACAAGATCAGGTTTATGTGATGCGACCATGCTAATGGCTTCTTCTGCTGCTGTAGCAATTCCAGTAACTCTGTATCCTGCAGTTAATAATCGTTTCTCTATGTTTTTAGCAACAATTACTTCATCCTCAACTATTAATATTTTCGTATCCGGCATTTACTTTCCTATAGATTTAACAAGAAGTTAATTAATTGAATACTATTCATTCACCTAACTCTTTAAAAACAGCTGGCTTTGGAAACTTAATTTCGATTTTTGTACCATTCTTTATTTCAGTTTTAATATTGCCATTAATTTGCTTTGTAAGAAGATGAACAAGCTGTAAACCAAGAGATGGCGAATTTTCAATTGTAATATCATCACTCATGCCAATACCATCATCTTTCACAGATAGCATTAAACTTTCAGTGCTGCTAACTGAAAGAGATACTTCAATTGTACCGGCACGGTTTTTAGGGAAGGCATATTTCATGGAATTTGAAACGAGTTCATTAATAATTAATCCGCAGGGTATCGCAGTATCCAGATTCAAAAGAATATTATGAATATTAGTTTTTAATTTTATGTTTTCAGATTTAGAATCATAAGTGGCTTCCAGGTGATCTATCAGTTTTATAATATATTCCTGAGCTTTAATACGTGAAAGATCTTCAGCTTTATACAAACGCTCATGAATTAAAGCCATAGATCTTATTCTGCTCTGGCTGCTTCTAAACACTTCCCTCGCAGCAGCATCTTTTATTGAATCAGTTTGTAAATCAAGCAAGCTGGAAATAGTTTGAAGATTGTTCTTTACTCTGTGATGAATTTCTCTGAGCAATATTTCTTTTTCAGTAAGTGAATTCTGAATTTTTTTATCAGCAATTATTCTTTCGGTAATATCCTGCACAGTTAAAATTATCTGGTTTTGATCATATAAAGGAATGGTTTTGGCTGAAAGATATTTTTTATCACCTGTTTTTGTTTCTATTTCAATACTGTCCCAAAATAAATCTTCGGGCTTCTTATCTTTAATATTAGATTTTATTTTATGAGATATATTTTTCCCCTGGTCTGGATCATTTATGGTTTTTTTAAAAAACTTGGTTAAGCTGGGAATTTTATCTTTCGTCCAACCTGATATTTCCTGAAACTCATTATTAATAAATGTTGATTTTCCTGTATCAATTTCATTTACGGCTATTCCTATAGGTAGACTATCTAATATTGTTTCAATAAACTTCGTTCTTTCTCTAAAATTTTTCTCAGCTTCAACCTGGTCTGTCACATCAAGTATAAAACCTTGTATTGCTGGTTCCCCATCAAATTCAGTATTACTGGCATAAAGATTTAATATTTTAGTACTTCCATCTTTATTTATACCTTTAAACCGGTAATTCGGTTCAACTTTCATCCCTGCCATTCTCTTTTTTAAATTTCCCCAGATCAGTTCCTGATCTTCAGGATGAACAAGATTCATTGTATCTTTTGGTGATAGGGAATAAAGCTCATCAATTGAATAGCCGGTTATATCTGAGAATGATTTATTTGCATAAGCAATTCTAAAATTCTGTATAATTACTACTGCCTGAAGAGAGTTCTCTATTAGTTGTCTGTATTTTTGCTCAGATTTTTGTAGTTCACTATCAACATTATCCGGTTTACTCACACTTCGTAAAATATAAATGTAGCCATTTGGTATTTGCCCAGCTTTTTTAAGGGAGAATGCAGATATGGAGGATTGAATCCCATCACCATTTTTTGTTGTAACTGTAACATATCCATTGTATTTATCTTTGTTTGTTAACTGTTCAAGCATTCCCTTAAATTCTTTTTCTCCAAAAATTATCGAGGGATTTTCACCGATTAATTCAAAATCCGTTAGACCAAACATTTTTTGATGAGCAGAATTTTGTTCGACATATTCTCCATCCGAGTTTAGAATAGCTATACAATCATATGAATTTGTAAAAATACGCCTGTAAAGGGATAGTTCTTGCTGAAGATTATCAGAGTTTATTTTTTTCTTTCCCACAGTCACTAATTAATAAAGTATATGATCAGTTAGTAAAATCTGGCAAAGTACCAGTTCAAAATCATAATTAAAATTACTCATAAAAATAAGTAGAATATTACAATCAATTATAATTTCTCACTACTTTTTTAATAAAGATTTGCTGTACTAATCCTATCAACTAACGCAAAAAGAAATCAAGTAAAGAAAATTGATCTAAATAAAAAATTCAGGGTACTTATTTTGAAATTTCTCATTTAATCCAGCAAGCCCTTGCAACCCTCCTGAATGAATTGCAACAATAGTTTCACCTCTTTTAAAGTAATTTTCTTTAATTAGACTGAAAATGCCATAAAACACTTTTCCGGAATAGATTGGTTCAATTGGTATATTATTTATTTCTTTAAACCGCTTTACAAATTTTAATAACTCCAGGTTTATTTTTGCATACCCCCCAAAATGAAAATTTTGATTTACTCCCCAGTTAGAAAATTTATTCCTTCTATATTCAAAAACTAATTTTTCTATATCTTTCTTTAGGAAATCTGCTCCTTTAAGAACTGCAAATCCCAAAACTCTTTTTTTTTCATCCATCCCAGAAATAATACCTGCAAGTGTTCCACCTGTTCCACAAGCACAGCAAACTAAATCATAATCTATATCTATATGGTCTGTAATTTCACTACATCCCTTTAACGCAAGTAAATTAGTACCTCCCTCTGGCAACAGATAGAACTCACCAAATTGCTTATGGAGCGATTGAATAAATTCATGGTTAATTCGTTCCCTGTAAGTTTTTCGATTAACATAATAAATATTCATTCCGTTTTCTTTTGCATAAGATAGTGTAGGATTTAAAGGGTTATATTCTTCACCCCTAATTATTCCAATTGTTTTTATATTTAATAATTTACCTGCTAAAGCCACAGCGTGAATATGATTTGAATATGCGCCGCCAAACGTAAGCAGTGTGCTTTTCCGCTTATTTTTTATCTCGGCGAGGTTATATTTAAGCTTAAACCATTTATTACCCGAAATAATTGGATTTGAAAGATCAGTTCGAAGAGCAAATAGATTTACCCCTGATTTTTTAATAAGTGGATCTTCAATTTTTTGCAGTGGAATTTTTGTTCTTATTTTTAGTGCAGATTCAATCGATTTGATTAGGCCGTTATCAAAATCTTCATTTGAAATTTTTATTTGGTTATTTTTGTTCACTAAAGATGATTAAATATTATTCGCATTTTAAATTAATATTATGAACCAAGAAGAAAAACAAATATTAGAAAAACAATTAAAATCTGAACAAAAATATCTTGATTTGCCAGTTGAAACAATAATTAATCAAGTAGAAACTTTTAAGAGGGGAATTCTCCCAGTTAAAATTATTAGGGCTTGCACCATTGGTGATGGCATTAAAATTATAAAGCCATATGATCAGGGAAAGTATATTAATCTTTTCAATATTGCTTTGAATGAAAACAGGATAATTAAATTTGTACCGGCATCAGGTGCGGCTTCACGAATGTTTAAATCGCTGCAATCTGCAATATCAAATTCAAAAACTGATTATAGATCATTGAAAAAATCTGCAGAGGAAGGGGATTCGGAAAGCACATCGGTTTTAGAATTTATTAAAAATATTAGTCGCTTTGCATTTTATGATGATTTAAATACAATAATGAATAAAGCTGGATTAAATCTTGAAAAATTAAAGGAGCAGGGTGAATACAAAGAAATTTTTAAATTTATCCTGGAACCAGCCGGTCTGGGTTATGCAGCAAAACCAAAAGGCAGTATAAAGTTTCATAATTATCCAACAGGTGCACGCACTTCTTTTGAGGAACATATTGTTGAAGGAATCAATTATACAAAAAGCGTTAAAGGATCTGCAAAAATTCATTTTACCATATCGCCGGAACATGAAGAGCTTGCTATATCAATAATTAATCCGATCATAAAAGAATTCAAAAAAAGGAGAATCAGAATAAATGTTGATTACTCCTTCCAGAAAACTGAAACTAATACGGTCGCTGTTAATTCTGATAATGAACCTTTCAGGGATAATGATAGAAAAATTGTTTTCAGACCAGGAGGACATGGTGCATTGCTCAGCAATTTGCATGATCTGCAGGCAGATATAATTGTAATTAAAAATATCGATAATATTGTTCCTGATCATCTTAGGGAAGAGACTTATAAATACAAGAAACTTCTTATTGGATACCTAGCAGAACTTCATTCAAATATTTGCAATTACCTGAACTTAATATCAGAGAACCAAACTTCCGATGAAATTTTGATAGAAATAAAAAACTACTTAATTAATGAGTTGGAACTGAATATCTCTGATAAATTTAATGTATTGAACAATACTGATAAGAAAAAATATCTTTATAACTTGATGAACAGACCAATTCGTGTTTGCGGAATGGTAAAAAAGGAAAAACATCCGGGTGGTGGTCCGTTCTGGGTTTTAGAGAGGGATGGAAAAATCACAAAGCAGGTTGTTGAGACCACACAAATTAATTTAAATGATAAAGAACAAAGTAAAATTTTTGAATCGGCAACACACTTTAGCCCTGTAGATTTTATTTGCTGTGTAAAAGACTATAAAAACCAGCCATTTAATCTTCATCTTTTTTCAGATAAAGAATCAGGTTTAATAACAATGAAATCAAAAGATGGGCGAAAATTAAAAGCATTGGAACTACCAGGGCTGTGGAATGGGGGAATGGCTGACTGGATAACCGTTTTTGTGGAAGTACCAAAAAGCACTTTCAACCCTGTTAAAGAAGTAAATGATTTATTAAAAGAAGAACACCAGCCGGAAAAATCTCATTTATAAAAATGCTGCAGCTGATTTAATCGCTGTTGCTTGCTGCGGACCGGAATCAAGTAGAGGTAATATTATAAACACCATTAAAACTATTACCGCTATAGCTATTCCTGCAAACAGAAGAATTCTTGGAAGTGATGATTTATTCTTAATCGGGTTTACAGGTTTTAGCGGTTGAATGGGTTTTCCAGTTTCAGGAGCTTTTGTTTTCGGGGTTACAACAAGTTCCTGCTCTTTATGAGGTAAAACTGGTGCTACAACTTTTTCAACCTTGGGTAAATCAATAACTGTTTTATCTTCTTGCAAATTATTTATTTGTTTTTCCTCTTTTGAAAGCAAGCGGTTTCTAAATTCTTCAGCACTTTGAATTCTTTCATTCCTGTTTTTATTTACCGAATCAAAAAGTACATCAACCAGCCATTTTGAAATATGTGGATAGTATTCCCTCGGGTCTTTCAAATCACTACTCACAATTTCATTCATTATTTCAAAATCACTATCAGTATCAACATTAAATGGGACCCTTCCAGATAGCATTTCGTAAAGTGTTATGCCTAGACTATAAATATCTGTACGGTGATCAATATCTTTAACTGCTTTTATTTGCTCTGGAGACATATAATAAACAGTTCCCATTTTTGTGCCGGTTTTGGTTAATCCTTTATCCTGCAGGATTTTCGCAATTCCGAAATCAAGAATTTTAACATTGTCATCCTTTTTTATAAGGATATTACTTGGTTTTATATCTCTGTGAATAATTCCTTTTTTATGCGCGAAACCAACAGCCTCAAGCATTTGATTTAAAATCCAAACAGCTCGTTGTTCAGGCATAGGTCCTGTACCAGAAATTAATTGTTTCAAGGTTGTTCCATCAACGTATTCCATAACCATACAATAGTTATCGCCTTCGCGGAAATAATTATATAGAGTAACAATATTAGGATGGATTAAACTTGCCTGCACTTTTGCCTCGTGTCGAAATCTTTCCGTGAATTGTTTATCCTTTGTTAATATCGGATTGAGCACCTTCAATGCCACTTTACGTTCAAGCATGGTATCTTCAGCTAGGTACACGGTACCCATTCCGCCCTCACCCAGTTTATTTATAATCTTATAATCTCTTATGTTTTTAAGCATTAAAAATCTCCGAATTGACAAAATTTAATGTTGTTAGTTAAATCTATAATCTAAAGGATGCGTCAAGCTCCACTTGAGTTATTAAAAAATGTTGCCTGTACTCTTTTTGATTTAATTATATAACTGTACCAGATTACGAAATAAATTAATTCAACAATAAGAAAAACCACTGCGAGGAATTCATCAAATACAGTTCCAATTATAAGATAAATCAACCCGTTAGTAATTACCTGAATTATTAAAAACCTTTTTGCATTAATTACTGCACTGGCAGATTTGGACATTAGCTTAAGACCGGCTCTTACACTAAGTGCTGCAAAGACAAATTTACTAAAAAGCCAAAGAAGGGAAACCAGTGCCGAGAAATCATCGAATAACTCTTCTGTACTTTCAATTATAACTTCAAATATTGATTCACCATCTAACAACAAAACAATTTTGGAAATGTTATAAATTGGTGTGAACAAAACTAGAGCCAATGCAAAAAGTAGTAACCATCCTTCAATAGCATGCAAATTTGATCGTGCTATAGATTCCTTATTCCCTGCTGTTACCACAACCTTGTGTTCTTTAGTTGGTTTAACAGATTTTAATTCAGATGTAGTTTTTGGTTTATCAATGACTGTTTTTTCATCCAGGGGGGTAATAATCGTCTTTTCTTCATTTGAAAGTAACCTGTTCCTGAATTCATCAGCATTTTGTATTCTTTTATCTCTATCCTTATTCACAGAATCAAAAAGTACCTTTACAACCCAGTTGGAGATAAATGGATAAAATTCTCTCGGATCTTTTAATTCACTGCTTACAATTTCGTTCAATATTTCAAAATCACTGTCTGTATCTATATTAAAAGGAACTCTACCGGATAGCATTTCGTAAAATGTTATGCCCAGACTGTAAATATCTGTACGATGATCTATATCTTTTACTGCTTTTATTTGTTCGGGCGACATATAATATACTGTACCCATTTTAGTTCCGGTTTTTGTAAGTCCCTTATCCTGAAGGATTTTTGCTATCCCAAAATCAAGTATCTTTACGTTATCATCCTTACTTATAATAATGTTGCTCGGTTTTATATCTCTATGAATTACCCCTTTGTTATGTGCAAAACCAACAGCTTCAAGTAACCGGTTTAATATCCGAATAGCTCTTTGTTCCGGCATAGGACCTATGTTTGAGATTATTTGCTTAAGTGTAATACCTTCAACATTCTCCATCACCATGCAATAGTTTTCGCCCTCGCGAAAATAATTGTAAAGTGTTACAATATTAGGATGAATTAAACTTGCCTGTACTTTTGCTTCGTGGTGAAACCTTTTAGTAAAATGAGATTCGGTTGTAAGTAAAGAATTAAGAACTTTTAATGCGACTTTGCGTTCTAGCATCGTATCTTCGGCCAGGTATACTGTACCCATCCCACCTTCACCTAATTTTTCAATAATTCTATAATCTCGTATTTTTTCAATCATTATAAGTTTCCTAATAAAAATGCTTTATTTTATCGGTTGAAATTTTATTAGCGAACATCTTTTCGTTTTAAGGAATATGCAGTTAAGAAAAAGTATAGAACCGAAAATGCCAGGATAACCAAAACATCTACAAACAGATTATCCGGTGAAAACCCAAGTGATGAAATATTAAACTCATTGAAATCCCCATATTCTAAAATATTTATTGCTTCAAAAGCCCACCTGGTTGTTAGAAATGCAGCGATGATTTTTTCAAAAGCATTCATATTAGCAAAAATTGTAATTAACCCGCCAAGTATTACCTGTGGAATTAGAATAAGGGGAATTAATCCCATTGCAGCTTCAGTAGTAGAAACAAGTGAAGAAACAAATAAACCTAATAACAGCGATGGAAGTGAGGTTAAAAGCAGCAATAAAAATATGCTGAAAAAAGATGACTCCATATTAATTGCAGGTACAACAATTCCAGCGAGAATAATGCATTGAACAAAACAAAGCAGCATAAGTACTGTAATTTTGGAAAGAATGTATGAGGGAATTTTAAGATTAACCATTCTTTCCCGTTTAAAAATTGCTTGTTCACTTACAATTTCTCTTGCAGCATTTGAGCAACCCAACCAGACGGCAGCAATTACAAGTATAAAAAGCGCTGCAGTTTTTTCAGAGGGTTCATCAAAAACAAGTGCAATTAAAATTGCAATTATGGGTGCCTGAAGAAGTAATATTGCAGTGCTAACTCTATCACGTAACTTTACTCTAAAAAATCTATCTGTTAATGTAAAAAATTGTTTCGTATCAGCTTTCCGGTTTGAAGGTGGAGAAATTTCAGTGGTTTTGGTGCTAATTGTTGATTCTTCTCGTACTGCAACAAATTTTTTAAATTCAGGTGCTTTACGAAATTTCTCTTTCCAGAAATCAGGCTCTTGCGTTTCAAGTTTTCCAAAGATTTCATACGGCTTTTCTACTCCAAAGTAATCAGCCGCCTTATTTGCTTCACCAAAATAAGCCAGTTTACCACCCTTTGTAAGAACAATCAGGTGTGAAAGTATATCAAAATTTTCTTTTGTTATGTTATGAGTTGTAAGTACAATTATTTTTCCTTTTGCAGCAATTCCTTTTAAAAGGTGCATTACATCAAGGTCTGTTTTAGGATCGAGACCGCTTGTTGGTTCATCTAAAAATAAAACAGATGGCTCAGTTAATAATTCCTGCCCAAGATTAACTCTTTTACGCTGCCCTCCGCTTATTCCTTTTTTCTCTGCAGAACCAATAAGGGTATTTCTTGTATCTTCAATTCCAAGAGTGTTTAAAACTGTATCTACTTGTGCATCAATTTCTTCATTTGAATAATTATCTAATCTTAGTTTGCCTGTATAAGTAAATGATTCCTGAACTTTAAGTTCACGGTGAATAATATCATCCTGTGGAACGTACCCAATCTGCCCTTTGAAAGAATCAAAATTGGAATAAAGAGATTGAGAATTTATAAATACATCACCCTCTGTTGGCCTTACAACACCGTTCATCATCATCATTAACGATGTTTTACCTGCGCCGCTTGGACCAATCAACCCAACAAACTCACCTGGTAGAATTGTTAAACCAACATTGTCAACAATCAATTTATCTTTAACTCTAAAAGTAATATTATTCGCAGCAATTTGAATATCACCTTTTATTTCTTTTTCTGCAGCAAATAGTTTTTCCATATTTAATGGAATACCACCTATTGTAAGTACATCTTTAGATGTTACCTTTGTCTGCTTAACTTTTTTACCATTGAGAAATGTTCCGTTAGAACTTCCCAAATCTTCAACATACCATTCATTATCCTCTTTTTTCAATTTTGCGTGCTTGCGGGATACTTTAATATTGTTTATTACAAGGTCGTTATCACTGCTTCGCCCAATATTTATAACTTCTTTTTCTTTAATTGTTGTATGAACTCTGCCTGATTCACTTGTTTTTGATTTCTTATAGGAATTTAATGCTTCTTCAAGCTGCTTCCAGGTAAATGTATAGTTTTTACTGAAAGTAATAATATCGTCGGCAGTAACCTTTTTTAATGTTATTTTTTCACCATTAACGTAAGTGCCATTGGTTGATCCAACATCTTCTAGAATTATTTCGTTGCCAGCAATCTTAAACCTTGCATGATTTGAGGAAACATTATTATTATCAATAACAATATTGTTAGTAGCGGATCTTCCAACTGTTAAAATTCTTACTGTACTATTCATATTTTAATTAATACTCCGTTAAAATTGTAAGGGAACTGTAATTTGTATCCCAGAATATCTAAAAATAATATTCCGGTAGTTTTATAAGTTAATTTCTTGCTAAAAATAGAACCAAAAAGTGAAGTGATTGTTTTAAAGTTATCCAATTTATAAACCGATACTGCACTTATGTTTTCACTTTTCCTTTTGATTTCAATCTTAGATTTTATGTCTCCGCTGCCAGCTTCCTTTTCGTTGATAAAAATTTTAGATGGATAACCTTCAACTGTAAAATCAATTCCATATGGATTTTTCACTTTGAATTCCACTTCAACAACTGATTCACTGGTGCCAAGCGATTTTATCTTTCCACCCTCAAGTTTGATAAGATTTTCTAATTGTACATCTTTTTCAACCACACGTGAAATGTTATTTTTAACATCTAATTTATATTCAAGATCAATATCTACCGGAACGCTGAATAATCCTAAATCTGCTTCTGCGGTGCCCAGCATCTTTAAATTGATGGAATCACTTTCAGTTCCAACTGAATTAACAAATGATTTTGTAAAAAAAGCCGCATAAAAACTTACCTCAGCTGTATCGAGTGCATTCAAATGAATCATATCATTTTGTTTTGCAGTTCCAATAGAATTGTTGTTATGTAAAATATTTGCAGCAAAATTGCTCACATCAATCTGAAAGTTATTCTTATTTAAGATCTTTACAGTAACATAAAGGTTAATAGAATCAGCATTAAAATTTTGGATTTCAATTTTTTTAATCTCGATTAATTCAGGTGGAATACCTGAGCCGGAGCACCATAACCGGTTTGTTAAGAACAGCAATGTTACTATTGCTGCCGCAGCTATAAGAATTTTAATCATTAAATTTTTCATATAAAAAAAACTGAATCAAACTATTTTGCCCGCTCAATAATCATAATAATAGTAATCATCTGAAGCTGCAATGGCTACGGCAATAATAATTATTGCAAGTACAATTCCCAGCGCAAACAAAACAGCTCCCCAAATTGCCCACAATTTTTGAACTTTTTTAAAATGCTCAATACTGGTCCATCTTTTATTTTGCCAAGCCCACTCATTTCCTTTCGCACCAAGAATAAATATCATTACAAAATTTACAAATGGAACAAAAGCTAAAAGGGCAATAAATGTGTTGTTTCCGATTCCCCAAATCCAGGTGAGAAAAAATCCACCCCAGTTCCAACCGGTTAATTGGGGAGGAAGTGCAGCTAATTTTCCCTGTCCGGAATTATTCTCAGCATTTAAAGATCCCGGTACACCACTCACTGGTTTTTGTTGAATTGGTTCATCTTTATCGAGCGGTTTACCGCAAGATTGGCAGTGTGTTGCAGCATCGGAATTTTTTGTACCACACTCTGTGCAAAACATTTAAATTTCTCCCTATTTATTATCACATATTTTTAACTCGATTTCCGCGTTCTTTAGCCGTTGGATGCGAGGAAATAAAATCGTTAACCGGATCCCTATTATCCATTCCATATTCTTTTTCGAGTTCTTCAAGTTTTTTGAAGAATGATACAGCGCCTTGTTTATCGTAACCTGCTTTTTTCATTAAGTTAACTCCAAGTTCATCTGCATCAAACTCATCATATTTTGTAAACGGCATTGAGTAAATTCCGTAAGCAACCTGCACAATTTCGCCAAGGTTTGGATCAATTGAAGAAGCAATAGCGGCATATTGAACACGTTTAATACAATGTCTTAATTCATTATGCGAAATTTCGTGTGCAATAACGAATGCAATTTCGTCCTCTGTATCAAGAAAATCAATTATACCTGTATTAATGTACATTCTTCCACCGGCAATTGCATATGCATTAATCTCATCGGTTTTAACAACCTTATAACTATAATTTATATTTGTTCGGTTAACATATTTCATCAGGTTGTTAAATATTTTATTCAGGTTGAATTTTTTTTCCTTAGTAAACTTGAGATCTTTAGAAATCTGCTTATCTAATTCATCACCAATAAGATTTTCATCTTCATCAGAAAGAGCTGTTATTTCCAACAACGTTTCATTCAGAAGATTTGCTGTGTTAAGCAGCTCGTTCAGGATTTCATCCTGTGCTTTTAGTGGTGATGAAAATATTAAGATCAGAAAGGGAACAATTAAAATTTCCTTCCATTTTCTTTGCATTAAAAATTTCATTTTGCCTCCTGTAACAATCAGATTTAGTTTATTATTGATCATTTGCATTTATATTTAACGAAGAATCAACTTTTATACTATCGCCTAATACGGATTTTGTTGAATCGACAGTTATTGGTTTTTTATTACTAAAATTAAAAAGATCTGGTTTTATTAATGCAAGAGTTACCATTCCCATCACCATACCAAAGAGGAAGTAAAGTAATAGATTTTTTTTCTTTTTTGGTAAAAGTTCAACTGCGTCTTTTACTTCTGCAATTTGAACCGTAATATTATCATTCCCACCTTTTTCATTCGCCAGTGTAATAAGATTTTCTGCTGCCAATTGAACTGAATTTGCTGATACTATTGAAAATAATTCATTATCATAAACATAATTTGATAATCCATCGGTGCATAAAACAAACTTATCTCCATTTAAAATCTCAATTGGTTCTGGAATGTCCGGTTCTATTGTCCCTTCTCTACCTAACGATTTCGTGATTACATTTTTCTTAGGATGATTTGCAGCTTCTTCTGGCGATATCATTTTCGTATCAATCATCTGCTGAACAAGTGAGTGATCAGTTGTAAGCTGTTTGATACTGTCATCTCTAACAAGATAAATTCTACTATCACCTAAGTTCGCAGTGTAAGCAAGATCATCTTTAAACAAAACAACTACTGCTGTTGAACCCATTCCTGCAAGCAATTGATTTTCACGCGCAGTTTCAACTAATCTGCTGTTTGCTAATGAAAGAGCTTTTTGCAGTTCCTGTTTAACCTCAAAACCAGCATTTAGGTTTTCAAAATGATTCTTTATTGTATCAACTGCAAGGCGGGAAGCAGTTTCTCCTCCCTGGTGTCCGCCCATTCCGTCACATACAATCAGCAATTCTCCAAAACTTCCATGAAATGTACCAAAATAATCTTCATTAACTTCCCTAACTCTTCCTACATCAGATTGATTTCCAATTTCAAATTTAAAATTCATGTAAGTGCCTAAATTATTTTCACTTTAAAGGAAGTTTTTCCAATTTTGATCTCATCATTATCTTTTAACTGTATACGCGAATCTATTTTATTTCCATTAACAAAAGTACCGCTTGCAGAAAGTTCATCCTGAAGAAGGATTTTGCCATCTCTGCAATAGATAAGCACATGTTCATCAGACACTTCCTTATCATCTAAAACGATTTGATTGGATTGTGCTTTACCTATTTTTAGTTTGCCATCATACAGCTTATAATCAGTTCCTTCGGGGTTAATATCAAAGCTTACAAGCCAGCCGGTTAGTTTATTTAATTTACCTTCTGGTTTTTCATTTTTTGATTCCGCAACGGGAGGATTCTCTTTTTTCTCAACTGCTGTATTTTCAATTTTATTTGCAGTTTTAGTATCCAGTATAGTTTTTGACTGGTTTGTATCAACAGTATCTAAAACTGTTTTAGCGCTTGTAATATTTTCTTTTGGGATATTTTTGTTAACAGGTTTTGGGCAGTAGGGACAAACAGCAAGTTTCGCATCATAATTGTGTCCGTTTGAGCAAGTTTTATAATTTGCTTTTAATGGACTACCGCAGAACTTACAAAATTTTGCAGATGGTTTATTTGCTTTGCCGCAGGAAGGGCAGTTCATCATGACCTCATTTTTTTATTGTAAATTAGTAATAAAGTTGTAAACTGAAAAGTGTTCTAATCTTAAAAAATTTTTATGGTTGGATGATAATGAAACAGTAAACTAGTAGGTTGTGAAATGGAATTTTGAAAGGAAATTAGTCTTTCAACTTTGCTTAAATAAATTCTACCCTACCAAAAAGAGTGTATTTTTCAGTAGGGCAGAAATTGATTTATGGGTCAGCTTTATACACTAAGTTGTTTGGGAGGATTATGAACTATCTTCCTGATAGTATCAAACTGCAGGTAAGGATACTCTTCCCTTAAGGAATCTATTGCATCACCTGTCCTGAATTTTTTTGCACGCAATTGTTTAAACTTTTTTCTAATCTTGTAATCTCTAACAGCTCTTTCGTGTATCAATCCTCGAGAGCTCAAAATCTCGTAAATTTCATCACTTATTAAATCTGAAATAGGGTTGGTAAGCTCGTTTATAATTTCACTTCCATTCATTTTATTACCCTTTTATTTGTTTAACAATTTTGCTTTCAGGTTTAGTTTTCGGGATTAGAATCTATATCTCTTCTACCAGCTTTATCTCGGAATAAAAATCAAAAAGTTATTCTAGATTTTCAACTGCATATTTGTGTGGTTTTTACTTATTTATGTGAAGTATCTGGAGGGTACCTACATAAATATGTAGGCAAATAACCAGATGGGGAGATAATGATTCAGATAATTTTTTTTCTTATTGCTTTGGCAACTGCCTCAGTTTGGGTGTGGACATGCAGTTTTTTATAAATATTTTTTATGTGATGCCTAACAGTATCAACACTAATAAACAGCCGGTCTGCAATTTCCTGATAATTGTTACCTTGTGCGAGCAGGGTAACGACCTCTTTCTCCCTGGCACTTAATTGATCTTTACTTTTAATGGCAACAGTTTTTTTGGTTTCCTGCAAAGTATTTATTACCTGGCGTGCTATCCTTGAACTCATTGGTGAACCACCCTCGTGGACTTCCTTGATGGCTTCCAGTAAGCGCGATGGAGGTGTCTTTTTAACCAAGTAACCGCAGGCACCTGCACAAAGTGCTTCGTAAACCACCTCGCTTTCTTCATAAATTGTTAACATTAGAATATCTAAATCAGGATCAATCTCTATAGCTTTTACTACTCCTTCAATTCCGTTCATTCCGGGTAGTGCAATATCCATCAACACTACATTAATACTCAAACTTTCTAGTTTCTCTAAAAAGTCCTCGCAGTTATTAAATGAACCTACACAGGAGTAACCCGTTGTGCCATTAATAAGTGCTGCTAATCCTTCACGGATTGTTTCATTATCTTCAACTATTGCTACATTAATCATAATTAATCGGTTTTCGTTTAATAAAATATTTAACTAGGAATATCTTTTAAAAAATGATTTAATTTTTTTAAACCTGCTTAATTTAGCAATAAAAATTACCTGCGTTCCGCCATTAAGAACAGATATTACCTTTACACTTCCACCAAGTTTTTCAGCACGGCTTTCCATGTTTGAAATCCCGTTACCGGTTTTATTTTTACTTTTGTCAATTCCTGTTCCGTCATCAGTAAGAGTTAATTCAATTATATCATTCTTAACATTTGCTTCCAATGTAATTTTTTTACAGTTGCTGTGCTTTATTGCATTGTTAATTGCTTCTTTGAACATCATTAATAAGTTTTGCTTGTATTCCATTGGTAAACGTACATCATCTGTTTTATCAATATTCTTTACCCTGAATGATATTCCAACCGAATTCATAAATTCGTTGTAAGAATCTTTTAACTTTATGATTAAATCATACAGGGAATCTCTTTGTGGATTAACAACCCATACAATATCACTCATATTATCTACAAGTTCGCGGGAAATATTACTAATCCTGTTAAACTCTTTTGGATCATTTACAGAATTTATTCTCATTCTATTGGCTGCAACTTCGCTCAATATAGATATTTCTGTTAATCCCGCTCCGACGTTATCGTGAAGATCAGTTGCAATTTTTGCTTTTAGCTGTTCTACTGCAAGCTGGTTTTTGATGCTTAATGTACTAATGTAGTAAACAATTATACCTAAAACGATTAAAACCAATGAAACAAACCACCAGGTTTGCCAGTAGGGAGGTGTAATAATTAATTTAATGCTGGCTCCTTTAGTGTTCCATATTCCATCAGGATTAGCGCCAACAATTCTGAATATATATTCACCTGAAGGAAGATTTGTATAATTTGCTCTTCTCAGATTTGCATTAACATTTTCCCAGTTTTTTTCCAATCCCTCAAGTTTAAACGCATACATATTACGCTGAGGATTAGTATAATCAAGTGCTGCAAATTCAAAAGATATAAAATTTTGATCATGAGAAAGAATTAATTCTTTATGCTCTCCTTTTATATTTTCGTGAAATAGTTTTACAGAACTAATTACTATTGGCGGGATAAAATTATTAGTTGTAATGCTATCAGGATAGAAATAATTCAATCCATTTATACCGCCAAAGTACATCAATCCATCTCTATTTTTATAATAAGCACCACCGCTAAACTCTAAACTTTGCAATCCATCTTCTAAACCAAACTGTGTAAACTTTTCAATTTCAATGTTGAATTTGTAAATACCATTATCAGTGCTGAGCCAAAGATTACGTTCATTATCTTCAAGTATTCCATACACAACTGAACTTGTTAATCCCTGGTTTACAGAAAACATGGTTGCTTTGTAAGTTTTCGGATTAAATTTATTTAAACTACCGCCTGAAGTTCCTATCCATATCATTCCTTCACTATCTTCTAAAAGAGATAGTACTATATTATTGCTTATTGAATTTGGATCATCGGGTGAATGCAGGTAATTTTTAAATGTACCGGATGTTCTATCAAATTTATTCAATCCGCCGCCGTAAGTTCCTACCCAGAAATTATCCTCACTATCTATCAGGAGTTTATAAACCCTGTTATCAGAAATTGATTCGGAATTATCCGGATCATTCTCATATCTTGTAACTGAAGGCGTTTCATTAAGATCGTTTATAAATGTAAGTTTGTTTAAGCCTCCGCCAAAAGTTGCTGCCCAAATTACAGTATCAGATTCAATAAGAATATCCTGCACCTGGTTTGCTGAAAGTGAATTCGGATCATTAGGATTATTCGTGAACCTATCAATTTTTCCAGAAGTTTTGTTCAGCCTGTTCAATCCTCCAGAATAAGTTGCTATCCAAAGATTGTTAAATTTATCTTCTTCAATTGAACGAATATGATTATCACTTAAAGAGTTTATGTTGTTCTTAACAAACTGATAGACAGTACTTCTGTTAGTTTTTCTGTTCACAAAATTTAAACCACCCCTGTACATTCCTACCCATAAGTTTTGATCTGAATCCTCATAAACAGACCAAACAACATCATCATTTAAATTTGGTTTTTTGCCAGAATCTTTATTAATCAGGTTAAATTTTGTAATATTTTTTTGAAATTGCGTAACTCCCTGCCCGAGATGTGAACCAATCCATAAAATACCGGATTTATCAGCCAGAAGAGAGAGGATATCATTATCCGGTAACGATTTTTGATTTGACGGATCATGCGAAAAGTGAATAAATGTTTCAGTTTCTATTTTCATCCTGTCTATTCCTCCGCCGAAAGTACCAATCCAAAGATATCCATCATTATCCTGTACGATAGCCATAATTTTGTTATTACAAATACAATTTGCAGTTAGTTCACTGGCAATGAAATGTTTAAATACAGCATTAGCTGGATTTTTTATTCTGTTGGCATAATCAAGTTTCTCCAGTCCTCCATCGTAAGTTCCTATCCATAAATTTTTGTCTCTATCTTCAAACAATTTTGTAATCTGATTATTACTTAGACTACTTTTGTATTTACTATCATGTTTATAATGATCAAATACTATCTGGTTAATGGAATAAATAAAACCTAAAGAATCAGTTTGATTTTCTTTAACTGCGCGGTTTAAACCACCTCCAAAAGTTGCAACCCAGAGATTACCATCATCATCAATATGAATATCTCTCACACGGTTATGGCTTAAGCTAAATGAATCTTTAGGATTGTGGAATATATGAGTCGCTGTTTTATTTTCTTTATTGAATTTTATTAATCCATTACCCCAGGTGCCTATCCATAAATAACCGTTAGTATCTTCTGTAATTGAAGTAATACTGTTTAATTGGTTCCTTGAAAACGCAAGTGGATATTCATAATATTCTGTTTCAGGTTCATCAACTTGTTCAAAATAATCATCAATTTTAAAACGTGTAAATGTTTCATTTTTTCTATCAAACTTATTAAGGTTGCCGTTAATTGTACCTACCCAGATAAAATCCTTATCATCTTCAAATAATGCTGAAATAAAATTATCCGAAATGGAACTCGAATCAGCTGGGTTATTGGTATAAACTTTAAATTCATAACCATCAAAACGGTTTAAACCATTTATAGTACCAAACCACATAT
Source organism: uncultured Ignavibacteriales bacterium (assembly GCA_963714405.1). Lineage (GTDB taxonomy): Bacteria > Bacteroidota > Ignavibacteria > Ignavibacteriales > Ignavibacteriaceae > JAZGGS01. The sequence continues at coordinate 405,094 of CAVQOH010000002.1, read as the reverse complement.
ATCCACGGCTATCCTGTATAGATGCAAACACCGTGCTTTGGGAAAGCCCATCGCTCACTGTATGCTGCTTGAAAATATAATCATCAGTAAGTGCGCTGCTGTTTACAGCTATTAAAAGAATGAAAATTAATGTTGATTTGGTCTTCATTTATCTATGCAAAATCTTTAGTCATTGCTTAAATATAATGATTTGAAGTGGAAAGTTTTACACTCGATTTCTCCCAATAGTTATGCGCTAAAAATTACATTCAAATATTTTCACGTTAGGTTCTCAACCATTTTCCTCTTCAATTTTAAAAGTATATCCCCAGATTTTCCCGTTTAATTCTAAAATGAAGAGCAAAATTATTGGCAAATGTTCAATGTAAATTATTATATCTGATAAAAATTTTACCTGATATAAAGGTAAAAGAACGGGATACAATAGTAATGAAACCATCGGTCTGAATACTAACAGGGGAACTATCCAGCTGTAATACCAGGGGAATTGTGTGGGGCTTAATATGTAAAGTACAGCAACTATTACCAGTGCTTTACTAAATAATTGCCTGTTAAATTCTGATTTATTTTTAAGAACAAATGTAATAATGAACAAGTACAGAATTACAATTCCCCATCGTGTTATGCAAGAAATACAGCTTACATCTAAACTAAAAAAGTAAATAACATTATGTACAATCCATTTAAAGATGGAATATACTGCCGCGTTATTAACCCATTTACCAGCGTATATAATAAAACCCAAGCTATTATCAATATTGCTTAAAAGAACGGGGAGGAATAAAACAAGTACCATCAATCCAAATGCAATAGAATATTTCGCGATTTGCTTCCAATCAGGGATTGTGTTTCTTAATAATAATGGCAGTAATACAATCGGCCAAAGCTTAAAACCAACTGCTACAGAAAGTGCAATTAGTGAATACCACAGTTTGTTTTTTGCAACAAAGTACAGCGAAAGTACTACTGGAAGCAATGCTAGCAAATCCATATGCGCACCATTGAAAATTTCATGAATTACAACAGGATTTAACCAGTAAAAAGCAACAAATATTAATGGTAGTTTTAAATACTTAAGAACTGCTATTAAAAAGTATAATAAAATAATATCAAGAATTAACAGCAATACTTTCCAGCTCCAGTATTCCCAATCATCAATAAAATAAGCTGCAGCAAATACAGCCTGAGACAGGATGGGATAAATTGTTCTTATGTGAGGATGGTTTACATTTTTAATTATCTCCTCGGAATCTTTTGAAAGCTTATGAAGTTCGGTAGGAATTTCATTGTTGGAATAATCCATTGCATCTTGTGGGCTGTAAACATATGGGTTATAACCATGCGCGGTAACTGCTCCGTCCCATAAGTAACGGTAGTAATCATCTTCTAAGATTGGTTGTGATGGAATAAGAATCACTCTTGATACTAATCCGACTGCAATTATCATCCATATCCACAAATTATTGACAGGTATTTTTTTAATGTTGATTACAGCGATAAAAAAATACAATCCTAGAATTACTCTAAATAAAACGTAAGGGACTATCTGATCAGTATGTGGTATTAAGTTTAAAGCAAGCCCGGGCGCTGTAATTAAAATATAAATTGAATAGACAATAAGAAGCAGAAGAAATACGATCCAGACTGATGTAAAAAACTTATTACGTGATTGTGCGGCACTATTCATCATCAGTAAATAAAATTTATGGATTATTACAGGCTATATTTAAAATAGATGGTTATAAATTGAAATAATAGTAAGAATTAAAAAATATTTTAAAAAATGTACAAAAAGTATCTACGTGAAATTAAAAAACATTATGAACAAGCTAATTCCATTGTACATTTCAAATTCGTGATGTGTCTTAATTAATAAATAGTTAATTTTGAATGTAAGATTTTGTCTTAAAAAGGGTCTTTATCTATAATTTCTAATTTCTGCAATTCAATATTATAATCGAGATTAACCATGGAAAAACTACTACTCCTCGGCGCAGAAGCAATCGCTCAAGGTGCTATTGATGGGGGGATGAGCGGAGTTTATGCATATCCGGGAACGCCATCCACAGAAATCACTGAATACATTCAAAACAATAAAACTGCAAAAGAAAAAAAATTACACAGTAACTGGTCCGCGAACGAAAAAACCGCAATGGAAGCCGCTCTCGGAATGAGTTACGCCGGCAAGCGCGCAATGGCTTGTATGAAGCACGTTGGTTTAAATGTTGCAGCGGATGCTTTCATAAATTCTGCAATAACAGGTGTAAATGGCGGATTAGTTGTTGCTGTTGCAGATGATCCTTCAATGCATTCATCACAGAATGAGCAGGATTCACGTTTTTACGGTAAATTTTCAATGATACCGATGCTTGAACCATCGAACCAGCAGGAAGCATATGATATGGTTTACGAAGGATTTGAGCTTTCTGAAAAATTGCAGGTTCCTGTTTTAATAAGATTCACCACACGGCTTTCTCATTCCCGTGCAGGTGTGAAAAGGAAAGAAACTAAAGATCAGAACAAGTTAACATATCCTGAAGATCCATTACAGTATGTATTACTCCCATTTAATGCGAGAAAAAGATACGACGGGTTGCTTGGTAAGCAGGCATTAATGGAAAAAGATGCAGAAAATTCAAAGTACAATATTTATTATGATGGAAAAAATAAAAATCTTGGAATCATTGCCTGCGGAATTGCATACAATTATTTGATGGAGAACTATCCTAACCACGATTGTCCTTATCCAATATTAAAACTTGGACAATATCCTATGCCTTATTCCAAAATTGAAAAAATGGTGAATAAGTGTGAACAGGTTTTGCTTTTGGAAGATGGTTATCCTTTTGTTGAAGAGCAGCTTCGCGGATTTTTAGATAAAATTAGCAAGATAAAAGGAAGGATGGATGGAACAGTTCCACGAACAGGTGAATTAAATCCTGATCACGTTGCAAGAGCATTGGGAAAAGAAGTAAAACCTGGTTTAAGCATTCCATCACTTGTTGCAAACCGCCCGCCGGAACTTTGTTCAGGCTGTGCACACCGTGATGTTTACAACGCACTTAATGAAACAATGAAGCAGCACGGCAAGCAAAAAGTCTTTTCTGATATCGGATGCTACACACTTGGGGCACTTCCTCCTTGGAATGCAATTCATTCCTGTGTGGACATGGGTGCATCAATTACAATGGCAAAAGGTGCCGCTGATGCAGGAGTTCATCCTTCCGTTGCTGTTATAGGCGATTCCACTTTTACACACAGCGGAATGACTGCTTTACTTGATTGTGTTTATGAAAACACACCAGTTACGGTTATAATTTCTGATAACTCAACAACTGCCATGACAGGCGGACAGGCTTCTCATGCAACGGGAAGACTTGAAGAAATTTGTATAGGACTGGGTGTAAAACCTGAGCATGTTAAAGTACTTACTCCCTTACCAAAATACCACGAAGAAATAGTAAAAGTTTTACGAGAAGAATTAGTATATGATGGTGTTTCTGTAATTATCCCAAGAAGAGAGTGTATACAAACTGCAAAGAAGAGTAAGAAGGAGAAGAAAGTAAAAGAGAAGGAAGTCATACAATGAAATCAGATATCATTTTATCAGGTGTAGGCGGACAAGGTATTCTTTCAATAGCTGCAACAATTGGAATGGCAGCATTGGAGAACAACCTTCATTTAAAACAGGCGGAAGTTCACGGGATGAGCCAGCGTGGCGGTGCAGTGCAATCTCATTTAAGAATTTCAGAAAAAGAAATTGCCAGCGATTTAATTCCACTTGGCAAAGCAGATTTAATCATTTCTGTAGAGCCAATGGAATCACTGCGTTATTTACCGTTTCTTTCTAAAGAAGGATGGCTTGTTACAAATACAACCCCGTTTGTTAATATACCGGATTACCCGGAAATAGAAAATGTGATTGCAGAAATAGAAAAACTCCCGAATCATATTGCAATAAACGCAGATGAAATTGCACGGCAGGTAAAATCACCGCGTTCATCAAATATGGTAATGCTTGGTGCTGCATCCCCTTTTTTAGATGTTCCGTATGAAAGCTTAGAAAACGGTATAAAGAAAATCTTTGGAAGAAAAGGAGAGAAAATAGTTAACCTGAATATATTAGCACTCAAATCCGGTAGAGTTTTCGCTATTGAGCATACACCTGTTGGTGGCTAGTTGGTGTTGGATTTTTGCAGTAAATAAGTAACTGATCAAAATTGAACTTGTAAAAGGATGACATTCACACTTCAACAAGTTCAGTGTGACAATCTAAATATAACATTCTAACTTGAAGCGAGGACTTCTACTTCTTCAACAGCTTTAGGTATTGGTTTTGAACCAAGAACTCTATGACCATCATCGGTAACTAAAACATCATCTTCAATTCTTATTCCTCCAAAATTCCGGTACTCATTTACTTTATCGTAATTAATAAATTCAGTATGCCGTGATTGTTTTTGCCAGAGATCAATAAGTTCAGGAATGAAATATATTCCGGGTTCTACAGTAAATACATATCCGGGCTTTAGTTTTTTTGCCAATCTTAAATATGATAATCCAAACTGAGCGCTGCGTTTTATTTCTTCATCGTAACCAACATAATTCTCACCCAAATTCTCCATATCGTGCACATCCAGTCCCATCATATGCCCTAATCCATGAGGAAAGAAAAGAGCGTGAGAGCCTACATCAAGGGCTTCATTTGTATCGCCATGCATTAAACCAAGATCTTTTAATCCATCAACAATTATCCGTGCAGCTAGCATGTGTAAATCCTTAAAATATGCTTCTGGTTTTGCTTCCTCAATTGCGCGGGTTTCTGCATTTAAAACAATTTGGTAAATCTCTTTCTGTTTTTGTGTAAATTTTCCACTTACAGGAATTGTTCGGGTAATATCACTTGCATAATGCAATTTTGTTTCAGCTCCTGAATCGTTAACGAGCAGTTCGCCATCTTTAATTAAATTATCATAAGAATGATTATGTAAAGTTTGCCCATTTATTGAAACAATAGGTCTGAAAGCTAATCCGCTGCCTAGCGAAAGCGCTATACCTTCAATCATTCCTGCAATTTTTCTCTCAGCGATGTTCGGTTTTAACATTTTCATTGCCGAAACATGCATTTTATATGCAATATCAACAGCAAAATCAATTTCTTTTATTTCTTCATGCGATTTTACCGAACGCTGTTCAACAACGGCTCTTATAAGTCTTTCAGAAATGTAGTCGTTAACATTTTCCGCGTATATTCCAAGCAAGGAACTGGTTCGCAAAATGTTTTCTGGTCTGTACTGAGGCAAAAGATGTATCTTCTTTCCGGTTTTAATCGCATTTTTCAAAACTTCAGCAAGTTTATCAACTTGTTCTGCTTTTACATCTCCGGCCATACTTGCTCTTTGCTGTATACTTGGCTGAGGACCCATCCATACAATATCATCAATTGTATAATCATTACCATAAAGAGTATCAACATTATTATCAACATCAATTATTGCAGACACTCCCGGTAAATCTATTCCAAAATAATACAAAAAAGTGCTATCCTGCCTGTATGTATATGTATTACCAGGATAATTAGCGGCACTTTCTTCATTGCCAAGCAAAAGAATTAAACCGGAATCGAATTTTCCTTTTAATTTATTTCGTCTATCTGTGTAAATCTGGGGTTCGAACATGTTAAGCTCCTATAAGGATAAAAAATCTTACTTCAAAAATGTATAAATTATCTTATTTTAAGAAATTAAGTTTATAAATAAATTCCTTTAAAAAATAATTATAAAAGTATTGAAATATAAAAGATGCTTATCCACCATTAAAGAATTAAAAGATTAAAATCTACTGGAAATAAGGGATTCGGATTAGTTTTTTAAGCATTTACTCATTTCTACTATTGGTAACATCTATTTTTAAATATATATTTCATTTCGAGACAATTAAAAACATTTGAAAATATTGAAATTATTTATACTAATACCGGTTTGTATCGCTTTATTGATACCTGTAAAAGCACAGGAAATAAACGTTTCTAAAACTCATATGTTTGCCGGAAACTTTCTTTTTTCGCTGGAAGGCGGAACTGCATTTGGATTTACGGATTATAAAAAAACCAAACCCGGTTTATCATCAAAACTCTCATTTGAATACTTTTTTCATACCAAATCACCAAGCAGTTTTGGGATAAGAATATTTGGAACCTTTCAAAAACTACCCGGAGAGGATGATAGAAATTCCATTTCCAGCGTTGATGGCGACCGGGAAGTATTTTCCCCAATTTCAACAGATGTTAACTCAGGCGGTTTGGCATTTTCATATAATTACTCAATTGATGATGTTGTTTTTCCTTACCTTATGGCTGGAATTTCGTATGTCTTATTTAATCCTAAAGATGAGCAGGGTAATGAATTACCCGGAGGAGATCTGGGATTCCATGATAAAAATACAATTTCATATGATTTAGATATTGGTTGCAGATTTTTAGTTAGCGATATGGTTAGCATAAATATTTCCGGTGGTGCGCACGCTACTCTTACAGATTACCTTGATGACATTGCAACAGCGAAATCCAACGATTTTTATTTCAACGTATTAGCCGGGGTATCAATTGCTCCATTTGTTAAAAATGACAGGGATGAAGATGGAATAAACAATTCAAATGATCTTTGCCCTGATACTCCTGAAGATATTGATGGATTTGAAGATAACGATGGATGCCCCGATGTTGATAATGATAACGATGGGTTTTTAGATGCAGATGATTTATGTCAAAATGAAGCAGAGGATTTTGATGGATTTGAAGACCTTGACGGCTGCCCTGATCTTGATAACGATAACGATGGAATTTTAGATTTAGATGATCTTTGTCCTGATAATGCAGAGGATTTTGATGGATTTGAAGACCTTGATGGCTGCCCTGATCTTGATAACGATAATGATGGAATACCAGATGAATTTGATAATTGTCCTGATCTTGCTGAAAATATAAATGGAATTGATGACAGAGATGGTTGCCCGGATTCAACAACCAGCAGCCTGCCAACCGAGTTAATCTTAGAAGCCGATGAAATTTTTAGTGGCAATTCTTCAAAAATTAAATTTGAAGCTAAAGACAAACTTGATAATGTAACTAAAATCCTGAAAGCCCATCCGGATTTGAAATGGAGAATTGAAGGGCATATGGATAGCTTTGGCTCAGAGCATTTTATAAGAACCTTATCTTTGGAAAGAGCAAAAGCAGTTTTAGAATATCTTGTTGTGCTTGGTGGTTTAAGCAGGGCTAATTTTGAAGTCTATGGTCTAGGAGATAAATTTCCGATTGCAGACAATACATCTGAAGAGGGAAGAAGCAGAAATAGAAGAATTGAAATTATCAGAGAAGATTGATATTATTTAATATTTATTCTTAGCATTATAACATAATCTGTCATTTCCACATTAATTTCTTCTTAGTAATCCTACCGGTAAAAAATACTATTCAACTAATATTTCATTTAATTTTGAAGAATATTCAGAGGTTAATTTTTAGTATAATTCTTGATGTATTCAACATAAATTGAATATAATGATAGAGGCAGGCTAATATGAAATCTCCTGATTCCACAGCATATTCGAGACAAGAAACATTAATTAACACCAATATTGAAAAGTTAGTGAAGGGCAAATTTACTCCTAATATTGGGGGGGCACACTATAATGTTATTATTCCAAAAGAAAATGAAGGAAATAGAAAAGGTTTATTTAAAATGATAATGGGAATGGTATATTTCGTTTCCCTGGTTTACTTTTTAACTAAGTTGTTAACCTAATTGCTAATAATGGGGTAGGATAATAAAAAAGCAGGTGCCCTCGTATACCTGCTTTATTATTTTTAAAGCAAAATATTTTGTAAAGTGCTAATTTTTTTTAATCACTTTAGCAGGAACGCCCGCAACTATTGAATTGGGCGGAACATTTTTTGTTACAACAGCTCCTGCACCTACTATTGCATTCTCACCAATTGTTACTCCGCATAAAACTGTTGCTGAGGAACCAACAGAAGCACCATTATGAATAAATGTTTCTACAACTTTCCAGTCTTCTTCAGTTTGCATGCTGCCATCTGCATTAACAGAACGGGGATGTTTATCATTTATAAAAGTAACATTGTGGCCGATAAAAACACCATCACCTATGTGAACCCCTTCACAAATAAAAGTGTGCGATGAAATTTTACAATCTTTTCCAATGGAAGCATTTTTCTGAATTTCTACAAAAGTACCTACTTTGGTTCTGTCTCCAATAGAACAGCCGTAAAGATTTACAAAATCGAAAATCTTTACATCATTACCCAGTTTTACGTTATTAATATTTTTTTTATCCATCAATTAATCATTTATAAATTAAAAACAACAAAGTAAAAATAATTAAGCGAACACCTTAGAATCGATCTCAACTAATTCACCCCTGTTTTTAATTGATCTATCGCTTGCCTCCAACAGCTTAACCACGTTAAGCCCATCAACACCACTTGTGTGTGGTTGTCTGTTTTCATTTATAGCATTGATGAATTCTTTAGCGCCCAATGCAAGAGCTTCGACTTGGCTAATTTTCGGTGAGAACATATCGCCGATTCTGTATTGCACAAGTGCTTCGTGAATAGTTTCGGCTGTTTTGAATTCAACACCACTATCATAAACTTTAATTTTTTCAAAGTTTTCCATATCATCATAAACTAACATTTTTTTATCGCCGCCAACAATAATTCTTCTAATTTTAACAGGTGAAACCCAGTTTACATGAAAATGGGCAAAGCAATTATCTTCAAAATACACACAAAGGTGTGCAAGATTTTCTTTTCCGTTAAAATTTGCAATTCCATTTGCAGAAAGGGCTTTAACTTTATGGCTGCCAATTAGATAATTCATTATCGAAAGATCATGAGGAGCAAGATCCCAAACAACGTTTACATCTCTTTGGAATAAACCCAGGTTTATTCTTTCAGAATCAAAATAAAGTACGTTACCGAGCTCACCCTTATCTACAAGCTCTTTAACTTTTTTAACAGCACTGTTGTAAATAAATGTGTGATCCACAAATATTTTTAAATTTCTGTTTTCAGCAATTTCAATTAGTTCTTCTGCTTCCTGCGAAGTTGATGTAAAAGGTTTTTCAACCCAGATATGTTTACCAGCTTCAAGTGCTTTTTTAGCAAGATCAAAATGAGTATCAACAGGTGTGGCAATAACAATTATATCAACATCGCTTTGTGCGAGGTTTTGGCAATCATTAGCTAATTCCACAGACGGGAATTTTTCTTTAATAAATTTTAATCTTTCTTCTCTTGCATCGCAAGCTATAACTTTTGTTACATCGTGATGTGCTAAGAAATTTCTCACAAGATTTGGGCCCCAATAACCGAGACCTATTACCCCAACTTTCATTTTAGCCTCCTATATCTCGTTCAATTATAATAGAATTGTAAATTTATACCCTGATTATATTATTTTGCACCCCTTGCAGTTAACATTGCGGGTATTGTTTGATAAATTAACTGCAAATCAAACCACGGTGACATATTGTTTATATAGTATAAATCGAGAACAACACTTTCTTTAAATGAAACCGAACTTCTTCCCCAAACCTGCCAAACACCTGTACATCCTGGGATAACACTGACACGGCGTTTCTGCCATTCATCGTAGTTTTCATACTCGTAAGGAAGACATGGGCGAGGTCCAACCAGGCTCATATCTCCCAAAATTACATTAAAAAGTTGCGGAAGTTCATCGAGTGAAGACTTCCTTATTATGTTTCCTATCCAGGTTACCCTGCTGGTATTAATAATTTTTGTCTCTGAATCACCATTTCCCTGATTCATAAATTCTAACATTTCTTTTTTTCTTTCTTCATCTTCGCCTTCAATCATGGTCATAGAGCGGAATTTATAAAACTGGAATTTTTTTCCATACTTTCCAATTCTTGTTTGTTTGAAGAGTATAGGTCCTGGGGAAGTAAGTTTAATAGAAGCTGCTATAACTAAAATTACCGGCGAAAGCAGGATTAATGAAACGGTTGAAATAATTATATCGAATGTTCTTTTCATTGCAAGTGTTATTGAATTATTATAATGTGAAGAAACATCAATTACCGGTATTTCTGCATATTTTTCCGTAGATACTTTTCTTGCAACAATATCAAACAGTTCTGAAGTAACCCTAACATTAACATTTAAACTTTTACATAAATCAATTATACCAAGAACATTTTCATAATCCTCATCATCAATTGCAATTAGCAGTTCATCAACATCATTTTCTTCAATAATCTGCTCAAGATTGTTTATGTTACCAATAATTTTCTTACCAATTACAACCTCTTCATTCAAAGTTTTATCGTCATCAACAAAACCGAGTATATTTAATCCAATCGGATTTTCGTACATCAGCTTTGTTGCAAGCATTTTACCAGCTTTGCCATCGCCAACAATAATCACATTTCGTCTAAAACTTGTACCGCTAAACCTTATAAGAATATAACGAAGGATTTCTGCCCGGAATAAGTAAAGTGCAGGAATTACGATTAACACTGATACAAAAATTATCAAACGGGAATCCAGCACATCTGCTGGTTCAATTAAAAGTGAAATAAGCACTATGTTTAATGCGCCATAGTAAATTGCCTTCATTATATGTGCAAGATGCGACGCACGCGTTATGATAATGTTAATCCTGTATAAACCATTATACTGGAATATTATAATGTACAATAACGATAGAATAAAAAAGATAAATACGAGGAATGTCGATTGACCCAGAAATTCAAAAAAGTTTAATGAAACATCTTTTCTTAGTAAAAACATTGCTGCCAGAAAAGATCCAAATAAAACTACTGTATCAACAGTCCCGAATAAAAATTTAAATGATGAAATTTTCTTTTTAAGTTTTTTGATATTGCCCTCAACAATTAAAACACAATTTATTATGTGATGAAAAACTAAAATTATGCCATTAAATAGGTGTAAAATGTTTTGATAATGAGTTGAATTTACAACTTATTACCTCTTGTAAGTTTCAAAATGAGAACAAATATTGATTAGGATAAGAATATGAGACAAAGATTTTTACACTTATTTACTTAATGTTTGGAGATGATCCACTCCTGGTAGAACATTGAGTAAATATTTTTTTGGGGAATTCTACTTCCCTATCATAGACTTTTCTTTACAAAATATGTTATCAGCTAAAAAATTCACTCATTTTTTCAGCTATAAAACTTATTTGCTCATCCTTTAATTCAGGAAACATTGGCAACGAAATACCGGTTTCGGCAAGATCTTCAGTAACTGGAAAATCACCTTTATTGTAACCAAGGTGTTTAAAACATTTTTGGAGATGCAATGGAATTGGATAATGAAGACCACTGGCAATATCATTATCTGATAAAAACGACTGCAATTTATTTCGTATTTCTGTTCTCTGCTTAATTGTTTTTCCGTTAATCCTAACAACATAGAGATGGTAAACATGTTTTGATTCAGGCAACTCAATAGGAAGTGATAACTGATTAATACTGCCAAGTAATTCACGGTAAGTTGCGGCAGCTCTTCTTCGTTGGTCTGTCCAACCGTCCAAATATTTTAATTTTACACCTAAAACGGCCCCTTGTATCCCTTCCATCCTGTAATTGTGCCCATAAGAGTCGTGATAATATTTTTTTGATTGACCATGTTCTCTAACCAGTTTTATTTTTTCGGCCAGCTCATCGTTATCAGTAACCACTGCACCGCCCTCACCATAAGCTCCAAGGTTTTTCCCAGGGTAAAAACTAAATGATGTTGCACTAGATAATCCACCCACTTTCTTGCCTTTATATTCTGCGAGATGAGCTTGTGCAGCGTCTTCTACAACGTACAAATTGTGTTTGGCGGCTATTTCGTTTATTGCACCCATATCTGCAGGTTGCCCGTAGAGATGAACTGCAACAATAGCTTTAGTCCTGGGAGTAATCGCTGCTTCAATTTTGGTTGGGTCTAAGTTATAACTTTCAGGATGGCAATCAACAAAAACTGGTTTGGCTCCGCATAATGTAGCTCCCCAGGCGGTTGCAATAAAAGTATTTGCCGGAATGATTACTTCATCACCTGGTTGTATATCCAACGCCCATAAAGCAATGTGGTTGCCATCAGTTCCAGAACCTGTTCCAAAACAGTGCTTTACATTATGTGCAGCAGCAAAATCCTGTTCAAAATCTGCAACTGCCTTTCCAAGTATGAAAGCGGTGTTATCAATAACATTCTGTATGGCTGCATCAACTTCAGGTTTAATTGATTTGTATTGTACTTTAAGATCTAAAAAGGGGACTTGCATTTAATTTTCTCCGTTTAGTTGTATTGTGTGAAATAAAATTTTGATCAAACTGCAAATCCAAATAATTCAACTATTAAGGTTTTTTATCTGGATTCATTTTTTTGAACACCTCATCAATAATTATGCTAATAATTTTTGTTCTGAGTATTTAAAATTACTGCTGAATTTAATATTCACCATATAACAAGGTGTAGATATTATTGTTTAGTTCCAGTAAAACTTATTCCATTTATTCGCGTCATAAAATGTGCCATGCTTAGTAATTTTTCTCATTTTAATATTTTATCTTATTGAATGGCACAATATCAACAGAATATTTATACTTTTGGTGGCATAAATGTTGCATATTTTGCAAAACTACAACTAAATTCGAGACTTCTTTTATCAAAATGATGTTTGTATATTTTGCATCATTTTAATAATCTGAATTTAAGTAGTAAACTTGTATAAAATAATTAAGTAATGAAACAGATATTTTTTTTACTATTACTGTCATCAATTTTAATAAATGGCATTACCAAAATTTACGGGCAGCTAAAACCGGGTGATGGTGTGCGCATAACTTTTTTAGATATTACCGACGATATATCAGGTGATTATTATATCCAACCAGATGGTATGCTGCAATTGCCATTTGTGGGTATAATAAATACCAATAATAAAGATTTCTATAGAATTAAAACTGAAGTAATAGAAAGGTATGATTCTCTTTACCGAAATCCTGAATTAACAGTTTTATCTCTATTTAGAATTAATATTCACGGAGAAGTTGGAAAACCGGGTTATTATTATGTTACTGAGGAAGAAACCATAACTGGAATTTTAGCTCTGGCAGGCGGTGCAACGAGTGATTCTAACCTGGATAACGTTTATATTATCCGAGGAAACCGTGAAATTGAGCTTGATATGCAAACAATTATTCAAGAGGGAAATACAGCTTCTGATTTGGGTTTAAAATCAGGTGATCAAATATTTGTACCACGATCCTTCTGGGCTGATCCAGGAAGGTTTACATGGATTTTTTCAATGATCGCTGTGGTTATAACCGCTATAGCTCTTTTTATTAATTAAATGAATTTTGTTTATAGCAGTTTTTTTACTGCTGGAACAAAAACGTAAAATGAATTTTAAATTAAAAATTAAGTAAGATGTTAAGCACAAATAATACTAAAAAAGAAAAATCAATTCTTGAAATATTACATATAGTTTATAGAAGAAAAAGCGTTGTAATAAGTGCAGTTGTAATATCCTTGACTCTCGCTGTCCTTTATAACCAGTTCACTTCGCCAGTTTATGAATCGGTTGCACTTCTGAAAAAAGAAGTTTCAAACCAGAAAAGTAGTGGAAATGAGTTGCTTGAAATTGTTAAACTGCAAACGCAGGATATGGTTGAGACTGAAATGGAGCTTGTAAAAACCGGCGATGTTTTAAAGGCTGTTGTTGAAGAACTTAACCTTTGTTTCGAATTAAAGGAAATTATTTCTCCAGCAGGTAATTCTTATGAACTGCATCATGTTTTTACAGATTTTCCTGATTCCGGAAATTCATTTGCTCAAAATATAGGTTTTAAACTTCCGGTTTTTTCACACAGTTATTTAAAGGATATTAAGGAAGAGCGAGAACTATACATTAAAAAAATTGATGCTAACCAGTTTGAATTAAGGGATACTGAAGATGACAAATTAATTATGATAACGCAGCAACAAATTGCTGAGGAAATAGATTCATCCGGTTCATTTACTGATGTTGCACCTGGTAATGATTCCGGACTTATAAACGAAACTTCTTCAAAAGCTCTCTTTGAAACCAGTTTTGCTAGTTTTAGTTTTAGCTGGGATGATGCACCACTTGGCAGCATAATTTACTTTAACTTAGGAAATCCTGAGTTAGCACTGGAAAGATTAAATAAAAAGATTAAGGTTGCTAAGGTTGGTAAAACAAACGTTTTTGAATTAAGTGTTAAATCTTCATCTAGGTTTGCTGCAAGACTTATTGCAGAGACCGTAATTGATAAATTTAGAGATACCAGAATTGAGCAGCAAAAGCAGACCATTCGTTATTCATTTAAATTTGTTGATGACCAGTTAGCAGAAGTGCAATCCAAGCTGTTGGGCGCTGAAAGTAATTTGAGCAATTTTAAAGCCAGCGGCCAGATCATGACCATTGATGAAAACTCAAGAGAGCTTGTAAATTATTTAAGTACGCTGGAAGCTGAAAAATTAACTACCGACCTTCTCCTTTCTGATTATAAAAATAAATCAGAAGCTATGAAGAAAGAACTTGTTTCAAGCGGATATTTTGATCAGAGTTTTCTTGAACCCGATGGGGGTTATGAAAATAATTCACCATTTTCGGTTTTAATGAAGCAGCTTTCTGACCTGGAATTAAAGAAATTGGATCTTCTTCAAAAGAGAACAGAAAATCATCCAGATGTAATAAACATTGATGAACAAATCAGTATGGCGGAAGACAAATTAGCAAGCTACAACCAGAACACTTTAACTTCTTACCAGATTATCATTAATACTCTTGAGAAGAAACTGCTAAAAATTGCCAACCTAATGTCCAAATACGAAGTTAAAATGCAACGATTACCCGCTCAGGAAAACAGGATGGCAAGACTTGTAAGAGAAAAGGATGCTTACGAAAAAATATTTACACTTCTTCTTGATAAGCGTGAAGAAATGAGAATGGCTGAGCTATCTAAACTTCAGGATATTGTAGTAGTTGATCAGCCAACTGAGCCTTTAGTTCCGATCTCCCCGCGAAAACGATTAAACATGGTAATTGCATTGGTTTTTGGAGGACTATTTGGTGTTTTTGCTATTTTCTTAATTGAACTAAAAAATACACGACTTATTGATTTAGATGATTTAGAAGAAGAATTTAATATTCCGATATTGGCATTAATACCAAGCTATGATAAAGATATTATTAAAAAAATTGCTAATCCTGTTGAGAGAAAAGACAAATTTGTTACTCTAATGGGAGATAATTTAGGAATTAGAGAATCTTACAGGTTACTAAAAACTAAATTGTTCTATCAGCTTGAAGGAAGAGAAAAAATTTGTTTGGTTACAAGCTGTGAAGAAAATACCGGTAAAACAAATGTTGTAGCTAATCTTAGCAGTTACTATTGCTAAAGAAAATAATAAGGTTTTGATAATTGACTGTGATCTTAGAAAAGCAGAACTCTCAAAGATGTTTGATATTTCTCTAAATTCTCCTGGTTTAATTGATTTTATTACCAAAGGTGGGTCTCCGGCAATTTATACAAGGATTCTTAAAAATATAGATATACTTCCTGCTGGAGGAGTTAGAGAAGATTCCAGTTCTTTGTTAAGCTCTGAACGGATGAATTCACTATTTAAAGCAATCGATACATCTATATACAACTATGTTATTATTGATACACCACCAGTAACAAGAGTGGTTGATACACTTGTCTTGGGACAATCTGTGAAAAATGCTATACTTGTTGTGAGACCTGATACATCCATGAAAGAAGCTGTTATTGGCGGAATTCAGGAAATGAATCAGGCTAAAATAAAAATTCGTGGTGTTGTTGCTAATGCTGCTGAAATACAAAAATCTTATTACTACCGGTACAGGTATGGATACGGGTATGGTTATTCGCATTCGGATAATGGCCGAAACCAGGGATCGAAAAAAGAAGCAGTTGTGCTTCCAAAAACTTAGGAATGTAGTGAATTTACTCCCGTTATTAGTAGTATTATTTTACAGGGGTAAATTGAAAATCTGAAAGCACTGATTACTGTTATGACTAATATTTTGCTTTTAAAATTTATTCAACACGCTTAAAGTCATTCCTCAATTTTCCCCATTGATGTGCAAGATTATATTGCTGGTTTTTGGTATCATTTTTGCGAAATATTTATCTAATGAGAAGCTTTTAATAATAAAATTTTAATATGGAGTGAAAATAATTACGGATACGGAAATAACAAGCTATCTGGATTTATTCGAAACAAATTGCTTTGCAAAACCGGAAGATCCTGCGGTTAAATTTAATGAACAGTTGTTAAATTTCAGATCTCTTAGCAATAGAGTAAACCAGCTTGCAAACTACCTGCTAAAAATTGGGGTTGAAAAAGGAATGTTAGTAGGTGTGAGCTCCTTGCGCTCCATAGAAATGATTATCAGCATGCTGGCAATTCATAAAGTCGGCGCAGCATATGTACCATTAGATCCTGATTATCCGGCAGACAGGATAAATTATATGATAAAGGATTCAGGGTTAAAATTAGTTCTTAGCAATCAAGATAAAGAATTCAGTTTGCCAAATCAGGTTGTTAAAACAATTAATATTTCTGCCCTTACATCTGAAATTAAAAAAGAAAGTACAGTCACCCCATCAATTGAATTTAATTCAGAAGACTTAGCTTATGTTATTTACACTTCAGGATCAACCGGGTTCCCCAAAGGAGTTATGATTACTCATTCAAATCTTTTGAATTTTGTAAATCTTGTTCCTAAAGTTCTTAATTTGCTAAAGGATGATATTTATCTCCAAACTGCATCAATAACCTATGCATTATCTGTGCGTCAGATATTTGTTCCTCTTTCGCATGGAGTTAAATTAGTAATTGCTAACCCATCTGCTGTGCAAGATCCAATTGAACTGTTCAAGCTAATTAAAAAGGAAGAAATTACATTAGTTGATTTTGTTCCTTCACACTGGAGATCGTGCAATGTTGCTTTAAAAGAAATGAATGAAATAAGCAGAAATGAATTATTAAATAATAAGCTAAGAAGAATTGTTACAGTGGGAGAAACTTTACTACCGGATTTACCATTAGATTGGATAAATAATTTTAATCAGGAAGCAGAAATCGTAAATATTTTTGGACAAACGGAAACAACGGGTATTATAACAAATTTTAAGATAACCAAAGAAAATATTAATAGTTCTTCTGCAGTACCGATTGGTGAAACCATACCCGAAACAAAAGTGTACATTTTAAATCCTGATAACTTATCCCCTGTAGAAAAAGGTCAAATAGGCGAACTTTGCGTGTCAAATCCCTGCGTTGGGAAAGGGTACCTGAATAATTCTGAACTTACTGAAACAAAATTTCTAAATAAAAAATTTGATGATTGTATTTATCCGCTTTACAGAACTGGTGATTTAGCTCGAATTAAAAATGAAGGATCAATAGAATATTTAGGTAGAAGTGATTTCCAGGTAAAGGTGAGGGGAATGAGAGTGGAACTTGGCGAAATTGAATCAGTAATTCTACGCAAAGGTGAAGTCAAGAATGCTGTTGTTGTTCCTCAAGCCAGGAACACACAAGGTGCTTTTTTGGTAGCGTTTATAACTCTGCACGAGAATAAAAATTTGGAAGCTGGAACTTTAAAGGGATTTATGAAGGAAAATTTACCTCCGCATATGATCCCGGTTTCTTATGTTTTTCTAAATGAACTTCCCCGAAATCCTAATGGAAAAATTGATCGTAAAAAGTTAACCGAATACACCATAGCTGATGAAGAAAGAAGTTTATCTGAGAATAAAACCCTTACGCAAACTGAAAATATACTAGTTTCAATCTGGAAAAAATTACTTTCGATAAAGAGAATAGAAACAATTGATAATTTTTTTGATGATCTTGGAGGCGATTCTCTTCTCGCTGTGCATATATTTTTGGAAATTGAAAAAGCTTTTGGCAAAAGGCTGGCAATAAGCAATCTTTACAGGGCACCCACAATTGAATCATTGGCTCAAATAATTGATGATGATACAGATGAAAGAGAGTTTCATTCTTTAATTTCTATTAAACGCGAAGGAACGGACAATCCTTTATTTTTAATACACGGTGCTGAAGGTAATATACTTTTCCTTCGCGATCTTTCTAAACACTTACCTGATGATTTGCCTGTATATGGTTTACAATCTTATGGATTAGAAGGTAAAATTCCACTGTTAAGTACAATTGAAGAAATGGCTGAAGCTTATTTAAGGGAAATTAAAATGATTCAACCAACTGGGCCGTATAAACTATGTGGTTATTGTATGGGTGGAACGATTGCAATGCAAATTGCACAACAATTAAAGGCTACTGGTGATGAAGTTAAATTTCTGGGAATGCTGGAAACTTATAATTGGTCTCAACTTTCTCCAAGATCAGTTTATGATAAAGCAAAATTTGCCCTTGAAAAAGATTTATTTATTGTAAGAAATCTTCTATCACTTCCAACAAAAAAGAGAACAGACTTTTTTATTACCAAGTATAATAACTTTAAAAATAAAATCAGGACTTTATTTAGTAAGATAAAAATGTTGTTTGATAAAAATGGAATATCTCAGAATGATCTGGTTATTACTCAATCAGATATAAAAAAACATAATGATGCTGCTGCTTTTATTTATAAAGCAAAATATTACGATGGTAAATTAACTGTATTTCTACCTGAGCATAGATATTCTGTGCACTCTGGGGAAAACGCTATATGGGACACAGAAAATGCTAAAGAAGTTGATTCTATTGTATTACCATTCTATCCTACTGGTATGTTGGTAGAACCCTTTGTTAAGCAACTTGCTGAACATATTAAAAAGAGAATAAAATAAGTTGAGGTCAAAAAATTTTTCTATATTATCGAAAGAGTAGTCTTTGAAATATCGAAATATATTCATAATCAGTGTAGCTTATCATTTTGATACAAACAAGAAGGTTATTAAAATTAAGAGTTAAGTTTCTGCTCTTTTTGTAACAAATTATTCGGTATGATAATTACTGTGAAAGCGGTTAATTATGAATTATAATTTTCAGGTGTACCGATTGTATTATTCAATTAAGGATATTTTTTATTCAAGCGTATGCTGAAATTTACGTAGATAAATTAATCTGCAAAACATGGAAACTAATAGGAGGAAACTCGTTTTATGGGTAGTGAAGATACAATTAAAAATTTTATTGTTAGCGAAATAATTTTTGATAACAGTAACTCAAATTTAAGCAATGAAGATTCCTTGATCGAAGCAGGAGTTATAGATTCGCTTGGCATTCAAAAACTAATCATGTTTTTAGAAAGTGAATTTTCTGTTACTGTTAATGATGATGATGTATTACCTGAAAATTTTGAAAATATAGGAGCAATTAGTTCATTTATTAATAGAAAAAAAAATAATGATTAATCCTCTGTTTATAAAAATCAATCAATTAATAGAACGGCTTAAAACCGATGGTGCAAAAAGCATTATTAAGGAAACGATATTTATTAACAGGAAGGCCGTTACCTTTGTTAAAGATTTATCGGATTTCAAAACTATTGTAGATACTAATAAAAATTCTAATGTTACAATAAAAAAAATTTCCAGGGGTGATATAAAACTGGAATATAAATTTCCTAACAAAAGCAGGTATCTTAAAACAATTAGTAATGTTAAAAAAGGATATGAAACGTTTGTTTTTATACGCAACAATGAAATAATAGGTGATTGTTGGTTTGCAATTTCTTTAGAAGCAGATAAAAAATTACTTCACCCGGATATTAAACTCTTTGGAATTAAACCTGTACAGAAAAGTGCATATATGTTTGATATGTATGTAAAACCTGAAGAAAGAGGTACTGCTGTTACTAATTCAATATTAAAATATGCATACAGTAATTTTACGGAGCGGGGTATTACTAAAGTTTATACATATGTTATGGCAGATAATACACCAGCCATTTGGATGGTGAGGACGCTTGGTTTTAAAGAGTTGGGTAAATTAAGTATGTTCCGATTTTTATTTTTAAGAAAAGTTAAAATGTAACTTTAACTATTCTTAAAGTCTAACCCGATCGTAATATTTTCACTTGGTTAGTTTACAAACTAAATAATGTATTATACAATATAATATCTAAATAAATGAAGGAAGTTAATGGATTTTTCTTGGTCTGATGAGCAGTTAGAATTAAAAAAAGCAGTTATCGATTTTGCACGAAATCAACTGAACGATGACTTAATTGTAAGAGATGAACAAAGTTTGTTTCCTAAAGATTTATGGCAAAAATGTGCTGATTTTGGGATTCTTGGATTACCAGTTCCCGAAAATTATGGTGGTAGAGGTAAAGATGTTTTAACATCAATTCTTATGATGGAAGGTTTAGGATACGCCTGCAAGGATAATGGTTTAATATTTGGAATGAGTGCCCAAATGTGGGATGTGGAAATGCCTTTGCTTGATTATGGAACCGATGAACAAAAAAATAAATATTTGCCCAAACTATGCAGTGGGCAATCAATTGGTGCCATCGCGATGACTGAACCGGAATCAGGTTCGGATGCATTCAGTTTAAGTACTACTGCAAAAAAACAAGGTGATTATTATATTCTTAACGGAACCAAAACTTTTGTTACTAATGGACCTGTTGCAGATTTGTTTTTAATTTTTGCAACAATAAATAAACGAATGGGCTTTATGGGAATAACTACTTTTATGGTTGAAAAAGGCACGCCCGGTTTTGAAATTGGAAATAACATTAAAAAAATGGGATTGAAAACAAATCCATGGTCAGAATTAGTTTTCGATAACTGTAAAATACCTGTTGAAAATCGCTTAGGTAAAGAAGGAAACGGCGTTGCAATTTTTAATGATTCAATGGAATGGGAAAGAAGTTGCATTCTGGCTAATTATATTGGAAGCATGGAAAGACAACTTGAAGAATCAATAAAATACGCAAAAGAACGTAAACAATTCAAAACTTCCATTGGAAAGTTTCAATCCGTATCCAATAAAATTGTGGATATGAAAGTAAGACTTGAGACTGCCAGGCTTATATTATACAGAAGTGCATGGTTAAAGGAAAATACAGGATCCATACCATTGGATGCAGCTTTAACAAAACTTTATTTAAGTGAATCATGGGTTAAATCTTGCCTGGATGCTGTACAATTACACGGTGGCTATGGATTTACTACAGAGTTTGAAGTTGAGAGAGATTTAAGGGATTCTATTGGAAGCACACTCTTTGCCGGGACATCTGAAATACAGCGCAACATAATTGCACAAAAACTTGGTCTCTAATCATAATCTTAGTTTAAATTTGAAAGGTAACCGTTGAAATTTTTACTTCAACACCTCTTAATCGAATCTGCAAAAAAACATCCTGATAATGTTGCAATTGTTTTTCAGGATAATAGCATCACTTACAAAGAACTTGATGGTGTTACTGATAAACTTGCCGCCACCTTGGTAAAAAATGGAGTAAAAAAAGGAGATCGGGTTGGAATTTATGTTAACAAATCTATTCCATCCATAGTAAGCATTCATGGTATTTTAAAAGCTGGCGGCGTTTATGTTCCCTTAGATCCTAAAGCACCATTATCACGTCTTGCGTACATAGTTCAAAATTGTAATATTGAATGCATTCTTACCTCAGGAAAAAAATTAAACCTAGTTGCGCAGATGTTTCCTGAAAAGAATCCACTAAGATTTATTGTTTTAATGGATGAACCACAGAATGAACAGTTTCATGTGATGCAAAAATTATTCAATGGCATGAAGTTTTAAACCTTAAGAAAATTGAACTAGAAAATAATCCCTGTATTGAAACTGATCTGGCATATATTCTTTATACATCAGGATCAACTGGTGTTCCTAAAGGTGTTATGATTACTCATTTGAATGCATTTACTTTTATTAAATGGGTTCAATCCACTTTTTCAATTACTTCAAATGATAAACTTAGCAGCCATGCACCATTACATTTTGATCTTTCCATTCTTGATATTTTTGGTGCAATGCAGGCAGGCGCTGCTTTAGTATTAGTTCCTGAATTTGTTTCTACATTTCCAATAAAACTTGCTGAGTGGATTGATAAAAATAAAATTTCTATTTGGTATTCAGTTCCATCAATTTTAACAATGATGCTTTTGCACGGTGATATTGGAAGGTTTCAATTTGAAAATTTAAGATTAGTTCTATTTGCCGGAGAAGTATTTCCCACAAAGTACTTGAGAAGTTTGATGCAGAAATTATCTCATCCTGAATATTATAATCTTTATGGACCTACGGAAACAAATGTAATTACATTCTATAAGGTAGATAATATTCCGGAAAAACAAGAAATTCCTATTCCAATTGGAAAAGCTTGCGAAAATATGGAAGTATTTATTGTTTCAGAAAATGGAGAACGGGTTAATAATCCAGAGGAAGAAGGGGAGTTGATTGCAAGGGGTTCTTGCGTTGCGCAAGGTTATTGGGGTGATGAAGAAAAAACATCTAAAAACTTTGTGTGGAATAATCTCCAGCCGAATTTTATGGATAGAACATATCATACCGGTGATCTTGTTTCAATGGATGTGCAAGGTAATTATATTTATATAGGTCGCCGCGATCATATGATAAAAAGTAGGGGATATAGAATTGAATTAGGTGAAATAGAAACAGCACTTTACAGTAATCACGATATTAAAGAGGTTGCAGTAGTTGCTATTCCGGATGAGTTAATTGGTCATCGCATAAAAGCATTTATTGTATGTAAAGATAGTAAAGAGCTTAGTATTTCAGATATTCGATTATATTGTGGTAATAAATTACCTAAATATATGATACCTGAAGAAATCGAATTCTTGCAAGACCTACCTAAAACCTCAACTGGAAAAATTAATAAACCTGCTTTGCTTGAAAAAGCTTAGATTGATTTTCACAGGTATAAATTGTTAAAAATTTACTTATTTATTTAAGATGGGAATGTATTGAAAGTAGTTAACCCGCTAAATATTGATAATTGGAACGAATTGATTTTGGATAAACAGAAATATTCAATTTTCCACTCCAGAGAATGGTGTAAAGTATTAAATAAAACTTATGGTTTTGTGCCAAACTATATTGCAAATTATGATGAAGGAATATTAAAGAGTTTATTACCGCTTATGTATGTTAAAAGTTCTCTAACAGGAAAACGATTTGTATCATTACCATTTTCTGATTATTGCGAACCGCTAACCGAAAGTAAGGAAGAGTATAATAAACTGTTAAGTGAAGTTTCTGCTCTCGCCGAAAAATTTAGTGCAAAATATTTTGAATTAAGAGGGGGGGCATCTTATTTGCAAAATCATGGAGGCTACTCAAACGGTTATTTACATATTTTGAAATTAAAGCATAGCGAAGAAGAGTTGTTAAGTAAATTAAGAAGCTCAAATAAAAGAAATATTAAAAAAGCTGTTAAAAATGGTTTGGAAATAAATTTTTCAAGTGATGCTAAAAGTGTTACAGGATTTTATAAACTAAATGTATTAACCCGAAAAAGGCACGGATTACCGCCTCAACCATTTAAATTTTTTAAGAATATTGGAGAGATTCTAATGCCTGACGGATTCTGTGAAATCGCTGAAGCTATCTACAAAAACAAAGTGATAGCAAGCTGCGTATTTCTAATGTTTGGCAAGGAGGTCGTTTACAAATTTGGAGCTTCTGATTATAATTTTCAAAACCTAAGAGCAAATGATCTATTATTTTGGGAAGCTTTAAAACGTTACTCAAACCTGGGATATGATAATTTCTGTTTCGGAAGAACCAGTGCTGAAAATAAAAGTCTGCGTCAGTTCAAAATGGGCTGGGGAGCAGCTGAGGTTCCATCGCCATATTTTAGATACAATATAAAAGCAAAATCTTTTGAAGAAAACAGCAAATTTAGTCTGCATTCTCCCGGTGAAGTTGGTTACCACAATTATATATTTAGATATTCACCCAAACCTGTTTTAAAATTAATCGGAAATCTTGCATACAAGCATATTGGATGATTGAGATTATGAAGGAAAAATTATTTTATTTGCTAAAACCAATAATTCCAAGAAGAGTACAACTTATTGTAAGAAGATTTTTAGTTAAAAGGCAAGTGAACAAGTATAAAAATGTTTGGCCAATTTTTCCAGGGAGCGAAGAAAAGCCAGGTTACTGGAAAGGATGGCCCGGTGGAAAAGATTTTGCAGTTGTTCTTACACATGATGTGGAGTTAAGAGGTGGGCATGATAAATGTAAACAACTCATGGAATTAGAAAAACAACTAGGTTTTAAATCATCATTTAATTTTGTACCAGAAAGATATGAAGTTGATAAAGAACTGAGAGATCTTATAACAAGCGAGGGATTTGAAGTTGGTGTTCATGGATTAAATCACGATGGGAAATTATTTAAAGATGAAAAAATTTTTACTGAAAGAGCAAAGAAGATAAATCAATATTTACTTGAATGGAATTCTGTTGGTTTCAGAGCTCCTGCAATGCACCATAATCTGGAATGGATTGGAAAATTAAATATTGAATATGATTTATCTACATTTGATACTGATCCTTTTGAACCACAACCCGATGGAATGGGAACAATTTTTCCTTTTTGGGTTAAAACTAAAAATGGTAATTCCAGCTATCTTGAACTTCCTTATACTTTAGTGCAGGATTTTACTCTTTACATTCTTATGAAAGAAGAAACACCGGATATTTGGTATAAAAAATTAAACTGGATTGCCGAGAAGGGAGGCATGGTGATGGTAAATGTTCACCCAGATTATTTGAATTTTGCAAACAGGAGAGAGATGGAGCAGTTCCCAATAAAAATCTATTCTAACTTTTTAGAGTATATTAAAGAAAATTTCAATGGTAAATATTGGAATGCCCTGCCTAAGGAAATTGCTATTCATTGTAAGAAAATGATTGCGGTTGGCTAAAAAATTGAAAACAAAAAAAGTATTAATGGTGGTCTATTCTTATTCACCTACTGATCCAAGACCAAGGAGGGAAGCGGATAGCTTAATAAATGCGGGTTACCAGGTAGATATGATTTGCCTGAGAAGACCCGAGCAGGTTAAAAAGGAAACTGTTTATGGTGTTAATGTGTATAGAATAAACATGTCCAAATCCAGAACTTCAAAAAGTAAATATGTTACTTTATATTCAATTTTCTTTTTACGTGTGTTCTTTAAACTTAACTTATTGTTTCTTAAAAACAGGTATGATGTGATTCATGTTCATAACATGCCTGATTTTTTAGTGTTTTTAGGTGTAATTCCTAAAATTTTTGGTAAAAAAATTATCCTGGATTTGCATGATCCTTCACCTGAAATTTTAATGACAAAATATTCTGAAGGCGATGCAGGCAGATTAACTAAATTGTTAAAATGGCAGGAAAAAATTAGCATTAAATTTGCTCATTCAGTTATAACTACAAATAAATCCTTCCTTGATAGATTTGTTCAACGCGGATGCCCTAAAAATAAAATTAATATCATAATGAACTCACCTCAGGAATCAATTTTTAACAACCATGTTAATAAAGCAAAAACAAATAGTGATGAAAAAAAATTCACATTGATGTTTCACGGAGTTATTGTGGAAAGACATGGATTAGATGATCTTGTAAATGCTGTAAATATTTTGAAAGATATAATACCAGGATTACAACTAATTGTGTATGGTCCCGGTGAGTTCGTTACGCCATTTTTAGAAATGATTGAGAATTTAAAACTAGGTAATGTGATCAAATATTGCGGTATTGTTCCAATAGATAAAATTGCTGAGATGATCCCTGAGTGCGATATTGGTATTATTCCAAATAAACTTGGTCCATTTACACAAATCAATTTTCCAACCAGAATTTTTGAATATCTTCATATGAAAAAACCCGTGGTTGTACCAAAAACGCAGGGTATAAAGGATTATTTTGATGAGGATTCTATTTTTTATTTTGAAGCTGGAAACGTAAATAGTTTAGTTGAAGTTATTCATTATATATATTCAAATCCTGAAAAAGCCGAAGAAGTTGTAAAAAAAGGAAGTGAAATTTACCAAAATTATGTTTGGGAAAATC
Organism: uncultured Ignavibacteriales bacterium; assembly: GCA_963714405.1. Taxonomy (GTDB): domain Bacteria; phylum Bacteroidota; class Ignavibacteria; order Ignavibacteriales; family Ignavibacteriaceae; genus JAZGGS01. The sequence continues at coordinate 378,936 of CAVQOH010000002.1, read as the reverse complement.
AAAGTAGAGAGCTGTTAGGAATTTATGAAAACCTTATAAGGTAATTCCACAAGTGCTAATAAAAGAATAGAAAACATTAATCAGTTTATGAACAATTTTAAATACGTTTTACTTACTGCAGCAAAGAATGAAGAAGAGTTTATTGAGAAAACAATTAAATCTGTTCTCAATCAAACTATTCTACCGCAACAATGGATAATTGTAAGTGATGGTTCAACTGATAAAACAGATGAAATTGTGGAATCTTACAGTTCAAAACATAAGTTTATAAAAATATTGAGAAGTTCCGGCGAAAAAGTAAGAAGCTTTGGCTCCAAAGCAAAAGCAGTAATGTACGCATATAACAATTTAGGTGATATTCAATTTGATTACGTTGGGAACTTAGATGCTGATGTTTCATTCAATCCGGATTATTACGAAAGTATATTAAAAATATTTGAGAAGGATGAAAAGCTTGGTATAGCTGGTGGCATACGTTTTGATTTTTGTGACGGTGAGTTTAAAGAACTACCCTGTGCCTCAAATAGCGTTGGTGGTCCCTTTCAGTTGTTCAGAAAAGAGTGCTTTGAAAAGGTTGGTGGATATTCTCCTTTAAAGTATGGAGGCATTGATGCAGCAGCAGAAATGACTGCAAGAATGCACGGCTGGAAAGTTAGATCATTTAAAGAATATAAGTTATTTCACCACAGGTGTACAGGCACATGGAGCGGGCATTCAATAAAATACAGGATTAGAACAGGTATCAAATTTTATTCCCTCGGATACTCTTCACTCTTTATCACACTAAAATTTATTAAAGAAATTACAAGAAAACCTATAATTATTGGAAGTTTATTAAGCATTGGTTCGTACTTTTGGGCAAAATTTGGCGGTGCAGATTTGCAGGTTTCGAAGGAATTGAAAAATTTTATTAGTAAAGAGCAAAAGCAAAGAATGCGGGCTGCTTTTAAGGACAAATAGTGATGAATTTATAATTTAATTCAGGATTTCATTGGACGATAAATTTAAAAAGAATTTTATCAAGGGATCACTTGCTACTTCTGCTGGTACCATGGCCAGTATGCTATTCCATTTTATCAGCATAATGATCATTACAAGGCAGATCAGTAAAGAGGAATTTGGAATTTATGCTCTGATAATTGTAATCGCTAATTTTTTAAACATCATTAGCAGTTTAGGGTTAGAACTTAGTTTAGTAAAATTTGTTGCAAGTGCAATTGAGCGGGAAAAAAAATCTACTCTTGTTCCAACACTGATATTAAGAGCAATATTCATAATTATTTTTTCAGTTCTAGTAATATTTTTTGGTGATATTTTATTTTCACTTTTTAGCTTTACTGCATCTGATTTTTTACACATAATAATATTCCTTTTTATACTGGATAATCTGAGAAGTTTGTTTTTTAACTTATTGCAGGGGATGAACCTTTTTAAAAAATATGCACTTATTCAAATTATCACTTCTATACTAAGGGTTGCTCTTCTGCTAATTATCATTTACGCTGACGACTTAACACTTAAAAATGTTTTGTACATAGAAATAGGAGTTGCGTTTCTTACAGTGGCTCTACAAATCATTTTTGCAAAGTATAAAGACATTTTACGCTGGGATGTAACAGCAGGAAATATTAAGAGAATTATAAAATTCAGTGCCCCAATTTATATGAACAGCATACTAACCTTTATATATAACCAGGTAAATGTTTTTATTATTGGTGCTTATTTAAATCCTGTAAGCATTGCCAGCTATGATGTAGCTGGTAAAATTCCTACTGCGGGGAAAAAGGGCTTTAATTCGTTCATCGTTGTGTTTTATCCAAGTTTATCAAAACTTTTTTCAAAAGGAGAGCACGATAATGCAATTAACTTGATGAACAAATCACTTTTTACTATTTCAACAATAATAAATGTAGTGTTGTTAATTTCTTTTCTCTTTAATAAGGAAATAATTCAACTTCTTTTTTCAATTAAATATTTAGATTCCTCTCTTGTATTTTCGTTTTTAATGGTTTCTTTCTTTTTGAACTCAATGTCAAACATAATGGGCTATTCTTTGGTGTCGGCAGGTTTTCCGGCAAGCACTTTAAGAGTAGGGGTTATTTCGAGCATACTTAGTTTATCCGGTGCATTGATAATGGTGCCCATTTGGGGAATTATGGGTGCGGTTTATTCAATTATAATTGCAAGATTTTCCTCGGTGCTATTTCATTACTTATACCTTATTAAATACAATTTAAAAATAGCTTTTACAAACCTGATTAAACCATCATCAATAACTATTTCAGCCTTAATTATATATTATTTATTTACACCAGATGTATTTATTTATAAAGCTTTATTAACAATTGGATACCTGGTTGCAGTTTACTTTTTTATGCCCGAAGCAAAAATGGTGATTACCCAGATACTAAAACATTTATTAAAAGTTAAAAAAAACAAATTATAATTAGGAGGACTCATTTCTCAAAGTAATAATAAAATAAATGTAATGATGATAGACGCTTTGGTAGGTAATGATTATTCATTATGTCTTTGCTCCGGTTTGATTGCCCATGAAGTAGATGTAGAATTGCTAGTACCTGAAAACCGCGTTGTTAAACAAAATGAAGATCTGATTATTAAAAAATGGCTTCCTTCTAAACAGCAAAACAGTTCTAAGTTTTTTAAGATTTTTGTTTATATAAAATATTTGTTCAAGATATTATATAAATCCATTAAAAAACGAAATGTTGTAGTACATTACCAGTTTTTTCGTGTAAAGTTTGAACCAATATTCTTATTACTTTTAAGAATGTTTAATGTTCAGCTTGTAATAACTGCACATAACGTACTACCTCATGAAAAAAGTAGATTTGATAATTTACTTCAACTTACCGCATATAAAGCATCTAAAGTTATAATTGTTCATTCATCTTACGTAAAAAGTAAACTGCTGGCTAATTTTAATATTCCGGAAGATAAAATTAAGATTATTCCTCATGGAAATTTTGACAATTACCTTCCTGAAAGACTTCCATCCATAAAGGAAGCCAGGGATTTTTTTGATCTGAAAGAGAATGAAAATGTTCTTCTGTTTTTTGGTTATATTAGAGAATATAAAGGATTGAATACACTTCTTGAGGCGTTATGCAAAATTAAATCAAAATCTTCAAAAGTACCTCGATTGATTGTTGCTGCAGATGCTGTTGTACTTCCGTATGAAAAAATTGATCACAGTGGAATAATTCATCTGGCAAATACTTTTAAAAAACCTGCAATTGCTACAAAGGTAGGAGATTTTGCTGAAGTAATAAACAATGGTGAAACCGGTATTCTGTTAAAAGAAAATAATTCCCATAATTTAGCTCATGTAATAACGAATGTTTTTAAGGATAAAGAAAAACTAAGGAATATGGGAAAAGCAGCAAATCGGGCTAATAAATTAAAATATTCGTGGAAAAATATAGTTCAACTAACCCTGCGAGCTTATAACCATCCGTAACAGTAATAAACATAATCAACTAGTAATTTGGTTTACAATTGAATAAACAAGATAACACCTTAAAATATTTAACCATCGCTGCAAAGGTCTCATTCGTATTGTACATTTTCTTTTCATTTTGGGGAACAGCACTACCCTTCCGTGAAAAAATTGTTGATGTTGAAGATGTTGCAAGCAGTAATATTTTAAACCAGATTGTTTTTTCAAGCTTATTTATGATTTCGTTTGTTACGATCGTATTTAAGAGGTTTGATTTTATTTCACTTATAAAACGAGAAAAGATCTTAACCATTTTCCTTTTTTGGTGCGCACTCAGCATTCTGTGGTCTGATTTTCCGGTTGTATCCTTTAAAAGATATTTTCAATTCTTAACAGCTTTTATTGTAAGTGCTGCTGCATTAATTTATTGTGATGATGTTGATGAGAACCTTAAATATTTTCAGTACGTTCTAGCTGGTTTCGTATTAGTTTCGTTGGCTTCTGTGTTTACAATTCCTGCTGCACTGGATAGAAATGGTGTTTGGAGGGGATTGGCTATGACTAAGAATGGTCTTGGACAATCCTCTCTGTTAAGTTTAATTTTTTGGGTTATTGCATTTACTAATTCTGAATCATTAAAGAAAAAAGTGTTATCCTCTGTTATTATTTTATTTTCTTTGGCATTACTAGTTGGATCACGAAGCGGAACATCAATTATAAGTGCAGCTGTTCTTCTTCTTGTTTTTGGTTTATTTCAGGCTGATAAAATATTTCATCCATTAGGTATTAAAAAAACTTTTTCAACAATAACAATTACCGCTCTTTTTTCAATAATCTTAATGACTGTTACTTTTGATCCTGAATTTTTTAATATGCTACCAGGATTAATTGGTAAAGACATTACATTTACTGGTAGAACAGTTTTGTGGGAAGAAATTTTGATTGAAGCCGGCAAACATCCCATTTTAGGTTGCGGTTTCCAGGCATACTGGGTGGTTACAAATGAAGACTTACTTAGACTTTATGAGCAATTCGTCTGGTTACCAAATCAGGCTCATAATGGTTATCTAGATATACTTAACGAGGTTGGTATAGTTGGGCTGGGTCTGTTCGTTCTGGCAGTTATAAATTTTGGTCTAAACTTAAGTAAACTAAATAAAAAATTCCATTGGCAATGGTTTATTTTAATTACTCTACTGCTAAATATACAGGAAAGTACAATTATCAGACCTCAGCAACAAATTGGGGTTGTTTTTATGTTTTCATATATAACTTTATTTGCTCAGATTTTGAAACAGGAACACAAAAACTTAGAGTAACTGAAAATATCAAACTTGAAATAAGTATGTGAGGTAGGTAAACAAAATAAATCCAATCCTGATTTTAACTAAAATCAGGATTGGATTTATCTATCAAACAATCTTTTCGCACTAGTTTATCTTAGCAATATCATTTTTTTCGTATCAATAAAATTACCAGCAACAATCCTGTAAAAATAAACACCTGAAGCCAATCCTGATGCATTAAAGTCTACTTCTTGAACTCCCCTTTCTAAATTAGTGTTAATCAGTTCAGCAACTTCCTGCCCAAGAGAGTTAAATACTTTGAGAATTACGTTTGATTTTTCAGTTAAGTTAAATCTAATTTTAGTTGAAGGATTAAAAGGATTGGGATAATTTTGCTCTAACGAATAATCTCTTGGCACACCATTATTAAGCGGATCAATTGCAGTTACTGAATTTCCCCAGATCTGACCTTCCCACAATCCTGCCCAACCACTTTCATTGTTATCAATAAAGTATACTTTTATATACCTCGCCTGTATAGCATTAAAATCATCTATAGTCCATTCAGATGATGAAGATGATTTTGGTGATATAACTGTCTGCCAATCAATATTATTATTTGAAACTAAAATCGAATACGTATAGACTCTCCCAGCATCCCATCGATAAAACGATAGTCTAGTTTTGCTTACACTTTTAATAGTTCCTAAATCGAAAACTAAATCTTTAGGCATTGGTTCAGCCGCCCACCTGGAATCGGGATCTCCATTAAGTGCACCCATGCCATCAATTGTTTTTGATGGTGTATGATCTGGTTCTTGTACTATTCCAATAACTTCTTCTATAGGATACATAACTACACTATCAGCAGGTATTAGTGAGTATTCTGCCGTGTTGGAATTAGAAATAGGATTTCCGGCAAGATCCTCAACATTAATAACTGTTACTATATAAGATCCGGGAGAATGCACTGAGGTTTGAAGTGTTACTTCACTACCCGATAGTGATGCATTAAATATATTAATGTTGTTAGTAATTGAATAGTTATTTTCATCTTCAGCAGTTGATTGATCAAGCATTTCTGAAAATAAAATTTTAAGAGTAACAGAATCTAATAATGTAGCCCCTGTTACCTCCGGTGGTGTTATATCTCCACCACGGCTTCCAAATTCATAACAGCCAATATCCCAACCATTACCCTGTGGTCTGCTAATTCCATCCAAATCATCAGAAAACAGTGATAGAAGAATTCCGTTGTCAACTGAAGGGTCATTCTCACTATCAGGCCTGTAAGTACCATCTAGTGATGGATTTTGGTTTAATCCATTAGGATCATTTCCACTTGACCTCCAACTGCTCCAACTACTTCCGTTCCATACCCCGTCATCATTTGGAGAATACCATAAGTTATAATCTATCAAAACTGTTGGGCTACCGTTCATTAAAATCAGATTGTGACCGGTTGAAGTACAAACAACTATGTTGTTCTGAAAACGGATGACCGAACCACTTGCTTCGACATCAAATCTAACCAAATTTCCACCCGATGGCACCTGGCTTCCTGCAATTATGGTATTGTTATAAATATAAGCATCACAAGCTGATTGTATGGTTTTGAAATTAATATGAGCTTTATTAGTATCTCCACTTACAACAAGATTATTGTAGATTTCAATACGTCCACTTGCATCTTCAAGGAAAATACCTTGGGTGTCACTTGCATCTCTCGTATTAAGATAAATTTTATTGTAACGTATTGTAAAATCATAAACACCGGTTGGCTCATCATATTTTTGGATAGCATCATTATGACCAGCACCATTATTTAAGATATGAATCTCATTATGCTCAATTACCAAATTATCACATCGATCCCAAGCAATACCATCAGTTTGGGCCCCACTATTACCAACTGTTGAATAAAAAATATGCGAAACTGTTACATTACTCATGTCGGACATTCTAACGCCCTTACAATTAGACTGAGGAATGTTTATGTATTCAATCAACGCATAATCCATATCAAGCTTAAATCTAATTCTCTGTCAGTATGATTTTTGACTGTAAGATGAGAGATTGTAATATAATTGTTGTTTGAAGATGAATTGGTGATGCCAGCAGCCCTACTATCCTGTCCATCAATTATAACTTCACCATTGTGCCCGGCAGAATTACCTTTGGTTATAATAATACGATTACTGCTTGTACCTTGAGTTGCATTTATATTTAAGGTTTCGAAATAGGTTTTGGATGATGAACCACCAGATATGAAAAGTGTATCGCCAGCTTGAAAAAGATTCCAGTTTATACTTCCGAACGAAGTCCAGGCATTGCTCCATGAAGTGCCTGAATTATTTCCCCCGGCATTTTTATCCACATAATAATTTGTTGCCCAGCAAAGACTCACCCCTAAAAGGAAAATTAAAATTATTAACTTTTTCACTCAACCACCTTTTATTTAACTGCCTACTAATTAAATAGGTAATTGGATCATCTAAAGTTTACCACCTAGGTTATGAGGAATATTTATTAGAGAATCACAACAGTTGTCAAAAACAAACTTTTTGTGGTTAATAATATTTAGCAATCATACATTCTCTAATAGGGTCGCTTTAGTTCCCCAATAATTCAATTAATTGCAATAAACCTACAAATTTTTTGCCATTCAAAAAAAGGTAATTACTATTATCTATTGCAAAATTAAAGTGCCTATAAATTTTACGGTGGTAAAATTTACCGGAAATAAATATATTTTATTTAAAGTGCTGCCCTGCAAGTGGATCAGAATCCGGTCTGTAATTTACAAAAAAAAATTTCAGGTAAAAATAAAAAGTGAATTATTTTGTTAAAATATTGACTACAAATTTTAATGTTTAAAATCATTTTGTAAGGATTATTAATCAAATAAATTTTAAATTAAAATTATTCTAATAATTCTTGTTTTATTAATGTTCTTTTATAAACTTTAATTATATCATTTAAATCTAATCCAAATAATGAGGGAATTCTAAATGAACTTGTTTTATTCGCCTAAAAAGATTGCACGGGTTTTGGCAACGATAGTAATTGTGCTAACTCTTTTATCTTTAATAGGGCAGTTTTATAAATACTTCTTTTTTGATGGTCAGGATAGATACATTGTAAATCTTTTTAATTTGGATAAAGAGTTAAACTTTCCAACATGGTATGCTGCACTTAGTTTAATATTTTGTTCATTTTTACTTTTTATAATAAGTTCTGCTAAAAAAAAATCAAATGATAGTTATTATCGCCATTGGGTTTTTTTAAGTGCAATTTTTTTTCTGCTTGCTTCAGATGAAATGATTCAGTTGCATGAACAAGTAATCACTCCAATAAGAAATATTCTTAATACAACAGGTTACTTATATATTACCTGGGTTATACCTGCAATTATTTTTGGCGTAATTTTCTTGGTCGCCTATTATAAATTTTTGTTGCATCTGCCACGTTACTACATGTTTCTTTTTATTATTTCGGGTACAGTTTATATACTTGGTGCAATTGGATTAGAAATTATCGGCAGCAACCATATTTACTTTTATGGCCAGAACAACTTATCTTACTCACTGCTTACTACGTTAGAAGAAGTTCTTGAAATGACCGGTATACTTTTCTTTATTTTCACAATTACAAGTTATATAAGTACTGAACTAGCGGATCTTCAAATTTCTGTTAAAGAAAATAAATGAACATACATTGGAAACTCTATTCTTCAGTCTTAAATTCGAATGAAAGCTGTTAAATGTTAAAATTTGATTGTTCTTACTTTCCTGGCGATAGACCTTGCAAGTATAATAAGGAGCAGGGAATAAAGTGTGATAGTTGTGATTATTATTTAAAAATTAAATTCAAGATATTAATAATAAAACTTGATGCAGTAGGCGATGTTTTAAGAACTACATCTATCCTTAGACCTTTAAAAGAAAAATATCCGGGTTCTCACATTACCTGGTGTACTAGAAAAGAAGCCAAAGATCTTTTTATTAACAACGAACTTGTAAATGAAGTTATTTTTGTAAATGATGACTCAGAATATCGTTTATCAGTAGAGAAATTTAATATTGTAATAAACTTAGATACTTCTAAAATAAGTTCTGCAATTGCTGCAACTGCTGCTGGAGAACAGAAAATTGGATTTGTTCTTAATGAGAGTGGCTCAGTAATACCAACTTCAGAAGAAGCAAATGTTTGGCTGAAGATGAGTGCTTTTGATGATTTCAAAGCTGCTAATAAATTATCATATCAACAACTTATGTATAATATTATTGGATTAAGCTCCAAAATTTCGCCACCAATTCTAAAATTTAAACAAACAAATTCTGAGAAGCTCCGAAATGAATATGAACTAAGAAAAAACTATTTAACAATTGGGCTTAATACAGGAGTTGGAACAAAATGGCCGAGTAAAGGATGGCCATTATCAAATTGGGAGGGGCTGATTGAACTTTTAAAACCTGAGCAGTTTAATCTTTTACTTTTAGGTGGGCCGGAAGAAAAAGAAAAAAATGAATTCCTGTCTCAAAAGTTCAATTATTTAGTTAATACTGGCTGCGATAATTCTATTATGGAATTTGCACACATAATAGACTTGTGTGATGTTGTAATAACAGCAGATACCTTTGCCTTACATATAGCTACTGCACTCCAAAAACATATTGTTGCATTGTTCGGTCCAACCTCAATTTCTGAAATAGAACTTTACAAAAAGGGCACAAAGATTTTTTCCGATGAAAAATGTGAATGTTTTTATAAACGGTATTGTACCCAAGTTGTTTCGTGTATGGAAAAAATTTCTGCTGATACAGTTTACAAAGCTATAAAATCAATAAAATTATAATTCCGACTTTTTCTAAAATGAAAATAACTATTATTCATTCAGGTGGTGAAAGCACGTATTTGTTTGGGCTTGTTAGTGGTCTAAGTAAAATTGAAGGCTTATTAATTGATGTAATTGATTCTGATAAAAGTATAGGTGCTTTTGATCATCTTAAAAATGTTACCTTCTATAATTATAGAGGAAGTTTAGACCCAAATGTTTCAACCTCTAAAAAGTATAAAAGAATAGTCAAATATTATATCAGATTGATTGCCTATGCTGCAAAATCCAAAGCTAAAATATTTCATATTCAATGGCCAAATAAGTTTTTATTTTTTGATCGTACCTTGCTTAATATTTACTATAAACTCAATGGCAAAAAAATAGTTTTTACAGCCCATAATATTAATAAACAAAAAAGAGATAATCAGGACAGTGCATTTAATCGATTTTCTTTAAAACTTTTTTATAACCTAGTTAATAGTATCATTGTTCATAATGATAAAATGAAGAAAGAACTTAGTAATGATTTTAAAATTTCTAGTAACAAAATATTTGTGAATCGTATTGGGCTTAATATAAAAGTTCCTAAATCGGAAATGAACCGAAATGAAGCAAGAAAACTGCTTAATGTTTCCAAAGATAAAAAATTGATTTTATTTTTTGGTGGTATTAATGAATATAAGGGTGTTGATATTTTAATAGAAAGCTTTAGCAAAGCAGTTGCTGAGCGCAACGATCTATTACTTTTAATTGCAGGTGCTTCACGAAATGATAATTACGTTTCTATACTAAAAGAATTAATTAGTAAGTATAATCTTGGTGGAAAGTGCATTACACATTTTAAATTTATTCCTGAGGATAGTGTTGAGATATATTTTAAAAGCGCTGATTGTTTGGTATTGCCTTATAGGTCAATTTTTCAGAGTGGTTTACACGTATTAAGCTATGCATATGGGTTGCCCGTTATAGCTACAGATGTTGGGAGTTTTAAAGATGAAGATGTGTTAGTAGGAAAATCCGGATACATTTGTAAACCTGAAGATGTAGAAGACTTAAAAAATACAATTTTAAAATACTTTGATAGCGATCTATTCTTTAACCTGGAAAAACAAAGAAAAGAAATTATAGAGTGGGCAGAAAATATTTATTCTTGGGATAAGATTGCAGTCAAAACATATAAAATTTATGAACAACTAGTAAATTCCTGAAATGGAATAAAAATTATAACATTTCAATAAAGTAATTCATTTCAACATAATCATTTAAGCTTTAAAAATATTTTTAGTTTTAATTAATCGGCTTCCAAAAGCATTTCTTGTATCTACAATTAATTTTGCATTCTTTGCAATAAACTTATAATCAAAATTGCTATGATCAGTACTTAAAACTACTAGATCATATTTGCCAATATTGGCAGCACTAGCTTAACTGATTTCATATCATATTTATATTTTCTTGTTTTAGGAAGTTTAGGAACAAGTGGATCGTAATAATCAACTGCTGCACCTTTTTCCCTAAAAATTTCTATTAGTTTAAGTGAGGGTGATTCCCGCATATCATCAATATCTTTTTTATAGGCCGCGCCCAATATTAATACTTTTGACCCATTTAGTGCTTTTCTAAATTTATTTAAAACCTGTGAAGATCTTTCTGCAACATAATTAGGCTGATAAGTATTTATTTCACCGGCAAGCTCAATAAACTTTGTATGCTGTTCAAATTCCCTTGCTTTCCATGTTAAGTAAAAAGGATCAATAGGAATGCAATGCCCTCCTAAACCAGGTCCCGGATAAAATGCTTTAAAGCCAAATGGTTTTGTTGATGCTGCTGCAATAACTTCCCAAATGTCTATATCCATTTTATCAAAAACCATCTTAAGCTCATTCACCAAAGCTATGTTAACTGATCTGAATATATTTTCTAATAATTTTGTTGCTTCTGCTGTACTTGGAGATGAAACCGGTACAGTTTGAACAATTATCTTATCATAAAGTGCTTTAGCAGCCTTTAAGCAATTTGAGGTAACACCACCAATTACTTTGGGAATTTGTGAAGTTGTAAAATCTGGGTTATTAGGGTCTTCTCTTTCAGGACTGAAAGCCAGGTAAAAATCTTTGCCAACTATAAACTTTTTGTTCCCCGAATTTCTACAATTCTCTAAAATTGGAAGAAGCAATTCTTCTGTAGTTCCAGGGTAGGTTGTAGATTCCAGTACAACGAGTTGATCCTTTCGCAAAAACTTTGATATAACTTCGGTAGTATTTATAACAAAAGTCATATCCGGTTCACGATGACTGGTTAAAGGCGTTGGTACGCAAATAATTATTACATCCACTTTTTTTAATTGAGAAAAATCTGAAGTAGCATTCAGAAAACCTGATTTAACTGCGCTACTAATTTTTTTTGTGGGTATATGCTTTAAATAACCTTTTCCTTTGTTTAGAGCAGTAATTTTTTTTTGATCTAAATCAAAACCCAGTACTTTAATTTGCTGTGATGCAAAAGCTAATCCCAGCGGCAATCCAACGTAACCCATTCCTACAATTCCTACAGAAACGCTGCCATTATTAATTTTTTGAAGTAATTTCATTTTGATTTTTCTGGTAAACTATAAATTGTAACTGTGCATTAAATTTTATGAGCAGGCTAAAAATATGTTAATTATTGAATAATTACCAATTAACTATTTTATCCAAACTTTGTTAGTAAAATTCAAATCTGTGATTAGTTTTGTCCTTCCATAATATTTCACTTGTTTTCGGCATCAAATTTTATAATCATTAGCACAAATATTTTTAACAAAAATCGAATGGAGAAATTAAATGATTAAGAAAAAATTGCTAACTTTATTACTATTGGTATTATCATCTTTGTTTATAGGTGCCTACTTTAATATTGCAAAATAATTCTCACTTCTATTGAAAACTTTACATTACAGGATTATAATGGAAATAATCACTCACTTTCCGATTATAAAGATTCCATAGCCACGGTTGTAATTTTTATTGCTACAGAATGCCCAATATCAAATGATTACAATAAAAGAATGGAAAATATTTATCAGCTTTATGCCTCAAAAGGATTTGCGTTTTTGGGCATCAATTCTAACAAAGCAGAATCCGTTGAAAGGATAAAAGAACACGCTGAAGAAAACGGATTGACATTTACAATATTAAAGGATGATAAAAATATTATTGCTGATATGTTTGAAGCATCTGTTACACCGGAAATTTATGTGTTAAATTCTGAATTTCAAACACTTTATCATGGTAGAATTGATAACTCACGAAAAGAATCAGATGTTGTTACAAATGATCTGGAAAATGCACTAGATGAAATTTATTCAGGGAGTGAAGTAAGCAAAAAAGAAACAAAAGCGTTTGGCTGTACAATAAAAAGGATTTGATTACCTGATGAAAAAAATTTATTTATTAATCTTTTTAACCGGTTTTATCTTTTACAATAAACCGGTTTATCCATTTCTTAAAGTAAATATCTATAATCCAATTGATGTGGAAGTTATTTCCGTTGAAGATTTGAAAGAGGTTATAAAAAACAGGAATGGGAAACCTCTTTTAATAAATGTTTGGGCAACATGGTGTGCGCCATGCCGTGAAGAGTTTCCTGATTTAGTAAAAATTGCAGAAGTGTACAAAGAGAAAATTGATGTAATAGCAATTAGTGTTGATTTCCCTGAAGAAATTGATAGTAAAATCATTCCTTTTTTAAAAAAGCAAAATGCAAGTTTCAGTAACTATGTTATAAAAGTAGTTGAACCGGAAGATTTTATTAATTTTTTAAATTTAGAATGGAGCGGTGCAATTCCTGCGACATTTATTTATGATGAAAAGGGGAAGCAAGTTAAACATTTAATTGGAATGCAAAGTTTTACAGAATTTAAAAAAGTTATAGAAAATTTTTAATTAATTTAATTTGATTGAGTTAAAAAACATTGAAATAAAGAACACGCCCGCCTGCAACAAAATTATTGCTGCTCCGCTGGGAACATCCAGGTAATAGGAAATCCACAACCCAACAACTGCACTAAGCACTCCAATTATAACAGAAACAATTGTCATCCTGCTAAAACTTTTACTTAATATTCTTGCTGTTGCAGCTGGAATAACCAGAAATGCTGCTATCAATACAATTCCAACTAATTTAATGGATACCACAATTGTTACAGCAATTAAAATGCTTAACACATAATCATCAAATAATACCGGTATTCTATCTGCCTGTGCAAGTTCTCTATCAAAAGAGGAATATGCCCATCGTTTCCAGAATGGAAGAAAGAAAATTGTAGTGATTACAACAAGGGATGAAAAAAATATATCAGTATAGCCAACAGAAAGAATTGAACCGAAAAGATAGGTGAATGCATCAGCAGAGTACTGATTACGCATGAATAGAAAAACTATTCCTAATGCCATCGAAACTGAAAAGAAAATACCTATTGTGGTATCGCTTCCTAATGTTGTTTTGCTCTTTACCCACGTTATACCTATCGCAACAAGAATTGTAAACGGAACAGCGATCCACAATGGTTCCGATTCTAACAGTAAACCAAGTGCAATTCCTCCAAAAGCTGCATGCGCCAATCCACTACCTAAAAAACTTAATCCTCTTTGCACAACAAAAACTCCATAGTAGCTTGCAAGAAATCCTACAAGCACTCCTCCAATTAGAGCTCTTTGCATAAATGGAAGTGAAAACAATTCAAACATGTTTAAATTGATTTAAGTGAGTGATCATGACCAATATGCCCGAAAGCTCTCCTAAGCTTTTCTTCTTTTAGAGACTCTGCTGGCGGACCGTAACTTATCTGTATTCTATTTAATAGCAGCACAAAATCAGAATGATGGTTTGCAATATGCCAGTCGTGAGTAATCATTAGAATTGCAGCACCATATTTTGATTGATAATCTTCCAAAAGGTTGTATAGATCCGATTCACCAACTGCATCAATACCTGCCGCAGGTTCATCAAGAATTATTAACTTAGGATTTTTTGCAATGCTTCGTGCAATGCAAACACGCTGAAGTTCGCCGCCGGAAAGTTGTGCAATGGAACGGTTGGCAATTTTAGAAGCTCCAACGAGCTGCAACGCATTTTCAGCTTTGGATCTTGCTTCACCACCCAAAGCCCAAGGCCATCTTTGCTTAACCCCTGAAAGCACAAGTTCAATTGCAATAGCAGGAAAATTTCTATCCATTGTTTTTATTTGAGGTACATAACTGATTAAAGACGAATCAACTTTACCGGGTTTTTTCCCAAATAGATATACACTCCCTGCAGAATACCCGGTTAAACCAAGCAGCACTTTTATTAGAGTTGATTTACCGGCACCGTTTGGACCTAAAATGGAAACAAATGAATTTTGCGGAACAGAGAAATTAATATCATCAAGAACAATAAAGCTACCGTAATTTACACTTAGGTTATTTACTACTATTGGTTCATCTTTCATCGTAATGCTTTTAATATAATACCGGTATTGTAATACAATATTTCTTTGTATGAATATTTTCCTTCAGTTCCACCAATTGGATCGAGAGCGTATAATTTTATTCCTGTAGCTTCTGAAAGTAGCTGACCGGCTTTATCAGGTAATTGAATATGAGTGAAGATTGCTTTTACATTTTTTTTTGATGCGATATCTATCAGCGTTTTTAAATCCTTTGGAGTTGGTTCTTTTCCCGGTATTGGTTCAATAATTCCTGCCAGGTTAAAATTATAACGTTTTAAAAAATATTGAAAAAATGGATGTGAAATAAAAACTGCTTTATTACTATGCTGCTTTAAATATTTTGTAATATCGTTGTTTAAAATTTCCAGCTCTTCAGAAAACTTTTTGGCATTTGCCTTATAAGTGCTGCATCCCAAAGGATCGATTTCGCATAACTTTGCTGTTAATTGGTGTAGCAGCAATTTTACTATTAAAGGATCAGTCCAGAAATGCGGATCGACTCCCAGATCTTCATTCTTAATTGAAAAAATATTTAAAAGAGAATCAGCAGGAAGAAGACCTAACAACTCTATCTTATTACTATTTTCATACTCAATTGCCCATTCATCAAGATGTTCTGCGCCATAAAATAATGCATCTGCTTTTGTTATTTTTTTAATCTCTGAGGGTGAAAGATTATATGTATGGGGTGATGTTCCAGGAGGAAGTAATGCAGTTACTTCTCCTCGTTCTCCCACCACTTCTTTAAGAATTTCCTTAAAAGGATGGATTGTTGTAACATATTCTGGCTGTGCAATGATTGTGACTTGTAAATACAGTAGCAGGAAAGTGATTTTTTTTATTGTGCTGATGATAATCATCTAACTTTTGCTTTTCTTATTCAACTCTTTATTAGCAGGTTGTTTAAATGATCTTATTATAAAAACAATTCCTGTTATAATAAACGGGATGCTTAACAACTGACCCATATTTAATATCATACCTGCCTCAAATGCCTCCTGGTTTTCTTTAACAAATTCAATGAAAAACCGGGATAGAAATACCATTATAAGAAATAATCCGAAATAGAAACCTTTGCCCAGGTTCCCTCTTTTTTTAATATAAATAAAAAGCAAAACAAGAAATGTTATTAAATAAGCAATAGATTCATACAATTGTGCAGGATGACGTGGAATTGAATCAACACTCGTAAATATAAATGCCCAGGAAACATCTGTAGGAATTCCAATAATTTCTGAATTAAATAAATTTCCTAACCTGATGAAAGAACCACCAAGTGCAACAACAATTACTACTCTATCAAGCAGCCAGATAAGATTAACATCTTTCACTTTTTTTGCATAAAGATAAAGAGCAGTGACAATTCCTACCGCAGCACCATGGCTGGCTAACCCACCTCTCCATATTTTTATAATTTCCATTGGATTGGAAAGATAGAACTCCGGGCTGTAAAACAGGCAATGACCCAGTCGTGCGCCTATCACAGTTCCAAATATTACATAAATAGTAAAAAGCTCAACTTCACTTTTTGGTCTTCCTTCCTGTTTGTAAATCCAGGTAAGTATAAAGTAACCCACAATAAAAGCCATTGCGAAAAGTAAACCATACCACCTTACTGAAATTATACTAAGGTTAAAAATTTCAGGGCTTACATTCCATGTAATCTGAGAAATAAACATAGTGATAAAATTATATTATAATAGTATAAAATTGATATCAACAGATCAAAGATAAATAAACTTTAGTTTCAATTGAATTGTTAATAAAGATAGTTAGTTCGGTTCTGTTTATTTTATGTTTGATTTGCTTATAATTTAATTTTTTGCTTTACATTAAATTAAAATTGCATTACTTTTAAATAAATTAACATTTTGTTTGACCTTTTGGGGGTATTATCAAAAAGTTTCACTTCCATATTGCAGCAATAAATTTATTCCCGATTTCATGGTGGGGGGGGGCAATATGATGTTGATTTTCCCCTGCCTACTACTCTTATATATTCCTTTCAGTAAAAAAACCTAATAATTGTAAATAGGTTAAAATATTTTAGGCACACAGTTTGTGCCTTTTTTGTTAAATACAAATATGGCTCTAAACCGTTTTATAATTGGAAAGGATACTTTACCGGTTTTACATAGCCTGAGCAGAAGTGAAATTTATCTTTTCCAATGAAATGATTTGAAACTATGAAATATTTAATAGCAATAATATTATTTACACGGTCTCTTCTTTATCCCCAAGAAAGCAGGTATGATTTGCTTGAGGAGATTAAAGCCAGAGGCGATATAACAGTTACCGAAGAACAGAATGATATTTACAGGATTGAATATCCTGAAGGGAGAGTAAAATATTATAATTTGGGAAAACCAGAAACCTCACAAGCTGATTCCATCCCAACAACAGTAATAGAAACCTGGAATATAGATACTATGCTTTATAAAGATATGTATTATTTCTGGCAGGAAGTACTAGTTTCTACATCATCTGGTTATGAGCTTGTTATTGGGGATGCGAATAAAAATGGACAACCTGAAATCTATGGGTATAAAAAAGATTTTGAAGATCCACTAATATGGATGCCTACTCATATATATGAAATGGAATCAACCGGTATATTTTCAGATAATTTTACTTATCCAGATTCAGTTGTAGCAGTTACAGGATTATTCGAAATAATTGGAAATGATGAGATGAAACTAATAACACGCAGCCATATTTCAAATTACAGTCTTTTTTATACAACTGATAGTCTTAACTCATTACCAACAACTATTGATTTCGTTTTTACTTTGTACCCAGGGCAGATTGATCATCCAAAATTCGGGGATTTCGATAAGAATGGAATTACTGATCTCCTATTCCACGATCATTCCCCTAGGAAGACAGTGATTTGTGAATATAATCAATCAATTAATAATTACGATCCTATTTTCGAACTCGCATATCCGACTAACTCATCAGATGGCTATGCAATTGGTGATTTTGACCTGGACAATAAAACTGATATAGTTTATGGTGGTATTGATGGGGATGCATTTATTATCGAAGCAGAAGGTGAGCATAATTACTCTATAGTTTGGGAAAAAAACATTGTTGGCAATCACGCCTATATGCAGATGGCAACAAATGATATTGATAAAAACGGGAAGCCTGAATTTTGGGTATCCAGCACAACCTATAACGGAGTGATGGATGTTACAGGATTTACCTGCTTTGAATACACTAGTGATAACGAGTACGAGGAGATTTACAGGATAGATTTTGCAGGAGTATATCCTCTATATGCAGGTAATGCTTTCTCACTTGATGTTGATAAAGATGGAACCGAAGAACTGGTTTTTTGCATTAGTAGTTATGTATTTATAATGCAGTTCAAGGGAACTTCTACTAATCCCTCTTACGAAATTTTCTACATGATGAGGGATAACTTACCTGGTGGATTTACGGGTGTTACAATGTATAATCTACACGGTGACGAATATGAAGAGCTTTTTATTCACCGAGATATTGTAAGATTTGATGGAAAAGCGAAACACTGTACACACATTTTCAAACCAGATTTTGCAGTTACTAGCAACGAAGAAAATGGTGATATCGTTTCAGAATTCCGTTTAGAACAGAACTATCCCAATCCATTTAATCCCGTAACTAATATTTCATACATAATTCCTTTAGAAAGTCAGGTACTACTTAAAGTACTCGATATTTTGGGAAATGAAATTACAACTTTGGATGAGGGGGTAAAACCAGAGGGCAAGCATACAGTACAATGGGATGGAAAAGATAAATTTCAGAACAATGTTAATTCAGGAATTTATTTTATTCGCCTTGCAACACCTTTTGCTAATAAAACTATAAAGGGTGTTATGCTTAAATAGGAGGGCATTAAGAAATGAAAATTATTTTCATTTTTTTAGTTTTATTCATCTTCTCTAATTCATATATACAGGCACAATCTGGGTGGAATGATGAAGTTGAAACGTATATTGATTACTTAAATGAAGACGAAAGAATTGCGATCTTTGCAAATCATTACGGCATTCATGTATTGAGAGTACTGTACACTGGAGATAATAAACACGTTAGGTATTTTCGTTTAACATCCGAAGGAGAACAACCTTCAGGATTTCCTTCTGCAGGTAAGAATTTAGACGATTACGGCGATTATCCAAACATTGTTGGTGATGAAACTATAATGTACGTCGTTTACAGGCAAGATAATACAATACAGGTGCAAAAAAGTACAGATGGCGGTGATAATTGGTCATCAATAGATGAAATAGAATTTGAAAATACAAGTGCAACAAATTGCAACGGCGTCGATGCTGCATATACTTCGGGGAAAGGTCTTCATGTTGTATGGTCAGAAAAGGTTTCAGGTAATTATGAATCGTATTTCAAATTATTTAATGGGATAATCTGGCGAAGCACTGAAAATATAACAAACTCATCACCGGTAAACAATGGTGGCTTTCCTACGGTAACTACATCAAATGTCAGCAGTGTTCCAAGAACACACGTAACCATAAATACTGGTAATGCAGATTGGGTTGGCAATAACTTAGGTGATAATTACAACAGAGATTACGATTATACAGACTGGTCTGATCCTCTCGAAATACATCCATCAACTAGCCAAGGTCAGTCAAAAATAGACAGGCTTCTTGTTACTGAAGATGGAAATATTCATAGTTTCTATTATAAATGGATTTCGGGACTTCCGTCATTTCAGAACAGAAAAAAAACAGTAACCGGGTCATCTTGGGGAACTGAGAAGGAAATTGATGCAACTCTTACTTATACAAATAATACGCATAAACTTCAGGTAACCAAAACGGTCGGCGATGCAAGCGGGAATAAAGTTCATGCATTTTGGATTAATCCAGAATCCCCTCAAGCATTACTACATAAGAAAAAATATAGTCCAGACGAAAATTGGCCTAGTTCATATGACATTTTACACTATAGTGTTCAATTTAGAGATGTATCGGTTACGAGTGTTTCAAACGATTTATTCATAGTGTGGAGTCTATGGACAGGAGAACCAATTTATTACTATCTACAATATGATGACGTACCATTAGCACCACAAGGATTGGCTGTGGAATCATATGAGGTAGAGAATCAAACATATGCAAAATTAACCTGGGCGTTTAATAATGAACCAGATGTAAAAATTAATGATGATGGATATTTGATAGAAAGAAGAACAAAACCTTATGGTGGTAGTTGGAGTGACTGGTCTCAAATTGCTGCGGTAGCAGGTACAACAAAGCAATATATCGATTACGATATAACCAATATCGGTGCTGATAAGTATACTGCTGAATACAAGATCAGAGCTAAGGATGTGAGTAACAATATTTCTCCTTACTCTTCAACGGTTTCTATTACTTTTGGTCAGTTTAGTAAACTAAGTGTGGAAACAGTAATATATGAATATTACTTGGGTCAAAACTATCCAAATCCATTTAATCCAACAACTCAGATTTCATATTCAATCGCAGAAGATGCTTTTGTTTTACTAAAGGTTTATGATATGCTGGGTAATGAGGTTGCAGAGCTTGTAAATTCAAACCAAACCGCAGGAAATTATGAAACTAACTTTAACGCATCAAAGCTTAGCAGCGGTATATACATTTACCGTATTACAGTAATGAACGGTGAGAGAATATTATTCAGTGAATCGAAACAGATGGTTCTTATGAAATAAGGTTTCTGCTAATTTTTCAGAGACGGGGTACTTCCCGTCTCTTCCATTATTTCTTCTTCGATCTGCCTTTCTTTCTCGGTGCGGGAGGATTTTTTTCAAGCTCAATGCACTCTTCCAGCGTGAATGAAGCAGGATCGCGGTCTTTGGGTAAACGGATATTTTTCTTTCCAGCTTTAAGGTATGGTCCCCATCTTCCGTTTAATATCATAAAATCAGGATTTTCATCAAAAACTTTTATAAGTTTTTCTGCATCGGCTTTACGTTTTGCTTCTATCACTTCAATTACTTCATCAAGTTCTATAGTATATGGATCATAATCTTTACCAAGCGAAGTAAATTTGTTATCGTGTTTTACATAAGGACCAAATCTTCCAATTGCCACAGTTACTTCTTTATCTTCATACTCGCCTAAAGTTCTTGGCAGTTTGAATAATTCCAGTGCCTCTTCCAAAGTTATATATTCCAGCTTTTGCTCTCTTCTTAATCCTGCATATACAGGTTTTTCATCTTCATCATCAAGGTTAGTTAATTGTGCAACAGGACCAAAACGTGCCATCCTTACAGAAACCTGTTTTCCTGTTTTTGGATCTTTACCAAGAATTCTTTCACCGCTAACTCTTTCAGTATTCTCAATTGTATGTTCAACTTTATCGTGAAAAGGGAAATAAAATTCATCAAGCATTTCGTGGTAATCCATTTTACCTTCTGCAATCTCATCAAGCTCTTCTTCAATGTGAGCAGTGAACTGATAACTCATTATTCTTGGAAAATGTTCAACCAAAAAATCATTAACAAGCATTGCAATATCATGTGGAATAAGTTTACCTTTATCTGCTCCGGTTATTTCAGAATTAGTTTCATCATCAAGTTTATTGTTTTTAAGTGTAAGTATTTTATACTTTCTTTCAATTCCGGTTAAATCTTCTTTATGCACATAACCGCGTTTTTGAATTGTACTGATAGTAGGTGCATAAGTTGAGGGTCTTCCTATTCCAAGTTCTTCAAGTTTCTTAACTAACATTGCTTCTGTGTAACGCGCTGATGGTCTTGTAAATCTTTCTAATGCTTTTATATAGTCATAATCAAGCTTCATTGATTCTTTTAATTCAGGCAGCAAACCGTCATTCCCGTTTTCACCATTTTCTTCATCTGTTGATTCAAGATATACTTTTAGAAATCCATCAAATTTTATTACCTCACCTTTTGCAACAAAGTTTTTATCCGCTGTTGAAACATTTATTTTAACAGTAGTTCTTTCAATTTTTGCATCGCTCATTTGTGAGGCAATAGCTCTCTTCCAGATAAGTTCATACAAAGCTTTTTCATCTTTAGAGCCGGCAATACTTTCTTTACTAAAATCTGTTGGACGGATGGCTTCGTGGGCTTCCTGCGCTGATGCAGATTTTGTTTTAAAGTTTTTCCTTTGTGAATATTCTTTACCGTATTCATCTTTTATTTGTTTTTCTGCAGAGTTGAGCGCAAGATCTGATAAATTAACTGAATCAGTTCGCATATAAGTTATTTTGCCTGATTCATACAATTTTTGTGCAACAAGCATTGTTTTTGCAACTGAATATCTGAGCTTTCTGCTTGCTTCCTGCTGCAAGGTTGAAGTTGTAAATGGTGGAGCTGGAGATTTTTTTACAGGTTTTTTCTCTAAGCTTTCAACAGTAAAATCAGCAGATTTACATTTTTCTAAAAATTCTTTTGCCTCTTTTTCAGTGTTAAAATAATTAGGAACTTCAGCTTTAAATTGTGTTTCATATCCTTTTTTATCTTTAACAACAAATACTGCAGTAACTTTATACCTTGATTGTGCTTTAAATGAATCAATTTCTCTTTCGCGTTCTACAATCAATCTTACAGCAACTGATTGCACTCTTCCCGCCGATAATCCAGGTTTAATTTTTCGCCACAATATCGGTGAAAGTTCAAATCCTACTAACCTATCTAATATTCTTCTTGATTGCTGTGAATCAACTAAGTGCAGATCAATACTTCTCGGAGTTTCAACAGCTTTAAGAATTGCTTGTTTCGTAATTTCATGAAAAACAATTCGTTGTATTTTATCAACGGGAATGTTTAATGCTTCTTTAAGATGCCACGAAATAGCTTCACCTTCTCGGTCTTCATCAGTTGCAAGCCATACCGTTTCTGCTTTATCGGTAAGTTTTTTCAATTCTTTAACAAGCGATTTCTTTTCTTCCGGAACAATATACTTTGGTGTGAAATTGTTTTTTATATCAATTCCTTTATCCTTTTTTTCAAGATCACGGATATGCCCGTAGCTTGAAGTAACCAGGTAATTCTCCCCTAAAAACTTTTCAATTGTTTTGGCTTTTGCCGGAGATTCCACTATAACAATATTTTTAGCCATTCCATTTCAATTATATTTTTAAAAAACGCCTGCAAATTAACTTATAAATAAAACAAATATCAAAGGTATTTTTACGGAACGCATTTTTACTATTAAGATAGTTATTATTTTATTAGTATTTGTGATGTTCATCTTCATTGTATTTAATCTTATTTTAAAGTGATGAAACAATTATTTACTCTATTAATTGCTGTGATAACTTTCCCGTTTATTATTTTAATAAAGATTTATCAGTTATTAATATCACCATTATTTCCGTCATCTTGTCGTTTTACGCCAACCTGTTCGCATTATACTTTGGAAGCACTAAAAAAATATGGATTGTTTAAAGGCGGATGGCTTGGTTTAAAGAGAATCTTAAAATGTCATCCATGGGGAAGCAGCGGCTATGATCCTTTACCTTAATTTATTTTTGAAGTTAGTTTAAGTAAATGAGTAAGAAGAAGAAAAATAAATGGAAAAAGGTTTTTAGAGCAATCTATAAAACTGCTATAAAAGTTGTAATAATATTTTTTCTTTTTTCCATTTTTTCAGTTTTACTTTTACAATGGGTTGATCCATCCACATCATCAATTATGATTCAAAGAAAAATTTCAGCAATATTTTCTTCTGAACAAAGTTCTACAATTTATTTTAGCTGGGTTGATTATGATGATATTTCTGTGAATGCAAAGCTTGCAGTTATTGCTGCAGAAGATCAGAATTTTCCTCATCACTTTGGATTTGATTTAAAACAAATTGAAAAAGCTATAAATCAAAGCCAGCGAGGAAGAAGGTTAAGGGGTGCAAGCACGATTACCCAGCAGGTTGCCAAAAACCTTTTTTTATGGGAAGGTAAAAGCTTTATAAGAAAAGGTTTTGAAGCATATTTTACACTTCTTTTAGAAATTTTCTGGAGCAAACAGCGAATACTCGAAGTTTATTTAAACATAGCAGAAATGGGTAATATGATTTTTGGAATTGATGCGGCAAGCCAAAAGTATTATAATAGAATGCCATCAAAATTAACAAAAGAGCAGGCAGCATTAATTGCCGCTGTTTTGCCAAATCCCATAAAATACTCCGTAGTGAATCCATCTGGTTATACGCTTAGGCGCAAAAATTGGATCACCACTCAAATGGAATCGCTTGGTGGCGGTAAGTACATTGAAAAATTATAACAGGCTCTAAGATGAAGTAAGGAAAGTTAACTCGAACGGTTAAGAAATTTCTTCTTTATTGGCGTCCTTCATCTTATTAACAAATTCTTCGTAGCATGAGTGAAAGCTAGTTATCTCCTCCTCTGAGAATTTATAAACCACGTTGCAGTGAGGACATTGGATTTTTGATTCTTCCGCAGATTTTTCAAAGTTGAGCAGAAAACCTGTTTCACAGATATCGCAAGTATAATTCAATTTAAGATCCATTCTTTCCTCCTTTCCCCGTGTGATTGATTAGGATTTTCCAGATAAAATACGAAACTAAAGTTCAAAATCAAGGCAGTGGGTAATTATTAATAGTATTCAGCAGTAAAAGCTATTTTTTGATTCAAATTGTAAGAAAAAATTTATTGAAATAAATGTCCCCAAAGGGCATTTATAAAGAAATTGGTTTATATGTAAAGAGATAAAATTTTTAGTAGTAAAATCTAAATCCTGCACGAATCATTAATCCGCTCATATCGTAAATTCTTTCAAAAGTTCTTTTACCATAAGGTTCAACATCTACTTCGTAAGTCCAGCTTGGTTCAGCAGAATGGTAATTCATTTCGAGTAAAAATTCTGAACGTGGACCAATAAGATATGCAGCGCCAATACCAAGACGCCAGTTAAAATCGAACGCACCTTTAAGCTCACTCTCATCGGGATTTTCAAAATTCCTGAAATCTATTATTAGAACCTCGGCGCCTATACCACCCGATGCATAAACTATTGCACGCGGTGCCACCGGTTGCTTGATTGTAACATTTATCATCAACGGAATGCCATGCAGGTTAGTACTTGCTCTAAGTTCGTTAATACCACCCTGTATTCCGTAAATTTCATTAAATGATTGAACAAGAGTTTTATCAACATATTTTTTATGGAACCAATCAATTCCCCATCCAAAATTAAAATTTTTATCAATGTGTTTTCCGCCTTCGTAACCAATTATAAAACCTGCATCAGATGCACCGGGGGAAAAGGAGCCAAGCTTTATTGCAGCAGCACTCCATTGTGCATTTACATTATAAAAAGAAAGTATTGCTATTATTAATATCAGCTTTTTCATAGTAACCTCTGTTTTAAGATATTTTATCAGCCCAAACAAAGTGCCATTACAAAAGCTAATATACTAACTGTTTTTTAATCTTTTTGATGGAAATGTGTATAGTTTGATTGACAGTTGATGTACGATAATTGACATCATTTTAAATGACTTACACATTTGAGGTACATTTGTTAAAAAAAATATTTGATAAATATCAATTAATACTTAGCTTGCAAAAAATATCAGAATTTATAAACTGAGGAATTTACTCTATGAAGAATTTTCTTAAACCTTCCAGTATTGTGTTTTACTTTCTTTCTGTTATACTGGTTTTTTTAATAATGATGGTAATTTCAGCAGTTACAGGGGCTGCAAAAGGGCAGGGTTTAGCAGGACCAGCAATAATTTTGGGCAATGGTCTAATTGGCGGATTTATTGCATTTGTAATAGCAATTACTGTAGTAAATTTTCTAAATGAAAAAGTTGTTGTGCTGCTTAATAAAATTTTTGGGGCGGTTTTTCTATTACTTGTTGCCTTGTTTGTATATAGATTTATTACGCGCGATCAACCGAATGATGAACCTGAAAATCCTGAAAGAAAACTAAAACAGAAGACAACTGAACCTTTACCTGTTATGGGCGGCTTAAATTCTGCACCCGTTTTAAAAAGTGAATATAAACCACCGATGGGTTTGGGAATGGTAAAACCAAATTTTTATAATAACAGGGTTTTATATTTATATGGAGACCCAAACCTGGAAAAACCTGTAAATGATCATACTCCTACAGACAGCGTAGTTTTTAAACAAACTGAAACGGGCTTTGAAATTTCTTACGCACCTCCATGGTTTTTCCCAACACATAATAAAATGGATTATGAAATTCTCCTCCTTCGTGCTGTATCTATTACACCTGAATTTACAGAAGTGATGGTGAATGAAACTAACGGACAAACAAGTTATATAGAAAGGCATAAAAATAAGGTGCTCTACTGGCCTGAGTTTTTATTTACAATAAACAGTGTTGAAATTATCTCTCCCGGAGAAAATCCTATTCGTGTAAAACCTTTATCTCATGCAGGTTTGGTTACTGCACAATATTCTTACTTAAGAGTTTTAAAAATTAAAAACCAGTGGATGCAGGTTGAACTGATTGATGAGCATTATAAATTACTTACCAGGGGATGGAGTAAATGGCAGGAGAATGGTAAGCTGCTGATTATTTACTATCTATTAAGTTGAAACTTATAATATTTATTGAAATTAAAATCAATTAATTTTAATTTTCATTTAAACATTTTATAACCTTTTCTGGTTATTGGTGTTGATACCATTTCTACATAAAAAGTGAAGAGAAAATTATGAATTATCTCAAATCATTTTTATTTCTGCTCCTGATATTTTTAACAATACCATCAACATTCGCTCAAGATTCTTTAGATCAAAAAATAATTTTTCCCGGCGGAATTTCCTTAGATTATGGATTTGGAAGTCACGCAGTTACTGATGAATATATTTCTACAGAAAAATATTCAGGTAATTTACCGTATTATGGAATTAGCTGGGTTAATACTCACGAAGATTATGTTTACCATCTGAATCTTGATTTTCGGAATTCATCTGAAATAAAAAACAATAATGTGAGTACAGATATTTACCAGTTTTCGCTCAACCAGGGTTTTAGTTATGAACTTTCAAAGTTTACAATTTTTGATAATGATGCTTACTGGTTTCTTGGTCCTTCAACGGAATTATTCTTTTATTTCAATAAGCAAAATATTGCTGTTTCCGGATTTGATTATTCTCAGTCTATTGCATTGTTAATTTCCGGTGGAATCAGTTCACAAATTTTTTATAAGCTCTCTTCTGAATTTTATATTGAAGGATCATTGGATTTTAATTTGATTTCACTTGGATTTCGTATGGTTGATACTGAAGAGACGGATGAAACTCCAGCAAAATTTCTTACTTTAATATCAGCCAATAACCTGAAATTCATTATAGGACCGCGTTATTATTTATTTGATAATCTTTCTGTAAAAGCAGCATATATGTTCCATCTTACAAGAATAAGCTCGTGGGAGCCGCTGCTTTCTGCGAAGGATAATGTAGTGTTTACTTTAACATATGGATTTTGAGGGCAAGTGATATGAAAAACAAACTTTTTATTTTTTCTATTCTGTTCATCCCGTTAATTTTTTCCTGTAAAGATTTAATTGTAACTGAACCCGATTCTAATCTTAATGTTGAAGATTTTGAAGCAGCGTGGAACAGGATAAATGATGTTTATCCTTACCTTGAATTCAAAAATATTAATTGGGATTCAATCTATACAGTGTATCATCCGTTAGCCGGAAATGCAAAAGGAGATGAGTTTTTTCTTGTACTGCGTGATTTTTTAGCTGAACTGAAAGATGGACATATTTATTACCGCACAAAAGGAGGAGGGGAGGTTTATCCTTACTATCCGCAAAGGCATTTTAAAGACCGCCATGCATACAGCCCGTTTGTGGTAAGAAAATATTTTAATAAAGAACTGCGCTTAACACAAAGCAGCAGCGTGGAATATGAAATACTACCCGGGAATATTGGTTATGCTTTTATTTCTGATTTTCATGAAGATTATCTAATTAATGAATTTCCCGGTGTAATAAATTATCTTAAAAACACTCAGGGATTGATAATAGATATCCGCCAGAAAAGAGGCGGCGATTATGCAAATGTTGAAGCTGTTGTTTCGCATTTTATAACTGCACCGATGGAAAAGCCCCCGTTCTACTGGTACGGGCAGTTAGCAGATTTGCTGCCATTCGAGCCATCGCAAACATTAATATATACAAATCCTGTTGTGGTGCTTATCAACGGCTCTACATTTAGTGCGGGAGAGCTTTGCACGGAAGTGTTAAAACAATTACCAAATGTTACCGCTGTTGGAGATACAACCGGCGGCGGTTCTGTTGGCAGTGGTGATGAAGGACTTTATTTTCTACCAAGCGGTAAATCTATGGAAATTGGATTTATAGATTTAAGACGCTATGATGGGCTTCCGTGGGAATGGCTTGGTGTACCGCCTGATATACGAGTTGTGCAAACTGAAGAAGATATTTTAGCTGGAAGAGATAAACAATTAGAGTATGCTATTGAAATTTTGAAATGATTATTAAAACTATTGGTTTATGTGAGGAATAAGTAAAATGTTAACAAGATATCTCGTTTGCTCAGTAATTTTTCTCCTGTTTAGTTATTTAGTGTTTCGCGTTATTGTACGGAAGGACTATCTAAAAAAATCAAAACTTTCACCAGTTTCGTATTCACTCGAAGCAATTGTATTCATTGTTCATGCAAATTTAATGTACTTGTTCTTTCCTGTTAAATGGCCTGATTTACCTTCTTTGCCTGAAAATATAACATTGAAGCTCTTCTTTTCAGCTATATTGATCTTTGGTCTGGTTATCTTAATTATTGCATGGTTTGGTTTGGGAAGTGGGAGAAGTTTTGGACAAGATAAGAATAAACTTAATACCAGCGGTTTATATAGTTATACCAGGAATCCGCAATTAGTTGGATATGGAATTATTCTTTTTGGCTTTGCATTATTATTTATATCGTGGTATACATTAGGTTGGTTATTACAATATATAATTATATCATATTTAATGATACTCTCTGAAGAAGAGTTTCTTAATTTGAAATATGGTGAAGAGTATCAGAGATATTGCAGCAGTGTACCAAGAGTAATTAAAATACTCAAATAAATATTTAGTTATAGTTAATTATTTATTTCCTTGCCCTCTATCAAAAAACCTCACCAGTCATTTACCGTGCATCAAGTTTAGTTGTCTTCTGTATAACATATACCGCTTTTATATAAAATAAAGTATAGTTGATTTATATCACGATTAGTTTTGATTGGTAAATTCCATAAACAATAATGGTGATGATATGAAAAAGATATTTTTTACTATAATCCTGATGTTTCTATCTGTCGGCAGCATTTTTTCTCAGGAAGGAATGTGGATGTTGAATCAGTTAGAAAATCTTGATCTCGAAAGCAAAGGATTAAAAATCGGGGTGAGCGATATTTACAACACGGATAAACCCGCACTGTACAATGCAATTATTCAAATTGGCGGGGGCACAGCTTCCTTTGTTTCCCGGGACGGATTAATCGTTACTAATCATCACGTAGCGTACACTGCTATTCAGCGTGCATCATCAGAGGAAAACGATTATTTGACAAACGGTTTTCTTGCAGCAAATCGTTCTGATGAAATACATGCCCAGGGCTACACTGCAAGGCTTTTGCAGGAAATGAAAGATGTAACAAATGAAATAACTTCTTCTGTTAAAGATGTAACCGATCCGGATGAAAGACAGAGAAAAATCCAGGAAAAAATTCAGGCAATGACTGATTTGATTGAAGAAGGTAAAACAGATATTCAGGCAAGAGTATCCCAAACGTATAACGGCAAGGAATACTATCTTTTCATTTATAAAACATTTAAAGATGTACGGGTAGTTTATGCGCCGCCCGATATGATTGGAAGGTTTGGCGGAGATATAGATAACTGGATGTGGCCAAGGCATACAGGAGATTTTTCTTTTATGAGAGTTTATTGTACTCCGGATGGAACTGGAGGTGAATATGATCCCGCTAACGTTCCATATAAACCAAAAGTATGGTTAAAAGTTTCACAAACAGATCTTGATGAAGGTGATTTTACATTTATTCTTGGATATCCCGGGTACACAACCCGCTATCGTTCTTCTAATTCGGTTAGCTGGAATTTAAAAGAAAACTATCCTTTTGTGATTAAAAACTTTAAAGAGATTATGAAAATAACCGAAGATCTTACAAAAAATTCTGAAGAAGGAAAAATTAAAGTTGCTTCGCTTCAAAGAGGACTTGCAAACACGCAAAAAAACTTTGAAGGTAAGGTTGAAGGCATGATAAAAACAAACTACCTTCAGGAAAAAATAGATTTTGAAAAAGAATTTATGGACTGGCTTGATACAAATCCTGCACTTAAAGAAAAGTACGGAACTATTATCAGTGATGAAAAAAAATATTATGATGTACTTGAAAAAACAAAACATAAAGATAATGTGCTTGGAATGTTTGGCGGACTTGCGGGAACACCTTTAAGTGCTGCAATACAGATCTATAACATTACTAAAGAAATCGAGAAACCGGAGAGTGAGAGACAGCCCGGAATTACGACAGAAACCTTTGAGAGAATAAAAGAACAGGTTCCGTTAAACTATGCAAATTATTTTGAGCCGGTTGATAAAGCCCTGATGATCCGAACAATTAATATGGCTGCTGAACTCCCTGCTGACCAAAGAATTCATGGATTAAAGTATTTAACTGATACTGAAATGGTGCCCGACGCTATTGTTGAAGATTACTGGCAGAATTCAAAACTTGTTGATCCTGATTATGTTGTTTCCATTGTGGGAAAAACATCTGCGGAACTCGAAGCGCTTGATGACCCTTTTATAAATATGGCTGCAGCACTTTATCCTGAGATGGATGAATTAACAAAACAAGGCCAGTCATTCTCTGCAGGAGTTATACCAATCCGTAAAAAATATATTGACGCATTGTATGAGTGGAAAGGAAGCAATTTGTACCCCGATGCAAATGGTACAATGCGGTTTACATACGGACCTGTAAAGGGCTATATGCCGGAAGATGCTGTGTGGTATTACCCGTTTACTACTTTGCGCGGAGTAATTAACAAAGAAACAAATGAAGATCCGTTTGATGTGCCTGACAGGTTAGTTGAACTTTACAACAACAAAGACTGGGGAAACTATGTTGATCCGGAACTTGAGCAGATTCCTGTTGCATTTACGCATATGGGTGATATAACCGGTGGCAGCAGCGGAAGTCCAATATTGAATGCAAATGGTGAAATAATCGGGATAGCATTTGACGGCAATTATGAATCTATGATAAGCGATTGGCAGTATGATGCTGATCTGCAAAGGGTAATAAGTGTCGATATCAGGTATGTTCTTTTTATTACAGACAAATTTGGTAATGGCGGATTTATCCTTGATGAAATGGGTGTAAAGCATTAAATGTTTTTAGCTTAATATTAAGGCGTCCGATGGGCGCCTTTTTTGTAAACAAGCTTCGTTCGAAAAATTAGAACTGTATCTTCCCAAACAAATTAACCATCTCAGTTGCTCTTATTCAACGCGGCAAAGGGCGTCTCATATTTTATTGCAGATAAAACAATAAATAACTAAATATTACATTAGTGGTTTGCTTTAGTTAATAGTTTTTACTAAAATAGTTTTAGTTGATAATCAGCAATAGTATCCCAACTATCATCATATTTTTAATCAAAAATGAGATTTTTATGACTAAGAAACTGAAAACTTTACTTTTAATAATAATATCTTTCGTACTCCTATTTGCTTCAAACCATCTATCTCAAACCATTGAAGTTTATGTAAGTGATGCGCGGAATTTTTCAAGTCCTCCCTGGCAAGTATTAAAATTTGATGAAAATGGAGAAAACCCGGAGGTTTTTATCAATACAAACCTTGCCTGGCCGCAGGATATACTTTTTCTTGAGAACCAGGATATTGTTCTAATATCAAACCTTAACAGCGGAACAATAACAAAGCATAATTCATCAACCGGTGCTTATATAGAGGATTTTGCAACAGGAATCAGCGGACCTACTAGAATGAAAATAGGAGGTGATAGTTTACTCTATGTTTTGCAATGGAGCGGAAACGGTAGAGTAAAAAGATACCAGCTGGATGGTACCTTTGTTGATGATTATACAAGTGTTGGTGTATCTAACAGCATTGGTATTGATTGGGATAGCAATGGTAATTTATATGTTTCATCATACAACGGAGCCAGTGTAAGAAAATTTGATACTAACGGAACTGATCTTGGAATTTTTGTAAATACAAATCTGCTTGGTCCTACAAACATCTGGTTTGATACTAATGGTGATTTGCTTGTAATAGATTACAACGGTTCATCTGTAAAAAGATTTGATTCTACTGGTATGTTTTTAGACAATTTTATAACTGGATTAGGAAGCGCGGAAGGAGTTGCTTTCTTTCCAAACGGAAACATACTTATAGGCAATGGTTCAACAAGCTCTGTTAAAATGTTTGATAGTCTGGGAAATTATATAGAAGATTTCATTCCAACTGGCGCAGGAAACCTGTTAAGACCAAATGCAGTTGTAATCAGGGAAAATAATACAGTATCAGTTTCTGAAATGGAGAACTTCATTGATAATTATATCTTAGAACAGAATTACCCAAATCCATTTAATCCTTCAACAATAATAAGGTTTTCCGTTCCCAATTCGGGATTTACACAATTAAAAATTTACAATGCCTTAGGTAAAGAAATAAAAACTTTAGTTAATGAAAATAAGCAAGCAGGTAATTATCAAGTAGAATTTAATGCAGAAAAACTATCAAACGGAGTTTATTTTTACAGATTAGTTAACGGAAAATTTTCGGAAACAAAGAAAATGATATTGCTAAAATAAAACGCGGCGATAAGCTAGCTATAGCTAATTAGTTGTGAAGATAATTATTTGATAAAATGATTTATATCTTTCTAACCTATTATTTCCATGGCACCTTAAGTAGCAATATTTTACAATTGTTATCAAAACCTCTCTAATTAAGCAGTAAACGGCACGATTTATGAAAGTCTAACCCATCGAAAAGGATTATTCAACATACCAAATCCCTGAATGATCCTTTAAAAGTGAAAAAACAAAAAATATAATAGGGGTAACAAATGGATTACAAAAAAATTTCCATACTAAAAGTCCGTTTTATAGTATTCCTATTCTCCCTCTTATTCGGATGGCAAATAAACGTGTTATCTCAGGGGATAGTTATCGATCATACCTGCACAAACATTACCGTAATTCCTGAATCTGTTATAATTCAAGCCAAAGCTTCTTTGCACATTGGTTATGGTCATACATCTCATGGCAGCCAGTTAACGACAGGAATGACAGGATTGATTACATTTGCCAATAATGGCGGTCTTGGGCTTTCACTTCCTAACAATATTTTTGCATGGAATAATGGAGGAACAAACGGTGCACTCGATTTAGAAGAAGGTGATGGTTATGGATCAGGTTGGTTGGATCATGATTGTGGATACTATCCTGCTTGGGTAAATGAAACACGAGAATATTTAGATGATCCTTCCCACGCAGATGTAAATGTAATTATATGGTCCTGGTGCGGTCAGGTTTCCAGTCGTAGTGAACAGGAGATGATAGACACATATCTGGCACCTATGACACAACTGGAGTCTGAATATCCAAGTATTACATTTGTTTATATGACTGGACATGCTGATGGCACTGGATTATCTGGAAATCTTCATTTACGGAATCAACAGATAAGAAATTACTGCATAACTAATAATAAGGTGTTATACGATTTTTATGATATTGAATGTTATGATCCGGATGAAAGCTATTTTGGTGATAAATATGTAAACGATGATTGTTCTTATAACGGCGGGAATTGGGCAATCGAATGGCAAAGCACTCATATCGAAGGTGTGGATTGGTATAATTGCAGTGCTGCTCATACTCAACCCCTGAATGGTAACAGAAAAGCCTATACTGCCTGGTGGCTCTGGGCTAGATTGGCGGGGTGGGATCCAGTTACTGATATTACAAAGTCTCAAAATACATACCCAAATGAATTTGGGTTATATCAGAATTACCCAAATCCTTTTAATCCTTCAACAATTATAAGTTTTTCTCTTCCCAATTCGGGATTTACACAATTAAAGATTTTCAATGCCTTAGGTAAAAAAATAAAAACTTTAATTAGTGAATACAAAATTGCCGGTAATTCATCATATTGAGTTTAATGCAAAAGAATTACCAAACGGCATCTATTTCTACAAGTTAGTAAGTGGAAAATTTTCGAAAACAAAGAAGATGATATTGTTAAAATAAAACGCAGTGTTAACTGCGTTTCACTAAAACATTATTGAAATTAGAAGTAGAGAGGGAAAATCAGGACTTAAATTTTTCCTAACAAATTGACCATTTCAGTTGCAGATAGTGCTGCGTCCCATCCTTTATTGCCTGCTTTGGTGCCTGCACGCTCTAATGCCTGCTCAATTGTATCAGCCGTAATTACACCAAATATTACAGGTAAACCACTCTCCAAACCAACCTGCGCAACACCTTTGGAAACTTCTGCAGAGATATAATCGAAATGAGGTGTGCCGCCTCTTATAACGGCTCCCAAACAAATAACTGCATCGTATTTTTTTGAACCTGCCATCTTTTTTGCAGCAATTGGAATCTCAAATGAACCGGGAACCCACACTGCGGTAATATCTTCGGCTTTACATTCGTGCCTTATTAAACAATCCTGAGCACCTGCTAAAAGTTGTGATGAAATAAGCTCATTAAACCTGCTTACAACAATTCCAAACTTTTTATTTTTTGCTGTTAATTTACCTTCAATAATTTTTGCCATAATATCTCCTTGATAAAATCTAATCTAAAATAATTTCTTTGTTGTTAAATAGATGTCCTAATCTTTCCTTTTTGGTTTTAAGATAGTTATGATTTACCTCGTTTGGGGGAATTTCAATTGGTACACGCTCAATAATTTCTAAATCATAACCTTTTAAACCAATAATTTTTTTAGGATTATTAGTCATCAATCTTATTTTCTTTAAACCAAGATCTTTCAATATCTGCGCACCTGTTCCGTAATTTCTTAAATCGGGTTTAAAACCAAGTGCTTCATTCGCTTCAACAGTATCTTTTCCCTGTTCCTGTAATTGATAAGCCATTAACTTGTTCACTAAACCAATTCCTCTTCCTTCCTGGCGCATATACAATATAACACCTTTACCTTCGCGTTCAACCATTTTCATTGCGGTGGAAAGCTGGTCTCCGCAATCACATCTTTTAGAACCAAAAACATCTCCCGTTAAACATTCCGAGTGAACTCTTACAAGAACGGGTTCATCTTCATGAATTTCTCCTTTAACTAAGGCAATCGGGTTATCCTGCGGATCTAAAACATTTTCATAAAGATGCATTTTAAACTCACCAAACTTGGAGGGCAGATCAACAGAAACTTTATGGCGCACTAATTTTTCACGTGAACGGCGGTATTCAATTAAATCTGCAATGGTAACAATCTTCAGATTAAATTTTTCTGCCATCTTTATCAAAGCAGGAAGGCGAGCCATTGTTCCGTCTTCATCAGTAATTTCGCAGAGAATTCCTGAAGGTTTTAATCCTGCAAGTTTAACCAGATCAATAACTGCTTCGGTATGACCTGCTCTTTTTAAAACTCCGCCTCTTCTTGCAATTAAAGGAAAGATGTGACCGGGTCTTGCAAAATCATTTGCAGTTGCAGTTTCATCAACAGATTTATTTATGGTTACTGCTCTATCTTTTGCAGACACACCGGTTGTTGTGCCATGCCTGTAATCAATTGAAATAGCAAAAGGCGTATGATGAAGAGAAGTATTATTTTGTACCATCAAATCCAGATTTAATTCTTCTGCTCTATCACGGGTAATTGTAAGGCAAAGTATTCCGCGAGCTTCTTTTGTAATGAAGTTTACATGTTCAGGCTTAACAAGTTCCGCAGCCATAACAATATCGCCTTCATTTTCTCTATCGGGATCATCGACTACAATAATCATTTTACCGTTTTTAATATCTTCAACGGCTTCTTTAATTGTGTTGAACTTAAAATTGCCAATATTATTTTCCATCAGTATCCTAACTCCTTTAACCAGTTTTCTGTAATGTGTGATGCTTTACCGGCCTCATTTTTGTTTAATAGTTTTTCAATGTACTTAGCAAGTACATCGGTTTCCACATTTACTTTATCGCCAACTTTTTTAAACTGAAATGCAGTGTTCTTCCATGTGTGGGGGATGATTGAGATTCCAAGTTTTGAATTTTCAAGCTCTGCAATTGTTAAACTTATTCCATCAATTGTAATTGAACCTTCCTCAATTAAATAATGCTGAAGAGATTCTTCCACATTTAATTTTAAAAAATAATTTTCACCCAACCTTTTTATTGCCAGTATCGTACCGATTCCATTTACATGACCCTGTACAAAATGTCCGCCCAATCTATCATTTAGTTTTAATGACCGCTCTAAGTTTACAAAAGTTGAAAGTTTCATTTTTGTAAAAGTGGTTTTTTCTAAAGTTGCACCAACTGCATCAACCCAGAATCCATCACTTTCAACTTTTATTGCGGTTAAACAAACGCCGTTTATGCAAATTGAATCATCAATAGAAATATCCTCAAGAATTTTACTGCAGGCAATTTTTATCTGCATTCCACCAGAAATTGGGTTTATACTTTGAATTTTACCTATTTCTTCAATAATTCCTGTAAACATTTTACAAACTTAATTATTTTGTTTCATAAAGAATATGCAAAAACAAATTATTTAATTTTCCTGTAAACCAATCTTAAATCTCCTCCAAGTTTTTCGTTATTTATTTCTTTAATATGATTCAGCGAAGAAGTTGAAATGCCATTCACACCTTCACCAAGTGTAACTGGCGCCTGCAGAATAATAATTTCATCGAAAAAATCTTCCTCGATAAATTGAGAAAAAACGTCTGCTCCGCCTTCAATAAAAAGTGATGTGATTTTCTTTTCTCCAAGTTTTGTTAATATATTTTTTAAACTGATTTTTCCATCAACATCAGTTTCAAATTGAAAAACTTTTGCACCTTTATCAATAATCTTTTCAATCTTTTCTTTTTTAGAATTTTCATTTGTTAAAACAAACGTTTTTTCTGCATCTTCACAATTAAGAACTTTAGAGTTCAAATCTATGCTTAGCTTTCCATCCAAAATTATCCTTTTAGGATTTCTTCCTTCACCAAACCTAACATTAAGCTGTGGATTATCAACCTTAACAGTGTTTGCACCAATTAAAACTGCATCAAAAACAGCTCTCTGCTTGTGTACAAAATGAATTGATTCTTTGCCAGTTAACCAGGTTTGCTCACTATTTGATTTGCTGATTTTTCCATCTTCAGATTGAGCCGCTTTTAATGTGATGTACGGGATTTTATTATTTGTAAAGCTGAAGTAAAACTTATTTAGTTCATCTCCTTCATCTTTAAGCAGTTCAGTTATAACTTCAATTCCTGCTTCGCGTAATTGTTTTATTCCCTCACCGCTGACTTCGGGATTAGGATCTAGATTGCTGATTACTACTCTTGATATTTTATTGCTAATAATTAATGGAACACATGGGGGGGTCTGTTTTTTTGCATGGCAACAAGGTTCGAGATTGCTATATAGTGTTGAACCTTTTGGATCTTCTGAGGAATTGTTGAATGCATCAACTTCAGCGTGTGCTTCCCCATATTTTCTATGATATCCTTCCCCAATAACTTTACCGTCTTTTACAATTACTGCACCAACCAGCGGGTTAGGGGAAACAATCCCTTTTCCTTTTGATGCTAATTCAAAACATCTCTTTAAGTATTCTTCATCAGGTCTTACATCTTCACGCATATATTCTGGATTATTAAATTTTCTCAGCGTACTCTTAATTACTTGCAGTTTTTACTTCAAATGAAGCAATTTGTTTAACAGCTTCTATTGTTTTATCAATATGTTCTTCGGTGTTAAACGGACCAATGCTTAATCTTACAGTTCCATGTATTTTATCTGTACCTAATTGAACATGAACAAGCGGGGCACATTGTAAACCTGTACGGCAAGCAATGTTATGATCAACATCTAGCATCGTTCCTACATTTCCTGCGTCCCATCCTTCAATATTAAAACTAAGAACTGCATTATGATTTTCAGAGCTTTCAGAGCAATAGGTTGTTACTTTATCAATTTCTTGTATCCCTTTTCTAAGCTTATCCCATAATTTCATTTCTTTTTTATGAAGATTTTCCATTCCCTCTTTTTCAATCCATCTCTGTCCTGCAAGCAAACCAGCAATGCCAACAATATTTAAAGTACCGCATTCCATTCTGTAAGGAAATTCTTCAAGATGAAATGGATATGCTGAGCGTACACCTGTGCCGCCAAAACGTGTTCCCTTAATTTTAACATTTTCACCAATATACGATCCGCCAATACCTGTAGGACCCATTAAACATTTATGACCTGTAAAAGCAACTACATCAATGTTCAGTTCTTTAACATCTATTTTAATTGCACCTGCAGTCTGGCTTGCATCAATTGCAAAATATATTCCAGCTTCACGGCAAATTTTTCCAACGTCGCCAACCGGTTGTATTGTTCCTATAACATTTGAACCATGATTTAAAATTACCAGTGCTGTATTTTTTTGAATTGCTTTTTTGACATCATCAGGATTTATATATCCCTTTTCATCAAAAGGAATGTAGGTTACTTCTATTTCGCCCGCATGTTTTTTATGATACAAAGGGCGCAAAACAGAATTATGCTCAACATTACTTGTAATAACATGATCGCCGGGATTAACCATTCCGCTAATGATCATATTTAAAGAATCACTTGCATTGTAGCTGAATGTTAAATGATCGGGATCAGTTCCATTAAAAAACTTTGTAAGTTTTTTTCGCGTTGTATTCACAACTTCTTCTGTTTCCAAAGACATATCATAACCCGATCGACCAGGATTTACACCGTTCTTTTTGTAGAACTCATTCATGAAATCATAAACTTCCGGAGGTTTTGGATAGGTAGTTGCGGCGTTATCTAAATAAATTATTCCATTCATATTTTTCATCCGATTGTGTGAAAAAAGAAATAATGTTCTTGTAAATCTAAATGAATCAGACTTTAAATCAGAATTATAACCATTTGATTTTTAGAGTTTTAGATAATTGTTATCACTGTGTTGCCATAAATGTTAGGGGAAAACCAGCACGTAAGGTTTTCAATTTTATTCATCGATCAATTTTTTAACTAACCACATTTCGATTACATTAAGCAGATTTTTATTGATCTTATTTGCCCACATCTATAATTTACTGTAGCAAGCATTAAAATTTTTAACTGTTTTTGCAGTGTTCTAACCATAGTTTGGAGTTAAGTTTATGATTCTTCTTTATTTACTAACATATTTTTCAATCCTTGTATTCATTCTTCTTGTTGCCTCCAAGATAATTAAATATGCGAGTGCACCAATACACGTTAGATGGGAATTATATCCTGTTGCTCATGAACCAAAAAGAAATAAGTACGGTGGTTCATACTATGAGGAAGCGGAATGGTGGAAAAAGAAATCACATAAAAACCATGTTGCAGAGCTTTGGGCAATGTTTGAAGAGATAATTTTCTTAAAAGGTGTTTATCATCATAATAAAAAGTTATGGTATTATTCTTTTCCGTTTCACTTCGGTTTGTATTTAATAACAGGTACAACAGCGCTTATATTTTTAACTGCTATCCTGGATATATTTTCTGTTACAAGTTTATATGCGATGCAAAGCGGGTTTGAAAAAATCCTTTTTTACCTGATTAATGTTTCTGGTTATGCGGGTCTTGCTCTAACTTTTGCAGGAGGCGTTGGTTTATTAATTCAAAGAGTAACAGATGAAAAGTTTAAGTTCTATAATACACCAATGGATTTTATTAACCTGTTTTTCATCGTAATATTAGTTATAAGTGTTTTTCTTACACTTATTTTTTCAAATCCATCATTTATGATGAGTAAAGTGTTTGTGAGAAATCTTTTAACCTTTAATTTTATTGCAATTCCAGGTACTTTATTTGTTATACATGTAATACTTATATCACTGTTTCTTTTGTATTTTCCTATTACAAGGATGATGCATCTGTTTGCAAAATACTTTTTATATCATGATGTAAGATGGGAAGATGAACAAAATGTTAAAGGCGGTAAGCTTGAAAAGAAAGTGAGAGAAGCATTGAATTTCGGGGTTAGCTGGTCTGCCCCTCACATGAAAACCGGAAAAACCTGGGCAGAAGTTGCTACCACATTTCCGCCGGAGGATAAAAAATGAAAGATGATAAAATAA
Organism: uncultured Ignavibacteriales bacterium; assembly: GCA_963714405.1. GTDB lineage: Bacteria > Bacteroidota > Ignavibacteria > Ignavibacteriales > Ignavibacteriaceae > JAZGGS01. Next base: position 338,534 of record CAVQOH010000002.1, on the reverse strand, counting down.
AATCAATAAAAGATTTTTCTAAACTGCAGGAACAAATTACATCTCTAAATCCAGCAGATTATATAAAACTTCCTTTTCCTTATGAAGACTGGGTTGATCCTGCAATAAGAGAACTAACTGATGATCAAAAGAGCAGATTGGAACATTCACTCGATGGATTTTCTGCAATTGCAATTCCTAAACCGGAAACTGAAGAAGAAAAACAAGAACTTGTTGCAAAATTTCTTTCGGGTTTAAAAAAACTACTTAGCAAAGAAGATAACTGGATTCTTTTACAGCCGCTTCTTCTATCAATGGAGAATTGTGTTAAATGCCAATCCTGTTCAGATGAATGCCCGGTTTATATTTCCAGCGGCAGGGAAGAAATTTACAGACCTATTTTCCGCGGCGAAATTTTAAGAAGAATAGTAAATAAATACCTAAAACCAGGTGGAAAATTTTATAATAAATTAACTGGCTCCGATATTGATTTAACCTGGGATACTATTGCACGGCTTGCTGAACTTTCTTATCGATGCACACTTTGCAGACGCTGTGCGCAGGCTTGTCCTATTGGAATTGATAATGGCCTTATTTCGCGCGAAATAAGAAAACTTATGAGCCAGGAATTAGGCTTGGCAGCCGAAGAACTGCATAATTCCGGTTCTATGAAACAACTTAAAACCGGTTCTTCAACAGGTACAAACCCTGTAGCTATGCTAGATATTGTTGAATTCATCGAAGAAGATCTAAAAGAAGTTCACGGCATTGATATTAAACTTCCACTAGATAAAGAAGGTGCAGATATTCTCCTAATTCATAATTTTGGTGAATTCCTTTCATGGCCGGAAAACATAATGGCTTTTGCAATCATATTTGAAAAAGCAGGAATCAATTGGACAATGTCTTCCGAAATGGGTGGATATGATTCTGTAAATTATGGTTTATGGTACGATGATGCTCAGCTTGCGAGAGTAGCACTTGAACATATTCGCGTTGCAAAAAAATTAAGAGTAAACCGAATTGTAATGGGTGAGTGTGGTCATGCTCATAAAGCACTCATGCCAATTGCAGATAGAATATTAGTTGATGATAATATTATTCCAAGAGAAAGTGCATATCCAATTCTGGAAGAAATAGTTTTTAGTGGGAAAATTAAATTCGATCCAAAGAAGAATGATTTTCCCGTAACTTTACATGATCCTTGTAATGCTGTAAGAGCAATGGGGATTGTTGAACCCCAGCGTCATATACTTCGTGAACTATGTCCACAGTTTGTAGAAATGGAGCCGCATGGTGTTCATAATTATTGTTGCGGTGGTGGAAGCGGCTTTGCAATTATGCAGGGTAAAAACTTTCCTGATTGGAGAAATGGTCTATCATTCCGTATGAAATTTAAACAGATCCTGGATGCGTTCCAGGATAAAATAGATCCATCGATTTATAAATATGTTTGCTCACCATGCTCTAATTGCAAAGGTACTTTCAGAGACGGATTAACTTATTTTGATGCTTTTAATAAAGCTGGAATTATCTACGGCGGGCTTGTAGAACTTATTGTAAATGCTATGGTTGATATGGAAAAACCATTTATTGAGTGGGAATTAAAATAGCAATGTAAATTGATTTTCATATTTAATATTAAAAAGGTTTATGATGACAGAATCAAAAAAAATATTAATAATAGATGATGAAGAAGATATTGTAACCTATCTTTCTACATTATTATCTGATAATGGATTTAATACGATTTCAGCAAATAATGGTAAAGATGGTGTTCAAAAAGCGATAGAGGAAAACCCGGATTTAATTACATTGGATGTTTCAATGCCCGAAGAATCTGGTGTTAGAGCACTACGTGATTTGCAAACTAATGAGGTTACAAAAAACACGCCTGTTATAATTGTAACGGGAGTTTCACTGGATTTTAAAAGATTTATTGAAACACGAAAACAGGTTCATCCACCCGAAGGTTATTTTGAAAAACCTGTTGATAAGGATGAATTGTTAGAAAAAATAAAAGAGTTGTTAGAAGTGTAGGTACCTTATTATATTCTGCTTGAAATTATATTATTCTCTCTCCATATTGAACTAGCTTTATAATTAGGGAATTCCAATATATGAAGTATTAGATCATAAATGAAAAAAACTCCTGAAAACCCGGATCTATTTAAGGTAATACTCAGCTCTATTGCTGATGGAGTTTTTACAGTTGATAGCAATAGGATAATAACAAGTTTTAACCATGCTGCTGAAAAAATAACTGGTGTACCGGCCTCTCAAGCAATTGGGAAACACTGCCAGGATGTTTTTCATTCAGATATCTGCGAAAACTGCCTGCTTAAAGACACACTTGAAACCGGGATTGAAGCAATTGACAGACCAGTAAATATAATTAATAGTCAGGGAGAAAAAATTCCCATTAGCATCTCAACAGCGGTATTAAAAGATGAAAAAGGAAATGCCTTAGGAGCAGTTGAAACATTCAGAGATCTTTCAACAATCGAGCATCTAAGGAAAGAGTTAAGCCGAAATTATTCCCTCGAAGATATTATCTCCAAAAGTCCTAAGATGCACAAACTTTTTGCCATTTTGCCCGATATTGCTGAAAGTGAAAGTACTGTGCTCATACAAGGTCCTTCGGGTTCTGGTAAAGAATTATTTGCACGCGCTATTCATAATCTAAGTCCAAGAAAAAAAGCAAACTATTCAGTTATTAATTGCGGAACATTACCTGCTCAGCTTTTTGAATCGGAAATTTTTGGTTATGTAAAAGGAGCATTTACGGATGCTAAGAAAGATAAAAAGGGAAAACTTGCAATTGCTGACGGCGGCACTGTTTTTTTTGATGAGATTGGTGAACTTCCTCTTTCTACACAAGTTAAACTTCTGCGTCTTTTGCAGCAAAGAGAGTACGAACCGCTTGGTAGTACAGAAATCACTAAAGCAGATATTAGAATTATAGCAGCCACTAATAAAGATCTTAAAAAACTTGTTGCGAAGGCAAAATTCAGGGATGATCTCTATTTCCGTCTTGCAGTTGTTAAATTCGATTTACCTCCACTGAAAGATAAGCGCGAAGATATACCATATCTGGTAGATCACTTCATCAGAAAATTTAATGCCAAAACAGGTAAGAAAATTATTAGTGTAAGTCCAAATGTAATGAGTACTTTGATGAGTCATGATTTTCCGGGAAATATAAGGGAACTGGAAAATATAATTGAACATGGATTTGTTCTTTGCCATGGGAGTATAATAAAAAGAGAACACCTTCCCCTGGAATTGATTCGCCTTGAAAAAGATTCTGAACTCCATAAGGATATCTTATCAACACCTATAACAGAATCTATTGATGAACAAAACCAGATAATTTCCACTTTACGTAATTGTGGTGGAATAATTTCCAAAGCTGCCGAAGAATTAGGGATTCATCGAACTACACTCTGGCGAAAAATCAAGCGATACAATATTAATATTTCAGATATTTAAGAATCTATATTAGATTTAATAGTGCATTATCTGCAACGGTGAATGTTGCAGTGCTACCACAATGTTGCATAAATTGCAACGCACCACACTTCTCTTAAAGCATAGCTTTATATTTTTCAATATTTTTTAAAAAAAAGATATGGTATTGATGTTGCATAGTCTTTGCATCATGAACATTGCAATACCAATATTAAATGAACAGATTGCACCATGCTTTGAGGTGGCGAAGCAATTCAAAATAATTTTTATCAAAAATAGGAAGGTAATTTCTTTAAAAGATATTAAATGTCTTGGAAATGAAAGTTTTATAAGGGTAAGACTTCTCAAACTGCACGAGGTTCACACACTTATTTGTAACGGCATAAAAAGTTTCTACCAGAATCAGCTTACGGGAATGGGAATAAATGTAATTCCAAATGTTAATGATTCTATAGAAGATACATTAAAGAATTTTTTGGCTGGGAGTATAAAATCTTCCAGCAGTACAAAGTATGAAGCTGAAACTTACGATATTGTTGCCCATGAAGACCTTGTAAGCTGGGCTAAAGAATTTTTTGAAAGCAATGGATATTCTGTTTCATCATCTGCTGGTGCTGAATCTTTCCTGGTTGATCTTGTTGCAGTAATTAATTGCCCATTATGCAATAAAAAAATTAATGTTGCTATATGCTGTGGTGCTCAAACGTACCGTGCCGACCAGGAAATAAGAGAATTTCATCATAATACTAAAACACAATATAACGCACGTGTTTATGTATATCTAACAGACCCTCAACTTGAAAAAAGCTGTAATGAATATGGTATTGATTTTCTCAGCCCTGAATTAACTTATAAAGAATTTAATAATAAGAATAAAACAATAATTCCAATACTTAATCGACCGGTTGAGGGTCACGAAAAAGCATTTAACATATAAACGTATGAAAAAATTCAAATAATCTGTGTATAAACTTCACTTTCAAAAAACAGGAAATAAATGAGAACTTCCATAATTACAGATGAAGAACGAAAAAGAGCTTTTGAATCTTTAAGAAAACCGGAAGTAATTGATAAGCAAAAACTAAATGTTCGCTATCATATTGAAGATTTTGATGTTAACGATCGTCCTCGCCGTTTCCTTGAAGCATTTGCGGCTATCTTAAAACATTCTAATTATAAAATGGCACTAGATCATTTTATCCGTATGAGTGCCAAGTGTTCGCGCTGCGCAACAACCTGCCAGATTTACCAGGCAACGGGAGACCTGAAAGACATTCCTTGTTACCGGTCAGAACTTTTATTAAGTGTTTACAGGCGTCATTTTACAATGGGAGGATTATTAAAAGGGCGTCTGTTGGGAAGCGGTTACTTGACTGATGAAAAGCTCCAGGAGATTGCAGAAAGCTTTTGGAATTGCACAGCATGCAGAAGATGCACTCTTGAATGTCCTTCTGGAATAGATCACGGTTTACTTGCACATCTTGGTCGTTTTATACTAAGTGAAATTGGAATTTCTCCGCGTGCCTTAGTCGTAAGTACACGCGAACAGCTTGAAGGAGATACAAAAAACACTTCAGCAATACCGGTACCCGCCTTAATGGATACACTGGAATTTCTTGAAGAGGAAATGCTTGAAGAAAAATCAGTTAATATAAAATTTCCTGTTGATGTTTATGATGCCGATTATGTTTTCTTCCCGGCGGTAAGCGATTTCCTTATGGAAGCCGAAACTCTTATGGGAATAGCCGCAGTGTTTACTGCAACCGGTGATTCATGGACAACGGGCACAGGCTATTTTGATGGTATTAATTACGGGCTTTTTTACAGTGATAGAATATTGGAAAGAGTTGTTAAAAAAGTAGATGAGGAAACCAAAAGACTTAACGGAAAAAATATTCTCATAGGTGAATGCGGACATGCTTCCCGGTCAGCAAAATATTTTATACCTACTTACTGTGGCGGTAAAGATGCGCTACCAGTAATAAATATTATGGAATACACCTATAAAGTTTGGAAAGAAGGAAAGCTAATGCTCAATCCTGATATTGTAAAGGAAAAAGTAGCATACCACGATCCTTGCAACATTGCCAGGCAGCGATGGATAATTAATCAACCGCGGGAAATACTAAACGCATTTTGTAAAAATTATGTAGAGATGACTCCAAGCGGAGAGAATAATATCTGCTGTGGTGGAGGAGGAGGAACTGTATCAATTGATGAGATAAGACCCTACCGAACAACTATCGGCGGAAAACTTAAAGCTGATCAAATCCGAAAATCAGGATGTGAAATACTAATTGCACCTTGCGCAAACTGTAAAAAACAATTAAAAGAACTGGTTGATGATCAGGGAATTGAATGCGAGGTAATGGGTTTACACGATTTGATTTACAAGGCTATCGTTTTTGATAATTCACTTATTGTACAGAAAAAAGATGAATCTGAATCTATTATGGGGAAGGAGTAATTATGGAATCCTGGTTGGAACTTGCAAGCGGCCCGTTATTTAGACTTTGCTTTGCCATAATGTTGTTGGGATTAGCCAGAATTTTTTTTCTGGATATTTGGGGAACGTATAAAGCATATCGCAAGGCAGGTGATAAAACAATGCCCTGGAAATTAATTTTTAGCCGTAGTATGGAATGGTTCTTTCCACTAAACAGGGTTGCACGCAATCGTCCTGTATATTCAATCTTTTCAATGCTATTCCATATCGGTTTATTAATTGTCCCTATCTTTTTGTTTGCACATGTTACACTGTGGAGCGAATCAGTTGGAATTTCCTGGATCACCCTTCCTTATGAATGGGCTTACTGGCTGACCATCAGCACAATAGTTTTTGGATTTGCATTGTTAATCGGAAGATTGGTGAATAAATCTTCAAGTTTCTTAAGCCGTAAACAGGACTATATCTGGCCGATTTTATTACTAATTCCGTTTGTTACAGGATTTATATGTGCACATTTAAATGTAAGTCCAAACAGTTACCAATTCTTCATGCTGATGCATATTCTTTCTGGTGATTTAATTTTTCTTCTTATACCTTTCACCAAGATTGCACATTGTGTACTTATGCCTTTATCTCAATTCGTTTGCACTATCGCTTGGAAATTTCCCCCAAATACAGATGAGGATATTTGTAAAACACTAAATAAAGAAGGGGCTCCGGTATGAGTAAAGCAATTCTAACAGATATTACAAAATGTATTGGCTGTCTTAAATGCGTTTCAGCATGTAAAGAAACGAATAACCTGGAAGTGGATGTTCCTAGAATATGGCAAAAAAATGATGGACTTTCATCTGAAAACTGGACCTCAATAATTCAGAAGCCCGATGAACATTATGTAAGAAAACAGTGCAGGCATTGTCTCGAACCTGCTTGCGTAACTGCTTGTCCCGTTGGTGCGCTGCATAAAACAAAAGAAGGTGCAGTAATTTATGATAGTGATAAATGTCTGGGATGCAGATACTGCATGATGGCTTGTCCTTTTGGGATTCCTCGTTATGACTGGGATGAAACGGTTCCTTACGTTAGAAAATGTATTTTATGTTATAATAGACTTAAAGATGGAAAACAACCTGCTTGTACCGAAATTTGCCCGGAAGGTGCAACCATCTTTGGAGAGCGAAAAGAACTAATACAACTTGCTCATAGTAAAATCAAGGATAATCCTGGTAGATACATTAATAAAGTTTGGGGTGAACACGAGGTTGGTGGTACATCTGTTATATATCTTTCGGATATTGATCTTGGATTTCTTTCATATCAAACTCATATTGGCAACAAACCGCTTCCTGAAACAACCGCTCCTGCAATGGAATCAGTTCCATTTGCATTTGTGGGGATGGGTGGATTTATGCTCGGTCTAAATTGGATAATCCGCCGGCGCATGCAATTGAATAAGAATCAGGTTAAGAAAGAGGAACCTTCTGATGAATAGAGTACAAAACACCAAACTGGTTTTATGGATAATTACCGGGTTTGCAGCAGCAGTTGGGCTTAATCGTTTTATTTTTGGATTAGGGGCAACAACAAATTTAACTGATTCAACACCATGGGGATTATGGATAGGTTTTGATGTTATGGGTGGAGTTGCTTTAGCAGCAGGTGGATTTGTAATGACAGCCATCTTTTATATTATGAAACGCGAAGAGTTTCAACCTTTTGTTAAACCTGCGGTGTTAACAGCATTTCTTGGTTACCTTGCCGTAATATTTGGTTTACTGTTCGATCTGGGATTACCGTGGAATCTTTGGCACATGATAATTTATTGGAATCCTAGCTCACCACTTTTTGAAGTTGGCTGGTGTGTAATGTTATATACAGGCGTATTGCTGCTTGAATTTAGCCCCGTACCTTTGGAAAACTACAGCAGATATGCTAAAATCAGGAACTTCCTGATGAAATTCCGGTTTCTGTTTATTCTGCTTGGAATAATGTTATCAACTTTGCATCAATCATCTCTTGGCTCTTTGTTTTTAATTATGCCGTTTAAGCTTCACCCGCTCTGGTATTCCAACATACTCCCGGTTCAATTTTTTATTTCTGCTATTGCACTGGGTTTAATGATGGTTTCGCTAGAGAGTTTAGTATCGCACTGGCTTTATCGTCGTAAGCCTGAGACAGATCTTGTTGCCAAACTTGGGAAAGCAGCTGTGTGGGTCCTGGCAATATACTTCATCGTAAAAATGATTGATATTATTCTTTCCGGTGAGCTTGCAATGATAGCGGACGGAAGCTGGGAAAGCTTTCTTTTCATAACAGAGATTCTTATTTCTATTTTCATTCCTATTATAATCTTTGCAGTACCAAAATTTCGTAAGAATAATAAAGCACAATGGATCGGTTCGTTTATGGTTGTGTTTGGAATGGTGTTTAACCGGATAAATGTGGGTGGATTAACAATGCTGAGTGTAACCGGTGATTCGTATACACCCTCTTGGATGGAAATTACTATTAGTCTTGGTGTAGTATCTGCTGCAGCATTAGTATTTCTTTTTGCAATTGAAAAATTTCATATATGGGAATTAAAACCACAGGATCCCGAATCACTTCCGCATAAAGCACCTTCATTCGATTATTCATCACATGTATGGCTTGGTACACCGGGTGTTGCAGCTTTAACTAAGTATTCACTTGCGTTCATTATAAGTTTTGCAATTGGAATGGCTTTAATGCCTGAAAAGAAGTTGTACGGTAAGGGAATTGAAGATATAAAGGTAAGCCGTGCCAGCGGCAAAGATATTCTCTTTATAAACGGTAATAGGGATGACAACTTTGTTGAGTTTCCGCATAAAGAACATATAGCACGAATAGGTGAAGACCAATGCGTAAAGTGTCATCATTTAACTCTTCCCAAATATGCGGAAAACAGCTGCTGGGAATGCCATACAAACATGTATAAACCAGTTGATTTCTTTAATCATGAATGGCATAGTTCAGACGATGGAGCTAATATAAAATGTAACGATTGTCATACAGCCGGTGTAACAAGGAATATCAAATCGGCAAAAAAATGTGTTGATTGTCATCCCGGATATGAATTATCAGCATATGTAAATAACAATTTAGAAAAGTATTACGCACCATCATACACTGATGCTTTACATAAATTATGCGTTTCCTGTCATACAATAAAATCAGTCGAATTAACAGGTAAAGAAAAATTAGCTCAGTGTAAAACTTGTCATAAAACCAATTTACCCGAAGAACTAAATGCTGAATTAAAATGGGAAACAGCTCTGCCGCATTTTAATAGTGTAATTCTTCCCGTAATTGATTTAGATACAAATAAAAGGAATAATAATGTCTTCAAAAAAGATATTAATAATTGATGACGAACCTGATATTGTAACTTATTTATCTGCTGTGTTGGAGGCAAACGGTTACAAATCTTATGCGACAGGTGATATTAACACTGCAATGGAACAGGTAAAGCATATAAACCCGGATCTCATTTGTTTGGATATAGTAATGCCCGGGGAAACTGGGATATCATTCTATACAAGGCTTCGCGAGGATAATGAATTCAAAACGACTCCTGTAATTATAATAAGCGGGATTATTGAATCGGAAAAATTTGATTTTCATACATATATGAAAGATGATTCAATTCCTCCACCGGAATGTTACTTGGAAAAACCGATTAACGTGGATTTATATATTCAAAAAATTAAAGAGCTAATTGGTAAAAACTCATCAACACTAAACAGAGATAAAAATTAAATCTGATACAAAAACATACTACGAGAAAACAAAAAATATAATTTTCAGGGAAATGTTTCAACAAATTCCCTACAATGTAGCTGTTATCGACCGAGACTATAATATCGTTGAAGCTAATAATAATTTTAAGGAATATTTTGGAAATTGGAGAAGCAAGAAATGCTACGCTGTTTATAAAAAACTGAATGAACCGTGTAGAAATTGTCCAACTAAAGAAGTTTTCAGGAAGGGAGAAACTGTTGTGACTGATGCAATTGGTATAGATAAACATGGTAGAAAGACACATTATGTTGCACACGTTCTTCCAATAAAAATTAAGAAAGATGGCAAAGTTGAATATGCCATGGAAATGACTCACACAGTTACCGAAACCGATCGTTGGCAGCAGGAATACCAAATCCTATTTGATAGAGTTTCCTGCTACATAACCGTTATTGCGGAAGATTACAGAATAGTAAGAGCTAACGAAGCTTTTCGTGAAAATTTTGGAGATGTTTTAGGACAACATTGTTACAAGGTATATAAAAGGCGAAAAACAAAATGCCCTAATTGCCCTGCTAAAAAAACTTTTATTGATGGTAAGGTTCATCAATCAAGTCAGCAGGGTGTTGGTAAAAATGGTCAGAAAATTCACTATGCTGTTTCTACTTCTGCTTTGATGCGGGGGAGTGATAGCGTAGCACATGTTATTGAAATCTCTACTGATATAACAGCAATAAAAAAACTGGAAGACAAAGTAATCGAAGCTGAACGTTTGGGTGCGGTTGGACAGACTGTAGCCGGTTTGGCGCATAGTATAAAAAATATTTTAATGGGATTAGAAGGCGGTAAGTATATTGTAAGCTTAGGATTAAACAAGAATGATAAGGAAATGATTAACCATGGCTGGCAAATGCTGGAAAGAAATTTTGATAAGACAACATCGTTAGTTAAGGATTTTCTCAGCTTTTCTAAAGGAAGGTTACCGGAATTGGAAATGGTAAATCCAGGTGATCTGGTTTTGGAGATTGTTGATCTCTATAAAGATATAGCTGCTCAATCCGGTATCGAATTGAAATTTGAAATAGATAAAAATGTTAAAGCTGCACCTCTTGATCCGGCTGGGATACATACTTGCTTAACTAATCTAGTATCAAATGCAATAGATGCATGTTTAATGAGTAAACAAAAGGGAACAGAAGTATTAATCACTGTTTCCGAACGAAGCGATAAGCTTATTTTTGAAGTAAAGGATAGCGGCAGTGGAATTGATTACGAAATTAAAAAGAAAATTTTCACTACTTTCTTTACTACTAAAGGCGGGGAGGGTACAGGACTTGGACTATTAACTACAAGAAAAATTGTACAGGAACATGGCGGGAAAATTTTAGTTACTTCGCAGAAAGGAAAGGGTGCAAAATTTACAATGGAATTTCCGCGAAAAAGGTTGATGGCATTGAATAAAGAAGTTAAGGATTAATATATTTAATAAAAGGAGCAAATCATGCCGGATATAGTTAAAAAGAAAATACTTGTTGTCGATGATGAAAAAGATGTTCGTGAATTTTTAATGGTTGCGCTTATTGAGGCAGGGTTTGATGTTATCCTTGCCGAAGATGGAATCAAGGCTTTGGAGAAAATTAAAGAACAAATACCTGATTTAATTTCGCTTGATCTTGTAATGCCGAAAAAATCGGGTGCTAAATTTCACCGCGAATTGTCGAAGCATAAAGAATGGTCAAAAATTCCTATTATAATTGTTACAGGTCACGCGCGAGATGACCTAGGTAAATCCGATTTAAAGGAATTAACCATGTCTGGTCCGGGAGTTTATCTCGAAAAGCCGGTTAAGCCAAATAATTACATCGCAGCGATTAAAAAGATTCTAAAAATGGATACTACGGTTGAAGAAAAAAATGTTGCAGAAATGATTGGAATTCAAAATGATTTAAAAAATATTATTGATGGGGCCGATGCTGAAACTCTAAAGAAATTAAAAGAATTAATTAAAAATAAATAACTTAGGCTAAGTCCATTAACTGTTAAGGTTTATGCCTTAACATATTGATCTCAAACTTACTTCCTTTGCCTTCCTCAGAAGAAATTTTAATGTTACCACCATGAGATTCGGCAATTTTATTTGCTATAAAAAGTCCTAAACCAGTTCCGCCGCTTCCTTTTGAAGAAAAGAACATGCTTAATGCTTTTTCACGGGTTTCTCTATCCATACCAATTCCATTATCTGAAACTTCAAAAACGACATTTTCCGTTTCTCCTTTTATTTCAAAAACGATAGAATGGTTTTCTTTTTTCTTATCAATTCTGCAGGCATCAAGTGAATTATCAAGTAGATTTATCAGTAAAGATTTTACAGCATTTCTGTCAGCTTCAAAATGTCCTATATTATCTGGCACAATACATTTATAATTAATTCCTTGCCGTTCGGCTCTGTGGGTAAAGTTTTCACAAATTTCATCTATAAGTTCTTTAATATTAAACTCTTCCCAATCAGGTTCTCTATCTTTTGCATAGTAAAGAATATCCATAACCATACTTCGTATGCGTCTAATATTTCTTGAAGCAATTTCCCATCCCTGGTCTATTCTTTCCCGATCGTTCTTTTTTAAACCTGTATTAACCAGATAAATTCCACCATCCAAACCGTTCAGTAATCCTTTTATCCCGTGAGAAATTGTTCCAATCAGTAATCCCACTGAGGTTAATTTATCCTGAAGTTGGCGAACCGGTGTAATATCTGCACTCATTTCAATTACTTTATCAATATTACCATCAATATCTCTTATGGGTGCTGTAAACACCATTACATTCATTCTCTTATTATCACGTGAGGTTACAACTTCTTCGTGAGCACGGACTTCTCCATCTTCAAAGGTTTGCTGTATTATGCAGGGTTCACATTTACTATTACGGTGTTTGTAAACTTCATAGCACATGCTTCCGAATGATGTTCCAAATGCTTCCTTATGCATTCGGTTTGCTTCAACAATTCTTAAATCTTTATCCTGAATTGAAATGAAGCAAGGAACTTCTTCAAACAGCAGTTGGTATTTTTGCTGGCTTTCTTTAAGCTGGGTCTGCAGTGTTTTTATCTCGGTGATATCGGTAGACATTTCCATAACTGAAACAATGTTTCCATCATCATCAAGTATAGGTGAAGTGTAAACAATTACAGAAACATCTTTACCTTTAATATTCTTTACCTGTTCCTCACTATGATGTGGTAAGCCATCATGGAATGTTCTCTCAACTGGACAGACTTCACATTTCTCTGAGCGATTTTTATACACCTGGTAGCAATACCTGCCATCTATTTCTCCGAATTCATCACGGAATTTTTTATTAGCATCTATCAGACGCAGGTCTTTATCCTGAATTGTAAGATAACTCGGAATGGAATCAAAATATTTTTTATAAATTTCACTCAATAATTGACACTTTACAATCAGTTTTTTAATTTAGCTTTATGGTGACCGACTTCTAGAATCTTTCGTAAGTTTAAAATCAGCTCTTCTTCAGTAATTGGTTTATCAATATAACCATCCGGCGGGTAATCCGGTCGTTCGTATATTAATTTTCTAAGTTCAGGTTTACCTGTTATTATACAAATGGGTATTGTTCTTAGTTCTTTATCTTTTCTAAAATGATCAAAAACTTCTACGCCGGATTTGCCTGGCATTGATATATCAAGAGTCATCAAATCCGGTTTTTCTTTAAGTGCAAGCTCAATTGCCTGTTCTCCATCATAGGCTTTTAAAACTGTTGCCCCGTTATCTTCAAGAATAGTTGATATGAATGTTACAAAATCAGGTTCATCATCCGTTACAAGTATTCTGCGTCCTTCAAACTCAAGTTCAGCAACTTCCGGAATTTCTACAACTGGAATATCAACTTTTTCTTCAACTATCAGTGCATTTGAAACCAGATTTACAAGCTGTGTTACTTGCATATTTAATTTGTAATGACGAATTAGATCTGTTAAACCGTCAACGCAATTGTGGCATGAGGTTATAACTGTTGTGGCACCCGTTTCTTTAAGCTGATCTGCTTTAACCTTAGCAGATTTTAACCTTTGATTTGTATATTCTGACATAGACATTGCACCCCCACCGCCGGTGCAACAGTAGTTTTCTGCCCTGTTAGGATACATCTCTCGAAAATCTGTGCAAACAAGTTGCAACAATTCGCGTGGTTCTTCGTACAACCCACAGCTTCTTGCATTGTTGCAAGAATCATGAAATGTTACCGGTTCAGTGTTCCTGGTTTTATCAACTTTTATTTTACCTTCCTTAATATAACGAAGCATGGTATTAACTGAGCTTTCCATTTCAAAAGGAACATCAACGCCTCCCCAGTTTTGTCCTTCGCATCTTGTGGAACGGTAACCATGCCCACATTCTGAAATAACTAACTTCTTACCTTCCAGTTCTTCTGTTTTTTCAAATAAGCGTCGTGCAACTGATCCACCAAGATCATCATCACCTGAAAAGAGACCAAAGTTCGTCATATCCCAACCATCACTTGGCATAGTCCAGTTTTCGCCTGCAAAGTGAAAAATTTTGGCAGCATCGGCTATTGTTCGTGGATCATATTTTACTTCTCGTGGATTTATTGAATATACCACGTCACAATTTTTCTTATCAATCGGTATTTTAATTTCAGGATTGTCAAACTCTTCTTGTAATTCTTCTTCCATCCATTCAAGAGTTTCAAGATAATCTTCCTTCAAAACACCCATCTGGTTTCCAAGTTCCCACTGATCTTTACTAACTACTGCAACACCTTCGGGCATTACACCCACTGAAACAAGGAGACCGCGGGCCATCCTGTTAAAAGTAGCAAAATCAACACCCATCGGGCAATTGATTGAGCAGCGGCGGCAATTTGTACATTTACCAAAAACAATATCTTTTAATTCTTCTAATTCTTCATCTGTGAACAAACTTTTTGATTTTACCCACCATGGAAAAACTCTTCCTGTCCAATCATAATGGCGTTTAAAAATTTTCCTAATCTGATCAGCTTTATAAACAGGAGCGTACGTAGGATCTCCAGGATTTGTAAGTACATAATGGCAGGTTTCAATGCACATCCCGCAATGAACACAGCTGGCTAAAGAAGTAACCATTTGCCGGTTAAGTTTTTCTCCCATCCTTTCAATTACTTTTTCCGCTTTATGCGAACGAGTATTATTTCCCATATTCCACTCCTCCCTTTTTAACAGCATGTTTTAATGGATATACTCCTCGGTAACCCATGCTCTTTCCAAACCAATATCTTGCAAAAGGATAATATAAATAATGTGAAATTTTGCTGAATGGAACATAGATAAGAAAGAACGCGGTTAGTATAAAGTATGTAATAAGTACTCCTTCACCCTGCTGGTAATTATTTGGAACTGCAAAAAAAGCAAATGCAAACCAAACGGTTAATAAAATAATTGAAAAATAATCGTCAGGTGAACTAATAGCTCTTACATATATATTTGTAATTCGCCGGAACAACCTGTAACATCCAATAAAGAATGCTATACCAATGAAAATTTGAAAAACAGCGATGAGCACCGAATTGTTTTCTATTAGTGATGGTGCATAAGGAATAATAAATGAAAGTACGATTGCAAGTGTTACACCTATGTGAAAAATCACAAACTGTGTATAAAAAAATGATTTCTTCCTTGTACTTTCCATTGTCCATGGCATTGCTATAGCAGCCCATGAATAGATAATACCTTTTCGCGACGTTGTATCAGGAGCTCCTGTAGGTGCCTGGCGTTCACGTCCTCCTTTAAAACTAAAGAGCCACCTTATTCTTAATGTATATACCACTGCCATTATAATAAGTGCAACTTCTTGCAGTGTATGTGCAGAAAAATGTAATAATTCACTCATAAATTAATCCTTAATATTTTCATTAAGATTTAATACTTTATTGAATGCAATAAACTCACGTTTATCAACAACGCAGATTAAAACTTTTTCTAAATGATTTTCTTTATTGATAAACTCGTTTAATACTTTTATCATAACTTTTGCTGACAGCTCCAAGGGAATACCGTAAAAACCAGTACCCATAGGAGGGAAACCAATTTCCCTAATATTTTTTTCTTTAACAATATCCAAAATATTCTGCATCGTTAAAGTAAGTTTTTCTTCAATATCCGGTTCACGAAAACGCGGACCGACAGCATGGATTATATATTTTGATTCCAATTCTCCTGCTGAAGTTATAACGGCTTCAGTTGTAGATATTGTTCCGAATGATTCTAACTCCTGCTGTATCGAACTTCCCCCTCGAACTGCAATTGCATTTCCAAATCCTGAACCTAATTGCAAATTAGGTTGCGCATAGTAAACAATCGATTCGATTCCCGTTAAAGTCAAATCAGCAATTTCCAGTTGTATTACGGAATTTTTAATTTTTATTTCAAGCATAATCACTCTGTTAATAAATAATTACTAATTATAATTTTTTACCAAAATATTAAATCACTTAACAATTTATCTTTAAACAAATATGTTAGCAGTAAAGAATTGATAAAAACTAAATATGAAGTTGTGTAAAATCAATAACAAAGTGAGTTTTGTATGCTAAATGTTGTACGTAAATGTATTTACGGGCAACTGTTAACAATAACACTAATAAGTTATTTAATAGGAATGTGCAGAGATCTTACGGCAAGTTCCACTACAAAAGTTCTCATTTCTTCGCTCTCAAGTTTAAGATCCAGAGGTTTTGGTAATGTGCCGCAGTTAAAGTTTGTAAAATGAGTTTCGTGAGGATGCTGCAGATACAATGATAACCTGCTAAACCCAATTGGTAATGGTTCAAGCATCCACCATGCTATCCAGCCATTAATTATTGGATAAGGATCATATTTAAGCATATGAAATTTTTCAAATCGTTTGTGGAAAGCAGCAAGTAATCCCTCAAAACGGGTTTTAGATTTCATCGCAATTCTTTCCTTTAAACGATCTACAAAGCGATCTTGTGAAGCAAGAACGATATTTTTCATGCGCTTTTCTTTAAATATTACCAGGTAATTTTGTAGATGGTATGATTGATTTAATTCGTAAGCATTAATTGCTTCTAATATTAAATCCCTGTTATCAATTGAATGATAAAGTTTGCTTTTTAAATTTTTATCATAATAAGCTCGGGTAAAATTATGATATGTTTGCGCGAACGGAAAAACTATTTTCAATGAGTCTTCAATTATTTTTGAGCCGTAAGACATAAAAGTTGGACAAAGAATTCCCCTGCAATTCATTCTATCGAGAAGCCGAATCCACACATCTTTCGATTCTTTTTTTCCAATTTCAAAACCAAGCACAACTGTTGAAAGAGCATCAATCGCCATTGCAAGAAACATGCAGTTCTCATCACTATCAGAAGAGGTACAGTTAAATTTTGTACCAACTAAATGTATTAGTCTGGATTCATGTTCGGGCGAACTAGCATCTAGATATTCTTCCCATTTTGCACAATCCAAAAGGTATCTTCTAATTTTCTGGTTTATTCTCGAAGGTGAATTTGGATAAATTGATCTCAGATCACGATATGAAAGACCACCAAGATATGCCTCAGTTAATGCACCAAAATCTGGGATAGTAGTTTCAATTTTATTCTGAACCCAGGTTTTCTGACAATTCCTGCATCGGTAACGCTGATTTTTTGTTGAAGTACTGCCATGCTTAATTACCCGTAAGCTATTACAGAATGGGCATCTATCGGAGTTTGTAGCAGTAGTCATTTTTAGCGAAAATTCAAATAATTATTCGTAAAATTTAATGAAAAATTTAATCAATTATGTAAAAAATGATGTGATATAATTATTTAGTCGATGAGCAAAAAAAGTCATAACGTTTTAAGATTCGTAAAAATAAAACTGTGCAACATTATAAAACTTAAAATTAAAGACACACAATATTTAAATAGAAAAAAGTTTTAATCATTAGTTGTTGAACACAGAATAATTTTTATATCTAAACTTAATTTGCCAGTTGATGCAATAATTGTTTTACATAAAATTCATTTATAACTGTAGAAAGTAGCTTAAATACTTTTACAAAAACAAATTTGATTAGGCTGCTTCCCTCTGATTTTTTTAAATAAAATATTTACAAATCTGATACAACACATAGAATACAAAACTCAGTTTTTAATTGATTTTCCATAAGTCCTTAATTATGTTTCATCCGTAATCAAGTAATAGATTTCCATAAGAGGAACAAAAATGGCTTTGGAAAAAAGATCTTTCATAAGCGAAGATTGGCTTTCGCTTTGGTTGGGTCTTTTTGTATTCGTATTATCATTGGGCTTATTTATTGGTTTTGATACGCTTGGATGGGGAGTTAAAACCAATATTTGGACTGACATTTCTAATTCCACATCCACAATTTCAAAGAATTATGAAAAAATACCCGGCATAATATCGCTTTTATTAACCTATGTTTTTATGCTTCTAATCGTGGGTATTGGTGTAAGAGCAATGGGTGTTAAAATAAAAGAATTTCTTATTCCGTTTTCCATTGTTTTTTTTATTAGTTATTTATGCTGGCTACTTGGTCACTATGCATATATTGCAGCAACCTCTGATAAATTAGGCCAATTCGATATTTCATGGTCTATGAATCTAACCGGTGAAGCAGGTTACATTATTGCGCTCCTAGTTGGTTTAATTATTGGGAATTTCTTTCCAAGACTTGTAGAAAAATTAAAACCTGCAACAAAACCAGAGCTATTCATTAAAACAGCAATAGTAATTATGGGTGCAGGTCTTGGTGTTAAAGCTGCAGAATCCTTAGGATTAGCTTCTTCAATAATGTTTAGAGGATTATGCGCGATTGTAGAAGCTTACCTGATTTACTGGGCTGTAGTCTATTTTGTTGCAAGAAAGTATTTTAAGTTTAGTAAAGAATGGGCTGCTCCTCTTGCATCCGGTATTTCAATTTGCGGAGTATCTGCAGCAATTGCTACTGGAGGTGCTATAAGAGCTAGGCCAATCATACCAATAATGGTTTCATCACTTGTTGTAATTTTTGCTGTATTTGAGCTGATATTGCTTCCATTTTTAGCCCAGATATTTTTGTGGCAGGAACCAATGGTTGCAGGTGCATGGATGGGTCTTGCAGTAAAAACGGATGGTGCTGCGGTTGCCAGTGGTGCTATTACTGATGCATTAATTCGTGCAAAAGCTCTTGCAGAAATTGGTGTTGATTATAAAGAGGGCTGGATTGTTATGACCACTACTACGGTAAAAGTTTTTATTGATGTATTTATCGGTATTTGGGCATTCATTCTGGCAATAATTTGGTGTTCTAAATTTGATAAAACAAAAAGTGGTGAAAAAGTTCGTGTAAAAGAGATCTGGGACAGATTTCCAAAATTTGTTTTAGGATACATCTTTACGTTCCTCGTTTTTCTGGCTATCTGCTTGGCAATTCCTGATTTAATAAATGATGCGAATGATGCATCAACCGGAGCAAATGCATTACGTAAAATGTTTTTTGTATTTACTTTTTTCACAATTGGAATAGTATCAAACTTTAAAAAATTAAAAGAGGAGGGCATAGGCAAGTTAGCGTTAGTTTATGTTTTATGCCTGTTCGGTTTTATCATCTGGATTGGTTTAGCAATATCATGGATATTTTTTAACGGCATAAAACCTCCGGTGGTATAATTAAACATCATTTAGGTGAAAGAATATGGATGAAGAAATTAAAATTGCAGATGAACTTAAGAAGATGGAATATGAACCGCTTTCATCTATTGAGAAAAAGTTAATTATATGGAGTGTTAGTTTGGGGTTGGTACTACTTGCATCACTTATTTGGGTAAGCTATACTTTTTTCCCGGCTAGTTGAAGAGAAAATATTCATTTATAAATAATTTAAAAATATCTAATGAAATTATACACTAATCAGACGAATAAGTCTAAAAATTAAAGGAGCAAACATGGCTAAAGGAAATGGTAAAACACCAAAATTAGATGAACTTGAAAAAGGTCCATGGCCGAGTTTCGTAAAAGAAATTAAAAAAGAGGCCGAAAAAAGTCCAATGGCAAAAGACTTATTGGGTCAACTCGAACGTTCATATGAAGAAAAAATTGGACACTGGAAACACGGTGGTATAGTCGGAGTTTTAGGTTATGGTGGAGGAGTTATTGGTAGATATTCAGATTTACCGGAGGACTTTCCTAATGTTTCACACTTTCACACCCTCCGTGTTAACCAACCTGCAGGATGGTTTTACACATCAGAAGCACTTAGAACATTATGCAAAATATGGGAAGAACACGGATCAGGATTAACAAATATGCATGGTTCTACGGGAGATATAATATTTTTAGGTACAAGAACGGAAGAATTGGAACCAATCTTTGCTAAACTTACAGAAGCTGGTTTCGATTTGGGTGGTTCCGGTTCAGATGTTAGAACTCCGAGCTGCTGTTGCGGAGAGGCAAGATGTGAATGGGCGTGCTATGATACGATGAAATTAACATATTTCTTAACAATGCATTACCAGGATGAACTGCATAGACCTGCATTTCCATATAAATGGAAATTCAAAATGGCAGGCTGCCCTAATGATTGCGTTGCATCTGTCGCAAGAGCAGATATGTCAATCATAGGAACATGGCGCGATGCGATACGAATGGATAATAAAGCCGTAACTGAATATGCAAAATCCGGAATGAATATTCAAAGAGATGTTGTTGGTAATTGCCCAGCTAAATGTATGGAGTGGGATGGAGAAAAATTAACAATTGATAATAAGGCTTGTAGAAAATGTATGCATTGTATAAACGTAATGCCAAAAGCACTGCGCCCTGGCAAAGATAAAGGTGCTACAATACTTATAGGATCTAAAGCTCCTATTGTTGAAGGTGCTTTGCTCTCATCGGTTCTTGTTCCTTTTATAAAGCTTGAAGAACCTTATACTGAACTTATAGAACTGGTTGATGCAATACATGAGATATGGGCTGAAGAAGGAAAGAACAGGGAAAGAGTAGGAGAATTCATTCAAAGAGTTGGATTAGGTAATTTCCTAGAAGCAATCGGAGTTGAGCCAGTTCCTCAAATGGTTGCTCATCCAAGGGAAAATCCTTACGTATTTTATGAAGAATATTTTGAGGAAGATGAAGAAGAAGCAGAAGAAGAAAAGTAATCTTTAACAATAAATAAACAAAAAAAGTTTAAATAATATAACATAAGGAATATTAAAATGGCTGAAGAAAAAAAGAAAAGGATTACCGATATAGGTCCACCTCATTATGAAAAATTCCTGCCTCCAATAATTAAAGAAAATTACGGTAAATGGAAGTACCATGAAATTGTTAAACCAGGTGTAATGGTTCATGTTTCTGAAACGGATGCTAAATTATATTCAGTTCGTGCAAGTTCACCCCGTTTACTTGGTATCGATAAGATAAGATTATATGCGGATTTAGCAGATAAGTATTGTGATGGCTACTTAAGATTTACAAGTCGTAATAATGTAGAATTTTTATTATCAGATAAATCAAAGATTGATCCCTTAATTAAAGAGCTTCAAGAATTTGGGCACCCGGTAGGTGGGGTTGGCAATTCAATCTCAAATATTGTTCACACTCAGGGATGGGTGCATTGCCATTCAGCAGCCACTGATGCATCTGGTATTGTTAAATCAGTTATGGATGAACTAATTGAATATTTTACCGATACAAAATTACCTGCTAAACTTCGTGTTGCCTTAGCTTGCTGCTTAAATATGTGCGGTGCAGTTCACTGTTCCGATATTGCAATACTAGGAATTCATAGGCGTCCTCCCAAAACTGATTATAGCAGATTAAATTCAATGTGCGAAGTTCCAATGGTTGTTTCATCATGTCCTACTGCTGCAATCAAACCAGCTACACACAATGGTAAACCATCGGTTGAAGTAATAGAAGAACGGTGTATGTTCTGTGCTAACTGTTATACAGTATGCCCTGCAATGCCGTTAAATGATCCATTGAATGATGGCGTTTCTATCTGGGTTGGAGGAAAGGTTTCCAATGCAAGAAGTGAACCAATGTTTTCAAAATTAGCAATTCCGTTTATTCCTAATAATCCGCCAAGATGGCCGGAAGTTGTTGATGCAGTTAAAAATCTTGTGGAAATATGGGCAGCAAATGCAAAACCATACGAAAGAATGGGTGAGTGGATAAACCGTATTGGCTGGCCAAGATTCTTCCAGATGACAGGTATAGAATTTAGAAAAGAACATATTGATGACTTTAAACATGCAGGTTTAACATATAAGAGATCTGCACAATTAACTCATTAAGGAGATAGAAATGGCTGATCAAGTAAAACTAGAAGAAGTTGCTGATGCAATGTATAAGCTGATAAAGGAAAGCATGGGTCAGAAGAAGTGGAAAGCGACTGATTTAACTAAAGCAGTATTGGAAATGTTTGGAGACAAATGTGATAAAAAATTAGCAAAGAGTGCTATTAGGGAATTAGTTGAATCGGGTAAATGCGTTTACACATATTTTGGCGGCAGCTTTATAGAGATACCTCATAAAGAAGGTGCTGAAAATTAGTAGCAATTGGAATTTGTAAAAATCTATGATTTCTGAAAACTATCCAAGAGCAATTATATGTGGCCTTGCAGGTGATTCAGGAAAAACTATGGTCTCCTGCGGGTTGCTTAATTATTTTATGCAACAGGGAATGAATGTTTCCGGTTTTAAAAAAGGACCGGATTATATTGATTCTGCCTGGATTAGTTTGTCTTCAGGCAAACCTGCCAGAAATCTTGATACCTACCTAATGGGATTTCCAAAAGTAAAAAATTCATTTTTAAAAAATGCTGTAATAAATGGTTTAAATATTATTGAAGGAAATCGAGGGTTATTTGATGGGGCAGACAGGCAAGGAACACACAGTACTGCTGAACTAGCGAAATTACTTGAAGCACCTGCTATAATTGTTCAAAATATTTCTAAAGTAACAAGAACAGCAGCAGCTTTAATTCTTGGATGCACAAAACTTGATCCTAAATTAAATATTGCAGGTGTAATTCTTAACCAGGTCGCTGGCGAAAGACATGGCAGAGTAGCCAAAGAAGCCATTGAAGAAATAACAGGTGTACCTGTCGTAGGTATGATACCAAAACTTCCTGATAGATATATTTTACCATCAAGGCATTTGGGCTTAGTAACTCCTGATGAGTTTGATAAAAAAACTACAATACTTGAAGATCTTCGAAACATTATTGAAGTAAATATTGATTTATCAGAAGTGTTAAAAATAGCACAAAGTGCACCTGTGCTTATTGAGGAAGCTGAAACTGGCAATGAAAACTTCACTCAATTTATTGATAAAGTTAACATTGGTTACTTTAAAGATCAGGCATTCTCTTTTTACTATCCTGAAAACCTAGAGCAGCTACAAGATGCTGGAGCAAACTTAATACCCATTTCATCAATAGATAACAATAAATTAGAAAATTTGGATGCGTTGTATATAGGTGGTGGTTTTCCTGAAACCAATCTGAAGAATCTCACGATGAACCGCGAGATAATTGCTTCAATAAAGCGATTAGCTGATGAGGGTTTGCCAATTTATGCTGAATGCGGCGGATTGATCTATCTTGCTGAAGAAATAGAATGGAAAGAAAAGAAATTTGAACTTTCAGGTATTCTGCCTATCAAAATAAAAATGTATGATAAACCCCAGGGGCATGGCTATTGCGAAGCTGCTGTTGATAAAGAAAACCCTTTTTATGAAACTGGAACTTTACTAAAAGGACATGAATTTCATTACTCGAAAATAATTGAACACGACTTAGAGATTAATAGTTGCTTATCAGTTTCGCGTGGAGTTGGTTGTTTTGAAAAGCGTGATGGGCTTTACTATAAAAACGTATTTGCGAGTTATATACATATTCATGCACTAGCCACACCACAGTGGATTAATGGAATGATAAAATGTGCAAAAAGGTACCAGGATTTAAAAAAAACTACAACATTAATTGAAGGATAACAAAATGGCAAAACAAAAAGAATTAAATGAAAAACTGGTTGCTACTTTAAAAAAGTGGCAAACGATTGAAGATGCATCAGTAAAATCAACCTCAGATATTATTGCAAAAACAAAAAATCCTGTAGTACGGCAGGTTATGGAAATTATTAAACAAGATTCTGCAATGCACAAAAAAGTGCAGCAGCTTATCATAGATAGTTTTGAAAAACAAGCGATTCAACTGCAACCTGAAGAATTGAGTGAAGTTTGGGGAATGATTGAAAAACATATTGAGCTTGAAAAGGAGACCATCAGGTTAGCAGAAGAATCAAAAAAGAACAGTAATAGTTTTATAGTACGTTACCTGTTAGGTTACCTGATGACTGATGAGCAAAAGCATAATGAAGTTTTAGCTCAACTAGAAGATGTTAAACGTGGAATGTATCCTTATGCAGGATAATGTTCATTTAATTGATATAAGAGATATTCCGCAGAGTAAAAATCAAGGAGCACTTAAATGGCTAAAATTGTAAAGAAAAAGAAAAAGGGGTTGGGAAGTCTAAGGGGTTCAGGTGCAGGAGGGTCTTCTGTTGAATCTTCACCGCTGCGTCCTTATTATGTTGATAAAACACCTCCATGTAAAAATAATTGTCCAAGCGGTAACAAGATAAGAGAAATTATTACCACTATCAGTCATACTGAAGGTGCAGAAAGAACCAATCACGAATCTTTTGAAATGGCTTGGAATATTCTAACTGAAACAAGTCCTTTCCCATCGGTTTGTGGTAGAGTTTGTCCTCATCCTTGTGAAGATGATTGCAACAGGATTGAAAAAGAAGGTGCGGTTGGAATTAACAATATAGAGCGCTTCCTTGGGGATTATGCACTAGAAAATAATTTTCAATTTAAAAAATTAACCGAAGAAGCACATACGGAAAAAGTTGCCATAATAGGTGCTGGTCCTGCTGGTCTGTCCTGCGCATACCAGCTTGCAAGAAGAGGTTATAAAGTAACTGTATTTGAAGCTTTTAGTAAACCGGGTGGAATGTTAAGATATGGAATTCCGGATTACAGGCTTCCACCTGATATTCTTGATAAAGAGATAAAACGAATTGAGGATTTTGGAGTTGAAATTAAATGTAATCATATAATTGGTAAAGATACTCCTTACGAAGATCTTCAAAAAAACTACGATGCAATTTTTGTTGGAATTGGTGCTCATAAAGGAAAACTGCTTGGAATCCCAAATGAAGATGCTTCAAATGTTTTTACTGGAACAGAATTTTTAAATAAAATAAATTCCGGTGAAAAAATTGAAGTGGGAGATAAAGTACTAGTGGTTGGCGGAGGTGATACCGCGATTGATGCTGCACGGATTTCACGAAGACTGGGTGCGGAGGTTACAGTAGTTTACCGTAGAACAAAAGCTGAAATGCCCGCAATTGATGCTGAAATTATTGGAGCTGAAGAAGAAGGTGTGAAACTGGAATTTTTAGCAGCTCCGGTTGAATTTGAAAAAGATGGTGATCTTATTACTAAAATGAAATGTCAGAAAATGGAATTGGGTGAACCTGATGAATCAGGAAGAAGAAGACCTGTACCCATTGCTGATGATTTCTTTTATATAGATACAACTACGGTAATTGCTGCCATCAGCCAGGAACCAGACTTTACCGGCTTAGATAATCTTCATGAAGGAAAAGACTGGATTAAAACTGATGAAAACGGTCAAACAAAAGATCCAAAAACATTTGCTGGCGGAGATAATATAGAACTTGGTCTCGCAACAATAGCAATCTTTCAGGGAAGAAAAGCAGCGGAAACAATTCATAACCGATTCCGTAATATTGAACCGGAACCAGTTGAAGAAAAACCTGTTATTACTCATGATAAAATGGTATTAAGTTATTACGAAAGCAAAGCCAGGAATGAAGCTTTTGAATTACCTACCGAAGACAGGTTGAAAGAATTGGGATTGGAAATCAATTCAACACTAACTGAAGAACAAGTTATTAACGAAGCTATGAGATGTATGAGCTGTGCTTCCTGCTTTGATTGTGGTACATGCTGGAGTTACTGCCAGGATCAAGCGATTGTAAAACCGCTTAAAAAATATGAACCATATAAATTTAAAATGGATTTTTGCAATGGCTGCAAAAAATGTGCTGAGAATTGCCCTTGCGGTTATATAGAAATGAAATAATAATTAATATCAATGTTAAACTATCAATAAAATATAAAGGATTAATATTATGCCATTCTTTGAATATGGAGATATAAAAATTGAAGTCGATGAAGATGGATTCATCCAGGAACCCGAATCTTGGAATGAAGAAGTTGCAAAAGCTTTAGCCACAACTGAAGATGTGGAAGAAATGACAGAAGATCATTGGAAAGTCGTTCACTACCTTCGTGATTATTATAAACAATTTGGTATTGCACCTATGATAAGAAAGCTTTGCAAAGGTACTGGCTTTACACTTAACCAGATTTATCAACTATATCCATCTGGTCCGGCAAAAGGAGCTTGTAAAGTAGCTGGATTAACAAAACCAACCGGATGCGTATAAAATAATTCTATGTTGTAAGAAATTTTTTAATAACATCAGTTTTTCTGCGGCTTTAATTTCAATCCAGAAGTGTTAACCTCTGGTAAGTTTTTACTGCTGCAGAAAAAATGAAATAAAAAATAAATGTTCTGTTTGAATAACAAATTTCTCTAATTCGTATGCTTTACGAGTTGCTTCAAAAATACAAATCACAAATTGTTGACGAGTGGGTCAAACAAATCCTTGATTCATACTCCTCCGAATCATCAAAGTTTTTAAATAATGGAAAAAAATCAATTCAGCAATCCTGTAGGAAGCATTATTTCTAAGAATGCAAAAGCAATTTATGATGAAATAATTGGTGAAACGGATTTTGATCAAGTATCTCTGCTTTTAATTGATATTATTAAGATACGAGCCATTCAAAATTTTACCCCTGCCGATGCTGTTCAATTTATCTTCCAGTTAAAAGAGATAGTAAAAGCTGAAATTAAAGAGGAGATTGGTCTGGATAAAATGGCAGTTCAATTTATTCGGTTTGAAACAGTAATTGATAAAACAGTCCTTATTGCTTTTAATTTGTATATGCAGGCGAGAGAAAAAGTTTTTCAGATTAGAATGAATGAAGCAAAATATAATCAGAATAAAATTAGTACCCCGATTGGAGATGTATAAAAACAGAACTTTGTTTTGCTGGAAAAATTTTGAGTGAATCACTGGTTAAAACGTTCATGTATGTGATATGAACATTCTTCTACAAGGAGAAATAAATTAATGAATATTCTATTTTCTTTTTTTGCGCTTGTATTGTTAATCGTTTTGGCTATCGTTGGCGCAGAGTTTGCTAATTTGCAATTCGTTTTTGGTGTTATAATTCCGTATTTAGCGATTGTACTGTTTGTAATTGGTATAATTCTAAAAGTTATTAACTGGGCAAAATCACCTGTTCCGTTTAGGATTCCAACAGTTGCAGGTCAGCAGAAATCACTTCCGTGGATAAAAAACAGTTACCTTGAAAGTCCGCATTCTACATTGGGTGTTATTGGAAGAATGCTACTAGAGGTTTTCCTGTTCCGGTCATTATTTAGAAATACAAAAGCAGAATTAAAAAACGGCCCAACTTTAGTTTATGGAAGCAGTAAATATTTATGGGTTGGTGCTCTGGCATTCCATTGGTCTTTCCTGATTATTTTTTTAAGGCACTTCAGATATTTTACGGAGCCAATTCCTGTTTTTGTGCCATTCTTACAAAACCTTGACGGATTTTTCCAGGTTGGTGTACCAATAATTTATATAACTAACATTGTAATTGTTGCCGCATTAACATTTCTTTTTTTACGCAGAGTGGTCGATCCCAAATTAAAATATTTTTCCTTGGTTTCAGATTATTTCCCTCTGCTGCTTCTTTTAGCTATTTCGCTTACAGGTATTTTAATGCGCTATTTTACAAAAGTTGATATTGTGGCAGTTAAAGAACTGGCAATTGGGCTATTCAGTTTTCAGCCAGTAATTCCGGTGGGAATTGGCGTGATGTTTTTTATTCATTTGTTTCTTGTTTGTGTGCTATTAATATACTTTCCGTTTAGTAAACTGTTACATATGCCCGGTGTTTTTCTATCTCCAACAAGAAATTTAGCAAATAATAACCGTATGAAAAGACATATAAACCCGTGGAATTATCCTGTAAGAGTTCATACATATGAAGAATATGAAGATGAATTCAGAGATAAAATGAAAGCATCTGGTTTACCAGTAGAGAAGGAATAAAAATGTCTGAATCAAAATTACAACCTGAAGAAATTGCAGAAAATATTAATTATAAACCCACACGCAAAAGCTGGATGGATCCTGCTATTGAAATTAAGCACGGTTCTTTTAATTACAGCGGTATTCCTAAAAATGTAGAATATTTACAGCTTCCAAATCCGAGGCAATGGCAGCCTACTAATCCTGATTGGAAATTACCTGATAACTGGAAACAAATTATTCTTGAAGGATTAAAAGATAGGTTAGATAAATTCCGCTCACTTAAAGTATTTATGGATATATGTGTCCGCTGTGGCGCTTGTTCTGATAAATGCCACTTTTTTATCGGTTCGGGTGATCCTAAAAACATGCCTGTACTCAGAGCTGAGCTTTTAAGATCAGTTTACCGAAATGATTTTACTGCTGCCGGAAAAGTATTTGGCAAGTTTGCCGGCTCACGCGAGCTTACAATCGATGTTATAAAAGAGTGGTTTTATTACTTTTATCAATGCACCCAATGCCGCCGTTGCTCCCTTTTTTGTCCCTATGGAATCGATACAGCAGAAATTACCATACTAGTTCGCGAACTTCTTAATCTTATAGGAATAAATATTGACTGGGTAATTACTCCTGTAGCAAATAGTTTCAGAACAGGAAATCATCTTGGTATTCAACCTCACGGATTTAAAGATAGTATTGATTTTGCAGTTGAAGAATTAGAATCAATTATTGGAATTAAAGTGGATGCCCCAATTAATAAAAAGGGTGCAGAAGTTCTTTTTGTTACACCTTCCGCGGACTACTTTGGCGATCCGCATTACTTCACACTTCTGGGTTATCTTACTTTATTCCATGAAATAGGTTTAGATTATACCTGGACCACCTTTGCTTCTGAAGGAGGAAACTTCGGTTCATTTGTTTCACACGATTTAATGAAATCGCTAAACACAAAAATTTACGCTGAAGCAAAGCGTTTAGGTGTTAAGTGGATACTTGGAGGAGAGTGCGGTCATATGTGGAGGGTCCTGCATCAATATATGGATACAATAAATGGACCAGCAGATTTTCTACAAGTGCCAGTTTCACCAATTACAGGAACCAAATTTGAAAATGCAAAATCTACAAAGATGGTTCACATCTGTGAATTTACTGCAGACCTGATAAGAAATAAAAAAATAAAATTAAATAAAAGCCGAAATGATCATCGGCGTGTAACTTTTCATGATTCCTGCAATCCTGCAAGGGCTATGGGGTTAATTGAAGAACCACGTTACGTTATTAATAACGTGTGCAACAACTTTTTTGAAATGCCTGAGAACACAATAAAAGAACAAACTTTTTGTTGCGGGAGCGGTGCTGGATTAGGAACAGATGAAAACCTGGAAATGAGGCTGAGGGGAGGCCTCCCCAGGGCTAACGCAGTTAAATTCGTTAAAGAAAAAAATGATGTGAATTTCCTTGGATGCATCTGCGCAATTGATAAAGCAACATTACCACCCTTAATGGATTACTGGGTTGGCGGAGTTGACGTTGGCGGAATTCATGAATTAGTTGGCAATGCTTTGGTTGTTAAGGGCGAAAAAGAAAGAACTACGGATTTACGAGGCGATCCTTTAAATGGAAAAGAAGGTTAAAAAAAATATTCTGATGATTTAAGGAAACAAAAATGTACGATTCAGGAAAAATACTAGTTGGATTAATAATTTTCATTGGGTTATTTACTGCACCCATTTGGCTTGATATTGCAAGTGGCGAATCTTCTAATAAACCAGATATAATTCTTCCGGCAGATGAAAATATTAAAGAATGTGTAGCAAATACTGAGTATATGAGAACTTCACACATGGATCTATTAAATGAGTGGAGAGATAAAGTTGTAAGGGAGGGTGTAAGAACTTTTAAAACATCTTCCGGTAAAGAATACGAAATGAGCTTAACTAATACGTGTACCAGCTGCCATAGTAACAAAAATGAATTCTGTGATAGGTGCCATAACTATTTAGATGTTAACCCATATTGCTGGGATTGTCATGTTGAACCTCCAAAAACGGAGACTGAGTAATGGATAAAAATAGAAGAAGATTTTTAAAATTAACCGGTTTAGGTGCGCTTGGTTTTACAGCAACTAAATATGCAAATCTTTTTGGTAATGCTGTTCCTACCAAACTTAAACTTGATGACAGCAGTACAAAAAAAAGATATGCGATGGTAATTGATCTGAAAAAATGTTTAGCAAAGAAAAACTGCAAATTGTGCGTGGATGCATGCCATAAAGTTCATAACGTACCTGAATTTGAAAATTCTAAGGATGAAATAAAATGGATATGGAAAGAGGAATATGAACATGCTTTTCCAAACAAGCAAAATTACTATCTACAAGAAGAATTACGACATGCCAATGTTCCTTTATTCTGTAATCACTGTGACAATCCACCATGCACAAAAGTTTGCCCAACGAAGGCAACCTGGAAACGAGAAGAGGATGGAGTTGTTATGATGGATTGGCATCGCTGTATAGGATGCAGGTACTGCATGGCAGCATGCCCTTACGGTTCAAGAAGTTTTAACTGGCGAGAACCCAGAACTCACATTATAGAAATATCAAGTGAATTTCCTACAAGAACCATAGGAGTAGTAGAGAAATGTACATTTTGCGAAGAAAGAATTGTAAGAAATATGCTGCCAGCTTGTGTTGAAGCTTGTACAGAAAATGCAATGTTCTTTGGTGATTTGAATGACAGGAAATCGAATGTGAGAAAATTACTCAAAGAAAATTTTTCAATCAGGCGAAAACCCGGATTGGGTACTGAGCCTGAAATCTATTATATCGTTTAAGGATTTTAAAATATGTTAGAGCAGGTTTTAAAAGGAAGTAAAAATTATTGGAGATGGATCTTTTTTCTATCAGCAATAATTCTATTAAGCTTTTTTTATTATTTAGAGCAAGCCGGCTACGGTTTAGGCATAACAGGTTTAAACAGAAATGTAACCTGGGGGTTCTATATTGCACAGTTTACATTTTTAGTTGGGGTAGCTGCTTCAGGAGTTATGGTTGTTCTTCCATACTATTTGCATGATTTTAAAGCCTTTGGCAAGCTTACAATTCTGGGTGAGTTTTTAGCAATTTCATCTGTGGTAATGTGTATGCTTTTTATTTTTGTCGATATGGGGCAGCCATTCAGAATCGTAAATGTGTTTTTATATCCATCACCTCAATCACCAATGTTTTGGGATACTGTAGCTCTTGGTGGATATCTTTTACTTAATGTAATTATTAGCAGGGTAGTTTTAGATTCTGAACGAAAAGGTATTGCACCACCAAAGTGGATTAAGCCAATTATAATAATTTCAATACCCTGGGCAATAAGTATTCATACAGTCACAGCATTTCTGTATTCCGGTTTAGTTGCAAAACCATTTTGGATGACTGCTGTTTTAGCACCTAGATTTCTTGCTTCTGCTTTTTCATCAGGACCTGCACTATTAATTCTTATGTGTTTAATCTTAAAAAGAATAACAAAATTTGATCCCGGAAAAGAAGCTATTCAGAAATTAGCAATAATTATTACTTATGCAATGGCAGCAAATATTTTCTTCATCCTTATGGAAATATTTACAACCTATTACAGTGCAATGCCAGAACATGTTCATCATTTTCAGTTTTTATTTTTCGGGCTTGATGGGAATACAAACTTGGTTCCATGGATGTGGATATCAGTTATCCTTGCTCTTGGATCGCTTATATTTTTGCTTGTTCCTTCCGTAAGAAAAAATGAAAACATTCTGTTTATTATTTGCTGTGCAATTTTTGCTTCAATCTGGATTGATAAAGGACTTGGAATGGTTGTAGCTGGGTTTATACCTACTTCGCTAAGCGAAGTTGTTGATTACTGGCCAACTATTCCGGAAGTTATGATTTCGTTAGGTATTTGGGCAATCGGGTTCTTCTTAGTAACAATTTTTTATAAGATTGCCCTTTCGGTAAGGAGAGAATTAGTAAGATAAGTTATTTAGATGTTTAATGTAATTATTATCGGTGGAATGGCAGCAGGCTGTAAAGCTGCTGCACGCTTGAGTCGATTATCTTCAGACTATAATATTACTATAATTGAACGCAATCCAATTGTTTCAATTGGCAATTGCGGCTTACCTCTGTTTGCTGCAGGAGAAGTTAATGATATATATGATTTAGCAAAAACTGGTTACGGTGCAGTACGCGATGAAAAATATTTTAAAGATGTTAAAAATGTAAACGTATTAACAAGTAATGAAGTTATAAAAATCAACACTGATTTTTGTGAAGTAGTTTGTAAAAATGCAGATAATAAAGAAATAATTTTAAAATATAACGCGTTAATTATAGCAACAGGTTCCAGAGCGGTTATACCCGTATTTAAAATTGCCAATTCGCCATTCATATCATCGTTTCACACTGCAAAGGATGCACAGCAATTTAGAGATGCTGCGCAAAAAGGTAAAGTTAAAAAAGCTATTGTTATTGGCGGCGGGTTTATAGGTTGTGAACTTACAGAATCACTAAGCTCTCTTTGGGGAATTGAAACCATCTTAATAGAAAAAGAAGATTCATTATTGTCAAAGTTTCTTGATCCTGAAATTTCAAAACTTGTTCAAAACAGGATTGAAAAAAATGGAGTTCAGGTTTTACTATCTGCTGAAGTTGAGAAAGTAAAATTAGATGAAAATAATCTTCCTGTTACAATTCTAAAAGATGGCAAAAAAATAAGCGCTGATTACTTATTTTACAATCTCGGAGTATCTCCTGAAGTTGAACTTGCAAAAAAAACCGGAATTAAAATCGGCGAGATTGGAGGAATAGTAGTAGATAATTGTATGCGCACCAATATCCCTAATATTTGGGCAGCCGGAGATTGTGTTGAAACAAAAAATTTAATTTCCGGCAAACCAGATTATTTTTCTCTCGGTTCCTTATCTAACAGGATGGGAAGGGTTGCCGCAAATGCAATTGCAGATAAGGAAGATTCTTTTAACGGTGCAGTTGGAAGCATCTCATTAAAAATATTTGACTTCATCGTCTCTGCAACTGGATTATCTGAATCTAAAGCTAAATCTCTGGGATATGAAAGTGGGTGTGTAATTGGCTGCTGGTCTGATAGACCTGATTATCATCCGGAAGCCAAAGATCTCTTTGGTAAAGTAATTTATGAAAAGAAAAGTTTAAAACTTTTAGGTATTCAGTTTGCTGGCGAAGGTGAAGTAAACCGCTACATTGATGTTTTTGCAGAACTGCTGGCTAACAATAAAACTATTTTTGATCTATTGAATGTAGAACATTGCTACACACCTGCACATTCTTCACCAATTTCACCACTAAACTTTCTCGGGCAGATGGTTTTAAATCAGGAATTAGATGGTGTTATTAATATAAACCCTGATCAGCTTTCAACTTTTAATGGAGCATTTATTGATTTAAGAGAAGAAGAAGAAATCGATGCCTCCGAATTTTCTTATAAATCAATTAAAGTACCAATTGATGAAATTAGAAAACAAGTTGAAAAAATTGATGATAACAAACCAATAATGCTCGTTTGTGAAAAAGGACCGCGCTCACTCGAAGCCGCAAGGTTTTTTATGAATAAGGGGCGTAAAAATGTTTCCTACCTTGGTGGAGGTAATGCATTTTTAAAAGAATTAAATAAAAATAGTCTGGATAAAATTATTAATGAAAATATTAATGCGTTGAGCTAAATATGAATAAAGATAAATATGAATTGTTTGTTGTAGGAATAAATCATAAAACCGCTTCTATATCGGATAGGGAATTATTTCAGATTAGTAAAAAGGAAATTTGCAGCACACTAAATTATTTTAAATCCAGAAAAGAAGTTGAAGGTGTTGTTATTATTTCTACATGTAACCGGGTGGAATTTTACCTGGTGCTTCAGCAAAACAGTGATCCATTCTTCATCATTAAAGAATATTTTTTAGAAAAAAAGAAACTTGATACAGAAAGCAAACAAAATCTTTTTTACACCTTAAAAAAAAGTGATGTTGCTAAACATCTCTTTCGTGTTGTATCAGGTCTTGAATCTGTTGTATTAGGTGAATATCAAATACAAGGGCAGATAAAGGATTCTTATAGTGTTGCTTGCTCAGAAAAAACTGCAGATAAAATTTTACATAAACTTTTTCATGCTGCTTTCAGAACCGGAAAAAGCGTACGTAATAATACATTTATTGGGTCAGGCAAACAATCATTGAGCGGTGTTGCATTTCAGGCTATGAAAGAATCGCTAAAGAAATCTGATGAAATTACCATAGTTGGAGTAAATGAAAATACAAAAATCATTGCAAAAAAACTTTATGAATCAGGTTTTGTAAATCTGAATTTTGTTAACCGAACACTTTACAAAGCTGCAGAATTAGCTGAAAAATATAACGGCACAGCTTACAGTCTTGATCAAATAGATGAACCGCTCAGCAATTCAAAGTGTTTGTTTTCATGCACAGGTTCACCGCAAATAGTAATCGCTTCAAACACTATAACTAAAACCTTCAAGAAGGCAGGATGCCTAAAATTAATTGTAGATATGTCTATACCGCGTGATATAGACACAAATGGAATTGCTGCAAGTATTAAGGTTTTGAATTTAGAAGGATTGAAAAAATATTTAAGTAAGCAAAAAACAAAAATCGAATCTGAAATTTCATCAGCAGAAAGAATAATAAATGCTGAAGCTAATCTCTTTGAAGTTTGGAGTGAAGCACAGCAAGATGATGTCTTTGCACCGTTGGCAGAAAAAATTGAACAGGTAAGGCAGCAATTACTGGATGAAACAAGCACACAATTCTCTGAGGCTGATTTAAATTTATTGGATAAATTTTCCCGCTCCCTGGTACACAGGTTAAAAGCAACAGTTAACCAGGTACTTAGATCAAAAACAGGAAAGAAAAAAGCAGTTTAAAATATTGAATAGATTTAATCTTAAACATGGAATAATATTATGACAGAAAATTCAACTTCATCTGAGCTATTAGTTATAGGCGCTGGAATTGCAGGAATTACTGCTGCAGTGGAAGCCGCTGAAACAGGATTAAGTGTTACACTGATTGAAAAGAATCCGTATATCGGGGGGAAAGTAGCACAGTTTAATCAGTATTTTCCGAAACTTTGTCCGCCAAGCTGTGGATTGGAAATTAACATTCGTCGTTTACGTACAAATCCCTCTATAACCCTTTTAACAATGGCAGAGGTATCGAATGTTGCAAAGGAAGATGGAAAGTATAAAGTAGAAGTTAATTTAAATCCAAGATATGTAAATAATCAATGTACAGTCTGCGGTGATTGTGTTCCGGTTTGTCCTGAAAAAAGAAAAAATGATTTTAATTATTTGATGGATGAAACGGCAGCCATTTACATCCCCTATGAGAATGCGCATCCTCAAAAATATGTAATTGATATGAATGCATGTAAGGGAAGCAGTTGCAACAAATGTGTGGAAGTCTGCAAGTACAAAGCGATAGATTTGGATGAGGAGGAAAAGAGCATAACCATTGAAACCAATTCAATTATATGGGCAACAGGATGGGATTCTTATGATGCAAATAAACTTGATATCCTGGGTTACGGAAAATTTCCTGATGTTGTTACAAATGTTATGATGGAAAGATTTGCAGCACCCGATGGTCCTACAAAAGGTGAAATACTAAGACCATCAACAAAAGAAAAAATTAACAGTATTGCTTTTGTTCAATGTGCTGGTTCAAGAGATGAAAATCATCTTGAATACTGTTCATCAATTTGCTGCCTTGCTTCGCTTAAACAGGCAAAGTACATAAGGGAACAGCATCCCGAAGCCGAGATTCATTTTCACTATATAGATATTCGTGCAAATGGTTTGCTGGAAGATTTTTACAACTCAGTAAAACAAGATGAAAAAATACATTTTCATAGGGGGAAAGTTGCCAAAGTATTCAAAGATGATTCATCAGGTAAACTAGTGGTTGAAGCCGAAAACACATTAACAGGAAACCTGATACAGAATGCTGTTGAAATGGTTGTACTTGCAACAGGTATGGAATCAACAGCTAAAAATTTACCAGTTGCTAAATCATTAATTGATGAAAATGGATTCTTCAAATCGAATGGGAATGGAATGATAGGTTGTGGCGTTAGCACAAAACCAAAAGACGTCTCTTCAGTTGTTCAGGAAGCAACCGGCTCTGTTTTAAAAGCTATTCAAACAATAAAAGGGAATTAATATTATGGCAGTAGATACAAAAGTTGGAGTTTACTTATGCTCCGGTTGTGAAATTGGTGAAGCTTTAAATATTGATGAACTAACTAAATTAGCTTCTGAAGAAATTAAAGTTCCCGTTTGTAAAAATAATTCCTGGTTATGCAGTGCAGAAAGCGTTAATGAAATAAAAAAAGATATAGAAAGTGAAGAACTAAATCGTATTGTTATTGCTGCTTGTTCTCAGCGCTTTTTAACAGATTTATTCAAGTTTGATCCTAAAGTTCTTGTTGATCGTGTTAACCTTAGGGAAGATGTTGCGTGGACTCATAAACATAAAGATGAAGATACGCAAATGCTTGCTGCAGATTATCTAAGAATGGGAGTTGCCAAATTACGCAACAGTGCTCCACCTGAATCAATGGTATTAGATATAAACGAAACAATTCTTGTTGTAGGAGGTGGAGTTTCAGGTTTAACATCTGCATTGGCAGCAGCAAAAGCAGGAAACTCAGTTATTGTAACAGAAAAAGAAAAACAACTTGGTGGTTGGCTGAACAAGTTTAGTAAAATCACTCCTCATAGCTCTCCTTATACCGAACCACAAAGTCCTGGGATAAAGGAACTCATTGCAGAGGTAGAATCGAATGAGAGAATAAAAGTAATTACATCTTGTACAATTCAACAAATTTCAGGTCAACCGGGTGAATTTAATGTAACATTAAAGGTAAATAACCAAGTTGAAAATGATCCAATTAAAATTGGTGCAATTGTTCAAGCTACCGGATGGAAAGAATATGATCCTAACAATCTTAATGAACTTGGTTATGGTAAATCTGAAAAAGTTATAACCGGAATTCAACTTGAAGAATTCATTAAAAACGGAAAAGAGAATAAAACACTCAGTGGAAAACCAATAGAGAGTATTACGTTTATACAATGTGCTGGTTCAAGAGATGAAAAACATCTTCCGTATTGTTCATCTATATGCTGCTCGGTTTCGCTTAAGCAAGCATTATACATTCGTGAAAAATATCCTAATGCACTCATCTATATTGTTTATAGAGATATGCGTACTCCTGCGCAACATGAACTTTTTTATAAAAGAGTGCAGGAAGAAGATAATATTTTTCTTACTAAAGGTGATGTCAGCAGTGTTAGTTTGTCTGATGATGGCGGAATGCTTGTTGATGTTGATGATACCCTGCTGGGTGAAAAGATTCAACTTAAATCAGATGTTGTTGTACTTGCTACAGGAATGGTTCCAACAACATTAGCAGGGGCAATTGAAACTGATGAAAAAGAAGAAACCCTTGATGGAAAAAAAGAAGCGGAATCTGCCGAACATGGTGCAAAAATATTAAATCTTTCCTACAGGCAGGGAACAGATTTACCAACATTAAAATATGGCTTTCCGGATTCACATTATATTTGCTTTCCCTATGAAACCAGACGCACAGGTATTTATGCAGCAGGTTCCGTAAGATCTCCAATGGATATTGCTTCAAGTATAAATGATGCTTATGGTGCCTCATTAAAAGCAATCCAGCTTCTTCATGCTGTAAAAAAAGGCGTTGCTGTACATCCACGTGCAGGAGATCAATCATACCTGGATTTCTTTATGCAGCGCTGTACTCAATGTAAACGCTGTACAGAAGAATGTCCTTTTGGTTCTTTAGATGAAGATGAAAAAGGTACGCCATTGCCAAATCCAAACAGATGCAGAAGATGCGGTATATGTCTTGGTGCATGCCCCGAAAGAATAATTTCTTTTAAAGATTATTCAATACAATCTGTTTCATCTATGATAAAAGCAGTTGATATACCTGATGAGTTTGAAGAAAAACCAAGAATACTTGCTTTCTTATGTGAGAATGATGCTTACCCATCTTTAGATATTGCTGCAAAATATCACCTTCAGTTTGATCCAAATATCAGGGTTATACCTGTTCGCTGTCTTGGTGCTGTTAATGTTGTTTGGATTGCTGATGCTTTATCAATAGGATTTGATGGAATAATAATGATTGGCTGTAAGTATGGAGATGATTATCAATGCCATTATATAAAGGGAAGTGAGCTTGCAGAGAAAAGAATGGAAAACGTTCAGGAAAAATTAAAACAGTTGGTTCTTGAACCTGAAAGAGTACAAATTTTTAATCTTTCTATTGATGAATACCATAAAATTCCAGGCATCTTTAATGATTTTGTGGAAGAGATAACTGAGATGGGCTTCAATCCCTATAAAGGAATGTAAAATAGCAACAGAATGAGTACAAAATTCCAATTCGCGTTGATTTTACTTCCGCGTAGCAATAATTTTAGATGTGTAATTAATTGTAAAATTCAATAATAAACCGGTATTGTAAAATTGGTAATTACCAATTTCATAGGGGATTCTATCTGCACTTCTAATCGTACAAAAACGTTTAAAAAGAAAGAAATAACTAACATTTCTATACAATTGGTCGATACAATACTCAATCAATTTAATTCATCAGATTTTGTGAACTATAT
Source organism: uncultured Ignavibacteriales bacterium (assembly GCA_963714405.1). Classification (GTDB taxonomy): domain Bacteria; phylum Bacteroidota; class Ignavibacteria; order Ignavibacteriales; family Ignavibacteriaceae; genus JAZGGS01. The sequence continues at coordinate 299,845 of CAVQOH010000002.1, read as the reverse complement.
TAACAATTTTAATTAAGGAGCTACAATGGCAGCATCAAATTTAATTAAACCTCACGGAAGCGATGATCTGAAAATTCTTCTTCTTAGTGGAAAGGAAAAAGAAGAGGAATTAAAAAAAGCAGAATCACTTCCAAAGCTTATTATGTCTTCGCGCGAAACTGGAGACTTAATAATGATGGGTATCGGTGGATTCACTCCTCTCGAAGGTTTTATGGGAAAAGCTGATTGGAAAGGTGTTTGTGCAGAAATGAAAATGACCTCTGGTCTTTTCTGGCCAATACCAATCACATTATCTAATGATGAAAAAATTGAAACTGGAAAAGAAATTTGTCTTGTTTCTGGTGAAACCAATGAAATAATGGGAACGATAAAAGTAACAGAATCCTACCAGATTGATAAGGATTTTGAATGCAAAAACGTTTACACAACTAATGATCCAGAACATCCGGGTGTTAAAATGGTTATGGATCAAAAAGCTTGGAACATTGCTGGTCCGGTAAAGGTTCTTTCAGAAAGTTATTTTCCAAAAGAATTTAAAGGAATTTATCAACGCCCAGCCGAAAGTAGAAAAATCTTTGAGGAAAAAGGATGGAGAACAATTGCTGCATTACAGCTTAGAAATCCTATGCACCGTTCCCATGAATACCTTGCAAAGATTGCAATTGAAGTCTCCGATGGTCTATATATCCATCAATTAGTTGGTGGATTAAAACCTGGAGATATTCCTGCAGATGTTCGCGTTAAGTGTATTGATACATTAGTTGAAAATTACTTCCTTAAGGAACGTGTTGTAGCAGGTGGATATCCGTTGGATATGCGTTATGCAGGTCCAAGGGAAGGTTTGCTGCATGGTGTTTTCCGCCAAAACTTTGGTTGCACACATATGATTATTGGTCGCGATCACGCTGGAGTTGGTAATTACTATGGTCCTTTCGATGCTCAGGATTCTTATCACCAGCTTTGGGAAGGTGCCCTAGAATGTAAAATGCTTCCTATCGATTGGACATTCTGGTGTTATAAATGCGGAGGTATGGCTTCAATGAAAACTTGTCCTCATCCAAAAGAAGATAGATTGTTTTTAAGCGGCACAGCTCTAAGAAAAGGATTATCTGAGGGTGGAGAAATTCCTTATGAATTCAGCCGTCCGGAAGTTTTAGCTGTATTAAAGGATTATTATGCTCATCTAGAAAATAAAGTTGAAGTGAAAATGCATGGACACGCAACCGGTGAAGCTAAAGTAAAAAAATAAAAATTTGATGACAATTTCAAAAGATAAAATATTGTTTTTATCGTTAAAAAATAACTTACTCAATCTTATTAATTTCTATAAGGAGGTATTATAATGCCAAGTTATGTAATTTCTGATAAGTGCGATGGCTGTAAAGCGCTGGATAAAACAGCGTGCCAATTCATTTGTCCTAATGATCTGATGGTATTAAATAAGGAAAAAATGAAGGCATATAACTGTGAACCCGAAATGTGCTGGGAATGCTACAACTGTGTTAAAATTTGTCCTACCCAGGCAGTTGAAGTTCGCGGCTACGCCGATTTTGTTCCTTTAGGTGCTACAGTAACACCTATGCGTAGTACTGATAGTATTATGTGGACTGTTAAATTCCGTAACGGAAGTTTAAAACGGTTCAAGTTCCCAATTCGTACCACCCCCGAAGGAGAAGCAAAACCGGATGGTGGATTTGCAATTACAGATGATTTTGCTGGACCTGCACTTTATTCTGAACCCGAAGCTGCTGGTCTGGACAAAATTCCATCATTTAAATAACCAATAATAAGGAGATAATTATCATGGCTAATTTCGAAACCGTAGAAGTAACCACTGATCTTCTGATTGTTGGTGGTGGTATGGCTGCCTGTGGTGCTGCTGTAGAAGCCGCACATTGGGCAAAGAAAAATGGGCTAAAAGTTACACTTGTTGATAAAGCCGCAGTTGATCGTAGTGGTGCTGTTGCAATGGGTTTATCAGCAATTAACCAGTATGTTGGTTTGAAAGACGGACAAAACAGCATGCAGGATTATGTTGATTACGTACGTAATGATTTAATGGGTATCACCCGGGAAGATTTAGTTTATAACATTGCCCGTCACGTTGATTCATCTGTACATCTATTTGAAAAATGGGGACTTCCGATTTGGAAAGATGAAAAAGGTGCATATGTGCATGAAGGTAGATGGCAGTTGATGATTAACGGTGAATCATATAAAGTTATTGTTGCAGAAGCTGCAAAAAATGCTGTGGGAATGGATAACATTTACGAACGTGTTTTTATAGTTGGTCCTATTATGGATGGCGAACGTTGTGTAGGTGCTGTTGGATTTAGCGTGCGTGAAGAAAAATTCTATATCTTTAAAGCTAAAGCTACCTTAGTAGCAATGGGTGGTGCAGTTCACGTATTTAAACCACGCTCATCAGGTGAAGGTCTTGGGCGTGCATGGTATCCACCATGGAATTCCGGCTCAAGTGCTTACTTTACTCTTAAAGCTGGTGCAGAAATGACTTGCCAGGAAGTTCGTTTTATTCCTGTTCGTTTTAAAGATGCTTATGGACCAGTTGGTGCATGGTTCTTACTATTCAAATCCCGAGCAACAAACGGTTTAGGTGAAACCTATATGGAAACACGCAGACCAGAATTAGAAAAATGGTTGCCTTACGGAAAAGTTAAACCTGTTCCTGCAAACCTGCGTAACTGGTTGATGATGCTTGATGTTCAAGAAGGTAAAGGTCCTATTTATATGCGTACAGAAGAAGCGATTCAAAAAATTGCTTCCGAATCAGGTGATGAAAAAGCAGCTAAGAAAAAACTTAAAGAACTAGAAGCTGAAGCTTGGGAAGACTTTTTGGATATGACAATTTCTCAGGCTATCCTTTGGGCTGCTACTAATACAGCTCCTGAAGAAAAACCATCTGAAATTGCTGCTGCAGAACCGTACTTTATAGGTTCACACTCTGGTGCTTCTGGTGCTTGGGTAAGTGGTCCAAAAGATGTTGCTCCTGATGAATATTACTGGGGTTATGATTGTATGTCAACAGTAAATGGTTTATTCTGTGCTGGTGATGCTTCCGGTGCTTCCAGTCATAAATTCTCTTCAGGTTCGCATGCCGAAGGTAGAATTGCAGGTAAAGCTGCAATCAAATATATTCTGGATAATCCTGATATTAAGGTTGATATGGCTGCAGTTGAAGAATTGAAAAAAGAAATTCTTCAACCCCTGGATATTTATGCAGAATTCAGTGGTAAAACAGTAACTCCAGATGTTAACCCGAATTACATTTTACCGAAAATGTTTATGTTCAGACTGCAGAAAATTATGGATGAATATGCAGGTGGTGTTTCTACAGGATTTACCACAAGTGAAAAATTATTGGAAAAAGGGTTGGAATCTATTGGCATTCTTGAAAGAAGATGCAGCAAAACTAGCAGCTCCTGATCTGCATGAATTGATGAGATGCTGGGAAAATGTACATCGGATGTGGCAAGCCGAAGCTCATGTTAGAACATTATTGTTCCGTGAAGAAACCCGCTGGCCTGGTTACTACTTCAGGGCTGATAAACCTAGCATGGATAATAAAAATTGGGATGCATTTGCCAATTGTAAATACGTTCCCAAAACAGGCGAATGGGAAATGATTAAACGACCGGTTGTTAGAATATATAATAACTAATATTAGTTATACTTAATTCCGTAGGTTTAATCTTTCAAATTAATAAAATAGAAAACCGGATGACTTCCCCCTTGAATTACTTTGGGGGAAGTATCATCCCTAAGAAAACTAAATTTGAGATCCTCATAGTATTATCATCAAAATAACAGAAACTACTTTGAGGATTTTTTTTATTACTTAATATTTTGTTAAAATAATCTATATAAAAGATAATACTTAGCAAAGCTTTTTATGGAGAATTGATATGCCTAACTGGATTTATATAATACCTGCATTGGGAATTGTTGCTCTCATTTTTGCATTCATAAAAGCAAAATGGGTTAGCCGCCAGGATCCCGGAACTGAACGTATGATAGAAATTTCCGGCTATGTTAGAGATGGAGCAATGGCATTTCTTAAAAGAGAATACAGAGTCTTAGCAATTTTTGTAATTGTTGTAGCCATTCTGCTGGCAATTGCTAACTGGAATTCACCCGATAGCAGCCCAATAATTGCAGTATCTTTTGTTCTTGGTGCATTAAGTTCTGCCCTGGCTGGATTTTTTGGAATGCGTGTTGCTACTAGCGCTAACGTAAGAACAACCAATGCTGCAAGAGAAAATTTAAACCGCGCACTGCAAGTTGCATTTTCAGGTGGAACTGTTATGGGAATGTGTGTTGTAGGACTCGGAGTTTTAGGATTAGGACTTCTGTTTCCAATTTATTCTGAAGCTTTTACAAATCCGGATGGATCTGCAAATTTTGTTGTAGTGATTAATGTTATTACCGGATTTTCATTTGGCGCATCCTCAATCGCACTGTTTGCACGTGTTGGCGGGGGAATTTACACAAAAGCGGCTGATGTTGGAGCTGATTTGGTTGGAAAAGTTGAAGCCGGAATTCCGGAAGATGATCCTCGTAATCCTGCAACCATTGCTGATAATGTAGGCGATAACGTGGGTGATGTTGCGGGAATGGGAGCAGATCTATTTGAAAGCTTTGTTGGCTCAATTGTTGGAACAATGGTTCTTGGTATTGTTTATCAAAATATAAATTTAATTATCTTACCACTTTTTCTAGCCGGTCTCGGAATAATCTGTTCGATAATTGGCACTTTTGCAGTGAGAACTAAAGAAGGTGGTAATCCGCAAACTGCCTTGAATCTTGGAACCTTTGGTTCAGGCGTATTAATGATTTTGCTTGCATATCCCCTAATTAGTTATTTTCTTCCTGAGGCTGCAGAACCAACCACAAATGTTACAGGTTTACTAAGGGCACTAACCGCCTCAAATATTTTTATAGTAACTATTGTAGGTCTGTTGGCCGGGATAGCAATCGGTTTAACCACCGAGTACTATACAGCTGAATCAAGGAAACCCGCACAAAATATAGCAGCTCAATCACAAACAGGTGCAGCTACAAACATCATAGCAGGCTTAGCGCTTGGAATGAAATCCACTGCTTTACCGGTTATTTATATTGCAATTGCAATTGTTCTATCTTATTACTTTGCTGGTTTATACGGTATTGCAATAGCTGCCGTGGGTATGCTTTCAACCACTGGTATCCAGCTAGCGGTTGATGCTTATGGTCCGATTGCAGATAATGCAGGCGGTTTAGCGGAGATGAGTGAACTACCACCGGAAGTTCGTGAAAGAACTGATAAACTCGATGCAGTAGGAAATACGACTGCTGCTATAGGTAAAGGTTTTGCAATTGGTTCCGCAGCACTGACAGCACTTGCTTTATTCAGCGCTTTTCAATCACAAGCACAAATCTCTGTAATTGATGTAAGCGATCCTTATGTAATGGCTGGATTATTAATTGGTGGTATTTTACCCTTCTTATTTAGTTCTATGGCAATGAGAGCGGTTGGCGATGCAGCATTTGATATGATTGAAGAGGTAAGACGTCAATTTAGAGAGATTCCCGGCTTGATGGAGGGCAAGACAAAAGCTGATCATGCAAAATGTGTAGATATTGCAACCGCCGCTGCAATTAAAAAAATGATTGCTCCCGGGTTGATTGCAGTTATAACTCCAGTAGTATTTGGATTTGTTAGTAAAGAAGCGCTTGGTGGGTTATTGGCAGGTGTTACAGTAGTGGGTGTTTTGATGGCAATATTTCAAGCTAATGCTGGTGGGGCCTGGGATAATGCTAAGAAGCATATAGAAGCTGGTGCATTTGGTGGTAAAGGTTCAGATGCCCATAAAGCTGCTGTTGTTGGAGATACTGTTGGTGATCCCTTTAAAGATACATCAGGTCCTTCGCTGAATATTTTAATTAAATTGATGGCTGTAATTGCACTTGTAATTGCACCATTAATCATATAGGAACGATTAATGCAAAAGAAAAAAGAGCAGCACAACTGCCCTCATTGTAATAGTGAATTGTTACCCTGGATGCCTCCGGCTGAATCATCCTGGGGCGAAAACATGCAATTTGTTTGTTTTAATGATAAATGTAAATATTATATAAATGGCTGGGATCATATGATGAAAAATTACAATGTAAAATCATCATACAGATATCGCTTTAATCCTCAAAACGGGGAATATGGGCCGTTACCTGTTTGGTCTGAAAATGCTCTAAAAGATAGAATTACTCTTTGATTGAATAATGTAAATGGAGATAGAAAATGAATGCGCTGGATACACTAAAGAAAACAATACTTGAACAATTTCCCCGGCTTGAAGCAAATGATAAATTCAAATTTTCTTGCCATCCGGGAGTTTCCTGTTTTAACCAATGTTGTGCAGACGTTAATATATTCTTAACGCCTTATGATGTTCTACGTTTAAAGAATCAATTGGGAATCACCTCACAGGATTTTTTGGATAAGTACACGCAGTTGGTTGCAGATCATAAGCAGCAGCTTCCTGCAGTTCAACTACGAATGACTGAAACAGAAACAAAGCACTGCTTTTTTGTTGATCCTGAAAAGGGTTGCACAGTGTACGAAAACAGACCATGGTCCTGCAGAATGTATCCTGTAGGGCAGGCATCTCCAAAAGAGAGTGAAAATTCAACTGATAAAAAGTTTTATTTTATACTAAACGAAGAAGTATGCAAAGGTTTTGAAGATGGAAAAGAATGGACAATATCTGAATGGATGATTGATCAGGGAGTGGGTGATTACGATATATTTGGAGAAATGTTTAAAGAGATAGCATTTCATGATTTTTTTGAAAAAGGCAAAGTGCTGACTCCTCAGAAAGTTGAAATGTTTTATTTAGCATGTTATAACCTGGATAGGTTTAAAGAATTTATTAAGGATACAACATTCTTAAAACGTTTTGATGTTGATAAAGATCGCTTAAACAAAATGATGAAGGATGATGAAGAACTATTAAAATTTGGATTTGATTGGATAAAATTTAGCTTATTTGGTGAAAAAACCATGAAAATTAATGAGCAAATAAATAAAAACTAAAGGTTATGTTGTGGAAAGCAGAACTTTAATAAAACCCGATTTAGAATTTATTTCATATTTGAAAAAACATGGCGGAGACACACTAAAAAAGTGTTATCAATGTGCATCCTGTTCAGTCGTATGTTCATTATCCCCTCAACAAAGTGCATTCCCGCGTAAAGAGATGATATCTGCAAGCTGGGGACAAAAGGAAAATCTTTTATCTAATCCCGATGTTTGGTTATGCCATGGCTGTGCCGATTGCAGTGAACATTGTCCACGCGGAGCCAAACCGGGTGATGTGTTGGCTGCAGTGCGTTCATATGTAATTGATTTTTTTGCATTTCCTAAATTCATGGGCTCCGCATTAAAAAATCCAATCTATTTGATTCCATTACTTTTAGTTCCAGCAATAATATTATTTGGTTTATTATACAATAATCTTGATGGAAATTTTGATCAGTTAAATGAAGGTGTGGTAAAGTTTGCAAGATTTCTGCCACATGGCGTTTTAGAAATGTTTTTTATAGGCGGTAATATTTTAATTTTTGCATTTGCTGCAATTGGTTTATCAAGATTTTGGAAGAATTTAAAAGTACTAACTCCACAGGAAAATAAAAGGAGTTTTATTAAAGTATTTTTTGAAACATTTTTTGAGATAATCTTTCATAAAAACTTTAACACTTGCTCTACATCTTCCAGCAGGTTTTGGGGCCATCTATTAATCTTTTATGGTTTTTTTGGTGCAATGCTAACCGCAGGTCTTGCTGTAGGGGCTCTCGTTATATTTGATTTATCACCAATTCCGCTTTTTCATCCAATTAAGATTTTGGGCAACCTTAGTGGCATTGCAATGGTTATTGGGTGCATTGTTGTAACTACAAAAAGATTGGGAACTAAAAAAGACAAAGGAGTAAGCACATACAACGATTGGCTATTAATCATTTTTGTTTTTCTGGTTGCCACTACGGGTTTATTAACGCAAACAATGAGGTTGCTGGAAATTCCGTTTCTTGCGTATAACATCTATTTTGTACATATGGTGTTTATTTTTTTCTTATTATGGTATGCACCTTACTCTAAACTTGCGCATATGTTCTACAGAACTTTGGCGCTGGTTTATTTAAGACAAAATGGAAGAGAAAAAAAGATGACTTTGTTCGAAAGTTTTGCTTTGTTCTTTTTCAGGTTATAAAAACATTTTTATTTGCTTTTTGTAATTAAAGTTTGAGTGTTTAAATTCTGGTAACAACCGTAATTAATCGGTTATAGAACACATTTAGAATAATTGTTCAAAACTGGAGATATTACTTGTGGATAAGCCGCCAAAAGAAAATTCGCGACTTAAAAAAATCCGGGAGTATATTGCTAAATCCATCTTAAGATTCCCTGATGAGGGCACATCACCTGAACGTTACCGTGCACTTCGAAGAAATATTATCATTTTGATGATACTGGTTACGATAATTCCTCTCTCACTAATGGCAACCATAAATTACTACCAGTATCAAAAAAGTTTGAAAGCGGAAATTCTAAACCCGCTTAACGTGTTAACAAATAAAACCAAGCGTTCCTTCGAACTATTTCTGGAAGAACACGTATCTACCATAAGATTTATATCTTCAGCTTACTCCTGCCAGGATATTTCCAATGAGAAAACATTAAACAGGATTTTGTTAGTACTTAAAAAAGAATTTGAAGGTTTTATTGATCTTGCATTAATAAACAGCACTGGAGAACTAGTTAGCTATGCGGGTCCCTATGATCTTATGGGAAAAGATTACTCTCAGCAGAACTGGTTTCACGAAGTACTAGTAAAGGGCTGCCATATAAGTGATGTGTTTTTGGGTTACAGAAAATTTCCCCACATAGCAATTGCTATACAAAATTTGTCTGAAGAAGATAAATGCTGGATACTTCGTGCAACTATTGATACAAAAGAGTTTGAAGAAATTATTGCTACAATGGAACTCGATCAGGAAAGTGATGCATTCATAATAAACAAAGAAGGGATTCTTCAAACTGATTCAAGATTTTACGGTAAAATTCTTGAAAATTGTTCACTATCAATTCCGCGTGGTGGGCAAGGCACTTATTTAACTGAAGCAGTTGATAGCGAGGGACGTGAAATATTTATGGCTTACACTCGTTTTGTAGAACCTGAATTTACGTTAGTAGTTGTAAAACCAAGTTCTTTAATCCTTAAAACTTGGTTTACATTCCGTACAGAAATATTTTTCATTTTTCTTGCAAGTGTTTTAGTAATAGTATTACTCGTATTTAAATTAACAGATATTCAAGTAAAGCATATTAAAGAAGCTGATGAAAAACGGGAATTGGCATTTCGTGAATTGGAACATTCGCAAAAACTTTCTTCTATTGGAAGACTTGCTGCAGGTGTTGCACACGAAATTAATAACCCGCTAGCAATTATATGCCAAAAAGCAGGATTGATGAAGGATCTAATAGATGCTGGGGCTGATTTTAAAGAGAAAACCAAAATTGTTCAACTTACTAACTCAATCCTTCAATCAGTAGATCGTTGCAGTATCATTACGCACAGGTTACTGGGTTTTGCCAGAAGAATGGAAATAGAATTTGAAGAATTGGATTTAAATGAGGTGATTGAGGAAGTAATTGGTTTTCTTGAAAAAGAGGCACTGCATAGAAATATTATTGTTGAAAGACAATTTGAAGCCAGCCTGCCTTTAATATCCTCTGATCGTTCGCAGCTACAGCAAGTAATCCTAAACATTCTAGCCAATGGGTTTGCAGCGGTTAGTGATGGTGGAAAAATTATCATCAAAACGTGGATGGAAGATGATGACCATGAAGGAGTTTCAATTAAAGATAATGGTTGCGGAATGTCAGAAAAGGATTTATCAAATATTTTTGAACCATTTTTTACTACTAAAAAAGGTTATGGTACAGGTTTAGGTCTTCCAATTACTTATGGTATTATTAAAAAAATGGGTGGAACAATCTCTGTTGAAAGCAAAGAAGGAGAAGGTTCCACTTTTACAATTTTGCTGCCAAAGTATCAAAAAAAAGTATAAAAGAACCATATGAGCAACTATAGTGTAATTATTGTTGATGATGAAGAGGAACTGGTAACTACTATTGCCGAGAGATTAGAATTAAGAGGATTTAAAACGCAAACTGCAACTGATGGTGAAACTGCTTTAAAATTAATTAAAGCAAATCCACCGCAAGTTGTTGTATTAGATGTTATGATGCCAGGACTTAGCGGCATAGATATACTGAAACAAATGAATGCATTAGAAATGAATATTCCCGTTATTCTATTAACGGGTTATGGTTCTAACGAGCAGGGTGCAGAGGGATTGAAGCAAGGAGCTTTTGATTATTTGATGAAACCATGTGACTTAAATGTTTTGATAGACAAAATTCAGGAAGCTATAGAAGGTTAAAAGAAAAAACTATCTCTATGAGCATAAGCATGAATGTTATTAGTGGAAAAGAGATTGCGTTTATAGGCAAAATTGCTGCAGGTGTTACGCACGAAATAAACAATGCACTTGCAAGTATTAAAGAAATTTCCGGATTATTGGAAGATTTACTTACCGTTTCCTCAACCGATTCATTTCCGCATCATGAAAAATTTCTCAACGCCGTACCGAGAATTAAGCAGCAGGTAGAGCGTTGTGTGAAATTAACAAACCAGCTTAACAAATTTTCTCACCTTGCAGATGAGCACACTGCAACTGTTGAAATTAATGATATTATTGATCACCTGGTTTTTTTAACTCAGAGGTTTGCTAGAAATAAAAATGTAGAACTGTTATCTATTCCCGAAGGAAAAACACTTAACATAACAACCTGTCCTCTGCAGCTGCAAATGGCCATCTTTTATACTATAACTTATTTCTTAAACATTTCATCAGAAGGTGGAAAACTTACTGTACAAACTTTAACGGATGAAAGAAATTATTCATTCATTATTACATTTGATGGCAAATTTATAGACCAAGAAAAGTTATTTAGTGATGAATCATCTAACAATGAGCTTGTTAGCTTATATGAAGCTATGAGTTCTCTTAATGGAACTGTTGAATTTAACAAATTAGAAAAAAGCATTACACTAACTTTTACTAATGAGCAATTATAAAACAGAGTAAAAATTTTTCAAGTAAGGAATAATAAGAATGGAAAAAATAAAAATTCTTTTAGTTGATGACGAAAAAGAATTCGTAGAAACACTTTCTGAGAGAATCAGAATGCGTGATCATGATTCGGATGTTGCTTTAAATGGGGAAGAAGCTTTAAAGCGTATCAATGATGATTTACCTGATGTTGTAGTTTTGGATCTTAAAATGCCCGGAATTGATGGAATGGAGGTTCTAAGACGTATTAGAAAAGCATACCCTAACGTACAGGTTATAATGTTAACTGGTCATGGATCTGATAAAGATGAAAAAGAGGCGAGAAAACTCGGTGCATTTGAATATCTTCAGAAACCGGTAGAAATAGATACACTAATGAAGAAAATAAAAAAAGCATATAAGCAAAAGTTTGAAAGTAGTATGATGGCAGCAACCTTTGCTGAAGCCGGTGAATTTGATACCGCGAAAGATATTCTTGAATCAGATGAAGAAAACAATGAAAAAAAGGATGATAAAAAAGAAAAATAATTTTTAAGGAATAGTATAAATGGAAATTAATGTACTCTTAGTTGATGATGAAAAAGATTTTGTAGAATCCCTTGCCGAACGACTAAAAATTAGAGATTATAAAGTAACTACAGCGTGTAGCGGAGATGAAGCCATAAATCTTGTAAAGAATAACGAATTTGATGTTATTGTGCTGGATGTTCAAATGCCTGGTAAAAGCGGTATTGAAACACTTAAGGAATTAAAAAATTTAGAACAACTGGCTCAGGTTATAATGCTGACTGGTCATGCAACGGTTAAATCAGCAATTGAAGGAATGAAAAATGGTGCTTACGATTATCTTATGAAACCAACTGAAACTGAAGATTTAGTGGAAATGCTAAATAAAGCATACAAATTGGTAGAGGGACAGAGAGACAGAATTCGGCAAGCTGAGATTAATAACATTGTTAAAAAACGTGGATGGTAATAACGGCAACTCTTCATTTCATCTATTTTTTAAGCAGATGTTAATGATTCTTTTACAAAGAAGGAGAAAAACATGGAAAATTTAACTGTAAAAGATTTAATGGTGCCTCTTTCGGGTTATGCAACCGTATCAGAAGATGCTACCCTTGGTGAAGCAGTAAAGGCATTAAAAATTGCTCAAAAAAATGTAGATGAATCCAGGGATAAACATAGAGCAATACTTATAACCGATAGGAATAATCGCATTGTAGGTAAGGTGAGCCAACTGGATGTAATAAGAGCATTAGAACCAAAATATCAAAAAATTGATGAACCACAATCACTCAACCGGTTTGGCTTTAATAAAGGTTATATGAAATATACTTATAAAGAATATCATCTTTGGGAGAACGCACTTGATGACATCTGTAAAAAAGCAGCACAGATTATGGTTAAACAGATTATGTATACCCCAACAGAAGGAGAATTTGTTGAGGATGCAGCATCTTTAAACGAAGCCATTCATCAATTAGTAATGGGAAAACATCAATCACTGATTGTAACCAAAGGAAGCGAAATAGTAGGAATATTAAGATTGACAGATGTATTTAGAGAAATTTCGAACAAGATTAGCTCTTGCTGTGATTAATTTTTAAACAAGATATTTTGATCAGGTATTCACATTTACACTAAACTTGTAACAAATATTAAAAGGGTGAAAAAAATTGAAAAACGTTTCTGCTGATTTTAAACTTGAACTGAAACGATTGTTCTTTATGTTTCTTGGAATTGCACTTTTTACAGCAGTTTATTATGCGCCTCATTTACCAGATGCCGTTGATCCGAAGGGTGAACATTTTGTATTATCTAAAGAGGCCAAAGGCGCACTGGCTGTCTTTCTTTTAGCAGGTGTATGGTGGATTTTTGAAGTGGTTCCAATTGGAATTACCAGTTTAACCATAGGAGTTTTACAAGTATTATTTTTAATTCGTCCCGCTAAATCTGCCTTTAATGATTTTATGGATCCTTCCGTTCTCTTCATCTTTGCTTCAATAATGATTGGATTAGTATTTACAAAAACAGGTTTAACAAAACGTTTGGCGTATAAAATGCTTTCCATTGTTGGTGAAAGAACAAGTATGATTTACCTTGGTTGTTTTATTGTAACAACCACACTTACGCATTTTATGGCACATACCGCAGTTGCTGCAACAATTTACCCGCTACTGCTGGCAATTTACAGGTTATATGGCGAAGGAAATAAACCAACAAAATTTGGCAAAGGGCTTTTTATTGGAATGGCATACGTTGCTGGTGCGGGTAGCATTATAACACTTTTAGGTGCAGCAAGAGGTGCCATTGCAATTAGTTTTTTTAAGGATATAGCGGGTAAATCTGTTTCCTTTTTTGAACTTAGTTATTATATGTTTCCCATAGGATGGATAATGACATTTATACTTTGGGGATTTATTATGATAATGTTTAAACCTGAAAAGAAAATTATACCGGGTTTAAAAGAAAAATCAAAAAAACTTTATTCTGAACTTGGTTCACTTAAGCGCAATGAAATTATAGCAATAGTTATAGTTTTTGGTGTGATAATCACAATGGTATTAATTTCATTTGTTCCGCTGCTTCAACCTATAAATAAAACTGCAATAATATTAGTATCCACCATTCTCTTTTTCGTATTTAAGGTATTAGATATTAGTGATCTGGAAGCAATTCCCTGGAATATTGTCCTGCTATTTGCAGGTGCAATGAGCATTGGTTTTTGTCTTTGGGAAACAGGTGCTGCAAAATGGATAGCAATTAACTGGCTTACTATGTTTAATGAAGCACACTGGTTTGTTTTTATTATGAGCATTGCAGTACTTGTACTGCTGATGACAAATTTTATAATGAATGTTGCAGCTATTGCAATAACACTTCCTGTAGCTCTGGTTATTGCACCTTACCTAAATGTAGCCCCTGAAGTTGTTTTATTTTCTTCGCTTGTGGTTGCTGGAATGCCATTCTTGCTGTTAGTTGGGGCAGCACCAAACGCCATAGCGTATGATTCAAAACAATTTACATCAGGAGAGTTTTTTAAAACAGGAATTCCTGCAAGTGTAATTCTATTAATTGTTTTAGGTATAACTGTATTGATTTTCTGGCCACTAATGGGAATGCCAATTACATTATCAAATTAAATATTTATTTAAGATTATTGAACAACAACTAGAAGAATAAAATGAAATTTTGTACTGCTGTAACATGTATGGATGGGCGTATTCAATTACCGGTTATAAAGTTTTTACAAAAGCGGTTTGATGCTGCATACGTTGATTTAATTACTGAACCGGGTCCAAATTTGATAATTTCAAAGCAAACTGATAAAAATTTAGTTGAATCAATCTTAAAGAGAATTAAAATTTCAGTTGAAAATCACAAGTCAGCTGGTATTGCTATTGTAGGGCATTATGATTGTGCAGGTAATCCATCAGATCAAGTCGAACAAACTAAGCACATACAGGGATCAATAAGTTTTATAAAACAGAAGTATCAACAATTAAAAATAATTGGTTTATGGGTTGATGAGAATTGGAATGTAAATGAGATACTCTAATTATAAAACAATTATAATTAGTTGTTCAGGTGTCGTGGCAATATTTTTAAAAAATTTTTATCGCCCCCGTGAATAAAAAATTATTGAATTATCAGTAATGAAACAGAATAAATCAAATAGAAACAGTAAATCTGATAAACACTACCGGGATTTACGTTGGAAACATTTCTTCCGTTTATTAATTACTTATGTTGCCCCACTAATAATTCTCTCATTCTTTTTTTGGTTCCAGTATAAAACGCTATTTAATGAAAGCCGCTCACTTCATATGAAAGCAATTGCTGAGAATCTATCAAACACCCTCGATCTGTTTTTACGAGAACGAGTAGTAAATCTTATAAATATCATAGATGATCCAAGAATTTCAATCCCACCTTCACAGGATGCAATGACATCATATTTGGAAAAGTTGCAGCGTGATAGTGATACTTTTATTGATATTGGATTTTTCAATTCATCCGGCGTACAGACTTCATACGATGGAGCTCTTACAGATTTGGAAAATCGTGACTATAGCCATGAACAATGGTTCATGGAATTAATTAAACAGGATGAAAGATTTATAATTACCGATAATTACCTGGGTTTTAGGAATAAACCACATTTTACTATTGCTATAAAAAGACTTATTAACGACGAATGCAATATTTTAAGAGCTACCTTAGATCCAAAAAAGTTATATGAATTTATTAGTTCACAGGAAAATCCGGATGAAGTAAACATATCTGTTGTTAACGATAGTGGTATCTATCAAGTTGTAACTCCAAATGTTGGATCTGTACTTGAAAATTCAAAATTTCAACCACCTGTTACTTCAATTCTAGGAATATTTGAGGAAGAAAATAGTAATGAGGGTTATTATGCATTTGCCTGGTTGAATAATGCGCGGTGGGCAGTCATTGTTCAAAGTGCCTCGGTGGATGATTCAGTCTTTTCGTTTCAGTTAAAATCTAACATTCTTGCTTTTTCAGCAATTCTAATTGTTTTAAGTATTATTATAATAAGTTTTAGAACAAAAAAAATAGTGCAGAATGAAAGAGAAAAAGATATAACTGATTCACAGTTAGAACATGCTGCTAAACTTGCATCAATTGGTGAACTTTCTGCAGGCATAGCTCACGAGATAAATAATCCTTTAGCAATCATTGCTAGTGAGGTTGGGTTAATGAAAGATCTTATGAATCCCGAATATTCCGCTAATACATCCTTTGATGATTTTAATCCGCATATACAAAATATTAGAGAAGCAGCATTTCGTTGCCGTGACATTACAGGTAAACTTTTAAGTTTTGTTCGCAAGGGAGATGTTGAATTAAAGCAAAATAATATTCATATAGTAATAAATGAAGTAGTCGATGATTTGCTTGGTCATGAGATGTTCGTTTCAAATATTCAAATAATTAAAAAATATTGCAGCGAAATGCCTGAAATTTTAACAGATGGCAATCAATTAAAACAGGTATTTCTTAATTTAATAAATAATGCGGCAGATGCAATTTCACCACCAGGAAAAATCATTATTTCAACATCTCTTACCCAGCAATGTGTAGTAATAGAAATTGCAGACACCGGGAAAGGTATAGATCCTGAAAATGTTGATAAAATATTTCTTCCTTTCTTTACAACAAAAGAGGTAGGTAAAGGTACAGGTCTTGGATTATCAGTGAGCTATGGCATTATAAAAAATTTAGGAGGTAAAATAGAGGTAAAAAGTATTTTAGGAATTGGTACAACTTTTACAATCATGCTTCCGTTTAGACTAAAATAATTAATAATATTGGGCAAATAAAATGGAATTAAAAAAAATTAAAAATTTAATGATTCCACTGGAAAACTACGCAAGTGTAAACATAAACTCCACGTTACTTGATGCGGCTTTGGAAATGCGCAGATCACAGGAGAAACTAGTGGATGGATTGCAGCCTATACGTGCTGTACTTGTGGTTGATAACGATAAAAACATCGTTGGCAAAATTGGTCACATGGCATTCTTAAAAGCACTTGAGCCAAAGTATAATAATATTATAGATTTTGAAAAGCTTACGCGTGTTGGGGTAAGCCCGGCTCTTATATCATCAATATCTGACAATATGAGGCTTTGGCAGGATGATATGAAAAGTATATTAGATAGAGCAAGCTCAATAAAAGTTAAAGATGCAATGAATCCGGTATCTGAAAGTATTGATGAAAATGCATCAATCACAGAAGCCATCCATCAAATTATAGTTTTACGATTATTATCTCTCTTAGTTAAGAGTGGATCAAAAATAGTTGGTATTGTAAGACTATCCGATCTGTATAACGAAGTTGAGCAAAGTATAATAAATGATTACAAAAAAAATAAGAACTAGGAAACATTAATGTCTAAAATTCTAATAATAGATGATGAGGAGAAGTTCAGAACTTCTCTCTCAAGCAGATTAACTCTGAGAGGTTATGAAATCATAGCACTATCCAGCGGTGTAGATGCAGTAAAAGTAGTAAGAGGTGATAATGATATAGATGTTGTAGTATTAGATAGAAAAATGCCGGATATGGATGGGGAACAGGTATTAAAAGAAATAAAAGCTTATCGTCCGGAATTACAGGTAATAATGCTAACAGGGCATGGCACAACTGAATCTGCCGTTGAAGCTGGACGGCTTGACGCATTTTGTTACCTTCAAAAACCTTGCGAACTGGAAAAAATAATTGAAACTATTGAAGAGGCAAGGGCAAATAAAGAACTTGTGATGGCACATCACGAAATTCCCTTTGTTGAAAAAACTACATTTATTCACTGGTTAAAAGGATCACATAATTCGCGGCCAGGGTTTATTATTTTGGGAATACTTTTATTTCTAGGAATTATTCTAATGCCTTTACCGCAAAACCTTGAAAACTTATTATCGTTTTCAAAAACAGGACAAATAACGGACCTTAACGGTGGTTATTCGGATTATCCCAAATTAAAGGAGGGAGAAAGCATATCGGAGTTTTATAGTCATAAGTACAAATTAGATAAAACGATTATTGATAAAACCGGGGAAGAAGTTTCTGTACCACTTACAACTGATGATGTAGGTTTTCGTGCAAAAGTGATGCTGGGGATTCTAATCATCGCTGGATTATTCTGGGCAACTGGAGCTATGCCAATAGGAATAACAGCTCTTTTAGTTGGAGTACTTATGTACTTTTTTGGAGTATTAAAACCCGATGATATTGCCGCATCATACGCTAAGGATGCAGTGATTTTTATTTTCGGTGTTCTTGTTATTGCAACTGCAATTTCTAAAACAGGACTTGATCGGCGTATTGGAATGATATTGCTCGGTTCATCCAAAACAATAACAAGATATCTTTTTATCTTCCTACCATTAATGGCAATTTGTTGTTCGTTTCTTTCTGAGCATGCTTTGGTTGCTTTCAGCATGCCTGTTTTGATGATTGTCTACCTGACAGCAAGACAGGCAAACGGCCAAAAAGTAAATCATAAACTGGCGGTATTGCTAGTTTTATCACTCAGTTTTGCAGCAAATGCAGGCGGACCTGGTTCGCCGGCTGCAGGTGGGCGTAATGCAGTTATGCTTGGAATTATGTCTGACTATGGAAGTGCACCAACATTCGGTCAGTGGGTTGTTTATGGATTACCATTTGTACCTGTTATGGCCCTGGTGATCGGGTTGTTTTTTTATCTGGCTTTACGCAAAAAAGCAAATGTTAAAGAATTGAACATATCATCAATTGTAAAAAATGCTTCTCAAAAAATTGGCCCGATGAATAAAAGAGAATATATAACGGCCGTAATTCTTGTTTTACTTATTGTATTGTGGATTACCGGAAGTGATATATTTGGAATGGGTGGCCCGGCAATTTTAGCAATTGTTCTATTAAATGCATTTAGAATTATTAGCTGGCGCGATATATCAAAAATCCATTGGGAAGTTGTAGCACTTTATGCAAGCGCCTGTGCATTTGGAAAAGGTTTAGCAGTTACAGGAGCTGCATTATATCTAGCTCAGAGTTTTGTAAACATACTACCAGAGTTTATGCAATCCGGGGAAGGTTTGGCGGTGGCTGTAAGTGTATTTACGGGTATTACAACTAACTTTATGAGCGATGGAGCAACTGTTGCTGCAATTGGACCGATTACTATACCTATGGCAACGATTTCATCAACACATCCTTGGATGATTGGCTTTTCAACTGCATTCGCTTCATCTTTCGCTAATATGCTAATTATTGGAACACCAAATAATGCAATTGCGTATACAATGGCAAAAGATCCAATAACCGGAGAACAACTAATTAAATTAAGCGATTTTCTTAAATATGGTTTTGCAATATTAGTACTAAATTTCATTGTTCTGTGGTTCTGGACAATTCTTGGTTACTGGAAATGGATTGGATTTTAAAAATAGGAGTAAAAAATTATGTCATCCAACATAAAACTTCTCATTGTAGATGATGAAATCAAATTTCTAAATTCTATTGCACAAAGATTGCAGATGCGGGGCTTTGATGTATTGACTGCTTCAGATGGGCAGGAAGCGATCAAGCTATCTCATACTGAAAAATTTGATGTGGCATTACTCGATCTTAAAATGCCCGGACTGGATGGAAAACAAGTGCTTGAAATCTTAAAAAAGGAACACAAGTATCTCGAGGTAATTATTCTAACAGGGCATGGTTCATTTGAATCAGCGGCAGAATGCACAAAGCTTGGAGCATTTGGTTACTTACCAAAACCATACGAATTGGACAAATTATTAGAAGTTCTTAAAAGTGCCTACGAAGCACGGATGAAAAAGAAATTTGAATCGGATATTAATAAAATGGATAAGCTGATTAAGTTAGCAACCGGTTCCAGTCCGTTAGGAATACTTCAGGAGATGAAAAAGTTAGACGATGAGGATAAGTAAGGAATTTAAGCTATGTTAGTGACCACCACTGCCCAGAATACCGGATGCTGCTACTGTCAAAACTAAAATTTCTAAAACAGCAATTACAACATATGCAGTATCTTTTTTGCGTATTAAACCTGGGAGGATAGCAATATAACATATTACTGTTAATAATGATAGAAAGGCAATTGGTAAAAAGTTTAGCATATCTCCGTAACTCAAATTGCCGAACCACGCCCAGCCGGCTTGCATTCCGCTTTGTTTGAGATATTCATGTACTGATAGAACCCAATAAGATTGAATTTTTTCCAGTGGAATAAGGGGCTCAATAAATCCCGTAGCATATAGAATAAATGTTATGATAAGTGATGCAAGCCCTATTAGCATGCCTGCATTAAGAATTTTTGAATATAATATTTGCTCTTCAGCATCTTTAGAATTCATTTTAATCTCTCTATTATCCTATTCCTAATCCTTTTAAAAATGCTTTTGTACCCGCAATTGTAAGCACCACTATCACTAATTTTCTTATGAGTGCCGGTTTAGTTACTGCAAGAATTTTTACCCCGATAAAAGAACCCAGCATTATTCCTACAACAGAAGGAACAACCATTAATGGAAGCACTGCACCATTATTTAAATATATCCATGCAGCAGAAGTATCAGTTATAGAAAGTAGAAATTTACTTGTTGCAACAGAAATTTTTATTGGTGCACCCATTACCAGGTTTAAAACAGGAACATTTGCCCATCCTGCACCAAGACCAAACATTCCAGCCATTACTCCAATAATTACGAATAATCCTAATCCTAAAGGAGTTCTGTGAATTTGCCAGTTAACTTGTTTGTTAATTGTGGGTTCATAGTATATGCCTGTGATACGTAACGCCTGCGATAGTGGATCTGGTTTTGGAACATGAGGAAAAACTGATTTTTTGGCTTTTAACATCAATAACACAATACCGAGAATTGTTGCACCCAATAAAGTTTGAACAATGTGGGTTGGGAGGGCTAATCCTATCATTGCACCAAGGATTGCACATGTTGAAGCGATTAACGCCATTGGAATGGCCAGGCGAAGGTTTGCCATACCAATTCTCAGTAACCCCGGCCCAGCAGCTAGAGCTCCAGCAAGAGCAACAATCAAACCCGCTCCTCTTACAAAATCAAGATGAAAAGGAAGAAAACCGCTTACAATTGGTACATAAAGCACTCCACCACCAACGCCTGCAAGAACTGCAAAAACACCTAAAACAAAGGATAGTACTAATAAAACTAATGGGTAGAACCACCAAGCTGTTTCTATATTCGATTGAATAGGATTTACGGAAGCAAAAACCTGAGGTACTAGTATTACTAAAACTGAGATGAGAACTACTATTAAAAAGTAAACTGAAACTTTATTTTGGTTGTATTGCATTAACCGCTTTCCCTATCGCATTTTATGTATTGCGGAGAAATGGAATTGTAAGAAACACATATTTGGATTAAAATGTTTGTATGATATTATAACAATAGGGCTACACTAAATCATAGTTTGAATATTTCTAAATGTAAAACTTGATATTATTTAAAATAATAGCAAAGGGATTAAAAAGTTTGTAATCACTATGTTGTTTTTTTTAATGAATAATTAGCAAAAATGAAGGATTGGTACTGATTAGCCACACTTTGAATAGAGAAATCAGATTAAATATAGAATTTTAAAATCTTGCTGATTATTGAAATTATTTTTCTTATAATTATTTAAAGATATAGAAGACTTTCTAATAAGCAGGAGGTTAAAATGGGAATTATTACAATCTCCAGAGGTTCTTGCAGCAGAGGAACGGAGATTGCTGAAAAGCTTGCACACAAACTTGGGTATGAATGTGTTGCGCGAGAAATCCTCCTTAAGGCATCAAGAGAATTTAATATACCTGAAGTGAAACTTTTACAGGCTATCCAGGATGCTCCCTCAATTTTCGATCGCCTTGTTGACGGTAAAAAAAAATATACTGCGTTTATCCGTGAAGCCTTTCTTAAATATATTCAAAAAGATAATATTGTTTATCATGGATTTGCAGGGCACTTCTTTACACAAGAGATACCAAATATCCTTAAGGTGAGAATTATTGCCAATATTGATTATAGAATTAAAGCTGTAATGGAGCAGGAAAATATTCCTGAAGAAGCAGCAAGGAAGTATATCTACAATATTGATGTTGAGAGAAGAAAATGGAGTATGTTTCTATATGGAATTGATACAAATGCTTCAGAACTTTATGATCTGGTATTGCAAATTGATAATTTAGGTATTGATGATGCTGTTGATTTTATTTGTGATGTTGCTCAACGTCCTTGTTTTCAAACCTCACCAGAATCTCAAAAAAAATTAACTGAATTGCTCAATGCTGCAAGATATTACTCAAAAAGCGCGACCGAGGAAGATTAACAAGAATGTTGCACTTTCTATAACCTTGTGTTTATAATTAATTGCTCTATTAATATCAACTATTGAATTCTTTTATATTGTGAAAAAAATTACTGGTTTTAATCGGAGGAGAATACATTGGGTGTAATTACTATTTCCAGGGGTTCATATAGCAGGGGAATGGAAATTGCTCAGAAACTATCTGAAAAATTAGGATACCAATGTGTTTCGAGAGAGATATTATTAAAAACTTCAGAAGATTTCAACGTACCTGAGGTAAAATTAATAAGCGCTATACAGGATGCTCCAACTGTTTTGGATAAATTAAAACATGGAAAAAAGAAATACATCGCTTTTATCCGTGCAAAATTTCTAGAGCATATACAAAAAGATAATGTTATTTATCATGGATTGGCTGGGCATTTTTTTACTAAAGATATACCCAATATCTTAAAAATTAGAATTACTGCTGATAAAAAATACAGAACAGATGTTGTGATGAAACGTGATGGTGTTTCTGAAGAAGAAGCTCGCGAAATTTTGAACCGTATTGATACTGAAAGAAGTAAGTGGAGTACACAATTATATGGTATAGATACAAATAATACATCTTTGTATGATGTTGTTATGCACATAAATTGTTTGGATGTGGATGGAGTTGTTGATTTATTATTTAATCTCGCAAAGCGTCCTTGCTTTCAGACTACTCCCGAATCGAAGAATAAGTTAAAAGATATGCTTATGGCTGCAAAAGCTTATCTTGCTATAGTTGATAGGTATCCAAACGCAAATGTTAAATGTAAAGACGGATCAGTATTAATAAGTGTTGAATCTTCATTAATTGTCCAGAAAAAACTCTCTAAGAATTTTGAAAAACTTATAAAGGATATAGAAGGAGTTAAAGAAGTAAAAACTTTTATAATTCCATTTGAGACTTAAATCCAGCCAAACCTTATTAGAATTTTATCTGCCAAGAGTGAAAAAATTCCCGTTAACACAATTAATATAATTGTAAGTGCAGGATTAAAGGCAGCATAGACCTGTATTCCCAAGACTATTGCTGCAATTACCAGGAATAGATAAAATGAAGTAATCCATTTCCGCAAAACCCGATACGGTTTTAATTGAATTAGTAAATTATCCGGAACTTCAGTGCCAGTTGAAATGATTGTAAGATATGATTCAATTTTTGGCTGCAATTTAAATTGTACATAAGATATTGCCGCCATCAAAACTAATAAGATTATTGTTTTTGAAGTAACTATCCAGTCTTTCCACAATGCGTCTATACCCATATTGCCAAATACCAATAATAAAACCCCTGTTAATAGAGTAATCGCTTGAAATATATAACACCATTTAAAACCATTTTTAATTATCGATTCCATATGGTGGTCCGCATCATAATTTAAAGTAATTCCACGTAAAATTCGTTCATTGGCAACAATGAGATTGAATAAAAGAACACACATAAAAACAAAACTAATTACGTGAAAAAAACGCATTAAATCATAAAAGATTTCCATGGTTTTATATTCCCTTTAATTTTATAAAACTACTTTAATTTACTGAAAATATCTTGGTAAAAATCAATTTTACTATCAGTTAATATTTTTTCTTCTTGAATATTTTTACCAACTAAAGATATACGATTAAGCGGTTCTACCAAAATTGATTCGCAGCTATTAAGTAATTTTATAGCTTTTACCGAGTTAAATTTTTCGAAAAAATATTCAATGCTTGTCTGGCAAGTAAATATAAAAATATCAGGATTGCTCTGCTCAAGTCTAATTAATACTTTTTTTGCAGGTTTAAGAGATAAGGTTTCAAAAACTTTAATAGATTGAGCTAGTAACCCCAAATTTTTAATATTGTTTGTAATGTTTTCATCTAAAGATTCACCAAAAATTGTTAAGACTTTTCTACTTGTTAAATTGAATTTATTTATAAAATTTCTTTTGAATTTGTTTACGTTAAAATTTTCTAAAATAAAATCAGCATTAAGCCCCAGTGAAGCGAGTGCTTTTGCTGAATTTGATCCAATCACAGCAACTTTTCTCCCTCCGAACAATCTCGCATCAAAGTTTTGTTTTTTTAGCAATTTTTCAAAATATTTTACGCTGTTATTGCATGAAAATAAAATCCACTCAGGATTTTTAGAATAAAAAATTTTTGAAATATTAACTTTTGTATTGAATGGTTTTATCTTCATAATCTCAAGCGGAATCGCTTCTGCGCCAAGGTCACAAATAATATTTTTTAGTTTATCAAAATGTTCCTTCGCTCCCGCAACAATCACCTTTTTATTAAATAATGGTTTTTCCTCATACCAGGCAATACTGTTTCTAAAAGCAACCGTAGGACTCACCATAATTATTACCGGTGCGTGAAAATTTTGTTCTCTGAATTTTTCAGCAATTTTATCAATCCGTTCAGTTATGGTTCTTTGAATTGGTAGGGTAGCATTTTCAATTACTGCCACCGGTGTAGATGGATCTATACCATATTTAATCAGCATTTCAGTTATGGATTCAATCCTTGAAGCACCCATATAAATTATTAATGAAGTGTTTTTCAGCTTTGCCAGGCTTTTCCAGTCTACTTGTGAATCCTTTTTCTCGGGACATTCGTGTGCTGTAATAAAAATACATTGAGTGATAAGATTTCGCTGGGTTATAGGTATACCACTGTAAATCGGTGCAGAAAGACCTGAAGTTATTCCTGGAATTATTTCAAATTGAATTCCGGCTTTCTTAAGTTGAATTGCTTCTTCTGATCCTCTTCCAAAAACAAATGGATTTCCTCCTTTTAAGCGTACAACATTTAATCCGGATTTTGCTTTTTGTATCAAAATTTCGGTTATTTTATCTTGCTCAATTGCATGATAACCGGATTCTTTCCCCACAAATATTTTCTCACATTTATTATCACAAAATGATAACAATTCTTCATTAATTAACCTATCATAAACAACTACATCAGCTGTTTTTAATTTTTCAAATGCATTTATAGTTATTAATCCGGGATCACCGGGACCAGCACCCGCAATAAAAACTTTACCTTTTTTGTTTTTACTTTTATGAATCATAAATCATTTAAAATAGATGCAAAATATTTTCTCGCTTTGTTCATACCTTGTTTATTAATAATTTCCTTCCAGTTAAGCATAAAAAACTTGGTAAATGCTTCTTCTCTTATTTTAGATGATGTATATTTTTTGCTATTTAACACTAAGCTTCTAAATTCACCCGCAAGCTCAATTATATTTTCGTAGTATGTTGGATAAGTGTGATCAAGTTTATTTTTAATATTCTTTGTATAAAAGGGTGCAATGCCCTGAGATGAGACAGCAATAGTCAGATTCCCTCGTTTTACTATTGCTGGTAAAATAAAGTCACACAATTCAGGTATATCTGCAACATTTAATAATATTTTTTTCTTTGTACAATCTTTTCTAACGCTTTCATTTGTTAATTTATTATTGGTTGCACAAAAAACAACATCAAAATTTTCCAGGTATTTTACATTATAAACTTTCTTAATTACCTTGATGCTGCCTTTTTTTTGTAGCTTTTGAAGTGCGGCGCATAATTGAGGAGCTAAAACAGTTACTTTTGCATTAAAATTAAGGAGAGAAGCTACTTTTCTTGAAGCTACATTTCCACCTCCAATTATTAGGCAAGGATGCTCTTTTATATTCAGAAGGATAGGGAAGTAAACAGCTTTATTTTTATTACTCATAATATATTCTTCTTGCCCATCAAATTTTGTTAAATATGGAATAAATATCAAACAGTTTCAATAGTCTGTAATCGCTGTGTTGCTTTCGAAATTAGATATTTTTTTTGATTACAATCACATTGTTTTTATTCAGTAATTAAGTATTTTTCAAATAGTTATTATTATCTCCACAACATATTTTACCTTTTAGTTGATGATTGGCTATGCTTAAATTTTCAAAAAACGCTAATTCTGCAATTCCTTTTATGGGCTTGGTAGCTATCAGCTTTGTTTTACTTTTCAGCCAAAATGGATGCAAAAATGAAGTAGAAAAAGAAATTGGTCTTGATGAAAAATATGGTCTTAGTTCTACAGAATACAAATATTCTATTAAGCAAACGTTGTTAAATGATGATCTAAAGTTAATCCTCGAGGATTCATTATTCCAATACTACGATTTATTCAAAAGGTTTTATGTTGATAGAAAGTTTGAACCAGTTTTTGTAAACGGATTTGAAAACGAAAACTTAATTTTTTCATTGTTGGTTATCTTAAATAAAGCCGGTGAGCATGGAATTTCACCATCAGCTTATTATACTGAATTAATAGAGAAGGAATTTTCTTCTGCGATTGTTGATTCATTAGACAGTTCAGAAAGACATAACCATCTGTCAAAAGCAGAGCTGCTGGCAAGTTTTGCAATATTAAAATATTGTAAACAATTACGTTTTGGAATAGTAAATCCTAAAGCGCTTTATCCTGACAGTTATTATTTACCCGTAAAAGAGATATCTGAATCTGATCTTTTTGAACCATTTAATCAAATAAACATAATTCATTATTTGCAGGATATACAACCCAAAACTGAACGGTATAAAAAATTACAGGCAGCGCTGCAAAATTTCAAATCTTACAAATCAAATAATTGGCAAGCTATTCCTATTTTGAATAAAAAATTGGAGATAGGTGATAGGGATAGTTTAATTGTACAAATAGCTGCGAAATTAATTTTTCTTGGATATCTTGATACTTCAGTTGTTAAAATTGATAATTTCTCCGCATATGATTCACTTCTCTCAATTTCAATTAAGGAATTCCAAACTGTAAACGGTTTAAATGATGATGGGGTAATTGGTAAAAATACTATTGATAAACTGAATACTCCACCCGAAGAATATATTAACAAGATTATAATTAATCTTGAAAGATTTAGATGGTTAAATTATCCTGATTCATCTTCTTATATACTTGTAAACATTCCGGAGTTTAAACTTCATGTTTTTGAAAATGAGGAGGAAATATTTGATATAAAAGTTTGTACTGGCAGGAAGAGACCATCAAATTATAGTGAACGATTGAAGGTTTATAAAAGAACGAGGCACCGTGAAAATAAACCAGATGATTGGGAAACACCCAATATGTATGGTGAAATTTCTTACTTGGTCCTAAATCCTACATGGAGCGTTCCTAACAGCATCATAAGGGAAGAGATAGTAAACAAGATCACAAAAGATTCAACTTATTTAAAATCAAGAAATTTTAAAGTTTACCAGGATGGTGTTGAAATAAATGTTGATGATGTTATTACAAGCAAGTTATCTTCTGATACGATACCATATAGGATTGTGCAGGATTCAGGACCTGGTAATGCTCTTGGAAAAATTAAGTTTATGTTTAAAAATCCTTTTGGAATTTATCTTCATGATACACCAACAAGGAGCCCGTTTGGTTATTCTAACAGGGCAGTGAGCCATGGATGCGTAAGGGTAGAAAAACCTTTACAGCTTGCAGAATTTGTTCTAAAGGATCACTCAAAGTGGAATCTCGATTACCTTAAAATTGAAACAGGGCAAAAAGTTGAAAGCAAGGAAGTTGTATCAGAATATTATCAAAAGAGAAGTTCATTAAGGAGAAATCATTATTCAAGTAAGGATAAGACCACAGAAGTTATACTTGAAAGAAAAATCCCATTATTTATAGACTATTACACTGCCTGGGTTGATATTAATGGTGAAATAAACTTTAGAGATGATGTTTACCGTCGCGATAAAATTTTATATGATTACATAATACCCGGCAATCAGATTTAGTAGTTTTATAATTCCTTCGAAAAGATAAACCCGTTAAATTAAATTTCGAATGATTTTACTATTTTGCGGAGAGTCAATGGTAATTTGTGTTTCTCTAAAACCTTCCATTTTGAGCTAATAATAAAACTTTTGAAGCATCATGTACTAAATTGGTAATATTACTAAGTGTAAAATCTTAATTCTAATAGCCTTACGATTTTAGGGAATGAGCATAGAAATTTTTAGAATTCACTCTTTAGCGAGCATCTAGTAAATTTAAAGCCCAGTTGAAATAGGATAAATATTCAACTCATCATTTTAATTTTTTATCAAAGCCTCCCTGATTGTCTTTCTCATTTTTCCTATCTCTTTTAGCCGCCTTTTTTTCCTTCATGGTTTTCTGAGGTTCCTTCTTTGATCCTCTTTTTGCGTTTTGACCTTTACTCATTTTATTTTTTCCTTTTGATTAATATTGATTTACTTACAAGAGTTTCGATTATTTTTATTTCTTATTCTTTATTTTGTTCAAGCCAAACTAACATTTCCTTTATACTACAGGTAGCTAAGGCAATTCGTGTATCTGCAGCACCATAATACATATTGATGGTATCACCATCTGGAGCTATAGTGTGCCCACAAGGAAACACGACATTCCCAACATCACCATACTGTTCGTAAGGCTCTACCGGTGCAAAGACCCATTCATTTCCCCGCTTAATACAGACTTCGGGTTTCTTCAAATCAAACAGCGCGAGACCTAATCGGTAAATACATCCGCTGCAAGATTGTTTGACACCATGATAAATTACCAACCAACCCTCCGGCGTTTCAATTGGCGGCGGTGAAAGACCAATTTTATTTGCATCCCACCAGGCACCTTTACGGGCATTCATCATTAAAACGTGCTTACCCCAGTTTTTTAAATCTGGTGAATAAGAAATCCACATATGTGCTCTCGCTGCACTCACAGGGCGATGAATCATAGCCCAGTTACCATTAATTCGTTTTGGTAAAAGAGCTGCATCTTTATCTTCAGGTGGCATTATTACACCATAACGCTCAATGTTTTTGAAATCTTCTGTGAGTGCCAAAGCGACACCAGGACCGTCGCGTGTGTAAGCAGTATAAACAATAGCATATTTTTTTAATTCCGGTACAAAGGTAATACGTGGATCTTCGATACCCCACAATTCTTCAGGAAAGTTAGCCGGATCAGGTAACAGAGTTGGCTGCCGGTCAATTTTCCAGCCATCAACACCATTTGAGGATCGTGCAGCACAAAGATGAGAAAGCCCCCGCCGGTCTTCCACACGACAGAGAAGCAATGTTGTTCCATCTGGCAGTAATGTTGCACCTGCATTGAATACACTATTGATGGGATACGGCCAATTTTCTGCTGTAAGAATCGGATTAAGGTTATGACGGTGAAAAATTTCTGGATGCTTATTGTTCATTTTATTAATGCCTCTGTAGATAAATGTGTCTGTTCAGATAAACGCAACTCCAGTAATGACTGAAGATAGGCTAATGTTGACTCAGCACCTTGATTATTGTTTGCACGGTCAGGATGCAAACCGTCCCGGCAGCCACCGGTTGTAGGATCGTAAATTGGAAGATTTAAATCATTACGCCCGAGAAACCATTCAAAAGCACGGCGGGCTTCTTTGTGCCATAGTTTGTCTGCTGTAATCCTGTAAGCTGCGAGGCAGGCTGATACCATTGTCTGCGCTTCAACTGGCTGTTGATCAAAACGAGCTCTCTCTCCACCCTTCTGATAAAAACCGTTTGATCCAATCGGTACAAAATGGCCTTCGGTAGAATTCTGTAATTCGGCAAGCCAATTTAATGATTCTAATCCTACATCAGTCATAGCACTGTTAGGGATTGATTTACCGCTTGTGAGTAACGCATGTGGCAGAGCAGCGTTGCAATATGAAAGTTCATTTTCGTACCAGCACCACTCTTCAGAACGATTATTCTGATATAGTGTTAGAAGACGACCTGCCAATTCATCTCGTACATTACTCGCCCTGCGGTCACCAGCAAATTTTTGTGAGTACTGGTGGATGCCCAGGAGTGCAAAAGCCCAGGCGCGTGGGCTGCTGGTTTGAAGAATAGCAGGTAATGTTTGTTCGAACAACCAGCCTGCCATACTGTTTAGTGCTGGTATATTAGAATGATTTAATACAGTTCCTAACGCCAAAAGTGCGCGTCCATGACTATCGTCTGAACCAGTTTCTTCTAACCAATTGCGCTGATAATCCATGAAATTCCGAAATCGTTTAGTCTGAGTGTTGAAAGCAAATCCGAGGAAGGCAAGATAGCGGGAAGCTAATCCCAAACTATCAGGATTTCCAAGTTCGTTTAGAAGAATACTTACTAAAAGAGCCCTGGCATTGTCATCGGTGGTATATCCATGAGAGTAATCAGGCACCGTAAAAAGAGCATGTTGAAACATACCAGTGTCGTCAGTCATCTTTTGTAAATGATCGAGTTTGATCAGTGGTAACTCCCAGGGATGTTTGTCCAACGCTTTAACACTTAAGCTAGGAGGAATGTAATGCCGGCGCTCTGCACGTGCACGCTTAAAAGTTTCCATATAGCGTTGAGCTACTTCAGACCAAATCATTGCTCGCCCAAACTTGTAAGCACGCTTGCGCATTGCATGCCGTTCGGATTCGTTTTCTAATAAGTTGATTACTTGCTCAGCTAAAGCTGAAGGATCACGGAATGGAACCAGCACACCCCTTCCCTCCGAAAGGACCTCTTGTGCATACCAATATGGTGTAGAAATAACTGCTTTACCTGCTCCTAATGTATAAGCTAAAGTTCCGGATGTAATCTGTGCTTCATTGAAATAAGGTGTAATATAAATATCTGCAGCGCTTATGAACTCAACAAGTTCTTCGAGGCTAACAAAACGGTTGTAAAAGATAACATTACTTTCCACACCTTTCTGTTGAGCCAGCCACTGCAAAGAAAGGCGGTAAGTTTCGCCTTCTTCTTGAATAACATGAGGATGCGTTGCGCCAACAACTATATAAACTATGTCGGGATAACGAGCGACAATATCAGGCAGGGCAGATATAACAGTTTCGATTCCTTTATTTGAGGAGAGTAAACCAAAACTTAGTAAAACTATTTTACCCTCTACTCCAAATAAATCTTTATTAAAACTTGGATCGACAAATGGTACATCCGGAATGCCGTGTGGAATCAGATCGATTTTTTCCAAAGGAACATGATAAACATCATGCAGAAATTCAGAACCACGTTCACTCATAACCACCAAGCGATCAGATAATGCTGCAACTTCTTCCAATACACGCCGCTGATCAGGGTCAGGGTATTTTAGTATTGTGTGCAAAGTTGTAACGATCGGCATGCGTAACCCGTGTAAGAGCGCCAGTATGTGGCTTCCTGATTTACCTCCGAAAATCCCATATTCGAATTGCAGGCACACAAGGTCAACATTATTGATGTTTAAAAAATCTGAGGCTCTTAAGTAAGAATCTATATCTTTCTCTGTGAGTTCAAACCTTACCCGGGTTGGGTAAGCGTAACCAGCCACGATATCATTTACAGGTAGTGCAATGCATGTTGTACTGCTGTATTGTTCGGCAATGGCTTCACACAAATCGGTTGTAAATGTTGCAATTCCGCATTGTCGAGGCAAATAATTTCCAATGAAGGCAATCCGGTTGAGTGTTGAATTTTTAATGTTTTGTTCCAAAATTTAAATCCGTTCAATTAGAAGAAAAGTTATTCGGCTGAGTGCAATTACATTTCTTCCTTTTTTTATATAACTTCAGAATTATTCCTAAAGTTCCCCATAGATGGATCACTTCTTCTATCAGATAAATAAGTTATGTAAAGTTCTAAGCTAATTCAATCGGACAAAGGGATGAAAAAGGGACTACATCTTTTATGTTAGTTTATTTCTCCCCTATTCAGGGATTGAGTTATTCGCGGATTAAAATTTTGCTTTCGCTTATTGATTTCTAATTTCTTTCAATTCAAATTCGATTACTCCATATCCCAGAATATCCCTAACAAACCCCATTATTCCACCGCCTTCAATAATTGCTTTTACTTTTATTAGTCCAATCCCTATTGCATACCATTCGGTTACTCTGTTTTTAGGATCGGAAGAGCCTTCAACAAGAGATTCTATTCTTATAGCTTCAAAAGTTCCGGCATCCGTCTTAACAAACTCCTTACCAATAACTTTACCGGTAACCTTTACTTTACTTGTATCACCATCTGAATATTCATCTCCTTCCCATTCCCACTCCATACCAGTTAAAAGTGGGAGAGGAAATCGCAGTAAAGGTTTTCTGTAAGTGGATGTCGCTTCTTTATCAATAAATAAAAATATTTTTAAGTACTGATATGTTTCAATTACATAAACGCCATCTTCCTTAATTATCAAAGCTTGTCTGTACTTGAAGTCATCCGCTTCGCTGGAGCTGATAGTAAAATCACCTTCTTGAAAATATTGTGTTGTACTTTCACCAAATGAGGAATTATAAACCAATTCTATGTTGTTATTAACAGGGAAGTATGAATTTTTTATTACTGAATTTTTTTCTTTATTTAATGAAACATCACTAAATGTAGCAAATAAAAGAATTAGGGATAAGATATTTATAGAATGACTTTTCATCTCAATGGAAGCTTATTTAATTAGAAAAATTTTGTTTTCAGTATTTGTTTTGCTTTGTCTATTTGTGTACCCGGGATTACAAGCTGTACTGCTTTATCCTTGACCGAGAATAGTACAAATACATTACTTTCATCTTTTAATATGTCTGCGCTAATTCCTGCGGCTTCAAGATCTCTTCTGGCAATTTCAGCATACAACTCATCTTCAAATTCCCCAACTATTACTTTTTGTTCTTTCATTTAAGTGCCTCCTTATTTGGTTTCCTCTTAAAACTTTTTTATAAATGTTTTTTATATAAACAACAGGGCTATAAAAAGAGAAAGAATAATTGTATACATCCAGTCTGATAAATTCATTTAACCTCCATTCGATATTTTTTTGAAATGAAAACCATAAATCGTAAACAGGATTGCTAATGAGAATAGCTGCGGTTTCCTGAATAGAGACCAGAAAAATAATTTCCAGTAATAAATTCTTTCCTCACCGATAACGCCTAGTTTAAATATTGATCTAAACAACGCAAGTATGTAATTTGGATTAAAATGAAATACTTTCTTCTTGCCAGGTTCAAATTCTTTTAAAAAGTGCATAACACGTTCATAATAATATTTGGGTGAATAAATTTTACTCAGGATTTTCTGATAACCATCGAGTAGTGCTTTTGAATCCATCTTTGGAATGAAGTTAATTGAGAAGTCAGTGTTGTTACCTGTAAAATCTTTCAGCATCCTTCCTTCGTTTTCCAACCTTTTCTGAAGCTTTGTACCTATCGGTGCGTTTAATAATCCAACCATTGCAGTTACTATTCCGCTTTCCTGTATAAAGCTGGTGAGTTTTTCAAAAATTGATGGCGGGTCGTTATCAAAACCGACAATAAATCCTCCCTGAACTTCAAGTCCTGCTTGTTGTATTTTCTTCACACTTGATATCAGATCACGGTTTCTGTTTTGAGGTTTGTTACATTCAATAAGGCTTTCATCATTAGGGGTTTCGATTCCGATAAACACAGCTTCAAATCCTGCTTTCACCATAAGCTGCATTAATTCTTCATCATCTGCAAGATTAATTGATGCCTCGGTGTTCAGGTAAAATGGATTTTTTCTTTTGTCCATCCAATTGACAATCGCTGGCAGGATTTCTCTTTTCAACTTTCCTTTATTACCAATGAAGTTGTCATCAACAAAAAATACAGGTCCGCGCCAGCCGGTAAAATATAATTCATCCAGTTCAGTAATTACCTGTTCTTTGGTTTTCGTTCGTGGTTTTCTTCCGTAAAGAACTGTTATATCACAAAAGTCGCAATCGAAAGGGCAACCTCGTGAATATTGAAGATTCATCGATGTGTAATTTTTTATCGGGACAATATCCCAGAGAGGCAGTGGAGTAGTTGTAATATCAGCCCATTCTTCAGAAATGTACTCTCGTTTTGGTTTTCCTTCACTCAGGTCACTTAAAAACTGTGGTAGAGTAATTTCAGCTTCATTAAGAACCAGATGATCAACGTTTTCGTAATTTTCTGAACTGCTTGTAAATAAAGGTCCACCAGCTACAATTTTTGTATTCAACTTTTTGCATTGTTGTATAATCTGATTTACTGATTCACTCTGAACAGACATTGCACTGATAAAAACATAGTCTGCCCATAGAATATCTTCATCTTCCAGGCTGGCTGCATTCATATCAATTAATTTTTTATTCCATTTTTCCGGAAGCATTGCAGCAACAGTCAACAATCCTAAGGGAGGAAAGCTTGCTTTCTTAGATACAAACTTTAAAGCATGTTTGAAACTCCAGAAAGTATCCGGGTACATCGGGTAAACTAAAAGTATGTTCATTTTTTCTTTTGATTTAATACATTATTTATCGTTAACTAATAATTATTTAAGGTTGTAGTTTTCAAATACTTTCACTCGGCATAGTTTACAATCTTCCGTTCGGTCATATTCATTCTGTTCTGATTATAAATATCTTCTCCATGCTCATCGATATCATCAATTTGTTTGTTTGTAAGATCGATAACAAAATTTGAGTGCTTATAAAAGTGTATAAACATTGCTGATAGACTTACACCCCACTCAATTGCTTTAGGATTTTTGAGAAGAACTGTAAAAAACATTTTCCAAAATGACTTCCCGGTTGTCCTATTAAAACCAACCCGTCTAAGGATTCTCGAAAACGATCTTAAATTCTTAAAAGTTTTTTTAAAATTATGTTTGTGCTTATTGGTTACTTTCAGACTCAGACAAGTGGTAGTAACCCGTTCATAATAATGTTCGGGTTTGTATATATAACTTATAACGTCAACAAAATCTCCTAGAATATCTTTCCTTGGTCTCAACGTTATAAAATTCAAACCACTTGACGCCTGATCAATTTGAGTTTTATTATCAGTAAAAATCGAAAACTCTTCAAATAATCTTCCCTCCAGTTGCAGTCTTTTGGTTAACTTTGTGTTGGGTAAAGCATACATCAGTCCAAGCATTGCTACGCATATTCCTGTATCCTGTATAAACTCATTCATTCTTTTTGCTGTTTGACCATTCTCATTGTCAAAACCTATAATGAAACCTGCATTTACAACCATACCATATGAACTGATTTTCTTTGTTGCTTCAACAATTGACCTGTTCATATTTATTTTTTTATTTACTCTTTCTAGCACATCATCTTCGGGCGTTTCAAGCCCGGTAAATACAAGTCGAAAGTCAACATCTCTCATCAAATGCAGTAGTTCATCATCATCTGCAAGATTAATTGAAGCTTCTGTTCCGAAATAAAAAGGGTAATTATTTTTTTCGGACCATTCTTTTATTGCACGTAAGGTTTCTTTAACCTGCTTCTTGTTCCCGATAAAATTATCATCAACGATATCAATATGACCTCTGTAATTCAGATCGTATAAAGCTTGAATTTCTTTTACCATATGCTCGGACGTTTTTGAGCGCGGCTTTCTGCCGTACAATTCAATTATATCACAAAATTCACAATTAAAAGGACAACCGCGGGTAAATTGAATATTCAGATGTATGTAATTATCAAAGTTTATCAGATCAAATCTTGGTACAACTGCTTTGGACATATCAGCATATTTCGACCGTTACGTATTCGCCACTCTTACTGCCATTTGCCAGGTCATTCAAAAAAAATGGAATTGTAACCTCACCCTCTCCCAGAACAAGATAATCAGCAGACTGATATAAATGGGACTGAGAAGTAGGATCGGGACCGCCAACCACAACTGGTTTATTTCTTTGGTGAGATAAAGTAATTATATCAAGTATACCAATTTGCTGTGGCAGCATTCCACCTGTAAAAACCAAATCTGCCCAATCAAAATGTTCATCCAATAGAGGTTCAACATTCGTATCAATTAATTTTATTTCCCATTCCTGGGGTAACAATGCTGCAACTGTCATCAAACCAAGCGGCGCTGCCACATATTTTGCGCCAACTATTTTACTGACTTCAACAAAGTTCCAAAAACTGTAAGGTGAAAATTTTGGATGAATTAAAAGACACCTGGTTCTTTTTTGTAATAACTTTATCATTGCTTTTTGCCAATCATTTCGATTTCTGATTTCTTATTCATTTCAACAACTTGTTTCCTTTTACTACTTAACTAAAATGCTAATGGCGGATGGGACTCTCTTCGGCCTTTTTCACCATTACAAAAAGCTACCAAAAGCATCTGGAATAAAAATGAATCTAATGGATGGAAAAGGGATTAATCCTTTTGGTTGATAGAAATGGTATAAATAGTTCTGATGGAAGGATTGTTCAATCCTATTAATTACAACAACTTTAACAGAGCTTACGGCAGGTTAACATTAATTAATTCAATACTTTTTATTGTATTTTGTACTTTAGGGTTTAATTCATTGCACAAGAAAGCTTCAACACCTTCTAGAGAAACATTAGGTACCTCTGCCCAGGTTACAAATAAATCTGGTCCGGATTCCCGTACTGTTTTATCTATTCGCATTTCAACTATCTTGTCACGGATAATTCCTTGACCAACACTTATAATATTGCTTATATCATTTCCACTCCATATAACATAGACACCAATTAAATTGTCAAAATATTCATTATCTAAATTTATTAGATTTAATCGGCATCTTGATTGAAGTATACATTTGCACCAGTCAATGATCATTTGATCACCAGAACGACAAAACATTTGTTTTTCATAATATAATTGTAACAATCTGCTATTATTGATGAATTAATTATTTATTGTTGAAATACTTTTAGCTATAGTCTTTAGTGTCTCGCCTGTATAAGAATATTTTGCAATTTCCAGGCGTGTGTGCAAAGCAAGTTTTTCCATAATATTATGGATATGACTTTTTACTGTATACGTTGACACATGAATTTTCTGAGCTATCTCTTTGTTAGTCAGACCATTACTGAGTAATTCTATAACTTCACGTTCGCGTTTAGTCATCTTAACTGCTTCGTTCAATTTAGAATTACCCTCTCTGACTGCATGGTCTACTA
Organism: uncultured Ignavibacteriales bacterium; assembly: GCA_963714405.1. Taxonomy (GTDB): domain Bacteria; phylum Bacteroidota; class Ignavibacteria; order Ignavibacteriales; family Ignavibacteriaceae; genus JAZGGS01. Next base: position 262,839 of record CAVQOH010000002.1, on the reverse strand, counting down.
TCTGGGAAAAAAGAGAATCAACCAACAGAGGCGGAAGTACAGTTGATCCATCTGCTACTGTTCGAATAGTAATTAGAAAATCATTAAGTGAAGCATCTTTAAGTATGAATCCATTTGCACCTGCTTTTACATACTGTAGTATGTCGGCTTGTACAGGTGCAAGATCCATAACAATGATTTTTGCATCCGGAAAATCTTTCTTCACAATTTCTACTACATGTAAACTGTTTTGACTCCGCAATCCCAGATCCAGAAGAATCACATTAGGTTTTAATTGCCTGATTTTAGTGATGGTGCTCTTACCATTTCCTGATGCAGCTATTATTATGATATCCTTATGAGGTTTAAGAATAGACAGAATTCCATCCCGAAGAAGACGATTATCTTCAATAAGTAACAATCTTATTTTTTTCATTGCATTTTTACCAGACATAAATATTTATCTTTCCTACACGTTTACTTTGAAAGATTTCTATGTAGTTTTTTTATTTCTTAGATATTTGGTTCAGTGTTTAAGACTTTCCCTATCTTACCACTACTGTTCATAATTCCACGCGGCTCAATAGAAATATTTTCATTTTCTGCTTTATCGGTGTTAGTAGCAAATATCATTCTATTCATTTCTGCATTACTTAGCATTGGATTTACCAGTTTCATCATTTCTTCCTTGTTGCCATTTGTTTTCTCAATCATCAAATCCATCATTTTGCTGCGCATTTCCGAATCCGATGAGATTTTGCTCATCCATACATCGGTTTGATCATTCATAGTTGCAGTACTGACATTATCCTGTGCAAATAATGAGAATGGAATAAATAGTACTAAAAACAAGATTAAATTTTTCATTAGATTTTTCCTTTTAATGTGTAACGAAGGATACGATGAATTGCAGAATAAAATCAATAGGGCAAAGGGATGAAAAAGGAATTACTTCTTATAGGTGAGAAGAACTAATCATCGAGTAAGGAAATGTCATCAAATGCCGATTTCGTTTTTCTTGAATCGTGTGCATACTTTGCTATCTGAACTCGTGTATTTAGTGCAAGCTTTTCAAGAATATTGTGAACATGACTTTTTACTGTGTAGGTGGAGAGATGAAGATTTTGAGCGATCTCTTTATTTGTATAACCTTCTGAAATTAATTCGATCACCTGCCGCTCCCGTTTTGTCATCCGAACAGATTCGATAATAGCTGAAGGATTTGATTCGTTAATTGCGTGTTCAACTATCTGGGAAAAAAGCGATCCTGTTAAATTAGGAGGTAAAACCTGGAGACCTTTTGCTACAGACCGGATAGTCTTAAGGAAATCACTGACCGTTGCATCTTTTAGTATAAATCCTGACACCCCAGCCTGTACAAATTCAAAAACATCAGCCTGCACAGGGATGAGATCCATCATTATTACTTTAGATGCAGGAAAATTCTTCTTAACCATTTTCACTAAATTTAAACTGCTTCTGCTTCTTAGCCCCAGATCCAGAAGCAGCACTTCGGGTTTGTATTTTTTCATAATGGCTAAAATATTCTCACCATTTCCAACAGTTTCAACAACATTAATATCTTGTTGTTTTTTGAGCATTACTGTAAGGCCTTCACGCAGAAGACGATTATCTTCAATAAGTAGTAATCGAATTTTTTTCATTTTCGAGAGGCAGTAAAATATATTTATAAGATACTTCTTTAATTTATAAAATATATGAAAAACAAAAAACTAAACATATAATCAAAATGCAAGTCCTATATCTCAGCCCAGACCTATGTCGCTGATCAACTTCAAACTCAATCATAAGTTTCATTTATATTTTATAGAGAATCAAGTTTTTAAAGATTTTATTATTGTAAAATTCTCAAGCTATTAAATATTCTTAGATTTTTTTTATGTATAAAAAAGAGTATTGATTGAATACATCAATAAGCTTACAGCATAAATAGATATCATTAAACAATTCCAACCACATAAGTGGACTCATCTCCGCATTCTTATTTTTTTTGCTTCTTGGGCCTTTGCTGAAGTGTAATTTGACTTTTTTTTGGTATCCCAGGGAATTGTTTAGTTAACATGAGTTTTAGCACGGGTAGGACATCATCCATAATTTGCAGATAACTAGAAATCGACTTTACAAATAATTGATGTAATGTCATCTTCCTGTTTTTGGTTTTTCACAAAGGATCGGGTTGCTAAATAAATCTTTTCTATAATTTGTTTAGCACTAACTTGGCGATACGATTTTATAACATCAAGAGTTCGATGATCTCCGAACTCATCGTCATTATGCAACCTTGCCTCAACTATTCCATCGGTGATAAATGCCAATATATCTCCGGGATCAAGCTTAATAGCATCACTTTTATGATATGTATAGTCTTTTATTATACCCAAAGGAATATCAGTACTCTCTAATATTTCATCTTTTTCACCTGAACTTTTCAGTATATAAGCTGGTATATGACCAGCACTTACATATTGCAGTAAATTCTTCTTAGTATCGAGCTTTGCTAAAATTAGTGTTACGTAGTGTGTTTCGTCTAAATTATCTACCAGCGCTTGATTAAGATAAGTAAGAATTACCCCTAGATCGGTTTCAAATTTTGCAATTGCACGCAAAGAAGCTAAAGTCTGTACCATAATCATTGCAGCCCCAATACCGTGTCCACTCACATCCCCGATAACTATTCCGATTGAACCATCTTTCATTTGAATAAAATCAAAATAGTCACCACAAGTCTCGACAGCTGAATAAGTCTTTCCAGCAATATCAAAACCGGGTACTGAAATTTTTGTTTTATATAATCTTTCTTGTAATTCACTAGCAATTTTTAACCGAATCTCTTGTTCTTTCTGCTCCATTAGTTTGGTAATGTCCTTAAGCACAGAGACAAAGTTGGTAATTTTCCCAACATTGTTTTTCATAGGTGTGATTGTCTGCTGGCTCCAGTACAGTTGGTTATTCTTCTTTTTGTTTATGATTGTTCCCTTGTAAGTTTTTCCACGCAAAACAGTTGCCCACAATTTTTTATAGAACATTTTATCGTGCTTTCCAGAGTTAAGTATACGAGGGGTTTGACCCAAAGCTTCATCTCGGCTATAACCTGTTGTTTCTACGAATGCAGGATTAACGTACTCGATAACACCTTTCAAATTTGTGATGAGTACACTATCGGCAGTCTGCTCAACAGCGTTTGAGAGTTTCCTCAAATGCTCCTCGGCCACTCTATTTTCACTAATGTCTTCCGTATGTACTAATATTAAATCAGGTGACACATAACAATAACTAACTTTCAGTTCCTTTATATCATCCGAACTACTTAGTTTGTATGACATTACTTTTGTAATGGTCTTTTCTTCATCAAAACATTTTAAAAGATCAGCTTCTATCTCTTGTTTATATGGTGAATTCTCATACATCTTACTAAATCTTTTGCCTAAAAATTTCTTTATAACCCCTTGTGTAAAAACCTCTGCAGCATCATTATGACCTATTAAAATAAAATCATCTGCGACATATTGCCAAATGTAAGAGGGAATTGGGAAGCCTTTGAAAATTGCATTTAATTGCTCTTCATTTGTAAGCTCTATGTTTGTCAATTTAGGTTCGTCGACGACTTGTTTCTCTGTTGGGTCAATATCTTTTGGGATAACTCCGGTTATCTTCTTGGTAACCTGGTTAGTAAGATGATATTTAATATCCTTATCGGTATCAACCACTCCTTCTGTAAGATTGTTTAAGATAGTTGATCCTATTTTCTTTTCTTGGTCAGGTGTCTGTATGGTTCTTTTCATTTTCCTAAGATTTTTTCATTGTTAAAAAGAGAGAAAATTATTAATCATTGTATTCTAAACCTGCCAGCCTTAACATAATTGGGTATACTTGATTGAATTAATTCTTCATGTAAACTTAAAATTTGATCTGGGAAATTGTACCCACATCATTGGAGTGAAAAACAATTAGATAAAAGAGGAGATGTATTAGCTAAAGTTATTAATCTTCCCTGAAAAGCAAATGATCTTACTCATAATGAAGATAGACTTATATATAGTTAAAAACAAGTGAGACTTTCCTTGTCGAGTCACGCTGAAAAGCATTGTCTATCTTATTAAGCAGCGGGATTATTTCAAACTAAATCTCATAAAACTGGGTACCTAGAACCGATCCCCTGTCAAATCTCAGATCTATGTCAAACTCCTTATTTTCTTTTTGATATCCTTAAGGTAAACGAGATTATGAAGTTCATTTATTCAAAAAGAGTAAGTTCAAGTGAGCCAGCAATTTGTGTTATTAATAGAATTTTAAACTTAAAATGATAAATTGTGATAAAGTTATAATTTAGTTCATTTAATGTTCAAATTACAATTGATTTCATCAAAATTTTATTGGTACTATTCTAAAAAAAATTTATACAGCTTGTTAATTTATAATTGTTGCTGAGAGTCAGGGACTGTTTGCAACATCTTAAAATCTTCTATTACAGCTTAAAAACAAAATATTTAGCAGGTAGGGCTTCACTTCGGTACCATTAATTTTCATTAGGCATATAAAAATCTTTAACAACTTACTTCAATAATAAAATTGGAAAAATTATTCTACATTAGCAAAGATTGTTTAATGAGGGGAAACTAATCCAAAGTCGATCTTAAAAAAGACACTGTCAAAGAGATCATCTAGCCCCTCCCAAAAGCTTAAATCACTCCGCATAAACTAGGCAGGAGTCCCACTTGTATATGAAAATCGGGTTTGTAAAATTTTTTTGTATTTTTTCTTAAAACTGCTTGCTAAACAAAAATCAAAGCATAAAGATTGGAGTGATGTAAGAGCTGAGACTTTACCGATTGATAAATCAGAAGTAAAATAAAAGGGAACTGAACTCCTTTAACTTATTCCAATATAGAATATTGCTTATCAATCATAGTCTTCCACCAATCTTCAAGTTGTTTGTAGTGATGACCCTTAACAAGTACCAAGTGGTTCCCCAGCGGCGCTTGCAATATTTCTTTAATGGTGCCAGAAGTTAATTTAACTTCAACCTGGGTGCGGCATAGGTCTTCTGCTTTGCCAGCCTGTATAATTTTGCCTTCCGCTATCCAAGTTTTATCCATTTTTTTTCCACCAATCCGCAGCAATGTAACTGGTCCATTAGAAATTGTACCTTGAATTCCAACTCCAATTCCAGACTCGAAGTGAGAACGTAAAGTGTATTCTTTAACAATGCTTCTTGGCACAGTACAATGAGCTAACCATAATGTGTTACTATCCTCATTCAATTGAACAGGATTTGCCATCCAGGGAATTTGTCCGAGTAGCTTTTGAGACCAGAGCATACCAATAGTACTGACCAAGTCACCTTCGCACCCCGCAATGATTCCTTCATCAGTCAGCTGTGATAAGGCAAAGCATCCGGTAATTTTATGATCAAGTACCAGGTCGAAACAGCGAACCGTAATTGCATCAAGCTTATGTTGCAAAATTGTCTGCTTCAGAGCAAAATAGACTTTTATATTTTCTTCCAAGTCAGTGTGTGAGGGTTCCCGCACTTCCACAGCACCCTTGACGAGAGATTCCCAAATGGTTTTAATGTTTTGCTGATTAACTGCTTGTAGATTCTCCCTGATCTCTTCCATCGAGATAGGCACTACCCTTGGTCCCCACGTTTCCTGCAGAATTGTAAGATCAGGATTACTGGCCACAAGCCAATCAGACGGAGTCCCTACCATACCAATACGAATCCTTTTAAGAGCAAGCCATACTTCTAACTCACGCAGTATTTTTTCAATCTGGTTAAACCCACTCTTATCGTTGGGTCCATTTAAGTAAATGATGCGACCCCTCTTATTGTCTTGATGGAGTCGTGCAAGTACTTCCATAGAAGCGGGAAGGGAATTGTGTGTAGGGAGTGCTAATAAAATGACGGGCTCATTTTCTATGTGCTTATTTCGCTCATCGCGAAGTTTTAAGAGTAGTTCCTCAGTTCCACCGGTTACCATTAGGTAAAAACAAGGTTTCGGATTCTTCAAATCTTCTTTTGTCCAACGCTCTCCACCAATTTGTTCAAAGCTCTTAATATACCTTCCAGCAATTTTATTAAATGTTTCCTCATTCTTCACAAGTTGTGAATGTATTGGAATGAAACCAAAGCTAGATGTCATTTTCTTCCTGTATTTGATTTTATATTAATTGGATGTAGATAGTATCTGTTTTAGTGTTTGTTTCATAAATTCTTCCAGCCCACTTACCTTCAATATTTTTCATTTTTATTTCTCAATTTACTTTTATTGAGCAATTATTAAAATTTTACATATAATATTAGAAATAAATTTTTATTAGTATAAGTCTCTTCTGCTACTTTCAGAACAAAAATCAAAGCATAAAGATTGGAGTGAAGTAAGGTCTTATACTCTGTAGCCCTTCAAAATGCACACTTGAGAAGTGATGACTTGCGGGATGCTGTTGAAAGATTGGACAAAAAAAACCCCGCCTATGTTAGTAAGCGGGGGCTAGGGAAAATGAATTAAGTTGTTGGGATTTATTTTAGTAAAATCATCTTCTTAGTTTGGGTGAAGTTGGGGGTTTGTAGTTGGTAGAAGTAGATACCACTCGGTAAACTTGATGCATTAAACTCAATTGTGTGAGTCCCAATATGTTTTTCTTCGTTAACTAATGTTTCGATTTTATTACCTAACACGTCATAAACTTTAAGCGTAACAAAACTTAATTCGGGGATTTGATAATTTATGGTTGTTGAAGGGTTGAATGGGTTGGGGTAGTTTTGTGATAGTAAGAAATTGGATATAGTAATTATATCTTCTTCAACAGACTGGGTGATGATATGAGAACTATCACTTTGCAAAATTGTCCCTTTGTCACCAACAACCCATATATGTCTTTCATCAACAATAGAAGCTGAGACTAAAGGATTGGCGGTATTGCTTCTTTGAAAAATTAAATTTTCCCCACCATCCATAGTGTATGCGATTACACCCTCTCTGTGCATACCACCATCAGCTAATATTCTTCCAAAAATCCACCCTCTTTGAAAATCAAGAAAATGAACATCGAAAAAACGATACCCCCATTCACCTGCGTATCCATAAAGATATTCCTCCCAGGTGAAACCACCATTGGTGGTTTTAAAAACCTTACCATAATCAAGATTACTATATTCTGTCCCTCCGCCAACAACCCATCCCCGTATACTATCAGTAAAAAATACAGAATATTTAAGACCATAGAAATTAATTGTAGATTCCCAATTATACCCACCGTCAGTTGTATATAGTATTGGCGCAACATCGTGAGATTGGGTACACCAACCATAATTTTCATCTGAGAAAAATATGGAAATAATATTGTGATTTGTATGCGTGATTTGTTGTGTCCACAGATTCCCGGCATTTATTGTGTTGAAGATTGATCCATTGCCTCCGGCAATCCATCCCATATTTTCATTGATGAAAAATATTGAGTAAATTTTTATACTTCCAAACTGGTCTACCTGCTCCCAGGAATGACCACGGTTGTTAGTTTTGTATACCGTTCCTATATCTCCGACAATCCAACCAATGCTGTCTGTGATAAAAAGTAAATCATATAGATTTACACTTGTAATGCTATCAGCCTTCTCCCAATTTTTTCCTCCATCAGTGGTTCTGAGAATTAGTCCCGCGTTTCCAACAACCCAACCTTCCATTTTGTTGAGCATATAAATGGAATTTAATTTGTTTAAATAACCCTGTCTAATACTATTCCAAGTTACTCCGCAATCAGTTGATCGAATTAACTTGCCCGTTCTTCCTGCTGACAAAGCAAAACCGTTAGAATTAATATTAGTGGAATAGAGATCATCTGTATCACTGTATTGATTTGAGATGTTCATCCAATTTTCACCACCATCATTTGTAATCAAAATTATTCCATCTACTCCAACGGCTATTCCATTGTTTTCATCTTTAAAGTCAATTGATCTTATAGATTTGTTTGTGCCGGAATATATTTGGTTCCAAGTATTGCCACTATCAGTAGTTTTGATAATTAGCCCATGATCTCCCACAACAAAAAATTCCATTTGCGAACGAACAAACATATCCCTAAATCCTGAATACCCAGTATTTAAATTTGTCCAATTTATCCCACCATCAGTCGTTGTATACATTGTTGCCCCGTAACCTATCACTATACCAAAATTTAAGTCGTAAAAATGTACTGCAGTTAAATCGACAAACCAAGTTTGAGATATTTCACTCCAACTGTTTCCGCCATCAGTAGTCTTTAATATAGTTCCTCTTCCAGCAATCCAACCGACATCGGTATTTATGAAAAAAATATCAGTCAGATTATACCAAGTTCCAGAGATAACTCTATACCAAGAGATTCCTCCATCAAGGGATTTAATAATTGTCCCTCCGTATCCAGCTGCTATAAAATTATACTCATCAATAAAAAAAATATCATCTAAGAACAAAGTAGTATTAGAGTTAATACTTTCCCAGGTAAGTCCTGCATCAGTGGATTTCATTAGAAATCCTCCATCACCTGTACAATATGCAATGCTATCATTATAGAATTTTATGCTGTAGAGTGAATTACTTGTCGGGACAGGATTTTGCCAGGACCAATCTTGTGGAAGTGATTGATAGGTGGGATACAGGCAAATAAATAATATTAGAGCCCATTTTTTCATAATCTCTCCTGGTTAATCAATTATAACTTAAGATTTTTGACTTGCAAAAGCAATGAATGGATGTTGATTAGTAACTAATGCAAAATTCTCTCTTGGTCCCATCGGAGACCTCTGAATACCCTCTCCCAAAATTTTCAAATCACATCACATAAACCAGGTAGGAGTCCTATGATATATCAAAATCGAATTTGTAAAATTTTTTTGGTATTAAAATCTTCATCTACTTGCAAAACAGAAAAGGGTAGAAATAGAGAAACGGCAGCCACACTGAAGATGATCCCAAAGTTAGCGCTAGTTGTCATAATTATTTATTTAATAGTATATGTAAAGGTCGTTCATCCTTCCAGATTTCCACCCAACAGAACATTCAAATCCGTTTCGAGCAATAAAATATCGGCTTATACAATATTCTATTTAACAGTTAAATACTGATTAGGAAAATCTTTCAATTCAACGTTTAGTTTTTTTGCTGCATTAAAAGCAAAGTAAGGCTCACGTAATATTTGTCTTCCCAGCAATACAATATCAGCTTTGCCGGAACTAATAATTTCTTCTGCCTGTTCTGCAGTTGTAATCAAACCAACTCCACCTGTTAATATTCCGGTTTCTTTTTTTATTCTTTCTGAAAAAGGAATTTGATAACCCGGTGTCAAAGGAATTTTAGCGTTCAGTACATTACCACCGCTGGAACAATCAATTAAATCAACGCCAACATCTTTTAACCATTTAGCTAATTGAATAGACTGGTCAATATCCCATCCGTCTTCGATCCAATCTGTTGATGAAATTCTTACAAACAATGGTATTTCATTTGGAATTACTTCTCTCACAGCCTTTGCGATTTCTATTGCAAATCTGCATCTGTTTTCAAGTGTTCGTCCGTATCTGTCTTTTCTTTGGTTTGAAACAGGTGAGTAGAATTCGTGAACTAAATAACCGTGTGCAAAATGTAATTCGATTATTTGAAAGCCGGCATCAATACTTCTCTTTGCAGCTTGTCTAAATTGCTCTATTACAAGCTTGATATCATCCTCGCTCATTTCTTTTGGATGAGGATAATTTCCTGCAAAGGGAATAGGGGTTGGTGCTAGCGTCTGCCATCCGCCATCTTCAATTTTTACCTCTCCCTTTCCTTTCCAGGGAGAATAAGTCGATGCTTTCTTTCCGAGCATGAGCAAGCTGAATTCCTGGAACTGAGTTTTGTGATTTTATGAAAGATGTAATTCTTTTATATGCTTTTTCTTGATCGTCATTCCAGATTCCTGAATCATCCGGAGAAATTCTTCCTTCTGGAGATACAGCAGTTGCTTCAGTTATAATTAATCCAGCCCCTCCGACTGCGCGATTTCCAAGATGAACAAGGTGCCAATCAGTTGGAATTCCATTTACACTGGAGTACTGACACATTGGAGAAACAGCAATTCTGTTTTTTAATTCTATATTTCTGATTTTAAGTGGTGCGAATAATTTACTCATATGTAATATTAATTATTTAATGATAAAAAATAATCATTTGCTTAATAAATTTAACAGGGATTAATATGACAGTCAGTAAACTAAACAGTGATAACTGATCCATAGGTTCTCCAAAATGTCTCCATGTTGTGGTAAAATAGGGTGTATTTGTTAAGGTTACGGAGGAGAGAAAATGCGAAAACTGCTTAAATTCGCAATTCTCGCATTTGAAAAAAGGGTTGCGGAGAGTCAGGGACTGTTTGCGTGGCTGAAAAACATTCTGTTTTAGCTCAAGATCGAAATATTTTCAGGTGAGGGTTCCACTTTGGTACCATTACTGTATGACTAAATAAAACCCTTACCAACCTACCTACCGAAAGCAGGATTTCATTGATGGGGCTCATTTAAAAATATTTATATCTCTTACTTCATAAACACCAGCTTCATTGTTCCCAAAAAGTAACTTACTTTGGTTTGCTGCGATCCAGTAACATTTTGGCCCAGCACATGAATCCCCCAAGCGAATCCTTGTTCTTTCTGTACAAGGAAACAGCAAGATTTAGAAGTCCTTCATCATTCTCATTCTCTAAGTATTTTCTTACTTGATTTTGACCAACTAATAAGCGAAATCCATTTACTAACTTATCAATAGAACCCCAGGCTAGAAGTAATGCCAATATTGCACAAGGGATAATAAGAAACCATGCATCTTTCCAATCTTTTGGAGAAGCATTAATAACTAGTTGGCCAAGGAGTACTGCACCCAGACCAAAGATTGGCATAAAAATAATCGCATACAACAAAGCTTTTTTATACTTTATTCCAAGCCCTGCCTGATACCCTTTTGGAAAATGTTTTGCCATCGCGTCAGTTGAGAAGTGACCACACGATGGACAAAGAACATGATTATCTACTTGCTTTTTGGCAGACTCTTCAGCAGCCTTTAAGTCCCTATGTGCTTTTTCTTTTACCCTATTCATCTCCATTTGATCTGGGCCAAACCAACTTCCATTTCCTTTTGCGCTGGTTTTGATTTCGATCTTTTCCGTCCAGGGTTTATTACAATTGGAACATACTCGTTCAACAGTTGCTAATCCTGATAACTTTACCTCAGGTGTGTAGACTTTTATTGACATATTTGATCTCCCGATCTGTTCTTAATAATTGTACAAACCCCAAAAGAAATTGCTGGAAGAAAAATTTCAAGCACCAGAACCTCACAACAACCTCCTCCTAGGAGAAGAAAATTTATTGTAAATGTAAATTCAAATAATGTTTGTGAAAAGTCAAGTAAGAGTTGTTTATTGGCAAACAATAAAATCCCGCCTAGTTATTAAGCAGGAGTTGGTGATGTTAAGAATAAGTTTAATTATATTTATAATAACATTCCTAGCTAGTTAATTTGTTGTTGAAACGCATTGCGTTTATTGATAAGTCATACATAATATTATTAATACTTAAGTAATTAAGGGTAAATTATTATGATTATGAAAAATAACAACTCAAAGAAATTATTAATTGCAATTTGCTTCAGCGCATTTTTTTTAAGTTGCTCTTCAGATGATAATACATGGGATACTACGATTGAAAACGATGATATAATATCATATAAATATTATGTTGCAAAATATCCAGAAGGAAAACATATAGAAAAAGCACGATCATTAATCGATGAAATAATGTCAGGAAAGGGAAATAAACTACCTATCCTTCCCGATAAAATTATTCCACCAATCTCAATATGGAATAATAAAATTATTGATAACCTTTCTTTGAAAGTTTCTATTTCTGCGCCTCAATTAAAAGAGTCTCAATCGGAATATGAATCAAAATATTATGACTTGATCAAAAATACTTTAGAAAAAATTGGTATTAATGTTGTTCCTCAGAATACAAAGCAAAATACAACATTGAAAATGAATGCAACTGTGAAGGCGCTAAGTTCAAATTATACTAATTTTGGGACCTTATATAGTGGATATAGAATTAAAGGAGATATCAGCTTAACAAGTGATGGAGAAATCCCCATTACATTATCAATAAAAAATGAAAAACCTTGTGAACAGTGGTTAAGCCTTACTGAGAAAAGTGCACAGCAGATGAAAAATCCTAGACAGCAACTAAATATTGGATCGCCAGAGAAATTTATTTGGGATTTTCTTTATAAGGTTTGGGGTCTATCACCTGTGGTATGGTTAGATATAAAAAATAATTCATTTTCGAAAGATTTGGGAAAAGATTTTAAAGGGGAATTAAGTAATGCTTTAGTTAACAACATCATACGGGGGTGTTATAGCGATAATTTCTCAATAAGGGAAAGTGCTATTAATTATTTTCTTCATAATCGTCTTTATGAGGACCATACAATCGCAATACCGATAATTTTGTATAATATTAAAAGAGAGGAATTCTTACACGGTAACTTTCCGGTAAGCAAAAAGAGTCCTGGTGGAACCGGCTCTTTATTAAACTATCAAATAGTAACGCTTTTATCATTTATGGGGCAAGATGCGATTGAAGCAACTCCTAATTTTATACAATACGCAGAACTTAGAAATAAAGTCTATAATCCTGCCAAGGAACCTGAAAGGCAAAATTATATTAGAATATTAAAACAAATTACAGGGCAAGACTTTAACGATGATTTTGAAAGTTGGATAGAGTGGTGGTTTAATAATAAAAAATTACTTTTAGATGATTAAATATGAAAACTGTAAAAAATGAAATAATTACTTTTCTAGCTTTTATATGTTCGTTATTAATTGCTCAAACTCCAAGTGAACAGCTTAAACCGGATGCTAGAATTACTTTAGTTGATAATACGGTTATTGAATTATCTGATTTTCAGATACATAGAAGACACAAGATGCCATCTTCGTGGACGAAAGGGGATATTGAACAATACATGAAAATTCCTCTTAAACAAGGAAATTTATGGCACCTTTTATCATTTAATGATATTGAAAAAATTACTTTTACTCATAATGAAAATTTAAATGGATGGCTTATTTCTGAGATTAATTTGTTATCGGGACAATTGCTAAGGGGGGAAACTCCAACAATACCAGAACTAATGTGGAGAAATGGTTCGGATATTAAGATTACAGGCAATGATAATGTTCCGGGCAACATTAAATACGAAGCTTCTCTTAAAAATATAAAGGAAATTATAAGATATAGTAATGAGCCTGATGTTTTTATTCTCACAACAATAGATGGAGAGAGGAAATCACTGACAAGTCCAAATCTAAAATCGTGTAGTTATGTTAAATATCATAATGGACAAATGAGAAGGGATGTGACATTCTCAAAGTATAATGAAAACTCAAATATTACCTATCGAACAAAAGATAATAATAAACTAGTTAATGTTAAATTAGGAGAAATTGATTCAATTGTTTTTAAGCTTGAGAATGGTGGATCGTTGGGAATGATAAAAATGAAATATGGTGATGAAATAAACTGCTTTATTGGGCCAGAACTTAATGATTTTTACCGTGTTAAAGGAAATACAATATCCGGATTGATCTGGTATGGCGACGTACGTAGGAATGGAGAGTACTTTATAAAATCTATTAAATTTTTATAATTAGATGCTAAGTTATTGTGGGGAAAGTATTAGCTCTGTATAACTTTCTTTCCATAAACCTTTACCTTCTAGGAATGCTCGCTCCTTTCCTTGCAAAAAAATATCGAGTGGCTTATTAATAATATCTTTGGTCTGGTTAGTCATTGGGCTTAGTACTACTATTCATCTTTCGATCTGTAAAGACTTTGGATTGCTAATCGCTGGTGCCTTAGGTTTCATATTTATTATTATTTCGAATAAGAAATTAAAAAAGGCTGAAACAGTTTAAACTATCAGCTAATTGTAAGTTTTATCAGATCTTCAATATTAGTTGCTAGTAGCAAAAGGATTCCAAAAAGGTTCCACTTTAGATTTCGGGAGGGGTATTTGAGTGTATCAATAGGAACAAAAAATGCGAAAACTGCTTAAAATCGCAATTCTCGCATTTGAAAAAACTTTTGCGGAGAGTCAGGGACTGTTTTCGATATCTAAAAAGTGTTGATTTTATAGTATAATTAAAGGAAGTTTGGTGTTGGGTTCCATTTTGGTACAATTAATTAGTGAAAGGAGTGCTCCTTGCCTTAGATAAATCTAATTAGTTGGTTACATCATCAACACCTTCTTATTTATCTCTACAAAATTAAAGCAAAAACAAATATGCTGGAGTTAAGTTTTCTATTCATTTTAATTCCCAATTTAATCTTCCTTATTTTTTATTTTGTCGGCATCAGGTAAATTTTGATTTCTATCACCATAAATATCAAAGATGATTGTGTACCAACATTTCTTACAAATGAGAATTCGGTCTGTGGCTAAAAGTACCTGCTCCCAGGGAGTTAGCTTATTACCGCAGTGTGGGCAGCTTGATGCTACAGAATGGATTTTATTGGTGTCATCTTGTTCCAATATTCTGCTCTGGTTTTAATATTATCGCCTTATTTTCAAGCCCTTTCATTTTAATAATAACAGGATGCTTAAACCTTGTATTTTTTATAAAGAGTTTACTTTCAACGGTTTCCTAAAGAATTATGAAGAAGTAAATACAGAGCATATTATATAGTAAAAAGCTCCTGTCTATATATGTAGGTATTAGGGATTTGAAATCCAGATTTTGGTGTTTTCTTAGTAAAATCATCTTGTTGCTCGCATAATATCTTAGGCTTTTATATAAGATCATTATTTGAATTAGGATAAACTCATTTAATTTTTAATCATCAAATAAAGCTTCAAGAGCCATATAATCATTATGTACATTTTCTATAGCATTATCTATTTCAGAATCATCTGCACTACTACCTATTAATTCTTTTAGTGTGTTGGTCGAACTAAAAAGTTTTTGTGATTGCTCCTTTATTATTTCAGTTTTTTCAGTAATCCAATTCGGCAACACACAATTATTTAATTCTTCCGCACGAAGTTGAAGATCATCGACAGCTTGGCTAAACTCTTCATGATCTTTGTTAGGCCAGTAATGATGGTAGATCATATAGAGCACCTTATGAAATTCATCAACCTCCTTTGTTACAGGTCTGATTATTCGAACAAGCATTTCAAAATTTGAGTGAAGTTCTTCAGCGGAGCTTAACAAATCTTCTTCATTTCCTTCCGCTGCTGCATTGTATCGATCAACAGAAGAGCGAAACTTATTAACTCCTTCATCCCACTCCTCCTTTTTATCCCGCAAAATCCCAGGCAATTCGGCTGAATAGATTTTCTCCGCTCCATCATTAACTTCTGATAACATATCCTTTAGCATCGCAATATCTTTTTCCGGATAAGCCGTATGCCAGATTGGGTAGATTACTTCGTGAAATTCTGAAAGCTCCCGAATAGAGCTGTTAATTTCTGAAGAGTGCTCCTCATCCTGAGTAAATGATTGGCTGCAAGCTAATACGGCAAATGCTATTGTAAACAGAAATATATTTTTCATTAAAACCCTTTTATTTTTAATTAATGGAAACAAATTTAATCAGGAAAATCCTACTCAACATAGCTAAGTGGGATCGATTCAAATCTCACTTTCTTTTATGTTCTTCCCTTAATTCTCATTTATCTAAGAGCAGAATCTATGGCCAAGAAATTTTATATTAGTTTGATCCCTTCGCTTTTTTACTGAACTTACTTGTTATCTACATATATATATTTAATTTTTAAGAATATCTTCGACCTCTTCTTTGTCTAAATCTGTAATATATTTTATTCCGCTTATCTCTTCCGCCTCGTGAGTAAGTGAGGTAATGTCATCTCTAGATATGTGCTCAAGAGAAAATTTACGGCTGCCGCACATAAGCTGCCGCAGTCCTTGTGCCAGTCGCTCATAATATGTATAGAGTCCGAGTGCGCCGGTAGGAATCTTTTCAAATTCTTCATCACCCAACTCAACACGAAGATCGGCTGCTGTTACAAAAATTTCATCTTTCGTATTTCCAAACCGTTCTACATATACAGGAACCTGATTTTCATCAATAGATCTGCCTATAGTTTTTCCTACCATCGCTGCAGCAATGGGGCTGCGAGCCATACCGATCAGTTTCACAAATGGTGCACCCATGGCAAGACCCTTAAAAATTTGATCTTCAAATGTAAAACCTCCGGCTAGTGCTAGAGCAGGGATATACTTACCATGATCAGAAAGACGCTTAGCGTAATCGTAAAGAAGAGAATGCAGTTCAACCGGAGGCATACCCCATTCATTCATCATCCGCCAGGGACTCATTCCGGTTCCACCTCCCGCTCCGTCAACCGTTAATAAATCAATTTTATACTTTGATGAGAACTTAATTGCCCGCGCCAAATCGGCAGGTCTATATGCGCCTGTTTTTAAGAAAACATATTTTGCACCGGCTTTACGTAACTCTTCTACTCGCTGTGCAAACGACTCTTCGGTAACCATGCCAATACGAGAATGACGTTCAAATTCCTTAAATGCACCACGTTCAAAAGCCTTAATAACATTTGGATCCGTAGGATTTGGCAAAACAACATATCCTCGCTCATAGAGCAATTGGGCTTTTTTTAGATCTCCAATTTTAACCTCGCCACCGATATTTTTAGCTCCCTGCCCCCACTTGAGTTCAACACATTCAGCCCCTAACTTTTCAATTGCGTACTCCTGAACACCCAGACGAGTATCTTCAACATTAGCTTGCACAATAATTGCTCCATAGCCGTCTCGCTGGTAATCTTTATAAAGTTTTACCCGCCGTTTGAGATCAACTGTATCTAGTATTTTACCATCTTTAATTACAGATTCCTGATCCATACCGACAACGTTTTCCCCGATTGTTAAACCGGTTCCAGCCAGAGCAGAACCAATAGCCAATCCTTCCCAATTGTTCTTAGCAATATTAGTTGAACCGATACCTGGTATAATCCACGGATAGCGGAATTTCAATCTCTTATCATGCCCGAAAGCAACTTCAATATTTACAGCTGGAAAGATAGCTTTATCGCTATCAGCTTCAATACCATGCGCACCCACGGCGGTACCCATAATATTGAAATGTGAGTAATCAACAGGATAGATTTTTTCTGATGCTGTTGTAATAACTCCAAACGGCTGCGGATAAATTACTTCATGACCCCTATAGGCAGATTTTCCTATCTCGCACATTCCGATACATCCATCAACACAGGTTACACACATTCCCGATGCTGGTGTTACCGATTCTTCAGTCCTGTTTTTTGTTAAAGTTGCGGCTGAAGAGTTAACTCTCGATAGTGTCATTGTCATTCTATTTTCCTCCGTTATTTTTTTAGTCTTTCTTTATCTCACATGCGACACAGGGTTCCATGTAGCACATCATATCATTAAATTGTTCTTTTTCCACGCAGGGCGGACTGAGATTTACGCAACCTCCACAAATTGCTTTATCTGGATCTGTATAAGTACATCTTAGCTGACAGGCTGGACAGACATATATACAACCACCGCAAAGACGGCATTGTTCCGATTTAATATTGAATGGTGTTCCCAGACTTCTGTTTTCACCTCGTCCACTGAACCCAATAGCCTTTGCCATCATTTGTTCTTCACACATCCGTACACATAGTCCACATAGAATACAGTCTTCATGCTCCTGTCTGAATCGCTGCTGACGGATTTGATGTGCCGCCGCAAGGTCCTGAATAACCTTTGATTGAGGACAAGATGCCAGCAATAGTTCAAGTATCATCTTTCTTGCTCTAAGCACTCTTGTAGTGGCTGTTCTTGCGTACAAACCTTCTTCCACCCGATATGTGCAGGAAGTAACCAACTTGCTATTGGGCTCTTTACCAACCTCAACCACACAAAGACGGCAAGCGCCATAAGGAGAAAGGCCCTCCATATGACATAGTGTAGGAATAGGAAAGCCATAAAACTTAGCGGCTTCCAACAACGTGGTACCTTCTTCAACAGATACATCAAGTCCGTTTAAGGTAAATGAAATCATCTTAATTTCCTCCTGCTATAACCAGTGGTTCATCTATTTCTTGTGGCTGAGTGAACTCAAGATCACATCGTAAACATCTTTTGGCTTCGCACATTGCTTCTTCAATTGAAAGCGAAACTTCTACCTCAGCAAAATTCCTTTTTCTCCAATCAACAGAAGCCCTTGGTGTTTCAACACGCCCAACTTCTGATTTTTCAACATCTTCAACCTCTAACGGTTCTACGTAGACATGGGGCAACTCAAGTTCTGCTGGCTGATCTAATTGCTCACCTCTTAAATAATGGTCTATCATCACAGCGGTTTTCTTGCCCGCAGCTATGGCTTCGATAACAGTGTTAGGACCAGTTACTACATCTCCTGCAGCAAACACTCCGGGTCGGCTAGTTTGCAATGTTTTACCATCAACCTTTACTGTATTCCAATCCGTCACTTCAATTTTACTGGAACGAGCCGGACCGATACTGTCGATTCCGGAGTCCTCACTAATTGCTACGATTAGAGTATCGAGCTCTATTACTTTTTCAGTACCTTCAATGTGAACCGGCCGGCGTCTACCGCTAGAATCTGTATCTCCCAATTCGTTTCTAATAAATTCAAGACCAGAAAAATAACCGCTAGTGGTAATTATTTTCTTGGGTGATACCAATGTTTGAATTTTTATACCTTCCTGGTCGGCGGCTTCAATTTCCTCCGAAAAGGCAGGCATCTCTTCCCGTGTTCTACGATAAAAAATTGTGACGCTTTCTACTTCCTTCTGGCGGAGCGCCGTACGTGCTGCATCAATAGCGGAATTACCGCCCCCTATCACACCGACTCGCCCTTTTGCAAGTTCTTTATTTTGCAAATTAAATGCCTTAAGAAACTCTATCGATGGAAATACTCCTTTAACATTTTCATTATCTAATCCGAGTGGTCGGCTTTTATGTGCACCCATAGCCAGTAAAACAGATTTATATCCTTCGTTAAATAACTGGTCTATAGTAAACTCACTTCCAAGAGCAGTATTGCATTTCACGGTAATATTATCATCCAGAAGTGCTGCTATTTCATTTTTTATTGTCTCTTTCGGCAGCCGGTAGGATGGAATAGCACAGAACAACATACCGCCAGGTTCATCCTCAGCTTCAAAAACAGTAACCTTATATCCTTTTAATGAAAGATAATGAGCTGCTGTAAGGCCAGCCGGCCCTGAGCCAATGACTGCTACCGAAGGTGAATCTTCAGTTGTGCTGGCTTTCCTTACCGGATTGTAAGTTAATGGATCAATGCGATCTGTTACAAAACGTTTGAGAGCCCTTATAGCTACAGGATCACTTCCACTTGTTCCCAGCCGGCAGCGTTCTTCACATTGATGATCACAAACACGGGCGCATACCGAAGGGAATGGATTAGCTTCGCGTATAGTAGCGTAAGCCTCTTCGAATTCACCACGCGCGATATGAGCAACATAACGCCACGCTTCCGTTCCTACGGGGCATGCCGAATGACATGGAGCCCCCACAAGTTCAGTGCATACAAAAGCATCACATTTTTTGTCAATGATATGCCGTTCATATTCCTTTCGGAAATAACGCAAGGTACTAAGCACCGGATTGGAAGCAGATTGCCCAAGACCACACATCGTAGTATCCTTTACAACAAGAGCTAATTCCTCAAGAAGAACGAGATCCTTAAGTGTCCCTTTTCCTACAGAAATATCCTCGAGAATTTCATACATCCTTTGCGTACCTTTACGACAGGTGAAACATTTCCCGCAAGATTCATCTTTTAGAAATTTCATAAAGTACTTAGCCACATCAACCATGCAAGTATTATCGTCCATTACAATCATTCCACCTGAACCCATTATCGATCCTGCTTTAGCAAGGCTGTCGTAATCAATAGGAAGATCAAACATATTGGCCGGGATACACCCACCCGAAGGTCCTCCTGTCTGAACGGCTTTGATTTTGGCTTTACCTACAGAACCTCCACCAATATCATAAACAACTTCGCTCATTTTGATGCCCAGAGGCACCTCTACAAGCCCAGTATTTTTAATTTTACCTACAAGCGAAAATATTTTTGTACCAGTATTTCCAGGAACACCTATCTTAGCATACTCTTCTCCTCCATTCTTAATAATAACTGGTATATTAGCAAGTGTTTCCACATTGTTGATACAGGTAGGCTTTCCACTAATCCCTTTTTCAATTGGATAGGGTGGACGCTGTTGTGGTTCACCCATAAAACCCTCGACAGATTTAATCAGGGCTGTTTCTTCACCGCATACAAATGCTCCAGCTCCGCGTATAATTTCAATATTGAGATCTATACCTGTGCCCAAGATATTTTTTCCTAAAACACCCATATCTTCGGCTTGTCTAAGCGCAATGAGCGTATGTTTGATTGCCAATGGGTATTCGCTACGGACATAGATGAATCCTTTAGTGGCACCAATGGCAATACCTGATATGATCATACCTTCGATAATGGCATGCGGATTACCTTCAAGGAGACTTCTATCCATATAAGCGCCCGGATCGCCCTCATCACAATTACAGACAATGTATTTTTGTCCATTTCCATTTCGGGAAGCCCGAGCTAATTCCCACTTTTTACCCGTCGGGAAACCTGCCCCTCCACGTCCCCTGAGGCCTGATTTCTGCACTTCTTTTATAATCCATTCCGGATCAACTTTTGTTAAGACCTTTTCCAGACTCGCATAGCCATCCTGTTCAATATAGTTCAAGATTCTTATTGGATCCAGTTTCTGATTATTACCCAGAATTGTACGAGTTTGCTTATTAAAAAATGGGATATCTTTTTGACAATGATAATATTTTTGAATTTTTGGATCCTGGTAAATCAAACTTTCATCTACAAATCCACCAACAGCTGCTTCAACTACTCTTGGAACATCTTTCATACTAAGTTTAGGATAAAGCTGGTGACCGGGTTCAACTAAGATAAATGGATCCATTTCACAAAAACCCTGGCATCCAGTAACTCTAATTTTAACTTTTTCCCCCATACTGCGTTCAATAATATATCGTTTAATGACTCTGAGTATATCATTAGAACCACTGGCCTGCCCACCAGTACCAGTGCATACAACTAGTATTGGTTCGTCAGGCCTAACCTCTTTTTCGCTTAGAACGCGTTGACGAAAATTACTGAATTCTTCAACAGATGAATGTTTTCTCATCTAATAATCTCCTCTTAAAATATGCTTCTGCACAATAATCATTCTATTGTAGACCCACCCACATCCAATATATGTTCATTGCAACCACGGCGTGCACATATTTGTACTACCCCACCACCGCGGACAATCATAGGAACCATTGGTGCACCACACATTCCACATTTAGCACCACCAATGAGTTCGGCATGACAATGAGGGCAGAAAATATTCACAATAGTACCGGGCGGTATTTCATGAAGTGAAACAACTGTATGACTTCCGTAAAGACAAGATAATGCCAGCCAGCCATGTTTGTTATCGAATGATACTGTAACCCTAATGGCAGGGTATCCATCAATTATAGTATCTGTATGCATTAAACTATGATTACAGCGTGAACAACTTACCTCAACCGGGAAGATGCGTTCGTCAGTCTCAATCTTTACAACATCAAGCCCTGCGCGTGTTTTCTTAAGTATATCTGAGATTAAAGAGGCCTTCACTTGTGGGAAATAATGACCGTTAACTACTACAACAGGTCCAAGTGCACAAGCACCTAAACAATTTACTGTTTCCATACTGAACTCTCTGTTTTCGGTTGTTTCACCTGCTTTTATTCCTAATTCCTTTTCAAGTTCTCGGGCAATCGCAGGACCACCGCGCACATGGCAAGCAGTTCCTAAACATACTGAGATAAGATGTTTACCTCTTGGTTTTAAGCTGAAGGACCTATAAAATGTTGCAATTCCGTATATATCTACGAGTGAGCGTCCGGTTTTTTCTGCTACTTCTTTTAGTTCTTTCTCGGGTAAGTAACTGTATTTGGATTGGATCTTTTCAAGAATTGCTATTAGTCCTGTTGTCTTATTAACATTATCCTCAAGAACTTGATCCACATTATCAGATTTCATATTATATTTCCCTTAAAACAGTTTTACCAAAATGGTTTCCTATAAT
This sequence comes from uncultured Ignavibacteriales bacterium, assembly GCA_963714405.1. GTDB lineage: Bacteria > Bacteroidota > Ignavibacteria > Ignavibacteriales > Ignavibacteriaceae > JAZGGS01. The sequence goes on along the minus strand of CAVQOH010000002.1, from coordinate 240,586 downwards.
TATCTATTCATATTCCTCGCAACGCCAGACACCGCCTTCTGGTTTTGGATAGGTACAGAAATTACGACTCTTACAATTGGAACATAATCCTATAAACAGACTTGAGTTTTTATCATTATCACTTAACGATTCAGCCTCATTCATATTAGGTGAATTACCATTATTTGTTTGACTTCCCACCACTAAATCAGAATCATCAAACTCTTCACACTGCCACACTGGTTGATCATATCTTCTGCGATGAAAGCAAGTAGCAACATTGTTACATGTTGCACAAAGACCTATCTCTTCACTGTAAATCATCCTATCCTCTACCACAAAGTTCTGAATAAAAGATGCTAATGGACTATATAGACTTATCATAATACACTTTTTAGTAGAGCAAATACAAAGGATATGCCAATGACTGGACTATGATGGGAGAATTGATGCTTAAGAGATAACTCCAATGAATTAAAATGATTAAGTAATGATGATTTAATGAAGGAAACAGTGGAAACCTAAAAGAAATGAAAACGAGAGTGGGGAGTAATGAACCGGTGGGGAATATTTCCCCCTATTTATTATCTAAGATATGAATTCCAGTTTTTTTAATTTCTCGCGTAATGTCTTCCGGTCAATTCCCAATATCCTGGCAGCTTTTGCTTTATTCCCTTCAACACTTGATAATACATTACGAATGTATTCTGCCTCAACTTCAGCTAGATTACGCGTAAAACCTTTTTCTCTCAATGCAGAAAACCTCATCAATGAGGGCAAATCAGGAGCATCAATAATGTTATCCTCCTCCATTACTAAAAGACGTTGTATTACATTCTCAAGTTCTCTAACGTTTCCTGGCCAATTATAATTTTCAAATACATTTAATGCCTTATTAGAAAACTGCGGTGATTCTTTAGCAAACTCTTCTGCATACTTATTAGCAAAATAATTTACCAATAACAAAATATCCTCTCTCCTTTCCCTTAATGGGGGAACCTTAATGTTAATAACATTCAAACGGAAGAACAGGTCTTCCCTGAAAGCTTTTTTGTTAACTTGATTTGATAAATCTTTATTAGTTGCGGCCAAGATTCTAACATCAACTTTTTGTGTCCGATTAGCACCAACCATACATACTTCCTTATCTTGAAGTACTCGTAAAAGCTTAACCTGCATAGACAAGCTTGTCTCACTTACTTCATCAAGAAAGATTGTACCACCATCAGCAGTCTGAAAAAATCCTGCTCGTGTTACGCTTGCCCCGGTAAATGCTCCCTTAACATGACCAAAAAGTTCGCTTTCCAGAAGACCCTCTGGAATACCACCACAGTTTACAGGTATAAATGGAGCTGATGATCTTGGACTGTTATAGTGTATCGCTCTTGCAACAAGTTCCTTCCCCGTGCCGCTTTCTCCAGTGATAAGTACATTGGCAGATGTAGATGCGACTTTCGAAATAGCTCGATAGACTTCCTGCATATTTTTTGATTCACCAAGAAGACCATATTTAAGTTCTGGCTTTTTAGTTGTTTTACTATTGCTGGATCTATTCATCCGAAGTTTATTTAGTGACCTTTTAACAGCAGAAGTAAGTTCTTCATCTGTAAACGGTTTGGCAAGAAATTCTTCAGCTCCAGTTTTAACTGCCTGTACCGCGCCTTCAATAGTAGCGTAGCCGGTGATCATCATTACTTCTGTATTCTTAAAATTCTCGCGTACATGTCTAATTAAATCCAGCCCACTAACCTTTGGCATTTTTAGATCGGTTATTACTAAATCAATTAGAGTTGATTCTAAAATTCTAATTGCTTCTTCGACTCCTGGGGCAGTATACACTATATAATCCAGTAAGGTTAGATTTCTTTGGATAATATCGAGAGTTTGGGGGGCATCATCCACAACTAAAATCTTTTCCTTCTTATCCGATTTATTATTCAAAAAGTTCTCCTTAAAATATTAAGTTTGGGTAATTGGAATTTTAATCTCGAATTGGGAACCTTTGTTCACCAAACTTTCAGCTTTAATCATACCTTTATGCGAAGTGATTATTCCATGAACTACAGATAATCCTAATCCAGTTCCTTCGTTTACATCTTTTGTTGTAAAAAAAGGAATGAATATTTTCTTTATCACATCCTCTGTCATACCAATACCCGTATCTTTTACTATCAAATAGACATTTTTAGCGGAGGTATTTGTTTCTATGGTAAGTTTTCCACCGTGCGGCATTGCTTGAATTGCATTCACCACAAGATTGACTAAAACCTGATTAAGTTGCGCTCGATCACCATTAATTTTTGGTAAATTATTTGAAAGTAAACGAACCAATTCAATTCTTTCTTTAGCGCATCGGGCCTCAAAGAAATCTAGGCCATCTGTTACTAACTGATTTAGGTTAACCAATTCTATCTTAGATGGCGCTTGTCGAGCAAATAACAAAAGTTTTTTTATTACTTCGCGTGCATTCAATGATGCATTCACAATTCCATCAACATCTTTGCTTACGGTGCCAGGAAGTTCTTGATCTTTCTTTATAAGCTGGGCAATACCAAGAATATTGCTCAAGGGCTCATTAAGTTCATGAGCCACACCTGCAGCAAGTTGTCCTATTGTAGCTAATCGATCTGCATGCCTGATCTGATCCTGCAGCTTCAACTGGTTCTTCTCAGCTTCCTTTTGTTCAACAATTAAAGCTAATTGCCTCGCAATGGTATCGATCAAATTTCTTTCTTCACGCAGGAATGGACCTTCATCAAGATTTGGTTTATCCTCTGTGTAGATTACTTCAACAGAACCTCGTTTTTCACCATTAAGAATAATATCCGCAGTCTGCTTTTGTTTAGTTTGACGAAAACCTGGTGCTGAGAAAATATTTCCATTTATATATATTCTACCCATAGTAATTTCTGGATATTGCCAAGCGGGTGGAATAAATTCTATAATACCCTTCAAAATATCATCTAGAGGCAAATCCTTTTGTTCAGACAGTTTTGCAATACTGTACAGGCAGGTTAATTCTTTAACTCGTTCGCGTAGTGCTGCTTGAGCACGTTGATTTATAAGTGCGATTCCAAGGTTATGTGATAAACCCTCATATTGTTGAATGTCATCTTCACTAAAATACTCACGTTGTTTACTCACCAACAGCAGACATCCAATAGTATTATCTACAAAATAAATAGGAACTATGGCTAAGGATTTGTAATCTTTTTCTAAATTCTGTCTACTAGTTCTATTTCTTTTTTCTAAAGCAGATCCCAAATCAATATCTTTTTTTATATCGCCCGTCCAGAAACTTCCGTTAACATTAAAATTTGGTAGACTATGGTCGGATCGCTGCTCTATAATATCAATTTGTAATTTTTCGATGGGTGTTGGTTTCTGAAATTTTTGCCCCGCTTCTATTTCAATATCATTGAAGTTTACTGCACAATATTGAATTGAAAATGAGTTTTCAACTTGTTTAGAAATTTTATAACTGATATACTTGTCCTCTTTCTTCATCATTATTTCAACATATTCACATCCAGAAAACGACAATAGCCTCTTCAGTACCTCGTGAAGAAAGTCTACTCTTGATACATCTCTTTTAATATGACCTAAAATCTCTTGCGAAAATTTTTTAAAGTCTTCAGTTGTTTTAATTACTGACAACTATAATTACTCCTTATTTTTCAATTCTATCTAAATATATCTATGTCAAGTAAATTCTATAATACAATCTAAAATTAAAATAAAAATATAGGAAAGACTATTTCATTTTTTAGTATAGAAATATACAAGCGATAGAGAGCCATCAGCTTTAATATATTAAGCGGTATGAAAAATAGGGGAAATTTTTTTATCAATAAATTCTTTTTTTCCTTGAGTTGTACAGACTATAGTAACAGTATCGATCCATATGTATTTTTTTATTTCAATATAATCCTTTGCTACGCGATTAAAACTTTCTACCCATTCTTCAAGACTCAGACCGCCGATGCTGGTACCAATAAGTGGCATAGTTATATCTGAATCACCTCCACGTAAACAAATTTTATCAACATCTGTGAAAAATCCACATAACATTTTTTCAAAGCTTGGTTGATGTCCAGTTCCTGGATATCCTACATAAACGAGAGAAAATGGAGATCCCTCTTTCATGGTATATGTCCATCCGGACCCTAGATTTTGTATATCTTGAGATCTCTTTTCATAATTTGCAAGCGATTCTGGATCAAAATATGGTAGAACTTGTGAGATTAATGAGGCAGGTTTTTCACAGTGCCTTCTGTTGTTTGATCCAATTAAAAGAAAGCGTGATGGACAATCGAACATATTAGCAACAACTATTTTTATCATTTTAATGTGAAATAATCGTTATCAAAATAAAAATATTAAATTTTACAGATAAGAAGTAGTCTTTAATTATAGTTTATTTCTATGAAAATAAAGATAAACTTTCTTCTTAATAAAAATTAGGAAATTATTTTATAGAAGTAATAAATGGTTAATGGATGGTAAGTAAAATATTCAAACTCTTATTTGCTTCGGTTTCTATTTTATTTGATAAGAAATGGTTGTGCTTTTTAATGCACTCTTATAAAAGAACGATTGTGGTGCAACCGAAATAAATTTTAGATTAATATGTTTGATACATAACAATAATTACGGAGAGTCAGGGATTAGCTTCGCTGTTCCCAGTTTGGGGAAGCCTGCAATTATAAATGCCCCTGCTGCTGACGCAGCATCTTATTTTAATTTCCTCCTCTTTTGAAAATATATTTTCAACGTTCGGAAATTAAAATGCCCTATGAAAATTCATAAGGCATTTATTTATTGCGGAGAGTCAGGGATTCGAACCCCGGAAGGACTTGCATCCTTAACGGTTTTCAAGACCGCCGCATTCAACCACTCTGCCAACTCTCCATGATCTCAAAAATTGAGCTACAAATATAAGAATAGTTATTATACTGGAAAAGGATTTTTCTCTAACTTTGCTGAGTAATTATCAAAAAAAGCTTTAAGGATATTTAATGGAAAGTCAATCAGAATTTATACGCTTTATAAAGTACCTTGCAGAAATTAGTGGAAAAATAATCAGCGGTTATTTTAGAACCGATTTTTCTGTTGATAGAAAAAAAGATAATTCTCCAGTTACTATTGCCGATAGAAAAGCTGAAGAACTTATGAGGGACGCCATTATAAAAAACTATCCGGAGCATGGAATTATTGGAGAAGAATTTGGCAACCATAATGAATCCGCAGAATACAAATGGGTCTTAGATCCCATAGATGGTACCAAGAGTTTTATTTGTGGTGCACTTAGTTTTGGTACACTCATTGCACTTCTAAAAGATGATAAACCAATATTAGGCGCAATCTATCAACCGGTTCTTAAGGAATTGCTAATAGGTGATAATAAAAAGACAGAATTAAACGGTGTAGAAACACAATGCAGGGAATGTAACAGAATTTATAAAGCGGTTTTACTCACAACAGACCATCTTAATATTGGCAAATTTCAAAATCAAAAAAACTTTGAGAGCTTAATAAGAAATGTAAATCTTTACAGAAATTGGGGAGATTGTTATGGATATTATTTATTGGCGACCGGATACGCTGATATAATGATAGATCCAATTATGTCTAGTTGGGATAGTCTTCCACTTATACCGATTATTAATGGTGCCGGGGGCATTATAACTGATTACCAGGGTAATGATCCAGTTAGTAGCTCTAGTATTGTTGCAACTGCAAAAGGCATACACACTGAAGTTATTAATTTGCTAAACGGTTGAAAATAAAAAACCCCGGAATGAAATTTCCAAACCGGGGTAAAAATTGAATTTGCAAATTTTATTATAATGAAGATCCCACCTTAATTCTCATATTAAAGAAGATTTTCATAATTCCAAAATTTCCTGTTGCAGTTTCAGATAGAATTATTGATGGGCCGATTGAGAATGCGCTAAATGCCCAACTCTCAGCAATTTTTTGCACCATAAGGTTTATAACATATTGCGGATTTCTCTGTGGGCTGCTCGTCATCGCATCGAATTGAATATCAAAAGTACTACCAGCTAAAGAAACTTCTCTGAAATCAAATCCAAAATGATATTCGTTAATGTATCTTGCTGCGTAAACTCTACCTTTAGTAGCACCTAATAATTTAACGGGATACCTGAATTCCCAGTTTAGGTAAGAACCTTCAACAAGCCATGCCTGGTATTTTACAGTACCATCTTCATTGTAAATAACAGTTCCTCTGCCATCTCTTAGGTACTGTTCTCTTTGAGTTTCAGAAAATGGATCTACTGCATCAAGATATCCGAGTTCAAAAAAGTTACCTAGAGGGAACACATATCCAATCTGAAAACCATTTAAGAAAATCAGGTTATTGTGGTTTTCAGTAGTAAACTGTTGAATAAAAGCATCAACATTTGAGAATGCACCACCATAAACACCAAGAATATGAAAATTCGCTTCAATAAAGTTTGTATTTAAAGGTCCCGAATAACGGGTTCCTGCTCCGAATGATAAACCAATATCCTGCTTTATTGGAACACCAAAACGTTCACCACCTTGAAGCTGGAAAAATGGATTTATATACCATCTTGCTGATGAAATTTGTTGTTTTGTTGGGGGATCGAGCACTTTACTAATTTTTATCTTCTCTATTACTCTAGAAAAAACACTTCCGTAATGAATATCTTCTTCAAGATTAATCTTAAACGGATAAGTTACAACTAATGCTCTTAATTCAGGATCCAATGCAAGAAAAGGATACAAAGCACTTTTAATTGATATTGTTTGATTGTTTGGATCACGCACATCAACAATAATTTCAGCCTTAGGATCCGGCGGATCAATAAAAAGGGCTTGCTGAACTTTTATAAACAAACTATCATCGAGTGGTTCCATCTGAAAATAAACAATTGGTTCCTCTTCTTCCTGCGCCTGCAAGCTATTATACGCGGGAATAACCGATAGCATTATTAAAAGAATGTAAATGTATTTGTATTTCATGATAATTAGACCTGGTTATTACTTTGAAAAATCTGTAAAGAAAAATGAATCTCCCACCTGTACCCGATCATTTGTTCTCTCATCAATAACGGTAAAGAAGAAGTTTGCTTTGTATCTTCCATCTGCTTCCTGCAGATGACCATTTTTATCAATCCAATCATCATAACGGGCTTCAGTTGAAGCAATTCTTAGTGAAACATTATATACTGAATTTCCGTTAGCATCCTTTTGTGGTCCTGAAACAGAAATAGGCCCCGAATAACTTACTTTTAATTGGTTTGGTCTAGCATCAATAATTGTAACAGTAAAGGCAGTAATTCTTTGTAATTCCTGGACATAAATATCAGAAGCATTCATTTTTGTTGTTACGCGTTCAATATTTATTTCAGGTGGTTTATTTGGAATGACTTTTATACGTTCTTGCTGGGATCCAAATTTTATTACAACTTCATTTTGATCTGTTAGATCAAATGTTTTTTCTTGGCCGGGTGGAATTGTTACAATTGGAGTACCAAGGTTTTTTGGATCATAGATATATGTAGGAACAGTCCCGCTGTTACGTGCTTTATTCCAAGTATGCTGAATAAACGTTTGTTTTAAAGAAATAGGTAATTGCAGTTTTACCTGCTCTTCTACAATTTCCTCCTCAGGCTCTTCTTCAGGTGGTGGAACATAATCCTTAACTGCGTCTAATCTTTTATTCAACAATGCAAGCTGGTCTCTCATTTCCTCATTTTCATCCAACACTTTAGGATCAATTTTAATGGAAAAATCAATTCCTAATGCATATAGAGAATCGAGAATTGCTGCGAGAGAATCTTTTACACTTATATCAACCGTTTCATCTTCAAGAGCAACACGGCGAAGATCTATATCTGCTCCCTTTAATGCAAGTACTGTTATAACAAAGATGTACAGCACTTGGTAAATAACAAATTTTGCATCTCTATTTTTATTAATCATTTTTTATATTCTCTATTTTTTTACAACTATTGCTTCCAAAGATTTTAAACCTTCACGGGTTCTTTCATCAGTTAAAGAATTTGAAGCTTGCGTAATAGATGTAGCTAGTGCGTTTAACTGGTGTAGTTTTTCAGAACTGATTTGATCCATAGAGTTAACTTTTTCCATAATCTCACCAACTGCTGAATAGTTCTTTCTTATAACCTCGCTTAACTTTGCAGAATCTTCTACCATTGACTTATATCTTTGCATTTCCTCGCCAGTCATTTTCACACCACCGGCACCGCCAATATTGAGCTGCTTCATTAAACTCTTAGAACTTTCAATCTGAATACGTGAAAAATACTTATCTCTAATATCCTTAACGTGGTTTACGACACTCTGAAAATCTACGCTCATTTGATCAAGAACTGGTTCAAACAATTTACCAATAGCAAGAACTATTAAAGCTTTAATTTCAAACGGAACGGAAATACCCAGAAACACCTCATCTCCAAGTCTTACACTTATAAGAAGAATTGCAGCACCAATGAGAGGAAGAGCGGTTGCGATACTATCAATAACACTTGTTGCAGCACCTACTAATCTATCAATAGTCTCTGAAGCAGGTGTACGAATAATTTCAATTTTCAATTTATTAAAAGCCAGGTAAGCAATAAAAATGAATAGTGCATATGCAAAAATTGGTAACCACCAGAAGCTGTACGGTACAAAAGTTTCTACAGGTGGTTCCCAGCCAGGGAATAATGATCTCGCTAAATCCAGGGTAACATCTCCCAAAAGTGGAACAGTAGAAACATCAAGGAAAAATGAAACGATAAGTGCAAAGAATGAAATTAAAGCGGGTTTTAGTATCAGGTTAAACCGTATTTTACTAACCGCGGATCTGGTATAACTATCAAGTTCTTCTTCCAATCCATCTTTCGCAATATCAGGCCCATTGAATAATGTGGTACCCGAATTTTGGACGTTATTTTTTGTAGTTAACATCGTTCTCCTCAAATAGTTATGTTATTTTTAAATTAAACACTAAATATACTGATATTTGTTTCGGTAAAACAAAGTATAAACATTGACCTAAACGGTGAAGGATTTATAACTCTACACAACCCAAGTATCTTTCTGCGTGAATAAAAACAATTATCATACCAACGATTTTTCAACATTTTTAGGGGTGCTTTCGATGATAATTTCTTTAGAAAAAGTTAGTTTTTTTTGACTTTTTAGAGATAATTAAGTTCCATGCTGAATGGAATGGAAATTTATATTAATTGTAATATCTGAGTATTTACAGATGATTGCAAATATTCAATAAATATACTTTTTTGTTTTTTGAAATAGATAACAATCAGACTAGATAATTATAGATCCTGCTTTTAACTAGTGCTATTCTTACGCCGAAAATTATATTTAATGGTAAATTTTACTTAAAAATTTATATTCTTTTCTTAATTAGTTTTATTCATTACAGTTACCTGAAAATATTATATACTTCTTAAAATTGCTAATTCATATTATATCTGGTAAGTTTTGCACCTTTATAAAATTATTTAACAACAATGTTAGATTTGAAAACCGCAGTAATAATTCCGGCTTATAATGAAGAAAAATCAATTGGAAGAGTAATTAATGATCTTCCTAAAGATGAAATTTCTGAAATTATAGTTGTTAATAATTGCTCAACGGATAAAACAGCTGAAGTTGCAGCCCAAGCAGGAGTTACTGTTTTAATTGAAAATCAAATGGGTTATGGAGCAGCTTGCCTAAAAGGAATTGAATACCTAAAAGATAAAACAATTGATCTTGTTGTTTTTTTAGATGGAGATTACAGTGATTATCCGGAAGAAATTAGTATGCTAACTACTCCGATAATTTCTAATGACTATGATTTTGTTCTTGGCAGCCGGGTTTTAGGAAATCGTGAAAAAGGAGCCCTTCCATATCAATCAAGGATTGGCAGTTTGATAGCAGGATTTTTGATTAACTTATTCTGGCATATTCGTTACACTGATCTTGGTCCGTTCAGAGCAATAAAGTACAACAAACTTATTGAACTTAATATGAAAGATAAATGGTTTGGATGGACCGTTGAAATGCAAATAAAAGCTGCTAAGAAAAATTATAAGATTAAAGAAATTCCGGTTAGATACAGAAGAAGAATAGGAAAATCCAAAGTTACCGGTACACTTAAAGGATCTTTTATGGCTGGAGTAATAATATTAAAAACAATTTTTATTCATCTTTTTAAAGATTGATTTTGATTAAAAATTCTGAACAAAATGCTTTAATAATATTTGCGCGTTATCCTTCATTAGGTAAAGTTAAAACACGTCTAGCTTCAAATTATGGGGAAGAATTTGCTCTAAAATTTTATAGTAAGTGTTTAACACATTTATTTAAACTGTTATTACAAAATAAAAACGATAAAATTACACAATACATTTTTTGTTCCGAGAAAAAAGAATTAAACGCAATGAAAAAGTTTTCCGGGGGTGGTTTTATATATTGTTTCCAGGAAGGGAAAGACCTCGGTGAAAGAATGCAAAATGCATTTGAGAAAGTATTTTATAATGGAGCTTCAAAAGCTGTCATTGTTGGCACAGATGTACCTGATATTTCAAATGAAATCATAACACAATCGTTTGAGCTGTTGGATAGTAATAATATAGTGGTTGGACCTTCTTTTGATGGAGGTTACTATCTTCTGGGAATGAAAAAATTTCTACCGGACCTTTTTAGCGGAATTGATTGGAGTACTGAATCCGTTTTAGAAAAAACTTTAATTAAAATTAAAGCCGCAAATCTCACTTTCACCAAATTAGAAGAACTTTATGATATCGATGAAGAAAATTCCCTGAAACTTTGGCTAAAAAAACACTCGGAAGATGCTCATAACCCAATTGCAAAATTTGTGAATGAAAGATTGTCCAATTAAATTATATGGCTTCATATACATTTTATTTTTACTTTTCTAAATCAAATGAAAATAAGTTTTAATGAACGAAATTATGACCACATTTAACTATTGTTATAATCCTGTTTTATAAGGGAAATAATGGCTAAAAATCAAAAAAATAGAAAACTAAGGCAAATAGGAAAACCAAAAGTTGAAAAAAAACCACTTATTAATCCAAAGCATAAAAACACTTTTTGGACGATCATTGTTCTGGTTATACTACTCATCTTTTTTATAATTAATAACACCAGAAAAGTTCCTGAAGAAGGACATTATCCCCCGGGGTATACCCCTGCCAAAACTGAAGTTGAATAAATTATTTATTTGAGTAAAATAAATAGTTGTCTTTGGTTCTAAAGAATTAATTCAAAAATCATTTTATGATAACTTAAAAGCTATTTACAAATTGATAAGTATTAGCTAAGTTACATCATATTTAATGAACAGATTTTCTTAACATTAATTTTAAAATAATTTTTAAAAATTAAGTGAAACCAAAATTGTTAGTAACTGAAGACGATTTTGAGAATCAGAAATTTCTTAAACTGATTTTAAAGAAAAATTTTGAGGTAGATGTTTGTGATTCTGAGGAATCTTTTTACAAGAAACTTTCTGAAACAAATTATGATTTAGTTTTAATGGATGTTTCACTTAATGGTTCACGAAGCGGTGTGGAAATTGTTAGAGAATTTAAAAAGCATCCTTTATATAAACATATACCTGTGGTTTGTTTATCTGCCCATGTTTTCAGCAATGTTCAGCAAAAAGCAATAGATGCAGGTGCAGAAGTTTATCTTACAAAACCCGTACAGAATAATGTATTAATTGAAACTCTTACCAGGCTGGTAAATAGAGAAACTGTATAGTCTAAACAGGTAAATTTATTTATAATCCATCCCTCATAAAGCGCGGTTCTTCTAAGGTCAGAATAATTGAAATTCTGTGTGAATCTGGTAATCTATCCAGTTCTGATTGGTTAAACCTTGCAAATGAATAATCAATATTCAGTTTAGGAAGCTTTACACCTGCACCAACAGTAAATTGCTGCACATCATTATAACCTCCTCTTATAAAAATTAGGTTTTCAATGTTCCATTCAACCCCTGCGTGCATATCAAAACTAACAGGTCCAAGATTAAAATTAGAAGCAAACTGCCTGTTTTCAAATCTGATATCAAAATCCAAAGCTGGCATAATGTAGCCGCCAAGTATTTCAATAAATCTATAGGAACTACCAATTTTAAGAGTTGGCGATATAAGTTCATTTAAGCCAGTATTCCAGGCAACCAGGGTAGTTGTAACATCCTGAATATTAGCACCCACATAAAGATTATCCATTGGTGAATACATAGCCCCAACATCAAATCCAATACCTGTAGCGCCAAATTCTGCAATATCTCTTCTAATAACTTTTATATTTGCACCCCAATAAAAGTTTTTAGAATGCCTTTTTGCAAAAGTTAAATATACTGCCCAATCCTGGTTACTGAACTCTGTTATTTTGGAATAATCTAATCTTGCGTAAATGTGATTTATATCGTAGATCTGTGCACCGGTTTGTCCGTTTATAAGTGCTTCGCGTGTATCGGGTATTCCATCAATAGCCAATCGCATCACACTTACGCCAAAACTTAAATCTTCCTGGAAAGGTATCCCTACAGAGGCATAATCGTAGTTAACAAGTTCGCCAAATTGTTCAGAATGCATAAGAGAAAGCTGGGGGTAATTTATACTGGCTAGTCCTGCAGGATTATAATAACCTGAAGTAACATCATTGGCAATACCAGTAAATGCACCGCCCATACCAAGCGGTCTTCCGCCAATTCCAATAGCCATAAACTCACCGGCATATTTTCCAAATTCTGTTTGGCTATAATTAGATGTAAATGATAGTAGGAGAGCAGCAAGAATCAGAAAGTATTTGCGGGGCATTAAATTAACTCCTGAAAAAAATTATTCTGTTAAAACCGTGCAAAAAGATGCCTAAAATGAAATATAAAGTCAAGTCTATTTTTATGCGATGAGCTGGAAATACACGCAAATCCAGAGGGAAATAAGCTAATTAATAAAATTATCCGAAAGCTTAACGTTTAACTTTTAAAATAGAACAGATTAAAATTCAGAACATTGTTATATTTATGAATTTATATTTGCTCCTAATTCTTCTAACCTATCTTGAATATTTGTTCTTAGAAATTCTTTAAATTCTTCATTTGCTGTTGTATCTGAAGGAAGTTTTTCATAAGCAAGCTTGTAATGCTTAATTGCCTTATCATTTTCATTTCTGTTCAAAAAGCATTCTGCAATGCTGTCATAACAATTTGCTACATCAGGATATAACTCAATATTTAATTGGAAAATTGCCAACGCATCATCCAAGCGTTGTCTGTTCATCAGGTAGTAACCCAAAATATTCAGATCAGTTGGATCATCAATATTGTATTCATCCTTTAAGTTTTCAAAATTTTTCGTAAAATAATCAACACCTTTTTCATCAATTAGAAGTATGAAATCAATTCTCTCTAATTGAAGTGTTGCAAGATTATTTTCAGGATAAATTTCCAATAACTTACTGTAATATTCCCGTGAAGCTGGAATATCATTTTCAAAGTTATTATACACTATTCCCAATGCAACTAATGCTTCTGCTTTAAATAAACTTCCATTTTCAGCAACATTTTTCAAATATTTTAATCCAAGTTCTCTATCGCCAGACATTCCACCCACCCAGGCAATTGCACTTGTAATACCCGTTACAGCAACCGCAGGGTAGTAATTTATAACTCCTAATTCAAAATACGCATCATAAAATGTTGGGTCTTCTTCAATTACATTTTCAAGATAGTTTTCACAATCACTTGCTGCCCAGTAAGCGGACCACCATTCCTGCCGCATTCCATGTGCTCTGGCTAAATAACCATAAGCACATCCAATATAAAATTTTACTTCAGTTGTTTGTTCTAACTCTGTGCCCTTATTAATTGCCATCCGTGAATAGTAATGAACGACATTTATAGTAGAATCCCTGCCCATACCTGTATTTGCAAAATAACGTGAAAGGTAATACATGTAAGCTTTCATAAAATAGTATTTTGGATGTTCTGGATTCAATCTTATTTGCTGCTCAATAAGTGATTTTGCCTGCAGCCATTCACCATTGAAAATATTATTATTAATATTTTCATCAGTATTAGTAAAAGTTTGAGCTTGTGATGTTAAAAGGAAGCTGCTTATAAAAAACAGAATTAGAATTAAATTATTCATATCTATCTCCGCTTAGCTAAGTAATGATTGATTTAAATGAAAAATAAAAATTTAAATTGTGAAAAGTTGAAGTAATCAATTGAAAGGAAAATTATAAGCACCAGTGGTTATTTTTGAGGTATGAAAAACACACTCAATTTAACCCGTAGTTGTTTTCAGTAATAAATCATCTTCAATTGCTACAAACTTTGTTGCGGCAATAATCAAAGATGCTGCTGTAAGCTGAGCCACACCGTAAACTTCAACAGAAACGCCAAAATCTTTTCTTATTTTATTAACTAGTAAGTCAAAATCACCATCCCCTGATGCTAAAACAACCACATCTGATTTCTGTGCATATTCCATAACGTCAAGTGTTATCCCAACATCCCAATCACCTTTCGCTGATCCATCACTTCTTTCAATAAAAGGTTTTAGTTTTACCTCAAATCCAATCCCCCTAAGTATGTTTTGAAATTGTTTCTGCTTTTCATCGCCCTTATCGATGGCATAAGCAATTGTTTTAACAACTTCTCTATTTGAAGTAGCTTTAGCCCAAAATGCGTTATAGTTAAAATGACAATTGTGGAACTCTTTTGTAGTGTAGTAAATATTTTGAACGTCCACAAATATGGAAACTTTTTGCATAGATTTGATCGTCCTAACTGAATTCGGTTAAGTACCTAATGGCGACCAGTTGATTTGCATGTTATATGCACATTATTGTAAATCAATTATTTATTTGCAATAACTAACATTTCAAAATCTTCCGTTGTCAATTTATCGTTTCTACTAAAGGCACCTAATTTAGCTCCGTAAATATCAATATTTTTATAATCAAGAGATTTCAGCAACCATGTAATTTCTGATGGAACATAGTAACGTTCATTACATTCTAAGACTTTTTTATTGCCGGAATCATCCTCAATAGTTGTTATATTATAATCTCGGAAAGTCATTAAGTTGAAAGTATTTTTATCATAAGTAGCATTCCCTCTTCTCGGAATTACTTGCAAGAAAATCTTTAACTGAATGGAACAGTGGAAATAATCCGTTTAATGTTGTGAATATGAGTTTCCCATTTTCTTTTAATGCTTTTGTTGCATTTTGCAGTATTCGGAAATTCATTTCATCTGTTTCCATTAATGGGAATGCACCTTCACAAAGCATTATTACCAGATCAAATTCATTCTGAAATGTTAGTGTCCTTGCATCTTGAATTTGAAAGTCAATATTCAGTTTCTCTTTATCAGCTAATTCCTTTGCTCGATTTAATTGTGATTCAGATAAATCAATTCCGGTAATTTGGTATCCTCTTTTAGCTAATTCTATTGAATGACGACCTGTTCCACAACCAAGATCCAAAATTTTAGATCTTTTATTATAATTAATTTCCTCTTCAATAAAGTTACATTCACCAATCGTACCTTTCGTAAAATTTTCATTTTCATATTTCAAAGCATAATTTTTAAATAATTCTTCATACCATTGTTTCATATTTTGAAGCTCCAAATTTCTTATGCTTATAACTTATACTTAACAGGAAAGGATGACTTTCTTCCAATCCTAATAAAAATTTATTCCTTTTTTAAAACCACCGCTTTATTAAATAAGATTTTTGGTCTTTTAAGTTCTGTAAAACCTGCAGCTTTTGCCTTCTTAATAGTTTCTTCAAACGCATTCTTTCTAACGTGGAATGGCGGTTCTACAATTAAAAGTTTTTTGTTGGGTTTTAATATGGATTCTATCTCAGTAAATAATCTTTCCTTATTCTCAACTTCGTGAACTATGTAGAAAGCCAGAACAAAATCAACATTTTCTGTGATTCCTATTTTATCCTCATCGCACTTATGCAAGGTTATACGATTTTCAAGTTCGGTTCCTTTAATTTTACCTTTAAGTTTTTGCAGCATCCCTTCCTGCAAATCAGCGGCAATAACTTTACCGGATTCTCCAACCATTTGAGCTATCTCAATAGAAAAAAATCCGGGACCACAGCCGAAATCCAAAACCGTCATTCCTTCATAAATATATGGTTTTAAAATTCTTCGTGGATTTTGCAGCCATCTTCTCATTCTTGTATCAAGTTTGTCTGCCTCTTCAACAGGACAAACGCGCGTACTTCTATTATTCACATTTTTTTCTTTTCAAAAAATTTGTGCTAGTTCTTTTCAAGCTTATAAAGAGAATTAAGTAAAGAGTTTGATTTCTCGAGAATTTCTTTTGCACGGTTTACTAGTTTATTATCTGCGGCCGCTTCCTGCATTTCTGAAATTAGTAATTTCATTTTATTATTTGAATCTTTAAGATTATCCTGCACATTTTGAACTGTCGCATGAAATAATTCCGCTTTTTGATGCATGAGTTTTTTATACCTTACTTTATCAAACAAAAATAGCCCGATTGGAAGCAACAGGCTTAATGGAATTAGAAAAAACAGTTTAGACTGTTCTAAATAATTAATATAATCTGCAATCGGTCTTATGCCAAGGAATACGTTCAGAAACAATAATGTAAATAGTACTAGTGCATAAATTACAGTTGCAGAAGATTTTACATCTTTCAATTTCATAATTTCCTCCCTGGTTATATTATAAAACACCAGTGCAATTAATTACTTCTTTTTACAATTATTTGTTAAATCCTGTTCAGTAACAGATCATTTTGGTTTTAATGCTCATTTTGCTTTTCCCTGGTTCGCAACAGCAGCAGCTGCTTTCTTAATTTCTTCAGGATCACCGAGGTAATAACTTTTCATAGAGTTCAGGTTTTCGTCAAGTTCATAAACTAATGGAATACCAGTTGGAATATTCAATCCAACAATTTCATCTTCGGGAATGTTATCCAAATATTTTACCAACGCACGTAAGCTGTTTCCGTGTGCAGCAATTATAACTTTCTTACTTTCTTTAATTGATTTCGTAATTGTGTTTTCCCAGTAAGGCACAAACCTTGCAACTGTATCCTTTAAACATTCTGTTAAAGGAAGTTCACTTTCTTTTAATTCTGCATAACGAGGATCATTACCGGGAAATCTTTCATCTGTTTTTTCTAAGGCAGGTGGTTGTGTTGAGTAACTTCTTCGCCAGATTTTTACTTGTTCATCACCATATTTTTTTGCTGTTTCTGCTTTATTTAAACCCTGCAAAGCTCCGTAGTGTCTTTCATTTAATCTCCAGCTGCGAATTACAGGAATCCACATTAGATCCATTTCATCAAGTGTTATCCATAAAGTTCGTATGGCTCTTTTAAGTACAGAAGTATAAGCAAGATCGAAAGTATAACCTTCTTTTTTTAACAATTTTCCTGCTTCTGTTGCTTCTTTTAATCCTTTTTCAGAAAGGTCAACATCAGTCCAACCAGTAAAACGGTTTTCTTTATTCCAGGTACTTTCACCATGGCGTAATAAAACTACTTTGTACATAAATTTCCTTTTCATTTTTTATTTGGATTATAATCTGTAAAGATAAAAAGAGTTGGAGAGAATTTACAGGGTTCTAGAGATAAACCTTACGGAATCATTTAGAGTAGTCAAAGAACAGTCGTTAAATAGTGGTTTTATTGAAGCTTTTCTTCAATACTCTTAATCTTGTCTTCCATCGTTTGATTTTTATCAACGCGTGTACCAAAACGCAATGTGGAAGAAATTCTTGGTGCACCCATTTCATGCACAACCTGGTGACATTTTTTTATTGCTGCAAAAACTTCCTCCCATTCGCCTTCAATATTTGTTCCATACATGTGCAATTCAGTTTTTAAGCCTGCTTCTATTAGTACTTTTTCGCAAGCAACAATATATTTTGAAACTGAAACATCTGTTCCAACTGGTACTACACAAAGATCAGCAAGTACTTTCATAAACATTCCATTTTTATTTGCAACTACTTTTAAATTATAAGATTTTGGTTTAATTTTTTACAAAAACTTATTCCCGATGTAATGATTTGTTATCTAATTTTATTTGAGTTCATGAGTTTTTTCATCATACTTGCCTTTTAGTTCATCAACCTTAGTATTTTTCCACAGAGGAACTTTATCAAAGTAAGCTGCTCTGCCAATTATATGTGCAGCAACTGGAGCTGTTAAAAATAAAAAAGTAATAATGATTATCGCTCTTGCAGAAATTCCTATATCCTGCCAGAACAAAGCTGTTCCGAGAAGAACAAGTCCAACTCCCAATGTAGATGCTTTTGTTGTTGCAGACATTCGAGTAAAAAGATCCGGCATCCGGACTATTCCGATTGCAGAGATTAAAATGAAAAACGCACCAATAAGAATTACCATACCACTAATAAATTCTATCACTTTCTTGTTCTCCTTTCCAGGTAATATGCGAAAGCAACTGTTCCCAGAAATGCCAGCAGAGCCACAATTATTCCAACATCAAGAAAAGTTGTTGTTTTATTTTGAACCGCATAAACAGTAACAAAACCTATGGCATTTGCTGCAAGCAGATCAAGAGCAACAATGCGATCTTCAATAGATGGACCAATCGCCAGTCTGATAAAAATGAGTATCAGCGATATACCAATCATAATGATTGAAATGTTTACAGCAATCTCAAGGAAACTCATCTCAATACCTCAAGTAATCTTTTCTCTATTCCATTTTTTATATCAGCTATAAACTTTTCTGTGTCATCAAGATATAGTGCGTGTATGTATATAACTTTTTTGTCTTTTGAAACATCCAGACTAAGTGAACCGGGAGTTAGTGTGATCAAATTAGCCAGCAGCGTAATTTCTAAATCAGTTTCGGCATCCAGGGGCACGGCAACAATTCCGGGTTGCATATAATCTTTTGGAGTTATAATATCGAATGCAACTTTAAGATTGGCAAGGATAAGTTCCTTCACAAAATAGAAAAAGAAGCGAATGGCTTTTGGAATTTTTCTAAAGTACTTTGTTCCACCTAAAGCAGATTTTGAAATCCAGAGAATTAAATAACCAATTATCAAACCTTCGATAAAGTTTTCAGCAGTAACTTCTCCACTTAATAACATCCATGCAATTGCTAAAAGAATATTTAATAAAAACTGGTTCTTCATCAGAATCCCAACACCTTTGAAATATATTCGTTTGGATTCAGCAATTGTGCGGCGGCATTATTTGCAATGTTAATGAATGGTTCAGCGTTAAATCCAATCGCAATTGTAATAAAAGCTAAAACTATAATAGGACTAAACATCAATACTTTTTTTGAAATAGAAACTGATGAAAAAGAATTATAAAGGATGTTATCACTAGGACGTGGATCATCTTTCCAGAAAGCCTCATTCCAGATTTTAGTCATTGAAAAGAGAGTCAGTATTCCTACAATCAATGCTACGACGACAATAAACATTTGATTTATTTCCAATCCTGCTTTTATAACCACAAACTTAGCCCAGAAACCAGAAAGGGGTGGAATACCGGCAAGTGAAAGTGCTGGAATTAAAAATAATAAACCGAGCAGGGGATAATATTTATAAAGACCACCAATCTTTTTCAGCTCAAAGCTTCCTTTCATTTTATCTACAATACCGCTAACGAGGAATAAATTTGTTTTAACGATTATGTGATGAATGATATAAAAAATGGCTCCTGCAATTGCTAGTGGAGAAAACAAAGCAAGCCCCATAATCATATAACCAATCTGACTGATGATATGAAACGAAAGAATCTTTCTCATATCATTTTGTGAAGCTGCACCGAGCACTCCTGTAAGCATTGTGAATCCGGCAATAACTAAAAGCACAGTATGAGTAAAGCTTGTATCCTGTGTAAATATTAATGTGAAAACTCTTATCAAGGCATAGACACCAACTTTAGTAAGCAAACCTGCAAAGATAGCAGATACAGCAATCGGTGGCGTGTGATAAGAAGCCGGAAGCCAGAAGAAAAGTGGGAAGACTGCGGCTTTAATTCCAAAAGCGACCATAAATAAAAATGAAACAACCGTTACTAATTCTTTTTGTTCAACTAGGGGAATCTTCCGGGCGAGATCAGCCATATTGAGTGTACCGACAATTCCATAAAGTATTCCAACTGCGGCAAGAAATATTGCTGATGATAGAAGGTTCAAAGTAACATATTTGATAGCGCCTTCAAGCTGTTTACGTTTTCCTCCCAATGCTAAAAGTACAAAAGAGGAAATTAGCATCACTTCAAACCAAACGTAAAGATTGAAGATATCTCCTGTTAAAAAAGCACCGTTTATTCCCATTAAAAGAATTTGAAGCAGTGGATAATAAAGAAATTTTTCACGCTGCTCATCCATCGAACCGAGTGAATAAATTGATGCGGCTAATCCGATTACTGCAGTTATCAAAACCATAATTGATGCAAGCAGATCAGCCACAAGTGAAATACCGAACGGTGCTTGCCAGCTTCCAACTTGAAGAGATAAAATACCTGAACTGTTTACATCCGATAGAAGTAGAGCCGCAACAACCAGAGAGAATATTGAAGCAATAACATTTAATATTTTATGAGCTCGTACATTCTTCCAGAAGAAAAGCATACTCACTGCAAATAAGAGAGGAATAATTATCGGCAGTACAATAATCAGTTTCATTGGTTATCCTCTTTCAGTTCATCAGTTGATTTCATTTCATCAAGATCATCTGTTCCGACGGTCTGATAAGCACGCTTGAACAAAACGATTGCAAAAGCCTGCACACCAAAACCAATTACAATAGCCGTAAGTATCAATGCTTGAGGTAAAGGATCAGCAAAAGGTTCAACTAATTTTGTTCCGTCGGCTGGAACAAAAGCAGGGATACCTTTTGTAATTCTGCCAATTGTAAATATTAAAAGATTTGCAGCGTGTCCTAAAAAGATTAGTCCAATAATTACTTTAACAAGGCTTCTGCGTAGTATCATATAAATTCCAGCTGAGTAAAGAACACCAACTAATATTGCGAGAAGGAACGTCATTATTTATCCTCCTCCGCAAGTGAGAAAATAATTTTAGTAACTATTCCAAGTACAAGAAAGTAAACACCGAGATCAAACAAAAGTGGAGTTCCAACTTTACCGATAACAGGAAATTCATTTTTAGCCCACATAGCGGTCATAAAATATTGTCCAGTTGTTACAGATATAAAAGCACTGATAACAGCAAGTAACAGCCCTAAAGCCATAAGTTTAATCGGCTCTGCTTTTAGTAATTTTTTTGCTTCATCAACACCGTTGGCAATTAGATAGAGTGCATAAGCTGCAGCTGCAACTAATCCTCCGACAAAACCTCCGCCTGGTTCATTATGCCCGCGAAGTAGTAGAAAAAATGAAAATATCAGCATCAACGGGAGAAGATATCTTGAAGCGGTTGAAAGAATAATTGAAAACATTATTTATCACCCTCCTTCAGTCTCAACTTGAGTAAAGCATAAACACCAATAGCAGCAACTGCAAGTACAGTAATTTCTCCAAGTGTATCGATTGCACGGAAATCAACAAGAATAACATTTACAATGTTTCTACCTTTACCTTCCGGAAGACTTGCCTCAGCAAAATATTTTTTGAGTTCTGATTGCATTTCACCGGCTGTGACAAGTAAAACAGTAAATGTCATAAAAATTCCCACACTGCCTGCAATCATTGCATCCCTTATTTTGCTGCCCGGTTTAGAGAGTTTCAAATACTTTGGAAGTTTGTAAAGAACAAGAACAAAAAGAATTACAGTTAATGTTTCAATTGCGATTGTTGTCAATGCTAAATCTGGAGCGCTGTAAAGAATAAAAATAATTCCCATTGCAAAACCCACAACTCCAAGTGCAACGATTGCTTTTAATCTGGAACCTGAATTGATTACAAGAAAAGTTGAGGCAATTATCATCAGTGCAATAATCAATTCATAAATTGTTAAGTCAAGATTAATTTCTAATGAATCAATCTCTGGAATCCGGAACAAAGTATATCCAGCTAAGCCCAATGTTGTTAGAATGATAAATATGATATAATATCTTAAATAACCGTTTTGAAGTACTCTTGTTTGCAGCTTTGCAAATGACAGGATTCCATTAAAGATTCTTTCATACCAGTATGAGGGTTTTATAAATTTCGTAATAGATATTCTATCAAGTGCTTGAATAATATGTTTCCTGAAATAATAGATGCTTATTCCTAACGCAAGAGTTACGAAGCTTAATAGTAGAACAAAATTGAATCCATGCCAGAGTTTAACTGTGATTCCCAACTCCTCAGCTAATATGCTGATGGTTGATTGGTCAAGTAATTTTTGAATGAAGACATTTGGTAATAGTCCTGATAATAATCCGAACACAGAGAGTATAAGAGGTCCGATAAGCATTTTTAATGGTGCTTCGATTGGTGATTTGGGAGTCGGTAAGAACTTCCCTATAAATGGTTTTATCCCGACCAGAATTGTAATCATAACTATGAAAGCATTTGAAATTACAGCAAGTGCAAGAAGGAAGAATCTGAAATTTTCAACTTCCAGTATCGAGGAGTAAACAGTTTCTTTACCTATAAATCCAACCAAGGGAATAATTCCCATCATAGAAAGTGATGCAAGCAGTGCGGCTGTCATTGTAACAGGTAGATATTTCCTTAATCCACTGAGAATTGAAACATCACGTGTTCCTGTTTCGTGGTCTATAGTTCCGGCAACCAGAAATAAAGTACCCTTATAGAGTGAATGAGCCACAAGAAAAATGAAGAACGCTTTTATCGCAAGGTTGGATCCGATTCCTAAAAGCATTGTTAAAGTGCCAAGTACACTTATAGTTGAGTAAGCCAGTAGTTTTTTTAGATCAGTTTGTTTGAATGCAAGGAATGCAGCTATGAGCATTGTAATTGTTCCTGTAACAAGAATTGTATCCTGCCAAATTTCAGTTCCACCAATTGAATGATTAAATCTTGCTATTAAATAAATTCCTGCTTTAACCATCGTAGCAGAATGTAAATAAGCACTAACAGGAGTTGGTGCTTCCATTGCATTCGGTAGCCAGAAGTGAAAAGGAAATTGAGCTGATTTGGTGAATGCACCAAGTAGTATCAAAACAACAACTGCAGGATAAAGATTTGAACCAACAATCTTGTCATGGATATCATATAAAGCTGAAATTTCAAAAGTTCCAGATATCTGAGAGAGAAGAATTAATCCTGCCATCAGTGCAAGTCCCCCGCCGCCGGTTACAAGTAGGGCTTGCAAAGCAGATTTTCTTGATGATTCTATATGATGATTGAAGCCGATCAATAAATATGAACTAATGCTTGTCAATTCCCAGAACACAAAAAGAGTAATCATGTTATCAGAAAGAACAAGCCCTATCATTGATGTCATAAACACACCGATGTATAAATAAAATCTTCCCGTGTGTTCGTAGTCTTTCATATAACTACCCGCATAAAGGAAAACTGCTGTTCCGATAAGAGTGATTATCAGAACAAACGTTAAACTCAATCCATCAAGTAATAAAGTGAAATTAATTCCAAGTGAAGGAATCCAGGTAGTTGCTTCTTTAATATTATTTCCTGATACAATATCATTATATTTTAAAAAGAAACTGATGAACATGTAAAGCGGAAAAGATGCAGCAATCCATCCGAAATATTCTTTTGTTCTTTTATAAATAAAAGGAGCAAGAGCAGAAGCGATAAATCCTATTATTAATAGATTAAGCATGTTTTATTACTAAACGACATTATCTTTGGAAAATATTAGCTGAACACTTTAAATTTGTTTCTCCATGGTCTTATTTTTATCTATTCTTATTCCTAGCCTAACTGTCGTTGAAATCCTTGGAGTACCCTTTTCGTGAACTACTTCGTGGCATTTTCTTATTGCTGTAGAAACTTCATCCCATTCTCCTTCGATGTTGGTTCCGTAAGAATGAAGATTAGTTTTTAAGCTAGCTTCTTTAATACTTTTTCGTAAGAAGCAATATATTCTGAGACGGAGACTCCAAAACTAACAGGTACAATACAAAGATCAGCAAGTACTTTAATAAATCTCTTCTGATTTTTTAAGATGAAAAATTAAGTAATAATTTATATCAAAGCCAGCTCTTTAAGAATTACAATTCCAACTGCCATTGTAAAAACTGAAGCAACAGTGCTAATTAAAACTATATTTCCGGCAAGTTTGCTGTTTGCACCCATTGCTTCTGCCATTATAAAGCTTACAATTGCCGTTGGGCATGCAAACAGAGTAAAAACTATACCCAGATCTACATCTCTGAATCCAAAATAATATGCTCCAACAGTTAACACAGCAGGAAGTATAATCAATTTAATTGAAGATGATGAGAATGCAAGTACTGAAGCTTTTTTGATATTCAAAATATTTAACGAACCACCTATTCCAACCAGTGCCAAAGGAAGTGCAACATCTGCGAGGAAATTACCCGTAATTTCAATCATTGAAGGAAGCTGTATTTTGAAATATGAAAATGGCAGAGCTACTATCACAGCTATAATTAAAGGGTTAAACAATATTTCAAAAAAGGTTTCTTTATGATTTAGTTTTTTCTCTTTACGCATAGGAACGGTTAATGCAATTACCGCAAGCACATTATAAAGCGGTAAAATGAATGCAAGTATTATTGATGACTTTCCTAATGCTTCGTTTCCAAACATTTTTGAAATTATTGCGAAGCCAACAATAGCAAAGTTGCTTCTAAAAGCACCCTGAATAAAAACACTCCTGTCTTTTCCTTCATTAATAAAAGGAATTGAAACAAACCAGATTATTGTAAATGATAGAATTGTTGCAAGGTAAATGTATCCTATTTGCTTTAAATCTATTGCCTTGCTCAAATCAATTGCGGAAATATGCATAAATATTAGTGCAGGAAGGGAAACAGAAAACACAAATTTAGAAGTTATCTCAACAAAGTTTTCATTAATAACATTTATTCTTTTAATAAAGTAACCCAGTGCAATCAGTAGAAAAACCGGAGCAACAATATTACCTGTGTATATTATGTTATCAATCAAAATTCAGAATGAATTTTTATGAACTAATAAGTTTATTAATTTTTATCTCAAATCCGGCAGGGGCAGAAATAACCTTTTGGTTTTTGTAATCATAAAACACTATACCAGTTTTTACTAAAGCTATTAACTTACAGGTTTCTTTATTTGTGATTCTGTATACAAAATCAAAACTGCTTTTACTAAAATCACTAACAGCAATTTCAATAATTAAAATATCACCATAAAAACCTTCAGCTTTATATTGAATTGCAGCATCAGCCATGATAATTCCGCAACCTTCTATATTTAATTCTGTATAACCTTGCTGATTAAGAAATCGAATTCTGGCTTCATGGCAAATAGACAGGACAGAATCGTTGCCAAGATGAGCTCCGTAATTTAAATCTGAAACTCTAACTCCCATTTCGGTTTTAAAGATAAATTTTTGCGGTAATTGAATTTTTAATCTTGCCATAAATTAGTTTTGTTTTTATGAATTAATATAATTGATGCTGTAAAGATTTATTTTTCCTTTCTTTCCCTTTAACTCAATGTTACCAATTAATTCTTTTGTAAAATCCTGCAGATCTTCTGGTAGTTTCTTTTCAAGATATTCTGAAATTAACATTTTTTTATTTAATGGGGTACATTGTTTTTCAATTCTTGCAGCGGTATTTAAAACATCACCATGGTAAGCTATTTCTCTTTTAATCTCTCCTATTTCTGCAACAGTTACTTCGCCACAGTCAATACCGCATTTAAAAAAGGGGATTGACTTGAAGTTATTAAGATAAAACTTCTCTCTTGATTTCAATTTTCTTTCAAACGCAAAGTATGTTTTAATACAATTTAAATTTTGAATTCCGTTTTTCATATTCCATGTTAGTACTACTTCATCTCCAACATATTGATAAATTGAAGCTTTGTATTTTATTACAATATCTGTTAAATCATAAAAACAATTTTGCATAAGCTGGCTGTATTTATTGTGTCCCAATTTTTCTGCAATTGCAGTTGAGCCCTTCAAATCCATAAACATAAAGATATGATATTCATCCTTTGGTTTATGGTATTTACCAACTATTAATCTTAAAAGATTCCCACGCCCAAACTTTCTGCTAACCTGTAATATAAAATTCATTAGTATTATTGCCAGCACAAACCAGAGTATCCAAGAGATAATGTAAATTGGAGTAAGGAACAATAATGATTCATTAATTTGATTTAAAGTTACGATTTCCAAACTTGTAAATACCAGGTAAGTAACTGCTCCGACTATTAACCATGCAAGCAAATACAAGCCTGTTTGTATTACAATTATTGCCCCAAAAGAATTTTTCCTTATCGCAGTTCTATCAGTTAATGTGTTTATTAAGCCAAAAAGAATTCCGAAAACTATCCCTTGTAAAAATATTTCAAGGTGAGGATAACCTGAATCGAAATATTCCGTGAGTATATTTTCTTTCAGCATATGTCTCATTCCCCAAATTGTAGTAAGATTGTAAAGATACATTATGAATATCCACCCCACAACGATAAACAACCACTCTCTAAAAATAATTTTTGATTTTCTATTCATAATAAATCATAATCTGTACTTAAAATTAAGAATATTATATCAATTATTGATTTAAGATTAAATTATTTCAGGATTAAACTTTATGTTGATTCTACGTGTCTAAGAAGCTAAATTACTTTATATAAAATTGAGGAGAAATAAGGTGAATAAAAAAATTCTAAACGCATTTTTTATTTTTAGTGTTATACTTTTATTGGGATGTTCAAAAGATGGTATTAACGATCCGGCTCAGATCTCTAATGTTTATGACAGCTATGAGACTGTGGGAAGTGATGTTTTATTGCTTAAAGAAAGCGGTATAGATTTAGAAGGAATTGATGGGATTTTTTCG
Source organism: uncultured Ignavibacteriales bacterium (assembly GCA_963714405.1). Lineage (GTDB taxonomy): Bacteria > Bacteroidota > Ignavibacteria > Ignavibacteriales > Ignavibacteriaceae > JAZGGS01. The sequence goes on along the minus strand of CAVQOH010000002.1, from coordinate 213,602 downwards.
ATTGGCTGGAATGAAATTTTCAGACCATTTAATTCTGAAGAAGAAGTAGTTGGTTCTGCATTCGCTGTTGTATTTGGAGAAGAAGTTGGATCATTTCCACATTTCAGAAGATTTGGAATTGATATTGGATCAGTTTTTATAAATTATAATTCAAACCAACTAATAATGCACAAACATTCAGACGAGCGTAAAGGAACGGCTTATACTTTGTTCAAAAAACCTTTCGGCCGGTCAAATGACGTACTTGAATTTATTCCCGATGAAGACTATGTTTTTGAAATTACAGGATCACAGCAATTTGGCGCTGCAAATTTCACACTTAATTCACCAGAAACTTTAATTGAAATAACAAGCCATAATCATAAAGATGAAATCAGTTCTCAGCAAGATTTAACTTTAAACTGGCAGGGAGGAGCACCAGACGAAAAGGTTGCAATAAGATTGATGGCTCACTATAAAGGAAATAGTCCTCATATAAAAGGCCGTCCATTTATGCCGCCACCTCGCTCCCCAATGGAAACGATTATATTTATAATTCTTGATACAAATCCCGGAGAATTTACTTTTACAACAGAACAGGTACAAAGTTTGTTAAGAAATAATGGTACTCATCATATTTTGGCTGAAGTTTCTCAAATGGAAATGCAGGAAATTGAACATGATGGGAAAATTATAAAAACCGTGATGAGAAATGGCAATAGTGTGATGTTAAAAGTTAAATAAGATAGTTTTGAATTTAAACCCCGCATTGCGGGGTTTTTTATTTTTCAAACTGAACAAGGGTTTATACAATTTTTTTATTCCAACCTCTTTTTAAATCTTAATGAGCTTATCCAAAGAATAGCGATTCCCATTAGCAGTAAAACAAGTGAATCAAACCAGAGTTCTGTAAAACCAATCCCTTTTAAAATAATACCGCGAATGATTGTTAAAAAATATTTTAATGGAATTATATAGCTGATATATTGAATAACTGTTGGCATATTTTCTATAGGAAATGCAAATCCTGATAGGTAAATCATCGGCATCATTACTGCAAAAATTGAAATCATCATTGCCTGTTGCTGTGTTTTAGAAATTGTTGAGACAAATAACCCTAGACCCAAAGTAGAAAGTAAATAAAGGAACGAAGTAAAGAATAGAAAAGTAATACTTCCTACAACTGGAATGTTAAAAATATATCTCATTGAAGTTAAAACAATTACAACTGAAATGAATCCAAGAATAGTAAACGGTACAAGTTTACCGATTATCATCTGGTAAGGCTTTAACGGTGTAACTATAAGTTGCTCCATTGTTCCGATTTCTCTTTCCTTAACAACTGCAAGAGATGTAAGAATGAGAGTGATAAGCGTTAGAAGTAATCCTACAATTGCCGGAACCATATACTTTCTTGTTTTAAGAGTTGGATTATACCAGACTCTTACTTTTGCATTTATGTTTGAGACAGGAACAAATGCTGCACCGCTTTTGTGAAGAAAATCGATAAGGATGTTTTTAGAATATTCTCCGGTAATTCCCTGTACATATCCAGCCGATATCGATGCACTGTTTCCATCTGATCCATCAAATAATGCCTGTACATTAACCATTTCTCTTCGATTGATCTTTTCTTCAAAATCAGGCGGGATAACTAAAGCCAGAGTTACCTCTGCTTTATCTAGTGCCTCAGTTACATCATCATAGTTATATACATAATCTTTAATTTCAAAATATCCCGAACTCGTAAATCGCTCTATAAAGGTTCTGCTTGCATAGCTTTTATCCATATCATAAACAGTGGCTCTAACTTTGTCAACGTCAAGATTAGCGGCAAGGCCAAAAAATACGAGCTGAAGAACAGGTGCAACCAGAATCAAACCGAACATTTTCGGATCTCTTTTAAATTGCAGGAATTCTTTTTTTATGAAATATATTATTGACTTCATACTACCTGCGTTTTCTTTCTGCTGATTAAGGTTGAAAGTATCATCATAAAAGTTGCAAAGATGAGAAGATAAATAACCTGTTCCCAAAACGCCTCAAGCCCAACTCCACGCAGCATTATAGCTCTTAGTATTACAATAAAAAATTTTGCCGGGGTTATATTTGTAAGAACCTGTATTGCCATAGGCATACTATCGATTGGAAAAATAAATCCAGAAAGTATAACTGATGGTAGCAGGGAAAGAAATGTTGCCATTGTAAAGGCGATTTGTTGCGAATTTGATACAACTGAAACAAAAATTCCTATACTGGTTGATGCCAAAAGAAAAATTAGTGTAGTGATGAAAAGCAAAAGCATACTTCCTTTTACTTCTATACCAAAAAGCAAATAACCAGCGACAAGAATGAATGCAGCATTAATAAGTGCAAGAACTACATAAGGAAAATTCTTACCGAGCAGCAGTTCAATTGATGAAAGTGGTGAAACATTCAGCTGTTCCATGGTTCCTTTTTCCTTTTCTCTTACAAGCGATAACGAAACAGTTACAACTGCTATCACAATCAAGAGCATTGCGATAAGCCCGGGAATAAGAAACCGAGTTGTTTCTAAATCAGGATTAAACCAGAAGCGCGATTCAAGTGAGATTGGTTGATACAATTTTCTTCCGGTTAATGCCAGCATTTCAGCAGTTATTTTCTGATTGTAACTAATAGTTATAGCGTTCACATAATTTTGAATAATCGCTGCAGTATTTCCATCTACACCATCGATCAGGAACTGAAGATCGATATCTTTTGATGATTTTAAATTCTTAGTAAAATTATTTGGAATAATGACAACACACTGCACAGTTTTTTCATCTAGAAATTTATTTACCTGTTTGTCATTATCTATATAATATTTTAAATCAAAATATTCTGAAGTTGAGAAAGACTTTATAAATTCTCTGCTCATCTGGGACTTATCCTGATCGTAAACTGCTATGTTTATATTTTTAACATCAAAATTAACAGCATAACCAAAAATTATAAGTAAGAAAACAGGAAAAAAGAAGATGACAAACAATAGTCGTATATCACGTTTAATTTGCCTGATTTCTTTTTTTGCTATTGCAATTGTTCTATTAAACAATTTGTTTTTTCTCTTTTTCTAACAGGTGAATAAAGACATCTTCGAGAGTAGGTGTAATTTCATCAATCCTGTAAATTTTTATTGAATGATCAATTTCTAAAACTTTTTTAATCTGATCAGAAGAGTTTACAGCATCTTTTACAACAGCATGAATACTGTTTCCGAAAATTGAGATATCATTTATAAACTCTTTATCTTTCAAAATTTCCATTGCGTCAACAGTTCTTTCAGATTCAATTTCAAGTATTTTGTGTTTTAAATATTTTGTTTTTAGTTCCTCAGGATTACCCTGTGCAATCAGATCTCCCGCATCAATTAAAATTATGTTGTTACAAAACTCTGCCTCCTCCAAATAGTGAGTTGTAACAAAAACTGTTGTTCCTTCAGATGATAAACTGTTAATAAGTTCCCAGAAGTTTCTTCTTGAAATTGGATCTACTCCACTGGTTGGTTCATCTAAAAAAACTATTTCCGGTTTATGAATTACTGCTGTTCCGAGTGCTAACCTTTGCTTTATTCCTCCAGGTAGTGATTCGGTTAGTAAATTTTCTTTTCCCTCTAAATTTGAAATTGATAGAACCCATTTTTTCCTTTCGTTAAAAATCTTGCCTTCAAGTCCATAAACTCCACCAAAAAAATTAATATTTTCTTCGACAGTAAGATCATTATAAAGTGAAAAACGCTGAGACATATATCCAATTTTAGTTTTTACTTTATCTGCATTTTTCATTATGCTGAACCCTCCAACAATAGCATCACCTGAAGTTGGTTCTAAAATTCCACACAACATTTTTATAGTTGTGGTTTTACCAGCACCATTTGCACCAAGGAAACCAAACACCTGTCCTTTTCCAACAGAAAAAGAAATGCTGTTAACGGAAGTAAAGTTTCCGAACTTCTTGGTTAAGTTATTTACTGTTATGCTGTTCATAATTTCTTATTAGACAGGAGTCAGGAGACAGAAGACAGAATTTTTTTGGAATATGCATTTAATAATTTGCTGACCTCTTCTGACAAATCAGATTCTTCATTAACTTCAGCATAACCAAGATCGTTAACAAGAGTTAAATAATATTTACACTCTTCCAGTGATCCTTCGGCTATATTAAAAAATCGAGCTTTATCCATATTACCTTTCTTTCTGAATCCCTCAGCAATATTAGCTGGAATGGAAACAACGGCTCTCCTGAATTGAGAAGTTAAGCCGAACATCTCTTCTTTCGGAAAGGATTTCGTTAGCTTATACACTGAAAGAACAAACTGATGAGCTTTTTGCCAAACAATTAAATCGGTAAATCTTTTTGATGGTATCATTTTATATTTCCACAATTAGTTATAAACATTTGTTGTTAGATTATTAAGAATATTCTGATTACTGACTTCTGGCTCCTGATTTCTGATCAATAAATTTTTCTGCCTGCGGCAGTTTTTAATCTTACAATGGCTAATTCTAATTCCGCTAATGAAATAGCAAGTTGCGTTTTTGCTTCAAGTAACTCAGTTTGTGCATTAATTAAATCTGTAGATGTAGCTAGCTGATTATTATATTTATCTTCAGTTAACCTGTAATTTTCTTCAGCGGATTCTACAGCAAGATTACTGATTTTCATTTTTTCCTTTTCACTTAATAGTGCCAGATAGTAACTATACACTTCTAACTCAATCTGCTCTTTTAATAATTTTAATGTTTCACGGCTTTGCAGTAATTCCTGTTCTGCCTTGGCAACTTTGGAAGATGTATAACCCCAATCCCATAGATCCCAGCTTAGAGATAAACCCAGATACCATAGTTGTAATTCCTGATCGCTCACACTAAAAGTTTTAGCATTTAAATTATAATTGTAATAACTTCCTGAAGCATATATTTTTGGCCACCAGCCAGAGTTTTCTGCGGTTACAATTTCTTCACCTGCTTTAATCCTGCTAGCAAGTGAATTGATCTCATTTCGATTAATTAAAGCATCCGATAAAAGTTCTTCATAATAATATTCTTCCAATGCAGAGTTGTTAATTTCCATATCAATTTCAGTTTTTGCATTTAAAGGATAACCAAGTATTTTATTAAAAATTGCTTGTGCAACTTCCTTCTTATTTTTTGCATCAATAAGTTTTAGCTCAGCATTAGAAACCTGTACTTTTAATTTCAGTAAATCATTTTTTGTAACTAAACCGTTTTCTAAAAACTTTTCTGTATCATTGAGTTTTTTTTGCAGAGTTGATAAACCCTGCTGAATAAGCACAACAGATTTCAGTGCTTTATAGAAATTCCAGTATGCAGTATAAATGCTAAGTGCTTTTTGATTAATTGTATTCTGAAGTTCATGATGAAATGCTTTATTGTTGAGCTCCGCAGCACTTTTTAGTGAAGTTAGTTGAAAACCTGTAAAGATTGGTACTTGCAGTGAAAGATTAAGACCGTAGCTATAAAAGGGATTTATTATTTGAAGAGGATTGCCGGGATTAAATCCTAATATTTCTGGTTCTAAAATATTTAAATTTGTATAACCCGCCCCAAGTGTTAATTTGGGAAACATTTGAGAGGTAATTTCTGTTATCTCTTCTTCCGAACTAAGCAGCCTGGAATCTGCAATTTTAATTTCTTTGCTGTTCTCAATTCCAATTTTAAGTGCGTCTTCAATTGAAAGAATTTGTTGTTGTGGAAAACCAATTGTAGTAAATAAAATTATTATAAATATTAGATTTTTCATTGCTTACCAAAAATTTTAGTTAACCGCTTTATTTATTAGATCAATAAATACATATTCCAGTGAGGGTATAACGACCCTGTGTTTTTTTATTTTTATATTTTCTTTGTTTAATAATGTTTTAATCTTGTAAAAATCTTTTTCGTAGTTATTTACACCTACATTTATCCTATCACCGAATATTTGCACATCATATTCAGTCTCAGCTTTTATAGTATTATAAGCCTGCCTGATATCATCACACAAAATTTCTATAACTTCTTTTTCCAATGATGATTTAATATTTCGAGGAGTATCAATACTCATTATTGCTCCTCTGTTCATCATTGCAACCCTGTTGCATCGCTCAGCCTCATCAAGGTAAGGGGTGGTCATAAATATTGTCATGCCTTCTTTTTGTAAATCAGAAAGAATTTTCCAGAAGTCTCTGCGTGAAACAGGATCGACTCCTGTGGTGGGTTCATCCAGGAACAAAATTTTTGGCTTATGAATTAAACTGCATGTTAGTGCAAGTTTTTGTTTCATACCTCCGGAAAGCTTATCTGCAAGACGATCTCTGAATGGGGTAAGCCGCGTAAACTCAAGAAGTTCATCTCTTCTGTTTTTATAATCTTTAACATTATGAATATCAGCGAAGAACTCTATGTTTTCAGCAACGGAAAGATCTCCGTAAAGACTGAATTTTTGGGAGAGATATCCAATTTTGTTCTGAATTTTTTTCCTGTTTTTGGTGATGTCCATTCCAAATAGAGCAGAATCACCTTCATCTGGTGTAATTAAACCGCATAAAATTCTCATTATAGTTGTTTTTCCTGCTCCATCAGGTCCAACAAGGCCAAACATCTCGCCCTCGAAAACAGAAAAGCTTATGCCTTTAACCGCTTCTACAATTTTGTAGCTTTTATGCAGATTATTAATTTGTATGATGTTATTCATTTTTAAAATTCTTTATAATCTTATAACTGCATCCGCAGGCATTCCATCTTTCAATTCAAGATCAGGGTTTTCGATTTTTATCTTAATAGCAAAAACTAGTTTGGTCCTTTCTTCTTTTGTTTGAATATTTTTTGGAGTAAATTCTGCTTGAGGGGAGATATAAATCACTTTTCCTTTATAAACTTTACCGGGATATGTATCAGTTGTAATATCAGTTGTTTGCCCGACTTTAATTTTACCAAGTTTTGTTTCCGGAATGTAAATGACTAACTCAACGCTGCTTAAATCAGAAACCTGGTACAGGGATGACATTACATTTGCTGTTTCACCTTTTTCAATAAACTTTCCAACAATAATTCCATCTATTGGAGATTTAACAAAACAATCATTCAGACTTTTTTTGATCAAGTTTAAATTTGCGTTAGCACGATCTAAATTAGCCGACGCTTGCTGCAACTCCTCAGGCCGAGCAAGGTTTTTAATTTTGTTATAATTTTCCTGTGCAGAATTAAATTGGGCAACAGATATATTGTATCGAGAAATTGCATCTTCATACTGTTTTTGCGTTATGGTTTTTGTACCGTAAAGGTTGATCATTCTTTCTTTATCTCTTTCTGCTGTATTTAGATTTATTTCAGCTTGCTTTAAACTTTCCTCAGCGAGTTTTATATCTTCACTTCTGGCACCGTTTTTTAGTAAATTAAGTTGAGCCTGTGCCTGCTGCACAATTGCAATTGCTTCTGCTAACCTCAATTCATAAGTTTCAGAATCAATAATTAACACAGTATCACCTTTATTTACTTTGGCCCCCTCATCTTTTAGAATACTCAACACTTCTCCGCTAACTTTAGAGCTGATTACAATGTTAACAGTCTCGATATTTCCTTGAGCTTCAATTGATAATTCTTCATTGTTGTTTCCGCATCCATATAAATGTAATACAACGAAAATTATTATTATGATTTTAAAGGTTTTCATCCTGCACCTTTTTAAGTGATTTATAAAAAAGTCTTAATCCTTTTTGAGTGAGAATACCTGTAAATATAATTTCCAGAGTTGTTTTAACGGCATCCCTGTAAGAAAACCTGTTATGAAAAAGAAAATCCTGGTTAACTATTCCGCTTAGTGATGATAGAAAAATTGAAATGGTTATTTCTACAGGATTATCCGCAAATAGATTCTCTTTCTTTCCTTGCTCTATTATTGAAGATAATGAGTTATAGAGTTTTTTAGTTCGAAATTCTTCAATATCTGTCCAGGTAGCAGGTGCATGAATTCTAACATCTTCAAGCCACCTTTCTCCAACCATCAACATTAATCTGCTAATTGTATTTACAAGCTGAACCGATTTTGTAACAGAATCCTGCTCAGAATTAATAATTTTATCTACCTTAGTTGAAAGTTCGTTTTGTATGCTTTTTACAATTTCCTGAACAATAAATTCTTTTGAAGGGTAATGTTTGTAGATAGTTTTTTTGCTTACCTTTAATTCCGAAGCTATACTATCCATAGAAGTTTTATAAAAGCCATCCTTTAAATATCTTACTTTCAAATATGAAAATATTTTAAATTTTTCATCATTGATAGTTGATATTTTCTCTACAATTAAACTCATAAGAAACTATAATCGTTTTTATAGTTTCCAATATATAATTTATAAAACTATTTGTCAAGTCCCCGTTTCGGGAGCTTAGGCTTGTGAAGACTATTGTCATTCACAGAAAATATTCCTAATATTTAAATAAAAATTTGAGGGTTAACGATGCGGGCATTAATACTTCTATCAGTTTTTACATTCTTAACACCTATCAATTTTAGCCAGGAAAAATTAGAGAGTGATATTGATTACGCTTACCAAAATGCTAAGAAAGGAATTTATTGGGCTTTATCAAATGTTCCTGAAAAGAAAAAGAAAATCGAATCTGATTTGATTGCGGAGGACAGATTGTATGCTGATGTAAGATTGGATATGGAGGTTAACGGAGTAAAGATTATTTCAAGGGGATATTATCATTCAAATGAAGTTGAAATAATTGTGTATAGATCGTTTGATAGTTTGATAAAAGATGGTTACTTAAAAAATGAAAATGAATAAACGTTCAAATTAATTTTGGGCAAATTTTTGCTCTAGTTTTTTTGCAAAGTTTGCTACGAGAATTTCTACATCTTCTTCCTTTCCAAGAAGATCCTGCAGAGAAATTTTACTTAGCACTTCATCCAAAATATTTTGAACGGTTTTCCATAAAGAACGTATGCTGCAATCAATAGAGTTGGTGCAGATGATTTCTATTCCTGAATGCGTATCACAAAATCCTGATTCATATAACTTTCCGCCCAATGCAGTTAATACGTCTCCCACAAGTATTTGATCGGTTGGTTTTTTCAGCTTATGTCCGCCGGTTTGTCCTCTCGCACTTTCAATAAAACCGGCAAGTCGCATCATTCGTAAAATTTTTGCAACGTTCGAGGTAGATAGTCCTTCCATTTCACTTATTTCAGGAATGGTTAGACCATTAGGTGAATCGCTTTTCGCAATGCGCAATAAAAGTCTCAATCCATATTCTTCCTGTGTGCTGAATTTCATTTTCTAAAATTTATTGACTGTTGAATAAAGGAATTTTTGAACCACAAGTTTTGGCATGCATTACCTTAGCAAAGTTTTCTGGTGAAATTGAAGGTCCCTTGTTCGTGCAATGTTTATTAAAAATTTCTCTCCAGTAACCTGAAATTTCTTCGGGCATTTTTCCTTCAATTTCATGTCTCTGCATAAAGTGTATAAGTTTTCCATTTTTGAAGAGTGCAACACTAGGTGATGATGGAGGAAAACCAACCGCCAACTCCCTTATTTTTTGAACTGCCTCTTTCTCCTGCCCTGCAAATCCTGTATAAAGTTTATCCGGTATTACATCATTTTGTAATGCAAGTGAAATACCAGGTCTTGCAGTTCCTGCGGCGCATCCGCAAACAGAATTTATCATCACTAAACTCGTTTTATCATCATTTTTATTTATTGCTTTTTCTGCTTCGTCTTTACTTAGTAACTCAGTAAAACCGACAGCAACAAGTTCATCACGCATATGCTGCACAGCATTCTGATCATACATGGGTGCATTTTGATTTACTTCAAACATCTATTCTCCTTTATTATATCTATTATAAAAATCCCAAATTAAGTTTGGCTTCTTCACTCATCATATCTTTATCCCAGGGAGGAGACCAAACCAACTCGATTTTAGCACTCTTCACTTCATTTATTGAAGCCACTTTAGCTTCAACTTCGGGTGGAAGTGAACCTGCAACAGGGCAAGCCGGTGATGTAAGCGTCATCTTAATAATAACGTTTACCTCATCATCTATTTCAATTTCATAAATCAATCCAAGTTCAAAAATATCAACAGGTATTTCCGGATCGTAGCAAGTTTTTAAAACTTCTACAATTTTTTCTTCTAATTTTTTTTTATTCAGTTCTGCCATTTTCTAAAAGTTTATTCTGTTGTAACATTTTTCTTTTCATTCCCGATTGCGGACATCATGGTATGCCATGCAAGGGATGCACACTTAACCCTTACCGGGAACTCATGCACACCTGCGAATACAGCCAGTTTGCCAAGATCTTCAATATCAATATTTTCACCTAGTTTCCCAGTAACAAGATCGTGGAATTTATTAAACAGTTTTTCGGCATCTTCCTTGGTTTTACCCTTTAATAGAGATGTCATCACAGAAGCAGAAGCTTTTGAAATTGCACAACCTTCACCACTAAAGGAAATATCTTTTACAACGTTATCTTCGATTAAAACAAAAACATCTATATGATCTCCACAAAGCGGATTAAATCCTTCTGCTTTAGAGGATGAGTTTTCCATCTTTCTAAAATTTCTGGGGCTTTTATTGTGATCAAGAATAACCTGCTGGTACAGTTCTTTTAATTCAGCATCCATTATCCAAATACCTCAACTATTTTGTTTAAGCCTTCAACAAGAATATCAACCTCTTCCATCGTATTATACATTGCAAACGAAGCTCGTGATGTTGCAGGAATTCCGAATCTAGCCATCACAGGTTGTGTGCAATGATGACCTGTTCTTATTGCAACTCCCTCAAAATCTAAAAATGTTCCTATATCGTGCGGATGAATATTTTCCAAAACGAACGAAAGCACACTCATTTTTTCTTTTGCATTACCAATAATTCTTAAACCAGGTATACTAGCAACTTTTTGTGTCGCATACTTTAGTAATTCTGATTCATGCTTTCCTATACTTTCCATTCCGATATTTGATACATAATCAATTGCAGCACCTAAGCCAATTGCACCCGCTATATCAGGAGTTCCGGCTTCAAATTTATACGGAAGATCATTATAAGTGGTTTCTTCAAATGTTACTTTACTAATCATATCTCCGCCACCCATAAATGGAGGCATAGCTTCGAGCAGATCAATTTTGCCATATAAGACACCAATACCAGTCGGTCCGTAAATCTTGTGTCCTGAGAATGCAAAGAAATCGCAATCAAGTTCTCTAACATCAATAGGTAAATGATTAACCGCTTGTGCCCCATCAATTAAAACAGGAATACTAAACTGATGAGCATAATCAATAATTTTTTTAACTGGATTTACTGTTCCAAGTGAATTTGAAACGTAAACTACAGAAACGAGTTTAGTTTTTTCATTTACAAGTTTTTCAAATTCCTCATAAATAATTTCACCTTTGTCATTAATCGGTATTACTCTAAGCTTTGCATTTTTTTCTTTACAGAGCATCTGCCAGGGAACAATGTTTGAATGATGTTCCATGTGGGAGATTATTATCTCATCACCTGCATTAACATTAGACCTTCCATAAGTTTGTGCAACAAGATTTATTGATTCAGTTGTACCGCGCGTAAAAATTATTTCATTTTTACCCAAAGCATTTATAAATCGTTTAATAATTATTCTTGCAGTTTCAAAAGCTTCAGTAGAAACACCGCTTAACGCATGCACTCCGCGATGAATGTTCGAGTTCATTGTTGAATAATATTTATTAACACGATCTATCACAATATTTGGTTTTTGTGAAGTTGCAGCACTATCAAGATAAACCAGCTGCTTATTATGCACTTTTATTTTTAGGATAGGAAAATCATCCCTGATTTTGTACACATCATATAGTTTTTTTTGTGTTATTTCCTCAACCGCTGTGTTGCTTTTCATTATATTTTAACCGTTATTGATTAAACCGTTCAGTAATAATTTTTTCAATATAGTTGCGAAGTGATTCATTATTAATCGATGTAATCACATCACTGGCAAATGCATGAAGTAAAATAGTTTTTCCGGCTTCTTCACCTATTCCTCTTGATTTGAGATAAAACCTTGCATCTTCATCCAGTTGCCCAATAGTTGCACCGTGTGAACATTTTACATCATCTGCAAAAATCTCGAGCTGTGGTTTTGTATTTACCATTGCATCACCGGAAAGAAGAATGTTGTTGTTTTCCTGGAAGGCATTTGTTTTTTGCGCATCAGGTCTTACAATAACTTTCCCGTTAAACACTCCTCGAGATTGATCATTGAGAATTCCTTTATAATGCTCATGGCTGTTACAATGTGGTTTTGCGTGATCAATTAAGGTGTGTGCATCAAACAATTGTTTTCCTTCAATCATATACAAACCATTAAGCGTACACTCGCCGCCCTCATTGTTAAATCGTGCATTAAAATCATTCCTTGTTAGTTCTGCCCCTGTTGAAATTGAGTGAGAAGAAAAGTATGAATTTTTTTCCTGATCAACTTCCATTCTTGCAATATGAAACGAGTTTAGGCTTTCTTCCTGAAGTTTTACATGATTTACAATTGAATCTTCATCTGCAACTATTTCTGTTACAGTATTTGTAAAGTATATATTTTCCTCAGTGGTCACGTAGTGTTCAATTATAGAAACCCTGGAATTCTTTCCAGCAACAAAAAGATTTCTTGGCTGTGTTAATAATTTCTGACCCTTTGAATTCGTAATAAAGAGTAGGTGTATAGGTTCTTCTACTATCTTTCCATCGGGGATATAAATGAATGCACCATCCTCAGTATAAGCAGTACTAAGAGCAGTAAAAATCTGGTTTTTATGATCTGCAAATTTGCTAAAATATTTTTTTATCAAAGGCGATTCGTTATTAATTTCCTTTGCAATGCTTCTTACAATTACTCCATCCGGAAGATCTTTAAGCTTCGAATGTTCTTCAGCATAATGTCCGTTAATAAAAACTATTAAGCTGTGTTCGTTTTCATTAAACAAGTTTGATTTAACAAACTCGTTATTAACAAAAGATTTCTCTGCAGCGGGTAAAAAACTATGTTTTAACAGCGGGGAAATATTTGTGTATTTCCACTCTTCATCTTTTTGAGTCGGAAATTCTAATTCACCGAACCTATTTAATGCTTCTATTCTTAATGGATGAACAAAGGAAGATTTATCACCATTTAATCTTTTTTCGAAAATATCGAACTGAGTTGTGTACCAATTCTTAATTTCTGTATTCAATTTCATTAAAATTGCTTTGCTTTCTTAATTCGTATTAATTTGCTACTGTTTCTTCTGAGCTGTTTTTTACCCAGTCATAACCTTTTTCTTCAAGCTCTAAAGCCAATTCTTTTCCACCTGATTTAACAATTCTACCTTTATATAAAACGTGTACAAAATCTGGAATGATAAAATTCAGCAATCTCTGGTAATGCGTAACTACAATGGTTGCATTCTCTTTCGTTTTCAGTTTGCTAACACCGTTCGCAACAATTTTTAACGCATCAATATCGAGCCCGGAATCAGTTTCATCAAGTATTGAAAGTTTAGGATTTCAAAACTGCCATCTGGAAAATTTCATTTCTTTTTTTCTCTCCGCCTGAAAATCCTTCATTAACTGATCTGCTTAAAAATGCTTTATCCAATTCAACCAATTTACTTTTTTCTTTTATCAAGGAAAGAAATTCCATTGCGTCCAGTTCTTCTTCGCCATTGTATTTTCTAATTTCATTTAAGGCAGTTTTTAGAAGATTAGTATTGCTCACACCCGGAATCTCAACCGGATATTGAAATGCAAGAAAAACGCCTTCTCTTGCTCTATCTTCAGCCGGCAAATCCAGTAAGTTTTTACCAAGGTAGCTTACTTCACCTTCAGTTACATCATAACCATCCTTACCTGCTAAAACCTGGGCGAGTGTGCTTTTCCCGGATCCATTAGGACCCATAATAGCATGAACTTCACCTGCTTTTACATTTAGGTTTATACCCTTTAATATTTCTTTACCTTCTACACTTGCATGCAAATTCTTGACATCTAACATTATTTATATTTCCTTTAAATTCTGATTTTTACTTTTTGAATTTTTATCCAACACTTCCTTCTAAACTAACACTAAGCAACTTTGTAGCTTCTACAGCAAATTCCATCGGAAGCTCTGCAAAAACTTCTTTACAATAACCGTTAACAATTAATCCAATAGCATCTTCAGTTGAAATACCTCTTTGATTAAGGTAGAATAGCTGGTCTTCACCAATTTTTGATGTGGTTGCTTCGTGCTCTACCTTAGCGTTTGGATTATTAATTTCTAAGTATGGAAAAGTATGAGCACCGCATTTATCACCTAGAAGCAGCGAATCGCACTGCGAAAAATTTCTTGCATTATCTGCGTTTTTAGCAACTCTTACAAGCCCTCGGTAACTGTTTTGGCTTTTACCGGCAGAAATTCCTTTAGATATTATTGTGCTTTTGGTATTCTTTCCAAGATGAATCATTTTCGTTCCGGTATCTGCCTGCTGGTAATTGTTTGTAAGTGCTACGGAGTAAAATTCTCCGACAGAGTTATCACCCTGCAGAATGCAGCTTGGATATTTCCATGTAATTGCGGAACCAGTTTCAACCTGTGTCCAGGAAATTTTTGAATTCTCTCCTCTACAGGCACCTCGTTTTGTTACAAAATTATAAATACCGCCTTTACCTTCTTTATCACCAGGATACCAGTTTTGCACTGTGGAATATTTTATTTGTGCATTATCCATTGTAATTAATTCTACAACTGCAGCATGCAACTGGTTTTCATCTCTTATTGGGGCAGTACATCCTTCAAGATAGCTTACATAAGATCCTTCATCAGCAACAATTAAAGTTCTTTCAAACTGACCGGTTTCTGCTGCATTTATTCTAAAGTATGTTGAAAGCTCCATTGGGCAACGAACTCCCTTAGGAATGTAAACGAATGAACCATCACTGAATACAGCAGAATTTAAAGCAGCATAAAAATTATCTGTGTATGGTACAACGGTTCCCAAATATTTTTTTATAAGATCAGGATGATTTTTCAGCGCGTCTGAAAAGGAGCAAAATATTATTCCTAATTCATTTAAACTTTCTTTGAATGTTGTAGCTACTGAAACACTATCAAACACTGCATCAACGGCAATACCGGTTAACCTTTTTTGTTCATCCAACGAAATGCCTAATTTTTTATAAGTTTCTAATAGCTGTGGATCAACTTCATCAAGACTTTTAATATCTGGCTTTTTCTTTGGAGCTGAATAATATCTCAGATTCTGGTAATCAACAGGTGGGTAATTTACATTTGGCCAGTGCGGTTCTTCCATAGTTTCCCAATGGCG
Organism: uncultured Ignavibacteriales bacterium; assembly: GCA_963714405.1. Taxonomy (GTDB): domain Bacteria; phylum Bacteroidota; class Ignavibacteria; order Ignavibacteriales; family Ignavibacteriaceae; genus JAZGGS01. The sequence continues at coordinate 198,267 of CAVQOH010000002.1, read as the reverse complement.
AAAAGCTTTTAACCGTAATTCCAGCATGAATTCAGGCTCATTTTTTATTGCAGAAAGCTGGCGGATTATATCTTCATTAAGCCCCTTTGGTAAACTATCCGATTCAATATCTGTTACAAATCCGTATTTGTATTCCTTATTTGCAATTTCTTCTATTTTTTTTAATTCTTTATCACTCATTAAATTCTCTTTAATATATTTTACCAGTTGTAATAATCTTATCTACCTTATATGTAAATTTAGTTTATCTATACTATTTTGTCAAGATTAAATCGTTATTATTTTGGCAAAAACTTAACCTTTTTTCTAATTGGTGATTTATATCAAATTGTTTTTGAGGGAATATTAGATTAAATTTAATTTTCTTTTCAAAAAGTGAATAAACAGTTGGCAAATCAAGATCAGCAACAAAATATTCCGAACCAAACTCAACAAACAGATCCCAAAAAGGATTCTTCGGGAGATTCAAGACAAAAAGGTACCGGATACAGAAAAACCTACAATAGAAGGAGAAGATACTATGGTAAACAAAACCAGGGAAGATATCCAGCCAAAGTAAAAACCTCCTTTAAAAAAATTTCAATTGTTGTTCCCCTTTATAATGAAGAAGAATCAATCAAACCCTTGGTTAATGATATAAAAAGAGCACTGGGAAGAGTGGAAATTGATTACGAAGTACTTTTTATTGATGATGGAAGCAACGATGATTCATTAAAGCAGATTAAAGAAATCAGTAAAGTTGATAAGAGATTTAAGTATATAAGCTTTAGGAAAAATCATGGAAAATCCGCAGCATTACATGTAGGATTTAAAAATGCCAAGGGAAATGCTGTAGTTACAATGGATGCTGATCTTCAGGATGATCCGCAGGAAATAGCAAACCTGCTTAAAAAGTTAGATGAAGGATATGATCTTTGTTCTGGTTGGAAGAAAAAACGAAGAGACCCTTTTATTAAAAAATATTCTTCAAAAATTTTCAACTTTATTACTCGGATTTTTAGTGGAATTAAAATACATGATTTTAATTGTGGCTTAAAAGCTTACAGGAAAGAAGTTATTGAGAATATTAAAGTTTACGGGGAGATGCACAGGTATATTCCTGTTTTAGCAAAGTGGCAGGGTTTTAAAATTACAGAAGTTCCCGTGCAGCATCATCCTCGGCGCTACGGTAAAACTAAATATGGAATTTCAAGGTTCTTCAAAGGATTTGTTGATCTTATTACAGTTACCTTTGCTACCCGTTATATTAAACGCCCTATGCATTTTTTTGGATTTTTTGGCGCGATAGCATTCCTCGCAGGTGTTGCCGTTCTGGGTTATCTAACCGTTCTCTGGCTTAAGGGTTATCCTTTGAGTAATCGTCCTATGATTTTCCTCGGCATGCTGTTAATAATAGTTGGTGTACAGCTTTTTTCAGTTGGGCTATTAGGAGAAATGCTTGTTCACAATTCAATGGATGAAAAAGAATATGTGATCAAGGAGAAGAGTTAAAGTATGATCAGCTAATCTATATTCCTTTCTTAAATTAAAATATGCACTACGATCCTATAAAAAATGTTTTTGCTGGAATTATTAAAAAATTTCCTATTCTGCGGATAGTTTTTTACAAAGTTTTGGATTTGATGTTTCTTCGTTCCTGGTATGTTAGAAGAGAACTGAGAGATTTAAGAACAAAGCTAAGTGATAAAAACATAACAATTTACGATGCTGGATCAGGATTTGGACAATACACATATTTTATGGCAAAACAGTTAACTCCCTGCAAAATTCATTCTGCAGATGTTAAAGAAGATTGGATTAATGACAGCAGAGAATTTTTTAGCAAAAGAAATATTAAAAATGTAGACTTTTGTGTTGAAGACTTAACAAAAATTGATCATAATAATAAATTTGATATTATCGTTTGCATTGATGTTATGGAACACATTAAAGAAGATGAATTGGTCTTTCGCAATTATTTTGCTGCGTTGAAGGATGGCGGTTATCTATTAATTAATTCGCCATCAATTTATGGCGGAAGCGACGTACATGATGAGGATCAAGAAAGCTTTATTTCAGAACATGCAAGAGATGGTTATTCCAAAGAAGAATTAGAATCAAAACTTCATCCGTTTGGTTTTGAAACTTATCAATCAAAATATTCTTATGGTTTTTGGGGTGATAAAGCATGGCGCCTTGGAATTAAGTATCCGATGGTTATGCTGAATTTTTCAAAAGTATTTTTTATAATTCTTCCTGTATATTACCTTTTAACTTTACCCTTCACTTTAGTTATGATGGTTGCAGATTATTATTCAAATAATAAAATAGGTTCGGGAATAAATTTTATAGCAAAAAAAGTTCAACTAAAATAAGAGCTTATATGACTGCCAAAAAGATTAAAAAAAATACGAAGAAATCCGTTTCCGATAAGCCAACATTTTTATCAGGTTTTAGCATTGATAAATACATTCCGGAGAAGTACCAGACACTGTTTTATGTTGTAGTTATTCTTCTTCTTTTTCTTTTCTTTTTTTCACCACTTTACTTTGGCGGAAAAACATTTCAATCAGGAGACATAGTAACGAGTAAAAGTGTGACTACTTATCTTGAAAAAGATAGAGATGGTTTTACATTATGGAATCCATATGTATTCGGTGGAATGCCTGCTTATGCAATTGCAGTAGGTTATAAATGGTTTAATTTAATTTATGTTGGGATAGATGCTTTACGGAGAACTTTTAGCAGTCCGTTTGCGGTTGATTATGCGAAATGGACTTTCTATTTACTTGGTTTAGCTTATACAATGTTTGCATTCTTTTACTTCCGCACAAAAAATAAGCTGGTAAGTTTTATTGTTGGAACGGCAGTTGCTTTTTGTACCGGGATAGTTGTGTTTTTATACATAGGTCATGTTACAAAACTAGCTGCTTTATGGATTTACCCGATTCTGTTTTTGCTTCTTTTTAATTATCAGAAACGAATAAAATTTATTGAAATACTGATACTTATCATAAGTCTTGATTTACTGTTTATGGGATGGCATGTGCAGATTATCTTTTACACATTTTTTGCAGTGATGATTTACTTCATTTACTTCTTTTTAAGATCTTTTAAACAAAAGGATAAACACTTAACAACGCAGTTGGTTAAATCTGCAGTTGTTTTTGTTGTAGCAATTGTTGTAGCATTATTAATTCAATCTGATAACTTCACACAAATCTATGAATACTCTCCTTACTCAACGCGTGGAACAGAAAGTATAATTGAAAAGGAATCTGCTGTAACAGAGCAATCAGAATCAGATTTTTACCAGTATGCTACAAACTGGTCATTTTCACCTGGCGAAGTGTTAACGTTTATAATTCCTTCATATTATGGATTTGGTAAATCAACTTATCAGGGTCCGTTTTCGCAAAACAAACCGGTTGAAGTAAACACTTATTTTGGGCAAATGCCTTTTGTTGATGTTGCAATGTATATGGGAGTTATAGTTTTCTTCCTGGCACTTTTTTCGATGATCGTTAATTGGAAAGATCCTATTGTAAGATTCTTAACTATTCTTTCAGTAATTGCCTTGCTGATTTCTTTTGGAAGAACTTTCCCGTTTCTCTATGATTTAATGTTCTATTACTTCCCGTTTTTTGATAAGTTCAGGGTTCCTTCAATGATACTGGTTCTGGTGCAGCTAAGTTTACCGGTTTTAGCTGGTTTGGGACTGGTAAAAATTATTTTCCTTAAAAAAGAATCAGATTTAAAAACTGAAAGATTAATAAGAAATTCAGCAATTTTATTTGGAGGATTGTTTGTAATTACACTTCTACTCGCGTCTCCTATTAAAGATTGGTTTATAGCAAGAGTAATTGATGCTGGAGAAAAAGGTACTAGATTACAAGCTCTTCACGATTATATGGCTGATATGTTTATAACTGATGCACGGCTTGCATTCTTTTTTACAGCTGCAGTTTTCGGGATGGCATATTCATTTGTAAAAGGGAAGTTAAGCAGTGATCTTTTTGCAATTGCAGTTGTAATTTTAATATTATTTGATCTATTCAGGATAAATCAGTAGAGGAGAAACATTTACTGAAAATGCTCAACAGGAAATGTTATTTACCAAACCCGATTATATTCAGGCAATTGAAAACACAGGCGATAAATCACTTTACCGTATATTAAATTTAAAGCAGGATGGATCAATCGGTTCATTAAATCAGAATTCAAATTTTCTTACGTACTTTTTGGAGTACGATATTTACGGTTACTCAGGAATTAAACCAAGAGCAATCCAGGATTATTATGATGTGCTGGGTTCACCCGCAAATTCTACTTTCTGGAGAATGCTAAACGTTAAGTATATAGTTTTTGATAAATCAATTAATCAACCAGGTCTTGTTCCAGTTTATAACGGAACCAATTCATTTGTTTACTCAAATCAGAATGTATTGCCACGTGCATATTTTGTAAACAGGGTAGAGAAAAAACCAGCACTTGAAATATTAAACCTGGTAAAAAATAATCAGTTTGATCCTCTTGATATTGCTTTTACCGAGAAAGAAATTGCAAACATTAATCAGCCAGATAGCACGGCTTATGTTAATATTACATCATTTGAAGATGAAAGAATTGAATTGGATGTAAATGCAAGCGGCAACAACTTTTTATTCCTGGGCGATACTTATTTCCCAAAAGGTTGGAGTGCAACAGTTGATGGAACTGAAACTGAAATCTATAGAGCTAATCATGGCTTTCGAGGAATTGTTGTACCAAAAGGTAAGCACAAGGTTGTTTTTACATATTTACCCGGTTCATTTGTAATTAGTAAATATCTTTCTTTAGCACTTAGTTCTTTAGTAATCCTACTTTTAATCGGTGGGTTAGTCAAGTCATCACGGCAGAAAAAATTAGCAGCTAAAAGTTAATTCCTATGCTGGAAAATGCTAAGCGGTTACTTAAACACTCAGTAGTTTATAGCATTAGCAACGTTGCAATTAAAGCGTCGGGGATAATCTTACTTCCCCTGTATACCACTTATTTTTCTGTTGCAGAATACGGTCGTCTTGGATTAGTTCTCATTACAATAATTATTATTTCCCAGTCTCTAATACTCGGTCAGGGCTTGTCGTTAATCCGTTACAATAACAGCTCTGAGTTCGAAAATAAAAAAAGATCAATTCTCTTCACCATTTCTTTGGTTATATCATTAGTGGTTTTAATTTTTATAATTGTAGCTAATAGTCTATTATCACAAATAGCTGAACTTTTCGGCAACGCAGCTCAATATAAACCACTTCTGCAAATTTCAATTTATATAATTGCGGTAATCACTTTAAATAATCTTTTTTTAAGCAAGCTGCGGGCAGATGAAAAATCCGTTCTTTATACACTTTCGAGCATTGTTAAAATTATAGTGATGGTGTTAATCAATATTTACCTGATAGTTTATGAAAAATTAGGGATAGAAAGTGTGCTATATGCTCAACTTATTGGTGAGATTGTTCAAACAGCAATAATATTTCGCCCAATGATAGAAGGGATGGATTTTAAAATTGATATTAAAATTATACCACATTCTCTCAGGTTTGGTGTACCATTAATTTTTAGTGCAATGGCAATTAATCTTCTTAATGGAAGTGACAGGTATCTATTAAAATTTTTAGCAGATGAAAATATTTTAGGATTATATGAACTTGGTTATAAAATAGCTGGTGTAGCAAATATGTTTGTTATTTTACCATTCGGCTTAACACTTATGCCCCTTGCATATAAAATGTTCAGGAAAGAGGGAGATAAAAAGTATTATTCAAATCTTAAAACTTATGTAACATTTTTCCTGCTATGGGTCGGCTTAACTCTATCATTATTTGGAAAAGAAATGGTTGTGCTTTTTGCGCAGAATCCTTCATACTATCCTGCATACAGCGTTGTTCCCTTTATTGTAATGGCTTATGTTATTTACGGTACTAGTATGATCTCTTCTCTTGGAATGATACTTACAGGAAATAATTTTTATGTTGCCTTAATAACACTTTTCTGTGCAGCGCTAAATATTGGATTAAATTTTTGGTTAATACCTGAATATGGAATGATTGGCGCTGCAGCAAATACTGTGGTTGCATTTTTTATTCTAGATATTCTTTCAAACATTGCATCGAATAAATATTATAAAATACGTTATGAATATTTTAAAATATTCCTGCTATTTCTACTTTGTGTTGTATTTATTCTTATAGGAACCTTATTTAACCAATATGATTTAATTTTAAGAATCCCGGTTAAGATTTTTATAATTTTAATGTTTCCCTTAATTGCGGTTCTATTTAAATATTTTAAAAATGAAGAATTGGTTTTAATAAAAGGTGCAATTAAGAAGTGGATAAAACCATCAACATGGAAGGCATTGATGAAGAATCAAATCAGGAAAGGGATATAACTTTTTTATATACATCAATTAAGTTTTTAGCATAATCAACTTTCTTTAGTTCTTCCATTCTCTTTTTAGAATTTTCCAGATTCTCTTTTCTAAAATCGTCATCAGTTAACATTTTTTTTATCAATGCAGCAATCTCATCAACATTATCTGGATCAAAAATAAAATTATCATTTCCCATTGTTTCCGGCAGAGAAGTAACATTAGAACAAATTACAGGTGTGGAATATCTCATTGCTTCGTACAAAGGTCCGCTGCCTGCTTCGTAAAGTGTTGGAATAACTACCAGTGAAGCAGCTTTATACAAACCAATCAAATCTTCCTCGCTGACAATTCCTAAAAATTTTACTTTATCATCAATTTTTAGTTTTTTAATCTCCTCATCAATTTGTTGATGGTATGCAGTTTTGTTTCCAGTACAGATTAATTGCACATCCAAATTATCATCAGATAATTTTGCCAAGGCTCTTACAAAGTTTATATGATTTTTATGTTTCCATGTTGCAGCAGGATATAGAAGAAAATTATCATTCAGTTTATATTTTTCTTTAAGAATCTCTTTTGAAGTAAACTTATCTGTTAAAAACCATTCATCCAGCAAAAGATGGATGGCAAACAGAAATTTTATTTTCTTTAACATCAAAATATTTTAATAAATCCTTTTTAATATGATCGAATGATACAATAATATGATTTGATTCATTTATTGCATCAATGTTATTTATCTTCCTGTGTAATTTTTGTGAAATAGAAAAATATTCCGGGTAATGATATTCCTGAATATCATGCATTGTTATGATTACAGGAACATCAACATTATAAATTGGAGAATACTGAAAAGGTACATGAAGCAAATCAATTTGCGAGGAGTTGATATGTTTTTTATATGGATTTAATCAGTTAGATAATTTTGATAATAACTTTTAAATGATTTGGTTTGTTAAAACTTATTTCGGTAAAGAGCAATAGCATTTAGAAAGCAAATAGGATATTGCGAATCTTATATTAATAAATAAGTTTTTTCTATTTACTATTCAAATTGTATTTTAGGACTATTAACAATCTTTTGAAAATACTTTTTTTGATCTGAGGAAATTATTAAATGAATTTTTTTAATTTCATTTGATTTAATTAGAAGTTTTAAAATACCTATTGAGTGTGGAAATAATCCACCAGCTTTTAAAGAAGTGTGATGAATGTAAAAACCAATTTTCATTTATTTTGTTCTGAATTTGCTAAATTAATCTCAAATCTTTTCTAGATTAAAAAAATATTCAAGTAAATATATTTTTACATATACAATATTCCTATCATTGTTTGAATTATTTTTCTACATATTAGTCCAGGATTAGTTTGAGAATTAAAAGATTAAATAAAATTACTTAAAATATAAAAAGTCAATTCATTTTAAATATTAAAGATTGGTGAATAATTCAAAATAGATTAAATTTGACAATAAACACTTAAAGTTGATGGACTAAAAATATCTACTATCAAGTTATATTAATCTAATGTTAGTTAAAGGAGAATTTAAATTTGGATGAAAAAATTATAATTGATGCAACATCAAAAGCTTTTATTGCCGAAAGAGCTGTTTTTATTTTTGGGCAAGGTGGTTTTGCAAAAGAAGTTGGACAGTTAATGATTGATTGTGGAGCGAAACGAATAACAATGCTGGGAAAGGACGATAAAGTTAATATCCCAAAAGATGATTTTGCACTACTCGGTGTCGGTACACCCGCACTAAAACTTAAGATAGTTTCAGACCTGAAAGAAAAAAATATTCTACCAAAATTTATAAACGTAGCTCATCCTACATCTATTGTTGGTAATACATTATTCAGAAAAGGGAATATTGTATGTGCTGGTACGATATTCACCGTTGATGTGCAAGTGGATGATTTTAATGCTTTCAATCTTAATTGTACCATAGGGCACGGTTGCAAAATTGGCAGTTATAATCAAGTTAATCCGGGGACAAACATTTCGGGAGGAGTTACAATTGGTGATCGCTGTCTGATTGGGACAGGTGTGCAAATTCTTGAAGACATAAATATTTGCAGTGATGTACTAATTGGTGCTGGAGCTGTTGTTTCAAAACATATCATTGAACCAGGTACCTATGTTGGAATTCCGGCAAGAAAAATACAAAAGAAATGAGTTGAAATAGCATATTATTAATACCCACCCAATCTAAACTATGATTTCTATTATCAATCGAATCTGATTGACTTTTTAAGTTGATTTTTGCATCTTTCAATCAGCAAACTTTCGTTACAGAATTTTAACAATTTTGTGAGGGTAAAATGAAAAAGTTCGCACAGTTGATAATATCAATTCTCTTCTTATTTTTACCAACTTTAAATGCCCAGTGGGTACAGCAATATACCGGAAATCCTTCAATTCTCTTTACAACAAATTTTATTGATGAAAATATAGGATTTGCTGCGGGTGATAATGAAGCTTTTTTAAGAACCACAAATGGTGGAAATGATTGGGTAGTGCTTCACCAGGGTGGAAGTGCTGACTTCCATGCTGATATGTTTTTTAGAGATTCTCAAACAGGCTGGACAGTTTTAGGTGGATGGAGCCCATTTAGGCATGGATACATACTAAAAACAACGGATGCGGGAGATACATGGATAACACAGTTATATCTAGATGGTTATTTATTTATATCAGTTTTTTTTATCGATGATCAAAAGGGATGGGCAGTAGGTACAAATGGAATTATCTTCATTACAACTAATGGGGGAACTACTTGGAATTTTCAGTATCAACTACCAACCTCTGAATGGCTTTACGATGTTTACTTTGTAGACCACAATGTTGGATTTGCAGTTGGAAATATTGGAAATAAAATATTAAAAACAACTGATGGAGGAAATTTTTGGCAATGGGTATGGAGTCCTTCAAATGACTTTTTATTGGATTTAGAATTTATAAACCAAAATCAAGGAATTGCTGTAGGAACAAATGGTAGAATACTGGTATCAGCAGATGGTGGGAATAGTTGGAATATTTCTCAAAGCGGAACAAATGCTTTTTTGCGTGATGTAGAATTTAGCAGTGAAAATGAATCATGGGCAGTAGGTTATGGAGGCACCATCATTTACTCCACAGATTTAGGTGTCACATGGCATTCACATTATAGTGGAACATCAACTGATTTGTACTCTGCTTCTTTTATTAATGAATTGAAGGGCTGGGTTTGTGGAAACGATCAATTGATTCTCCACAATACAAACGGAATTCCAGTTGAGTTAGTTAGCTTTTCAGGAGTTCAAGAAAATGATCGGGTATTGCTTTCCTGGATAACATCGACTGAAACAAATAATTTTGGTTTTGGTATAGAAAGAAAAATTACTGAAAGGTGGGAAGAAATTGGATTTGTTAAAGGCTCTGGAACGACAACTGAAATGCAATATTATTCATTTGAAGATAGTGATTTGCAAAAAGTTAATAACAATAAAGTATTATATAGATTAAAACAATATGATTTAGATGGATCGTTTAATTACTCTCAAGAAATTGAAATTTTTGTTGAACTGATAACTAACTATTTTCTCTATCAAAATTATCCTAACCCTTTCAACCCATCTACAACAATTACTTTCGAATTACCTCGGGAGTCTTATGTGATTCTCAATATTCTTAATTCAATTGGAGAACAGATAAGTACAATTGCTAATGGAGAGTATTCTGCCGGAACTCACAAAATTATTTTTAATGCAAGTAACTTATCAAGTGGTTTATATATATACAGAATTAAAACAGTGGGAAATGATGGAAATGTTTGGATTGATAATAAGAAAATGATACTTCTGAAATAACCTTTAAATAAAAGATAGTTAACTAAATAATTGAGGAATTAAAAAATTCATATATGATTTTACAAATAAATTTCACATCACCTTCTGTAAGCTCTGGATAACTTGGAAGATTGATACCTCTTAATGCTAAACTTTCCGCAATATGGAATGAAACACCTTTTTTATAGTACATTGGCATCTGATGTGCAGGATGAAAAGCAGGTCTTGTTTCGATTCCTTTTTCTTTCAAATAAACTCTTAGCGGATCTCTTTTATCAGCGTCTTTCAATATTACTGTGTACATCCAGTAAGTATGAAAAACATCTTTTGATTCTTTTGGCAGCTGAATGGGTAAATCCTTTAATTGATCGTTATACCAGTTCGCAATCTTTCTTTTTTTTGTTATGATTTCATCTGCGTTTTCAAGTTGCGCGCAGCCAATTGCTGCGCAGATATTTGTCATCCTGTAATTGTAACCAACTATATCATGGAAATATTCTTTACCGGCAGCCAAACCCTGTCCTTTTATTCTAAAAACCAGATCATAAAGTTCTTTACTGTTTGTTGAAACCATTCCTCCTTCACCGGTTGTAATAGTTTTGTTACCGAAAAAACTGAATGTTGAAATATCACCGAATGTTCCGGCAAACTTACCTTTATACTTGCTGCCAAATGCTTCGGCAGTGTCTTCAATTAAAAATAAATTATTTTCTTTGCAGATTTTTAATAGCTCATCCATCTCGCAAACCCCCCCATAAAGATGAACAGCCATAACGGCTTTTGTTTTACCGGTAATTTTTCTTTTAACATCTGCGGAATCCATTTGCCAGGTATCTTCTTTTGAATCTACAAAAACAGGAACAGCGCCAGTATAATGGATTGCATTTACGGAAGCGATATATGTAAAAGTTGGAACAATAACTTCATCTCCTTCACCAATCCCTAATGCTAACAAAGCAGCATGAAGAGCAACAGTACCGTTGCTTACGGAAGCAGAATATTTAATACCCAGATATTTCGAAAAGTTTTCTTCAAACTGGTTAATAAATTTACCTTTGGATGAAATCCAGGTTGAGTCGAGGCACTCCTTTACGTATTTTTTTTCGTTGCCGGAGAGTGATGGCTGATAGACCGGATATTTTATCTTCATTTTAATTTTTTGATTGTTAATCCCATGACCCCAAGCCCGTTTAATTCTTCTATGTTTGAATAATATTTGAATTGTTTTGAAATGTAATATGGATCCTTAACAGTTTCCCAGTATCCATATTTTTCCCACCTCTTTTTATAATGATTATAAAAACCGTTAGTGATTTCACCGAACACTTTTTTCTCTACTATTTCAAAATTATTAAGTGAAGATAACAATCTTTCATCAATTTTTTTGTTGTCATAGAATCTCTGGAAGTAGAATTTTCCTTCAGTTTCCTGTCTATTAAGGTTATAGATATCCCTTGAAATAAATTCTTCTTCGTAGATTTTTTTTACTGGAAAAGTTAAGATGAGCGTCCCGCCGGGTTTTAAAACTCTCCACATTTCCTGCATCACTTCAGAATCGCTGTTACCGCCAACATGTTCAATAACACTGATTGAGATGATTTTATCAAAATTATTTTCCTGGTAAGGCAGATTTGTTGCATCAACACAATCGGTTGAATATCTTCCGGTAAATTTAGTTCTGCTTGCGAGAGATTTAACATTTTGTAAATCATTTTTATCAGGATTTATATAATGATAGTTGCACTTATCATTACTTGTTATATAGAATCCCAAAAGGTAAGGTGAGGAAACATCCAGGATATTTTTTCCTTTAATATTTCCGATGCTTGAATAAGCAAAATCATATTCAAAATAGCGTACAATAGAAACCGGATTAAAGAAGAGCTTTAGTGAAATTTTACCTTTAAATAATAATTTAAATGCTAATTTAAAACCATAAATGGCAAACTGTTTTCCGGATAGATTGGCTCGTACTGATTTTTTCCAGTAGTAAAAAGTTTTGAAATGGAAGAAATGGTAAAGTAACTATTGAAATCAGTTTCATCTTGTAAACAAAATTAATATTCTTGGTTTTGGTGTAGAATTGTAAATTTTATACTCTCCCGGAAAATATTTCTGAACTGCTTTTATAAAGTTTTCCTGTGTGTACCAGGAACGATCTTTTCCTTTATATATTTCTCCTGTTAAATGAATATCATCGTAAGGTACAAATTCTACTAATAATGTTTTATTTAACAAACCTGTTTAACCTATCTGCAAACTCTTCAAAGCTGCTGTTTCCAAAGTAGCAAACGTGATGAACTACTGCCAGGCATAATCCAAAATCAGAGCTCAATCTTTTATGTGCAGGAAGGTAAGAGTTATAGCAGCCGGGAGTTTCATCATAATCCATTATATTCAATTTAGCAGTGATTATATTTTGTTCATCAATACTTTCTCTTAAAACATCCAGTGAAAAAGAATCAAGATCCATACAAATTGCTTTTTGAGTTCCATTTTTAAGTGCTAAGAAAACTGTATGCACCCCTGTTTGCACCAATATCAATTACTGAATCAGGAGTAAGTTTTTTAAAGATCGAAATAATATTTTCAGTTCTCTCATTATTTTCCAGGAATGATGGATCCTTTTGTTCATAATCTGTCCAGTTTGTTATTTCACTGAAAATAAAAGGAACCAATTTGCTTACTTTTCTGACAACTTTGGACAGAAACTTGCTCTTATTTATTCTCGCGGATAAAAACTTTACTAATCTCTTTTGCCCACGTTTTTTAATAACCTTGCTTAAATACTTATAAGGAGAATTATGAAATGATAAAATAATTGCAGTAAAGAATTTTTTTATATACCCAATCTTTAAAATATCATCCCAGTAATCGTGTATGTTTAATCCTGTAAAACATTGAATATACCATTTTGCAGGATTTATTTTTCCTTTTAGTATTGATCCAAAATCAAAATAAACCGGTTTGTTCCTTTCAAATGTAATATTAAAACCGTGAGGATCATTAAGAAAATATCCAATCTTAACCAATTCAGTTTGAATCTGAATTACAGCTAAAGCTGCATCAACACGCTGTTTCCTGGTCCACTCATCAAAATAAGTAATGTTTTCAATTAAGCGATGTTCTAATACTATTCTTTCATTATCTTCAAAAATTAAATCTGCATTTATAAGGAATGGAATTTTTCCAGTTTGATGAAGAAGTTCTTTATAATCTTCAACATTTTCTTCTATTACGCGTATTACTTTTCCTTCATACAATCCCGGTATAATTTCCATCAACTTTCGTACTTGTTTCAAATGGTTTGAGTAATTCAGGTTTAAATGATTGCAGATTCATATTTTAATATAAGTTAATCGTAAGAATGTAAAAATATTTGTTAAACAGAATTTAAAATTTCGGAAAGTGATTTACTTATTTCTTCTCTTTCAAACCTAATTATTTTATCAGAAATGGAACCGAATTTTGAATAGTTATTAAAAAATTCCTTACCATCTTCATTATAACTAAACATCATACCCGCGTTGGTTTCGCTAAGAATATTTTTAACTTCTTCGTTGTTATCTCCATAAGCAATTATTGGTTTACCGGCTCTAAGATATTCGTATAGTTTTCCGGGAACATGTCTTGGTTCAGTTGCACAAACAAGAAGAAAATCCGCATTGCAAACTTCAGTTAACATTTTTTTGTAAGGAAGAAATCCTAAATATTCTGTGAAAGCATCTAATCCTGCAGATGAAATTGATTTTACAATATCACTATCAACAGTGCCGATAAATTTTATTTTTATTGGATTACCATTTTCAATTTCATTTTTAATTTGATGCCAAAGATTTTTAGGATTTTGATATGAAAATAAATTTCCCGCATGAATAAGAATTTTTTGATTACCGTTTCTTTTACTCATTTCAATTTCTGAAAAATCTTCTTCGCTGTAACCCCAGTAAAGGACCTGAGCTTTATTTTTTAAAAATTGATATTTTTCTTCATAATCATTTTTCATCGTTTTAGTTACAAACACTGCTGATGCTGCATTTTGTAAAACAGATTTTTCTAAATGGTTATCAATTTTTAACGTTATGCTGTTTCGTTTAAAATTCTGGTAATAAGCTATATCAACCCATGGATCAATAAAAACAGGTATATGCGGTATCTTATATTTTATAGAGAGCTTTTTTGCAATCAAATGTGCTGTATGAGGAGGACCAATCGAAACAATGGCATCAATTTTTTCATCGCGTAACAATTTACTTCCTCCTTTTACAGCAGGGAAGTACCAACCAATTCTTGCATCAGGGATGAATAGATTCATTCTTATCCATAATGAAAGACGATGAGCTAAACTTTTATTTTTTGTTGAAATAGTTTCAGAAGCTACAAGCCTGGTATTTTTCTCTTTACCAGTAAACTTTTTATAAACATTAAACGGTTCAAATGCTTTTGTTCTTATTACTTTTAAGTTTTCAGGAACCTGGTTAAGAAAAGTTATATCTTCATCTGAAAATGTATCGTCCTCAACCGTTAAGACAAACGGCTGCCACTCAAATTTTGGTAAATGCTTAATTATCTTAAGCGGCCATTGAAGTGATGCTTTGCCTGATGGCGGCCAGTAGTATGTTATAAATAATACTTTCTTCATTTATATAGCTGGTTTTTTTTACCAATAAATCTTATTACTGAAGCATCACCTTTATGTTTATCTCCTTCATCTAAAAAAATGGTATCTTCTTCAAGAAGAATAATTTTTAAATCCTTAAAATCAATTTTAAGTTCATCCTCCGAATAAAGCATTTCCTCGTTTTGCGGTCCGCCGGAATTTTTACCAAGCTGTTTTTTTTCAAAAGCTTCCAGAATAATGCAGCCGTTAGTTTTTAGTGCACTTATAATCCTCTTATGCGCCAGCTTTCTTATTTCAGGTTTTAAGTGAATAAAAATCAATCCAATAGCATCATAGTAATTTTCACCTGGAATAAAATCTGCAAGGTTACAAATCGTATAATTTATCGTAACGTTATTATTCTTAGCTAATTTTAATGCTTTTTCTTTTGCAGTCTGGCTAAAATCTACTGCATCAACCTGCCATCCTTTAGTTGCTGCATAAACAGCATTTCTTCCTTCACCCTCACCAAGTAATAACAATTTAGCAGGTTTTAGTTTATCAATTTGCACTTTAAAAAACTCGTTCGGGGTTGTACCATAGATATATTTATCTGATGAGAAGCGTTCATCCCAAAATTTACCTTCAAAATTTGTCAAATGATTCACTTAATGTTATTAAATAATAATCAAATTTAGGAATAATGAATTCTATTTAAAACAAAATAATATTTCAATAAAACTGATTCATTAATCTTTACTACTTATTTGTAGAATCAATATATTTGAGATATACAAGAAATCAATTATAAATTTTATGGTATTAACATTGGAAAACCTTGATAAGTTTATTGTGGTGGGCGACAGGGTTTTAGTAAAACCACAGGAAGAAAATAACAAAACTTCAACTGGATTATATCTTCCCGCAGGTATTAAAGAAAAAGAGAAAGTACATAGTGGTTATGTGATTAAAGTTGGACCCGGCTATGCAACAGCAGCACAGGTAGAGGATGAACCCTGGAAAGAAACTAATGAACCAATTAAATATATTCCTCTTCAGGTAAAGCAGGGAGACCTTGCAATTTTCCTTAAGAATGAATCATATGAAATTGAATTTGAGAGAGAGAAATATTTAATTGTTCCGCAATCAGCTATTCTGTTATTAATTCGTAATGAAGATTTTTCAGTTTAATTAGTTTATAATCAATTTTAACTAATTAGAAATTACAGCCTTCAACCTATTTTAATGTTAACATAAGCAGTGCAAATAAAAAAGAAAGAGTAATCATCACTTTTGTTAAGTGAATAATTCCTCTGCCACTTTTTGTAATTTTACCTGCAAAGTGCTCAATATTATAAGTACCCCCTTTTTTTGTTAATTCAGACATCAACCCACCTCTTTAATAATTAGCATCATTAAAATTATTGTTACAAGTTTTGTGCTATTGTAATTAGGGAGGAAATGTTTTGAAATTTAGCTGCAATTAAGTTACATATCAAAGTATGCTTACAGATTACGCCATTGTTGACGACACACACGACATTTTAATAAAATTTATGAATGGTGAAATGTGGAATAAAAAAAAGGGAGGATATATCCTCCCTTAATTTAGAAATTAAATTTTACTCGTACCAGGATACAATTTCGAACGTTCCTGTTCCCGGGAAAAATGGGGGTGAAGCAAGCATTAATCTATCATCATATTTATATCTTTTTGCAAATCCACTTACAGGACCTGAGTAACCGAAAGTACCTACCGCCAGACGTGTATGTTGAGTGATTCCACCTAAGAGATTGATGTTTCCACTAACAGGTCTGTATTTGTAGTTATCAGCACCGAAACCCTCTTTGCCTGCATAAATTGCTGCGTGAATATTTATATCACTATGATTCGGTACATTATCAGTAATTAGAACAGAGTTTTCTGAGATAATTCCAAGCAAATCATTTGAAGACGGATATTGTCTTGGATCCTTATCGAAAACAATATCATCATCTAAATAAATTCTGCCATCTGAACCATTACCTGTACATGCAATTGAATATTGACCTTTAACAACACCTTTAAGCCGTACGACTGAATTGTTGGCAAAAATAACTCCATTAGGAGCAACAGAAGGAAGATAAAGTGCAGTATCCGGGGAATTGTAAGAATACCTGTACCTCAATGTATCTCTATCAAAGGTTACATAAACGGTATCCGGGCCATTAAAATAAAGTCCATCATCCTGTGCAGCAAGTTTTGCCTTGTTCAATCCATCAGGTGGAAGCGCTAAATTAACACCACGTTCAAATCCACCATAAAAATATGGTTTATCTTTCCACTTGCTTGTATAGTAAATGAGTTTTCTTTTTGTAGTTGCTTTGCCATAAAAAACGGGATGCCTATAACATCTTACATAATCCTGAGTGTGGAATGGTCCCCAAACAGTATCGTTGTTAGTCCACCAAATACTGTTTCCTTCGTACATTGAGTAATAGGCAAATTTTGAAAACCTGCTTGGAGCCATTTTAACACGTACAGTACTTGTATAACCGTTAAAAGTACCGGTAGATGTTATTTCTGAAAGATCCTGGTAGGGATCAATTACCTGGTAAGTTACATTTAGCTTACCACCCTGGAAGGGTACATTTGTATATTCTCCGTTCCAGGTATTATCAAAGTAAATTTGATTGGCAACAACATTAGCCCCGCTTACCGCAATATTATGTGCAATTGTTTCTGTTTGATAATCAACCAGGTTATCCACAGCACGGTTAGATATGCCGCCAAAGTTTTGAGAAATTACTAAAAATAGCATACTAAAACCGGCAATAACTAATAATGATGCTTTGCCAGACATTTGAGCTCCTTTATCTGTTTCTTAAATTTCTTGCTACCATTCTTATCTGTCTCCAAAATGCGCTGGAATAAGAAGTATCGTACGCAGCAACATTCTCTACAGTAACATTAATTTCAACACTTGCAATTTCACCGGGTATTGTTATTGGTAAATTTATTGTATCACCAAGTGCATCATAGTAAATCATATAAAACTGGGTTATCCCGAGATTTGAACCTCCTGGTTGCTCATTATTTACAACCCTATAGAGCATTCTATCCCTTGGATTGGGAGTTTGATATAACTCTGATGTTGGTCCTAAATAATAACGTACAGAATCTAGACTTCCATCAAGATCTGTATCAGTGAAAAATTTTATGCTGGATAAATCAGCAGAAATTATAGCTTTAGAGGGATCAGCTAGTTTATTCCAGTCTTCGCAAAAACCAATTTTCCTAAAATCGTTTTCAATTATTTGAGCAATTGTTACCAGGTTTTGCTGTAGAGATAATTCTCCGCTCCCGTTATATGTTTTTTCTGTAGCTGCATCGCTCAATCTCCAGGTAGTTGTAAGTAAAATACTACCAATTATCATTGAGCCAAGTATATCCAGTAATGTACTAAAGCCCATATTAACTCCTATCTAAAATTCCAGTAACTAAATATTTTTGATATTTTTATAGTATCTAGCATTGACGGACTGCTAACAAAAACAGTAATTTTCTTATGCCAGGTCTTTTGCATAATCTTACCATCAATATTAACTGAATCTACATAACATACCACACAGGAATCTTTAAAAATCACTTTTTTAGTAGTATCAACAATGGTAGTGTTACCAATATTATAAACAGTGTAAATCGTATCAAGTTTTACCAAACCGTTATAATCATCATAATCATTAAAATCAGGATAGTATTCACCGGAAGCTGGACCAAGAGAATAAGGTGAGGTAAGCAAATCGGGATCAGTAATTCCATCATCAATTGTTGCTAAATCAAACGCCTTTCTATTTGCTTCTTCTATTAGGGAAGTTGCCATAGAAACAGCTAAAATTCCAAGTTTGGAATCACGTAATACAACATCAGAAGAAAGAATTGTATTATTAACTCTTAAAACTGTTAGCGAAAGCAGCAGAAGCGCTCCAATGCTAAATAATGATTGCCCTGTATTCATATTTTTTCAAACCAGATGTTTGTTAACAAATACTACTTATATTAAGCTTACAGTTATCTACAAATTTCATACAACTTTTTCCAGAAAGTGAAATATTTGAAATCGCTCATATAATTGATTTATTAGCTTAAATAAATTTTTTCATTTACGATAAAAACGGTAAAAACGACCACATTGACGTCATTTTGTTCGGGAAATTATGAGTAGATAATATGGGAACTGAAAGGAAAAATTAAGTACGTAAAAATATCAGTGCCATCATTCGGTTTTTAGAAGAAGATGATGGAATATATTTTTTCCCCTAAAAAGGGTAAAAAATTCATATACTCAATAAATGAGCTCTAGAAAATGCATTTATCAATTTATTTTTATCATTCAAAAGTGGTATTGTTTTTGTACAATTCAATATAAATTTATTTTAGAAATTCCTGAGAGGGAGTTGATTATGATAGTAGATGGAGAAAGAATAAGATTATTAAAAACAAACAGTCTATTTAAGGGAGTTGCTGAAACAATTCTTAAACCATATTTAAAGCCAAAGTACTTTTTTGAGGTAAAAGAGGGGGAAATAATATATACTAGCGGTGATGGAACAGCAGAATTATATCTAATTGTTGAGGGCGAAGTTAAAATAAAATCATCAGATAGAGGTGATGTAAAGCATAAATACTTATCTGATTTTTTTGGTGAAGAAGAAATTATTAAGGGTGGAGAAAGAACATCTTGCGCAGTAGCGAATACAAATTGTGTGCTATTTAAAATAAATTCGAGTGAATTTAAAACTTTATCCACAATTGAAAGCAAAATATTAGAAAATATAAATTTCAAGGAAAAAGAAGAACCCGTTGCACAACAAAATTTTGAACCACCTAAGTATACTCCACCTATAAATTCATCAAATCAGGCGGGAAATGATATTATAGAAACTCCCAATGATGATGTTCAGTGGGAGTTTGATGAGACTTAGCTATTACTTTTATCTCTTATTGTTTTTAGTCTTCGCTGAAGTGTCCGTTCACTAATCCCAAGTATGGGTGCGGCTTTTTGAACGCTGTTGCCAACATACTTCATAATATTTACAATGTGTTCTTCCTCGGCATTTTCCAGGGTCATCAATTTTGTTTGGGTGGTTTTTAATTCTGGTTTCTTCAAGTATTCAGCTGGCAGGTCAACCTCTTCAATATATTCTTCATTAGAAGTTTTAACAACTGCGTTCATAATAATATTTTCCAGTTCACGGATGTTTCCGGGAAAGTTATAGTTTTTTAAAGATTCCAGAACTTCTTCAGAAAATCCAAGTATATTCCTGTTGTAAACTTTATTACCTGATTCAAGAAAATGTTCGGCAAGTATAACTACATCATCACCTCTTTTATTAAGTGGTGGAAGATGGATGAATCCACGGTTTAACCGGTAATATAAATCTGCTCTAAATTCTTTTTTCTTAACTGCATCAAGTAAATCCTTATTTGTAGCAGAAATAATTCTTATATCAAGATTAACAGGTTTGGAATCTCCAATCCTGTAAATCTCATTATACTGAATTGTTCTTAAAAGCTTACCCTGCAGGTGTAAAGGCAGTTCACCTATTTCATCTAAAAAAATTGTTCCCTTATTTGCCGACTCGAAATAACCCATCTTATCATCACTTGCACCTGTAAATGTACCCTTTCTGTGTCCAAACAACTCACTTTCAAATAAAGATGTTGATATGGATGCAAGATTTACAGGAATGAATTGGAAGTCGCGGCGAGGTGAAAGATCGTGAATTTTTTTTGCAATTAAATCCTTCCCGGTTCCTGTTTCACCGGAAATCAAAACAGTTTCATTTGTTGGTGCAAAAATTTCAACAAGTTCAAAAACCTTGTACATTAATGGTGAATCGGTAATTAAATCTGAAAAAACCCTGCGTTCCGGTTTCTCTTCAACAAAACTTTTTCTTAATGAATCTCTTTCAGATTCAAGCAACCGTTTACTAAGTGCTCTTTGTATTGTAAGCAGCAGACGATCAGTATCCGGTGGTTTTGTAATAAATTCATAAGCTCCCAGCTTAACTGCTTTCAATGCAATTTCAACTTCGTTAACTGCTGTTACAATAACAACAGGAATTGATGGATACTCAGCGTAAATTTTTTCTAAAAGTTCCAGCCCATTCATTTCCGGCATATAAACATCAAGCAGAATCAAATCAATATCAGTTCTACCCAGTAAAGGCATAACTTTTAAAGGATTATTTTCTGTTAAAACGTTTTTATAACCTTCCTCTAACAGTAAGCTCTTTACAAGTTCAAGGTATGAATTTTCATCATCAACAATTAATATTGGGCTGCTTTCCAATTAAAATCTCATACTTTATAAATAATTAACATAAAAGATATAAAATAATTTATTATAAAAGATACACTTCAGTAAATCGCATTTTGTGAAATTGAATATGAATAATAAAATTCTTCATCTTTTAGTATTTTTGCAATTAATTATTTTACTTTATTTAAAAGGTTAAACAATGACAGCTAATTTTGATATGATTCAAACTGTTTATGATGGATATAGAAAAAAGCTTGAAAAGGCAAGAAAAATATTAAACCGCCCAATAACTTATGCAGAAAAAGTTTTATACACACATTTATGGGAAGATACCTTAACAGAATTTGAAGGCGGAAAGGATTATGTGGAACTTTCACCGGATAGAGTTGCTATGCAGGATGCAACAGCACAAATGGCTTTGCTGCAGTTTATGTCTGCTGGCAGAAAAAAAGTTTCAGTACCAAGCACAGTTCATTGCGATCATTTAATACAGGCACAGGTTGGTGCAAAGGATGATTTGCTTAGAGCAAATGAAGAGAACAAAGAGGTTTATGATTTTCTTGAGAGTATTTCAAAAAAATATGGTGTTGGATTTTGGAAACCAGGTGCGGGTATTATTCATCAGGTTGTTTTAGAAAATTATGCATTTCCTGGCGGAATGATGATAGGAACAGATTCTCACACACCAAATGCGGGCGGTTTGGGTATGATTGCAATTGGTGTAGGCGGTGCGGATGCTGTTGATGTTATGGCGGGAATGCCATGGGAACTTAAATGGCCAAAACTGATTGGTGTTAAACTTACAGGAAAGCTTAACGGATGGGCTTCTCCGAAAGATGTAATTCTTAAATTAGCCGGAATTTTAACAGTTAAAGGAGGAACGGGTTCAATCGTTGAATACTTTGGGGAAGGAACCGAATCAATTTCTTGTACCGGTAAAGGAACAATTTGCAATATGGGTGCAGAGATTGGTGCAACCACCTCACTTTTTCCATTTGATGAAAAAATGTCTTCATATTTAAGGATAACCGGACGTGCAAATGTTGCAGCTCTTGCTGAAGGATTAGCAGATGAACTTAAAGCTGATGATAAAGTTTTTGAAAATCCTGAAAAATATTATCACCAGGTAATTGAAGTAAATCTTGATGAGCTTGAACCGTATTTAAATGGGCCCTTTACACCTGATAATGCAATTCCTGTTTCAAAAATGAAAGAAGCAATAAAAGAAAATAATTTTCCTGAAAAATTGAGTGTTGGATTGATTGGAAGCTGTACAAATTCAAGTTATGAAGATATTGACAGAGCAGCAAGCATTGCGCGCCAGGCAAAAGAAAAAGGTTTAAAAGCAAAATCTCAGTTTACTATTACTCCGGGATCGGAACAAGTTAGAGCAACTATTGAAAGGGATGGACAACTTAAAGATCTTACTGATATCGGCGGGATGATTCTTGCAAATGCCTGCGGACCTTGCATTGGTATGTGGAAGAGAATGGATATTCAGACGGGTGAAAGAAATACTATTGTAACTTCATTTAACAGGAATTTTGCAAAAAGAAATGATGGAAATCCGGAAACTCTTGCTTTTGTTGCAGGACCAGAATTAACGACAGCGCTTGTTATTGCTGGAAAACTTTCATTTAATCCTATTACCGATGAACTTGAAAATGAAAATGGGAAAAAGTTTAAACTTAATCCTCCGAAAGGGGAAGAACTTCCTCCAAAAGGATTTGATGAAGGTAGCAGTGGATTTATTGCACCTGCAGAAAATGGAGAAGGCGTTGAAGTTATTGTTAATCCTGAAAGTGAAAGATTACAATTGCTTGAAACTTTTAAACCGTGGGATGGAAAAGATTATACAGATTTACATGTTTTGCTAAAAGCAAAAGGTAAATGCACTACTGATCACATTTCAATGGCTGGCCCATGGTTAAAGTATCGAGGGCATCTTGATAATATCTCAAACAATATGTTTATAGGCGCTATAAATTATTTTACCGATGAGCCTGGTAAAGTTAAAGATCAGATTGATGGTGAATATAAAACAATTCCGGAAGTAGCACGCCATTATAAAGCAAACGGAATTGGATGGGTTGTAGTTGGAGATGAAAATTATGGTGAAGGCTCAAGTCGTGAACATGCTGCTATGGAACCAAGATTCCTTGGCGGTAAAGCCATAATTGTAAGATCATTTGCCAGAATACATGAAACAAATCTTAAAAAACAGGGGATGCTTCCATTAACATTTTCCAAACCTGCCGATTATGATAAAATTTTGGAAGATGATAAAATCAATTTAATTGGATTAAATGAATTAGAACCCGGTAAGCAAGTAAAAATGATCGTGAATCATAAGGATGGGAGCGAGAATGAGGTTATGTTGAATCATACCATGAATAAAGCACAAATAGAATGGTTTAAAGCTGGAAGCGCACTTAACTTAATAGCGAAAAAAAATAAATAGATATTTTCATAAGGGTAAACTAAAACTGTGTGTCTTTTAAAATATTTTTAACTTAACTAATCCAGGTTACTCTCGTAAAGCTTTTCACAGATAGCGGATAGAGTAGTTTTTTCCTGCTTATTTAAATTTGCAGAATGATCCTTTATAAATTTATCAACCAGGGGATTAACTTTTTTAAGCAATCCAGTTCCTTCTTTTGTAATTTTAGTTAAAGAAAGTCTTCTATCTTCATCAGAGTAATATCTTTCAACCAAACCTGCTTTTATCAACCGGTCAATCAATCTTGTAACATCAGGTGCTGGTTCTACCATCCTGGAAATTATTTCGTAACGAGGGTAACCATTAGGTTGAGCGCCTTTTAAAATTCTTAAAACATTAAATTGTGAATGTGTAATTCCGGCACGATTGCATACAATCTCTATTTTGCTGCGCAAATAGTTGGAAGCAATAAAAAGATTTAATATAGCTTCAGTTTCAATGTTCTTGAATTTATCCTGTTTTAATCTTTGCTGTAAAATTTTTCCCATATCTTCTTCTTTTAAATTTGTATGTTGTAACGCAAAAATACTTGGCGATTCAAGAAAATGCAAGGTAACTTTAAATGAATTGCTTTTAGAATATAAAAAACTTCAACTGCGTGCAAAAATCATATATGGTTTTACCAGCCAGATATTACTATTTTAGATATGAAAATGTTACATAGTACATAAGAACTTTTAATTAATATGACTTTTCTAAACCCGGCGATTTTATTTGGATTACTTGCTGCTAGCATACCTGTGCTAATTCATCTTTTTAATCTAAGAAAGCTGAAGAAAATAGAATTCAGCACACTTAAATTTCTTAAAGAACTGCAAAAAAATAAGATAAGAAAAATAAAACTAAAGCAATGGCTGCTGCTCGCTTTAAGAGTTATGATTATAATTTTACTTGTTACAGCTTTTGCACGCCCGACTCTTGAAGGCGTTTCATTTGGCGGTACATCTTCAACAGCAAAAACAACTGCAGTTTTTATTCTTGATGATACTTTCAGCATGTCTGTTGTTGATCAGAATGGATCATATTTTAACAAAGCAAAGCAAATAATCAAAAAATTGGTTGCACAATTGCAGGATGGTGATGAAGCAGTTATTATCCTGGTTTCTTCTCAACCCTCTGAAATAAATGCATCCACGAATTTGTACAAGCTGGAGAATGAATTGAATGAAATCAAGATAAGTTCTGTAACAAATCAACTTAACAGTGCATTAAATAGGGCGGCACAAATTATATCCGAATCAAAAAATTTTAATAAAGAAATTTACCTGTTAACAGATTTTCAAAAAGGAGGACTTGCTGAGGAAGAGAAGATTGAGGATCTAAGCGAATTACTAAACGAAAATGTTAAAATATATTCTTTTAATCTTTCCGGAAGAGAGGTTTTTAATCTATCGCTTAGTGAATTAAAAGTTAATACGGCAATCTTTAAAAAGAGCAAACCAATAAATTTTTCTGTTGATGTTACAAACTTTTCAAATCAACCAGCTGATAATACAGTCGTATCACTTTATATAAATGGAAATAGAAGTGCGCAGAAAACTTTACAGGTTAATCCAGGGGAAACAAAAACTATTAATATGGAAGCACCCATAAATGAACAAGGTTATATTGCTGTTACAGCAGAAATTGAAGATGATGATATTTTACTAGATAATAAGAGATACACATCCTTTTATATCCCGGAGAAATTAAACATCCTCCTTCTTTATAACTCCCCCGATGATGCAAAATATGTTGAGCTTGCACTTTCATCTTCAGGCAACTCTGAGAATTTTATAATCAGTTCTAAAAGTACATCTAAACTTGCAGGAATATCGTTAAAGAATTATAATGTAATATTTTTTATTGGTGGTAATTTTATAAGTGATTCAAAAAAGATTAAGGATTACTTAAACAATAATGGTGGGATAGTTGTATTCCCATCATCCACGGAAGACATTAAAATTTTTAACAGGTTCTTATCATCTATTCACTTGCCAAACTTCACTAAGCAAATAAAACCTGATGGAACAAGTGGTTCGTTCAGTTTTGACAAAATAGAATTTGATCACGCTGTCTTTGAAGATATTTTTTTAGATGAAAACAAACAAGAAATTGAATCACCGCAAATCTATTCCTACTACAGAATGAATACTGAGGGGAAGGGGAAAAGCATAATCACACTTGTTGATGGATCTTCATTTTTAAGTGAATACGCAGTTGACGATGCAAAAGTTTTTCTCTTTAATATTGCACCTTCAGTTTCCTGGAGTGATTTTCCTCTGAAAAGTATTTTTGCACCGTTGATGAACAGGTTAGTTTTTTATCTTTCTGCAAAAAACGGAAACAATATTGATTACCTGGCTGGCGAAAAAGTAAACATAAATATTTCTGATAGAACCTCATTACAAATAAGAGTTGAGAAACCGGCCAACCTGGATGAACTTATCAATATTGAAGAAAATTTTACATCACAGTATTTACAGTATCCTTCAACAAGTAACACGGGCAACTATAAATTTTTTTCAGGAGATAAACTACTGAATTATATAAATGTTAATACTGATCCGGTTGAATCCGATATTAAATATTTAACTGAATCAGATTTTGATGACTATCTTGAAGAGATAAATTTTAAAGGTTCTCATATTAAAATTGAAAAAGAAGAAGATCCTTTAAAGGTAATACTACAGGCACGTTTTGGATCAGAATTGTGGAGATACTTTTTAATTGCAGCGTTATTTTTTGCGTTAATAGAAATGACAATTGCACGAAATGTTAAAAAAGAATTAGTGGAAGTTAAGCGATGATTGAAGTTCCTAAAAAAACAAGAGAAAGAGCAATTCTTGTAGCACTTAATACGAGAACAATAAGTAAAGAAACAGTTGAAGAACACATTTTAGAACTCGAAGAACTTGCAGATACTGCTGGAGCAGATACGATATTTAAAATCATACAGGCAAAAAGTTCTGCTGATCCTGCATTTTACATTGGAAAAGGAAAAGCAGAAGAACTTGCACAGCTTGTTGAACTAAATGATATTAGCTTAGTAATCTTTGATGATGATCTGACGGCAGTGCAGGTTAGAAATTTAGAAAAACTAATTAATCGTAAAATTATTGATAGAAGCGGTTTGATACTTGATATATTTGCTTTACGTGCAAAAACCAAGGAAGCCAAAACCCAGGTTGAACTGGCTCAGCTTGAATATGTTCTTCCAAGGTTAACGCGCGCATGGACTCACCTTTCTAAACAATATGGTGGAATTGGAACAAAAGGACCCGGTGAAACTCAAATTGAAACTGACAGAAGACTAATTCGTAACAGGATAAGCCACTTAAAAGAGAAACTGAAAAAAATTGAATCGCAAAGAAATACACAGAGCAGCGGAAGAGAAACTTATATAAAAATTGCACTTGCCGGTTACACAAACGCCGGTAAATCTACTTTGTTTAATCTGTTCACAAAAGCGGAAGTTTTTGCTGAAGATAAACTTTTTGCAACGCTCGATTCAACTACCCGTGCAATTAAACTTGATACAAAAGAAAAAGTTTTGATGAGTGATACAGTTGGATTCATTAGGAAACTACCTCCCCATCTTGTTGCATCCTTTAAAAGTACTTTAAATGAAGTTAGAGATGCTGATATAATTATTCATCTGATTGATTTATCACATCAGTATTATGAAGATCATCTTAAAGTGGTTGATGAAACATTAAAAGAATTTGGAAGCAAAGATAAAAAGCAACTAAAAGTTTTTAATAAGGTTGATTTGGTAAATGATAAAATTAAAATTGAGTTTATTAGAAATACTTATCAAGATTCTGTAATTATTTCTGCTCAAAAGGGATTTAATATCACAGAGCTGCAAAATGTTTTAAAAAATTTAATTGAAGATTCGTTTATGGAAGAAGAAATTGAATTAAGTATTGATGAAACAAAGCTCGCATCAACTATTCACAATCTTGCAGAAGTAACTTCTGTAAAATATGACCACGATACCGTAAAGTTTTCATACAGGGCAAATAAGGAAAATTCAGAAAAAATTAAAAAGCTTATAAACATTTCATAATAGATTGATTAGTATAATCATTTCGTTTCTCTTCTGAATTCTCCTCACATTTATTTAATTTTCGCCTTACTAATTATATCTTATTTGGAGATTAAAATGGCTATTGTTCTTGATGGTTCAGGATTAACTATTGAAAAAATTGTGAGAATTGCAAGATTCAACGAAAAAGTTGAACTCGATAAATCATCACTTGAAAAAATAATAATCTGCCGTGCAATGCTTGAGGAAAAAATAAAAGCAAAAGAAATTATGTATGGTGTAAATACTGGAATAGGTGAATTTTCTGAAATAGTTTTAGATGATGAGCAGGTAAAGGATTTTCAAAAATATCTAATCTATAATCACTCTGCTGGAATTGGCGATCCAATGCCGATTGAATATGTACGCGGTGCAATGACTGGCAGAATTAACGTACACGCTCATGGTAATTCCGGATGCAGACCTGTAATAACACAAACGCTCGTTGAAATGCTTAATAAAAATGTTACACCGGTTGTCTGCGAAAAAGGTTCAGTTGGTGCTTGTGGAGATTTAGCTCCCATGTCTCAAATAGCCTTACTAATGATGGGTGAAGGAGAGGCATTTTATAAAGGCGAAAGACTTTCTGGCAGAGATGCTTTTAATAAAGCAGGAATTGAAGTTCCAGGTTTGGAAGCCCGTGATGGATTATCAACAATAAACGGTTCGAATTTTATTACTGCAATAAGTGCATTGCAATTATATGATATAAACAAATGGCTTAAGCAAGCTGAAATAGCTGCTTCTATGAGTTTGGAAGCTCTTCATGCAAACATGAAACCTTACGATGAACGTCTTCATAAACTGCGAGGATTTCCCGGCGCAGTTAGAAGTGCAAATGCGATTATGAAATGTGTCAACGGAAGTGATTTGTTAACAGGAAAGTTAAAACAAAAAGTACAGGATGCATATTCAATGCGTTCGACTCCGCAGGTTATTGGTGCAGCACACGATGCAGTTGAACATGCAAGGATACAGATTGAAATTGAATTAAATGGAATTGGAGATAATCCAATTTTCCTGCCTGAAGATCATCTTACGCTTACCGGAGCAAATTTCCAGGGAACTCCCGTCTCACTTCCTATGGATATGATTAGTGCTGCGGTTACTATGGTAAGTGTTTTAAGTGAAAGAAGAATGAATAGATTAAATAATCCTGCCTTAAGTGTTGGTCTTCCTGCCTTTTTAACAAAAGGTGCTGGGATGTTTTCCGGTTTAATGTTAAGCCAATATACTGCAGATACTTTAATTGTAGAACAAAGAATACTTTCAACTCCTGCCTCTATTCAATCAATTCCTGCGGCTGCGGATCAAGAGGATTTTGTATCGATGGGAATGAATACAGCGATTAAAAATGCACAGATTATTGATAATGCTTACGGAATTTTGGGAATAGAATTTATGGCTGCTGCACAAGCTCTTGATTTCCGCGATCATAAAACAGGAAAGGGTGTAGCAAAAGCAAAAGAAGTCATAAGAAAGTATGTTGATTTTCTTGATATTGACAGGCCATTGTACAATGATCATAATGCTATGAAAAAACTGGTAAAATCGTGTGATATACTGGAAGAAGTGGAAAAAGAAATTGGAAGTTTGGACTAGGTTTAATTTTATTTTTTTGAAAAAATCATTAAACTGATTATATGGATATTTTGTACGCAATTTTCGGATTAGTTATCGGTCTAGTTTTAGGCTGGATAATTAAATTACTAATTAGTAAAAACGAAAGCGGCAGACTTGAAGAAAGAAACAAAATTCTTCAGGTAGAGAATGAACAAACTAAAAATGAATTAACTGCCGAACGCGAAAAATCTTACAAACTTAACTCCGATTTCTCATCTTTAAAAGCTGATTATTCAAACCTACAACAAAAACTTGAAGAAAATAAAGCTGAAGTAGAAAAGCTTCAGGAAAAATTCACCAAGGAGTTTGAAAACCTTGCAAACAAAATATTTGATGAAAAAACATCAAAATTCTCCGAGCAGAGCAAATCTAATTTACAGGAAATTCTCAATCCGCTAAAAGAAAGAATTTCTGAATTCCAGAATAAAGTTGAAGAGAGTAACAAAGAAAGCATAGACAGAAATGCTGCATTGCGGCAACAGCTCTCTTCTCTTAAAGAGATGAATTTGCAAATGAGCCAGGATGCACAAAACCTGGTAAAGGCATTAAAGGGTGACACAAAAGCACAGGGTGATTGGGGAGAAATTCAGCTGGAAAGAATTTTGGAGCGCTCCGGTTTAAGAAAAGGTGAAGAATATTCCTTACAGGAAAGTTATACTGCGAAAGATGGTAGCAGAAAAAGACCCGATGTAATTATAAATCTTCCTGAAGAAAAGAAAATCATTATCGATTCAAAAGTATCATTAGTTGATTATGAGCGACTTGTTTCAGCGGAGGAGGATGATCAGAAAAATATTCATTTAAAAAGTTTTATTAATTCCGTTAAAAGGCATATCAAGGATTTAAGCGACAAGGAATATCAGAATTTATTTGAAGCAGGCTCACTCGATTTTGTTTTAATGTTTATACCAATTGAACCTGCATTCAGTATGGCAATTCAGTTTGGCGATAACCTTTATGTTGATGCTTACGATAAAAATATTATAATTGTTTCTCCATCAACTCTCCTTGCAACTTTAAGAACTATTTCAAACATTTGGAAACAGGAGCATCAGAGCAGGAATGTGCTAGAAATAGCAAAACAATCAGGAGCTTTGTACGATAAGTTTGTCGGTTTTGTGAATGATTTGATTGATGTTGGAAACAGGATGGATCAGGCTAAAAGCAGTTATGAAGGAGCAATGAAAAAACTTTCAGATGGATCAGGCAATCTTGTAAACCGTGCAGAAAAAATCAGAGAACTTGGAGCTAAAACTTCCAAATCACTTCCGCAAAATATTGTAGATAGATCAAAATAAAGTTTAGTAAAAACTAACATTAAACATTAACCAAAACCATGGAGGAGATATGAAAAAAATAGTAGTACCCTCGCTTCTTGCAGCTGTTGCCGTGTTTATCTGGACAGCAATATCCTGGATGGCACTTGGATGGCATGAGGTTGACATGAAAGGTATAACCAGCATAGAGCTTGCAAAACAAATTCAGACTGAACTGACTGAACCCGGGATTTATATATACCCTGGTTACTCGGAAACGGGTGAAGCACTTGGAATGGAGGAATGGCAGGAATTACGTAAAGCAGGTCCTATGATTCACTTTATGGTTTATGATCCTGCGGGATCTGAATGGAATATGGGTGAATCTATGATAAAAAGTTTTATCATTAATTTTATCTCTGCGTTTATAGCAGCAGTATTATTAATGATGACTTTGGCCCAGAATCCATCATTTATGAGAAGAGCCATTTTTGTAATGATGCTCGGTTTATTTGCAGGTTTTGTAGTTCATTTTATGAACTGGAACTGGTGGAATATGGCAACCGGCTTTACAATTGTTAACGTGATTGATGTTTGTGCAACCTGGTTTATTGGTGGATTGGTACTTGCATGGAGAATTAAACCTGATGTGCAAACTGCATAAATAAATTAGTAATCTAAAGGCTGCTGCAAATTTTATGTGGCAGCTTTTTTTATGAGTTTAATTATGAATGATAAAAAATATTCAGAAGCGAATAGAAAAGCGTGGAATAATAAAACACCAATTCATCTAAAATCTGATTTTTATGATGTGGAAGGATTTAAAAAAGGTAAATCGTCTCTGCAGCATATTGAATTAGAAGAACTTGGTGATGTGACAGGAAAATTGTTACTTCATTTACAATGCCATTTTGGGCAGGATTCCCTCTCATGGGCAAGATTAGGAGCAAAAGTAACAGGAGTTGATTTTTCTGAAGAAGCTATTAAATCCGCAGAAAAATTAAATGATGAATTAAATCTTGGTGCAAAATTTATTTGTTCAAATATTTATGATATTGAAAAACATCTCACAGGAAAATTTGATATTGTTTTTACTTCTTACGGCACTATCGGTTGGCTAAATGATTTAAATGAATGGGGAAGACTTATTTCAAAATATCTTAATCCGGGCGGGATATTCTATATTGTTGATTTTCATCCATTCATTTGGATGCTAGATGATGAATTTAAGAAACTAAAATATTCCTACTTCTTTGATGAAGAACCGATTGCTGAAGAAACAGAGGGAACTTACGCAGATAAAAATGCAAAAATTAAGCTGGTTGAATATGGATGGAATCATTCATTAAGCGAAGTTATAAACTCTTTAATCGGAAATGGTTTACAAATTGAATTCCTACACGAGTTTCCTCATAGTGTTTATAATGTTTTTCCAAACACCATCAGGGGAAATGATGGCTTCTGGAGATTAAAAGGAATGGAAGATATTATTCCGATGATGTTTTCAATAAAAGCAAGAAAATGATTTGATAATAAAATTATTATTTGCTAAAATCCATATCATTATTTCTGAATTCCGGCAGTAAAGAATATGAAAACATTTTCTTTCATTTGTATAATTATTCTTTTTATCTCACCAAATTTCATTTTCTCACAAAATTACACTAATATTTTTTCTGATTTCTTACCTCAGAATTTTCTAACGGATGAAGATAAATTGGAACAAGCAGAAAGCAATCTGAACCAATTTGCTAAAACTAATCCTGATTTGATTTATTATTATTTGAAATATCTTAACTCGATTACAGAGCAGAAAATCTTTAATCGAGATTCTAATTATTATAATATTTTACAATACGAATTATCAAAAAGTATAATAAACAGCAACAGATGGATTGAAGAAGAGCTGCAAAAATCAGATTCTCTTACTGAATCTGATTTATTGAATAATGAATTGGAATCAATAATTGAAGAATTTGAATTACCTGAAAAGGAAATTCCTGAGTATACCATCGAATTAAAGGTAGATACAAATTTTCAAAAGTTCTTAACTTATAAATGTCTTACTAAAAATATTAATCTTACATATGATGATGAATTGAATTACCAGGAAAAAGTGGAAGAAGAAATTTATAATCTTATTTCCGAAATGAAGCTGGATTATAAATCAAATGAGATTAACTATAATAGCAACAGAGAATATAAAATAGATGAGTTTCATCAGCATAATCTATTTTCAAAGGGATTTAGCAACGGCCAAAAAAGAAAATTGGATTTACCTGTTTCAGAATATTTGCTTTCACTGATCAATTTTTCAGACTTCATTGAATATTCCGGAATTCATTTTGGTTTTAATACAGAAGCGTTGGAATACACTTTTCCCATTGAAAAAGTTTCTGAGCCCTATCTTCCTTTCGAGGAGTTCTCACTTACGAAAACAAAAGAAGAAATGATTTTTTACAGTATAAATGCCGGTTATAGATTAAAACTAAAAGAATATAAATCAGCATTTTCGCATTTGGATTTAAATATAGGTTTGAATATTGCAAGTGAAAAAGTTATTCACAAAATAAACTCATTGGATATTAATAAACCTATCTTTGTTTGGGATGGAGAACCAACAAACTTTATCTATTCATTCCTTGGTACTATTAATTCTGTTTCCTGGGATGTAAATAATTTCACATCGTTGGCAGTCAATTTGGATATTCCGTTTTATTATTATAATAATAAACTATTTATTGACGTTGGAGTACTCTACAAATTTCTTATGTCTGAGTATTCAGTAATAATTGAAAGGACTATACGAGAACAATCTTCTGTTGATCCGACTATCTTAGGTCCTGAAATTGAACACCTTAAACACAAATCAAAGAATCATTTATTTGGCGGGTCTCTTTCATTAAATTATACACTACTCAATTCATTAAACTTTAAGGGATCTATTTCCACACTCGGTTCAATTTATTTTGGATTAGATTATTTATTTAGATTTTAAATCAATAGTTATTTTAAATAAGCAATAGTTACGCGCCCATCCTAAAAATCTCATCCCACTCTTGTTTTTTAACCGGCATAACAGATAACCTGTTTCCACGCTGAATCAATCTTAAATCTTTTAGTTTGGGATTTTCTTTCATCATTTTAAGAGTTACAGGATTTCTAAATATTTCAAGCAGTTTAATATCAACCATATACCATCGCGGTTCTTTTTGTAAGGCTGTAGGATCAAAATATTTGCTATCAGGTTCAAATTGTGTGTGATCCGGGTAACCTTCTTTTACAACTTTGCAATAACCAACAACAGCAAGCGGATCTGTATTGCTGTGATAAAATAAAACGCTATCACCTTTTTTCATATCATCACGGATAAAGTTTCTTGCCTGGTAGTTCCTTATTCCGTCCCAGTAAGTTCTTTTCCCTGGACAGTTTGCTAAATCATCAATAGAAAAAGCCTTTGGTTCTGATTTAAATAGCCAGTATTTCATATTAAATTTAATCCCTTAATCCTTTTTATTTTATTCATAAGTTAAATACAAAATTCTAATAATTCATCACCACTATATTTGTAAATTGCTATTCATTTTTTAGCTGAATATATTGATTCCAATTAAAGATAGAATATGCAAAAAATATTAATAATATTGTTCTTGGTTGGTTTGGCAGAAAGTACTTATTCTCAGAAGGATGGCTCCTTTTCAATAGCGCGTTTAAAATATGATGGCGGCGGGGATTGGTATAACGATCCATCTGCAGAGGTTAACTTACTAAATTTTGTGGAACAGAATACAAATATCAGTGTTGATGCTAAGTACCAATTTGTAGATATCTCTTCTGAAGAGTTGTTTTCTTACCCGTTTATATTTATGACCGGACACGGTAACGTTGTTTTTAATGAAGATGAAGTTGAAAGGTTAAGATTATATCTTGAGAGCGGTGGTTTCCTTTATATTGATGATGATTACGGTTTGGATAATGCAGTAAGACGCGAGATGAAAAAAGTATACCCGGATAATAATTTTCAGGAAATTCCATTCAGTTTTGGTTTGTACAACGTATTTTACAGTTTTAAAAACGGACCACCTAAAACACATGAACACGATAATAAATCACCAAGAGGTTTTGGTATTTTTACTGGAGAACGTTTAGCAGTCTATTATACGTATGAATCAAATCCCAGTGATGGGTGGGCTGATCAATCCGTTCACAATAATCCACTGGAAAAAAGAGAAGAAGCACTAAAATTTGGAACAAATATTATTATTTGGGCGTTATCGCAGTAATGGGAACTGAATCAAAATATTACCAGGAAATTTTAAATAAACTTGAGCGGTTTATTAGGAAAGAATACGTTCATATAATTCTCTCCGGATTTCAATTATTACTTATTGCTGTGGTTGCCAATTTTACTTTTTTTACTTTTTTAGAAATGATTGGCAAACTTAGTTCAGCATTCCGTACAATTCTTTTTTATCTTTTTCTTCTACTCGCCATTTCAGCAGTTGTTTATCTTGTATTGCTGCCAGTTTTAAGGTATTTCAAGTTATTCAGAAAAGAAACATACTTTGAAGTTGCAAACCGTGCCGGGATGTTTTTCCCTACTTTAAAGGATAACCTGCTGAATGCAATGCAATTAGTTGCAGGAAAATACGGTAGAAATTTTTATTCAGTTAATCTTGTTGATTCTGCTTTTAAAAAAGTCTATGATAGCTCAAAAGCAATTAATTTTGAATCTGCTGTTAAGTTTGAAAAAGCAAGAAAAATTTTTCCTTATTTTATAAGTTTAATGATTTTTTCAGCATTACTTTTACTTTTTGTACCGGGAATGCTTTCAGCTTCAAACAGGCTGATTAATTTTAATAAAGAATTTGTTCCACCCCCCAAATTTATTTTTGAGATTACTCCCGGGAATATTGAATTAACCCGCGGTGATGATCTGTTAATTACTGCAAATGTAATCGGCGAACCGCCAGCTGAAGTTTATTTTGCATTTAAAAGTGAAGACGAAGCTGATTTCAAAGAGCAATACATTAATGCTGATTCAACAGGTAAATACAATTTCCTGGTAAGTTCTGTTAGAAATTCATTTAAATATTTTGCTTCTTCAAAAGAAGTAAAAAGTGAAATGTACGAGGCCAAAGTTATAAATCGTCCTTTGGTAAACAATCTTGAACTTGAAATTATTCCTCCTACATACTCTAAAATTCCAAAAACTGTTCAAAAAGATAATGGAAATGTAACTTCGCTTTTAGGTACCAATGTTAACATAAAAATTTCATCAACAATAAATCTTAAAAAAGCATTTCTGGAATTCGGTGATTCAACTATTAATGAACTAGTTGTTGTTGAAAATAATGCTGAAGGAAATTTTAGTGTTAGAGGTGATAAGAATTATCAAATTAAACTTGTTGATGATAATAACAACTCAAATTCTTCTCCAATTACTTATGTTATTAAGGCACTTTATGATGATTACCCGGTAATAAAATTAATTTCTCCGGATAGAAATCTTCCGCTTGCAAATGATAACCGCTTAAACTTGATTGCAGTTATTGCTGATGATTATGGCTTCTCAAAACTTTATCTTAATTATAGATTATCTGCTTCAAGATATGAAACTCCGCAAACTGATTTTGCTTCGATTGAAATTCCTCTTCAAGATCTTAAAAAAGAAATTGATGTGAATTACATCTGGAATTTAACTCCCTTAAATCTTGCAGTGGATGATGTGGTTACCTGCTATCTCGAAGTTTTTGATAACGATTTTATAAGTGGTCCAAAATCTTCTAAAACAAATAGCTTCACAATTAGAGTCCCATCATTGGATGAAATATTAGCGGAAGCAGATGAAATTCAGAATGAAACTGTAACTGAACTGGAAGAAACATTAAGGGAAGCCGAAGAACTGAAAAAAACTCTTGATGAAATTGATCAGGAATTAAAAAAGGACAATGAAGAATTAACCTGGGAAGAGAAAGAAAAAATTTCTGATGCGCTTGAAAAATTTGGCGAGCTGCAGGAAAAGGTGGATGAGATTAACGAACAGTTAAGTGAGATGAGACAGAACTTGCAGGAGAATAATTTACTTTCTGAGGATACGATGGAAAAATATTTGGAGCTTCAAGATTTGATGGATCAGCTTACGAGCGATGAAATGAAAAAAGCAATGGAACAAATGCAGCAGCTTTTACAAAAGATGAACCGCGATCTTACACAAAATGCGATGGAACAGTTAAAATTTGATGAGGAAAACTTTAAGAAGAGCATTGAAAGAACATTAAACCTGTTAAAGCGTATGCAAGTTGAACAGAAAATGGATGAACTTGTTAAAAGAACTGAAGAGCTTAGCAAAGAACAGGAAAGTTTAAAGGAGCAAACTGAGCAATCTGATCTTTCAGATAAAAATAAACAAGATGAACTCAGTAATAAGCAAAATGATATCGCTGAGGAACTGCAAAAGCTGGAAGAGCAAATGAAGGAATTAAAAGAAAAGATGAGTGAGATTGGTGATATGCCGGCGGAACAGATGGAGAAAATGATGGAAGAATTTAATAAACAAAATAATGAACAGCTTTCTGAAAAAGCATCAGAAAATATTAAAATGCAGCAGCAGGAAATGGCAATGCAGAATCAGCAGCAACTTCAAAACAATATGAACCAGATGAGCGAAATGATGATGCAGATGCAAAGCCAAATGAGCCAGCAAAATCAGGTGCAGACTTTTACTGATATGATGAGAATTCTGGATAATCTCATTTCGCTTTCAAAAGAGCAGGAAGCCTTAAAGAAAGAATCACAAAATCTTGATCCTAATTCTTCATCACTTAATGAACTTGCGCAAAAACAAAATGAACTAAGTGAAAATTTAAAAAATATTTTGCAGCAGATGGCAGATTTATCTCAAAAAACATTTGCTATCTCTCCAGAAATGGGTGAAGCACTTGGTAAAGCGAACCAGAAAATGAAGATGTCACTGCAATCAATGCAAAACAGGAATGGCCACTTTGCTGCTATTCAGCAAGGTGAAGCTATGCAACATTTAAATGAAGCATCAACAATGATGAAAAATTCGATGCAATCTATGATGCAAGGTGGAGGGCAGGGAGGTATGATGTCTCTCATGCAGCAGTTGCAGCAGATGAGCGGTCAGCAGATGAAACTTAATAATATGACACAAATATTACAGCAAATGCAGCAAGGAAATTTAAATGCGCAGCAGCAATCGCAATTGCAACGGCTGGCTCAGCAGCAGGATTTAATTCATAAATCAATGGAGCAACTAAACGAGGAAGCTAAAATATCAGGTCATTCTAAAAAACTTCCTGGTGATCTTGATAACATACTTGAAAGAATGCAGGAAGTTATAACTGATATGAACACACAAAAACTTGATGACGAATTAATACAAAAACAGGAGAATATTTTATCGAAAATGCTTGATGCTCAGCGCTCAATAAATGAAAGGGATTTTGAAAAGAAAAGAGAATCCAAAACAGGTGAAACTGTATTGAGGGAATCACCCTACGAGCTAAATCTTTCATCTGAAGATGCTATGAACAAAATAAGAGATGAGCTTAACAGGGCTGCTAGAGAAGGTTACACCAAAGATTACGAGGAATTGATAATTAAATACTACGAATCACTTCAACAAAATGACCCGGGTAACTAAATAAATTACTGACTTAGAAGATGTTGCAGTTTGTAAAAACTTTATTACTTCAAAACAACTAAACTCACCCTATTTTACTAAAAATTATTATTTCTAATAAAATAAATTTATTTTTAAATCCGGGCTTTTGGAAGAACAAAATTATTAAAAATGCTTAAACTAGTGAAAAATACACTCCAAATTATCTCAAGGGTTAGTGATAGCTGCTGCGGTTACCTGGTAAGGATTGATAATTCAAAATTTGATGTACTATCCATAGTTGGGGAGGAGAAAGATAACTTTTCAACACTAAATCTTTCACTCATTAAACTTAAAAAAAATTCTGAGATTGAATATAATTCCGTTAAAAACCTACCTGAACTTAAAAATCTGTTCATAAAAATTTCTGTAAAATCATTTTTTGTACAGGAAGTATACTCAGTAAGGGAAAGAAATGAATCTGTTTTCATACTTCTTTTTTCTGA
Source organism: uncultured Ignavibacteriales bacterium (assembly GCA_963714405.1). Lineage (GTDB taxonomy): Bacteria > Bacteroidota > Ignavibacteria > Ignavibacteriales > Ignavibacteriaceae > JAZGGS01. The sequence goes on along the minus strand of CAVQOH010000002.1, from coordinate 159,560 downwards.
AAGGGCAGATGCTTTTACCGAGGATTGCAGGGAAAGAATTCTGTCTGCACTAACAATACTCAGTGGGCAGTTGAAAGAATTACTTAACGTTGATAATTATGAAAATTATAAATTAACTCAAGATAATACTGCTTCTCAAAAATCCTTATCAACAGATGTCTCGCAATCTAAATGGAAGGAAAAATTTAATGCATTGCTAGAAGTCAATGCTGATTTAATAATTATACTGGATAGTTCCGGCAGAATACAGCTGGTTAATGAAGCAGGTGCCTCAATACTGGAGTACACATTAGAGCAAATAAAAGGAAAACATTTTTTAGAGTTAGTTGATTCTGAGTATAAACCAGCAGCTTCCAAAGTTTTTGAGGATACATTAAAAACAAAAAAGATAGCCACATTTGAAACAATTCTTTTAAGCAAATATGAAAGGCAGCTGGTTTACGAGCTACATTTAAAACTTCTTTATAATAAGAATGAAATTGCAGGAATGATTGGTACAGGAAGGAATATTGGCAAGCTTAAATATTTTGAAACCGAAATAAAAAAACTGAAACCAAAAATTGTGGAAGCAGAGCGATTAGTTAATCTCGAAAGAAAACGCTCTAAAAAACATGAATCCCTCGTGGAAGAACTGAACAGACTAAAAAGTGAATTCATCTCAAATATTTCACATGAATTTAGAACTCCTCTTGCATCAATTATAGGATTCTCAGAAACTATTGAATCTGATCCTGAATTACCTCCTGAAATGAAAAAGGAATTTAATAATGTAATACTGATGGAGGGAAAGCGGTTGGCAAAACTTATTAAGAGCGTTCTAGATATGTCAAAAATTGAGGGTGGAAAAGTTACGCTTGATAGATCAATTGTGAGTGTAAATGATATTCTTATGAATGTTATAGAATCTAATAAGGATTTTGCTACACAAAAAAATATTGATCTTAATTTTGAACTCTCGGTAGAAGAGATTCTGCTTGAAGCAGATAAAGAACGTCTGACCGAAGTATTCGAAGCTTTGATTAACAATGCAATAAAATTTACAAATGAATTTGGAAGAGTAAAGATCATAAGCAAAAATCTCTTTAGGGAGGCAGAAATTATAGTGAGTGATACCGGGATCGGCATCCCTGAGAAGGACTTACCTTACATTTTTCAAAAATTTTACAGGGTAAGTCGTCCTGGCAGCGAAATACCTGGCACAGGTGTTGGCTTGGTTTTTGTGAAACAAATGGTGGATCTTCATAAAGGGCTGATTACAGTGCAAAGTGAAGTGAATAGTGGGACAAGTTTTGTCCTAAAACTATCAAAAAACTTAAAAATTGAACAAACTGAGGTTTAAAGTTGAGCAAGCTGGTTTTTATAGTTGATGATGAGCAAGCGATTTCAAAGCTCTTATCCTTCTGGGTTAAGGATAAGTGGGGGTACGATGTAGAAGTGTTTTCAAATGGTGAAGCAATGCTTAAAAATTTGGGTTCAAAGCCTGATCTTATACTTCTGGATATAATGCTTCCCGGTCTCAATGGTATTGAAACATTGAAAAGAATTCGCCAATTAGAGGAAAATTTACCGGTAATTATGCTATCTGCGCAAGGCAGTATAGAAGTTGCCGTTGAGTCGCTCAGGTATGGTGCATACGATTATTTTCCTAAACCACTCGATCAACAGCGTCTCGAACTTGCAATCAAAAATGCAATAAAGAATTATGATCTTACAAAAGAGCTACAAAACTTAAAAGAAAATGTTAAGAAAGAATACAGCTTTGATAATATCATTACCGCAGATGGTAAAATGCAGGATGTGTTCAAACTGGTTTCAAAAGTCCTTAACAATGATATTACAGTTTTAATTTATGGTGATAGTGGTACGGGCAAAGAACTTATAGCGCGAGCTATTCATTACAATGGCATAAGAAAAGATAAACCATTTGTAGTAGTTAATTGCGCATCCATTCCCAGAGAACTTTTAGAAAGCGAACTCTTTGGTCATGAAAAGGGTTCATTTACGGGTGCACACCAAAGAAAACTTGGAAAATTTGAATTAGCGAAAGATGGAACGATCTTTTTGGATGAAGTTGGTGAACTTGAAATGTTGCTGCAAGCAAAGTTGCTTCGTGTAATACAAGAAAGAGAATTCGAAAGGGTTGGAGGCACTGAGCTTATTAAAACAAACGTACGTATTATTTCTGCAACCAACAGAGATTTAAAGCAAGCAGTAGAGCAAAAACAATTTCGTGAAGATCTTTTTTATCGTTTAAATTCTTTCCCGATTTTTATTCCACCTCTTAGACAAAGAAGAGCTGATATCCTAGTACTAATGGAACATTTTATTGATGAGTTTAATCAGAAACTGGGTAAGAGTATTAAAGGATTTACTAAAAAAGCACTTAAACAAATTTACGACTATGATTGGCCTGGTAACATTAGGGAAATGGAAAACACAATTGAAAGATGTATTATAATTACTGAAAATGATGTGATAGATATTGATGATCTACCACCTCATTTAAAGGCAGTTGATGGGACTAATTCAGTTGAATACTCCGGCTCATTGTTTTCCGATGATACAGTTGTGCCATTTGAAAAAATTAAAGAAGAATCAATAAGACATGCCCTTAAAGTTACAAAAGGCAACATAGTTGAAGCCGCAAAAAAATTGCAGCTGGGAAGAGCAACAATATACCGGCTGATGGAAAAATACAGCATAGAAAACCGTTCATTTGAGTAAATAGAATTATTCAAAAGATGCTTTTATGGAATTTATTTTGAAAACCTGGAAGACAATTTGTGTTGTATTACTTTAAATATGCGGAGGGCTGCATTGAATGAGAAAGAGGAGTTTAAATTTGTTCTTTTTGAAAAAATTCAGACAGTGCTAAAAAACTTCATTATAATGTAAACAAATGTGATTTTATCGATTCAACAATTTTAGGTGCTTTAGTGGTATCACTTAAAAAGCAACAAGCAGCGGGGGAGATTTGAGATTAATCGGTTTTCAGCCCGCAGCGGAAACAATGTTTGAACTTACAAGAATGTACCGGGTTTTTGATTCATTTAGAACCAGAGCAGATGCAGTTAGTAGTTTTAGCTGATTACAAATTTTATCAGTTTGTTTATTGGAAACAATATCAACTTATTTAATGGCATTCGTGTAAAAGATTATTTGTATTAAAACCGAAAGCAAGGTATGTTCAATGTCTTCCGATAATGATAAATCAGTACTTATTGTTGATGACGATCCCACAATTCGAATGCTAATCTCTCATCACCTTTCAAAAAATAAATTCAAAACGTATGTAGCAGAAACTGCAAATCAAGGTTTTGAACAGCTTAGTAGCACCAATATTGATTTGGTACTTTGTGATGTTTCTATGGAAGAAATGGATGGTTTTACGTTCTGTAAAAAGGTAAGGGAAAACGAAAACTACAGAATGATACCGTTTGTATTTGTAACCGCTAAAGATACGCTTGAAGATAAATCAAAAGCTTTGGATGCTGGCGGTGATGATATAATTACAAAACCTTTTGATATTGAGGAGCTTATAATCAAGGTTAGAGCACTTATAAGGCGAACCGATATTTACAAACTGTATGGTGCTAAGAAGGATATTGAAAAAAAGTTTGAAAAAACCACTTCTAAAGTTGTCTTAATTGATGATAACGAATCGCTTACAAAACTTTTTCAATATAATCTTAAACACGCAGGATTTGAATGTAAGATAGCTGAAAATGGTGAAGAAGGACTTAAACTCATTAAAAATTTCCAACCCGATGTTATTGTTTCGGATATCAGCATGCCAGTTATGGATGGTTTTAAATTAAGAAAAGCTCTGCTTGAAGATCCTGAGCTTAAGCTTATCCCGTTTATTTTTCTTTCAGCAAAAGATGAAGAACAGGATTTATTAGATGGCTATGAACTTGATATTACAGACTATGTTGTAAAAACTGCCGGGCCAAAAGTTATTGTAGCAAAAGTATCTGCTATTATAAGAAGCCTTGGAAAAGAAAGGGAAAAAGTTGTTTCAGAACTCCAAGAAGCTGCTGATGTTATTCGTTTAAAAGTAATACCCGATAATTATCCTGAGTTTAAAAATTTTTCTATAAAACATTGGCATGTACCATACAGAGGCGTGCCGGGAGGCGATTTCATTGATTATTTGAAACTGGATGAATCTCATTTTGCTGTAGTTCTTGGGGATGTTATGGGCAAAAAATGGGGTGCATGGTATTTTGCTTATGCTTATGCAGGATATGTTAGAAGTGCTTTAAGAACCGTGCTGGAAACTAATGATATGGATTCGCCGGCTAAAATTATTGAGAAGGTAAATAAATCTGTTTATAAAGATGCAAAAGTTTCCGAAGTGTTTACAACACTATCCATGATTATACTTGATAATGAAAATATGATTTTAAAATATTCTGGCGCGGGAGATTTACCATTATTGTATAAAAATAACGGTTCAGTATCAAATATTAAATCGGATGGAATGCTACTTGGATTTGCAGAAAAGAGCCAATTTGAGGATTGTACAATTGAGCTTGGCACTAATGATACAATTATAGTTACAACTGATGGGCTTATTGAAACCCGGAATGAGCAAGATGAGCAATATGGCACAAAAAATTTAAGAAAGCTTCTTTCAAATGGAAATAACACTGAAGACATACTTGAAATAATTAAAAAAGATTTTAATTTGTTTACAAAAGAAAAATATGAAGATGATGTTACTGTCATTGCTATTAAAACAATTTAAAACTATTTTTCTGATGTTTATAGGTCTTGGTGGATAATCCTATCTAAATACCTGCTGATTTTCATCCAACTCTTTTGGTAGCCTCTCTCAGATCCCTACCGCCTATCCTATTTACTTATAAGAAATTATAATATTTATATGAAGTTGATTGACATCAAAGGTTAAATATCTTTATATTTGTAAGGAGATATATAAAATTTAAAAATGTGCTAATTTGGAGAAAATTTGAAAGGTGTGATTGTAAATCCTGCGAAACTTAGAATTCTTAATCCAACAATAAATCAAATTCTTACAAATTATTTACTATTTCTACTAAAATACGGTTTATATGGATTTGCAGCTTTTTTTACAATTCTTATTTATATAAAAGCGGTATTGTTGATGTTTGGTTCTTCTGAAGATTTTTTAATTAGTACAGGGGATGTATTGCTTTCAACGCTTGGTATTGGTCTAGTTTTTATCTTTAAATTGTTTAAAGATATTTATCCCACCAATAAAAGAAAATAAATAATTTAAATTTCTTCGGCTGCCTGAAGTTTTTCCGCTCTATCAGCTACTTTAACCTGCTCAATTAATTCTGTTAACTCACCTTCCATAATGTTAGATAAGTTATAAAGTGTTAATCCGATTCTATGATCTGTAATTCTGTTTTGCGGAAAATTATAAGTTCTTATTTTATCGCTTCTATCTCCGCTACCAACCATTGATTTTCTTTTTGCAGATATTTTTTCATTTTGTTTTTTCAATTCTAAATCATAAAGTCTTGCTTTAAGTACTTTCATAGCTTTCTGTTTATTCTTTAATTGAGATCTTTCATCCTGGCATTGAACAACAAGCTTTGTTGGCAAATGAGTAATTCTTATAGCCGTTTCAAGTTTATTTACATTTTGCCCGCCAGCACCGCCTGATCTGAAAATATCAATCTTCAAATCACTTGGATTTATTTCAACCTGAACATCTTCTACTTCGGGTAAAACAGCCACAGAAGCTGCGGAGGTATGAACTCTTCCGCTTCCCTCAGTTTCAGGAACTCTTTGAACCCTGTGAACACCACTTTCAAATTTTAAATCACCATAAACGCTTTCACCGTCTAAAGAAAAAACAACTTCTTTTATTCCTCCCAGACCAGTATCGTTAATATCAATAATTTCAATTTTCCATCCTTCGTTTTCGGCAAATCGTGTATACATTCTAAATAAATCACCTGCAAAAAGTGCGGCTTCATCACCTCCTGTACCTGCACGAATTTCCATGATAACACTTTTATCATCATTTGGATCTTTTGGTAACAAAATAATTTTTATATCCTCTTCCAAATTTCCTTTTTTTTCAAATAACTCTTCTAATTCCGCTTCAGCCATTTGAACTAATTCAACATCTTCATTGGCTGCAATAATTTGTTTGTTCCCATTTATATTATCTATCACATTTTTATAATTCTTATAAACCTGAACGATTTCCTCAAGTTCACTCTGTTCTTTTCCGAGTGATATCATCTTTTTCCTATCATTTACAATGGCAGGATCAGATAGCTGTTGGTTTATAAGTTCGTATCTCTCTTTAATTTTTTCTAATTTTTCAACCAGATTCATTTTTTACTTTCAATTTTAGTGTGCAAATATAGCAAAGATGCTTTTGAAATTCTAAGTTACTTTTTCTTTAAGGTGTACTATTGTGAATGAGGACTTGATAAAAGAACAGTTAAGAATAACTAATTCAATATATTATGCATTGCTTTTATGGCAGGTAGTCTTTTTTGTAATTGCATATATATTAATCTCATCAGATGAGTTTAGTGCATATAAAGAACTTGATGAAATATTTCAGATAATTGTTCCCATATTTGGTTTTGCAATAATGGCTGCATCAAGGTTTTTATACATTAAAAATATTGCTGGCGTTGATACGAATAGTGAAACTTCAGAAAAACTTATTAAGTATAAAACTTTCAAAATAATCCAGTGGGCAATGGTTGAAGGTGCTGCAACATTTGCTGTTATCGCTTTAATGCTTACGGGTAATAATTTATACACTGTTGTGTTTGTTTTTTTAATAGGATACTTTATTGTTATTAAACCATCAAAAGAAAATTTTAGATCGGATATGAAATTAATTTCATCTGATTCAGATTGATTAATAAATAATTTTTATGAAAAAATTTGATATTCCAAATAGATACAGAAGTTCTTTTATTACACAAATAAAAGATTTCAGACAATTTGATGATCCAAGGAAAAAAAATTACTCTCCAACTTTACTTGATTTTGGACCCGTTCAGTTTTACCTGGCAAGACATTTTGGATTTTGCTACGGTGTAGAAAATGCAATTGAAATTGCTTATAAGACTATTGAAGAAAATCCGGGGAAAAGAATTTTTTTATTAAGTGAGATGATTCATAATCCAGGTGTGAATAATGATTTGAATGAATTAGGCGTAAAGTTTATTTTGGATGAAACTGGTAAACAGTTAATCGATTGGCTGGAATTGAAACCTGAAGACATCGTAATAATTCCAGCCTTTGGTACAACTTTAGAAATTGAAAAAAAACTTAACCAGCTTGGTATTGATCCGTATAAATATAACACTACTTGTCCATTTGTAGAAAAAGTGTGGAACCGTTCAAAACAGCTTGGAACAAAGGATTACACTGTTATTATTCATGGAAAACATAATCATGAAGAAACCCGTGCAACATTTTCACATGCAATTCAATCCGCAAAATCAGTAATAGTGCGAGATTTAAAGGAAGCGGAATTTCTTTCATCAGTTATTATTGGTGAAGTTGATCAAAGTAAATTTTTTAAATTTTTTAAAGGAAAGTATTCAAAAAATTTTAACCCTGAAGAAGATCTGAAACGAATTGGTGTGGTTAATCAAACAACAATGTTATCATCCGAAACTGAGGGAATTGCAGAAAAATTAAAATCTGCGATGATAAAAAAGTATGGTAAGGAGAAATTAGCGAATCATTTTGCCGATACAAGGGATACGCTTTGTTATGCAACTACCGATAACCAGGAAGCAACGTATAAACTGTTAGAAGTTCCGGCCGATATTGCAATTGTTGTTGGAGGTTATAACAGTTCGAATACATCTCATATAGTTGAATTGTGTGAAGATAAATTAAAAACGTTTTTTATTTCATCAGAAAATAAAATAATATCTGGAAATGAAATAAAACACTTTAATCTTAAACTAAAAAAAGAACAATTAACTAAAAATTATTTGAACTATGATAAACCAATAAAAATAATTTTAACAAGCGGTGCATCCTGCCCGGATGCAGTTGTGGAAGCAGTTTTAAGAAAAATTGTATTGTTGTTTAAGGGTGTAAAAAATATTGATGAGGTAGTTAACAATGTATTACAAACATAAAATCTTAACATCCATTTATTTACTGATTTTATTATAAACATTTTCAGTTCCCCCTATCAGGTTGTTCATCAATTCCTTAACGGGAAGAATATCATTTATCAATCCTGAACATTGTCCTGCTTCCAATTCACCTTCAGCTTCATCACCATTAAAAATACCAAGCATCTCACGCTTGGTACCTAATAGTCTTCTGAGTTTTTCCTCATCCCATCCTTCCAGTTCTGCTCTAACAGCTTTTTTAGCAAAATTGTTTTTTATCATTCTTACCAAACCAATTTTTTTGAATGCAAGAATAGTATCACCGTTTTTTGCTTCAACAACTTTACTTTTATAATTCTGATGAGCTGAGGATTCGATAGTTGCAGCAAACCGTGTACCTATTTGAACACCTTCTGCTCCCAGCGCTAACGCAGCAAGAATCCCTCTTCCATCTGCAATTCCTCCCGCAGCAATAACAGGAATTTTAACTGCATCCACCAATTGAGGTATCAAAGCCATTGTAGTTATTTGATCAATACCATTGTGCCCTCCAGCTTCAACGCCTTCTCCTACAACAGCATCACAGCCGGCTTCTTCTGCTTTTAATGCATATTTTATTGAAGGAACCACATGCACAACGATAATGTTATTTTCTTTTAATTCATTTGCAAAAGTTTTAGGATTACCTGCCGAAGTAAAAACTATCTTAATATTTTCTTTGATTACAACGTCAATAAGTTCATCAGCATCTTTTCTAAGAAGAGGAATGTTTACTCCAAACGGATTATTTGTTGCAGCTCTGCAATCTATGATATGCTCTCGTAGCAGTTCAGGTTTCATTGAGCCAGCCCCTATCAGACCTAAGCCTCCATTGTTAGAAACAGCAGATGCAAGTTTCCAACCTGAAACCCATACCATTCCTGCCTGGATTATGGGATAGTTAATATTAAAAAGTTGTGTAATTCTGGTTTGCCAATTCATAATAATATCCCGGTGATTATTTATTCAGTAAATATATGAATATTAAAAATTATCGTTGTATAGTTTTTAGTATAGGTGTTATAACTTGTTATTAACAAGGTGATTGGCTAATTTTGTAACTTCTTTTTTGAAAAGCGAATATTATATTTTAAAGGTTTATTATTATACAAAGAGGTTTCTAAATTATGTCGTTCTATTTTACTTCCGAATCAGTTTCTGAAGGACATCCTGATAAAGTCTGTGATGCTATATCAGATGGAATTTTAGATGCAATATATGATAAAGATCCTAACGGAAGAGTTGCCTGCGAAACTTTTGTTACTACGGGTCTTGTACTTGTTGGAGGAGAGATTACAACAGAAGCATATATTGAAGTACAGGATGTTGTAAGATCAACAATAAAAAAAATCGGTTATACAAGTTCAGAATACAAATTTGATTCGGAATCCTGCTCAGTATTAAATGCTATACATTCACAATCTCCTGATATTGCGATGGGAGTTGATACCGGAGGAGCAGGTGATCAGGGAATAATGTTTGGATATGCTTGCGATCAAACTCCTGAATTTATGCCGATGCCGATTGTATATGCACACAGTCTTGTAAAAAAACTTGCTGATATAAGAAAAGGTTACAATGGTGTAATGCACTATTTACGCCCCGATGCAAAATCTCAGGTGACCATTGAATATGATGATCAAAAAAATCCTGTTAGAGTTGAGGCTGTGGTTATCTCCACGCAGCATGATGCAGATGCAGATCAAAAGAAAATCAAAAAAGATATTGAAGAACAGGTAATCAGTAAAGTTATTCCGCAGGAATTATTAGATAAGAACACTAAAATTTTTGTGAATCCTACAGGTAGATTTGAAATAGGCGGACCACACGGTGATAGCGGGCTTACAGGCAGAAAGATTATTGTTGATACTTACGGAGGATGGGCTCCACATGGTGGTGGTGCTTTTTCAGGAAAAGATCCTTCCAAAGTAGATCGCTCTGCTACTTATGCGGCAAGACATATTGCAAAAAATATTGTTGCTGCAGGGCTTGCCAAAGAATGTCTAGTACAGGTTGCTTACGCAATTGGAGTTGCGGATCCCGTTTCCATTTATGTTGATACTAAAGGTACGGGTGTTATTCCCGATTCAGAGCTTTCTAAAATGATTATGAAAGAAGTTGATCTTACACCAATTGGGATAATAAGCAGGCTCAACTTAAGGAGACCAATATATCAGAAAACTGCTGCCTACGGGCATTTTGGAAGATCAGAAGAAACCTTTACATGGGAACAGTTAGACCTTGTAAATATTTTTAAAAAATATACATAAAGATTTTTAAAAAAACATAAAAGGAATAGATATGAGTAATGTAGCAGTAAAAAATGAAGTGAAAAAGCTACCGTTTAAAGTTAAGGATATCACGCTTGCTGATTGGGGAAGGAAAGAAGTGAATCTTGCTGAAGCTGAAATGCCGGGTTTAATGGCAATTAGAGAAAAATATAAAAAGGAGCAGCCGCTTAAGGGTGCAAGAATTGCAGGATGCTTGCATATGACAATTCAAACTGCAGTTTTAATTGAAACACTTAAGGAACTTGGTGCAGAAGTTCAATGGTCATCCTGTAATATTTTTTCTACGCAGGATCATGCAGCGGCAGTAATAGCTAAAGAAAATATTCCAGTGTACGCCTGGAAAGGTGAAACTCTTGAGGAGTATGATTGGTGTATTGAACAAACTTTATTTTTTGGTGATGATAATAAACCGCTGAATATGATACTTGATGACGGCGGCGATTTAACAAATATGGTTTTGGATAAGTATCCGGAACTTGCAAAAAATATTAAAGGAATTTCTGAAGAAACTACAACCGGCGTTCATCGTTTATATGAGAGAGAACAAAACAACACACTTCCAATGCCCGCAATAAATGTAAATGATTCAGTTACAAAATCTAAATTTGATAATAAGTATGGCTGTCGTGAATCTTTAGTTGATGCTATAAGAAGAGCAACTGATTTAATGCTAGCAGGTAAAGTTGCTGTTGTGGCTGGATACGGTGATGTTGGAAAAGGATCTGCTCAATCATTAAGAGGTGCTGGAGTAAGAGTGATTGTTACGGAAATTGATCCTATTTGTGCTCTTCAGGCAGCAATGGATGGCTTTGAAGTTAAGAAGATGGAAGAAGCTGCACCTCGTGCAAATATTGTTGTAACTGCAACAGGTAACTATAATGTTGTTAATGAAAAAGTCTTTAAACTATTAAAAGATAAAACAGTTGTATGCAACATAGGACATTTTGATAATGAAATTGATATGGCCTGGTTAGATAAAGCTTATGGCAGCACAAAAGATACTATTAAGCCCCAGGTAGATAAATATAATATTAATGGCAACGATGTAATTATTTTAGCTGAGGGTAGATTGGTTAACCTTGGTTGTGCAATGGGTCATCCATCTTTTGTTATGTCCAATTCATTTTCAAATCAGGTTCTTGCACAAATTGAACTTTGGAATAATCGCGATAAATATGAAAACAAAGTTTATACACTGCCTAAACATTTGGATGAAATGGTTGCAAGACTTCATCTTGAAAAAATTGGTGTTGATTTGGAAGTGTTAACAGAAGAACAGGCAAAATATATAAACGTTCCTGTTGAAGGACCGTACAAACCTGATTATTACAGGTATTAATCGTTTAAATTTTGGGGCGTACTTTAACGCCCCTTTACTTCTCTAATAAATTTCTTAATGCATCTTCTAAATCATCAAACATAAATTTATAACCGCTATCAAGTAATTTCTTAACAACAACTCTTTGGCTGTCTGTTGTATAATTTCCTAATTCTCCCTTTAGAATTCTTATTGCAAACTTTGGAATTGGCAGTAATGCAGGTCTTTTCAAAACTTTACCTAAAATTTCAGCAAACTCTTTCATTCTCACAATTCCTGGTGAGGCGGCATTTACTTTTCCAATTAGATTTATATTATCGATTGCATGCAGATAAATATCAACAATATCATTTATATGAATCCATGGAAACCATTGCTTGCCGTTACCTAAATATCCTCCCAAAAACATTTTAAAAGATGGAAGCATTTGTTTCAGCAGTCCCTCACCATTATTTAAAACCAGGCCAGTACGCACTGAAACTCTTCTTACACCCAACGCCTCAACTTTCTCAGCTTCTTTTTCCCAATCAGAGCAAAGTTTTGCTAAATAATTATCTGCACGTTCTTCATCTTCATTTAAGTAATCATCATTTCGGTTTCCGTAATACCCAACTGCAGATGAGCAGATAAAAGCTTTTGGTTTTTTTTCAACTTGTGCTATTGCTTCAACTAAATTGCTTGTACTTATTACCCTGCTTTCGTAAGCGAGTTTTTTATATTTTTTATTCCATCGTTTTGCAGCAAGATTTGCACCCGCAAGATGAACAACTGCATCAATTCCATTAATGTGATTTTTCCATTTATCTGGTTTATGGAAATCCCATTCTATACTATTTACTGTTTTTGGAATTTTTTTTCTAGCTGATTCAACATCATGAGCGAATATTGATACTTCATCACCTCTGTTCAATAATTTCAAACAAATATTTCTGCCAATTAAACCTGTTGCACCTGTTATTAATATCTTTTTCATGTGATGAAATATTTAAACCATTTGTGAATTTAATTCTCCCTGAATTCAAATTGGGACAAATCTTCTATGTTTTTCGTATCAGAATGAGAATGAAATTTTTTAAAACTAAAATTCACTTATAAAATAATATATTTTGCTGGTATAAGTATTGCGACTACAAAAATTTGTATTTAATATAAGATATGGTAGTACTTATTGATGGGTGCAATAAACTACCATAAAAATCTCATTGGGCAAAATAACAAAATTTTAAAAACTGAGAGATAGAATTATGAAAAACTCTGCTAAATTAATAAGTTTATTCGCTCTTCTCTTCTGCACTAATATTTTTTCTCAACAAATCAATAACAACCAAATAAAAAGCTTTGATGCAAGTAAGGTAGATCTTGAAAGAATGAGGGAAGCAACAACTCAAGAATTCTCCCGGATTAACCAGTTAAAATTACAGATGACTGATGCACAGAAAAAATTGAGCACAGATCTATTGCACCTTGTAAATAATAATTTTCTTCCATTGGCAACTTCAATTGAAGCACATTCAAATACAATGGTAAAATTTAATCAATTTAAACCTTTTGAATTTGCTAATGATATTCAAACACAAGTTTTAGAGGGACAGGTATATGTTTATGTTTATCTGAATGATGGTTATTCTACTTCAATAGTAAATACCTTTGCGGAAAATGTTACCAATCGTGATGAACAGAATTATTTGGCTGTTGCCTGGATTAAAGTTAAAAACCTGGATGCTTTAGCATCTTTAACCGGAGTTAGAAAAATTAGAACAGTAATTCCTCCAGTTAAAAGAATTGGTTCTGCATTAACGGAGGGGGATGCAATTCACCGCACACTTGATGTACGAAATATATATGGTGAAGATGGAACCGGTATTAGCATAGGTGTTATTTCTGATGGTGTTACAAATAGGTTTACTGCTCAATTAAATGGTGATTTACCAGTGGGGAATCAGCTTACAGTTTTAAGTGTAGGAAGTGGTGATGAGGGAACTGCTATGCTTGAAATAATTTATGATATGGTCCCGGGTGCAAATCTTTTTTTTCATGACGCAGGAGCAAACACTGCAGATTTCAATACTGCTATTGATAATTTGATAACTGCAGGTTGTGATATTATTTGCGACGATATTGGCTGGCTTTTGGAACCATTTTACGAAGATGGTACAGTTGCTTCTCATGTTTCTTCAGTAATAGGGGCTAATGATATTATTTATGTTTCTGCTTGTGGCAACGCTGGGAATTCTCATTATCAGGGCGATTTTTATCCACTTGCAGCATATCCTGATTTTCATGATTTCAGTGAAGGTAGTGACCCTACATATACTGATCTCTATGTTAGCATCCCAATCGGTGAGGATGTAATTGTCGTTCTTCAATGGGATGATCAGTTTGGTGCATCTGGGAATGATTATGATGTTGTATTGTACTCATTCGATCTAGATTCAGTTGTCGCAGGAAGTACTATTGAGCAAAACGGTGACGATGATCCTTTGGAAGCTTTTCTTTTTACAGCAAATTCATCAGGGGCAAGTGATGCGTACGCAATTTGGGTAAATAAATTTTCAGGAGATGACCGTAACCTTGAAGTTTTTATTTATCCTTCCTGGTTTAATTATATTGATAATATTAAACCTGAGGATGCAATTTTTGGTCATGCTGCTGCAAATGGAGTAGTTTCAGTAGGAGCTTGTGATGAGGATACTCCCGATTCTCTGGAAATATTTTCTTCTTGGGGACCTTCAACAATAGAATTCCCAACATCAGAAATAAGACAAACACCTAGTATTGTTGGAGTTGATTTTGTGGAAGTTTCCGGAGCTGGGGGTTTTCCTACATCGTTTGGTGGAACTTCTGCTGCAACGCCACATATAGTTGCTGTTTTAGCTCAGGCATGGAGCTATGATATAATGCAGACAGGTGATGATGTTAGAACAATTATTATATGATTGGTCGGAAGAATTAGGTATTACTGGGCACGATTACCTTTATGGTTATGGAAGGGGAGATGCTCTAAACATTTTTAATGGTGCACTTCCTGTAGAATTATCTTCTTTTACCGCAAATGTTATGAGAAATGGTAGCGTAAAGCTTGATTGGACAACTGAAACTGAAGTTGATAACTACGGTTTTAATGTTGAAAGAACTCAATTAAATGAAAAAGACACTTTATGGCAAATGTTAACTTTTATAGAAGGGCACGGAAACAGCAATTCACCAAAAGAATATTCATATACAGATAACTATGCTGATTATGGCCAATATGCTTACAGGTTAAAACAGATTGACACCGATGGTGATTTCGAATACAGCAATATTATTGAAGTTGATGCAGGAAATATTCCCGATGGCTTTGTACTTGAGCAGAATTATCCCAATCCTTTTAATCCAACTACATCAATAAAATTTGCATTAGCAGAAACAGAGCAAGCAAAGTTAAAAGTTTTTGATGTTTTAGGTAACGAAATTGCAACATTATTTAACGGAATTGCAGAAGGTGGAAAGGTATACGAAACAGAATTTGCAGCAGAAAATCTTTCCAGCGGAATTTATTTTTATTCTCTTCAATCAGAAAACCATTTTAGAGTAAGAAAAATGGTTCTTCTTAAGTAAACTTTTCCATATATTTACTTTCAAGAGGGTGCAATTTTGCGCCCTTTTTTGGTATGATTTTAGTCGTTTCTATAGATTAGTTAATTTCAATGAAAAGGTAAAAATTGAGAAAGATATTATTCATTTCACTAACAACACTTTTTAGCTATTCTATTTTTGTTCAATTCTATAACTCCCCTAATGATAAACTTGTTCATAAGGGATCATCATCTGAGTTTTCAAAGCGGGATAGAATGGATCTTGCAATGGAGCAAGAATTTGAGATGACAAAAGATCCTAAACTCGGAATTATTCCAAAAGAAAGATTAATTGAAGCTTATCATTACGCTCAATCGATTTCGAATATTCAGTCACCATTAACTGGTGTGAATTGGACAGAAAGAGGACCTGATAATGTTGGTGGAAGAACAAGAGCAATTATGGTTGATCCAAATGATGTTACAAAAAATACTATCTGGTCTGCCGGGGTGGCCGGAGGTTTGTGGAAAACTACAGATATAACCGCATCATCACCCAACTGGCAGAGTGTAGATGATTTCTTTGGAAACTTGGCAATCAGCTCATTAGCATACGATCCATCAAACACAAACACAATGTACTTTAGTACAGGTGAAGGTTACTACAATGCTGATGCTGTTAGAGGATTTGGTGTCTGGAAATCCACTGATGGTGGAAGTAACTGGAGCCAATTATCCAGCACCACAGGATCTATATTTAATTACTGTCAAAAAGTTATTGTTACATCTTCAGGAACGGTTTTAGTTGCAACCCGAAGTGGGGGTGTGCAAAGGTCAACCAATGGTGGAACAAGCTGGACAAAAGTTTTAGGTTCTGGTATCAGTGGTTCGAGTAATTACGCATTTGATATTGAAGAAGCAGCCAATGGTGATATTTTTGCATCTCTATATGGTTCTATTCACAAATCAACAAATGATGGTGCAAGTTTTGGTTCCGCTCTTACAATTCCAATATCAGCACATAGAATTGAACTAGCTGTTGCGAACAGTGATGCAAATTATGTATATGCACTTGTTGAGTTAAACAGTATAGTTAATGGTATATTAATAACAACTAATGGTGGATCAACCTGGACAAGCAGAGCTGAGCCAAGTGATGATGATACTGGTATCTCATCCTCTGATTTTTCCCGCAGCCAGGCTTGGTATGATTTAACAATTGAAGTTGATCCAAACAACCGTGATATTATTTATGTTGGAGGAATTGATTTATTCAAATCAACAACTGGTGGGTCAGACAGTGGGTTCTTGGCAGCAGATATCACATTGGTATGGAGGTTATGGTTACCAGGAAGTGCATGCCGATCAGCATATTATTTTATTTGAACCTGGAAATTCGAATGTAATTTATTTTGGAAATGATGGTGGAATTTACAGAACAAGTAATGGCACTTCAGCAATTCCTACAATTGCAAGAAAAGAATTTAATTATAACACTACTCAATTTTATGCCTGCGCAATGCATCCCGATGCCCTTTCTAATCACTTTCTTGCAGGTGCACAGGATAACGGCTCTCATAAATTCAGCACTGAAGGAGTAAACAGTACTGTTGAAGTAACTGGAGGTGATGGTGGTTTTACGCACATCGATCAGGATCAATCTCATTATCAGTGGACTTCTTACGTTTATAATCAATTATAGCAGATCCACTGATGGGGGTAATTCCTTTAATTCTGTTGGATTCAAATAATAATGGAAGATTCATAAATCCTACCGATTATGACAATACAAATAATCAATTTTATGCAGCTTGGAGTTCAGGATATTATAGACGATGGACAAATCCACAAACTGGATCAGCTTTTACCAATGTTTCTGTAACTGCCTTTGGCGGAGGTCAGGTTTCTGCTGTAACTGTTTCTCCAAATACATCGAACCGTGTTTTTTTTGGAATAGGAAATGGGAGAGTTGTTAGAGTTAATAATGCTCATTCATCGCCCTCAGCTATGCATATAAATAATGGTGCCGGAATGCCTGGCAGGATATGTATCCTGTATTGAAGTTGAAAATGGGAATGATAATCATATAATAGTTACATATTCAGTAACTACGGCGTTAACAGTGTTTGGGAAACAACAAATGGCGGAACAAACTGGACTTCTGTTGAAGGAAACTTACCTGATATGCCAATAAGATGGGCACTCTTTAATCCAAATAATAGTGATCAGGCATTACTTGCAACTGAGCTCGGGGTTTGGTCTACAGATAATCTTGATGGAGGAAGTACAGTTTGGGGAGCATCAAATACTGGTTTTGCAAATGTAAGAACTGATATGCTTCAATTAAGAAGTTCCGATAACCTTGTTATTGCGGCAACTCATGGAAGAGGTTTGTTCTCCAGTGATGTATTTGCGGCTGCCACAGCTCTATTCGGATCGTAAACAAACAGATTACTTATGTAGATAAAAACATTCAATTTTCGGATGCATCGTACAAAGCCACTTCCTGGCAATGGGATTTTGGTGATGGTAATAATTCAACACAGCAAAATCCGGTTCATTCATATTCTATCAGCTGGAAAATATACTGTAACTTTAACTATTAATAGCGGTGCAGATACAGAAATTAAAACTGATTACATACATGTTTTACCTTATGGGGGAACACCATATAATCCATCAGATGGTGGAAATTTTGAAACTAATTTAAACGATTTTGCTTCAGAAAATTTAAGCGGGACAGCTTTCGAACTTGGTAATTCGAGTGTAACTGGTAAACAACGGAACACATAGCGGTTCAAATTCGTGGGTTACAGGATTAACAGGTAACTATGTAGATAATTCAAATTCAAATCTTTATACACCAGTCTACAATTTTGTCATCACCCGGTACATACACTATAAGATTTTGGAGCCGCTTTAATACTGAACTGGGGTGGGATGGCTTTAGGGTTGAATATTCTTTGGATAAAGGAGATAATTGGAACATTGTTGGTACCATTGGTGCCAACTGGTACAACTTTGCAAACACAACTCAGACAACTTCATTTCCTATTAATGAGCCCTACTTTAATGGGAATAACTCTACTTGGACAGAATACTATACAGATATTTCTTCATTAGCAGGTAATTCAAATGTTTCTTTCCGATTTGTGTTTAAATCTGATGGATTGATTACAGATGTAGGTGTGGCAATAGATGATTTTGAAATTGAAGGTCCTCCAAATGATCCATTACCTGTAGAACTTGTTTCATTTACAGGTAGTTTTATTAGTGGTAAAATTGTCTTGGAATGGCAGACCAAAACTGAAGTTGATAACTATGGTTTTGATATCCAGCGAGCTAAATAAAAACGATAAATGGGTAAAGATAGGTTTTGTTGAAGGACACGGAAACAGCAACTCACCAAAATTCTATTCATTTTCTGATACTGAACTAAACGGATTAAGCAAAATAAAGTATAGGTTAAAGCAAATTGATACTGACGGCTCTTTTGCTTATTCGGATGAAATTGAAGTTAGATATAACCCCTGTTTCGTTTGCCTTTGAACAGAATTATCCAAATCCCTTTAATCCATCAACTGCAATTAAATACTCACTCGCTGAACAGAGTAAAGTTGTTATTAAAGTATTTAACTCTTTAGGTGAACAGGTTGAACTAATTACCAATGATATACAAGAGGCTGGAACTTATCAACTAATCTGGGATGCCACAAATTTTTCATCAGGAGTTTATTTTTACTCGGTTGAAGCTAGTTTAGGAGACGGAAGTAAAACATACAAAGAAGTTAAAAAAATGTTATTGTTGAAATAATTTAGATTTTAGAAAAATTATTTAAATATTAAGCCCTGTTTTTGCAGGGCTTTATTGTTTCCCATTACAGTTTATTGAACAGCTAAGATTTTCTCAATTTAATTTCTTACATTATTTCCAGATTAAAAAAACCTAGTAATTTGGTAAGAAGTAATGAAACTAAAAATAACATTACTGTTTTTGCTCTTTACGGGATTTCTGTTTTCACAGAATGTTATTGTTGTTGTTATTGATGGTGCCCGATATACGGAAACATTTGGTGGTGCTGGTACTTACATCCCACATTTATATAACGATCTTAAGCCATCCGGTTATCTTTACACTAATTTTAGAATTGATTATCCATCTGGACTTACTGAAACTTGCCCCGGGCATGCTGCTATTGAAACAGGTACCTGGCAGCCGATCGCAAACGATGGAACTGAAAGACCAACAAATCCTACTGTATTTGAATATATACGTCTTGAAGATGGAAATCCTCAATCTGATTGCTTTGCAGTTACAGGTAAAGATAAACTTGATATACTAACATATTCTGATTATTCCAGTTATGGTTCCGCTTATGGTGGCACCTGGATTGGCGATGATAACAGAGATGATGCGTTAACCTATTCAAAAGTAATTTCTGTAATGCAAGAATATTCCCCCAAAATATTGATGATAAATTTTGCCGAAGTTGATGTTGCAGGGCATAGCGGTAACGAATATAGTTATCATAATGCGCTTTTAACTGCTGATAATTTGGTTTACCAATTATGGCAAATAATTGAAGCAGGTACTTACGGCTATACTCCTGAAAACACAACAGTATTTATTACAAATGATCATGGTAGACATACAACTAATTTTTCCGGACACGGTGATGATTGTGAGGGTTGCACGCATATAATGTTATTAGTTCTTGGAAGAAATGTGACAGCGGGAATTGTAAACAATGATCTCCATTATCAAATTGATATAGCTCCAACAATTGGAGATTTACTTGGATTTAGCACACCCCAATCGGTTGGCACAAGTCTTTACGAAGGCATCAATCCTCTTCCTGTTGAATTCTCATCCTTTATAGCTTCAATTATAAATGAAGGAATAAGACTTAACTGGAGGACTGAAACGGAGGTAAGTAATTATGGTTTTGAAGTTCAGCGTCAATCTCATACTTCGACTCCGCTTAATGTGACTCAGTGGAATAATATTGGATTTGTGGAAGGTCACGGTAATTCAAATTCACCAAAGGATTATTCCTTTATAGACAATAATGTTTCAGGAGGAACATATTCTTACCGTTTAAAACAGATTGATACTGATGGTAAATCTGAATATTCAAAAGTAATTGAAATAGATTTAGGAACTCCGATTGAATATGGTTTAAGCCAAAATTATCCTAACCCGTTTAATCCTTCAACCACAATTAAGTTTTCAATACCTGAAAAAGCAAATGTAAATCTTTTAGTATACAATATTCTCGGTGAACAGGTAGCTACACTTTTTAACGAATTTAAAGAAGCAGGAATTTATACAATTAATTTTGACGCAACTGAATTAATTAGCGGTATTTACTTTTATAAAATTGAATCAGGTAATTTTTTTCAAGTTAAAAAGATGAGCTTAATCAGATAATTTTTTTTCAAGTTATAATATTTAAAAGTTGAATTATACTTTTAGTAATATTTATATTGAAATTAAATTTCTAAAAAATTGGGAGAAACCTATGAGACAATACCTGCTATTATTTGTATTCCTGATTTATTCCCTTGTCCTTGGTGATAAAATATATGCACAAGATCACCTGTTACTCACAGAAGCAGTACTTTCACCTACATCCGATGAATATCTTGAAATCTATAATCCTACCAGTGCACCAATAGATCTTACAAATTATTACCTAAGTGATGATGAGGATTATGCACTTTATGCAGGTACTTTTGGTAATGGTCCTGCACCAAATATTATTTCATCCGATTTTATTGTACAATTCCCTCCCGGAGAAATAATAAATCCCGGGCAGGTAATTGTTATCGCATTTGATGGAGCAGAGTTTGACACCACATTTGGTTTTAAAGCTGATTATGAGATCAGTGGTACTGATCCCTCGACACCTGATATGCTTCAATCAGATGTTGGCTCAACTGCGGGATTAACTAACACAGGTGAAAATGCTTGTTTGTTTTACTGGGATGGTTTAACTGACCTGGTGATTGATGTTGATATGGTTAATCTTGGAACTCCAACTTCAACAAATGATATTGCCGATAAAACCGGGCTTGCAGTTGATGGGCCAGACGGAGATACACTTTCTACTACATACCTCGCAGATGCCTTTACGATGCCAATGCAACTTGCCGATCCCGGAACAGGATTCTCTACTAAAAGGGTAATTCTGGAAGGGGCAAATGAAGTTAATTCTGGCGGAAATGGAATAACCGGACATGATGAAACAACTGAGAACATACTTATTACCTGGGATACAATTTACGCTGCACCGGATCCCGGTGTAGTTGGTCCTGGTGTCCCGGTAGAACTTGTTTCATTTAATGCAGACGTAAATGAAAATGATGTTACATTAAGCTGGATTACTGCAACTGAGTTAAACAATTCAGGTTTTGAAGTTCAGCGTTCCGGAGAATCTGAAGTTTGGGAAAAGATTGGTTTTATAAGCGGAAATGGAACAACAACCGAAATTCATAATTATTCCTTTAATGATAATAATTTAGAAGATGGAAGCTATGCTTACAGGTTAAAACAGGTTAACCTTGATGGAACATTCGAATTTTCAAAAGTTATTTTTGTTGAAGTTGTTATTCCTTTAGAGTTTGAGCTTGAACAAAACTATCCGAATCCATTTAATCCTTCAACTACGATTAAATTTTCAATTCCTGAAGGAAATGAGGTTAGTTTAAAAATTTATAACTCGCTTGGGCAGGAAATTAGAACACTTGTAAACAGATTTATGGAAGCTGGTGTTCACACTGTAAACTTTGATGCAGTTAAGCTTAACAGTGGAATGTATTTTTACCGACTAGAAGCTGGAAAGTTTAGCCAGGTTAGAAAGATGACTTTAATCAAATAAATAATTCTTTTAAATAAATCTTTAAAACCCCTCAATATGAGGGGTTTTTATTACTGCTGGTTACATTAAAATACAGTGGAAAAAACTTCTTTTTTACTTACATTTGACTCGAAATTTTTAATTATTAAATAAAAGAAAAGATGTTTGGTTTTGTTAAATTTAACGGTCGCTCTAAATTAGGCGGGGAAATTTACCGTGAACAAAGAAGAAAAAGAATTCTAATCACTATAGTTTTTGGTATTCTTGGATTCGCAGTTTTTAATTTAATCCTTTACGCATTAACTACAATTTAATTTCCCCTTTATAAACTTAATTTTTGATTAGCTTTGAGTTAAACTTACAGCTAGTAATTTTGTTTGGATTGAAACGCATAAATCAATAAACTATATTTGCTTTAATCAATAATACAAAGAATGCAAAAGAACAAAGTTTACATAGAAACCTATGGCTGCCAGATGAATGTTGCAGATACTGAAATTATTCTGGGAATACTTCAAAATAATGGTTACACATTATCTAAAGATGCTGAATCGGCAGATCTTATACTGCTGAATACCTGCAGCATAAGAGATAATGCAGAACAGCGTATTTACGGCAGATTAGGAAACCTGAAAAATCTTAAAGATTCTAAACCGGAAATGTTGCTTGGCATTCTTGGATGCATGGCAGAGAGATTGCGAAGTGATCTTGTGGATAAAAAGAAAATAGTTGATTTGGTTGTAGGACCCGATGAATACCGCCGCTTACCAGAGCTTATTGATCTTGCCTATAATGGTGAAAAAGGGATTGGTGTTAAACTTTCTAAAACTGAAACTTATGATGACATTATTCCTCACCGGGAAGATGGTTTGCAGGCATGGATTTCAGTTATGCGGGGCTGTGATAAGTTCTGCTCTTTCTGCGTTGTTCCTTTTACACGCGGCAGAGAAAGAAGCAGGGCTTTGAAATCAATTGTTGAGGAAGTTGAACAACTTGCTGAAAGAAATTTTAAAGAGGTAACGTTACTCGGACAAAATGTTAATTCTTATCTGCGATGAAAATAATGATTTTGCTGATCTTTTAGCTGAATGTGCCAAAGTAGATCGTTCCATGAGAATCAGGTTTACAACTTCGCATCCGCAGGATTTATCAGATAAGCTGTTATACACTATTGCAGAACATACAAATCTTTGTAAATTTATTCATCTTCCTGTGCAATCCGGCTCTGATAGAATTTTAGAATTAATGAATCGTACTTACACAATTGATCATTACTTGAAGCTTATTGAAAAGGCAAAAAAAATAATTCCCGGTGTTAGCTTTTCTACTGATATTATTGCAGGCTTTCCCACCGAAACTTATGAAGATCATGTTATGACACTGGAAGTTATGCAGAGAAGTTAGATTTGATGGTGCGTATATGTTTAAATATTCGCCAAGAGAAGGAACAAAAGCATTCAAGATGGAAGATGATGTAACTGAAAAATAAAAAGGAAACGTCTACAGGAAATTATTAATTTCAGCAGCATATTTCTTCTGAAATAAACCAGGAACTTATAGGCAACGAGAATTATCAGTTCTCGTTGAAGGTTTCAGCAGAAAATCAGAATTTATTTTTAGCCGGAAGAACCGATACAAACAAAGTTGTTATTTTTCCTTTCAATAATGATAATTAAAAAGGGTGATTACGTAAAAGTTAAACTTAACCGTGCAACTTCCGCTACATCTGTTTGGAGATTTTTCCAGAATCAGTAAAATTACTGAGAATACTTTTTCACTTACTGGTTAGTTAGATTTACCCATCTTTAGAGGGAAAGAAAATGAAAATAAAATATTTAACAAAACATTTTATTTTCGGCTTTAATTTTATTGTTAGTTCTTAATTCTCCAGCTTTTTCGCAGGATGTAGATATTATTCCTTACCTCAAACAAATTGAAAGCGGTAACATTGATGAAGTACATCAGAGCTTTAACGATTTAAAAGAAGACTATCCCGAAAGCCCCTCAGTTAAATTTCTAGAGGGTGTATTAACAGAAAATGGGCAAATGGCAGTAATACTTTACCAGGATATTGTTGATAAATATCCGAAAAGCAAGTATGCTGATGCAGCTTTTACAGAATCTTTTCTTACTACTATGCTCTTGGTTTATATGAAACGGCACAAAATAAACTTGATCAGCTAATATTAGAATATCCGGGCTCACCTTACGTAAAAATTGCACAGCAAAATAAATTTCCTGTTAGCGATAAAACTAAAGTTGATAAGGATGTGGATACATACAAATGTAAAAGCTAATGAACAATAATTAACGATGAATTTAAATTTACAATTCAGGCAGGTGCTTTTTCCAATAGCAATAATGCACAATCACTAAAAACTGATTTTCTCAATTCCGGAATATTTTCTGAAATAAAAGAGAAACTTGTTGGTGGAACAATGTTTCATATTGTTTATGTTGGAAAATTTGTTGAAGAAGATGATGCAGAAGGATTTCTGCAGGTAATAAATAAAAAGTATAATCTTTCCGGTAGAATTATTCCTATCACCTGGTAGAATATAGTAATGGAATTAACCTTTTTAGGAACAGGTTCGGGTAAAGCTTCTCTAAACAGGGAACACTCCTCAATTCTAATCACCGAAAAAAATTTTAATTTGCTGGTTGATGCAGGTGATGGAATTTCAAAAGCATTTTTAAGATCAAAAATAGATTTTAACTCTATTGATGGAATAATTTTTTCTCATCTTCACCCTGATCATTATACTGGTTTAGCTGCGTTAATAGTGCAAATGAAAATGAACAAAAGGGTAAAATCCCTAACTATTTATATTTATAAAGATTTAATTGATGTAATTAAAAACTTTCTTATTCAATCTTATCTATTTCCTGAAAGAATGGGATTTGAAGTTATATATCAGCCAATAACTGAAAAAAAATATTTTTTAATAAGTAATGAAATTAAAGTTTTAGCCGAAATTAATTCTCATCTTGCAGAATCAACAAAAAGTAAAAACTATCCATATGTTAATTATTCATCGCTGAGTTTCCTTTTTTGTGTAGGTAAAAATCAAATTCATTATACTGCTGATGTAGGTGGTATAAATGATTTATTTCTTTTTGAAGATGAAAGAACGGATATTTTAATTGCCGAAACAACTCACATTTCAGTTGATGATATTTTGACAGCAACAAAAAAAACTAATCCATCAAAAATTTTTTTAACGCACATTACAGATGATGAAGAGGATTTACTTTTTTCAGCTCATAATAACTTACCTCGTAACATCAAAGAAAAAACAATCATTGCCAGTGACGGCTTGATAATTAACCTCTGACAGAATTTCCTGCTAAAAACAACTCAATTTAGCATTTCAAACTATATTTAAAATTTAAGTAGAAATCAGTATTTTTGCACTCCGACAATTTGACACGCAATATTAAATATAAAAACTTATTCATTTTAAATGAGTAGAGAAGAATTTAAAAATAAATATGGAATTATTGGAAACTCCGAACAGATAAACGATCTGGTTGATATTGTTTTACAGGTTGCTGATTCAGGCATTACAATATTAATTTACGGTGAAAGTGGAGTTGGCAAAGAAGTCTTTGCAAGAGCAATTCATGATTCCAGTAAAAGATCCGGAAAACCATTGGTTAGTGTTAACTGTGGTGCAATACCTGAAGGAATATTGGAAAGTGAATTGTTCGGTCACAAAAAAGGTTCGTTTACCGGCGCCATAGAACATAGAAAAGGATATTTTGAAATTGCAGATGGCGGAACTCTTTTTTTAGATGAGATTGCAGAAATGCCTTTAACTACACAGGTTAAAGTGCTTCGTGCTATTGAATCACAAGAATTTATGAAAATTGGTGCGGAAACAGTTACAAAAGTTGATTTAAGAATTATTGCAGCTACCAATAAAGATTTGCAGGAAGAAGTTGATGCAAAACGGTTTAGAGAAGATCTTTTCTTCAGATTAAAAGCTGTTAGTTTAAGCATTCCGCCTCTTAGAAAAAGAAAGAGTGATATAGAAAGTTTTACTCTTACATTTATTAACAACTACTCAGCACAGCATAATATTACTCCTCTGGAAATAACGAGTGAAGCAATTGAACAATTGCAGGATTATAACTGGCCGGGAAATGTAAGGGAATTAAAAAATACTATTGAAAGTGCAATTGTACTTAGTAAAAATGGTGTAATTAATGTGGAATCACTTAATTCACTTCTTATTAGACAGCAGGATATTGGGACAAATAGAAATCTGCCGGTATTTCTAAGAAAATCTCCTGAAGAAGCAGATAGAGAAATTCTTTACAGGGCTTTATTTGAAATTAAAAAAGACCTTGTGGATATTAAAGATTTAATTCTTCATCAGAGGGACGAAGTATTTGAACAAAATAAGAATGAAGAAAACACGGTTTTACCCCTAAATGAAATGGAGAAAGAGGCAATAATAAATGCTTTAGATAAAACACGTGGAAGCAAGCGAAAAGCTGCAAAATTGCTAAATATAAGCGAAAGAACACTTTACAGAAAGATTAAAGAATACAATATTCAGTAAATTTAGTTTATGATAAAATATTTATTCAATAATATTGCAAAACAATCAAAACGCATAATTCTCTTCTTGTTCGTAAGTTTAGCAATCACTAAATTTATCGGTTGCTGTACTTACTCATTTACGGGCGCATCGGTTCCAGAGCATCTTAATACAATTGCAATTCCAATTGCAGAAGATAGAAGCGGTGCAGCTGAACCAGGTTTGCGTGAGATGCTTACTGAAGAGATAATAAATAAATTTATTGAAGATAACTCTCTTCAGGTTGCAGAACGTACTAAAGCAGATGCAATTATTGAATGTGTAATTGTATCTTTTTCTGATGCTCCATCAATCGTAAGTGCGGGTGAAAATATATCACTTAGAAGGGTTACAATAACGGTAAAAGTAGTTTATAAGGATTTGGTTGAGCGTAAAACTATTTTCGATGAAAACTTTTCTAACTATGGAGATTATGAACCTGCATCAGTTGAAAATAAACGTGAAGATGCAATTGAATCAGCAATTGATAAAATTTCTGAAGATATTTTATTAACCGTTGTTTCCGGATGGTGATTTTAAAAAGGAATATGATATGGATGAGATAGTACTTATTGGTTATTTTGTTTCGCTTTTAATTCTATTTGTTTTTGGTTTGCATGGATTTGTAATGCTTTTTTATCATAGAAAGTATAAAGAAGTTAAACATGAACCAAAACCAGATTTTAAATGTGATGCAACCGTAACTATACAGCTTCCGCTTTATAATGAACTATACGTTGTTGAACGTCTTATCAATACTATTTGCACCATTGACTATCCAAAAGATAAACTGGAAATACAAGTATTGGATGATTCAACAGATGAAACTGTTAACATTGCGGCCAAAGTTGTTGAAGAAAAACTAAAAGAGGGTTTTGATATTACTCATATTCATCGTGATAACAGGGAAGGTTATAAAGCAGGTGCACTAAAGGAAGGATTAAAGATTGCAAAAGGTGAATTCATTGCAATATTTGATGCAGATTTTATTCCGCAAAAAGATTTCTTGAAGAAAACCCTTTCATTTTTTAACGATGAAAATGTTGGAATGGTTCAAACAAGATGGGAACACTTGAACGGTGATTACTCTATACTCACAAAAGCGCAGGCGCTGGCTTTGGATGGACATTTTGTTATCGAACAATCTGTTAGAAATAAAGCTGGATTCTTTATTAATTTTAACGGAACTGGTGGAGTTTGGAAGAAAAATTGTATAGAAGATGCAGGAAACTGGCACTCTGATACTTTAACTGAAGATTTAGATTTAAGTTATCGTGCACAGCTTAATGGCTGGAAATTTATTTTCCTAAAAGATTTTACATCACCGGCAGAACTTCCTTCTGAAATAAATGCATTAAAAACTCAACAGTTTAGATGGACAAAAGGTGCAATAGAAACTGCAAAGAAAATTTTACCGCAGCTTTGGAAATCTAAAGTACCTTTAAGAATTAAATTACAAGGTACTTTCCATCTTACAAATAATTTTGTATTTCCTTTTATTCTTCTTGCTGCAATCTTGAATGTACCGCTAGTGTTTGTTAAAAACAGTGGAGCACACGAACTTTACTTTGCGGTAATGTCTGTTTTTGTCCTTGCTTTTATAAGCTCGTTTATGTTTTATCTCTACTCGCAAAAAGATGTTCACCCGGATTGGAGAAAACGAATTGTGCTCTTCCCATTATTTATGGCTGGCAGCATGGGTTTTGCAATTAATAATTCCCGCGCAGTGTTTGAAGGCTTAATGAACAGGAAAAGTGAGTTTGTTAGAACTCCTAAGTTTAAACTTGTTGGCGAAGAGGGATCCTGGTTTGATAAAAAATATTTAAATAATAAACTTGGTCTTTCCGTTATAGTAGAGTCAATTATGGCGGTTTATTGCTTTATTGGTGTTGCCTCAAGTATATACTTTTTAGAAATTGCTGCACTTCCTTTCCAGCTACTTTTCTTTATTGGATTTTCATTCGTATCAATAACTTCCATAAAGCATGCCTTTGCTAAAAATCGTTAGAGATAGATTTGGAAAAAACCTCTGTAAAAATATTTTCTGATAAAGTAAAACTTATTTATGAGTATAATAAAAAATCACCCTTATTTGTTAGAGCGGCATTTATTGAAATTGAGAATAACAATTTTGATAATGCAGTTTTGATTTTAAGGCAGGGATTAAAAGTTTATCCGGAAAATCCTGTTGCCATTCTCTTACTTGCATGGACTTATGCATGTATGGGTAAAAGGCAGTTCGCTGCAAAACTAATTAGAAAGGGCAGCAACATTATTCATTCTGAAGAAACTTATAATTTTTATATGGAAGAAATGAATAAATTGGAAAAAAGTGCAAGTATCCCTGGTTTTCCGCGTGAAAAAATATTTTTTAACGAAATTACCGATAATAATTACACAGAAAGTAATTCAACAATAACGGAAAAAGAAAACGAAGAAGATCCTGTTAAACAAGCTGAAGCAATTGAAAACCGGTTAGAACAGCTTGCAAAAACCATAGCAGCTGTAAAGCTTCGTCCTCCAGGTGATGAAAAACATATTGAATTAGACCCTCCACAGCATCTTTCTGAAAACAATTTAGTTGTTTCAGAAACTCTTGCAGAAATATATATATCACAGCAGCAATATAACGAGGCAATTAAGGTTTATAACAATCTTATTAAAATGAAACCGGACGAGTCAGAATATTATTCTGATAAGATTGCAGAGATTAAAACAAAATACAAAGTATAATTACCTCCTAACTTCATTATTTTTACTTACTGATTACTTTTCTTTTTTTTATGTACAATGAATAATACAACAATTAACAAAAAGCTGGATAAAAGCTTTTATTGCAGGAACTTACTTACTGTGGCAAAGGAATTGCTGGGAAAGCTAATTGTAAAGCAAAATTCCAAAAATATAATTGAAGGAAGAATTGTTGAGGTTGAAGCTTATGATGGGGAAATTGATGAAGCAGCTCATTCTTATCAGGGTGTAACAGAAAGAAATAAAATTATGTTTAACGAAGGCGGATATTTATATGTTTATTTATCTTATGGAGTTCATTATTGCTGCAATATTGTTACCGGATATAAAAATAAAGGTACAGCTGTTTTAATTCGTGCAGTTGAACCAATTAGTGAAATAAACGTGATGATTAAAAACAGGTTTGGAAGAAAATTAAAAAATGATAGTGAACTCTTTAATTTAACCAGCGGACCCGGTAAAGTTTGCAAGGCGCTGGGAATAAACAAAAATCATTCAGGTTTAAATTTGATGAGTGATAAAATTTATTTGCTTAACCAGCCAAAAATAAAAAATTCTGAAATAGGAATTTCAAAAAGAATTGGTATTTCGAAATCTGTTAACTTGCCATGGCGGTTTTACATCAAAGAGAACAAATTTTTATCAAGAAAATGAAAGCACCTGAAAATTTACTAATTGTTCGTACAGATAGAATTGGTGATGTGGTACTCTCACTGCCTTTAGCAGGATTGGTAAAAAAACACTATCCGGCTTGCAAGGTTTCGTTTCTTGTTAAAGATTACACAAAGGATTTGGTTGAAAATCATCCTTTTATTGATGAAATACTGATACTTAAAGAGGAAAATGAAAAAGTTTCAATAAAAAAAAATATTGATAAACTTAAACAAAAAAAATTTGATGCTTGCATAGTTGTTTATCCAACTTTTACTGTTTCACTTATATTGTTTTTATCAAATATAAAAGAAAGAATTGGTACCGGTTACAGATGGTATTCTTTTCTATTTAACCGAAAAGTTTATGAGCATAGAAAATTTGCTAAAAAACATGAATTAGAATACAATGTTAACCTTCTTAAAGAAATTGGAATAGATGATAAAATATTGCCCGGTAATGTAAATTTTGATATTCATATTAAAGAAAGCAGTTATTCATTAATTGATACTTTATTAGCTGAAAATAATGTCAAGCAAGGTACAAAGATTGTGGTTGTTCATCCGGGCAGCGGTGGCAGTTCTGTAGATCTGCCATTAGAAAAATTTGTTTACTTAACAAAGCACTTAAGTAAAATTAATGATGTTCAGGTTGTACTTACAGGAACTGAAAATGAGAAAAACCTATGCGAAAAATTAGTAGCTGGTAATTCTGCAATAAACTTAGCTGGAAAACTAAATCTTTCTGAACTAAAAGCACTGCTGAACCGAATTGAAATTTTTGTATCAAATTCAACAGGACCATTACATATTGCAGCAGCATTAGGAAAGTTTACGGTTGGATTTTTTCCTAAAATATTAGCTTGCTCTGCGCAAAGATGGGGACCTTATACTGAAAAAAAAGCACTGTTTTTACCTGAAATCAACTGTAAAAACTGTACACGGGAACAATGCATGAAATTGGATTGTATGAATAGCATTGATATTGACAACGTCTTTACTAAAATTAAAAATGAACTTAATGTATAATACTACGGAGACAAAAAATGTTAAATAATAAAAGAAAATATATTATTCTGTTTTTGCTAACTCTATGCATTACAGCATTTTCTGAAGATAAATCCAAAGATGATGATTTAAGAAAAATTGAGAACAATGCATTTATAGTTGGTGAAAAACTTCAATATAATATTGATTACGGCTTTATCACAGCAGGTATTGCTACTATGGAAATTCCCAGAATAAAAAGAATATCCGGTAGAGATGCATATCATGTTAAGTTTGAAGTTAATTCAGTTTCCGGATTTGATTGGCTTTATAAAGTCAGGGATAGATATGAAACGTATATAGATGTTGAGGGACTTTTTCCTTGGCGATTTGAACAGCACATCAGGGAAGGGAATTACTCGAAAGATTTTGCCGCTTTTTTTGATCAAAGAAAAGGTAAAGCAAAAACAAGTAAAGGTGAATATGAAATTCCACCTTACGTAAATGATATTGTTTCAGCTTTGTACTTTACACGTGCAATGGATTTTTCTGAAATGAAAGTGAATGATAAATTTCATATGCAAAATTTTTATAAAGATAAAGTTTATGACCTGGATGTAATTTATCATGGTAAAGAAACTGTCGAAGTGCCCACGGGTAAATATGATTGCATTGTAATAGAACCTCTAGTGAAGGAAGGCGGATTGTTTAAACATGAAGGTGATATTATTATCTGGATGACAAATGATGAATTAAAAATTCCTGTAAAAGTTAGAACAAAAATTATTATCGGCTACGTTGAAGCAAAGCTTACAGGTTATGAGGGATTGGCCGATGAACTAAAAACAAAACGATAGAAATCACTTCAAGAATTGGGAAGGGGAATTATCCCTTCCTTTAAAATGTTGAGTTTATATTTTCTTATCTTTAATATCATTACAAAATTCCTTGTACATTTTTTTAAATTTTAATGGATGAACCGAATAATAATTCTAAAAACGAAGTAAATGATCATAATGAAAATAACTATGATTCTTACTTCAGAAAAGATTACTATCCTTTAATTTCTCCTATCGCTGCAGCATTTCTTGGTTTAATCGGGGGATTCTTTCTTTTCCAGGTGGCTGGTGGAATATTAACAATATTAATATTTGGAATGGACCTGGAAGCTGCATCCGTTAACGGTTTACGATTAATTACAATGGCAGGGCAAATACTTTTTATTCTTTTGCCTGCATTACTCTTTGCCAAATGGATTTATGGAGATATTCCAAAAGTTATCAGTTTAAAATTACCTAACTGGCGCGAAGTTGTTTTGTTTATTATCGGAATAATTGTTTTAACGCCGCTGCTTCAAAGTTATTTATATATTCAAAATTTTTTTATAGAAAAATGGGCAGCAGATTCTTCATTTATTAACTCTATTAAATATTGGCTCGACTATATTAATGAACTTTATGAAAAAACTTTTGGAAACCTGCTTGCTGCAGATAATATACCGGAAATGATCTTAGTTGTAATTGTAATTGCTGTTGTTCCCGCAGTTTGTGAAGAGGTAATGTTCAGGGGATATATACAAAAAAGTTTTGAGTTTAAAATCACACCATTTAAAGCTGCAGCAATTACTGCAATATTTTTTGGATTATATCATTTTAGCCCTTATGGAGTACTGCCTTTAATTGCACTTGGATTCTACTTTGGATTTGCTGCATATTTAAGCAAATCTCTTATCATACCTATAATTCTTCATTTTTTAAATAATTTTACTGCTGTAGTGCTGTTTTTTATAATAAAAGATGATGAAATTTTTAGTGTTGATACAACTGACACGAGCGCTTTGAATGAAAATATTATATATTTCTTTACGCTCTTATCTTTGTTCGGAATAGTAGTATTTTTTATTAAAAGGTATTACAATAAAATTGAAAAAACTTAGGAGGCGCTATGCCAGTTTGCACAAATTGTAACTATGAATATATTGACGGGATTGTGATTTGCCCAGACTGTAAAACTCCTCTTGTTCAGGCAGTTGAACTTGAATTATACGATGAGCTTGGAGAAGATGATTGGGTGCTTGTATATACTTCATTTAATGAAATTGATGTTGAAATGCTGATTGACAATCTTGAAAGTGCGGGTATTGCTGCAACAATGCTTTCACAAAAAGATCGTAATTTTCCTGCACCTGGTGATTTTTCCGTTGTAAAATTAATGGTAAAAAAAGCTGATGTTCAGCAGGCACTTGATTTTATAACTACAGTCAAAACCCAGGAAAATTCTAACGAAGAGGAAAATGGCGATCAGTAATACTGCAACAAGAGTATTAGTTTCAATAATTGCCATTCCATTAATTGTTTTGGCAAGTTATTTTGGAAGCTATTACTTTTTCATATTTACATTGGCCATTGCATTAATTTCTTACGCTGAATACAGCAAAATGATTAGTGCGAATATTGCGAATTCAAATTTATGGCTGGGGTTTTTGGCAATTTTTTTAGTGGTAGCCAATCAGTTTTATAACTTGATAGATATACCGCCATTAATATTTATTTTCGTTCTGGTAATCTTAATTTTTGAACTGTATCGAAATAAAGGCTCAGTTGTTAAAAACCTTGGTGCAACTATATTAGGAATTTTTTACATAGGATTTTTTTCCTCCTCATTAATTGCTATAAGAGAATTTTACCCGCATACAAATAACTTCTATCACCAAGGGGGATTTATAATAATTTCAATGCTGGCGACAATCTGGGTTTGTGATTCTGCTGCTTTTTTTGGTGGAACTGCACTTGGTAAACATAAACTTTTTCCTCGCATTAGCCCTAATAAAAGCTGGGAAGGTGCATTATTTGGATTTTTATTTGCAGTATTAACTATGGTAATTGCAAAAATTGTTGTTCTGGATTTTCTTACCTGGATTAATGTTATAATTATTGGAATTATAATTGGTGTTATTGGGCAGCTTGGTGATCTTGTAGAATCAAGTTTTAAACGCGATGCTGGTGTAAAAGATTCTTCTTCCATCATTCCCGGGCACGGCGGAATTTTTGATCGTTTCGATTCGCTATTATTTTCCGCTCCTGCAGTTTGGTTATATTTAAATTATTTTTCTTAATTATAAACTCTTTGATGAAAAAGCGAAAAAAGGTAAGCGTAATAACGCTTGGTTGCTCTAAAAATACAGTTGATTCTGAAAGACTGATGAAACAACTTGCGGCAAATAACTTCCAATTGCAAAATGATCCGCAAAATTCTGATGCTGTAGTAATTAATACTTGCGGATTTATTGAAGCTGCAAAAGAAGAATCAATTAATTCAATATTAAAGGCAGTTAAGCTTAAGAATTCGGGTGATACAAAAAAAGTAGTTGTAGCGGGATGCTTATCAGAAAGATATAAAAATGAATTACAGAAAGAGATCCCTGAAGTTGATGTTTATTTTGGCACTGAGGCTTTTGAAGAAATAGTAAACGAGCTTGGAGGTGAACTAAAATATCAACTTCTTGGAGAAAGAATTGTAACTACACCATCACACTTTGCTTACCTGAAAATTTCTGAAGGATGTGATCGCCCTTGCTCATTTTGTGCAATTCCAATTATGCGTGGCAATCATAAATCAAAATCTATTGATGAGCTTGTTACTGAAACTGAATTTCTTGCTGCCAATAATACAAAGGAATTGGTGATAATTGCACAGGATACTACCAGTTATGGAAAAGATCTTTACAAAAAGCCAAATATTTCAGAGCTTTTAAATAATCTTAGTAATATTAAAGGTATTGAATGGATAAGATTAATGTATGCGTACCCATCACATTTTCCTGAAGACTTGATTGATATGATTGGTTCAAATGAAAAAATTTGTAACTATATAGATATTCCACTGCAGCATATTTCAGACAATGTTCTTAGATCCATGAGGCGGGGGATTACAAAAAGACAAACATATAACTTAGTGGAAAAGCTTAAGGAAAGAATTCCGGATCTTACATTAAGAACTACGTTTATTATAGGATATCCAAATGAAACTGAAAAAGAATTTGAAGAGCTGCGTAATTTTATTAGCGATGTGAAATTTGATAGAGTGGGAACTTTCAAGTATTCTCAGGAAGAAAATACTTTCAGTTTTGATATGGGTGATACGGTACCTGAAAGTGTAAAAAATGAGCGAATAAATACTATTATGGAGATTCAGAAAGACATCTCGCACAACATTAACAGCTCATTCAAAGGAAAAAAACTTAAAGTATTGGTTGAAGCTGTTGAAGGAGATTTCTATATTGGAAGATCATACAGGGATGCTCCGGAAGTGGATGGAGAAGTGTTGATCCCTGCAAAAACCAAAAATTTAAAAATCGGTGAATTTTATTTAGCTGAAGTTTACGATTATAATGAGTATGATCTATTTGCCGATTTAATAAAAATTTAACGGAGGCAATAAAATGAAAATATTACTTGCAATAACAATTAGCTTAATTTGCATCAGCAATTCAAATTCCCAGGTTGATGATGATTATAATCTGCCAAGCAGCAGTGCAAAGTACTTCCAGGATTTTTTAAATTTTAAAGCTGAAAATGGAAAAACCAAGTTGGATGTATTCATTCATGTACCATATGAAGATCTTCAATTTGTAAAAACAGAGAAGGGTTTTGAAGCATCTTATTCTGTAACTGTTTCTATTTATGATGAAGAAAAAGAAAATCTTCTGAATGAAAAGATTTGGAATGAAAAAATAACAGCATCAGGTTTTGAACAATCAGTTGCACCTGAAAACTATAATCTTAGCCAGCGTTCATTTGAACTGCAACCTGGCACTTACTTGGTGCGTACTGCATTAATAGATAAAGATTCTCGTGAAGAGATTGAATCAGAAAACATTTTTACCATTCGCGATCTTTCCGTAAATCCTTCACTCAGTGATATAATGCTAATCTCAAAAAATATGGTTGTTGAAGGAAGCAATAAAATTGTACCAAATATAACTCGCCAGATTTTTGCGGATAAATATGGTATTCCCTTTTACTTTGAAGTATATGCTGATTCTGCGGGAGAAGTTTCCCTCGAATACATGATTTCAAATAAGGATAAAGAAGTATTATACCAGGTTAATGAAACAAAATCAGTATTGGAGGGAGTTAACCAGATAAACTATGTTTTTAAAGATGTGACCCTTAACCTTGGCAAATATCTTGTGCACGTGTATTTAAAAGATAAAAATGATAAGGTTATTAGTTATTCAACAAAATCATTTATGAGCAGGTGGACAGGTGTACCAGGTACAATACACGATATGGATGTAGCTGTAGAACAGCTGCGTTATATTGCTAACCCTGATGAAATGGAATTTATAAACGAAGCAGCAACTAACGATGAAAAATCAAGAAGGTTTATTGAATTTTGGAAAAAGAGAGATCCGAATCCCACAAATGAACAGAACCAGGCGTTTGAAGAATATTATAGAAGAATTTCATACGCAAACGAAAACTTTTCACACTATGTTGATGGTTGGCGCTCTGATAGGGGAATGGTGCTAATTATACTCGGATTGCCTGATAATATTGATCGGCACCCGTTTGAATATGATTCGAAACCGTATGAAGTTTGGGAATATTACGATTTGAACAATAGATTTGTATTTGTTGATGATACAGGTTTTGGTGATTACCGTCTTATCACTCCACTTTATGGTGATATGCTAAGGTATCGTTACTAAAACTTAAATATATTATTATTTCGTATAGCCGGATCATTTATTAATTCCAACTATCTGCTAATGATGCAATGGTATTAACTGTAACTATTAATCCTCTGCTGGAAAGAAGAAATCATTATCAGTATGTATCCTTTAAACAACAAAACAGGAACGGGGTTTTAAAATTACAAGCAGGCGGGAAAGGAATAAACGTTAGCCGGCAGCTAAATAAATTAAATGTGCAAAATGTTGCTTTTACTTTTATTGGTGGAGTCACCGGTAAAGATTTTCGTAATTCTCTGAGTAAGGAAAGCATTAATTTTTCAGCTGTTACAACAAAATCAGAAACACGCGGATGTGCTGTAGTTATTGATGAAAGTAAACCTTCCGTATACTATTTCTTTGTTAAAAATTCTGAAATCACAAAAAATGAAGTTGATGAATTTCTAATAAAACTTGAAAAGACGATTTTAAATTCTTCGATTATTGTTTTTTCTGGAAGTTCTCCCTGTAAAAATGCAGATTCAATTTTTCCTGAAGGGATAAAACTTGCTAATAAACATGGGAAAATTTCAGTTTGTGATACTTACGGAGATCATCTTCAAAATTGTATAAATGCTTCTCCAACTATAATTCATAATAATATAAAAGAAACCGAGTTATCGCTTTATTTAAAATTGAAAACAGTAAAGGAGAAGTTAAAATACCTGGACTTTCTTTATTCAAATGGTATTAAGCAAGCATTTTTAACTGATGGTGAAAAATCATTCTACTGTTCTAATTTTGACTTTCATTATAAAATTTCAGTACCTAAAATTGCAGTTATAGATCCTACAGGAAGTGGCGATGCATTTACTTCGGGAATTGTTTATGGGTGGCATCACCAATTAACGTTTGCTGAGCAGGTAAATTTTGCAACTTCGTTAGGAATTGCAAATGCAATAGATTTGAATGTGTGTAATGTATTTGCTCAAGAAGCTGATAAATATAAAAATAAAATTAAAATAGATGCGATTGGGAAAAAGGTAAAACTGATTAATGATACACCTGATTAAAAAAGTATTCTTATATTTTTTCATTCCATACATTTTATCTGCACAATCAATTAATAATACGGAAGTTACCGGTAATACACTTTTAAGTGATAACGAAATAATAAACCTCACCGGAACGAATAAAGGAAATGTCTACTATGCTGGTTTGATTGATTCAGCAAAATCTAGAATTTCTGGCCAACTTACACTTATGGGTTATTTGAACTGCACTTTTGAAGGAAGTATGGTGATCTTTTTGGAAGATTCCCAGCAAGTTGAAATTATAATTAATATTAATGAGGATACTCCAACATTTGTAAAGAATGTTTTTCTCAGTACAACGGATTCAGCAAGTTTATCTGAAGCAGAAGCAACTTTTTCTTTCCTGGAAGGTGAAATTTTTAATAAAAATATAATTGAATCTAATATTAACAATTTACTAATAGAACTTGAAAACAACGGCTTTCCGTTTGCCAATTTTACCATTTCATCAGTACACTTATATGAAGATTCTACAAGTGAAGAGCATCTGGCTGATATACATCTTAGTTTACAAAAGGGCAATGAAAGCAGGATTGACCGGGTAGAAATTGAAGGAAACACATCAACCAAAGATTATGTAATAATACGCGAGCTACGAATTGAAAGCGGTGAAAGCTATTCACAGGAAAAGGTTGATGATTTTCCTAAACGACTTAACAAACTAAGATTTTTTGATCCTGTTCCTGCTCCTAGTTTTTATTTTGATTCGGGTAATAACGGAGTGCTGCTGATAAATGTAAAAGAAAAAAATACAAATAACTTTGATGGAATTATTGGTTATATACCACCCAGAAATGATGATGAAAAAGGCTATGTAACAGGGTTAGTTAATGTAACTTTAAGAAATATCTTCGGAACGGGCAGAGCAGCTGCCGTTAGTTGGCAAAAACTTGACAGAAATTCACAGGAACTTGAATTAAAATATTTGGAACCCTGGCTTTTCAGTTACCCGTTTAATTTTAATGCGGAGTTGTTTCAACGGATACAAGATACAACTTATGTTAAACGTAAAATTGGTGGCATCCTGGAATATCTTGCCACAGAAGATATTTCAGCAGCAGGATTTGTATCTTCAGAAGAGGTAATCCCAACCGAAAGAATTATCCCGGTATTTACAGTGTATAATTCATCTTCGATTACCACGGGTTTAAGTCTTAAAATTGATATCCGTGATGATCCACTTTCACCTACTAGTGGTTTTATTTTTGAAACATCCTACTCTTTCAGCCGAAAAAATATTAACGGTCCGGCTCAATATATTCCTGCCGGTTTTGAAACAAGAATTAACCTGCGGCGGCTTACTGCAAGCTTTGGTGGTTTTTATGAAATTTTTATAAGACATATTATTGCAATTTCTGTAAACGGCAGGGAATTAAGTGGGGATTTTTTGGAAGACAGTGATTTATGGAGATTTGGAGGTACAAGAACCGTTCGCGGCTACAGAGAAGAACAATTTCTTGCATCCCGAATTGCCTGGGTAAACCTGGAATACCGTTTACTGCTTACTCAAAGATCTTATGCGTTTACTTTTTATGATTCAGGTTATTATTTCAGAGAAGCTGATCCTGATAGAGAAATTTCTGCGAAAGAAGATTTTATTTTTGGTTATGGAGTTGGATTAACAGTTGAAACAGGTATTGGTTTATTAGGTGTAAGTTTTGCAATTGCCAAGGGTGAATCATTCAGCGATGGTAAATTCCATTTTGGAATTGTAAATGAATTTTAAGTGTAAAAATTTTATCTGTTAATTAAAAAGGAAAACAAAAATGGAAGAAAATCAAAACACAAAAGATCCACAAGTAAAAATTCAAGTTATTAGTGGCGGACCCTATTTACTTGAAGGAACTGTCTTTATAATGGATAAGGATGGAACGGAAAACATAAAGGAAGGTAAAACAGCTCTCTGCCGTTGTGGTGCCTCAAAGAATAAACCTTTTTGTGACGGTTCACACAAAGAAATTGAGTTTGATAAATAATCGCTTTAAACAAAATTTATAATTGATAACAGAATTAGTGATTGCTAAATTCAGGTAGAAGAATTTTACAATTATTATTCTCCAAATGATGTGAATTTAGTTATAAAAAGTTTTATTAAAATTATCCGTCCTGCTAATTTCATAATTACTTTCTTTTCCGTAATTGTAGCTGCAGCTATTTGTGTTGAGGAAAATTATCAGGTATATAAAATTATACTTGCTGCTATTTCAGCATCCTTTACATTAGGAGCCGGAAACATACTAAACGATATAAAAGATACGGAAACAGACAAAATAAACCATCCGGCAAGACCTTTAGCCGCTAATAATATCAGTGCTAAGCAAGCATTAATTGAATACCGGGTATTTATATTAGTATCTCTTTTGTTCTCCTGGTTTATCAATGTTTATGCTTTTCTAATGGTAATTGCAGTAACGATTGTGTTGTATTTCTATTCACATAAATTCAAGAAAATTCCGCTACTCGGTAACATCATCGTTTCAATTTTAACAGGATTGGTTTTTATTTATGGAGGAATAGCTGTTAATAATCCGTTCGCAGCAATTATTCCTGCAGCATTTGCCTTCATGCTAAACTTAATACGTGAAGTTGTTAAAGATATGCAGGATCTGGAGGGGGATTTGAAACAAGGTATTGTAACATTTCCTGGTAAATATGGCATTAGCAGTTCAAATTTACTTATTGTTGAACTCACAATTGTCCTTATTCTTCTAACCTTTTATCCGTTTATAGCAGGTTTGTACAATATTGAATTTTTCATTCTAGTTATGGCAATCGTAAATCCACTTCTCATATATAGTTTGAAAATTCTTTTTAATGAGCAATCTCATTCCAGGTTTAATAAAATTAGTGCTATCTTAAAATTAAATATGTTTATCGGGATAATCGCAATTGTACTTGGTATATGAAAAATTTTGATAACAAATTCCTAAACAAAAATATAAAACTAATTGCTGGAGTAGATGAAGCTGGAAGAGGACCGCTTGCAGGACCTGTTGTAGCTGCCGCAGTTATATTTTCAAAAGAAACAAACATTGAAGGTGTAAACGATTCAAAAAAATTGAGTGAAAAGCAAAGAGAAGAACTATTTGAAGAGATTATTATTAAAGCATCCGCATACTCCTTTTCAGTTGTTTCTCAAGAAATAATCGATGAAATAAATATTCTTAATGCTTCACTTCTTGCCATGAAACAATCATTGGAAGCTTTAACAAATCAACCGGATCTAATTTTAATTGATGGGAATCATAAGTTTGATTACAAAGTACCTGCTATTCCAGTGGTTAAAGGTGATGAAAAATCTTTTGTAATTGCCGCTGCATCAATTATAGCAAAAGTTACAAGAGATAGAATAATGAAAAAGCATGCAATTGAGTACCCGGTTTACAAGTGGGAGAGTAACAAAGGCTATGCTACTAAACAACATAGGGAATCGATTAAACTTCATGGTGCATCTCCATTACATAGAAAAACTTTTTTAAAAAATTTGTACAAAGAAATTGAAAATGAATTACTGGAAAATGCAGATGTGGTGATATGATATGAGATTAAGCAATAAAGAATTAGGTGAAAGGGGTGAAGCACTTGCTGTAGAATTGTTGTTAGGAAAAGGTTACGAAATATTAGAGCGCAACTACAGGTATAGCCATGGAGAGATTGATATTGTTGCTAAAGATCCAAAAGATGGTTATACGGTTTTCATTGAAGTTAAGGCAAGACAAAATCTTGAATATGGTGCACCGGAATATGCAATTACAAAAAACAAGCAGAAGCAAATAAAAAAAATTTCCGAGCTTTATCTTTTTGATAAAGAAATAATTGAGTTGGAATGCAGGTTTGATGTTATCACAATATTATTAAACGAAAAAGGGAAACCAATTATAAATCATTATGAAAATGCATTTATGTAGGAGCTAATGAAATTTATAAAGAGCTGTATAAAAATTATTGATTCAAGTAATGAATTAATCGGTAAAACTGCTTCCTGGCTTACCTTTTTGTTGGTAATTGTTGTAAGCTATGATGTAATTGTTCGTTATTTATTTAATTCCAGCAGCGTTGCACTGCAGGAACTTGAATGGCACATTTTCGCAATTATATTTTTACTTGCTGCAGGTTACACTTTAAAAATCGATGATCATGTTAGAGTTGATGTGTTCTATACAAGATTTTCTCCAAAGCAAAAAGCATGGATCAATTTAATTGGTTCACTTTTTTTCCTCATTCCATTTTGTGTTATCATAATTCTTTCAACAGAAAATTTTGTTTCAATTTCATTTAAAGTTAAAGAAATATCACCCGATGCAGGGGGATTACCAGCGAGATACATTCTTAAAGCAATTATTCCCATTTCTTTTTTCTTGCTTCTTCTACAGGGAGTCTCAGTTGTTTTCAAATCATTTATGTTATTAAAAGATAAAGATGCAATGAAAGGGAGTGAATATTGAGTATGGAAATTATACCTATACTCTTTTTTGTTGCAGTTTTATTATCTCTGCTTCTTGGGTATCCCGTTTCATTTACATTAGGTGGAATTTCAATAATATTTGGTGTTATCATATTTGGCACAGAATATTTTAATCTTCTTCCTTTAAGGATTTGGGGAATAATGTCTAACTATGTGCTCATCGCAGTTCCCCTCTTTATTTTTATGGGTGTAATGCTGGAAAAATCAGGTCTTGCGGAAGAATTGCTTGAGACGATGGCTTTGCTGTTTGGAAAACTTCGCGGAGGTTTAGCTGTATCTGTTTTAATAGTTGGTGCAATGCTCGGTGCTTCAACCGGAATTGTCGGCGCAACAGTTGTAACAATGGGAGTTTTAAGTTTACCCGTAATGCTGAAAAGAGGGTATGATAGTAAAACTTCATCAGGAATTATTATGGCTTCCGGTACATTGGGTCAAATCATTCCACCAAGTATAATTCTTGTTTTGTTAGGAAGCGTACTAAATATTCCCGTAGGTGATCTTTTTATTGCAGCCGTATTACCTGGTATTTTACTTGTTCTTCTTTTTCTAACCTGGATTATTTTTCTAACGATTGCTAAACCAAAATCCTGCCCGGCAATGCCTGCTGAAGAGCTTATTAAATTTAGAGGATATTCAAAAGTAAAACGTATTGTTACAGCTTTTATCCTCCCATTCATTCTAATTACAGCAGTTTTAGGATCCATTTTTGCTGGAATTGCATCACCTACAGAAGCTGCGGCAATTGGTGCTCTTGGAGCAGTTGTTCTTACAATAATTAAGGGAAGATTTTCAGTTGAGAAATTAAAAGCAGTAATGTTAAAAACAACTTCCATTACAAGTATGGTTTTTATGATTCTTGTTGGAGCTGCCGCCTTTGGATTGGTATTCAGAGGTTTACATGGAGATCGTTATATATCAGAATTAATATTATCATCTAATCTTGAGCCAAACCAGTTTCTTGCCATTTCAATGTTTGTAATTTTTATTTGTGGATTCTTTATTGATTTTATTGAAATAACTTTTATCGTTGTTCCAATTATCTCACCAATTTTTGTAAGTATGAATATTGATCTTTTATGGGTGGGGATTTTAATTGCCATGAATCTTCAAACCTCATTTTTAACACCACCATTTGGTTTTTCCATTTTCTATTTGAAGGGAGTAGCACCATTAGAAGTTACAACATCACATCTGTATAAGGGTGTAATTCCATATGTAGCTTTTCAGTTAATTGCTGTTTTACTGATTATAATTTTTCCCGAAATTGCACTTTTTTTACCTAAAATGTTTGGTGCCTTTTAATATGTTGGATATTGTGGAATTACTAGATTGAATAATAAAGAGCGGTCAAATAATCTGATTAAATTAATTGATAGTGAATATAAGCACAGATGAGAACTCTACTGCGATAATGTGCTTCAAAAGCTGAGTGAGGTAACGGTTTGAGTAGACTGTGGTTGTGGAAATGGCTTGATGACAGAATAGAATGAAAATGATGCTGAACTAGCAACAGGTATTGATAAAATAATACCACAAATTCGTAAGAAAATTTTATTAATGGCGATCTTAAATTCTTATCCCTCCGGTCAGCATCTGTAGATCTTTTAACTTTTAGATTTGTTGTTGAACATTTTGAAAGTGTGGATCCATATATCGGAGATGGAGAGAGATTTAAAAAACGAAGGATTTATAATAATTCTCACTACAATTTTTTTTAGTCCAATAATACAAATGCCCAGGCTAGTCCCGAGAAATATTAAGAATAGAATTATTAAATT
The DNA here is from genome assembly GCA_963714405.1 of uncultured Ignavibacteriales bacterium. Lineage (GTDB taxonomy): Bacteria > Bacteroidota > Ignavibacteria > Ignavibacteriales > Ignavibacteriaceae > JAZGGS01. The sequence continues at coordinate 115,405 of CAVQOH010000002.1, read as the reverse complement.
TTTATATAAAGTATCCGAAAAAGATATTTCCCCTACGTATCACAAGCTAAATACTAAAAGTGCATTTGAAAAAGATAAAAATAAATTCCACCTCAAGAGTTTCATCTACATTTCTGACCTAAACTCAACCAGAAAATGACTTTTTTTAATTTTTCATGCCTTTACAAAAATTAAATTCCTAAATAGATTCCGTTCCAATATTTTAATAGTTTTACAAAAGAAATAATTAAGTATAATTCCTTTCAGAAATTGCACTCCAACCGCCTACTTCCGCATGAAATTTAGCGTATGACTGATAGATTTTTTTACTCATCAGATCATCTTCTATCATTTCGTTAATCACTTCTATGGTCAATTCCTGTAAACGATTTAATACTTCTTTTGGAAATTCTCTGAAGTCAACATTTTCATTCTTCATTTTAATAAAATACTCTGCGTTCTTAGCATTGAAGGAAGCAAGCATCATTGTATTTGCAGCGCCGGCAGCAATTTTAATTATTTGTTGAAGGTCATCAGGAAGTTCCTCGTAAGCGGATTTATTTACCATTAGTTCTAGTGTTGCTGTTGGTTCATGCCAACCCGGGTAATAGTAATATTTGGCAATTTTATTGAAGCCCATTAAATAATCATGATATGGGCAAATCCATTCGAGGGCGTCAATTACACCTCTTTCCAAATTGGTGTAAAGTTCACCACCGGGAGAAAGTACTGATGTTGCACCTGCTTTTGTAATAACTTTTCCGCCTAATCCCGGCATTCTGATTTTCAAACCGTTTAAATCATCAGTTGAATTTATCTCTCTGTTAAACCATCCTCCCATTTGTCCACCGGTATTACCACCGGGAAAGGGAAGAAGATTAAATTGTTCATATAGTTTCTCCCAGTGCGTCAAACCACCTCCGTAATAAAGCCATGCATTCTGTTGATAAGTGTTCATACCAAATGGAACGCTGGCAAAAAGCTGTGATGCGGGTGCTTTACCTGCCCAGTAGTATGATGCACTGTGTCCCATTTCAGCAACTCCTTGCGAAACAGCATCAAAAACTTCAAGTGCTGGTACTAGTTCTCCTCCACCATAAACATGTATTTTTAATCTTCCTGAAGACATCTGCTCGATCCATTTTGCAGTATTTTCTGCATATTCACCAAGTATTGGGAATTGTGGTGGCCATGATGTAACCATTTTCCAATTATATAATTTAGATGTATTGATAAGTGGTATTACTTTATCTTCTTTTTCATTTTTACAACCCCCTAATGCTATAGTACCAGCAGCAGCAATAGAAGCTGTTTTGATGAAATCTCTTCTCTTAAAATCCTTCATAATTGTCCTTTATAAAAGTATACAGAGTTGTACAACCAAGTTATCAAATAATTGAAAATATTTATAATAGAAATAATTAAAATTTGCTTCCTTGCAGTAAAAATTAACTAATTTATATTAATAATCATTTTGCCTATTTTTGTTATTATTATGTGCTTTTGATTCTCATAAATGAATAACATTTTTTTCTCATCCTGATGAACAATCAATCAACATTAAATAAATTTTTTGAAACTTCGTCTAAAAGACTAACCAATTTTTTTGAAATGATTGGTGGTCTTACATCTTTTTCAATTAAATTTTTAAAAGAAATTTTTCTACCTCCATATGAAGCTGATCAAATAAGAAAACATATGATTGAACTAGGTATGCTAACATTACCCATTGTAGGTGTTACAGGCTTTATTCTTGGATTTGTAATTGCTATGCAGCTTCATCCTGTTCTTCTTCGATTTGGGGCGGAAGCATTTCTGCCCGGTTCGGTAGGGATATCAATTGTAAGAGAACTTGGACCAGTGATTACTGCATTAATCTTTGCAGGGAGAGTAAGTTCGGGAATTGGAGCAGAACTTGGTTCTATGCGTGTTACAGAGCAGATTGATGCTATGGAAGTTTCTGGTGTAAATCCTTTTAGATATTTAGTAGTTACAAGAATTTTTGCAACTACTTTTATACTTCCTATTCTAACTGTGTATGTTATTTTTATAGCACTAATTGGAGCATATATTGCAGTTGTATTAGTTCAGAATATGACATGGGATTATTACCTTGGTAAAGTTATTGTTTCCGTTGAATTTGGAGATGCGATCCCCGGAATTTCTAAAACTTTTGTATTTGGTTACATTGTTGGACTCGTAGGAGCTTTCAAGGGGTATACGGCAACTAATGGTACAGAAGGAGTTGGAAGAGCTTCTACCAGCGCTGTGGTAGTTGCTTCATTACTAATATTAATATTTGATATGGTTTTAGTTAAACTAACAATATGGCTTTGGCCAACAATATAGAATGGTAGAAATATTTAATTTACATAAATCGTTTAACAGTAATCTAGTTTTAGATGGGATTTCATTTAAAGTTGATGAAGCAGAAAATATGGTAGTTTTTGGAAGAAGCGGTACTGGAAAAAGCGTTTTGTTAAAATGTATAATCAGGTTAATGGAACCCGATGAAGGAAATATTTTAGTTGATGGTAAAGATGTACTTAAATTAAATAGTAAAGAATTAAATATTCTTCGTAAAGAAATTGGATTTCTCTTCCAGGGTGCTGCTTTGTATGATTCTATGAGTGTTAGGGAAAATCTTGAGTTTCCGCTTAAACGTAATTTTGAACTGACCCAGACTGAAATTGATGAAAGAGTTTATAAGGTACTAGATGCAGTATCGCTTGAAGAAGCGGTTGATAAAATGCCATCTGAACTTTCCGGAGGCATGAGGAAAAGGATTGGTCTTGCTCGTTCTATAGTTACAAATCCTAAACTGATGTTTTATGATGAACCAACAACAGGACTTGATCCCATAACTTCTAAAGAAATCAGTACACTGATCTTGGAATTGCAGAAAGCTTACAAAATGACTTCAATTGTAGTAACACATGATATACTTTGTGCAAAAATTATAGCAGACAGGGCAATTGTTTTGGAAGATGGTAAAATTATTCAAAGCGGAAACATTGATGAATTAGTTACTTCAGATGATCCTTTCCTAAAAAACTTTTTCAGCGATGAAGTAATAGAAAACAACAGGAGTTAGAAATGAAAAAAGGTATAGCCGGTGCAAAGCTGGGTATTTTTATTTTTCTTGGAAGTTTTTTACTGGTTGTTGGCATATTTATGCTTGGTAACAAAGAAGCACTTTTTAAAGATACTTACACTGTCAAGGCTTACTTTAATAATATAGAGGGTTTACGAACAGGTGCTCCCGTAAGATTGAGCGGTATAGATGTTGGCGCCGTAAAAGACATAAAAATTATAGGTGATACAATAAGCGTTCTGGAAGTTTCTATGAGATTGCTAACTGAAATTGAAAAGTTTATTCGTAAAGATACTTATGCTGTAATCCAAACCGAAGGATTGGTAGGTAACAAGTTTGTTTCACTTGAGATGGGAAGTGGAATATCTGAACAGGTTAAAGATGGCGGCAAAATTTTATCAAAAGAACCAGTTAGCTTTGCTGATATTATTGAAGAAACACAAGGCATTATGGCATATACAAAAGAGATGGCAGAAAATTTATCAGGTATCGTGTATAAAATAAATCATGGTGAAGGTACAATTGGTAAAATTATAAATGATGAGGAACTTTACTATGCTGCAGCCAATCTTACAAAATCTGCTGATAAAAGTTTATTATCAATAACCGGAGAGCTTAATAGTCTAACCGAACAATTTAATGTTCTTGGTGTAGGTGTTGCATCAGTGGTTAATAATGTTAACAATCTTGTTGCTAATTTTGATTCACTCTTTACTGATGTTAAAAGCGGTAAAGGTGTAATTGGCTCTTTACTTGTAGAGGGCACTTCCGAAGATTCTTCAATCACTGAGGTTCTTGCAAATTTACGTGATGTAACAGAACAATCACGTTTAGCCGCTGGTAAGCTTGTAGAAAATATGGAAGCACTAAAACATAACTGGCTTTTTAAAGGTTACTTTGAAGATAGAGGTTACTGGGATGCGGAGGAATACGAGGATATTTTGGATGAAAAGACTCAGGAATTAAATGAAAAGATTGAATTGCTTGATAGAAAAATTGAACAGTTGAAAAGTTTAGATGAAGCAAATAAATAGTTCTGTTTAGATTGAATCGGTTAAATAATTGTAAACTCCCTCGCAGATTATATCTTTCATTAATTTTAACTTAAATCAGTGATGCTGCTGCATAGCAACTACCCAATATTTTAATCATCTGATAATAAATAATTTCTTAAATTAAGAACTTAAAATTCAAATTCAATTCCAGCTTATTCCCGAATGGCAAAAAAAAGAATAAATACAAACAGCAAAAAAATAATTGTTAAAGGAGCCCGCGAGCATAATCTTAAAAACCTCAGTTTTGAAATTCCGCGAAATAAATTGGTTGTTTTTACAGGAGTTAGCGGCAGCGGGAAATCTTCACTTGTTTTCGATACGATTTATGCGGAAGGGCAGAGAAGATATGTTGAAAGCTTATCATCCTATGCACGCCAGTTTTTAGAAAGAATGAATAAGCCAGATGTTGATTTCATTCAGGGAATATCTCCAGCAGTTGCAATAGAACAAAAAACAGGTGCACGCAATCCTCGTTCTACGGTTGGAACCACAACAGAAGTTTATGATTATCTTCGTTTACTTTATGCACGTATAGGAAAAACTATTTGTTTTGAATGCGGTAAAGAAGTTAAACGTGCTACAACGGGAACCGTTACTCGCTGGCTTGAAGCACAACCTGAAGGGGCAAAATTCTATATTGGATTTCCACTTCATGAGCACAAAGGTCATTCAATTAAAGAAGAAGTTGATTTTCTTAAAAAAAGAGGATTCTTCAGGATTTACTTCAATAATGTTTTAGTTGATCTTAATGAAAACGAAGTATTACCGAAAAAGAAAAGTGATATTAAAGTTATTATTGAGCGATTTAAAACAGAAAAAGGAAAAATCAGGGAAAAACTTTCTGATACTATAGAAATTACCTTTAAGGAAGGTGAAAACCGGTTAGTTATCATAAATGCAGAACCCGGGGAGATGAAAGAGTTTAATAAGTTTTATGAATGTTGTGGTATAAAATATGAAGAACCCGAACCTCGATTTTTCTCTTTCAACAATCCATTCGGTGCATGCCCGGTTTGCCAGGGATTTGGTAAAACTATTGGCATAGATATGAACCTGGTTGTTCCAAACCCTAATTTAAGTATAATGGATGGAGCAATTGCACCATTTCGCTCTGCAAAGTACAGCAAGCACGTTAGAGCAATAATTCAAAATGCAAAAGCATTTGGTATTCCGCTAAACATTCCTTTTAGAGAATTATCTGAAAAACAAGTTGAATTGCTTAAAAAAGGTTTTGGTACATATAAAGGAATAAATAAATTTTTTGAAAAGCTTGAGAGTAAAACTTATAAAATGCACATAAGAGTTTTACTTAGCAGGTACAGAGGTTATACAACTTGCACAGCTTGCAAAGGCTCTCGTTTAAGAAGAGAAGCTCTTCAAGTAAAAATTGATGGAAAATCCATTTATGATGTAATAAAAATTCCTATAGAGCATTCATTAAAATTTTTTGAAGAGCTTAAACTTTCCAAATATGATTCCATGGTTGGAGACCGGGTTCTCAAAGAGATTATTAAACGCCTCTCTTTCCTTAACAACGTTGGAATCGGTTACTTAACGATGGATCGTTTGAGCAGCACATTGTCAGGTGGGGAAACTCAACGAATAAATTTAGCAACTTCGCTTGGATCATCACTTGTTGGAACACTTTACGTTTTGGATGAACCCACAATTGGTCTTCATCCAAGAGACAATAATAAATTAATAAAACTGCTAAAAAATCTTAGAGATATTGGTAATACAGTACTTGTTGTAGAACACGATTCGGAAATGATGGAAAATGCCGATCTTATTTATGATATGGGACCGCGAGCAGGAATACACGGAGGAGAGCTCATTGCATCAGGATCGTTCAAAGAAATTCTAAAGAATAAAAAATCATTAACCGCAAAATATTTGAGGGGTGAAGTTAAAATTCCTGTGCCTAAAAGAAGAAATAAAAAAAGAACTAAAAAAATTGAAATTGTAGGGGCTGAACAGCATAACCTTAAAAGCATAGATGTTGATATTCCTTTGAACAAATTTGTTGTTGTTACGGGAGTTAGTGGTTCAGGTAAAAGCACACTTATTCATAATATTTTATACGCGGGTGTTGCCAAGCAATTCGGAATGGCTCCTCCAACTATAGGGAAGTTTAGTGAAATAAACGGCACTCAGTTTATAGATGAAATTGAAATCGTTGATCAATCACCAATAGGTAAGTCGCCAAGATCAAATCCAATCAGTTATGTTAAAGCATTTGAACATATAAGGGAATTATTTGCTTCAACCCACCAGGCGAAAGCCAGAGGTTATAAACCAGGATACTTTTCATTTAATGTACCGGGTGGAAGATGTGAAACTTGTTCAGGAGATGGATTTATTAAAGTTGAAATGCAATTCCTTGCTGATCTTTATCTTACCTGTGATGAATGCGGCGGAACACGTTTTAAAAAGGAAATTAGAGAAATAACTTTTAAAGAAAAAAATCTAGTTGATGTTCTTGAGATGACAGTTGATGAGGCTTTTAAGTTTTTTAAGGACCATAAAAAAATCAGCAGGTATTTAAAAGTACTTTCAGATGTGGGGCTTGGCTACATAAAATTAGGTCAGCCATCTAACACTCTTTCCGGAGGAGAAGCGCAACGAGTGAAACTCGCGGCACATCTTGCAGCGAGCAGGGATACTAAACATACGCTGTTTATATTTGATGAACCAACTACTGGTCTTCACTTTGATGATATATCAAAACTTTTAGATTGTTTTAATCTTTTAATTGAGAGAAATAATTCTGTAGTTATTATTGAACATAATTTAGAAGTAATTAAATGTGCTGATCATATTATTGATTTAGGGCCGGAAGCAGGTGAAAACGGAGGTAATATTGTTGCAATAGGAACACCGGAAGAAATAATGGAAATTGAACAATCCTGGACAGGCCAGTATCTTAAAAATTATTTAATTAATAATAAGTGAGCAAAGTAAAAGTAAAAATTTGTTGCATTCAATCTTTTAAAGAAGCACAACTTGCAATTAAGTACGGTGCAACTGCAGTGGGATTAGTTTCTGAAATGCCAAGCGGACCGGGTGTGATTTCTCAAAGTAAAATTGAAGAAATTGCTGTGCAGATACCAACGGGAATTAATACATTTCTTCTTACAAGTAAATTGAATTCTGAAGAAATAATTGCTCAGATTCAAAACTGTAAAACAAATACAGTACAACTTGTTGATTACGTTAAACTTGATGTATACCAAAAAATTAAACGAAGATTTCCTCATTTACAAATTGTGCAGGTAATTCATGTTAAGAATGAAGAATCTATCAACGAAGCTTTAAGAATACAAAAATATGTTGATTCTATACTGTTGGATTCGGGAAATGAAAAACTAGTTGTAAAACAATTGGGTGGAACTGGGAGAACACACAATTGGAAAATTAGTAAAAATATAGTTAGTTCTGTGCATGTTCCTGTTTTTCTTGCAGGCGGATTAAATTCAGAAAATATATCAGCTGCAATAAAAGAGGTTAATCCATACGGTGTTGATATTTGCAGCGGAGTTAGAACAAAAGGATTTTTGGATGAAAATTTACTAAAAGAAATCTTTAATAAAATAAACAACATTAATTAATAAATAATAAAAATAAAGAGCGGTGGTGGTATGAATATTAATATTGAACAACTGAAACAGTATGCTGTTGATTTTGGCATAAGTTTAATATCAGCGATTCTTATTCTTTTAATTGGAATATGGATTGCGAAAATAATCCGAAATACACTAGAAAAGCAGTTTACAAAACGCGAAATTGATAAAACACTTTCAAAATTTATGGTAAACATTATATACTTTGCACTTCTTGCTATCGTTATACTTGCTGCATTGAGCAAATTAGGAATTGAAACAACTTCTTTTATTGCAATTCTGGGTGCCGCAGGTTTGGCAGTTGGCTTAGCATTGCAGGGATCTTTATCAAATTTCGCTTCAGGCGTTTTACTAATAATCTTCAGACCTTTTAAAGTTGATGATTTTGTTAAGTTAGCGGATGAAGAAGGATATGTTGAAAAGATTCAGATATTTACTACTCAAATAAGAACTATGGATAATAAAACGGTGATAATTCCTAACTCTGTAATAACCAGCGCAAAAATTACAAACTATACATATAAAGAAATAAGAAGAGTAGATATATCCATAGGAATTTCCTATGGAGAAAATATTAAATATGCAACTGATGCCATTACAGAGTTCTTAAATGGCCACTCAAAAATTCTAAAAGATCCGGCTCCATTTGTTGGAGTTAAAGGTTTTGGTGATAGCAGTATTGATTTAACCGTGAGACCCTGGTGCAAAACAAAAGATTATTGGAGTGTTTTTTTTGAAGTTAATCATCTATTGAAAACTGAATTTGATAAAAAAGGTATTAGCATTCCGTTTCCACAGCGTGATGTTCATATTTACGAGCACAAAGGATAAAGATATTAATCGTTCCCTCTTCTTATTTGAGGAGGGAAATGTTTCAAATTTTTACAACGACTTTACCAATTGTTTTGCCGGATTGAAAATGTCTAAGTGCTTTTGGTAAATCGTTAAAAGGAAAAACATTACCCACATATGGTTTTTTTAGATCCATATCTCTAATGTTTCTGATCATCCTTTTCATCTCTTCTGGTTTATTCCATAAATAAATCAAATTAAAACCCATAACCGAGCGATTTGTATCTGTAAGCGAAAGTGGATCAACTTTTGGCCTGGATAAGTATTTATAAATTAGTTTAACATAATTTGGCCTTGAAGTTTTAGACATGAACTGTGCGCCTCCGTATACAATAATTCTTCCACTAGGTGAAAGTTGTCTAAAACTTTCTTTAAAAATTTTTCCTCCGACTGAATCCAAAACAATATTAAGTTTTCTGTTTTGCAAAATATCCTTTAATTTTCCATTAAAATTTCTGTTCCTAACAATTACTTCATCGTATCTTTCGTTTTTTAAAAAATCAATTTTAGAACTTGTACCAATGGTACCAATTGTATAAGCATTAAATTTTTTAGCAATGCGGTTTGCATAAATACCAACTCCACCAGCAGCACTGTGAACTAACACAATATCGTTTTCTTTAATAGATGCAAGTTCCAGAAGTGCATAGTATGCTGTTAGGGATTGCACAATGAAAGAAGCACCTTCTTCGAAAGACCATTCAACAGGAAGTTTTTGAGCATATCTGTAATCAATATTTACATGCGTAGCGTATGCACCAAACTTAATTACTCCCATAACTTTATCGCCAATTTGAAGAATTGAAACGTTTTTACCTTTTTTAATAACTGTTCCTGCAAATTCTAAACCGGGTATAAAGCTGCCTTTTGGTGTTGCGCTGTATAAACCCTGTATTGCAAAAAGATCAGCAAAGTTAAATCCGATGGTTTTTACTTCAACTGTTATTTCTTCTTCGGAAGGTTCAGCAAGTAGCTCATTAACTAATTTAAGGTTACTAAGTGAACCGGCTTTAATAATTCTGTAAACTTTTCTATCCATTCTTCATATACTTTTTGGAGAAATATATTTTACTGTTTAAGTTTATTTATCAAAATTAAATATCAAAAAACCGGAATTAAAATGAAAATAAAAATATTCTTACCAGCTGTATTGTTGCAAATATTTATTTTTTTCAACAATTTATTTTCGCAGCAGTACTATGGGTTGAACCTTGATACTATCAAAGCGCAAGAATTTGATATGGGGAAAATGTGGACTTTTGAAAATCCACCGTTGGAATATTTTAAGAAGGAATATGATTTTATTCCTTCAGCTAAATGGCTGGAAGAAGCAAGGAAATCAGCATTACGATTGGGGAATGGTTGTTCTGCATCATTTGTTTCTGCAGATGGATTAATAATGACGAATCATCATTGTGTTAGAGGAAGATTAGGAAATCTGAATAAGGAAGGAGAAGATATTTTAAGCAATGGTTTTTTTGCAGAATCTATAGATGGTGAAAGGGTGATGGATGGTTTATTTGTTGATCAACTAATGATTATTAAAGATATTACAAGTGAAGTTCTTTCTGCAATGGCTGAAGGCAAAACTGATTCAGAGAAAAAAGAATTTCGTGATGAAAAAATTAATAAAATTAAAACAACCGCTGCAAATGAATATCCCGAACTAATTTTTAGTGTAATCTCATTTTATGAGGGCGGAAAATTTTCGCTTTATGGTTATAAGCGGTACAATGATATTCGCCTGGTTTTTGTACCTGAACTTTGGGTTGCAAAGCTGGGTGGAGATTATGATAACTTTACGTATCCACGTTATGGATTGGATTGTGCTTTTTTGCGTGCTTATGATGATGATGGAAATCCTGTAAAATCAAATTACTTTTTTAAATGGAGCCACAAGGACATAACGGAAGACCAGCCGGTATTTGTAATTGGCAATCCCGGAAGTACAGATAGAATTCATACGTTAGCACAAATTGAATATGCACGGGATATTCGCTATCCTATGCTGACAAAAATGCTGAAGGATCTTTACAAAATCTACTATGAGCAGGTTTCTGAGGATGAAGCTAAGGATACAAAATTAATTGCCAGATTATATTCAGTTGGTAATAGATTAAAAGTTTACGAGGGAACATACAAAGCTTTACTGGATCAGATTTTAATGGCCAGGAAAAAAGATTTTGAAAATACTTTTAAGGAAGCAGTACAAAATAATCTGCAATTAAATGAAAAATATGGTCATGTTTGGAAAGAAATTGAATTCGGAAGACAGCAAGCCGCTAAGTTTGGCAGAAAAATATTTGCTTACAATATAAGTCGCTATTATTCACCAAAGTATTTTTTTATAGCAGAGGATCTTATAAATCTTGCAGAACAATTAAAACTTCCTGAAGATGAACGCGACGAAGACTACACAGAAAAAAATCTTGAACAGACAATAAAAAATATTTTTCCAGATGATTTTAATAAAAACCTTGAAGATAAATTATTACTGGTTCAGGTTAATGTTTTAATTGATAATTTAGATGAGGAAAATGAAATTTCACGAAAAATGCTAGACGGTAAAAAAGGGAACCATGCTGTTAATTACATTTTACAAAATTCAGTTATTACTACAGCCGAGCAAGTGATGGAGCTTATAAATAAAGGGGCGGAAGCTATTCTAAATTCTGATGATCCTTTTATTTATTTTGTGCTTCAAACAAGAGATGAATTAAATAAAATGGAAGAGCTTAACTCATCACTTGAAGATAAAGATGATATTAACAACCAGCTTCTTGGAGAAGCATTGTATGCTGTTTATGGGGATGCAGTTCCACCGGATGCAACTTTTAGTCTAAGGATATCTGATGGAATTGTGAAAGGTTATGACTATAATGGAACCAGAGCTCCTTACAAAACAACTTTTTACGGATCCCTGGACAGGTATTATTCCTTTGATAAAAAATTTCCCTTCAACTTACCCATATATTGGGAAAATTTACCTGAAGAATTTGATCCATCCACAACTCTGAATTTTATTAGCACTAGTGATATAATTGGCGGTAATTCCGGCAGCGCTGTAATTAACACTGATGGTGAAGTTGTAGGACTTGCATTCGATGGAAATATTGAAAGCTTACCAAACAGGTATATTTATACCACTGAGGCGAACAGAACGGTATGTGTTACCGCTAATGGCATGTTTGAAGCGATTAGTAAATTGTATAAGGCTCAGAGATTAAGAGACGAAATAGTTAATGGAGGCATGAATAAATAGCATTACCAGAATAATGTTAAGCAGTTAATCTTGAACCTTAATAATATTTCCCACCTTTGCAGCTTCATTAAATAGCTGCTCTGTTAGGATTATATTATCTTCAAAATTTAATCCCGCTTTATTTAATCCGCGGGCAAGCCAAGTATTACAGGTATTAAAAAGGTGATAGTGACCATTAGCCCTGAAAAATTTTATTTTTCCTCCAGCTCGTTGGTTGAAAATTTCATAAGTTCCTTCGGAATCATGCCAAACGGTATTGCTAATGTATGTACACAAACTATCCAACTCATTTTTAGAGATATTAAACTCAACAACTATTTCTGATAAATTAAAATATTTATGCTTTGAAATTGTAATGCCTTCAACACGGAGTGTACTTGGTGTGGCATAAAATAAAGCTTTATATGCTAAACCTGAATCGAAGCCCGGTAACTGGTAAAACTCTGCATCGCCCCAGCCAATATCAATTAAATTCGCTTCTTTAAAAAGATTTACTTCGGGAAATATTGTTGTGTCTATATCCATAAAGTTAAAAACAACAGCTGTATGCCAATATTGTTTTATTAAGTATATTTGGTGCAATGAGTTATCATTTTGAATCAGTGAATCTGTTACTTGCAATGGCGGGGAAGTATGCAGAAAAAAGAAGATTACAGGGAAAATTATAAAATTACTCATGTTAAAAAATAAAAACATTAGTGTTTATTTAAACTTACAAGGAAATAAAATGAAAATCCTATCCTCAATATCAGTTTATATTTTACTATTCTTTTCTTTTTATTCAATTCAAATATTTACCCAAACAGATAATGAAAAATTTACGATTGTAATTCATGGCGGCGCTGGTTACATATCATCGGAAATTTCAGAAGATGTTAAAGAAGCTTATGTAAAATCACTAACTGATGCTTTGAATGTCGGGAAAAATATTTTAGAATCTGGTGGGAAAAGTTTAGATGCAGTGGAACTGGTTGTTAGATATTTAGAAGATGATTCACTCTTTAATGCTGGAAAAGGAGCTGTTTTCACATCCGCAGGCGTTAATGAAATGGATGCATCAATCATGAGTGGCATTGATTTATCTTCCGGAGCTGTTACTGGTGTTACCATTATTAAAAATCCAATTTCACTTGCAAGGTTGGTAATGGAAAAAACAAATCATGTTTTGCTGTCAGGGCAAGGTGCAAATGATTTTGGTAAGTTAATGAATGTTGATATAGTAGATCCAAAATATTTTCATATTGAAAAAAGACATCAGCAGTGGAAGATGAAAATGGAAAAAGAAGTAAAAGGTACGGTTGGTTGCGTTGCAGTTGATAAATATGGAAACATAGCGTCAGCCACTTCCACAGGAGGTTTAACAGGAAAGATGCCAGGAAGGGTAGGTGATTCACCTTTAATAGGTGCTGGCACTTATGCTGATAATAACACATGTGGAGTTTCCGGTACAGGCACCGGGGAACTTTTTATTAAATATACTTTAGCTTACAGAGTTGCCGCTTTAATGGAATTCAAAAAATATTCGCTTAAAGAAGCAACGGAAGAAGTGGTATTTAATATCCTGCCAAAAGGAGCAGGCGGAATTATTGCTGTTGATAATAAAGGCAATTATGAAATGGTGTTTAATACTGAAAGTATGCTGAGAGCAGTTGCCAATTCTGAAGGTGTTTTTGAAGTAGCAATTTGGAAATAGAAATTATTACAAGGGAAGAAAATGAGACCAAGTCCTGGAGATTATAATCCGTATTTTGAACAATATATAAATCTTGTTGAAGGTGATGATATTCTTAAGATACTTTTTGAGCAAAATAAAAAGTATATAAAACTATTAAAAACCATATCTGAGCATAAAGCTAATTTCAGCTATGCTGATAATAAATGGACTATTAAAGAAGTTATTGGACATCTTCTGGATGCTGAAAGAATATTTGCATACCGTGCATTATGTTTGGCAAGAGGTGAAAAAAAATCATTACCCGGATATGATCATAATGACTATGTTATTACCGGAAATTTTAACAGCAGGGTAATAGTGGATATAATTATAGAATTTAAGCATCTTCGCGAATCAAGTCTGTTATTGTTTAAGGGTTTTACAAAAGAAATGCTTGTAAAAAAAGGGGTTGCCAATGAAGCTACAGTTACTGTACTTTCATTATTATTTATTATTGCAGGACATGAAAAACATCATTTTAACGTGCTTGAAGAAAAATATTTAAAGGAATGAATTAAATTATTTTGTTTATCTGGTTTATAATTTTTTCCGTTGCTCCGATGTTTTTTTCAACATAGTTAAATGCAATTTTTCCACGTGCATCTTTAAGTTCATAATTAGAAAATAACGATCTCAGACGTCTGTAAATTTCTTTTTTCCCTCTTACCAACATTCCTCCTCCAATTTCTGCAAGATGCTTAGCTTCTTGGGAATTGTCTATTTTTGGCCCAAATAAAACAGGTATACCGTAAACTGCTGCTTCCAAAACATTATGAATACTATGTTTAAAACTACCACCAACAAACGCTGCATCTGCATAAGTGTAAAGTGTTAACAATATCCCTATCGAATCAACTATAATTACTTTTTCATCAGAAAAATTATTAAGGTAAGAAAATCTAATCGTAGAAAGTTTTCCTGCAAATTCATTTTCAATTTTTTCCAAGCGAAGCAGGGTGGGTTCATGTGGAGCAATAATCAGCATAGCAGATTTATCAAACTTTGCCAGCTTTATAAAGGCTGCTACTATTACTTCTTCATCCTGTTCCCAGGTGCTTCCCGCAACAAATACATTTTTATTTTTTATAATTTCCCGGTTTATTAAGTTACTTTTTTTAGCGATAATACTTCTTTGATAAACACGGTCAAACCTTGTATCACCTACAATGTTTATTTGTTCATCAGTGCAATTAAAACATTTAAATCCCTTCGCATCATTTTCTGATACAGTTAAAATTTTATTAAAATCTTTGAAAAGTATTTTATGAAATGATTTTAATAATGGTAATTTCCTGGGCGAGTTACTACGCATGGTTGCATCAACAAGAATGAAAGGAATTTGTTTTTTCTTTAGTGCCCAGATATGATTTGGCCAGATATCGTAACGCATAAACACAGCAAGATCAGGTTTAACTAAATCAATAAATTTGCCAGCATTTTTTGATGAATCGAATGGAAGGTATGTAATTATATCTGCAAAAGGATATTTTTTCGAATTATTATAACCTGAAGGTGAAAAGAATGTAACTACAATATTAACTCTATCCTCTTTTTTAAGCTGTTCAATGATTGGCTTTGCCTGTTCAAATTCACCATAGGATGATGAATGAAACCAAATTGTTTTTTGGGATTTATCAATAGAATCAATCTGCATAAAAAGATTTTCAAATAACCTTCTTCTTCCTTTTATTCCTCCCATTATTTTTTTGTTAAATAATGCTGCAATTCTTACAAGAATGTAAAAGGGAGGAAGAAAAATAATGTTATAAAAAAACTGCCAAATTTTTTTCATTATTGTGCCATTAATAAATTTAAAGTCTTATATGCATCTTCTGGTGTAATATCCAGCATACAGCTAAAATGTTTTTGCGGGCAGCTTTTTTTACCTATGTGAGTACACGGTCTGCAAAGTAACCTATCGCGTTCTAAAACTATACTTTTGCTTTTATATGGGAAAAAACCAAATTCTCTTACTGTTGAACCAAAAAAAGCAATTACAGGTATTTTAAGTGAAGTTGCCAGGTGCATTAACCCCGAATCATTTGAGTATATGGCTTTGCACATCTTCATATTTGCAGCGGTTTGCATAATATTATTACCTGCACACAAGTTTACAGGATTTTGTAAATCTGATGCAATTTCATCGCATAACTCTTTATCAGCTTTTCCCCCAAGTAAAACAATTCTATAATTATTAGCTTCAAGAAGCTTACCAAGATCTTTATAATATCCTTTGTGCCATCTTTTTGTATAATGTTTTGCTCCCGGACAAATTCCTATAAATTCTTCACCAGATTGCAAAAGTTCATCAGGTTGATTACTAGTTTTAAATTCTAATCCTAAATTATCCAGTTCAAACATATTGAATGAATTTGCATATCGTAAAGGAATAGGAGGTAATTTTTTAAATTTGTTTATTTTAAAATAAACAAGCAGTATTTTTTTAAAATGATGTTTGTTAAATCTATAAACAGTACAGTTTAAAAATCTAATCAGTTCTCGCGATCGAAAATTGTTTTGAAGATCAATTACAATATCATAATTTTCTGCAATTATTGAACTGAGAAGTATTTGCCGCTCAAGTTTGGTATCAGCATATTTATATATATTATCAATATTAGAATTATGAGTCAACAGCGGCTCATATTCTTCTCTGAGAAGAAAATGTAAACTAATGTGGGGATACACTCTTTTTAGTGAGCGGATAAGCGGAGTAGTTAGTAAAATATCTCCGAGCGAGCTTAAACGAAATATTAATATTTTCTTAACTTTTGAGAGATCCATTTACATTGAATTTAATCTTTAATCGAACAAATTTAATTAATATAAAGTTTCACTGCCACACAATGTTGAACTTTTCTTATTTGGGAGGTAAGTTTCAGTACTACTTTAAAGGATTTTATTTATGACAACATTACCGCCACCGGCTACAAAAGAGTTTCCTGATTCATCAATTGAAAAGCAGGTTTATAATATTGTGGATATGTTTAGTGAACACATACCTATTAGTAATGATAAAAATCGGCTTGGTTTTGGTCTTTACAAATATATAACTGGAGAAGGCGATCCACCTGATATATTATTGAAAAGCTCAAAGATTAAAATTGAAGGTATAACCCTTGAAGCACTTGCTTTGAAAATTAAAGCCAAGCTTGATGAGATTAAGATATAACAAACGGGGTTTGTTATTGCAATTATTTAGTTGCTGTTGTTTCAGCTAAAAACTTTTCAACCATTTTAACATCATCTTCGCTGCCAATAAAAACCGGAGTTCTTTGATGAATAGTTTCCGGTACTATATCAAGTATTCTTTTAAATCCATCTGAAGCTTTTCCACCTGCCTGTTCAATAATAAAGGCCATTGGATTGCATTCATACTGCAGTCTTAATTTTCCATTTGGATTTCTTGAATCAGCAGGATACATAAAAATTCCGCCGTAAAGTAAATTTCTATGCATATCAGCAACCATAGAACCAATATATCGCGATGAGTAAGGTCTTCCGGTCGCTACATCTTCTTCCTGTAGATATTTTATAAACTTTTTCAATCCGGAGTGCCAGTAAAGATAATTACCTTCGTTAATACTATATATTTTAGATTTTTTTGGTATCTGTATTTTATTATGAGAAAGTATAAATTCTCCAAAAGCAGGATCAAGGGTAAAGCCATAAACACCACTACCTGCTGTGTAAACAAGCATAGTGCTTGAACCATAAACTACGTATCCAGCAGCAACTTGCTTTATTCCTGGTTGTATACAATCTTCCTCTGTACCTGGTTTTCCATCTGGTGTGCATCTTTTATAAATTGAGAATATTGTACCAATGCTAACATTGGCATCAATATTTGATGAACCATCGAGTGGATCAAATAGTAAAACATATTTCCCGATTTTAAATTGTTCTGGAATTGGAATCACATCATCTTCTTCTTCAGAAGCCATTACACAAAGATGACCACCATGATCCATTGCATGCACCATCATCTCGTGAGCAAAAATATCAAGTTTCTTGACATTCTCACCGTGGATGTTATGTGATCCGGTAAAACCGAGAATATCAACCAATCCTGCTTTATTCACTTCAAGCGAAATAACTTTTGCGGCGAGTGAAAGATCGTGCAGCAAAGCAGAAAGTTCACCAGTTGCTTGAGGATGTTTTTTCTCTTCTTCAATGATGTGACGGGCAAGGGTCATAAATTGCGCTTGTTCCATTTGATTTTCTCCCTTATTGTTTTTTACTGTTTGGAAAGTAAAATTTCCTGATCTTTATATTGTAGTTGGTATAATTTGTAATAAATTCCTTGTTTTGCCAGTAGTTCCTGATGATTTCCAGATTCCCTTATTTCACCTTTATGCAGAACAATTATTTTATCAGCACTTTGAATTGTTGACAACCTATGAGCAATTACTATTGCGGTTCTTCCAATCAATAGTTTTTCTATCGCTTTTTGTATTAAGTTTTCGGTTTCCGTATCAACACTTGAAGTTGCTTCATCAAGTATGAGTATTTGCGGATCGTACGCTAAAGCTCTTGCAAAGGATATTAACTGTTTTTGGCCAACACTTAATGTTGCTCCTCGTTCTTTAACTTCTTCATTATATTTAGCCGGTAGGTCCTCAATAAATTTATCTGCTCCAACCGCAACTGCGGCATCAATTATTCTTTCCTTTTCTATCCGTTCATTATTCAGGCTAATATTAGATTCGATATTTCCTGAAAACAAAAAAACATCCTGCAGTACCAATGAAACATACTTCCTTAATTCACGCTTGTCAAGTTTCTCAATATTCATTCCATCAAGCAATATACTGCCTTTGTTAATTTCGTAAAAGCGGGTTAAAATGTTTATAATGCTTGTTTTACCAGCACCCGTATGCCCGACTATTGCAACTGTTTCACCAGGGTTAATTGAAAATGAAATATCTTTTAGCACATAATCTTCATCGTTGTATGCAAACCAAACGTTTTTAAAATCTATCTTCCCTTTTAATTTTGAAAGTTGTAATGGTTGTTCGGGATTCTTAATGATGGTGTGGTTGTCCAATAACTTAAAGATTCTTTCTGAAGATGCCATTGCAGTTTGCATAATATTGTACTTTTCAGAAAGATCTCTTATAGGTCTGAAAAACATTTCTGTAAATTGAATGAAGGCAAACAGTACACCTATAGTTAAAGTTCCCTGAACTACTTCGCCGCCACCATACCAAATAATTAATCCAAGTGCTACTGCACTTATTAGTTCAACGCTTGGGAAAAACACAGCGTAATAAAAAACAGATTTAATATTTGCAGTTCTGTAATCTTTGTTAATGTTGGAAAACTTCTTCAACTCATCTTTTTCTTTGTTAAAAATCTGTACGACACTCATTCCTGTAACATGTTCCTGCATATAAGAATTTAACCTTGCAAGATGAAGACGCACATCCCTGTAACTTTCCCTGGCTTTTTTTCTAAAAAGAAATGTGCCGTAAATAAGCACCGGTAGAACAGAAAGTGTAACCATAGAAAGACTGAAATCCATAAAAAACATAAATACAAGAATCCACACGATGATAAAAACATCACTGAATACCATAACAATGCCTGATGAAAAAAGTTCACCTAAAGCTTCTACATCATTAGTAGATCGCGTGACAAGTCTTCCAATAGGAGTTTTATCAAAAAACTTTAGTGCAAGTTTTTGTATGTGGTTAAATATCTTTGTGCGCAAATCGAATAAAGCTTTCTGCCCAAGGTATTGCATATAATAAGTTAGGAAAAACTGTACGACCGCCTGAAGTAGTAACGAGCCGAAAAGTAATAATGCTATTAACAGCAATCCATTGTAATCAGAATTAGCAATATAGTCGTCAATTGCAATTTTAGTTAGCAATGGGCGTACAGGTAATAATGCTGCAGCAAAAATGTTAAGCACTATTGCGAAGATGACATAATTCTTGTATGGTTTAATATAACCAAGCAAACGCTTCATTAATTTTGAATCGTATGCTTTACCTAATGTTTCCTCATCACCTTTGTAAATGCTCATTTATTTGAGTTCTTCCAGTTCTCTTTCCAATAACTGCTTATAATGCAGATCAGCATAAATACCGCCAAGGGCAATAAGCTCTTCGTGTTTGCCTTCTTCAGCAATTTTTCCTTTATCGATAACAATAATCTTATCAGCATCTTTAACAGTGGATATGCGATGACTGATAATTATGCTTGTTTTTCCATGCATAAATTCTTTCAGGTATTTCAATACTTCTTCTTCGGTGTGTGTATCAACTGCTGAGAATGAATCATCAAGTATTAATATTTTAGGATTTATTGCAAGCGATCTGGCAAGGGAAGCACGCTGTTTTTGTCCACCAGAAAATGTAATTCCTCTTTCGCCAACAATAGTTTCGTACTGAGCAGGGAAATCCTTTACATCATTATCAAATTGTGCAATTTTTGATACTTTGTAAATCCAATCTTCATCAACATCTTTTAAACCATAACTTAAATTATTGATAACTTTATCAGAAAAAAGAAATGATTCTTGTTGTACTAAGCCAATATTTTTTCTTACAACATTTAAAGGGATTGCTTTCACATTGATTCCATCAATCAGTATTTCACCTTCTGTGCAATCATAAAGACGTGGAACAAGATTTATTAAAGATGTTTTTCCGCTGCCGGTATAACCCATTATTGCAAGTGTTGAACCCAATGGTATTGTAAGATTTATATTTTTCAATATTGGTGGAAGATTTTCAGCATAAGTAAAAGAAACATTTCTGAATTCAACTTCTCCATGTATTTCTTTAATTGAGTGATCTGTTAGTTCTGAATCATCAATTTCGTATGGTTCGCTGAATATTTTATTTAACCGTTTCATACTTGCTTCAGCCTGCTGTATAATATTTAACACCCATCCAAATGCAATCATTGGCCAGATTAATATTCCAAGATATACTATAAATGCAGTAACTTCGCCAAGAGTAAGTTCGTTATTAATTATTTTTACTCCGCCAATCCAAATAACAATAATTATTGAAATACCCGTGATTAAAATTAATAATGGCATAATCAATGCTTGTGTTTTAACAAGGTTCATTTTTTTCTTTAAATAATCCTTGCTGTTTTCGGCATACCTTTGTATTTCATTTTCTTCACGCACGTATGATTTTATTACACGTATTCCCGAAAAATTTTCCTGTACAATTGTTGTTAAATCAGAAAACTTTTCCTGGATGATTGTAAACTTATCGTGAATAACTTTTCCTACTTTGTAAACAAGAATTGAAAGCAGCGGAAGCGGCAGAAGTACATAAAGAGAAAGACTGACATTCAAAGAAAACATAATTGAAAGAACTAAAGCAAGTCTTACACTTGTATCAATTGAGTACATAACAGATGGACCAAGAAACATACGCACAGCATTTATATCATTTGTAGCATGAGCCATTATGTTACCGGTTGATGTGTTTTGAAAGTAACGCAATGGAAGCCGTTGAATATGTTCCCAGAAATCATGTCTTAAATCATATTCAATTTCTCTAGAAACAACAATTATTGTTTGTCTAATCATAAATCTGAATATACCTGCAAACAAAGCAGTGCCAATAATCATTAAACCGTATTGAAGTAATAATTCAGAAGAGATATTATTCTTTAAAGCATCAATAGAATCTTTAAGCAGAATTGGAACGTAAACCGTTCCAATGTTGGAAAGAACTATGAAAAGTATTCCAAGAAAGAGTTTCTTTTTATACCGGGCAAAATATTTTTTTAGTTTGTAAAGATTTCTCATAAATAAGTTATAAACTGCAAGTTAATCATAATCTATTTTGATTGAAAAATCTATGCAGATGATTGTGATTAAGATCAAAAAAAGATGATAATGGGGGAGCCTAGTCTATCAAATCGAACCCAGTGTATTTTATCAACGTTTCCGGAATTTTAATAGTTCCGTTCTCTGTTTGATAATTTTCTAACAAAGAAACCATTAACCTGCTGGTAGCTAAACCGGAACCGTTTAGTGTATGAACAAATTCTGTTTTCTTTTCGCCTTCTCTTTTGAAACGAATTTTAGCTCTTCTAGCCTGGAAATCCTCAAAATTGCT
Organism: uncultured Ignavibacteriales bacterium; assembly: GCA_963714405.1. Lineage (GTDB taxonomy): Bacteria > Bacteroidota > Ignavibacteria > Ignavibacteriales > Ignavibacteriaceae > JAZGGS01. Next base: position 93,736 of record CAVQOH010000002.1, on the reverse strand, counting down.
GCAAGATGATGCTTCCAGCCACTTATTTTCAGCTGGAGACCATGTTTCAATATCATAACATTTTGCAGCTGAAAAACTCAGATCTCCTGTGCATAGAAGATTAATTCGGTAAGGAATGTTAAGTGCTTTAAGAATATTTTCAGCATCACTTACTATTTTTTCTAACTCTTCGTATGATGTTTCCGGTTTAACGATTTTAACCATCTCAACTTTGTTAAATTGATGAACTCTTAAAAATCCTTTTGCTTCTTTTCCGTAAGAACCAGCTTCTCTTCTAAAACATGCAGAATAAGCGACATAGTTTTTTGGAAGTTCCCCTTCACTTAGAATTTCATCACGGTGAAGATTTGTAATAGGAACCTCTGAAGTTGGTATAGGATACAATCCATCTTTATCAATACTGTACATATCATCTTCCATCTTTGGCAATTGTCCTGTTCCTTCCATTGATGCTTTGTTTACGAGGAATGGCGTAAAAACTTCAGTGTATTTATGATGATACAAATGATAATTAAGCATAAAGTTAATAAGAGCTCTCTCCAGTGTTGCACCTTTGCCAATGTAAACAGGAAAACCGGATCCGGAAATTTTTGCGCCACGTTCAAAATCAAGTATGTTTAACTTTTTGCCAAGCTCAATATGATCAAGAAATTTCTTATCACTTTTAAAATTGAATCCTTCCGGAAGCCATTCACGGATTATTTTATTATCGTTTTCATTTTTCCCAATTGGCACTGTTTCATGGGGAATATTCGGAACGAACATCATCAAGTTATTCAACTTTGCATCCATATCTCTAAGTTTAGAATCCATATCTGATATTTTATCAGAAACCATTTTCATTTCAGCTAAAACTTCACTTGTATCCTCTCCAGCTTTTTTCATTTGCGGAATTTTAGCTGAAACTTTATTTCTCTCTGCTTTAAATTCTTCAACAGTAGTAATAATCATTCTTCTCTGTTCATCTAAACGCAGTATCTCATCAACACGATCAGTTTCATTTTTGTTATCTATCGCTTCTTTAACCTTTTCAGGATTTTCGCGTATAAATTTTATATCAAGCATTTCTTTTTTACTTTACAACTATGTTATAGATTTTATTCTTTACGTAAATTTCTTTAACAATACTTTTACCGGAAATATGTTTTGTAACTTTTTCATCACTGAACGCTGCCTCCTTAACAACTTCTTGTTCACTATCAATCGGCATTTCAACAGTGGCTCGCAGTTTCCCATTTACCTGTACAGCAATATTAATTGAATCTTCAACTAAAGCTTTTTTATCCGCTGTATACCACAATGGATTTTCAAACAATGAGTTATCATTTCCCAAAAGACTGAAGCACTCTTCACCAAGATGTGGTGCCAGCGGTGCAAGCATAACAACAAAACGGCTCAATACATAAACCTGAATATCTTTTGAACATTCACCAATATCTTTAAGATTATTTAGCAGCTCCATTAAAGTTGCAATAGCAGTATTAAAATGAAAACTTTCCAGATCTACATTAACTTTATGGATTGCCTGATTGGTTTTCCTGTAAACAAATTTTTCTGTTTCTGAGAGTGAATTTAAATCAAATTCATTTATTTCATTAGCTTCACTTAAAATATTTTTATGTTCTTCGAAAAGATCATAAATCCGGTTAACAAATCTTTCTGTGCCCGAAATTCCTTTATCACTCCAATCGCCTCCCATTTCAAAAGGACCCATAAACATCAGATATAAACGAAATACATCCGAGCCAACTTTTAATGTGAAATCATCAGGATTAACGATATTATCCTTCGATTTCGACATCTTCACACCTTGATTTGTAATAGTTCCCTGGTGAAGAAGTTTTGTAAAAGGTTCATCTGAATTTACTAAGCCAAGATCTCTTATAAACTTATGAATAAACCTTGCGTAAAGAAGATGCATCGTTGCATGTTCTGCTCCGCCAACATACATATCAACCGGAGTCCATTTATCGGCTAAAGTTTTATCAAAAATAGCTTCAGAAAAATTAGGATTAAGAAACCGCAAGTAATACCATGATGAGTCAACAAAAGTATCCATCGTATCGGGATCTCGTTTTGCATCGCTGCCGCACTTTGGGCATTTAGCATTAATAAATTCCTTATTAGAAGTTAAAGGTGATTCTCCTCCCGGTTTAAAATCAACATCATAAGGAAGTTTAACAGGAATATCATATTCGTCGACTACAACCTCACCGCAGCTTTTGCAATGGATAATCGGAATTGGCGTTCCCCAGTATCTTTGCCGTGAGATGAGCCAGTCTCTTAATCTATAATTTATAGTGCCTTTACCAATCTCTTTTTCTTCCAGCCATTGAATCATTCTTCTCTTAGCTTCCTTAACATTTAATCCGTTAAGAAAATCACTGTTGATTGCAGGACCATCATCTAAATAAGCTTTTCCATCAAAATCATTTGGAGGCTGCACTGTTCTAATTATTGGGAGATCAAACTTTTCTGCAAATTCCCAATCTCTCTCATCCTGCCCGGGAACAGCCATTATAGCACCTGTTCCGTAAGATTGCAGAACATAATCTGCAATCCATATAGGAATTTTTTTATTGGTAGCAGGATTAATAACATACGCACCAATAAACACACCTGTTTTTTCTTTTACTGTTGAGGTTCTCTCAATTTCTGTTAATGATTTCACTGATTCTACGTAATCATCTACTTGTTTCTTCTGTTCTTTGGTTGTAAATGTTTCAACAAGCGGATGTTCAGGAGCTAAAACCATGTAAGTTGCACCAAATAATGTATCAGGTCTAGTTGTAAAGACTTTTATTTTATCATCACTTCCATCAACATCAAATGTAACATCAGCTCCGATACTTTTGCCAATCCAGTTGCGCTGCATAAGTTTGGTTTTTTCAGGCCAGCTAATAGTATCCAATCCCTGTAAAAGTTCTTCAGCATAATCAGTAATCTTAAAAAACCATTGAGAAAGATTTTTCTGCACAACATCAGTTCCACATCTTTCACACTTACCTTCGTGAACCTGCTCGTTTGCCAAAACTGTCTGATCTTTTGGGCACCAATTTACAGGAGCTTTTTTTCTGTAAGCTAATCCTTTTTTGTAAAGCTGTAAGAAAAGCCATTGGTTCCATTTATAATATTCGGGATCGCAGGTTAGCAGTTCTGAATTCCAATCATACATGCATCCCATTTTCTTTAGCTGGATGCGTATATCCTCAATATTTTTTAAAGTACTATCCTGCGGATGAATTCCGGTTTTAATTGCATAGTTTTCTGCAGGAAGACCAAATGCATCAAATCCCATTGGCTCAAATACATTGTAGCCTTTTAGTTTTTTATAGCGCACCCACGAATCATAAGGACCGTAATTGTACCAATGCCCGCAATGAAGTTTTGCACCGGAAGGATAAATGAACATTACAAGAGCGTAAAGTTTTTTATCAATATTATCAAATTTGGTTTTGTGAACGCCTTTTTCTTCCCAAAATTTTTGCCATTTGCTTTCTATTTCTGTGTGAGGATATCTCATTTTTTAGCTGTTTTTAGAAAAAAAATAAGGACAAATTTAGCTAAAAAGGGATGGATATCAAATTAAGCAGCAATTGTTGATTTTTTTTAAAAATAAAAAAGCCCCGTCTGCTAAAAATCAAGTATCACGGGTGGCACAATACCTAATTTCATTTTTGCAGCGGAGCTATAAAAAATTTGTATTCTTTCTTTATTGTAAACTTACATTCAACAGGTCATTTTTTCACCCCCAAAATTTAGTTCGCATTTTTGAAGTGTATTTTGTTTTTTATTATAAAAACTAATTATCTTAATAAAAATACACTTCTGTTTTGGAAAGTTTTAATAAGTTTATTGTACAGATTAAATAAAATCAGGAAAAATAATGAGTTCAGTCTTCAAGGATTACTTCTACCCAAAATCAATTTGCGTTGTAGGTGCTTCTTCAAAACCAAAATCTCTCGGTTATGAATTAACAAAATCAATTAAACAATACGGCTATAAGGGAGAGCTGTTTATAGTTAATCCGAAATCTGATGAAATTTTGGGATATAAATGTTTTCCAACTCTTAAAGAAATAAATAAAAAGATAGATCTGGCAATTGTAATGGTTCCGAAACAATTTGCTGAAGATTCAATAAAAACCCTAGTTAAGAAAGGGACGAAGGCAATTATTCTAATTACTGCCGGATTTAAGGAAATTGGAAAAGAAGGAGAAGAGGCTGAAAAAAGAATTTTAGAGATTGTAAAAAATTCTAGTGCAAGAATGGTCGGACCAAATTGTATGGGTTTAATCAACACTTTAGCAAATGTAAAAATGAATGCAACCTTTGTTGCTGAAGAACCACGAAACGGCAAAATGGCTTTCTGCTCACAAAGCGGTGCGATTGGTGCTGCTGTATTAAATTCATTAAGAGAAACTGATATAAGATTTTCACAGTTTATAAGTGTTGGCAACAAAGCAGATGTAAATGAAAATGATCTTTTAGAATATTGGCAAAGTGATGATAACGTAAGCGTTATTACTTACTACCTTGAAAGTTTTGAACAAGGAGAAAATTTCATCAGGTATTTTATTGATGGTCAGATTACCAAACCGGTAATTATTGTTAAAGGCGGAAGAACTTCAAGTGGGATGAAAGCTGCTTCATCGCATACCGGAGCTTTGGGCAGCAGCGATAAAGTTGTTGATGCAGTTCTTAAGCAGTTTGGAATTTTAAGAGCAGATGATCTCAATGATATGTTTAACACTGCAAAAGGATTTGAAGAATTTCCTCTCCCTAAAGGTAATAAGATTGCAGTTTTAACTAACGCTGGAGGACCTGCAATATTAACTGTTGATACACTTGAAAAAAATAATCTTACACTTGCAGAGTTAACTAAAAAAACTAAAACTACCTTACGCGGAATTGTCTCTCCACAGGGAAGTGTAAATAATCCTGTCGATCTTCTTCCCGGTGGAACTGCAGAACAATACAAACAGGTTAACGAAATTCTTATTAAAGATGATAATGTAGATGCAGTTATTTCAATTTTTGTTGAGCCTGTAATGGTACCTGCAATGCCCGTTATAGAAAGTATAAATGAAATTCAGTCTAAAAAGCCAATATTCCAGTTAGTAATGCCTTTACCTGAATTTTGGGAAGATTACAGAAAAAATTCAAAACTTAAGCGATCACTTTTTAGAAGACCTGAAGAACCTGCGGTAGTAATTTCTAATTTATTAAAGTTTAAAAACAAACCTTTAAATGATGGAAGATTTACTGTTAAAAAAAATAAGATTGAAGGATTAAATTTTGCTGTGTTAAAAAACAAATTTTTAACACAGAGACAAGTTAGAATTGTTGCGGAAAAGTATAAGCTACCGATTATACAATCGCAAAATTTAAAGTATGATGATTTAAATAAATGTAAATTGGAATTTCCTTTGGTTATAAAAGCAGTTGGTGAAAAGATAATCCATAAATCAGACCTAAAAGGAGTGGTTTTAAATATTAAAAACAATAAAGAACTTGTAAATGTTGCCAAAAAAATGCTTAACGATTTTAAGAAAAACAAATTAAAAGTTGATTCATTTCTTTTGCAGCCATATCTCATTCCTAAGTTTGAGTTACTTGTTGGTGGATTTCGTGATCTGAATTTTGGACCAATGGTTATGTTTGGTTTAGGAGGAAAGTATGTAGAACATTTGGAAGATACTGCAATCAGATCTGCTTCCTTAAACGAAAAAGATATTGATGCAATGATAAAGGAAACGAAAATTGGAAAAATAATTAAAGGTGTTCGCGGTGAAAAACCCGTTGATATTAAGAAAATAAAATCAACAATTAAATCTGTTGCACAAATGATGCTAAATCACAAAGAAATTAGCGAGTGTGATCTAAATCCTTTACTTGTTTCTGAGGATAATAAAATATTTGCTGTTGATATCAGGATAAAGTGCTGACAATGAAAAGAAGAAATTTTATTAAAACAGTTACTTCTGCATCACTTGCTGCTTCTGCAATAAATGGAAAATCTTTTGCATTAAAAACAAGTTTGCAGAATGTGGAAAGAATTAATCCCGCAAAGCTTAAAAAAGGGGATAAGGTTGGATTAATAACTCCCGGAAGCTATATCTCAGAGAAGGAAAAAGAAGAATCAATTAAAAATTTGGAATCACTTGGCTTTGAAATTGTTTATTCTAAAAAACTAATGATGATGAATGGATATTTTTCGGGAACAGATAAGGAAAGAGCAGAAGATATTAATGAAATGTTTGAAAGAAAAGATATTAAAGGGATAGTGTGTGCACGAGGTGGTTATGGGTGTTCAAGAATTCTCCCGCTCATAAAGTATAACCTCATAAAAGAAAATCCTAAAGTGTTAATTGGTTACAGCGATGTTACAGCTTTGTTATACAGTATTTACAAAAAAACAGGATTGATTACATTTCACGGTCCTGTAGGAATTTCAACATACAACGAATTTTCAATTAATTATTTCAAGCAAGTTCTATTCAATCCTTCAGAAAATCTGGAACTGGATAGTTCCATTTCAGAAAATAATAATAACGTATACGGATTAACTTCAATCACTAACGGTGTTGCAGAAGGTGAACTGATCGGTGGGAATTTATCAATTGTTACTTCTCTCATTGGAACAGATTATGATATTGATACAAAAGGGAAAATAATATTTCTTGAAGAGTACATTGAAGAACCTTACCGTGTAGATAGAATGCTTACGCAAATGATACAAGCAGGGAAATTTGATGAAGCTGCTGGAATAGCACTTGGCGTTTTTAAATATTGTGAATCAAAAGAAGAAAATCCTTCCTTTACAAATTCTTATAACTTGATGGAAGTTTTAATAGATAGACTTGCTGGTTTAGGAATCCCGGTTGTTTACGGATTGTCTTTTGGGCATGTAAAAGATAAATTCACAATTCCATTTGGAGTTAAAGCACAACTTGATACGGAAAGTTTTAAACTAATTTTGCTTGAAGCTGCTGTGAGATGATTTTTTATAAGTTTTTTAACTTTTCAAGGTTATCACGTTCACCAATTGCTATCATCTTATTCCCCTCATCAACAATCGTATCACCTTTAGGATTGTATATAAAAAGTCCTTTTTCTTCATTCTGAATAGAAACAATTATAACATTTAAATCGCTTCTAATTGGAAGATTGGCAAGAGTTTTTTTATCCATTGATGAACCTTTTTTTACAGTAATCTCTTCAATTTGCAAATCAATTTTATTATTTCCTGCAACAATATCAATAAAATCCATCACACCTGGTCTTAGCAATATCTCAGCCATTCTTACGCCGCCGAGTTCATAAGGTTTAACAACTCGGTTTGCTCCTGCTTTCATTAATTTCGGTTCAGTATGATCTTCAATAGCTCTTGCAACAACAAAAATATGAGGATTTAAAGTTTTTGCAGAAAGAGTTGTAAACACATTCTCAGCATCTGATGATAAGACCGCAACAAGTCCTTTTGCATATTTAACACCTGATCTAATCAATGTTTCATCACTTGATGCATCACCAATATCATAAAGATATTCCATCTCATCTAGTTTGCTTTGGTTATCAGGATTACTTTCAATTACAATAAAAGGTACATTCGCTTGCTGTAAATCATTACAAATATGCGTACCCATTCTGCCAAATCCGCAAACTATATAATGATCTTTTAACTGTCCTATTCTCTTTTGCATTTTCTTTCTCCTGAAAAAAGTACTCTCAATTATAATCTGAACTCCTGTACCGCCAATATAAAGTACAGTTCCAAAACTAAACATCAATAAAACCAGCGTAAAAATTTCTCCTTGTGTAGATAGTGGATGAACCTCTTCAAATCCTGTTGTTGTAATTGTGATAATGGTCATGTAAAGTGAATCGGGCAAATTCCATTTCTCTATTAACATAAAACCTGAGGTACCGCTGATAATAATAAATATTAATACCAGTATTGCATTACGAAGATGTCTATAGCTTTTTCCAATCATAAGAACTGCTCAGATTTTCCTTTGCAAAGATATTAAAGAGATTAAAAACATATTTAGATTTATTGGTTTAGGTATAAACTTATATCATTTTTATATTTGCTTAAAAGAAGCTAAAACTTAATATGAATTTTACAAAAAAACGGGATAAAAATTAATGAAAAAACTTTCAATTTTATTTATTACTTTAATTTTAATGATTACAGTACAGGGTTGCCTTCTGTTTCACTCTGTTTCTTACAAAGTTGAATTAGATAATACAAATTCCGGAATTGCTAGCGTAATTGTTGAAGATATAAGATCTGATGCAATAAATAGTGAAGAGCTTGATGCTGATAAAGAAAATCTTTTTGAGTATGTTTTGGAAAGTGATGAATTTGTAACACTTATGGAAGAAGAGGGACAATATATAACCGGGAGGGAATTATTTATTAATAATGGAATGTTAAACGGTAAAGCAACCTTTACCTTTGAAGATATTACCAAAGTTGAAGGAATTGTTTACCAGGAACCATTTTACTTTCTTACAATCAATCCGGAAGACAGTATATTAGAAACAAACGGCGAAGTTATTGTTTCTAAAGATTATAAGCGAATTATGTGGGATAATTCATTTAAAACTCTTGAATTTAAAATGTTTAGTGAAGATTTTGAAGGGAAAAAATTAACAGATATGCTTCAGTTTTATGAGAACGAGTGATGTATGTTGAATTAGTTTTTCCGTTACCTTTCCGAAATACTTTTACATATTCTGTTCCGGGAGATCTAAAGCCGATAGTTAAATTTGGTGTGAGAGCAGTTGCTCCTTTTGGTAAAAGAACTCTTACAGGATTCATAGTAAAAACTTCCAGCACTACTTCAGTAACAGAAAAAATAAAACCTCTAAAAGATGTTATTGATGAAATTCCAATCTTCGATAAGAAAGGATTAAAATTTTACCAGTGGGTTGCCGATTATTATCTTTCATCTTTAGGTGAAGCACTAAAGCTTTCAGTTCCACAGGGCTCCGATATTGAGTCAAAAAGAAAAATTATTGCAGATACTGAAACCTGCAAATTTTTATTATTAAAGGAGAAAAAAAGAACCTCGACAAAATTTAAAGTTCTCAAAGAGCTTTCAGAAACAGAAGAAGTATATCTTTCATCTCTTCAAAAAAGGATTAAGAAGAAAAATATTTACTCAATCCTGCAAACATTGCGAAAACAGGGAGCAATTACATTACTAGATTCCGTAGGACCTGCAAAAATAAAAGTTAAAAAAGTAAAATTTGTTAAGCTTAATAAATCAGTAGCAGAAATTTATGCGGGATTCCCTGAGCTGGAAAGCCGTTCACCAAAGCAGGTTAAGCTTTTACTGGAAATAGTAGCAGCAAAAGGTAAAGCCCTTCCGGTTGCAGAGTTGCTGCACAAAACAGATTCATCAAAATCTTCTTTGGATTCTCTATCTGAAAAAGGATTTGTTAATATTTTTGAGAAAGAAGTTGAAAGAAAATTTACAGATCATTATGAAGAAGAAAAAAAGGAATTAATTCTATATAAACAGCAGCAGAATGTTGTAGATGAAATTAATAAAGAGAGTGAACAAAGCAGGTTTAAAACTTTTTTACTCCACGGTGTTACGGGCAGCGGTAAAACACAGGTTTATATAGAAGTAATAAAAACTGTTTTGGCAAAGAAGAAAACAGCTTTAATTTTAGTTCCTGAAATTTCACTTACGCCGCAAATTACTTCCCGATTATTTAACAATTTTGGTGATACAGTTACTGTTGTTCACAGCAGGATGTCTGCAGGTGAAAGATATGATTCGTGGCGTAAGATTTTAAAAGGAAAATCTAAAGTTGTGATTGGTGCACGTTCTGCACTTTTTACTCCACTAAGAAATATAGGACTAATAGTAGTTGATGAGGAACATGATGCAAGCTATAAACAATACGATCAAACACCACGATACAATGCCAGAGATGCAGCAGTAGTTATAGGCAGCATACAAAAATGCCCGGTTGTGCTCGGTTCTGCGACACCTTCTATAGAAAGTATGTATAATACTAAAGCAGGAAAATATAAATTACTTGAACTACCAGAACGTGTTGATGATGCAAAGCTTCCAAAGATTTTAATGGTGAACATTTCCAGGGAAACTAAAAAGAATAAAGAAAATATTTTCTCGACTACATTGCTTAATAAAATTGAAGAAAGGTTGAAGAAAAAAGAAGGTGTAATAATTCTTCAGAACAGGAGAGGATTTTCTACACAAATTTATTGTTCAGATTGCGGTGAAATTGAAACCTGCAGTAACTGTTCTGTACCGATGGTTTTGCATTTAAATAAAAATATTATACAGTGCCATTATTGCAGCTTGGAGAAGAAAGCACCCGGTGCTTGTACACATTGCGGTTCTATGAATATAAAATATTTTGGAACCGGTACAGAAAGAGTTGAAGATGAGTTGGAATATTATTTTAATAAAATAAAAATACAACGTGTTGATTCTGATTCGATAAATAGAAAATCAACGCTGGGTAAAATACTTACCTCATTCAGTAATAGCGAAATAGATATTCTTGTTGGTACACAAATGGTTTCTAAAGGATTGGATTTATCGAGGGTAACATTAGTTGGAGTAGTTTCTGCAGAAACTACTTTGTGGCTTCCTGATTTCAGGGCTGATGAAAGAACTTTTCAACTATTAACACAGGTTTCGGGAAGAGCGGGCAGAAGCAAAACTCCCGGCGAAGTAGTTATACAAACCCAGAATGAAAAACATTTTACACTTCAAATGGTTTTAGCAAACAATTACGATGGATTTTACGATAAAGAAATTGCTGATAGGGAAAAATTAGGCTACCCTCCTTTTACAAGAATTGCGCTTATAGAAGCTAAAGATGAAACTGAAAAAAGAGCCGAAGGAGCTATTAACGATTTTTACAGAGAGTTGATTAAATATAAAAAATGGTTAAAAATTTCTTCACCTGCTTATGCTGTAATTTCAAAATTAAAAGGATTTTACAGGTTTCATATTCTTATAAAAAGTTTTAAAGAAACTGATCCGGGCGGGGGAATTTTACGTAAAGCAATTATTGATTCGTTTGTTGAGTTTAATAAAAAATCGCGCTATAAAGAAGTTAGAATGATTTATGATATTGACCCGCAGAGTATTATGTGATTATGCAGCTCACTTAAAAAGTGAGCCGCACAAAATTAATAATTACTTTTATTGAGATAGGAAACTTAAGAACGGAACTGCCTGCGCAACAAAGAATAAAAGCAGTCCGCCAACGATCCACAATGAAAATACTAATACATAATATTTGCCTGTAGACTGAGATTTAAACATTTTAGACAAACCAATACTTAGTACAGTATAAGCCCAAATGCTAAACGGATCTATCTTTGCAAGTAAAAAGCCAGCGATGGTTGTGCGATCGGACCCAAGCAACGCAGCCAAACTGGTGTCATTTACTATCGTACTGAATGCCATTGTTAAAATGCCAACAATGATATATTGTACAATTGATATATATGCCGTTAACCCGTTTGCAACAAGTGCTGAGGAATATCCTCCTTCTCCATTAAGAAACCATTTAACACCAAGAAAGTAAATACCCACAAGAATAAAGAAAACAATAAAACCAAAAATCATAGTTGTTGCTATAGTAATAACCCATCCAACGGGTCCCTGCATAAACTCCATCTGTTCATCAATGCTTTCAATTGCTGTATCTCCATCTTCCCTGCTAAGAGTACCGTTTTCAACCATACTTTCAATACTGTCAATCTGCTTTTGCTTGGCTTCAAAAAAAACTTCTTCATTCATCATAGCTGCCATTCTAATAACAGCAATTACAAAGAAGAATATCAATAAAGGCACAACCCAATCCTTAGTTCTTGGTGGAAATTTTGCAGTATGCTCAAAAGTTTTTGCGGGTTCCGTAAAAACTCCAATCATTTTATCGGAATGACTGAGTTCTTCACCGTGCTCAGCTTGCTCCAGTTGTTCGTTTATTTCGTTTGTATCAGAAGGATCCATAACACCACTCCTCAATTGTTTTTATGATGAGTAAAAACATATTTATTGTTTTTAGAAAAGGCAATAAAAAAATGATTTGTGGTAAAATAAATTTGTAAATGAAATTATTTACGGGAAAAGTCTTTATCCTTTATTAAATTTGAATAACAAATTCAATCATTTAAGCCTTTTCCCAAAAAGTAAATACAATGAAACCAAAAACAATCATAGAACCTTTTAAAATTAAATCAGTTGAACCAATAAGGTTTACAACCCGCGAAGAAAGAGAAAAACTTCTTAACAAAGCTGGTTACAATCCTTTTATGCTGCATGCAGATGATGTATTAATTGATCTTTTAACTGATAGCGGCACTTCCGCAATGAGTTCAAAGCAATGGGCAGGAATTATGAACGGGGATGAAGCTTATGCTGGTTCAAAAAGTTATTATAGATTTGAAAAAGCTGTGAACAAGCTTACACATATGAAAAATATAATTCCAACTCACCAGGGCCGAGCAGCAGAAAAAATCCTGTTCTCAATTGTTGGAGGTGAAGGAAAATATTTTCCTAATAACACACATTTTGATACAACCCGCGCAAATATAGAATTCAGCGGTGCTGTGGCTGAAGATTTTATAACTGAAGTGGGAAAACATCCGGAAAAACGTGCACCTTTCAAGGGAAATATGGATGTGGTAAAACTGGAAAAATTTATCATAGAGAAAGGTGTAGAAAATATTCCTCTTTGCATGCTAACCGTTACAAATAATTCCGGTGGTGGTCAACCCGTATCAATGCAGAACATTCGTGAAGTAAAAGAAATATGTAAAAAGTATAACTTACCGCTTTTCTTAGATGCCTGCCGATTTGCAGAAAACGCGTACTTCATTAAGTTAAGAGAAAAAGGATATCAGAATAAATCTGTGTTGGAAATTGCACAGGAAATGTTTTCATATGCAGATGGTGCAACAATGAGTGCTAAAAAGGATGCATTGGTAAACATTGGGGGATTTCTTGCTATGAATGATAATAAACTTGCAATGAAATGCAGAAATCTTCTTATTGTTACTGAGGGATTTCCTACCTATGGTGGATTAGCAGGAAGGGATTTGGAAGCGGTTGCGCAAGGTTTAGAAGAAGTAGTTGATGAACATTATTTAGAATACAGGTTAAAAAGTGTAGAATACCTGGGTAACAAACTCGTTAATGCAGGTGTTCCAATAATTGAACCACCCGGAGGGCATGCAATTTATATTGATGCAAAAAGATTTTTACCAAACATTTCGCCTGAACAATATCCCGGGCAGGCAATTGTTTGCGAGCTTTATCTCGAAGGAGGGATTCGTGCTGTGGAAATTGGAAGTGTAATGTTCGGCAAGTACAATGAAAAAGGAAAACTTATTCCTTCAATGATGGAGCTTGTAAGATTGGCAATACCGCGCAGGGTTTATACTCAAAGTCATATAGATTATCTGGTTGAAATAATTATTGAAGTTTATAAAAAAAGGGCAAAGTTAAAAGGATATGAAATAATTTATGAAGCACCAATGCTAAGACATTTTACCGCCAAATTTAAACCTATTAGCAAATAGTAGATGAAGATAAAAAAAAGATATACACACAAAACTAATAAAACTATTTGGCGTATAATTCCTGGAGAAATAAATAAACTAGTTATTGAAGAAAGAGATTTAGAAAACAAACAGGTGTATTTTAATTGTTATAATATCGAAAGCGGAAAAAAAGTATTTACAAATATTCAGCTTGAAGAAAAATTCTGGATTGGCATAGAAGCTGTTTATACTGATATTATTTACTTTCATAAATTTGTTAAACCTGATATGCCTCAGCACATTGGTATTATAGCAATGGATTTAAATGAAAAAAAAATCCTTTGGAAAAATTTTAACTACTCATTCTTATTTACATGGAATGAAAAAGTATACTGCTATCAACAAATGTTTGAGGGAAAAAAATTCTTTTCGCTGGATTGCAAAACCGGTGAACTTCTGGAAGAGTTTGGTGATGATTCCGCAAAAATAAATGATGTGAAAAAACGAATTGATGAGAGCAATCCATTTTCAGGTTATTTTTTCCCAGAGCCATTTAATTCCAATTTCACTGAATCATCAAATGTTAAAGAAATTCTTAGAAAAGCTGAAAAAGAGAATAAAATAAGAGGAAATATAAATTTTGTGAGCAAAGATCATCTACTTTATTTCAATTTTTCTTATCATAATTCTAAGGGAAATTTAACTAATCTATTTAAGGTACTTGATTTATACACAGAAAATTTTATTTTTGAAGAAACATTGATAAAAGAAACAAACTCAATATCACCTGATTCTTTCTTTATAAAAAATGATTTACTTTTTCTACTCTTTGGAAAAAATCGTTTGAGTGTTTATTCAATAAGTGATTAGAAATATTTTTAAATAAGCTAAATGGAACTATCAAGAGAAGAAATAAAAATTCTTTTAGAAGCTGCAAGAAAATCCATCTCATCTAAATTTGAGAATGTTGAACTTCCACAAGTTGATTTTTCTGATTATCCAAAACTTAATGAATACCTCGGCGCATTTGTAACATTAAAAATTAATGATGACCTTCGAGGCTGCATAGGTTATATAATTTCTGAAAAACCACTCTATAAAACTGTGATAGATGCAGCAGAACAATCAGCTTTTGCGGATCCGCGATTTCCCCGGCTTACAAAAGATGAGCTGAACAATGTTAGGATTGAAATTTCTGTTCTTTCTCCTTTTATACCAATTAAAAGTTACGATGAAATTGAAGTCGGAAAACATGGTCTATTGCTCGATGAAGGAGGCAGGGCACTTCTGTTACCGCAAGTTGCAACAGAACATAATTATAATCGCGAACAATTTCTAACTTCTCTTTGCCATAAAGCAGGTTTGTACGGGGAATATTGGAAAGAAAGAATATTAAAACTTAAGGTGTTTACGGCATTAGTTTTTAGTGAAGATTGAAAAGGACATATTAAATGAAAAATATAAGATCCGCTCAGGTTGCCGGCTACTTTTATAATTCTGATCCAAACAAACTTAGAAACCAAATCAATCTTTTATTAAACATTCCCGCTAAAGAAAAAAGAATTGAAAAGATTTTTGGTATTGTTTCTCCTCATGCTGGTTATGCATATTCAGGAAAAACGGCAGCATATTCCTACAATCAGCTAATAGGAAAAACTTATAAAAGGGTTGTGATAATTTCTCCAAGTCATTCTGAATATTTTCCAGGAATTTCAATTTTTAACGGTGATGCATACCAAACTCCGTTCGGAATTCTGGAAGTGGATAAAGATTTTTCAGCAAAACTTTCGAATAAGAGTAAAAATATTTTTTTTAGTGATGCTGGACATCATAAAGAGCATGCTTTGGAAGTACAATTACCTTTTTTGCAAACCGTACTGAAGGATTTCAAAATTGTACCACTTGTTATGGGAGATCAGAATAGAATTTATGTAGATGAACTGGCAAAAAAACTTGCGGATATATTTGATGATGATACTCTTATTGTTGCAAGCTGTGATCTTTCTCACTTCCATTCAAAAGATGAAGCAAACAGGTTAGATTCTATTGTAGCGGAAAGAATAGAAAAATTTGAATTTGAAAATCTTCAAAAAGAACTTGATGAGAGAAATTGTGAAGCTTGCGGAGGAGGGCCTGTTGTAGCAATGATGAAAGCTGCAGCGTTGAAAAACTTTAATCATTCAGCAGTACTTCATAGAAGTGATTCAGGAGATATAACAGGAGATAACAGGGAAGTAGTTGGTTATCTATCTGCTGTAGTGTATGGTGATTAATTTTATCCTATTAAGTTGAAATTCACTGATCAACTTACCACTATAAATTTAACACGTCATAAAAAATCTTTTCATTATATTTAACTTTAAATAAAAAAAACTTAACAGGAGAATCAACCATCGCACAGAAGGAAAAAAAGAACGACGTTCTTGAAAAGATAGTTTCCTTATCAAAAAGAAAAGGATTTGTCTTTCAATCAAGTGAAATATACGGCGGCTTAAACGGCTGCTGGGATTACGGACCTCTTGGCGTAGAACTTTTAGCAAATATTAAAAATGAGTGGTGGAAATCACTTACTTACAGGGAAGATGTGGAGGGAATTGATGCCTCAATTTTGATGCACCCGCGAGTTTGGGAGGCTTCAGGACATGTTGAAAACTTTACAGATCCAATGGTTGATTGCAAAGAATGTAAAGCAAGATTTAGAGCTGACCAGGTTGAAGATGCACTTTGCGGCAACAAAGCTTTTAGAGGGAAAAAAGCTTCAAAATGCATGGAAGAAGGTAAATTTACTGAAGCAAGACAGTTTAATTTAATGTTTAAAACTTTTATAGGACCTGTTGAAGAAAGTGGTGCGGAAGTTTTTTTGAGACCTGAAACAGCACAGGGAATATTTGTAAACTTTTTAAATGTTCAATCGTCTTCACGCCAAAAAGTTCCTTTTGGAATTGCACAAATTGGTAAAGCATTCAGAAATGAAATTAATACGAAAAACTTTTTGTTTAGAACAAGAGAATTTGAACAAATGGAAATGCAGTTTTTTGTGAATCCAAATGAGGATAAAAAGTGGTTTGATTACTGGAAAGAAATAAGAATGAACTGGTACAAATCCTTAGGTATGAATCCAGAAAAATTAAGATTCCATGAGCACGATAAAGATGAACTTGCACATTATGCAAAAGAAGCCGTTGATGTTGAATATAAGTTTCCATTCGGATGGGGTGAAATGGAAGGAATTCATAACCGAACAGATTTTGATTTAAGCAGGCACGAAGAATTTTCAGGTAAGTCTCAAAAATATTTTGATGAAGCGACAAAGGAAAAATACATTCCTTTCATAATAGAAACTTCTGCAGGTGCAAGCCGTTCTTTTATGGCTTTTTTAGTTGATGCATACTATGAAGAAGAAGTTAAAGGTGAGCAAAGAGTTGTTTTAAGACTTCATCCAAAAATTGCACCCGTTAAAGTTGCAATTTTTCCATTGGTAAAAAAAGATGGTATGCCCGAAGTCGCAAGAAAAATTGAATCCGAATTACGAAACTCGCTTAAAGTCTTTTACGATGATAAAGGTGCAGTGGGAAGGCGTTACCGCAGGCAGGACGAAGCTGGGACACCGTATTGCATTACAGTTGATACGCAAACACTGGAAGATGAAACTGTTACTGTAAGAGAAAGAGATTCGATGGAACAAGAAAGAGTTTCTGTTAGTAAAATTACCGGTTATATTTTGAATAAAATTAATGCGGCTTAAATTGATGAAAAAACTTGTTTTTTTGATTATTATCTTAATTTTTACCTGTTCTTTTATATCTGCACAAAAGAATAATTTTGATTCCGTGATTGTTACCGGAATAAATCAGATTTATAGTATAAAATTTGAAGAAGCAGAAAAAACTTTTCGCGGACTAATTGCAGATTACCCAAAGCATCCTGCAGGAAGATTTTTCCTGGCAATGATTGATTGGTGGAGAATACGGCTGGATTCTGATAATGAAGATTATGATGAAATATTTTACCAAAAACTGGAAGATGTAATTTATTTCTGTGAAGAACTTTTAGAAGAAAATCCTGAGAATGTTGATGCACTGTTCTTTCTTGGAGGCTCAATTGGTTTTAGGGGAAGGTTGCGAATAATGCGTGAAAGCTGGTTGAAAGCAGCTGATGATGGGAGAGAAGCATTACCGATTGTTGAAGAAGCTGCAATGCTAGATCCTGATAACCTTGATGTTCAACTTGGTTTTGGAATTTATAATTATTATGCGGAAGTAATCCCAGATAAGTACCCTTTTGTAAAACCGCTTATGATATTTTTCCCTTCCGGAGATAAAGAGCTTGGTATTAAGCAGCTTAAAAAAACCGCTGAGAATGGATTGTACGCAAAACACGAAGCGCGTTATTTTTTAATGAATCTTTATTACGAATTTGAAAATGATTTGAAAAGTGCCGAACAATATGGTAATATGTTAACCAATTCTTTTCCTGACAATCCAGTTTTTGAGAGATGGCGTGGTAGAATTGCGGTAAAAAAAGGTGACTGGAATACAGCAGATTCATTATTCAGAAGTATTTTGAAAAAAGCTGAGCAAAAATTACCTGGTTACGATATGTTAAATGTTAAAAGAGAAGCTGTTTACTACATCGGCAACCAATATAAAATAAGAACTATACCAGATTCTGCCTTAGTATATTTTCAGAAGTGTATATATTATTCAAATAAAATTCCATCAGAAGAAGAATCAGGATTTTTAATAAACGCTACTTTATATGCTGGAATGATGAAAGAACTTCAGAAAAAATATACCGAAGCAGAAGAATATTATAGAAAAGTACTTGAAATGAGAGAATTTAGCAATTCACACTCATTAGCGGAAAGCTATCTTGATAAACTTAGCAGAAGAAAAGTAAAATAAATTATAACTGCTAAAGCTGCGTAGAAACCGTAACCCTGTGCATTGCTCCCACTAATCCAAGCGATGAATAACCATAGTTAAATTGGTAATCGGAAATCAAAATTCCAAGACCTGCATTAAATCCTGCAATACCTGCAGTTGTACCAATCTTTAGATCAGTGCGACGTTCATTATCGTACCCAATCCTTAAGCTAAAAACTCTGCTGAGGTAAAATTCAGCCCCAACAGAAAAACCTTTAAAGTGTTGAAGAATTTCATCACGTTTTTTATTGAGGCGATGAAAATCCAGAGATAATCTTACAGGAAGATTCTCCAGTCTTTTAGAAACACCCACGACAACATCAATTGGTAAATCTTCTTTTGTATTTACAAATGAGGAAAGCTGTGTGCCAAGGTTAAGCACTGCAGCAGCAACATTTAACTGAAGTTTTGGAAAAGCATAATGAAGTCCTAAATCCACACCAATTGCAGCGGAAGAATTATCCTCAATAGTAGAATAAATTACTTTTGCATTTGCACCATAATATAAATTTTCCTGAAACTCTCCTGAATAACCAACGAGGAATGCTAATTCACCTGCGCTGAATTCA
Organism: uncultured Ignavibacteriales bacterium; assembly: GCA_963714405.1. Lineage (GTDB taxonomy): Bacteria > Bacteroidota > Ignavibacteria > Ignavibacteriales > Ignavibacteriaceae > JAZGGS01. Next base: position 74,691 of record CAVQOH010000002.1, on the reverse strand, counting down.
CCTGTACGCGTGCCAAATTCATCAGCTGCTTCAAAAGTTCCATAGTTAATATATTTAATCGCACTGCTGAATCTTCCAATGTCTTCAACTTCTGTTGAAAAGGAAAGACTGAAAAGATTTATATCAAGCAAATGTTTAACAAAGGAGAAAGATATTGGTGATTTTTGAAGGAATTGAGTACCTGCAGGATTGTAAAAAATTACATCAACATCATCATGATTTGAAACAAAGCTTCCGCCAAGTGCAGCAGCTCTTGCACTCATATCAACCCGTAAAAATTCATAAGTTGATTGAGCATATGTGTTTACTAAAGTAAAAGTAAACATTATTGTTAACAGCGAAATTATTTGTTTCATACAATATCCTTGAAAAATAATGCAACTATTTACAGATATTAGAAAATAATCGCAAGGGGAGAATTTGGAATATCATGAAAAATCCCATGATTATTAACTTCATTGCATGAACTGTAACTTGATAAAAACCACCATTCTACAGATATTAGCATCATCTATGCTAAAAGCTTTGGTTCAAATATTCATTAACAGGAATAATTTTTTCTCTATTACTTTTTTAATTTTATTATTTTGTTCAACAGTTAAGGTGTTTTCACAATCCTCAACTAATTTAGAGCAATTTTATTTTTTAATTGATTCACTTACAAATCAAATTATTACAGAATTACCTGAAAATGGTAATGAAATCCAATTGGTAGAAAATCTTGGTGATCAATATTCAGTCTTTTCTAACAGGATAAAAACCGCATTTATACAAGGGGGTAAAGAAATTTCTTACTTGCCTACATCAGAGTTATTATCACAATTAGCAGTTCCATTTGTAAATATTGTTATCGAAACAGCAAAAGTTGAATATGTAGAGATGATTAGAGATGGATGGTTTGGTGCTCATTATGTTAAAAGAAATTGTAGTTTGAAAGGAAATTATTTTCATTCTTATAAAAGCGATGGAGAAGAAGATTTTAATATGCATTTTACAGATACTGTAAAAGTTGAAGATATTAAAAATCTTGAAAATGAATCATTCCCGTTTACAAAAGGCAGCATTCCGCCAGAACCATTTTTATCAGGTTTTGCTGAGCCGCTTATAGCCATAGGAATTGCAGCGTCTGTTGTCATTTTATTCTTTACACAGAGAAGTAAGTAGCTTATTTTACCTTTGAAGCGATATCAATTTTGATTAATATTACTGGTTAATTTTTTTGAAATAATTTAGCGACAATGAAAAAACTTAGTTTTATTTTATTATTGTTATTAGCACTATGGAGATGTTCTTCATCAAATAACGTAAATGATTTTGGTCCCGAAGAACAGCTAAATTATGCTATAAATCTTTATAATGAAGAAGATTATGAAGATGCTTTAAATGAGTTTCAATCTTTACTGCTGCAATATCCGGGCAGTATAATTGTTGATGATGCACAATACTATTCTGGTTTAACACGTTATCAGCGTGGAGAATACATTGTTGCTGCATATGAGTTTAGCAAGCTTATAAGAAATATGCCAGCAAGTGAATTTGTACCAGATGCACAATATATGTTGGCTGAAAGTTATTACCAGCTTTCACCTGATTTTAATCTTGATCAACGATACTCTATAAAAGCTATTGAAGAATTACAGGCATTTATTGATTACTTTCCGCTTAATGAAAAAGTTACCGATGCAGAAAATAAAATTAAAGAGCTGAACGAAAAGCTCGCTAAAAAAGAATACGAGATAGCAATTATTTATGAAAAACTTGAATACTATAACGCATCGATTGAATACCTGGATAATGTAATAGATACTTACCACGATACTCCATATGCATCTCTGGCTTCTTACAGGAAGATTTTTCTGCTAATAGAACGAGATAGGGAAGACGAAGCTTATACAGAAATGAAACGATTTTTACTACTTTATCCTGAAGATGTAAATTACATTGAAGTTGAAGAGATGAAAAACTTAATGGATGAAAAACTAAACGGAAACCTTTCATTTAATTAATGACTAAAGTAAAAACAGTAAAAGAATCAAAGGTAATGATGACGGAACTTGTGTTGCCTCATCATACAAACCAGCTTGGTAACCTGCTTGGCGGGCAGTTAATGCACTGGATAGATATTTGTGCTGCATTAAGTGCCGCGAAACATTCTCGTAAAGTTTGCGTTACTGCATCTGTTGATAGAATAGATTTTCATCATCCAATAAAACTTGGCGAAGCAGTAACAATCTGTGCAAAAGTAAGCAGAGTTTTTAATACTTCTATGGAAGTTGGCGTAAAAGTTTTTGCTGAATCTTTTACAGGAGGTACAAAGATTCGTTCTAACACAGCATTTCTTACATTTGTTGGTGTAGATTCTAAAGGTAATCCTGTAAAAGCTTCAAACGTATTACCTGAAACAGATGAAGAAAAAAGACACTATGATGAGGCACTTAAAAGGAGGGAATACAGACTTAAAAGCAGGAAAAAGTTATAGTTTTTTAATTTTATTCCTCTTCCTTTCAATAAATATTTCTGCACAAATTCCCATCAATGGTTTTTGTGAATACAATTCTTACCAGGTTCCTGCCGGTTATGATCGCCTCTATCCTGTTTATTTTAATGGAAATTCTAATTTTAAAATTTTACTCTACTCTACTTCCCAAAAAAAACTTGCATTTGTAAGTGATCTCTCAAATAAAAATAATGTTTCAATTAAAGAGATTCCTCTGCAATATGAAATATCAAATTTAAAACAATTAAAAAATAAAAACAGATTTGTCTTCTCTTCAAGAAAGAACAGGTTGCTGGGTCTTTTGAATCTTTCAGATGATGGCGAATTAAAAGTTATTTCAACAATATCATTTGATTCATTTCCTGAAAATTTGAATGTGGGCAACATCAATAATTATGGTGCAGAAGAATTTCTGGTTTCCGGCAGCGGTTTCGAAGGTCTCTCATTTATTTACCAGCACAAAGGGGGAGTGGGTGAAAGTAAGATTGTAATTGGTTCGAGCTTTTGTTTTTCTACACTGTTAGATTTGAATAATGATGGTTACCTTGATATAGCGACATGTAATCTGCTGGAAAGATCTTTGCAGTTTTATTATAATGATAGTGATGGAAACTTTGAATTGTCACGCTCATTTCCGTCATCTACTAAAATTTATGGTATTACAAGTGGTGATGTTGATAATGATGAATTTGATGACCTTCTGATATCAACTAGTAATGCAGTTACGATTAAGTATGGTGATTTTCAATCATCGTATAAAAGCAAAGTTAATATCCAATTAAAGTACACGCCTGAAAAATTATTAACAGGAGATTTTAACCAGGATGGATTAACAGATATTGCATATATTAATTATTCCGTTGGCACAGTATCCCTGGTATTTGCAAAATCAAAAAAAACTTTTTATGAGGAAATTCTTTATAAAAAATTAATTGGATTAACTGATCTTATATCCATTGGCAATGAGTTATGGTTTTTACATGAAGAAGGAGAATTGCATTCAATAAAAAAGTTTAACGGATTTAAGAAAAGCGTAAACTTTTTACCTGCTATTAATCCAACTACTGTACAGAAATTTAATTATACTGGAGATGATATAAATGATTTGTGCTTTATTGATACCTTTAGTAACCAATTGGTTTTTTTATTAAGAGATAGCAAGGGAATTCCATCACTTTATTACAGTGTCCCAGTATCTTCCAATCACACAGAGATTGTAACTGACAATACTACAGGAGATAATACTTTGTATTGTTATTCCAAGGGGAGCAGGTTGATTGAAATTATAAAAACAGATTTTGATGGTAATTACTTTGAGCGAAAGCAGCTCTACTCACCGGAAGTTATTCAAGATCTTAAAATTAAAAAAGTAAATGACGGTCTGACAAATATTTTTTTGACCTACAGCAATGACAATAGGTTTGTGCTTGGGAAATTTGAATACAGAACTTTAAGTATTACATTCAAACAATATCCTTTTGTGGATAGAAATGTGCTTCATTCTGAAATCATTACTGGTAAAGAACCACTAATTTATTACTGGAAGGAATTTAGAGATACATTATATTTTAAAAAAGTAATTATAAAAACCGGTCCGAACGAATATGATAATTTGGCTATGCTTCCAATGGAGGATTCGCTTTTTTTCTCAAGTTTTTCTGCTGATATGTTTAATAATAAAACTTTAGAAGTTTTTAGTATAATTGAAAACGGGAGAAAAAATTTTCACATTGTATCAGGTTACTGGAAATATTTTTTCCCCTTAGTTTTTCCCAAATGGTTGAACATGGAAGATGAAAATCAAGTATTTTTCAAATTATTAAATGTTGGTACAAGTAAGTACCTTTCGGTTTATCTACCAAAGGAAAAATCTTTAATTAAATTTGATCTGCTAAACAAAGATTATAAACGGAAGTTTACAAAGATAATTGATTCCTTTGATGCAGCAGATTATTTTGCAGCAAGAATTTTTTCAGATAATTATCAAATTGTATATTCAAATAAAAGCAAAGGATGCATATCAATATTTCAACTTGTACAGTAATCCATTATATTTTCTTATGCGTGCTTGTTGCAGCCAGTTTTGGCTTTTCGCAGCAATCAAAAAGTGAGATGGATTCTCTTTATAATAAGTTTATCCGGCTTAGAGCACCACAATTATTGGAAGCGCCTGTAGAGTTAAGTGCTGAAGAAAAAAAATGCGGATTTGAAATTGTAAATAATGTAAAGTTAAATTTTCAAAACTTTACACCTGAACAGCAAACTGTTTTGAATCCTTTATTGCAAAGACCTTCATTGCATAGAAGTATAGTTTCTCCCTCTGGATTTTTCAGAATTCACTATGATACTTCCGGTTTTGGTATTCCATCTTATATTGGATCCTCTTCAATTGAAGCTAATGTTCAGGAAGTTGCTGAAGCAATGGATTCCACTTACAGTTTTGAAGTTGATTACCTGGGTTATCCTCCTCCTCCATCAGATGGAAATGAAGGCGGTGATAATTTATATGATGTATATATTGTTAACCAACCATCAGGTCTTTACGGTTTTACTCAATTTGAAACTGAGATAGAACCCGGCAGTGATAGGTTCAACTCTTTTCTGGTAGTTGATAATGATTATTCGCGTTACTATTCATCGGGTGTGAATGGATTGAAGGTTACAGCAGCACATGAATTTCATCATGCAATACAGGGAGGAAATTATATTTTCAGATCTGCAGATACCTACTTCTACGAGTTATCTTCTACAGCTTTTGAAGAGTTTGTTTACGATGATGTGAATGATTATTTACAATACTTAAATTCTTATTTTGCTCATCCTGATGTTTCGATGCCCCATCATAATGGTTATAACCTGGCAATATGGAATATCTTTTTAAAAGAAAGATTCGGTTATGAAATTCTAAAACTGCAATGGGAACTGATGCCTGAATTTAGGGCAATCATTTGTATAAATAATTCTATTATTAATCAAGGTTCAAAATTTCCAAGAGAATTAAATAAATTTGGAATTTGGACCTACTTTACCAATTATAGGGCAATTCCCGGAGTTTATTTTAAAGATGCAGTTCAATTTCCGCAAATTTCTCCAGCCTGGGATGTGGTGTTCACACCTCCTTCGGAACAGCTTAATATGGAAGCAGATCCTGTTACAAACATTTTTTTACAATTTGCCATTAACACTTCCAACGATACAGTTGTAGCAATTATTTCAAATGGTGATGCAGCTTCTGCACTTAGTAATTCGGGCTCTAGCTTTGCCTATGAGCTTTTTAATAATGGAAACAGTGGTCAAAGAAAACTTACTAGTGAATATTCGTCAGATTTTAGTGTAAATGAATTTAACCTATGGTCTGTATCAGAAATATTAAACAGCCAGGTTGTTTTGGAGGATACAATTCCTAGTCAACCTGCTGGCTCAATCAGTTATGCATATCCAAATCCCTTTTTCTATGAAAAAAATTATTTAACCGGTTCACTTATTTTCTTTCCAACAAAATTTATGGCTGGAGAATCGATTTATTTAAATGTTTACTCTGCAAATATGCAGCTGCATTACAATAAAGAGGATGCTGTGAAAAATCTACCCGGTGAGCAAAGAGGAGTTGTATGGAATGGATTAGATAATGATGGAAACAAACTATCTTCAGGTGTTTACATTTATGTTATTAAAAAGGGAGATGACGTGTTAAAAGGCAAGGTTGTAATTTTTAATGAGTGAGTATTCCCTTCAAGCTTTATCTCTCACAAAATCCTTTGGAAGAAGATTAATTTTTGATGAGATTAATTTTTCCTGGGAGAGAAATGGAATATTTGGAATTTCTGGTCCTAATGGTTCAGGAAAATCAACACTTGTAAAAATTATTGCGGATTTACTCTCACCTACAAAAGGAAAAATCACTCATTTAAATTCTGATAAAGAAATAATTCCGGAAGAATTGCATAATCACATTGGATTTGTTTCTCCTTATCTCGTTTTATATGAAGAATTTTCTGCGTGGGAAAACCTTCAAATATTTGCCAGAATAAGAGGAATTAAACTTGATAAAGACATGGTTAGCAATTATCTGGAAGCATTTCTTACTCTTCAATCGCCGTGATGATTTGGTAAAAACTTTTTCATCAGGAATGAAGCAAAGATTGAAATTTGTATTTGCATTAATGCATACACCCGATGTATTAATTTTTGATGAACCAACTTCTAATCTTGATGAAGAAGGAAAAAAAGTCGTTTATAATATTGTTTGTAAAGAAGGAAAAGAGAGAATCGTAATCATTGCATCAAATGAAAAAAAAGATTTAGAACTTTGTAATGAAGTGTTACTTTTAGAGAAGTATAAATGATATCTAAAGCTTACGCATTATTTAAAAAAGATTTTAGCTCAGAGCTTAGAACTCGCTATGCAATAAACTCACTTGCAATGTTTATTATTGTGGCAATAAGCGTAATTCTTTTCTCAATCGGCAATGAACCTATCAATCAAAATCTTACCGGAGGATTGCTCTGGGTTGTCATATTTTTTACTGCAATGTCTGGTCTTGCAAGAGCATTCGTTTCAGAAGAAGAAAGAGGAACATCTCTCACTTTACAGCTTATCGCATCCCCCTCAACAATATTTTCGGGTAAGCTTGTTTTTAACATCATTCTTGTTTTTTGCATGAATACTGTAATTACTATTCTATACTCTGCATTCTTTGAATCATTCATAGTTAAGAATTATTCGTTGTTTTTTCTAACCTTCTTGCTAGGAAATATCGGTCTTGCAGTCGCTTCCACAATAATAGCAGCTATTATTGCAAAAGCCGGTGCAAAAGGAACTCTCTACCCCGTACTTTCATTTCCCATATTATTGCCTTTGATTCTAACATGCGTTCAATTAACTTTGTTCTCCTTCGATGGCACAAGCTTTGAAGAAAGTAAGTTTGAATTAGCAATTGTTGTTGGTTACGATGTGATAATGCTCACAGCTTCCTACATGCTATTCGATTTTATCTGGAAAGATTAACAATTTGAATGGAAAATTAGAGTTTTTTTATGGTCTGGAAAATATTCTTATATCTCCTACTGGTTTTTGTTTCAATTGCCGGAATAGCTTTTCCCATTGTTGAGAAACCAAGTTTCTGGTATGAGTTTCCTTTAATACCGGGTTTGGAGGAGAATGCAAAAATTATTTTCTTTCATGTTCCAACTGCCTGGCTAACAGTTGTTGCGTTTTTATTATCAACAATTTTTAGTTTCAAATATTTGAAATCAAAAGATCTTGATGATGATGCAAAAGCATATGCCGCCGCGCAGATTGGAATGGTTTTTTGCATACTTGCTACAGTTACAGGTTCAGTTTGGTCAAAGTTTGCATGGGGTTCATTTTGGAGCTGGGATCCAAGGCAAACTAGTATTTTTGCATTACTATTAATTTACGGAGCATTATTTGCTCTTCGTTCTTCAATTGAATCTGAAGATAAAAGAGCAACTCTTTCTGCGGTTTATTCAATGATTGCTTTTGTAACAGTACCATTTTTTATATTTGTTATGCCACGCATTATGAAAGGATTGCATCCTGGTTCTGCAGAAGATTCAAATGCAGGTCCTATTGTAGATTTTCAAATGAATTCTAATATGCAATTGATTTTCTTTCTTTCTCTAATTGGTTTTACCATCTTATTTTTCTGGATGTGGAAAGTTGGATATAAATCTATTATATATCGAGATAAAATTAACAATAAATTAATCAGAGGATAACTTGGAAGGCATTTATAATTTCCTATCAGATAATGCGATATACATTGTTTTAATTATTGTATTGATTGTTTGGACAGGAATATTTTTTTATATGTTCAGTATAGATAAAAGAATAAAGTTTGTTGAAAAAGAATTAAAAGAGGATAAAAATGAAAAATAAATATATTTTCGGCGGAATTATTATTGCAGTGTTTTTATTATTGATGGGATACTTATTCACCCAAAGTAATATTGAATATGCTGATAATTTTACCACCGTAAAAACTTCAACTAAAACCGTTAAAGCAACAGGTAGCTGGGTAAAAGAAAAAGAATATGAAATAAATAAACAGGATAAAACATTTTCATTTTATATGGCTGATGAAAACGGTAACGAAATGAAAGTGATTTACGAAGGTACAATACCGAATAATTTTGAAACTGCTACCAGCGTTGTTGTTACCGGAAAATACAGGGACGGATACTTTCACGCAAAAGATATTCTTACCAAATGCCCAAGCAAGTACGAAGATGGAAGTGTAACTTCATCAAGCTTGTAAACAGCAAAAATTTTTCAACTAAGTTAATTAGAGGAATTTTATGATTGGAAGTATTGTACTTACCATAGCTCTTGCCTTTAGTTTATTAGCTATGATAATGTATTACCTTAATTTCAAGGGTTACACAAACACTCTTAATTTTGGAAGAATTGCATACCATGCGATGACATTGCTTGTAATTGTTGCTTCTGTGCTATTATGGCATGCACTGCTTACACATCAATATCAATATCAATATGTGCAAGGTTACAGCAATAATGAATTACCAACAGGATTTTTAATTGCATCATTCTGGGGCGGACAGGAAGGTAGTTTTATGCTATGGCTGCTTTTAACTGTAATTATTGGAGTTATTCTGCAGTCATATTCATCTAAACGAGGAGATCTTGAACCAAGAGTAATGGCAGTGTTTACACTTGCGACCAGTTTTCTTTTAATTATGGTTTCTCCCTGGTTTAAAAATCCATTTGAATTAATATGGGCTACACCTTCATTTATAGAATTGAAAAATTTAAATACAGAATACTTTAACCTATCGTTTATGCAATCGTATTTCTTTTCTGATCCAAGTACAGACCAGGGATTTATTAGAATTGATTCTGAATTTGTTAAGCTTTTAACCGGATCAGGTGTTTCTGTAAATGAATTTATTATAAATGGTAAAGGATTGAATCCGCAATTACTGAATTTCTGGATGCAGATCCACCCACCCATTTTATTTGCTGGTTTTTCGATGGCAACTGTACCGTTTGTTTTTGCTATTGCTGCCCTTATGAAAAACGATTATACTCAATGGGTAAAACAGTCGTTTCCCTGGCTGTTAGCTGGAATGGGAGTTTTAGGATTAGGTATTATGCTTGGCGGTTACTGGGCTTACGAAATGCTTGGATGGGGAGGATATTGGGCATGGGATCCTGTAGAAAATTCCAGCTTAATCCCATGGCTGGTCGGAGTTGCAGCAATACATACAATGCTTGTTCAGAGGAAAACGCAAGCAAAAGGAGGTATTGGTAAGTATGCAAAAACAAACTTAATACTTTGCATTCTTACATATGTATTGGTTTTATACTCTACTTTTTTAACACGTAGTGGTGTGTTGGGTGATGCTTCTGTTCATTCTTTTGTTGATCCTGGAATGGTAGTATATCTTTTTCTTGTGATCTTTATTGGTACATTCATCCTTCTTGGATTGGGCATGATTGCCTACAGATGGAAAACATTAAATGAAAACATTCCAGATGAGGAAAGCTTAGTATCAAGAGAATTATCATTATTTACCGCCGCAATTATTTTTATTGCTTCTTCCATTATAGTCCTTGTGGGAACATCTGCACCGATTTTCGGACAATCCGTCGATACATTTTTCTATAACGAAATGCATCTTCCGCTAGCAATTATAATTATGTTTCTAAACGGAATAAGCCTGCTTATTAAATGGAAGCATTCTGAGACCTCAGAAATTCTGAAAAAAGCTACTTATTCAGGCATAGGTGCGATACTATTTGTTGTTTTACTGCTTGTCTTAGGCGCAATTACTGATATAATGATTTTATTGCTGGCCCTATCCACAGCATTTGCACTTTTTGTAAACCTGGATATTGCGATAAAAATAATCAGAGGTAACAAAAAAATGCTGGGGGCATATATAGCACATATCGGTATTGCAATCTTCATTCTTGGTGTAATAGGTTCAGCTGCTTATACTGATGATGTCGATATTGATCTTATTAAAGATCAGAAAACTGAAGCATTCGGTTATGAATTAACTTTTACAGGCTCTGCACCGATTGAGAACAACACAAAATTTGCTTTTAATATTGATATAGTAAAAGGTGGAAGTGAATATTCTATTGCTCCCATAATGTATAGAAGTGATTTTAATAACAGCCTAATGAGGCAACCGGCTATACTCACTTTGCCGACACAAGATCTCTATATTTCACCTCTGGGTTATGATCCTGGAAAACAAACTTCATCAAATATCAGTGGCGAAGTTTTATCTTTAAAAAAGGAGAATCTTCAAACTTCAACGGGGCATCAATAACTTTTTCCGAATTTGATCTTTCTGCAGAAACAATGCAGGCAATGCAGGAAGGTAAAGATTTTCAAATGGGTGCTGTTTTACATATTGATAAAAACGGTAAACATTATGATGCAACACTTTACAGAAAAGTTATAAGTGGTAAGGTTGAGTTTACTTCATTTTCATCTACTGAATTGAATATTAAAATAGAACTTAGGGAATTAACAGCAGAAAATGTGAAAATTGTTTTATCATCATTAAATGAAATTGATGAACAATCAAGCGATACCCCAACAGTTTCAACACAAGAAGTACTTTCTGTTACTGCGAGTGTTAAACCTTTTATAAGTTTGGTTTGGATAGGTGTTCTTGTTGTAACACTTGGTTTCTTTGTTGCTGTTGCACGCAGAATACCTGAATCAAAAGTAAGTTCATAAATTAAATTTAATTAAAATTGAAAAAATTAAAATGCCCTGTTACAGGGCATTTTTTTAAACCAAAATTTGGAGCTGAAGTTCTAAAATACCCCCTTAATTTCCTCGAACATATGAAAAATCATTTATATCACTTAGATCGAACGCATATTCTGTAAGTTCGGGATCATCAAGCATCCTATCGTAAAATAATTGATTTGCTCCAAACTCAAGAGATATTGCATCGTAACCTAAGACTCTTAAGTAAGCTACCATGCATGCTGAAAGCTGACCATTATAATCATAAATGAGAATAGAACCTTCATTTGGCAGAGTTTGCAAATATTGAAAAGCTCTAAATTCAAAGAAAGGTGCATCTGCATAATGAACAGTACCTTCAGCATGTCCTAGCAGTGGGTCCACAGCTAGTCCCATTGGTGCCCTATAAAGTCTGCTTTTTCCATAACATACAAGAAGATTATCACTAAAATAGGTAAATTCTGAACGGTACTGCTCAACTTTATTAAATCCTGCTTTTATAAATAATTCAATTCTCTTCTCTACTCTTTCTTGAATAGAAAGATTTGGATTTTCAAACATAATTTTTGGCAGATTTGTAAAGTCACCTTTAGGATAAAATTCATTGTTGAAGGATGTACGGGCATTATGGTTATCTATACTATTTAACCAGGCATCAGCAAAATTTATATTCCATGATGCCATTCCAAAATTTAGAGTGTAAACATTGTTAAATCCTGCTAAGCGCAATAAGCAAGCATAGTATGAAGAATGATGACCATTTTCACTTATTAATACAATTTTTTCATACAAGGTTGTATTTCTATTTTTTATGTAAATATACAAACTATCATGGCTGACATTTACCGCACCTTCAATGTGTCCCGATATAAAGCTGCTGGAATCTCTAACATCAATTACTAAATAGTTGGATAAGTTTGCATGAACTTCTTCTGCACTTACCAATGCTGGTGCTAAATTTGAATTTGGAAAATCGCCAAGGGATTCAAAATATACTATCATTTCCGCAGTACTATTTAAATTCCCTGTAATCGGAGGTATTATACTATCATCAATGCAGCCAAAAAGTACTATGGTGAGCAAAAATAAATTAATAGAATTCAAAAACGTTTTCATAGTATTTTTCAATTAAAAAACTGATGTTATAGTTCCGGGAGCAACGCCTATAAACAACCCGATTACTTTATCTCCCTGCACATTCCATTCAACAGCTCCACCAGTACCCTGAATAAAAGGATCATTATGCTGTTGGCTTGAATTTCTCGTATAAAAATAATTTTTATAAGATTTATCAAATGCATAAACCTGAATATTTCTTAATCCTGAATACGCACCTGAATGATATTCTTCTGGAATTGGTGAAGTTCTTACACGAACCGGTGAATATTGGTTAATTGGAGATGAAACAGAAAAAAAATCTTCTGCACGTATTGCATTACCTGCCGTTATAACCCATAAGGCAGCATAAACTTCATCAGGATTGACTTTTGTTTCTGCATATAAATAAAAATCATTCCTATCATAATTTGTTGAAGAAATTTCAGGTTTAAATGGGATTTTTGTTATACTGTAAATAAATTTTTCATCTTGTTCTGCAAACAGTTCATAAGTATCTCCCTCATTTATGTAAAAATCATAGAGTGGTTTATATAATCCATCAAAATTGTAATGCAAAGGTATTATTTGAATTCTGTTTATTCTTATGTAAGCAGTAATATTCTTTAATTCTGCATCTTTAATATTGTAAGGCACACCTAACGGAAGAGTTCTTGTAAACCTAACTCCGGGAAAATACTTACCGGGAACTAGTTCTGCTTGCACAACAGAATACTCTTCATATTCAAGTTCTGTACTTACAATTTCTTCTGATTCACAACAGCAAAACAGAAATAGAAAAATTACGAATATGGTAAAAATAAAAGCTTTCATCATTAAAATTTCATTGATATTCCAGCAGAAGGTATAAAAGGGAATAATGAAATTTGTTTAATAACCGGTATTAATTCATTTTCTTCCGATTCTTTCAGAACAACAAATTGTGCAAAAGTATTATTCCTGTTATAAACATTATACAAATTAATATATACATCAAAATCAGAATTTAACCATTTAAAGGAGTAATTAATGTTCAAATCTAATTTATGATACGCAGGAAAATGTGAAGTATTTAAACCTGTATAATTAAATTGAATTTCATGATTCCCACCTACTCCTACAGGATCAAAAATATATTGTCCTGGTGGAAGTGTATATCGTTGCCCTGATGCAAACACCCACGTCAATCCCGCATTAAAATTTTTAAATAGACTATAAGTTAATACTATTGAAAGGTCATTTCTCCGGTCATACCTGGAATGAAAAACTTTACCGCTGTTTAATTCATCAAACTGCCTTACAGACCATGAAAGAGTGTAACCAATCCATCCTGTAAAGCTGCCTTTTTGTTTATTAAGAAAAAATTCAACGCCGTATGCTTCCCCTTGCCCCTGCGTAAACTGATCTTCAATCGAATCATCAAGCGGGTTTAGTTGCGGGGAATTCTTAAATTCATATAAACTTTGCATTCTTTTATAAAATCCTTCAACAGTAAAAGCGTAGGTTTGATCAAACCAGTAAGTGTCAATTCCTAAAACGTACTGTGTTGATTTACCCGGTTTTACCTGCTTGGTTGATGGATACCATAAATCAGTTGGTAATGTGATATCATTACGAAAAACTAAATGTAAAAACTGGTATGCAATTGCAAATGCACCATTTAAAATTATATCGGGTGTGAATGAGTATGAAGCTGAAATTCTGGGTTCGAATCGTAAAAATTTCTGATTACCGAAATAGTAAAATCTGCCTCCAATATTACTTTTTATTTCAGGAGTTAATTGTGATTCATTCTGAAAATAAAGAGAGCTTTCAATTGCTGTTAAATTTTTACCAGCGTATGGATCTTTTTCAAGAATCTCGCTGTATGCATCGCTGTAAAGCAAATCATAATTATGCAGTGCAATATCAAATCCTAATTTTAAAGTATGTAATTGATGCCATCTTAGCTCAGCATTTTGCCTTATATAAAAATCGGTAAGATCAGGATTTGAATAATAAGTGTAAGATGTAACCGACGTTGGATTTATACCAATCTTGGAAGAAAATTTATACTTGATGAAGCTTATGATTGAATTTAGTAAAAGTGAACTGGAATTAATCTGTAACCAGTTTAAGCTGAGGTTAATATTCTGCCATTCAATATCATAATCAGAATCATTTTCATTGGGTGGATTGTAAACATGATCATGGCTAAACAGCCCACTGATTGATACTATATTACTTTCTGATAGTATATAATTTATTTTTGCATTAAAATCATAAAAATTATAACGGGGAACTGTACTGCTTTTATTTAGCTTTTCTTGAATAATATCGTAGTACATTACTCTACCAGAAATCATGTATGTGGAATTGTTACCAAGTGGTCCTTCAAAAGCTGCAAAAGAGTTTATCAAACCAAAACCAATTGTTCCCTCTTCTTTTTCCTTTGTTCCAGCTCTTAATTTTATATCCAGCACACTTGATAATCTTCCTCCATATTCCGCAGGGAAAGCACCTTTTATCAATCTAACATCGCTTAAAGCATTGGAATTAAATGTACTGGCAATGTTTCCTAAATGAGACGGATTGTAAACAATAACACCATCCACTAAAGTTAAAGTTTGATCAGGTGAGCCGCCACGTACATACAAACCACTTGAAATTTCAGAAGCTCTGTTTACTCCTGGCAGTGTTTCTAATGATTTAAATAGATCAACCTCACCACTTAAAGTTGGTAGTTTTTTGAGCAAATCAGGAGATATATCAATTGTACTTGTAATCGGTTTATCTTTTCGTTCTCCCTCAACAACAACTTCTTTAAGTTCAATATCAGTTGGATAAAGTTCAACTGAATTATTGTAATTAAGTTCATTACCTGAAATATTTATATCAATTATTGAAGTTTTATATCCAAGGTAACGAGTTATTAAAATAAAATTTCCGGTGTAAAGAGCTGGTATTGCATAATAACCGAAGCGGTTTGTTGCTGATCCGCTTAATGGAGGCAATTCAAAATTTAGTGAATCTTTAAAGAGAAGTATATTTGCCCCGACAAGTGCTTCCCCAGTTACAGCATCAGTAACAAATCCGGATATACTGTAATCATCTGTTTGCGTATGTAATTCCATAAATGGAATTATTAACAAGATGAAAATTACAATCTTGACTATATACAGTTTCACTGAGCTGCAGAGGTAATAAATTTAAAAATTTATATAGTTGAGTTATAAAAAAAAGAATTAAGAAGCAACAACGCAAATTACCACACTTAAATGTTAAGCTAGTGGTAGATAGCAACGATTAAAACAGCTTCACAAGTCCTTTTTTATTTAAAACAAAAACCGGCTGCTGATGCAGCCGGTTTTCGTGGTGGTTGTGGTTGAGTCGAGATAGGAAAATTTTTTGCTGTAAAGTGTAAAACTTTAGGTTTGTAATTTCATGATTTCCAAAATTTGGAAGAAATATTTTTTCGTTTAGAGGAACTCCAATAAATGCAACATGTGATTTTTCATCATCTGAATTTGGCAACTTCCATACCAGTTTTAAACAATACGATATTTTTGGCGCTTCTTTTCTACCGAAATTGACGGATTATTAAGTTTTTATTAAAAATTTATGAAAATTATTTTTACACAGTGGCTTAGATTGAGAACTTAATGTGCTTCAATATTTAGAATATTCAAATCTTATATGTAAATATTACTGATATGTAGTAGTACTTTCACTAAAATATAGGTGCCTGATGAATTTATGCTTAATAAACGTCAAAAATGACGTATAGATGCACTAATGATGAGCTGCAATTCCATATAATTATTATATAATTTTTAAATGTATTCAAACTTGATTTATTCTAATTTTTATTATAAATCTTGATTGATAAAAAAGTGTTAACTAAATTTGTCCCTCAAAATTTTAGTATTCCGCGATAGCTCAATGGTAGAGCATTCGGCTGTTAACCGAAGGGTTGTAAGTTCGAGTCTTACTCGCGGAGCAATGAAACAACCCCGAAGGAATTCGGGGTTTTATATTTTAAATGATAAATAATTTTTCAAACATTGATATGACTACAATTTATTATGAAAACAGGTTTAGTATATGATCCGATTTTTTTAAAACATAATATGGCAAATCATCCGGAAAATGCTGAACGGCTTAATTCTATACTAAATAGTTCAGAAATGAAAAAACTGTTACCGCTTTTAAAAACAGTTTCACCACGTTTAGCTTTAAATAAAGAATTAACTTATTGCCATTCCGAAAGTTACATTAAAAGAATTAATGAAATTTGTTCACAAGGTGGAGGTTATCTTGATGCTGATACTTATGCAACTGAATTCAGTTATAATGCTGCTGCAACTGCAGCTGGAAGTCTAATAGAACTGGCAACATTAATTTGTAAAGGTGAATTTAAAAACGGTTTTGCTTTAGTTCGCCCTCCAGGTCATCACGCTTTAGCAAATAATGCAATGGGATTTTGTATTTTCGGAAATGTTGCCATAGCTGCAAATACACTAATTAAATCTAATGTAATAAATAAAGCTGCTATTATTGATATTGATGTTCATCATGGTAATGGTACTCAAGCTATGGTAGAGGCAAATCCTAATATTCTATATATATCCACACATCAATTTCCTTTTTATCCGGGAACTGGCAGTGTTACTGAAACAGGGAAAGGCGATGCTGAAGGAAATGTGCTTAACATACCGCTTCCTGCCTTAGTTGGAGATACTGGTTTTAAAGAAGTGTACAATGAGCTAATAATACCAAAAATTGTAGGGTTTAATCCCGGATTTTTAATTATTTCTGCAGGTTATGATGCACACTGGAAGGATCCACTGGCAAATTTAAACCTAACTTCGCACGGTTATTCCTGGATCTCGAAAACTTTAGTTGAGCTCTCTGAAAAACTTTGCAATGGTAAAATTGTTTTTGCATTAGAAGGGGGTTATAATCTTGATGTGCTAAGTGAAGGAGTAGCAAATTCGATTAAAGCACTTATTAATTTAGAAGATTTTAGTGATCCATTTGGAAAATCTCCGTACAAGGAACCGTATATAAAAGATATATTAACTGAGATAAAGAAAATCCACAGAATATAAAATATGTAAAAAGTTTACACTAATTTTTGTAATTTTGTGCCTTGAAAATTTCATACTGAATTAAAAAAGGTGATCGTTGATATCGGTTAGAAGAACATTGGCGCTACTTGTAGCAATCCTATTTATAATAAGTTGTGGTGATCAACAAGGGCAGACGTATGAGCAACAGAATATAAGTTTTGAACAGGTTAAACTATCAAAAAAGGATGGTAATTGCGATGGTGAAAACACCGATTATTGTGCAGAAATTATAATTGAATATCCTGTATTTACTATCAATGGATACGAAGATATTCAAAAGAAAATAAATAAAAATATTTCAATCAATATGTTTTTTTCAGTTGATAATGAGGATACTAAGAAATCATTTGATGAACTGGCTGATGAGTTTATTAATGATTACAAAGAATTCAGAAGAGATGTACCTGATTTCCATATAGCATGGTATTTTGAACGATTTGGAACCGTACTATTTTATAATAAAGATTTTATTTCATTTAGAATTACAGAAAACTCGTACCTCGGTGGCGCACACCCGAATAGTTACTCCGTACTTACTGTTTTTGATTTAATAACCGGGAACAAGGTAAGCTTGAATGATATCTTTAATAAGGGTTACCAAACAAAACTAAACCAAATTGCAGAAAAGGAGTTTAGAGTATTAAAGGAAATTAGTGTGGATGAAAGTTTAAATGATGCAGGATTCTGGTTTGAAGATAACAAATTTACAATCAACGATAATTTTGCACTTACTGATGAAGGAATAACTTTTTATTATAATAATTATGAAATTACTGCTTATGCATACGGACCTACTGAATTAGTGATACCGATTTCAAAAATCAGTGAAATAATTAAAAAGGATGGGATTTTAGCAGAGTTAATGAAACTGTAACCTGCCAAGTAAATTTAACTGGTTTAAGTGCTTTTCAAATTAATATTCAATTTAATACTATGAGGAAGAAATGAAAATATTCACTTATATTTTTTTTATGATGCTCATTACACAAACAATTTTTGCCGAAGATGAAGGCGAAGAAAAAAGAGATACTTTATGGACCCCAAAGGGAATAGTCGGAATTAACCTATCGCAGGTTTCATTTTCCAACTGGGCACAGGGTGGCGAAAACACTTTAGCATATACATTGTTTTCACTTTTTTCTTTTGATTACCTCGGTGACCCATGGAAATGGAAGAACTCCTTAAAATTTGCGTATGGAAGAACCAAGTTTGGTGATGAAGAATACAGAACCAACGACAATGAAATATTTTTTGAATCAACTTTAATACATCATTTTGGTTGGGCTGCAAGCCCTTACGCTGGTATTACAGCTAAAACTCCTGTTAGCAAAGGTTTTAATTATGATGAATCACCATCCGTACAAATTGTAGATATATTTGATCCGTTCGTTCTTACAGAGGCATTAGGATTTATTTATGATCAGATTCCAAATTTTTCTACAAGATTGGGTGTTGGTTTTAAACAAACCTGGGCTGATAAATTTGCTGCAACTTATTCAGATGATCCGGAAACTCTAAATGAAGTAGAAACCTTCGATAATGAAACAGGCATTGAATCAGTTACCGAATACAAGATTGATTTTCTGGAAAACATGAACTTTTACACCTACTTAAGATTATTTGGTAGGTTTGAAGATTTTAACATCTGGGATGTTAGATGGGATAATATTCTTTCTGCAAAAATAAATGATTATGTTAGCGTAAACTTAAATGTTTTAGTAATTTACGATGTCAAGGAAACGTTAAAAACACAGCTTAAAGAAGCTCTTCAGCTTGGAATTTCTTATACACTTTTTTAGAAGAATAAAATGGATTGCCCGGTTTGTAAAGAACAAATGCTAATTCTTGAACTTAGCGAAGTTGAAATTGATTATTGCAGTGTCTGTAGTGGAATTTGGCTGGATAGGGATGAACTGGATCTTCTTTTAGAAGATGAAATAGAAAGGAAAAAACTTTTATCCACACTAACTGTTGATCCTGCTCACCCTGAAAAACACTATCATTGCCCAATCTGCAATAAGAAAATGGAAAAAGTACACATGGGTGATAAAAAAGATGTTCTAATTGATAGATGCCGGAAAGACCACGGTTTATGGTTTGATAAAGGAGAGCTTAAAACAGTAATTAAAATTGGCAGCGGTGAAGAAAATAAAATACTTGATATCATTAATCAGATGTTTGAAAATAAATTATCATCAAATAATTTGGAGAAATAAATGACTGCAGTAATAATTATACTTGCGTTAGTGGCGGCTGTTGTTCTGTTCGTTATTTCTATTTACAACTCGCTTATAAAATTAAGAAACCAGGTTAAAAATGCGTGGTCTCAAATAGATGTTCAGCTTAAAAGAAGGCATGATCTCATTCCTAATCTTATTGAAACCGTAAAAGGATATATGATACATGAAAGAGAAACACTTGAAAATATTACTAAAGCAAGAAGCCAGGCGGTTGAAGCTGAAGGTGTAGGAGATAAAGCTAAAGCTGAAGGCGAACTTACAAGAGCTTTGGGCAAGTTTAATCTTGTTGTAGAAAACTACCCTGATCTAAAAGCAAACCAGAATTTTCTCGCTCTTCAGGAAGAGCTTACTTCCACAGAAAATAAAATATCATTTGCACGGCAAAGTTATAATGATCAGGTTCTATTTTATAATAACAAAATTCAAATGTTCCCTTCCAATATTATTGCCGGGATGTTCAACTTTAAAGAAGAAGAATTCTTTGAAATTGAAGATGAAAAAGAAAGAGAAGTTCCAAAAGTTAGTTTTGGAAAAAACTAAAAATAATTTTTTTTGAATTTGAAAGTTTTATAAAATGTGGGAATTAATCCGCTCTAATAAGCGTAAATCTGCTTTCCTTTTTATATCAATGGGTGTAATATTAATACTTCTCGGATATATTATTGGAAGTGCATATTACCCTGATGGTGGAGGATTGCTCGGATTAGTTCTTGCACTTTTTATTTGGGGTATCCTTTCACTTATAAGCTATTCCAGCGGGAGTAAAATTTTACTTGCTGTTAGCGGTGCGAAAGAAGTTACAAAAGATGTTCATCCACAGCTTTTTAATATTGTTGAGGAGATGAAAATTGCATCAAACTTTCCATTTATGCCTAAAGTATACATTATCAACAGCGAAGCACCAAATGCATTTGCAACAGGAGTTAAACCAGATAATACCGCAATTGCTGTTACAGCAGGATTGTTGGCAAAATTAAACCGCGACGAGTTGCAGGGAGTTGTTGCGCACGAAATGTCTCATATTGTTAACCGTGATGTACTTTTTATGACAATTGCAGGTATGATGCTTGGCAGTATTGTATTAATCTCCCAAGTATTTTTACGGAGTTTTTGGTTTTCCGGGGGAAGGTATGGTTCAAAATCATCTAAGAGCGGTGGAGGACAGGCTCAATTAGTTTTAATGATCGTTGCTATAGCTTTTGCTATCTTAGGGCCAATTATGGCTCAGTTACTTTACTTCGCAATATCCAGAAAAAGGGAATACCTTGCTGATGCCTCCGCGGTAAGATATACAAGGTATCCTGAAGGTCTCGCGTCGGCTTTGGAAAAAATTTCAAACTCCACGCAGGATTTAAAATCTGCAAATAAAGTTACTGCGCCAATGTACATAGCAAATCCATTAAAAAAGAAGGGTAGAAAATTATCTGATCTATCAAGCACTCATCCTCCAATTTCAGAGAGAGTAAAAATTTTAAGAGGAATTGGTAAAGGAGCAAACTTTATCGATTATCAAAATGCATTTAACACTATAAAAGGAAGCAAAGAAAATTTAATACCTGCAGCAGCGCTAACAGATACTTCCAAATTAAATTTAAGAGAAGCAGGAGCTGTTCCTTTAACTGGAATGACTAAAAAGCAAACACAAAGAAATATGGGCGATATAATAATGAAGGTGAACAACTACTCCTTTGTTAATTGCTCTTGCGGATTAAAAATAAAAGTACCACCCGCATACAAAAAAGATAATGTTTTTTGCCCAAGGTGTGGAATAGAGCATGATTTAAAGTAATTAATTTAATGATTATCAAATGATCATTAGAAAACTTATATATAAAACAGTAATCGTTTCTGCAATTGTATCCGTATATCTTTCAGTTCCAGTTTATTCGCAATCTTTAAACCTGGAAGCATATCAGTTTATTGCACCTAGGCATGGTAGTTCACTTCATCGACCTGAAACAAATATAATTATCAGACACGGGGAAAGAGTTAGAGCTAATTCCTTTAATAACAACTCTATTAGTGTAGTTGGTTCAAAAAGCGGAGTACATAGTGGAGAACTTTTCCTTTCAACCGATTTTAAAACATTAATATTTGAACCGGAATTTAATTTTCGTACAGGTGAATTAGTTTCTGTAGAATTAAAAGGAAATATTTTAACTGAATCGGGCATTGTTTTACTGCCTTTGAACTTTCAATTCAAAATCACTGATGCAATTTGTGATGAAAATGAATTCTGCTATAAAGATATATATATGAATAGTGATTTTGTTTACCCAAATAACAAACTAAGTGATTTAAATAGTCTAGTTATTGATGTAAAAAGAAATCCTCCCGAAGATATACCTCAATTTGATGTAAATATCGTTAACAATCCCTCAGATAAATTTATATTTATAGCTCCTTATATTCTTTCTAGTCCATTGATTGGTTACACAATGATTCTGGATAATGATGCTGTGCCTATTTATTATCAGAGAACACTTTCAGCAAAATTGGATTTTAAACTTCAGTTTAACGGATTACTGACATATTGGGATGATATCCCCCAGAAGTTTTATATGATGGATTCATCTTATGCTATTGTAGATAGTTTTGAATGTGGTAATGGTTATGCAAATGATAACCATGAGTTGCTGGTTTTTGAAAATGGTCATTCCTTTTTGCTTGCAACAGATCCTCAATACGTTAGAATGGATACAATTGTTCAAGGAGGAGATCCTTCCGCAATCGTTAGAGGATTAATAATACAAGAACTTGATTCTGCACGAAATGTGATTTTTCAATGGAGAAGCTGGGATCATTTCTTAATTACAGATGCCACTGAAGATATAGATTTAACTGCACACAGCATAGATTATGTTCATGGAAATGCTTTAGAAATTGATGACGATGGAAATATATTACTATCTTCAAGGCATATGGATGAGATAACTAAAATAAACAGGCAAACGGGTGAAATAATATGGAGATTTGGTGGGATTAAATCACATAACAACCAATTCCAATTTATTGGAGATCCAATTACATTCTCTCATCAACACGATATACGCAAGTTACCAAACGGCAATGTAACTTTATTTGATAACGGTAACTTGCACATACCTCCTGTAAGCAGAAGTCTTGAATACCAATTGGATGAAATAAATAAAATAGCTGTGTTAGTTTGGAAGTATAACAATAACCCAACTACATTTACTCGAGCCTTGGCAAGCAGCAGGCGTCTGGAAAATCACAACACTTTAATTGGGTGGGGATATCATTTTAATGCCAGAGCAGTAAGTGAAATAAAAGCTGATGGTACTGTAGCTTTAGAGTGGTTATTACCAGATTCGATCTTTAGTTATCGTGTATTTAAATTTAATTGGAGGACAAATTATTTTACAGTAAATCCGGATTCAATATTCTTTGAATCAGTAGCAGTTGGTGACTCAGCAATAATAAATGTGGATGTTAAAAATAACTCTATGGATAATTTAGAAATTAATGGATTCTATAATAAAAATTTTAGCTATTCTGTTGATGCCTTGCTACCAATAAATATTGCGCCTCAACAATCTGCTTCAATAAAAGTAAAATTTAAACCCATTGAAGAAGGATTCTTTGAGGACTATCTACATATCAGATCTGATAATAATACTGGCAGGATTGCACAGATTTTAGTAATGGGAGGTAGGACAGATACAATTTTTTCAAATGTTGAAAATATACACGAAGTAAATCCATTTCATTTAGAACAAAACTACCCAAATCCATTTAATCCAATTTCTACGATTAGATTTACACTTCCGGAAGTAAGCTTTGTCACATTGAAAATTTATGATGTGTTGGGGAATGAAATTGAAACACTTCTTAGTGAAGAATTACCTGCTGGTACTCATAAGAAAATATTTTATGGCCATAATTTTCCCAGCGGTGTATATTTCTATCAAATTCAGGCAGGTAACTTTACGGATACTAAAAAACTAATATTGCTTAAATAGTATTTACTTGTATTTTGTAATAATATCTTTCCTGGTTCTTCTTTAAAATATTTTTTAAGTTATATATAAATTGTTTCTATCCGATTTAAATTTAATTATAAATTACGTTGTAAGAACATGAACATCGTTGTTATTAAATATTTACAATTTATATTTTTACTATATATCCTTCTCAGTACATCGTTCGCACAAAATTCCAATATTCATAAGTATCAGTTTATCTCGCCACAACCTGGTTCATCAATGAATTTACCTTTAACTACCATAATATTGAGAGAAGGAAATTTAATTGAGAAAAACAGTTTAAGTAAAAACGATATTGTTGTTAGAGGTTCAAAGAGTGGAATATTGAGCGGGAAAATTTTTGTTGCGGAAGATTTAAAAACAATCATATTTAAACCTTCAATTCCATTCAAACTCGGTGAAACTGTTAATGTAAATTTACATGGTGAAGTTAAAACCATTGAGGGTGAAGAATTTGACCAATTACAGTTTTCATTCAGAATATGTGATAAGATAGTGGATGAAAAATTATCACTTCTTAAAGATGAGTATAGATATGATAAAAAAATGGAAAATGGAATAAGTACAGTAATTGAATCTAAAAATCATTCATACACTGATAGTTTACCTGATTATTTTCCTCCTCTTATAGTAAACGTTTCCAACAATCCAACTCCAGGTTATCTCTTTATTTCTCCTTTTTCATCTTCCGGGGCATTCATTTACCGGATGATTATTGATAATAATGGGATTCCAGTATATTATTCAAAAGTAGCAAAACCGCAGGGAGACTTTAAAGTTCAGCCTAATGGTTTGTTAACTTACTATGATTTGGCTAGTCGAACGTTTCGGGCAATGGATTCATCTTACACAGTTATTGATAGTTTTGCCTGCGGAAATGGTTATCCTACTGATGACCATGAATTTCTTCTGTTCCCGAATGGTCATTCGTTCCTGATGTCCTATGATTGGCAGCCGGTAAGAATGGATACGATTGTTCCCGGAGGAGATCCCAATGCAATAGTTATCGGTTTAATTGTTCAAGAACTTGATGCAGACAAAAATGTTATATTTCAGTGGAGAAGCTGGGATCATTTTGAAATAACTGATGCTACAGAAGATATTGATTTAACAGCACACACAATTGATTATGTTCACGGAAATGCCATTGAGTTAGATGAAGATGGAAATCTTTTAATTTCATCCAGGCACTTAGATGAAATTACTAAAATAAATCGGCAGTCAGGCGAAATAATCTGGCGATTAGGAGGACTGAAATCCAGGAACAATCAATTTCAATTTATAGGAGATCCCAGAACATTTTCCCATCAACATGATATCCGCAGGTTATCCAATGGAAATATTACTCTCTTTGATAATGGAAATCTCCATATTCCATCATATTCAAGAAGTTTAGAATATCATTTAGATGAGGCTACCAAGACTGCTACTTTAGTTTGGGCTTTTCAAAACGAACCTCCAAATTACTTTTTTGCTATGGGTAGCGCAAGAAAATTGAGCAGTAATAATACTTTAATCGGCTGGGGATGGGGTTTGGAGAATACACTTTTATTAACTGAAGTAAGGGATGACGGCAGCATAGCATTCGAACTCTCGATGCCAGATTCATTTGCTAATTACAGAGCTTTAAGGTTTCCCTGGAAGACAAATCTGTTCGTGGCAAACCCTGATTCAATCTTCTTCAGCCCCGTTGAGGTTGGAGATTCTTCATCAATTTTTATTAGTGTATTTAATAATTCAAATGAAGAACTAACCGTAACGGGTTTTTACCATACTGAAAATTCTTATAGTATTAATAAAAATGTTCCATTTACATTACAGCCATTTGGTAGCGAACAAATAGAAATTAAATTTAAACCTTCTGAAGATGGTTATTTTAGAGATACACTTCATATTAGAGTTGATACAGATTCAAGCAGGATTGCACAAATTGTGGATATGATTGGAGTTACCGATTCCGTTTATTTAGGAATAGAAACAATCGAACCTGTTGATGGTTTTCTTCTTCTTCAAAACTATCCTAATCCATTTAATTCTGAAACAAAAATTGATTACAAGATTGCTGAAAACGGATTTGTAAAGATTCAAGTTTATGATGTCTTGGGAAAAGAACTTGAAATTCTTGTAAATGAAATTCAACAAGCTGGAGATTATAAAATAAATTTTAACGCACAAGATTTTTCAAGCGGAGTTTATTTTTATAAACTTCACTTTATTCCGGAAAATAAAATCACATCCAGCTATATTTCTGTTAAAAAAATGATTTTTCTTAAGTAACTTTTGCTTTTCCATTCCGTTTTATCCAACCTTAAAAGTATCAGATTCTCGTATTTTTGGATATAAATAACAAATATTACTACTTGTTAGAAAAAATTGTTAATAAGACAAATTCTCTATACTGACAAAAGATGCTTTAAGTTATTATCACAATTAGGAAAACTCAATTCTTTGTAAAGAAAATTCAAAAATGTCTCGTCGAATAATCAGATTATTTAAAATTTAAGCACCATTTGATAAATCAGGTGGAATGTAACTATGGTATGATATTTAGTTTATAGTAGCAGATAAATGTACTAGCAGAATTCAATTTACTTTTTTCAAGGAGGATAAAATTATGGCAACACAAAACCGCCGTAATTTTTTAAAGACCGCCACAATTCTTGGATTTAGTACTATAACAAATTCGCACTCTTCTAAAGCAGCTTCACGATCGGAGATGGTAAAGAAGAGAATGGGGGTCTTGGTTGATACAACAGTTTGTATAGGCTGTAGAAATTGTGAGTGGGCTTGTAAAAAAGCACACAATCTAAAAACTGGATCAATCGAATCATATAGTAATCGTTCAATATTTAATAAAAAAAGAAGACCTGATGAATATTCTTTAACTGTTGTTAATGAATACAAAAATCCTAAAAATCAATTTTTACCAACAGACGTAAAAGTTCAATGTATGCACTGTAATGAACCTGCATGCGTCTCTGCTTGTATTGTTGGTGCATTTACAAAGCAGGAAAATGGTGCCGTAACCTGGGATACAAACAAATGTATTGGCTGCAGATACTGCATGATAGCATGTCCTTTCCAGGTACCTGCTTTCGAATATTCAAAAGCAATTGAACCTAAAATTATGAAATGTGATTTTTGTTTTGACAAAACTAGTGAGGGAAAATTACCGGCTTGTGTTGAAATTTGTCCAACTGAAGCCATTACCTATGGTAAAAGAGAAGATTTAATTGAGATCGCCTACAACAGAATAAAAAAACATCCTGATAGATATATAAATTATGTAATGGGCGAAAATGAAGTTGGTGGTACTTCCTGGCTTTATGTGGCTGGGCAGGATTTTGCCAAGCTTGATTTCCCAGTTTTAGATGAAAAACCAGCACCCGGTGTTACTGAATCAATTCAACATGGAATATTTGCCTATTTTGTTCCGCCCATAGCACTTTATGCTTTGTTAGGCGGAGTAATGTGGCTAAATAAAAGCAGAAATAAATCTGAAGAGGTTTTATAGTGGAATTATTACTGCGGCCTACTCCAATTAAGATGAAATTTATCACTCCGGGTGTAATAGTTCTAATTTTATTAGCAATAAACGCTTTAGTATTTCTAACCATTCGGTTTATTTATGGATTAGGTGAGATGACAAACCTATGCAATCAGCATCCGTGGGGAATATGGATTGCTATAGATGTTGCAACGGGTGTTGCACTCGCAGCTGGTGGATTCACCAGTGCAGCTTTGGGTCATATAATACATAAAGAAAGATATCATTCAATACTTCGTCCCGCGTTACTTACTGCAATGCTTGGTTATACATTTGTAGCCATTGGGGTTTTTGTTGATTTGGGGCGGTATTATTACATATGGCACCCACTGATAATGTGGAATGGAACCTCTCCACTGTTTGAGGTTGGCATTTGTGTAATGATTTATGCAACAGTGCTTTATATAGAATTTCTTCCTGTTATAACAGAAAAATTCATAGGTAATGTCAGGTTAAAGGGAATGCTATCAAGGTTTAATAAATCCATTGATTTATTGCTTCGATTACTTGATCGTGGACTTGGAAAAACAATGTTTATTTTTATCATAGCGGGAGTTGTTCTTTCCACACTTCATCAATCTTCTTTGGGTACGCTAATGGTTATTGCTGGTAGTAAAATGCACCCGCTTTGGCAAACACCTATCTTACCACTACTGTTTTTATTCTCAGCAATAGCTGTTGGATTTCCAATGATAATTTTCGAATCATTGATTGCATCAAGATCTCTTGGATTGAAAAGGGAGATGGATGTTCTTTCAAGATTAGCAAGAAGAGTTGTACCACTTCTTGGAATTTATTTGGCTGTTAAGATAATTGATATGGTTATAAGGGGTACCTATATTTACTTAACAGAGATTAACGTACAAAGCGTAATGTTTGTCATTGAAATTTTGATTGGTATTATCATTCCTTTACGTATGTTATTCGATGAAAAAGTATTAAAGTCACCAATTTTGCTATTTATTTCGGCTTCCTTTGTTGTGGTAGGTGTACTAATAAATAGAATTAATTGTTTCCTTGTTGCATATTCAGCACCGTACGCACTTGATACTTATTTACCCTCTTTTGGTGAAATATCTGTCACTATTGGATTCATTTCAATATTGATATTGATATATCGGGCTATTGTTATGTATTTCCCAGTTATAAGTCTACCCGATAAAAAATCAATTCCAAAATCAAAATATTCTATTACAGGGTTAAATAATGAATAATCATTTATTTTTTCTGATTATTCTTGTTTTATATAATCAGGTATTCTATTCTCAGGAAAAGGACCATTCACAATTGAAATTAAACTGTAGGAGTTGTCATTCCTGCCAAGTTCCAACTAAGGATGATCCCTGTCTGCATGAATGTCCACGATACTCAATGATTAGAGAGGATCCAGCCCCAAATTCAGGTCCAAATATTGTAGTTTTAGATGCAATAAAAGATCAGTATTTACCGGTTATTTTTCCACACAATTTGCATGCTCAAATGTCCGAAATGACCGGGGGTTGTCTTGCTTGCCATCATCATAATACTTTAGGTCCAATTATATCTTGTGTTGAGTGTCATTCAAAAACACGACAACGAGAAGATATTCGTGTTCCTGATCTTAAAGGTGCATTACATCAAAAATGTTTAAGTTGCCATCGTCAATGGTCTCGAAAAACAGAATGTGTATCTTGCCATGCAAAAAAAGATGACAAGGAAAGTTGGACAATTACAGAAGTATCATCAGAATTCGAGATGAAATCACATCCTAATGTTAAGCAACCTAATAAAATTGTTTATGAAACCATTTACAGTATAAATAAACTGGTTACTTTTTTTCATAACGATCACACTAAGCAATTTGCTCTAGACTGTGTTAGTTGCCATAAAAATGAAAATTGCATAAGATGCCATGATTCGAAAAAAACACTGAATGTTAAAAATGGCTACTATGATCACCCATTAAAAGTTGATATTTCAGAAGAACTTAGACACAGCAGGTGTTTTGATTGTCACGAAAACAACAAATGCTCATTTTGTCATAAGAATAAAATTACAGAACCTTTTAATCATCTAAGTAGAACCGGCTGGGCACTTTCTAATTATCATAAGAATCTTTCTTGCAGCAAATGCCATGAATCGAAAATTGATTATACTGGGTTAAATAATGAATGTCTTAGTTGCCATTCAGTCTGGAATTCTGGAAATTTTAATCATGGAATTACGGATCTAATGCTGGATGAAAATCATGTAGATAATGATTGCATAGATTGCCACAAAGAAAGTATATTTGCTGAAAATATAAGATGTGATGATTGTCATGATGAAATAACTTATCCTGATCGAATACCAGGAAAATTAATTAATACAGACTAAGAAATATCAGCCGCCATTTTAAAGGGAATAATTTAAAATAAAATGTTAGCAAAGATTGGAATAAAACTTATTGCAGCTGTTGGGTTAATTACTATAGTGATTATAGGTGTTTACTCATATTTCACAATTCAATCACAAAAAGAAACCCTGCTTTCACAGGTTGAAGTTCACGCTAATAAATTAAGTGATGCGATTAAGAACAGTTCTCATTCTAGTATGTTATTAAATAAAAAAGAACAGATTCATGAAATAATTAATACAATTGGTCAAGAACCATATATACGGGAGATTCGTTTACTGAATAAGGAAGGAATGGTAATATTCTCATCAAAAAGAGAATTAATAGGCGAAATGGTTGATAAGAAAGCTGAAAGCTGTTATGCATGCCATACTGCAGATGAGCCATTGCAAAAACTTCCTATGAAAGAAAGGATGCGTATTTACAGAATACATCCTGATTCTTCAAGAATCCTTGGTATCATTAATCCCATATATAACGAGAAATCCTGCTGGGATGCGGAATGTCACGCACATCCAGAAAAACAAACGGTACTCGGTGTACTGGATGTTAAAATGAGTTTGAAAGATGTGGATGAACAGATAAATGATAGTACTATACAATCTATAATATTTGCAATAATTGCAATTATTGCACTAAGTTTAATAGTGGGTTATTTTGTACGAAGATGGGTTGCTCATCCTGTTAAAGAACTTGTTAAAGCTACAAACGAGGTAAGCTCAGGTAATCTAAATTATACTATACATGAACTTGGACATGATGAACTTGGAACTTTGGGAAAATCATTTAACAACATGACTAAAAAACTGGCAGAGGCACGATTGCAGTTGTTTCAATCGGATAAAATGGCTTCTCTTGGAAGACTTGCAGCAGGTGTTGCTCATGAAATTAATAATCCATTAACCGGTGTGCTTACTTACAGCAGCTTTCTTCTTAAAAGAACGAAAGATGATTCAGAACTTCAGGAAGATCTGAAAATAATAGTTAGAGAAACAAAACGAAGCAGGGAAATTGTAAAAAGCTTACTTGATTTTGCACGACAATCAGTTCCTAAAAAACAAAAAGCAGAAATTAATGAAATAATTGAAAATTCAATTAGTGTTGTTGATAACCAATTGGCGATAAAGCATATTCAACTTGGTAAAAATTTTGATAAAAATATTCCACTTATTACAGTAGATACAAATCAAATACAACAAGTATTTATAAATCTTATAGTTAATGCTGCTGACGCAATTGGAGATAATGGAGGAACTATTACTATTTCAACAGCATTAATTAGCTTATCACCATATGGAATTGTGCAAATCAAAAATGCAGTATGCTCTAAAAGACATGATTTAATGGATAATGAAATAAAAATTGATGGAATTCCAACTATCAAAGTTAAAGCATCATCTTCTGGCAATGAAGGCTTTATTAATCTTGATCCGGTTTATGGAAAGCATAGACATCAGTATGGAATTGAGTTAAAAAAAGAAAAAGAAATTCAACTATTTTGCCCTAAATGTAATATCTCGTTATTAGAGAAAGAAAACAGCTGTCCTGAGTGCAAATCTGCTGTTTATTTCTTTGATGTTTCACCTGAAGGATTTTTTAATGGTTGTACAAATCCAGATTGCAATTGGGAAAAATGGGATGCAGTTGATGATGCAGGTTATAAGGATTTTGTTGAAATAAAAATTGTAGATACTGGTTCTGGAATTTCCAATAAAGATCTTCCACGAATTTTTGAACCGTTTTTTAGCACAAAAGGGCAGAAGGGTACAGGGTTGGGATTAGCTGTAATTTGGGGTATAATAGATAATCATAACGGAACTATAAATGTTGAAAGTGAACTTGAGCATGGTACAACCTTTACAATTCGATTACCGGTTGCACATAACTGATAAATTTTTATGAACAGGAATACAAAAATATTACTTATTGATGATGAGCAGGTAATTCTTGATGCCGTTAAGAAAATTGCTTCTTTGGAAAGATGGGATGTTGATACTGCTTTAAATGTTAATGAAGGGCTTTTAAAAGTAAACTCCAGCAAGTACGACCTTATCCTTTGCGATATTATGATGCCTGAAAAAGATGGTTTTTATTTTATTGAAAAGCTCAACACAAGTAAAGTAACTACTCCGGTAATTATGATTACAGGTTATTCTACGGTTGAAAATGCTGTAAGATCATTATTCCATGGTGCAATAGATTTTATTCCTAAACCATTTACATATGAAGAAATTACCAGTTCAATTTGCAGGGGATTGGAATTTGGAAAAATTCAGAAGCAAATAGAACAGGCAAAAAATAAGCGTACTAATGATTCACTAATATTTGTTACTTGTCCTGCAAAATACTTTAGGTTGGGTTATATGAGCTGGATGAATCTTGAAAAAGAGGGTTCAGCAACTGTTGGTGTAACAGATTTATTTTTAAAAACAATTGATTCAATTTCTAAAATTGAATTATTGGAAACCGATGATATAGTTGTACAGGGGGCTGCATATATAAAATTTGCGACTTATGATAACTTGTTTCATAGTTGTCTATCACCGTTAGGAGGCAGAATAGTTGAGAGAAATGAAAAGATCACTAACGATCCAGATTTACTTTTAAAAGATCCCTTCTTTGAGGGATGGATTTATAGAATAATACCCTCAGATATTGAATATGATATGAAATACTTGGTCCACTGTAGTTCTGATAGAGTATAATACCTAAATTTTAAGGAGAACATATTATGGCACTCTTTATACTTGCTTTAATAATATTTATAGTTTTCGATATTATTATTCGTTTAGTAGCTAAAAAATACCGTGAGAAAAAAGTATACCAGGAAAGAGAAAAAGCTCTAAAGGTTAGCTTGGATCTTGATTATAGCAAGGAGGCAAAATCACTTAAAAGAGCTGAAGTTAAAGATCATAAGGCAAGAATTCTGTGTGTTGATGATGAATCAGTAATACTTGATAGTTTTAGAAAGATATTAGTGTTGGATGGATATAGTGTTGATACAGTTGAATCGGGACGGGAGGCATTAGGGTTAATTCAAATACATTCATATGATTTTTTATTTACAGATTTAAAAATGCCTGAAATGAATGGAATTGAAGTTACAAAATCAACTAAACATTTGCGCCCTGATATTGATGTGGTGATAATTACAGGCTATGCAACAGTAGAAAGTGCTGTAGAATGTATGAAATTTGGTGCAACTGACTATGTTCAAAAACCATTTACAGAAGATGAACTTTTAGATTTTACTAAAACAGCATTAATTAAACGCGAAGAAAAAATTAGAAAAATGTTAAAACCAAAAGTTCATATAACACATATGGATAAAATTGGCGGTAGCATGGCTCCCGAATTCCAGATTCCTGGTGGCGTTTTTATATCTGATGGGCATTGCTGGGCGAATATTGATGAGAAAGGATTAGTAAAAACAGGTATTGATGATTTTGCTAGAAAACTACTTGGAAAAATTGATGCGATTGAAATGCCCAATTTAGGTTTAACCGTAAAAAAAGGCCAGCCGTTATTTACAATAAAACAAGGTAATAGAAGCATAACTTTTAATTCACCAGTTAGCGGTGAAGTAAAGGAAATAAATAAATTTTTAATTAATGATATTGGTGCGCTGGAAATTACACCTTATGAAAATAATTGGATTTGCCGTATTGATGCAGAAGAGTTGGATAATGAAATTTCAACATTAAAAATTGGTAAAGCTGCAGTTACTTTTTACGAAACTGATATTGAACGATTACAGGTACTAAAGAAAAAAATAAAAACAGGTAAAGATGCTGATGATAATGATCGGCTTTTTATTGGAGAGATGGAAAATCTTGACGATGTAAGTTGGAACAGATACATCGAAGAGTTCTTTGAAAAATAAAAGGAAGCTGCTGATTATCAGCTTCCCGGTTTAAAACTATTTCTTCGCTTCTGCGGTTATAATTATTTCACCTGCATTTTTAAAGAAAATAATAAATTCTAACTCATCACCAATTTTAATATCACTCAATATCTTCATTATCATTATATGATGTGAACCTGGTTTTAGTTCAAATGAGGATGCAGGCTCAACAACAATCATTTCTACCTTGCGCATTCCCATCATTTCATCTTTTTTATAAGTTTCGTGAATTTCAATTATATTTGAAATTTCTGATTCAACTTTGTAAAGTGTATCTGCTATCTCCCCTTTATTTTCTATTGTAAAATAAAGTGCAGTTGCCATTCCCTCCGCATTGGGTCGTACCCAGGGATCGCTGATTTTTAGCTTATCCTTTGGTGGAATTAATAAAAATAATATTGCAAAAACAATATTCATTCGTTTTCTCCTAAGTATTTTATATCACTAATTAATTTTTCAATATTAACTGTGCTTCCGGTATAAAATTGCCGTAAAATCCCGTTTCTATTTATTAAAGCAATTCTATCAGTATGTAAAACCGAATAGCTGAATGTTCCATCATCATAGAAAATGGAATCAATTGGAATAGCTTTTACATCAAATCGTTTTAGCAAATCAAATGTAGTTGATTTTTCACCTGTAAGAAAATACCAGTTGTCAAAATATATCTCTCTAAGTTCAGCAAATTTTTTCAGAACATCAGGTGAATCTCTATCAGGATCAAAACTTACTGAAACAAAAAGTACATCCTTGATTCCTTCTTCGTTTAGTTTTTCTTCTGTTAAAGCCATATTATGTGTTGTCATCGGGCAAATATCAGGACAGTGAGTGTAAATGAATCCTATTACGGTTATTTTATTTTTAATGATTTCTGGAAAACTCACTTCAACACTGTCTTGATTAAGAAAAGTGTAATTTCGTTTTGTTAAATCTTTATTTAGTGGAAGTTGATCATAGCAGGAATAAAAGAATATTATCAGAATGAATATTAAAAGAAACTTAAAAATAATTTTCATTTGAATTGTAACTATTTATTAATAATTCTTAGTTAAACTTATTAAATTTTGTTATAGTATTAAACACAATTTGAGATTATTGTATTTAAGGGCGAAATGAAGAAATCTAATGAATTACAAAAGATAGGCGATATTCCCATTGATGATTTTAGAGAGTATGGTCATCAATTGGTTGATTGGATTGCAAATTATTTAGATGGAATTGAAAACTATAAAGTATTATCTGATGTAAAACCAGGAGAGATAAAATCAAATCTTCCATCAAATCCCCCGGAGAATAGTGAATCCCTGGAAATTGTACTGAATGATTTTGAAGAGAAAATAATCCCCGGAATTACCCATTGGAATCATCCTGATTTTATGGCTTATTTTAACTCAACATCAAGTGGTCCCGGAATTTTAGCAGAACTTCTATCTGCAGGATTAAACGTTAACGGAATGGCATGGCATACCTGCCCCGCAGCTACAGAACTTGAGGAGGTAACTCTAAACTGGTTTAAGAAAATGCTTGCTTTACCCGATCATCTTTGGGGAATTATTTATGATACAGCTTCCGTAAGCTCTATGCACGCAATAGCCGCAGCAAGAGAGCAATTAAATAACTTAATGTTAAGGGAAAAAGGATTAGCCGGAAGAAAAGATATTCCACGATTAAGGTTATATCTTTCAGAGCAGGCTCATTTTTCAATTGATAAAAGTGCTATAACCCTTGGAATAGGATTAGAAGGAGTAAGAAAAATTCCAGTTGATACAGATTTTAAAATGATTCCTGCAGAACTTCAAAGAGCAATAAATGAAGATAGAAAAAATGGTTTCCTGCCGTTTTGCGTAGTTGCTACTGTTGGTACAACTTCTACAACAAGTGTTGATCCTGTAAAAGAAATTTCCGAAATATGTATAAAAGAAAATCTCTGGCTTCACGTTGATGCTGCTTATGCCGGTACTGCTGCTGTTTTGCCGGAGATGAGATGGATATTTGAAGGAATTGAAAATGCAGATTCGATTGTTATCAATCCTCATAAATGGATGTTTACACCAATTGATCTGAGCATCTTTTACACAAAAAAACCTGAAGTGCTTAAGAGAGCATTTTCTTTAACAGCAGAATATTTAAAAGGTGAAGATAAAGATGCAACGGATTTTATGGACTACGGAATTCAATTGGGAAGAAGATTCCGTGCACTAAAACTTTGGTTTATCATAAGGCATTTTGGAGTAGAAGGAATTAGAAACAGAATTAGGGAGCATATTCGATTAGCAAAAGAGTTTGCAAAATGGATTGATGTACATCCTGACTTTGAACGAATGGCTCCAACAGATTTTGGAGTGGTTTGTTTCCGCGCTCATCCAAAAAATTTAATTGATGAAAATGATCTCAATGATTTGAATAAGCAACTTCTTAATAAAATAAATGAGAGCAGAAAACTCTTTTTATCTCACACAAAACTTAACGGAACATACGTGATAAGAATTTCAATTTCAGGATTGAGAACTTTAGAACATCATGTAATTTATGCAAAAGAAATAATCCAGAAAACATTACAGGAAGTTCTTAACACACAGGACTAATCTTCTAATGTAAAACCAATCTTTAGAGTTACCTGGTGATAAGCAACAATATTGTTTTCTATGTAACCTCTTGTTTCAGTTACAACATACCATCTCATATTGCGTACAGTTTTTGCAGCTTTTGTCAGTGCATTTTGTATTGCTTCTTCAATGCTGGTTTTTGATGAACCAACAAGCTCAATGTATTTATAAACGTGCTCAGACATTTCTTCTCTTCCTTAAATTGATTTATAAAAATTTAGAAATTGATCTTAATTTACGATAAAAAATTTTATTTTTAGAAACTGAATTTCATTATTAAACATCTTACTATTAAAAGTTTAATTTTATTATGAAAGGGAAATAATGGCAACTGCAAAAGCATATTTAAAACAGATAAAGGGTATAACCTTTGCTGGAAAAACTGATTCAAACCATTGGATAACTATGGATGGACCTGAAAATTTTGGAGGAAGCAATGCTGGAATAAGACCAAAAGAAATGCTGCTACTGGGATTAGCTGGCTGTACTGCAAGTGATGTAGTTTCAATATTGCAGAAAAAACGTAAAAAATTGGAAGATTTTGAAATAAACATCGCTGCGGAGATGACCGAAGAACACCCGAAAGTTTATTCAAAAATTGATCTGGAATATGTTTTTTATGGAAAAAATATCCAAGATAAAGATGTTGAAAGAGCCATTGAGCTTTCGCAAACAAAATATTGTGGGGTAACTGCAATGTTTGAGAAAGCGATGGAGATAAACCATACTTACAGAATTGAAGCAGAAAAATAATTAGTATTTAGTTCTGTCATTCTGAGCGAAACTTTTGCGAAGTGAAGAATCTTGTTTCGAAATGTATATAATTAGATTCTTCGCCTCGCTCAGAATAAGAGTAAAATAAAATTAATTTTTTTGATATAAACCGATTGTATTTCCATCCGGATCATTTAATAGCGCATACCATCCCATGGCAGGAATTACTGTTTTTTCTCTTATAACTTTTCCGCCGTGAGCAGTTACCTTTTTAAGTGTTTCTTCAATATCCATTGTATTTACATGGAAAACTGTGGAATTACCACTAACAATATTTTCAACGGATCTTAATCCAACCATTATTCCTTGTTTATTGTTGAAAAGTAAGTAACCTTTTCCAAACTCTTTAAACTCCCAGCCAAAAATTTTTTTTAGAAACAAACTTTCTCTTTTTAAATCAGTAGTTGGAATTTCTACATGAGCAATTAAATGATCAGGCATAAACTTTCCTTTGTATTAATGATGTGGAAGTAATTATTTTATTAAAGCAGAAATTAAATTTTATTGTCAGAACTATCAAGTATTAAGTAGGATTTAAATGTTAAACAACCAGGAATTTTTTAATGCAATTGCAAATCAATATGATTCAATGATTCCATTTGAAAGATCTGTAGAAGTAAAAAAGAAATTATTTGAAAAGATTTTAATAAATAAAAACTGTTCAGTAGCTGATATTGGATGCGGAACGGGAAGTGATTCAATTGCTCTTTTAGAATTTGGCTGCAAGGTAGTTTCTTTTGATCCATCTGCTGAAATGATTGATCAGGCTAAATTTAATGCAAAAAATAAAGAATTAAGATTTGTAGGGTATCAATACGCTGCTGCTGAAATTCCTGATAAGTTTAATAAAAAGTTTGATTTGATAGTTTCATTTGGAAATGCGTTTGCAAATATTGAAAGGGGATGGTTCCTGCCATCAATAAAAAAATGTTACAATTTATTAAAAAATCAAGGGTCTCTTTATATACAAGTTCTTAATTATAAAAAAATTATTAAAGAAAAGAAGCGAATAATAAATATTACAGAAAGCGAAGGGCATTTCTTTATCCGTTTTTATGATTTTATTAATGATGAGATAAAATTCAATATTCTTGAGTTTTATAAAGCAGATCCTAAAGAAAATAATTTGATTACAACTTCGGTATATCCTTATTCATGCTAAAGATTTTAATAATTCACTCCTTGAAGCTGGATTTAATTCTGTAAAAATGTTTTCAGATGTAAGAGGGAATGATTTTGATGAAAACACATTCGAAAGATCTTTTAATTAAAGCTGCTAAAAGCTAGTTCATTCATACAATCACAACTTGTGATATAAATCAAGATTCTCATCCATTTATCAAATTAGTATTGACTTCCTTGATTTCAAGTATTATGTTTTGAACAAACGTTCAGTCAATAATATGCCAAGAACAAAAAATCAATACGAAGAAATTAGAAAATCGAGTAAAGAAAAAATTCTCTCTGTTTCGCTCGAGCTTTTTGCAAAAAGAGGATTTCATGCAACTTCAATTTCCCTAATTGCTAAAAAAGCAAAAATATCAAAGGGGTTGATGTACAATTATTATGCAAGTAAAGAAAAATTACTTGAGGAAATAATTATTAAAGGATTTAATTCAATTGCAGAACTTGAATACAAAGTGAAACGAGGAGTTGATCCTAAAAAACAACTTGAAGAGTTTGTGGATTCTGTTTTAGATAATCTTTATTCAAATTTTAGATATTGGCAGCTTTACCTCGCATTGCTTGTACATCCTGAAATTCAGAAGAAATTTGAAAAGCAAATGATGGAATTCAGGGATGAGTTTATTAAAACCCTGGCTAGTTTGTTTAAAAAGTTAAAAGTTAAAAATCCTGAAGTTGAAGCTTTTCTTTTGGGAACTTTTTTTGATGGACTGGTACTGAATTTTATTGCTGCAGAAGATGCATTTCCTGTAAATAAAATAAAGAAAGCAATTTTAAGCAAGTATATTTAGAATAATAAAAGTATATATCTAAAAAGGTAAAAGTAAAAATGATAAAACTATTTGTGGTGCTTATATTCCTGTTGAACATATCATCATCAATTGCCCAGGATGCCAAAGAAATAATGAAAAAATCTGATGAGTTGATAAAATCAAAAAGCAGCTACGCAGAAGTAACTATGGAAATTGTAAAAACTGATTGGAGCAGAAAATTTGGTATGAAAATGTGGGCTCTTGAACCGGATTATGCTATCATCTACATTACTGAACCGGCAAGAGATAAGGGGACGGTAACATTAAAAAGGAAAAAAGAAGTCTGGAACTGGATTCCTTCTGCTCAAAAGGTTATTAAAATACCCCCATCAATGATGCTGCAATCATGGATGGGCTCCGATTTTACAAATGATGATCTTGTTAAAGAATCTTCTCTAATAAATGATTATAAGCATTCAATTGTTGATGAAGAAAACTACCAAAGTTATGATTGCTATATAGTTGAGTCTATTCCAAAACCAGATGCAGGGGTTGTTTGGGGAAGGCTATTAACCTGGATTTCCAAAGAGAAATTCTTTCAACTTAAAGTTGAATTTTATGATGAAGATGATTTTCTTGTTAAAAGTTATTTAGGTTCAGATATAAAGGAAATGGATGGAAGATCAATTCCGGCACACTGGGAGATGATTCCTGTTGAAAGATCCGGGGAAAAAACAGTTTTCGATTATAAGAAAATAGAATTTAACTATAAAGTGAATGAATCATTTTTTTCTGAGCAAAACATGAAACGGGTTAGGTAAAATGAAAACATATTTTCAGCTGGCTTGGAGAAATCTCTGGCGTAATAAACGCCGTACATTGATTGCATCAGCTTCAGTGTTCTTTGCAGTATTTTTTGCACTTGCAATGCGCTCCATGCAGGAAGGTTCTTATGATTACATGGTTGATGCATCTGTAAGTATGTACACCGGTTATATACAGGTTCATGCTAAAGATTATTGGGAAAAAAGATCAATTGATAAAAGCCTGGAATATGATGAACATAAAATTTTACAAATTGATTCCATTGAAAATATTACTCTTGTTACACCACGACTAGAATCATTCAGTTTAATTTCTCATGGGAATGTTACAAAGGTTGCCTCTGTTGTTGGTATTCAGCCTGAAAAAGAAAATGAAATGACAAACCTGAAAAGTAAACTTGTTGCAGGAAAATATTTAAAAGATTATTCCAACGGTGTGATGATTGCTGAAGGACTGGCAAAGCTATTAAAAGCTGAAGTTGGAGACAGCATAGTTTTGTACGGACAGGGTTATCACGGAGTTACGGCAGCTGATCAGGTTGAAGTTGAAGGTATAGTTAAATTTACATTGCCCGCACTGAACAAATCAATGGTTTATCTAAGCCTGGATTACGCTCAATGGCTGTATTCTGCTCCAAACAGAATAACATCAATCTCTTTGATGATGGATGAAGCGAACAAATTAGATGAAGCACATCTGCAGATTAAGGATCTGTTTGATGAAAAACATGAAGTTATGAGCTGGCAGGAATTAATGCCTGAACTTGTTCAAGGAATTGA
The DNA here is from genome assembly GCA_963714405.1 of uncultured Ignavibacteriales bacterium. Lineage (GTDB taxonomy): Bacteria > Bacteroidota > Ignavibacteria > Ignavibacteriales > Ignavibacteriaceae > JAZGGS01. Next base: position 34,239 of record CAVQOH010000002.1, on the reverse strand, counting down.
AGTAGATAACGCAGGTGGAATTATTATGCTTGGAATTCTTTACCTGGTTATTGGATTTGGAATTTTCGGGACGGTTATGATGATGACTGCGGAGCGATCAAAAGAATTTGGAATTCTTATTTCGGTAGGAATGAAAAAATGGAGACTGAGTTTAATCTCACTGCTTGAATCAGTTTTTCTTTCAATCATAGGTGTTGTGGCGGGAATTATTGTTAGCATTCCGATTTTATATTATCTCTATGAAAATCCAATTCCACTAACAGGTGAAATGGCAGAGTTAATGCTAAAATTTGGATTGGAACCTATTATTCCATTTAGGTTCGCAGCAAACATTTTTATCGATCAGTTTTTTACAGTAATTGCAATTGCAATGGTATCAGCACTTTACCCGTTATCATTTATAAGAAAGCTAAATCCAGTAAAAGCTATACGAAAATAATTTATCTGCATTTGCAGAAAGGAGTTTTTAATTAATGTTACTTGCTCTTGCATGGAAAAATATCTGGCGTAACAAAAAAAGAAGTTTAATAATCCTCACCGCTATTGTACTAGGTCTGTGGGCGGGATTATTTTCTGTTGCTGTAATGATAGGATCCTGGGATACAACTGTAAACTCAACTATAGATAGAAACCTGAGCCATATACAAATTCATACAAAAGAATTTAAAGATGAGAGTTTAATTTCGTTTTTCATTCCAGATGGAAATGAAATTGCAAATGAAATTGCAAAGAATAAATTTGTAAAGGATGTTTCAGCAAGAGTTTTAATTGAGGGAATGGCATCATCTCCAAGCTCATCAAGAGGAGTAAATATAATCGGTATTGATCCTGAAAGAGAAAAAAAAGTTACTACAATTTCTACGTATGTAGTTGAAGGAGAATACTTTAATGGAATTAAAAGAAATCCAATTCTGGTAAGTAAAAAACTCGCTGATAAACTTGGTTTGAAACTTCGTTCAAAAATTGTTTTAAGTTTTCAGAGCATAGATACAACCTTAACTTATGCAGCTTTTAGAATTGTGGGAATTTATAAAACTGAGTCATCACCTTTTGATGAATCACATTTATTTGTTAGAAAATCTGATTTATATAGTACAATGAACAGTCAGCCGGTTGTTAATGAACTTGCAATAAGGTTACATTCATCTGAAAATTTAGATTCAACAGTAACTATTCTAAAAAATAATTATTCATCGCTTTTTGTCGAGAGCTGGAAGGACCTTGCCCCGGAACTTGATATGACTTATGAGTTTCTAATAATAGAAATGCAAATTTTTCTCGGAATCATTTTAGCTGCGCTGCTTTTTGGAATAACTAACACTATGCTTATGTCTGTTTTAGATCGTGTAAGGGAGTTTGGAGTTTTGCTGGCTGTTGGAATGAAAAGAATTAGAGTTTTCCTTTTAATAATGATTGAAACAATAATTCTTTCGCTTTTTGGAGGAGTTATTGGAATGCTTCTTGGTACTTTTACAATCTGGTATTTTTCTGATAAGGGAATTGACTTATCCTTATTTTCCGAAGGATTGGCTGCTTATGGAATGCCAACGATACTATACCCAATTATACCGCTATATTTTTATGCCGTATTAACGGTTATGATTATAATAACAGGAGTGCTGGCCGCAGTTTATCCTTCAATAAAAACTATAAAACTTAAACCAGCTAGTGCAATTAGAACCTATGGTTGATATTAGAAATGAAAACAGGAGATAAAACTAATGGCGTTAATTGAATTAATAAAAGTTTCAAAAATATATGATGATAATGCAGTTCCCGTTAGAGCTGTTAATGAGGTTGATCTGAAAGTTGAAACAGGAGAGTTTACCGCAATAGTAGGTCCATCTGGTTCCGGTAAAACCACACTGTTAAACGTAATAGGAGGTTTGGATAAACCTACAAGTGGTAAGATTGTTATAGATGGAACCGATATTTCTACATTTAAAACTGATCAAATGATAAGTTTCCGGCTTTATCATATTGGATTTGTATTCCAGGCATACAATCTTATACCTGTTTTTACGGCTAAAGAAAATGTTGAGTTTATACTGCTTTTACAGGGAGTTCCAAAAGAAGAAAGAGATAAAAAAGCAATTGAACTTTTAAAAGCTGTAGATCTTGGTGATAAGATTAATAGCAAACCAACTGAGCTTTCAGGAGGACAGCAGCAAAGAGTTGCTGTTGCACGTGCTCTTGCTTCAAAACCATCATTTGTCTTAGCTGATGAACCGACTGCTAATCTTGATTCAGTTACTGCAAAAAATCTTTTAGATATTATGGAAAAACTGAACAAAGAACACAATATGACCTTTATTTTTTCTACACACGATGCGAGGGTAATAGAAAGAGCACACCGGGTTGTTACACTTAAAGATGGTGGAATTGAATCGGATACAGAAAAAAAATTAATAACCACCGATGAAAATTAAACTGATTTTAATTTCAGCCTTTTTTCCGCTTAACATAATTATTGCACAACTTTCACCTGTTGAATACAACGGTTATGCAAAATATCTATTCAGTTCATCAAAACAGTCCGCTATTAATGAACGATTTACCGATCATTTACTTCATTCAAGATTAAATTTTAAATGGTACGCAACAAATGCAGTAACCTCTGCACTTGAGTTTAGATTCAGGGCATTCTATGGGGAATCAGTTGAAAAGATTCCATCATTTAAAAATTTTATTCAATCCCAAAATGATTTTGCCAACCTTGATGTTTTTTTGTGGGAATCAAATAAATCAATAGCATATCTTGAGATTGATAGGTTGTGGATTGATTGGTATACGCGGGATTTACAAATTACACTCGGAAGACAAAGAATTGCCTGGGGAACTTCCTGGGTATGGAATCCAACAGATTTGTTCAATCCTCTTGATATTTTAGATTTTGATTACGAAGAAAGACCTGCTGCCGATGCGATAAGGTTGCAATATTATACAGGTGCTGTAACAAAGCTTGATATTGCATACAAACCTGCACAGAATATTGAAGATCAAATACTTGCAGGATTATGGAGTATTAACAACTGGAATTATGATTTTAATTTTATTGCTGGAATGAAATATAAAAGGTGGCTTGCTGGCTTTAGCTGGGCGGGAGATGTACTTGATGCAGGATTTAGAGGGGAAGTATTAATTAGCGAGGCACCGAATAAACCTGATACTAATTCGGTTAATTTAGCTTTGAATGAACCATCTCTTTCATCAACAAATCATCCAATTATCTCAATTTCACTTTCTGGTGATTACACTTTCCCGAATACATTTTATATTCATACGGAAGTTTTGTACAACAATAATGGTAAAACTTTAAACACTTTTTTATTTCTTCAAGAAGCTGCGAGTTTAGGTATGCTAACTGCTGCAAAGTGGTCTGTGTACCAGGAATTGGCATATGATTTAACACCTTTACTTAGAGGAACAATTTTTGGTATTTTCAATCCTGATGATAAATCATTTGTTATTATCCCTTCTTTAAGTTATTCTGTTATCACAAACCTGGATGCTTTTTTACTGGGAATGTTTTTCAGCGGCGCTGATTTATCAGAGTTTGGAGAGTACGGAACAACAATTTATATTCGATTTAAGTACTCTTTTTAACAATTTATCAATAATTCCAATTAATAATTAATACGATTTTCTTGTTTGAATATCCTATTTTTATTAAGTTTTAAGCTGTTAATGGAATGCAAGATTTACTTGTTGAAAAAAATGATCTTAGATCGTTTAAATAAAAAGAATGAATCTGCATTTAACAAACTGCATTGAATGTGAGGGCGTTCAATATGATAAGTAATTAAGTTTAAAAAATAATTTCAATTATTATTTAAAGGAGGCAGCATGTTCAAGAAAATTATTGCACTACTATTCCTTTCATTTCTCTTAATAATTTGGGGCTGTGGCAGTGATGGAGGTGATCCTGAAAAGGACAATACGGATAAACCCAGAAATGAACAAAACGATGATGATAGCAAAACCGGTATAAAAGGTTTGGATGATTTTGTTGATAATATGAAAGATCTGCAGGAAAATTTTGAAGAAGGCAAAGAAGTTGAAACAGTTAATTTCAGAGAATTAAAAGCTCTCCTTCCTGAAAGTCTTGATGGTATGAGAAGAGTAAATGCCAGCGGTGAAAAAACCAATGCATTTGGTATAAATGTTTCGCAAGCTGAAGGCGAATTTAAGACTGAGGATAACTCCAGCAGCATAAGACTTACAATTGTTGACATGGGAAGCATGAGTGGCTGGGCTGGATTGGCAGCTTTTGGATGGACAATGGCTGAAATTGATAAAGAAACAGAACATGGTTATGAGCGAACAATTGAATATAAAGGCTGCAAAGGTTTCGAAGAATACAATACTGAAAATAATAATGGCAAAAAAGAGATATTGGTTGCAAAAAGATTTATGGTAACCGCTGAAGGTTATAATGTTCCTATGGAAACCATTGAAGATGCACTTGATGAGATTGATATTGATGAGCTTGAAGAAATGAAAACCTTATCCGAAAAAACAGGGAAGAATAAGTAATTATTTATAACCTATATTTTATAAACTTATTAAGGAGCTAAATATGAACCTTGTTGAAAGAGCAAAAAATATTCTTCTATCTCCAAAAACTGAATGGGAAGCAGTTAAAAATGAAGAACCAAATGTGCAGCAGATTTTAATTTCGTATGTTTTACCGCTTGCACTAATTCCTACCGTAGCAATATTAATCGGTTGGGGAGTTATTGGTATGTGGGGTTTTACATCATTTAAGTATGGTATCGCAGTTGCGTTAGTTCAATTGATAAATGCATTTATTGGTGTGCTGGTAACAGCATTTGTAATCGATGCTCTTGCGCCAAGCTTTGGATCTCAGAAGAATTTTGGTAAAGCAGTTCAGCTTGTTGCTTACTCTATGACTCCTGTTTGGGTTGCCGGAATTTTTAATATTATTCCTACAATTGGATGGGTTGGTAGTTTAGTTGGTTTATACGGCTTATATCTTTTATACTTGGGAATTGCACCCATGATGCAAACACCTGAAGATAAAAAAGTTGGTTACATGATAGTTTCAATTATAATTCTAATTGTTGTTTACTTTGTAATTGCGGCTATTCTAACGGCTATTTTATTTGCTGTGTTTGGATTAAGCGCATTTACAGCTGCCAGGTTTTATTAATAGATTTATTTATTAACTAAATGCCTGCCCGGTTTCTGCCAGGCAGGCATTTTTTATATTAAATTGATTAAATAATTTATGAAAGGTGTTTGTTGATTTCTTCTATTTCTTCTTTTGCTTTTAATTTATTGTAGTAAACTAAAGCTTCTCTAAAATGCATATCACTATTTTCTTTATCATCCGTTAGTTTGTATAACAAACCAAGCTCAAAATTAGTTTCTGCAAGGTTTAACTGATTCCCGGCTTCCTTGTTTAGTCGGTAACTTGTGTTTAAATAATTTTCCGCAACAGTATAATCACCGTTACTTCGCTTTAGCAATTCCTTTAATTTTATAAACTTCGGCAATTGTGAGCTTATCATTTATTTTATAAGAAACTTCCATCGCTTTATCCGCAAAAGCATCTGCCAATGCAAAATCTTTTAATTGTGTGTAAACGTAAGCTTTGCTTATGTAACCAATTCCAAGTGTTTGCAGGTAGTTTGCACGGATTGATGCATCAAGACTCAAATCAAATTCATTTAAAGCAGAAGAATAATCTTTTCTTTTTGTGTAAACCATTCCCAGGTTTTGCCGTATTTCAGCTATGCGTTTTAAATCTTTCAGGTTTTCAAAAATTATTAAAGCACGTTTAAGATAGGATACAGCATCATCATAATTGCCCATTATATTGTTAAATATCCCAAGATTTATATCAATTTTTCCAACCATTACTCCATCTGTGCTTTCTTGAAGTGAAGCCAGAGCATTTTCAAAATGTTCATAAGCTCTCTCCAGATTTCCTTTGTCACCATAGATTGTACCGTAAAGATTTTCGCAATGGGCACTTCCTTTATCATCTTTATCTACCCTAAATAAATTAAATGCTTTATCAAGGTAGTTAAAACTTAATTCCCACTTTGCCTGCCTGCTATATATTTCACCTAAAAAAAGATATGCATTAGCTGTAACATTTTGCATTTCGGAAGTTTCTTTGGTAAGTGAAATTATTTTTTCGTGGATATCAATAGCGGCGGAATATTCTCCGGAAGTAATTGAAAATTGACCCAGATAAAGAAGCAGGTCAATAAATGATTCCTCTGAAAGTCTGGTTTCAGCAAATGTTATTAGAAGATCAATTTGCTTTTGAGTCTTTAAACCATCATCAATCTCAAAATCAATCTGGCTTTCAATACCTCTGTTTTCAAATTCACGTTTTTCTACCTGATTCTCTTCATGGTAAATTTTTGTGAATTCTTCTGCATCGGTTGTCTTAAAAAAGTTTTGCAGAATTTCTTGAATTATTGATTCAGTTTTTAACAAGCTTGTGCTATTTTCTTAAGTAAATATTACGGATTTAGCTATAGAAAATTCAAATCCGGATATGCTTGATACAACCTGTGTGCCATTCCCAGTTGGCAAATTATTTTATGAATAATTTTTATTTGATGAGTTCATCAGTAAAAATTACTTAGAAAATTAAGTTAATCTTCCGAATTTTAAATTTTCTTTGCTGTCCCATAATTGGAATTCTGCATAAATGAGACATTGACTATTGAGGTAAACGAGTCGGAATTAATGACAGAGAAGTTAAACTTCATTTTCTGCTTTATTGCAACTTACGAGAGGTAATTTATTTAACAATTTTTGAAACCTGTTTGAAAACATCCGTTCCGCAAACATTAAGAAGTTCAAAAAGAATTGATTCTGTTGTTGTTACTTCTGCACCGTGACTATCTCATTCTATCCAATGCAATTAAGTAATCTTTTTCTTTCCTTGAAGAGACTGCATCGGCTGCAAGATTAACCTGGAAATCATTTTCAATTAAATCCAATACTGTCTGCTGAACGCAAACATGTGATTCAACTCCGCAAACGACAACCTGGCTATGATTATTTGTTTTTAAAATATTAAATAACTCACCAGCTCCTGAACAACTAAAAGTCATTTTTTCAATTGGATTTAATTCTTCCAGCTCCTTTAATATTTTATCTTCCGTGGGTCCTAATCCTTTTGGATATTGTTCAGTAAAGTAAATCGGCAGATTCATTGCTTTAAAACCTTTAATTAGTTTTAAAGTATTTTCTACAACCAATTCGTAATCTTTTATCACTGGTAAAATTCTCTGTTGAATATCGATAATTAGAAGGCAGGTTTTTTCTGTTAAAAGTAGTTTGCTAAATCTTCTTACGTTTTTGTTTATCATGATTATTTATTTTCCAGATAGATTTTTTTCATTCCGTATTTACCGCAAGAGTACATCATTAAAATACTTGTAAGATCCACCAATGCTTTTTTCTGATCTTCTTCATAAATAACAAGATTATAAACCTCTGCAATAAATCTCATTTTTTTAAGGAGATGTCTTAACTCTGCATAGCTTGGATCGCCATGCCAGTATGCAACATGCTCAATTATTAATTTTTCATTTCTACGTAAAAATTCATTTAAAGAAATAACATAATACGAGTTTGAAGTTACAGGTCTGCAAATAGATGTAAGGTCATTCACATAAGTATCCCACTGTTTTGCAAGATCACTGTTCTTTTTTTGCATGACATATTTTGCTTTTGCAAGAGTAAACTTGGCTTTTGTATTAGTTTTAAAATTAGGAATAAGTGCATATCCATCATAACTGCGGAAGTAAGAGTTTTCCGGATCATCATATTTCCATCTGCGGGTAAGCTGTTTTGCAGTGTAAACATTAACAACCTTATCAAACATGCTATCCACAACAACAAATTTTCCTTGCTGCCAGTTAACAACAGTGATCCAATGTCCCCAATCATCAACAGCAAGTATGCAGGGATAACCTTTACGAAGATGCTGTGTTAAAGCCTTAATTGCATCGGCAGGAGTTTCTCTTCTAAAATATTTCATTTTGCATTTATAGTAACTTGCAGCTCTTGCTAATCCTATTTCATCAGTTCCGTGCCACCAATTGCTTCCTGCTTTCTTTGCAATTGATTTTTCACTTTCGAACCTGCCAAGCATTACAAGTGCATATTTTAATGCGAATGGTCCGCATTGATATTTAAACGGTTGTGGATAAAAGCTCATTTTCTCTCAAAAATTTTAAGCACTAATGTAATTAATAATTAAGACTTAATCATTATTCAAACTTCATACAGTGAAAAAAAATATTTAAATTACATTATGAAAAAGAAAAAACTAAAAGTTGCAGTTGTTTTTAATGAAGCTTCGCCTGAAATGTATGTTAAATCGACTGAGGATATTGAGAAGGTTGGTGAATTTAAACCCTACTTTGAGGTTGAAGACTTAACCCCTATGGAAGAGTATGAATATCTTGCCAAAAGACTTACAGGAGTAGGATTTGATGCTTATGCACTGAATATTAAGGATAATATTCAAACAATGATTGATGATTTTAAGTTAAATAAACCGGATGTGGTTTTTAATTTTGTTGAGATATATAAAGAAGATTCCACACTTGAAATGAATGTAGTTGGAGTTTATGAATTGCTTGGTGCTGCATATACAGGAGCCCCGGCTTTGGCTCTTTCAAATTGCCAGAATAAGATTTTAGCGAAACAATTACTTCGTTCTCAAGGCGTACCTATTCCAAATTATTTTATGGTAACAAAAGAAAAGAAAAGATATTCACATAAATTGGAATATCCCTTATTAGTTAAACCTTCCCTGGAAGATGCAAGTGTTGGAATAGAAAATGAATCGATTGTAAATAGCTATAAAGAACTAAAGGAAAGAATTAATTACGTTCTTCATTATTTTGAACAGCCAGTTCTCGTTGAGGAATTTATTCAGGGACGAGAATTAAATGTAGCTGTTCTTGGTGATAAAAGATTAAGAGCACTACCGATAAGTGAAATTGATTTTTCAAGAATGCCTGATCATCTGCATAATATTGTAAGTTACCAGGCAAAGTGGGATCCTCATCACGAATCGTATCATAAAACTATTCCGGAATGTCCTGCCAAACTTCCAAAAAAAGTTGAAAGACAGGCAAAGGAGATTGCAATTCAAGCGTTTAGAATTATGGGTTGCAGAGATTATGCAAGAGTGGATATGAGATTAAACAAAAAAAACCAGCTTAGGGTGCTTGAAGTTAATCCTAATCCTGATCTTACTGAAGGCGCAGGATTTATGCGCTCAGCGGGTGCTGCAGGTTATTCTTATGCACAGGCATTAAAAAGAATTGTAATGTTGGCTTATGCAAGAAAGAACGGAAGACTTCCATCTAAATAATTTTTTCCAGGTTGTCAATCATCTCTCTTAACGAGTTGATTTCAAGATCAGGTTTAAGATTATCATTCACTATTGGGTAGCTTGTTTTCCCTGTATAAATTAAAACTCCTTTACCCCCGATTTGTTTTGCAGCAAGTACATCATTTTCCAGATCATCTCCAATCATAAAGAATTCATCATCTGCAGAAAAACCAAGTAAACCTAAAGCGGTTCTAAAATATAATGGGGAAGGTTTACCAATTAAAATTGATTCTCTTTCTGCTCCATATTCTATTGCTTTAATAAACGAACCTGCATCTAAAGAAAGTTCTCCTCCGTTAGAATACCAAAAACGATTATGATGCATTGCAACTATTGCGGCACCGGCTTTTACTTTGCGAAAAATTTCATTCAACAGTTTATAATTCCAGTTATCACCATTGTCACCAATTATAACCGCTTCGGGATTTTCATCATCAATAAAATCACTAAATAGTTTTTTAACTGATGCAATGCAGTAAACGGAAACTTTTGTATAATTTTCTTGCACAAAATGAAGAGTTGCATCAACGGCAGTCATTGCAGGGATGGTAAGTTTTATACCATTTTCAATTAAAAATTTTTGTATTTCTTCACCGGTTCTTAAAGTTGAATTGCTGATAATGTAAGAAGGAATTTTCTTATCAGTGAGATAATTGAAGAAACTCTTCTGCATCAGGAGCAGGTTTTTCTCCTAATTTAATTACTCCATCAAAATCTATTAAAACTGGTGCTATTGGCATAATATTCTAATTAAAAAAGCAGCTAATAATCGCCCAGATGGTTTATATTTTTACTTTAACTAAACTTGGAAATTTTACTTTAAAAAGCTCATATAACCCAAACATAATTGCAACGAAAAACAAATCACCTAGGAGTGTGTGATGGAAAAATGGAATTGCTGCAGTATAGGACGCTGCAAGCCCTGCGCCTGTTTTTTCATAATAAGGAGTTGATATCCATATTCCAAAATTTGTTATTATAAAAAACAGCACTGAAGCAGAAACCGATGCAAAAAATATGTTGCCAATTTTCTTCTGTTTAATCATTACCATTCCCAGCATAACAATAATTACAAAGCTTAAATAAACTGCCCACATAGTTGCATGAAATCCTAAAAACATATCAGTAATAAACATTGCTGCAAGCGGGACTAAAAACGCAGCCCACTTTTTAGTAAAATAAGCTCCGCCGAATAATGCCATTGCAGCAATAGGTGCAAAGTTTGGCGGATGTGGAATAAATCTTACAAACGCTGCTGCTAAAACCATAACTGTAAGCAGTAAAAATCCGGGTGTTATTTTATTTGATTTCATTTTTAATCCTTTCATTTACTATAAATTTTATATTCAATTTAATTGCTCGTAAAATAATTATTAGAATGATAGTTACAAAATCCATTTTAGTTTACTGTAATTTTTAATCCGCCAAAAATTGCAAAACCTGCCGTGCCATATCCAAAAACCTCTTCATATTTAGCATCAAAAAGATTTTCTATTCTTCCAAATAATCGCAAGAAATTTAATATATCATAATGTGCTGCTAAGTTTACTAAAGTGTAGGAAGGCAAGCTAACTTCTTTTGCAGGGAATGATGAAAAGTTCTTGTCATCCCTTTTGCTTATGTAAATTATTTCCAGGTTTATCTTTGCTTTTTCACTTACCGAATAGTCTACAAGATATGATATTTTTGTCCTGGGTATTCTTAAAAGATTAGTATTAAAATTTTCTGAATTTTCACTTTTATTTTTTGCAATTGTATAAGTGTAAACTGCTTTAAGGTAAATTTTATTTGCAGCCTTTGTTGAAAAGAAAAATTCTAAACCGTTTGTTTTAACTTTATTAATGTTAAACGATTTAAAGTTCTCATCCAAACCAATTAGGTCTTGATAATTGTTGTTAAAATAAGTTAAACCAAGTGAAACTCTGTCTGAGAGAAAAAACTGCTCTATACCAATATCCCATCCAAAACTTTTTTCAGGATTCAAATCCTGATTTCCGAAAAATGGATCGTACAGGTAAAAAATAGAAGGCGCTTTGAAACCAGTTCCTACAGTTGCTTTAAGCTTTGTTCCGGTTTGCCAAAATATATAGGCTGGTGCAAACCTGTAAGTAATTGCCTCACCAAAAATATTATGATAATCGTATCTCATACCAATTGTAGTGAATAATATATTATCAAAATTAAATTGATCCTGAAAATAAACACCAGTAGTTGTTACTTCACTTTTAGGCAAAACACTTTCATACGGACCAAATGAAGAAAGAGAATAAAAGCTTGTGACTGCCTGTTCGGTTTCCATTTCAACTCCAATGGTTAAAATGTTGTTATCTATTATGCTAAAATTATTTTGCCAATCTAACTTGTATTTTCTTCCATCATAAAAACTGTGTGAGGAAACAGGATTATATAAAATTGAATCGTAATTATACTTTCTTACATTTCTTATAAAAGAACCACCTGATTTTATTTCCCAAAAACCATCAAATAAGCTTGTAAATCCTTCTGCACGAAAACTTGTTTCTTCAAGATCATATTTATAGGTGGGATCATCTTTAAATTCTCCGCCTCCCTGATCCAAATCTGTTGCAGCTCTGGTAAATTTTAAAAATAAATTTATCCCGGAAGATTTATCAAAATCATATCCAATTCTTGAAAGAAAATTATTACTTCGAAAACCATCTTTTTCTGTATTACCATACTTTTCTCCCGCTGCCGAAAAACCATTGGATTGTATTCTTCCTAATGAAAGATTATAATTTAATTTTTTAAATTCTCCTGTTAATCCTAAAGCGCCTTTATAACTGTTGTATGTTCCTCCTTCACCTAAAAGTGTTAAAGTTGGCTTTCCCTTTCCCTTTTTTGTAATTATATTTACCACTCCAGCCATTGCATCTGAGCCGTACAAAGTGCTTTGCGGACCTCTCAACACTTCAATCCTTTCGATTCCATCAACAGGAAGATTTGCAAAATCATAAAGATTTGAAGATTCACTTGTAAGATTCATCTCTATTCCATCAATTAAAATTAATGTATGCCCCGCATTAGCGCCTCGAATATTTAAAGTTGATAAGCCACCATTAGGACCAAATTGAATTGAACTTACACCATATTCAGTTTGAAGAAGATTTAAAACATGTAGTTTATTTCTGTCTGTTATTTCAGATGAATTGATAACAGAAATTGAGTTGGCAATTTCAATCAGATTTGAATTTGTTTTTGTGGCAGTTATTACAACTTCTTTTAGCATATAAGAAATTGTACTATCAGGTTTTTCTGCAGTTGCATCCTGCGCAAAAATTTTTGTGAATAATAATCCAACAATGAAAAGAATTAAAATGAATTTTTGTTTAGCCATTGAAGTTACGCCTATCATAAAATATGGTTAAAGTAACTTCGCTGGGAGATTTGATTTGATAAAACGAATGTTAAATCTAACCTCATACCCGCGAAGGTTGATTAAATTTTACTTACGGCAGGTCTCCTGGCTTTTCCACAATAAGTAGAATTCACAGTTGCGCGACAGCGCCGGAATTGTTGAAGTTAATATCAACTCACCGGTCTTCCCTATATTTCCCGTTACTACCGGGACACCGTAAATATTTGAAAGAACTGTGCTAAGTTATACTTGTAATTATATTATTCCAAAATTTTTTTTTGCCTGGTCAAAATAAAGTAAAAAGAAAGTTATTTAGATGAGGAGAGATTGTTTCTAATTGTGCGTTAAGCTGTTTGGAGGAATTACTTTAATAGCAGCATTTTATTTGACTGGATAAATTTGCCAGCTCGCAAACTGTATAAGTAAATTCCACTGGCAAGATTTGAAGCATCGAACTTAATTTTATAATTACCAGCACTTAAATCATCATTTACAAGTAATGCAATAGTTTGTCCAAGAATGTTTGAAATTTTTAATTCTACGAATACCTGCCGAGGAATATAAAACGAGATGGTAGTTAATGGATTGAATGGATTCGGATAATTCTGATTTAAAATGATGTTATCCGGAATAGGTAATTCATCATCAACATTGGTTAGCGTAAATGTAATTGTTATATTATTAATTTGTGTATTGACAGGATCAATAGTTACATGTTGACTTGTAGCATTTTCCCACCCGATCTTTTGCCCGATAAGTTCATACGTTCCGTAGGGAAGATTGTAAACACGGTATGCTCCGTCTTCTTTCCCAAAATTATAAGAATATAGCGCGCCAGTTTCTATTGATTTTGCAAGCAAAGTAATTCCTTCAAAATCAGATTGTGCACCTTCCGTTAGAATATTAATTGATCCTGCAATGCTACCTGCACCGTAAGAGGAATCACGTAGCAAAAAAACATCTTTATTTATTATTACTGAATCAATCAATAGAGAATCTGCATTTTGCCAGTAAACGGAGGCTATTCCCTCATCATTATAATAACCGGGCAAAAAGTAATTTGTGTATGCTTGCAGATAAAAAGTATCCTGCCGTGCTATAAAAACTTTATACGAACCATCAGGACGGATAAATCCTGCAAAAGTATTTAAAGTATCTTCTAAGAAGGATGCACCAGGTTTCCCTATGGGAACGTGTTTGCCTTTTCTTACAATTATAATTCCCTTATCAATAGGTGTTCCGTTTACAGAATCCATCACGGTGCCTGAAACCGAGTAGTTTGTATCTTCAATAGAAAGCATATTAAAGTTTACATTTATTACTTGACCGGAATCGAGATCCTCTATTCTTGCAAAGTAAGGATCGTATGTACTATCGTGAAATTGAACATAGTATCCCTCCTTTTCTGCTGCGATGGAATAATCTCCTTCAGGAAGGGAGATATTATAGTTTCCATTTAAATCAGTAAATGCAGTATCAAGCAAATATATTCCACCGTAGAAAAAATACAAAGTCGAATTTTGCAATGGAGTTATGCTGTCTGTAACTGTTCCTGTAAAGTTTCCATATTCGTCTTCAAAAAAGTCTATCTTTACACGGAGAGGTTCCGGATTGCTGATACCATTATTATAAACATAAATTGTATCGGAAGTATCAGAAATGCTTACCATTTGAAAATTTGAAAGGACAACACTCATTCTTACAGAATCATCTGGAGCAATAGTAAATGGTGGCTCTTCGTTGTTTGCATAATCGATTAAGTACAGTGTTTCTTTAAATTGAACACTATCAATGGTAAGCGTTTGATTTCCCTTATTAATAAGATATGCGTGATCTAACCGGTTGAAAAGATCCTCAAATACAATCCTGTTTGGTTTAATATCAAGCTCAGGTTGGGCAATTGCCATCTGGATTGATATAATTATAAAAAATGATGTTATATTATATTTCATACGATTAGCGTTTTTTAACTTAGTAACAAGATCTAAAATTTAGTGACAAAAATAAAGTGAGAAAAAGATAGATTATCTTAATATTTCAAATATAGAGTTAAATAATCTTCTGGAAAAATCAAAAGAAGGTGATTCAAAAGCATTTTCTGATCTCTCTAAAATAGTTCGGGATATTTCATATTCTTATTTCCTTTCCAAGCATCACCAGAAACGTATAATTAATATAGATGATGTTGAAGACCTTACTAACAATGTTTACTTAGCTTTTGCAGAGCAGTTTGAAGCAATCGTAACGCTTGAAAACTGGTTGAGGAGAGTCCTGTTTCTAACTTTCGTAAAATGGTATAAACGAAATAAATCTAAATATTCTGTGGAATTGAACGAATCAATTAGAGCAGAACGAGACACAGTTTCAGAATCAGTAAGCTTAGATGCTGAAACGGCATTAGGCGTTTTGGATAAATTGAGTGAGGAAAAACAACAGATTGTGAGATTAAGATTTTGGGGAGAACTAAAATTTTCAGAAATAGCAAAAAAAATGAATAAAAACGAAGCTGCTGTTAAAAAAATGTTTTACAGAACACTTATCGAGATAAAAGAAAAATTAGAATAAATGTCACTATTCATATGTATCAGTAACTATCTGGGTACAGAACAATTTATGTTAGGGAAGATTTAATGGATAAGCATATTAAAATAATTGATTTGTTAGATAAAGATTTTCTGACGGAGGATGAACAAAATTACTTGAATGAAGTGATTCATTCCGATGAGGATTCTGCTTCATTGGTAGCTATTTATAATAATTTAAAAACAAATTTACCAAACACTACCCATCTCGACACAGAATTGCTAGGTGAATTTATTCTTTATGAGAAAAACGAACTGGGTGATGATCGAATAATTCCTTTGTTAGCAGCCAAAATGAAATCGCACCTAAAAAACTGTCTTGTATGTGATGAGGAATATCAAAAATTAATTAAAGAGTATGAGAAAGTAGGAGTTCATCTTAAAGAAACCATAAAAAAGAAGGTTACACAAAATAGTATTAAGCCCAAAATTTCCACAATAATTGTTGAAAAATTTTCAACTTTTAGATATGTATATGCTACTGTTGCAGTTTTGGCAGTTCTTTATTTAGGATTATTTACAATATCATCTATTTCAACACCAGATTACACTAAAAATATATTTTCTGATGATGATAATGGTTTATATATGACAAGAGGTCGAACTTCTGTTTTATTTCAAAAAGGGTTGGATGCTGCAGATAGAGGACACTATGATGAAGCGTTAAATTATTTTGAAGAAGATATTATTGAGCATTCTTCAGAAAGCTCCATCTTTTACTCTCATTTTATAACAGGATTAATATATCTTAAATCAGCGGAAAAAGATTTTCTTGGCCTGTTCCTTTCTTATGATGTCGAAAAAATAAATCATGCAATAGAAAATCTTAATACCTCAATTGAAAAAAATACATCCGGTAATTATGATAATCTAAAACTTGATGCACATTACTATCTTGGCCGAAGCTATCTGCTTTTAGAAAATTATGATAAAGCAAAGGAAGAGCTGAATATTGTTATAACTTTGAAGGGGAAATTTTATAACCAAGCCAAAGAACTTGTTAGTCTACCGGAGATGAATTGATTAATGAAATTAAAATTCAATACAATATTATATTTACCTGCATTAATTGGTTTGATGGGATTGTTCCTCCTCTCAGTCTTTTATTATAATCCTAATCCTGGATTTGCATTAGCACAAAACATAGGAAAGCAAAACACTTCCATCATTTACTTTTCTGATCGCTGCCTGAATTTAGAATTCCAAATTAAAAACACTGAAATTAATATTAAACAAATAGAGAACGAAATAGAAAAGCTTAAAAATAATGTTGAGAAAGATTTTTTATTTGCATTGCTGAAAATCAGAGCTGGAGATTATCAAACAGCTTACGAATTACTTAAAAATCATCTTAACGAAGAATTTTCGTACCTGGTATTTTATGATGAGCTTGTAACCTGCGCAAAAATTACAAATAACCTTGAGCAGCTTCAAAAATTTGTTGAAGAAAAAAAAGAATCAACAATTAGTTTGCAGTACCTTTCCGCAGATATTGATTTTGCTAAAGGAAATTATCAAGTATCAATAGATATTTATAAACGAATCCTGAATGAAGATTCTTTAAATGTAGACATACTCTATAAATTGGCTTATTCTTACAGGCTGGTTGGAAATTACGAGCAAAGTCTTTTGCTGCTTACCAATGCTGAGGCGCTGTTTCAACCAGGTAATAGAGGTTTAGCGAAAATTCTGAACGGAAAGGGTTCCGTTTATTTTTTATCGGGAGATTACGAAACCGCTGAAAAAATATATACCCTTGCATATAATTCTGCAACAGAATCAGGAAACAACGTTGAAAAAATTAAAGCTATTGGCAATCTTGCAATTATCAAAGATTCCTATGGTGATGTTTATTCCGCAAGGGAAGATCTATCGAATGCAATTGCCCAAGCAGAGAAAATTAATAACCATTATTTGCTCGCATTTCTTTATTCCGAATTAGGCGTATCATTTACGTACACAAATGAAATTTTAGATGCACGAAATAATTATGAACAGAGTTACAATTTATATACAACACTAAAAGATCATGAAAGGCTTTCCTACTTATCGGCTAATATTGGCTCAATATTTTTACAAGAAACAAATTATATATCTGCATTAAAATTTTATAAGGAAGGATTAAAACATTCTACTGAAAATAAATTGGGAATGATTCTTAATTTAATAGGCATTGCAGATGTTTATTCTAACTCCTCAGATTATTCAAAAGCTATTGAGTACTACAATAGGGCTAACAAGTTAGCCGATTCAATTCAATCGGTTGCCTCACTTATTAAAATTGAACAGGGTTTGGGGGCACTATTCTATAACATCAATAAGCCACTACGAGCATTAAATTTCTTAATGCAGGCAAAAGAACGAATCGAAATCGATGAATATCCTTTTGAATCAACAGAACTTTTTTATAAAATTGGCACTGTTCTGGCATCAGTTGATAGTATTGATAGTTCAATTAAATATTTTAAGGATGGCTTGCAAATTGCATCTCTGACAGGTGATCTTTATAACGAGATTATTCTAAATACAGAGCTTGCGCATAATTATTATCTTCAAAATAATTTTAATGAAGCAATTAGTCATTTAGATAACGCTTCGAGAAGAGCTAAAGAGTATGAATTAACACAATTGATGGGGTTGCAGGAATTGTATTATGGAAAAATTCGTTTCGCACAAAACAAATTTAGTGATGCCTATAATCATTTTATAGAATCTTTTTCAATATCTGAAAGTGCCTCAGATAAAAATACGCAAATTGAAGCAGGCTTCAATCTTGCTCAACTCTCACAAGTTTGGAATGATTTTTCAGAAGCTGAAATATGGTTTAAGAATTCCGTTGCAATTATCGAAAATATTTCTCTTCCGCTGCTTCAAAATCAGGAAATTCAAATAGCTCACTTTACTGGATTTGATGAAATTTATCATTCATTTATTAATTTTTATTTAAAAGAGAATAAAAGCAAAGAAGCATTCGAATTGTTAGAACGATCCCGTTCCCGTAACACAATGCAGAATCTTGTTAATCTTAAACTCACTTCGTCTATTGAGGATGAAAATCTCATTAAGAGATTTAACGATTTATACTGGATGCATAATTCGGATTTATACTCTAAAAAAGAAAAAATCTCAATTAAAGCGGAGCTTGATATAATTGCAGAAAACTTTGTAAAAAAAGACCCAAGCTTGCAGCAATACCTATCTTTACCATGGAAGAACATCGAGGAAATAAAAAATAATCTTAGTGTTGATGAAAACTTAGTATCCGTGTTTACATCTAAAGAAAAGACTACTATTTTTCATCTTACCAGCAAAGAATTTAATGTTTGTGAAATTGATTTGGGAAAAGCAGATGTACAGAACTTATTGCAAGCTATCGCCCCAATTTACAAATCTGATCTTACGAGTGATGAAATTTATATTAACCAAGATTTGTTTTCTTTTGATGCAAAGGCAGCATACGTATTTTATTCCAAAATATTAAAAAAAATAATTGAAAAAATTCCAAACGAAGAAACCATCATTTTTTGTTTCTCGGATGAATTGCTGTTTTTGCCTGCAGAATTGCTTGTTACTGATTGGGAAGATGGAGACAGTCCTTTTTACTATAAAGACAAGAAATTTCTTATAAATAATCATCCAGTGATATATACTCCATCAGCATCAATTTATATAATCCAGGGTCAGAAAGAAACCTCATCGAATAAAACAAATTTGCTGGTTGGTAATCCCCAAATAGATAGTGATGAATTTACAATCAGTTACCGAAGTGGCTTATTGAGCGATGATGACTACTCCTCAAGAAACTTTGAGCTGTATCCTCTTGAATATTCTGATGAAGAAATTGAAAATGTTGATAATACAATTGCAGATAATTTGGTACTTGTTTCAGAGGATGCAACCGAAGAAAATTTTAAGTTAAACGCTTCAGCAAGTAATTTAATCCACCTTTCCACACATTCTTTTTTATTTAAAAACCAACCTCTTATAATTCTGTCACAAAATAATGATTCAGATGATGATGGGTTCTTGGAAGTATCAGACATTGTAGAGTTAAATTTAAACAGTGATCTGGTTGTAATAAGTTCGTGTAGATCAGGATTGGGAAAAGTTGAAGATGCAGAAGGAATAATAGGTATGCAAAAGGCATTTTTTGAAGCAGGTGCAAATAGTGTTGTCGTATCGCTCTGGGATGTTAACGATAAATATACTTCCTACTTTATGAAAGATTTTTACCAGCATCTAAGCCAGGGATTAAAAAAGCCAGATGCCTTAAGAAATGCAAAACTGGATTTTATAACAAAATATTCGGCAAATCCTTACTATTGGTCTGCGTTCATTTTATCTGGTAATCCTTCTAAAATGAGCTTACAAACCGCATCACAATCTAATCCCCTCTTTATCATAGTTCTGCTTTTAGTCTTTTCCTATTTGATCTTCTTTGTAATAAAATTTAAGCGCAAATAGTCTCCCGCGTTCAGTTTAGTAAACGCAAAAAACACCTCTAAACAGACACAATTATCAGTATAAAAAAATTTTTCAAATGTCACTATTTTTTATGTGTTGTAACTAATATATAAAGGCAAATCCTTTTTTCAATAGTTGAGATTATTATAATTAAAAGAGTATTAAAATGAATCCCACATACGAATTAGCCTTAAAAATGGAGAGGAAAGGATATTACCCGGTTGCATTTCCACTTTTTAAGGAATGCTTGAATGCTAATAGTTGCGAAATTGGGGATGTGTTATTTCATTGTGGATGGTGTGTGGAACATACAAAAGAATCAGATAAACAAATTGCGATAAATTTTTATTTAGAATCTGTAAAATTAAGTACTGACCCGGTTTGTGTAATGAACAGTTACTTCAGAGCTGGTTGGATTCAAATGAATTTAAAAAAATTTTCCTCGGCAATTGAATTGTATAAAAATGCCGTTGAGGTTGGACACTCACACGGTGAATTCAATTCAATTTATAACAATTCACTTTATTGGTGTGCAGTTTCTTTAGAAGCAAATAAAAGATTCTTAGATGCAATTAATCTTTATCGTGCCGTAAGCGGTATCTCAGAAGAATTGAATCCTGAAAGCCGCTACAGGGAAATTGTATCATTAATATCAATTGGCAGATATTCAGAAGCAGATATTCTTTGTCAAACATTTAGTCAGCCGGCACCATCTGGATTCCCAGAGTATAGATATTCGGAACTTAAAAAACTTGTAGAGAGAGAAATAGACATTCTCGAATATTCATTTAGTGATTAATATGAATCAATAAATTGAACTATGATTAACACCCAAACATATAATAAGATTGAACAGCCTCCACATAAGCGGATCAGTTTCAAGCAGCTTTATTCAATTGCTTTCACAGGGCAGTACGAGCTGGTCCGTTCCATATTCGTTGAACTGCCAAAAGAAGATAGAGCTTATTTCAACAACAAAGAAATACTTCGGCAGGTTATTTGGGGAAGTCTTCAAAGAATAAATAATTTTAAAGCTGTGCATAATTATGAAGCAGTAGAAAACGAAACTGAGTTTCTTTTAGAGGTAATGGATCAGTTTCTTAAATATTCTTTTAATATCGGCTCATTTTCAAGAGAGTTATATCAAGCAATTATTTACGTAAGTGAGGAGTTAATAACTCAATCAAAATTAGCAGAAGCTGCAAAGTATTTGGAATCAGCAAATGATATTAAAATTAGCAAATTTCCAAATCTAAGAGTAGATATAATAAATAAAATATCAGCATTACTTGGTAAAAAAGGACATATTAAGGATTCTTCAATTGAGTTGCACAAGCTTGCCGATAAACCTTATTTGCTTACTGATAGAAACCAAATCGCAGAAATATTTTTCAATCTTAGCCAAAACAGCTTAAAACTTGGAGATTTAAATCAATATAAAAATCTGCTTTTTCTTGGATTAAAATATTTCTATAAAAATCTTGATGACAGATGGAAAATATTTAATCAAATTAAAATTACTTACCGCAATTCCTTTCTATTATTTGCAAAGAGCGAGGTTAGTTTCTCAAACAAATTTATCTACGGCTTACATTGGATACACTATAGTATACCAAATTTTGGAAAAGTCAGATTAGCATTTATTAATAGAATGCTTAACAAATTCTTCCTGGCGTCCTTATATGTTATAAATTATTCTGGAAGAAGCTCTACACGAACAAATTATCGCACTATTAATAAAATTCTGTATCCTAAACTAGTTACTAAGGATACAATCAGCAATGTTGTTAATAAATCTATTTCAGAAAAGAAAAAAATCCTTATAACGCGGGCAATGGGTGGTATTGGTGATTTATTAATGATGACTCCCGGAATTCATGCGTTAAAGAAAAAATATCCTGGTAGAGATTTGCATCTTGCCATACCCAAACAATACTTTCCACTTTTCTATGAAAACAATGATGTTACGCTAATAGATATAGAATCTGAATTCTTTCATCATTTTGAAAATTCAAAATGGTATAATTTTACAGACTGCCCTGCAGCAAGGGGTGAAAGCCGCAAAGCACCTAAGGTAAAAAAGGGTAGAATTGAATTGTTTGCAAAAGCACTTGGAATAAAGAGATTACGATTAAAATTAGTGAATGTAAAACCAAGGTACTTTATAACTGATGATGAAAAAGAATTTGCAAACATTTTTTGGGAAGAATTGGAATTAACTGGAAGCAATGTTATAGGTATCCAATTAAAAGCTGATGAGAGTTATCGTAATTATCCTCTTATGGAACAACTTGTTGAGAAAATATCACGCAAGCATAAAGTTCTTTTATTTGATGCTGAAAAAATTGATGGATTTGAATATGAAAACGTTATTAAAATTGATTCCTTTTCAATACGCAAAGCTTTTGCACTTGCATTTAAGTGTGATGTAATTATTGCCCCGGATTCTTCTTTTGTTCATTTTGCTGCTGCATTCGATAAACCAACCGTTGCTATTTACGGACCAATTGATGGCAAAGTTAGAACTAAATTATATCCAAAGTGTACTTACATTGACTCAAGAAAAAGTCTTGGTTGTTTACCATGCTGGCGTAATGAAAATATTCCCTGTAAGCTTACTGGAATGAGAAACAGTGCATGTCTTGAAGGGATTGCTGTATCACAAATAATTAAAGAATTAGAAATTAAATTGAAAGAAATTGAAAATGATTCACTTAAGTAAAATATGCGATGCAGCTGATTGGTTCGATTCGGAATTCCAGCAAGTTATAAAACACGAGTTAAAGGAATTTCCACGTTTCCATAGAAAACAGTGGGAGTTCGCAATGATTTTCCTTGCTCTTAGAAGATTAGGATTATTAAATGAAGAAAATATAGGTCTATCAATGGGTGGTGGAAATGAAAGAGTCCTGTATTCAATAGCTCGATATGTAAAAAAGCTATTTGTTACGGATCTTTATTCTGATACTACAGGATGGGATTGTGCGCGTACAGATGACCCAACTGATTTCATTAGGAGTAGTAAACCCTTTGATGTTGATGATTCTAAAATTGAAGCGCTGCGTATGGATATGCGCGATTTACAATTTGAAGATAATACTTTTGATTTTTGCTATTCCTCTTGTGCAATTGAGCACATTGGTGATTATGAGGATTTTGTAAAACATTTTAATGAAGTTTCCAGGTGCTTAAAAGAGGGCGGAATTTATGTTTTAACAACTGAGTTTCAGTTTGATGATAAAACAATTGAAGATCCGAATAATTACATCTTCGCAGCTAATTATTTAAAAGATATTTTAAACAATATTGATCTTTCACTTATTGTGGAACCGATGGTATCGCTGACCGAACATGAAGCGAACCTTCCATTGCCTGTAAACGTTAACAAACTTTTTAAAACTGGTTCACTGGATGATGATAAAGATAAATTTCCAGTATATCCCCACATACTTCTCTTAAGAGGGAAGTATCCTTTTACTTCCATTTCATTTATCCTAAAAAAGGGAAAGAACAAAGAAAAGAACAAACCTGTTTTTAACGGATTTGAAAACAGTAAATCTTTTCTTGAAAAAGGGATAACAAAATATAAAAATGTTCTAGATAGCATGGAATTATCATTATCACCTTTTTCATCATTACCCGGTGGTGTTTCCTTTTATTATCAAGATCACTCAGAATTTTTTAAAGGGAAAATTGATGAATCAATTGATAAGGAGACTTTATTTCACACAGATTATTTCTGGTTAGGTTCTCTAAATAAATTATTCAATGTGAACATAAAATTTGATGAGCAGGAAATTACTGAAGGGACATCAATCCAGCTGAGAGTTCATCGTTATGCAACTCACGAATCACAAATTGTTGAATGTGTATATGAAAAAGAATTTACAATTGATTCTTCCCGTAGTTTTGAAGATGACTTCCTACTGAAAATCAATGAGGATTTTAATTATGCAGTTATTGGTAAAATTTTAACAGGAAACTGTAGAATTGAAAAAATATCTATCACTTTAAAAGCAGCTCATCATACTGAGAATAAAGCAAACTCACAAATTCTTCAAGAAATTGAAAGCAACTACTAATATGAATGTAATTGAACATATTGATCCGGCTTCCTTAAAATTTTCGTGGCATTATGCCAAAGGGCAGCTTAAACTTAAATACCGTTATACATTTCTTGGATACCTGTGGAACTTTATTGAGCCAGCACTTTACCTGATAATTCTAAGCTTGGTTTTTTCGGTTGTAAATAGAATGAATATAAATGATTATGCCGTTTTCCTTTTCAGTGCTCTTGTTCCGTGGAGGTATTTTGAGAAAGTTGTTAATACAGTTATGGAATCAATTGTGGGAGGGGAATGGCTGCTAAAAAAAATGTATGTATCGCCGTTTGCTTTTCCTTTAAACAAATGGTTTATCTCCAGTTTTGAATTCCTTTTTTCGATAGCAACGGCATTCGTACTTTTTGCAGTTTTAAAAGATAATTGGAGCATACACTTAATAATAATTCCGGTCGCAATTATTCCCTGGGCAATGCTTGGGTTTGGTATAGGAATGATATGCTCTGTTTTTTATTTACGATTCAGAGATGTAAAACCTCTTGTTCAAATGCTATTAATGCTGATTTTCTTTACTTCACCAATTCTATTTTCAAGTACCATTTTTACTGAAGGTTCAATGCAAGCTCAATTGATGACTTATCATCCTATAACTTACCTTGCTGCATTATTTCAAAAGCCCGTCTACCAGCTTGACTGGCCTTCAATTACTGATTGGGTGGTAAGCCTTTCCCTTTCTGTTTCTTCTTTGATTGCTGGAATTTATTTAATTAATAAAAACAAAAAAAATTTTTACTACTATCTATAATGAAAATCTTCTCTTTAAATAATATATGCGTTGAGTTTACTCGCCACTCATTAACGGAGCTTAGCTTACGTTCATCAATTGGAGCTATATTAAAACGTAAACGTGTTCCAAAGTTAAAAGCATTGAATAATATTTCACTTGAAATTAATGAAGGTGAACATATTGGGATAATTGGAAAAAATGGAGCAGGAAAATCAACTTTACTTAAAGTACTTGCTAAAGTTATTTATCCTGTTAAAGGAACTGTTAGAAGAAATAATAATAAAGTGATTGTTCCATTGCTCGAGCTCGGAATTGGTTTCCAGGCAGATCTTTCTGGAAGAGAAAACTGCTT
Organism: uncultured Ignavibacteriales bacterium; assembly: GCA_963714405.1. Taxonomy (GTDB): domain Bacteria; phylum Bacteroidota; class Ignavibacteria; order Ignavibacteriales; family Ignavibacteriaceae; genus JAZGGS01. Next base: position 9,217 of record CAVQOH010000002.1, on the reverse strand, counting down.
GCTCGCAGGGCTGCTTTTAGGGTACTCTTTAGACGAAATGAAACACAGAATGGATAACATCATAAAATTTGCGGAGCTTGAAAATTTTATGGATGAACCTGTAAAAAATTATTCATCAGGTATGTATGCACGCCTGGCATTTGCAATTGCTACGGAAATTAATCCGGAGGTGCTTTTGGTAGATGAAATATTTGGAGTTGGAGATGAATTCTTTATGAGAAAAAGCATGGTAAGGATGCAAAGATTGATGGCCAAGGGAACTACAACAGTTTTTGTTTCGCATAACATTGATTTTATGGTGGAACAATGTGATCGCCTGATTTGGCTTGAAGCAGGAAGATTAATTATGGATGGAGATCCATACGAAGTAGCTGCAAGTTTTAGAAATTCTGATGTTCCATTAAAACTGGTAGAGATGAATTAAGGAGGAATGCAAAATGGAAGTAAACAGCAAATCAAATACAGTAGTTGTAAATGCAACAAATATTGGATATAAATATCATGGAATTGGTGTTTATTCGCTAAATATTTTGAAGGAGTTAACAAAACTTCAAACTGATCTAAACTTCATTGTATATTTAAATAAAAGTTGTAAAGAACAAATTGATAAAATTGAATTTCCAGAAAATTTCAAATTAAAATGGGTTTCTTCTCTCATTTCTCCTGATAGAAGATTTAAAGGACATGTCCTAAGATTAATTTATTCAAATTTAATATCATTAAAACATTGGAGGCATTTACAATATAATACAAGCCAATTGGAAATAAATTTCTTCCGCAAAAACCAGGTTGTAACAATTCATGATATTATTCCTTTGCTTTTTCCACGATATCATAAAAAACAGTATTTATATTTTAAACTTATTCTTAAATACGGATTAAAATATACACGATTTGTATTAACTCCCTCTGAGCATTCAAAAGAACTCCTTAAAAAGATTTATCAATTACCAAACGAAAGAATAAAATATATTCATAATGGCGCAAACACTTTAAAATTGATTATGAAAAATTTTCAAAGCAAAGGAGAAGATAAATTCATCCTTTATCTTGGAAGAGTAAATAGGATGAAAAATGTGCAAGGCATTTTAAAAGCTTACGATTTTATCTCATCAAAAATTGAACAAAATCTTTTAATAGTAGGCAGTGATGAAAACGAATTTAAAAAAGAAATCCATTTAGCTAATTTAAAAGAGAGCACAGTAAATAAAATTATATTCAAAAAGAATATTACTGAAGATGAAAAATGCAGATTAATGCGAAATGCATCATTATTTTTATATGTTTCGCTTTACGAAGGATTTGGTTTGCCTCCTGTTGAAGCAATGGCTTGCGGTTGTCCGGTTATTGCTTCAAATAACTCAAGTCTGCCAGAGGTTTGTGGTGATGCTGCGTATTATGTAAATCCTTATAACCATTCTGAAATAGCTGATGGAATATTAAATGTACTCAATAATACTGCCTTAAGAAACGAAATGATAAATAAAGGTATAAAAAATTCATTACTATTCAATTGGTCTTTTTCTGCAAAAGAACACCTCCGGGTTATTGAGCATGTTGTTTCTCATTCTCAATTTCCAGTTGAAGAACAAATCCATCGCATTCTTCCATTATTAAAGGATGGTATAAATTCTATTGGCTTTGAGGTTACAAATTAAGCAGTATATTCTATAAAAATTTTATCGTTCATTTTGTTTCCTAATTTCTGCTTAGTAATTCATTCTGCTGTGTGACTTTTCTATCATTCTATTTACTCCATTAAACACAATTGCTAAACATCAAGTCTTTCTGTAGAAGGCTAAACATTATCAATTCTTTTCTTTAATTTTAATTAAATTATTTTTTAAAATAAAAATAATTCGGAGTAATCATGAAATTGCATATTTTTTCAATCGCACTGATACTCTTTATTCTTTTTGGTATAAAAAATTTCGCACAAACAACACCTCCAACCACTTTTGATCTAAGAGATGTAAACGGAAATAATTATGTAACTTCCGTAAAATCTCAACAAGGTGGAACTTGCTGGACTCATGGAACAATGGCTGCTATGGAAGGAAATCTTTTGATGACCGGAGCCTGGGCGAATAATGGTGAAACGGGTGAACCAAATTTAGCAGAATACCATCTTGATTGGTGGAATGGATTTAATCAGCATTATAATGGTGATTTAGATCCTCCAACTGGTAACGGATTAGTTGTTCATCAGGGAGGGGATTACCTTGTTTCCTCTGCATATCTTTCAAGATTTGAAGGAGCTGTTAGAGATATTGATGGACAATCATACAACACCCCTCCGCTGCAATTTGATACAAGCTGGCATTATTACTACCCAAGAGAAATTTACTGGCTGAATACTTATGAAGATTTGAGTAACATCAACACACTTAAGCAAATGATAATGGATTATGGCGTTATGGGAACGTGTATGTGTTATTCAAACTCTTATATTCAAAATTTTATTCATTATCAACCTCCAAATACAACTGATGATCCAAATCATGCAGTTTCTATAGTTGGCTGGGATGATAACAAAGTTACCCAAGCTCCGCAGCCCGGTGCCTGGTTAGTTAAAAATAGCTGGGGAGATGGTTGGGGCTTAGATGGATATTTCTGGATTTCTTATTACGATAAACATTGCGGAAAAAATATTGAAATGGGTGCTATCACTTTTAAAGATGTTGAACCGCTTCAGTATGATAATGTTTATTACCATGATTATCATGGCTGGAGAGCCACTAAAGAGGATTGTGAAGAAGGATTTAATGTATTTACAGCAGGGAAAGATGAGTTGTTAAGAGCTGTGAGCTTTTTTACATCAGCAGATAGTGTTAATTATACCATAAAAGTTTATGATACTTTTTCAAACGGGCAATTGCTGGATGAATTAGTTTCTCAAAGTGGTTATTCACAATTTACAGGATTTTATACGGTTGATTTAACTTCACCTGTTTCACTTGCGGAAGGAAATGATTTCTATGTTTATCTTAATCTTTCCAGGGGTGGGCAGCCGTTCGATAGAACTTCTGAAGTTCCTGTTTTACTGGTTACAGATGCATACTTAACAATTGTTAATTCCACTGCAAATCCTGATGAAAGTTTTTACTGGGATGGTGCTCAATGGCAGGATATGTATTATTACGAAGATCCTCCCTGGCCGGCCGGTACTGCAAACTTATGTATTAAAGCATTAACTGATGATGATAATCAAGTTCCTGTTGAGCTGACATCTTTTACTGCAGTGCAGCAAGGTGCAAATATCACACTTGAGTGGGTAACTGCTACAGAAACTAACAACATGCAATTTGAGATTTTTAGAAGATCATTAAATGAAGAAAAAGTTGATGAATGGTTATTAATAGGTTATAGAAATGGCATTGGCACAACCACAGAGCCACAGCATTATTGTTTTGTTGATGATATAAATGGAATAAATGCAAGTACTTTAGAATATAGGTTAAAACAAATTAATTTTGATGGAAGTTATTCGTTCAGCGATGTAGTACGTGTAGAAAATCTTGCTCCATTCGAATTTAAATTAGAACAAAATTATCCTAACCCGTTTAATCCAATAACTCAAATTAATTTTTCAATACCAGGTAGAGCAAATGTTACTTTAAAAATATTTGATGTTATGGGAAGGGAAATAGCAACTCTAATTGATGAGCAAATGGAAGCTGGAAAACATTCAGTTATCTTTGATGCAGCAGCTCTATCGAGTGGCGTTTATTACTACACAATTATTACAGCAGCATTTAAACAAACAAAGAAAATGATTTTATTGAAGTAGGAATTTATCAAACTTGAAATGAAGCCGATTTCTAGATGGAGATCGGCTTCTTTTAGAAGCCAAATTAAGTAGCAAGATTAAAATCTCAGAGAAAGATTCATTAAAAATCTTCCTGATGTTCTTTTAGATTCAAATATTCCTTCGTATGCAAGGTTTATTGAAACAGGTCTTAGAGCTGAAATCATCAAATCAATATAAAGCGAGCGCTGCTGCAGATCATCAATATTTGATGAGAATTTATACCTTGTATGCCTGAACATTAAAGATAAATCTAATCCATAAACTATAGGTTTTAAAAATCTTATTCCCCAAATATCACCATCAATATAATTTGTTTTTAATTTTGTAAAAGAAAGCGTGGAGCTTAAATCAACAAAAGGAATGGATGAATAAGTTGCATAACCTCCGTAATTATGAGATGGTTTTACATCACCGGGTCGAAATCTGTAACCATAATTTGTTCCAATATAAAGGCGTCCGATTGGTTTTAAAGTTAATCTTGCTCTAAATCCCTGGCGTGTTTCGTTTTCAAAAATGCTGTCAGCAAAACTCTTAAAAGTTTCGTAATAAATTACATTCTTCCTTGCATCATAGGAAAGATAAAGTGAAAATATTTTGCTGGGTCTTATGTTAGTTGAAATGAATAAACTGGTAAGTGAAAAATCTCCTTTGCCTACCCCAAGTTCCTTCTTAAAGAGATCAATTTCCGTTGAAAGAAAAATTCGTGTATTAAGAATAAGTGAATTACTGTGCTGCAAATAAATAAACCTGCGATCGGTCTTAGAATTGTTAGTTTGTTCAAAGTAAGCAAAAGTGTTATCCATTATGCCGTTACTAACGGAATCAATTTTATTTATGTACGCACCGTACTCAAATAATTTTGTATTTACATTCATATTATTTGAAAAATCCGGACGCGATCCTACAACCAACCCGAATGACCAATCAGAAAATGATTGATGATATTGCAAACCATCAACTGCACTTATATTTGATATTTTACTATTGAGATGCCTTCCAAGTATCAGCTTAGATGATTTGCTAAAGTTATACTTTAGTGAAAGATCATAAACACGAAATGCTTCGCCAGGTTTAGTGCTGATCTGTTTCCACTCATCCGCACGATATGCAAAATTAATGTAGTGTGAGTAAGAAAAACCTGAATTTCCAATATAATCAGCATTTAATTTGGATAAGTATCGCCATCGCTGGTAGCTATAATCATTTCCGCTGTTTGAAAAATTTGAAAATGATTGAATAGAAAATTTTCCTGAAATATTTGATTCAAATTCCGGTTCAATGGTTTTTAAAACTGGTTCATAAGCTACAGTTCCAAATAACGATAAATCTCCACTCGAATCAGCTTCAATTATTTCCTCTTTCAGATTTAATACAACTAAAGCATAAAGCGGATCATTTATTTTTAAAGCTGCCCCATTTAATGCAATACCTGCACAGGATGTTGATGAAATGTGATTTACTAAAATTGTAGGTTTAAGAACAGATCCTACTTTTATAAATAATGTATCTCCAGTATTTATACCTTCTGTATCATCAAATTTAACATAGACGTTTTGTGCAGAAATGTAACTTACTGTTCCTGTAATAATAGTATCCTGCTCACTTTGAGCAAACAAATTAACTGAAATAAACATTAACAATATTTTTAGTGTAATCTTCATCTGCTAATGCGCATTTTGTAATTCAAATTTTCCTAATCCGGTATCCCAATTAAACGTTGTATGGCAGCTCCAGCAATCGGTAGGATCACCCGGGTCGTGTTCTTCAAGAAAGTCATCTTCGTGGCAGCTCATACATTGAGGTTGATAATTTGGTTCTGAATGACATTCATTACAATTTACTTCATTATGATCATTGGAGATCAGGTAAAATCCATGATTAAAGGTTGCCGGTTCCCATCCGTTCATATTATGGCATATTAAACAATCCTCAGAGAAACCAAGTATTTGATGTGGAGGATCGCCGGCTCCATTATAATCACTTTCATGACAGCCCATACATGTATTTGGAGTGCTGTTATAATTTCCGTTATGGCAATCATCGCAATTATTTATTTGGGCATGTGCGCCTAGTAATTCAAAATAATTGTTATGAATTGGAAATGTTGCCGGTTCCCAGTTCGGATCTGTTGTGTGGCAATCATCGCAATCAGTTGAAAATGATAATGTGACATGATTCGGGTTTGTTGTTTGCTGATACACCGTTTGATGGCAATCATAACATAATGTTGAAGTTCCTGTATATCCTCCACTGTGGCAGTCATTGCAGTCAACTGAACTATGAGCGCCTGTTAATGGGAAATTTGTATTTGCATGATCAAATGTAACTTCATTCCAGGCAACTGAGTTATGGCAAATTTCGCAATTAGTCGGATAATTTAATGTTAAATGATCAGGAGCTGAATTATATTCATCCTGATGGCATGAAAAGCAATCTGATTGTAAACCAGTTGTTGTTCCTTCATGGCAGGATGAACACTGAATGGTTAAATGTGCTCCAGCTAATTCAAATCCTGTCGCAGCATGATCAAAAGTCGAAGGTACCCACGCTGTAGAATTATGGCAATCTTCGCATAACGTAGAAATTCCTGCTGGAGCGTGTTCAGGATTGGTTGCATTATTATAAGCATCTGTATGGCACTCATAACAGGTAGATGGGGTATTGTTGTAATCTCCATTATGGCAGGCATCACAATCATTTGAAATCTCCAAGTGTCTTCCAAGCAATTCAAAAACCTGATCGTGTTGAGGAAATTGAGCAGGTTCCCAGTTTGGTTCCGTGGAATGGCATGATTCACAATCCGTTGATAAAGCTAAAGCCTGATGATTTGGATTTGTAGTAGCATTAAAAACTGTTTCATGACATGCAAAGCACTCCAGTGGTGTTCCCGCATAACCTGTTTGGTGGCAATCCTGACAATCAATTGTAGTATGAGCACCTGTTAGAGGAAAATTAGAATTTGAATGATTAAACGCACCAACTTTTTCACCATTTGGATGGCATGCAAAGCACTCAGCACTTGCATAGATATAGCCGTTAACTTCACTATGGGCATCATCCATATCCGGCTTATTATGTTCATGGCAATCAATACAGGTGAATACAGAATAATCTGAAGGAACATTATGGCAATCAATACAAGATGCCCATTCCTGAGCATGCTTCCCTGTGTAAATTGGAAAGTATTGTCCATCATGATCGAAAGAAGCTGGTGTCCAGGCAGAAGTTGTGTGGCAATCTTCACAAGTAATTGGGAAACTTGCTGCAATATGATTAGGATTGGAAGTATTATTGTAATTTCCTTCATGGCAGCTAAAACAATCTGTAGGTGTTCCTGTATATCCGTTTGCGTGGCAACTCTCACAATCTGCATTTAGATGAGCACCCGTTAACTCAAATCCTGTTATACTATGATCAAAACTTGCACCATCCCAACCAGCAGTTGTGTGGCACTCTAAACAATCAGTGGAGAATCCTGCAGCAATATGATCTGGATCATTAACATTTTCATAATCGGATTGATGGCAAGCATAACAATCTGTCGGCGTTCCTGCATATCCATTTGAGTGGCACTGTGAGCAATCAACATTTATGTGTTTACCTGTTAGTGGAAATGCAGTGGCATTATGATCTATGGCGGCAGGAATCCAGGCATTTATCGTATGGCATTGAGAACAATCTGTAGGAAAATTGCCAAGCACATGATTAGGATCATTAACATTTTCATAATCCTGCTGGTGACAGGAATAACAATCACTGGTTAATCCACTAAAACCTGTACCTTGTTCATGGCATGCAAAACAATCTGAAATACTATGTCCTCCAGCTAGTGGAAAAAATTCGTGATTTACATTTATAGCAGACCATGATAAAGAGTTTACAGGATGACAATCCTGACAATCAGTTGAAAAACCAGCATTAGTATGATTTGGCGAACTTGTAGAAAGATAATCGGAGGAGTGACAATCGTAGCATTCTGTATTTAAAGGTTCAAAAATTAAATCAACATACGTGCTGTGACATTGAACGCAATCTGTAACAAGATGTTTACCGAGTAAAGGAAATCTTCCTGTTTGGTGAATGTTGTTTATATCCTGTACAATCCAGGAATTTGGTGTATGGCATTTTGCACAATCTTTACCAACTGTTCCTTTATGTAAATCGGTATGGCAGGTTTTGCAATCATCATCGCTTGCAGCAAAAACCAAAGTAGAGTGGCAGCTTCTACAATCAGCTATTTGATGCTGTCCGATTAATTCAAATTTTGTACTGCTATGATCAAATTCCATTTTCATTGGGTCTACCTGCCAACTCTCGGTTTCATGGCAAGTTTCACAATCCAAATCAAAATCCTCACCATGAGGATCTTGAGAATAGATATTAACAGTTATTCCAACTATAAAAATTATGAGTGACAGGAAGCGCATTTAAACTCTTCAATTTTATATTTTATAAAAATATATCCATCTCTTTCAATTTTTGGATGGCATTTAGCACAATCCACTTTTTGGTGTGCTCCTTTTAATGAAAACCTTGTTGCGTTATGATCAAATTTATCTGCTTTCCAACTATCAGGTGAATGGCATTTTACGCAACCCTGTTCTCCATACTCAGCAAATTGTCCGCGGTGAAAATCATCATGACAACTAACGCATTCTCTTTTAAGTTTGTTTAATAGTAACATATCGCTGTCACCTTCCTCTTTAGTGTGGCATTTAATACAGGTAAGCTCTGCATGCCTTTTTTCCAATTTGAATTTTGTACGATCATGCTCAAAATTTAATAGTGTTCCATTTTTCGATATTGTGACATTCTGTACAGTTTCCATTTGGTGAAAATTCTGTCCGTAAAGATTCACCGTGTATATTTTTGTGGCAAGCTGTACAATTTGTGTCCATTGTGCTAAATTTCCACTAATTCTCCTTAAAATGGCAAGATTGGCATGGGATGGCAAGATGCGCACCTCTAAGATCAAATTTTAATTTATTATGTCTTTCCACTGTGAAAGATGAGGGTCTGAAACCAAACTGGTTGTGACAAATTTCGCAGCTTACTGTTTGATTTTCAGAAATGAAATCTCCCTTGTGATAATCATCGTGGCAATCTGTACACTTATACTCATCTAAAGATCTGCTTAGAGTTTTGTTGTGGCAAGTATTACAATTAACCTTTTCATGCTTACCGATTAGAGGAAAATCAGTTTTATTATGATCGAATTTTTTTCCGTCAATCAATTTAAAACTTGTTGTTACATGGCATGATCTACAATCTGTGCCAAGTCTTCCCTCATGAACATCTCTATGGCAGGAAGCGCAGCTTGAGAACGGAATGTTTTTAAATGATTGATATTCTTTCCCGTTCTTATCTTCCAGCTTATGGCATTTTATACAATCAACACTAACATGC
>CAVQOH010000001.1:0-809882 GCA_963714405.1 uncultured Ignavibacteriales bacterium | reverse complement strand
ACTTGCGAATCAAAACGAGGTGTTTGTGCAAAATGTTATGGTAGAAATTTAACAAATGGTAAAATAGTTGAATCTGGGGAAGCTGTTGGTATAATAGCTGCCCAATCCATTGGTGAACCAGGAACACAGCTAACACTTAGAACATTTCACCTAGGTGGTACTTCATCTAGAATTGCAAGCCAATCTCAGCTGGAAACAAATGTTGAAGGAAAAGTTAAGTTTGAAAAAATATCTTCTGTTGAAAAAATTGAAAAAGATCCATTTGGCGGACCAGATTACAAAATTAATGTAGTTACAGGTAGAAGAGGAGCTATTAGTCTTTTTGATAGCGATAATCGACAGCTTAAACGATATGATGTGCCTTATGGTGCAGAGCTTGTTGTAAATGAAGGACAGGAAGTTATAAAAGGACAACCACTGTATAATCATGATCCATATAACGCAGTTATTTTAACAGACGTAAATGGCAAAGTAAGATTTTTTGACCTCGTAGAAGGTTCTACTTTAAAGCAAGTAACTGATGAACAAACGGGTCACGTTCAGAAAGTTGTAATCGATTCAAAAGATAAAACTCTTACACCGGGAATTACAATTGAAACTGAATCCGGCAAAATGAAATCATTCAATTTACCCACAAGGTCTTATTTATCAGTAGAGGAAGGTGAAGAGGTCGCCGCTGGAACAATTCTAGCAAAAATTTCAAAACAAACAACAAAGAGTCGCGATATTACGGGTGGGTTGCCCAGGGTAACAGAACTATTTGAAGCGCGCAGCCCGCAGGAACCAGCAATTGTTGCAGATATTGAAGGTGAAGTAAAATTTGGTGCAAGGAAAAAAGGATCAAGAGAAATCCTTGTTTCAGCTCACGATGGTTCTGATGAAAAGAAATATAGTGTGCCGCTTGGTAAACACATTCTTGTTCAAGTAACTGATGATATTCCCGCTGGCGAAAAAATTACTGATGGTCCAATAAATCCGCATGATATATTAAGGATAAAAGGAACAAGTGCTGTTCAGGAATATCTGGTAAACGAAATACAGGATGTTTATCGTCTGCAAGGTGTTAAAATAAACGATAAACATATTGAAGTAATTGTAAGGCAAATGCTTCAAAAAATAAGAATTGTATCTCCGGGGGATACTAAATTCCTTGAAGAAGATATAGTGGATAGAATAGAGTTTATTGAAGAGAACGAAAAAGTGCTTAATATGGTATTTATTGAAGATAAAGGAAATTCCAAGTTTAAAAACTCCCAATTAATTACCAAAGCACAACTAAGAGAGGCAAATGCTGATCTGAAAAAGAAAGAAAAGAAATTAATCGAAGCGCGTGACGCTGAACCAGCAACTTTTGAACATGTTCTGCTTGGAATTACCCAGGCAGCTCTTTCTACTAAAAGCTTCATATCAGCTGCATCATTCCAGGAAACAACAAAAGTACTTGCAAATGCTGCAATAGAAGCTAAAAAGGACATACTTGGCGGTTTAAAGGAAAATGTTGTTATGGGGCATTTAATTCCAGCCGGTACTGGCTTAAAGAATTATACCAGGATACTATTAAAATCTGAAATTAAAATTCCTGAGGAAATACAGGAAACTGAAGTAACTGCAAACTAAATGTTATACTAAAGGGAAATAATTATTATAAATCCGGTGTATAAAGAAGTACACCGGGTTTTTTATTATCGATAAAAAAACAAAGAATTAACTCTAAATTTCTTGACTTAATTTAGGTTAAAAAGTATATTTAACGTCTGAATTTTTTTTAACTGGTAAATTCTAGGAGAATCTTTTGCCAACAATAAATCAGCTTGTTAGAAAAGGCCGTGTTCAAATTTTAGCTAAAAGCAAAGCACCTGCTCTCGATTCTTGTCCGCAGAAAAGAGGAGTTTGTACAAGAGTATATACTACAACTCCTAAAAAACCAAATTCTGCATTAAGAAAAGTGGCAAGAGTAAGATTAACAAATAATATGGAAGTTACAGCTTACATACCTGGAGAAGGTCATAATTTACAGGAACACTCTATTGTGCTTATTAGAGGTGGAAGAATAAAAGATTTACCTGGTGTAAGATATCATATAATAAGAGGCACACTTGATACAAGTGGTGTTGAAGAAAGAAAGAAAAGCAGATCGAAGTACGGTGCTAAAAAACCGAAAGCGAAAAAAGCATGAGAAAAAGTAGAGCAGAAAAAAGGTTTATAAAACCTGATCCAAAATTTAACGATTTAACGGTTGCAAAATTTACAAATGCACTTATGCTTGAAGGCAAAAAAGCTACTGCAAGAAAAATTATTTACGATGCATTCAAACTGGTTGAAGATAAAACAAAAAAACCCGGCTTGGAAGTTTTCCATCAGGCATTAACTAATGTTCAACCATTAATTGAAGTAAGAAGTCGAAGAGTAGGTGGTGCAACTTATCAGGTCCCAACTGAAGTAAGACCTGAAAGAAGAACTGCACTTGCAATGAGATGGATAAAGATTTATTCTAGGCAGCGCAGCGAAAGAACTATGGCGCAAAGATTAGCACAGGAACTAATTGCAGCTTCAAATAATGAAGGTTCTGCTGTAAAGAAAAAAGACGATACACATAGAATGGCTGAAGCTAATAAAGCATTTGCCCACTTTAAATGGTAATGTAAAGATTTTATTTTAGGATAATGACGAATAGAGTAGACATAAAAAAAGTAAGAAACATTGGTATTATGGCTCACATTGATGCCGGTAAAACCACTACAACAGAACGAATTCTGTTCTACACTGGTAAACTACATCGCTTAGGCGAAGTACATGATGGTGCTGCAACCATGGATTGGATGGAACAGGAAAAAGAACGTGGAATTACAATTACCAGTGCTGCTACTACATGCTATTGGAATGATAATCAAATTAATATAATTGATACACCCGGACATGTTGATTTTACTGTTGAAGTTGAAAGATCTTTAAGAGTTTTAGATGGTGCAGTTGCTTTGTTTTGTGCCGTTGGTGGTGTGGAACCACAATCAGAAACAGTTTGGCGCCAGGCAGATAAATATGGTGTACCACGAATTGCGTTTATTAATAAAATGGATAGAACTGGTGCTGATTTTTATCACGCACTTAATATGATAAGGGAAAGACTCGGTGCTAATGCAATTCCATTAACACTTCCAATAGGTGAAGGTGATCTGTTCAGGGGTGTAATTGATCTTATTTCGTTCAAAGCAAGAATGTACCATGATGAAACGCTCGGTGCAACTTTTGAAGAAATGGAAATTCCAAAAGATCTGGAGGAGTTAGCTAATACTTATAGAACTCAAATGCTTGAAGCAGTTTCTGATATTGATGATACCCTTCTGGAAAAATATCTTGATGGAAAAGAGATTAGTCCTGATGAAATAAAAACTGTACTGCGCAAAGCTACCATTGAATTGAAAATAATTCCCGTGCTTTGTGGTTCTGCATTTAAGAATAAAGGTGTACAAAAACTTTTAGATTATGTTATAGAATTTTTACCTTCACCAGTTGATGCTAAAATTGTTCAGGCTCATCATATAGGTATGAATGATTCAGTTGTAAGAAAAATTGATAACAAAGAAAAATTCAGTGCACTTGCATTTAAAATAGCAAATGATCCATACGTTGGTAAGCTCTGTTTCTTTAGAGTTTATTCAGGCGTTCTTAAATCGGGTTCTTACATTTATAATGCTGTAAGCGGAAAAAAAGAAAGAATTGGAAGATTACTTCAAATGCATGCAAATCATCGTGAAGATATTGCGGAAGTGCAAGCTGGTGATATTGCTGCAGTGGTTGGTTTAAAGTATACCAGAACAGGTGATACACTTTGTACTGAAGATGAACCAATTATTTTAGAAAAAATTGTTTTCCCTGAACCTGTGATTCAAATTGCAATTGAACCAAAAACTAAAGCTGATCAGGATAAATTATCTGAAGCGCTTTCAAAGCTTGCTGATGAAGATCCTACATTCAAAGTAAAAGTTGATGATGAAACCGGGCAAACATTAATTAGCGGAATGGGTGAACTTCATCTCGAAATTCTTGTAGATAGAATGAAACGAGAATTTAAAGTTGAAGCAAATATTGGTAAACCACAGGTTGCATATAGAGAAACAATTACGAAGTTCTGCCTCCGCAGAAGGTAAATTTGTTAAACAAACCGGTGGTAGAGGTAAATTTGGTCATGTTTGGATTGAAATTGAACCAAATGAACCTGGTAAAGGATATGAATTTATAAATGGAATAGTTGGAGGTGCGGTACCCAGAGAATATATTGCTTCTGTATCAGCCGGAATACAAGAAGCAATGAGAAATGGTGTTGTTGCAGGATTTCCGGTAGTAGATATTAAAGCAAAATTATATGATGGTTCTTATCACGATGTTGATTCAGATGAAATATCTTTTAAAGTTGCAGGATCAATGGCATTTAAAGATGGTATCGCGAAAAGCTAAACCCGTTTTACTTGAACCAATTATGTCTGTGGAAGTTGTTACTCCTGAAGAATATCTGGGAGATGTAATGGGTGATTTAAATTCCCGAAGAGGAAAGATTGAAGGATTTTCGGCAAGAAAAGATGCACAGGTAATTAATGCACTTGTACCACTTTCTGAAATGTTTGGTTATGCAACAATATTAAGATCGATGACACAGGGAAGAGCAATTTATTCGATGCAGTTTGAACATTATTCTGAAGTTCCAAAATCAATCTGCTGAAGAAATTACAGAAAAATCAATTAGGTAAAAAATCAACAGCTACTGCTTAAGTAAATTAGAATTAATTAATACAAGAAAAATAAAAAGGAGATAACGATGGCAAAAGAAAAATTTGATAGGAGTAAGCCTCACGTTAATGTTGGTACAATTGGTCATGTGGATCATGGTAAAACAACATTAACAGCTGCCATCACAATGGCTCTTGCCAAAAAAGGCTTATCTGAAATAAGAACATTTGATAGTATTGATAATGCACCTGAAGAAAAAGAGAGAGGCATTACCATTGCTACAGCACACGTAGAATATTCAACAGAAAACAGACATTATGCTCATGTTGATTGCCCTGGACATGCTGATTATGTAAAAAATATGATCACCGGTGCAGCACAGATGGATGGAGCAATTTTGGTTGTTGCAGCTACAGATGGTCCAATGCCACAAACCAGAGAGCATATTCTTCTTGCACGCCAGGTTGGTGTACCTAAAATTGTTGTTTTTATGAATAAAGTTGATATGGTAGATGATCCTGAATTACTTGAACTTGTTGAAGTTGAATTAAGAGATCTTATTAAATGAATATGAATTTCCTGGAGATGAAATTCCTATAATTCAAGGTTCAGCACTTAAAGGCATTAGAAGCGCTGCAAGCTCGATGCAGATCCTGAAGATGAAAGATTAAAATGTGTTTGGGAATTAATGGATGCAGTAGATAGTTATATTCCAATTCCTGAAAGAGATACAGATAAACCATTCTTAATGCCGGTTGAGGATGTATTCTCAATTACAGGTCGAGGAACTGTTGCTACTGGTAGAGTAGAAAGAGGACAGGTGAAAATTCAGGAAGAAGTTGAACTTATTGGTCTTGGACTTCACAAAAAAACAGTTGTTACCGGTGTTGAAATGTTCAGAAAAGAACTTGGAATCTGCAATGGCTGGTGATAATGCAGGTATTCTGTTAAGAGGTATTGATAAAGATGAAATTGAAAGAGGAATGGTATTTGCCAAAACTGGTTCAATTACACCTCATACTAAATTTGAAGGTGAAGTATATATTCTTTCTAAAGATGAAGGTGGAAGACATACACCTTTCTTTAATGGTTATAGACCACAGTTTTATTTTAGAACAACTGATGTAACCGGTGTAGCTACTTTACCTGAAGGAACAGAAATGGTTATGCCTGGTGATAATGTTAAGCTTATCAGTTAGACTTATTACTGAAATTGCAATGGAAGAAGGATTAAGATTTGCTATCCGTGAAGGTGGCAGAACTGTTGGTGCTGGTGTTGTAACAAAGATTCTTGAATAAGTAATAAAGTAATAATATTTAATGGAAAGAGAGTTTCTGCTCCCTTTTCGATTTGTGTTAATTAATAAGGAGTTATGTAAGTGCCCGGACAAAAGATTAGAATAAAATTGAAATCGTACGATCATATTTTGATTGATAAATCGACTGAAAAGATAATAAAAACAGTTAAAAGCACTGGAGCTGTAGTATCAGGACCAATTCCTTTGCCAACTAAAGAGAACACGTTTATACTGTTTTAAGATCGCCACACGTTGATAAAAAATCGCGTGAACAATTTGAAACAAGAGCGCATAAAAGAATTATTGATATTCATAACTCTAATAATAAAACTGTTGACTCGCTGAGTAAATTGGATATTCCGGCGGGTGTAGATATCGAGATAAAACTTTAATTTGAAAGATGGAGCTGAGATGGCTGGTATGTTAGGTAAAAAAATAGGAATGACAAGTATCTTTAATCCAGATGGTGATCTGATACCTGTTACGGTTATTCAGAAGCTGAACCATGTAAAGTTGTTGCCATAAAAACAAAAGATAAATGATGGCTACAATGCTGTTCAGATTGGTTATGGCTCTAAAAAAGAAAAGAATATTAGCAAACCTTTAATTGGATATTATAAGAAAAATAATTTACACCTGCAGAAATGTTAAAAGAATTTAAGGGATTTGATTTACAGAGCAACTCAAAGTTGGAGACGATGTAAAAGTTGAAATATTTCAGGAAGGTGAAAGAATTAAAGTTAGAGGCAGAAGCATTGGAAAAGGTTTTCAGGGTGTTATGAAACGACATGGATTTGGCGGTGTTGGCGGAACAACACACGGGCAAAGTGATAGATTAAGAGCTCCCGGTTCCATAGGACAAAGTTCTTATCCGTCAAGAGTATTTAAAGGACAGCGAATGGGTGGAAGAACTGGATTTGATAATGTTACATGTATCAAATTCTATTTGGTTGCCAAAATTGTTCCTGAAGAAAATCTGATAATGATTAAAGGTGCTGTTCCGGGCTCAGTAAATTCAATTGTAGAATTGATAAAGAATTAATTTGGTTAATAAATGACTTTAGATATTTATAAAATAGATGGTAGTACTTCAGGAAAAAAATTAAATTAGCTGATGATGTGTTTGGAATTGAACCGAACGATCATGCAATTTATCTTGTCTGTAAAAGCTTATTTTGCTAATCAAAGGCAGGGAACACATAAAGCCAAAGAAAGAAGTGAAGTTAGAGGCGGTGGAAGAAAACCATGGAGGCAAAAAGGAAGAGGTGCTGCAAGTGCTGGTACAACCAGATCACCTTTATGGGTTGGCGGTGGAACAATTTTTGGACCGCGACCAAGAAATTACAACCAGCATCTTCCTAAAAAAGTAAAACGCCTTGCCAGAAAATCTGCGTTGAGCTATAAAGTTAAAGATGAACAATTAATGGTTGTTGAAGATTTTTCTTTTGAACACCAAAAACAAAAGAGTTTGCAAATATGTTAGATGCATTTAATGCAAATGGAAAAAGAGTATTGTTCTTAACCGGATACAATGATAACATTATTATAAATCCGGCAGAAATATTTCTAAAGTAAAAGTTTTGAAGCTATTGAAGCTTCGACTTATGATATATTGAATAACCAGGTTCTTATAATGCAAAAAAGTGCTGTTGATGTTATAAAAACACTTTTGAATGATAACAGAAGAAGGAGGTAGCTAAATAATATGCACCAGATATTAATAAGACCTCTTGATAACTGAAAAGATGACTTCACTTAGTACTGAACATAAGCAAGTATGGTTTTCTTGTTAATCCAAAAGCTAATAAAATTGAAATTGCAAAAGCAATTGAAAAAAAATTTGAAGTAAAAGTAGTTGATGTAAAAACTATCAATCATCCGGGTAAAACTAAAACTCAGTTTAGAAAAAGCGGAAGATTTACAGGTAAAACTGCAAAATATAAAAAAGCAATTGTTACGCTTAAAGAAGGTGACTCAATAGAACTATTTGAAGAAGTATAAGGATACTGAAATAAGGTTAATTAAATGGCAATAAAAAAATTTAAACCGATTACACCGGGTACGAGATTTAGAAGTAGTGCAACTTTTGATGAAGTTACAAAAAGTACTCCTGAAAAATCTTTAACCGCACCGTTAAAAAAATCTGGTGGCAGAAATAACAAAGGTAGAATAACATCTTTTCATAGAGGTGGCGGACATAAAAGAAGATACAGAATTATTGATTTTAAAAGAGATAAAACTGGTATTCCAGCAAAAGTATTTTCTATTGAATATGATCCTAACAGATCTGCACGAATTGCTTTATTACATTATGCTGATGGTGAAAAAAGATATATTCTTGCACCAAACGGATTAAAAGTTGGAGATAATATTAGTTCAGGCCCTGGAAGTGAAATTGCAATAGGTAACGCACTTCCGTTATCAGAAATGCCTCTTGGTAGCTTTATACATAATGTTGAATTAAAACCTGGTAAAGGTGGGCAGCTTGGTAGAAGTGCAGGTGTGGCAATACAACTTATGGCTAAGGAAGGAAATAACGCACAGTTAAAAATGCCATCAGGTGAAGTAAGATTAGTGAGATTGAATTGCGTAGCTACCTATGGCGAAGTAGGAAATACGGATCATGAAAATATAAGCCTTGGAAAAGCCGGACGTTCAAGATGGTTAGGCCGCAGACCTAATGTAAGAGGTGTTGCAATGAACCCTGTAGATCACCCTATGGGTGGGGGTGAGGGCAAAACTTCTGGTGGCGGTCATCCTGTTTCACCCTGGGGACAGAAGGCTAAAGGATTAAAAACAAGGAAAAAGAATAAAGAATCAAACAGATTTATAATTAAAAGACGTAAAAAGTAAAAAGGTACTATGCCAAGATCAGTAAAAAAAGGCCCTTTCGTTGATTATAAATTAGCGGAAAAAGTAAATAAGCTTAACGAAACAAATCAGAAAAAAATCGTTAAGACTTGGTCCCGTGCTTCAACAATAACACCGGACTTTGTAGGTCATACCATTGCGGTTCATAACGGTAATAAAATGATTCCTGTTTTTATAACGGAAAACATGGTTGGGCACAAACTGGGCGAATTTTCACCAACAAGAATTTTTAGAGGACACCCTGGTACTAAAGCTGAAAAAGCTGCAAGAAAGGGCTAA
Source organism: uncultured Ignavibacteriales bacterium (assembly GCA_963714405.1). Classification (GTDB taxonomy): domain Bacteria; phylum Bacteroidota; class Ignavibacteria; order Ignavibacteriales; family Ignavibacteriaceae; genus JAZGGS01. The sequence goes on along the minus strand of CAVQOH010000001.1, from coordinate 800,709 downwards.
ATAATATTTAATAGGTTTTTTAAGATGGAAGCAAGAGCTGTACATAGATTTATTGGTTCATCACCTAGAAAGATGAGACTAGTAATTGATTTGATTAGAGGATTATCGGTTGATAAGGCAATGGAAGTTCTTCATTTTTCTACAAAACATGCATCAAACGATGCTGAAAAAGTTCTTAGATCTGCAGTTTCGAACCTGATGAATCTTGATGATTCCACAAGAGTAGAACCTGAAGAATTATTTGTAAAGGAAATATTCGTAAACTCAGGTCCTATGCTAAAAAGAATCAGCCCCGCACCAATGGGAAGGGCTTATAGAATTAGAAAAAGATCATGTCATTTAACAATTATAGTAGCAACTAAGGTATAATTCAGGAGGATATTTTTGGGACAGAAAGCACACCCTATAGGATTAAGAGTTGGAATAATTAGAGGTTGGGAATCTAATTGGTACGAAAATAAAAGTTATGCGCCCAAAATTAAAGAGGACGCCAGGCTGCGAAGCTACATAAGAAATAGGTTGAAGAAAGCTGGAATTTCCAGAATTGTTATTGACAGAACATCGAAAAATATTATTCTTACAATACACACTTCGAGACCTGGAGTTGTTATTGGTAAAAGTGGAAAAGAAATAACTCAACTTGAACAGGAGTTGAAACAAATAACTGAAAAGGATGTAAAAATTCAAATTTCTGAAATCAAGAGACCTGAATTGGATGCCTACCTGGTGGGTGAGAATATTGCAAACCAGCTTAAAGGCAGAATTTCGTTTAGAAGAGCAATGAAGATGTCTATAACAGCAGCTATGAGAATGGGAGCCGAAGGAATAAGAATTATGTGTTCTGGAAGATTAGGCGGTGCAGAAATGGCAAGGACTGAACAATATAAGGATGGAAGAATACCGCTGCACACTTTACGTGCGGATATTGATTATAATGTTGCGAGAGCCGAAACGGTTTACGGATCGATTGGAATAAAAGTCTGGATTTGCAAGGGTGAAATTTTAGGCAAACGAGTTTCGGAGTAATACCCAAAGGAGTTTTAAATTATGTTAATGCCCAAAAGAGTAAAATATAGGAAATCTCAGCGCGGAAGGATGGCAGGAAAAGCTAAACGCGGCAGCAATGTTAATTTTGGTGATTTTGGTTTAAAAGCTTTAGAGCCACATTGGATTACCAGCCGACAAATAGAAGCTTGTCGTGTTGCTCTTACCAGAAAAATGAAAAGAGATGGAAAAGTCTGGATACGGATTTTTCCGGATAAGCCAGTTTCTAAAAAACCTTTAGAAACAAGAATGGGAAAAGGTAAAGGTGCACCGGAGTTTTGGGTTGCGGTTGTAAAACCCGGCCGAATTTTATTTGAAGTTGCAGGTGTTTCTAAGTCTTTAGCAACAGAAGCTTTAAAACTTTGCTCGTACAAGTTACCAATAAAAACTAAAGTAGTATCAAGACCTGATTACGAATAATTATAAAGACAGAGAAATGAAAATTCACGAAATAAGAGAAATGAAAACTGAAGAAATACTTCAGCGGGTTGAAGAGGAAGAACGTAACCTTGTGGATTTAAGGTTTGCACATCAGCTTAAGCAGCTTACAAATACTGCTAAGTTAAAAATAATTAAGAAAGATATTGCAAAGATGAGAACTGTTCTTGCAGAAAGAGAAAGGGCAGAAAAAGTAGCTGCCGCTAATGAATTAAAAGAAGGAGCTAAAGCTTAATCATGATAAAACGCGGCTTAAGGAAAATGAGAACCGGATTAGTTGTTAGCAATAAAATGGATAAAACCATTACTGTTGCTATAGAAAGGCAAGTTCCTCATCCTATTTATAAAAAGTACTTTAAGAAAACAACTAAATTGTTAGCGCATGATGAAAAAGGTGAATGCAATTTAGGTGATAAAGTAAAGATTATGGAAACTCGACCCATTAGTTCTAGGAAAAGATGGCGGTTAGTAGAAATTATTGAGAAAGCCAAGTAGCATAAGGAGTTTGTAAAAAGATGATTTTAGTAGAAACAAATTTAGTTGTAGCAGATAACTCTGGCGCAAAAAAAATACGATGCATTCGTGTTTTGGGCGGAAGCAAACGCAGATATGCCAGTGTTGGAGATCTTATTGTTGTTACAGTTAAAAGTGCTGTGCCAAACGGTGCCGTAAAAAAGGGTGAAGTTTCCAGGGCTGTTATTGTTAGAACTAAAAAAGAGGTGCGCAGAAAAGATGGATCTTACATTCGCTTTGATGAAAATGCTGCTGTTCTTATAAATCCACAAAACGAACCAAGAGGAACTCGTATTTTTGGACCGGTTGCACGCGAATTAAGAGAAAAACAATATATGAAAATTGTTTCATTAGCACCAGAAGTTTTATAAATATTGAGAATCAGATGAAAATTAGAAAAAATGATAATGTAGTTGTAATTGCCGGTAATGATAGAGGTAAAACTGGTAAAGTATTAAAAGTTTTTCCTAAAACATCCAGGATAATTATTGAAGGCATTAAATCTGAGAAAAAGGCATACAAAACCAAACCAAAAAAATCCACAGGGTGGAATATTGGAAAAAGAGGCCTCAATTCATGTTTCGAATGTAATGATATTAGATCCTACTAATAATGAACCAACACGAATTGGATCTCAGATTATTTTGGATGAGAAAACCGGGAAAAAGAAAATAGCCCGTATCAGCAGAGTTACTGGTGAAATGATTCAATAATAAAATGATTTTTATAAAGGTTGTTAGTTAAAATGGCTGAGAAGAAAACAAAGAAAGAAACATCAGATAAAAAAGTAAAACAAAAAGCAGGATCTGAAAAAAAATCTGATAAGAAATCCTCTGTGCCCGAAGTAAAGATACCAACACGGTTACATGAATATTATAAATCAGATATCGTTCCACAGCTCATGAAAACTTTTGGTTACAGCAATGTTATGATGGTGCCAAAACTTACTAAAATTGTAATAAATATGGGTGTTGGTGCTGCTGTTGCCGATTCTAAAGTGCTCGAAGAAGCAAATAAAGAACTTGAAGCAATTGCAGGGCAGAAACCATCAATTAGAAAAGCCAAAAAATCCATCTCTAACTTTAAATTAAGAGAAGGGGTTAATATTGGTACAATGGTTACTTTACGGCGCGAAAGAATGTACGAGTTTCTTGACAGACTAGTAAATGTTGCTCTACCAAGAGTTAGAGATTTTAGAGGATTATCGGATAAATCTTTTGATGGAAGAGGTAATTTTACACTTGGTGTTAAAGAACAGATTATTTTTCCGGAAATAAATGTTGATAAAGTAACCAAAGTAATGGGTATGGATATAACATTGGTTTCTACTGCTAAAACAGATAATGAATGTTATGAATTATTAAGGTCATTTGGTATGCCGTTTAATAAAAAAGAAATTAAAACAGCTTAACAGGAGAATTATGGCTCGTAAAAGTTTAATTGCACGTGATGAAAAAAGACGCAAGCTTTATATGAAGTACAAAAAGCTTAGAGAAGAACTGAAAGCGAATGGTGATTACGATGCCTTACAAAGATTACCTAAAAATTCTTCACCTGTAAGATTGAAAAACCGTTGCATGTTTACAGGAAGAACAAGAAGCTATTACCGCAAGTTTGGGGTTTCCCGGCTTGTTTTTAGAGAAATGGCCCTTAAAGGCGAATTGCCGGGCATTAAGAAATCAAGTTGGTAAGAGGAGTAAGTATATGCCAGTTACAGATCCTATTGCAGATTATTTGACCAGGATTAGAAATGCTTCAAAAGCAAAAAAAGTCCGGGTAGAAATTCCATCTTCTAAAATGAAGATTGGTTTATCAGAAATATTAAAATCCCGTGGTTACATTGTAGATTACGAAATTTTAGAGGATAATAAACAAAACAAAATTAATGTTTTGCTCAAGTATAAAAATGGAGTTCCTGCAATAAACGGATTAAAGAAAATTAGTAAGCCGGGTTTAAGAGTATATAAAAAATCAGATGAATTACCACGCGTATTAAATGGTTTGGGTACTGCTGTAATTTCAACATCAAAAGGGCTTTTAACTGATAAGGAAGCAAAGAAACAGTTACTTGGTGGAGAAGTTGTTTGTTATATCTGGTAAAAAAATTTTATGGAGTTAATTAAGTGTCTAGAGTAGGTAAAAAACCAATAGTTATTCCTGAAGGTGTTAAATTAACCGTGAAGGATAACCTTCTTAATATTAAGGGACCAAAGGGTGAATTAAACCAGCGAATTCATCCAAATATAGGTATCGAAATTGCTGATAACCAGGTAAATGTTTCAAGGCCAAATGATTCAAAAGAAAATAAATCTTTGCATGGTCTTTCAAGGGCGTTGATTCAAAACATGGTAACAGGTGTTACCGATACCTACAAAAAAACGCTTGATATTGTTGGTGTAGGCTATAAGGCGGAATTGAAAGGAAAGAATTTGCTTCTTAATATTGGATATTCCCACCCAATATTTTTCATTCCTCCTGATGGTATAACTTTGGAATCACCTACACAAATTCAAATAGTAGTTTCAGGTATTGATAAGCAGCTTGTTGGTTTGGTCGCAGCAAAAATTAGATCGTATAGAAAACCGGAGCCCTACAAAGGTAAAGGTATTAAATATTCTGATGAACATATAATAAGAAAAGCTGGTAAGACTGCTGGTTAAATATTTATATTGGAGATAATGTAAGAAATGAAAAAGTTAAATTCGAGAGAACGTGCCAAGATTAAAATTAGAAAGAAAATAAACGGCACATCAGAAAAACCTCGTCTTACTGTTTATAGAAGTTTAAATAATATTTATGCTCAGATTATAGATGATACTACAGGCAAAACACTTGTTTCTGCTTCAACATTGTGTAAAGAACTAAAAAGTGATTTGAAATCATCTAAAGGTAAAATTGAACGCAGTAAACTTGTTGGTAGTTTACTTGCTAAAAGAGCAGCTGAAAAAAATATTTCTGTTGTGTTATTTGATAGAAATGGTTATAGGTACCACGGCCGGGTACAAGCAGTTGCAAATGGTGCGCGGGAAGGCGGGCTGAAATTTTGATTACCGGATATCTCATTTGCCGGGTCGTCTAATGGCAGGACTACGCCCTTTGGAGGCGTCTGTAGAGGTTCGAGTCCTCTCCCGGCAGCTTAAGTTTTTAAAAACAGAAATTTAATCTAATACAATTAGAGTTCACCAGGAGAATTAATTGAAATCAGTTAAACATAATGAAACCGATGGTTTCAAAGAAAAAGTTGTTCATATTAATAGGGTTGCCAAAGTTGTTAAAGGCGGACGCAGGTTTAGCTTTAATGCAATAGTTGTTGTAGGTAACGGTAATGGAACTGTTGGAGTTGGTCTTGGTAAAGCTAACGAAGTAACCGATGCAATATCAAAAGGAATTGATGATGCGAAAAAGAGTTTGGTAAATGTTCCAATTATTAAAGGCACATTGGCCCATGCTACTATTGGTAAATATGGCGCAGGCAGAGTAATGCTTAAACCGGCTTCTCCTGGAACAGGACTCATAGCTGGAGGCGGAGTGCGCGCAGTTTTAGAATTGGCAGGAGTGCAGGATGTGCTAACTAAATCTCTTGGATCCAGTAATCCTCATAACCAAGTTAAAGCTACCTTAAACGGGCTTGTAAATCAGATTGATGGAAAAAAGATGTCTGGAAAAAGAGGAATCACTATTAATGAATTATTTAACTCTTAGTTGAGGATTTTATGGGTAAGATTAAAGTAATACAAACTGGAAGTATAATTGATAGGCCTAAGGACCAGAAAAGAACTATTAAAGCTTTGGGATTAGGAAGACCTAACTGGGAAAAATTGCATACCGATACTCCGCAAATTCGTGGTATGATAAATAAAGTATCACATCTTGTAAAAGTTGAAGAAGTAAAAGAATAAGGTAGAAAAATGGATAGATTAAGTAATCTCAAATACGCACCTGGCTCCAGAAAAACCAGAAAGAGAATTGGCCGCGGTGAAGGAAGCGGTAGAGGTGGAACAGCTACAAAAGGTATGAATGGACAGCTTTCACGCTCCGGTGCTTCAAAGAAGGATTGGTTTGAAGGCGGACAAATGCCTTTGCAAAGAAGAATTCCAAAATTTGGTTTTACAAATATTTTTAAGGTTACTTTTCAAGTAGTAAATGTAAATGCACTTCAGCGAGTTGCAGATGAGAAAAAAATAAGCGGTGATGTTTTGAATGCAGAAAATCTTAAGAATCTTGGATTAGTTTCCAGCATCACCAAACCAATAAAGATTCTTGGTAAGGGTGAACTTAAAGCAAAACTCAATTTGGAAGTCAGCGCTGTCAGCAAATCTGCTAAAGAAAAAGTAGAAGCTGCAGGTGGTTCGATAAAAATAGTATAATGCGGATTTAAATGTCAAAACTTACAGATACATTCAGAAATATATTTAAGATTCATGAACTCCGCCAAAGAATTTTTTATACTTTGGCGTTGCTTGTGTTAGTTCGCCTTGGTGCACATATTACTTTACCCGGAGTTGATGCTGCTCTTCTTACAGAAAGCATGGAAAACAGTACAACTGATAATCTATTTGGTTTGTATGATTTATTTGTTGGTGGTGCGTTTAGTAATGCTGCAATTTTTGCACTTGGAATAATGCCTTACATATCTGCATCAATTATAATCCAGCTTTTAGGAGCAGTAATTCCTTACTTCCAGAAGCTTCAGCAGGAAGGTGAAGAAGGCAGGAAAAAGATTACACAGCTTACTAGGTATGGAACCGTTCTGATTTCGGCAATGCAGGCATGGGGAGTGACTGTAAGATTGCTAAATATGCAGGTTCAGGGTTTACCCATTGTTCCTGCACCCGTTCAGGGAATCGCTTGGGTAATTACCACGATTATAATTTTAACTGCCGGTACTGTTTTTATGATGTGGATGGGTGAACAAATTACTGAAAAAGGTATTGGTAACGGAATTTCTCTTATAATCTTTATTGGAATTATTGCGCAGTTTCCATTCGCTGTTCTTGATGAAGTAAGACTGCTGAGTGCTGGCCAAAGATCAATTATAATGGAATTGATAATATTAGTTTTTATGTTCTTTATTATAGCTGGTGTTGTTTTAGTAACACAGGGTACAAGGCGTATCCCCGTTCAGTATGCAAAACGTGTTGTAGGAAGAAAAGTATATGGTGGTGTAACGCAGTATATTCCTTTAAGAGTAAATACTGCGGGTGTTATGCCTATTATTTTTGCTCAATCTATTATGTTTATTCCTAATACGGTTTTATCTTTTTTCCCTGATAATGAATTTTTACAAACCTTATCTGGATGGTTTGTATGGACATCTCCTGTTTATTCAACAATTTATGCCTTAATGATTGTGTTCTTTACATATTTTTATACAGCAATTGCTTTTAATCCAAAAGATGTTGCAGATAATATGAAAAAACAGGGTGGATTTATTCCTGGAATAAGACCGGGTAAACAAACATCAGAGTTTATTGATAATATTTTAACAAAAATTACATTACCGGGCTCTATCTTTTTGGCAATTGTGGCAATTCTGCCTGCGTTTGTTTTTACGCTGGGAGTTTCAGGGCAGTTTGCACATTTTTTGGTGGAACCAGTTTATTAATTATTGTCGGAGTTGCTTTAGATACTCTCCAACAAATTGAATCGCATTTATTGATGCGGCATTACGATGGTTTTATGAAATCGGGTAAGCTTAGAGGACGCAGGTAATAGTGCTTTGTGATTTATATTAAAACGAAAAAAGAGATCGATTTTATTAGGGAAAGTTGTAGAATTGTAGCTGAAACATTACAGTTGGTTAAAAGCAAAATCGAAGCAGGTATTACAACTTTAGAAGTAGATAAAATTGCTGAAGATTATATAAGAAGTAATAATGCTATCCCTGCATTTAAAGGATATTCCCAGGGAAATGCACCTGGTTTTCCGGGCTCTGTTTGTACATCTGTAGATGATGAAGTTGTACACGGAATACCGGGTAGCAGGGTACTAAAAGAAGGTGAAATAATTTCACTGGATGTAGGTGTTCTTAAAAATAATTTTTATGGTGATGCTGCAATTTCTGTGGCTGTTGGATCTATTTCTGAAGATAAAAAAAAATTATTGGAAGTAACTGAAAAATCGTTGTACACTGGTATTGAAGCTGCAAAAGAAGGTAACAGGGTTCACGATATTTCAGCTGCAGTGCAAAAATTTGTTGAAGAGAATAGTTTTTCAGTTGTAAGAGATTTATGTGGACATGGTGTTGGAAAATATCTGCATGAAGAACCATCAATTCCTAATTTCGGAAAAAGAGGTACAGGGGCAAAGCTGAAACAGGGAATGACTCTGGCAATTGAACCTATGGTAAACATGGGCAGTTATAAAGTTATTACAGCATCGGATGGATGGACTGTAATTACAGCAGATGGGAATCCTTCTGCACATTATGAACATACTATACTAATTAGTGATAGTGAACCGGAGATATTAACAGTAGTTTAATGGCTAAACAAGGACCTATTAAAATAGATGGCGTAGTTACTGAAACTTTGCCGAATGCTACGTTTAAAGTGAAACTAGAAAACGAACATGAAATATTAGCTCATATTTCTGGTAAAATGAGAATGCATTTTATTAGAATATTAGTCGGAGATAAAGTTTCAGTTGAATTATCTCCTTACGATTTAAAAAAAGGAAGAATTACTTACAGGTATAAGTAACGGAGTTTCTATGAAAGTTAGAGCATCAGTAAAAAAAATATGTGAAAAGTGTAAAGTTATTAAACGCAAAGGCGTTGTTAGAGTAATTTGCGTAAATCCTAAGCACAAACAAAGACAAGGTTAAATTTTTTAAGGAGAAGTTAATTGGCTCGAATATCTGGAGTTGATTTACCAAAAAATAAAGCGGTTTTGTACGGCTTGCAATACATTTTTGGTATTGGAATGGCTGCTTCTGAAGATGTATTGGAAAAAGCAAAAGTAGATCCTAAAAAGAAAGTTTCTGATCTTACTGAAGAAGATGTTGCTGAAATTAGAGCGGTATTAACCGCAGATTATAAAGTTGAAGGTGCCCTACGTTCAGAAGTACAGCAAAACATCAAGCGGTTAATGGATATTGGTACCTACAGAGGTATAAGGCATAGAAAAGGACTTACTGTTCGCGGGCAACGAACCCGAACAAATGCCAGAACCAGGAAGGGTAAAAGAAAGACCGTTGCCGGCAAGAAAAAAACACCAACTAAGAAATAATAATTGATAAGTCTCGGAGGTTAGAGAATTGGCTAAGTCCATTAGAAGAACAAAGAAAAAAACCCAGGTTGATGCAAATGGAATTGCACACATAAAGGCAACATTCAATAATGTAATTGTTACTTTAACTGATATTTATGGTAATACAATTTCCTGGTCATCTGCAGGGAAAAACGGCTTTAAAGGTTCTAGAAAAAATACACCATTTGCTGCTCAAGTTTCTGCGGAAGCTGCAGCAAAAGAAGCTTATGATTTGGGTTTAAGAAAAATTGAAGTACTTGTTAAAGGCCCGGGTTCAGGCAGGGAAGCCGCTATAAGAGCATTACATACTGCTGGTTTGGAAATTTCATCTATTAAGGATGTTACACCAATTCCACATAACGGCTGCAGACCGCCTAAAAGAAGAAGAGTTTAATTTAAAGAGGAAGTAATGGCAAGATATACTGATTCAGTTTGCAAATTGTGTAGAAGAGAAAGGCAAAAGTTATTCCTTAAGGGACAAAAATGTTATACTGAAAAATGCCCGATTGAAGCAAGGAATTATCCGCCTGGTGAACATGGACAGAGTAGAAGAACAAAAGTATCTGAATATGGAATTCAGCTTCGCGAAAAGCAGAAAATTAAAAGATCTTATGGACTTCTTGAAACACAATTTAAAAATTATTTTGAGAAAGCCAATAAACAAAAGGGCATTACTGGCGAAAACCTTATCCGGTTACTGGAACGCCGTTTTGATAATGTTGTTTTCAGGCTGGGATTTGCTTCCTCCAGAAAACAGGCAAGACAGTTAATTAAACACAGGCACTTTCTTATTAACGAAAAGCTTGTTGATATCCCTTCATATTTATTAAGCGAAGGCGATATAATAAAGGTAAAAGATAAAAGTAAAAAACTTGATGCTATCCACGATTCACTTAAAAGAATTAAAGACAGTACGTATGGATGGCTTACTACGGATAAAGCTGCTTTGAGCGGAACTTTTTTACAGGTTCCAGAAAGAAGTGAAGTTCCACTAAATGCAAATGAACAATTAGTTGTTGAACTTTATTCTAAATAAGAATTTTTTTTGAGAATTTCTAGAGGATTATAAATGAGTGTTACATATTTAAAGATGCCGGAAGCTGTTGTTCTTGATGAAGCTAGTTATAAAAATACTTTCGGAAAGTTCTCCCTTCAACCATTAGAGAGAGGATTTGGTGTTACTTTAGGTAATTCTCTCAGGCGTGTATTATTATCATCATTAAAAGGTGCAGCTATTACCTCCGTTAAATTCGGAGGCATTCTACATGAGTTTACAACTATTGAAGGAGTTGTGGAAGATGTTTCAGAGATAATATTAAATCTAAAACAGGTTAGAATGAAACTTCTTGCCAACAAACCTGGTAAAATAAACTTTTCCTTTAATGGTCAAGGCGAATGGACTGCTTCAGATATACAAAAAGCAAGTAACGAAATAGAAATACTGAATCCAGATCTTCATATTGCTACTTTGAATAGTAGTTGTAAGCTGGATATTGAATTGGAAGTTGGAAAAGGTTCCGGTTATGTTCCTGCAAATGAGAACGTTAATCCTGAGCAAACCATTGGAGTTATTCCTATTGATTCTATTTTTACACCTATTAGAAATGTAAATTTTCATGTAGATAATGTTCGAATTGGTGATAAGAATGACTACGAACAATTAACTATGGAAATTACAACTGATGGTTCAGTTACACCTGATGATGCAATAACGCAGGCTGCAAAAGTCCTTCGCGAACATATTCAACTCTTCATCAATTTTAATATTGAGCAAGAGGAAGAACAAACGGTTGTTCCTAAAGACAGTGAAACAGATAGAATTAGAAAAATACTTTTAACCAGTGTGGATGATCTTGAATTGAGCGTAAGATCTCATAACTGCCTTAAAGCTGCAAACATTCAAACACTTGGTGAGCTTGTTGCAAAAGATGAAGCTGAAATGCTAAAGTTTAGAAACTTTGGAAGAAAATCTCTTGCAGAATTAATGGAAATAGTTGAAAATTTTGGAATTGAATTTGGGATGGATGTAGATAAATATATTAAAGCAGAAACGGAAACCAATTAATTTTTTTTAGAGAAGGTAATTAAATGAGACACAGAGTTAAAGGAAGAAAGCTTGGAAGAACTTCGAGTCATCGTAGAGCAACTTTAGCATCCCTAGCTACTTCACTTTTAAAACATAAGAGAATTAAAACCACTGTTGCCAAAGCCAAAGAAACCAGGGTGTTTGCTGAAAAACTAATAACAAAAGCAAAAAAAGGTGATCTGCATGCTCAAAAAGAAGTTATGAAAGTCTTAAAGGATAAAGCAACAGTCAAAGAATTATTCAGTGAAATTATTCCCAAAATTGGCGATAGACCCGGTGGTTATACAAGAGTAGTCAAACTTGGAAATCGTCTGGGCGATGCTGCGCCGTTAGCAATAATAGAGCTTGTTGATTACAATGATATAATTACCGCTAAAGAAACTGAACGCAAAGAGGAAAAGCAAGCAAAGGTTAAAGAGAAGAAAGAAGCTGAAGAAAAAGAACAAGTTGAAGAAGCTAATTTTGTTGAAGAAACTGTAGAAAAAACTGAAAAATAAATTTCATAGTTTTTAGTAATTTGTAAGAGTAATTAGTTTAACTGGTTACTCTTTTTTTATTATGTTTGATAAAGTATCCTTCGTTAAATCGGTTTTTAATTTAGAAGATTCACTGGCTAAAGAACTGCCCGAGGTAATTCTCTGCGGCAGATCGAATGTTGGTAAATCCTCTTTTATAAATTCTTTTTTTAACAGAAAGGCACTTGCGAAAATTAGCTCCACACCAGGTAAAACACGCTCAATAAATTACTATAATGTTGATGATACTTTTTATATAGTTGATTTACCAGGATATGGCTATGCGAAGGTAAGCAAATCGGAAAGTAATAAATGGGCAAAACTCGTTTCCAGCTATATTATTGAATCTAGAAATATTTCGCTGGCATTCCATTTTATAGATAGCCGGCACAAACCTACCCAACTCGATATTGCTCTTAATGATATGCTGATAAGATCAAATATTCCATACTTTTTTCTTCTCAGCAAAGCAGATAAATTAAAACAATCTGAATTCCCCAAAACAATTAAACAGCTTACAGAAGTTTTTCCGGAGGCTAAAGTTGATGAAAACACAATACTGTATTCATCTGCAAAAGGAAGGGGAAAGAAAGATGTACAGATTATTTTTAGAAGTATGTTCTTTAAAAAATTTTAATAGAAAAAATCTAATAACCTATTTGTTATTATTTATTTGTAGATTTATATTTAGCAATAATTTATTACTAATCAAATAAATAAACTAAACCGAATGGATCGCAGGCAAAGAAAAAGAATACTTATATTTTTAGTAGTACCGGTTTTGGCTGCCATCCTTTTCATTACCGATGATCTTACAATCCGTTTGATTACTCTCGCCTTAATTATTGTATATGTTGCATTCATTATTTTCTTAAGGGATTCTGTTAGATTTTCTGGCGGTTACTCAATCGGTGATAAAGAGGAAAAAGATTTTGGTGATATTACATCGGAGCCAACAACTGATTTCCAGGATGGTTTTAAGATTGTATCAAAGCAAAAAGATGTAGAGTATATTTCTGATGAAACCTATGCACCAGAATATGGAGTTTCAAAAACAACGCTTAAACCACCCGATCTTAAAGAAAGATTTGAAGAAATAGCTAAGGAGGAACTTCCTCCCGGTGTTGGTCATGATGAACAATTTGCTTTTGCGTTGGAAAAAATGCTTACCGTAGTTGCAGAATCTTATAATGCACATTCTGCTGTTTTCTTTTGGTATAATAGGAAAAAAGAAAAACTTGCAGTTGATAAATTTGTCTCAAATTCCAATCAACTATCCAAAAGAAAATTTGATATAGAAGATGATATTCTAAGTAAAATTGTACAAAAAGGTGAACCCGAACTTCTTACTGATATACCCGCATCCGCAGAAGCTGATGTAATAAGGTATTATGATTTACCGCAAGGAATAAGAAGCTTTGCAGGTGTTCCACTGTTTTTTAATGATAACCTTGTTGCAATCATTGCACTCGATTCTAAAGTTGGGGATGCTTTTGGAATAGAAACAATTTATGCACTCGGCAGGTTTGTTCGGTTAATCACAATGCTTATTCTAATTTTTGATGAGAAACATTCTGATTCAATTTCTCAGCAGAGATTGCAGGGGTTACTTAAAATTCTTGGACCAGAAAATGATTTTGAAGATGAAGAAAAAATGCTGGCGGATTTGCCGGAAGCTTTAGGATTACTCTTAAACTGGGATGCCTTTGTTTATGTTTATTTTGATCCAATTGAAAAATTATTTAAAACTGAAAAGGTTATAAATAAAACTTCACTTAAATATATTGGGGAAAGTTTACAAATTGATTTGAGCGGAACACTAGTTGGGAAATCTATTTCTACTGGAATTCCCGTTAAGATTGATAATACTTCTTCAGTAGATTATGTAAGGTTTTCAAAAGTTGAAGATTCAAGCTTTGATGGATCATTCCTTGCTGTACCGTTGGTTTATAACAAACAAAATTATGGAGTCCTTTGTTTTGAAAGCTTAAAAAAGAATGCATTTAGCAACCAGGATGTGCAATTCTTAAAAAGCTCTTTAAATTTCCTATCATACATCATTTATTCACACTCAACCCGGCGGCTGTTAAAAAGTGTTACTTCAATTGATATTGAAACAAGGGCATTAAATGAATCTGCCTTTAAGGAAAGGTTAAGCATTGATCTTATAAAAGCTGAACAATTAAAAATTCCAGGAACTGTTGCCCTTATTAAAATTGATGATTTTCTTGAACAAGATTCTTTATTTGATGGAGATCCTTTACCAAGAGTTGTAGGCACTATTGCCGATTCTATATCCAACGAAATGACCTCTTTTAATTTATTTGGAAGATTAGAGGAAAGGTTATTTGCAGTTTATTTCTTCAACTCAACCGCAAAAAATGTTTTTATCTGGGCAGAAAAGCTGCGTGTTAAAATTGCCAGGCAGCCAATTGCAGTTGTTTCCAAACAAACAACATTTACAGTCTCAATTGGCGTAGCCTCCGCAAGTAATAAAATTGATGTTGAAGAAGTGCTTTATAATGCAAACCTTGCTCTTCAAAAAGCTGTTGAAAAAGGTGGCAACACTGTTCGGAATATAAATTAAAATTGATTTTGCAAATGTAACAGAACTTTTCTATCCTTTTTTTCTATGAACAATTTCTTTTTAATTATCCTTGATGGAGTTGGTATTGGTGAACTACCTGATGCTTCTGCTTACAATGATTCGGGTAGTAATACTTTAGTTAATATTGCAAATATTGTTAATGGTTTACAACTGCCTAATTTGCAAAAACTGGGTCTCGGAAATATTACTGGTATTAAAGGTGTTTCACCAGTCCCGCAACCGTTAGCATCGTATGGCAAACTCGCTGAAGTTTCCCCTGGAAAAGATTCAACTACAGGACATTGGGAGCTTGCAGGATTACTTGTTAAAACTGATTTTTCATATTTCCCGTATGGTTTTCCTGAAGCACTTGTAAAAAAGTTTATTAATGAATCAGGATGCAAAGGAGTTTTGGGTAATAAACCTGCTTCCGGCACAGAGATCATAAAAGAACTTGGTGATGTGCACCTGAAAACAGGTTATCCAATTATTTATACTTCAGCTGATTCGGTTTTTCAAATTGCTGCTCACGAAGATATTATTCCCCTTGAAGAGTTATACAGTATTTGCTTAATTACCAGGGAGAAGGTATTAACCTTTCCGTTACAGGTTGGAAGAGTTATTGCCAGACCGTTTGTTGGAAATCCGGGTAACTTCAACAGAACAACAAACCGGCGAGATTATTCTCTTGATCCACCAGAACTAACGATTCTCGATTTACTTCAAAAAAATGGTATTGAAACAATCGCAATCGGCAAGGTAGGTGAGTTATTTAATTTTAAAGGGATTACAAAAACCACCAAAACAAAAACGAACGAAGCGGGTTGTAATAAATTATTGGAATATTCAAAAACAGCTAAAAATAGCTTTATTTTTGCTAATTTGGTAGATTTCGATGTTAATTATGGTCATCGCAATGATCCCATTGGTTTTGCAAATAAATTAAAAGAATTTGATGATTTCCTACCAAACCTTTTAAACAGTTTGGATGAAACAGATAAGGTTGTACTTACCGCAGATCATGGAAATGATCCCACTACACCAAGCACTGATCATAGCAGAGAATATGTCCCGTTGTTGTTTTATCAAAAAAAAATAGCAGGTAAAAATTTAGGTATTAGAAAAACGTTTTCTGATGTTGCCAAAACTGCTGCTGATTTTTTTCACATTGATAATAATCTGGAAGGTAAAAGTTTCCTTAGCGGGTAAATGCTTTTAAGCATTATTCTACCGATTTAAATAATTTTTCTAAAAAATAAATTACTATATTAATCAGAGCAGTTAAGAAAAAATATTCTATTATAAGAATTTTCAAAAAGATTACGAGGTAACAGTGTTTTTAGGAAAAGTAATCGGAACAGTTTGGTCAACTAAAAAAGATGAAAAACTTGTTGGAGCAAAATTTTTACTTGTGAGGGAACTTGATCTTGATTTGAACGAAAAAGAACGATTTGTTGTTGCAGTGGATAGTGTGGGAGCAGGTGATGGCGAAATAGTAATTGTTGCTTCAGGCAGTTCATCCAGGATGACCACATTTACAAAAGATAAACCGGTTGACGCAGTTATTATGGCAATTGTGGATAAACTGGATGTCTCAGTTGAAGAACTTCTGGAAGGCGAAAGTGATTTGTAATTTGAAAATTTTTGATTAAAATTAATTACAATCAGTTTAATGAGTTATTTAAATCAAATTTCATAATAAATCTGTAATAAATTGTTTTTAGGCAAAGTAGTAGGAAATATTTGGGCTACAAAAAAGTACGAATCGCTTAAAAATTTTAAGCTGATGTTCGTTCAACCAATTAATGCAGATTTGAAAGTAACTGGCGATCCTATTATTGCTGTTGATACAGTTGGTTCTGGCCCCGGCGAAATAGTCTACTATATTACCGCTTCTGAAGCTGTAATTCCTCTTCCGGTGGATTTGGCACCGGTGGATGCATCAATTGTTGGAATAGTTGATACAATAAATCAGACAATTTAAACTTGAGGCATTAATTTGCTAATAGTTAAACAATTTACAAATCGTGAAAATCAGTCTCTGGATAAATATTTTCAGGAGATTGGTAAAGTTGAGCTTTTAACTGCTGAAGAAGAGATACAACTTGCCAGAATGATAAAATCCGGTGATAATTTAGCGCTTGAAAAATTAACAAAGGCAAATCTCAGGTTTGTTGTTAGTGTTGCAAAACAGTACCAAAACCAGGGTCTCACGCTGGGCGATTTAATTAATGAAGGGAACCTTGGCTTAATTAAAGCTGCAAAACGATTTGATGAAACGAGAGGGTTCAAGTTCATATCTTATGCTGTCTGGTGGATCAGGCAGGCTATTCTTCAGGCCCTCGCAGAGCAATCCCGCATTGTAAGACTTCCACTCAACAGGGTTGGTGCCCTTAATAAAATCGGAAAAGCCTATAGAGATCTTGAACAGGAATACGAAAGAGAACCGAGCAACAAGGAATTGGCTACGGAACTTGATATGGAATTAAACGATGTTGTGGATGCACTTAAATTAGCAAATAAACATGTTTCTGTTGATGCACCTTTTTCACAAAGTGATGAAAGTAATTTGCTGGATATAATCCAAAATGATCAGCAGCCATCTCCTGATAATTCACTTATGTCTGAATCTTTGAAAAAAGATATAGAACGTGCTTTAACAATTCTTAGCGAAAGAGAAGCTGAAGTACTTAAATTATATTTCGGGTTTAAAAAAGATACATGCATACACTCTTGAAGAAATTGGTGATAAATTTAATCTTACCCGTGAAAGAGTCCGGCAAATTAAAGAAAGAGCCATAAGGCGTTTACGGCATGCTTCAAGAAGTAAAAATCTTAGAACATATTTGGGATAAAAGTGAATTTAAGTTTTTTGATCAAATTGATATTATTATTGACAGTTACCATACTTACAATTACCGGCTGTTCTTCTACAAATACTGTCCGTTATGGTAATAATTCAGATGAAGAAGAACAATACCGCTTTGATGATGACACACTTATGGTAGATTTAAATCTCGACTTATCAGATCCAAGTGATCTTCCGGAAGATGAACCAGAAATTTCATATTCCGATCTTTTTGAAAGGTATGATAAGAATAACAATCCTGATGTGTTAAGCAGTGATTATGGTACAACTAAAGAAAAAGTATTGATGGAAATAATCAAATATCTTAACACTCCTTATAAGTACGGCGGGAATTCAAAAGATGGAATTGATTGTTCTGCATTTACTCAAACCATATATAAAAATACTTTGTCAATCAATTTAGAACGATCTGCAAGGCTGCAGTATCAAAATGGAAAAGAAATTTCTGATGTTGAAGATCTCAAATTTGGTGATTTGGTTTTCTTCAATACAAGGAGAAGAGTAAGGCCGGGGCACGTAGGTATTTATATTGGAGATCATTTATTTGCACACGCCAGCTCTAAAAAAGGCGTAACTATTTCTTCAATTGATCATAATTACTATGAGCAGCGATTTATGGGGGGAAGAAGAATGGAAGTAGATAAAACAATTGAATAAACTCTTATTTGAGATCAAATTTTCATCTCGAGCGCTGAGAGTTTAATATATTTATTTTTAGCAAACTCTTTATTCTAATCAGCAAATTGTAAGCCTTCTGTATTATTCCCAATTTGTGTAAAATCAGCCCAACCAAGCAGTCCGGAACTTGATTTAATTAAATATTTATAATCAAAATATTCCTGATTACTTTTATCACATAGAATTAACTCAATCTCTGAACCTTCTTTTAACAATGCCACTTTATTGATGAGTTCTTTTTCTTTATAAATTTCAAACGCGTTTTTAACTTTTACAGTAACCCCAACATAATAAGCAAATTGTTCAATGAGTTCTAATTTTCTATTTGTATCATCAAGTAAGTATTTATCTCTGCTCGACCAAAATCCTTCCCAGCCATTTACATAGACGATTCCATTGCCATTAAAAGTTGGCCATCTTGATAAGTGATCCATAAATATTATATCTTTTCCATCGTACCAGTAGATCATATATTCATCATCATCACTGGACCCGGTTGTATGGACTGCTATTTCTTTATAAGAATCATTCTTTTTAATATCTATCACCTGGAAACCGTCTGTATCACCATCATCGAATTTGTCGAGAACCATTTTATTATCGATGGTAAGTTTAAATTCGCCTGGATTATTAGTGGTTTCTACTTTGATAAGTTCAGAAATACTATCTGAATTTAAATCAGTTTCAGTTAAAAATGTGAATTCTTGTGCATTCATTGTATTCAGACCTAATAATCCTGCAAATAATATTATGATTGATTTTTTCATTTTATTCATTCTCTGCAGTTATGTTAAATTTCACGTGTATTTGAAAATACTATTCGAAAGTTAATGTATCATAATATGAGATAAGTTCAAGCGCTCGTTGTCTTACAATATTGTTACGGCTATCAACTGCTACAATCATCCACATTGTTCCATCCATATTTGCATACATTGTCTCAATAAACTCAAACTCTTTATCTCTAAAATTGAGCCATTGTCTTTGTGCAGCTCTGAGTTTTTCCTGTTCATCTGTTCTTAGTTTGTCCATCAAGAGTTTGTAATATTTATTCAGTTCAGCATCCCATTCCTCTATGGCTGTTTGGATGCAGTTTATAGAACCGAACGTAGTGAAGTTTTCCTTTTTATCAAGACATTCATCAACTTTTATATCAATCGGGTGTTTATTTGCTTGTATTTCCTGACCGAAAGAACAATTTGTTATTATGATGAATAATATTCCGGTTATATTAATCAGTTTCATTTATTATCCTTGTTAAAATTCGCGCTTAATTTTTATACCTGTAGTGTCCAGTTATTTCAAAATCGAATAAGCAATCTTCCAGCACTTGTCCTGCGCCGATGTTATGAACAATTAATTTTCTTAATCCATCTTCAGATTTTAAGTGAACAACAATTCCAATGTGCGGTACACCGCTTCCCAGCTTCCAGCAGACTATATCTCCTGAAATGTAATCTTCAGGGTTTTGTGTAATAGGTTTGATTGTTCCTTTTCTTTCAAATAGAGTCATCAGATTAGGAACTCTCCTGTGATCAATATTTTTATCTGGTTTTGTTAATCCCCAATTATCAGGATAATCATCAAAATTAGCTTTCATATCCTCATGTACATCCTTTTGCAGATCGATTCCGATCAACCTGTAAGCTCTTATAATTACATCCGTACAAACTCCTTTATCTGCAGGAATATCTCCGTTTGGGTAATCAATTACATAATAATTTGGATCATAAGTTACTTCTTGTTTCGTTAATTTCAATGCTGCAACACTCAACGTGTCATTCACCTGGCTGAATAACAGGTTGGATAACAATAATATTACTAGAAATCTGATCTTCATTTTTTGTGTGCTAACGGAATGAATGAATTTTCATTTCCGGACTTTTATTTTTTGCCTGCGCCCTTAATTAATAAAGTTTAAATGTTTCAAAGCATCAATCGTTATATTTTTTCTTACGATTGGAAACATCTTCATATTAAAATGCTTTCTAGGCTCTATGTTTGTAGCAAATAAGTAAACGTTGTTTTCTTTTTCAATATAACCTACAAACCATCCATTATTGATTCCATTTCTGATAGACCAACCCGTCTTGCCACTTAGTTGGTAATTTTTGCTATCATCAATCACTATCATTCTCCCCATTATTTTTTGTGTTGTTTCAGAGATGGGAAGTTTAGATTGATGAAACTTTATTAAAAAATCGATTTGTTGAAATTGATTAATCTTAGAATCACCCTCTAACCAGAAAACATCAATATTACTAGAGTCAACCTTCATGTTTCCATAATCGAATTTACTTAGATATTCATTCATTCGTTTCTCACCAATTCTTTTAGCTATATCTTGATAACAGGGAACACAAGAAAAATGAAAAGCGTCTCTTAAAATTAAATCCTGGTTCCAGTTTTTGAAACTTCTGGTTGTACCGTCCCATTTAATTAAAGTACTATCGTCTTCTATAATTCCTGTTTCAAGAGCTATGATTGAATTGGGAATCTTAAATGTTGATGCTGGTAGATTCCCTTTTTTTGCCCATTCGAAATCATTTGAATAATACACCTTTTTCTGAAGGTCATAAACTAATACAGAGCCTTCAACTTTGGCAGAATCTATAATTGATTGAATTTCAAGACATTTTATTTGGTTTGTAGGAGATTCTTCATGTTTCATCAATTCAGTTGCAGAAACACTCAACGTATCTTTAACCTGGCTATATGCAGAATTAAAAATTACTAAAAATATTAATAGGGACCTGATTCTCATCTTATTTGTTAATCTTTCCAATCATTTTTGTTTATTCGATACGTGAAATCACTATCGCTTTTCTTAATCAAATGTTGATATTTTGATTCGGTAATTCTAATCCCACCAATATTTTCAACTGCCCTTTGAGAACGCAAATTGTCTTTACCGATATAGAAAATTACATACTCTAAAAATTCAAAAGCATAATCAATCATTAATTTCTTAATAGATCTATTATATACTCCTCCCCAATGTTTTCTTGATAAGAACGACCAGCCAATTTCAACGGCATATTCTGCACCGTTTATAGGTTTAAATCTTGTGCTTCCAATTACTTCATTGCTTGCTTTATCTATGACAATTAATGCTCCTTTTGATTCCATTGAATCTTTAAAAAAGGCTGAATAAACATCTCTTTTAAATCGATCACTGTTTGGATGCTGCTCCCAAATTAATGGGTCTTTTGCAACCTGGAATAATGATTCAAAATCCTGTTCATTCAATGGTCGCAAAATAACTAGTTTGTTTTCTAAGGTTGGTTGTAAATTAAAAGTCAATTTCTCAGCCATCCGGGCAAATTTAAGAATTATAATTACTTTTTTCTATTCGTTTTAGAGTATTCCAATTTCGTGTTGTTATATTCTTTCCAAAATATCTCTCTAATTCTTCCATCGCTTTGGGAGTTTTTGATATTGAAAGATCCAGCACACTAAATATATTTTTTCCGATTTTTCCAATAATTTTATACGATTTATCTGTACTTATCCATGGCAGCTTCAATTTAGTCTGAATATTCTCCTGCAAAAAAGAAACATACAACCGGCTATCTTTGGTGAGTTGTACATCTTTGAACGGATCGTTGCTCAGTAATTTATTAATCATTTCAGATTTTCTTACTAGAGTAGGAATTGGGAAACCAAACGATTTTTCGAGATGCGTTGAAATCTTTTTTTCAAGGTTCTCTTCATTATCACTTATGGCTTCAAATATAATATTGCCTGAATTTAAAAGTGTCTTTACATGTAAGAAACCCAGTTTTTCTAATTCTTTACGCAACTCAGCCATTGGAACTTTATGATAACCACCAACATTAATTCCACGCAGAAAAGCAATATATTTTTCTGTTTTCGATTTCATTTAGTTTTTTTCAACTTGTCGCTAACGGTTTGAATAAACACCCGATTCAATGGTGTTAATTTTTATTGAATGCTGCCTTTTATTCTTCACAGTCCTAACATAGGAAGCTGTTTTACCTTATGATAAGTTAAACCGACATTAATACAATTTTTCAATTCAGCTTCCGGAATTTCATCATTCATTTGAAAAATTATGGCTCGATTACCTTCATATTTAAATGTGTTTTTATAAACCGTTTTAAAGGTTGGCACTAACTTGCTTGTGCATTTGAAATAAATTGCATACTGATCCGGCTCTTTCTTCTTCCAGTCAATTCTTATAGTGCTACCATTTTTAACCAGGTAGCTGGGTTCACCCCATTTCAAGGTCTCCTCTAAATTCGTTATTTCTTCTATCTCGTTTGCTGATTCTATGATTAATTTTCGGAGGTTTAATATTTTTTTTCGAACTGAATTGGGATAATTCTTGAATACTAATTCAACTTCGGGGTTTGATTTTATTTGTAATTTTTTCATTGCTTAAAGCGGCACCTTTTGACGATAGTAATTAATTATCAATTCCAAATTCAATTTGCCGGTTATATTCCTCAAATGGAAAATTACCATGAGATTCTTTGATAAGATTGTTTTCACCTATCCGCCAAAGCTCAAAACCACTAACCTTAATTTTATTACCGGTACCACCAGGCCCGGAATGTGTTGCTGTTAATGTCCAATGGAACTTAATCCCATTTGATTTATTTACCAAGCTGTCAAAACTAACAACCATATCCGGCAGATCGGTCATAAATCCTTGTGCAACTTTTGTTATTTCCTCTCTGCCCACTGCAGGTTCTCCATCATTTACACGCAGTGATCCATTTTCTTCAAAGAACATGGCAACAAATTCCTGACGGTTACTGCCCCAAACTTGAGCATAGCTGCGTGCAAAAAGTTCCAAATCAAATTTTCTTTCCTCGTCCGACAAACGCTCTACAGTCCATGCAACGCTAAAAAGTTTCCAATCTACTTTTTCCTTCATCATAATTATATGGTTAACTTCACGACTTCTGGGAACGCCAAATTGAGAAATTATAGTTTCTGCTATTACGACTGCCATTTGCCCTTCAGTTACAATGATATCAAATCCTTTAGCAATTTCTGAAATAGGTTTTGGGTCCTTATCTTCTGCCATTTTTCGCAAATATTCTTCCATGTTCAACTCTTTATTCAACCATACTCCATCTTGTATATAGGTCCATCCAAGTATAGCCTTGTCGTAGGTTAAATCATCTAATACTTTTATGTTCCGGTTTCCAACTGCAGACAGAATTTTTTCTAATACTGCTTTTATTTCTTCCTGATCCTGTTTCCATGTTGTTTCTTGTTCTTCCGCAATAACATTTTGTTCTGATTCAGAGGTATTATTAGAATCAGGTAGGTTGCAGCCCGATAAAATAATCAGCCCAAATAGAATAGCTGTTGAAAAGAATTTTATTAAAGAATTGTTCATAATTAATATCGCTTTAATGTTTGTGTGTTTAATTGGTAAAATAAATTGTTATAAATGAAGAAACAAGAAATAATTAAAAAGAAAAACCCTGAAAAAAAAGCCACAGTTTTTATAGACTTGCAAGTGCTGATGGCAGGTTCATTGCGCGCCTACAGGCTGCAAGCTGTCCTAAATGCATTGCCTCGTGGTTAATGCACATAAAAGTAGTAATATCCAGTAATGTTGGCATAAAATTATCAAAGCGCCATTTTATATTTTCATTCAATTTATTTTCATCAACACTTTTTAACAGGTCTTTCACCTTGTTATGCTGGTGCTCTAATTCCTTTAATAACAATTGCTTAGAAGGATATTTACTTTTATCAATATCGGGTTTGCGCGGATCTCCCGGCCCTCTGCGTAAATACAGCTCTGCCCAGTTATCCGGCATCTCAAATTTTGCTCCCATATCTTCAGCAAGCAGTGCACTGCCTGAAACAAGATGACCGAGTGTGAATGCCGGATGGTTAACAAGTCCGATTGAAGGAATGGTTGTCATTTGATCGTCGTTTAAGTCTTCAACCAGTTTTTTAGCGTAAGCTAAGTTAAAATCGTACTGGTTTATAATTTTCTTTAGATATGAATCAATCATTGCTTTTTTAATTTCAGTACATAAATACTAAACTTTTCTTTAACTTGTCTGAGTGCAAGGTTAAAAAAAATAAAAATATTATCAAAAGTTTGGTTTTCATTTTATGTGTGCTAATGGTTGGCAAATATGAGCAGGTTGAATTTTTTAATCTTCAAAATTATCAGGACACTAATATTTTTATTTAATTTTATCATAGTCTGATTATCACTGTATACCAACTAACTTATACTTGTTGTTAGGTGGCGTTTTTTACTCAACTTGCTTGCAGCATTACTCTAATAAATTGTATTTGGTTTGTCTGGCTTTCCATCTTTCACGAGCATATTTTTGCATATCATAAAATGTATCTTGTTCATCTAATATTTCAAGTCCTAACAAGGTTTCAATTATGTCCTCCATTGTAACAACTCCATCTAATCCACCATATTCATCAAGGATTAATGCAATATGTTCTTTACTTTCTAAGAGTTTCTCCCATAAAGAGAAAAGTACTATTGTATTTGGAACTTTAACAATTTCCCTTTTAATATCTCTAAGTTTTAAATTATGCTCATCTTCTGCTAACTTCTCAAATACTTCCTGTCTAATAACATATCCTGTTATATTTTCATTACTTTCTGTATATATTGGAATTCGCGAAAATTTTAAGTAATCTTTATTTTTTAAGAAATCATTCAATGATTGGTTTTCATCAGCAACAGCTACTACGACTCTTGGTGTCATAATCTCATTTACCCTAACATTTTTAAGCCTGAGTATGTTTTGAACGATTTTGTGCTCTCCTTCTGAAAAAATACCTTCATATGCTCCTATTCTTGCAAGGGCTGCAATTTCTTCCCTGCTGGTAGTCTGTTCTTTTTTGTTTCTTGAAAATGTTTTTGTTATAACAGCAGACATCAATACTAAAGGATAAGTGATGATTATCATAATATTTATTGTAAAAGAAGTAATCATTGTTAAATTCCTCCAATAATTGGCACCTAAAGTTTTTGGGATGATTTCGGTGAAAACTAAAATTAAAATTGTTAAAACTGCAGATACAATACCAAAGGAAGCTTCACCAAATACCTTAACTGCCTGTGCTCCTACCCCGGCTGCACCAATTGTATGAGCTACAGTATTCAACGTTAAAATTGCAGATAGGGGCTTATCAATATTGGATTTAAAATCTATAAATTTTTTAGCCCAAACATTTCCTTTTTCTTGTTTTACAAACAGGAAAGACTGAGGTGTAGAAAGAAGTACTGATTCCATAATTGAACAAAGGGAAGAAACGAATAAAGCAAGGAATAAATAAACGAATAATAATATCATATCTTTTCTGTAAAGTTTTTGTTTTATTTGAATTAATTAGAAACTGCCTGCCTGCCTGCCGGTAGGCAAGTATAGCGCGGGACTATATGTTATACTAATGTTCAGCTTTTATTGCGTAAAATAAATTGTTATAAAAGAATAAACAAGGAATAATTGATAAGATTAAGCCCGCGTAAAGAATCTCTACCTTTGTTGAAACACTCAAAGTATCATTATACTAGCTATATAGCAGGTTAAAAATTAGTAAAAAAATAATAAGAATTCTGGTTTTCATCTTATGTGGATTGCTGATTCGTGTATGTAGCGTCTTGATAAAAAACAAAGTTTGAAAGCCGAAACCCTCACACTTCGATTAACATAGTAGAACAGCTAAAAGATTTGCTAACGCCCAAAGGCATAAATCAAAATTAATTTTAACATCTACTTTTATCTGAATTATTTTTATACTGATTTCTCATTAGAAAAAGTTTGAGGCCTCAAACCGTTAATAATTTGAGCTTTGTTTATCGTGGCGTTGCTACCACGTCAAGAAGAGGGCACGTTTTGGTTGAACAAGGTGATCCTAATTTCCCCACCGTAAAGCTTACGGCTGAAATCTCAAGGTACTTATTAACTGTTGCCATTCAGCCGGTCGTATCTCCCGACTGGAGAAGCGGATACAAAACGCTTCTGCTCCACAGACTTTACCTTGAGCGAAATCCATCGCCCCATCTGGGTAAACTTTATTTTACTCGTTCAAAGAACAAAAGAAGACATTCCTTAGCATTATCCCCCACAAAAGGAAATGTTATTGGCGGAAGGATAACCGCGAATTGTTATTTTTAAAAAATCTAACTACAGCCGGAAGTCGAGCCGCAGGTCATACACTTTAAGCAGGTTCCATTTCTAACCATCGTCATGCTCTGGCATTCAGGGCAAAGATCGCCTGTATAACCTTTTTCAATTGCCTGTTTTATTTTAGAATTTATAGCAATTTTTTCATCTGCAACTGCGGATTTAGATCTTGGGTTTCCCTTACTTGTAGAAAGTTTTGTTTCGTATGAATCGATATTGTTTTTATCTAGCTCTACAACTCTTTCGCTAACAATTTCTTCACTTTCAAATTCGGGTTCTGCAAGAGTTTTTACAATTCCGGGTGAAGCTTTGGATTTTAATTCATCCGGTTCAACGTGTGATAAATCATTTCTTCCAAGGTAAGTAACAGCAAGCTCTCTAAAAATATAATCAATAACTGAGGTTGCCATTTTAATTTTTTCGTTTCCTGTAACAATTCCGCTTGGTTCAAATCTTGTAAATACAAATGCATCTGCAAACTCTTCCAGCGGTACGCCGTGCTGCATTCCTAACGAGATAGAAATTGCAAAGCAGTTAAGGAGACTTCTGAAAGCTGCACCTTCGCGGTGCATATCTATAAATATTTCACCAATCTGCCCGTTCTCATACTCACCGGTTCTTATATAAACGGATTGCCCATTAATTTTTGCTTTTTGTGTATATCCTGATCTCCTATCAGGTAATCTTCTGCGTTTTGCAATGTACCTGTGGATGATTTTTTCAGCTACTTTAACTATATCATTCTTTTCTTTCTCTTCAATAATAGCTTCAATATCTTCATCGCTTACAGAATTAAGAGGCTGCGAAAGTTTTGAACCATCCCTGTATAAAGCGTTTGCCTTAATTCCCAGCTTCCAGGATTGCATATAAGCATCTTTCATATCTTCAACTGAAGCATTGTTTGGAAGATTTATTGTTTTAGAAATAGCTCCTGAAATAAATGGTTGTGCCGCTGCCATCATTTTAATATGTGCTGTGGAACGAATGAATCGTGTACCTTTTTTACCACATTTATTTGCACAATCAAAAACTGGGTAGTGATCATGTTTAAGGAAAGGAGCACCTTCAATCGTCATCGTACCGCATACATAGTCATTAGCTGATGCAATCTCCTGCTTCGAAAATCCTAACACTTCGAGAAGGTTAAAATCATACGCATTCACTTCTTCTTCTTCAATTCCCAACTCTTCTACAATAAACTTAGTGCCCACTGTAAATTTGTTAAATGCAAAACTTATCTCGAATACTGAAGGAAGATGCTTTTCAATTTTTGTAAGTGCCGATTCAGTAAATCCTTTTGCAATTAGTGATTCAGGATTGATATATGGGCACCCGCTTAAGGTTCCATGGCCCTTGGCATATTTTATTATTTCGCTAATCTGATCCTTGTTATAACCTAATCTTTCCAGTGCAGGTGGAATTGACTGGTTAATGATTTTAAAATATCCACCACCGGCTAGTTTTTTAAATTTAACTAAAGCGAAATCTGGTTCAACACCTGTTGTATCGCAATCCATAACTAATCCAATGGTTCCTGTAGGAGCAATTACTGTAACCTGGGCATTTCTAAACCCGTATTTTTCACCTAGTTCTACAGCTTTATCAGCGTCTTCTCTTGCTGCTTCTAAAAGATCAGATGGACAATATTTTGGGTTTATCCCGGCAGGAAAGATGGTGAGATTTTCATATTCTTCATTGGGTACGTTATAAGCTGCTCTCCTGTGATTTCTTAATACACGTACCATATGCTGTTTATTTTTGCTATAGTGAGTGTATGTTCCCAGTTCGCGGGCCATTTCAGCTGACGTAGAATAAGCAGTCATGTGCATTATCGCAGTTAAAGCTCCGCATATTGCAAATGCCTCATTGCTATCATAAGGAATTCCCTGTAACATTAATAAAGAGCCTAAATTCGCATATCCAAGACCCAGAGTTCTGTAATCGTAACTAAGCTGTGCAATATGCTTGCTGGGAAATTGAGCCATCATAACACTAATTTCCAAAACGATGGTCCACAGTTTCGTAACGTGGCGGTAACTGTTTATATCAATTTGTTTTTTACCTGAATTATAAAATTTAACCAGGTTTAATGATGCCAAATTACAAGCAGTATCATCGAGAAACATATATTCGCTGCATGGATTTGAAGCTTTAATTTCACCGCCTTCAGGGCAGGTATGCCACTCATTTATTGTAGTATGAAATTGAATTCCGGGATCTGCGCATGACCATGCAGAGTATGCTATGTCATTCCATAGATCTCTGGCTCTTAAAGTGCTGCAGGGTTTTGGTTTTCTATTCTCTCTCCTGGCATTTCTCTTTTCAATTCTCCAGTATAAATTCCAGTCATCGTCATCAAGAACAGCGTTCATAAATTCGTTGGTAACTCTAATAGAATTATTTGAATTCTGACCGGAGACAGTTGCGTATGAATCTGAATTCCAATCAATATCATAAACTGGAAATTCAATTGATTTAAAACCTTGTTTTGCAAGCTGTATAACCCTATCAATATAATTACCCGGTATTAATGCTCTGCGCGCATCCAGTACAGCTTGTTTAAGTTTCTTGTTTACATTTTTATTAAACCTGTCATTTTCCGGATGTTCCTCATAACATGCTCTCATTATTCTATTTAAATGGCGGTTTGCAAGTTGTGAACCTGAAACCAGGGATGCTACTTTTTGTTCCTCAATTACTTTCCAGTTTATATATTCTTCAATATCCGGATGGTCCATATCCAACGTAACCATTTTTGCAGCTCTTCTAGTAGTTCCCCCGGATTTAATTGCACCCGCAGAACGATCTCCAATTTTAAGGAAAGACATTAATCCTGAAGAAATACCGCCGCCGCTAAGTGGTTCGTTAGAACCTCTCAATTCTGAAAAATTTGATCCCGTTCCTGATCCATATTTGAAGAGCCGTGCTTCTCTTACCCATAGATCCATAATTCCGCCTTCATTAACCAGGTCATCATTTACAGATTGAATAAAACAGGCATGCGGCTGAGGATGAGTATACGCATCTGCGGATTGGGTCATCTTTCCAGTTTTGTAATCTACATAAAAATGCCCCTGGGATGGTCCCGAGATACCATAAGCCCAGTTTAAACCGGTGTTAAACCATTGTGGGCTGTTTGGGGCAGCCATTTGGTTTGCAAACATATACATCAGCTCATCGTAAAATGCCTGTGCGTCTGTTTCAGCATCAAAATAATCACCTTTCCAGCCCCAATAAGTCCAGCATCCGGCTAAGCGGTGAAATACCTGTCTTGCATCTTTTTCAGAAGTATAGCGGTCATTTTCCGGTAGCTGTTTTATCTTTATCTCGTCTTCGGATGAAGGTTGAAGCCAATCAGGAATTCCTTCTTCAGAATTTTTTTTGAGCAGTTTTGGAACTCCGGCTTTTCTAAAATATTTCTGCGCAATAATATCAGTTGCAACCTGTGACCATTGTTCAGGCACTGATACATCTTCCATCCTGAAGACAACTGACCCATCGGGGTTCTTAATTTCAGAAGTTCTTTTTACAAATTTTATGGATTGTAGAGGGTCTTTACCTGCTTTAGTAAACAGTCTTTTTATCTGCATGAAGAACTCCAAATAAAAGTATTAACGCTGGATGCGTAGGGATTGAAAATAAAATAGTTATCTAATGAATTAGTTACAGTTAATGTCAATTGCCAACTTCAAGATTTAGGTTTTCGTTTAAGACTCGGGGTATTGGAAGCTAAAAAAAAATATTTAAAGATGAAATAGGTAGTTAAACTTTTTAATATTATTTTTTCCTACCCCGATCGGGTTAATGCTAACTTTGTGATATTTTTATAAATATCCAAATTTTATTTTACATATCAGAATAAAAATTTTTTTGTACTTTAAAATCATAGCAATTCACTAAATTTTAAACCTTAATATGATGCAGCAGGAACTATTTCTACTATTATTTGTTGATTACCAATCGATAAATATCTTAATTTAGTCATCAAATTTAATTTAAAACTTTGGACAATAGAGAAAAAATAATTGAGATAAATAACCTCACAAAAGATTTTAAGGAAGTACGTGCTGTTGACAATCTTAACCTTAATGTTTTTAGAGGTGATGTTTTTGGATTTCTCGGACCAAATGGAGCAGGTAAAAGTACAACAATCCGCATGCTTCTTTCATTAATCTCACCTAGCAGGGGAGAGATAAAAATTTTCGGGAAAGAATTGAATGCTAATCGAAGTTCTATCTTAAAAAATGTTGGTGCAATTATAGAAAACCCTGATTTTTACAATTACCTTTCTGCCTATAAAAACCTTGAAATATTGTCTAAAATCTCAGGAAATGAAGTTACTAAAGAGCAAATTTTTGACATGTTAGAACTGGTTGGATTGAAGGATAGATATAAAAGTAAGGTTAAAACATTTTCGCATGGAATGAAACAAAGGCTGGGTATTGCACAATCCCTTCTTCACAATCCCGATCTTATTATACTTGATGAACCCACGGTTGGGCTCGATCCGCAAGGAATGAAGGAGATCAGAGATTTAATTCTAAGGTTAAGCAAGGAAGAGCATAAAACTATATTTCTATCTTCGCACATTCTTTCTGAAGTTGAATTGGTTGCGAACAGAATGACGATTATTAATAAAGGCAAAACTATCGTTGAAGGGAAAGTTGAAGATCTTATTAATACAAAAGTTGTAAATGTAACTATTGAAGTGGATGATATTTCAAAAACAAACCAAGTTTTAAACGATACAAGGTGGATAACTAAACTCAAATCTCATCAAAATAATAAGTTAGTATTCACGCTAAATCCTGATGAAATCTCCGTGCTAAATAAATTTCTTGTCGAGCAAAATATTTCGGTTAGCGCTGTTATTCCTACCAGATCACTTGAAGAATATTTTTTGAATATAACCAGGGAAATCGAATTATGATTTTACTGGTTAAAATTGAATTGTACAAGATATTCAAAAAATGGAGGACTTATATTGGATTTATTGCAATCGGTATACTTGTTCCTATTATCCAGATTGCAATGGTTTATGAAGGTGAACATTCAATAAATTTTGTAACAAAAAACATCAGCGAATCATTTGTATTTGTAGGAAATTTGCTGAACACTTATTTTATTTCTTATATTATCTTAAATGCAATAGCTGTACATATTCCATTTTTAATTACTCTGGTTGCTGCCGATCTTCTTGCAGGCGAAGCAACTGCAGGTACATACAGGTTGCTTGTTTCGCGTCCTGTTTCAAGGATGAAAATTGTAACTTCTAAATTTTTGGCCGGAACAATTTACACACATTTTTTAATATTGTGGTTAGCTGTAATGAGTTTACTGCTAGGTTATTTCATATTCGGAACAGGTGAATTGATTGTTTTAAAATCTGGCACAATTATAATTTTCAAAAAAAGTGATGTTTTGTGGCGATTTATTCTTGCGTATAGCTATGCATCTTTGGGAATGACTGTAATTTGTAGTCTGGCTTTCCTGTTTTCCTCTTTGGTAGAAAATGCGATTGGCCCTATAATTGCAACAATGGCTGTAATTATTGTATTTATAATTGTTACTGCAATAAATATTGAATTCTTTCAGGCAATAAAACCGTTTCTGTTTACAAGCCATATTTTACGCTGGCGTGAATTTTTTAACGATCCCCTTGATATAAACAAAATAATTGAATCAGTTATGGTATTAATTGGGCATATTATTTTGTTTTTTGGTTGCACAGCTTTGATCTTCAAGAAAAAAGATATCTTAAGTTAAAGGTGCTTTTAATGATTAAAAAAATTTTAATTGGACTAATATTTTTCTCGGCAGTTGTGTTTTCGCAGAGCAAGGATCCCGATGTGATTTTGAATAACGTAATTAAATCATTTGAAAAAATTGAAGATTATGTAGTTGATGTTAATATTAAAGTAGATGTTTCATTTTTAAAAGTTCCTGAAGCTGATGCAAAAATATATTTTAAACAACCGGATAAAGTTCATTTTGAATCTGATGGATTTGCATTACTGCCAAAGCAGGGGATAAACTTTTCTCCGATTTCATTACTGAATACCGAATACTCAGCTTTCTACGGAAATGAGGTTATTCTTAATGGGAATGAAGTTTCAGTTATTAAAATCATTCCCTTAAATGAAAAATCAAATGTAATTCTAAGTACTTTCTGGATAGATCAAATAAATAACCGAATTATAAAAGTCGAATCATCCAGAAAACCATCTGGAACATTTATTTTAGAGTTTATTTATCCTGAAAAAAAAGCAGAATTTATTTTACCCGAATTAATGGTTTTTACTTTTTCGATTGATAATATGCGTTTACCGATGGATATAGCCGGCGAAACTGGATCAGAAAATAATTCTGAAAATGAAGGTGATGAGAAAGTAAAATCCGGTAAAGTATATATCAGGTATTCAAATTATATTATTAATAACGGGCTTCCTGATAATATATTTACCGAAGAGAAAGATGAATAGACTTCTGTAGAGTAGAATTTATTATAATATGAAGGACGGCCGGACACAGCAATATTTTAATGAATGTGAGGGCAAAACATTAATTTGGAATACAGCCCGGCCGTCACTAACCTGGTTACTATAGGAGGCTACTCTACATTAGAGAAGCAACCAGGTTTGGGAGGAGATGCCAGAATTTTACTTCTGGCAATTCAAAGATTGCGATAATTAGTAATGCGAAAAAAGTCAAGAATTTTTCAAGTATTTTCTTTACTCGTAGAAAATTACCCTAATGTAATTGTTGCTGTTAGATAGGTTTTAAATTGATTTGTAGTTGAAATCACTTCTTAATTATAGATTAGTTACGAAATTAGAGAATCAAGAATTTGATTTGCAGCTTTAAATTTATTTTTTACCATTTTCTTCATTTCCGGATTCAATTTATTCCAGCTTCTTTTTAATTTTTTTGATAACCACATTGCACCTTCATCAATTTCCATCTTAAATTTATTATAAACAAGAAAGAACAATGAAGGAATGTTCTCAATGTGTGCAATGGCATCAGCATTTGCAAGGCAATTAGCTTCGCAACTTCTTGTCGAATGATTTTTTACACTTCCCCTGTGCGTTTGAATGCAATGCTTAACAGCTTCAATTTTAACTTCAGAATAGTTCAATTTCCTTAATATTTTTGTAGCTGCGTTTGCACTGTGAATGTGATGTTCTTTGTGAAGTTTGTGATCTTTTATTCCCGCATAATCATGAAGCAATGCAGCTATTTCTACTATTTCAGCATCAGCATTAAATTTTTTTGCCAAACTTTTCCCAATTTTAACAACTTGTGTTATATGATGAGACCAAATACCATATCCAAAAACATTTGATTCAGCTTTGCATGCATCTTCAACAATTTTTTCAACTGCTGTAATTATTTTTTTTGAATTCTTAACTTTCAATAGTAAATCTAATTGATTCTTTTTAACTCAAGAAATGTAAAGTATCCTTCTTCATCATTTTCTTTGTCCTTTAGCCATTTCGAAACCAACAGATAATCTTTTTTTAGAATGGTATCTACTTCGGGTGAAAATGACGGATAATCAGCTGGTTCATTTGTAAACTCACGGCTGAAAATAAAGTAGGTTGGTTTCTTTGAAAGAGTGTATAACAAATCGATTTTTTCATGACCGGGAAATCCTTTTCCAAGATCCTCCATTGTCATTTTAGCAATATGCGGGTCAACAAGCCCGTAAATATCATACACTTTAAGCTTTGAGTAATATGATAATGCGCCAATTGCTCCCGTTGCAAGTGATTCATTATTACTTTTTTTATACCTATTAAAAAATTTACCTATTAATGTAAGCCGGTTTGAATGCCATCGTTCAGTAAGTATTCCCTGGTACTGTCCATGCGTAATTCCAGGTTTGCGAAAAAATATTTTTTCTAATGGAGTTGATTGAATTATTGTTCCGACTAAAGCAATTAAAATAAAAACTACAGCTAGGAGACTATTCTTTGATGTTCCTTCGGATTTTTTCTTAAGAATAAAACCAGCTGCCAACAAAATATAAATAAAGGGAAGAATTGGCACATAAAACCTGTACATTGCCATATAATCGCCACCTACATATATTATGTATGAGGTATATGCTAAACAAATTAATATGAGAAAAGAAATAATGAATCTGGTAAGTGAGAAAGGTTTTCTTAACGTATTAAGAAAAAAAATCTTTTTGCTACTAAACAATTCTCTCCTCTTAAGGAAAAGATAGATTAGCATTGGTAAGAATGGCAGCAGATAATGAATAATAAAATATCCAAAATATTTTAACCCCCTAAACCACTGAAAAATTGTTCCACCCGTTTTCGCATAAAATGTTAGCGGTAGAAATTCTCCAAAATAAGTGAAACGCCAGATAAAATAGAATAGAAAAGGTATTAAATAGAAAAGAGCCGCCACAAATAATAATTTTATATTTCCTGCAGATGGTTCACTCCTCAAATAAAAAATGAATTGAATGATGAGCATTAGTAAATAAATACCAAAACCTTCAGGTCTTATTAAAGTTGCAAGTAAACAAAGAATAAAGGAAATGATTAACGATATACTATTTCCAGATTTCCAAAAATATATTGCTTGGTAAGTGCTACAAACAACAAATAATGTAAATAAATTTGTTTCCATTCCGCTGGTTGCCCAGGCAGCAAAAGGACCTGAAATAGAAAGAAAGATGCAGGGAAGCAAGGCTATGCGTTTTTCCATCCCAATTAGAATAGAAATTTTGTACACATATGTTAAAGTTAATACAGATGCTGAAACACCAATAATTTGTGCAAAAAGTATTATATCGTATTTTAGAATAGTACCAATTGCACAAATTAAAACCCAAAGGAAATTTGTGTATCCTTCAACGGGCGGCTCCCCGATATTCCAGGTTAATCCATAACCTTCCACAAGATTTTTTGCGTAACGAAAACTGATAAATGAATCTTCTGCGGGTGCGGCTAAGAAAATAGCATGTGCTATAAAAACAATAACAATTAAAACAAAACTTATTATAATGAATTTACGTTTCATATCGTTCAATCAGTTTTATCTTTTTAAATTGTTATGAATAGACAAAGTTAAAGAATAGTTTGCATTGGTAAAAAAAAGAGCTTAACAAAAATGCTAAGCTCTTCGTAAAGATTTATTTTAAGACTCAACTATACATCCAGTTCTTTAAATTCACCGGCAGTTTTTGTAAAGATGTATATAGCTATAATTCCCACTACAGAGTGGGCAGCAAGTGCGTACATAATATTTTCAGGGGTGCCTGCTTCTTCAAAGCTGCCCATAACACCTGTGTAAATGCCGCTTAACGTTGCACCGATAAAAGTTGCAAGAAAGTTTGTACCCATGTACAATCCAGCTTTCTCTTTTGGTGCTATCCAGGTAATATATTCCTGAATTCTTGGTGAAGAAATCATTTCGCCAATCGCAAATAAAAATATTCCAAGAAAAACCAGATTGTTTGAAACTGTAACTGCTAAACCAAGTACTACAAAACCTGCCGCAGCAACAAAAATCCCAAATAAAAATGAACCAATAGCTGCTCGTTTTTCAAATATCCGGGAAATAAAAATCTGGAAAACAATAATTATATAACCTGTGTGAGAAATTGCCTCTGCATTAATTTTCCAGGTTCCACTATCATTGTTAGCTATTAAACTAGTAATTCCTGTTCCTAATATTGACTTCACTCCTTCGTACAAAGCTGCAGTATTCATGTAATCGTTGATATAAACAGCAAGCACATTGAAAAATGCCCAGAATGGTAACCAGAAAAACACACCAAGTAAAATGATAAAAGTTAAATATTTGTAATCGGATAAAACCTCACCCATATCCTTAAATTTTTTCTTAAGAGTAATTCCTTCAATTTCACGAGGTGGTTCTTTATAAAAAATTAGTGTGATGATGAACATTAAACCAACTGCTGCTGCTGCTGTTATAAATACGTAATCCCACGAGATGGCTCTTAGTTTACCCATTATTATGGGACCAAATGATGCACCAACATTCACCATCGCATAAAAAATTCCAAATCCGAGAGTTTTATTTGTTTTATCTGATACAACTCTAACTGTGCCAGAAATAAGAGGTTTAAAAATTCCTGCTGCAAATCCAATGCTTAGCATTGTAATTGCAATTCCGGAAAATGATTTTGTAATGATAAGAAGAAGTATTGTTGGCAGATAAATAAGATACGATACAATCAAAACCTTTTTGAATCCGTATTTATCGGCAAAGGTTCCTGAGAATAATGGGATAAGATATGATAAAGCGAGAAAAATGCTTTGAATGATACCCAGATCTCCTTTGGAATAACCAAGTTGCTGAAGGTAAATACCAAAACCCATATATATTCCGTAATATGCAAATCGTTCAAGAACTTCTATTCCGTTTGCTATCCAGAACACAAATGGAAAACGTGTGCGGTCTTTCATATAAATAACTCTGTTAGTTTAAATTTTAATTGATTAGTAAAAAAAGATCTTTTACAGTATGTACTTCTGAAGGTAAGATCCGATAATGTAATAAAATTACAGTTCGATAATTAGAAATAATTTATATAGATGCAAGCTAAATAGTTATTTTTTGGATTTTTTAACTTAAAATTGATTATTTGGTATCATTTTAAACTAAATTCCAAGTGCAGCTAAAGCTTTGTCGATCTCTTCAGGTCTTACATATAGAATATAACCAAAGCAGCATTTGCCATCAGCAACACCGTTTGATGCATACACATTTACATTTGCCTGGAATAATTTTTTATGAATATCTGTTAACGCACCAAGTTCATCATCTCCCTGAACCAAAATTGAAGGATGGGGACCATCCAAAGAGAATCCTGCTTTTTTTGCAGCTTCAACAAGTTTGTTCTCATCTTCAGGAATTAATGTAAATTGGGTTCTTTCTGGGCCCAATGGTATTGCAGTGAATGCGTTGAGATTTATACCCATATCTTCGAGTATTGTTAAAATTTTATATGCCTCTCCAGGCTGATCTGCAACCGTTGTATAAAAGTATTCAGCTTTTCTGATATTTAGTGCCATAGCCCCTTCCTTAATTCTTATTAATAAGTTAGTTTAAGAGTTCTGAATTCAATTTAAATTGAAAATTTTTGTAAATCAAGATTTATAAATTACGGTGAAAATAATGGATATTTACAAAAGAAAAAATCCCTCTACATTGCTGAAGAGGGATTTAATTTGAAAAAATTTTGTTATTAGATTACTGGCAATCTACATTGAACAATAGTTCATCCCAGCAATGCCAGTTAGTATCACCAAAACGCAGGGGATCCATTACTCTGCCAAACAGATTTAAATAATTCCATTCAATATCTATCAAACGATCTTCCTCTTGTCCATAAATCTGGTAAAAGCGGTTATAAGGATCAACATTTGAAATACCATAAAATATATAACTTCCATTTGCAGGTGCCTGTGGAATTATATTAGTATATCTAATATCTGCTGTGTTCAATTCAACATTTCTATGCCAGCTTATTAGAAGAAAAGGAACCGGTTCATTTGGATCTTTATTTAACGTCCAGGTTCCCTCTGTAAGAGGAAGATTTGAAGAACCTGTGTACCATTCAAAGTCTTCATAAAATCCTTGCTTGCTTAAAAGCATACTCCAGTTAACTCCATTTCCAGTTGTTGTTCCGTAAAGTTTTGCGGTGTGGACAACTCCTCCAACTGTTACATCATAACTCCACAACCAGCTTCCATCGGGTTGCTGCACAGCTTGATGGTTAAATGCTTCCGCAAAAGCAGCTGCAGGTACTGCTAATGTGATTTTTAGAATTGTATTCCAAAAACTAATGTTTGATGCTGCCCATCCCCAATTAGTTCTCTTCAGTGTATCTGCAGAATTGATCTTACCAATTTTAAGCGGAGTTATTGTATCAGGAAACTCTGTGAAATCCATTATAAAAGTTGATTGGGGAGGAATTTCCGGTGAATTTTCTCCTGGATTAGTTGGTTCATCATTTGAACAGGAAGATAAGATTAAAGTGGAAATTAGAAAAAGAATTAAAACCAGTGTATTAGATTTACTTTCCCTTTTCATTTTATTATCCTAACATTATTTTAGTATTTGAATATATACTTTAAATTTAGCAATATTTGTACCATCAGGCAGGGTAAAAATTGATAATATATACCAATTAAAATTAATTGAAAGTTAGATTTTACACGAATGTAGAAGTTTTTACAACTTTTTTATAAGATATTAAATCTATCACTAATAACTATAAGCGGGTATTAAAATGAAGATGATATTTGGAATAATATTTAGTTCAATAGTAATATTTTCTTCTATTTCATTTTCTCAGGACGAATCAATTTTAAGATTATTTCCGGGGAAATGGAAAATGGAACAGGTTGAAGGTAAATCAGGAGACGATCATAGCAAATTAGAAATATTTGAGGAATGGAAAATCGTTAACGGGAGTGAGCTTATTGGAATAAGCTACACTATAAATTTAATAAATGATGAAAAATATATAAGCGAAAACCTGTACCTTAAAAAATTTACAGATCAGTGGGCGTATGTTGCTATTCCCAAAAACCAGGTGATAACTTTATTCCCACTTGTTGATTTTACGAATCACAAATTTATATTTGAAAATAAGGAGCATGACTTCCCACAAAAAATTATTTATGAATTTCATAAAGATGGAAAATTAACTGCAGCAATTGAAGGAAACGTGAACGATGAATTTAAACGATTAGAGTTTTCATTCAGTATTGTTGAAGAATAAATTCTATCATCATAAAAATTTACTAAGGAATTTTAGCTTAATATAAAGGAAGTATTTATGGCAATTTATAAAATGGTTTTTGTCTTTCTAATTGTTACTAGTTATTTGTTATTTGCCCAGGATGAAACAAATAATAACGCTAAGTACGGTGTGTTTTCTTTCGATCTGGCAGTTACTCTTCCGGGAACTACTGAAGAAATTTTTGATGCTGCTACTGGAGATATTTCCGGTTGGTGGGATCATTCTTTTTCTGAAAATCCAAAAGAGTTTTTCATAGAACCAAAAGTGGGCGGTGGTTTTATTGAATATTTTGATGATAACGCAAATGGTGTTTTGCATGCAACCGTAACAGGAGTAGAAAAGGGAAAATTTTTGCGCTTTGTTGGTCCTCTCGGTCTTGCAGGTAAAGCGATTCATATTGTTCACACATATACTTTTACAGCAGTTGGTAATGATTCTACATTATTTAAAATTGAAGTAAACGCTTCAGGAGAAATAGAGAAGGGGATTGATGTTGTTGTTGAGAGTGTATGGCATCATTTTATTTTTGAACAATTTAAGCCTTATATTGAAGAGGGAAAACATTTAGAGAAATAATCACTAACAATTTCTATGTTCAAACTATTCCAGGAAAAAACTACTTCATTTTTCAATTCACACAAATGGATTACTATTATTGAAATTGTAATTGCCATTTTTATTGCAATTGCGATTGAATTTGGTTGGATAAATCAGTTTTTTGTATTTGCTCTACTAGCGTACGCATGGCTTTCTTTATGGTTAAGGGGAAAAGGTTGGAGTGATTTTGGAGTTAAAAAGCCTGCTAGCTGGAAAAACACCTTGCTACTTGCTGTTCTGGGCGGAATCGTTTTTCAAGCACTCAGTCTTTATATAATTGAACCATTTCTAGGAAAACTAACAGGTGATATTCCTGATGTTAGTATTTTCAGACCTCTGGTTGGAAATATACAGCAGCTGATCTTTTGGCTGGTTATCTCATGGACTTTTGCTGCGTTTTTAGAAGAGATGATTTACCGTGGATACTTTATGCACCGCTTTGCTGATTTATTTGAGCGAAGCAACACTGGATGGGTTGTTGGTTTGATTTTAGCAAATGCACTTTTTGGATTTGGGCATATGTATCAGGGAACTTCTGGAATGATTGCTACTGGAATATCAGGACTTGTATTTGCAGGTTTATTTTTTGCTTCGAAGAAAAATCTCTGGGCAGCAATTATTGCGCACGGAATCTATGATACTGCTGGTTTTTTAATGATTTATTTTGGTATTTATCCGGGAATATAAAAACCTGAAAATATTTTTATTTCATCAATACCATCTTTTTTGTTTCAATAAAATCATTTGTTCTTAATTGGTAGAAATAAATTCCACTTGTTAGTTCTTCACCATCAAACTCAACTTCATATTCACCGGAAGGTTTTTCTTCGTTAACTAAAGTTGCAACTTTGTTTCCTAAAACATCGTATACTTTTAATGTTACAAGATTCTTCGCTTCGCTCAGAATGACATTGCTTGGAATGGTAAATTTAATTTTTGTTGAAGGATTAAAAGGGTTGGGATAGTTTTGGTTTAAATAAAATCCAGAGGGTTGATTGCTTTTTTTATCATCATTTACAGATACAGTAAAATAATTACTCAATTCTGCTGAATTTGGACCACCATAAGCTCCCATATCATTTCTTATAGTTCCTTTTGAAGGCCATAATGCCATACCGGGATTTCCTTCAGGATCATTATAAACGGAATCTGGATTGCCTGCATCTATACACAACGAAGTATCAGCTAATGTGAAATTCATATAAGCAAAAAATTCAGGAAAAGTATTTATATTTCCTTCACCCGGCCATCCATTTTCAACATTGCTGTATGTAACATCTACGGTTCCGCCACCTCTTAGAGCGATTTGATCTCCGGAAGTGATTGCTGTGTTGTGCCAAATTATATTGTTCCGAATAATAGCAGAAGTTGACCAAACTAAAATTCCACCCCCATCAAGAAGTGATTCATTAAAAATTATTGTATTATTCTCAATAAGAGTTGCACCACTTGCATAACTCCAGATTCCCCCACCGCCAAAATCTGACCCACCGCCATTTTGGTAAATTATATTATTACTGATTATACCTGTGGCAAAATTCATTACAATACCTGCACCATATAATCCCTGGTTAAACGTAATTACATTATTTTGAATAATTGGATCACCATCCCCGCATCTTATTGCACCACCACCAGCACTTACACAGTTAGTTTTATCAGTTACATTATTATATGTAATTAAGTTAAACTGAATGGTTGGAGAAGAAAGTTCAATAAGAACACCGCCGCCCTCACGATAAAATCCACCAATATGAATATCCTGCCAGCGCGTGCCTTTTCCACCTGTTAATGTAAAACCCTGTAAAATTGCATTATTCGTTTCGCCATTTATAAACAAAACACAGCTTGCAGTATCAGGATGATTTGGTTGACTACCATGTATTACAGTATTGATAATAAAATCGATATCGTTTGCTATTAAATAATGGCTAGTAACAAGTATATCCTTTCCGAGGAAATTAATGTTTTCCGTGTAAGTCCCGGGAGCAACTAAAACAGTGTCTCCGTTAATTGCAGCATCGATAGCTGATTGAATTGTTGAATAATCAGAAGGTACATTTAGAATAGTGGCAGATAATGGAATCGAAAAGCAGATAAAAATTAACATAGCTGCAACGAATATTTTCTTAATCATAATTATTCTATATTAAATTAGTGTTAAGTTGTAATTGCAAACTGCTGGAATAAGTTAAAGTTGCTAATAATAAAGGAAATTATCAACATAAAACTGATATATTTTTTACTTGACCAAAATCATCTTTTTAGTTTCTACAAAAGAACCTGCTTGGAGTTTATAAAAATAAATTCCTGTTGATAAATCAACCACATTGAAATCTACTTCATATTCTCCTGCAGGTTTTTCTTCATTAACCAAGTTAGCAACTACATTTCCTAAAACATCATAAACTTTTAATGATGTAAATTCCTGCTCACCAATTTGATAACGGATTTTAGTTGAAGGATTAAACGGATTTGGATAGTTTTGATGTAAAACGAATCCCGAAGGTATATCTGTAGTTGAATTAACTCCAGCAGCCGGAACGCTATCAATTATTGCTGTCCATAAACTTGGTAAATTATTATCAATTCTTGTCCAAACTGGGCGAACAATACTATTATGCGCACTCACACCTATGTAATGTCCTATATAATTACTTGCACTCACCACAAAAGGATTATCACTAATTTTGAAATTTGTAAATGTAGCTCCGCCGTCCTTTGAGAGAGCCATATATACATCAGTTTGAAGCGTGGAATGATTCCTTCGATCATAAAAAACAAAATATAGATAGCCATTTGTTTGATCAATTGTCATCCAGACAAAAAATTGATGACTTCCTGCTGGATCATTATTTACCCGGATAGGCGGACTCCAGGTTTCGCCACTATTAGTTGATTTTACTAACCATACATCAGTATCATTTGTACCACTTCTTTGATCAGTCCAGCTTATGTAAATATTTCCATTATGTATACCGGAACTTAAATCACAATTTATAATTGGAAAACCGGGTACAATTGGTACACCCGGAACGTTGAAAACCAACCAGTTAATATGATATCCTAAAATGTTTATATCATTTGGTAGCCAGGTTAATCCTCCATCAGTTGATTTATCAAACATTAATCCAGCAGGACCCATCCAGGTTACATAAACTTCATTATTTGGTCCAATTGCCGGCATAGGAGCGTGAGTACTATAATTTCCGGCCTGGGCATTTCCTTTGTTATCACTTATAATTATTGGTGTTTCCCAGCTCATTCCACCATCGATTGACCGTGATAACTGAATTTCAGAACTATCGAGTGGATTAGCGCTCCCATGTTCATCAAACTGCGCCCAGGTTACATACAAATATCCATTATCTTTGTTAATTGCTGCCCATTCCTTATCGTTTTCTTTTGTGCCATTTACACCGGTATAGGAACCATTTGACCAGGTTCCACCAAGAGAACTGGTTTTTTGGCAAACCACGCGACTCATATCAGGGACTAAGTGGAAATAATAGTAATTGCCAATATCATCTACAAGTAAGCAAGGATCCCCAATTACTCCGTACGATGAATTGAGAAAACCGTGCTGCCAGTTTAAACCGGCATCCGCAGAGTAATAATAGTTATTACTGTTAGCTCCAATTAAAATATGATTAGTATTGTTGGGATTTATTACAATTGAGGGTTCTTCAGGTTCGTAAGGATTTATAGCAGTTCCAACTTGCACATTTTGGTACTGAGAATAAGAAAATCCTGCACCGACAAAGAAAAATATTAGAGGTAATAGATGAAATAATTTAAACATTATTAATCTCCCGCTGTTAGTTGATAACATAAACTAAATTATATTATCTATTAAGGCAAACACTAAAATTCCCCTGAAAAAATTTGTTACAGAATTTTATTTTGTTTTACCTTTTTCTAAACAGAATTTGCGCCATCGCTTTCATTCCAATTACAATTATCACCATAATAATTTGATATAATTTGTTATCTATTGAAAATGCAACAGCAATACCGTTTACGAATGTAAGTAATATCAAAAAAAGGGGATAAAAAAGTGCTATCTCTTTTAATTGTAACTCTGAAGACAATAACTTAAATTTTTTGGAATAAAGATAGTTTGTAAAGAAATCCAAAAGATAGCTGCCAAATATTAATACTATTACAATCTTAAACTCATCTGCAAAAAACCATAGTTCCCTAAGTGTTACAGGAGCGCCAGCACTCGGGGAAATGGCAAATGCTGTATGCAAAAGAAACATCATTGTAAAAACATACAACAGCAAATGGTAGAACAACCAGGAAATGGACAAACCGGCTTTTTTTATTTGAGAATGCAGACTATAATCCTCACAAGTATGAGAATAAATCATAATCCGGAAAATCATTACAAGTTCATAAGCACAGATTTCAACTGCGTAAAACAAGAAAAATTGAGTTAAGTCCCAATTAATAACAAAATAGCCTACCAGGGGAAAGAGATTGACGAGAAATATAAAAAAATATGACCCAAATCGGTGATTCATTGAGTCAACATTTTTAATGTCATGCTTTGCATTTAGGAATTTCCAATTTTATTACTTCAACAAAATCATTTTTTTAGTTTCAGTAAAACTTCCGGCTTTTAGTTGATAGAAATAAACCCCACTTTTTAATTCACTTCCATTAAATTCAAGTTCATATTCTCCTGATGGTTTGTCTTCATTAACTAGTTTAGCAACTTCATTTCCTAAAACATCATAAACTTTAAGTGAAATGAATCCAGTTTGTGGAATTGTGAAGATTATTCTAGTATCAGGATTAAATGGATTTGGATAATTTTGTGAAAGTGAAAATGCACCTGGGCTTATGTTACCATCATCAACTGAAGAAACCATTTCCCCGAATTCAGTTCCATTTATATTAGCATAAACTATTGTGCTGGTTTTTCGTGTGCCAAACCCAAATGATGTTATAATTTCTTTATATGAAATACCTATATCCAAAGCAAGTGTGTGTCTTTCAGAAATATCTGGCGCTGTTCTATCAATTAACATAACCCAGGTTTTATAATTTAAGATCGATGCTGTATCTATTAATTCGCAGTAATTGTTCATCCCAAAATAATCTCCCTCAGAGCACTGTAAACTATCTGTCATAAATCCGCGGCTTGAGTTGTACTCATATTCATAAATGCAAGTTGTAGCAGAATCTATATGAACGTACTTTGTTTCGGAATCGGTTTCTATTACCTGATATTGATATCCATTAGGCATAATTGTATCACTCTCAACCGTATATAAAGAATAATAAATGGTATCTATATTTGAATTGTTTACAACGTAATGAATTCTATA
Organism: uncultured Ignavibacteriales bacterium; assembly: GCA_963714405.1. Lineage (GTDB taxonomy): Bacteria > Bacteroidota > Ignavibacteria > Ignavibacteriales > Ignavibacteriaceae > JAZGGS01. The sequence goes on along the minus strand of CAVQOH010000001.1, from coordinate 755,847 downwards.
CTGCCATTGATTTCCAATATTTAACGGCATATATGATAATACTGAATCAGGTTGGGCATAACCCGGTTTGAATATAAAAAGTAGTGGTATGAAAATTAAGCAAAGCAACTTTCGCATATCTTTTCCTTAAGATAAATGAAAAGTATGTTTAAACTTAATCAGTTCTAAAGAGGAACTCAATGATTAATTAGAAGTAAATTTAAATATATTGAAATGTAAGAAAGAGAGGAGAAATGGTTTTACAAAAAAAGGGGGGAGCCGAAGCCCCCTGATTTTTATTTCAATAAAATCATCTTCCTGGTTTCAATGAAAGAACCAGATAGCAGTTTGTAAAAATATATTCCGCTTGTTAAACCAGTTGCATTAAATTCAAATTCATAGTTACCACTTTGTAGTTCTTCATTGACTAAAGTTGTTATTTCGTTTCCTAGAACATCATATATTTTTAGTGAAGTAAATCCAGCTCCTTCAATTTGAAAACTTATTTTTGTTAAGGGGTTAAACGGGTTTGGATAGTTTTGTTGAAGCGAAAAATTATTAACATTTATTAGTTCATTTTCCACATCAACAAGTTGATTTACCATTGTTAAGGCATTTAAAGCATCCACTTTCCCGTATCCCCAGTTAGTGTTCGGAGTTGATCCAGTAAAATTATCAGAACGTGCTGATTGTTGAAGAATTTGTTTTACCTGCTCAGCATCCATATCAGGTTTCATTTCCAGCATTAGTGCAACTATACCTACAACTATAGGTGATGCTGCGCTAACTGCACTGGCAATTCCATAAACACCGTTTCCCCCCTGTATAAGATTATGATTGAATGTTGCCCAATAAGAATTTGGTCCATAGGCTGTAATTAATCTATCACCCGGCGCACTAACATCAATACCAAACCTGCCATCGAAAGTTGGACCCACACCGCTTCCCAACCATAAGTCTCCGATGTCCCCCTCGTTAACGGATCTGGTGATTCCATCGATATCTATCCAGCTATTCTTTATGACATATGAATTTGGAGCTATATTGTTAAATGCTGTAGCCCAATCCCAAATGCTCCCTTCAGTATTGTGATTTAAAAATATGTTACCGCTGAATTTTCCTGAAAACCGAGATGGATTTAATGTTGCATCATATTTACCATTTGAGATTGTAGCCCCGGTTAGAATCAATTCATAATCACCGGGTGTACCATCAATTCTTAAATATATTTCTCTTTTTCCATTAGTTGGGTTATAAAAAGCAACATTAGAACCCAAATGATAGTAAAGAAATTCAGAATTTGAAACCTGGTCAAAATCATTATTTGTTACAGGTGAAGAATACGGACCATAAAGCATGGTTGGAGTTTTAATTGATACATCGAACCGGTCATCACCATCATACCATAAGTCTAAAATTAGCGAAGCTGTACTGGTTTTTTGTACTTTCAAAGTATCAATTTCATTTTGTGAGAGTGTGTAAGTTGATCTATTAAGAGATCCCCCGTCATCACTTGTACCTGTAATAAAAACCAAACCTGGAATTCCATTTCCAAAATTGGAATCTATGTCCCTACATCGTTCACTGGTCCCATCCGTAGGACCTCCAACTGAACCAAAGTTAGCTAGCATCACACAAGGCATTCCAAGCTGCGAGGCAGTTTCTTTTGCAAAATCAATTGCTGCAGGAAGTCTGCTTGGATCATAAAAAGGATCTTCAGCCGGTTCGCTGCCGTGAGCTGGTGCACCTTCAGTTGTAAACTTAATGCAAATTAATGTTGCTTTCGGAGCAACACCTCTCCATTTTTCATTTGCGGAGTTTCTTCCGTTTCCTAAAATAATTCCAGAAGTAGAAGTACCATGCCCTACTGCATCACGAAAAGTAAGTGGTCTAAGATTATTTAAAGCAGAATCAATTTGTTCTCGGCTGTAAATGGTTCCCACCCCATAAGGATTGTTGGGCCAGTTTGCACCTGTATCATCGGTCAAATCAAATATGGCTGCAATTCTTGTTGTTCCATCAACATTTCTAAAATCATTTGATCGCCAATCAATTCCTCTATCAAGTACTGCTACTGCTACTCCTTCTCCACCGGTAAGATTAAATTGAGCAATCGCTTCATCAATTCTTGTTTCAACTCTAACTGTATCTATTGAGTAAATGGAAATGTTAACAACTATGATAATCCCTATGATCAAATAAGAATTAATTGACAAGATATGTTTCATACAGTAATCCCTTGGTTTATGTTTATTAAAATTTTTAATCTTATTTAAAATTCCAAGATTTTGTTTTTTGGATTTCATAAGATTGATTTAGAAGAAAATTCAATATATTTAATTATTTTGCATTGAGCAAGAGTTGCTAATAGTTAAATTTTGAAATTTGTAGTGCAGATTAAAGGAAATTGTAAAATTTTTGTAAAGAATGTATTATTTTTCCTTTTCGATATTCTATTCCTTAAATGAAAAAGTAATTATTTGGAGCAATAAATGTCCTTCAATCTTATTAATAAATCAGAATTTGATAAAGTAAAATCCTATGATGGCGACTGGGCAATTAAAATGGAATTGTTTGCTGATATGTGCAGATACAACACGCTGATTGCGGTTAAAAAAGCAGGTTCAGGTCATCTTGGTTCATCACTAAGTGCGATGGATATTACCACATATCTCTATTTAAATATGTTAAATATTTTTGAAGTAGGTTTAGATTCACCAGATCGCGATATATACTTTTCCTCAAAAGGGCATGATGTCCCCGGCTTGTATTCACTTTTTTATGCGTTAGGAATCATTCCCGAAAAAAAACTTTTAATGCTAAGAAGATTGCATGGATTGGATGGTCATCCCGAAGTTAGACAATCTGGAATTGAAGCAAGCACAGGCTCACTCGGAATGGGAATTTCAAAGGGGAAGGGAATGGCCTGGGCAAAAAATTATCAAAAGAAAAAAGGACACGTGTATGTCTTAACCGGTGATGGTGAATTCCAGGAAGGACAAATTTATGAATCACTCCAGGCAACGGCGCACCAGAAAGTAAAAAATTTAACTGTAATTATGGATCATAATAAATATCAAACCGATATGCTTGTTGCTGATGTAAATAATATTGAAGATGTGGTTGAAAAAGTTAAATCTTTTGGCTGGCACGTTGTAAGAATTGATGGACACGATTACAATGTTTTGAAAAAAACTTTTTTCGATTTGAAAAAAGTCACAGATAAACCTAAAATGATTATCGCGGATACTATAAAGGGTAGGGGAGTATCATTTATGGAAAAACCCGAAATGGAGACTTTTGCAGGTAAAACTCTTTACAAATGGCACAGCGGTGCGCCCGATGATGAAAGTTATGAAAAAGGATTAGCGGAATTAAGTGATACAATTAATAGCCTTTCCGAAAAACTTGGAATAGGAAATATAGAAATTCCGCAAAACAAAGCTGAAGGAAAAGCGATAACAAAGCTTGAAAAGGAATTTGTTACTGAAGCCTACGGCGATACACTCTGCGAAATAGCAAAAACTAATAATAAACTTGTTGTTCTCGATGGGGATCTGTCAGCTGATTGCAAACTGCGCAAGTTTGAAAAAATGTATCCCGATAGGTTTATAGAAAATGGAATTGCTGAGCAGGATATGGTCTCGATGGCTGGAGGATTAGCAAGAATGGGATTAGTACCTGTTGTAAACACATTTGCAAGCTTTCTTGCTGCACGTGCTAACGAACAGATTTACAATAATGCAGGAGAGAAGACAAAAGTAATCTACACCTGCCACTTTTCAGGAATGATTCCTGCTGGTCCTGGAAAATCGCATCAGAGTGTGCGAGATATTTCACTTTTCGGTGCATTGCCGAATGTAACAATTATTCAACCCTGCAATGCAGAAGAAACTAAATGGGCAACAGAGTACTGCGTAAATGAAGCGGAAGAAAATTGTGTTTTAAGATTGGTAATTGGTCCTTCACCTGAGAAGATTGAGCTCCCTGAAGATTATCAATTTAAAGTCGGAGTTGGTGTAGAATTAACAGAAGGAAACGATACAATCTTATTTAGCTACGGACCCGTAATGCTTCACGAAGCTTTAGTTGCTTCGGATTATTTAAAGAAAATAGGTTTTGGTTTGAAAGTGATTAATATGCCCTGGCTTAATAAAATTGATAATAAATGGTTGAAAAGAATAGTGCAACATCAAAAGAAAATATTTGTTTTAGAAGATCACTCAGCAATTGGCGGATTAGGAGATAGATTGTTGAACACATTAACGGAAATAGGTGAGATCGCTGGAAAAGAATTTAATAATCTAGGATTAAAAGAATACCCAGAGTGCGGAACTCCTTTAGAAGTTCTGGAATTTCATAAACTGGATGGAAAATCTTTAGCGCAAAGAATTTCGGGAATTGAAAATATTAAAGAAAAAGAAAAGATTGCACAAAAGTACACTGAAGATGCACCACAATAAAATAAAAAGCCCTCATGAAGAGGGCTTTTTGAATAAATCAATTACTTCTCGTTCACAAAACCTAAATCAGGTCTTGGGCTGCCATATTTTTGCTCCATTGTCAAAACATGGACGGATAATTTTTGCCAAAGTTTTTCTTCTTCAACTTTCAATTTTTTACTGTTTTCTTCCATAGCGGCAAAAAAGCTTGCACCATCTTTATATGATTCCGTAATTGCTAGCATATTATTTTGCTCACCAAGTTCAATCGTCCAGGTGCTCCAGCCATCAGGAATATTATTCTTCTCGTAGAGTGCTTTCCACTCGGCAAGTATATCTAAAACCTCTTTTGTATTCTCAATTTTATAAGTAAAGAAAATCCAATGAAGAAATCCTGCTTCTTCAGGTTTTATTCTCGGTTCTTTAGGTACATAGGAATATTTTGCAGACCATTTAGCGATAAAATCTTTGTGGTATTCCATGCTGGATTCATTTTCTTTCATGAATTCTTTCCACTTATCTCTGCCAATTTTATCAATCGCAGAGCCAAATATCTGTCCGAAGTTATCTATATCTCCATAGCTTGAGAGAGGGAAAAGATAGTAGTAATGTCCATCGTCTCTTTGTGATGCACGCATATAGGGCAGATCAAGTCCTGCGCCAGTCATCAATTCTACCCATTGTTTTGATGTTTCTTCGTACTGCTGCCACATTTCTACTTTTACAACCTCTTCACGAACCCAGTAGAGCTGATCCTTCGGTTCTTCCTGTGCAAGGACGGTAAATGAACTGGTAGTAAATAATCCAGTCATCAAGATTAAAATGAATTTTAGTTTAAGCATCAAAATGCCTCCTTATAAATGAATAAATTAATAAATTGAATTTGGGAAAATTATTGGCTGAAGAAAATTCTAGTGAAAACTAAAAAAGTATATGTTAAAACACAAATAAATGTTAAAAATGATATAAATCGAACAAAAATAAAGTCTAAATGGAAAAAAAATTAATAAGCTTCACGAGTTCTGTCATCAAATGAACAATCACTGTGTTCTTCGTGCCCTTTATATCGTTCATCCATTGTTTTATTGTAATAGTCTTCAAGCTTATGGCAAAGTTCAGGTCTCTGCATCCATTTACCATCTTCAGTTAATAACGGAGCAATGTCAAGCGGTATCTCTTTTTTCTGATAGCACCCATAAAGTTCAACTTCTTCTGGAGTAATTTTATATTCATCTAAATACTCCACCAATCCGCAAATTGTATCAGCAAAGTAGTATTGAGCCAGGTCATCATCACCTTCAATTACAGGTACCTTAGCCATATATGTATAAGGTAAAGATTTATCATATTTAGATTTCGGTCCCAGTATTTTTCTTACTACACTCATAATCTAAATTTTATGTGAAAAAAGTTAAAAAACAAGTTAACGTAATAAATTAAAATCATTTTCTCAAATTTATTTTTTGCTGATGTAATAATTTTCTAATTCATCAATATATGAATTGATTAAAAAATGTTGTTCAATTCTTTTTCTTCCTTCGATTCCCAACTTAACTCGTAGTGATTTATTTTGCAGCAATTCCATTAGTTTCTTAGCAAGCATATCGGCATTTTTTGGAGGTACAAGCAAACCGGTTTTTCCATCTAAAATTATTTCAGGAACTGCACCGCTGTTACTGGCAACAACAGGAACTTTCATTGCCATTGCTTCCAATAAAATATTCCCAAAGGATTCTTTATGCGATGGAAATGCAATTATATCTATTGCAGCCATAATCCTTGGAATATTATCCATCCATCCTGTAAATGTTATATGTGATTGAAGCTCAAGCTCTTCAACAAGTTTATAGACTTCATTGCTATAACCATTTTCTTCATTTCCTGCATCACCAACAATTATAAAATGTACCTTTAAATCTGTTTCATCTAAAATCTTTTTTGCTGCATATATAAATTCTTTATGTCCTTTCATTTTAGCAATCCTGCCAACTAAACCAATAACTGATGTATTTTCATCCATTCCCAGACTTCTACGAATTTCATTCTTAGAATATAAATCCGGATTGTATTTCTGTGTATCAATAGCATTCCAAAGTGTATAGACTTTTTTTGGATCAACGGGGCAGGTATCAATCACATTTTTTTTAATAAAATTTGAAATGCTAACAACTACATCTAAATGTTTATAAACTAAGCGGTGATGTAAATCCTTTTTGTTAATGGAACAGGCTAATCTTTTTGTTAAAATAAATCTTGGCTTATAACCTGCAAGTTTTATAGCTGGAACTATATTCCATAGATCGTGTGCACTTTGCAGATGAATAACATCATACTTTTTAACTTTTAATAATTTTTGCGTATCGTAAATTAAGTTTGCTAAGTTATAGTTTTTCCAGAATAATGGTTTTACATCTAATCCTAAATTGTTAGCTTTTTCTTCTAAAATTGATTTCTTCGGACAGAGAAGTGCAACATCATGACCTCTTTTCGATAATTTTTCTGATATATTAACAGTTTGCATTTCTAAACCACCCCAGTTATAGGAACCGCAAGTTTGAAGAATTGTCATATAGAAGTTCTATTTTTTATTTTCTGAGAGATATAACACATCACAATCATTGAAAGATATGGGTCATTATTAGAGTTATTTAATAAGCCATATACAAATATATTTAATGTAATACTCTAAATTGTTAATAATCAGTTATCTTTTATATGATAAAATAAAAAATTTTCAGGAACCAATTTGGTTATTTTGAGTACAACTACATATAATTTTTGGATTGATGCTTTAGATTTTTAGTGAAAAAATTATAAAGGGTAAATGGCATGAAAATCAGAAATACATTTTTAACAGTTGTTCCTATAGTTCTATTTTTATTTTCAATTACAGGATTATTCTCAGAAATTAAATTAATCGATCATACTAATATGATTAAATATCACTTTAATAATGATTACAAAGCTGCATGGAAAAAAGTTGATTCGCTTGAGCAGAAAGGATTGACCCGTTCTGCTTTAGAAGTCGTTGAAGAAATTTACATTGCTGCAAAAAAAGATGGTAACCAGTCGCAATTCATAAAATCAGTTTTTTATAAACTGAAATACGGTAACTACATTGAAGAGGACAGCCACGTAAAAATTGTTAACGATGTAAAAGCTGAAATTGATTCGGCATCATTTCCTGCGAATGCAATTCTCGAATCAATTCTGGCAAATATTTATTGGCAATATTATCAAAATAATAGATGGAGATTCCAGCAGAGAACCGAAACTGTGAATTTTGAGAATGAAGATTTTCAAACGTGGGATCTTTCGCGTTTGAATCGGGAAATTGTAAAACATTTTCATGCTTCTTTGATAAACAGAGATCAACTAAAACGAATATCAATACAGGATTTTAAAGATATACTTTACTACAGTGATTCACAGCAAGCATACCTGCGTCCTACTTTATTTGATTTACTGGCACACTCAGCTCTTTCATTTTACATTAATGATGAAGCATCTGTTACCGATCCTGTTTATAAATTTGAACTTAACAGTAAAGATGATTTTTCTTCACCTGAAGATTTTGTTGATATAGAATATCAAACAAATGATTCACTATCACTTAATTTTTATGCAATTCAGCTTTACCAGGATTTAATTGAATTCCATTTAAATGATGATGAAAAAGATGCATTGATTGATGTTGATCTTGCAAGATTAAATTTTGTTCGTAATAATAGTGTTCACACTGAAAAAGATGAGTTGTATTTAAATGCTTTAATCAAGCTTGAAGAAAAATTCAGCGCTGTTCCTTATTCATCTCTCATTTCTTTTAACATAGCAAACTACTATTACAGCGAAGGCGCAAAATACAACGCGGATGTTTCCGATGATTATAAATGGGATTTTAAAAAAGCACTTGAGATTTGTAATTCAACTATTGAAAAATATCCAGATACATTCGGTGCACAGGAGTGCAGATGGCTAAGGAATTCAATTCTGCAAAAAAGTTTACGCTTTCAAACTGAATACGGAAACATTGCTGAAAAACCTTTCCGAAGTTTAGTTTCATTTAAAAATGTTGATCGGATTTTCATCAGAATTATAAAATGGAGCGATAATCTTGATAGAAAAGAAATAGGAAAAAATATTCAGGAACTTGTTGAATTTTATGCTTCACAAAATCCCGTTAAAGAGTGGGCAATTGATCTTCCGGATGATAAAGATTATCAAAATCACAGTGTTGAAATTAAAATGCCTTCTCTGTCTTTTGGAAGATATCTTGTGCTCGCAGCAACTGATAAAAATTTCACTTATCGTAAAAAATGCAGTTGCATATTCTAAAATGTGGGTTTCTAACATAAGCTACCTGCGAAGAGATTTAAATAAAAACATAACACAATTTTATGCATTGCAGAGAGAAACAGGTCATCCTCTTGTAAAAATTGATTTTGAAGTTTACGGACAAAAATATGTTCCCGATGACAGAGCTTATAAATTTTTCAAACTGAGCAGTGGAAAAACAAACAGCGAAGGCGGTTTCGAATTTGAAAAGCAACCGAACGAGTACAATAACTACAAAGTTGTTTTTATAAATGGTGAAGACAGGTTCGAATCGAATAATTATTATTCATATTACTACAACAACGATCCTGTAATAAAAAGAACCACAACATTTTTCTATCTCGATAGAGCAATTTACAGACCGGGTCAAATTGTTTACTTCAAAGGATTAATGATAAACACCGACGGCAAAAAAGATCATGATATAGTAACAGATAAAAAAACAACGTAACTTTTTATGATGCAAACAGCCAAAAAATAACCGATGCAACTTTACAACAAATGAATATGGAACATTCAACGGAGAATTTACAATTCCTTACGGGAAAATAGGCGGACAGTATTACATAGCAAACGAAAATGGCTCACAGTATTTTCGTGTTGAAGAATATAAACGCCCGAAGTTTGAAGTAAAGTTCGATCAGGTTAAAGGCAGCTATTCCTTAAATGATAAAGTTACAACAGAGGGATTTGCAAAAACTTATTCCGGTGTAAACTTAAATGATGTTGATGTAAAATATCGTGTTGTGCGAACAGCTTACTTCCCTTATTACGATTACAGGTGGCGGGGATTATTACAGACTGGTACTGGGGAAGAAGCAGCTGAAATGGAAATTACAAACGGCACAACCCGAACTGATAAAAATGGAAAGTTTAAAATTGATTTTGATTTAATTCCAGATCTTTCCTTGCCGAAAGAAACAAAACCTGTTTTTACTTACACTGTTTATGCCGATGTAGTTGATGTAACAGGTGAAACTCATTCAGCTCAGACTTCTGTGCGTGCTGGTTATGTCGCGCTTGTTGCAAATGTGAATCTTCCTGAAATTGTTAACAATTTGGTTGAAGCTAAATACAATGTTTCAACTACAAATCTTAATGGGCAGTTTGAAAAAGCTAAAGTTGAAATTGAAATTCACAAACTTAAAAATCCAGATAGAATTTTCAGAAACAGGCTATGGGGAAAACCAGATGAGTTTCTTTTAACGAAAGAAGATTATTACGAAAACTTTCGATCACGATATTTACAATGATGAAAATGAATTTTTCAACTGGGAAAAAGAAAAGAGAGTATTTGAAACAAGCTTTAAAACAACAGATACTTCATATATAGACTTCGATGAACAAAATGATTGGGAAGCTGGGAAATATGTTTTGACTTTAAAGACAAAAGATAAAAACGGAACCCCTGTTGAACTTGTAAGATATTTTACTCTCTTCAATCCTGAAGCAGATAAAACGCCTTTAAATGAAGCAAGTTGGATTTATCTAAATAAAAACAGCTTATGAACCGGGTGAGACAGCAAAACTCTACATCGGTTCTGCAGAAGAAGATGTAAAAGCACTTTATGAAATTGAATACGATGCGAAAATAATAAAGAAAGAATGGATAACGCTGGATGATGAGCAAAAGCAGATTGATATACCGATAAAAGAAGATTACCGCGGCAACATAGTTGTTCATGTTTCTTTTATAGTAAATAATGAAAGCCACATTTTAACACAGGTTATTTCTGTTCCGTGGAGCAATAAAGCATTAAACATTTCATTTGAAACTTTTAGAAATAAAATTCTTCCCGGTTCAAAAGAAGAATGGAAACTTAAAATTACCGGTCCAAACGGCGATGCAATTGCAGCAGAACTTCTTGCTTCAATGTATGATGCCTCGCTCGATGCATTTGCAGCAAACTACTGGGGATTTAATATTCATTCCTACTACTATTCACGATTGAACTGGACAACCGATAATGCATTCCAAATCGTCAGCTCGAATGTTTATGATGAAGGATGGAACACTTACGTCTCCCGGCAATATTTCTATTATCCATACATCAACAACTTTGGCTTTTATTTTTATGGGTATGGTTATAGTATGTATAGCGATGGGTTACTTTATAAAGGTGGAAGAATGGAGGCAGTTACCGAAATGGCTCTCGATGACGTAAATGTTGAACCTGGAGGTTTCAAGTCTGAGGGCGAGGAAATATCAAGATTACCTATTAGAGGTGTTGATAGTAAAACTTCTCTACAAAGTGGTGGTGTTTTAAACGGAGATGAAGATCAAATTTCACAGACTTCATTTGAAGATGTTCCGATCAGGAAAAATTTAAATGAAACCGCATTTTTCTATCCTGAATTAAGAACAAATGAAAAAGGTGAAATAGTAATTTCATTCAATGTCCCCGAAGCTTTAACACGGTGGAAATTTATGGGTTTTGCTCTTACAAAAGATTTAAAGCACGGAATGATATACCAGGAAACCGTAACTCAAAAAGATTTGATGATCGTGCCGAACCCACCGAGGTTTTTAAGAGAAGGTGATGAGATTTACTTTACTGCAAAAGTGAGTAACCTTTCGGATAGTGCGCTTTCTGGATCAGCAACTTTGCAGTTGTTCGATGCATTTACAATGAAGCCGATTGATAATCTCTTTGAGAATAATGAGAACATAAAATCATTTAGCGTTGACAAAGATCTAAGTGAAGGTTTAAGCTGGAGACTAAAGGTTCCTCTAGGCAAAGTTGATGCTATCGTATACCGGGTAATTGCAAAATCAGGGGAATACTCTGATGGTGAAGAAAATGCTCTTCCAATTTTGGTAAACAGAATGCTTGTTACAGAAACTTTACCATTGCCCGTTATGGGAAATCAAACAAAAACTTTCCTTCTTAAAAAATTGATGGAAAATAATTCATCAACGTTGCAGAATTATAATCTCACACTTGAGTTCACTGCGAATCCTGCTTGGTATGCAATTCAGGCATTACCATATATGATGGAATATCCTTACGAGTGCAGTGAGCAGATCTTCAACCGATTTTATGCGAACAGTATTGCTACACATATTGCAAACTCCAGTCCGAAAATCAAAAAGATTTTTGATACGTGGAAAAAAGTAGATAAAGATGCGCTCATTTCGAATCTGGAAAAGAACCAGGAATTAAAATATGCACTGCTCGAAGAAACTCCGTGGGTTTTAGATGCGCAGGATGAAACAGAAAGAAAACGCAGAGTAGGATTGCTTTTCGATTTAACAAGAATGGCAAACGAGCTTGATCGCGCAGAGAAAAAACTTCAGGAGCTGCAGTATTCAAATGGCGGATGGCCCTGGTTCCCGGGTTTGCCTGAAAACCGTTTCATTACCCAATACATAGTGGTTGGAATGGGACATCTTGAAAGACTTGGAATAAAAGATATTCGTGAAAATGCGGCAACGTGGCAAATGCTGCAAAAAGCAGTTCTCTACACCGATGTAAGAATGTATGAAGATTATGAATGGATCAAAAAGCATGGTGTATCTGAATAAAAAGAACATCGGTTACATTCAGGCACAGTATCTTTATGGAAGAAGTTACTATCTCGATATTCCTGTTTCCGATCAGCACAAAGAAGCATTTGATTACTGGAAAGGACAGGCACAGAAGTATTGGTTATCCAATAATAAATATATGCAGGGAATGATTGCACTTGCTCTTTACAGAATGTATGATGCAAAGACTGCAAAAGATATTATTAAATCCATAATTGAAAATGCGGTCTTCAACGATGAAATGGGAATGTACTTTAAAGAAGAATGGGGATGGTACTGGTACCAGGCACCGATTGAAACGCAGGCATTGTTGATTGAAGCTGTTGATGAAATTGTGAAAGACCAGGAATCAGTTGATTTGATGAAAGTCTGGCTGCTGAAACAAAAACAGGTGCAGGATTGGAAAACAACCAAAGCAACTGCAGAAGCCTGCTACGCACTTCTGTTGAGAGGAACAGATTGGCTTGCTGATTCTAAAATGCCTGATATAACAATCGGCGGGCAATTGATTGATCTATTGAATAATCCTGAAATACACGTTGAAGCAGGAACAGGTTACTTTAAAACTTCTTGGAAAGGTGAAGAAATAAAACCTGAAATGGGTGAAGTAACAGTTAAAAATAATAACAACGTTGTTGCATGGGGTTCACTCTACTGGCAGTATTATGAACAGCTCGATAAAATCACAATGAGTGAAACCCCGTTAAAGATTAATAAAAAGTTATTTTTAGAAATTGATTCTGAAACAGGAAAGAAAATTACTCCTGTTAATGAAGACACAAAACTAAAACCGGGCGATTTAATAAAAGTAAGAATTGAAATCCGTGTTGACAGAACGATGGAATTTGTTCACTTAAAAGATATGCGTGCGGCAGGATTTGAGCCGATAAATGTTCTCTCACAGCATAAATACCAGGATGGATTGTATTACTACGAAAACACACGCGATATGGCAACAAACTTCTTTATGGATTATCTACCGAAAGGAACCTACGTGTTTGAGTATCCGCTGCGTGTTACACATAAAGGAGATTTCTCAAACGGTATTACAACAATACAGTGTATGTATGCACCTGAGTTTACAAGCCATTCGGAAGGTGTGAGAGTTAAGATTGAGTAGTATAGGATAATCTGGGAAAGAAGTTTCAGTAAATGAGAAAAAGGACGGCCAATAGGTCGTCCTTTTTGTTATCTATTAAATAATTTCGATCAGTGCACTTGCGACAGTGCTGTCATCATCATCAAGTAGAAAAACGCGGTAAAAACCAGGTTCCTCAAACTTCATATCACTATCTGCATTTTTAGCAAAGAAGATATAACTCATATCTGGCTCAACAGTATATGCGAACTTTTTATAATATTCAAATTTACCTTTACGGGAGTTAAATTTATCGAATTGAATATTTACATCTCTAAGATGTAATGCATTGTCAGATTTCACCATCACTGTCAGGTAACCAGTTGTAAACCTGTCGCTAACTCCGATTTCTCCATCAGAAGCATCGTATCTTTCACAGAAGTAAAGTATAGGTTCTGATTGCGCGAATGTGTTATTAAATATCGGTGCAAATACTATCAATAGAAGAAAGAGTAATAAGCCACTGAATTTTTTCATCTAAAAACCTTTTATAAATATTAATTGATGCGGATAACATATCTTTATTATTAAAAAGAACGAACTATCAAGCTTAATATTTAAGGGTAATAATTCTTACACTGTTGCTAGTGGTAAGTAATATGGAATGAGGCCGATTGAGATAAAAGTGTATGTATGCACAAGAGTTTACAAGTCATTCGGAAGGTATGAGAGTGAAGATTCATTAAAAGTTTGTTTAATAATTATGATACCCTCTTCGTTAAACTAATGGGGAGTGTATTTTATTGAAAGGGAGTCTATATTTTTCCTTTTATAGCAATGGCCCTTCCTAATAGTCTTATTGATCCGTTAGATTCTATTGGCAATTTATTATAAATCTTCATTTTTAACTCTGCTTGAAGATCTCTGGAGAGCGATGTCAAATAACTGAGGGCTGGTCCCTGTCTCCCTAAAAAAGGATTCCAATAATTCAAAATTTTTGAAGTGCATGGTGATGTCTAGCTTTGTCGCCACTATATCTTGAAGACTAGCTTGTTGAAAAGCATTGGTTAAGCTATCTATCTTACAAATTGGGAAGCGAATTCCTTCATCAAGATTACTTGAGTTTGGATCAATCAAGATTACTGCATCCCAAAAATATCTAAGTAAATCCATCCTATCTGAATAATCCCAAACATAAGCTGCAATTAAACCATCAGGTTTCGAAATCCTTTCCATTTCAAAAAGAGCACTATCAAATTTTGGGAAGAAATTTAAAGCCAATCCGGAAACAACCACATCAACCGAACTATCATCCTTCGGAATATCAGTTGCACTGCCAAAAATAATTTCACCTTTACCATTAAGTCTTTCTTTTGCCTGAGTTAAATACTGTTCTGAGGGATCAATACAAGTTAATTTAGATGGCTTGCAGTGCTGGGAAATCATTTCACTTAGTGCTCCAGTTCCACAACCTATATCCAACCAGCTTGAGAAATCTGGTACATCAAGCCAGTTTAGAAATTCCAGAGCCATTAATTTGCTCCACCTTCCCATAAAATAATCATAGGGATCTCCGCTGTCCCATTTGTCTTTTGTATTATTCATAGTTGTCATTTACAAAGCAAAATAATAACAAGGTCTTTGAAAAACTATAATTTAAAATCTTATTTTCTAAAAGCTAAAAGATGAGTTATGTATTTATCCTTCTCAACCCCTGTTTAGTAACACAGGCGGGGATTTTATATTTTATTTCTCTGCCGCAAACCTGTTATTTAATGAAATTGGTTTTGCTTTACTTCTCATTTTCTATTCCCTTAATTTATCTGCAAAGATAAATCGTGTACATTCGGTCTATTCATTTTCCATCAGTTTTGTTAATTCCTCTAATCCGTTTTTAATTTTTTTAATGAGCTTGTCATAGTATAGTATTCGTTTCATCGATCGGATGATTAAAAATAATCCTATCGCGATTAAGAAATTACATATCAGAAAAATTGGAATAAAAAGATGCCATTGCTCATATATATCCCAATATTTTGATGTAGCTATTAAAAGACCCATTATAGACAGTGGAAGCGCGAAAAGTGCAACTCCCGTCCTTAGCACAGCCAGAGAAGTCCGCTTCTCTGCGAGTATCATTGTGATCTCATTTATTTTGATGTTTACGGGGGTATTACTGGAATGCAACGATTGGACCTTATCAATTTCCGCTTCGGTTTTATCTATTGCCATTATTAACTTATCCTTTTCTAATTTTATGAAGAAATTATTTAATATTTTTAATAAATCAATATATCTTTTTATTTAAGATGAGATTGGAGTATTAAAAATCTGAAGACACCATCAATTATATCAAACAGTTTGTCATCTTAAATATATATGCCAATCCCTTCTTTATAACATAGGCGGGGATTTTTATGATAACTTCCTCTCTCCTTCGCAAACCTGTTTTTAGAAGCAATTGCTTTTCGCTTTGCTTTTCATTTTCAGGTTTAACATTTCTACAAAGACTGAAAACGCCATTGCCCAAAATATATAGGATTATTTTTCTATTCTAAGTCAAGCGTATCAAATTGCTTCTTGTTTACAACTCTGTAGTGCGGGTGATATAATTTTCGGTAAACATCGCTATGGTGTACAAGCACTTTCCCTTCCGCTAGCATATCATCTAAAATAGCTTTATCCTCTGAATACTTTTTTATTTTCAAATTCATTTTTTCAATCACTTTTAAAATAGTTTTCCATTCTTTAATCCACTCTTCAATTGATGGAACTGAGAAAGAACCTGCAGTAAAAAAAAACGCATTAAATAGTTCCTCCTCAGTAAGAGTCCCATCCTTAACCAACTTCAAATTAACTCTGTAGTTCTGGTTTTTATAGCCCACAGGTTGCCAAAGAATTGAATCAAAATCTGTACTGATGTGTAGTTCATTCTGAAAATAAGTTAGTGTTGATTTTTTATCATTGATTATATGCCCGGGACCGAATGAGTCCTGAAAAAAGAATTTATAAAGGTCAACAAGTCTTGCTTCAGGATGCAGGCGCAGTTCTTCATTCACAGCTTTTTGAATTTGCTTCTCATCTCCATTGGCATTTGAGCAATTGGTTGTAAAAGGCAACCAAATGATAAGAAAGATATTTAAAATAAAAGTTATTCGCATAAATACTCACTTTTTCTTCATCAAAATCCAATAAACTATGAATGCAACAGCAAACCAACTAACCATGTATAGCCATAAAAACAAGTTTGGAATATCTACTCACTTCCGTAAGCATCCCGCATAATAAAATTTCCTCTTCCGGCTGTACCCCGGAATTTACTATTCTCAACAATCACTTCGCCTCTTGAAAGCACAATTTCTGCATCACCTTTAATTTTCATTCCTTCGTACATTGAATAATCAACATTCATATGGTGAGTTTTTGCTGAAATAGTATGTTCAGTTTCAGGATTCCAGATAACAATATCTGCATCACATCCAAGTTTAATCTCACCTTTTTGCGGATACATACCAAAAAGTTTTGCAGGATTAGTAGAGTTGATTTCTACCCATCTTGTTAATGAAATTTTTCCATCATTTACGCCCTGAAATGTAAGATGTAATCGGTTTTCTATGCTTGCTCCTCCATTAGGAATTTTCGTAAAATCCTGTTCAGCAAATTTCTTCTTATCCTTAAAATTAAAAGGGCAATGATCTGTTGAAACAACCTGCAGGCTTTTTTGTTTAATCCCTTCCCACAGTTTTTCCCGGTTCCATTTTTCTCTAACTGGAGGAGAAAAAACGTACTTTGCACCTTCAAAATCCGGTTTGTTTATATCATCCAAAGAAAGAAAAAGATACTGTGGGCATGTTTCTGCAAATACTGGTAATCCTTCTTTCCTTGCAGATTCAACTTTTAAAAGTGCTTCATTACAGGTTAAATGGACGATGTAAAGGGGAGTTCCGGCTTTCTTAGAAAGTTGAATGGCTCGATTAATTGCCTCTGCTTCTGCAATTTCAGGACGGCTTAGTGCATGGTATTTTGGTGAAAGTTTTTTTTCAAATAACATTTTATTAGTGATGGCTTCGATAGCCATTCCATTTTCTGCATGAACACAGATTAATGATCCATTTCTCTTAGCCTGGAGCATTACTTTTAAAATATTTTCATCATTCATCATCAATCTGCCGGGATAAGCCATAAAAAGTTTAAAACTTGTTACGCCCTCTTTTACCAGTTCATCCATTTCATTTAACTGATTACTACCTATATCAGTTATAATCATATGAAATCCATAATCAACCACTGCTTTTCTTTCAGCTTTTCTATTCCATTTATCCAAAGCTTTGTGTAAGCTTTCTCCTTTCGATTGAGTTGCAAAATCAATTATTGATGTTGTTCCTCCAAAAGCTGCTGCAATAGTTCCTGTTTCAAAGTCATCTGCTGAAGTTAGTTGTCCGTACGGCATATCAAGGTGCGTATGAACATCAATGCCACCGGGAATAACAAATTTCCCTTTCGCATCAATTATTCTATCTGCTGTATTATTTAGATTATTACCAATTAGTGAGATTTTTTGGTTTTCAATAAATATATCTGCGTTAAATTCGTTTTTAGAAGTTATTATTCGCCCGTTTTTGATTAATATAGCCACCAAGTATCCTTAACTGATTAAGAAATCTAAAAAAATTATTGAACAGTTTTAACTTAAGCAGAAAATAGAAATATTAAATTATAATATCAAAAATACACTTAAGGATAAAATTGTATTCTACAATTCTGAATGATTTTTTATATGCCTCCTGTATTTATTAAGTTTGTTGTATGAGTAGAAATATTTCAAATCAAAAATACTGGTTTGCACTTTATACAAAACCACGTTCTGAATTTAAAGCACAGGAACAGCTAAATAAAAATAATGTGGATAATTATCTACCGACTATTTCAGTTATAAAACAATGGAGTGATAGAAAAAAGAAAGTTGTTGAACCATTAATAAGAGGATATATTTTTATATATGCTAATGAAGAACAGCGGTTAATATCTGTAGAGCAACCATCCATTGTTAGATGTCTTTTTGAATTTGGACATCCTGCGCGAATTCCTGATTGGCAAATTGAAAATGTAAAAAAATTGTTAATCAAGGATTCAGATTTAATAGTTTACAAAGGAATTGTTAAGGGTACAAAAGTTAAAATAAAAAATGGCCCCTTTGCTGATGTTATAGGTATAGTAACAAGTAATGTAGGAGGTAACTCAGTTTCAGTTTCAATTGATTTGTTAAACAGATCCGTTATAACGCGCTTACCACAGGGAAGCGAGCTTGAAGTGGTAAAGTGATTTGAAAATTTAATTTTCAAAGTAAGATTCAATCACTTTACAAAAACAGCAAATTATAAAAAAAGTTATAGATGCTATATATAATAGAAATGTGTAAAAATTATTAACAATTTTTACCTGTTTTTGATGACTATGTTAATAAAAGAAGTTAAATTTAATGTATAGATAATTTTCATAATGGCATATAATTTGTTTTAATCTGTTAAATTTTGGCATTCCGGAGATGATTCCTTAATTATTATGAAATTAATTGGTACTAATAAACAATTACAATATGGTGGTAAAATGAATATAAAATCAACATTTTTAATATTAATTTTGAGTTTGCTATTTTCTGCAAATTTAAGCTTTGCCCAGTTTAACGATTACGATGCAAAGTTAGGTTTACAGTTTAATGGCTTACTATCCGATACTGAATTTGATAAATCAGGAAGAGTTTCTGATCCTGAATTCAAATTTTCATTTCTTGGCAGAGCGTTTTTAAGATTCGAGCTGATTACTGAAGTTGTTGAAGCAGAATTCGGCGGTGGTTTTGGGCGGCTTGCAGGGGAATATGAAGATACCAGTAAAATAAAAGGAAACTGGTGGACGTATATTATTCCTTTGGATGTACGATTAATTCTCAGTCCATTCGACATGGATGTATGGAATCCATACCTTTACGGGGGAGCCGGTTACATGTATTTTGATAATGATAAACAACCAATGAATATTGCCGCAGTGAATATTCCTGAGAAACAACAGGATTGGGCAGCAATTTTTCCAGTTGGTGCAGGATTCGAAGTCGGATTATCAGATGTTCTAATTCTTGATTTTTCAGGCGGTTATACTTTTACCTTATCCGATGATTTAAATGGTTACACTAATCTTGATGATCCTGCAACTGATCAAAACTACGACGGATATTACAGTGCAGGAATTGGCTTAACATTCGTTAGCGGATATGGTGGATCTGATAATGATAAAGATGGATTAATTAAAAGCGAAGAATTAGAATTAGGTACAGATCCTGATAATCCTGATACGGACAATGATGGATTGAAAGATGGAGAAGAGGTTAATACCTTTAAAACTGATCCTCTAAACGGAGATTCTGATGCTGATAAGCTGAAAGATGGAGAAGAAGTTGATACCTACAAAACTGATCCACTAAACCCGGATACTGATAATGATACATTGAATGATGGTGATGAGTTAACTATGTATAGAACTAATCCACTGGATGTTGATACTGATGATGATACACTTGATGATGGAAATGAAATCAAAAAGCACAAAACTGATCCGCTTAAAGCAGATACAGATGATGACACTCTTCTTGACGGAGACGAAATAAATAACTATAAAACTAATCCGTTAAGTGCTGATACTGATGGTGAAGGATTACGTGATGGTGAAGAAATAAATAAATTCAGAACTGATCCGTTAAATCCTGATACTGATGGTGGAACAGTTGATGACTTTACTGAAATTGGAAGAGAAACAGATCCATTAGATCCTGAAGATGACGTTGTTAAGATGGATGTTCCTATTGTGCTTGAAGGAATAACATTTGAAACAGGTAAATCTGATATTACTCCTGAATCGGCTGTAGTGCTGCAAGGTGCATTAAAAACTCTAACTACTTATCCGGATATTATAGTTGAAATTAGCGGACACACGGATGATGTTGGAAGCAGTTCTTCAAACCAGAAGCTCTCACAAAGACGAGCTGATTCCGTAAGATTCTGGCTAATTGAAAAAGGTATAGAGCCGGATAGAGTTATTGCAAAAGGTTATGGTGAAGAATTTCCAAGAGTTCCTAACGATACACCTGATAATAAACGAAAAAACAGAAGAATAGAATTTAAACGAATAAGATAATTATTGTATCTGTTTTTATTAAGGCCCTTCCAATCGGAAGGGCTTTTTTATTTTCCTATTGATAATTAAGTTTTATAAAAATAGTTAAAAATCAGGAATGATAAATTAAAATTTCCGTTTTCTTCCCTCTTCATTTTAGTGTTTGAACTATTTATTATTTCAATAATTTATTAAAGAGGGGAATGATGATTCATTCAAAACGCAGTTATACTTTTCTTCTGCTCTCACTTCTGTTTTTATTCACACGTCTGCTCAGTAAAATTTATCCCTGATTATGATGAGATTACGGACAAGCTAATAACTGAACTCCATAGAGAAATCGAGTATTTATTTACTTATTTCGAATAT
This sequence comes from uncultured Ignavibacteriales bacterium, assembly GCA_963714405.1. GTDB lineage: Bacteria > Bacteroidota > Ignavibacteria > Ignavibacteriales > Ignavibacteriaceae > JAZGGS01. Next base: position 734,951 of record CAVQOH010000001.1, on the reverse strand, counting down.
AATTTCGGTACGAACAAAGCAGATTATGGAAATTACATAGCTATTTATAAACAAATTAAAACTGATCCTAAACTATTGGAGCTTAGAACTTCAGCTTTGCCGAAGAATGAACTTACCCTCAAACAGATAAAAATATTGCAGGAGAATTATCACCTATTTGAAGAAATTCATAAGAAAGGTTTAATGATATGATAGTAATTGAAGAACCTCGAAAAGATTTTACTCTATCATTTATAAACATATTGAAATTGGAACTAGTAAAAAAGAAAGGTGAGTAATGGCACTGGATTTAACAGAGCTATCAGGCAGTATGTTAGCGTCAGCAAAAGAAATTTTAATAGATAGTAGGGATGAAATTCAACTACTTACTGAAGCCAATTTATTCTTACTTGCCGAAGGCATAAAAAGCATTGAAGAAAAATTTTTCGCAGGAGATATCTCTGAAGATAAAGCACATAAGTTGCTTCGAATAAAAAAAATACTTTGGAAATTGGACTACTAATTATAGAAGGTCTTTCACTTATTGCCGTTGAGGATGCAATAAATGCTGCCCTAAATGTTACTAAGGATACAGTTAATACAGCACTTAATTTTACTTTAATTTAAACTTTTATCAAATATTTCTGCTTTTTATGTGAACCTTCATTGTGTCCATCCGAACATATTGCTTCATCAACTCTTGTAAAATAAGTACTAAACCTGTAAGTTTTTTCTTTAATTTAATTGAACTTTAAATAAAATCGAATGGAAAATTACAGAGGATATTATGTCTGATATTTTAATAGAATGTGTACCAAACTTTTCTGAGGGCAAAGATAAAGCAGTAATTAAACAAATAACGGATGAAATTGAAAAAGTTGAAGGAGTGAAACTGCTGGATGTTGATCCCGGTTATGAAATGAATCGTACGGTTGTTACTTTTATTGGATCACCTGAAGGAGTTAAAGAAGCTGCTTTCAATTCAATAAAAAAAGCTTCTGAACTTATTGATATGAGAACTCATAAAGGTTCGCATCCTCGAATGGGTGCTACAGATGTTTGCCCGTTTGTTCCTGTTAGCGGAATAACAACTGAAGAATGTATTAATCTCTCTAAAGAAGTAGCAAAAAGAGTAGGTGCAGAATTAAACATACCAATTTATTTATATGAAAAATCTGCACAAACTCCTGAAAGAGAAAATCTTGCTATTATTCGCCAGGGAGAATATGAAGCACTCGAAGAAAAACTTAAAAAACCTGAATGGAAACCTGATTTCGGTCCTGCAAAATTTAATGCAACTGCAGGTGCTACTGTAATTGGTGTTCGTGAATTTTTAATTGCGTACAACATAAGTTTAAACACCCGCGAAGCACTACACGCAACTGACATCGCATTTGAACTTAGAGAAAAAGGCAGATCGGCACGAAAGGGAGAAAGTGATAGCCCATTCTACTTTAAAAAAACTGAAATACTAAAATATGAAAACGGTAAATATCCTTGCGGATTGGATGATTTTATTGGAAAAACAATAAATGAAACTTTCAATCATTGTAAAAAAGAGCATGAATTTGATCTTGCTACACTTCTAAAACTAAATGGAATAAATCCATCCAAACCTGAGGGCGAATCTGTAAAACTACCGGGCAAATTTGATTATTGTAAAGCAATTGGATGGATGGTTCCTGAATATGATCGTGCACAAATTTCTATAAACCTAACCAACTATAAAGTAACTTCAACACATCATGTTCTAGAGGAAACAAGAAAACTTGCCGCCGCTAGAGGATTAGTGGTTACTGGAAGTGAAATTGTCGGAATGGTTCCTTATCCGGCATTACTGGAAACAGGAAAGTATTATTTGCGCAAGCAGGGTAGATCAACAGGTATACCAGTTAGAGATATTTTACATACAGCCGTTCAATCGCTTGGTTTAAATGATGTTTCTCCTTTCAATATTGAAGAAAGAGTTTTAGGTCTTCCAAAAAATTTAGACAATGCATTGGTTGAAATGAAAGTATCAGATTTTGTAGATGAAGTTTCACGAGAATCTCCTGCTCCGGGAGGTGGCTCTATTGCGGCACTTGCAGGTTCTCTTGGTGCTGCACTCGCTTCGATGGTTAGTAATTTAACTGCAAATAAACGCGGAAGTGAAAAAATTGATGACATCTTAAACGAAGCTGCTGACAAGCTGCAGGAATTAAAATTAAAACTCGTAAAAGCTGTTGATGATGATACAAATGCATTTAATGCTTATATGGATGCAAGAAGATTACCAAATAAAACTACAGAGGAGCAAAAAGCCAGGGAAGATGCTATGCAAGCTGGATTAAAGCAAGCGGTAATGGTTCCGTTAGGAACTGCACAAAACAGTTTTGAAGCTATTGAGATTGCAGAGGTTGTGGCAAAAAACGGAAATCCTGCTTCCATCACTGATGTTGGCGTTGGTGCACAAAGCGCTTATACAGGAATACTTGGCGGAATTTATAATGTGCTTATAAATCTTAAAGATATAAAAGATGAAAAATTCAACGATGATATGAGAAAAACTTGTACTGATTTAAAATCTAAAGCACAAAGTAAACTAACTGATATTCTTAATTTTGTGGAATCGAAAATATAATTGATAATTAAATCAACAGGGTTATTAATTGCTGCAGGGCTTTCAGGCAGAATGGGTAAACCGAAAGCATTATTGCTGCAAGATGGATTACCATTTGCTATAACCATTCTTAATAAGATGTTAAATGTTTGTGATAAAGTTGTTACTGTACTAGGTCATTCAGCCGAAAATATAGAAAGAGAATTAAAAGTTTTTATAAACAATTCCATTGAGTTGCAAAACAGAGTTGATTTTATAGAAAATAAAGACTACAAAAGCGGAATGCTTTCTTCACTTAAATGTGGATTGAAAAGCGAATTAAATTCAAAATGGTTATTGTATCACTTTGTAGATCAACCGGGTTTAACTGATGAATTTTATCAGGAATTTACGGAACAGATCGATAACAAATTTGATTGGATTCAACCAAAATTTAATGATGAAAAGGGTCACCCACTTTTATTGAATGATAGAATTTTTAATTTGATTCTTGATCTTCCTGATACTTCATCTTTAAAAGAAATTAGTAAAAATAAAATTGTAAATAAGAAATTTTGGAATTGCGATTATAAAGAAGTTCTTCAGGACATAGATTATCCTTCTGATCTTAAACAGTTATAAAAAATGAATATATTTAACACCGCATCAGAATTAATAATTGATAATGAACCATTCGTTCTGGCGACAGTTATTGATTTAAATGGATCATCTCCCGGCAAAATTGGATTTAAGATGATTGTGAAAAGTGATGGAACTTCAGTTGGAACAGTTGGCGGCGGTGCCATTGAAGAAGCAGTTATTGAAGAAGCAATCGGTAGAATATTTTCAGGAGAAAACGGAAAAAAAGAGTACCTTCTATCAGATAAAAAGGAAAACGCGAAGGGTGAAATTACAGTTGTACCAATGAGCTGCAGTGGAAATGTGACAATTTTTTATGAAGTGCATGGAAAACTTCCAACTGTTTATGTTTTTGGTGGAGGTCACATCGGTAATGCACTTCTTTATCATCTTAAACCATTGAACTTTTTTACGATTCTTATTGATAACCGTGATGAGTTTGCAAATAAGGAAAAAAATCCAAACACTTCACAAATAATTCTTAGCAATTATAATGAGTATTCAAAAAGTTTTAATCCACCTGATGATTCTTATTTTATAATTCTAACTCATGGGCACTCATATGATTATGAGATTGCAAAAAACATATATTTGAAAAAAAGGAATTTTCCTTACGTTGGAATTATTGCTTCAAAATCCAAAGCAGCGCAAATTAAAAATAAACTAATAAAAGAGTTGGGCGAAGATATTGATCTTTCCAACTTTCACTCACCGGTAGGATTAAAAATCGGTGGTAGCACAGCAGAAGAAATTGCACTTGGTATTGCAGCGGAAATTCAATCTGTTAATTATAAGCAAATTTATAAAGAAAATTAGAAATCCTCCCCCAAAAGAGGGGGAGGATTTCACCTACTCATAAATCTCATAAAAAGTATTATCATAATAAAACCTTATGTTCTGCCCGAGAGCAAGGAACTGTGCTGTTCCAGGTTTATCCTTTAGCAGTTTGAAATATTCATCTGTATTAAATTGAATTCGGTTTTGGTTTTGCATTTTTCGATTTTGTAATTCAGAATCAACCCAGAATTTCCCGCTTTGATAAATAGCTCTTCCCTGGATATTTCTTACCTGCAGTGTTAGATTTTGTTCATAACCGTTATCATCAACATAATTCATTCTTCCGCTGCCTTGCTTTGTTTCATAATAATTGCTTGCCTGGTTCAATCCCTGGAATTCTTCGCTAACGGTAACACTTCTATCTCCGCTTTTAAGTTTCATTGCATCATAATCACCTTCAGTTTCTCTTCTCAATTCGGGAACGGGAGGAACAGTTTGGAAATCTAACACAAGTTCATTTCTTCTTAAACGTATTTCCTCATCTTCCATAATTAGAAAGCTTGTGTAAGGTGTAACTATTCCGTGCTCTCTTGCAAGCTGTGTTATTTCATCAATAAGTTCTTTGTCCTCACCGTTTAATCTTATTTGATCTAATAGATAACCAATTCTGCGGGAAGCCCAGAGAGGAGGTATGAAATCATATTCATCATCATCTTTAACAAAATCAGTTTTATAAGTAAATGATTTTTGTTTTCCTTTTACTGTTCCTTGAAGTGTAATTTTTGATGATCCGCTTCCTTCATATCTTCCCAAAACGATTATACTTGAACCCTTAAAAAGATCAGGCAGGTTTTTGGGATAAGTTTGAAGGATTTCGATTCCACTTTCAATAGATAAATTTAAATTTGAAAGAACAGGAGATTGAACTTTATCATAAAAGTTTGATATTTTTATTTCAATATCTTCATTTGGTGAAATATATGTACGTGTAGCTTTTGTAAGTTCAGTTATTTTATCCAGCAAATGAGTATTAATTTCATTTCCAATTCCAAAAGTAAAAATCCTTTTATTTTCTTTATTTGAATTCTCAATTTTTTTAATCAGTTTTTCATCAACAGTTTCTCCGATAGTTGGTTTGCCATCGGTCATAAAAATTATTAAGTGTGAACGATTTGAATTTCCTTTTTCTTTTAATGCTATTGATAATGCTTCTTCAATATTTGTTCCGCCAACCGGTTTCAAATCCTCAATAAACTTTTCTGCTTTTTTTATGTTTGATTCTGTTGCGGTTACAATATCACCAAAAAGTGAATAAGCTTCAGTTGAAAAACGTACAATATCAAATCCATCTTTTTTATTAAGATTATTTATGCAATATAGAAGTGCGCGCTTTGCCTGTCGCATTTTCTCTCCAGCCATACTTCCGGAAATATCCAAAACAAAAGTTATGTCCTTTGCATCAATCTGGTTTTCATCAATTATAAATGAAGGCGAAGCAGTTAACAGAAAGTAACCGTTATCGTTTCCTGTATGATATGCAAGCAGAGATATACCCACATCATCATTGTTCGTATTATAATAAAGTTTAAAATCAATATCAGGTTTTGTATTCTCTTCTTCAAAAGAAATTATTGCGTTGTGATTATCCTTATGTACTACATCTACAGGATGGGTAGGAGAGTAAATGTTTTTTAATTCTTTATTTGTTTTAAGATCAACCTTTATGCGTACATTTTTTAATGGCTTTGCAGAAAACTTTTCAGTGTTTAGAGGGTAAAGATATTCATATAAGCCATTATCACTGCTTAAAATTTCCCTGTAACTTATCTTAACCCGCTTTTTGCTGTTCGGTTCGATAGGGAAAATTCTAACTTTAAAAAATCCCTGGTTGGTATATTCTAAGAGTGCAGGATCTTTTACCTGTCTTACAATCTCTTCATAAATTTCTCTTGCTTTAATTGCATCAAGCAGTTCTGCATTCATAAGTTTTCCGTTTACATCCATACTGAATTCATTTATAACTGCACCGGCTGGAATTGGAAAAATATAATAACCTTCCATTAAAAAGCTTGTAGGATTTAAAAACTCCTGATCAATGTAGGTAGTTGCAATATTTCCATTAATATTTACATCAACATGATGATAAACTACTTCCAATGGGAACGGAGATAAGGGAGGTGCAGGATCTCTTATAATAATCAATCCATCCGCAAGTGCTGAACTGCTCAAAGTTAATATCATTAGTAGTGAAACAATATATATATTTAAAGTTTTCATTTCAGTTTTCACATTTTTTATTTTTGAGTTACTGATACACTTAAAAAAAATAAAATTTATCTATTCAAAAGAATAATTTTTATCTGCTGCTTGTTCTCTAATTATTTTTAACATTGCAGCATCAAGTGTATGATCTTCGCCATCAGCAATTTTATCAGAAATATATTTGCGTCTCTGTTCGTTTAATTCATTAATCCTCTTTTGAATTTTTTCTCTTTCGTTCGCTTTTTGTTCAACATATTCTTTACGCTCTTCAATAGTCATGCTCTTCATTACCTCTGGAAGCTGATCTTCCTCAATATCTTCTAAATTCACAGTTCCTTCTTTATCTGCATCAACAAGGTCCCACGATTCATTTTTATATTGCCCGCTTCCTTTCGTAACTGTTCTTTCAACCAAAACTTCAGGAGCCAGATTTCCTGCATTCATATCCTGCTCTGATTGACGTTTTTTGAAATCATCACCGTAATAACCATATGCTATGTATGTTTCATTTAGTTTATTACCAAGTTCAATTAATTCTTCATCCTGCGGTGCATCTAAGTGTACTATCTCCTGATTTTGATCAATGTTCATATATTTTCCATCAGAAATATCAGCTCCGTTTTTCCATTTTGTTTGCACGCCTTCATCATATTCGCCGCAAAATATAGTATTGATGATAATTCCTTTTGAGATTGCATCTTTGCAGGAATTCCTGTAATCAATGTTTCCCTGATCAAATGGTTCATTACCAGCAATAAAAATAACTTTCAACTCATCAGATTCTTTTGTCCATTTCAAATCTTTAACAGCTTCGGCAATTACTGTTCCGCAAAATTCACTGCCGCCATTTGTCTTCAGATTAAAAAGTTCTTCTGAAATTTTATCAAGATCATTTGTAAGCGGACTAATAAGTCTTACGTAACCTTCATCAGGTGAAAGGTTATCATTTCCATATTCATATAAGGCTACGTAAAGATTTATACTTTCTCCTTCTCGTTTAGAACGAGCCATTTCATTTACAATTTTCCAGAGCTGTTGTTTTGCCTGATCTATCAAACCATCCATACTGTTTGATGTATCAAGTAAAATTGCAAGCTGCACAACATTTGTTTCGCTTTTAAAATTTGAAAATGTTTTATCACTTAGAAATGTAAACGAGATGAGAAAACTTAATACAAATACAGTTATCTGTTTCATGATTTTTCTCCTGGATTAGTTATGATTATTAATATTTTATCAAATCTGGATGTTGCACTACACGGTTTGGTAAAAAGTTCCAGTAAATAATTGATTTACTTCTCCTCAAATCTAAAGAAGTAATTTCGTATAATATTTTATATAATTGCATTATATTTGAATCAGTAATTACATAAAACGAGCTGGAAATGGGAAGTTGGAACTGGAAAATTGAGAATCAGCAAAATCTAAAGAAAACTATTAAGAGATGCTTTGAAAAAAATATTATATTACCCACATTTGAACAGCTCAAAAATCCTCAAAATATTCCCGGAACCATTCTTCAGGAATTGAAAAAAATTGATATTCAAGAAGTTCACCCACTTAATTTATTTAGAATAAACTGGTGTAATGATTTTGAAACTAACGGAATTGGAAATATTAATTTTTTAGAGATTCCTTCAGAAATTACAGGGGTAAATGCAAGAATTATAGGGCTGGTAGGAAAGTACTTTCCAACTGGAGCACATAAAGTAGGAGCAACCTATGGATGTCTTGCACCATATTTAATTACAGGAAGATTTAATCCTGAATATCATAAAGCTGTTTGGCCATCAACGGGCAACTACTGCCGTGGAGGAGCATTTAATTCAGCGTTGCTTTCTGTTCACGCGGTTGCAATCTTACCTGAAGAAATGAGCAGAGAGCGATTTTATTGGCTTAAAGAAATCGGTGCAGAAGTTTATGCCACACCGGGTTGCGAAAGTAATGTAAAAGAAATCTATGATAAATGCCACGAACTTGAAGCAGAAAGTAATGAATATTTAATCTTCAACCAGTTTGATCAATTTGGTAATTCAATCTGGCATTATCAAATAACGGGCAGCACTATTGAAACATTATTCAACCAAATAAAAAGTGATGGAGACAGACTTAGCGCTTATGTATCAGCAACCGGTTCTGCAGGTACAATTGCTGCAGGAGATTACTTAAGAGAAAAATATCCATTCGTTAAAGTTACTGCCTCCGAAGCTCTTCAATGTCCAACTCTTCTATTAAACGGATTTGGTGGACATAGAATTGAAGGTATTGGCGATAAACATGTTCCATGGATTCATAATGTTAAAAATACGGATGCTGTTACGGCAATTGATGATGAAGAACCTTTGCGCGTTTTGCGGCTCTTTAACGAAATGGAAGGACAAAATTGGCTAAAAAGTAATGAGGTAGCAGAAGATGTTGTTGAAAGGCTAAAAGAAATTGGAATTTCAGGAATTGCTAATATTATTAGCAGCATTAAATTAGCAAAATATTTTGAGCTAAATAAAAATGATATAATCTTTACAATATTTACTGATTCTGCTGATATGTATTTATCAAGATTGAATGAAATGAATGAACGATGGGGAAAATACTCAGCTAATCAGGCAGAGATTGACTGGAATGTTGTGTTGAGGAATCAAAAAACAGATAACTTTTTAGAATTAGATTACAAGGAAAAGAAAAGAATTCACAATTTAAAATATTTTACCTGGGTTGAGCAGCAGGGGAAAGATGTTGAAGAACTAAATAAACAATGGTATGATGAAAATTATTGGAATGAAAGATTTTCTATCGTAGATGAATGGGATAAACTAATCACCGATTTTAACCATCAGGTTGGTTTAGTTGATGTATAAAGATAAAAGTGAAGAAATAGCTGAAAAATTTAATATTGTAGGTAAAGAAGTCATACGCCAGGACGGTTATGCAAAAGTTACCGGGGAGGCAAAGTTTGCAGATGATTATAAATTTCATGGAATGCTTTATGGAGTAATGGTTCGTGTTCCTGCTGCTCACGCTAATATTACTTCAACTAATTATTCATGGTTAGAAAATAATCCTTCGGTTACTACAATTTGCGATGCAAATGATATTCCCGGAGAAAAAAAAGTTGGACCGATTAAAAAAGATCAGCCTGTATTTGCATATGATAAAATTGTTACCCCCGGTGATGTTTTTGCGATGCTTGTTGGAAAAAATGAACAGACGCTAAGAAAACTTACAGCTCTTGTAAAAATTGAAATTGAAAAACTTGATGTGTTATCCGATCCTTTAAAAGCATTAGAAAATGATGCCCCACTTATTCATCCAGAAAATGGAAGCAATTTAATAGTCCATTATCCTTTAAGAAAAGGTGATGTTGAAAAGGGATTTACCGAATCTGATTTTATACTTGAAGAAAAATATTCCACGCCTCATATTGAGCACGCATATCTTGAACCAGAATGTGTTACAGCAATACCTGAGGAAGCTGGTAGAGCAATTAAAATTATTGGAAGCATCCAGAATCCTTATACTACAAGAAAGATTGTTGCATCTGTCTTAAATTTTCCACTTGCAAAGGTTATTGTCATTCAGGCAGAACTAGGTGGTTCATTTGGCGGTAAAGATGATACTATGAATATCATATCTGCAAGAGCTGCAATAGCTGCATTGAAAACAGGTAAACCTGTTAGGGTAAAATATTCAAGGGAAGAATCAGTTTTAGAATCTTATAAACGTCATCCTTACAATATGCACTATAAAATCGGCTGCAATCTGGATGGAAAAATCAATGCAATGAAAGTTGATATTGTTGCCGATGGCGGAGCTTATGCATCAATGAGTCCCTTTGTAACCTGGCGATCTGTGGTTCAGGCAACAGGTCCTTACGAAATTCCTAATGTGCATACGGATGTAAAAGCTGTTTATACGAACAATCCTTACACGGGTGCTATGCGTGGCTTTGGTTCACCTCAAATTATATTTGCGCAGGAATCATTAATGGATGATCTTGCAATTAAACTTGGAATTACTCCCGAAGAAGTTAGAAAGATTAATTGCTATAAAAAGAATTCGATTACAGCCAGCGGGCAAAAATTATCTGATCATGATGTGAGCCTATTAACGGTTTTAGAAAAAGCTTCAGCTAAAAGTAATTTTACTAAAAAATGGAAATTGAATAAAGAATTAAATGAATCGAAAAATATTAAGACTGCTATAACAGAAAAATCCAAAATTGAAAATGATCTTATAATTACTGAAAAATCATTTATCAATCCGGAAAATTTAATAAGAAAAGGAATTGGTTTAGCTCTCAGTTTCAGGGGATGTTCCCTGGGTGCTGAAGGAATTGATAACACTGCAGCTTATATCTCAATACAGCAGGATGGAAAAGCATACCTGCTATGTGGTTTGACTGAAAATGGCCAGGGATTAAGAACAACATACTCTATAATTACTGCAGAAGTTTTTGGAATTCCAGTAGATGATATTATTTACATGGAGCAAAACACAAGTTTAATTTCTGATAGTGGTCCGACAGTAGCATCCAGAGCTACAATGATGGGCGGTGGTGCTGTAAAAGCTGCAGCAGATCAAATAAGAAAGAAATTGGAAGAATTGCTTATTGATGAATGGGAATTACCGAAAGGTGCAAAATTTGTTTTTGAAAATAGCATTGTTCATATAAAAAATATTCCGGAAAAATCTATAGGATTCCCTGAACTGATTTCTCTTGCTGTGAAAAGAGGAATAAACATATCAGCATTAGGATGGTATAAGGGTCCACACGTTGATTGGGATGATGAAACTGGTCAGGGACCTGCTTATTTCACATATGTTTATGGCTGCCAGGTTGCAGAAGTATCTGTTAATATGGCTACCGGTGAAGTGTTTGTTGATGAAGTCTACGCTGTTCACGATGTTGGAAAAGTTATAAACAAACTTGGCGCCGAAGGGCAGGTTTATGGGGGTGTTACGCAGGGAGCTGGATATGGATTATTTGAAGAAATAAATGTTCAAGATGGTTTCATTAAAGAACTTAATTATGATCAATATTTAATTCCAACAAGTATGGATATCGGGATAATAAATGTTGAATTCGTAGAAGGAAAGGAAACTTACGGTCCCTGGGGTGCTAAATCATTAGGCGAGCCAACACTTGAACTGACTGCTGCAGCCATTGCTAATGCAGTAAAAAATGCAACTGGAATACGTTTTTATAATCTTCCTCTAAATCTGGAAGAAGTATTGCTTAAAAGAAAACTTCATCCGGATGATATAAAAAGGGGAAGTGCTTAATGATACCGGATCTAAAAATATTATCACCAGTTTCGGTAACTGAAGCAGTTAAATTATTAGCAGAGAATAAACCAGGTGTTAAAATTATTGCAGGCGGAACAGATATAATTCCTGGTTTTCATATAAGCTCAAAACGGTTTACTGATATTGAACTCTTGGTTGATTTAGGAGGAATTGATGAATTAAAAACTATTTCAGAAAGTGAAAATCAAGTTACTATAGGGGCAGCTTGCACATTTTCTGAAATAAGTAAAAGTGATATTATCAAATCAAACTTTCCTCTCCTTTCAGATTCTGCAAGATCAATTGGGAATCCACAGATAAGGAATAGAGCAACCATTGCAGGTAATTTTATAAATAATGCATCTTGCGCTGATTCTGTTCCACCATTGCTTGTTTATGATGCTGTTCTCGAAATTGCATCCAGTAATGGAGTAAGAAAATCATCCTTAGAAACTATTTTATTGAATCCTTATAAAACATCTGTTTTGCAAAATGAAATCGTAACAAAAATTATTATAGCAAAACAAGAAAAAAATTATCAAAAAGTATTTTATAAGCTTGGCAGAAGAAAAGCTGTAGCAATAAGCAGAATTACTTTAGCAATACTATTGTTTTTTGAAAGTGGAAAAATAAAAGATTTAAAAATTGCCAGTGGTGCCATCACTCCTATTGGTATGCGCTTTCGTGATAAAGAAAATAATTTTATAGGAAAAATTGCGAGCGAGGAAACATTTAAAAAATTAGCAAATAATATTGGTAAAAAAATAATTGATGTTACAGGATTAAGATGGTCCAGCCAGTACAAAGTTACTGTGGTTCAACAAATGATTTACCAGCTTCTTGAGAAATTATACAAACAGCATAAGAATGCCGGTAATAATGAGTAATATTTCTTTTATACTAAACGGTCAAAATTTTTCAATTGATTGTAATCCATCATTAAGATTACTTGATTTGTTAAGAGACGAGCTTAATTTAACAGGAACGAAAGAAGGATGTTCAATTGGAGAATGCGGTGCATGTACAGTAATTTTTAACGGTAAAGCTGCGAACTCATGTTTAATCCTTGCGGGGCAAATAAACAATTCTGAAATTACTACTGTAGAAGGTTTGAATGAAAACGGTGAGCTACACAAACTTCAAAAAATGTTTTTAGAAAAAGGTGCAGTTCAATGTGGTTTTTGTACACCCGGTGCATTAATGGCTGCTTATGCTTTGCTTTTAGAAAATCAAAATCCTACCGAAGAAGAAATTAAAGTAGCTTTATCTGGAAATCTTTGCAGATGCACAGGCTACAAACAAATGATAGATGCTGTTAAAAGCGCCACTGATCTATAACTCATCCATTCTCTTCCATAATCGTTTAGCAGATTTTGTACTTTTGGAATATATTCTGCTAATTGAAGTTGGAAAAGTTCTGTCGCTGTAAACGAATCTTCCATTGATTATTACGCTCTCAACATTTTGTGATGATAAACCATAAATAAAATGATCTGCGGCGTTTTCTTTTCTTAATGGAGTTGGTGAATTGTAATCACAGATTATTAAATCGGCTGTAAAACCTTTTTCAATTTTCCCAAATTTTTTGTTGAAATATCTTTCAAGAATTTTATTTCCATTCCACAAATAGTTTAAGAAATCTGTTGTAGAAAGATTGCAATTTTCCTCCTGTGATTTAAAAAAAGCAAACTTTGTTTCTTCAAACATATCTGATCCGATTCCATCCGTACCTATTGCTAAGTTTTTAACTTCAGCGATAGATTTAAGATAACCGATTTTATTGTTCATATTTGAACGGGGATTATGAATTAAAAAACAATCTTGCTCATTAAGTTTTTCTAAATCTTTTTTATTTAGCCATACTCCGTGTGCTAAAATAGATTTATTATTTAAAAGCTTTAACGAATCAAATCTTTCAAGAATACTTTTTGAATAATTTTCAAAACAATGATCCGTATCAATTTTATCCTCACCTGTATGAATATGAAAACCATTGCCTGTTTTAGTAATCTCTTCGGAAATATTTTTCAAAGATTCATCAGAAAGTGTAAATGAAGCATGTCCTCCAATTGCAGATTCAATAAGCTCATCATCTTTTATTTGATCAATAAATCTTATTGATTCCTTCAATCCTTCTTCTGCTCCTTTCTTACCATTTCTATCCGATATTTCATAACAAAGAATTCCTCGTATACCTTGTTCATCAAATGCTTCCTTTAAAATTGAAAGTGAACCTTTTATGAACTTTGGGGATGAATGGTGATCAACTATCGAAGTTGTCCCACATTTTATAGCTTCCAGAGTTCCTATCATAGCGCTGCAATAAATTAATTTATCATCAAGTGCACGATCTAATTTCCACCAAATATTTTCTAAAATTTCAATAAAATTATTTGGGGATTTTATCTTCGCCAGTATACCCCTGGCAAGTGAAGAATAAAGGTGATTATGTGAACATACAAGCCCTGGGATGACCAATCTTCCATTAAGGTTTACATTTTCTGCTTTTGGATATTTTGAAGAAAGATGTTTCCCTGTATCAATAATTTTACTGCCTTCAATCACTACATCGTAATTTATTTTTACAAATGCGGGATTAAAACTTAAATGTGTTCCGTTAGTTAATATTATCATTTTGTTTTAAACCGAATTTTGCGGAAAAAGATATTTATAATTTTCATACACAGTAAATATAAAATCTCCAAATTCTATTATTCGATCGTAAGGAGCCGTATTAACTAAAGATGAAGATATTACAACTTCAGCTTTATAATACTGAATATGTCCTTCCTGCGATTGAAATCTTACTTTGATATCAAGTAATTCTGCATCAGAAGAAATCAGAAAACCATCATTCGTACTGTTTTCAAAATCATCCTCGCTCCAAAATAAAGTTATTTTATCTTTATAAGGTGAACCATAATATGGGCAGAAGGTTTCGCAATTTCCGCACTCATTACATATCGCATCTAAATGCAATACCTGGTAAGTATCTTCGTGTTTACTTTCAAGCAATTTTGATTCGACCAAAACGTTTGCACGATTTGGGCAAACTTCAACACATTTATTGCATATAAAATCACAATGAAGGCACCTTGCAGTTTCCTCAGAGATCTTTTCTTTTTTTGCTGAAGAAATGTGCCCTTTCAATATAGTTAGCTCGGTTTCCTCTCTCTTAATCATCGTTAAATCACTTAGATTTCTTATACTAACATCTTCTTTTTGGAGAATTGCATCTGCAGCTTTCTTTGCATCAGCAATTGCTTCAACCACTGTGGAAGGACCATGCAAAGCATCTCCGCCGATAAAAACATTTTCAATTTTTGTTTCGTGTGTTAATTCATTTACTTGAATTTGGGAATCACCTTTGATCAACAAATTATTTTCAGATAGAATATCTAAATCAACCTGCTCACCAATTGCAGAAATTATTGTATCTATTTGCATGGTTTCAATTTCATTTACAACTTTTCTTCGCCCTTCTTTATCAAAATCAGATAGCTGCATTTTTTGTAATGTTAAAATTCCAGTTTCAAAACTAATCGGTGAAAGAAGTTCTTTAAAAATTACACCTTCATTTATTGCTTCATTAAATTCCTCAAGATCAGCCGGCATATATTTTTTTGTACGACGGTAAATTATAAAAACATTTTCTACACCATCCATTCTTTTTGCTGCACGCGCTCCATCCATTGCAGAATTTCCGCCACCAATGATTGCTACATTTATCCCCAGGTTTATTTTCTCATCATTTCTAAATTTTCTAAGGAATTCAATAGCATTAATAACTTTATCTTTCCCATCTCCAATTTTAAGCACATTTGATTTTGCAGCACCGATACTTATGTATATGTATTTATAACCATCCTCTTTCAACGCATCAATTGAAAATATTTCTTTTGCATTAAAGTTAATTTTCACTCCAAGTTTTGTTATGAAATCAATATCTTTTTCTAAAACATCTTGGGGCAGCCTGAATTTTGGGAGTACATTATTTACAATTCCACCTGCTGATTTTTCTTTTTCAAAAATTGTTACATCAATTCCACTTAGTGCAAGAAAGTACGCTGCTGATAGGCCAGATGGACCTGCACCGATGATTGCAGCTCTTAAATTTAATTTGTGTGAAGATGTAAAAGGAAAAATTTGTTTAACATAATCATCATAACCAATTAATGCTGCTTCTTTTTTAATTTCCCTAATTAAAACAGGTTCATCATAATCCAATCTTGTACAGTGAAATTGGCACTGATGATCGCAAATATATCCGGTAATGTGGGGCAAAGGATTTTTGCTATATATCACCTTTAATGCTTCAGTATATTTTTTTTCTTCCACCAATTTTATATAAGCAGGTATGTCCTGATGAATGGGACAAGCCTGCTGGCAGGGTGCGACATAACAATCAAATTTTTTCAGGTTTAAAGGTATTTTTATTGATTCGGCTATTCTTTTGTCCTTATTATAATAATAATCATTAAATGATGTTTCTGCTAATTCACCAAGTGCTTTTAAATCAATTATACTTTTAATTTTGTCGGTCGAAGATGCTTCATCCGCAATTTGTTTTAATTTAAAGTAACCGCCTGGTTTCAGTAAATCTGTAACCATTGTTACCGGGTAAATTCCTGTATGTAATATCTGTTTAATATTTGCAGCATCAGCACCGCCTGAAAATGAAATATTAAGTTTGCCGCTAAACTCATTGGCAAGTTTATTAGCAAGGTTTATCGTTAACGGGAAAAGCGACCTGCCTGACATATACATTTCCTTTTCAGGCAACACATTTTTGTAGTTTGATACACCAAGAGTGTTAGAAAGCTTTACACCAAAACTCTTATCTTTGGTTTTTGCCAAAGCTTTTAATCTGGTTATCATTGATGCAGCATCCTCAAACTGCAGATCCCTTTTAAAACTATCTTCATTTAAAACAAAATAATCATAACCAAGATTACTTAGCGTTTTATGGACAAAATCAAAACCTAACAAAGTAGGATTTAATTTTACATAAGTGTGAAGATTTTTTTCTTTTACTAAATAGCTGATTATCCTTTCTATTTCATCAGGGGGGCAGCCATGCATTGTTGAAAGAGTTACGGAACTTGAAATATTCTCAGAAATATTATCAATGGTTTTGATTAAATTAAAATCACTTATTTGATAGCTGCTATTCTTTATAAAATTTGCTGCTTCTTCTTTATACTGTGTAAATAAACTCTGTTCTTTGGCATTTATAATATTTTTAATGAACTGATCCATCCGCTCAGATTTAATTCCTTCAAGATCATATCCCACACTCATATTAAAGATAAAACCCCCCGCATCTCTTGAAGAAAGTTTTAATGCATCTTTAAGTATATGAATAAGAAACCAAGCTTTTAAATATTCATCAAAAGATTCTTCCAGGGTTAATTCCTGGGACCATTCAGTATTATAACCTTCATCACTTATATCAATACAGGGTTTTTTAATCTCAAGTTTATCAAGTTTCTGAACAGTTTTTAATTCAAAAAATCTGCCGCCGACCAGATAAGAACAAACTATATTCTGGGCAAGCTGTGTATGAGGACCTGCTGCAGGACCAACGGGTGTTTCCAGAAGTTCATTAAAAATTTTGTGCGTGGAGTTTCCGGTTGAATGATAAAATTTTTGAGAAGGTATTTCAAAAATTGTTTTTTTCAGTTCATATTCCCTAAAAATCCATTCAAGCATATGCTTAAACGGAATTGGTTTCATCTTTTCAGCCATTAGCTCATAGAATAAGTTTAATTTAGAATTACAGAATATGCTAAATACTGTTACTAATATAAATTAAGATTAAGAAAAATGTCTGTATAAATTAAACATTATTAAACAATATTTGATAATTTTGGTTATCACTTATTTTAAGAGAAATATTTATGGAGTTATCTGAACTTATATTAAAGAAGGCAAATGAATATGCTGAATACACAGCAAATAATTTATCAAAACTAATTAAGATAAAATCACTAAGCGGAGAGGAAAAAGAGGTCATTCATCAAATAAAATTTTTGATGGAAGAGGCAGGTTTTGATGAAGTTAAAATTGATGGGCTTGGAAATGCTATTGGTAGAATTGGAAATGGAAAAAAAATAATTGCTATTGATGGACATATTGATACTGTTGATCTTGGAAATCTTGATGCCTGGAAATTTGATCCTTTGGGAGGAGAAATTAAAGATGGATTTGTGCATGGAAGAGGAGCCGCCGATCAAACCGGAGGACCTGCTGCTGCAATTACTGCTGGTATAATATTGAACGAGATAGGTTTACATGAGGATGTTACTGTTTATGTTACTGCAACAGTTATGGAAGAAGATTGTGATGGACTTTGCTGGAAATATCTGATTGAAGAAGAAAAACTTCAACCAGACTGTGTGATTGTTACCGAACCCACTAACCTTAATATCTATCGTGGTCACAGGGGAAGGATGGAAATAATAGTATCTTTTTATGGACTATCTGCTCATGGATCTGCTCCGGAAAGAGGAGAGAATGCAATTTATACTGCATCAAAGGCAGCACTTGAAATTGAAAAATTAAATGAACAGTTAACGGTTGATAATTTTTTAGGAAAGGGAAGTGTTACAATTTCAGAATTTGTTTCATCAAGTCCATCACTTTGTGCAGTTGCCGATTTTGCAAAAATTCATCTTGATAGAAGACTAACCTGGGGTGAGGATAAAGAGCTTGCATTACATCAGGTAAAAGAGATAGTTAAAGGTATGAATGCAAAGGTTGAATTACTTAACTATGAAAAAACATCATATACAGGATTAAAATATGGTATGGAAAAATATTATCCTACATGGAAAATAGAAGCTGATCATCCAATAATTAAAACTGGAGTTGAAAGCTATAAGCAATTGTTTAAGAAAGAACCTTTAGTTGATAAATGGACATTCTCAACAAACGGTGTGGCAATTAACGGAATGTACAGAATTCCGGTTATAGGATTTGGACCTGGTAACGAAGAACACGCTCATGCACCAAACGAAAAAGTTTCGATTGAGCATCTTGTTAAAGCATCAGCATTTTATGCTATGTTTGTTAATAATTATTAAAAAATTTATCTGCAAAAAAAAAATCAGAAGTAAATGGAGTAAAGATGGATTTGAAAGGAAAACATTTTCTTACTTGTAATGATTGGACAAAAGAAGAACTTGATGTTGTTTTTAACAAAGCATTTGAATTAAAAGATAAATTCTACAAAGAGGAACCACATCTACATCTTCTTCATAAAACTTTATTTATGATTTTCTTTGAGCAATCAACTAGAACGCGTAATTCAATGGAAGCTGGTATGACTCAACTTGGAGGGCATGCACACGATCTTACCGCTGATAAAATGCAGCTTTCACATGGAGAATCTGCAAAAGATACAGCAATAATTTTATCAAGAATGGGTCATGGAATTGCTTCACGAAATTGTTTTTACGGAATCGGTAAAGATTATCTTTTCGAAATGGCTAAGTATTCAGCTAAGCCAGTTATGTCATTACAAGATGATGTTTATCACCCATTTCAGGGTTTAGCAGATTTAATGACCATTTTTGAAAAGTTTGGAAAAAATACAAAAGGTTTGAAAGTTACTGTTTCATGGGCTTACGCTGATACTCATGCAAAACCCCTTTCCGTTCCACAATCGCAGATATTATTATTTCCCAGATTTGGAATTGATGTAACCGTTGCTCATCCGGAAGAGTTTCCTCTAAGTACTTTCATAGTTGAAAAAGCAAAGAAGAACACTGAAGAGGGAAATGGTTCACTAAAGTTTACTAATGATATGGGTGCAGCATTTGAAGGGGCTGATATTATTATTCCAAAAAACTGGGGAGGTTTTGGTAAATACGGTGTACAGGAATATCTTGATAATGAAGAAGAATGTAAGAAAGAGATGAAATCCAACCTGGAAAAATATCATAACTGGATTTGCGATAGAAAAAAAATTGAACTTGCTAATAAAAATGTAAAACTAATGCATGCACTACCCGCAGATAGAAACCATGAAGTTACAGATGATGTGATTGATGATGAAAATATATCGGTTGTTTTTGATGAAGCAGAAAACCGCTTGCATACAGCAAAGGCAATTATGTCTTTAACAATGTAGTTTTTATAATCGGTTCTCTATATTTATCGTTTAAGCCAATTCCATTTAATATCATAGGCACAATCTTTTTTAATCTTGTTGTCTTGGTTTTTTCTTTTTTTGCTTCTGAGATATATTCACAATATTCTCTTTGCCTAAAAGGAGATAACAAATCGAAATTCTTTTTAAGCTTTGAATTTATACCCAGCTCTCTTTTTAACTCTTTAGGAATAGAAACGGAAGTTTTTTTAGTAGGTTGTATTTCTTTTCCTTCTTTCTGATTCTTTATTGCTTCTTTTACATAATCTAAAACTAAATTTTCGTCAATTTCATCAATCGAATTAAAACGCATTTGTCTCTGTGCTTTGGTTATACCTTCCTGTGCGTTAACCAATTTTTGCTTAATATCCTTTAAAAGTGCACCCTGAAAAAACCATAAACCTACGTAAGATTTGAACGCTCCAAGTCCGACGATATTTTTTTGATTAAAGGTATAAACCGGTGCACCCCATTTAACGGTTTCATTTAATTCTGTTTTGATAATTATGTTTCTCAGTTTATTCAGCTCATATTTCCAATGCATATTTGATGCAAAATATTCATCAACTGTTTTGTGTCTTTTCATTTTCCTTCTAATTATCCAAAGTTTAATAAATGCAGATGTGTGTAAAAATAGTTACACTATTTACCATTCACCTGCATAAGTCAGTGATTCATCAGTTAGTTTCTTTAGATAATCAAACTTTAATTTTAATATTTGTCTAATATGAAGATAATCGTGAGCAAGCCAGTTTGATAAAAACATTTTTGCTGTCATCTTGCCAAATTTTGGATGATCATATGCAGCAGACCAATTTGAATTTTTCAGAGATTTCAGCCAATTGATAGATTCTTTTCTTTCAATCATAAAATTATTTAATGTTTCCTGGTAGTTCAGCTTTATGTAATTACGGCTTGTTACCCATCCCGTAGGATCAATTTGCGGTAATGCTGCTTTTGGATTTTCAAATACATGTTTAATTCTTGCACGAAAATCTTCACGTTCTTCATCATAAAGATGGCAAATTATTTCCAAAAGGCACCATTTAGTTGATTCTGGTTTCCACAAAATTAATTCGCTTTGCACATCACTGAATAGTGAGTTAAATATAGTGGAGTTTCTATTAAACTCATTAATAGTATGGATTAATATTTCACCATTCATTATGTGAAGAAAATATTTTTTATTATTAGTTATCTTTGTACAAGATAAAGATTAAACAATATTTTTACAATAAATATTTTATGCTAAAATATTTTTACAAATGTTTTACCTGTAACGCAGAATTTTCTGCTGTGGAAATAGAAAATAAATTTAAATATCTGTGCCCAAAATGCGGAAAATCTGAGAAGAATAAACCTCTCGAAGGTGTTTTAACCGTTAATTATGATTACGAAAAATTAAAAAAGAAATTAAGCAAAGATGATTTCCTAAAACTTACTCCCGGGAAATTTTGGTTATACCCTTATCTGTGGCCGCTTAATTTAACAACAATAAAAACTGAACAGTTAAATAAACTTTCTCTTCCGGATAATCAGTATTATAAAACTGTTATAGATGAGAATGATTTGTGGTTGATGGATGAAACACACAATCCAACTTTCTCTTATAAAGACAGAGCAACTTCACTTGTTGTTCTTAAAGCAATGGAATTAGGTATAAACGAAATTGCAACAGCTTCTACCGGAAATGCAGGTTCATCACTTGCAGGTATCTGTAAAAAAATGGGATTGAATGCAAGGATATTTGTTCCTAAGAATATTCCAGATGAAAAAGCAAAACAGATTATATCATATGGTGCAATTTTAAATATTATTGAAGGTGATTATGATAAAGCTTTTGATTATTGTCTTGAGCAATCAGTAAAAAATAATTGGTACAACAGGAATACAGCATACAATCCATTAACAATTGAGGGAAAGAAATCTGCGGCTTACGATATTTTTATTTCTTCAAAAGGAATTATTCCTGATTCTATTTTAATTCCGGTTGGAGATGGAGTAATAATAGCCGGCATTTACAAAGGATTTAATGAGTTACTGAAACTTGGCTGGATTGATAAACTTCCCAGACTAATCGCGGTTCAGGCAAAAGGAAGCGATGCCTTAGTAAGATATTTAGATACTGGCAGGTTCGATTTTAAACCAGCACATACCATTGCAGATAGTATTTCAGCAGGTGCACCGCGTAACCTTTATATGGCAACAGAAGCCGTTAAAAAAAGTAATGGATTTGCCGTTTCACTTACAGATAATGAACTGCTAACTACGCAGTTGGAATTTTTAGAAAAAGCTGGAATTAATTGTGAATTATCGTCAGCTACAGTTTATGCTGCGTACAAAAAAATAATTGCTGAAGAAAAATTAAACCAGCTTGGAAGAATCCTATTAATTATTACTGGTAATGCTTCAAAAAATGTTGATGGTAGGTAAAATATAATTTAATGTTGTTCTGAATTCTCTTCTCTATCCTCTCTTGAATGGCAGTCAATACATTCATTTTCAATTATAGATTCTTCAAGATCTACAGGGTGAATAAAATCCAATCCACCAAGCGAAAGATGTTTGTTGCCATCAGGTGTTACCTGCTGAATAATTGAATGACATAGCTTGCAATCTTTAGAAATTACTTTTCCATCATCACTAAAATGCTTACCATCATGGCATCTAAAACAACCAGTATCATACAAATGTGAAATATGATTAGGAAAAGCTCTCCAGCTTGTATTCATTTCAGGGAAATAATTTCGATCGTATATTTTTTGAATCTCAATAATACTTTTACTTATTGATTCTGATCTTAAGCTAAACAAATCAGGATAGTTGTGCTGATAGAAATTTTCTATGAATATTTTTATACTATCTAACGCAACCAACTTGTTAGAATATGGAAACTCAAGTGATTCAACAGCAATGCTTTTGATATAAGGTAATTCCTTATCAATTCTACCCATTGAAAGAGATAGATTAACTGATTTATCTGCCGGTTGAAAAATATGTGAAGGTCTGTTATGGCAATCAATGCAATCCATTAATCTAAAATTTTCTTCATTATAATTTTCTTCATCAAATTTAATTTCTTTACTACGGTAAATAGTTTCATTCCCATCTACCGTTGTTAATTTTACCCAGGGAATTTTATTCCTTTTCTCATCTGTATGAATATAATTTATTTTGTTGGCAATGTTCATATGCCAATGGATGCCTTCCGTTCTACCCAATTCACTGTTGCCCCCACCTATTTTTAACAACATGGAAATACTGGATTTTGTATTTTTTTCATCATATAAAAAATAATCCGAACTGTATTTTATCTCGGAGAAAAAATGTTCTGGCGAATGACATTGCTCACAAGTTCCTTCTGCAGGTCTTAGTTCATGCACAGGAGTGGGAATTGGTCTTGAAAATTTATTGAACAAAACCGAATAAACCTGGTAAGCTCCTGATATCTTTGCTTTTACAAACCAATTGGCTCCCGAACCAATATGGCATTTTACACATCCAACCCTAGAATGAGGTGATTGAAGATAAGCTGTGTACTCGGGTTCCATTACCGTATGGCAAATGGTTCCACAAAATTCATCAGATTCAGTATATTCATATGCTTTATAGCTGCCAAATGCCGAGGATAATAGTAACAACAATGTTCCTGCAGAAATGGTAATTATCATCCTTTTTTGTTTGGCATCGTTTAAATCAATCACCGGAAATTTTTTGTAGCGTTTTAGTCCAAGAGTTTCTCTTCGTTTTTCTCTTATAAAACCGACGGTTATTAAGATTAATCCGATTATTAAAAACACAGGAAGAATTATAAATGTGATTATCCCCATGTAGGGATTGGGATCGGGAGCAAAAAATTCTAAAGTAAAAAGGAATACAATTAAACCAAAACTTACTGAACTAATCGCAAATCCGGTTAACGTGATCGGATTATATATTGATGAAGGAAAAAATTTTTTCATTTAAATTCTAGCAGATAAATTGCACTGTTTTTATCTATATGCAAAAATCATTGCATAAATAATCCATATTATTATGCTAAACCCGGTTATAAGTGCAGACCAACCAAAAACTTTCATACCCTTAAGGACTATTGGTGGATACTCCTGTACGAGGTGTTTTTCAAGCGTACCATCCTCAACCATCTGTTTATATTCATCGGGTCTATCCAATTTAAATTCTTCAAGAGGCACCATTCCTGAAAAGATAACTATATCCATTGGAAATTTTTCCGGTCGCAGGTGTGTATTAAAAAAATGAACTGTAAAAATAAAACCGGTTGCAAGCAGTGCTTCATCACTATGAACAATTGTTGTTACATTTATAATCCAGCCGGGAAAAAAATTTGTAAAAAATTCCGGAAACCATAGCATCATTCCACTTGAGCCAATCACAAACATTCCCCAGAAAACAGCAAAATAATCAAACTTTTCCCAATACGTCCATCGTCCATATTCTGGTCTTGGTCCTTTTCCTATAAACCATTTAAGTGAACCAACAAAATCATCTAAATCTTTTTTATTAATCAGCATTGAATTTTTTCCTAAAAATAAAGATTTCCAGGTTTTAAATTCTTTCTTTTTTAATCTTACCAAATCAATAAGATGTGTAATGAAAACAATAATCATTATTACTGCAGCGAACCTATGCCAATAACCGGCAGATTCAAATCCACCAAAAAACCTTGATAAAACTTTTGCCCAACCGGTATATGAAAACTTAAGTGACATACCTGTTAACGAAAGTATTAGAAAGCTGATGATCATAAGAACATGAAGCACCCTGTTAAGCCTTGAGAACCTTATTACATATTTACTCCCATGGTTCATCAAGCTTCATCCTTATTATTATTTGAAATTTCGCCCGCGGTATTATTAATCCTCCTTTGAATTTCTCTTCTCCACTGCAGAGAACGTGGAAGCCAAAGCAAAGTATGAATTCCAAAGAATATGAAAGTGCTCATTACTAAACCAGTCATTCCCCAAAATACCCAGAACAGAAAAGGGTATTTATTCGGATCGTGATGAGTTGCATGAGTCAAATAACCTGCAAACTGCCTGTTTGCGGCCGGGTGGCAGGTTTTGCAGGTTTCCACAACATTGTTTCTGCTCAATTTTGATTCAGGATTTATCGGTGGTAAAATATCATGGGCTCCATGGCAATCATAACATTTGGCAGTTTTAGTATAACCAAGCTGGCTAACTTTACCATGATATGTATCAAAATAAGTGGTTGCAATATCCTCGTGGCATCTGCCGCACTGATCCATAATTTCTAATTTAAATCCATCTGTATCAGCTCTTTTTATTGTATGTGCACTGTGGCAATCATTACAGACAGGCAATTCTTCATCTGTTTCCGTATTATTAGGCGAGTGTACGCTTTTGTTAAATTGTTCCTCAATTCCGTAATGGCAATTACCGCAGGTTGATGAAATATTCAATGGGTGAATACTTGATTCTTTATTATCATGAGGAAGTTCACGATGTGCGGTATGGCAATCTGTACAGGTTGCAGTAACAGTTAGACCGCTTTTAATTAATCCTTTGCCATGGATACTTTCGGCATAGTGCTCAATAATATCTTTTTCGGTTCCCAGGTAACGGATTGCAGCTTGTTCACCTTCACGATGGCATCTTGCACAAAGTGTTGGTATTTTTGTAGCAAAGATTGGTGAATCGGGGTCCTCATTTCCCATAATGTCATGTGTACCATGACATTCTTTGCAAGTTGGTGCATTTTCATCTAATTGGGCAGATAATGTTCCATGCGTACTTACAGCATATTCTTCCCCTACTTCTGCATGGCAGGATGAACAATCAACTTTATGCTTAATACTTTCACAAGCTCGCTTCTTAGAAATATTAACTTCGGAATGACATTGGCTGCAAGCTGTTTTAGAATGCATTGATCCTTTTAATTTGTTATAATCAACAAAGAGCGATCTGCCATCCTCAGAATGAACAATATCTTGTTTTTCATGGCATTCAAGACAATCGAAATCAGCCATTCCAAATTCGTAAAATGAGCCCCTGATTTCATGCGGTTGATGACAATCAACGCAGGCTGGTAAAACATGAGATTCTTTTTCCCACAATTCACCTTTTATTATTTTTCTATGAACTTGTTCAATCTCTGAATGACAAACAGAGCAAGTGGCAGCAATATTTTGCCGCGAGATTGTAGATCTCGGATCAGTGTGAGGAAGAATTCTGTGTGGTGAATGGCATGAAACACAAGTTGCTGAAACCGTAAGTCCTTTTTTAAGCAAGCCCTCACCATGAATACTCTGTGAGTAATTTTCAAGGATTCTATCCTGAGGAATGTTACGCTGCAGTTGAACAGGAGTTCCTTCGCGGTGGCACCTTCCGCATAAAAACGGTATTTTAAGAGGAGAAACATCAGAATTATGATCTCTGACTTCCAAAATATAATGTGATCCATGACAACCCTGGCAGGTTGGTGCTAAAGGATCGCCTCGTGCTTTAGCTTTACCGTGAAAACATTCCTGGTAAAGTTGCATTACTTCATCATGGCATGTACCGCAATCAACTTTATTAAATTCTGTTCTGTGTGGAATATTTTCTGCATCAAGATCTTCATGGCAATCAATACAATCCAAACCTCCGTGCACTGATGAGTTATAACGAGTTTCTCCAACGAAGAGTGAAATTGTCTTTCCTTTAACCTTACCTTTAAAATCTTTATCATCGTGGCATAAAAGACAATCATCTTTAGACTGACTGTAAATAGATACTGTTGCAAGTAACAGGAATACATTTATTAAAATTAATTTCATTAATAATCTAAATATTTAAATCACAAAAATTAATTTGCTGTAATTATTCATTTTAATTTCTATTTAACATCTAACCTTTTTTATCAACTTGTTCATCAGTGGAATCTGATTCTGCAGAATTTTTTATTTTTTCATATTCCAAAGGATGTTCTTCTAGCATTTCTTCTTCTGAAATATTTCCTTTAATCCACGCAAGATTCATTGGGTAAACATCAGGATTAAACATTACAAAGTAAAAATGCCAAACCAAAATGGAAAGTAAAGCTAACCAGGCTTCGTAATAGTGTATAGTTCTCGCTATGTCCCATCCAAGCTTTGTAAATAATCCAATAAAAGTATTTTCGAACCACATTATTATACCGGTTGCAGACATTACAATTGTTCCCCAAATAACAGCCCAGTATTCAGCTTTTTCAACATAACTAAATCTATCCAATTTAGGTTTTGTATCAGATAACCCTACATTAAATCTTAAAACGCCCATAGCATCTTTAATATCCTGGATTTTTGGAAAAAGATCTTTCACTAATTTTTTACCTCTTTGCGTAAAAGATATATAATAGATGTGATATACACTGATCAGAACCATTACAACAGCAGAAATTCTATGAATTAAACTTCTGTATTCGAATGATTCACTGCTAAGATCTCTTATGTGTGTAGCCCACCAGGAATTTGGATAACTTAGCATAAAACCCGTAATAACAAGCAGTATAAAGCTAATTGCCAACGTGAAATGTTGAATCCTTTCATTTAAACTCATTCTTAGATAAAGTGAATGTCCATAGTGATGCTCTCTTAAAAATCCACGTTGTTTTAATTTTTTTATACGTGCTTTTCTGTAGAAATCTATAGCATTGTGAAAAAACATTCCTCCAACAGTGGAAATAATTAACGCAAGATAAATAGTTCCAATTAAGTAGAGTACAGGTTCTTTTTCATCTTCGCGGGTAACGTGAATTTGACCAATTGTAAAATTTATATTTGCTCCCGGATGGCATTTACCACAAGTTTCAATCAGGTTCGTCTTACTAACTAAAGAGGTTGGATCACTGGAGGGTTTTATGTTATGAACGCCATGGCAGCTTGCACAGTTAGCCACTTCTAACGAACCGCCTTCAACTGCCAAACCATGGTAACTGTCTTCAAATGTTTTAAATCTATCAGTAACAATACCATATTTTTCTGAAAGTTTTAAAGAGCTATGGCAAGGAGAACATACTTCGTTTGAAAGATTTTGAAATGCAACAGGTGATGCAGGATCATCGTGCTTTAGTATAAGATGTTCACCGTGGCAATCTGTACAAATAGGTGTTTCTTTTACTCCCTCTTTTAGTGCGAGCCCGTGAACACTTTCGAAATATTCCTCGGATATATCATTGTGACATTTTCCGCAAGTAACAGGTATATTTTTTTTTGAAGTTGGCGAATTACTCGTACTTTTCATAACCTGGTGTGAACCATGACAATCAACACAATTTGCTGCATTTGGATTGCCAGAGATCAATTCTGAACCATGAATACTTTTTTCGTACATAGTTATAAAACCTGCTGATGGTGCGGTTCTATCCCGTACTTCAGGTGTATCTAGATGACATGATAAACATAATTTTTCCTGCGAAATTTTAACACTTGCTGAATCTTCATTTGTGTGCACTTTAGCTATAGAGTTGCGATGACAGCCGAGGCAATTTGGTGCACCTAGCATCCCTTCTTTAAAAGCAGCAAAGTGTTCTGATTTTAGATATGAACTACTTTCTTTCTCATGACACATACCACAGGATTCCGGTAATTTTTCTGTCGACCATTTATTTCCGCTCCTGTTAGGAGTTTCAACATAGTGGTTTCCGTGACAGCCAATACAATTAACTCCGGTTTCTGTTTCCCTTCCGGAAGCTGTTAATATTCTTGGATGAAATAAATGTTTGGTTGCAGATTTTTTATGACAGCTTAAACAGTTGCGCGATATTATATTTTCGTTATGAGGTATTGATTCTTCATCAAAGTTCTGATGACAAACTGTACACTTAAATTCTGAATGTCTTCCCTTGTTAAATAGATCTTCACTAACATAAATTGATACTTCTTTGCCATTCAATTCCATAGTAAAATCAGCATCATCGTGGCAAATAAAACAATCTTCATTAGACTGTGCGTTTGTAATAAATGAACAACACAGTAGTAGGATTAAATTGAAGATAATAAAGGTAAATAATTTTGTGATGTGCATGCTCTTACTATAAAATGAATTGATCGTGTATCGTAATTATTCTCGTGATAGACTATTTAAGTTCATTATTTGAAAACCTAAGTTAGCGAAAATGCAACTCTATAAAGAAGTACGATTGTAAATATAAATAACAAATAAAAGAATATTTCTTTCATTTTGTTCATTGTTTTCTCGATAGATTAGATTGCTATTTCAAATACTAGTACAAACTTAGTGGCTTTAAGCTTACAAACACAATACCATTAGCAAAAATTGAAAATGATAACAATATTTCAGGTTCATCATCTGTATATTCTCAACCGCGAGAGTTATTTAAGTATAACATTTTCAATAATTAGAAATTATTAGTAATTAGAATTAGTTCTATTGTTCAAATTTTACTAATTAAAATCAAATGTTATTCATTACTTAAAGCAAAGTTTTTTAATAGCGATAGCAATTAAATATTTGAATAATTTCAAATAACATCGCAAAAAAGATGTGCCTAATATTCTTCCAACCAAATACAAATTAGCTGATTCTAGCCAAATACTCCTTGAAAATGACATTGTTTATATTAGCAATTATTTGTCTTAGCACAAAATTTAATTTCTAATAATTAAAAATAAATCTTAATGAATTCTCAATAGCAAGAATTTATATGTAAAATAAGTTGATTATAAGCAATATTTCTTTGGTGTGATATTTGTGATAAAGCATTGCAAAATTATGATCAGACTGTTCAAAAAATAATTGAATATTAAAAATATATACAAAATTGAACACTCTTCAACGATATTAACAATCAATATCACTTAAACAATTAAAAGTATCAGGAGATAGAAACATGCAAAAATCTTTACTTTCTGTTCTGACTTTAATTATACTGGTTTCCGGTTTAACATTTGGTCAGGAATTAACTCTAAGAGCTTATGGTGTGTCACCATATATGGTTTCCCAAGACACAGTGGAACAATATTTTGATAAACGTTTTACCGGTGTACTGAATGTCGGTACTGAAACGCAGATGGTTCTAAAGGGAGAATTTGTTGATTCAACTCTAATGAATCCAACTTGGAGTGTTATACAAGAGCCTTCATCAGGTGCTGGAGTATTCGGAACAACGAAGGATCTTGATGCATCGACACAATTAATTAAATTCACAGTAGGTGCAACTGGTACCTATAAAGTTGTATTTACTGACGGAACTTTTGCTGATACCGTTACCATAAATGCCGGCATGTATCTAGGATATGAAAATGGAGCAGGTTGTTCCTGCCATCAGGATAAGATTGGGCTTTATGAGCAAACGGGACACTCAGACATGCTTGTAAGAGGACTGGAAGGAACATTAAGCAGCCATTACGGAGAGAATTGCATTAGCTGCCATACAGTGGGATATGATCCCGATGCACAAAATGATGGATTTGATGATTGGCCTTTTGTATTTCCTGATTCACTATTTGTCGGTCAATATCAAAATATGGTAAATACATATCCTGATGCAATGCAAAGGGCAAATATTCAATGTGAAAGTTGTCACGGACCGGGAAGCGAGCACATGGGTAATATCACCGATAGCAAAATCGTTCAAGATATTGCAATGGAAAATTGCGCATATTGTCATGATGATGGTCACTATCACATTTTCCCATCTCAGTGGTTGCTTTCAAAACATGGTAGCGGTGAAACTCTTTATGGTGGCTCCCGAACTTCGTGTACGCCTTGTCATAATGGACAAGGATTTATAGATAAAATTAAGGGTGAGCCACAGGGTACTTACGAAGAAATACCAATAACCTGTGCAGCTTGTCATGATCCTCACGATAATACTTTAAATCACCAGGTTCGTTCTCTTACTGCTACCTTAAGTAACGGATTTGAGGTAACTGATGCCGGAATGGGTGGATTGTGCTATAATTGCCATATAAGCCGTAGAGATGGTGTCGCATACGTTGAAGATTACTTGAATAATTTAAGCTCTCACTATGGTCCTCATCATGGTCCTCAGGGAGATATGCTTCTTGGTCTTAATACATACACCTGGGGCGAAACATTAAATAGCTCGCCTCACTACAGTGCAACAGAGGATAAATGCGTAAGCTGCCATATGGCAGATGCGGAGAGTCAGCATATTCCTGAAGCTGGCGGCCATACATTTAGAATGGTAGATCCTCAAGGAAATGATAACGTACTTGCCTGCGAACCTTGTCATGGAAATATCGGCGACGAATTTAATGATAAAAAATTCTATGTTAACGGTTTCTGGTCAGATTTAGATGGTGATGGAATTGAGGAAGGAGTGCAGGAGGAAATGCACGGTTTACTAGATATATTAGCTCTTTTACTACCACCTGTTGGTTCACCTGATATTAACGTAATTGATTCTACCTGGACTTTGGATCAGGCTGCCGGATATTACAACTATGAATATGTATTAGAAGACAGAAGTGGTGGAGTGCATAATCCAAGATTTGCTTATGAACTCCTTGTACTTTCCATTGAAAAAAATGGTGGCGTAGTTAGTACACCAGATGTTGATGGAAATCTTCCAGTTGAGTTTAATTTAGCTCAAAACTATCCAAATCCATTTAATCCATCAACTACAATTGAATACTCACTACCTGAGCACTCTAATATAAAAATTATAGTATATGATGCTTTAGGAAATCAGCTTGAGGTTCTATTCTCAGGGGAGAATTCTGCAGGAACACATTCTGTAACCTGGAATGCAGATAGCTATGCATCAGGTATTTATTTCTACAGAATGCAGACGGAAAACTTCACTCAGGTAAGAAAAATGTTGTTAATGAAATAACATTTAATAAGCCGAATTACTAGAAACCTCCTTTATTCTAGTAAGGACAGAAAAAGGCTACCAATTAGTTGGTAGCCTTTTTTATTTAATATTTACATTTATCTTTTCCATATATTTCGACGAGTTTGTCATCACTTCAAACCCGAACTTTTTATACAATGAATGTGCATCTTTGGTTGCCAGCATCCATTTTTTTACGTCACTAAATTGTTGATCATCTATTATTTTTTTTAGCAGAACTTTTGAATAACCTTTACCACGAAATTCTTCAATTATAAAAACATCCATCAAGTAAGCAAAAGTTGAAAGATCTGATATGACTCTTGCAAATCCAATTTGTTTTCCTGAAACATATACCCCGTAACAAAATGAGTTTTCAATAGATTTTTTTACTTGTTCAAATGTTCTATTTTTAGCCCAATAAGAATTTGTAAGGAACTGATGAACCAACTTAAAATCTAACAATGATTTATCTCTACTGATAATAAAATCTTGCATAATTAATAGATAATTTTTTACACATGAATTTCAAGTTCTTTCATTTTCCTATAGAGAGTTGAAAGACCTACCTGCAATGCTTCTGCACATTTTTCTTTATTGAAATCGTTTTTCTCCAGCGTTCTTGTGATTATTTCTCTTTCAAATCTTCTAACGGATTCTTCAAGTGAACCCGAATCTGCAAAATCAGTAGCACTGTATGACTTAAATGCTGAAGGTAAATGATTAAGTGAGATTAAATCTTCGTTGCAAAAAATAACTGCCCGTTCTATAACGTTTTCTAATTCCCTAATTTCACCTTTCCATTCATGATTCATAAGAGCACGCATAGCTTCACTAGTAATTCCTTTTATGCTTTTATTCATTTCGGTTCTGTATTTATCTACAAAGTGATCTGCAAGAAGTGGTATATCTTCTGAGCGTTCCTTTAAAGAAGGGAGATGAATGTCAACAACATTTAACCTGTAATAAAGATCTTCTCTAAATTTTCCATCGTGAATCTGTTGCTGTAAATCTGTATTTGTTGAAGCAACAAATCTGATATCAACAGGCAGTGAAATAGTTGTACCAACGGGAGTGTATTCTTTTTCCTGAATTGCGCGTAGTAATTTTACTTGCAGCCCTAAAGGAAGATCACTTATTTCATCGAGAAATAGTGTCCCGCCTTCTGCAGCTTTTAAGAATCCTTCCTTATCAGAAATTGCACCGGTAAAAGCACCTTTTTTATGTCCAAACAGTTCACTTTCAATTAAGTTATCAGAAATCGCTCCACAGTTAACGGCAACAAATCTCTTACTGTTCCTTTTAGAGTTAAAATGAAGAGCACGTGCTACAAGTTCTTTGCCTGTTCCGCTGTTACCTGATATAAGAACTGTACTGTCTGTATCAGCAACTGCTTTAATCATATCAAAAACCTGAGTGATGGCAGGACTGCTACCGATAATACTATTCACTGAAAAATCGCGCTGAAGTTCTTTACGAAGAATTGTGTTTTCATTAAAGAGTTCTTTAATATCAAAAAGTTTTTTCACTTTGATAATAAGTTCATCAAATTCAACCGGTTTAAGGATGTAATCACTTGCACCATTTCGCAGAGCAGATATTGCAGTTTCCAGAGAACCATAAGCTGTAACTACAATTGTTGAAGTTTGTATATTTAACTTTTTTATTTCTTTAAGAAGTTCCGTACCCTTCATTTCCGGCATTTCCAAATCCGTAATTACCAGATCGAATGATTTTTCTACTAAAATGTTGTATGCTATTCTACCGTTTTCAGCTTCTTCAACTTCATAACCTTCCTTTTTAAGAATGTATGAAAGAGATTCCCGTATTATGCTTTCATCATCTACAACAAGAATTTTATTTGCCATATATTAACTCTATTAAGTTTCAATTGGTAAATTAATGGTAAAAGTAGTACCACTGCCCAGTTGGCTTTTAACCTTTAAATCTCCCTGAAAACTTTTTACAATTCCAAAACTTACCCACAAACCTAAACCGGTTCCTTTTCCCTGCTCTTTTGTGGTAAAAAATGGTTCAAATATTTTATTTAAATTTTTCTGTTCAATGCCTGGCCCTGTATCTTCAAAGGTTAAAATTACCTGGTTATCAGAAAGTGAAGATTCAATAATTATCTCCTTGTTTGGATTGATTGTTTTACTATCATTCATCGCATCAACAGCATTTAATAGAATATTAACAAACACCTGTTCAATCTGATCAGCAACAAGCGGTAAGGAAGGAATATCATTGTTAAGATTTACTGTAAATTTAATATCTTTTGCTTTAGTTCCTACTTTAGTTATTTCAACAGCTTCTTTCAAACTTGCATTTATATCTGTAAGCTGGAATTCAAAATTAGAAGGTCTTGAAAAATCAACAAGATCTCTAATAATTTTAGAAATTCTTGTTATCTGGCTTTTTACTAATCCTAATTTTTCACTTATAAATTCATCTTTAGTATTTCTTTGTGCAACCTGAACAAGCGCAGATATTGATGCAAGCGGGTTACCGACTTCGTGAGCAATACCTGCTGCGAGTGTACCAATGCTTTCCATTTTTTGAGTGTTTATAAGTCGTTTTTCGAGAGTTATTTTTTCACTTATATCCCGATGAATTCCAAAATAACTGGTTATCTTATCGTCTTTGTCAAGAATTGGTGAGATTAATAATTGTGAATAAAATGGATCGCCGTTTTTCTTGCGGTCTTCAACTTCACCAAACCATACTTTCCCACTTGAAATGGTTTGCCACATATTATCCCAAAATCTCTTATTAGATTTACCGCTTCCAAAAATTCTTGGATTTTTCCCAATCAACTCTTCCTTACTGAATCCGCTAATTTTTACAAATGCTTTGTTTACGTAAGTCATCTTTCCATTAAGATCGGTTATTTGAACAGGATTAAGACTGTTTTCAACTATGTTGAAAAAATTGTAAAGCTCTGTTTCCTTTTTTTTCTCTTCAGAAATATCGCGAGCTACAATTAAGACTTTATTCTGTGTTTTATTGCTAAAATTAATTGAAGAGTAAGTTAGTTTTACAGGTATGGTTTTATGTTTAAGATGAAATTCTGTTTCCAAGCTGTAAGTACTATCTCCCTTCCAGCAGGCGCTAAGTTTGTTCAAAGCCTTTTGTTTATCATTCAGAACAATCAAATCAGAAAAATCCGGCTGTGTATCTTTCAACGATAAACCGGTAATGTTTTTTCCGCTCTCGTTAATATCTATTATCCTGCCTTTATTGTTAACAAGAAAATACATTTCGGGAAATCCATCAAAGAGATTAAATTTTATATCGAAGTTGTTTTTCATAATTAGCAATTAGTTCTAAAAAATAGGGAATTAGAAATATCCCTTTTCTTTCATCAACTCTGCACATAAAATTGCTCCGCCTGCAGCACCTCTTGCAGTGTTATGGGAAAGCAGGGCAAACTTATAGTCAAATAGAGTATCTTCGCGCAGCCTACCTGTAGAAACAGCCATACCTTTTTCTATGTTTCTCTGGTATTTTGGTTGAGGATAACTAGGTTCATCAAAATAATACAACGGATTTTTTGGAGCGGAAGGCAATGCTAGTTTTTGCGGCTCACTTTTAAACTCTTTCCAGGCATTTATTACCTCAACAGCTGTCACTTTCTTTTTAAAATTTACCTGAACGCATTCCGTATGTCCATCAGTAACATTTACCCTGTTGCACTGTGCACTTATTTTAAGTTGATTATATATAATTTTTCCGTTATTAAAGTCTCCAAATATTTTAAGAGGTTCTGTGTGTACTTTTTCTTCCTCTCCACTTATAAATGGAATTACATTATCATCAATATCAAGATTAACAACTCTTGGATGGCCTGCTCCGGAAATTGCCTGCATTGTTACTACATTTACAGAATCTAAACCAAAATTATCCAGCAAAGGTTTTAATGCAATCACCAATCCAATAACAGAACAATTTGGATTTGTAACAATGCACCCTTCGCCATATTTCTGAGATTTTATTAAATCAAGATGTGAAGGATTAATTTCAGGTACTAACAAAGGTACGTCTTCATCCATCCTGTGGTTTTTTGAATTTGAAATTACTTTGTAACCTGCTTTGGCAAATTCCGTTTCAATTTTTCCTGCAACACTGCTATCCAATCCTGAAAATATAATTTTTGATCTTAATATTGGTTCACAATTTTGTACAACTATGTTTCCAATTTCTTCATCCAGTTTGGTATCTAAAAACCAATCAACAACATCTTTATATTTTTTACCTGCAGATTTATCCGATGCGCATAATTCTGTAACCTGGAACCAAGGATGATCAGTTAATAATTGAATAAATTTTTGTCCCACACTTCCAGTTGCGCCAAGAATTGCTACAGGTGTTTTAACGCCTAGCATACATTATATTTGAATTAGTTTAAATAAAAGTTCTGCTAAATATATGAATATTTTGAAATCTATATCATTAAATAATTGCTGCCTTCAATTTGAATGAAAGAGATTATAAAGCTATTAAAATACCGGTTGGTCTGGCTTAATTTTGTTTTGGTAATCATTTTATTATTACTTTCATTTTATAATTATTGGGTAGTTGCTTTGTTTTTTATTGTGTGCAGTAATTTGTATGATATTCTTGGTTATCACTTTACTCTTATAAGAAGAACGACAAACATGCCTGAAAAGATTATTATCAAATCGTACCGCATTAATCAATTAATGTTCGATATCGTATTACTAATTCTTTTAGGTTTATATTTTAACTGGATGGCTGCCGCCTGTGGCGCCATCCTTAAACTTTTTGGCGTGCAGGATTTACTCTATTATTTATTTTTACAAAAAGAACTTCCGCTTAAATGGACATGGATGAAATGGACTCCCTTGGGTTTTTTAAAAGGTGATCTTTCAAGAGGCGAAGTTATTACTCAGGGAATTTTTGGTTGTATAATTTCTGTAATAATTCTTCTTAAATTTTTATAATTATATATTTGTAAATATGAAACTCGGATTAGTACAATACAATCCTGCCTGGGAAGATAAAAATGCGAATATAGCAAAGCTAAAATCACTTCTTGAAAAAGATAAAAATGCTGTTGATCTTTTAATCTTTCCCGAGATGACTTTAACAGGATTTACAATGAAATCCGATAATTTTGCTGAAAGCTTACAAGGAGAAAGTTTTAAGTTTTTTTCTGAGCTGGCAGTTGATAAAAACTCGCACATATTTGCTGGAGTGATTGTTAAATCTAAAACAAGAAATTTTAACACCCTTATTCATATAAAGCCTGATGGAAAACTTGTAAAACTTTACAGGAAGGTTCACCCATTTTCATATTCAAAAGAAGATAAACATTACGAAAGAGGAAGAAAACCTGCTCGCACAAAAGTTTTCGGATGGCAGGTTGGTTTATCCATCTGTTACGATTTACGTTTTCCTGAACTTTACAGAAAATATGGAAAGAAACGAGCACATCTTTTAGTTAACATAGCAAACTGGCCAGATGCGAGGATTGAACACTGGAAAACATTATTGAAAGCTCGTGCAATTGAAAATCAATGTTATGTTGCAGGAATAAACAGGGTAGGGAAGGATCCAAAATTAAATTACAACGGCTTCAGCAGTGTTTACAATCCTATGGGAAAAGAAATTGTGGCCGTCGAAAATGAAGAAAAACTAGTTGTTGCAGAGATTGATAAAAATTATGTAATAGAAGTAAGAGAAAAATATTCATTCCTTAATGATATTAAATTGATTTAAAATAAAAAAGGAGACTGTTGTCTCCTTTTCTTAGATTTCAATTCAGTAACCTGCGAACTTCGTTCTGGTATTATCAGGCAATGTCGAAGCGATCCGAGTTCATTACCTTGTTCCAGGTTGCGATAAAATCACTCACAAATTTCTTCTTTGAATCTTCCTGCGCATAAACTTCGGCAAGTGCACGCAACTGCGAGTTTGAACCAAAAATCAAATCCACTCGTGTGCCTGTCCATTTAACTTTTCCTGTTTTGCGATCACGACCTTCGAAAGTATCTTCTTTGTCTGAGGTTGGTTTCCAGACAGTATCCATATCCAGAAGGTTTACAAAGAAATCATTTGTTAGTTTACCAACCTGGTTTGTAAATACACCTTGTTTAGACTTCCCGTAATTAGCACCCAGTACACGCAAACCACCGACGAGCACTGTCATCTCCGGTGCACTTAATGTAAGGAGCTGTGCTTTGTCAACAAACATTTCCTCTGCAGATACAGTGTACGCTTTCTTCTGGTAATTGCGGAAACCATCCGCCTCTGGTTCAAGCACATCAAATGATTCTACATCGGTCTGCGCTTGTGTTGCATCCATAC
Source organism: uncultured Ignavibacteriales bacterium (assembly GCA_963714405.1). Lineage (GTDB taxonomy): Bacteria > Bacteroidota > Ignavibacteria > Ignavibacteriales > Ignavibacteriaceae > JAZGGS01. Next base: position 697,125 of record CAVQOH010000001.1, on the reverse strand, counting down.
GACCCGGCGTAAATGGAACTTCAAACTTGTAGCCGGCATCCTTAGCCGCAGATTCTACTCCAGCACATCCACCAAGTACTATCAAATCTGCCAAAGAAACTTTTTTGCCATCCTTCCGATTACTGTTGAATTCTTTTTGAATGCTTTTAAGTTTTTTGAGTACCTTTTCCAGTTGTGCAGGTTCGTTTACTTCCCAGTCTTTTTGGGGCGCTAATCGAATGCGAGCACCGTTAGCTCCTCCGCGCATATCCGAACCACGGAAAGTTGATGCAGAAGCCCAAGCAGTTGAAACCAATTCCGCTATAGATAATCCTGAATCTAATATTTTCTTTTTGAGACCTGTAACATCCTTTTTATTAATAAGTTTATGATTGACTGCTGGAATTGGATCCTGCCAGATTAAATTTACTTTCGGAACTTCGGGACCGAGATAACGAGCTTTTGGTCCCATATCACGGTGAGTAAGCTTAAACCAGGCTCTTGCAAATGCATCGGCAAACTCCTTAGGGTTCTTGTGGAACCGTCTCGAAATCTTTTCATAGATGGGATCCATTCGCATTGCTAAATCTGCAGTGGTCATCGTAGGTGGATGCTTTTTTGATGGATCGTGAGCATCCGGAATCATATGTTCTGGCTTAACGTTCTTAGCTTGCCATTGCCATGCTCCGGCAGGACTTTTAACCTTTTCCCACTCGTAACCGAAAAGCATGTCGAAGTAGCCCATATCCCATTTTGTTGGGTTTGGCTTCCACGCACCTTCTAAACCACTTGTTGTAGCGTGAACACCTTTGCCTGTTCCAAATTTGTTTATCCATCCTAAACCTTGTTCTTCGATAGGTGCAGCTTCCGGTTCAGGACCAACTAAGTCCGGATCACCGGCACCGTGCATTTTACCAAATGTGTGTCCGCCTGCAGTCAGCGCAACAGTCTCTTCATCATTCATAGCCATACGGGCAAATGTCTCACGCACATCACGTCCTGAAGCTATGGGGTCAGGATTTCCGTCAGGACCTTCAGGGTTAACATAGATCAGACCCATCTGAACAGCTGCCAGGGGATTTTCTAGTTCCCGGTCACCGGAGTAACGGCTCTTAGGTTTATCACTTGTGGCTAACCATTCCTTTTCAGCACCCCAATAAATGTCCTCTTCAGGCTGATAAATGTCCGTGCGTCCACCACCAAAACCAAATGTTTTAAAGCCCATTGACTCAAGTGCTGCATTACCAGCTAAGATCAACAGATCAGCCCAGGAAATTTTATTTCCATATTTTTGTTTGATAGGCCAGAGCAGACGGCGTGCTTTGTCCAGGTTACCGTTGTCAGGCCAACTATTAACGGGTGCAAAACGCTGGTTACCCGTTCCGCCGCCGCCACGGCCATCACCTGTACGGTAAGTACCAGCACTGTGCCAAGCCATGCGAATGAAAAGTCCACCATAATGACCCCAATCAGCAGGCCACCAATCCTGTGAGTCGGTCATCACTTTGTATAGATCTTTCTTCAATGCTTTAAGATCGAGCTTCTTGAATTCCTTGGCATAGTTAAATTTAGGACCCAGTGGATTTGAAGCCGGATGGTGCTGGTGAAGTACTCCAAGATTTAATTGATTAGGCCACCAGTCTTTGTTAGATGTGCCACCACCTGCTTTGTGTGTCACCGGGCACTTGCTATTTTCACTCATAATGTTTCCTCCTTTAATTGTTGATAAAAATTAAACTTTTTTTGTTTTGACCATTAACAGATGAATTGTAACTCCAATTGCTATTGCTAATAAAAGTAATTTGATATAAAATTCTTCTGTGAAAAAGTATGCTGAACTCAAAATCATTATCCATAGTAATGCTATGTTAAAAACTTTTGCTTTAATTGTTAAACCTGATTTATCCTGATAATTTTTTATGTAGGCTCCGAGTATCTTATGATTTCGAAGCCACTCGTTTAAACGAGGTGAGCTCTTAACAAAACAGGCTGAAGCAAGAATTAGAAAAATTGTTGTTGGAAGAACAGGAAGAAAAATGCCTATAACTCCTATTGCTACAAGCAAGATACCACTTATTAAATATAAATAGCGATAAAATACAGGATATTCCGAACTATGTTGCCTAATATTCTCGCTCAATTTTTTCCTTGGGATTAAGAATTGTACCACAAAGATTAAGAATTTGATATTATAAGTCAAATTGATATTTTTTATATCATTATAATTAAAATCTATATGATATGACTATTACACAGCTTGAGTACATTATAGCAGTTTATACTTATCAAAGTTTTTCTGAAGCTGCTATAAAATGTAGAGTAACTCAACCGACGCTTAGTATGCAAATACAAAAGCTGGAATCCGAGCTTGATGCTGTTATCTTCAGAAGAGATAAATTTCCAATCAACCCAACAGATTTAGGAATAAAAATTATTGAACAGGCAAAGCATATCATTAAAGAAAAAGAGAAACTACACCTAATTATTCAAACTGAGAAAGGTGAATTTGTCGGTTCATTTAAAGTTGCTATTATCCCAACGATATCTTCTTACTTGCTGCCGATGTTTTTGGGCAATTTTACTAAAAAGTATCCAAACATCGAATTAATAATAGATGAAGTCACTACAGATGAAGTAATTTCCGGATTGAAAAAAAGACATTTTGATATTGGGATAATCGCTTTGCGTTCCTCTGTAAATAATTTAGTGAGCGAGAGCCTATACTACGAACCATTTATTGCATTCGTCCCGTCTGATCATAAACTGATGAAAAAATCAAGAATTAACCAGGATGATCTGAACGTTAATGATTTTCTCCTCCTAAAAGAAGGACATTGCTTGCGTGATCAGGCACTCTCAATCTGTAAAGCTTCTGAAAATGATTGGGTGGAAAAAAATAATAATGTAATTTTTGAAAGTGGAAATTTAGAAACTCTGATTAAATTAGTAGAGCAAAAATTTGGAATGACTCTTTTACCATATCTTGCTGCAAGGTATATTAAAGAAAAAAGGAAGAAAAATCAGTTAAAGGAGTTTACTGATCCAATTCCGAAAAGAGAAGTTGGATTTATCTATACCAATACTTTCATTAAAAAACATTTTCTTCATGCTATAAAGGAAGAGATATTAAAAGTTATTCCTCAGGAATTTATACAAAATAAAAAAGGATTAATAGTCCACTGATATGATAACATCAAAAAAGAAAATTAATTTTTACCATTGCGATCCGGCGGGAATTTTATTTTATGCAAGATTATTTGAAATCTGCCATTCTGTATACGAAGATATGATAAGCACATTTAAGCTTGCTGAAAATTACTGGCAGAATGATTATTATGTTGTCCCTATAGTAAAATGTGAAGCTGGGTTCTTTAAGCCTGTCAAACCGGGTGAAGAAGTAACTGTAGAACTTTCCGTTTCAGAATTAAGAGAAACTACCTTCCAGCTTAGCTACTCAATTAAAAATGTAAGTGATATTGAGGTTGCATCGGCTAAAACGGTGCATGTTTTTGTTGATAAGAAGAAATGGAAAGGTAAAGAGATAATTGATCCCATTAGAATTGGATTATCTAATCATTTCAAAGATTAGTTGAAGAATATTTTTCTATTAATATTTTCTTTTCAACTTTACCTAATTCAGTTTTTGGTATTTCTTTAACGATGAAAAACTTTTTCGGAATCTTAAAACCACTTAGTTTCTTTTTCAAATAAGATTTCAAATCTTCAACATTAAAATTGCCTGCCTCCTTTTTCACCACGATGGCTGAACAGACAATTTCACCCCATTCATCACTTTTCAGAGGAAAAACCTGGGTTTCATTAATAGCTGGATGAGCTAGAATTTCATTTTCAATTTCAAATGAATTAATATTTTCTCCTCCGCTTATAATTATATCCGATTTCCTTCCTACCAAAAAAATATATCCATCATCATCAATAAATCCAATATCGTTTGAATGGAAATATTTTGAAGTGATATTTTTATCATTTAAATAACCTTGCATAAGTGATGGAGAGCTTATGGATATTTCTCCGCTTTGATTATTCTTCACTGTATTTCCATTCTCATCAGTAATTTTAATTTTTACATCTTTTAATGGCTTTCCTACGGAATCTGGTTTTTGCTTAAACTCATTTGGAGAAAGTGATGTAATAAATGAAGCAGTCTCAGTTGAACCATAAACTTTCGTAATCTTCCATCCAAGTTTTCTTGCATTTTCAACTAATTCAGATGAAATAAAACCACCGCCAAGTAATACATTATTAAATTGATGGTTCGGTTTTACTTTTTTATCAACCAATCTTTTTAGCTGTGTTGATACAAGTGAACAAATTGTAGGGTTAAATTCAGTAAATGATTTTACCAGATCATCAGTTTTAATTGAAGGGGGAATGATTAAGGGAATACCAAAAAGCAGAGAGCGCGTTACAATTGAAAAACCCCCAACATGGTAAAACGGTAAACTTGCCAGCCATCTATCTTTGCTACTATGTTTTAGAATCGTATTTCCTATCAAAGCACTTTTATAATAACTATTATATGAGAGTTTTACTCCTTTTGGTTTTCCTGACGAACCTGAAGTAAAAATAATTGCTGCTGTTCTTTCGGGATTAATACTATTTTTATCTACAACTGCAAAATCATCGATCAACACTTTTGGTCGAGTAATGATATTGTATTCATTCAGATCAAACTTATTAATTAACTTATCTGGAGCTACCAGCTTTTTGCTATTTGTGATTTGTAATAATTCTTTTAAATCACTTTGCGTTACACTGGGATTTATTAAAACAGGTATCGCTTCCAATTGCCAGAGTGCTAAAATTGAAACAACAAATTCCACTGAATGATAACAAAAAATTCCAACCAGATCATTTTCAGCAATTCCTTTTTCCATAAAATAAAATTTCCACTTAAGTGAAACTTCCTTTAACTCTTTATAAGTTAAGGACTTATGAATGGTTATGATAGCGGGGGAATCTGGTGATTGATTCTGCAAAAGCAAATTATTTATTGAAATTCTATCCATTAGATTGATAAATGAATTTTTCCATCCTTCACTGGAAACGGATCAGTTATTACATCAGTTAAATAAAAATCATTTGTGGAAAGTCCGTGTGCAATTTTATTCTTTACAGTGGCTGCAGCAATAACTGCGTTCGTCTTACCAACTGCTGATTCAAAAGATGAAGTGATAACAGAAATGATATTATTTTTTTCAGCCAGTTCAATGATTTCTAATGTTGACAGTAATCCTCCAATCATCATTGGTTTAAGTATAAGATAATTCACTGCATGTTTATTAATAAAATTTGCTGCATCATTTTTTGTGCGAATCGATTCATCCGCAGCTAATGGAATAGAAGAGTTTTTACTTAATTCTATAAAATCATTTAGATTATTAACTGGCTGTTCTGCATATTCTATGTTGAACTTGTTTAATCTATCTAAATTTTTAATAGCAGTAATTAATTTCCATTTTCCGTTTACATCAATACGTAAATTAATATCATTTCCAAATTCATTTCTAACTGCTTTTATGCATTCAAAATCTTGAGTAAAATTTTCTCTCCCGGCTTTCAGTTTGAAAGTTTTATAACCAAATTCAATCAACTCTTTAATCTTATTTATTGTTTGATCAATTGTTAATAATCCTATTATACCATTAGCAAAAATTTCATTTTTAAGAGAAAGATTTAAAAGTTTATCAATGGCAAGATTTTTTTCTTTACAAATAAGATTTAACAGCGCTTGTTCAATTCCATGCCTCAAGGAGGGAAGAGAACCATATTCTTTTAAAGCTTCTGCAAAACTTTTATAGATTTCGCCCAGATCAATTTTGAAGTTTAGTTTGATGTTTTTTAACGCACTCTCTGCATCCTCATAGCTTTCGGAACCTATTTCAGGAAAAGGACTTACATCGCCTATTCCCTCTAATCCATTGGGATTTTTTATAGATATTATCCAGCCCTTTCTTTCCTTGATTTTTCCATGGGCAACTTCAAAAGAGGATTTTAGTTTTAAAATATACGGTGAAAATGTTAGCGAAAGATTGCTCATAAAATTAATCCAGCGGAAAGCAATAATCCGTATAGCCCAGAAAATTTTGCAGATAACTCAAGAGTTTTATTTAATTCTTCACCTTTTAAATTGAACAGCATTTTTACTAAAATTACTGCAACCGGAATTGTTATCAAGGGCAGAAAAATCCAGTAGCTGAAATCATATTTAAAATAAAGGATTATAAGAACTATATAAGAAACAATTAATAGTAAAATAAATTCTAATATTGTAAGTGATCTACCGATAAATACAGCAAGTGTTTTTTTACCGGCAGCTTTATCTTCGTCAATATCACGAAAATTATTTACAACAATTATATTCGTTGTTACTGCACCAACTGGAATCGAAATTAATAACGAAAGTAAAGTAAATTCAGAAGTGTGTAAAAAATAAGTTCCTGCTGTTCCAACAATTCCAAAAAAAACAAAAACAAAAATATCACCAAGCCCGTTGTAAGCAAGAGGGAAACGACCTGCTGTGTATATAAATCCTGCGGCGATTGAAATAATTCCAATTAAAAGTATTATCCATCCTGAATTGAAAACAAGATAGAGACCTATTAGAAACGAAAGACCGAATGTAAAAGTGATTCCCCATTTCATCTCGTTGACTGAAATTAATCCCGAAGCCAAAGCTCTTTGAGGACCCTTACGGTTTTTGTTATCTGCACCTTTAAGGTGATCATATAGATCGTTTGTAAAATTTGTACCAATTTGTATTAGCACAGCACATATTAATGCTGCAATTGAATAAGGAAGGAAAAACCTGTTCACAGAAATCGATAATGCCGAACCAACCATTACCGGTACAAAAGCTGCCAATAAAGTTTTTGGGCGTGCTGCAATTATCCAGTAACTTATTTTTCTTGACTTATCGATTTCAGCAGAATTCATTTTTTTAGGGAAGTTTAGGGTACTTTTTAAAATCGGGTTTACGTTTTTCAAGGTAAGCTTTTTTACCTTCCTGTGCTTCTTCGCTCATATAGTAAAGAAGAGTTGCATTTCCCGCTAATTCCTGTATGCCTGCCTGCCCATCAAGCTCTGCGTTAAAAGCAGATTTTAAAACTCGTATTGCCATAGGGCTGTGCTTTAATATTTGTTTCGCCCACATAATCCCTTCTTTTTCAAGCTCATCAACAGGAACAACTTTATTTACTAATCCCATTTTTTCCGCTTCAATTGCATCGTACTCCCTGCAGAGATACCAGATCTCTCTTGCTTTTTTTTGTCCAACAATTCTTGCAAGATAACTTGAACCAAAACCTCCATCAAAACTTCCAACTTTAGGACCTGTTTGCCCGAAGACCGCATTCTCTGCTGCAATTGTTAAATCGCAAACAACATGAAGAACATGCCCGCCGCCGATTGCATAACCTGCAACCAGAGCAATTACAACTTTTGGAATGCTGCGTATTAATTTTTGGAGTTCCAACACATTCAGACGCGGAACGCCATCTTTACCAATATAACCTTTATCTCCGCGTATCCTCTGATCTCCGCCGGAGCAGAAAGCGTACTTACCATCTTTAGCCGGACCGTAACCTGTTAGTAAGATAACTCCAATTTCCTGGTCTTCCCTTGCATCTGTAAAAGCATCATACATTTCAATTACTGTTTCCGGGCGGAAAGCATTTCTTACTTCCGGGCGGTTAATGGTTATTTTTGCTACACCATCCATTTTTTCATAGATGATGTCCTTGTAATCTTTTGCTTTTTTCCAATCGTACTTCATAATAAAACCTTATGATTCTTATTTGCGTTCTGCTAAAATATTGAAAAAGATGATGATTTAGAATTGATTTAGAAACTTGTTTGTATGTTCAATAAAATCCTCTCTTTCTTCCAATTGCACATTATGTCCAGCGTTCTTTACAATTTGAAATTTTGCGGAAGGAAATTTTTTAACAATCTCTTTATTGATTTGAGAGAATTTGGAATCAAGCTCACCGGTAATTAGGAGAACAGGGAAATTGAGGGATGATAATTTATCACCTAAATATGGCATTCTTCCTGTGCCAAATCCTCTTAGAGCATTTGCCAGTCCTAAAGAAGAATTTTTTAACTTTTCTGTTCGCAGTATATTCAGCAGATTGTTTGAAAATCTTTTTTGAGTTCCAAAAATTTCAAGGTTCATCCAGAAATCAATAAAAGTTTCTATGGTGTTGCTTTCAATAAAATCTGCAAGTTCTTCATCGCTTTTAACTCTAATGTCTCTTTCCTCAGGATCTTCTATTCCTGCAGAAGTGCTTTCTAAAATTATTCCCTTAAGTTTATCCGGACGATTAATCGCAAAATTTAATGCAGCTCTTCCACCCATCGAGTAACCTAAGATAATAACTTTATTGTCAGTAAAGTGATTTATAATATTAAGCAGCTGCTCATTTATTTTTTCAGGCGAATATTTTTCAACATTCAAAGGTGAATCACTTTTACCATGCCCGATTAAATCGACGGCAATTTTGTTAAAGCGTTTATCAATCAGTTTTGTAGTTTGAAGCCAATCATTTGCTGAACCGGTGAAACCGTGTAAGAAAATTAAGGTATCATTCTCAGGATTAATTTCAGAAAAGAGTTCAACATTGAGAGAGATATTTTCGGATGAAACTATCATTAAACTTTATATTCACTATCAATCTTTTTCACTACTTCTGTAAAATATTTATTTCTTAATCTCAATGATTTTTCAGCATCTGTTTTTATTTCGAGAACACTTACTGCTTTTTTCTTCCCTGATTTTTTAATTTCAGCACTAAATTCTTCCCAGCTTTTTACCAGTTTGTAGTCAACCCCGAAAGAAGTAGTAATCTTTTTAAGATTTAAATTATGAGGGGTTAAAAAATATTCGTTTAAAATAGATTTATCTTTTGAAACAGGAAGAGAATTAAAAATTCCACCACCGTTGTTATTGATTAGAATTACTGTTAATCCTGCAGTATAATTTTTTGCAGCAGCAAGTGCATTTAAATCATGTAAGAATGATAGATCACCGGTTAAAAGAAAAGCCGGCTCTTTAAGCTGTGCAATACCCAGTGCTGTTGAAGTAATTCCATCTATACCGCTTGCACCCCTATTAATATGAACTGTTATTACTTTATCCATTACTGGTGCAAAATTATCAAAATCCCTGATGGGAGAGCTGTTTCCAATTAGCAGATGAGCCTTATTTGGCAAGCCTTTAAGAAGATTCGTAATTACTCCCGGTTCATTTGGATAAGCTGCTTTGTTAATAATCTGCGATTTTATCTTTTCAGAAAGCAAGTTTGCAGACTTATAATTTCCCAGCCAATTTAAATCTTTCAGCTTGAATTTACTTTCAGCTAAAGTATTCATTAGTTCTTGAATAAATTCAGCAGGATTATATTTAATAACAGCTTTTGCTTTTCTTAACGGATCGAACAGATCTCCAAATTCATTAACAAGAAAATGCTGTGCATTACAATTTTTCAAAAAATCTTTTAAGGATGTTGATGTGGGTGTTCTTCCAAATTGAAGGATTAATTTTGGATTAAGTGTGTTACTTAGTTGGCTGCTGCGTAAAAAGGCATGATAATTTGATATAACATTGTTTTGATTCTTCGTAATATTGAATCTTAAATGTGATGAAGCATCTGCAATTATTGGATAGCCCGAAAGTGAGGAAAGACTATTTAACAATTTCCTGAGATTGGAATTGTAATCCATTGGTCCTGCAATAATTAATCCTTCTTCTTCCTGAATTATAAGATCAACAATTTCCTTAAATCTTTTCGTTCTTCTTAATTTTACAGAATCCAATCTATTTTTCGATGGCTTTATTTTTTTTATGCTCTTATCTATCTCTTTTATTAATAGTGAATCAATTTCAGCAGTAAAAGTGAAGGGTTCAAGTGGTTTTCTGAATGGAAAATTTAAATGAACGGGTCCACAATCCTTTATTGTGGATATTTCAACTGCTCTTAGAGCCGCTTGCTGTAAACGGCGAAGTTTTATCTTTTTAATTGATGGCATACCAACATTTTTAAACCAGCGAATGTGATTCTTATAAAGATTATTCTGATTGATAGTTTGGTTTGCACCTGTATTTATAAGCTCAGGCGGTCTATCTGCTGTACAAATTATCAAAGGTACACGCTGCTGGTAAGCTTCAACTATTGCGGGATAAAGCTCCGCCGCCGCTGTGCCGGAAGTTGTAACTACCGCAACAGGAGTCTGGGATGCTTTTGCAAGACCTAATGCAAAAAATGCTGATGATCTTTCATCAATATTTACAAAGCATTTTATTTTTTTATTTTTTGCAAATGCAAAAGTAAGCGGTGTGCTTCTTGAACCTGGTGAAATACAAGCATATTTAACACCTGCAATACTTAATTGCTTCACAAATATTTCAGTCCAAAAATTATTTTTATTTACTTTAATTTTTTTCATTAAACAATTCTAAAATGGGATTTAGTTTAAGTTGAGTTTCCAAAAACTCTTCGTCAATATCCGAATCCTCTAAAATACCAGCACCTGCAAATGCTGTAATTTCATTTCCTTTTAATAGTGCTGATCTAATTGCCACAGAAAAATCGCAGTTCCCATTAAAATCCATCCATCCGATTAATCCCGAATACAATCCGCGATCGTGTTGCTCATTTTTTCTGATAAATTTCATAGCATCATTCTTGGGTACACCGCACACTGCAGGTGTAGGATAAAGTTCTTCAATCAATTGTAAAAAATTTCCATTTGATTTTAGCTCTGCATTTATTTTTGTTACTAAATGTTGAATGTTTTCCAGTTTTGTAATCATAGGGGAAATGCTGCTGGATACTTTGTTTGAATATTTTTTTACAACATTTGACACAAAATCAGAAACAAATTTATGTTCTTTAAGGTTTTTACTGCTGTTAAGTAATTCCTCTGCATAGTTTGTATCTTCATGTTCCACTTTACTTCTTGGTGCAGAACCTGCTACAGCTTCAACTTTAACTTTTCCATTTTTAATTGTGATAAATTTTTCGGGCGAAACTCCAAAAAAATAAGAGCCGTCACTTTTATTTAAGAAGCGATAACATTTCGGAAATTTAATTTCAAGTTGTTCAAATAATAGAATCCCAGTTTGTGTTAGATGAAACCTGAAATATTTTTTCTCTTGATAAAACAATTTTTTCAATTTCATTTTTGTGCAGCTTTGCCTGCGCTTCCGTAAAGATTGTATTCCAGTTCTGTTTTTCTTCGAACGATTCATTAAATGATATTTCTGTAGTTTTATCATTTGCAGAAATTTTACTGTAATCCAGATTCATAATCAGGTTTATTTCATTCTTAAATTCTTTATTTATTTCTTCAAGTTGAGTTTTATCTTTAATTATAAAATTAAAAATTCCATAACTGTTCCCGTTATAATTAAGTAAAATTATTTTAGGTACGTAAAAGGAAATAGGAGGATAATCGTTCCATTTATCAGAGTTCTTATCCGCATCAAATTTTATCGAAGAAATAATTATGGGTATTTCATCTATTGAAAACTGATTCCAATTATGAAATAACCTGTTTTTCCACTTATTAAAGTTTCGTTCAATAGATGAAATTTTTGTTTCACCCGCAGGAACAAGTTCTTTGAGAAAACCAATAGCCATAAAGGGATTCTGCTTTTCGGGTTCGCTAAAATAAACCAGCTTTGAATGTTGATTTACAAGCTCATTTAGAAATTTTAAATTAGAGGGAATACTTATTTTTAAAACATAACTGAACAGAGCTTCATCACTATTTTTTGATGAAGATATAAAATTTGAAAGGTTATTTAAAACTTCCTGTGATATTTCCTGCATTAGAAATTTAAATCGTCTTCAATTGTTTCTAAAATTCTCAAATAGCTATCATAACGTTCTGCTGAAATCATTTTTCTTTCAACTGCCTCAATAACCATGCAACCAGGTTCGTGATGATGAGTGCAGGTATTAAATTTACACTGATCTGCAAATTTTTCAAACTCAATAAAATAATGTGATAGATCTTCCTTCTTAATACCGTATGGATCGATTTCTCTTATACCCGGTGTATCAATTATAAAAGTGTTCTTATCCAATGGAATCATTCTGCTTGTAACCGTAGTATGTTTGCCTTTAGAAGAATATTGGCTAACATCATTAATTTTTAAATGTAAATCCGTATACATTTTATTGAGCAAAGATGATTTACCAACACCTGATTGACCCCAAAACAAAGATTTAGTACCATCTAATCGGGATTTTATTTTATCAATATTAATATCATTTATTACACTTGTAAGGATTAGGTCGTAACCAATATTCTTATAAAGATACTGCCATTGCTGTGGTTCATCATCAATAGCCAAATCAATCTTGTTAATCACAATTACAGCTTCAAGGTCAGAACTTTCTGCAGTAACTATAAACCTATCGAGAGTTTTATTGTTAAAATCCGGCTCGCAAACGCTTGTAACTATAAAAACTTTATCAATATTCGCGGCTATTACCTGTTCTAATCTTTCTCCGCGGTAGCTGGCACCTTTAATGCGCGGGGCTTTACGGGAAATGTAGTTGGATCTTTCTTCAATTGAATCTATTACACCGCTGCCATCCTTATTTAATTCAAAGTTCACAATATCACCAACCGATGCAAAATCTGTCGCAAATAATTTGGCCTTTTTAAGATTAAAATCTTTTTTGAACTTCCCGCGAATAGTGCAGCGTACTATCTCTTTTCTATCCTCACAATAAACGTAGTGATCTTTACTTTCTATTTTAGAAATAACGCCTTTTATTGTTTCCTCATATAATTCTTTATATAAGTTTAAAGATAAGATGCTTAAAAGAATGATTCAAATATAAGATTTTAGAGAGGAAATATGGATAAAATCCCAAATCTCTCAATCCGGGATAATCTTCAATGATATTTTACAACCTTTTAGGGATTAAAAATAATTTAAGTTGAATATTGAGTAATATTTGATAAATAATTTATAACTGTGCTGTAAAGTTCAGAACTACATGATTGACATTTATATCCTGGTAAGTTCTTGATTCATTTACTCCGTAGTTATCTCCAAAATCTTTCCACCACCCATAAGCGTATCCAGCATCTAGTGTAAACCTTCCGCCAAGTTCAATTCCCGCTCCTGCAGTTAAATATTTTTTATCATAATCTGATGGATCATTTTCAAATGGTGATTGCAGGTACATTCCACCTATTCTTAAAAAGATTGGCAATGATGGAACTTTGAATTCTGCACCTACATTATAATTTATTGCTGTTGCAAAAAGATCCTCAATCTCTCTATTCCTAGTTATTCTATAATTGCTTGTCAATCCATTTGTAAATTCCATATCGGAATAATCTATTAGTTTAATATCAGCACTTACACTTGCAACAGCAAAGGTAACTACCGCGCCAAAAGAATATTCAAAAGGAGTTTTAATTTCATATTTTATTTCATCGATAATATTGGGATCTAAAGAATAGTCTATACCCGTTCCAAATTCGCTGTATGAATCAACAAAATAAGTTTCTTCAATTGTATAAAAACTTGGGAATTTTACCGTAGCACCAAATTTTAAATAATTTTTCCAGTTATATAATATTCCAACTTTCGCATCCCATCCGGAAAGATCCCATTCAATTATATCGTTTATATAAAATGATTGAAAATCTCTGGTTGTTGGATCTCCCGGAAAAAGTTCAAGATTTATTCCATACAAATTTTGTGTATCATCTTCCCAAAAATCGCTATCGCTTTTATATTTACCGGTTAAGATGTTAAACGTACCACCAAGCATTAAACCTTGTGCAATTTCCATTGAACTTGAAAAAGACCAATTGTTCAAACTTCCTTCTTTTCTGATTCTTCCGCTCTGATTTAATAAACCGTTTATTAAAGTAGTATCTTTAATGTAATACCCTGTTTGCGGATCAGTAATCTCATAAGCCAACCCCAAATCATTTGTTATCGGAATTTCTTCATTATATTCTCCTGTAATGGCCTGTATCATCGAGTTGTTGCCACCATTGAAACCATTAAATTCTAACGTTCTGTTAAATTCCTTAATCCTGTTGTAGCCAATTGCGAATACCCAGCTTCCTTTAACCGTTGGAACAGGATAAACAATTCCAAATTGGTTTAAATTAATTGAGTTTCGGTTTGCCGATGTTGCAGTATTAAAAAAATCTGTTTGGTTGTTAAAATTATTAAAATTAAAACCTGTTGATAACTGAAGATTATTTACAAATCCTAAACCTGCAGGATTGAACATAACACCTGTAAAATCATTACTTCGCGCAGTAAAACTGTTACCAAGTGAAAGTGCACGAGCACTAGTATATAAACCTGGTTCACTTAAAAGAAGTGCATCGTTATAATTTTGTGCGCTTAATTGAATTGATAATGAAAATAATGCTATTGCAATAAATATTTTAGAAAAGGATTTCATTTATGGCTCCCGCTGTTCAGGCATTTTTTTAAATAATCTAATTTATCTTCTGCTTCCATCATTTCCTCTTCCACCTCCATTTCTTATCGGATCAATAACATCATCTCTTCTTCTGTCATTCCCATTTTCTGGATTTCTTGTTTTATAATCCTGCGGTGGTTGATTAACAGGAGCAGGTACTATAATTATTGACTGCGGTGGATAAAAAGGAGGATGTGGACGAGGTGGTGGATTTTCAATCACATCACCAGCCACGTTATAATTTACAACTGTATAACATCCAGAAGAAAAAGCACCAATTGCAATTATTATGAATACAATTTTTAATTGATTCATAACTATTTATCTCCTTTTCCCACTTGTATTGTTAGATCCGCGGTTCGTATTACTGCGGGGTGGAGGAGAAGTATTTCTCGGAGTATTATTCCTTGGAGGAGAATAGTTCCGTGGAGGATTATTATTCCTTGATGGAGGCTTATAAGTTTGTTTTGGTGGATTATTGTTCTTTTTAGGTGGATTGTACGTTTTATTTGGCGGTGTATTTTTCTTTGGAGGTTTATAATTGTTGTTATTTCTTGTGTTATTCTTTACCGGTGGCTTATAATTTCTGTTGTTGCCTTTGTTTTGTTTAACTTGTTTTTCCCTGTTATTGTTTACATTCGGTTTATAAGTTTTTCTATCCTTATTTCCGGAAGTGTTTTTATTCCTGTTTATTTTATTCCTTGTACCAACTGTTTTGCGGTTAACATCAGTTTTATTTGTTCCAAGATATTTCTTATCCGTTCTCTTTGTTTGATTTGTAAAGCGTGATTTATCATTTACCTTATTTTTAGTTATTTGCCTGTTCCCAAGCTTGTTCTTATCTGTAACTAAATCCCGATCAGTTTTTGTGATTTTATTTCTTGTAATATCATTTCTTTTAGTTAAACCAGTATTTCTATCAGTGCTTACTTTCAAATCTCTGCTGACCAACGGATCCCTTCTATCAGTATAGGTGCCACCCGTTATACTGGTTAAAGGATCTCTTGTTCTATTGCCATAATTTCTTCCATTGCCTCGGTTTCTAATTCCAGAAATATATTCTGTTCGTGTTCTATAATTATTGTAACTACCTGAATAATATCCGTAATAATAATTTGGATAATAGTAACCTGGATAGTAACCATAATAATAGGATGGGTAATAGCAATAGTACGGATATGGATTATACCATCCGTAACCACACCATCCAGAATAATGTGGCCAATAAGAGTAGTAATAAGCCGAAGCAAATCCAAAACCGAAAGCTAAACCAAAGGTATATGAAGGATAGTAACCGTAGTAATATCTTCGGTAGGAGGGATAGCCATAATAGTAATTGTTGATAATAATCTCATCATCTTCTTCGTATATCTCAGTAAATTCATCTTCATATTCTTCTTCAGAAAAATAACTTGAATCCGCTTCTTCATCATCTTCATAATAAAAATCACTGTATTCATAGTTTTCTGTTTCATCATATACCTGGTGGGAAAATGTATCGTCAGTAGCTACTTGAGTGTAGCAACCGGTAAATGCTGAAATTAAAAAAATAGTTAAAGCGAATTTAATGGTGTATAACTTTTTCATCTCTCCATCCTTATTATTACTTTGTTTAAAATTAGGCAATAATCACGCCTTTTCAATAATGTTAAAAAAGTGAAAAAAATGCAGGTTTTTTAAGGAAAAAATTTGTTTATGTACTTAATTGTAAACTGGTTTGTACACTTAAAAGTACACGAAATGAATCCAAAATTAAATAAAAAACATCTCTAGTTTTGAGCGTTTCTAAAAGATGCTTTGTATATATTCAATTCTAAGTGCACGATCAAAAGAATTTTTACTGCCCCATTTATTGCTTCTAAGATCTCGTAAATCAAATCCGAGTGTAAAACCATTGCTTACCGTCCATCGTAATCCTATATTTAGATATCCTTTATCTTCACCAAAACCAGTTGTATTATTATCATTAAAAGCAAAATCATATTCTACAATGATTGAAAAATTTGAACCCAGAGTTTGTTCTGCCCCAACTTTAAGATTTACAAAATTATCTCCATCATTTTCTTCCAAGGAATAGTTTACACTTCCATGCAAACTTAAATATCCAATAAAGTTGAAGTTTTTTCTAACTGCAGCAAAAATTCCAGGAGATTTTATAGTGTATCTTCCGAGTGAATCATTGTATTCACCTTTACCTTGAGTATCAAAACCTAAAGTAATTGCAGGAAGAAGAACCGCCTCATCCAGAATTCGCAGCCTTATATTTATGCCCGGCCATTTGTACCAATCAACATTACCAGACCCGAGAAAATTTGAGCCGCCAAAGAAATACCGAAACTAACATTATTAAAAACACCCGCTTCAATTGCAGCTATCAAAACACCGTTAGGTAAAATATCTGATGTAACTCCTACAAGACCCTTCTGAAGCATACCTGCCGTAGGCATATCAATTAGGTAACGATATTCATATTGGGCTTCATCACCGGCACTTCCTTGTGCAAAGCAGGATACGGAAACAAATAAAAAAATGTTAATGGTGTAAATAATGTTCTTCATAGCAAACTTTTTAATTTACTAGTTTCTTATAATGTTAAGACTAAAATAATAAATAATATTATATATGCATAGTTGCAAATAACAGGCTTATTCTGTTGATGAAAATCCTCCTAACAATTTGCATGGCGTTTTAAAAGTTTAACAATCCCTGCACTAATTTATTTTAGTCCCAGCTTTTTAACGAATGTTATTCACTTGTTATTAAAATGGCTTAGTAATATATTTTTGCTTTAATTATTAACTGTTATGAAATTATTATTTACTTACATATTTGGCCTTTTACTTGTAACAGCCTGTTCTAGTTCAGAAAACAGTACGCAGCAGTTTGAAAATGATACTTCTACTGAGCAGGATTATTCTTCAAAAGAAAAAGCTTTAGATCATTTTATTAATGGAACTGTTGCTGAAGCTGATGAGGATTACGCTTTAGCAATTGTGGAATTTACTGAAGCATTGAATTATGATACAAGCTCAGGTTTATATTATGCACTGGCAAAAAATTATCTTGCACTTAACAAACTATCATCAGCACTAAAGTATGCCAAGTTATCTGTTAAAATTGATTCAACCGAACTTGATTACTACGATTTGCTTGCAAATGTATTTGTACGTGCGCGTGAGGTTGATTCTGCCGCAATTGTAATGGAAAGAATTATTGAAATTGATCCTCAAAGATTGGATACTTATTACGATCTTGCAAGAATTTATTCAGAGTCGAAACCATTAAAAGCCATAACTATTTACGAAAAGCTGACAAAACTAATCGGTGCTGATTGGAATGTTTTATTGAATATGGCCGGATTGTATGAAAAATTAGGTTTTATTGAAGAAGCTGAAAGTTCATATATTAAACTTCTATCACTTGCGCCAAGCGTCGTGTCAGTTCAAAAAGTAGTAATTGATTTTTATCATCGTTCAGAGAAATATGATGAAGCATTAAAAATGCTTGATGATATTATTGAATTAATGCCTGATGATTTAGATGCAAGGGAGAAAAAAGCTCAAACTTTTATTTTTATGGATGACTGGGAATCTGCTGCTAAAGAATACGGATTCATTTTAGAACAAAAGCATGTTCCCCTGGAAATAAAGATTAGAATTGGTGCATCATATTTTGTAAAAGCGATTGTAGATACTACTGTATTACCATTGGCTAAAAATCTTTTTGAATCAATTGATAAAGACACATCTGATTGGGAGGTTAAATTGTATTTAGGTGCAATTGCCTTAAGCCAAAAAGAAGATTTAGTTGCAATTGAATATTTTAAATATGTTACTGAAAATGCAAGTTGGAACAGTGAAGCATGGATTCGCTTAGGTGGATTATATTTTGATAACCAAAAGTTTGAAGAAGCTGAAAAAATAATGATGGAAGCAATTGATTTATTCCCGCATGATTTTGCTATAAATCTTATTTTAGGGCTTTCACTTGCTCAGCAAAGAAAGAACTTACAAGCAAGAGATTATCTTAAAAAAGCAGTAGAATTAAACCCGGCAGATATTAATGCTTTATCAGCATACGGTTTTACTTTAAGTCAGCTAAATGAAAATGAAGATGCTGTACAATATTTAAAACGTGCTTTGGTTATTGATCCCAGAAATATAAATCTTTTAGGACAACTTGGTCTAATATTAAATAATTTACAGGAATTCTCTGAGAGTGATAGTATTTACGAGAGAGCACTGAAAATTGATTCTTTAAATGCACTGATTAATAACAACTATGCATACTCACTTTCTGAAAGAGGGTTGCAATTGGAAAGAGCACTGCAAATGGTAAAAATTTCAATTGAAGCAGACTCTAGTAATTCATCCTACCTTGATACAATTGGCTGGATTTACTATATGATGGGCAATTTTAAATCAGCTAAATATTACATTGAAGAAGCAATTGAAATAGGTGGAGAAAATTCTGTAATGCTTGAACACCTAGGTGATATATTATACAAAATGGGCGAAGAAAATAAGGCTGTTGAAATTTGGGAAAGAGCTTTGGAACTTGATTCTTCAAACGAATTATTAAAACAAAAAGTGGAAACGGGTGCACTTTGAAAAAAATATTAATTACTTCGATAATACTTACTAATTTTTTCGTTATTCTAAATGGGTGTATCCCCTCAAAACCAACTGAGGAAGTTGAACTTCTGCCCTCTGAAAGATTGATTAATAAACTTGAAGCTAATCGCAGAAAAATTAAAAGTTTTGAGGGTGTTGGTACAATTCATATCAAATCAGAAATTTACGATAACAATGCAAGCTTTAGAGTTGTTATGTTAAAACCCGACTCTATTTATTTTACAATCATGGGTCCTTTTGGTATTGAATTAGCCCAAGCGCTGGTAACAGAAAAATCATACATTTTTTATGATGGAATTGAAAATACTGCATATACAGGTGAACTAAGTGACGATGTATTACGTAATATTTTCAAAGTTAACTTATCATTTAATGATTTAGTTGATGCTTTTGTTGGATCAGTAAACTTAACTGAAAATTTATATAAGCAGCCAAATCATTATGCTGTTGAAGATGATAAGTACGTGCTTACTTATATTAATCCCATCGAAAATACAACAACTGTTTACAGGGTGGATATACGGGAGCTTGGTATTACAAATTATACTTTAAGATCAGTAGATCAGACAATTAATCTTGAAGGAAGGTATTCAAATTTTGAATTGCTGGAAAATGTTGCAGTTCCGTTTAATATAGCTGTTAATAACAAAGCTGATAACCAGGAAGTTAACATCATGTATAAAAATATAATTGCAAACGATAGTGGTATTTCTATCGATTTTATATTACCTGATGATGCAACAATTATATCATGGTAAAACCCCTTTTTTACATTTTTTTCATCTTCACACTTTCCCTCCACCCGAAATTATCTGCCCAGCAGGAGCAAATTAATAACAGGAAACAAGAACTTAATAAAATAAAGAATGAAATTGCCATTCTGGAAGAAGAAATTGGAAAAGAGGAGGTTCGTGAAAAGGAAACAATAAAAGTATTAGAGAACTACAATAAGCAGAGTTTTTTGTTAAATAAAGTAATTAGCAATTACCGTAATGAAGAAAAGCAAAAGCAAAAGCAAATAGATAAAAGTAACAGAACAATAAATTCCATTGAAGCAGAAATACAGGGGTTAAAGCAAAATTATGCGAAGTATGTTGTTGCCATATATAAAAAGGGTTCATTAAGTGAATTTGAAAGTATTTTGGATGCAGAATCCCTGCAGCAAGCTTTATTAAGGATTCAATATTTAAAAAAGTTTTCTGATAAAAGAGAAAAAGATTTGGAACTACTTCAAACAAAGAAAATTGAATTAATCGAAGCAAAAGTTTTACTTCAAAAAGAAATAAATGATAAAAAATTACTGGCTGAACAAAAGAAAGCGGAAGAAAAAATGCTTAATCTAAAGCTCGGTGAACGTAAAGAAATTTTAAAATCTATCCGGCAGGATAAAAGTAAGCTTAAAGCAGCACTTGATTCAAAAAAAGAAGCTCAAACAAAAATTAATAATCTTATAGCAAAACTTATTGAAGAAGAGAAAAAAAGGCAGATGCAGTTAGCTTCGGTAGAGAATAATAATATTGTTGAAGAAAAATCCGGAATTGAATATGATCTCAGCACAGATTCATTTTCCTCTTTCTCGCAACTTAAGGGGAAAATGTCTTGGCCGCTTTACAATGGAAAAATTATCGGGAGATTTGGTGAAAATAAAAATAGCGTTCTAAATACTGTTACACTAAATTATGGAATTGATATTGAAGCAAATGCAGATATTAATGTGAGGTGTGTAGCTGAGGGTGTAATATCTGCAATTGATTGGTTACCGGGTTATGGCAGCATTATTATTGTTTCGCACAATGAAGAATACAGAACTGTTTATGGTCATCTGCAGGAAATTTTTGTCCAGGAAGGCAGTAAAGTATATGAGGGAACCGTTCTTGCGAAAATTGGAGAGAGTGTTGACGGAAAAGTTTTGCATTTTGAAATATGGAAGGCACGAAATAACCGTGACCCTGAAATGTGGCTGGCGAGGAAATAAAAACTCTTACGTAAACAAATTATAATAGTGTTCAATTTACAGGAGAAACTGCAACCTTATAAAAAAATTATTGATAATTTTGCATCTCTTTCTGTATTACAGGCAGCAAATTATCTCTTCCCTTTAATCGTTCTTCCTTATGTTGTAAGGGTGCTAGGACCTGAAAAATACGGACTGGTGCAATTCGCTGCAGCACTTAATATATATTTTTTAATTCTTTGCGATTACGGTTTTAATCTTTCCGGCACAAGAGCGGTATCCGTTCATAGGAAGGACAAAGAAAAACTTTCCCAGATTTTTTCATCCATCCTTATAATCAAAACCGCATTGTTTATTGTTGCTATTTTACTGCTGGCTGCAATTGTACTTTCGGTTGAAAAATTCAGGGCTGATTATTTGGTATACTTTGCAAGCTCAGGAATGTTAATAGGCAGCGTTCTTTTCCCGCTGTGGCTTTTCCAGGGATTGGAAAAAATGAAGTACATTACAATTATTAATGTTATTGTTAGAATTTTTACCACGGCTCTGATTTTTTTACTTATAAGGAGTGAAGATGATTACATTAAGCTGGCGTTTTTAAATTCAATTACACAGGTACTTATTGGGGTAGCAGGAATTATTACTGCACTAACAATATTAAAAGTTAAATTAATATTTCCTCCTCTAAAAATTATTAAAGATCAATTACGTGATGGATGGTATCTTTTCTTATCATCTATTTCAATAAACTTATACACAACTTCCAATACTTTTATACTTGGACTTCTGACTAACAATACATTTGTTGGTTATTACGCTGCAGCGGATAAAATAAGAATAGCGTTTCATGGAATACTTAATACCATATCACAATCTGTTTTCCCCTTTGTGAATAATCTTCTTAGGGAATCGTTTCAAAAATTTATTAATTTTAATAAAAAACTTATTTTCTTTGCAGGCGGAATAGGACTAATTCTTACAATCACTCTTTTCCTTTTCGCATCAGATATAACTGGTTTAATGCTCGGTGAACAGTATCTTCAATCTGCTGACATTTTAAGAATAATTTCTTTCGTTCCATTTTTGGTAGCATTAAGTAATGTATTCGGAATTCAAATTATGCTGCCTTTAGGATATGATAAAGTGTTTAACAAAATTATCAGTGCTGCTGCTTTTATACATATTATTCTTTTGTTAACATTAATACCTGAGTATTTTGCAATAGGTACTGCAGTATCAGTTATTATAACTGAATTTTTAGTAACCTTATTAATGTTCATATTTTTAAAACATAAGAAGATACTACTAACCGGATAAATTAATGTACGATTATCTTAATAGTAGGAGCCGGTTTTGCCGGTTCCGTTATGGCAGAAAGGTTAGCTTCACAATTAGACAAAAAAGTTTTAATTGTTGAAAAGAGAAATCATATTGGCGGCAATGCTTATGATGAATATGACGAGCATGGAATTTTAGTTCATAAATATGGACCGCATATATTTCACACTAACAGCAAAAAAGTTTTTGATTATCTTTCACAGTTTACAGAGTGGCTACCGTATGAACACAAAGTATTGGCAAAGCTAAATGGAGAGCTTTATCCAATTCCTATTAACAGGTTAACTATTAATAAACTTTATAACCTGGATTTAAAATCGGAAAACGAAGTCGCTGAATTTTATGAAAAGGTAAGAGAAAAACGTTATCCGATTAAAAATTCAGAAGATATAATTGTAAACCAGGTTGGATATGATCTGTTTGAAAAATTTTTTAAACACTATACTAAAAAACAATGGAACCTGGAACCAAAGGATTTAGCTCCCTCTGTTTGCGGAAGAATACCTGTTAGAACAAATGATGATTGCAGATATTTTACAGATAAATACCAGTTTATGCCAAAAGATGGTTACACTAAAATGTTTGAGAAAATGTTAGTCACATAAAAATATTGAAGTTGTATTAAATACTGATTACAAAAATATTCTTGAATGATATTAAATTTAATAAAATGATTTACACCGGACCGATTGATTATTTTTTTGATTATGAATTTGGAAAATTGCCTTACAGATCGATTAGGTTTGAGTATAAAAATTTTTAGCAAAATCTTAATTCAGGATTCTGCAGTAATTAATTTTGTTGAAAAAGAAATCTGATTTTTCCCGTGTTACTGAGTATAAACATCTTACAGGACAAAAAGCAGAAACAACAACTCTTTCATATGAATACTTTCAGGAAGATGGAGAACCTTACTATCCTATTCCTACTGAAGAAAATAAATGACTTGCTAAAAAATATTCTAAGTTAGCATCAAAACTTAAATCAGTCATATTTTTAGGCAGATTAGCAGAATATAAGTATTATAATATGGATCAGGTTGTTAGTAAATCATTGTTGAGGTCAAAAGAACTTGGGTAGGGATAAATTATTATATGCTTCTGGCTCAGGATATCCCACCCCTGATACTGGAGGAGGAAATAAGATAATTCATAGTTTAATAAAAAACATTTCGCATTCTAAATTTGAAGTATCTTATTTTTCTTATGATATAAATAAAGTGTATAAAACAGTCCAAGAGATAGATCTGGATCAATCCACATTTCTTCCCAGGCTAAGAATATTAGGACGACGACTAGCAAATCATTCAATTTTTACAAATACCTCACCACAAATATGCCGTATCTAACCTATCATTATGGTAAAAAGGATAGATTCTATAGAAAAATAGAAAAATTATTGGGGCTTAGATATTATTCATTCGCATTACACCTTGATAGGATTTCAAATTCAGAAATATATGACATCTAAAAAAATTCTTACAATTCATTCTAAAGGATCATTTACTTCTGAATTGAAGGAGGAATGGCCAGATTCTTTGCTAGCGAAAAAATTATTTTCCAGATTAAGAGAGAGAGTATAATTCATTTTTAATAGCGATTATATTGTATTTCCAAGCAGGTCTGCATCAAAATTATTCTTTGATGATTTGGGGATTGAAACTTACCCACCCGAAAAGATCAAAGTTATATATAATGGAATTGATTTGGAATACATTACTAATATTATTGCAGCTAAAAGTATATTTCAAAAATATAACCTGTTAATATCGCCAGGTTCTAAAATCATACTTAACGTAGCTCATCACGTTAAACCGAAAAATATCGATCTTCTCATTCGTGCATTATTCGCTCTAAAGAATCAGAGTGAACAAAAGATAGTTTTAATTAATATTGGCACAGGACCAGAAACTAGCAATTTATTAAGGCTTAAGAATGAGTTAAAACTAAATGACTCTATTTTCTTTCTCGGATCAGTCCCCAACCGTGATGTAATTCAAATAATGAAATTATGCAATCTCTTGGTTATGCCCTCTGAGCGGGTAGTCTTTGATATCGTGAACCTTGAAGCCTTAGCCTGTGGCATTACAGTGGTAGTAAGCTCTAACGGTGGAAATTTAGAAATAATTGAAGATGGTATTAATGGACATCTTATTGATAAGTTAAACCCCTTATGCATTAAAGAGAAAATACTATTTGCACTTAAAAATAATACAAGTAAAAATGCCATTTTCACTGCAGAAAAATATTCAACAGTAAAAATGATTCGTGAATATGAGAATTTGTATTTTTCAATAATGAAAAATACCTAACGGGAGTATTTATTGTGGATAAAAAGGTTTTACCTGAAATATCTCTCGTACTACTTGTTCGTGTGCCGTACGGATTATCTCGGATGCAGTTAACATTATCTTATTCCAATCAATCGCAAATGTTAAATTTATTACAAATGATGTCGATTCGACGGACAAACCAGTTGAGTTCAATGAATTACTTAAAAAATTAGTTTTTATAATGTTCAATTTTGATATACTTAAAGCTAAAATTAATAATCAATTGAATGATTGTATATGAACTCCAATTTTATTTCGGTTTTGATGACTACATACAACTGTGCTCCCTATATTGAGCAGGCAATTAGAAGTATATTAAACCAAACTCATAAAGACTTCGAATTCTTAATTATTGATGATGGCTCAACTGATAAGACTGAAGAAATTATGAATCAATTTAATGATACAAGGATACGATATATTAAGAGGAACCATTTTGGGAGATCAGCAGCTCTTAATTATGGTTTAAAGAATGCATCATTTAATACCATTGCTTTGATGGATGCTGATGATATTGCTGAGAAAAACAGATTTGAAGTTCAACTAAATGCACTCCAAAAACATCCTGAGTTTCACGTTATTGGATCTAATGTGACTTTTATCAATGAATATGGTAAAATAATTTGTGAAAAGAAATATCCGGAATTTCATGATGAAATTGAATTTATGATGCCAGTTCAAAGTGCGGTATGCAATCCAACAGCGATTATAAAAAGAGAAATATTTGAAAGGGTTGGGTACTATAAAATTGAATATAAATATGCAGAAGACCATGAATTGTTTTTGAACCTAATATATCACGGATATAAATTTTATAATGTACAAGATGCACTCTTAAAATATCGCATCCGCTTTATGAAAACTGATGAATCAAAAACTAAAGAATCGAATTTGATTTCATATAAATTGGGGACTAATTATTTGAATAGACTGAACATGGAATCATCTCAGTTAGGCAGTAGATTTAGTTATTATTTTAGAATGGGTTTGATCGAGTATTATCGGGGAAGTTTATCTATCTCACGCAAATATTTTATAAAAGCCTTTGTGAATTCAAAACATAAAATGTTTAAAATTCTTCGTTACTATAGCGTTACTTTATTAGGGCAAAAGTTCATTGATATTCTTAGGCAAAGTAGTTTACTGCCTAAATTAAGTCTTTACTTAAATAAAATTACCAAAATTGATCTTCATCGAATCAGATAATAGAGGAGACTTAGTACTTCACAGATAATAAAATGGAAAAAAAAATTTTACATATTATTGTAAAATCTCAATATGATGGTGTTACTTCATATTCTATTAGATTAATTAAAAACCTTCCTCAATATGATCATCAAATTCTATCTTGTTATAAAGGTAATGCAGTTGAAGAAATAAATAGAATGAATATTTCTACTGTTCATCTTCTAAATACAAAATTAATAAGTTATAGATATCTGCTGTTAAAATACATAAAAATGATTTTTTTTTTAAGAAAAAACAGGTATGATGTAATTCATTATCATCAAGGTGGGGTGGGAATTTTATTATTAGCAGTAATTTTTGGTAAAAATGCAAAAGTAATTCATCACCTGCACTCTGGAAACTTAATAGGAGATAACAGGAAACAGGATATTGCTTTTATTCATTTATTATTATTAAAATTCTTATCAAATATAACTTATCAAATAGCCGTTGCCGAGCATGTGTTTAATGAATCCAAATTAAAAGTAAAAGCAATAAAAAATCTAAAACTTATAAAAAATAGCGTTCCATATTTCTTTCAAAAAAAGGAATCAAGAAAAAACTCTATTGGATATATTGGGAGGTTTACAAAGGAAAAGGGATTTCAGGTATTCTTATCCGCTAGTGAACAAATAAATATGGTTCAACCCGCATTAAATACTATTGCTATAGGAGAATCACATATAAATAATAAAAATATAAGATTTCTTCCATACTCATTCAATGTTGAAAATTTTTATGAGTCTATAGATTTATTATTATTTATCTCATTAGCACCAGAAGGTTTGCCCTTAGTAGTTCTGGAAGCAATGGCGTTTGATGTAGGCGTAATAGCATATCCTTTGAAAGGAGTCTTAGAAATTCTTGGAGATGATTATCCTTTATATGTGAAGAATGAAAATGAAGTAATTTCGAAAGTTTCTAAATATTATTCACTTGAATTTGATCTACCAGCTCTAAGTAAATTCCATAAAGAACGTTCTGAAATGTTCAATTTTGCGAATATGATAAATAGCATAGATGACCTCTATCAAAATCTGATAGTCTGAGAAAAAACGATTGAATCTGTATGAAAATACTTCATTTACAAACGGAATTAAACCTATCGTGTGGTATAACAAAATCTATTCTTCTGATTGCGAAAAATTCATCCGATGATTTTCATCATCATGTTATAGCTCTTAGGGGCAACGGAATTTCTAGGTTTATTGCACTCGGAATAAATCCTCAAATAATCAAAAATTCCGGGTTCATCTTATTTAAATCTATTAGAATAGTTTTTTTTCTAACTTCATTTTGCAAACGAAATAAAATTGATATTATACACTCACACAACAGGTATTTCGATTTTCTTGCATTTTTAATTTCGAGATTTATTAACGTTAAAACAGTTATGTCAGTTCAAAGTAAAGTATATAAGCGAAAGCTTTTCAGTTATAAATCAAAATTACTAATTGCAGTAAGCGTAGCTATTAAGAATCATTTAATCAAGGAATTTTGTATTGATGAGGAAAGAATAAAAGTTATAAATAATTTTATACATCCAAATGAAGTGCTTACTAATAAAGAACCAGGCTTTAATAGAGGTGATTTAGGATTTAGTGATAATGATTTTGTTGTAACTTTTATTGGAGATTTTCAAAAGAAAAGGGGATTGATTTATTGCTAAAAGCTATTTTAAAAGTTCAATTAAATTATAAGCAAGTCATCCTGATATTGATTGGAGAGGGAGAAGAGAAAGATCAAATTGAAAATTATATTCATAGGAATAATATTAATGCTAAAATTTTACCTCCTACTGAAAAGATTTTTAAATACTATAAAATTTCCGATCTGATTGTTTTACCATCAAGAACCGATCCTTTCCCAATGGTTATGCTTGAGGCAGGATTATTTAATAAACCGTTTATTGGATCTAAAGTCGATGGTATTGCTGAATTTATTGAAAATGGAATAAGTGGTTTACTATTTAAATCAGAAAATGTAGATGAATTAATTGATGCGATAGTAAAAATTTTAGAGGATAAAAATTATGCTTATAATATAGCAAAAAATCTAAATGAGAAGGTGTTAAATAATTGTCAGGTCACTCAATTATTACCAAAATTGGAAAAAATTTATTCTGATATTTTTAATGGCAAATGATCCTACCATTAACATATTAGATATCGAAGTATCCAAATTCGATGAAATAACTCTTATTGATAAGATTAAAGATGCCATCGAACTACGAAATCAATTAACTATTACCTATGCAAATGTAAATTTTATAAATATCACTCAAGTAGTTAATTCAACTTCTGATATATTTAGCAAAATTGATATAATCCATCCTGATGGGATTGGAGTTTTTCTGGCATCTAAATTCTTATATGGGAATAAAGGTTTTAATAAAAGATTTACAGGTTCTGATTTTTATCACATACTTATAAAGGCTGCAATTAAAGAGCGATGGCCTTTTTTTTTCTTTGGCGATAAGGATGAAACTCTTAAAAAAATATCTTCAGTACACACGGATATAGTCATAGCCGGCTATAACAATGGATTTGCCTATGAAAATGACAAACTTTTAGGTATGATCAATAAATCTAAACCTGATATTTTAATTGTTGGTATAGGATCTCCCAAACAGGAAGAATGGATAATCAATTCAATAAAGTACTTAGATACCAAAGTTATTATTGCGGTTGGGAATGGGATAAACGTTTTTTCAGACACAAAAAAAGAGGTCCAAAATTCATTCAAAAGATTGGATTGGAATGGCTGGTTAGATTGGCTTTTGAACCGAAAAGACTTTGGAAAAGATATTTAATAGGAATACCCTTATTTCTTTTTAGATTGATCAAATTTCGGTTCTCCAAAAATTGATTAAAGAAATTCCAATCTGACTTTGCAATTCCTTGTTTACCTGATAAATTAAGGTCGTTCTTTGGAGAGATTTAAAACTAAAATTATTTTTAACACATATGAAAATAAATAATTCAATAAAAATAATTACTTTCATCTCTATCTTGTTTATCATTGATGCATATTCCCAAATATCCTCTAATCAGATAATTGAGAAGGCAAATGGATATACTTTAAACCTTTCATTTGAGAAGCAACCTTTTTTAATGGAGGGCAACAATGGTAAAGTAATAAATTATTTCAATTCAATTAATGAAAGCAAACCCGGATCTCCTATTCTACCGTCAAAAACGATTATAGTTGCGATTCCTCCGGAAAGTCAAATTCGTTTTGAAATAGTTGACAGGACAATTGAGAGACTAAAATCTGTTATACCAAAAAGTAATCCAACAATCAAACTAGGAAAGGACTCAAGTCTGATTTATAATGAAACAAAAATTAATGCCGATTATTTTGGAAAGGATTTTTATCCGGTGAAGGAAATCGAATTGGAAGGTTATGCATGGTTACGGGATTACTATTGTGTAATATTAAAAATTAATACTCATCGGTATAATTGGATGAAAAGGGAGATAACGGAAATAAATAATGCTAAAATTGAATTGGATTTTTATGATCCTAAACCATATGAAATAAACTATGATCCTATTGGTACATTTGACTCAAATCTTGATGAGATAATTCTGAATTACCAATACGCTAACAATTTACGATCATTCAGAAAAGATTTTACGGCAGATGATACGACTGGAAATTGGATAGATTTTGGAGCCGATTATTTGAAATTGGGAGTTTCAACAGATGGAGTTTACAGAATTTTTAAAACAGATTTGGAAAATTTCGAAATAAATGTTGGCACTATAAATCCATCAACATTCAAACTTTACTATAAGGGTAATCAACAGCCATTATATGTTTTAGGGGAAGAAGATGGTAGATTAGACGAAACTGATTTTATTGAGTTTTATGGGACTAGAAATTACGCTGAAGGAGATCACAGAGTCGTAAATGATATAACTGAATCTTATAGCGAATATATTGATCGATATTCTGATACTACCATTTACTGGCTTACCTGGGGAGGCGAGGATGGGTCACGCTATGATACCTCAAATTACTCCTTAATTGGAGTAGAAGATACAATTGATTACTATTCAAATATTGTTCATGGAGAAGCAAATAATTTTCTTGACTACTCTACAAGTAATCTTGTCGAATGGCAGAATCCTGAATGGATTTATAACGAGAGCTGGATTTGGGGGAGACACAATGTTGGTTCTCGGACCTGGCAATTTGACGTTGATGAATTGGTACCTGATAAGACATCAAAAATGTTATTCAGGGTGCAAGATTTTGCTAGTGATGTCGTTGGTGTCCAAAATGCCCACTTAGTTGGATTATCAATAAATTCTGATCCCACTATATATGATTCTAGTTATTTAAATAAATTTGAGCAAAAAATTTTAAGTGGGGAATTTTCATCAAATTTGTTGCAGAATGGTCCGAATACACTAAAAACTCACTCCTTCCCAGTGCCAAACAGCACTGTTAATATTCTTTATTCAGATTGGTATGAAATTGAATACCCAAGATATCTAAGTCTGATTAACGATTCATTAAAATTTATATTTAATCAGTCAAACCTGAATTCATTCACAGTTGTAAAAATAACAAACGCTCAGTCATCTAATCATATTCTATATAAAATTTCAGATCATAGTCGCAGAGTAAACAGTTTTAATCGGATTGGAAGCACTTTATTTTTTGCCGATACTTTAGTTAGTGGTGAGGAGTTTTTCATCACAACCGAAAACAGAATACTTGCTCCAAAGATTTATTACAAAAAGCAATTTGAGAATCTTGTGAGTCCCAGCATTCAAGCTGATTATATTATAATTTCACATCCTCTTTTTAACTCTGCAGTTAGCAATTATATAAATTTTATCGAAAACAACTATGAGGTAACAGCAAAAAACATAAATATTCTAGATATTTATGATCAATTCAATTACGGTTTCTTTTCACCTGAACCAATTAGAGAATTTTTATATCAAGCTAATCAGCTGTGGACTAATCCAAAACCTTCTTATATATTTTTGGTTGGCGAGGCAAACTATGATTATCACAACTACAAGCAGATGCAGGAGTATGTACCAAATTATGTACCATCATTCGGTCATCCGGTATCTGATAACTGGTATGTTATCTGGGATTCAATCGCTACTATACCGCAGATGTTTGTCGGCAGACTCGCAGTAAATTCGAATGAAGAGTTGGCTCATTATCTAAATAAGCATTCAAATTATTTATCAGATTCCTATAATGCCTGGAATAAAACTTATTTTTTACTTTCTGGCGGATTTGGGGATAGCCAAAAAAGAATTGCAAAACAAGTTAATGATTTTTTAATCCCTAACTATATCCAGCCGGCACCAGTAGGTGGTTATCCCAGTCAGCTATATGCAACTGAAAACCCGTTAACAAATTTCGGTCCTTTCAGCCAGGAATATATTGATAGTGTGTTTGATGCTGGGGAATAGTAGTATCGTACGTTGGACACAGCGGCACAAAAATTTGGGATAATGGAATAGAAAATGTAAATCAACTGAAAAATAAATTTAATAAGAAACCACTTATTAACGATTTTGGTTGTTCTACTGGGAAGTTTGCCGAACCCGACATCATTTCATTTTCAGAAGCTTTTACCAACGGACTGGAAGGGGATGCCATATCATATTTAGGAAATTCATCATTGGGATTTACATCTACATCATATAATTATCCTAAATTATTTTTTGAACAGATTACAAACTTTGAGAATATAAATATTTCCAGTGCTCATATTGCTTCTAAATTACGTCTAGTTGAAAACTATGGTCCTGGTGGTTCAATTGGACTATTTGTTCTTACCAACAGCTTACTTGGTGATCCAATTATTTCACTTAAAATACCCTCTATACCAAATCTGAATATTAATGTTTCAGATGTAATGATCCCACCATTTTTGGATGATAATCTTGATTCTATAGAAATCAAAATAAATTACAGGAACCTTGGAAGAGTAGATTCGAATTCTTTCTCAATTCTTATTGAAGATCGTTTGAACGGAGGTTTAGTTTTCCAGGAAGTCATTCAACATCAATTACCTCTAAATGAAAAATTAATTAAAATAAGAGTACCTGTTAAAAATAGACCTGGTGATCATAATCTCATTATAAGTTTAGATTCGAATAATGAAATTGATGAAATTTATGAGAGTGATAATTTAGCTACAGTTAACTTTACTGTGTTAAGTTCCTCCGTAAGGGCTATTGTTGCAGATTCAATTAGAATTATAAACGATGGAAACCTGGTGTTCCTTAATGCCGTGCTTGAACCGGAATCCGATACTCTGCTTGTTCGGTTAAGTTCCAATCCTGATTTTCAACAATCCAGTTCTTACTACATGCGATTTGATACTTTGTACAGCTCTCTTCAACTAACAAATCTTCTTGACGATGAACGTTACTGGTATAAAACCAGTATACAATCTTCTCCCGAAACTATTTTCGAGACAAACTCATTTATTTTTAGCGACAGTATTAAGTACAATTTTAATTTTAGTGATTCGATAAGTACAAAAGAATTTGATTTTACTAATTCTTCATTCTCTGAGGGAGCTATACAACTGACTGAAAATGAAATTCTTCTCGATATTAGCTCTGCCGGGTATGAAGATGGAGGAGTTGCAAAAATTGAGTTGGATGGAGTTGATTATCCTCAAAACTCGTTTGGCTGCGGATTTCATATAGTTGTCATTGATGAAAACATGGCACAATATGAGGATTACCGGTGGTTTAATTATTGGAACAATCCAAATAACCATGAAGCATTTTACAATTATTTAAATACAATAACCTCAGATAAATTAGTTGCCATAGCCATTGGTGGTTCTTGTGGTGGATTTGTTGTCTTGCAAGATTTGAAGGATAAGCTGAAGGAATTTGGAAGCACCTATATTGATAGTGTCACATGGTACACTTCATGGTTTATGTTAGGCAGGCTTGGGTCTGCTCAAGGGTCAGTCCCAGAGGGTTTTTCAAGCACTGGTCCTGTAGGCTTTGATACTACATTTGTTAGAAATCATTTATCAGGTTCTTTTTCTACAAATCCAATTAGGAACTCAGGCGAATGGAAGACCTTTAGTGTATTAGCAGATTCGATTAATAATAATTCGCAGGTAACAGTCAGACCAATAATTTACAATACAGAAAAAGATACTCTTGCTCAGATAAATCTTACGAACGGATTTGCGGATATCGGTTATCTAAATAATTATTTAAATTTTCCAATTAGTTTTCTGGTTGACATTAATTCTAATGAAAATGGAAGTTCACCCCTCATAAAAGAAGTTAAAATTGATTATAATTTAGTTCCCGAACTCGGAACAAACTACCAGGTAGTTTCTATTGAAAATGATTCTGTATTAATTGGCGAAGATGCAAATCTTAATTTTTCTGTTTACAATGTGGGGGAAACAACTGCAGATAGCTTTATCGTAAAAGTAGATGTTATAAATGATGATAACACGCGTGAAACAATTTTTAATCAAACCTTGGACTCCCTTCGGGCAGGGGAGAGGCAATATTTTGAGGTGAATCATAATACATCTTCAGGCAGCGGGAGTAAAACATTCTTAATAAATATTGATGCCGAGAACAATGTTAGTGAATTATTTGAGGATAATAACTTTTACACGATTCCGTTTTACATAAAACCTGATACTACAACCCCAACTTTAAATATTACTTTTGATGGTTATGATATAATTGATGGCGATTATATATCACCAAATCCTGATATTGAAATTGAACTTAACGATTATTCCCTGCTGCCTTTAACTGATCCGTCTTCAATAATGATTTTCCTGAATGAAGAAGAAATTCCGTACGATACTTCATATATGAGTTATGAATTTTCCGATGTAAATCCGAAAGTTAGAGTGTACTATACACCTCAGCTTAATGATGGTGAGTATTATATGAATGTTCTAAGTAAAGATGCAAATGGTAATCTAGTTGATTCAGTTGGAGCGGAAAGATATTTCATCGTTTCCAATGAAGCTAAAATCCTTTATGTATATAACTATCCAAATCCTTTTAAAGAAGCAACCAGCTTTACATTTAAGCTCACACAAATTCCTGATGAAATAAAGATAAAAATATTTACAATCGCAGGCAGGTTAGTAAAAGAAATTAAATTAAGTTCTTCTCAATTTAATTTTGATTTCAATAAAATCTACTGGGATGGAAAGGATGAAGACGGCGACCGGCTTGCAAACGGTGTTTATCTCTACAAAGTTATTATGAAAGCGGGAGATAAAACGGAATCAGTTACACAAAAACTAGCAATTGTTAGATAACAGATAAATTGATTTTAGAACAAGGATTAACGATTGCTGATCTAAGATGTTTTTGTAATTTAAAACAGATGAATAAATCAGAATTAGAAGAACGATTAGTTGCATTTAGTGTCTTGATTATTGAGATAGTAAATTCACTACCAAATACAAAAGTTGGAAATCATTTAGGTGGACAATTGGTTCGCTCCGGTACTTCCCCTGCTTTAAATTATGGTGAGGCACAAAGCGGAGAATCAAGAAAAGATTTTATTCACAAAATTAAGATTGTTCTTAAAGAATTAAGAGAAACTTTAATCTGTTTAAAAATTATTTACAGAACAAAATTGTGCAAATCAGAAAACAAGATAGAAACCGCAATAAAAGAAAATGATGAGCTAATCTCCATATTTGTAAAAAGTATAGAAACAGCACAGCGAAATATGGAGAATGAAAAAAATAAAAAATTGTAGGTCTGAAATAAGGATTTTAGAACATCGATTAACGATTTTTGAGTTAAGAAGTGAAATTATAACAAAAAAAATAAATCAAAAATCTTCAATCGTTAATCATTATTCTTAGATCATTATACTTTTGTCTCTTTAAAAATGCTGAGATCTACAAGTTTTGATGAAACTCCTTTAACCAAAGCAACTTTATGTGCAAGCTCTTCCATTTTTTCTCTTTCTCCGTAAAGCTCTAAAATAAGCAATCCCTCATCCGAGCAGTCTTCCATTACTCCATCGTGGATACCGAGACGGGTTTTTATCATGCAGCCCCAACCCGTTAGCACTTTTTGAACCTGCACTGCGGAATCTTTCCTGTTGCCGATTAAAATTAAAAGTATAGTTTTCATTTATTAATCCGTCAGAAAATAATTGTAGTTGTTTATACAAAATTATATAAAAAGTTTTCTTTTTAGAAAACACAGCTTATTGTTCAATTTAGGCTGTTTCCCAAATGATAATAAAATCAATTTGCTATTAACGAACGTTCGTGCTATATTGGGCTATGGTTTTAGAAAAGGACAGAAAAAGTGATATTCTTCAAAAAGGACTTGAGATGGCAACTCATCTCAGCCTTGAAGCGCTCACATTTGGTGAATTGGCAAAAGAAATGAAAATGTCAAAGAGTGGTTTGTTTGCTTATTTCAAATCCAAAGAAAACCTGCAGTTGGAAATTCTTAATTATGCAGCCGAGAATTTTGCGAAAGAGGTTATTTTTCAATCGCTCAAAGTGGAGAGAGGTATCCCGCGCATAAAAGCATTTGTAAATAACTGGGTAGAGTGGGGATCAAAATTTGGCGGCGGTTGTATTTTTGTTGATGCAACTACCGAATTCAATGACAGACCCGGAAAAGTAAGGGATCTTCTTATTAAGCAGCAAACTCAATGGGTTGGAGTTCTGAAAAAGATAGGAGAGTCAGCAATAAAATCAGGAGATATAAAACCTGGTACTGATATGGCACAGTTTGCTTTTGAGTTTTACTCCCTGGTACTTGGTTACTATTACTATGGTCAATTAATAAAAGACCCAAAGATAGAACAGCGTATAGAGAAATCCCTCAATCAATTCCTGAAAACCTACAGTAATTAATTAAAATGAAGAATAATTGAAGATATTTATTATAAATAAAAAGAACGAACGTTCGTATAAATTAACTGATAGAAAGGATGTAAAATGAACTATTTTGAGAATATTTTTGATGAATTTAAAGATGGAACAGACGAGGAGCGTTTGGATCTTTATTTACATCACAGAAATTTACGTACGGAATTAGATAAAATTGAAGATGAAGAAATCTCTTTAGTGAAAGCAGAAAAAACAGATTCAACACAACTGGTTATCAAACCTGGCAGAGTAAATGAGCAGCACCCACTTTTTGTAAGAATGAAACAATGGTGCTTATCAGTATTATCTTAATTGAATTTTGGTGTTATAATTTTTATACATTGTTGCTCGTTTTTCATCTCCAGCAGAGTTACCAATCTCAATACGAACGTCACGGACCGCTCCGTGACGAGGAAGCAGCTTTCGGTTTCTTAGTGTTAAGCCTGTTTTTTCTGTCACGAAAGGGTTCGTGACAGCCAGGAATACACATTTTTTATACGCGTTAATGTTTGATGTGCAAAAGTCAAATGAACCGATATTAAGTAATTTGAAGCAAAAATTCACTCAGCTCACTTACAGAGTTGAAATAGTAATTGCTCTGCATAGTTTTAACTTTTTCTTCCCTGTGGCTGTCCCACAAAACAGAAGCTATTTTAACTCCGGCATCCTTGCTGGCTTTTACATCGCCAACGGAATCGCCAATCATTAAAACTTTTTCTTTATTTAAATTAAACTGGTTTACAAATTTTAATATACCTTCAGCGTGCGGTTTATGGTTTTCTACATCATCGCCTGTAACAATTAAATCAAAATATTCATCTGCTCCAATTTCCTGCAAGGTTATAAGTGCTGCTTTCCTTCCTTTGCCAGTAAATATACCCAGAGGAAAACCTTTCGATTTTAAGTGATCGAGAATTTCAATCATCCCTTCATGAACAGAAGCCATATGATGATTTTCGCTGTAAAAATTGTAATACTCTTCCTTCGCTTCTTCAAATTTTTTGCCGCACCACTGTTCCAAAATTACATCTTCTGTAGGTCCAAAGAGAGAATGAATTTCTTCATCAGTAAAATTTTTATTTAAATATTTCTTAGAAATATGATTGAATGAAGCATATATAAGTTTATTTGTACAGGTTAATGTACCATCAATATCAAAAATAAAACCATCAAATTGTTGTTTCATTTTTTCTCTTTCTGTAAATCGAGTAATGTTAAATTTCCGTCGTAATCTGTTACGAGAAGGTTCCCATTTATTTCATTAAGGGAAATTACTGGTGCATTTCCACTGAAAATAGTTTCAAATTCTTTGTTTAAATCGTAAACTGAGCCATCTGTAAAACCTGCATACATAGTATCATTTATCATTAAAATATCAACTGCAATTTCATTTTCTACTGAAGATGGAAGATCAAATTCCTTAATTATTTTTCCCGCTATTAAAGAGATTCTTAAAATTTTATTGTTCTCTGAATGAAGAATAACCTCATTCATATTTTCATTCACTACTATTTTACCGGAAGCATTTAGTTTTCTTATGCTCCATTTTTTTGTGCCAAGCAGCGCATCGATGCAGTGCAGATCGCCATCAAAATCAACAAAATAAACAGTGTGATTAATTACTACCAAATCAGACTTAAACAGTGGATTATTATTCTTTGTATCTGCTTTCCACTTCCACAACAGTGCACCATTGCTTGAACTAAGACAGAATAACGTTCCATCTTTATCCTGGAATAAAATCTTTCCTTCAGAAGTTACAACAGAAGAGTAAATCCTTTTTTTTGCAGATTGATTCCACCAAACAAGTTGAAGCGAATACAATTCGTAGCAATAAAAATTTCCTTCAGCAGTTCCAAAAACTATTCCTTTTGTTTGCATGCCCTCATATTCAAGCTCTGTTAATGCAATATCGGAAGTTATTGATTCACCAATACCAATAACCTGGAAAACATTACCGGTGTTTTTATTTATTGTAAAAAGATCACCTTCATTTGTTGCGGTAACAACTAAATCTCCTTCTACCAAGGGTGATGAATAGATTGAACTGTTGGTTTCATATTGCCATTTTTCATTTCCATCAGTATCTATACAGATTATTTCCCCATTCTTGTAACTGGTATAAATTTTATTGTTTTCAATTACAGGTGGAGAAAAAATTGTTGCATTTCCAATTGTTATTAATTCTGGTTTAATGTTTTCACCCACATTTAAAATTGGATCAATAAGTTTTAGCTGCAATGGCGGGACTGTTTTCAGATCAAACTGTTCAACAGGTTTTACTAGTAGTTGTGAAGCTTCTGATATTGTAACTGAATCTTTTTTTATTTGTATTAAATCATAAATCCATTTATCTGAGTTATTTAATGAACTTCCTGCATATATAATTCCTTTATTATTTCCATCTTTTTTAAAAGATACAATAAAAATCACTCTATCAGCCGATGTTAAAATTTCAGACAAAGTTTCAGTATCTATTTTATTATAAGAATAAATTAAAGTTGTCTTCAGGGCATTATTGGAAAAGTTCTTGCGCAAAAATATTCTCGTTTCAATATCAAGGTAGTCTTTATGATTATATTTTGGAATGATTGAGGTAATTCCATAATGAACTGATAAATCACTTTCATTAGAAAACTTATCATCACCCCAAAGTAAAGCTATTTCATTTCCTTTTCCCTCGCTTAAAGTGTAATCTTTTTCACCTCCAATCACATTATAAGGGGGGTTTAAACCGTCAAGAATTTCCTGTGCCCAAAGGAATTCATCAAACTTCCCATTTGCTGTAATATTACCCATCACTATTACAAGTGAAATGCTATCTCTACTATTTATATCATTTACAACTTCAATTAGCTTGTCAGCATTCTCTTCAATCCCAATTTGTGGATCAGTAATTATCGCAGTAAAATTTGGCTGGGCAATTAAATTTGCACTGCCAAGAACTAACAATATTTTAACAAAAATCTTTATCATCTTTAAAAACTTAGATTTGATGATTAAAATTAGTGATAATTCACTAAAATTGGTGAGGATATGAACTTACTGCTGATAAGATCCGCAAGCATTTCATCATCAGCTACTAAAAGAGATAAATAGTATTCTTGATAAAAATACGCAACATTTATAAGTTTGCCCCCGTCTAATCATATTTGTTTCCTTAATAATTTTAAATAAACAGTGAGGTTCTAAATTGGATATAGCTGAACTAAATGAAAGAATAAAAAATGAAAGCGCCTTTGTTGATTTGCTTATAAGCGAGATTGGAAAGGTAATCGTTGGGCAGAAAGAAATGGTTGAACGCCTTGTTGTTGGAATGCTTGGCAACGGACATATACTTCTTGAAGGAGTTCCCGGACTTGCAAAAACACTTGCAATTAAAACACTCGCTTCTGCTATGAAAGCAAAATTCCAGCGCATTCAGTTTACACCGGATCTTCTTCCTGCAGATTTAATAGGAACCCAAATTTATAACCAGAAGGATGGAAATTTTTTGATCCGAAAGGGACCAATTTTCTCGAATTTTATTCTCGCAGATGAAATTAACCGTGCACCTGCAAAAGTGCAAAGTGCATTATTGGAAGCAATGCAGGAAAGACAGGTAACAATTGGTGAGGAAACTTTTAAACTTGATGAACCGTTCCTTGTACTTGCTACACAAAATCCAATTGAACAGGAAGGAACATATCCTTTACCGGAAGCACAGGTTGATAGGTTTATGCTCAAAGTTAAAATTACATATCCGAATAGAAAAGATGAACTTGAAATAATGAGACTCAATATTAATGATACCATGGGTAAAGTTAATGCAGTTATTTCTCCTTCAGATATAATAAAAGGGCGTGAGCTGATAAGAGAGGTTTACATTGATGAAAAAATTGAAAAGTATATACTCGATATTGTTTTTGCAACACGTTCACCAAAAGATTTTGGATTAGATAATTTAACTGATTTGATAAGTTACGGAGCATCTCCAAGAGCATCTATATATCTGGCGATGGGTGCAAAAGCAATAGCTTTTATAAAAAGAAGGGGATATGTGATTCCTGAAGATGTAAGAGCTATCTGTCACGATGTAATGCGCCACCGTGTTGCAGTTACTTATGAAGCAGAAGCAGAAGATATTACATCTGAATATTTGATTAACGAAATTCTGAATAAGGTAGAAGTTCCATAAAAATGCTTACTAAAGAATTACTAAAACAAGTTCGTCAGATTGAAATTAGAACCAAAGGTTTAGTAAACCAGGTTTTTTCCGGTGAATACCATTCTGTATTTAAAGGAAGAGGAATGGAGTTTTCTGAGGTAAGAGAGTACCAGTTTGGTGATGATATAAGAAACATTGATTGGAATGTTACTGCACGATTTGGTCATCCATTTATAAAAGTTTTTGAAGAAGAGCGCGAACTTACTGTAATGCTTATGGTTGATCTCAGCGGTTCATTAATGTTTGGTTCGGTTTCTAAAACTAAACAGCGTGTTGCTGCAGAACTTACTGCTATTCTTGCTTTCTCTGCATTAAAGAATAATGATAAAGTTGGGTTAATCCTTTTTACAGATAAGATTGAAAAATTCGTACCACCGCGTAAGGGTAATAAACATGTTCTGCGCATAATACGTGAGGTGCTTTCGTTTCAGCCGGAAGGAAATACTACAAATATTGGTACAGCGCTGGAATTTATGAACGGTGCAATTAAAAAAAGATCAATTGCATTTCTATTATCCGATTTTATGGACGATGGTTATGAAAAAATTTTAAGGATAGTTGGAAAAAAACATGATCTTATAGGCATTGTTTTGGATGACAGAAGAGAATTTGAAATACCTAAAATGGGATTGATAAAATTTACAGATGCCGAAACAAACCAGGAGCGATGGATTGATACAAGCAGCCGCAGAGTGCAGAAAGTATTACAGCAAAGACGTGATGAAATGATTGCAAAGAGGAAATCTCTGTTTATAACAAGCAGGTTAGACAGCATTTATGTTAGAACCGGTGAAAATTATATAACTCCCCTTGTTAATTTTTTCAAACTGCGTGAGAGAAGATGGTAAAAATACGATACATTTTTTTATTATTTTTCTGTGTTTTTTCAATACATGCATCAGCTCAACAGGTTACTGCACTTGCTTCAGTAGATTCAAGCAATTACTTAATTGGAGATTATATTAATTACACACTTGAAGTGAAAATTCCAAAAGATATCGAATTAATTTACCCTTCAATTACAGATAGCTTAAACGAAGTTGAAATTATAAAAGAAATTGAACCAATATTAACAAAACATGATGATCATAATTCTGTTCGATTTCATTATATCATTTCTTATTATGATTCTGCAGAAGTAAATATTCCGCCTATTGCTATAGAATTTAAAGCATCAGGTGATACACATACTCAAGTTGTACTTTCTAATCCCGTAACTTTTAATGTTCGAACTGTTGCAATAGCCACAGGAGCAGATATTGAGGATGTTAAACCACCGTT
Source organism: uncultured Ignavibacteriales bacterium (assembly GCA_963714405.1). GTDB lineage: Bacteria > Bacteroidota > Ignavibacteria > Ignavibacteriales > Ignavibacteriaceae > JAZGGS01. The sequence continues at coordinate 655,783 of CAVQOH010000001.1, read as the reverse complement.
AACAATACCTATTGATTGGAAATTGCTGCTTCTTGGTGTGTTAATCGGAATAATAGTTTTAAGCACAGCATATTACTTTTATAAACGATATAAAAAGAAAAAATCTGAAATTCCATTTGAGAAAGAAGAAATTAAAATTCCCGCACATATTAAGGCACTTGCTGAACTTGATAATCTTGAAAAAGAACAATTATGGCAGAAAGGCTTAGTAAAGGATTATCACTCTAATATTACAGGAATTGTTAGAAAATATTTTGAGGAAAGATTTGAGCTGCCTGCTTTGGAATTAACAACTTCCGAATCAATGAATGAACTAAAAAAAGTTAGGGACGCTGAAATTATTTACAATACTTCAAATAAATTTCTGAAAAATGCTGATCTTGTAAAATTTGCAAAATTTATTCCACTTGATTCCGTTAATGAAGAAATGATGAACCAGGCAAGAGAAATAGTTAATAAAACGATTTCTGTTGAGAAGAAAATAGCAAACCAGGAGGAAGTAAATGTTTAACGATGTAACATTTGCATATCCATGGGTCTTGTATTTTTTATTAATAATTCCGCTAATACTTGGGTGGTATTATTTAAAAGGTAAGAAGAATCAATCTTCAGTTAAATACTCTTCACTGAATATTTTTAAAGCTGTTCCTTCAACTTTAAGGGAGCGGTTTCGTCATCTTCCAATATTTTTGAGAGTTATGGCAGTCGGATTGTTAATTGTTGCATTGGCGAGACCTCAAAATTTTACCTCCGGGAAAAATGTAAGCACTGAAGGAATTGATATTGCTATGGTTTTAGATATCTCCAGTAGCATGCTTGCTGAAGATTTAAAACCTAACCGTTTGGAATCTGCAAAAATAGTAATTGATGATTTTGTTGAAGGAAGAATTTCAGATAGAATTGGATTAGTTGTTTTTGCACGCGATGCGTTTACACAATGCCCTTTAACAATAGATTACAGTGTATTAAGAAATTTACTCGTAGATATAAGAAGCGGTATGATTGAGGACGGAACGGCTATTGGGAACGCAATTGCAAATGGAGTGAACCGTCTAAAAGAAAGTGATGCGAAAAGCAGGATAATTATTCTTCTTACTGATGGAGCTAATAACAGTGGAGAGGTTGATCCCGTTTCTGCTGCAGAAATTGCAAAAACTTTTGGAATAAGAATTTATACGATAGGAGTAGGAACAAGAGGCGAAGCACCTTATCCAGTTAAAACTCCATTTGGGACTCGATACCAGATGGTTCCGGTTGAAATAAACGAAGAGGTTTTACAACAAATTGCAGGATTAACTGACGGACAATACTTTAGAGCTACCAATAGCAGGGCACTGCAGAATATTTATGAAAAAATTGATGAACTTGAAAAAACTAAAATTGAAATTACATCCTACAAAAACGCGAGTGAATTGTTTTACGGCTGGCTTAGTATAGGATTAGTTTTTTTACTTGGTGAAATAGCAATATCAAGAACATTATTTAGAAAGATACCATAATCATGTTTAGATTTGCAAACCCGGAATATTTAAATGCTCTTTACCTGCTTCCAGTGATTGTTCTTTCATTTTGGTTGTTAAGTAAGGGTAAAAAAAGAATGCTGGATAAATTTGCAGATAAAGATCTTCATAAAATATTATTACCATCAAACAGCTATGTTAAAAAATGGATTAAACTTGGTTTAATTTTACTTGCAATTGCTTGTCTCATTATTGCTGCGGCAAATCCGCAAGTTGGTACAAAAATGCAGGAAGTTAAACAAACCGGTATAGATGTATTCATTCTACTTGATGTATCGCTTAGCATGACTGCAGAAGATATAAAACCAAACAGGTTGGAAAAAGCAAAGTACCAGATTTCCAATCTTATAAATAAACTTAGGGGTGATAGAATTGGTTTGATAATTTTTTCCGGACAAGCTTATATTCAATTTCCTTTAACAACTGATTATTCCGCTGCAAATCTTTTTCTATCTGCTGTTGATGTTAATTCAGTTCCACAACCGGGTACAGCAATAGCCTCTGCAATTAACCTTGCAATGCAATCATTTGATTCTTTAGCACGCAAAAGGTTATAGTTGCAATAACTGATGGTGAAGATCACGAAGGTGATGTTAATGAAGCAGTTAAAGATGCTGTTAAAAATGAAGTAAAGATTTATTCAATTGGCTTAGGTTCAACTAGTGGTGTACCAATTCCTATTTATAACAACAGGGGACAGCAGGTTGGATTTAAAAAAGATAACACTGGTAACACAGTTTTAACAAAGCTTGATGATGAAACTTTAAAGGATATTGCGCTGTATGGTAATGGGAAATATTTTCGTGGAACTAATTATGAAGATCATCTTGATAAAATTTATACTGAACTTGCTAATCTAGAGCAGACCGAATTTGGTGTAAAAAAAGTAACTGATTACGAAGATCGCTTTTATTATTTTTTAATTCCGGCAATATTGCTTTTACTTATTGAATTTTTTATTTCGGATAAACGTTCAACTTTATATGCAAAACTGAATAAAAAATTGGGACTTGAACAATGATTTTTTATGGCAATAAAATATTCCTTTTACTACCACTGCTCTTGGTTGTAGCAGCAAATTCTTTCGCGCAATCTACAAGAGGATTGGTTAATGATGGAGTTGATTATTATAATGATAATAAATTTTCAGATGCAGAAGTTAATTTTAAGAAAGGAGCTGAGCAATCTCCGGAAAGTTTTGAAGCAAAATTTAATTTGGGTGATGCTTATTATAAGCAGGAACGATACGATGAAGCTATCAAATCATTTCAATCTGCTTTTACAAATGCAAAAACAAATGAAGATAAAGCAAAACTTCATTATAATGTTGGCAACGCACTGTTAAAATCTCAAAAACTAGATGAAAGCATTAAGGCGTATAAAGAATCTTTAAAATTGATTCCTGATGATATGGAAGTAAAATATAATCTTTCTTATGCTTTAAAAATGAAGAGCGACCAGCAGAGACAAAACCAGAATCAGCAGCAAGATCAAAATAAAAATGATGATAAGCAGAACGATAAACAAAATCAGGATAAGCAAAACGATAAAAATGAAAACAAAGATCAGCAGCAGCAGAACAGAACAGCAGCAAAACCAGGAATCTAAACAGGATAATACACAGCAGCAAGAGCAACAGCCAGAACAGAAAATATCAAAAGAAGAAGCTGAAAGAATATTGGAAGCTTTGAAAGACAATGAAAAAGATCTTCAGAAAGAATTAAGAAAAATTAAAGGAAAAAGAGTTAAAACTGAAAAGGATTGGTAGAATTAAAAAGTTAGTTGCCATATTGTTTTTTATACCTGCATTTTTAGTAGCGCAGGAGTTTAATGTTTCTGTTAATGAAACTACGGTTGCAGATAATGAACGATTCCAGGTTTCATTTATTTTTTCTGGAAAGAGTATTAATAATCTCAAAAATTTTAAGGCACCTGCTTTTACAAATTTCCTGGTTCTATCAGGCCCAAATCAATCTACAAGTATTCAGATAATCAACGGTTTACAAACAGCATCACTTACCTACTCATATGTACTTCAACCAGAAAAAACAGGTGTGTTTACTGTTGGCAAAGCCAGTATAGAACAAGAAGCACAGGTTTTTGAAACTAAACCATTACAATTAGAAGTTGTGAAGGGAAGAGCTAAACCAAAAAATAAAAACGATGAGCAAACTGTTTCGAATGAAGAAATTGCAGAAAACTTATACATAAAAGCCATTGTAGATAAAAATAAAGTCTATAAAGGAGAGCAGGTAACTGTTACTTACAAATTATATAACAGGTTAACCATTGCTTCACAAATGTCAATTAATAAACTTCCTCAATACCAGGGTTTTTGGGCTGAAGAGCTTGAAACAGCAAGTAATATTACATTTAACACTGAAGTGATTAATGGCAAGCAGTTTAGAGTTGGTATACTTAAAAAAGTAGCTTTGTTTCCAACTCAAACAGGTAAACTGGAAGTTACTCCATTTGAATTAACTGTTCCTGTGCAAATACAACGTAAGAGAAGTAGAAATATTTTTGATGATTTTTTTGGTGATCCCTTTGGTAGAGGCGAGATGATAGAATACAATTCAACTTCCAATAAAGTTAAAGTTGATGTGCTTCCTCTTCCCGTTGAAGGACAACCGGAAAACTTTCATGGAGCTGTTGGAGATTTTAAACTTGATGCGAAGCTTAACAAAACTTCCACAAAATCTAATGAACCGCTTACACTTACAGTAACAATAAGCGGTGCAGGTAATTTTGAATTACTCGAAATGCCGGAAATTAATTTACCAAATGGTTTTGAAAAATATGAACCAAAAATAACGGAGAACACCAGCAACCGCGGCAGGATAACGGGCTCTAAAAGCGGCGAATATCTTTTTGTCCCTAGAGTAGTTGGTTTGCGTGAAATACCCCCAATTGAATTTTCATATTTCGATCCTGCGAAGAAAAAATATGTTACACTAAAATCTGAATCATTCAATATTAATATTGAGCAGGGTGAAAGAATTGCAAATACAGAAATTGTTGGGAAGGAAGAGATTGAGCAACTGGGAAATGATATCAGGTTTATCAAAACATCAACCGGTGATATTAAAAAGAAAGAACGTTACCTATTTAGTAAAATTGAATTTTTGATTGCAGCAATTTCCCCATTATTATTTTTAGCTCTATTAGTTGGATGGAAAAAAAGAAGTGATAAACTTTCAGGTAATGTTGTTTTACTGCGATATCAGAAAGCTCAAAAAGTTGCAAAAAACAGGTTGAAACAATCAAAAAAATATTTGCAAGGAAAAAATCACAGAGAATTTTATACTGAACTTTCATTGGCACTTTTTGGGTACCTTGAAGATAAACTTCACATTGCAAAAGCTGAGTTTACTGTTGAGCGTGCTGCAGATGAACTAAAGAACAATGGGGTGAGTGAAGGATTAATATCCAATCTAAAAGACAGTGCTGAAAAATGTGAATACATTCGTTTTGCTCCTCGTGCTGAGGAATCGGCCGAAATGAAAGAAATGTACGATGAAATTGCTGAAGTGATAATTAGTCTGGAAAAAAATATTGCAGAACTTAAGAATGAATAATATTTATTTCCATTTATAATCGTTTAAAAAAAATCATCTATTCAGTTTGTTTGCTGTGTTAGCATGGCAATCTGTTTATGCAAACCAGGTTGAAGATTTAATGCTGAAAGCATCAGATTATTATAGAAACGGCGATTTTGATAAAGCAATAGAAAGTTATGAAAATTTAAGATATGAAGGATATGAGGGCACTGTACTTTACTATAATCTGGCGAATTCTTATTACCGCATTGGAAAAATTGGTTACGCTATTCTTAATTATGAGCGCGCGTTAAAACTTTCTCCTTCAGATGAAGATGTAAAACATAATTTAGCCTTTGCAAATTTGAGTACTGTGGATAGAATTCAAACACTGCCAAGATTTTTTTTATTTGATATATGGGAAGCTACTCTTGCTTTTTTAACAGTTAACGGATGGACATATCTTGTATACTTTTTTTACCTGGTTTTATTGCTGCTAATTGCTTATTACTTTTTTGCTAAAACAATTTTCCAGCAGAAAATTATTTTATTTTCTGGTTTAGGGACTTTAATTATACTCGCTCTATCAATCTCACTTCTGGTAGTAAAAATAAACAGGGAAGCTACAGAAAAAAACGCGGTAGTTGTGGTTCAATCTGTAACAGTAAAAACCTCGCCTGATATAAACAGCACTGATACTTTTATAATACACGAAGGTTTAAAGGTAAAACTTGAAGACAGACTGGATGATTGGGTAAAAGTTAGGTTAGCTGATGGCAAAGTTGGTTGGGTATTTGCCGAAAATACAGAAGAAATTTAAATTCGGGGAAATATTTGCCACTTGCTAATTGTTGGTAATTTAGTAATTTACTCTCCGAAATTTTATTTTCTAAAAAAATCTAAACAATTAAAACTAAATCAAAGGATATGTTATGAAATTAGCTCTCGCGATTTTCTCTTTTGTATTGCTGTTTGCATTTACAATAAGCGCTCAATCTGAAACTGGATTAACAACTAATGAAACTGTTAAAACAGAGCAAGTTTCAACAGATGATCAACCTACGCTATCTGTAAGTGAAGAAGGAAAGAAAGAAGTTGAAGGAAAAAGTAAAGAAGAATGTGCAAAAACATGCGACCACAAAGAAAAAGCCAGCTATCATAAGAATCATGGTGAAATGAATAAAAAAGAATGCAAACCCGATTGCAAAAAAGAATGCTGCGCTACAGAAGAAGTTAAAGAAACAAATGGAACATCAGAGCGGGAATAGCTCTTTATAAATAGTCTGAATTTAATCCCGAAGTTATTTTTTAGCTTCGGGTTTTTTATGCCCTGCATATAAATTGCTTACCAAAACCTCTTTAACTATTTTTACACTTATGGATGCAAAAAGATACAACAACATAAAATTGGCTGTTGGAATAAGCAAAAGCATAACTTCATTTATATTAATTTTACTTTTTATATGGCTTGGATATAGCTTTAAACTTGAAAACTATCTCTCACAATTTATTTCAAACTCATACCTGTTATTTATTTGTTTTATTCTTGTTGTAGGATTTATTAGCTCAGTTTTAGCATTCCCGGTTAGTTATTATTCCGGATTTTATTTAGAGCATGAGTATAATCTTTCTAATCAAACTTTTGGCAAATGGATGTGGGAAAACTTCAAAGGATTACTTGTATCATTAGCCATCGGAATTCCAATTCTTTTACTGTTTTATTTTTCCTTAAATCAATTTGGTGATAATTGGTGGCTTCCATTTGCAGTGATTATGTTTTTTATATCAGTGGTTTTATCACAAATTTTTCCAATTTTAATTCTTCCATTATTTTTCAAAATTACCCCTATTGATAATGAAGAATTGAAAGAAAAAATAACAGCTCTTGCTAAAAATGTTAAAATAAATGTAGAAAATGTTTTCAAGTTTGATATGAGCAAGAACACCAAAAAAGCAAATGCTGCCTTTACAGGTTTGGGAAAAACAAAAAGAATTATTTTAGGTGATACCTTATTAGAAAAATTTTCAAATGAAGAAATTGAAACTGTTATTGCTCACGAACTTGGACATTATAAGAAAAAACATATTGTAAAAAATATTGTTTTTGGAACAGTTTCAAGCTTTTTTACGCTTTTTATAATCGCATACCTTTACAAAAATTCAATAAACTGGTTTAATTTTTCTTCAATCACACAAATTGCAGCTTTACCGTTATTAGCACTTTGGTCTATGTTAATTGGAATTATCCAAACGCCTTTAGGTAATGTGCTTTCCAGAAAGTATGAATACCAGGCAGATGAGTATGCAATTAATGAAACAGGAAAAAGTGAAATATTTATTACAACTCTTGAAAAATTAAATGAACAAAACTTAGGTGATAAGGAACCACATCCTTTTGTTGAATGGTTTTTTTACAGTCATCCATCAATTAAAAACAGGATTGCAGCAATAAAAAATAAAACAAATTTATCATCTGTAAAAAATGAAAATAGTGAAGCGGTTAATAGTGAGGAAAAAGTATAAATGATTACCGTTTTAAAATTGTTCTTTATTGTTATTCATACTTTTATTTGTTCAATTCTTGCACTTCTCTTTACTTTAATCGACCGAAGTTATTACCTGTATTTTAAGCTATCAAAATATTTTTCCGGCGGCATCCTTTTCATCAGCAGGATTGATTTAAAAATAACAGGTTTGGAAAATTATTCGCACGATAAGACCTATGTTTTTGTTTCAAATCACGCTAGTTTATTTGATATCGTAACTCTTCAAAAATCTATTCCTAACAGAATGGCAATGATATTCAAAAAGGAACTTGCACAAATTCCTTTTTTTGGATGGCAGTTGTATTTTGGTCCTTATGTTATGATTGACAGAAAAAATTATGAAAGTGCCCTACGCAGTATTGATGAAGCGAAAGAGAAACTTGTTAAAAAAAATATTTCCATGGTTGTGTTTGCTGAAGGAACCAGAAGTAAAGCCGGAGAAATTCAACCATTTAAAAGGGGTGCTTTCCGTTTAGCATCACAGGTTGGCTTTCCAATTATACCAGTTACAATTAAAGGTTCAAATGAGATTATGCCGAAAAAAACTTTTAAATTAAGACGTGGCAAAATACATGTTCATTTTGATAAACCAATTTTAACCGAAGGTATAAAATCGCGAAAAGATGAAATTGAGTTGATGAATAGTGTGAGAGATATAATCATAAAAAATAAATCAAAGATATGATAATAGGTGTTATACCAGCTAGATTCGCATCTACCCGTTTAATGGGTAAACCGCTTGCTGATATTGGTGGTAAACCTATGATTCAGCATACGTTCGAGAATGCATCAAAATCCAAATTGCTGAACAAAATAATTATTGCCGTTGATGATAAAAAAGTTGCTGAGGTTGTTAGAGAATTTGGAGCTGAAGTAATTGAAACCTCTAAAAATTTTATTAGCGGTTCAGATAGAGTTGCATTTGTTGCAAAGAAAATGGAGAAAGCAGAAATAATTGTAAACATACAGGGTGATGAACCTTTTATTAAAGGGGAAATGATTGACCAGGCAATAGAACCACTTTTATTTGATAAATCTGTTCAGGTTTCCACCCTTGTAAAAAAAATTACAACAGTGAAAGATTTAAATTCTCCCGAAGTTGTTAAAGTTGTTTTTGATTATACAAATAATGCACTTTATTTTTCACGCTCACCAATTCCATTTGTAAGAGATGCAGTAAGTGATGAAAAGAAAATAGCACAGGTAGATATTTATAAACATATCGGTCTATATGCTTTTAGGAGAGATGCCCTGCTTCAGTTTACAAAATTTAAATCTACGGATTTGGAAAAAATTGAAAAACTTGAACAACTTAGAATGCTTGAAAACGGATTCAAAATAAAAATTGTGGTTACAGAAATGGAAAGCATGGGCGTTGATACACAAGATGATCTAAACCGTGCAAGAAAATTTTATGAATGGGTAAAGAAGGAAGACAAAAATGAAAATTCCTAAAAAATTAAATCTAGCACATCTTCCAACGCCTTTGGAGAAAACAAACTATAAAGGAAAGCACTTTGTAATGAAGCGGGATGATTACACCGGTTCTGATTTTTTAGGAAATAAAATACGCAAACTTGAATATTTGCTTTACGAAGCAAAAAAAGAAAAAGCTGAAATTATTTTTACCTGCGGTGGTGATCAATCAAATCATGCAAGAGCAACCGCTTCTGCTGCAGCAAAACTTGGTATTAAGACTAAACTATTTCTTTGGGGAAAGGAAAGTAAACATTCAGATGGGAATCTATTCCTTAATAATATGTACGGTTCAGAAATTATTTACTTGAACAAAAAACAATATTCCGTTGTGGATGAAATAATGACTGAGGAAAGAGCAAAACTTGTTAAAAAAGGGAAAAGAGTTTACGTAATTCCGGCAGGTGGTTCTTCAACGCTTGGTATGTGGGGCTACATCTCCTTTATTGAAGAATTAAGCAAACAAATTAATCTTAATAAGATTAATGGCATCTATGCTGCCTGCGGATCAGGCGGAACAGCGGCGGGATTGCTTATTGGAGCATCTTTTAATAAAATAAACATAAAGATTTATGCAGTGAATGTTCTTCTACCTGAAAAAGTTATAAGAAAAAAAATTCTGCAGTTGGCTGAAGGTTGTATTTTGGATTACAAACTATCGTGTAAACTCGATGAAAAAAATCTTGTAATTATTGATGGATACTCACAAGAGGGTTACAAAAATATCAATGATAATAAAGTCCATAAAATAAAAAGCCTCGCTTCTTCATCGGGAATTCTGCTTGATCCAGCATATACCGGTAAAGCTTTTACTGCTTATATAGATTATGTTTTAAATAAGAACCTGGGTGACAAGAATATTTTCCTTCATACAGGTGGAATTTTTGGAGCATTTGCAAAAAGAAAAAATTATTTAAAAAATATTTAGTTTTACTATCATTTATTGTCAAAATGAAGTTTTAACATTATTTTTAACACTATGGAATGTATCTTTTGTAACATTGCTAATAGTAAAGCAGAAGCAGAAATACTTTTTGAAGATGAAGACATAACTGCCTTTCTTGATATTCGACCTGTGAACTTTGGGCATACACTTGTAATACCAAAAAAGCACTATGATAACTTTTTAACTATTCCCAAAGATCAGCTGCACAAAGTAGTAAATGCAACGCAATATATTGCCGGTGCTGTTAAGCGAAGTCTGAACGCAGAAGGATTTAATATAATTTCAAATAACGGAGAATCAGCAGGGCAAACAGTTTATCATTTTCATTTTCATATAATTCCTCGTTTTAATAGCGATTTTGAACTTAAACCAAAACTTAAAACCTACAGCGAAGGTGCAATGAGAGAATATGCAGATGAAATTCGTACTGTTTTAAGTAAATACAAGGACATCTACAATGAGTAAAAAAATAAGGGTTCTGGTTGCTAAAGCTGGATTAGATGGGCATGATAGAGGTGCAAAAGTTATTGCAGCAGCATTACGGGATGCTGGTATGGAAGTTATTTATACAGGTTTAAGACAAACTCCTGATATGATAGTTGAAGCAGCAGTACAGGAAGATGTTGATGTTATTGGAATAAGTATTCTCTCCGGCGCACATATGACGATCTTTCCTAAGATAAAAAAACTTATGGATGAAAAACATCTGGATGATGTTTTACTTACCGGTGGGGGAATAATTCCAAAAGATGATATTGAAGAATTAAAAAAACTGGGTGTCGGCGAACTATTCACTCCTGGTGCAGCAACGCACGCAATTGCTGATTATATAAAAGATTGGCGGAAAAACAATCCTCGACAATAATTTCAATTAAACTTATTGAAAAATACTTAACCTTTAAATGTGGGAATTCTACATGAAAAAAATAATTTTTTCTATTATAGTAATTTTTAGTTCCTTCGGTTACTCACAAACATTGCTTGAAACAATAAACCTTCCCAGCGGAACTTATTGGAACTCCGGGTACGGGATGGTTTATAACAATTCTAAATACTGGATATCCTCTTCTTCATCTTCAACCGGCAGCGGTGTTCTTTATGCTGTTGATGATACGGGTGCTCAGGTAGATCAGCTTAATATCAATTATGCTACGATGAAAGCATCACAAGGGATTGCATTTGATGGGACAGATTTTTGGTACATTGAAAGGAAAACAGCAAGGTGTGATATTTTCAAGATTGCACCTAATGGTACAGTTCTGGATTCTATACCAACTGCCGAATTATTTGGCAGTTCCAGTATCTATGTTGGAGGAGCAGCATGGGATGGATCTGCTCTTTGGATTTCAGTTTATTCACCTGATGTAAGTGCAGGTTTATATAAGATAAATGTAGCTGCGAGAGCAATAGTTGATACTATACCCGTTTTCGGTTTGCAGCCACAAGGAATTACTGTAAAAGGAGATACATTATTTTATGTGATGGATGGATTCCAGGGTGATGCTGAAAATATTTATGCCGTTGATCTTGTTACCAAAGACACACTGTTTTCATTCCATGTACCAGAACAACCTGGTTTACGACAAAATCCAAGAGGTTTGGCTTGGGATGGTACATATTTCTGGCTATTAGCAGAACCTGTTGGTGCAAGCTCTGGAAGGCAACTTTTTAAGTATGATTTATCAGGTAGTGGAACGCCAAATATTTTTGTACCGATTACAAATTTTACTTATCCTAACACAACTGTTGGAAGTACTAGCAACGCAATAGTTCAAATATTTAATAATGGAACTGCAACATTAACTGTTGATTCAATCAAGATAAATCAAGCAAATTTTTATATTGATCCTCTTTCTTTTCCAATTCAAATTAATCCTGCAGGTTCACAGAATATCACTGTAAATTTTGCACCAACTAATTACTCAGTTTACAATGGAAATGCAATTATTTATAGCAATGATCCTGTTCGTCCAACAATACAGGTTACTCTTAAAGGACAGGGATTACTCAGTGGTGCAAGGATTGGACTAACAGCTGCTTCGCATAACTTTGGAAGCGTTTGGGTTGGTGAGGGGATTATTTATTGGGACGTTAGTATTTTCAATGCAGGCGATCAAATCCTGGACGTGTCCAATATTCAATTTAGTGTCCCGGAATTTTCATTTGATTCCCCATCTATACCATTTCAAATTTTTTCAGCTGATAGTGTAGACTTAAGAATTTATTTTTACCCTACACAAGTTGGAACATATGAAGATACTTTAAGAATCAGTACAAACGATTTAACAAGTCCAGTTGCTAATGTCTCTGTAATTGGAACAGGAGTATTTAATCATTACAACTATGGTTTTACATTTTGGAAGTACCAAGTTCCGGTTCACCCCAACTCTACAAGTGCTTCACCCCGTATTGAAGCATTAAAGCATATAAATGATATCACAGGCGATGGTATTTCTGAAGTTATAATCTCAACAGAAAATTACTGGACAATGTGTCTTGATGGTGCCGCTTCAGGTACATCTTTCCCTTTATGGATTTTTACAACATATATGGGCAGCAATAATACAGGTTCAATCGGTGCAAATTTTGAATATGGGGTGCAGGATGCAATGCAAATTGCTAATGACCTTAACAGTGATGGTTATAACGATGTTGTAATTGCTGTTGGTGGAGGTAATGAACACGTTTATGTACTAGATGGAACAAACGGAGAAATTATTTGGGAGTATGGGGATGATATTAACTATAGTCTTGGAGATTTTGAAGCAGTTGATGTGCAGAGAGACTTTAATGGCGATAATATAGAAGATGTACTTGCAATTGCAGATGGAAATACTGCGGGCACTGGTTATAAACGAGCATTTTTATTTAATGGAACAGACGGAAGTGTTATCTGGGAACACTTTTATCCAGGTCCAAATCCCGCTTTCGGTAAGACTATTTTATCAGTTGATGATTTTACTGGGGATAACATTCCCGAAGCAGTTATTGCATACGGAAATAATGGGTCAACAAATCAATCAGTGAGAACCCTCAATGGATCTAGCGGTAGCCCAATTTGGACTCGTGATATGATTGACTATGAACCGAAAGAAATGCTTGCATTGCCATTGCCAAACGACAGCACTGATATTATAGCAGCAGAATATTTTGGGAATATCCATCGTTTAAATGGAAGGAACGGAAATATAATATGGACGTATCCCCTAGGTGGATCAGCAGGGGTGATTCAAATTGAGTTAATTGAAGATATTGACAGCGACCAGATACCTGATATTCTCATTGCTTCATTTGCGAACAACGGTTTTAATTGCTTAAGCGGTGGAAGCGGGGCGCAATTATGGAGTTGGCCAATGGATTTTCAATTTGGAGTTGCTGCGGTTCCGGATATTGATGATGATGGAGGGGAAGATGTTATTGTTGGCTCAAGGGATAATAATTTTTATTGTATTAATGGTAGGGGCGACTCACTTATTTTCCAGCACCAGTTTGCTGATTGGTTATATTCTGTTAATGTTATGCCATCAATTGATGGGAATACTAGTTTTGAATTATTAGCTGGTACAAGAGACGGTATTGTGGCATGTTTTTCAGGTGGAGCAGATCCTCTAACTGATAAAAAGATTATTGAAGAGATTCCGAGTGAATTTGCACTTTATCAAAACTATCCTAATCCGTTTAATCCAAGTACAAAAATTGAATTTCGATTACCAGGTTCAGAACTTGTGAGCTTAAAGGTTTATGATATTCTTGGAAGAGAAGTTAGAAGTCTGCTGAATGAGACCTTGCCGGCAGGAAATTATACGATAGATTTTAATGCTTCTGCATTATCAAGTGGAATTTATTTTTATACATTTAAGGCGGGAAGTTTTATTTCAACAAAGAAAATGATTTTATTAAAATAGATTTACTATATTATCGAAAATATTATTAATCATTTATAGCAAACCTATCACTCAGTTCATATTCATCTGGGTTATTGTGATTTGATATTTTTATTTGATAATGCAGTGATTGATTGATGTCATTCGGTATGTTCCAGCTAAACGAACCTCTATTAGAATAATTGGTTTTTAATACTAAAATCAGATCACTCTTTTTATAAAGCTGTATATCAACCTTTCCAACATTTCCTGAAGTTATCCAGCTTATTTGCAGCTGTTCACCCGGTTTCCAAATGGAATATTTTGGAGGAGAAGTGATAAGAAAATAAGTTGAATAATTTGGATCAACTAAAAGTTCTGCATTATTATTCTCATCCGTAAATGATCTGCATCCATCAAAAACAAAAATGGAAATTAAAAATAGTAATGTTAAATTATTTTTATTAATTTTCATTATAGTTACCTATAGCAAAGAAAACAAAATTCGTTTAAAATTTCAACTTTTAATAATTTTTACACTAATTATATCTTAAAAAGTCTGGATAAATATTTTACAATTATTTACTTAAATCTTCTCATAATTATTCACTGTGTACAGAAAAGCATAAAAAATGGTATTAATTAAGCTGATTATATTAAATTTTTGATGGCACGGAAGTTGCTAAATTAAGGAAGCATCATATGTTCTCTCCTTAACCCCCGTGTTTATTATATTAAATGCGGGGGTTCTTTCTTTAATTTTTAATCGTAACAAATCTTTAATTTTTACCGAAACGGGATGAGGAGTTTGCTAAGCTTGCATTAACTCAAAACTAATACAGGTGCCTTTTCCAATTTCACTATTAATATTAAGTTGGCCGTTATGCTTCTCAATTATTTCCTTACAAATCAATAAACCAAGACCAGTACCTTTTTCACTGCTAGTACCTGTTGATGAAGTATTTTTATCTATTTTAAATAGGTTTGAAATTTTTTCTGCATCCATACCAATACCATTATCCTGAACAACAATCTCAATATTTTTATTATCAGATATTGTACAAGAAATTTTTACACTACCTCCGGGTTTGGTAAATTTAATTGCATTTGAAATTAAATTTTGCATAAGTGATCTAATCATTGCTCTATCAGCAGAAATCAATAAACATTCATCAATACAATTTTCAATGGATATTGATTTGAGCTTTGCAGTTTGATGAAGCAACGTTGCAACTTCATCCAAAAGTTCCTTAAAATCAAAGTTTTCAGGTCGAAAAATTAACTTCCCAGTTTGAATTCGACTCCATTCAAGTAGATTTTCGATTAAGGTATATATGTTTGAAGTTGCGCTAAATAATTCATCAAGATAAACTTTAGTTTCTTCTGAAGGAAGTGAATCATATTCATTTTTTAGAATTTTAGTTAATCCTAACAAACCATAAAACGGACTTCTAAGGTCGTGGGCAATTATTGAAAAGAACTTATCTTTGGATTGATTAAGTTCCTGTAATTCTTCAGAATATTTTTTAAGTGCAGTCTCATTAATTTTTTTACTAATTGCAGATGCCACTTGTTCGGAAACATATATTAATACCTGTTTTTCTCCCTCCCCGTAAGTTGATTTATCGTGATAGTCCTGTACAACCATAGCGCCAATGGTTTTATCTTTAATTTTTAATGGAACACCTAACCAAATTTGTGATTGTGGACCTGTTAATTCAACTTCTCCTATTTTATTTAAGTAAGCATCCATATGGATATCGACAAGTGCCGATTCTCCCTTTCTGATAACATATTCTGTTAAACCTCTTCCAAACTTTGCTTCGGATGGGGCGCTATCTATTTCATCCACAAAGTACGGAAATGTAAGCATACCAGATTGCTCTTTATAATATGCTATATAGAAATTTTCAGCTTTCATCAATCCTTCTATGATATGATGAATTTCTTTATACAGCTCATTTATATTATCAAATTTATTTACTGCTTCAGAAATTTTATATAAAGCACTTTGTATTTTCCTGGTTTTTTCCTGAATGGTTATATCATCCACAAAAGAGGATACCCCTATAACTTCACCGCTGCCACTTATAAGCGGCGTGTTATACCAATCGCATAAAATTTGTTTACCTTCTTTTGTAATATTTTTATTTGTGCTTCTTGTTCCGCCCTTTTGTTTTAATAATTGTTCCCAAACAATTTTAACTGTGTTTTTTACTGCTTCTGGTAGAAGAAAATTAAACCCGCTTTTTCCAATTGCTTCTTCCGAAGAGTAACCAAAAATCTTTTCAGCTGCAGGATTCCAACTAATCACATTAAAATTTTTATCCCATTCAATAATGCCAAGCGGAGTTTGGTTGAAGTGTAATTTCAATCGAATATGATCATCAATAGTAATATTCTGCTTTATTTCTGATCTATCCTCATTATGAGGGTAAAATTCTTCAGCTTTCAATTCATTTATTTTGTTAGATTCTAAAATCATACCCTTAGAATTTATTAATGTTTTTTCATATTTAAGTGCTTTTCAGCAATTAAAATCTTTCAAACAGAAATGGCTTTCTATAACAGTGCCAAATTGCTGGTTTAGAATACCCAACCAAATAGAATCTTTCTTTATAAAAATGTCCTAATTCAAAGGAAATAATGTAAATTTTACTTGTTTCCTGCCTTTTTATTCGTAGTTGCTTTATATATATTTGCATTTCAATTTTTCAAAAAAGCAGTGGAAAATGGTAGATTTAAAAGGACTTAACAAAGAGCAAAAAAAAGCTGTTGAATATATTACCGGACCACAAATGGTGGTTGCGGGTGCAGGATCTGGTAAAACAAGGGTACTCACTTACAAAATTGCCTACCTTCTTTCAAAAAAATATAAGCCTGAAAACATTCTGGCGCTTACATTTACAAATAAAGCTGCCAGTGAAATGAAGGAAAGAATTAGAGAACTTGTGGGTAAAAAAGCAGAAAACCTCTGGATGGGAACTTTCCATTCAATTTTTGCAAATATTTTAAGAATTGAAGCAAAGCACATTCATTATAAAAACAATTTTTCAATATACGATACTGAAGATTCTCTTTCCCTGGTAAGCAATATTACTACAGCGCTTAATATTGATATTGATGGAGTTACAAATAACTCAATAAGACACAGAATTAGCTTCCTTAAAAACCACATGATTCCACCAAAAAAGTACAGGAAGGATCATGCAGGCTCATTTATTGAAGAAAAAATAGCTGATGTTTACGAAGAATACCAGAATAGACTAGTTGCAAACAATGCGATGGATTTTGAAGATTTATTACTTAAACCAATTGAACTTTTTAATTCGAATACGAAAATTCTCCAAAAATACAAGAAAAAGTTTTCATACATACTTGTAGATGAATTCCAGGATACAAACAAAGCGCAGTACGAACTTTTAAAACTGTTAATATCAAAAAGTTGTAAAATTTCTGTTGTTGGTGATGATGCACAAAGCATTTATAGCTGGCGCGGTGCTAATTTGAATAATATGCTTGATTTTGAAAAAGATTTTAAAAGACACAAACTTTTTCAGTTTGGAACAAAATTATCGTTCAACTAAAATGATTCTGGATGCTGCAGGATCTGTAATCAAAAACAATAAAAAGCAGATTGTTAAAACTCTGTGGACTGAAAACAATGATGGTGAACAGCTAACTTTAATAAAATGTGCCGATGAAAAAGATGAAGCGTTTCAAATTGCAAAATACCTGAAAAAAGAGATTAGCAAAAAGAAATTATCACATAAAGATTTTGCTGTTCTCTACAGAACAAATGCACAATCCAGAGCGTTAGAAGATACTTTCAGAAGGGAAAAAATTCCTTACACAATAATTGGTGGCGTAGAATTTTACAGGCGGAAAGAAGTTAAAGATGTAATTGCCTATCTCCGTGTTTTATCAAACCAGAATGATGAGGAAAGCTTACTTAGAATTATGAATTTTCCGCAGAGAGGAATTGGTAACACTACTGTTAACAGAATGATTGCCTTTGCAAGAAAACACGATATTACGCTTTACCAGACAATGGCGAGAGTTTTTGAAGTAATAGATATAAAGGAAAGAATTCAAAAAAATGTGAAGGGTTTTCGACTTCTTTTGGAAAAATACATTGACCTGAAAGATAAACTTTCCGTTGGTGAACTTACGCGTGCGCTAGTTGATGAGCTTGGATTAATAAGAATGTTTAAATCAGAAAACACACCTGAATCTAAAAGCCGATTGGAAAATTTAAATGAATTGCTCTCAGCTTTAAGTGAATTTTCAGATTCTAATAAAGATTCAGGATTAGAACATTTCCTTGAAGATGTTTCATTGGTTGCTGATATTGATATGTATGAGGATGAAAAAAATTCCGTAACTCTGCTTACACTTCATAGTGCGAAAGGTCTTGAATTTCCGATTGTGTTTATTTCAGGATGTGAAGAAGATATTTTTCCAATTGCCAACCGTTTTAATTCTGATGCTTCTGTTGAAGAAGAAAGAAGATTATTCTATGTAGGAGTTACCCGTGCAGAAAATAAAGTATTTTTATCACATGCACGCTCTCGCTATAGGTTCGGAGAAGTTGCATACCAAAGCCGTTCAAGATTTATTGATGAACTTGATCCGGCGACGCTCCTTGAAATTAATGGGGGCATAGGAAGAAAAGCAAACAGGAAAACCAAAAAAGAAGTTTATTACGAGTATTTTGAATCAGTCGATTACGAAGATTTTGATCAGGAAAATAAAACTGTTAGAATCGGAAGCAGAGTAATGCATGAAAAATTTGGTCTGGGAAAGGTAATAGATGTTGCAGGGGCAGGCGATATGGTTAAGGCAACAGTTTCATTTGAAAATAATAATGTTAAACAATTAATGCTAAAATTTGCAAAATTGAAAATACTTCATTAACAATTTCTTACAGTTTATAACATTTTAGAGATCTTGGAGAGAGATTAAATGTCAATCGCACCCAAAAAATTAGCAATACTAGTTGGAGGAGGACCTGCTCCCGGAATAAATAGCGTAATAGGTGCAGCTACCATACGTGCAGCTGTTGAAGGAATTGAAGTTATTGGAATTAAGGACGGATTTAGATGGGTAATGGAAGGTGATATCTCCCATTTTAAGGAACTCAATATTCATAATGTTAGTCGTATTCATTTTAGGGGTGGTTCATATATTGGAATTTCGAGAGCAAATCCGACAAAAGATAACAAGAATCTGGAAAATACTGTTACCTCACTTTTACGGTTAAATGTTGATAAACTAATTACAATCGGCGGCGATGATACTGCTTTCAGTGCGTTAAAAGTTAATGAGATGGCTGCGGGTAGAATTAGGGTAGTCCATGTTCCCAAAACAATTGATAATGATCTTGATTTACCTCATGGTATTCCTACTTTTGGTTTTCAAACTGCAAGACATATTGGAGTTGAAGTTGTAAAAAACCTTATGGTTGATGCTCAGACAACTTCGCGCTGGTATTTTGTCGTTTCCATGGGAAGAAAAGCAGGGCATCTTGCATTAGGAATTGGCAAAGCAACAGGTGCAACACTTACATTAATTCCGGAAGAATTTCCTGAAAAAAATCTTGGACTTTCGCATATAGTTGATGTATTGGTAGGTGCAATTATTAAAAGATTAAGCTATGGAAGATCAGATGGTGTAGCTTTGCTTGCTGAAGGATTAGTTGAAAGATTAAGTGAAGAAGATCTTGAACTTTTGGTTGATATTGAAAGAGATGCACATGATAATATTAGAATTGCAGAAGTTAATTTTGGAGAAATTCTAAAACTAAAAGTACAGGAACGGCTGAGAGAGTTTGGATTAAAAACTACAATTGTTGCAAAAAATATTGGTTATGAATTAAGATGCGCAGACCCAATTCCTTTTGATATGGAATACACGAGAGATCTTGGATTTTCTGCTGCTCAGTTTATTCTGAACGGCGGAAGCGGTGCAATGGTATCAATTCAAAATGGATATTTTGTTCCACTTTACTTTAAAGATATTCTCGATCCAGCAACAAATAAGACTCGCGTTCGAATGGTGGATCCAAGTTCAGAAGTGTTTTATATAGCCCGAAGGTATATGCTTCGTCTTAATAAAACAGATTTTGATGATCCGCATGAATTAGCAAAACTTGCAGCAACAGCTAGTGTTTCAATTGATGAATTCAAAAATGCCTTTTATTACTTAATTGAAAACGATATGCTTTATTACCACCTAGCAAAAGGTAACATAAAATTGGCTGGTGAGAGTAATGGCAGCCATACTCCTTTACCGGGGTCTGTAATAGATAATTTAGGAGATGCTACTCCAAAATAAGTTTTAGGATTAAACTAATTCTATTTATAAACTTTATGTTTAATTGAAAAATATTTTTTCGTCATTTTTTTCAATACCCCAGATAACAATATTATTGCCATCAAATTGGGGAATGTCATAAATCCTAATGCTGCATCACCAAAAGCCCAAACTGCTTCAAGCTCTGCAATGGCACCTATAAAAACGAAAAGAACAAACACCCACTTATACGGCAGTATTGCTTTCTTTCCAAACAAATAATTTGCAGCGCGATCACCATAGAAAGACCAACTTATTGCAGTGGAAATAGCAAACAGTAAAACTGAAATTGTTATGATTTTATCACCGTAGCTTGTTAGCCAGCTCAATCCATTTTTAAACGCAAATGATGTTAATAAACTGCTATTAAGTAGTTCACCTGAAAAATCAGGATTAATTCTGGCAACAAAAAATTCAGTATGATGCCATGCTCCGGTAATAATTATAACTAATCCTGTTAAAGTGCATATTACTATAGTATCAATGAATGGACCCAGCATAGCAACAGCGCCTTCACGGATTGCAAATTTTGTCTTAGCAGTTGAATGTGCTATAGCTGCACTGCCTTGTCCGGCTTCATTTGAATAAAGACCTCTTTTAACTCCCCATAGCATAGTATTTAGTATTACTAAAAATGTTCCGCCGCCAACTCCTGCAATTTCTGCGGGAGGACTAAATGCCATATCAATTATTAGTTGTAAACTGCTTCCAATTTCTGTATAGTTAAAAAGCAGAATTAAAGATGCGGCAGCAACATAAATTACAGCCATAATCGGTGCTAGAAACCCGGTAACTCTTCCTATTCTTTTTATGCCTCCGATGATAACCATTCCAACAATTGTTGCTAGAATAATTCCATTTAATACCTGTTGTGCAGAGAGTTCAAAACTTCCTATAACAGAATGCTTTAGAGTTAAAAAATGATTTGCGCCAAGTAATTGTACAGTTTCGGAATATACCTGATCTGAAACTGTAAATGATTGAATTGCATTACCAGTAGCAAATGAACAAATCACAGCAAAGCATGCAAAAGCAACCGCCAGCCATCTCCAATTTTTTCCAAGTCCTTTTTCAATTGTATACATCGGTCCACCCGCTGTGTGTCCATCATCATCAAAATCTCTATATTCAACAGCAAGTGTTGCCTCAGCATATTTTAGTGTTGTTCCAAAAAAAGCTGTAATCCACATCCAAAAAATTGCACCAGGTCCTCCATAATAAATTGCAGTTGCAACACCTGCTATGTTTCCTATACCAACTGTGGCAGATAGGGCAGTTGTAAGAGCTCTAAAATGATTCAGATCCCCTTCATCTTCAGGATTATCATATTTGCCCATTGTAACTTTAACACCATGCCAGAAGTAGCGAATTTGCGGAACTGCTAATTTAATTGTTACAAAAACTCCTGTGCCAACTAGTACAATTACCATAAAAGGGATTGATCCCAGGGGAAGATCCTCGTTTGGGAAAGATTTAAAAAAATCAAAGTTGCCGGGGAATGACCAGACAGATTCGAAAAATGCAACCCCCCCAATAACTAATAATATAATTATTATAGAAAATGAAATTATACCAGCTGTACTTTTTTTCATCTAAATTTTGCTTTCTTTGAATTAAGTAAAACTTTCTAGCAATTTCTTAAAACAGGTTAGTAATTTTGTCTATTAAATCCTATTGATTGAAGGAAAACTATAAAAATCAATATTGGTGCAAAGAATTTTAAGAATATTTTCCAAGCTACTATAATCCATGGATTTTCTTCAAATAGTTTTTCTGCACCTTCCTTTAGATTTATTAGAACCTTATCAAATCCCCAAACCCACCCAACAAAAATTGCAATTAGCATTCCTCCAAGAGGAAGGATAACATTTGAAGCAATGAAATCAACTAAATCAAAAAAGTTTAATCCAAAAATTTTAAAATCGGCTAAAACATTGTAAGAAAGAGCACTTGGCACACCAAGTAGAAATATAAATCCTGCAAGAACCGTAACAGCTATATGCCTGTTCCATTTTCTTTCATCAACAAAATATGAAACAACAACCTGCAACAGTGATATTGATGAAGTTAAAGCTGCAATTGTTAAAAGAACAAAAAAGACGATCGAGAAAATGTATCCGCCCGGCATCTTTATAAAAACAGTCGGAAGCGTATGAAAAATTAAACCTGGTCCCGCAGCGGGATCTAACCCAACTGCAAAAACAGAAGTGAATATTGCTACACCTGCAATCAGAGCAATTACTGTATCAAGAACTACTATTTGTAAGGCTGAGTTTGGGACACTATCCTTTTTTGACATATAACTGCCATAAGTAAGCATGGCTCCCATTCCTAAACTTAGGGTAAAAAATGCATGGCCAAGCGCAGTTAAAACAGATTGAGCATCAATTTTGCTCCAGTCCGGATTCCATAAAAAATCCATGCCAGCCGATGCACCATCAAGTGTGATCCCGCGGATCATTAAAATTATTAATAGAAAAAGCAGAATCGGCATCATTATTTTACTACCGCGTTCAATCCCTTTTTGAATTCCTGCATAGACGATGGCCATTGTTGATATCATGAAGAATGTAAAATAACCAAGTACCCAATAAATATTTCCAACAAGCATGTTGAAGTGATCGGAAGCTGAGGTTGATTCAGTAAATGTGTTAAAGTTACCCAGTATAGATTCAACGATGTAACCAACTGCAATTCCGGCAATCACAGCATAAAAGGATAAAATTAAAAATCCACCAACTACCCCCATTCCGCCAACGCTAGCCCACAATTTCGAATTGCTAAGTTTGTAGAATGCACCAACAGGGTCTCTTTGTGCAGTCCTTCCAATAAGAATTTCAGCTATTAGTACTGGCAGACCAATAATTGCTATACAAATTAGGTAAACAAATATAAATGATGCGCCTCCGTTTTCTCCTGCGATGTATGGAAATTTCCAAATATTTCCTAGTCCAATTGCAGAGCCGGCTGCAGCTAGTATAAATCCGGTTTTTGATCCCCAGCTTTCTCTTTTTTCTTCCATTTATTTTACCAACCTGGAATATTTTAATTAATTTGAAAAATATGCCTGAAATTTTAAATATCACTATCAAAAATTACTCAACCTGTTCAGGGTATATTATTGAATAATTTATTTTGATAACAATCGGGCAGGTTTATTTTTGGGATTATTTTGAAAATTTTTTTATCAATATTTATTTTGAAATCTAACTTTTAATCATTACACCCTTAAATTAAAACACAGGATTGTTTTATCAAAACATAAATATATTATAATAATACGCTAGCTTTTAATTTATGAGTTTAATCCTGGCCATAATTGTCGAAATTTACTGGAAAAACAGGTGTTTAGTAATACATTTCATTTGTATTATATTAGGGTTATTGTGCATCACATATTAATAATTATGATTTATATTTCTAAATAATTTTACTAAATTTGCATCGAAATTTGCTAAATATAAGGAAATAATCATGGCAAAAAATTTTATTTCGAATAAAGATGAAACTGTTAGAATGTTTAAAAGCGATTTTATTGAATTTTTCTCTAAAGTTCATTTTAGTGTACCTCTGTACATTTATATTCCGGTGATTGCTTACTTGTTGTACCGAGCAGTAGCAGTTTTCTCATTATCTTTTCCTTACATTTTTGGCTTAATTATTTTTGGAATTTTTATTTGGAGTTTAGCCGAATATTTACTGCACAGGTTCATTTTTCATATTCCCGTTAAAACTGATTTTGGTAAGCGCGTAAAATTTATTTTTCATGGTGTTCATCACGATTACCCCTATGATAGTAAAAGATTAGTAATGCCTCCGTCTGCAAGCGTTCCTTTAGCTATTGTGTTTTTTTTATTATTCTGGTTAACCTTTGGTAATGTTTATGTACTTCCTTTTTTTAGTGGGTTTTTAATTGGTTATCTTTTCTATGATATGACTCATTACGCTGTTCATCATTTTAATATGCATAACAAGTTCTGGCTTAAAATAAAAAATCATCACATTCGTCATCATTTTAAAGATGAAGATAAAGGATTTGGAGTTAGTTCACCATTTTGGGATGTAATTTTTAGAACGGATTATGAAAAAGAAGTTGGGGAAAAACAGAAAGCAATAAATTAAATAGTTACTTTCTTATCTCGAGTTATTTTTTATGAGCATTTAAAATCCCTTTATTTTACCACTCCGTTTTAGTAAAAATTTAACAGTATAATCTTACCCTGCAGGTTTGTAATACTAGCAAATAGTAACATTTCTGACGCAAAAAATGTTTCGAAAATTGACCTGAAACGCACTTTTTTGATGTTGCATAATAATACACCGAACATTTTTTTGTCTCTCTTTAGTGCAAAAAACAATCCCTATTAAGCATTTTAGTCAATAATTAGTGCTTACATTCGGCATAATATTTGGCAATATATAGAAAACAAATCTCAGGGCTATGAAGAAAAAAATTCAGTTAGTACCTTCTGGAATCCCTCTGGTTGACCAGGCTTGGGGAGGATTTTATAGGGGAGGATCTTATTTACTTGTTGGTGCTCGAAAATCCGGTAGAACACTTCTCTCTTTGCAGTATGCTATGGAAAGCGCATTGCAAAACGAGGTATGTTTGTACTTTACAAGTGTAAGACCGAAGGACTTGCTAATCAATGCTGCTTCAATTGATTTTGATTTACAACACTTCATGAATGAAAACCTAATTGTTGTTGTAAAAGTTACACCGCCCACTAACATCGAACTAGCAGAAAATTCTGATGATTATTTGATTGAATATATTAAAGATATTGCTGATGTAGTTGAAAAATATCAACCATCAAGAATTGTATTTGATGAGCTTACACCATTTGTTGGTTTTAAAAACCTTGATTTACTAAATAGAATTTTCAGAGATACCAGCGAAGTTGTTGAGGATATGGGAATTACCAGTTTATATGTTGTTGGGGAACCTGCTGCAAGTTCATCAAGAAAGGTTGTAAATATTTTAAAGGGTTATTCAACGGCCGTTATAAATTTAACGAGAAAGACTGAATCTGGACATAAATCTGAAACTGGAATGATGACGATTCTTCCCCAAGTAGGTCATCCTGAAGGACAATTTAGTGCAAATTATTTTGTAGAGCCGTATAAAGGAGTTTACGTAGATTTTAAATCAAAATCGGACACTGTACGCAGAGGACCAACAGATTCAAATAAAGAGAATAAATATAAATCTGTATCCGAAATTGAGCTTCCTAAAGATACTTTCAGTTTATCTAATATTTATTCTTTAAGCGATTTTGAACTTATTTTAAACAACCAGATAGCATTTTATAAAAGCACAGGACAGGTGTTTACATTACTTTCCATTTGTTTAGATGAAAGTGCAAAAAGATCCAAGCTGCTAAATATAAATCAACTGCAAAATGCAGTTCGCCTTTCCACAAATAAAAAAGATAAAATTTGCGTTGTTGGAAATAAAGTTATTGTTCTATTTACTCACGAAAGTGATAAAGATATAAAAGCCTTCTTAGCAAATGTTAAAAAAAACCTGCCTAATGATGATCCTGAATATTTAAATTCTATCATAAAACTGCTTTCTGTTTATACAATAAAAGTAGATGAGGATATTCGTAATGCTGAGGATATGTTCGGGCAATTATCTTTGGATGACTCATCGGAGAAGTATAACCACGGCATTTCATAAAAACTTAACTATCATGAAAACAATAGTTATAGTTTCAATATTTTTTTTTCTCCCTGTTAGTCTGTTTGCACAGCAGCTTACCACAAATATAAAAAACGAAGCAATTGAGCAGATGAAATTCGGCAGATATGGTGAAGCTATAGATTTGCTTAACCGTTTTATATCTGCAGAGCCACAAAATCCGGAAGGATACAATTTACGTGGTTTATGTTATGAGCAGCGAAAAAGATATGAAATGGCGGTTTATGATTATAGATCAGCCCTTAAACTTGATCCAAAAAACACAACTTATAATTCAAATTTAACAAGAGCCATTGAGGCATGGAATGACCTGCTTGAAAATAACATTGTTGGTTATAAACGTGAAATTGCTATAAATCCTTCAGCAGCAATCAATTACCTTGAGGTTGGAAAGTGCTATAAAAACTTGGGTGAATGGCAAAAAGCGGAAGAATGGTATGATCAATATTTGAAGCGTAGAGAAGCTTCTGCAGATGAGATAATTCGTTATTCTGAAATTCTAGCAAAAAATAATCACATCTCTAAAGGTGAACCAATATTAAAACACTATACCAAAAAATATCCTGAAGATCAACGCCTTTGGTCCCGCTATGGATATTTTACAATGTGGCTTGGTAAAAATCAATTAGCAATTGAAGCTTTTAAAACTGCTTTAGAAATTCGCCCCTATTTTAAAGAAGCTTTAGATGGTTATGATCTGGCGAGAGGTAAAGGTTATGTTTATACTGTTAACGATACAACAACCAGGTTTAATTACGGCCTACCTGTAAAGAAAAAATACAAAGAATACTCGATTGATAAATATTACAGAATTTTAAAAACTAACCCGGAAGATTTTAAGACTCGATATTTACTTATAGAGGAATTATTAAAAAATAATCGTTACCAGGAATCATTCGATCAGTTTAACTTGTTTTTAAATTTACAGATTGATGATAAAACTTATAACGATTTAAAAAATAAAATTTCTGATGAAAAGGATAAACATTTTTCATCAAAAATTGCTGAACTCGAAAATCAATTGAAAAAAAAGCCTGATGAAGGAAAAATCATTATTGAATTGGCAAAGTATTTATCCTATCAGAAAGATTATAGCACAGCGCTTAAATTATTAGACAATTATCTAATCCGATTTCCAGGTGATGATGAAGCCAGATATCAAAATGCTCTTATCAGTTCATGGAATAAAGATCTTCAGAAAGCCAAAGAGCAAATTGTCTTTTTGCTTAATAAATTACCGGAAAACAGTGATTATAATCTGCTTTTTGCACAGCTTTCATTGTGGATGAATGAAGATTTGAATGCAGCTGAAATTTCATTAAATAAAGTTCTAAGACATGATTCTGATAATATCCAGGCTTTACTAACTTTAGCTTCTTTGTATTTTCAACAAAACAAACTTGCTGATGCACAAAATATTCTAAATAAAACAATGATACTCCAACCTCAAAACGCGGATAATAAAATTCTCCAGCATTCAATTGATATGCAAAAAATAAGAAATGAAGAAGCTCTACTATATAATATTTTAAAGTTAGCAAGAGAGGAAGTTTTTAATAGAAATTGTGAGGATGCAATTTTATATTACAATGAGTATTTGTTAAATCCCAAAGCAGATAGAAATGTTTTAAATGAGTTAGCTGAAGCACACATTTGTAAAAAAGATTACTTAAGAGCAATAGAAATTTATAATGATCTTTTGCTTATTAATCCTGATAATTATAAAATATTAAAACAACGTGCAAAAGTGTTTTACTGGAGCGGTGATTTTTATAACGCCCAAACCGAATTTAGCAAGCTAGCATCTATTAATCCTGATGATGCAGAAGTAAAATTATTTCTAGGTGATTCATTCTTTGCATTAGGTGAATATAGTTTTGCTCAAAATATTTATGAAGAATTGCTTAGCATTTCTCCATCATCACATTTACTTAATACAAGAATGAGCTGGTTTGGGGGAAGCGGTTCTGCTGGTTTTACATCAGGAATTTTTCCCACATACATGCTTCTTTCACCTGAAGTAATTTATTTTTCAGATAATTTTGATTTTACTTATTCAACTTATGGCTTGAAATATGATGTTGGGTTAACAAATTATATTGGCATTGGAGTTAGCGGCTATAGTGGTTTTCTTGCTTCAGATTCTGTAACAAATAGAATTTCAGTTTTAAAAGGAAATATTTATACAAGGCTTAGCCCGGTTGTTTCAGCTAGTGCAGGAATTGGAACTACATTTTTCGCAGGGAATGTGAAAAAACTTATTACAGAAATTAGCTTAAAAGCAGAAAAAAAGAACAGGTATTCATTTATTGCAAATTTCCAGTCAATGGATGCAGCGCAGGTATTATATTCTCCATTTTTAGTTGATCAAAGAATACATGCAAATATTCTTTTATTGCAAGGGGATTATATAGCCAGGAATGATTGGAAATTTTCAGGTGTGTACGCATTTACTGTTGTTTCCGATGATAACAATAGCAATCGGTTGCAGCTCCGTCTGGGTAAGATTTTTAGAAAAATTTTTACTGCAGGCTACGAATATTATTATTACAATTTTAAAGATGTAAGTTCGCTTTATTGGTCGCCAAAAAATTATGATTCACACAGTTTATGGGTTGATTGGGTACCAGCTAATGATGAAGAGGCTTTTACAATTCTTGGAGCTAAAATTGGTTATATCCCATCTGAAGATTTTATTATAAGAGAATTCTACGGAATGGTAAATTACAGGGTTACGAGCGCATTTTCATTTCAATGTCGGCTCACATTTTCCACTACAATTCAATCCGAGCGGGGATACAGTTCCACTTCAATCGGTTTATCAGCTTTTTGGAATTTATAAATAATACAATTTATCTTAATTCCTTAAATTTCTGCAAAACTAGCAACTTGTTTTATATTGATACACCATTTACCTTTTATCTGAGATTGTTTCATATTAGCAATCAAAAAAGTAAAAAAAGAGTACAGAAAAGCAGTTTTTGGTGGCATTAAAATTGCGTTTTTGCAATTCAATCGTGTCATCCAAAATGAATTTTAAACAAGAAATAAAGAAATCAACTTTCAAAATTGATAGTAGTTCTTCAATTCCATCAATGCAAGGGAGAGAATGGAAATTGGTAAAAAGAATTATTATCAGCGGTGTCTTTTCGCTAATACTTATTCTAATCATTCTATATACACTTCCAAAGACAGTTCTAAGCACTTCATCTTTAATTGAATATTCAACAATAGTTGCACTTGTTATTTTCCTTTTCATCCTGCTAATTCGTTACTTCGGAATTTTAGTATTAGCATACTTTTATTTAAGTGAATACACATTCAAATCAACTAATGGTTTTCAACCTTTTGTTTCAATTATTATCCCTGTTTATAACGAGGCAAAAATTATTAACAAATCAGTCGCTTCATTACTTAAACTAAATTATTCTGATTATGAAATAATTCTTGTTAATGATGGTTCTACCGATAACACAAAGCAGGTTGCTGAATCGATGGTTGGATACCAAAAGGGTAAATTTTGCGATGTAAAAATTTCTTTAGTTAATAAACCTAATGGCGGAAAAGCTACAGCATTAAATGCTGGAATACAGGTTTCTAAAGGTGATTACATACTTTGTATGGATGGAGATTCAGTTCTATCAGCGGATTCTTTAAAACTAGCTGTGCGTCATTTTACAAATCCAAAAATTGGCGCAGTTGCTGGTAATGTAAAAGTATTAAACCGTGGTAAGTTTATTACAGATCTTCAAGCACTTGAATATGTTGAGGGACTTAACATGGCAAGAAGTGCGCAAAGCTTTGCTAGATTGGTGAATATTATTCCCGGGCCTATTGGTCTTTTCCGTAAAGAAGCTGTGTCGAAAGCTGGTTTCTATGCTGATGATACTTTTTCTGAGGACGCCGATTTAACACTTAGAATTCTTGCAGACGGATGGAAAATTTATTATGAACCAAATTCAATTTCATATACAGAAGCTCCTGAAACTCTTCAACAATTATTAAAACAGCGTTATAGATGGACAAGGGGAATAATTCAGTCCATCAGGAAACATAAAAAATTAATGCTCAACCCAACTATAAATTTTGGTGATACATTTACACTTTGGGCAATGTTTTACGAAGCGCTTATTTGGCCGCCAATGAACATTGCAGCACATTTGTTTTTTATAGTAGCTGCGCTGGCATTTGGATTTACTTCACTAATATTTTTCTGGTGGGCTGGTCTTGCTTTGCTGGATTTAATAACAGCGTTGTATTGTGTCGCAGCTGAAAAAGAAGAATTCCGTCTTGTGAGCTATGCTATTATTTACAGGATGGTTTTTATACTTATAATTGATATTTGTAAAGCTATGTCAACCGTAGAAGAATTTCTTGGCGTTAAGATGAGATGGGGAAAGTTGGAGCGGATAGGTAGTTAAAGTTTATAAATAAAATAGTTATGAGGGCATAAATGGAACTAATTCCAATATTATCTACAATCATCCTGGTTGCTACTATTAGCACTTTTATACTTGCTGTTGGTGCCTATATTTTATATAAAATTCGTGAGCGTAAATACCAGGAATCTAAGGCATCTAGGTACGAAATGCAGCAAGCTGAATTAGTGGAACCAGCAGAATTGCAGCAGGAAAAAATTTATGTTGATGATATAATTAATCAGGTAAAACGCGTTCCTAAAAAGGAAGTAAGATATCAACCGGTAATTCAAGGTAAAAGTACTTTGTCTCCACAGTATTCTTCAAGAAAGCAAAGGGAAAATTTAGAAAAAACAAGAAAAGAGCAGAAACCAGAAATTCCTGATTCAAGGTATCTTAAATATACAGATGAAGGATATATCTCTCTTAAGGAAGATAGAGATAACGGTGAAATTAAGTGGCGATAGAAGAAAATAAATATAATAAATCAAGTCTTGCAGCCATTTTGTTTTCAGGAATAATAGTGGTTCTAATGGCTTTGCTTGTGTATTTATTTGTCCTCAAATCGGTTTATGGAAGATACAGTGCTGCTGATATGGTTCCGGATTTCGGAGTGATTAAGAATTTTGTATTTGGTACGGATGCCAAAATTGGTATTCTTCATTCGGTTTATACAAAAAATATGATGCCTGAAGGAAACAACTGGCTTGATAATAATGTTGCATCCTGGAAAAAATTCATTAATAACCTTGATCTGAAGTATGATGTAATAAGCGATCAGATAATTGAAAATAATCTTCATAAAAAATATGATTTAATAATACTTCCAGGTTCCAAATCACTTAGTGATAAAGAAATTATAAACATCAAAAAATTTTTAATTGATGGGGGAAGCATCTTTGCAACAAGCGGTACAGCTTCATATTCTGATGCAGGTAAATGGAGAGGATGGGATTTCTTTTCCGAAGTATTTGGTATAAAACATTCTAAAGAAATTGGAAATGAAGACCGAACAAAAATTCATACTTTAAGGGGAGCCTTACCTCTTACAGCAAATATTCCAACTGGTTTCCCGCTAAGAGTTGCAACTTGGGATAAACCGCTTGCAGTAGAAATTCTTGATCCCAGAACAACCCAAGTGAGCTTTTGGTATAATTACCGTCTTGAGGACGGGCTGGTGCGAGAAGGTATTAAGAATAGCGCAGGTATTGCCTATGGTACTTATGGTAAAGGCAGATTTGTTTGGATGGGTTTTGAAATCAATTCTATAATTGGCAGCGAGGAAGATTATATCTACTTCGATAGGTTTTTTAACAACTCCATAAACTGGCTTACTTATGAACCGCTAACGTATATCAGAAATTGGCCTGCCGGAGTTGATGCTGCAGCAGTGATATTACCTGCATTAACAAATAGTGCTGAAAATATAAATAATCTTTTACCACTACTTAAAAAAGAAAATTTAAAAGCAACTTTTTTTGTAAATCCAACTCGGCAAATAGATTATAAAAAATTAGTAGAAAAAGTAAGCAACTTTGGGGAAGTTGCACCTTTAGTTGATGTTGGATATATCAACTCAGTAAATGATAATTTTAATGATTTATACGATTTTGAAAGACAATTACAAAATCTTAAAAGTGCAAAAAATTGGATTGAAAACATTACAAATAAAACTGTATCTGGTGTTCTTCCTTTTTACGGTTTGTATGATGACAACACGATAAATGCCCTTATTCAAGCAGGTTATAAGTACATACTAACAGATTCCCTTACAGACAGATCTGTTCCTGAAATAGTTATCAGGGGTGAAAATCGTATAATTTCTTTCACTAAAACTGCCAGAGATGATTATGAAATTATACGTGATTACGGACTGGATCAACCTGAATTTCAATTTTATACTTACCAGGAAGATCTTGATAGAATATTATTTGAAGGTGGATTATATCTATTTAAAATGCATACTGATTTTCAATGCAAAGCGGAGAATATCGGAGTTGTTAAAAATGTGATTCAGGAATTAAAAAAGAAGAACTTCTGGATAGCTACCGCAAGCGAGATTCAGAACTGGTATGATAAGAAAGAATATATAGAAACAAGAACGAAAAAAAGTGGAAAAACAAGAGTGATGGTTACAGTAACTAATCCAGGTAAAGAAGCAATTGATGATCTGTCTTTAGACATAGATCTAAATGATAATGCAGAAAAAATATCTATTGATACTGAAATTATCGGAACAAAGCTGGCAAAGTTTAAACACCAGGTAAAATCCAGGTTTTTAAATTTAATGATTGACAATCTTGAACCGGGAGAATCCAGAACATATTATATAGATTATGACAAAGTAAGCAGTTAAGTATTGATAATGATTCAGATCAGAAAAAATATAAACGAAATAATTAAAATCATTTTACTTGTTCTAACATTATGTATAATGTTATCTGGTTATTCACTATCAAAGGATTTTTCAAAAACCAAAATTGGATTAGTTCATTCATCCCTTACTAAACAATTGCTTCATTCAGAAGATGATAATTTTTATCCAACACGTGATTTGGAAATTTTCTTCCTTAATAAAAAAATTAGTTACGAGGTTTTTGATGATGATGGATTGGATGATTTTGATTTTGATGAAATGGATATCCTTATCCTTCCTTCTGTAGAAATTATTTCAGATGATGGATTGGAGAATCTGCGGGAATTTTTAAAAGCTGGAAAAGGATTATTCATTCTTGGAAATGCTGGCACAGTTGATAATGATGGCAAAAACAGACAAATGGATGCGTTGAGATCTTTAGCTGGTTTGGAGGTTAAAAATTTTTTAAGAGAAAATACTATTGCAAAAAAACATATGCTTTATAATAATAATTTTTTAACGCATAACCTGCAATTAAATAGCAGCTTAATTGTAATGCAAAACTATCCCATATCTTATGCAGAGAATTATTTGAATAATGTGGAGGAACTTGGGGAATATTTCTTGGATGATAATAAAATATCTGGTAAACCGGGAATAGTAAAAATGGAAGTAGAATATGGAAGAATAATCTGGTTTGGTTTTCAGCTTTCCCAAATTTCTTCTGATGAAGAAGATGTGATGGGAAAATTACTATTAAACAGTGTTGAATGGTTATCTGGAAATCCAATTGCATGGATGAATCAGTGGTATCTGGATTTAAAATTTGCGGCAGCAATTACAAGTATGGTTGAAAACCCTGTTGAATTTAATATTGATGCGCTATCCCAGTTTGCATTATCCTCGCAAGTAATTGCGAATAATCTTTTTATAACTCCCCAAGCAGTAATCTCATTTCCAGAAGAAGTTGAAAGATTGGCTCATTACGGAGATATCAACGTATTGTTTGATGAGCTTAAGCATTTTGATTTTAGTAGGGAAGAAAAAATAAAATTAATTGAAGATGCTCTTAAGATATTGCGAAACAGAGCTAAACAGTCATTATTTGGAATTAAGTATATAAACAGCACGAGTAAACAGATCTCTGATAAAACAGGATGCATGTTATTTGATTTTATTATGAATGAAGATAATTCAATTTACATTATTAATAAAAAAAGCATGCTGCCATTTACTCATTTCAGTATGCTACTGCCAGCTTTCAATTATGAAAAACTTCAAAATGATATTAATAATGAAGATGATATAATAAATCAAAAAAATCTTTACAGTTTTATTTCCAGGGCAGGTGGTTTTTTACCAGTATCCTATTTAAATCAATTTAGCAGTTACAGAAACAATATTGATTCAGAACATATTAGAAAAATCTTAAGCAATCTCAGAAGCAATAACTGCTGGATAGCAAGTTATTCATCATTGATTCAGTGGTTAATTAATAAGGAAAATATTTTGGTTAAAATAAAAGAAATCGGAGAGAAACGTGGTTTAAATTTAGTGATTGAAAACCGCAATAAAGCTAAAGTTGGAAACTTGGGCGTTATACTAAACTTACCCAAAAGCTACAGAAATCTTTCAATACCGGGTAACAGCTTTATCTTAAGATATGATGCGCGGACAGGGAATTATATTCTGATAGTTCCATATTTAATGGCGAATCAATCTACAACTATTGAGGTGTATTATGATAATTAAACTTTACCTTCAGATATTACTTTATCTGTTTCTTCTTTCGTTTGTTATTTTTTACGGTATATAAAAAAAGTTGCATAATTTTATTTAGCTTTAATATGAAATCCAGTTAAAATAAACTCGGAAAGGTTGAGCAGGTGATGTGATCAAATTATATCAATACATTTAACCTGTCTGATATAATCATGAAAAAATTATTCAAAATGTATTTGTAAATGCTTCATATTATTTATAGTTAATGATTTTTTAAGTTTTAAGTGTTTGGGAAAGATAAAAATCTTCAAAATGTTATTGCACAGAATAACAGGGATCCGTTCTATATTTTAGAACAGAGCGGGGATATAATAAATTCAAACTCCGCTGGGACTTCTCTTCTTAAATTAAAAACCAAATCTCAAAGAATAACAAGCTATTTTGAAAAAGATACAGCTGATCATTTTGAACAGTATCTTGAAAAAGTTGTTGAACAAAATAAATTGTATGAAGTTCAATCTACTGAATTGGTTTTGCGGAACGGTGAAAAATTTAAAGCAAAGTTAATATTCAATTGTTACGAATCAGAAAACAGCCGTTTCATACTCTGCACAATCATTCCGCAAAAATTTGATTTTGATATTAGAGATGAAGAATCAATTACCCTCTCCGCAGGTGATATAGATAAAATTATTAATAATGATGAAATAAATTTTGTTCTGAAGAAAATAGTGAATGTTTATCCACTTACATTTATTGGTAAGGAAACCATTAAGCGGTTGGTAGATAATCTGGAAGAGCATTTTTGGATAAAGGATAATAAAGGTAAATTCTTACTCGTAAATAATGCTTATGCGGAAAGTTTAGGTCTAAAACCCTATCAAATTGAAGGAAAATCATTTCAAGAGTTCATTCCTGGCTATTTAATTGAGTTTTTTGAGGCTGTTGAGAGATATATCAAAGAAACTCTGAATTGCATAATTATTGATGCGTTTCCGGTAACCAGGATGAGATCTGACGCGGATAAGGAAATTTTGGAACTTCCGCTTTCAGATATTGATAAAAATGTTGTTGCATTAGTAGGAATTTCGAGAGAAAAGAAACAAGTTCCGCTGCTGCAACCTGGAACAGAATTAACAACTGGGTTAGGAAAAATTATTGATCAGTTTCCTAAACCGGCAGCGCTTGTTAATAAATATGGCGTTTTTAGGCAAACAAGTAAAGAATTTAGTAAATTATTTGCCAGAAAATTTAATGAACTTAGAGATCTAAATTTTTCAGATGTTTTCGCACTTGATTTAACGGATAAAATTAACCAATTTGTTAAATCAACAAAAGATAACATTGAAATTAGTGTAGATAGAAACTTTGATTTAAATGAATTTAATATTCCTGAATACAAAATTTATCTTACTAAAAGTTATGGAGCAGAAAAAGATCCAACGGGGTTTTCAATTTTTGTGGAGCCAATTTCTAACACCGATAGTCTTCAATATTTAATAGAGAAAAAGGGTAAAATGTTTGATGTTTTAGTTAAAAATAATCCTGAATCGGTTTTCATTTATGATAAAGAAAACTTAATGTTCCTTGAAGTAAATGAAGCTGCGGTAGAGTTATATGGTTATACTAGGGATGAATTTTTACAGATGGATCTTACCGATCTTTACAGCCCTGAAGATATTCAAACACTTTTGGATACTTCCTCGCAGGATGTTGAAAATATTTACATTACAAAATCTTATAGGCATAAAAAGAAAGATGGTTCTTCAGTTTTAGTTGAGGTTAGCAGGATTGGATTTAAATATAACGATAGAGATGCTCATTATAATGTTGTAAAAGATATAACGCAAAAACTTGAACTTGAAAGAAAAACACAGTTATCAAAAATAGTTTTTGATAATACAAATGATATTGTTTTTCTAACAGATCCTGCTGGGATAATCACTTCTGCAAATAAAGCGGCTGCTGAAAGGCTTGGATTTAGTCCAACAGATTTGGAAGGTTCATCATTTACATCACACGTTCCTGATGAGGAAAGAGCATCTGCAAATCAATTAATATTCCAGGCTGAGATTAAAGAGCGAGTTGATATTACATCAAGAATGAAAAATTCAATTGATGAAATTATTGATGTTGAACTTAATATTACGCCTTTACTTGATGTGAATGGTGAAGTAGAATATTTTACTATACTTGCAAAACCAATTTCAGCATCAACAAGAATTACTGGTGAAGAAAAAATAAAAGAAGTTATTAAAGAGGTAATTGTTGAAAAACCGGTTGAATCAGAAACTAATGTTGGGCAATCAAATTCTGAATTTCTTTCAGGAGTATTCCATGAAATATTAACGCCGATGAATGTAATTCTTGGCTTTGCCCAAGAAATTGCTGAAGGAAGCGAAAATGCAAGTGCTGAACAAAAAGAAGCGATGGAAATAATTAACCAGAACAGGATGACTTTACTGAATACGATGAATTCAATACTTGAATTTACAGAAATTGAAAAAGCTAAATCCGAATTGAATATTTCAGAGTTCAAGATTACTGATTTAATTGATAAGCTTGATAAAAATATTGTTGAAATAACCGGTAAGAAAGATATTGAATTCGCTTACGGAAAAATTTCATCCTCACTTAAATTTAATACTGATGTAAGCAAGTTCGAAATACTAATAAATAACCTGCTTCGCCTCATCAGCCGTAAATCAATAGAAAATAAAATTTACTTTTCTGCTTATAGTATAGATGATCACCTGTTTATTATTTCAGTTTCAGATAATTATGCGTCAACTTCTAATGAGCTAAATAATTTGTTGCAGCAGTTGTTTACTGATCATAAAGATCCAAAGGAATTAGGTGTTTCCAAAATAACAGCACAAATTACCAGAACATTGTTGGAAATTTTAGATGGTAAATTTGTTACCATACCTGCTGAGAGCGGAAAAATAGAATCAGGTTTTCAATTTCCCGTTAAAATGGTAAAAGAACATGAATCAATTCCTGATTTTGAAACCGAAGAAGAAACCATTATTGAGGAAGAAACAGATGTTGAACTTGATGAACCAGTAGTGCAGGATGAAATTGAATTTGAAGAAGAAACCGCTGAGGAACTAGTAAGCTATGAAGAAGAGATAGAATCAGAAGATACAATTGCTGATAAAATTAAAGAACTGGAAGCAGAACTGAAAGATGATACTTTACCTGAAAAAGAGATTAAAGAAGAGCAAGTAATTGTTGATGAAAAACTTGATCTTTCAAAATTATCTTGCCTTTATATTGAAGACCAGGTTGATTCTCAGTTATTATTTAAAGTTCAGATGAAGGGATTAAAAGACATTCAGTGTGCTAAAAGTTTTGAAGAATCTGCTCCGATGTTAGAATTGCAACAATTTGATTTTATTGTTATAGATATTAACCTTCAAGGTGAATATAACGGACTGGACGCACTTAAAATAATTCATAAAATGCCCGGATTGGAAAACATTCCAGTTATTGCTGTTACTGCATATGTTTTACCAGGTGATAAAGAAAAATTTGTTGCAACCGGATTCAACGATTTTGTTTCTAAACCAATTTTCCGTGAGAAAATAGTTGATGTTCTGGAAAAGATTTTTAACAAATAATTCCCGCCAAATTATCTAAATTTTAACCTTTTTTAAATTATTTATATAACATATCACCAGTTGATTAATTTATTTGCTTTAATTATATTACCATACAAATGTATGGTATTTATATTAATGTAACTAACTAACCGAAGGTGTGCCTATGCCGCGTGAATTAACAAAAATTCAAAAAAATATTCTTGATTATTTAATAGAACAAATAAAGGGAAAAGGTATTCCGCCAACTTTAGCTGAAGTAGCAAAACATTTTGGTTATAAAAACAGGGCAACGGTGCAGCAGCATCTTGGTGCAATTGAAAAGAAAGGATACATCAAAAAGAAATCCGAAACTCTCACGAGGAATTGAGCTTACACTTGAAGAAAAATTTTTTGTGCCTCGTCCTGTAATTGGTGAAGTTGCTGCAGGTAATCCGCTTACAATTTATCCCGATGCAATTGATACAATTGAACTTCCGACAATTGCACGAATGCCAAAAGATTCATTTTTACTTAGAGTAAAAGGAGACAGCTTAAAAGATGCTTACATTTTCAGCGGCGATATTGTAATTGTTAATCCAAACCTTGAGCCAAACAACGGGCAAATTGTTGTTGCAATTTTAGATGATGCTGCGGTGGTTAAAAGATTTTATAAAAAGAAAAATGAAATAGAACTTGTTTCAGAAAATCCTGAATATAAACCAATTGTAATTGATAAAAAATATCCATCATTTAAAATTGTAGGTATTGTGGTTGGCGTTTACAGGAGTATGGAAAAGAAGAAAGCGGGGTAGAGGATGCCAAAATATTACATAGGTACAGCTGGATGGTCCTATAAAGATTGGGTGCCGAATTTCTATCCTAAAAATCAATCCGGCTCATTTGATTGGTTGCAATTTTATTCTCATTATTTTAATTGTGTTGAAGTAAACTCAACTTACTATTCATATATAAGCCCGAAAGTAGTTGAAGGATGGATAGAAAAAGTTGCTGATTCCGATAATTTTATTTTTAATGTAAAGCTTCACCAGGACTTTACTCATAAAAGAAATTTTAATGATCAAAACATAAAAGCAGTAAGGTACAACCTTGATCTTCTTGCAAAAGAAGAACGGCTTGGCGGTTTACTTATACAGTTTCCTTATTCATTTCCATTTAACGATCCCGCTGTTAAGTATATACAAAAATTGAAAGATACTTTTCCTAACAACAACTGTTTTGTTGAAGTAAGACATTCATCCTGGAAGAATAAAAAGGCGTTTGAGTTTTTTAAAAAAATCAATCTCACTTTTTGCACAATTGATCAGCCACAAATTGGGCAGGCAATACCTTTTGAACCTGTAATAACAAATGAGAAAGCATATTTACGTTTTCATGGAAGAAATGAAGATGCTTGGAAAAAATCAATAAACAATTATGGAAAAAAGCAGGGTTATGCGCAGCGGAGTGAGCGTTATAAATATTTATATTCACCAGGTGAATTAGTTGAAATTGAACAAAAAATTAAATTGGTTCAGGAAAAAGTGAAAGAAGTTCATGTTATCATGAACAACCATCCACAGGGCGATGCGGTTGCAAATGCTTTTGAATTAGTTCATTTACTGGAGGAAAAAGATAAAGTTGAAATACCGGGTACCATTGTTAAAGCTTATCCAAGACTTGAGGAAATATTCGTTAATTAATATGTCACTATTCGACTTCGCTTAGTATGACTAGAATTAAAATTAATAGATTCACTTGTAGAAATTAAATAAAATTTGCATTAACTTTAATTATTCACATTAATAAACTCATTAAGGAAGAGAGTTATGAAAATTAGCAGAATGAATCCATTTAAAGGCAGCGGCAAAACCGTAGCTTTCTTTGATGTTGAAACTAGTGAAGGTTTTAATATAAAAGGCTTTACATTGGTTGAGGGAGACAGTGGTTTGTTTATTGGGGCTCCAAGAGAAAAAGGAAAAGATGATAAGTATTATGATCGTGTGTACGTTCCAAAGGAACTTAAAGATCAGCTTACAGAAATTGCAATATCAAAGTATAACGAAACTAAAGATGGAGCAGCATCTGCAGGCAGCGGTGAATAATCCAACCCTATTTAAATTAATTTAGTTTTTCAGTTCCTATGTTTAAAATATTTGGGGAGGCAGTAAACTATGCTCTATATAGTTTCATTTAAATTACTATGCGTACAATATTTCATTTAGATCTTGATGCCTTTTTTGTTTCAGTTGAAAGGATACTTGATCCTTCACTGAAAGGAAAACCGGTAATAGTTGGCGGCAATCCAAAATATGGAAGGGGAGTAGTTGCTGCTTGTTCTTACGAAGCAAGAATGTACGGCCTTCATTCTGCAATGCCCATAAGAACAGCTTACAGGTTATGCCCACACGGAATTTACCTTCATGGAAGTCATGGTGAATATTCTCTGTTCTCAAAAGCAGTAAAAAATATATTAAAGCAATACGCTCCAATTGTTCAGCGGGCATCTATTGATGAATTTTATATGGATTTTACCGGCTGCCAGAATGTTTACGGATCACTATTTGCTTTCGCTTCATTTCTTCAAAAAGAAATAAAACAAAAACTTTCTTTGCCATGTTCAATCGGTATTGGTAGCAATAAAACCATTGCTAAGATTGGCTCCGATTGTATGAAACCGCAAGGCATAACTTACATTATGCCGGGAATGGAAAAAGAATTTCTTGGCACCAATGCCTGTTGAAACAATTCCGGGTGTGGGCAAAGTAACATTAAAGGATTTACACTCAAAAGGAATTTACAGGATTTGCGATATAACAAATCTGCCGCAGGATTATTTTGCTGCAGCTTTTGGTAAATACGGTATTGATCTTATACAGGAAAGCTTGCGGTCAGGGAAGTGAATATCTTATCAATTGAGCATGAACAAAAAAGTATTTCGCACGAAAGAACTTTTGCCGATGTAACAAGCAAACAATTTCTTAAAGAAAAACTTTTTAAACTTTCCGGTAAGGCATGTCAGGAGCTTAGAGATAAGGGATGGGCAAGCATCAACTATAAATATTAAACTGCGTTATTCTGATTTTAAAACATTAACACGATCAAAAACAATTAAACCAACTGATGATGATAAGGACTGTTTTTGATATTGCATGGAATATGATGATGAAAGCATCATACAAGAAGAGTTGCTATAAGATTGATTGGTGTTGGTTTAAGCAAGTTTAATAAATTTTCAGAACAGGAAGAATTATTTGAATGGGAAGAAATAAAACGAAAAAAAATGCTTAGGGCAGTTACTCGTTTAAGAGATAATTACGGATATGAAATAATTAAAATTGGATGCTACGTAAATAAATTAATATTTATGATACAAGTTTATCTCAGCCTGGAGGCCATTTCATTTTTCTTCCACCAAGCATATGTAAATGTAAATGATAAACTTCCTGTCCGCCATTATTACCACAATTAAAAACTAACCTAAAACCATCTTCATCTATTCCCATTTCTTTTGCCAGATTGTTGGCTGTATCAATCATTTCACCTAATAATTCAGCATGTTCTTTTCCTTTAATATCAGTTACTTTTGGAATTTCAATTTTTGGTATTATTAAAATATGAACTGGTGCCTGCGGGTTTAATATCTTTAAAAGCCAATACATTTTCTGATTCATAAACTATATCTGCTGGGATTTCTTTATTAATAATTTTGGAGAAGATTGTACTCATTTCTACTCTCCTTTTTCAATTTCATATTTTTTCATCTTATTATAAAGATGGCTTCTTTGAATATCCAGTAGCTCAGCGGTTTTACTTATGTTCCAATTGTTTTCATTTAACTGCTTTAACAATAAATGCTCTCTCGGCTTTTTCCTTAAATTCCTGGAATGAATTACTTCCATCAATAATGCTATCCATTGTTGCACGTCCCGGGGCAAATAGAATTTCAATATCTTTTCTTTCAATTTCTCTCTTATCAACAATGATGATAATTCTTTCAATAATATTTCTCAGCTCCCTTACATTACCGCTCCAGTTCATTTCCTGCAAAAGCTTAATAGCATCATTATTAAATTTTGTTGGTGGTTTCTTATGTCTCGTGGTAATATCATTAGCAAAATATTCTACAAGAATAGGAATATCATCTTTTCTTTCTCGTAATGGAGGAATGTTTATCGGAAAAACATCTAACCTATGATAGAGATCTTCTCGAAAATTTTTCTTATCGATTTCATCCTTTAAATTTTTATTGGTTGCAGCAATAATTCTTACATCAACATCAATTTTTTTACCACCTCCAACTCGTTCAATCTTTCCATCTTCAATGGCACGTAGAACCTTTGCCTGTGCTTGCTGGCTCATATCACCAATTTCATCTAAAAATATTGTTCCTTTATTTGCAAGTTCAAATTTTCCGATTCGCTGCTGTACAGCTCCCGTAAATGAACCCTTTTCATGACCAAATAATTCTGATTCAATTAATTCGTTTGGTATCGCAGCACAGTTAACTTCTATAAACGGATTATTTTTTCTGTTACTATTTTTATGGATTGCTCTTGCAACTAATTCTTTTCCTGTACCATTTTCACC
This sequence comes from uncultured Ignavibacteriales bacterium, assembly GCA_963714405.1. Classification (GTDB taxonomy): domain Bacteria; phylum Bacteroidota; class Ignavibacteria; order Ignavibacteriales; family Ignavibacteriaceae; genus JAZGGS01. The sequence continues at coordinate 613,168 of CAVQOH010000001.1, read as the reverse complement.
CGTTATTAACACGCGGGTATCAAGTGGTGCAACCTTTTCAATTAATTCTAAAATACTTTTAATTGCTTTACTATTACCAAGAATATCACCACTGCCTTCAAGAACTTTTTTAATTTCAATATTTTCAGTTAGAAGGTTATATTGTTCAACAGCATTTCTTATGCTTAAAAGTAATTTATCTCTGTCAATAGGTTTCTCAATAAAATCGAACGCACCAAGTTTTGTAGCTTTTATTGCATTTTCTACACTGCCATGAGCAGAAATTATAATAACTGAGAGTGAAGGAGTAATTGTCTTAACTTTTTTGAGTACTTCAAATCCACTCATCTCAGGCATCTGGATATCAAGGAGTAGTCCAGAAAAACTGTTTGAAGATAATTTTGAAATTCCTTCACTTGCTGATGTAGAATAAGCAACTGTGTATCCTTCATATTCAAGGATCATTTTAATGCTTTCGCAAATTTCCTTCTCGTCATCAATTATTAATATTGATTTCATAAACTGTAAATAAAATATCTTAGTGAACGAATAACCATTATATGCGATGGAAGTAATTTTTGATTATTTTTGAGCAATTCCCCGAACAGATTACCATACCAGTTTACATCCATATCGCGCAAATCAATCTTGGATTGAACTTTAAAATCCTCTTCAAAAGCTTCCACAAAATAACCAATTAGATTTCCTAAATCAAAAAGTGTTATTGAGTACGAGATGAATGCACTCCCATAAAAATGAGCGTGTTTATCAACATCACCATGTTCTGTTTTCGGGGTATCATAATAAAGGTACCGCGGAAGTTGCTTATTTTTTTTTATAAAGATAGAATCACTTGCAGAAATGAGTGGATAATAAAAAATACTTTTCAAGATTGGACCTTCTATCGGCACTTCGTTATAAGGTACTGTTGTAAACGTTAATGCCAGCAGGGCTTCTGAATAGTCTCCTTCAAAATAATTTACTGCCCTTAAATAAATTGTATCTACTAAAGCTAAATCAGAATTAGTAGCTTTAAGTTCATTAAAATACTCTGAAGCAATAAAACCTGATAAGTAATTTACAGCTTTGGATAATTTGCTTTGTTGGGGGAAAGAATTAAACAATAATATCATAGAAAGAATTATAATACGCATATAATTTTTTCAATTCACCTAATTTTTATCCAATCATTTTCCGTTATTCCTTCATACTCGAAAAATGCCTGTTTCTTTGCTTCTTCAATTGTAAAATGAAAACTGTCTGTAATTACTTCCCAATTTGAGTTACAATAATAAAGATAATATCCAGGTTCTATCTTACAGATTACCAAAACTGAAAAATTCGTTTCATATTTACCTGATACAATGTGTCTTGTATTTCCTGTACATTGATGTTTTTTTGTTAAAATTAGATACTCTAGTAATTTACAATAGTCAAATGTATTTTTAATTTCATCTGTTAATTCAGTCATCCAGATTTAATAATTTAATAGTTGGTACTGTTTTTTTAAGTGAGGATGTTTCTTAAGTCTGTATCACACCAGGATTAAACTTTGGTATATCTGGATTGTGATTTGCTGCTTCAATTCCCATAGAAACAAATTTACGGGTTTCTGCAGGATCAATTATTTCATCCACCCATAATCTTGCCGCAGCGTAATAAGAATTATTCTTTTCATCGTAAGCTTTGGTTATTTCATCAAGCAGTTTCTTCTTTACCTCGTCTGTAACTTTTTCACCCTTTTTCTCTGCCTGCTTAATCTTGATATCAAGTAAAACACTGCTGGCTTGTGAGGCGCCCATAACGGCTATCTTCGCATTTGGGTAAGCATAAATAAATCTTGGATCGTAAGCTTTACCGCACATTGCATAATTGCCTGCACCAAAACTGTTTCCAATAATTATTGTAATCTTTGGAACAACAGAGTTAGCAACAGCATTAACCATTTTTGCGCCGTCCTTGATTATTCCACCGTGCTCAGCGCGGCTGCCAACCATAAAACCAGTTACATCCTGTAAAAAAAGTAAAGGAATTTTTTTCTGATTGCAGTTCATAATAAATCGTGTTGCTTTATCTGCACTATCAGAATAAATAACTCCGCCAACCTGCATTTCACCAAGTTCTGTTTTGTTAACACTACGTTGATTAGCAACAATTCCAACAGCCCAGCCATCAATTCTTGCATAAGCTGTAATAACTGTTTTACCATAACCAGCTTTGTATTCATCTATCACAGAATCATCAACAATTCGTGCAATAACTTCATACATATCGTAAGGTTTTACTGTATCTTCAGGCATTATGTTATAAATTTCCTCGGATTTAAATTTTGGTGGTTTTGATTTTACTCGATCAAATCCAGCTTCTTTATTCTTACCAAACTTATCAACCAAGCTTCTTATCTGTGTAAGGCATTCTTCATCATTTTTCATTATGTAATCAGTTACACCAGAAATGTTGGATTGCACCCTTGCTCCGCCCAATGATTCATTATCAATTTTCTCGCCAATTGCAGCTCTGACAAGATGTGCTCCTGCAAGAAAAACTGAACCTTGGCCTTCCACAATTAGAGCTTCATCACTCATTATTGGAAGGTATGCACCGCCAGCAACACATGGCCCCATAATGGCAGAAATCTGAGGAATACCCATTGAAGAAATTACAGCATTATTCCTAAAAATTCTTCCAAAATGTTCTTTATCCGGAAAAATTTCATCCTGCATTGGAAGAAAAACACCCGCACTATCAACCAGATAAATTATGGGTAATCTATTTTCAATACATATTTCCTGAGCACGCAAATTCTTTTTAGCTGTAATAGGAAACCATGCTCCTGCCTTTACTGTAGCATCATTTGCAACAATTATACATTGCCTTCCACTCACTTTTCCAATTCCATAAATTGTACCCGAAGATGGTGCGCCGCCAGCTTCTTTATACATATCGTAAGCAGCAAATGTGCTAAGCTCATAAAATTCTTTTGGGTCATCCAGAAGCAAATTAATTCTTTCTCTTGCAGTAAGTTTTCCTTTGGCTTTTTGTTTTTCTATGGATTTCAAACCACCGCCAAGCTTTATTTTTTCAACTTCAGCATTAAGTTTTTTAATTAATGCTTTTTGAAACTCTCCTCGTTGCAAAGTGGGTTTATCGTCTTTTATTTTTGTACCGATTTGATTCATAAATGATTTGAAAATTTATAATTAAAATTTTTACTTAATGTTAGTCTTTCAGCAGGTCCCTTGCAATTACAATTCTTTGTATTTCCGACGTACCTTCACCAATCGTTAAAAGTTTAACATCTCTGAAAAACTTTTCCACAGGATAATCTTTAACAAATCCATAACCACCATGAATTTGTACTGCTTCACTAGCTGCCTTTTCTGCTATCTCACTGGCAAATAATTTAGCAATAGCTGCTTCACGGTTGTTAGGTTTTCCTCTATCCTTCAAATAAGCTGCTCTAAAAGTTAATAGGCGTGCAGCATCAATATTTGTTTTCATTTCTGCAAGTTTAAATTGTGTTGCCTGGAATGCCGCAAGTGGTTTGCCAAACTGTTTTCTTTCCTGCGCATATTTAAGTGATTCAATTAAGCAGCCCTGAGCTAAACCAATGCTTAGAGCAGCAATTGAGATTCTTCCGCCCTCCAGAATTTTCATTGACTGGATGAATCCCTCACCTTCTTTACCGATGAGATTTTCTGCAGGCACTTTGCAATTTTCAAAAATTAGCTGAGATGTTTCGCAAGCACGCATTCCAAGTTTATTTTCCTTTTTACCCGCTGAAAATCCTGGCATCCCTTTTTCCAAAATAAATGCGGAAATGCCATGTTTGCCTGCATCTTTATCCGTAATAGCCATTACTACAGCAGTTTCACCGTAAGTTCCGTGAGTGATAAAATTTTTACTTCCGTTGATTATATAATTGCCACCATCTTTTTCCGCTACGGTTAACATTCCTGCAGCATCACTCCCTGAGGATGGCTCTGTTAATCCCCAGGCTCCCATTTTTTTACCAGCAATAAGATCTGGCAAATACTTTTTCTTTAAATCATCATTAGCAAAACGGAAAATATGATTTGTACACAAACCGTTATGAGCCGCTACTGATAGCGCTATTGATGGATCAACTTTTCCTATTTCTTCAATAATGGTTACAAATTCAACATAACCTAATCCAGCACCGCCATATTCTTCAGGAAAAATAATTCCCATAAAACCAAGTTCACCAAGTTCATTAAATATTTCCATTGGAAATATTTGATCTTCATCCCATTCCATAACTTTAGGCTTAATTTTTTTCTCCGTAAAATCTCGTATAGTATCTCTTATTATCACCTGGTTTTCATTTAGTTCAGTTAGGAAGGAATCACTGTTACTATTCATTGTGTGCCTCTATAGAGTTATTCGGTTATCTACTAACCTGCGATTAGTTTATTGTTTTAAATGATTCAAAAAGTTCTCAACAATATTATCAGCTATTTGATAGGGTGATAAATTGCCTAAGACAACTTTTTCTAATGATAAATTTAAAAAATTTTCTGCACTTTCACTCCATAATTTATCTTTTAATTTATTTTCAACGATATCTTTAATTCTATTCCTGGTTTGCTTTTCCCTGTGAATAAAAAATATATTGTTTTCTTCTAAGTATTTTAAGTGACGTTTTATTTCTTCGGCTATTTCATCTATCCCTTTATTTTCTGATGCAATTGTTTTTATAATGTTTGGCATCCAGGATTTTTCATTATGATCGCTCATCATTAAGATTGTTTGCAGGGAAGCAATTGCCTGTTCTGAGCCAGGTCTATCACTTTTGTTCAAAACAAAAAAATCCGCAATTTCCATTAATCCTGCTTTCATTGCCTGTACTGCATCTCCGGATTCCGGAACCAATACAACCATTGTGGAATCAGCAGCTTGTGCAATATCCAATTCAGATTGACCAACTCCAACTGTTTCCATTAAAATGTAATCGTATCCTGCAGCATCAAGAATATCAGCTGCATCTATTGCTTTAATACTTAAACCGCCCATACTACCCCTTGTAGCCATGCTTCTTATAAATATATTTTGGTCGTTTCCGATTTCAGACATTCTAACTCTATCACCAAGTAATGCACCTCCCGTAAAGGGGCTTGTAGGATCAACTGCTATTATACCTACTTTTTTATTTTGCTTCCTGTATAGTTTTGTTAGTTGATTTGTAATAGTACTCTTACCTGCACCAGGTGGTCCTGTAATGCCAATTCGATAAGCCTTGCCAATATCAGCTCGTAATAGTAAAAGTAATTTAGAGGAAGTAGCGTAGTTTTCTTCCACTATGGAAATTGCCCTTGCAACTGAGCGGCGTTCGTTGGTTAAAACTTTTTCTGCTAATTCGTCAACATTCATTCTATATATAGATTCTTATGCACTTTGATTTTTAAAATATTCAACCGTTTTTTGTAAACCCTGTTTAATATTAATTGATGGATTCCAGTTAAATGTTTCAAATAGTTTTTCTGAAGTTATGACACTCCGCAGTTGTTCACCTTTTGCTGCAGGACCGTGTTTTTCATCAAAATTTTTTCCTGTAATTTCAAGTAGGTTATGATAAATTTCATTAACATCTGTTTCTACGGATGTTCCAATGTTGAAAATGTTATTTTTTTCATCGCTTAATGCAATAATATTTGATTTTACAACATCTTCAACAAAAACATAATCTCTTGTTTGCTTACCTGAACCATTTATTACGGGTTGTTCATCTTTTAGCAGTTTGCTCGTAAATATTGCAACAACACCTGCTTCACCAAAAGGATTTTGACGCGGCCCGTAAACATTTGCATAGCGAAGAATCGTATAGCATAATTTATGTTCAATATTGAAAAAGTAAAGATATTTCTCAATTGTAAGTTTAGTAATTCCATAAGGTGAAATGGGTAATGTGGGGTGAGATTCATCAGCAGGGAAGTATTCCTGCTCGCCATAAATAGCACCACCAGTTGATGCAAAAATAAATTTCTTAATATTATGTTTAACACAGTTTTGCAAAATGTTGAGTGTTCCCAGAATATTTATATTAGCATCATTTAATGGACTCGCCACAGATTTTCTTACATCAATTTGTGCAGCGTGATGATTAACAATTTCAAATTTTTCTTTTTTAAAAATATCATCTATTTCATCACTGCATATATCCATCTCTATAAATTTAGCTTTGGGGTTTACATTCTCCCTAAAACCTGTAGATAGGTCATCAATAATAGTAACAGTGTGACCTTCTTTGATGTAAGCATCAGCAATATGTGAAGCGATAAATCCCGCTCCTCCCGTAACAAGTATATTCATTTTATTCAACATACAAATTATTCTCATAAATATAGTTTTCAACATTATAAGGAACGAGAAAGTGGATCGGCTTTCCATTCTTAACACGTTCTCTTATATCAGTAGCGCTAATTTCAATTCCGCGTGTTTGCACAAATACAGCAAGGTTATAATATTTATCAATAAAGGGTGCAGGTAATGATGATTTTCTTTTGAGCACAACTATTTTTGCAAGATTCACAATTTCATCAGGATCTTTCCAAAGATGAAACTGAAAAATATTATCGTAACCAATAATAAATTCAAGTTCATCGTATTTTTTCTTTAACTCTCTTAAAGTATTTACCGTGTAAGATATTCCGCCTTTTATAATTTCCATATCTGAGTAATCGAAAAAATCAACTTCTTGTGTAGCAATTTTTATCATGTTTAATCGATGTTCTGGTGAAGATGATTTTATATCAGCTTTATGAGGTGAAATGTAAGATGGTATAAATATTATTTTGTCCAACTCTCTGACTTCTTTTACAGACTGTGCAGTAATTAGATGCCCCATATGAATGGGATCGAATGTACCGCCAAATATTCCAACCTTACTCATTTAAGCAATTCCTTGTATTCGATAAATAGATGTGTAAACTTTTCATGCATTTCCTGACTGCAAAATTCAAGTGATTCTTTCTTCGAAAGTATATCATAAAGTTCCTTAAAATCTTCAAAATTATTTATAACAAAAAATTCAGAAAGTACATGTAGAAAATTATCTTTCATACTAATATCAGCAAGATATTTATCATAATTTAATTTTGAATGAAAAAATTCCTGGTAAATATCTTCATTAATATTATTGGTTCCTATAAAACTGATTTCGTCTTTATTTGTTTTACCAATAACTATTGATTCATCTTCTACAGAAAGCAAATCTAAGGTTTTTACAAACCTGTTAGTTGATATCCCGAAAGCATTTAAATGAATCAATAAATTATTTTGATGATGCTGGAAATAATCCTCTTTTAACTCAGTATATTTTTTTGAATTATTTTTTGTGTTTACAAAATATAAATTTGCTTCATCAGGAATAAGATTTTTAGGTATAAAATCTTTGTCAACGTTATCGATTAAGCAAACAATGTTTGTGTTATTTTTTAATCTGACAATATTATTAAGATTATTTATTAAAAGAAGGGAATATAAATAAACTGAGTCATTCAAATTAAACTTTTCAAAAATACTGGTACTCTTAACATTTAAAAAAGGATGGTCTGAAAAAATATAAACAGCATTTAGTTTTTTAAGCATCAATTTTCCCGTAGGTTGAAAGTAAATTTCGAATGAATTCCCTGTAATTTTCCACATCTCCCTGGTAATAAATTTTACTTTTTCCTTTTGAGTGTTTCAACTGCTTTTTTCTGAATGCTAAAGTAGTAGCGGATTTCACATAAATTTTTCTGATACTTTCATCCACCCAACCGGGAAAATTTCTTCCTGCAGAACATAATATGTTAAGATGATTAGCTGGAATAATACCTGTCTGCGCTTCAGGTAGAAGTTCTTCATAAATAATTTTTTTTTCGTGAAGTATTGATGCAGAAAATGCTGCTATAAAAACTATTACGGTTGCAAATAAAAATAAAAATCCTAATGCTGCTGTGGATTGAAAACTTACACTGAAATTCCAGGCAAAGTGAATAAAAATTGCAATAGATAAACCTGCAAGTGCAAAGAGGAATTTATTTTTACCTTCAAATTTTGCACTGCCTAAAAAAGCACCAAAAATTGCCGTAGCAACACAATGCATAACTGCTGAGAACAATGTTCTTACGACTACAATTGTAATCCAGTCACTTAGCGTTGTTCCAAAAGAAATAAAGTATAAAAAGTTTTCTGTCATACCAAACCCAAGCCCTATAGCACCTCCGTAAACAATTCCATCAGTTAGATTATCAAACTTTCTGTTAGCAACAATTATAAAAAGAAAAAATCCTTTGGTAAGTTCTTCAACAATGGGTGCAACAACAATTGTTCCCAGATGACTAAGCTGCTGATCTGTTGATGTAAAAAAAGAGAGTAAACCAGAAAACAAAAAGCTGCCTATTAAACTAAATAATATTGCTCCAACTGCTCCCCAAAAGTAGCAGGTAAATACAAGTTTAAATGGTTCCCTATCGTATCCATCAAATCGCCAAATTAAAATAAGGTAACCACCCATAGGTATAATAGCTGCAATTGCAGAAAATAAAATTAACATATTTGTATTTGGTTTTTTGTCAAGATTTTAGTTTGATTTAATCCAGTATAAAATTTCTTTAACAGTTGGTCTTCCACCATAAAATAAAATTCCTATTCTAAAAATCTTTGAAGAAATTTTTATGGTTATGTAAATTGAAAATAACATTATCATTACTGTTATAAGATGATCGGTAAACGTTACCTGTGAAATATTAACTCTTAACAGCATAACCGATGGTATTGTAAGCGGTATGTATGAAAATATTTTTAGAATTAACACATCAGGATTTTGAATTGCTGGCATTGCTATAACAATTGGCAGCATTAAAGTTAAACTTAAATACGTAGTTATTTGCTGAGCTTCCTGTTCAGTTGAAACAATAGAACCGATACCTACAAATAGGGTAGTATAAAAAACAAAACCTAGAACAAAGTACAGCAGAATTGGCAAAATATTTTCAAACATTCCCGGAGGTATAACCGCACTGCCTACCAAACCTATTCCAATTATTACCCAAATAAAAATTTGAGTAAGTCCGAGAGAACTCAATCCTATAATTTTACCTGTTAAAAGCTCATCAGTTGTACAACTGGAAATTAAAACCTCAATAAGTTTATTCGATTTTTCTTCAAGCAGACTTCTTACAAGCATTTGCCCAGAATAGATTACCATCATCATTAAAAGGATTATAAAAATAAAAGAAGAGAAGAAAATGATGAGAAAGTCTTGTTTTCCTTCCTTTCCACCTTCTTCAATTTTAATTTGCGCTATCTTTATATTTTTTTGAAATGATGATATTAAATCAGGTTCAATCCCAGAATTTACCAGTTCAGTATACAGCCAAATATTGTTGATTATTTCCTCGAATCTTTTTATATCTCTAAAATTTCCCACATTTTGGCTTCTGTATTCAACAAATAAAGAATCCTTGGATGCAATATTTATAAGAAGGTATCCGTCAATTTTATTGTTCAAAATGTTTTCATCTGCGGTTAACTTATTCAAATCAATATCTTGCTGTTTATTTAGTAGGTTAATAACTACATAGTTTTGTTGACCATCTTCCAATTTAAATTTTTCAAGTTTATCGCGTACTTTTTCAAAATAGATAGTTGAAAAATCTAATACACCAATAGCTTTAGTGCGGGCATCCTCTTCTGTTGTAAGCAAAGTAGGGATTATGGAAAATCCAATAATTATAATGGGAGTTAGAACCAGTGATATAACAAAAGTTTTTGTCCTCACTTTTTCAAAAAATTCCCACTTGGCAATTGAAAATATTTTTTTCATTAACTTATTTCCGGATGTTCTTTAATCAGGTCAATAAAAATTTTATTTAAAGTAGGCTCTACTACTGAAAAATGATTTAATTGAATTTTATCAACAATTATTTTTAAAAAATCGGATGGTGAAACTTCTTCGTGGAGTTGTATTTCTGCATAATTGCTGTATTTTTCAAATTGCACAACTTCCGGTAGTGCATAAATAAAATCACCATTACCTGAATATTTAATTTTTAAATTATTACCGCCAAATCTTTTTTTTATATTTCCCAAATTTCCATTTGTAACTTCCACACCCTTGTTTATTAGCATAATTTCATCGCATAATTTTTCAGCAGTATCCATTTGATGAGTAGAAAGAATAATAATTTTGCCTGATGATACAAATGATAAAATTAATTTTTTAATTTCCTGCTGGTTAATAGGATCAAAACCAGTAAACGGTTCATCAAGAATAAGAAGTTCCGGGTTATGAAAAACTGCAGTTATAAACTGTATCTTTTGCTGATTTCCCTTCGATAAAGTTTCAATTTTATTATTTCTGTATTTTTCAACATTCAGTTTGTTTAACCAGATTTCTGCTGTCTTAATTGCATTTGAACTGCTTAAGTTTTTAAGCTCAGCAAAATATTTAAGAACATCAATAACCTTACTCTTTTTATATAAACCTCTGTCTTCAGGTAAATAGCCAATTTGATTAAAAAATTGGTTGGTAATTGGTTTTCCATTAAAGATTATTGATCCGGAGGTTGGTTTTATTATATTTAAAACAGTTCTGATAGTTGTTGTTTTTCCAGCACCGTTTGGTCCAAGCAATCCGAAAATTTTACCGGGTGTTACTTTAAAAGAAAGATTGCTAACCGCAATAGAATTTTTGAACTTTTTTGTTAGATTCTCTACTATCAGCATATTGAAAGCTTACAAATTATAACTGGAGAATTAAATATATTCTAAAATAAAAATAATTCTATCAATTACTTTTATAAAATGAAGATTCTGGTGCATTTGAATATCCACCATTTCAATTAACTATCATCTTAAGTGAAATGAGTAATATTTCATTCGTATAAAACATTAAATAACAATAACTTAAGAGTAATTAGCACATTCTGAAATTGTTTGATTATATTACAAACTATCAATATATTTGAAGTCATTTTTTTGTAAAACTTTGATAATCCCATGCAAATTAAGATTTCCAATCTATCAGATGATTGTTATGATTATATTTTTGAAGGTAATATTGAAGAAATAGAATTATCAGAACCCTACTTTGGTAATTTTGAAACAAGCGTTAAACTTGCTAAATATCAAGATCAGATAATTTTAAATAGTGAAACATCGATAAATACCAAATTGGTTTGTGATAGATGCAGCGAGGAATTTGAAAAGAAAATAAAGAGTCAATATAAAATTGTTTATCTGTTAAGAGGAAATGTAGAGGATAATGAATCAATTGATGTTATATTTTTGAAACCGGAAACAGATAAAATTGATATTAAAGATGATGTTAGAGATTACGCTTTGTTGGCTTTACCTATGAAAAATCTTTGCAGTGAAAATTGTAAAGGATTATGTTACAAGTGCGGAAGAAACCTTAATGAAAGTGAATGCAACTGCGAAAAAAGTAAAATAGATGAAAGATGGAAACCGTTACTGAAATTAAAAAACAATAAATGAAAACTAACTGGAATAAAAATGGCACATCCAAAACGTAAAATATCTAAAAGCAGAAGGGATAAACGAAGAACCCATTACAAGGCAACTGCACCTACTGTAGGTACATGTTCCAATTGCGGCGAAATGAAGTTAACTCACCGCGCCTGTCCTTCCTGTGGTTATTATAACGAACGATCAATGTTCATTCCAAAAGGCTAACTAACCAATTTAGCGGCTTAATGAATAACCAAACGAGCACCCAAAAGTGTAAAATTGCTATTGATGCGATGGGGGGGGATTTTGCCCCCCGAAATGCAGTAATTGGGGCAATTAATGCTTATCAGGAAAATAATAAGTTTGAGTTATTACTTATTGGAAGAAAAAATGAAATTAAAGAAGTGCTTCAAAAAGAAAATCTGAAATTTAGTGATGAAAATATAGTCCATACCGAAGAAGTTATTGAAATGGGTGACAGTCCTTCAACTTCACTCAAAGCAAAGAAGGATTCTTCCATTGTTATTGGGACAAAACTTGTTAATCAAAAAAAAGCAGATGCATTCTTAAGTGCAGGCAATACCGGTGCAATGGTAATGAGTTCTGTTTTAAACACTGGTAGGATAAGGGGAGTTTCCCGCCCAACACTTACAGCTCCTTTCCCAAATGAGAAAAATGGATATACATTTATTTCAGATGTTGGTGCTTTTGTAGATTCTAAACCTCAGCATCTTCTTGAATTTGCGTTATTAAGTTCAATTTTTATTGAAGAAATTTATGAAATTAAAAATCCAAAAGTAGCTCTTTTAAATGTAGGTGAAGAAGCAAGTAAGGGATATAAATTAACAACGGAGGCATCAGTATTATTAAAAAATTCAAAAATAAATTTTATTGGTAATATTGAGGGCAAAGATATTTTTAAGGGTAAAGCAGATCTTGTTATTTGTGATGGATTTATCGGTAATGTCTTACTAAAATTTGCCGAAAGTATTGTACCTTTTCTAAAATCCAAATTTAAAAATTATGCAGATAAAGGATTTTTCAATAAATTAAGAATTGGAATTGCTCGTAAACCACTAAGAGATTCTTTAAGCGGTACAAATTATGAATTGCAGGGAGGACTTCCTCTATTAGGAATTAATGGTATCAGCATCGTTGGGCATGGATCCAGTACTGCTCTTGCAATAAAAAACATGGTGTTAAGGGCTTATGAAATGCATGAGAAAAATCTTATTCAAAAATTGGAATTATCTATAAATCAGTATATACACAGTAACTAATTAAAATTAGATATATGGCTAGAGAATCAAAATTCAATGCAGTTATAACAGCTTTGGGTATGTATGTTCCCGAAAAAGTTTACGATAATGCTTACTTTGAAAAAATTGTTGACACTTCAGATGAATGGATAACTACTAGAACTGGTATAAAGGAAAGAAGAATTTTAGAAAACGGTGCTACAAGTGATCTAGCAACAAATGCAGCATTAGATCTGATAGAAAAGCATAATGTGAAACCAGAAGAGATCGATTGTATAATTGTTGCAACTGTTACACCTGATATGTTTTTTCCTGCAACGGCCTGTTTAGTACAGAAGAGGATTGGTGCAACAAATGCCTGGGGATTTGATTTGGAAGCCGCATGTTCTGGATTTTTATTTGCATTCCAAACGGGTTGTGCATTGATTGAAAGCGGACAGTACAAAAAAGTAATGGTAATTGGAGCAGATAAAATGAGTTCCATAACTGATTATACAGATAGAAACCTTTGTATTTTATTTGGAGATGCTGGTTCTGCAGTATTACTTGAGCCTTCAGAAGATAAAACTCTTGGTTTGCAGGATTATATCCTGCGAGTTGATGGCTCTGGTGAAAAGTTTCTTAATATGAAAGGTGGCGGTTCACTTAATCCACCTACTCATGAAACAGTTAACAAAAAAATGCATTATATCTATCAAGATGGAAAAGCTGTTTTTAAAGTTGCCGTAAAAGGTATGGCTGATGTTTCTTTTGAACTGATGCAAAAAAATAATCTTAAAGCCGATGATGTTGCCTATCTTGTACCACACCAGGCAAATATGAGAATTATTGATGCCACAGCCGAAAGAATGGGATTAAGTAAAGACAAAGTGATGGTTAATATTCATAAGTACGGAAATACAACTGCAGCAACCATTCCATCCTGCCTGGTTGAGTATTATCGTGATGGAAAAATTAAAAAGGGAGATAAAATTGTATTATCCGCTTTTGGAGCTGGTTATACCTGGGGCGCAATTTATATCGTATGGGCTATTTAAAGTTTAATATTTTTCCTTGTCATAAATTAAGTTAGTAGAATAAATAACAATGAGTAAAAAAGCATTTCTATTTCCAGGACAGGGCTCGCAGTATGTTGGAATGGCAAAAGATCTATACGATTTTCTTCCTGAAGCGAAAAATATGATAAATACTGCTGATGATGCATTAGGTTTTAGTTTATCGGAAATAATGTTTAGTGGACCTGTTGATAAACTTAAGCAAACTGAATATACACAGCCTGCAATTTTTCTTCATAGCGTTGTTATTTCATCTTTAATTAAAAATTTAGCTGTTGAGGCAGCAGCAGGACATTCTTTAGGTGAGTATTCTGCACTGGTTGCAGCAGGATCTATGGAATTAAATGATGCTGTAAAACTTGTTAGAGCCAGAGGAGTGGCAATGCAGGACGCCGGTGTACAAAATCCTGGTTCTATGGCTGCTGTTATTGGTTTGCCGGCTGAAAGTGTGAGTGATATTTGTGAGGAGGCTTCGGCTGAAGGTCTTGTACAATGCGCAAATTTTAATTCACCTGGACAGCTTGTAATATCAGGATCAATACCTGGTGTTAAAAAAGGAATGGAACTTTGTAAAACTGCCGGTGCAAAAGTTGTTAAAGAACTTATTGTAAGTGCTGCTTTTCATTCACAATTAATGGAATCTGCAAAAAATAAACTTCATGCAGAACTCGAAAGTTCAAGAATAAATGATGCAAAAATTCCTGTATATGCTAATGTAACTTCTAAACCGGTTAAGTCAAAAGAAGAAATAAAAAAATTATTATTTGAACAAGTAACAGCTCCGGTGCGATGGGAAGAAACAATCGTTAACATGATTAATGATGGGTTTGAAGAATTTTACGAAGTAGGACCGGGAAATGTTTTACAAGGATTATTAAAACGAATTAATCCTGATGTAAAAAGATTTGGTATAGATAAATTTACAGATCTGGAGAAATACATTTAATGGCAGAAGATGTAAAAGAATTCACAAAAGATTTTACTAAAAAGATAAACGGATTATATATTGATCCTAAAATCTTCACTTACAGCTTTAGCTGTAAATGCAGTGGTGAGTGCTGCTACTATGGAGTCTATACAGATTTAAAGGAACATGATAAAATTCTTGAAATAAAAGATAGAATTTTACCATTTTTTGATGAATCCCAAAGTAAAGATTTAACAAAATGGTTTGAACCGCCTGAAGAAGATGAAGACTTTGAATCAGGTGTAGCTGTAGGAACGGAGGTTATAAATAATAAATGCAGTTTTTTAGATAAAGAAGGTTTGTGTGTTCTGCAGAAACTAGCTATTCAGGAAGGCAAACATGCCTGGGAATATAAACCAATGTATTGTGTTCTTTTTCCGCTAACAATATACGAAGGGGCACTTACAATTGATGATGAACACATTGATAGATTAAAAACTTGTAATGTAGAAGCAAGCAATAAAAAAAGTATATTTGATTCATGCAGAGAAGAACTTCAATACTTTTTTGGAAATGAAAAATTTGCTGAACTAGAAAAATATAAAAATGAATATCTAAGTGATTTATTAACAGGAGAAATTCAGAATGCTCGAAAATAAAAAAGCTATTGTTACGGGAGGCTCTAGAGGAATTGGGAGGGCAATAGTAACCCAACTGGCAAAAGAAAAATGCTCTGGAATATTGTTAACTGATATTGCTTTTGTAAATACTGCCGAAGAATGTGCTGCAGAAATTCAAAATGAAATTGGTAGTACTGGTACTAAAATTCTTGCTTTTAAAGCAGATGCTTCCTCCATTAATGATGCGCAGGCATCGATTGATGAAGCACTTGAAAAACTTGGCGGAGTGGATATTTTAATAAATAATGCTGGTATAACGCGAGATAATCTTCTTTTAAGAATGAGTGAAAAAGAATTTGATGATGTCATAAATGCAAATCTAAAAAGTGTTTTTAATTATACTAAAGCAGCAATCAAACCTATGATTAAACAGCGATCGGGTAAAATTGTTAACATTGCCTCGGTAGTTGGGTTAATTGGTAATGCAGGGCAATCGAATTATGTAGCTTCCAAGGCAGGAGTAATCGGTTTTACAAAGGCTATGGCAAAGGAACTTGCATCACGCAACATAAACGTTAATGCCCTGGCACCTGGATTTATTAAAACAGCAATGACTGATAAATTAACCGATGAACAGAAAGAACCCCTGTTAAAAGTTATTCCACTAGGCAGAATGGGCTTACCCGAAGATATTGCACAAGTGGTAGTATTTTTATGCAGTCCAATGGCGGATTATATTACTGGCCAGGTAATAGCTATTGATGGCGGAATGACAATGTAATTTGTTTAATAAATTTCAATTTTAGTAAATTTAGTAAATAATTAAAACAATAATTAAATTTAATTAACAAAAACTTCCTTTAATAAACAGGAGAATGAAATGGACGTTGAAGCCAAAGTAAAAGAAATAATAGTTGATAAGCTAGGTGTTGAAGATTCTCAAATTACACCTGAAGCATCATTCACAAATGATCTCGGAGCTGATTCACTAGATATTGTTGAATTAGTTATGGGATTTGAAAGTGCTTTCCAGATTTCCATCCCCGATGAAGATGCGGAAAAAATTGGAACCGTTGGTGATGCTATTAATTACTTAAAAGAAAAAGTTAGCTAATATATGGGTCAGAAAATCCTTTTCTGGCCCTAAGCGTATCAGCTAAATTGCGAATGTTTGAATAATATGGGTAAACGAAGAGTTGTTGTTACCGGAATGGGATGTATAACTCCAATTGGAGTTGGTCTAGATAATTACTGGCAAGGCTTGCTTGAAGGTAGGAATGGTGTAGATTTAATCACACGCTTTGACACTTCAAAATTTGATACAAAATTTGCTGCTCAGGTTAACGATTTCCATCCCGAGAACTACTTAGACCGAAAAGCTATTAGACGACTGGACGTTTTTGCACAGTATGCGCTCGTATCAGCAATTATGGCAATAGAAAATTCAGGTTTGCAGCTGGATAAAATTCATCTGGAAAGATTTGGTGTTATTTATGGAAGCGGAATCGGAGGAATGCAAACTCTGCAAGATCAACACTGGGTTTTCTTTGAAAGTAAAGATCCGCACAAGATTAGTCCATTCTTTGTACCAATGATGATTTCAGATATTGCTGCCGGCCAGATTTCTATTAAACTTGGATTAAAAGGTCCAAACTATGCAACTACCTCTGCTTGTGCTACTGCTTCTCATGCAATTTCGGATGCGTTTTTTTTAATAGAAAGAGGTAGCGCAGATTTAATGGTCTGCGGTGGCTCAGAAGCCGCAATAACAGAAGTTTCCATTGGTGGATTTAACGCGATGAGAGCGATTTCTACATGGAACGATCGTTATAAAGAAGCCTCCAGGCCATTTGATGCAGATAGGAATGGGTTTATTATGGGTGAAGGCGCTGGCACATTAATCTTAGAGGAATATGAGCATGCTAGGAGTAGGAGTGCAGAAATTTATGCTGAAATTTGTGGTATTGGTTTAACCGGAGATGCACATCACATAACTGCACCTGCACCAAACGGTGAAGGAGCTGTAAGGTCAATGAAGGAAGCACTAAGAGATGCTGAAGTTGCCCCTGAAAAGGTAGATTATATAAATGCTCATGGTACATCAACTCAATTAAACGATTTAAATGAAACTAAGGCAATTAAAACTGTTTTTGGCAATCATGCTTATGATCTGGTTGTATCTTCCACAAAATCTATGACTGGCCATTTACTTGGCGCTGCTGGTGGCATTGAAGCTATTGCAACTATACTATCAATAAAACATGATACGATTCCACCCACAATAAACTTAACCAAACCAGATCCAGAGTGCGATTTAGACTACAGTGCCAATAAAGTTACAAAGAAGGAAATTAACTACGCTATTAGCAATACTTTTGGTTTTGGTGGGCATAATGCTTCTATCCTCTTTAAAAAGTTTAAGGAATAGTTTTGTCTCACTTTTTCTCTAAGTTTTTCAAAAGAATAAATCAAAAAACCACTCCTGATATATCAGATCACATAAAAAATAATTTTAATCTTAACAAGTTCAAAGAATTAGAAAAAATAATTGGCAAACCGATTAACAATAAAATGCACTTTCTTCAGGCATTTGTACATAGGTCTTTTCTTGAAGTTAATGAAGAATTCGATTCTTCGAATGAGCGGCTTGAATTTTTAGGTGATGCAATCTTGAACTTAGTGGTTGCAGATTATTTGTATAAAAAATTTCCATATGAAGAAGAAGGGTTTCTTACAAAAGTTAGAGCAAAAATTGTTAATCGAAACAATCTTGCTGATGTTGGCGCAAAATTGAACCTTGTCAGCTTTGTACTTGTGGGGAATAATCTTAATAAATCTATGCTCAACAATTCAAAATCTATTATTTCTGATGCTGTGGAATCTTTAATAGGAGCCATTTATTTGGATAGCGGGATGAGACCCTGCATTAAGTTTGTAATAAAGTATTTGGTTGAGCCAATAATTAAAGATGGGGAATATCTTGTAGATGAAAACTTTAAAAGTCAGCTTTTAGAGTATGCACAGGGCAGAAAACTAAAGGTTCCAACTTACCATGTTATTAATGAAGAAGGTCCTCAGCACGAAAGAATATTTACAGTGGAAGTCCTTTTGGGAAATAAAACTCTCGGTGTGGGGCAGGGAAAAAATAAAAAAAATGCTGAACAAAACGCTGCAGAATCCGCTCTTAAAAAAATTCGTTCCGTAAATATTAATTCAAATTAGAGAAAAATATTTCCATCACAATATTGCTCCATCCTCACAATATGTTCTGAATATTTATTTAAATTTAGCTACGATTAATTTTATTTTTTTAACGGGTATTTAATTTTTTTGAAGGTATGAATGAATACAACATTGCATCCAGATAAATTTGTTAACAGACATATTGGTCCATCAAATCAAGAAATAGAGCAAATGCTCAAGATTTGTGGTACAAATAGTATAGGTGAGCTTATCAGTGAAACGATTCCGGCAAAAATAATGTTGGGAAGAGATTTAAAGCTAAATCCTCCACAAAGTGAAAACCAGTTTATAAATGAACTTCGTGTGACAGCCTCAAAGAACAAGGTATTTAAATCATACATAGGTATGGGTTATAATCCTGTTATACTTCCTTCTGTTATACAGCGAAACATTTTGGAAAATCCTGGCTGGTATACACAATATACACCCTACCAGGCAGAAATTGCGCAGGGAAGACTTGAAGCATTAATAAATTTTCAAACACTCATATCTGAATTAACTGCAATGGATCTGGCAAATGCTTCTTTACTTGATGAAGGTACTGCTGCTGCAGAAGCTATGGCTATGTTCTATTCGCTGCGTCCAAAAGAAAAGAAAGAAGCAAACCAGTTTTTTGTTTCTGATGAATGTTTTCCGCAAACCCTGGATGTCATAAAAACAAGAGCCAACCCCTTAGGTATAGATTTAATAATTGGTAATCCGGCTACAATTGAACTAACTGATAAAATGTTTGGATTATTGGTTCAATATCCGGCGGGGAATGGTGAGATTAGAGATTATACAAAACTATTTAGCAGTGCAGATACAAAAAATATTTTTAAAACAGTTGCTGCCGATCCGTTTAGCTTGCTGTTATTTAAAGCTCCTGGTGAATTCGGAGCGGATGCCGTAGTAGGAAGCTCTCAGAGATTTGGAATACCGATGGGATATGGAGGACCGCATGCAGCATACTTTGCCACAAAAGAAAAATTTAAAAGGAATATTCCCGGAAGAATTATCGGTGCATCAGTTGATATGAATGGGAACATGGCTTACCGTATGGCTTTGCAGACAAGAGAACAGCATATTAGACGAGATAAAGCTACAAGCAATATTTGCACTGCACAGGTGCTCCTAGCAATAATGGCTGGAATGTATGCCGTATATCATGGTCCAAATGGATTGAAATCAATCGCATTGCGTATTAAATATTTTACAAACATTCTTAATAGTGCTTTAAAAGATGTTGGTTACATTCAAAAAAATGAACACTTTTTTGATACACTCCTAATTGAAACGAATGAACAGAGGATTCATAAAATTAAAACTGATTCTCTGAACGAAATGATTAATCTGAGATACTTCGATGAAAATAAAATCGGAATTACAATTAACGAAACAACAGATGAAAATGATTTAACTGAGTTAATTAAAATCTTTGCATCTGCAGCTGGAAAATCTATTGATGAAAAATTTCTTCAGGATTCTTTTAAAAATGTGAAATCGATTGATATAGATTTTTTAAAAAGAGAAAGTGATTACTTAGCTCACCCGGTATTTAATTCTTACCATTCTGAAACAGATTTATTAAGGTATATGAAATATCTTGAAAACAAAGATCTTTCATTAGCTCATTCTATGATTCCACTTGGCTCATGTACAATGAAATTAAACGCTACTACTGAAATGCTTGGCATCACGTGGTCAGAATTTTGTAACATACATCCCTTTACACCTACTGATCAGGTTAAAGGTTACAAGCAGATATTTAATGAGCTGGAAAAAAATTTAGCAGAAATTACAGGATTAAATGCTGTATCACTTCAACCAAATTCTGGCGCGCAAGGTGAGTTTGCTGGTTTAATGGTAATAAGAGAATATCTTAATCATAAAGGTGAAAGCGGCAGAAATGTTGTTTTAATCCCTTCGTCCGCACATGGAACAAATCCTGCAAGCGCAGTAATGGCAGGTATGAAGGTAGTAGTTGTAAATTGTGATTCTAAAGGTAATATTGATATTAATGATCTTAATGAAAAAGCGGAAGCAAATAAAGATAAATTAGCTGCATTGATGATCACCTATCCATCGACACATGGAGTTTTTGAAGAAAATGTTGTTGATATTTGTAACACTATCCATAAGTATGGTGGACAGGTTTACATGGATGGAGCTAATATGAATGCACAAGTTGGTTTAACCAATCCCTCAAAAATTGGAGCTGATGTTTGCCATCTTAATCTTCATAAAACTTTTTGCATACCACATGGAGGCGGAGGACCGGGTGCAGGACCCATAGCTGTGGCAGAACATCTAGCACCATATTTACCGGGTAATCCTATAGTAAAAATCGGGTCAGAAAAATCCATCACATCAATCTCATCCGCACCTTGGGGAAGCGCAGATATCCTATTAATTTCTTATGCATACATAAAATTAATGGGTGCAGTTGGATTAACTGAGTCATCAAAAATTGCAATACTAAATGCAAATTATATGATGGCAAGATTACAAAACGAGTTCAAAGTTTTGTATACTGGTTCAAAAGGAAGGGTTGCGCACGAATTAATATTTGATATGAGAGAATTTAAACAAAGTGCTAATATTGAAGTAGAAGATATAGCAAAAAGACTAATGGATTATGGATTTCATGCACCTACTGTTTCTTTTCCGGTTGCAGGTACATTAATGATTGAACCGACCGAAAGTGAATCGAAAGATGAGATAGACAAGTATTGTGATGCACTTATTTCAATTAGAAATGAAATAAGAGAAATAGAAAATGGAAAAGCAGATGTTGCTGATAATTTACTGAAAAATGCACCACATACAATGCAGACTATTATTTCGGATAATTGGAATCATTCTTATTCAAGGGAACGAGCTGCATACCCGATACTGTTTACAAGGAAAAATAAATTTTGGCCATCCGTTGGAAGAGTTGATAGTGCTTACGGCGATAGACATCTGGTTTGTTCCTGCATTCCCGTAAGTGAATATGCCGATGAAACTTTTTAGCAGTAAGATAATACAATTCAAATGAACCGGCAAAAAGTTTATTTTCTATCCTGAAATTCTTCTGTTTACAGGACTTGCGGTTTCAACTATAATTTGTTGCCTTTTTAATAACTATAGAATTTGAGTTTGAGAGTTTTTGTAAAAATATATCTAATCTTATTTATTTTAGTTCCCGCCGTTAATGCACAGCAGGAGGATACGCTTTTCTACAAAGATAATTATTCGATAGTTATCGATTCCATAAAGATTTTCGGCAACGAAGTAACTGAGGAAATTATAATTCTTCGGGAACTTACTTTTCAAATTGGTGATACTTTAAATCCTGAAATCGCTTCTTTCAATAGAGAGAGAATTTACAGCCTAGATATTTTTAATGAAGTAAAGCTTAAACCATTAACTGTAGGTGATAAAAATATCTTAAACATTGAACTTGAAGAAAGCTGGTATATTTATCCAATACCGTTTGCAACATTAAAAGATAGGGATTGGGATAAAATTTCTTATGGAATTGCTTTATCGCTAAAAAATTTTCGTGGGAGAAATGAAACTCTTAGAGGTGTAATGGCATTTGGTTATGATCCTTCATTCAGCTTTTCATATTTAAATCCTAACCTCATTTATAAAGAAGATATTTTTCTAAGTTTGGATTTTGGTTACACCACAGCATCAAACAAAAGTAAAATCGCAGAAAATCTTTATGGTGAAAGCTTTGAGCAAAAAAGCTATTTTGGATTGTTAACACTTGGCAAACGGTTTGGTTTATATCATCATTTTGCATTAACAAGCTCGTTTAATTACGTTGAGACTCCTTTCTACATACAAGGTATAAATGCATCCAACGGAGCGATTGACAGAACTTTAATGGTTGGAGCATTTTATGTTTATGATACAAGGGATCTTTCTCACTATCCCTCAAGTGGTATTTATGCTTTTCTGAACTACGAGATAAAAGGCTTTGGTATTAATAATATTGATTACAGGGTCGCTGATCTTGAATTTAGAGAATATCGAAAATTTTTTAACAAGCTAACTACTAAGTGGAGATTTTCTATACGCCATACAGCAGGTAGCACAATTCCGTTTTATGATTATTCTTATCTTGGTTACTCTGAAAGGATCCGTGGTTATTTTCATAGCAACGAAAGGGAAGGCAACGATAGATTTATTGGTTCTGTAGAAATTAATTATCCAATAATTGAGGAAACCAGGTTAAATCTTTACTTTATTCCAATATTGCCAAAATCATTGCTTTCATACAGGGTTGCTCTTATTTCAGAATTATTTGTTGATACCGGAGCAACAAGATTAAAAGGAGAACCTCTTACCATTAAAAGCTTCGATACGGGTTACGGAGGAGGATTATCAATTTTGTTTTTGCCTTACTTTGTAATGAGATTGGAAATAGCATTTAATGAGCGAGGTAAATCAGAATGGATATTTGATCTTGGTGCTTCCTTTTAAAATATCTTTTGAATATACAATTAACATTTTAACCATATGAAAAAACTAGTGCTTTCTGATATTGAACTATTCTATACAAAAAAGATCAATTTAGCTGTAAAGAAAATCTCTCTGCACGATGAAGAATTTAATCATTGCTGTAGAGTTATGCGTAACTCAGCCGGAAATATAATTTACATTACTGATGGAAAAGGGACAATCTATAAAACTGAAATTGAAAAAGTTGAAAAAGACTATTTAGAGGGTAAAATTCTAGAAATACATTTATACGAGAATAATTTTAAAAATATTTATTTCTGCATTCCTAAATTAAAAAATTCAGGTAGAATGAAATTTGCACTGGAAAAATGCGTAGAACTGGGTATTACAAATTTTATTTTATTTGAATCTGAAAGGACTATCGGAAAATTAAAAAATATTGAAAGATATAATAAAATTCTGCTTTCAGCTATGAAGCAATCGCTTCATTCATATTTACCTTCTGCGCTAATTTCATCTTTAAATTTAATTCTAACACAAGAGCGTTCTAAAATATTACTCAATCAATCATCTAAAAATTATTTTGAGTTTAGAAATAATCCTGATGAGAAATATTATTTTCTTTTTGGTCCGGAAGGAGGATTTGATGCGAAAGAAGTTGAAATAATTAGTGATAATTTCAAATTCAAGTTATCAGAACACCGCTTACGAACTGAAACGGCTATCATAAAGTGTGCTTCATTAATTTCGGAAAATTTCTAATAGTATTAGTCATTTTCTTCGGATCTTACTAATTGCCACCACTCATTTTCTACAATTTCAAATTTCATTTTCTGCCTGTCATCTAAAATTGAAATGATCTGCCGGTTAGTACTCTTTACAAATTCCTGCTTGGTATTATTACCCTTAGTTGCGGTATTAATTTTTTGTAAATCAGTGGAGTATTTTTGCATAAACTGTTTAACAAGTGCAACCTGCGATTCATTCAGTAATACTTTATCCTTAAGCTTTAATACAAGAGTAGATACTTCATCATTATCGAGCTGGTGGGAATTAATTTGGGCACGCACATTAAATGATAGCATAAAAAGAATTAGAATAATTATGATAAAGCAAAACTGAAATTTTGATTGGTCATCAATTGTTTTGCTGATGGCTTTTGATTTGCTTAATCCGTTCATCTTATTACTTAAACACGCAGAATCAAAAATTAATATTTTCTGTTTCTTTCCCTCCGTTATTTTTATGATTACAGAATTCAAGAGAAGTATCTCCTGCTATTTTTAATTTTTTATTTTAGATTTAACTATATTTTAAGCCGATCAATAAATTTGGTTAAAAATCAAAGTGAATTCACTAGAGAAATCTGCTTATAATATAATAAATCATTACTCGAAAATCTTCGAGAAACAAAGTTTTACAATTACTGTACCACAAAAGGAACTCTATTCGTACACCATAACACTTGAAAAAAATAAGCAAAAGGTCAAATTATTAGTTTATTTCGGTAAAAAAGGGAATAAAATTCAGGTACAGGGTAACCAGGAAAGTTCTGTCCATAAAGAGGTGAATAACATAGTTTTTGGTGAAAAACTATTTCTTGATGAGGATAAAATGTTTGCAGAACCATTAGTTTATATTGGTACAGATGAATCTGGTAAAGGTGATTTATTTGGTCCGCTGGTTGTTGCAGGGGTTTTGGTAGATGAAAAAATTAATTTAGATCTCAATAAGTTAGGTGTAAGAGATAGTAAAACAATTACTGATTACAACATTAAAAAGCTGACTCCTAAAATTAAAACATTACTAAAAAATAAATATGATATTATTCATTTAAAACCTGAAAAGTATAATGAGCTTTATGAAAAGATGAGTAATGTAAATCTAATACTTGGATGGGCGCATGCAAAAGTGATTGAAAATATTCTTGAATCTTATAAAGTTGAGGAAGCAATTAGCGATAAGTTTGGGAATGAAAGGACTATTTTAAACGCACTACAAAAAAAAGGAAGACAAATCAATTTGCGCCAGGTTACAAACGCTGAAAGATACACTGCCGTTGCTGCTGCATCGATAATTGCCCGGAATGAGGTTATAAATTGGTTTGATACAAATAGCAGAAAATTTAGAATTAAAATTTATAAAGGTGTATCTGCACAAGTAGAAAATAGTATGAATGAAGTTGTAGAAAAATTTGGTAAGGAAGTTCTACCTAAATTTGTTAAAATGCACTTTAAAACAACAAAAAAATTATCACTTAAAAATTAATAAGGAAAATAAATGTCTGGAAAAGGCGAAATTAGAAGAATCGGAGTTTTAACCGGGGGAGGTGATTGTCCTGGTCTGAATGCTGTGATAAGAGGTGTTACAAAACCAGCTCAGGATTATGGAATGACTGTTTATGGCATTGCAGATGGATTTGAAGGATTTGTTGAAGGACGAGCAGATGAATTAAGAAATGAAGATGTTTCAGGTATATTAATTCAGGGTGGAACAATACTTGGTTCATCAAATAAAGGCGATCCGTTTCACTGGCCTGTGGAGACAAAGGAAAAAATTGAAATTGTTGATAAATCAGAACAGGTTCTGCGAAACTATAAAGCATGGAATCTTGATGCTGTTATAGCCATTGGCGGAGATGGAACGATGCACATTTGTGATAAACTTAGCGAGATGGGTATAAATATTATTGGTGTTCCAAAAACAATTGATAATGATTTGCATGCAACTGATTTAACGTTTGGTCATGATTCTGCAGTATATGTTGTTACAAAAGCTTTAGATAGATTGCACACAACAGCATCATCACATCATCGTGTAATTGTTACTGAGGTTATGGGAAGATATGCAGGATGGATTGCACTTAATGGTGGATTAGCAGGAGGTGCAGATGTGATATTAATTCCGGAAATGCCTTTCGTGTGGGAGAAAATTTATGATAAAATTCATAAAAGAGAATTAATGGGTAAAAGATTCAGTTTGGTTTGTGTTGCCGAAGGTGCTAGAGCTGCTGGCGAAAAAATGGTCACAAAATCCACTGATTTGAAAAGAACTGATCCCATTCAGCTAGGTGGAATTGGTAAAGTTGTTGCTGAAAAAATTGAACAGAACACTGGAAGAGAAACAAGAGTAACTGTCTTGGGTCATCTTCAAAGAGGTGGAAGCCCTACACCATTTGATAGAATTTTAGCAACCAAGTTTGGTTCTTCTGCAATTGATATGGCTTCCAAAAAACAATTTAGTAATATGGTTGCCCTTAAGGGAACGCAGATAAGCAGCGTATCAATAAAAGATGCAATTGTGAAGCAAAAACTAGTAAAATCTGATGATCAGGCAGTGATTGCAGCTAAAGCAGTTGGAATAACTTTTTGTGAAGAATAATAGAAATTTTTGTTGATTTTAGAATCATCATAATATATATTTGTGTCTGTTTTTTCAAAAAAATCTCAAACGGGGTCGTAGTTCAGTTTGGTTAGAACGCCTGCCTGTCACGCAGGAGGTCGCGAGTTCGAGTCTCGTCGGCCCCGCACTTAAAAGCCTTAATATGATAAGTATTAGGGCTTTTTTCATTTTCAGATTTTCCAATAATCCCACTGATTGTGTATGGAGTATGTATGGACTTTGTATGGAGTAATTCCATACTGAGAATTGAATTAATTGTTGATTGATTTAATTGGTTACTAAACATTGATCCTAAAATAACACTATAAAAATATTTAGTCCAATGGATCAACGTTTTTCTCCATCTCAAGTATCTATTTTTTCTTAATACATTTCCACCCGATCATTATCATTACCAAGCTATGAACTTCTTAAAATCCTTAGCTGAGTTGGTGATTTTTTGCTTAGAATTGAAATTAGAGTGGGTACTGAAACAGCTGCAGTAACTACTTATTACTTGCCAATCATTTACTATTCGTTGCTTCTGACAAATAGTTTTCGCAAATTAAATTATAATATCTCTATCTCTGACAATTGAAATTGTTCTATCTTTTACAGGAGGCTGTAATGATAAAGTTGATATTTACTTTTTTCTTGCTTAGTTGTTTCTCATTCCTTTTTAGTCAACCATTTCCCTTTGAACCAGATGCTAATACAATTGGATTATGGCACTTAAATGAAGGTAATGGAGATATTGCCTTTGATACAAGTGGTAACAGTTTGGATGGGACTTTAGAAAACGGTGTTAGTTGGGATTCTGGGGGAATGTTTGGAAGTTGCTTAATGTTTAGTGCTGATTACCATAGAGTCCGTGTTGCCGATGATTCTATCCTTGATATTTCAACAGATTTAACTCTTGAAGCTTGGATAAAATTGGATTCTACGAATAATGGAGGTATGATAATAAGTAAATGGCATACAAATACTTCTAACCCAAAAGGACAGTACAATCTTGGTATTACTTCTACAAATAAACTTATCTGTTATTTAGGTGATGATACATCTCAATACATAATAAATTCTGATTCAATACTTATCGAGTTCGACCAATGGACGATGGTATCAGCGGTGTATTCAAACGGACAAGTGGGATTATTTATAAATAGCGAACAAGTAGCATCGAGTGATGTACCATTCGATAGTTTAACTATTCTTGATTATCCACACGATGATTTGTTTATTGGAGATTTGTGGACTGATGCATATTATCCGTATTCATTTGATGGAAAAATAGATGAGGTGCGTATCTCTAATATAGCACGTTACCAGATTACCATTACAGATATTGAGGATAATAATAAACATATTCTACCTTTATCTATTTTACTTGAACAAAACTATCCCAATCCATTCAACCCAACAACAACAATACAATATGCAATACCAACTGAAGGAATAGTAACATTAAAAGTCTATAATATTTTAGGACAAGAAATAAGAACACTTGTTAACGAAGAAAAACCAGCGGGTACTTATGAAGTTGAGTTTGATGGAACTGGTTTAGCAAGCGGAATTTATTTTTACAAACTGCAAGCTGGTAATTTTATAGAAACTAAGAAAACACTTTTAATAAAATAGGTTTGTTTTGAGTGGCTCTCAGGAGATAATCTTTAAAAGTTTTTAAATTTAACTTAAGATTCTGTTTTGAATTAATAAATAGTATTAACACTATGTATGTTAAAATAATATTAAAGAAATTTTAGGTGTATGGTAAGAATTGCCTTTTAACAGAGGGAGGTATTATCAGGAAAATAGTCCAGAATGTTTTAATGTAAATTCTAGAAATATC
The DNA here is from genome assembly GCA_963714405.1 of uncultured Ignavibacteriales bacterium. Classification (GTDB taxonomy): domain Bacteria; phylum Bacteroidota; class Ignavibacteria; order Ignavibacteriales; family Ignavibacteriaceae; genus JAZGGS01. Next base: position 584,966 of record CAVQOH010000001.1, on the reverse strand, counting down.
TTTTTATAAACTTAAATGAGGAAAGAATGAAAACATCAAAGTTTTATTTTCTGACTATTTTTCTCGTTTTATTTTTTACAAATAGTTATTCACAAGTTACACAAGAATGGGTAGCAAGATATAACGGTCCTTCAAATGACACAGATTATCCTAAATCATTATTTGTGGATGGGGCGGGGAACGTTTATGTTGGCGGAGGTACTACTATAAGTGGTAATGGTGTGGATTATATTATCTTAAAATACGATTCTGCAGGTGTTTTTCAGATGTCAATAACATATAATGGTTCAGGAAATGGGGAAGATGAAATTAAATCTATCTATGTGGACACATTTGGAAACATTTATGCTACAGGAAGTAGTATGGGTGCAGGTAGTGGATTGGATTATGTAACTATCAAGTATAATCCATCAGGTGATTCGGTTTGGGTAAAAAGATATAACGGTCCCGGGAATGACGAAGATGTAGCACGTTCCATTGCTGTTGACGATACTGGTAATGTTTATGTGACGGGCTATAGTAATGGTGTCGATGGAGAGGATTTTGCAACTGTCAAGTATAGTCCAGACGGGATTCAGCAGTGGGTTGCGCGGTATAACTCCTACTCAGTTTTTAGTGATGAAGCATTTGAGCTTGTTATTGACAACAGGGGCTTCATCTATGTTACAGGACGGGGGGGTCACCCCGACGATTTTTTGACTATAAAATATAACGCATCAGGTGATACGCTCTGGAAAGCATGGTATAACAGTCCTCAGAATAGCGCAGACCTGGCATATTCACTTGCGGTTGATAAAAATGGCAATGTTTATGTGACCGGTGCATCTGTTGGTCCCGGTGTTAACTATGATTACACTACTGTTAAATATGATTCATCCGGAATACTGCAATGGGCATCACGATATAACGGTTCTGGAAATGGAGATGATTTTTCTTACGATATTGCTGTGGATACTAACGGAAATTCTTATGTTATTGGTTATAGCAGAGTAAATCCAGGTTTATATGACTACGTTACTATTAAATATGCTCCAAACGGTGATTCATTATGGGTAAGGAATTACGACGGACCTGCCAATTCAGCAGATTATGGGTACGCAATTGCACTGGATAATGATTTTAATGTGTATGTAGCAGGTTACAGTAAAGGTAGTGGTTCACTTGATGACTACGCTACTGTTAAGTATGATTCGTCGGGTAATCAAAAATGGGTAATGAGATACAATGGTCCTCAAAGCAATGCAGTTGATGAAGCGAGATGGATGATTGTTGATAATGAAGGAAACGTTTATGTAACTGGCAGAAGTTTTGTTGGTAATTATGACATAGCAACAGTAAAATATTCACAGTCAATTGTTGGGATACAGAATATTTCTAATGAAATTCCCAAAGATTTCAATCTTTACCAAAATCACCCAAATCCATTCAACCCTTCAACAAAACTAAAATACTCCGTTCCACAAATCACTCAGGTTACTATTAAAGTCTTCGATGTGTTGGGAAGTGAGATAACAACTCTTGTTAACGAAGAAAAACAAACTGGCACATATGAAATAACTTGGTATGCAGAAAGCTTACAAAGCGGAGTTTACTTCTACAGACTACAAGCAGGTTCTTTCGTTGAAACTAAGAAGATGGTGTTGATGAAATAAGTTATAAACCTAAAAAATAATTAATCATCCATAACTAGGAGGACGTTATGAAAAACTATTCTTTACTCTTCATTGCATTTCCTTTTTTACAATTTACATCACTCGCACAAGAGGGTTGGTTTGAACAAACAAGTGGGACAACATTTGATTTAAATTCCGTTTACTTTGTGAATGATAGTGTTGGTTGGGCTGTCGGTGGGAATACTAAAATAACTTTCGGTGATGGAATAATACTAAAAACAACAAATGGGGGAGCAACTTGGATAGAACAACCGACTGGCCAGCCATTTGTTTGGCAGTCAGTATGTTTTTTAGATATAGATAATGGTTTTGTTGCTGGTAGGCAATTCTCAGGAGGGCCACCTGATGGTGGTATGGTAATGAAAACAACAAATAGTGGTGCCAGTTGGGATACGCTATTTAGCGGTTTTCAAGGTTTTCATAAATATTTATATTCGATTTGTTTTGCAGATTATAGCAATGGCTGGACAGTGGGTGATGACGGACTAATTATGAATACAACAGATGGTGGTGAGAATTGGGATGAACAAACAAGTGGAACAAATACGAACTTTAGTTCTGTATTTTTTGTGAATAAAGATACAGGTTGGGTAGTAGGTGATACAGATTCGTCTCATATCTTTAAGACAACTGATGGAGGGGAAAATTGGCAAAATGAGTCCGTAACAGGAGGTATAGCTGGTGGGGGATTCAGGTCTGTTTACTTTATAGATTATAATATTGGGTGGGTAGCAGGTTGGGAAATCGGTTTAGGACCTGGACATCCAAAAATTTTTAAAACCACCGATGGAGGAGAAAATTGGAACTCAGATTTATGGAATTATTCTTTTGGAGGATATTTAAATTCAATATTTTTTATAGATGAAGTTAATGGTTGGGCAGTAGGTGAAAAACGTTATGATATTGGTGTAATTATAAGGACTACAGCAGGGATTCCAAATTGGATAGAGCAAGTTGATAGCATGGAATCTGGACTAAATGATGTTTTCTTTATTGATGAAAATACTGGTTGGGCAGTTGGGGATGGTGGAAAAATAATACATACCACAAATGGTGGTGTTTCTTTTGTAGAAGAAAATGAAATTGATGAATTGCCAACCAAGTATAACTTCAGTCAAAACTACCCCAATCCTTTTAACCCGAGGACAGCAATAAAATACTCAGTCCCTCAACCATCTAATGTGACAATAAAAGTATTTGATGTTCTCGGAAAAGAAATAGAAACATTAATCAACGAAGAAAAACCATCAGGTACCTATGAAATAACTTGGAACGCTGAGAGTTTACCAAGTGGAGTTTATTTCTACAGGCTACAAGCAGGTGATTTCATCCAGACAAAAAAGATGGTGTTGATAAAGTAATCTTATCATAAAGAAAATATTATTAGAGTATGCTATGAAAAACTTGTCTCTACTTTTTATTGCAGTTCTTATTCTACAACTAAATTCTCTTGCACAAGATGGTTGGTTCTGGCAAAATCCATATCCTCAGGGTCATAGCTTAGAATCTGTTTATTTTGTTAATGAATTAACTGGGTGGGCTGCAGGAGGGTACGGCACAATAATAAAAACTACCGACGGTGGTGAAACTTGGTATAATCAACACTGCGAAGTTGCATATGACTGGAGCGAATTAGGCTTTCTTTATTTTATTGATGATGACAATGGATGGATTGTAGAAAAAGTGGTAGAATCATCCTTCGTATATAGTCGAATTCATAAAACTACAAATGGAGGAGATGATTGGCTCATTCAAGCTAATATGGTTGAAACTAGAGCAATACAATTTGTTGATTATGATACTGGTTATGCCATTGGTGGCGCATATGACATTCTCAAAACTACAAATGGAGGTGATTCTTGGGAATCACAATTTTATTCAGATACGCTTGATTTGCATTCTTGCTTTTTCATTAATAACTCAATTGGCTGGGCGATTGGTAGTGGTACTATTTTAAAAACAACTAATGGTGGTACTGATTGGTTTTTTCAAGATTGTCCTGTTCAAAATCAACTGAATTCAGTTTATTTTATTAATGATAGTACTGGATGGATTGGAGGTGGTTATTATTATTCTAATGGTGTGATTCTAAAAACTGTTGATGGGGGAGAAAATTGGATTGTTCAAGTAATTGGAGCTTGGGGTAGTTACGAGGCGATATACTTTGTTGATGAAAAAAATGGTGTTGCAATAAACAACGTAAGAAACGAATATGGTCAAATCGCAAAAACAACAGATGGTGGTTTAAATTGGGAAATTAAATATTCAGAACATATTGCTTATCTCAATTGTATATCCTTTACTAATAATGGAATTGCCTGGGCAGTTGGAGATGATGGAATGATTCTAAAAACCACAGATGAAGGTGAAGAGTGGGTTTCACAACTAAAATATTTTAAAAATTATTTTGACGTTAATCTACAATCTGTATATTTTGTGAATAATGAACTTGGATGGTCAGTTGGCTGGTGGTCTGTTGGCTCTGGAATTATAATAAATACAACTAATGGTGGCGATGACTGGCTAATTCAGTTCGACAGTATAAACTCATATTTGGAATCTGTTTACTTTGCTGACTCTAATACAGGTTGGATAGTGGGTCGTGACGGAACCATACTAATGACTAGTAATGGAGGTAATGACTGGATAAATCAAATTAGTGGGGCATCAGTAGATTTATATTCCGTTCATTTTGGAGATAATGATAATGGGTGGGCAGTAGGTGAAGCCGGAACAATATTGATGACTTCAAATGGTGGAGATGATTGGAATCATCAAATCAGCGGAATTACAGAGACTTTAAACTCCATATTTTATTTCGATATAAATAGAGGTTGGACAGTGGGATATGGTGGAACAATTCTGCATACAACTAATGGTGGAGAAGATTGGTCTCCTCAAAATTCCGGTACAACATTGTTCCTCCGTGACGTATTTTTTAAGGATACTTTAAATGGTTGGGTTGTAGGTAATAACACAATTCTTCGTACTACAGATGGTGGGAATAATTGGGTTAGCGTACCCACCAATGAAACTTGTTTTTCTATTTATTTTACAGATGTTGATAATGGCTGGATTGCTGGCTTTGGGAAGATTCAATATTCCACAAACGGAGGCAATAGCTGGCACCATCAGATTCTTACAGATTTTAGTTATTTAAACTCCATTTATTTCACTGATAAAAATAATGGCTGGGTAGTTGGTGATAAGCAGGCAATTTTCAAAACATCAACGGGTGGTGTTTCATTTGTCGAAGAAGAAGAGCTTAATGAAATACCAACTGACTATAATTTGAGCAATAATTTCCCCAATCCCTTCAACCCGAGCACAAAAATAAAATACTCAATTCCGCAAACATCTAATGTTGTAATAAAAGTATTTGACATACTCGGTAATGAAATTGAAACCTTAATGAATGAAGAAAAATCAGTCGGCACTTATGAGTTAAATTGGTATGCAGAAAACTTACCAAGTGGAGTTTATTTCTACAGACTACAAGCAGGTTCTTTTGTTAAGACTAAGAAGATGGTGTTGATGAAGTAAATTTCTTTCTATTAAAAACTATTTTACAAAATACTGGAGTGACATATGCAAAAGAAAATCATTCTAATAACTGCCTTCATTTTTGTTCTTGTTTTATCCATCGGTTGTACTAAAGGTCAAACTGATTCTACAATAAGCGAAGATGCAGGTGCTCAAACTGGTGATGAATTAATTGCAAAATATTGGGATGCAATGATAAATAAGAATTTAGATAAAACACTCGAAACAATGTATCCAGAAGATGTATTCAAGGAAATTTATTTACTTGGTGCAGATCCTAAAGAGATTGAAAAACTAAAGAATAAAGTTGATGATGCCTATCAAAGTATGAAAAAAACATTTATCAAACGAACCGAGAAGAATATGAAATATTATGGACCTGGTAACACATTGAACAGCACTCAATTCCAATATTATCAACCGAAAACTAAAGCACCAGGACTTCAGGAGTGGATCAATGTTAAAATATGGTATAAGGATAAAGAATCAAGCTCGGGAACGAAAATATACTGGATTCAGAAGTATAAGGATAAATTTTATCTAAGGATGCCCTGATATAGATTTTTTTGTGAACAAGATGCAGATTCTTTTGGAAGCCTTTTATATTTTGCCAAAACAATTTATTAAGGCGTAGGTAGTGTACTACTGTTTATACGCTAAAAAAAGAAGGGACCGTTAAAGTCCCTTCATTACATTAAAACGGGGAATCATTATCATCATCTGCGTGCTGTTCGTTCAATACACCTACGATATTTCCTTCTTCATCAGTTGTAGATTTATATAGCCCCTTTAAAGTTGCAGGCAGGAAATTCCTTGGATAACCTTTAAGTTGAGCTGCATCGAACTCTGATAACAGAGAGCTACGGTCAATATCAATTATATCCCAGGCTTGAAACTTTGAATCACCGGATTCTTTAATGCCTGTTCTATAGAATAGAACAAATATTTCCCTTCCAATGCCTTCTTCAAGACAGGTTTCTGGTATTGTAGCATTCTGATTAAGCTTTCCTTCAATACCTAACCTTTCAAATAGTCTTGCTATCTTAAATGCTGAACCCCATCCAATGATTTCTTCCTGGTTATTGCGGGAGAAATTAGCACGAATGTTCAAAGTATATGGATATATCTCACCATTTTTCTTTGTTACATCCAACAAGATTGATAGGTCAATATCCCATACTATACCAAAGAATTCATTATTGTAAGTTGCCTGCATACCTCTAATAACTGCGTGTTGAATAAAGAATGAAATACGCTGATTTCTGGGCACTCCAAATTCTAAACTCATAGTGTTGCTCCTTTCTTTAAATTTTCCTTAGCTGAGTTGCTGATTATTTTGATTTGTTTGTTAGGTGGGTAAAATGGTTCCGGAGGATAGAAACCAGAATTATTCCCTTCTCAACTGGGCAATAACTTTACTGGAAGTTTTACCATTGCTCTTGTTGAGATGGTTTTGAACGGGATTGTTTTTAATAGTAGTAAGTGCTCTTGTTTTTCCTGTTCCGGATTCACCAATAACTAATACTTTAGGATACAATATTCCTTTGCTCTGATACCTGCTTAATAGGATGCTGAAGTCCTGAGGCATAATAGTGTCAAGTACACCCAATCTATCCTTTGCATATCTCTGCGTATCAGGTTTGGTTTGCCAGAGATACTCTATCCTGTTATTACTATTAGTTATCTTGGTGTAAAGGATGCAATCGAAGTATTCACCTATCCAATCCTTTGTTGCACCCTTAAGAAGTGGGTTAAATAAGAACTGACCTAAATCATTCTTATCATAAGTGATATGAGAATTAACTACAACCCATACCGGAAGCTGGATAATGGAGGAGATAAACTGGTTATAGGTCCTATCCAGCTTTGACCAATCGAACAGTTCCAATCGTTCTGATTTGTTCTTGGATTCAAGTATTCTCATATCAATGCGGAATAAGTGGCTGATGGTATCAATCACTATTCCTTCCAGTTCGTAACTTGTTGCAGTTGAACTGGATTTATATATGCTCTGCTTGATATTATCCTGAAGCAATGGATGCTCATATACTACCTTCTGCTTTGTGAAAAGCTTTGAAAGAACAGCAGTTACTTCGGATAATCCATTGGTTATCTGAATTGGTTTGATTGAGGAGATAACTTCAGCTTTGTTGGTACCACCAATGGAAGCAAGAGATCTATCAATATCGAATATTAAAAATGACATTTCACCTCCTTTCATAAATTGAATAATTTACTTGCAGCCATCTGATACCTTGCTTGCATCTCGTGCTTAATCCTGTGTGAGATGTAATTGGTAACCAAGTGGAAAAGCTGTAATTGGGTAATTGATTGTAGCGAAGTGATATGATTTTCAATTTTCATATGCTTAACAAATCTGCTACCCATTTGGTTTTGAAAATCATCTTCAAACTGCCGATCGATTTCAAGTGAATCAAGGATATTGATACGCTGTTGAATATCAGGTATCATTTGGTAAGTATTTTCAAGGGAATTCTTTAGGTTTTGTATTTTAAATCCCCTTGTATGCTTGCCGTAAAACTTAGCTAGCACTTCACCGAATACCATACCATTTGTACATATTGCACGTATAGCACCCCAATACATTCGTATACCCTCTGTCATATCATAAGAATTATGAAGGTATAGGGATAGAGCCAGACCATCATCTGAATCATCCTTGATTCTGAGTTCAGGGAACAGGATGTGCAGTCTCATCCTGTTATTGCGTACAAAGGAGTGATGTTCATCGATTTCATATTTCTGGTCAGTATTTTCAAGCTGTTCCATAAGCTGATTGATTAGTTCACTGTTTGGAACAAGCTTATATTTCTTGTTAACAATACTGATAAGAGCATTATTATCACTCCTTACTATAGCTTTATACCGGTTTGTTGGTTTATTAACCGGCATAGTTGTATGGGATTTAGTCTTCCAGTTGAAGACTTTGTTGTGAACTGTGAAAGCAACTTCCCTTTCTTCAACCGGAAAACAAAAATCATTAAGGTTCATTATGGTTCCTCCTTTCTTTCGGATGGATTTTGTTTGGTTATTAAAATTTGGTTTGCGGTGTACTCTACCTTAATTCTATCTCCTACGTGTATTCCAATATGTTCAAGGAATTTACCAGCTAATCTTATCATTGGAACTTTGTATAAAGGATAGTTGAGGTAGTACACTTTTCTATAAAGTTTCATTATACCTCCAGATATTTAACCTGTTTTTATCGCCAGCAGGTATAACTAAATGAGGGGGGGTAGGTGGATTTTATAATGAAGTTATATATATAAATTGGGCTTCTACATTCGGGCTATTTTTTTTCAGCTATTTAGGTAAGATTTACATAATGATATTTTGTGAAGAGGTATAATTTGGTGAGGGAGATTTTGAGATAGGGTGATTTGACAAACCCTATATAAAGATTAACGAAAAATAACTGAAATTCCCGGAGTAGGCTCTGATTTTTCTCGACCAGCGATGGATATTTCTGTTAGCGTGATTTCTTGATGAGCTTTCTGTTGCCATACTTTTTTGTGAACCATAAATACGCCACTAATTCCTTCAACGTAAATATAGCTACCCTGTCTGCCCTTCTCAACCAGGTTGGAACATTGTATATTCGTATAAATATCTATCACCTTATAAACACTATCTACGCTTCCATCAGCTGGTTTTTCACCAGAGAATGTTGTCTTTAAATAGGAACATTCGACATTAAGATATTTAGTAGTATCTATTGTAATAAGACTTCCGTTGATTTGTACAGATTCGACACCTGTTTTGGATTCCTTATTGGAAATACTTATGAAATTTGGCAAACTAAAATGTAACTCATCAGTGAACCAGCTGAATGTGATACTCCTGTGGATAGTGTCTACTATCTCTGTTTCACTTTTATCAGAGATAGTTACCGTCTTTCTTGTACTTAATAATTCGGTGGGAATCCTGTATTGAATACGAATAGATTTATACGGATCATACGGATCTAATTCCTGAGCTTTGACCGTTAATATGCAAAAAAAAAGGAATAGTAAAACGACAAGGGCAGGAATAATGAGTCTCATATATAACGCCTTACATATAATGTAAATAATTTACAGGAAAAATAGTAAAAAATATCATAAAGCGGGGGCTGTGCGGCAGGTAAACTCCGCCAGGCAACGAGCTTTAGCGAAGTTGACGACAGCCCTGAAAGGGTTGTGCTTGCACAACTGAGTCGAGAGCGACTGCGTAAAGAGAATTGACAATTTTAATTTTGACTTTATGGAGGCTGAGGATTAATTTATATAAGCACTAATTGAAACACTCGCCAAATATGATTTTTCATTTATGGAAGAACGATGAATTCCTGCAAAGTATATATTGGGCTCGATTATTATCCGGCAAAAGTGAAGGATGATATATATGCAGAAGAAATATTTAAATAGTTGCTTTTTTAACAAAAAACAAAGAAATGTGAACGTATATATGCACGGCTTGCATATATACGTGATATAATAATATTCATCGTGCAGTATAAGTAATAGTTAGGCTGTAAAAGTATTTTCACAAGAATTATGTGTGATGGATGATAAAATTTATATAGAAAAAGATTATTCAGAAAAATTAATTATTAAAGATAAACTTATTGAAGATCTTGAGCTTATTTATTGTTCCTTTAAAGAGTCCGTTTCTATAATAAACTGTAAAATTAATAATGCTTCATTTCAAGCTGCATATTTTCTAAATGGATTGTTGATTGAAAATTGCGAGTTTCTGAAAGAAGCCGATTTTTCACTGGGTGACCACGTAAATGATAAAGCAATATTTCGATTAGAAAATGTGATATTTCACGGATTCACTAATTTTCAGGATTATTGGTTTAGAGGAAGAGTTAAATTTGCAAATGTTAATTTTAAAAGTGGAACGAATCTTTTAGGTAATAAAAATACTCCGGTAGAGGTTACATTTTCTTACGAACCTGTTTTTATAAATGTCGTAGGGGAAATGGACATAAATGATTTCTAATAAATTAAAACAGCCTAACAAGCAACTCAAAGCGACCGCATCTTTCGATGCGCTCACTTTTAGAATTGATGTGTTGATGGTTTAGCAAACATTATTGTTTTAATTTTTACTGTAAACTATATTTTATAAATATTTAATTCATTTACTAATAAAAAGTAATATTTATTTTATGGGCGGCGCTTTAGTTGCATTGCCGTTAGGCTGTAAAAGTATTTTCACAAGAATTATGTGTGATGGATGATAAAATTTATATAGAAAAAGATTATTCAGAAAAATTAATTATTAAAGATAAACTTATTGAAGATCTTGAGCTTATTTATTGTTCCTTTAAAGAGTCCGTTTCTATAATAAACTGTAAAATTAATAATGCTTCATTTCAAGCTGCATATTTTCTAAATGGATTGTTGATTGAAAATTGCGAGTTTCTGAAAGAAGCCGATTTTTCACTGGGTGACCACGTAAATGATAAAGCAATATTTCGATTAGAAAATGTGATATTTCACGGATTCACTAATTTTCAGGATTATTGGTTTAGAGGAAGAGTTAAATTTGCAAATGTTAATTTTAAAAGTGGAACGAATCTTTTAGGTAATAAAAATACTCCGGTAGAGGTTACATTTTCTTACGAACCTGTTTTTATAAATGTCGTAGGGGAAATGGACATAAATGATTTCTAATAAATTAAAACAGCCTAACAAGCAACTCAAAGCGACCGCATCTTTCGATGCGCTCACTTTTAGAATTGATGTGTTGATGGTTTAGCAAACATTATTGTTTTAATTTTTACTGTAAACTATATTTTATAAATATTTAATTCATTTACTAATAAAAAGTAATATTTATTTTATGGGCGGCGCTTTAGTTGCATTGCCGTTAGGCAGAGTAAACCAAAGGAGTATTTAATGGAAAACGAAGAATTATTGTCAAATGTTTTTAATTCCTTTAAAAATGCTTTAATAGAACGTGATGTTGAAAAATTAGATAAAATAATTTCAGATGAATATATAGGCTTTAGTTTACACGGGACCATTGAAACAAAAAGGGATATATTAAATAATTTCAAACCTAATGGTGTAGAGATAACAAAATATTTAGTTGAGGATGTAAAATACGAAACAGTTAACAGTATTGGTTTAGTTACTGGGAAAGGAATAATTTCTGGAAAATATCAAGCTTTTGAGTTCAATCACATAGTTCTGTTTACAGATATATTTAAATTGGTTGAAGGTATTTGGAAATATTATAAGTCTCAAGTAACAGAAATCCGCTCTGCCTAACATCTTTAATAAGTAAAAAGTCAATAGAGTAATAAAAAATATTTTTCGGCCGATCGATCCGGTAAAAAGTTTGTTCCTTGAAAAAATGATCTACAATATTTCTTACTTAAACAACTACCAATGCCGTAATATCAGTGAGGCTGCAGGATGGCAACTGACCTGCCCCATATAATGGTACCAATGCATAAGTTAGTAAATCCATCATCAAGCACTGGCATATTGATGAGGGATCATTACCTCCGGTACCGGAGGTCGAAAATTTAACGAACTATGCGGTCTGATTTTATTGTAATGTTCTCTCCATTGTTCTATAATAACTCTTGCTTCTAAAATATTATCAAATATTTCTCCGTTCAATAGCTCATCCCTTAATTTTCCATTAAATGATTCTATGTAACCGTTTTCCCAGGGACTCCCCAGCTCGATAAATAATGTTTTTACTCCCAATCTTTCTAACCATTCTCTTACCAATTTTGCAGTAAATTCAGACCCGTTATCTGAACGTATATGATCCGGGACTCCTTTTGCAATAAATAGTTCTGAAAGTTTATAAAGAACCTCTGGCGCCTTGATTTGTCTATGAGTATGTATGCTTAAACATTCTCTTGTGTATTCATCTATGACGGTCAGCATCCTTATCGGTCTTCCGTCTGTTGTTCTGTCTGCAACAAAATCGTAGCTCCATACGTGATTTGGATACAGTGGTTTTAATCTTATGCAAGAACCATCGTTTAACCACAACCTTCTTCTCTTTGGCTGCTTCTGTGGCACTTTTAGTCCTTCTTGTCTCCATATCCTCTCAACTCGTTTATGGTTTACTTTCCATCCCCGATCCTTCAGTAAAGCTGTTATTCTTCTATAACCATAACGACCATAATCACAGGCTAACCTCACTATCTCTTTCCTTAATGCCTGCTCATCATCTCTCGGCTTGACTTTCCTACGCTGTGCTGATCTAGGCTGACCCAATAGTTTACAGACTCTCCGTTCTGATACTTTCAACTTTTCCACTACACTCTGGACTGCCCGGCGCTTCTTTTCCGGGCTTAATAGTTTCCCCGGACTGTCTCCTTTAGTATGGCATTATCCAGTGACAGGTCAGCTACCAGTTTCTTTAGTCTACTGTTTTCTTGCTCAATCTCCTTGAGTCTCTTTGCCTGATCTACCCGCATTCCTCCATACTCTTTTCGCCACTTGTAATAGGTCTGATCCTTTATCCCAAGCTGACGGCTTATCTCTGTTATGCTTAGACCACTCGACTGTAATACCTCTGCTTCCCGAAGCTTACTGATGATCTGCTCGCCCGTATATCTCTTTTTACCCATATCTTTTTCTCCTTTGATCCTAATTTAACAATTGGATCTCTTTTTGGGGGGCAGGTCAATAAGGAGACTTTATATTTTGTACTAAATACATACTGAGTTTCCTTTCTTCTCAGTATGGAATATGTATGGAGTATGTATGGAGTGCCGAAAAATTATGATTTTTAAGGCAAAAAGCCCAAAATCCCACTGTCTGTCACGCAGGAGGTCGCGAGTTCGAGTCTCGTCGGCCCCGCTTAGTTAAGCCGCTATTTCAGCGGCTTTTTTATTTTTAAATAGTCACACTAATACTATTACTGATTGGAAAAATTTATTTTGTAAATTTGGCAATCAATTTTTTTCTTAACAAGGATTTCAAATGTCAATTCACAATGTAGCAGAAACTCATGAATTAGATAACCTAGCAGTTAATACAATTAGAATACTTTGTGTGGAGGCAATACAGAAAGCAAATTCCGGGCATCCCGGTATGCCGCTGGGCATGGCTGATGTAGGATATATTTTATGGACCAAGTTTTTGAAATTTAATCCGGATGATCCAAACTGGATTAACCGTGACCGCTTTGTATTATCTGCCGGACATGGTTCAATGTTACTTTATTCTCTACTCTATTTAAGCGGTTATAATGTAACTCTTGATGATATAAGAGCGTTCAGGCAATTAAACAGCAAAACCCCGGGTCATCCAGAAGTTGGCTGCCTACCAGGTGTTGAAGTTACTACAGGTCCTTTGGGACAAGGGTTTGCAAATGGTGTGGGTATGGCAATCGCTTCAAAAATGATGGCTACTAGATTTAATGTTGATGATTATAAATTATTTGGAGAGCATTTTGTTTACGGTATTGTAAGCGATGGCGATTTAATGGAGGGAGTTGCTGCTGAAGCTGCATCCTATTCAGGTTTTCTTGGATTGGGAAACATAATTTATATATATGATGATAATAAGATTACAATAGAAGGAAAAACTAATCTTACTTACTCTGATAAAGTTGAACAACGATTTGAATCTTATGGGTGGCACACAATTACAATTGATGGTCATAATCATAAAGAAATTGAAGATGCAATTAAACAAGCACAGAGAGAGAAAGAAAAACCATCTTTAATTATTGCAAAAACTACAATTGGATTTGGCAGCCCGAACAAAGCCAATACTGCTGGGGTGCATGGTTCGCCGCTTGGAATGGAAGAGTTAGCTAAAACAAAAGAAAATCTTGGCTGGAAATATGAAGAAGACTTTTTTATACCCGAAGAAGTAAAAGAAATATTTTTAAGAAGAAATGCTAAATTAAAGGATGAATACAAAAATTGGGTGTATGATTTTAAAAAGTGGGAACAAGAAAATCCTAAATTGGCTTATGAATATGAATCATACATTAATAAAAATTTACCTGATAATCTTGAATCACTTTTGTACAGCGAAGAGCTTAAAAAAGAAAGCGCTACACGATCTCATTCAGGGCAGATAATACAAAAAATTGGGGAATATATTCCATACTTTGTGGGTGGTTCTGCAGATTTAGCTCCTTCCACAAATACTATAATGAAAAATTTCGAATCGATTGTAAAAGAAAATTTTTCCGGGAGAAATTTTCATTTTGGAATACGTGAACACGGAATGGGTGCAATTTTAAATGGAATGGCTTTATATGGTGCATTCATACCTTACGGTGCAACATTTTTAGTTTTTTCTGATTATATGCGCCCTGCAATAAGACTTGCAGCTCTTTCAAAACTGCAAGTTATTTATGTATTCACACATGATTCCATTTTTCTTGGTGAAGACGGACCGACTCATCAACCAGTTGAGCAAACAGCATCTTTGAATTTGATTCCCAATCTTACCTTAATAAGACCAGCAGATGGATCTGAAATGCTAGCAGCGTGGTTATTTGCATTAAGAAAAAAAGATGGACCTACAGCATTGATATTATCACGACAGAAAATAAGCTCGGTAGAAAGAAACACTGAATTTAATACTGGATTGATGTTCAAAGGCGCTTACATTGCTTACAAAGAGAAATCTGATAAATCCGAAATAGTAATTGCTTCAAACGGATCTGAATTAACTGTCGCAGTTAAAGCTGCAAAAATATTAGAGGATGAATTTTCTGTAAGAGTAGTTTCTGTTCCATCATTAACACTACTGCATAAGCAATCGATAAATTATATTAATGAACTATTTCCTGATGATTCAAAAGTAGTTGTTATTGAAGCTGCTAAAACAAGTGGTTGGGGAGATATATTAAGGCAAGATTTATTACTTATAGATTTAAATGATTTTGGAAAATCAGCACCGTGGCAGCATCTTGCAGAATTTTATGGTTTTACACCAGAAAAGATTGCAGCAAAAATTGAAGAGTGGTTAAAAAAGTAAATGGTTCTAATTTGTATATTTAATCCTATCTAAATCATAAATATTACATTCTATGAAATTATTTTTACTTCACTTAATTTTAATTTTTCACATTTTATCATGCCTTAGCTTTGCTCAGGTAGAAAATGTACCTCTTGAACATCCTGTTTATACTTTTCTTAAGGAAATGAAAGTGAAAGGTATAATCCCTTACATAAATGAAGATTTACCTAATCTATCGAGATTTGAAGTTAAAAATCACCTTGAATTAATAAATAAAAACATCAATGAACTAAGTTCAACTGAAATTAAATTACTAAAAAGATACTGCGAAGATTTTTTTGAAGGGTTAAGTGCTGATACAACTACGTATTTCTTTCATCCTCAAAAGAATTTTTCAACAAGTTTATCAGAAGTATTTTCAAACAAAGTAAAATATTTGTATGCATTTAAAAATGATGATGCAAATTTTTATGTGGATTT
Source organism: uncultured Ignavibacteriales bacterium (assembly GCA_963714405.1). GTDB lineage: Bacteria > Bacteroidota > Ignavibacteria > Ignavibacteriales > Ignavibacteriaceae > JAZGGS01. The sequence goes on along the minus strand of CAVQOH010000001.1, from coordinate 569,305 downwards.
GCTGGGACATTTTTATTACGGGCAAACTTTTAAACCGAAAATTAATAACAGCAGCTTATTTGATGTTGGATTTAATTTTCGCGGAACAGTTTTTAATCATCTTGGGTACAATCTATCTATCCTTAAAGGCGGAGCAAGCGGTAAACGTGAAGTGGCTGAGTTGATTGAACCAAGAGTGCTTTATAGTTTTAAATGGATTGAAAATACTGAAAATATAAGTAATTATGATTTTACAACCGGTTATATAAAATATCATACGCAACCTACTGAAGGTATGAACCTTTCATTACAGGTGGGAAGGGAGCATAAAACAGCGGGATACGGTTACAGCAGCAAACTTGTACTTTCGGGGGATAATCCACCGCTGGACTTTATTCAATTTAATTTTGATTACGGAATTTTAAACCTTACATCAATTCATGCTTCTACTGTTGGAGATTTTAGTATGAATAGAAGCAATAGGTTTACAAAATATTGGGCTTACCATCGTTTTAAATTAAAATTTGAAAACCTATTTGATATTGGATTTGGAGAAAGCATTCTTTATTCAAACCGTGGTATTGAAATTGCATATTTAACACCAATTGGCTTTTATAAATTTATTGAGCATTCAACTCTGGATAGAGATAATGCGAATTTTTTCCTGGATTTTCAGACTGGCTTCATTAAAAATTTTGAACTGCAGGCAACATTTTTTCTTGATGAAGATATACTTTCAAATCTCCAGGAACTTGATAAATACACAAACAAAACAGCGTACCAACTTGGTGCTTTTTGGTATCGACCATTTTCAATTGATGATCTTTCATTAATATTAGAATATACAAGAATTCGTCCTTTTGTTTACACTCATTTTGATAGCATGAATGTTTATACTGCGTTTGGAAAAAATCTTGGTCATAAAATCGGTCCAAATTCTGATGAATTATATACGCGCTTATCGTACAATTTTAATGACTGGATTCGTTTAAATCTATTCTATGCACACGTTAGGAGGGGGGAGAATATTTATGATGAAGATGGCAATCTGGCTAAAAATGTTGGCGGTGATATTTATTTAAGTCATGGTGCTAGTCCAGATAGTAAAACCGCAAAGTTTTTAGATGGTATAAGAATTAACAATGATGTGTTTGAAATTGGGTTGAGAATAGAACCCTCACGCGATTTTATTTTTGATATAATTTATAATTACAACATTGAATCAAATCTTACAGAAAGTATAAAAAACTATAATAGCTACGGTTTAATTCGTTTTACATTAAATTATTAATCATTCTACATAAACAACATTGATGCTTCCACATCAAAATAATTTCCAACTATTAAACATTTCTGCAAATCCAGCGTATCATTATGAGTTACAATAATAAGAATACTTGCTAATTATCAAGTTTTATTGATTTTATTTTCATCTATATTTGTTTAATGTAATTAAGAATATGATGCTTGTTGGGCTTATAGAAATGAACAAGTTTATCCAACAGCAATTATTTATTATTTCTAATAACAGTGGGAGATTTAGTTATGATAAAGATATCAACTTTTATTATAACCAGTTTATTTTTAATTAACTCCACAATACTTGCCCAGTGGGTATCACTCGATAATAGTTCATTACCAAATTCACAACCAGAAATTCAAATATTAAGCGATGACATTACAAGTACTGTAGTGAAGGTTAACTTACCTGGATTAATGATTGGTGAATTTGATGCAGAAGGAAAAACTTATCATGCAATTGATTTGGGAAGTGAAGCCATTACTACTGAAATTGGATTTCCTGAAATACCACACTTTGCCAAAGTGTTAGCAATTCCTTATCAAGGAACAGTTAGCGTAGAGGTGATTGAAACCGGAGAATCTAAAATTATTGAAGGTATTAATCTTCCACCTGCAAGAGAAAGCTGGATAGAGGGTAAACCCGAAACAAATTATATTGAAAACCAAGCGGCCTATAGCTCTTCCAGTTTATATCCGCAAGAAATAGTAAAGATTGAAGATCCAGCAGTTTTTAGAGATTTTAGAATTGCACGCGTTTCAATATTTCCTCTAAGATATTCTCCTGCAACTAAACAAATAGAAATTTATTCATCAATAACAATACGCATTAATTACGGCTCAGGAATGGGAATAAATCCTAAGCTAACACCAAAAAAACCCATTGCTCCATCCTTTGCTAAATTGTACAGGAGTTTTATTTTCAATTATGATGAAGTTCTTCAAAGAGAATATCACGGAGATGAATTAGGTTTTGATTTTATGCTCTGTATTGTTCCTGATGTACTGGAACCTGATTTTCAAACTTACGCAGGCTGGAAACACAAAACAGGTACGTACATTCATGTTACAAAGTTTAGTGATATTGGTGCTAATGAAAATACACCCAATATCGTTAAAGATCACATTTTAGATGCATACACAAACTGGGAAAACACTCCCACCCATGTACTTATTGTGGGTGATGATGGTGTAGCCCCAGTAAAATATATTTCTTATGATTTTACATTTGTTTACGAAAATTATTTTGTTGAGCTAGAAGGCGGTGATTACTTTCCAGAGATGATGATTGGAAGATTTACAAACCAGGGTGATTACAGGCTCAGAACAATGATAAACAAATTTATAGGTTATGAAAAAACTCCTTATATAGCTGAACCAGATTGGTTCAGGAAAGGATTGGTTTGTTCTAACGATGCATACATTTCTCAGATTTATACTAAAAGATTTACTGCCAGTAAAATGTTAGAGGAAGACGGAAACTTTTTGTCTGTTGATTCAATGTACAACGGATACCCTTGCCCGGGAAATGTTGGTGATATTATTAATATGATTAATGAAGGAAGAAGTTTTCTCAATTATCGCGGTGAAGGCTGGAGCAGCGGATGGTGGGCAGATTGTATTCCATTTCAAACTTCAGATGTTAGTACACTTAACAATGGAGAAAAATTAACTTTTGTTACAAGTATCGGCTGCGGTGTTGCAATGTTTGACGCCAACGGAGGAAATTGCTTTGGTGAGGCATGGGTGCAACTTGGCGCTGAATTTGAACCAAGAGGTGCTTGTGCATTTGTTGGTCCAACTTCAAACACTCATACTACTTACAACAATAAGATTGATATGGGAATTTATATGGGGATGTTCTCTGAAGGAATGGACAGCCCGGGTGAAGGCTTAAACAGGGGTAGATTATATATGTATGAAGTTTTTGGAAATACTTACTGGGTAGAATATCACTACAGGGTTTATTGTGTGCTTGGTGATCCAAGTTTGCATGTATGGAAAGATACTCCAGAAAATATTAATGTAACTTATACTGATACAGTTGTTGTTGGATTTGGTCAACCGCAGGTTTCTGTAAATTTTTCGTCAAGTGGAAATCCAGTTGCAAATGCTGAAGTTTGCATCTCAGGAAATGGTGTGTACGAAGTTGGTAAAACTTCACCCGGCGGTTTATTAACCTTAGATATTAATGCAACAGGAGTTGGTGAATTAGATTTAGTAGTGCGTGGTAAAAAAGTTGTTCCATTTGAAGGGACTATTTATGTTGTTGAAGGTGAAGAAAACGTTGCTCCTACCAGGCGCCCGGTTGTTACAGATATTGATGGAAATAATGATGGATTAATTAATCCAAATGAAAATTGTACAATTACTTATACCTTAAAAAATTATGGAACCCAAATTGCGCAGGATGTTTTCGCTAAACTTACTGTTCACGATAGTGTTGCAAACATTGTTGAAATTGTAACAACGGATTCAGTAAATTTCGGAACGCTTGCTCCAAACGATTCGATGCAGGGTTCACCATTTCAATTTTTTGTTAAACCGGCATGCAAAGTTGGCTCGGTAATACCTTTCAAGTTGCATGTTTACAGTACAACTAAATCCTGGAATTATTATCGCAACGAAGTTGTTCACGGCTGCCAGCTGCAATATTCAGATAGTTTTATTGATGATGATGGAAACCTGTTGAAAAACTATCGAATGGACCCGGGTGAAACTGTTAATGTTTTTTTAACAATCAACAACATTGGGGATGATGTTGCACCTGATGTTAAAGGAATACTGCGTTCAAATGATCAATATATAACCATTCTGGATTCAGTTGGTTTATTTGAAACGATTCAAATAGATAGTAGTGCAAAAAATATCACAGATTATTTTACTGTTAAGGTTAGCAGCAATTGCCCTATTCCTTATTCGGCTTCGTATTCCCTGCAACTGGAAACTCAAAATGGTTTATACCAATATTCCATAGTGGATACATTTTCAATTCCAATTGCTAAACCATCCGTTTATGATCCATCTGGTCCTGATCAGTATGGATATTATGCATATTCCAGCGAAGATAATCTTTGGCAGCAATCTCCGGAATTTGATTGGTTTGAAATAAGTGGAATTGGTACAGAAATTCCCAGGGGAGGTGCAAGTGATTTAACTGTTACTACTAACATTCCATTTTCTTTTAGGTATTACGGTATTAATTATTCCCAAATTAGGATCAGTACTGATGGATGGATTGCACCTGGAAGTGGAACATTAACAGCATCACAAAATTATCCTTTACCTCGTGCTGATGGAATTAACAATATGATTGGTGTTTTCTGGGATGATTTATTCTCTAACAACCCGCAGGAAACAGGAAAGTTATACTACTATAACGATGCGGCAAACCACAGGTTTATAGTTGAATGGTCCGAAGTTGGACATAGTGATGATTATACAAATAGAGAAACATTCCAGGTGATATTACTGGATCCAGCATTTTATCCTACTCAAACCGGAGATGGTGAAATTATATGCCAATATAAAGTCGTTACTGAACCAGGCAGTTCTACAATTGGTATAGAAAACAACAATGAAGATATAGGTTTACTATATGTTTTTGATGATATATATTCAGTTACCGCAAATGAATTAACAGATAATTTTGCCATTAAAATTACTACTGATAGTGCAACTGTTGTTTCAGTTGGAAATGAAAACACTTCTGAAAACATTTTACCAACTGAATATGCTTTATACCAAAATTATCCAAATCCGTTTAACCCTGAAACAAAAATAAGATATGATTTACCAGAATCTGGATATGTAGCACTAAGAATTTTCAGGATAGATGGACAGCTTGTTAGAACACTACAAAATTCTGATCAACCGCAAGGAAGGTATGAATTAACCTGGGATGGTAAAAATGATTTTGGATATAAAGCTGGTTCTGGTGTTTATTTTTACCAGCTTCTTGCAGGTAATTTTGTTCAAACTAAAAAACTTATACTATTAAAGTAAAAGTATTTAGTTTAAAAAAGAATATTATAAATGTACGTTTCGCTACTGTTACTGATTATTATTCTTCTTGCTTCCCTTTTTGGAGTGGTTGAGTATTTCTTGCATCAAAAAAGAATTCACTCAATTCCTATTAGAATCCATGTTAACGGTACACGTGGAAAATCAAGTGTAACAAGATTGATTGGCGGAGGTTTACGCGAGGGCAGTATTAAAACCATTACTAAAGTTACTGGTACATATCCAAGATTAATTCTCGAAGATGGAAGTGAAGCTATAGTTCACCGGAAGGGGAGTCCTAATATAATCGAGCAGCTTTCAATAATCAGGTTTGCAGCTAAAGCGAAAGTAGAAGCTATTGTAATGGAATGTATGGCACTTGAACCGCAATACCAGTGGATAACTGAAAAAAAAATGATCCATTCAACAATAGGTGTAATTACCAACGTTCGTTTAGATCACGTTGATGTTATGGGATACACACTTCCGGAAATTGCCTCTGTTCTGAGCAAAACAATTCCTGTCAATCAACATTTTTTCATGAATGAAACAGATGGTTCAGAAATACTGAAAAAAATAGCTAAGAAAAATAAATCTAAAATTCATATTTCAGATCCTGATTTAGTTACAGATGAAGAAATGCAGGGATTTAATTATTTGGAGCATAAGGAAAATGTAGCTATCGCATTATCAGTATGTAAGCACCTTGGTATTGAACGTACAGTAGCTTTAAAAGGTATGTACAACGCAAATCCCGATGCAGGAGCATTAAAGCTTTACAAAGTTAATGCTTTTAATAAAATCACAAATTTTTTTAATGCATTTGCTGCGAATGATTATCAATCTACACTCATGATATGGAACAAAATAAAAAATGAAATTGGATTTAAGGGTCCAAAGATAGTATTGCTTAATACCAGGCATGATCGAATGGACCGCTCGAAACAACTTGCTGAGATGCTTGGAAAAAATTTAAATAACGAATTGGATTATTTAATGTTAATAGGTCAATCTACTGATGTTGTAAAAGATTTATCAATTTCGGAAGGTGTAGATAAGAAAAAAATAATTAATCTTGGATGGACAGAACCTTCTGTAGTTTTTGAAAAAGTTTTATCACATACTGATGATGAATGCACTGTAGTTGCTATAGGTAATATGGGTGGAATGGGTGGAAAAGTTGCAGATTTCTTTGAGAACAGGAGTATTAATAATGGTTGAACTTGCTATAACATTAGGTTTAATTTTTAGCCTACTTTCTTATGAGGTATTTGGATTGGCTGCGGGTGGAATTGTTGTTCCCGGTTATATTGCATTACAATTATCGCAGCCTGATCGGTTGGCCGGAATAATTATAGTTAGCCTTATTACATATCTGCTTGTAAAGATTTTAGGGAATTATACCTTTCTTTATGGTAGAAGGCAAATGGTTGTTTGCTTGTTGATTGGTTGCTTACTAGCTAATTTCTCACGACATTTTCTTCTGATTGATGTTACAACAAGTACAGTGCAACTTCAAGCAGTTGGTTGGGTTATTCCCGGCTTAATAGCTCACTGGTTTGGCAAGCAGGGGATTTACAGAACTTTATGCGTATTGTTTATTACTTCAGTATTGGTACGCTTACTGGTAATTATTTTATTTAATGGTGAGTTACTTCCATTATGATTCCGGGCAGGAGTAGTTTATAAATGTATTTATTCAGAGCAGGATCCAAAAGAGTATTAAGTGTGTTAGCACTACTGGCTTTACTTGCATTTCTTGCTGTTGAAAACGGCAAAGTCGATGTTAGAAGAGAATGGTATAATCAAAAACTGGAAGCATCTAAATTAGCAAAAAAAGCGGCGGATATTTTAAAAGAATATCGTCTTCAAAAAGGTGTTTTTATTGATGATTTAAACGATCCAAACGAAACAGCACTGATAGGACAGGATATTACATTAATCACAACAGATCGTGGTTACATCGAAGCAAAACTAACAGCAACAAATCCAAATTTTGCAGCAGTTGTGGTTGATATGCTAATGGAATCAGACTTGAAAAAAGGCGATCTGGTTGCTGTTGCATTTACGGGTTCACTGCCCGGATTGAACATTGCAGTATTATCCGCATTACAAACACTAAACTTAAATGCAATTGTAATCACTTCAGTGGGTGCATCAAACTGGGGGGCAAACGATCCATACTTTACCTGGCTTGATATGGAAAGAGTTCTTTATAAAGCTAAAGTTTTTAAATACAAATCTATAGCTGCTTCAGTTGGCGGAGGGCTCGATAGAGGAAGAGGCCTAAGCCCTGAAGCAAGAGAGTTGATTATTGATGCAATATATAGAAACAAAATTGATTTAATAAATGAAGAATATCTTGAAAATAGTATCGAAAAACGTATGAATGTCTATAACAAAGAGAGAAAAGGAAATCGTATTAAAGCATTTATTAATGTTGGAGGTGGAATTGCTAGTCTCGGATCAACCGAAAATGTACAATTTATTTCCACCGGTTTATCAAAATCATTAGCTATGAAGAATTTTCCGAGAAGCGGTGTATTGGTTTTAATGGCGCAGGAAAATATGCCGATAATTCATATGTTGAACATTACTCATCTCGCTAAAAAATATGGACTCCCAGTTAACCCGATCCCATTGCCGCTTCCAGGTGAAGGTGAAATTTTTATACAAAAACAATACAGCATGACTTTGGCAGTGATGGTTACACTGTTTTTAATAATTGCAGTATCGCTCGTATTTATTATGGAGAAGAAAAGACATCGCCTTGGTGCAGAACATGTTCCTTTACACAAACTAAACTAGATGAAATTCATAGAATGATATATTCAAGCTAATATATTTAATATTAACTAGTATGAAATACACAAAACTTTTTATTCTAATCTTCATTTTTTATTTGCCAAATTTATCAATAGCGCAAAAAACAACGACAAAAGTTATTAAACCAAAAAATGCACAGACAACTTTAAAAACTATAATTTCCGGAAAAAGTAAATCTTACTATCCTTTAAATTATAAAGAAGCATCTATCATCTCTGTAAAAGGACCGGGGAAATTAAAAATTATTACTAGGGTTCAATTTACAGCGAGCAAAAGTGATTACCTTGATTACAATCTTTATTATAGGATTGATGGTGCAAATAAAATAAAAGTTGAATATGAGGATGTTCAAAAATCAGAAAGTGCAAGGTATAATATAAAATCTTTTGGAAATCCGGGTGTTGGAAAAACTTTAACTCTTGAATTTGGTTTAGGTGAACATACTCTGGAAATCTGGACAGGGGCTAAATTACCAAATGTTGCGGCAAGGTATTTATTCAGAAAAAGTAAAGTAAAAAAAATAGATTGGGTGCCTCTATCTCCTTTATATCCTAAAGAACCGGTTGATCTTATTAGCGGTGAAGAAATATCTCACTATTTCCGCTTTTCTAAAAGCAAACCGTTAAGAGTAAAGATTAACGGCCCTACTATTCTCAGAGTTCTAACACGTGTAGAAAACCATTATTATATGAAAGGTATGATAAATTACCGGATTCAGGTTAGTGAAAATGGTAAAATTAAAAATACTTACCGTCTTTGCAGCAACCGATCAGAAATAACCTCCTACAAAAAAGGTGGAAAAATAATTCCTGGTAAAGCAAAGGAAATTGTAATAAATGTGCCGCGTGGATCTCACAGTTATAAAATAATTCCATTAGATGAAGATAAAAAAACAATCTTGGGTAGAGTTTTATTCCCTAAAAAAGATATTAAACTGGAAGATTAAGGATGCCATGAAATTTACAAAAGCATTAAACCATAACTGCAAAATTTATTATTTAATAATTATTTCAATCTGTTTTTGTAACCTGAATTTTGCAGGAGGTAATCCTAAAAAAGAAAACCTATAGTTGGGAGCTAAAACTCTCTGCTGGCACCACATACGATAATAACATACTTAAATATTCTGATAAATATATTGATCGATTTATTAATTTAGAAGATGAAGGTAGATTTCACATCAGCAGTTACGATGATATGGTTATTCCATATTCAGTTGGATTAATTTATTCAAATAGATTTATTGGAAAACTTAAAACAACATTAAGCGCGGAATACAGTTCCAATTCTTATGCAAATAATGGAATAAAAAATTGGGAACAGTACGATATTTACTTGAGGCAGAGTATTACAAAATCGATAAGCGTATATCTTTCATATTCATACATTCCTGATTTCTATATAAGACATTTTCGTGATGATGATTGGGTTGAGCAAGTTGGATATACACCAGAAGCTTTTACTCCTTATGCTTTTTCTAAAGATGACATCAGTACCTGGATACAGTATAACTTTTCATGGAAAACTACGAAGTTGCGTACTTATTTTTCTTACATGAGATATTTTCATAATAAACACTATACCGAATATGACAGCGATAACTACTTGTACGGTTTCAGAATTTATCAATCAGTTACAAAAAAATTAAGTGTAGATGCCGGTTATAGATATGTTACATCTGATGCAAAGGCAATTGATGAAGCAAATGATTTTGATGAAGCTGCAGTTGCAACAAGAGGTGATGCAACATACCTTGAACATACTTACATTTTTGGTGCTGATTATACTCTACCAAAAGTTTTTAAATTAAAAAATGATGTGGGTATAACTGTTCAGTTTATAAGGCGTATTTATACTACGGATCACTTTTTGGAACTTGATCCTATCCATGCTGGAAGGGATGATAAAAGCATAAGAATTTATTCATCATATAATTTACAGGTTTTTAAGAATTTTTCTGTAAGTGCTTTTCTCAATTGGATTTACAGAGATTCTGAAACACTCGCAGAAGAGAACAGAGAATACTTATCTGATGAGAAAGATTATACGCAGTATCAATTTGGTATAAAATTCAGATATAATATAAAGTTTTAAATTATTAATCAATTTTATTAAGGATATAAAATGTTTAAATATTTCAGTTTAACTGTAGCAGTAATATCATTGCTTGTAAGTTGTGGTACTCCAATCGATCCAGAATCAATTGATGGAGATGATGGAGGATATAAAGTAGTAAGCAGATTCAGTACTGCCGGTTATTCACAAGATGTTGTGGTGGATAATAACTTAGCTTATGTAGCACAAGGTGAAGGAGGAGTAGCTATTATTGATATTTCTGATGTAAGGAATCCTGTTAGAATTAAAACAGTTAATGAAGGTATGAAAGGATATGCATACAAAGTTGCACGAAAAGATTCAGTTCTATACATAGCTGCAGGAGGATTTGGTGTTTCAGTTATAAATGTTGCTGATCCACTAAATCCAGTTATAACAGCAACTAATCTTGCATTAAAACCAGCTATAAATTTTCATATTATGGCCAATTTTTTATTTACTACTGTTGCAGAATATGGAGTTCAAATTTCAGAGATTAGTTACGCTACACAACCAGATATAAGAGGAGGGGCAGATACTCCAGGTTTTGCACAGGGAATATGTGTATCTGCTGATAGTAATTACTTACTGGTTGCTTGCGGTGAAATGGGTCTATCAATTTTTGATATTTCAGAATTACAAAACGGATATGGAAATTATCCAATGATAGGTTGGGTTGATATTCCTGAATATACCGAGGATGTGGTCATTCATCCAACACTTCCTTATGCTTATGTTGCCTGTGGAACTGCCGGATTAAGAATTATTGATTTCTCAGATCCTACAGATTTAATAATTGTAGGTGCATACGATTCAGGTGGATATGCTAAAGAAATCTTGTATAAAGATGGTAAAGTTTTTATGACTGTTGAATTACGAGGACTGAAAATTTTTAATGTAAACAATGTTTCATCACCTGTTCTTATTGGTACAGTTAGTACAGGGTTTGCATTAGGACTAGATATGGATGAGAATTATATTTATGTAGCAGATGAAGAGGAAGGATTAATTACAATTTCAATCCCATAACTTTTAGAAAAACTTTAAAGGAGTTCAAAACTCTTTTCTTTAATTAGTTTTTTGAATAAATAAACCTTTAAAAGATATTTACCCTTTATTCTTTTACCGGGTGCTATTGAAATTGTGCTTTTTAAAGAAGATGTAAAATCCTCAGCATCGATATTTATCTTTTTTGTGTAGAATGGTTTTCCATTTGGAGCGATCCATTCTAAATTGAACTTTAACTTTTTATTCAAATACTCAATGCGATTTAAGAGATCAATAACAGCAGACACTTTGGCTGTTTTCTTTCTTTTAAATTGTGAGCCTACACCGATCTTTTTTCCAGTCTTTTTACTAATTTTTTTGCAAAAAGTGATGTTTGCAGTAATATCGATTTTCTTATCAATTTGCGGTTTATATTCCTTCAGGTTAAACCATTTCTCTGCAATTAATTCACGGTATAAAAATAATCGAATCAAGTATTTTCCCGGGTCACGTTTACCAGGAGGAATAGATATTGAACTTTTTAGTGTTGAAGCAGGATCATTAGCACTTAAATCTATCTGCTTTCTAAATATTGTTTTACCATTTAAATCAATCCACTCAGTGTGAAATACTAATTTTTCATCTATAAAATTTTCACGGTTTTCTAAATCAATAAATGCGATTACTTTTTCATTTTTTTTAATGGTAAAATCAGTTCCAATGCCAATTCTTTTACCGGTTTTTTTACCAACTTTTTTACACAAAGTAATTTTTGAATTTATACCATCAGGATTACTTGATTTATATACAATTGTTGAATCTTGTTCAATTGATGGGCAATATTCTCTGCTGGAACAACTCAATAACATTACTATTGAGGTACATAAACATATTAATTTTAAAGTATGAAAATATTTATTTATTATTTCCATTATACAATTTATTAAAGCATACGTATGATAAAATTTTTACTTCGGCTTTTTACACCATAAAACCATTTTGAAAGAGGCAGCATTAGTAACATCATTACAAAAACACCAATTAATGTTTCAGTTACCTCGCCTTCCCTGTAAAACAAACCCAATCTTTTTGAAAAAACACCTAATATCGCTATATGCATTCCATAGAAAAACAGCGGTACCTTTCCTACGATATCTAAAATAGTTAATAGTCTAGGAGCAACCTTTGCTAAGGATATTAAAACACTAATTGAAAGAGTAACAATTCCAACAAACCATAAAGTAAAATATAAACTTGGTGGATATTTCTGATCAAAGAAAAATGAGTATGAACCAAATTCAGAGAATGAAAGAATATTTCCATAACCGCGGTACATTCTTATCGTAATGGCAATTGCTAAAAATAAAATTGAAACTCCGATTCCCATTAAAATTCTTCTTTTATCAGTGCCCCAGTCTTTAAGCCAACCCCTCGCAATTACTGAACCAATAACAGCCATTGCAAACCAGGGAATAAGAGGGTATTTATTGAATTCACCCGCATCAATAAAAGTCTGCATAATTGCTTTTTGCCATTCAACATTTACATCATAAGGAATGTTTAACAAAAAAGGATGAACTGCAAGTAAGGCTAGCGCAATCACCAATTGGATGTTCCATCTTAAGTTTACAATAGATGTCTGTAAGATCATTGATAATCCAATACAGGATATAATTCCCAAATGCCATGGTTTAAATGCAGCAAACCCCCCCCAGGATGAATTAACCCATGTAATTTGAAGAAGAATTAAAAATAATCCTCTCTGAATTAAATATCGGCGTGTCTGCCAATCCGAAACACCTTTATTAATTCTTCTATGATATGCCCACCAAACCATTGCACCATTCATCATAAGGAACCCCGGTGCACAAAGATAACTTACATATCTTAATGCAACTTGTGCCCAACTATCAAACAACGGATCGAAGGGATTGAAATGCAACCATAATGAGTTAAGGAAGTAGGAACTGTGATCTACAAGCATAAGGATTACAACTAATCCACGGAATTGATCTATAAATCGGAATCGTTGTTTTTCTGGTGTGCTGCTCAATTTCATCAACTTTCTAAAGTGTTTATACAGTGCAAGATGGAAAAGTGATAAACCAAAGCTAACTATTTCGTTAATGAAATTTTGTGGGAGCTATAGGAGTCGAACCTATGACCTCCTGCTTGTAAGGCAGGCGCTCTAAACCAACTGAGCTAAGCTCCCCAAGGTTCAGATTTTTGGAGAACAAATATCAGATTTTCCTAGAATAAATCCAAATATTAAAGAATAAAGTTAATGTCTTGAAGTGTTTTTCGAGCGGGTGACGGGATTCGAACCCGCGACATCCAGCTTGGGAAGCTGATACTCTACCAACTGAGTTACACCCGCAAGTAGAATTTTACCAGTTTGTTTAAAATAAAAAATTCCACTTAAACCTGCATTTTATTAATGCTAAGCCAAGTGGAAGTTTAATAAGGAAAATAAATTATCTAGTCAATCAATTCTGTAACTATTTCGGTTTTTGAAACCGTTGTCTGCAGATGCCAGCTATAACCACTTTGAGGAAATGGTGTGCCAGAAATTTGCAGTGTATTTGAATTCAAAGAAGTAACCTGGTAAAATCCGCTTGCTGTAGAATCTAAATCTGAAGGAATGTACCAATTTGTAAAGCTCTGATTTCCTCCGCCCATTCCTGTAGGTTTGTTAAAGTATTGTTGTGCCAGCGATGCTAAATTTACAAGCTCATTTGCAATATTATCCTTGTTTGAATCCTCTGCATGAGCATCAAAAAGCTGGTTGGCTACTCCAATAGCTATACTTACTACTATCAAACCTAACACCACTAAAAGTAATTGTTGCTGTCCCATAATTCCTAAATATTTTGTTTATATAAAAATATTATTCACTCAATTTTATAAAGTGATTACGCAGTTCCAATTTTATTATTACCGTACTGCTGTATTGGTGTACCAAAGCTGCTTAATGCCTCATCAACCGATTCATAAGTTTCAAAGAGTTCAATTGTTCCGGTTAAATGAAAAACTGATTTTGTAAAATAACCCGGTTTAACCAATTTTAATTTTCCTCCAAGAGCTTTTAACTTTTTCCAGGTTACAACTAAAACTCCAATAAAAGTAGAATCAAGAAATTCACAAGTTCCCATATCTATAATTATGTTATGTTTTCCACTCAAAATTTCATCATCCAATTCACTCTTAAATTCAAGTGCCTCCAAAATCGTAGCTTTTTTTAAATTTATTTTTGTTATTAAAAAGCCACATTCAAAAGATTTTTCTAATGCTTCCATTATTTTGCCCTCATTTTGAAATAGTTTAGCACAGAATGCCAATAAATGTGCCAAGTATATAATTGATTGAAATCGCCTTAATTTAATTTGCTTTTTGTTCCAAATCGTTACATAATCTTATAACTAAACTTCAAAGGATGAATAAATCGATAAGAAAATGGATTATTTTTATTGGTGGGTAGAATTAAGCAGAGTTTATTTAATCATGAGAATTGGTGAAATTATAATTCTCAGGTTATATTTTTTAAATGCATATTTAAGTGTCTCATTCTCAAATAATAATTTTCAGCGTTTCATTCCTGAACATGTGTGAAAATAAAAACATCAAAATAGTATAAATTTTGAATGAACCTAGATGGAATGAGTTTTGCGTAAAATATCTCATCTAATAAACCGTAATCAACTGTTTTATTAGATAATGCTTAAATAATTTTTCAGTTTTGTGTGTCATAAACTGGCTTACTAAAAAACATTTCAATAAAATATAATTAGCAATATTGATATCAGCGGATTGTTATCCCCTGAATATGTACAGGAGCATTTATGAGAGATGTTTGTGAGGGCAAAACATCTTTATTTAAATATATCATACTATTAAGTTTATCTTCTATTTTGTTGATTGGCTGTAAATCGTATAAGAGCAGCCACAACATTTTTACAGAGGATGGACTTATTTACAAAGATGGTGAAGAACTTCCTTTTACCGGAAGAATCCTTGATACTCTTGACAATCAAATTATAGAATATGAAGTATTAAACGGATTGAAGAACGGTGAGTTTTGTCTTACATCTGCTAATGGTACGGTTGCTGTTTATGGTTCGATTAAAAACAATATGAATGTTGGCAAGTGGAGATATTTTTACTCATCCGGTAGGCTTGAATCAGAAGGTGGTTTTATAGATGATAAACCCAATGGCAAATGGATTTGGTATTTTGAGAATGGAAATATAAAAGAAAATGGATATTTTATTGAAGGTTATAAAATTGGAAGATGGTGCAAATATACTCAATCAGGAATTTTAACATCAGCCATTACTTACAATAATGGTGAAATTATAAACGAGGTAAATTATTCAAAAGTTAAAATGCTTTAAAACTCTCACTAAATCTTTCTTCCAAAAATTACTCTCCCCATTTGAAGGGTTCTTATTGAAATAGCAGAAATTATAATCACACCTCCTATAATAGCATAATTAGTTGGAATCTCTCCGTATCCGATTAATACCCACACAGGATTTAAAACAGGTTCTATCATAGAAATAATTGATGCTTCTACGGCAAAAACTCGTTTTAATCCAAAAGAGAAAAAAGCATATGCAATTGCTATTTGAAACATACCCAAAAAGCTGACTCTCCAAATATCTGTAAACGTTAATTCTGTTATAGTAAAGACAAATGGAAGACAGACTATCGCAACAAGTATGTTTCCCCAAAATATACTGCTTTGCTGATACTGTTTCTCATTTTTTTTCATTCCTAAAAAAAATGCAGCAAAGCATAATCCTGATAATAATCCATATATGTTGCCGTCAATCTCCCCTGGTTTTAAATCACCAAGGAAAAACAAAACCATGCCAATTACACAAACCGCAACAGTTATCGTATTGGCATTTTCAGATTTAGTTTTGTTTATAATTGGTTCAAAGATTAAAACATAAATTGGTGCCGTAGATTGCAAAAAAATTGCATTAGCTGCTGTAGTTGTTTTTGTTGCAAGCACAAAAAAGAAGAGCACTGCTGCGTAGAACAAAGCATTCATAAATGTAAATTTGTTAACAATTAGTATTTTTTTTCTAAAAATTACGCCAAATGTTGCCGCAGCAACCGCACATCTGAAAAAGGAAATCTGCATTGGTGTTAATGAAATTAATTTTACCAGTAAACCACCGCTGCTCCACAATATTGCAGCAATAAATATTGCACATAATCCTTTTTGACGTTCATTTAAATGATGCATAAATATTCTTTTGGAAAAAATCAGAGGCAAATATATGTAATATAAGCTAAAACATGATTTCAGATTTTAACTATTTGTAATTTATTTTAGTAAAACGTTGCTTAAATTATATATTAAAATTATCAATTTAGAAATGGCTGGAACATTTAAACATATAGATCATACGGCTGATATTGCATTTGAAATTTCCGGGATCAGTTTAGAAGAATTATTTGAAACCTCTGCAATGGCATGGTTAAATTCTGTTGCAGAATTAAGTAGATTTAATCAAATTGAAACAAAAAAAGTTGAGTTACTTTCTTCCAGCAAAGAACAGCTTCTTGTTGATTTTCTGAATGAACTGAACTTTAATCTTTTTACAAAAAAATGGTTGTGTTATTCACTTAAGGAACTTAGAATAGAAGCAACAAATAAAAAATTTAGTTTATCAGCAATCTTAATCGGTGGTAATATAGATAATCAAATTAAAATAAAGCATGAAATTAAAGCAGTAACCTATCATCAAATGAATATAGTAAATACTGAGAAACGATTTTCTACTCTTTTAGTTTTTGATATTTAAAAACTGGTAGTATCATGATAATAGATGGAATTGAATTATTAAAAATAAGGGAAAACGTTTGGGAAATTCCTGTAACGGGAAATATGAAAGTACCCGGTCGAGTATATATATCAGAAGAAATGTTAAAGAACAATCCTAAAACCGGAGATGCTTTAAAACAGGTTATGAATGTAGCTCATCTTCCTGGAATTGAAAATTATAGTCTTGCAATGCCGGATATTCATTGGGGTTATGGTTTCCCAATTGGTGGTGTAGCCGCAACAAATTTAGATGAAGGTGTTATATCACCCGGGGGTGTTGGTTATGATATAAATTGTGGTGTAAGGCTTGCTGCTACGAACCTTGAAGCGTCTGCATTACAAGATAAAATTGGAAAACTTGTTGCAAAATTATTTGAAGCCATTCCAACGGGAGTAGGTGCGTGCGGTGCAATAAAAAAACTATCTTCAAAAGATTTAAAAAATGTTTTAAGTAAAGGTTCTAAATGGGCTCTCGAGTATGATCTGGGTAATCCATCAGATATTGAATTTACAGAGGAAAGCGGAACCTTAAAAAATGCTGATGTAGAACTTGTGAGTAAAAGAGCAATGGAACGAGGAGCGGATCAGGTTGGTACTCTGGGTTCAGGTAATCATTTTTTAGAAATTGATATTGTAAAAGAAATATTTGATGAAAAAACTGCTGAAGTATTCGGACTTTTCAAATCTCAGGTTGTAGTATTAATTCATACAGGTTCGCGTGGATTGGGTTACCAGGTTTGCGATGATTATTTGAAGATACTTCTTGAATCCAGCAATAAATTCCAGTTTCCTTTACCTGATAAACAATTAGCTTGTGCTCCAATTAAATCACAAGAAGGCAAAGATTATCTTAATGCAATGCAGGCTGCGGCAAACTTTGCATGGAATAACAGGCAGGTTATTATGCATCTTGCAAAGAATGTATTTAAAGAAGTTTTTAATATGAGCGAAACGGAACTTGGTTTCAGACTGGTGTATGATGTTTGCCACAACATTGCAAAAATAGAAGAACATAAAATCGGAAAAACTTCTGCTGAAGTATGTGTTCACCGTAAAGGTGCAACTCGTGCTTTCCCGCCCGGAAGCGAGCAAATTCCCGCAAAATATAAGAGTACCGGTCAGCCAGTCCTTATTCCTGGTGATATGGGAAGGTATTCGTATGTTGCAGTTGGAACCAATAAAGCAATGCATGAAACTTTTGGCAGTAGCTGCCATGGTGCGGGTAGGAATCTGAGCCGCAGAAGAGCGATGAAAAACGCAAAAGGCAGAGACCTGGTAAAAGAGTTAAAGGAAATTGGAATTATTGTACAAGCAAAAGGTTATAAAACAATGGCAGAAGAAATGCCCGGTGCATATAAAGATGTTGCGGATGTTGTTAATGTTATGCATAATGAGGGGATAACGACAAAAGTTGCAAAGCTCAAACCAATAGGTGTTATTAAGGGATGATAAAATATCAGTTTAACCCTCCTCTAATAATAAAAAAATTGTTTAGTGAATTTTATTGGCAAACAAATAACAATAAAATACTATTAACTTTTGATGATGGACCCAATCCTGGTATAACAGAAAACATTATTAAGGAGCTAAATTCATTAAATATAAAAGCTCTCCACATATTGGTGGGAGAAAATATAATTAACAATACTTCACTAGTTAATGAAATAATTAGTGAAGGTCACAGCATTGGTAATCATACAATGCATCATAAATATTTAACCAGGATTTCTTCAAAAGAGGTAATAAATGAAATTGAAAGAGTAAATTTATTATTAACCGAAAAATTTAATTACAATGTTAACTATTTTAGACCACCTTACGGAAGATTTAATTTTTCTGTGAGGAAAATTCTTAATAGCTTTAATCTTAAAGTAGTAATGTGGACCCTTGTAACTTACGATTATAAAAACGATTGGGAAAAAGTTAAATTTGCTGTTGATAATTATTTACAGCAAAATTCAATTATTGTACTACACGATAGTAATAAATCAAAGGGAATTATTTTAGATTCAATTAAATATATTGTGGATGCAGCAGCAAAAAAAGGATTTGAATTTGGAGCGCCGGAAGAATGTTTGAAATAATCTTTTTATTATTTCTCAGTGGTTATTTTCTTCAATCCATGCTGTTTATAATTGGTACAAAGAAAAAATTTCCTCAAATAGAAGTTCAAAATTTACTATCAGCAACGGTGATAGTAGCCGCAAGAAACGAAGAACAAAATATTGAACGATGTTTGCATTCACTTAATAAATTGGAATATCCGGATGAAAAACTTGAAATAATTATTGTGGATGATGGTTCTACAGATAATACTCCTGAATTAATAGATGGTTTCATCAAAGATAAAAACAGGTTTAAAAAAATAACAATTCCGGATTCTGAAAAAAGCAGATTGGCTGGTAAAACAAATGCAGTTGCAAAAGGTATTGCAAATGCGAATGGAGAAATTATTCTTACTACGGATGCAGATTGTACTGTAAAACCTAGTTGGGTTAAATCAATTGTGTCATATTACACTAAAGATGTTGGAGTTGTAAACGGTTATACTACACAAAGTTCTAAATCAAACTTCCATGGCATGCAAGCATTAGATTTTATTTATTTATTACTTGTTGCTGCAGGATCAATTAATCTTGGTAAACCAATCAGTTGCATTGGCAACAATATGTCTTACAGAAAAAAAGCATATGAAGAGGCCGGAGGATATGAAAATCTGCCATTCAGTGTAACCGAAGATTTTATTTTGCTTATGGGAATTCACAAATTAAAAAAGTACAAAATAATTTATCCACTTGAAAAAGACGCTCTTGTAACATCATTAGCTTGCAATAGTGTTAAAAAACTTGTACATCAAAAAAAGAGATGGGCGGTTGGCGGTTTGGGAGTTCCTTTTACAGGATTCCTAATTATGTTTTGGGGATTCTTTACAAATTTATGTGTACTGTTAACACCGTTTTTCTTTTCAAAAGCGTGGTTGTACATGGTATTTTTTAAAATTGTAGTTGATTTTTTTGTTTTATATCCGATTCATAAGCAGCTTGGTATAACTGATAAAATGAAATATTTTCTTTCGCACCAGGTTTATTATTTGCTCTATGTAGTTGCTCTCCCGTTTCTAATTTTACCAAACAGAAAAGTTTTTTGGAAGGGAAGGGAATATTAATGCTTTTACTTTGCAACTACTATGTTACGTACAGATGTAATGCTTATTGCAGCTTTTGCCACTTTGGTGACCATAATAATTTTAAAGACACACCTTATACCAGACTTGAAGATTTTAAATCAAATATAAATCAGCTTAATAAATTGGGTGTAAAATTTATTGATCTAACAGGTGGTGAACCACTTCTGCATAAAGAGATTCATTTAATGGCAGAATATGCAAAAACCTTTAATATGCAAACAAGTATTACTACTAATGCACTTCTATATCCAAAATTTGCAGAAAAATTAGCTGGTAAAATTAATCTTCTTCATTTTTCATTAGATTCTCCCGATGAAAAAGAACATAACAGTATTAGAAAAGTTGATTGCTACAGCTCTGTATTAGAAAGTGTTAAAATAGCAAAATCGATTGGTGAATTTCCTGATATACTTTTTACAGTAACTAATGATACATATAAAAAACTTCCGCAAATGCATGAAATTGCTGCAAAAAATGATTTAGTTTTATTAGTAAATCCAGTTTTTTCTTATTTCGGGAATCCTGGTTTAACAGAAAAGGCAATTGATTTTGTTGATGAATATTGTGATGGTAAAATTGATGTGTACCTAAATAAAGGATTTATGAAGCTTAGAAGAAATGGCGGGAATGATATAAATAATCCAAGCTGTAAAGCTGTTTCAAGAGTAATGGTGATCTCTCCCTATAATGAAATACTCCTACCTTGCTATCATTTTGCCAGTAATAAAATTAAAATTGATAAACCAATTAATGAAATTAGAAAAACAGAAAAGTATAATAATTTTTTAAAGATGGAAGGCAGGTTTGATTTCTGTAAAGGATGTACTGTAAATTGTTACTTTGAACCATCTTTTGCTTTTCCAACAAATCTTTATTCAGTTGCAAGTCTTACTTCAAAATTTAAATACAGCTACACTAAACTTGTTAAGCAGAAATTAAAGAAAAAATTGAATCAGGGAGTAAGTACAAAGTGAAATCTGGCTTGATTATTCTCGTAATCTTGATTACTTACAGTGTAAATAGTATTCCACAGGATGGCAGCCATTGGTTTCCTTTAAGAAATAATATACAACCTTTCACTGCTAATTTTTTGGAACCCAAAGCTGGATTTGAATACTTATTTGATATAAGTAAAGTACAGATTAATATTGGGGCAACGCGAGATATTTATCAATATAAAATGGGTAAAAGAATTTATTCAATTGGTGCGGATTTATTTACATACACAAGAGCTCGTGCACAAAGTAACTTTAAGTTTCCTGTAGAAACGATTGATTACATGTTTGGTCTAAACGCTGGTTATAGAATTTTCTATATGGGAATTGATTATGCAATACGCGTGAGACTAAGTCATATAAGTGCACATTTGGTAGATGGTTTATACGAATCTGAAAACGAGCAGTGGAAAAATAATCGTGAACCGTTTGTTTACAGTAAAGAGTTTATAGAAACTTTTTCTTATTTAAAAACGAGTGGGTTCAGAATTTACATTGGATTAACATATATTTTTCATGTTATCCCTGAAGAAATAAAGAAAGGAATTTTTCAAATAGGATTTGATTATTATTTTTTGCCATTTCAAATTAGACCATTCAATCCATCAAGCACTCCATTTATCACTCCATTTTTAGCTTATGATTTCAAGCTATCAGGGATAAATAACTATTCTGGTAATCATATTTTTAAGGGTGGTCTTGTTTTCAGTGATGGATATTTGGAAGGGTTATCAGTTTTTATTTCTTACGTTTCTGGCAATAGTGTACACGGAGAGTTTTACGATTTTTCAGAATCTTATTGGGCAATGGGATTAAACCTGGATATATAATTTATGAATGAAGAATATTACCAAAATTCAACTTTTCAAGGTGAGAAAGTTTTAAAATCTAAAAAATCACCAAGCTTCCTTTTCCATGCAGCACTTTTTATTATTACTTTTATTACCAGTACGATAGCTGGTGTGCAATGGACTAGTGCTGAGCAAGGACCATATGAACTTTCACAATTGCTCGTTGGGCTGCCTTATTCAATTTCTATTATGCTGATGATCTCATTTCATGAGTTTGGCCATTATTTTGCAGCACTATTTCATAAAGTTAAAGCTACTCTACCTTTTTATATTCCGTTCCCACCAATTCCATATTTTATTAATTTTGGTACTATGGGTGCGTTAATAAGAACCAAATCAAGCATCAAAACAAATAAGGCAATGTTTGATATAGGGATTGCAGGGCCTATAGCGGGATTTGTTTTCTGTATCGCAATTTTAATTTACGGTTTCTTAAATCTGCCCGGTGAAGAATATATCCTCAGTATTCATCCTGATTATTATAGCCCAGAATACGGGAAAAATTCCATGGCTTTGGTTTTTGGTGATTCAATTTTGTTTTCAACATTAAAATTAATTATTGTACAGCCGGGTCAATTCTTTCCTCCAATGTCTGAAATATATCATTACCCTTATCTCTGTGTTGGCTGGTTTGGTTTATTAATAACTTCAATGAATCTTCTACCAGTTGGGCAGCTTGATGGAGGACATATTTCTTACACATTATTTGGTAAAGAAAATCACTACAAAATTTCAGTTGTAACATTTTCTCTACTTTTCATTTTCGGTTTACTGGGCTTAATAGATACTATGTTAGAATTTAACTACGGAATTGGCTGGTCAGGATGGCTTTTCTGGTCTTTGGTTTTATATTTTATTATCAAATTAAAACATCCGCCAATAGCCGATACGGCCGAGTTAGATGGTAGAAGAAAAATAGTAGGATATATTGGTATAATAATTTTTATAATTTCTTTTTCCCCAACTCCAATTATATTAACTTTAACAGCTTAAGTTCAATTTGTAACTTCATTTTTACCTTGTGAACAATTTGCAGATAACTAATATTTAACCATGCGGAAATTCATATTATTTTTTGTTCCCTTGCTCTTTTGGGGATGCGACAAAACATTTGAAAATGTAATTGATGTAAACAGGGAAAATTACCAGGTAACTTCTGTTTCCGGTATAAAAGATACTATTGATCTAAAAATACCCTCCGATTCTTTACTAAACTTAAGGCTAATTTTTGCTTCTGGAAGCGTGGTAAACCGTGCTTACTTTAATATTATTGATCCTGATGGAAATTCATTGCCAGCCCCTGTCGAATTGAATAAATTCAGCGAAGTACTCTATGAAAATCAGTTTACTTTAAGACCCACCTATACTAACGGAAGTTATAACGTTCAATTTTCTGTTACAGGTTTTGATGAGATAAACCGGCTTGTAGCTGTAAGAAGTTTCTATTTTAATAACGGGCAGGATAATATTCCACCGGTAATTTCCAATACAGTAATTGATCCGGATACTGTTGTTGTTGATAGCACAGTTGTGATATTTACTTCTGTTGAAGCAAGCGATTCTAACGGATACAATGACATTGACGAAGTGTATTTTGTTGTTTACAAACCTGATGGCACAAGTAATTTTAGTAAAATATTAATGTACGACGATGGTAACATTACTGAACATGGAGACCTTGCTGCAGGTGATGGAATATTTTCAAGATTAATACAAATTGATGAGACAAACGATAAGGGAACTTACAGATTTGAATTTCTTGCAGAAGATCGTGTAGGTAATTTTAGCAATATTTTAAATCACTTTGTACTTATTCTTTGATGAAATTAATAACATATATTCTATCAATTTTATTTTGCATTTCCTCTTACCCACAGGTAAATCCTGATTCTTATTATTTAGGTGATGAAAGTAACTCTTTCTCAAAGGTTAATTCTTTAAACCCCACAAGCAACAGCATTTTAGATATTATTACAATTGGTGATACAGTTTGGCTTGGTACAAGCAGGGGAGTTAGTGTTTCCTTTGACAGCGGAGAAAATTGGAATAATTTTTACGGTAGTAATGCATTTGGTACTGATAACGTTTCTGCAATTGGTTATTATAAAGGAATTTTCTGGGCAGCTACTGCAAGAACTGTTGAAGGAGTTGCTGGAGAAGATGTCCCGGCAGGTACAGGTTTAAAATATACAACTGATAATGGTCTAACCTGGAATTCTGTTCCACAACCAGTTGATAGTAATAACGATACGGTTGAAGTTTATGGAATAAATATTCTCCCTGCTCTTCCTGTTACGGTGCCTGAACAAAACTTATCTTATGATATTGCATTTACACCAGGAACAATCTGGATAACATCCTTTGCAGGTGGTTTACGCAAAAGTAATGATATGGGGCAAAACTGGCAGAGAGTTGTCCTTCCGCCAGATAACTTAAATTCAATTAATCCAAATGATACGCTGAATTTTTGTCTTTCACCTGTATCCGGAAATTTTTGTGGTGAAGGAAATCTGAATCATCGTGCGTTTGCTGTGATATCAACAGATGATTCTACATTGTTTGTTGGAACTGCAGATGGCATTAATAAATCTACAGACAATGGAATAAGCTGGGTGAAATTCAATCATCTTAATCAACAGGAACCTATTAGCGGAAATTTTATTACCGCACTTGGATATAATAATTCTACAAATACAGTTTGGGCATCTACCTGGCGTGCAGAAGGTGAAACAGAATTTTATGGCGTAAGTTCAACATCCAATGGAGGAAATTCCTGGAAAACTTATTTAAAAGACGAAAGAACTCACAACTTTGGCTTTAAAAGCAGTGATGTAATCGTTCTTACTGATAATGGAGCTTTCAGATCGAGCAACCAGGGAAGTTCCTGGATTACCCCCAACAATATTATAGATGGAGAATCTGGAGTCACATTAAATACCTTTGTTTTTTACAGTGCTGCAAGTGAAGGAAACACAATTTGGCTAGGATCTGATGATGGATTAGCAAGATTGATTGAAAATAGTTTTTGGAACGGAACCTGGAAAATTTATTTCGCATCCCAGCCATTAAAATCAGAAAACGAAACTTATGCGTATCCAAATCCGTTTTCACCAAAACAGGAACAGCTAAAAATAAAGTATAGTACGGGCGGTAAAAATTCTTCAGTAACAATTCGCATATTTAATTTTGGGATGAATTATGTGCGCACAGTTATTCAAAATGCACCCAGAATAAAAACTTTAGAAGGAGCTCCGGATTATTGGGACGGCAGAGATGATAATGGCAACCTTGTTCCAAATGGAGTATACTTTTACCGTGTAGATGTTGATTCGGAAGATCCTTTATTTGGAAAAATTATTGTGATGCAATAGAGAAATAATTGAAAAAACATTTTATCATATCTTTATTACTTGTTAGCAGCTTTGCATTTGCACAACCAGAATTAAGTAATTTAGCGGTTATGCCCGGTGCCTTTAGCAGACTTGGATTTGGTGCACGCGGAATCGGGATGGGTAATGCTATGTCATCAATTACTGATGGAGAATCTGGTTTCGTATTATAATCCTGCAGTTACTCCTTTCCAGGAAAATAATTCTTTTCAGGCAGGCTATTCATTTCTTTCATTTGATAGATCACTTAACTTTTTAAATTTTACAAGAAAGTTTGATTTTTATTCTGCAAAAGATTCAGTTTCTGAATTTCGTAAACCGAGAACCACAGCGGGATTAAGCGTTGGAATCATTAACTCAGGAATTGGCAATATTGATGGGCGAGATAATAACGGTTTACCAACAGGTGAACTTTCAACTTCAGAAAACCAATTTTTTATAGGGCTTGCAAATAAGATTTTCTGAAAAACTTTCCATTAGGTATTAGCTGTAAAATTGTACTATTATAAATTATTCGAAGATATTACAACTACAAGTTTTGGAATTGATATTGGGGCTCTTTTTGTCGTTAATGAAAATTTTAATGTTTCTTTAGTTGTTTCCGATATAAACAGCAAATATAAATGGGATACAAGCCCTGTCTATGGTACTGATGGAATTATCTCGGAAGATAAATTCCCAAATCTGCGAAAAGTTGGTGTAAGTTATAAAAACAAAGAAATTGGAATAATAAGTTCAATTGAATTTGAAAACAGCAGCGCTAAAACAAATATGATACGTGCAGGTGTTGAATATAATATTTACGATAGTTTTTATGTTAGAGGAGGCATGGATCAATTTGATGTGAGCAATACCGATTGGCTTGTAAAACCTGCTTTTGGTTTTTCATTTTTTAAATCGTTCAGTAGTTTTGTTGTGGGAATTGATTATGTATTTCAAATTGAACAATATTCAAGTTCAGATAGACATATTTTAGGCGTTAATTTTAATTTTTAATATGAAAAATCTAGTTTTAATCTTAATTCTTACAAGTTCGGTAACCATGGCCCAATCAGCTGGAAACAGCGGATTATCATTCTTGAAATTCGGATTTGGAGCAAGAAACATTGCAATGGGCGATGCAGGTGCTTCTGTATCAAATGACGTAACAGCACTTTTCTATAATCCTTCTCGATTAGTCTCATCGGATATGAATGAAGTAATATTTATGCACAACGAGTGGATACAGGATGTAAGAAGTGAAGTTGGAGGAATTAAATGGAATATGTTTAGTCTTCCGTTTGCTGTTGGTTTTAATGTTACTACCGTAAGCGATATTGAAGTTAGAAATAAACCGGGTGAACCAATTTCTTCATTTAATGCGAACTATTTTTTTGCAAGTTTATCTTCCGGTTTAACAGTTGTTAATAATTTGGATTTTGGTGCAACGGTTAAATATTTGTACGAAGGAATTCTTAACAGCGAAGCAAAGGGATTTGGTTTTGATTTTGGGTTAAACTATTTAACGCCAATTGATGGTTTAACTGTTTCATCAGCTGTTAAAAATCTGGGTTCTGTGGATAAGCTCGAGAATGAATCAACAAAGCTTCCAACTGAATTCAGAATTGGATCTTCCTATCAATTTGATATTGAAATAAAGGAACTTGATTTTGTGGCTGCTGCAGAATTTCTAAAATATTTAGAAACCGATGATATTCATTTTAATTTCGGTGGAGATATAATTTATAATAATTTGATTTCTCTGCGTACCGGTTATCAAACCGGATTTGAATCCAGGGGATTTACCGCTGGATTGGGAATCCTGTGGGGAAACTTAAAATTTGATTATGCCTATCTGCCTTTCACTTTGGGATTGGGAAACGCAAATCTTTTTTCCGTTCAATTTCAATTTTAACTGTTCTAAAATACTACTCATACTATTTTTCAAAATTATTTTTGTCGTAAAACTTGATGACAAAAATTGAAGACAAATTTTTCGTATTACATCTCTGTGAAAGTCGATCTCTCCATTTTTAATCTAAAAAACAATTATTAGCATATAGCACGTTATTTGTAATCATATGTTGTAAATAAATATTTCGGGGAGAACATAATGATGCAGCATATGATGCTAATGTGCTTTATATTATTATTTCTCAATACAGGTTTATGCCAGGACATTATTAAGGTTGATTTTTCCGAACCAATGGATTCAACCAACCTTTTTAACTGTGAGAATTACATCATAACTAGCCAGGAACCTTACGCAATTTGCCGGGGAGCACCTGGTATTACATGCATTTTTAAACCCAATGAACTAGGTTATGACAGCCTGGTGTATGTTTATGTGTTAACAGAAAACCATATTGATGGTGAATATATGGTTGAGATATTAAATGTAAGTGATCTTTCTGGTAATATTATAAACGTAAAGCTAAACTATGCATTGTACGGGGGAAGTGTGTCTAAAAATCTTCAGGACGGAAACGGTAAATAAGGTATTATTTAAACTTAAAAAGTCTGACCCGTCTTAAAATATTCTTGTTGATAATTCTTATCTTACTACAAATAATCTATTTTTATTTTTGCGAGATTTTATTTGGATAAGCTAAACTACATTAGCCATTATAAAAAAGATGCCATTGAGTTTGATTACTTTGAGGAGAGCAAAGGAGCAACTGCACATGATGAAAAAAGAGTTCATCAATATATAATTTCTAAAATACCAAAAAGAATAAATTCGATTTTGGATGTTGGTTGTGGAAAAGCATGGATTGCGAAACATTTTTTGCCAAAAGGACTAAAAGTTCATTCACTCGATGTTTCATTAACAAATCCTGCAAAAGCTAAAGCACTTTATCCATCAAATAATCATTTTGGAGTTGCAGCAGATTCATTTCATCTCCCGTTTTCTAATGATACCTTCGATACAGTTGTTGCTTCGGAAATAATTGAGCATGTAATTAAACCGCATGATTTTGTTAATGAACTTTTTCGTGTTGTAAAAAAGGGGGGAATATTAATTATTACAACTCCGTACAAAGAAAAGTTAATTTATTATTTGTGCGTTTACTGTAATAATAAAACACCCGTTCATGCGCACATTCATTCATTTAATGAAATTAAACTGGAAGGTTTATACAAAGAAGTTGATCTTGAAGGATTTGAGTATGAAACTTTTGGGAATAAACTACTTATATTTTTAAGAACTTATGTTATTCTTAAGTTCTTTCCTTTCTGGTTATGGAAGATTAAAGATCGATCAGTAAATTTTTTCTTTAATAAACCTGCTCATATAATTTGTATTTATAAAAAGAAAAAATAAATTATATTTTGGTATCAATTCTATAATTTTTCCAGTAGATTCTTTACCTCGTTTTCCCAATTTAATTCCTGTGATGCAACCCGGCAATTTTCTTTCAACTTTTTATACAAATTCTCATCCTCAGTTAATTGCTGAATAGCTGCAATTAAACTTTTCGGTGAATCTATATTCACTACTTTTCCAACTTCATATTTTTCAACAATTTCTTTCATTTGCGGCAAATTACTTACAACAACCGGTATCTCTGCCATTATATATTCAAATAATTTGTTAGGAAGA
Source organism: uncultured Ignavibacteriales bacterium (assembly GCA_963714405.1). Lineage (GTDB taxonomy): Bacteria > Bacteroidota > Ignavibacteria > Ignavibacteriales > Ignavibacteriaceae > JAZGGS01. Next base: position 540,277 of record CAVQOH010000001.1, on the reverse strand, counting down.
GCGTAGTAGTAACTAAAGCTTAAATTTTCAATTATGGATAAACCAATATCTGCAGTTTTAGTATAAGAGAGTAACTCATCCTGATTTATCTTTCCAGCAAAAATTACCTGATCCTCAATGTTCAAGTTTTTTACTTTAGTTCTATAAAAATCTGTAAATTCTCCATCACCTAGGATTACAAATACACATTTTTTTAATTGCTTTAATATATTGAATACAGGAAGTAATCCTCTTCCTTGGTGAATAATTCCCTGATAGAGGAGTATTTTTCTATTTTTTTCAATGTCTAAAATTGATTTTAGATTGTTTTCCTGTTCAGTTTTAAGATATCTCGGAAGATTGCGCAGTAAAATTGGTTCGCTAACGTTATATTTTTTTATAAGAAACTCAGAATCAAGCTTACCAGTTGTAATAATGTGATCAACTTTTTTTATAAAAAGTTTTTCAACTAATCGCCAAAAACCCTGTTTTACTTTTTTACCTTTTAATCCTGCAAGGTAACCATACAATTCCCGTGAATCGTAAAAAACTCTTGCTCTTTTTAATTTTCCGAATATTACCGCAAAGGGAAGTGTGTATATATCTTCAGCGAAAATAATTGATGCTTTAGAAAACAATAGAGTGAACTTTAGATGCCATGCAAATTTTAAATAGAAGGAAAGGAAAAAAAATCCTTTATGTAGTTTATAAATTTTAAAATCACCATCAACCGGTTCAAAATTTTTAGTTAGCCAATCAAATCCAATAAATTTAACATCATAACCATTTAGTTTTAGAGTTGTAAATAAATTTTTGCATCTTGTATCGTAGTTAAGATTTCCGAGGAAGGTTATTAAAACTTTATTTTTAGAACTCATATGATATATTATTCGAATTGATACTTTAAAGTGTTGCGCATTACTGTTCTTGCATCAAACTTTTCTTTAAAATCAATTAAGCTCATACTTGGTGTCATTGGGTTATCAGCTTTGGTATCCTGCGAAACTCCAATATCAACATATTTAAAACCATTTTTTGTAGACCACTTAACAACTTCATACATTAATCTGTGAATAGGTTTTAAATGTTCAAATTCATATAAAAGCATATTATAAAAACAAAGTGTTACGGTTTTATTGCAAATAAAAACGCTTGAACCAGCTATAGGTTCATTTTTATAATAGAGCATAAACAATTTTAAATTTTCTGGCAGCAATTTAGTGAGTTTTATCAGATCATCATATGAGTGAGTTGGCGTAACATTATGTTTAGCTTTATTGTCCAGTAGTATCGGATAAAACTGATCGTATCTGTCATTTATCTCAACATGTAAATTATTGTTTTTTAAAGTTTTTCTGATATTTCTTCTTACAGTTGGCTGAAATCTGGATAGAGCATCATCATCTGTGTCTAATCTTATAGCACTTGAAATATAGTGAAGATCATAACTGAAACCCTGCCATAACATTGCAAAATCAAGATTCTCATTTGGATGACTTTCATAAATTCTTGGGGCGCTAGTTAATATAAATTCAGTTATACCTTTTTGTTTTCCATATGCTAATAATGTAGAAACGATTTCCATTGCCCTAGAAAATTTTACATCTTTAGTAATAATTGAACCGTAACTGGCACCGATAGGTGATTCATACAGGTCTTTTATCCGGGCACCGGGAAGTAGCGCAACAATGTTTGATTTTTCTTCAAAAATCAAATGATTAAAATCAAATTTTCCATCAGGATGGTAATCAAAAAATTTTTGTAAATGGAAAATTGTTCCGTTGTTAGATTCCCAAACAAAATTGTCCCACTTATCCTTCCACTTATCTGTGTATTCTACAATTTTCATATTTATAATTTTTCTGAAAGCAAAATGAAAGTTACAAAATATCGTTTAGATCTTTCAATTTTTAGTTATGCACTTTTTCGTACACTTCAAAATCTTTAAATGATTTTATCTTTTGATATTCAGATGATTTTAGGATTTCAAAATCTGGGGGTTCAAATTTTTGCATCTTAAGTTCATCAATATGTTTTTTACTATAAACAATCCACTCACCATTTTTAATGATGTTAAAATTAAAATCTTCATTTACTATTCTTGCAGAAAGGTTTCTGTTTTCATAATTGCGAAGCAAATCAATACTATATTTTGTAAAGTGATCTGTATAAATCATCTTATCAGAGTTACTTCTGATGAGTGATTTGAACTCATTTCCATCATTCTTGTTAAAATATATTTCATATTGGTTACACATAACAATTGAGGCAATAAAATAAACAGCTAACAATCCATACCTGATAAACTTATTAGAACGGTTTATCAATATTGCAGATTGAAGAATCATTGGCATAAATAAAGGATAAACGTACCAACTTATCTGTAAATCAAGTGGTTTATAAGAGGAAAAAGATGTGGTAAACGCAACCAAAAGAATCAGGGTTCCAAAGAACCAATAACTTAGAAGGGGATACTTTTTCCTTTTAAAATCAAGAAGGCTTTGCACGGCGGCTACTAAAGGTAATAACAGATAGAATCTTCTTAGAAAAACAGAGCGGCTGTTGATAACGAAAATCTGGTTAAAAATATTATTCCAAAATTTAGTTGTCCCATTAAATTTTTGCGCAGTATAAGGGAAAAAATTATAGTAACAGAAATCATAATTAAGCTGCGTTATTGTAAACCTGTATAAAAAATCATTATGAAGAAAAAGATAAACACCTCCTTCAATAATAAAATTAACAATGATAAAAATTAACCCTATAGTTATCTGATAATTTATCTTTTTGTTTTTTATGACATAGTAAATCCAGAGAATTCCAAGTAATATTGTTGTGTAATAAATAGTTTCCTTAAACTGAATTGATATGAATAGAAAAAATCCCCCCAAAGCTGCAATTGAAATTTTGTTCTGCTTATAAGATTTTAGGAGAAAGTATATTCCAAGATTGACAAAAAACATCGCGGGTATATCAACAAAATGAATTGTGGCAAATACAACATCAATAGGGAAAAAAGCCAGAAGAAATGCAGCCGTAATCGAAATAGATTCGTTATCGGATATTAACTTTGCAAGCCTATAAGCAACTAAAATTGATCCAACTGAGAAAATAAATGAAAAAACAATCGTAGAAAATTCACTAACTCCAAAAATAAAGTATGAGAACGCAGTTAATAGTAGGTGATTTATTCTTAATGGTGAAACAGGGTAGCCAAGATAATCACCTGGAAAATCTCCAATGAAGAGGTTAAAACTTAAATAAGAGTAGTAAGCATCATCAGAAAAAATATGCCCGATATTAAAGTAGATGCGAAATAAGATTCCAGCAATAATGATTAATGATATTTTAATTATCTTATTAAATTGCAATACTGGTATTCATTGTTAAATTAACATGTAAAAGCTTGAATCAAGTCTTTTCAATTTTAGCAAAGTTAATAATTAAACTTAAAAATAAATATAATTTATCTTACTATTAGCTTTAATAAAGCTATAAATTTATTTGTAAACTTTGATTCATAATATTTTAATATCACCCAATAGTTTTAAAGAATGCATAAGTTCAGTAAAACTTGCAAATATAATTGCTGATGAGTTTTCTGATTTACATAATGCTAAAATATTTTTAAAACCCATTTCAGATGGAGGAGATGGATTTTTAGATGTGTGCAGATTCCATTTTGGAGGAGAAATAATTAATTATAGAATTTCTAATCCCTACAATTCCCTTGAAATGGATTGTCCTGTTTTGCATAACAAAAACTTAAGGACAGTTTATATTGAATCTGCTAATGTGCTGGGTCTAAAAGTGGTGCCTTCGGAATACAGATCTCCAATGGAATTATCTTCAAAAGGATTAGGAGAATTACTGCTTCAAATCCAAGCTGATACGGAAATCGGGAAAATTTCTGTAACCAAGGTTATTATTGGAATAGGAGGTACAGCTACAATTGATATGGGAATTGGGGCGTGCTCCGTACTGGGATTAAAAATATATAATAGAAATAATCATATAATTGAACCAATTCCAAAAAATTTTAGATTGGCGGAACGTATTAGCTGGAATAATATATCTTTTAAATTTAATATTGATATAATAATTGATGTTATAAATCCGCTCCTCGGCGAAAATGGAGCCCTTAAGATATTTGGTGCACAAAAAGGAGCAAGTAACACAGATATTTCAATTCTTGAGAATGGTTTTACTAAATTAGTTAATTTATTACAAAATAATAAAATAAGTGATTCAGTTAATAAACTTTATGGTGCTGGAGGAGGAATACCAAGCTTATTGAATTTATTTCTAAATGCAAAAATTAGAACTTCTAATACCTTTGTTTTTGATGATATTGGAATTGACGAATTATTAAACAAAGTGAATATTTTAATAACAGGTGAGGGAGCATATGATTCCCAATCTTCATTTGGTAAGGGAGCAGGTTTATTAGTGAAAAAATTTGCCATTTCTGCAGATAAAATATTCTTAATTTGTGGAACGTTAGAAGAGAACACAAGAATGAATTTACCAAAGAATATTATACCCATTGAGATTGGCAAGTTTTTTCAAAATAAGGAAGAATCAATTGCAAATATTAAAAGCGGTGTACGTTTAGCTTGTTTGAAAATAAAGCAAAATCTATTATTATAGACTTTTACAGCAATAGTAAAAATTTGTAAATTTAATTTTAATTCATAAATCATTTAATAAGCAGATATAGGAAAGTTTGTGAAGCAATACCAGGAATTAGTAAAATTAGTCATGGATAAGGGCACTTATAAAAAAACTAGAACAGGCATAGATACGATATCTTATTTTGGTGCATTTTATAAAGTTGATTTGAGTGAAGGATTTCCACTCTTAACAACAAAAAAAATGCATTGGAAATCCCTTTTACATGAAGTACTATGGTACTTATCTGGTGAAAATCACATTAGGAATTTAAGAAAACATACAAAGATCTGGGATGCCTGGGCTGATGAAAGTGGAAATCTTGAAACTGCTTATGGTTATTACTGGCGTCATTTTCCAAGTGCGGTCAAAGATGAGAATGGAAACTGGAAAGTTACCGAAGTTGATCAAATTAAATATGTTATAGATGAGATTAAAAGAAATCCGAACAGCAGACGATTGGTTGTATCAGCATGGGAACCAGGTAATGCAACAAAAAGTAAGCTTCCTCCATGTCATTATTCTTTTGTATTCAATGTTAATGATGGGAAGTTAAACTGCCATCTTACGCAACGTTCAGGTGATATTGCTCTTGGTATTCCATTTAACTTAGCAGCATATTCTTTGCTAACGCAGGTCATTGCCCAGCAGGTTAATCTTGAATTGGGTGAATTTGCTCACACAATTGTTGATGCACATATTTACGTTGCAGCAGAAGGAAGTGATACTGAAAAATTTGATCATCTGATGGGATTGAAAGAGCAGTTAAAACGAGACCCACTGCCGCTGCCCCAACTGAAAATTAAAAACAAACCTTTGAGTGAACTTTACTTTGAAGATTTCGAGCTCATTGGTTATCATCACCATGATAAAATACCGTTTGAGGTAGCAGTTTGAAAGTAATAATCATATCAGCTGTAGCTGAAAATGGTATTATAGGCAGATCAAATGGTGATATGCCATGGCATATTAAAGAAGAATTTCAGCATTTTAAAAACACTACTTTGGGCTTTCCCATAATTATGGGAAGAAAAACTTTTGAAACACTTGGGAAACCATTAAAAGGAAGAGAAAACATTGTAATTACTAAAGATGTAAATTATTCATGTGAATTTGATGAAGTTAGGATATGTCCATTCTTTAATTGATGGTATTGATTACTGTAGAAGAGAAAAACCTGAAAAAGTATTTATTATTGGAGGCGGTGAAATTTATCACCAGGCAATTGGAATTGCTGATGAATTGATAATTTCACATATAAAATTTGAAGCGGAAGGAGAAATTTATTTTCCAAATATTCCAAGCGAAGATTGGGATATTGTTTCGCGGCAGGATAGAGAAAAATTCGAAATAGTAACTTATACTCGTATACATGAGCAAAAACAAAATTAAAATATTACCTGAGCAGATTTCAAATAAAATTGCAGCTGGTGAGGTAATACAAAGACCTGATTCTGTTGTAAAGGAGCTTATTGAAAATTCAATAGATGCAGATGCAACAAAGATTGAATTAGTTGTAAAGAAAGCCGGTAAAAATTTAATTCAGGTAATTGATGACGGAGCTGGCATGTCTGAGGAAGATATCCTTCTTTCAGTTCAAAAACATGCTACAAGTAAAATATGGGCTTATGAAGATCTTGAATCAATTAAAACACTTGGTTTCAGGGGTGAAGCGCTTAGTTCAATTTCCGCCGTAAGCCAGGTTGAAATTAAAACTGAAACTATGGATGACGAAATTGGAACAAGCATCAAGGTAGATGAAAATGGAAATTTAAATAAAGATAAAGGATCTTTCCCTAAAGGGACATCGGTTAGTGTTAAAAATCTTTTTTTTAACACACCTGCTCGCAGAAAATTTTTAAAAACAGATGCCACCGAGTTAAAACATATAATTGATACATTTAGTAAAATCGCACTGAGTCATCCATCAATTCATTTTAAATTATATAACTCAGATGAAATTATTTACGATTATGAAGCAGGGGACTTGGAGGAAAGGGTAAAACAAGTTTTTGCAGATAACATGCTTGATGCGCTGCTTCCGGTTAATGAAAAAACTGATTATCTATCAGTTACAGGATTTATTGGAAAACCTTCTTTGTTAAGAAAAAGCAAAGGTGATCAATATCTTTTTATAAATTCAAGGTATATTATCAGCAAACAAATAAATCATGCAGTTTTTTCTGCTTTCGAAAACTTGCTTGAAAAAGGTGATTATCCCTTCTTTATTTTATTTTTAGAAATTGATCCATCAAAAATTGATGTGAATATTCATCCCTCAAAACTGGAAGCAAAGTTTGATGATGAAAAAGACATTTACAATTTTATTCTTGCCGTGGTTAGAAAAAGTTTAGGCACGCACGATCTTGTTCCTTCAATGATTTTCAATGATGATGAGTTACTTGAAGAAAAATTATTAGTAAATAAATTTCATTCATCAAAAAATGGTGATTTTACAGATAGACCTGTGCAGAAAATCCATAGTACTTCAGAAAAACGATTTACTAATGAAGATATTGATTTAATCTTTGGTAATTTAATTGATGAATCTATAGGCAGATCCGATGGTGAAATTTTTCAACCACCCTTTGAAAAGCAAGAGAGCAGGGAAGTGTATCATGAGGCTCATAAAGTTGAAAAGGAAACAGGCGTTGAAGAATTTCCATTCATCATTCAGCTTCATAATAAATATATACTTGCTCAAATTAAGTCAGGTTTAATGATAATCGATCAGCATGTTGCTCATGAACGGATTTTATATGAAAAAGCACTTAACCGGCTTGAAACAAATATTCCGTTTTCTCAACAACTTTTATTTTCAAAAAAAATTACTCTCGATCCTGCACGGATTGAGTTAATTAAAGAGTTGCTAAATCATCTCACAAGATTAGGGTTTGCACTTAAGTTTTCTGGCAAAAAAAGTGTTATCATTGAAGGGGTTCCTGATGATGTTAAGCAAGGAACTGAAGAAAAAGTGTTGTTGGAAATATTAGAGGAGTTTTCGAATATTAAAGAAGAAAAAGGTTATGAAGAAAAGGATTTAATTGCTAAATCATATTCCTGTAAAACAGCTGTAAAAGCCGGTGATAAGCTGAACGATAAAGAAATGCGGCTTTTAATTGACCAGCTATTTGCAACCTCAATGCCATATGTTTGCCCGCACGGAAGACCAATTGTTGTTAAGATATCTTTAAATGAATTTGACAGAAGGTTTGGTAGGACTTAACTTTGAATAAATTAATTTTTTAAGGAAAATAAATGCTGGATAAAAAGTTTTTAGAATCAAGAATTAAATACGACGAAAAGGTAAAAAACGCAAAAACTACGGGAATGAAATTTACAACTGTAAGTGGTGCGAGTATTGATCCTCTCTATGGACCGGATGATATTGAGAATATAAATTACTTGAGTGAAGTAGGATTCCCGGGTGAATATCCTTACACACGTGGTATTCATCCAAATGGCTACAGGGGAAGGATTTGGACAATGCGACAGTTTGCTGGATTTGGGACTCCTAAGGATACAAATGAGAGATTTCACTATCTGCTGAATAACGGGCAAACAGGATTATCCGTTGCATTCGATCTTCCTACTCTCATGGGCTGGGACGCTGATGCATCTTTAAGTGAAGGTGAAGTAGGAATTTGCGGTGTTGCGGTTTCATCCCTCAAGGATATGGAAATCCTTTTTGATAGAATTCCTCTTGATAAAGTTTCTACATCCATGACAATAAATTCACCAGCTGCAATGATTTTCGCATTTTATCTTGCTATTGCACAATCGCAGAATGTTAATTTTAAAGATCTTAGGGGAACATTACAGAACGATATTCTAAAAGAATATATAGCTCAAAAGGAATATATCTATCCGCCAAAGCCATCAATGAGAATAATTACAGATATGATTGAGTATTGCACAAATGAGGTACCTCAATGGAATCCTGTATCTGTAAGCGGCTATCATATTCGTGAAGCAGGCTCAACATCTGTGCAGGAGCTTGCCTATACTTTAGCAGATGGCTTTGCGTACATAGAAGCCTGTATTGAAAGAGGATTGGATGTGGATGCTTTTGCTCCTCGAATATCATTCTTCTTTAATTCTCATTTAGATTTTTTTGAAGAAATAGCAAAATTCCGTGCTGCAAGAAAAATTTTTGCAAAACGAATGAGAGAAAAATATGGTGCTAAAAATCCAAGATCCTGGTGGTTAAGGTTTCATACACAAACTGCCGGATGCACATTAACTGCACAGCAACCAGAAAATAATATTGTTAGAACTGCATTTCAGGCATTAGCCGGCGTGCTTGGCGGAACGCAATCACTTCACACAAATTCTATGGATGAAACTCTTGCACTTCCAAGTGAGAAAGCTGTAAAAATCGCTTTAAGAACGCAGCAGTTAATCGCTTATGAAACAGGAGTGATAAATACGGTTGATCCGTTAGGTGGAAGTTATTTTGTTGAAGCACTAACAGATAAAATGGAAATAGGTGCAAATAAAATTTTTGATCAGATTGATGCTTTTGGTGGTGTAATTCCTGCAATTGAAGCAGGTTATTTTCAGAAAGAAATTGCTGATGCTGCTTACCGATATCAATTGGAAACTGAGAAAAAAGAAAAATTTATTGTTGGCGTTAATGAATTTGTTGAAGAAGAAAATAAAATTGAGATTCCATTACTTGTAATTTCACCTGAAGTTGAAATTGAACAGAAAAAAAGATTAGCCGAAATTAAGCAGAGCCGCAACCAGAAAGAAGTTGAAATATGTTTAAAGGAAATTAAAGAAGCTGGAGAAAACGGTTCCAACCTGATGCCTGTGTTTATTAAAGCTGCAAATAATTACGTAACACTTGGCGAAATGGTTGGAGAATTAAAAGAGGTATTCGGTACTTATGAAGAAATTGCAGTTTTCTGATGCTGCTTAATTATTTTAAACTTATTCGTGTACAGCAATGGGTGAAAAACGTCTTCGTTTTTGTACCGCTTCTGTTTTCCCTGCACTTATTTGATGATAAATATTTTTTAACATCGCTATTTGCTTTCTTTGTGTTTTCTCTGGCTTCAAGCACCATTTATGTAATAAACGATTTAATAGATATTGATGCTGATCGTGCACACCCATTAAAAAAGAATCGCCCTCTTCCATCAGGAATCATTTCTAAAACTGCTGCAGTTGTAACTTTTATAATATTGCTTGTTGTAATAGCTGTTCTCCTTCCAAATTTTAATAATGATTTTATAATCACTGTAGCTTCATTTATAGTATTAAATGTGCTTTACACATTTTATTTTAAACACATTGTTATCCTTGATGTTTTTAGCATTGCAGCAGGTTTTACATTAAGAGTTCTTGCAGGTGCGTTTGTAATTGGTGTTCCCATTTCAAGCTGGTTAATATTAACCACAATGTTCATTTCACTCTTTCTGGGTGTTATGAAAAGACACTCTGAACTTTCTTTAGCAACTGAAAATAATAATACATCCAGTAGAAAAGTTCTTACTGAATATTCTATTACATTTGCGGATCAGATGGCTACGGTTGCAGCAGCAGGAGTGATAATTTGCTATGCACTTTACACCGTTGCTCAGAGAACAGTTTCTGTTTTTAACACGGAAAATCTTATCTACACTACTCCCTTTGTAGTATTTGGAATCTTTAGATATATGTATCTGGAATATAAAAGTAACGGTGGAGAAAATACTACAAAATTACTGGCTACGGATTTACCAATGATTTTAACAATAGCACTTTATATTATCACAACCGTTTTAATTATATATCATATCATTTAATATTAAATTAATGTTGAAATTATTTTTATTCATATTGATAAGTGTTTTTCTGCTTTCATGCTCATCTGCAAAATCCGGTAATGAAACCCTTCAGATAGAAGTAGATGTTGCTGATTTGTATTGCTGGCTCAATCTTATGCCGGGGAATCCTGGAAGATTTCATCTTCTTGGTGATTTAATTATTACCAATATAAGCAGTGATACAATTAAAGAGTTAAATCTTGAAGAAGTAAAAGTATATTCAAATAATGAGCTGGTTTATTCGTTCAAACCTTTTTTTAATTTAAAAAATAATTATGAGGTAAATTCAATTGAAATTGGAAACGGTAAGGAATACACATTTGGAGTTGATTCAGGTTTAAACGCAGATGAAAGGTTATTGGCAAATAATATTGTTAAAATAGAAATGAGATTTTACAGCGAGAAAAAAATTTTTATATATACTATAAATAATATAGTAGTTGAACAGGCATATTAAATATGATTGAAGAAATAATTTTACTGGTTGTATTATTACTGCTTAGCGGTTTCTTTGCGGGTTCAGAACTTGCCTTTATTGTTGCAAATAAACTTAAAATTGAAGTAAAAGCAAGAAAAAATAAACTCTCTGCAAAAAGCGCACATTATTTTATGACACATCCCGAAACTTTTTTTTCAACAATTCTTATTGGAAATAATATTGTTAACATTGCAATTGCATCATTAAGTGCGGTCTTTCTAGCATCACTATTCGGTTTAGGAGATGTAAGTATTCTTATTATTTCTACATTTATAATTTTGTTGTTTGGAGAGATAATACCAAAATATTTTGCCAGGGAACTTTCTGACAGGATCGTATTCTTAGCAGCAATTCCTTTAAGAACAGTATCAATCGTACTCTATCCGCTTGTTAAACTTTCATCATTACTGTCAGAAAAACTAACTAAAAGTTCAGGTTTATCAACCGGTCCTATAAGCCATCTTTTTGATAGAGAGGATGTTAAAGTTTTGGTTGCTGAAAGTAAAAAAGCCGGTGTTGTTGATAAGAAAGAAAGCGACATTATTGAAAAAGTAATTGAACTCGGTGAACAACGCGTTTACGAAGCGATGACTCCGCGAACTGATATTATTGGATTGGAAATTTCACAAACTATTGATGAGGCAATTTCAGCTTTTATTGATTCCGGTTTTTCCAAAATACCGGTTTATAAAGAAAATCTTGATGATATTAAAGGTATAATTCTTGTAAAAGATATATTTAAATCTCCACAGGAAATTAAAAGCATACTAAGAAACGTAGGTTTTATACCAGAAACTAAAAAAAGTTTTGAAGTATTGAATGAATTTTTAGAACAAAAAGTTTCCATATCAGTTGTTGTTGATGAACATGGTGGAACTGCTGGAATTGTTACGATGGAAGATATTCTTGAAGAACTTTTTGGCGAGATAAAAGATGAATTTGATGTTGATAACGAAATTTACAGACAAATTGATAAAAACAGTTATATTGTTAGCGGAAAAGTTGAAACTGATTTGCTGAATGAAAAATATAAACTCAAAATACCTGAAGGAGATTTTGAGACTATTGGCGGCTATATTGTTTCAGCTCTTGGTAGAATTCCTTCTGAAGGAGAAAAAGTTAAGTTTGATCAATTTGAATTTCTTATCGTTCGTGCTTCCGCACAAAAAATTGAAGTAGTAAAAATTACTCACCATCCTGAATAATTATTTTGAAAGACCACCAGGTAGTTTTATATGATGGTATTTGTAATTTTTGCAATTTCTGGGTGAACTTTATTATAGCAAAAGACAAAAGTGATAAATTCAGGTTTGCAGCATTGCAATCTGAAACCGGAAAAAAATTTCTTAATCAGTTTAATCTTAGTAAAACTGATTTTGATACATTTATTTTAATCGACAAAAATAAATTCAGTACAAAATCTACTGCAGCACTAATAATTTGTAAAAACCTTTCAGGATTTTATAAATTACTATACATATTCATCATCATACCAAGATTTTTTAGAGATATTATATATAACCTCGTAGCAAAAAACAGGTATAAACTTTTTGGTAAAAGAGATGTTTGCAAAGTTCCAACTGAAAGAGAGAAAAATAAATTTCTTTAATGAATTGTTAGTTTATATTTAATATTCAAGGATTTTTACAAACTCACAAACTTTGTCCCTTCACCTATTTTCAGTTAAATTTGTACCTTAATTGATAAAAAAGTTGATTGATCCGGTTTGTTAAAATTTAATGTAATTGCTGAGGATAGTAAAAGTAAAGCGAGGGCTGGTTTTTTTGAAACTTCTCATGGAACTGTAGAAACACCTGCTTTCATGCCTGTAGGAACACAGGGAACTGTGAAAGCGGTTAATCAAAGCTACCTTGAAAATGATATAAAGGCCCAGATTGTTCTTTCAAATACTTATCATCTTTATTTAAGACCTGGAACCGAAATTCTTGAAGCTGCGGGTGGTTTGCACAAATTTATGAATTGGGAAAAACCAATCCTTACTGATAGCGGTGGATACCAGGTTTTTAGTTTATCTGAATTGCGAAAATTAAAACCTGATGGTGTTGAATTTAAATCTCATCTTGATGGTTCAAAACATTTTTTCACTCCGCAAAAAGTGATTGAAATTCAAAGGAGCATTGGTGCAGATATAATGATGGTTTTGGATGAATGCACACCTTATCCGTGTGAATATGATTATGCGGTTAATTCTACAAAACTTACAAGCGATTGGGCAATTCTTAATAAAAAAGCTTTTGAAAAAACTAATCCATTGTATGGACTTGAACAGTACATATTCGGAATTATACAGGGAAGCGTTTATAAAGATTTGCGTGAGCAATCTGCTAATGATTTGGTAAAATTGAATTTTGATGGCTATGCAATCGGCGGGCTTGCAGTCGGAGAACCAACAAATGATATGTATGATTTTACTGATTTTACAACTGATTTTATGCCGCAAAACAAACCAAGATATTTAATGGGAGTTGGGAGACCTGAAAATATTCTGGAATCAATTGAACGTGGTATAGATATGTTTGATTGCGTAATGCCAACCCGTAATGCAAGGCACGCAATCCTTTTTACATGGGATGGAGTTCTTTCTGTAAGAAATTCTGCTTTTAAAGATGATTTTAAAAAAATTGATAAAAACTGTAACTGTTATACTTGTAAAAACTATTCAAGAGCTTATTTAAGGCATTTATTTAACGCCGGAGAGATACTGGCACTTGAATTAGCAAGTATTCATAATCTTCATTTTTATATTGATTTGATAAAATTTGCACGAATTAAGATAAAAGAAGGTATCTTTAAAGAGTGGAAAAATGAAATTATAAAAAAAATATCTTTAAAAAATAATATTAATCCGGAGGAATAATTGGAACTACTATTTGCAATGGCTCCGCAGGGCGATGGCGGCAGCGGAAGTTTGGTAAGCACATTAATAATGTTTGGTGCTATATTTTTAATCTTTTATTTTATGATTATCAGACCACAGCAAAAAAGAGCAAAAGAAAGAGATAAACTTTTATCCAACCTTGAAAAAGGCGATAAAGTAATTACAAGCGGTGGCGTTCACGGAATTATTGCTGGGCTTGATGAAAAAACAGTGCTTTTACAGATAAGTGATAATCTTAAAGTAAAGGTTGAAAGGTCTGCAATTACAACAGTTACGGCTAAAAAAGGAGATTAAATTAGTCTTTTTTTTAAATTAAGAGCATTGTGTTTATTGGCTTTGGTTAATGTTTTCTTTGATCAAAGCCATTTTTGATTATTATTTTTTTATTATTGAATAACCTTCTAACCTTTTTAAGAATAAACAGTTAACCATTCTCAAGTAACACTAGAGTAACAAAAATTACTTTATAAAAACCATCTTCTTAATCTCAACAAAATCTCCTGCTTGCAGTCTGTAGAAATAAACTCCACTTGGTATATATGTTGTATTAAATTCTAATTCATAGCTTCCAACGGATTTTTCTTCATTAACGAGTGTTGCAACTTCACCACCTAAAACATCATATACTTTAAGTGTAACAAAACTTAATTCTGGAATCTCGTAATTGATTGTAGTCTTTGGATTGAATGGGTTTGGGTAGTTTTGGCTAAGGGAATATTCAATAAGAAATGGTCCTTCATCAACAAACACGGAGCCTGAATCTCTAACAGCAATTAATGTCCTCTCTTGACCTATTACTCTTGGATGTTTATGAACACCGATATATAGAGTCCCATCGGCACCTATCGAACCGGAATTATCATCCCAGCAGCCATCAAGCGGTAGTTTCCAAAGAAGCTCACCATCCTTATCAATCGCATAATAATAGTTCCCCCAGGTAGAGCCACAATATATAGTCCCATCAGCATCACACATTAAGGGAACATAAACATCATCAATTGGATCATCAAATAGATAAGTCCATCTAAAATTACCATAATAATCAATGGAAGATATACCTGAACATTCGCAAACGAAATCATAAATTCTAAAATAAATATTGCCATCAGTGTCCATTGTAAATCCCGAATAAAGTGCAGGTGCACCAGTTAAGTCAGGTAAAAAATATTCCCATCTGATTTCACCATCTGAAGTTAATGAGTAAACTACATTTGGCTCCATTCTTGGAGCAAAATATATATTTCCTTCGTTATCTACCATTGGGTTGCACCAAACGGCATCACAGGAGAATGTCCACTTTACACTGCCATCCAAATTAAGAGCATAAAAGTTACTGTCTCTACCACCAATGTAAATGGTTTGACCATCTGGAGCAATAACTGGAGAAGCTGCATCAAAACCACTATTAAAATTTATTCTCCAGTTTAATTCACCATTTCCGTTCATTGAGTGCAAATAACCTCCTGCATTTGGAAAGTATATATTTCCTTGAAGGTCTATGTTCATTATACTCGACCAAACATTGAATCCAGTGTCATATACCCATCTCCGGTTGCCTTGTAAGTCAATGGCGTGTATTAGTCCTGATTGCGATCCAAAATAGATCGTGGAGTCTGATCCCACAAGAAAACCTGAATTTGTTGAAAATATGTCATCAGTCAAATAAATCCACTTCAGATTTCCACTTGGACTAGCTGCATAAAAGTAATTTGTAGTATCTACACCTTGTAAAAATGTATTAGAACCAAAGTATAGCGTTCCATCTTCCCCAATTGCCGGACCAGAATAAATACCATAAGGCATATCCAGTGTCCAAATTACATTTGGTGTTTTTGGACCGATATATGGTGATCTCCCTGTTCCCTGCGGATCATGAGACATCATAGGCCAGGGAGAATCAGCAAGCGTGGGCCACGGAATTTCTGTTTGTTGCTGTGGAAGTATTTGTGAAGTTAGAGAAAGAAATAAAATTGATATTAAATAGTACTTTCTCATTGATTCCCAAAGATGTTTTTTTTAACATATGAAATTTGTGGATGGAATTCAACAATTTTTAATTTAGAATATTTATAGTTTTTATTTACAAAAGATAAATATATTTTTGCAGTGGATTAGTTATTCTCACTAATTGGAGAAAAGTTGAAAAATTTAGTTAAATCGTTTATTATTTTAGTCTGTTTATTTACATCCGCATTTGCACAGCAAAAAGTCTACATCGCATTTATTGAAGGAGATATTGATTTAGGTTTGGCACCTTATATTTCCCGTGTAGTTTCTGATGCTGAAAATGCAGGTGCTGATGCAATTATATTTAAGATAAACACCTTTGGCGGAAGAGTTGATGCAGCTACGCAGATTAAAGATGCAATAATTGGAACTGATCTGCTTACCATCGCTTTTATAAATAACCGTGCAATTTCTGCTGGAGCTTTAATAGCAATCTCGTGCGATAAAATTATTATGGTTCCTGGTAGTTCAATTGGCGCTGCAACAGTTGTAGATCAAACTGGTGAGAAAGTTGGAGAAAAATATCAATCCTACATGCGCTCGGAAATGAGATCTACAGCAGAGAGAAACGGAAGAAGAACTGACATTGCACAGGGTATGGTTGATGAAAGAATTATTGTTGAAGGATTAGTTGATTCCACACAACTTATAACACTCACTTCTAAAGAGGCTTATAAATATGGGATTGCAGACTCCTTGTTAGAAAGTATAGATGAAGTTCTTGCTGCTTTTGATCTACAAAAAGCAGAGACTATTACGGAAAGTTTTAACTGGGCAGAAGGGGTTGTGCGGTTTTTAAATAATCCTATTATTTCTTCAATTTTAATGATGATTGGATTTTTTGGATTGTTTGCAGAGATAAAATCACCAGGTTGGGGTGTTCCTGGAACTGCGGGATTAATTGCTCTCACATTATTTTTCGGATCATCATACATTCTGCAGCTTGCTTCAATTGTTGAAATATTAATGTTTTTAATAGGATTAGGATTAATCCTTCTTGAAGTTTTTGTAATTCCCGGTTTTGGTATTGCAGGTATTAGTGGAATATTACTTGTTATTGCTTCACTATTTCTTTCACTGGTTGGGGCCGATCCTTTTATAGATATGGAGGCAGTTTCTATGGCTATAATTCAACTCACTCTTGCCTTAGTACTTTCACTGATACTAATAATTTTACTCGCAAAATTTCTACCAAAAACAAACATATTTAAAAAGTTTGTACTTTCTATAGAAGAGAAATCATCAGAAGGATTCAGATCTCATACAACTTCAAAAGAAATGATTGGAAAAAATGGTAAAGCCATTACTGATCTTCGTCCTTCAGGAACTGCAGAAATTGATGGAAAACGTGTAGATGTTGTAACGGATTCAGAATATATTGATAAAGGAAGCGAAATAGAGGTGATAGAAGTTGAGGGGATAAGAGTTGTTGTAAAGAAAGTTACAACATAAAAATTAAAATGGGTGAAGCAGTAGTTTGCTTCACCCATAAAATATTTTATAATAGCTCTAATATATTTTTATTTATTATAATTTCTCTTGTACTTCCTTTTTGTATTCCCTGTGGAGTTACCATTTCCATGGTATAAGCAGTTTCCAATCGTGAATCTGTTTTACTTTTCTGAACCAAACCTCTATCAAGATTAAAATAAACCTTTCCGCCTGCAGATGAAACTGGAGTTTCAAATACGTAATTTATACCCTGTTCGCTGTAATTAGGATCACCGCTAATCTCAGTTTTTATTGTACCTGAAATCACTGCCAGTTTTTCATCATCATACAATTCCAGGTTTTCAATTTTATAATAGTTTGTATACTCCATTTCGAAAACCATCATTTGCATTGCAGCTTTTGAGTAGGTCCAGATGGAATCCTTTGCCATTTTCTTCTCGGGCACAACTCTTATAATTTGTCCCATAAGCGGTTTTAGCATACCATTAATAAGATCATTTTTAACAGTATTTTTTTGCTCGGTATTTAGAGAATCCTGCAGGTTACGAATTTCAAGATACCTGTTAAAAATTTTATCAGTACTATAAACATCAACAACTTCGCCAAGCTGGTTAACACGTAACTTGAATTGCTTGTTTGCCAGGGCTTCATATTCTGCAAATCTTACCACATCAATGGAATCTAAATTTGAACCGGATTTATAAGAAGTATTTTCACCATTTAAATTTGCATCCATATTAATATTTGAAACCGTGCAAATTATATCTGCAACACTGTCCTCATCAACTGAAGTTACATTATAGTTTACGATATATCTTACGGTTTGTTTAAATGATTGAGTGATTGTAGTATCTGCTTCAATAGATTGCTGTGAATCTGAAATTACTGTTAGCTTGTATTTCCAGGTATCACCCACAACAAATTTATACCTAAAATAGAAAAATTCATTTTCGTCATCAACTTCTGTTGTAACAAGATCTAAAGTATCAATTTCTGTTAGATTTACATCTTCAATTTGTTCATCTACCGTTTTTTTATCATCACAGCCAATTAATAATATTGCTAGAGCGAAAATGGTTATTGTTAGTTTGAACATTATATCCTCAATAAAGTAAATAGTTGTTTCTAATAATTTTAAAGTTGCTTAATTCTTCTTTCCAGGTATTTATAATAAATTCAGGTGATTTATTTTGAAGAATATATTTTCTTAATTGATCAGTACCAGCTAATTTATCAAAATAATCATCTTCAAATTTGAATTGTTCTGGATACAATTTATGTAAAGTATAAATAAGTTTAACAGCAAAACCCACCGCATTAAATTTATCACTGTTTAAAACTGTAATTAATAAACCGTTACAAACCTCGTTTAAATATTTTGGATTTTCCGCTTTTCCTTTTATACTTCCCGGCAAAAAAGAAATTGGATGGAGTGCATAAGCTTTATCAGTAAAAATCCTCATTTCATAAATTAATTCTTCGGATGAAACAAATGGAGCACCTATTTGAAGAAAAGGATGTTCGGTACCTCTTCCTTCAGAAATATTTGTACCTTCAAGAAAACAAGTACCCGGGTAGACTATAGCAGTCTGCACATCAGGGATATTGGGCGATGGCGGTATCCAATTAATTCCAGTATTTTCCCAGCTCGAATTTCTATTCCATCCTTTCATCTTTATTATGGTTAATTCATAATCTGAATTCGAATTTAGGATGAACTCATTTAAATAAAGTTGTGCCAGTTCCCCCGCAGTCATTCCGTAAATAACAGGAATTTCTGTTAATCCGATAAATGATTTAAACTCATTATTAAGAACAGGTCCAGCAACATGAATACCATCATTCGGGTTTGGTCTATCAAGAATCATCATCGGAATACTTTTCTCAGTTGCAGATTCGAGAACGTAAAAAAGTGTAGAAATATAAGTATAGAATCTAACTCCCAAATCCTGTAAATCATAAACAATAATATCCAGGTTTGCTAACATTTCTTTATACGGTTTTCTTACATTTCCATACAGTGAGTATATTGGTATAGTGCTAATTTCATAATCGGAAATTAGTTTACCTCTCTCAAACTCTCCATAAATACCATGCTCGGGTGTAAATATAACAGAAACATTAACTCCTAAAGAAAGCAGTGTGTCCAGAAGATGAGTCTTATTGGATAAACGTGATGTGTGATTAATAACTAATCCAATTTTTTTATCTTTTATTAAACTCAAATGTTCATCAATCAAAACATCTGCACCGAGTCTGAATTTCTTATCTTCATTTTCCTTTTGCTGGCAATTTATTAACGCACAACCAGCTAGCAGGAATACTAAAAAATATATTAGTTTAATTATCAACCCGAGTAGTTATTTAAAAGTTCATTGCGTGAAAAAAAGTGAGCAATTTCTATTACAGCATTTTCATCAGAATCAGATCCGTGAACTGCATTGTTTTGAATATCTTTAGCAAATAGTTTTCTTACTGTTCCTTCAGTAGCTTTTGCAGGGTCTGTTGCACCAATAAGTTTTCTGTATTCCTCAACAGCATTTTCTCTTTCAAGGGCAATTGGAATGCAAGGACCTGAGGTCATATATTCAACTAGTTCACCAAAAAATGGTCTTCCTTTATGAATTTCATAAAATCCTTTTGCAGATGATTCCGTTAGTCTTATCATCTTCATTGCTTTTATTTTAAAACCGGCTTTAATGATCATCGAAATTATTTCACCGGTGTAATCATTTTCCACGGCGTCAGGTTTTATTATTGCAAGTGTTTTATTTCCCAATTTATTCTCCTTTAAAAATCTGGTGGTAAATATTGAAGCCCGGCTAAGCGGGCTTTTATAAAATGAAATAGTAGAACTATAATAGTGAATTATTTTTTCTTCTTTTTTCTAGCTGTTGCTTTTTTAGCAGCAGATGCTTTTTTAGTTTTAACAGTCTTCTTAGTTGATGTTTTTTTCATCGGTTTCTTTTTCAGGTTTTCAATTGCTTTTAGCATTGTAATGCCAATATCAGCCGGAGATTCAGCAACTTTAATTCCAGCTTTTTTCATTGCTGTAATTTTTTCTGCTGCAGTACCTTTTCCGCCTGCAATAATAGCACCTGCATGACCCATTCTTCTTCCCGGGGGAGCAGTTCTTCCTGCAATAAAACCAACAACAGGTTTCTTAACATTCTTTTTGATGTAAGCAGCAGCTTCTTCTTCTGCAGTTCCACCAATTTCGCCAATCATTACAATTCCTTCAGTTCCATCATCTTCATTAAAGAGTTTAATAATATCTTTAAATTGTGAACCGATTACCGGATCACCTCCAATTCCTACAGCAGTTGATTGACCCATTCCAACATCTACAATTTGTTTAACAGCTTCATAAGTTAAGGTTCCACTTCGTGAAACAATTCCAATTTTTCCTTTTTTATGAACAAAGCCAGGCATAATACCAACTTTAGCTTTTCCAGGTGATATGACTCCCGGGCAATTAGGTCCAACAAGAGTAACACCTTTATTCTTAATTGAATTATAAACTTTCACCATATCAGCAGCAGGAATTCCTTCTGTAATGCAAATGATAACTTTAATTCCAGAGTTTGCTGCTTCAAGAATTGCATCCGCTGCAAATGGTGGAGGTACAAAAATAATTGAAGTGTTAGCTTTCTGCCGCTTTACTGCATCTTCAACGGTGTTGTAAATTGGAATGTTTTCGAACCTGGTTCCGCCTTTACCGGGAGTTACACCTGCGACAACTTTTGTTCCGTACTCTACCATCTGTCCGGTATGAAATGAACCTTCGCCGCCAGTAATTCCCTGAACAACGAGACGTGTTTTTTTATCTACTAGTATGCTCATAAATCATTTTCCCTCTGTTTGAAGAACTGGTTTTAAATTTAGATTTCAAATTTAAGTATTTTGATTGAAATATCATCTTTTATGATAGTGTAGAATGAAAATGAGATAATTACAAGGTTTTCATTTATTAACTATACAGGAAATTCATGTTAGTGAGAATCTTACCTTTATTGACATTCCATATTGCGTTCTTTAACTTACCAATTAGTTGTGGTTAATAATTAAGAGAGAATGTGGGTATGTCTCTAAGTTATTTCAAATCGTGGAAATATTTTTTCCTTTTCCTTGTGAAATTTATACAGAAATCATTTAATCTCTTTTTGTTGATCCTTATTTTTTTTATTTGCATACCTTCCTTTACTTCTACTTATGGGCAATTCGATTCTCTCTTCTTCCAGAAACATCTCTATCCTTATAAGTACGGCGTTGTAGCATTAGGCGACCAGAATAGCGATGGCTGTGATGATATACTTGTCTATGATTGCAATGAAAACAAAGTAAGCATCTTCTTTGGAGGCAGCCCTATGGATACTATTCCTGAATTAGTTTTTCATATAATTCAAAGGTCTATAGTTGCAGTAGATGTAAATGGAGATGCAAAAAAGGATATAGTTATTACATACCAGGATGTGGAGGGCTCCAACCAGAAAGGTAAAGTGAATATTTACTATGGAGGAGGTTTATTGGATACTATTCCTGATATTCATTTTGAAGCACCTGAAGGTGATGGATATAATTTTGGGTATTCAATATATGTTATTAAAGATTTTGATGGTAACAATATTAGTGAGTTAATGATTTACGATGCTGATTATCCGTTTTCTGGATTTACACAATATGGTAAATTTTATATTTATAACGCAATTCCCTTCGATACAATTGCATCAATAGTGATAAATGGTGATATTGCTAATGATTTAAGACTATGGGGCCATAAAGTTACAACCGGCGATTTAGATAATGATGGATTAACTGATCTTGCAATAACCGGGGATGCCTGGAGTGGCCCTACAAATGAATTCATCAAATTCTACAAAGGCAACAGTGCGTGGAATACAGAACCATTTGTTACATTTTATAAAAATGAACACTCCTTTGACCCGACAAGGTTTAGAATAATAGAAGACATAAACGGGGACGACAAAGATGACATACTGATAAGTTCCTATGGAAATTTTTATGAATTCTACTACCTAAACTCAATACTCTATGGAATCATACCAATAGATACAATTCCTGATGTGGGATTGAATACACAAAATGATGCAATTATAAATATAGCATTACCAGGTGATGTAAATGGCGATGGATACAATGATTTGTTGGCAGGAACAACCTTTGGTGGACCCGAACAAGCACGGCTGTGGATAGGAGGCGGTCAAATGCCTGAGGTACCAAAACAATATTATGGAGGAGATTTTAATGGGTACGGTAAACTAATAGCCAGGGTAGGGGATGTAAATGGGGATGGATTAAATGATATATGTGTAGGACAATGTAGTGTATTGGGGGGCTGTATTCCTGGTTTCATAAATATATTTGCCGGTGACACTCTGTATCAGCAGCCTGTAAGCGTAAAGGAAGAATTAAACACTATCCTTGAAGGATTTCAATTGTATGAACCATATCCTAATCCGTTTAATCCAGGAACAGTGATTAGTTATCGGTTGACGACAACAGCTAATGTTAAAATTACAGTTTATGATATACTGGGAAATGAAATTGCCGTATTAGTTGATGAACAACAAACAGCGGGAGAGTATAAGCTTGGATTCGATGGCAGTGGCTTGACTAGTGGAATATATTTCTACCAGTTGAGGACAGGCATTTTTATGGACACGAAGAAAATGGTGTTGCAAAAATAATATAGAATTCTGAAGCATAAAAAAGCCGTTCCTTAAATGAAACGGCTAAACTTAATCAGATATTTAACTTAATTCAGCTTTTCTTATCATCAATTTTATCTTTATCAGCATCTTTTATTTCACTTTCAACATCCTTCAATCCCTTTTTGAACTCGCTCATTCCTTTTCCAAGTCCTTTTGCCAGCTCAGGAATTTTTTTAGCTCCAAAGAGTATTAAAATTACCAGCAGGATTAAAATTATTTCTCCTGCACCTAAGTTACCAAACATATCATCACCTTTTAATTAAAAATATTATTAGCAATTGCTTTAAAAATTAAACTTCCATCAGTTTTTTTAAGAACTTGGTCACTGCTTCTTTCAGGATGCGGCATCATTCCCAAAATATTTCCTTCTTTGTTTACAATGCCTGCGATATTCATTGCTGAACCGTTAGGATTATATTCTTCAGAAACTATTCCATCTTTGGAAGCATACTTAAATACTATTTGATTATTATCAACAAGTCCTTTTAAAATTTCCTTATCAGCAAAGTAATTTCCTTCTCCATGTGCAATAGGAACTTTTATTGCGTCTTCAGTTTCGATGCCTTTTGTGAATGTAGTTTCTCTGTTTTCAACTGAAAGATAAACATCTTTACAAACAAAATTGAGTGAAATATTTTTGAGCATTACTCCTGGCAGCAATCCTGCTTCCAGCAATATCTGGAATCCATTGCAGATTCCAATTACTGTGCCGCCTTTATTTGCAAAACTGACTACTTCATTCATTATTGGAGAAAAGCGAGCAATGGAACCAGTGCGAAGATAATCTCCATAAGAAAATCCTCCTGGTAAAACTATCACATCGCTCTCCTTTAAATCGCTTTCTTTATGCCACAAGAAATTTGTATGGTAACCAAGAAGTTTTCTTAGAACATAATATGCATCGTGATCACAATTGGAACCGGGAAAAACAACAATGCCAAATTTTGGAGATCTCATTTCACTTCTTCCAGTGTAAACTCATAATCTTCCATAATAGGATTTGCTAACAGCTTATGGCAGTACTCATCCACTTCTTTTTCCGCATCACTTTTATTTTTAGCATCAACATTAAACTGAATGTATTTATCAATTCGTGTATTCGAGATGTTATTTAAACCAAGGTTTTTAGCACCAATTTCTACTGCTTTTCCCTGAGGATCTAAAATGGTTGGTCTTCGTTTAATTAATACTTTTGCGGTATACAATTTATTTTCTCAACTATTAAAAATTATTATAAATCTTCACTCTTAGAGGTTTTAACTATGTAATAAATGTGTTTTAAAATACCAAATACAATCATGAAAACAAAAATGATGAACATTCCTAACTTGAATGTAAAAATAACTAAGACAACTGCAACGATTAAAAATATGAAGTGAAACGGTTTTTCTTTAATTCCTTTTAAGGAAAATTTTGGAATTGATTCATATCTAATATTACTAATCATCAAAAATGATAAAATTAAAATCATAGGGATGATGATATCAGACCAGGGGGTTTTAAAACCATCGTTATAAAATGCTAGTATGAATGATGCAATTGTTAATGCCGATGAAGGAATTGGCAACCCGATAAAAAATGATTTTTCAAAACCAATTAGTTGAACGTTAAATCGTGCAAGCCGAAAACCTCCTGCAATAAGAGGAAGTGAACTTAATACAATCCCTATAGCATCAAATTGGTAAAAGTAAGTCTTATAAAGTAAAAATGATGGTGCAGCTCCAAAACTTACAATATCTGAAAGCGAATCAAGTTCAACACCAAGTTCGCTACTGGAGTTTGTCAATCTTGCAACTAATCCATCTAAAGCATCAAAAAGAGCAGCAACAAGAATTAACCATGCAGCATAATTGTAATTTCCGTTTGCAGCACTTATTATGGATAAAAATCCACTGAACATGTTAAGCGATGTAAACAGATTAGGAATTACGGAGGGAGTGATACGAAGACGGTTCATTTTATCTCTAATTCAAAAAGAATTGTTTCACCTGCTGTAACGGTTTCATCTTTTAAAACTTTTGGTTTCCAGTTCAGCGGTGCATATACATCAACACGGCTGCCGAATTTTATCATACCAAATCTATTTCCAATTTTTACTGTGTCACCGGTTTCCAGTTCTGTAACTATCCTTCTTGCAACCATACCAGCAACCTGTGTAAATAAAATTTTTCCATGTTTACAGGTTATTCCAATTTCCATTCTTTCATTTTGATCTGAAGCCTTATCTTCAAAAGCTGCAACATATTTTCCTTCGTGATACTTTAAATAATCAACAACTCCACTAATTGGAATTCTATTAACATGAACATTGAGGGGAGACATGAAAATTGAAATCATATTTACTTTTGCTTGAACAAATTTACCTTCATCATATTTTTTTACAAACAGGATTTTTCCATCAGCAGGTGATACAATTACATCTTCACTATCTGGTGTAGTTCTATCTGGATCTCTGAAAAATGATAAAGTAAAAACTAAACTGATAACTGCCAGCGCAATAAGAAAAATTTTTGCCGGGTTATTTTGAATAAAAAAACTTGTAGCTATTAAAAGGAAGGATAAAATCGAAATAATACCAATTGTGGTATAACCATATTTTGTAAACATTAAATTAGCTGCTTGTAATGTTATACAAATGATCAGTGTACTTTTTCATTCGACTCGAAGTATTCAAATTATAGGGATCGATACGATTATTTGTACTGCTCTCTTCATTTGAAAGTACTTTTAGACTAAGCGGTGTAAAATCATCAACCAGGTAAATCTTTGATTCAAATTTACCAAAACTACAGGAAAATTCACCAATTGTATCATTTCTTCTTTCAAAAAATGATTTAAGCACAGCGTTAACTTTGGAACAAATACGGTTAATGATTCTGATATCTTCGTTAGTACATAAATCAAAGGAAATTAAATGGCTCTCCGAAACCATTGAGTTTTTAGTATTTCCAACATGATATTCAAACACGGGTAGGTTTAGCGGTGTTCTTTCTTTAATTGAAAATAGTTTTGAAGTGCGTTTATCTGCAGCATTAAGAATTTTAATCATAAATGGTAATTGTTGGAATTTAACAAACATCAATGAATTTTTTTGATGTTTCTTTATATATGCACAAGGGATGTGGTATTCCTTTAGGTAATCATAAAAAAATGAGCTGATTGATGCAAATTTTTGCCCAAGATCTTTTACACGTACTTTTTTATTATCATTAGTTGAAAAAAAATCAGGATAATCAACAAGCTGATATGCCTGGCTATCGAATGCTAGGTTTTTAATAAATTGCTCGTTTATCATAGAGTCCTAATATAAAGGTAAAAGTTTATATACAGAAATTTGCCCAAGAAATTATAAAAATTAAGTACATAAAGTCAATCGATTATAGTATATTTGCATCAAAATTAAAGGATTAAATCCGAATTTAACTTAATTATTACACAGGAGAAGTTTTATGAAAGGTGGAATGCAAGGTATGCTTAAGCAAGTGCAAAAAATGCAGGCAGAAATGCAGAAAGTACAAGCTGAACTTGCAAATATGACTGTTACGGAAGAAGCGGGTGGCGGAATGATAAAAGCTACTGCAAGTGGAAGTAAAGAACTTATTTCTGTTGAAATTGACCCACAAGTCATCGAAAAAGAAGAAAAAGAAATATTAGAAGATTTGGTGGTTGCTGCTGTAAACAAAGCTTTGGAATCAGCAAGTAAAATGGCTGAGGATGAAATGGCAAAAGTAACCAAGGGAATGATTCCACCAGGAATGAACATACCAGGATTATAGATTTGCAAATTGCCCAACCATTACAAATAGCAATTGAGGAGCTTAGTAAATTACCCGGAATTGGTAAGAAAACTGCGCAGAGGCTCGCGATGTATATACTAAAATCTGGTAAGGAGCAGGTTGATGATCTTCTCAAATCACTAGAAGAGTTAAAATCAAAACTTAGGTTTTGTGAAAAGTGTTTTAATATTTCAGAGTACGAATTTTGTAATATATGTAATAGTAATAAGCGAAATAAATCATTATTGTGCGTAGTTGAAGAAGCTAGTGATGTAATTGCGATAGAAAAAACGAATGAGTTTAATGGCATTTACCATGTTTTGGGTGGTGTTTTATCGCCATTATCAGGTATTAACCCTGATCAGTTAAAAATTAAAGAAATGATTAAAAGATTTGAAAATGAAGAGATAACAGAAGTTGTTCTTGCCCTAAATCCTGATACGGAAGGAGAAACAACTTCACTTTATCTGGCTAAACTAATAAAACCACTTGGTATTAAGGTAACAAGAATTGCACGTGGTTTGCCGATCGGGGGTGATTTAGAATTTGCAGATGAAGCAACAATAGGGCGAGCAATTTTAAATAGGAGTGATTTGTAATTTATCATGAAATGGTACGAAGAATGGTTTAATACTAAAGAGTACCTGGAAGTTTATAAAAACAGGGATGAGGCAGAAGCAGATACTCTAGCCAGTTTAATCTTATCTGAAACAAATCCAGTAAATGCTGCTAACATATTAGATATGGCTGCTGGCGCAGGTAGGCATGCCATAATCTTTGCAAAACGTGGATTTAACGTTACCGCTGTTGATCTTAGTGAGAACTTGCTTAATATAGCTAAAGAAAATGCTGTAGAAAATAATGTCAAAATAAATTTTATACTTTCAGATATAAGAAATTTTGATTCAACTGTTAAGTTTGATCTTGTACTGAACCTCTTTACAAGTTTTGGCTATTTTGATTTTGATGAAGAAAATTTTGAATTATTTGAAAAAGCTTATTCTCTACTCAAAAACGGGGGTTTTTTTGTATTAGATTATCTTAACAGAAATTACTTAGAAAGTAATCTTGTATCTAATTCTCATGAAAAAATCAGTGGAACTGAAATAATTCAACATCGTTCGATCAAAGGAAACCGTGTAGTAAAAGACATTATCATAAGAAAAAACGGTCAAGTAAAAGAATATTTTGAATCAGTAAGAATGTTCAGTTTTAGGGAATTACAAGTGGCACTTAAAAATACCGGTTTTAAAATAGAATCTACTTTTGGCGATTTAGATGGTAAACAATTTGTACTTGAATCTTCACCAAGAGTTATTATTATTGCACGTAAATGAAAAAGATATTTATAATATTTTCAATTCTTACATTAACTGCCTGCGATGTTTTTACTACGCGCGATGCAGAGGATCCCGAAGACACAAGATCAAACTATACCACACCAAGTGAACCTGAAATTTTAATCCGTAATCTTGTTAGTTCATTTAGTGATAAAGATGCAAACAACTATGTAAAATCCTTTACGGATCCTGCATTCAGCAATAAAGTGTTTTATTTTTTGCCCACAAGTAGTGCATTGCAAACCTGGGGCAATTTATGGAGGGATTGGAACATTGATAAAGAATTTCAATACTTTCAAAATCTTGTTAATGAAACCCCGGATGAACTTCCGGTTACTCTTGTATTTACAAATGAAGTATATAATCCGTTAGGTGATAGTCTGAACTACACTGCAGAATACTTTATAAGTGTACCGCAGCTAAATACTGATCCGTTTAATTACAGGGGCAATGTAGAATTTGGAATGATAAGAGATATGAGAGATACATGGGCAATCTATTCATGGAAGGATAATGTAATAAGTGAATCTCAGAGCTGGAGTGATTTGAAAGGAAGCAATTATTAATTTTAATAATATATATATAATCCTTTTATCTGGATTAATCATTACAGCATGTAAAAACCCTTTTGCACCGGCTTTTGATGAAAACTTTGATAATAACGGTGCACTAATTTCAGATAGGACAACAATTGAAGGGGTTTTTCAAAATTTTCAATACGCTTACTCGTTTAAGGATACATTGATCTATGGACAATTGCTTTCATCAGATTTTATTTTTACTTACAGAGATTATGAACAGGGCTTTGATGTTTCATGGGGAAGGGATGATGAGATGAGAACTACCGATGGTTTATTTAAAAATTCTGAGCGGCTTGATTTAATCTGGAATAATATTGTTTTAAGCACCATTGATACTTTGGATGCAAGCGTTGTAAGAAGTTTTAATCTGAGCATTACCTTTAATCCGACTGATGTTGTAAGAATTGATGGAAGGGTGAATTTATCACTTAGAAAAAATCCTGAAACCAATCAATGGGCAATTACCCGCTGGATTGATGAATCAAATTTTTAAATTATATTAAAAAAGGTTATTCACTTTAAGGTATGATTGCATTTTATTTTAGGGAAGCATTTAATTCTATATTTCGTGCTAAAGCCTCCTTTATACTTACGATTATAACTTTAAGCATTGCAGCATTCCTAATCACAGCTTCTGTTGGAGCAGTGCAGCTTTCAGAAATTTTTGAAAACAAACTTAAAAAAAATATAAAGATTACTCTATTCTTAAAAGACTCTGTTCAGCAAAATTCAATTCAAAATTGTAAAAAACAAATACAATCACTTAATTATACGAATTCAGTAACTTACATTAGCAAAGATGAAGCAGCTGAAAATTTCAAAAAGGAAACCGGTGAAGATTTTTCGGAGATTTTAGATTATAATCCGTTACCCGCATCATTCATTATTGAATTGAAAACTGATTTTGTTGCAAAAGATTCCATCGAATTTATTGTGGCTGATTTACAAAAATTTCGCTGGATAGATGAAGTTGTATCCGGAAATAATTTTATTTACCGGGTGCTTAAGTATGTTGATGACTCAAAACAATATCTTTTTATTGCAACCATTATCATTTTATTAATTTCAATTTATCTTGTTTACAGCACAACTCGGCTGATTACAGAAAACAGGATGAAAGAGTTGGAAACAATGAAATTAGTTGGGGCTAAGCTTTCCACAATCAAATTTCCAATTGTAATTAATAATCTTACAGCAGGAGTTTTTGCAGGTTTTATAACAGTATTATTGTTCCTGGTTATGAATTCAGAAATCAATAATTACAAATTTTTAATTGATTTTGTTGATAGTAATAAAATGTTTTATTTAATTTTATTATTTATTACTGGTCCGGTTTTAAGTTTTTTGGTAACAGTATTCGCACTAAGGAAATTAACTTTAAAGATTTGATGTGGAACTAATATTTTATAATTTTACTCAATTAAAGTAAACTTTTAGAATATATCTTATCCTTCAATATTAAAAAGCAGTTAACATTTTGAATAATGCTACTTTAATCTATTTATTAACAGTACTGTGCTTTATAGCATTATTAGCAAATAATTATGCTCAGCAAGAGCTTCCAAACTATCCAGAGAGATCATTCCAGGAAAACCAGGATTCTCTTAAAATTAAAACAGGTCAGGATTTAAGTAATCTTCATACTATGGAAGCAACTGAAGGAAGCATTAACGCAGAAGAATATCATCTAGGCCCGGGTGATAAAATATTTATCTCCATTAGTGGTGTAACTGAGATGATTCATAGTCTTATAATTAATCAGGAAGGTTGGTTATACGTTCCAAGAGTTGGTGCAATCGATCTTAAAAATCTTACCCTTGCTGAGGCGCGCGAAAAAACAATTGAGAAACTGAATCTTTTTTATAAAAATGTAGAAATATTCTTTTCCTTAACTGATTTTAGAAAAATTAAAGTTTCATTAACCGGAGATGTTGTAAAACCATCGTTGTATGTTTTATCAGCTAATTCCAGATTAATGGATCTTATTACAGCCTCTTATGGATTAAGCAAAACAGCTAATCTGCGTAATATCAAAATAATTTCAAAAGATGAATCCAGTAAGAAATATGATTTGCTGGGTTTTCTAAGATTTGGAGATTATAGTAAAAATCCAATGCTTAAAGAAGGTGATGTTGTAATTGTTGATAGAGCGGATCAAACTGTTAACATAAGCGGTGAAATTAAATACCCTGCATTATATGAATTTGTTGAAGGTGAAACCGTTTCAGAATTAATTGAACTCGCGGGTGGATTATTAAGTAAAGCCAAAACTGATTCAATTGAAATTATTAGTTTTGATGATGATGGTTTAAACCAGGTGAGCACATATTATAATCTTAATAAATTAATTAAAAACAAAAACAAATTAAAGCAACAAGATCATATTGTAATAAGAAAAATTCCTGATTATTACGATGATAAATACATTAAGCTGGAAGGTTATGTAAAATATCCCGGATGGTATAAAATTATAAAAGATGAAACCACACTTTTAGAAATCATTGATGAAGCAGGGGGATTTAGAGAAGAAGCTTCACTTACCGAAGCAACGCTTAAAAGAACTGTTGAAGGAGAAAATGTAAATCCTGAATTTGAAAGATTGAAATTAATGGATCCGGCTGACATGACTGAAGATGAATATGATTATTTCAAGGCAATTTCGAGACAAACATCAGGAAGAGTAGTAATAGATTTTGTGGATTTGTTCAGGAATAATAATCTAAGTGAAAACATTGTTCTTAGGAAAGGAGATCTGATAACTATTCCGGAGAAAAAAAATTATATTATAATGTTAGGACAGTTTGTAAGTCCAGGGAAAGTTATCTATGATCCTAATCTTACAATTAACGATTATATTAATCTGGCTGAAGGATTTGGGTGGCGTGCACTCGAAGGTGAAGTACGCGTTATTAAAGCCAAGACTGGTGAATGGATAGATGCAGATGAAGAAATAAAACTTGAACCAGGTGATACTATTTGGGTACCTGAAGATCCGCCGGGACCAAAATTTTGGGATGTATTTATGGATGGATTGCAGATTTTTGCTCAATTAGCTGCCATCATTGCTGCGACAGCTGCTATAGTTGTTGCTACGAGGTAGAAAATGACATTTCACGATATCTTACATACAATTCTTTCTTATCGCAGTGTTATTTTGAAAGTTACAATAATTGGCGCATTTGTTGTATTCCTGTACCTATTTTTTATATCTCCACTAACTTACAATGCCCATGTAACAATTTTACCGCCGACTGAAAATGACCAGATGACCGGGTTATCAAGTTTATTGGGAGGCAGTGATTTTTCATCTTTGCTATTTGGAGGTGCTCAGGGAAACTCTCAGCTCTATATGGAAATTTTAAAAAGCCGGACCGCGGCTGAATATGTAGTTACGAAACATGGTTTAATCAATTTTTTTGATGCAGATAATATTTATGAGGCTGCTGATTTACTTCAAAAGAAATTGATGCTAAATCTATCAAAAGAAGGGATAATAACGTTATCAGTTGAAGTTAAAACAGGTTTCCTCCCGCTAGTATTTGCAGATATAGATTCTACAAAAAATTTTGCTGCTTCACTTTCCAATTCATATGTAGAAGCGTTGGATAAAATTAACCGTGAAAAAATTTCTTATAAAGCTAAGCGTGCGAGGCAGTATATTGAAGACCAGCTTAAACTTACCAAAGCTTCACTTGATTCAGCAGAATTAAATTTGATGCAGTTTCAGAAAGATAATAAAACCATTTCGTTGCCTGATCAGCTAAAATCCGCAATAGAAAGTTCAGCTGAATTAAAAGCAGAAATTATGAAAACGGAAATTGAAATTGGTTTACTTAAACCAAATTTAAGAGAAGATAATAAAGTGCTTCTTTCTCTAAGAAAAAAACTTGAAGAACTAAAAAAAGAGTACGATAAGTTTGAAATCGGAACTGAAGATTATCTTGTCGCATTTAATGACGTACCGGAATTAGGAATGGAGTTAGCAAAATTACTTCGCGAAGTAAAAATTCAAAACGAAGTTTATCTTTTACTCCAGCAACAGTATTATAAAGAAAGAATACAAGAGAATAGAGATCTTCCAACCATTGAAGTTCTAGATGAGGCAATTCCACCAATAAAAGCTTCCGCACCAAGAGTTATTTTTTCTACAATGCTCAGCGGTATATTTATTTTTCTTTTAGTATCACTTTATTTTGTTTTAAAAGAAAAAAAATTAATTTCGCTGAAAGTGAATACAAATAAATGAAAAAAAAAGCAGTAGTAACAGGAGGTGCGGGTTTTCTTGGTTCGCACTTATGTGATAAATTATTAAACGAAGGTTTTGAAGTTGTTTGTATTGATAATTTAATTACAGGAAATACAAATAACATATCACATCTGTCAGGAAATGATAAATTTTCTTTCGTAAAACATGATGTTACAAATTATATTTTCCTCCCCGGTAAGATAGATTTTATACTTCACTTTGCATCGCCTGCAAGTCCAGTTGATTACCTACAGCTACCTATTCAGACTTTAAAAGTTGGCTCGCTTGGTACTCATAAAGCGCTTGGTTTAGCAAAAGAAAAAAATGCAAGATTTTTGCTTGCATCAACTTCAGAAGTTTATGGTGATCCAAATGTGCATCCGCAAAACGAAAACTACTGGGGGAACGTAAACCCCATTGGTCCGCGCGGAGTTTACGATGAGGCAAAAAGATTTGCTGAAGCAATCACAATGGCTTACCAAAGGTATCACGGTTTGGAAACGAGGATAGCGCGAATATTTAATACATATGGACCCAGGATGAGAAAAAATGATGGTAGAGCATTGCCAAATTTTATTCAGCAGGCAATTACAGGAAAACCCATTACAGTTTACGGTGATGGAAAACAAACCCGCAGTTTTTGTTATATCTCTGATCAGGTTGAAGGTTTGTTCAAACTACTTGTGTCGGAAGAAAATGAACCGGTTAATATTGGTAACCCGGAAGAAATTTCAGTTAAATCAATAGCTGAAGAGGTAATAAAACTTACGGGAAGCAGAAGTAAAATTGTATATGAAGACCTGCCTGTGGATGATCCAAAAGTTCGTCAACCGGATATATCAAAAGCAAAAGAGAAATTGAGCTGGGAACCAAAAATACAGAGAGGAGAAGGATTGCAAAAAACTATTGATTACTTCAAATCTATAAATAAGTAGATCTCTGTTCTGCGTCAAATTTTCAACTCTTTTTCTTATTAAAAGCTTATTTAAATTATGAAACAAAAATTCACTTCAACGATAGCCGGCGCTTCAATTTTCATTACAGGTGTATTGCTGATTGGTAAGGGGCTTGGATTAATTCGAGAGGTAATTTTTGCAAATTATTTTGGGTTAAGTAATGAATATGATCTGTACTTGGTTGCAACCGTATTACCGATTACCATCAACTCTATAATTCTATATATAGCGCAGAATTATTTTATCCCAAATTACAGTTCATACAATAATAAAACTGAAAGTGAAGCAGTTGAATTTACAGGATTTTCTATATGGCTTTTCTTTTTTTGTGGATTATTCATTGCAGTTATATTTTTTGTCTTATCGGATATAATATTCAGCATATATCTTCCTGAATCTTCCGCAAAATCCTTAGAATCAACAATTAACTTATTTAAAATTGTTCTTATCGGTATTCCATTGTTTGCAGCAAGTTCAGTACTGGCTGCCTTTCTTCAAGCTAAATTTGAATTCAGGTTGCCGTCCATTTCTCAGTTATTGCTTAACGTTGCAATGATAATACTGGTATTTACATTGCAAAACTCAATAGGCGTGATGGCAATTGCCATTGGCTATGTGACAGGGGCTTTGCTGCAATTATTATTGTTACTTTACTTTACAAGGAAAGATATAAAAATATTTCATATAAAATTTTTTACAAGCAAAAAATATTTTCGCTTTTTTAACAGCTCTCTTTTAATAATTATTATAATTGAATCATTGAGTCAACTGTTTATGTTAAGTGACAGGTATTTTTATAATATGGTAGAACCCGGTGGGATAGCAGCCCTTAATTATGCAATTCACTTATATATACTACCGTTATCGATAATATCGCTAGCAATATCCACAGCAATTTTTCCATCCTTATCAAAAAGTATAAATGATGAAACGGGTGAAGCTGAAAAACATCTAAATAATTTCTTTTCTATAAATACGGTTTTATTCGTACCAATAACGATTGTATTATTTTATTTCAGTGATTTGATAGTCCATTTGCTTTATGAGAGAGGTGCTTTCTCTATTGATGATGGAATTATGACAGCCTCAGTTTTAAAAATATATACTCTGAGTTTAATCTTTTATTCCACTTATGCAGTTTTAAATAAACTTATCTATAGTAAAAAATTAACAAGTTATCTGTTTTTTGTTGCTTTAGTCAGTGTTTCACTTAAAATTGTCCTTAATCTTATTTTTGTTGATAACCTTAAACAAAATGGTTTAGCTCTTGGTACCACTTTGAGTTACATATCATTTTTTATTCTAAGTTTTGCAGTAGTTCTGTTCAAAATTAAGTTAAATAATAAGGTTTTTTTTATGAAAGAATTATTATGGGGAATTTCGAACGGTTTAATCAGCTTGATTCTTTCTTACTGGTTAGCGCTATTAATCCCTGCAAATTTAATCGTCGTATCCGGAATAATCCAGATATTACTATTTGTAATCATCTTTGGAATAAATACTTTTTTAACTAATCATAATTCAGTTGTACTACTCTCAAATGCTCTGATTACTTATAAAAATTCACGCCAAGCTAGAATAGAGGTATAACAGCTATGATAAGTAAGTACAGATTTACTTTTTTATTAAATAATATTTCTATTCTGCAAAAAGTTGCAAACTTTTTTGCGTTCCCTTTTTTTTATCTAGCAAGAAAATTGAACAGCCGAAATGATGGTGCATCTATAGTAATAATATCTTTAAACCGGCTTGGTGATACAGTTTTTACTATTCCTGCAATAAAAAAAATTATAAAAAATCATAGCGAAAACATTCACGTTGTTTGTTACAAAGAAAGTGAAATTATTTATCGAGAGTTATTACCTGATTTAAATTACATAACATTAAGCCATAATGATTTTATTTTAAAAGGTAGAAAAGCAAAAAGGAAAACACGTAATCAAGTAAAAGAACTTAATCCCAAAAGAATTTATGATTTAACGAGATCAGTTAAATCAGCATTTCTTATATTCGATTCGTCTTCAAAAGAAATTATTGGCTCAAACCTTGAACATTTTAAAGCTATTTATACCAATTTTTTATCAATAAGAAATATTCCGCATTTGATTGATTCCTATTTGGAAATTGTAAATACTAAATTTCCTGCAGATAATGATTATAATTTAAAAGAATTTAAAGTTCATTTAAGTCAAAATGGTAAGATACTTATTCATCCTTTTGGTGGCTGGGCTGCAAAAGAATGGGGGATAGATAATTATATTTCACTTGCTGGAAATTTAAATAAAAACTATGATATTGTAATTTGTATTCCTCAAAACACACTTGGAAAAAGTGAGAAAGATTCAATTATAAATAAAAATATTGAAATTATAGAAACAGAATCTATTAAAGAATTAATTGATAAAATTAAAACCTGTTCTGTCTTCATTGGCAACGATTCTGGGCCACTTTATATAGCGAGCATGTTTGGTAAACCTACATTTACAATTTATGGTCCTACAAATCCCGATTTCTCGGTTCCCTTTGGAGATCATCATGAGTTTATTTTTAAGGCGATTCATTGTTCACCTGGGAAGAACAGACAATATTGCTATACTCATGCAGGAATGGTTGGTTGCCCTGCGTTTAAGTGTATGGAATTGTTGCAAACTGAAGAAGTGTACAACAAATTAATTCCCTTTTTAGAAAAGTATTGTGAGAAAAAAGTTAATATTTCTTGATTAAATTTGAGAAAGCAATCGGAAAATTTATTTGATGAAAATCAGTAACGCTGAAATAGAAGATGCTGAAAAGCTTGCTTTACTTCATAAACAGGTTTTTGGTAAAATACATTTTACTGCAAATTTTTCCAATAAGCTGCTGGTAAAATATTTTGAAAATCTCATTAAAAATATGAATTACAAATTGGTAACTAAAAGTGATGGTAATACCGTTGGTTATCTTTTTGCCGATAAAAACAGCGGTGTAATAATTAATGATTTCCTCAATAAAAACTTTTTTAAAATATTATTTTATTTATTGTTGAATCCTCATTTTATTCTTGAAAAAATAAGTGAATTATTTAACAAAATATTTTCACAAAAAAAAGATGGTTATAAAGAAGTTAGCTTATATTTAATAGCTGCTGATACAAGGTTAGGCGGTAAAGGTATTGGTAAGGAGCTGGTAAAACATTTTGAAAGTTCTCTAAAAAATGAAAATGAAAAAAGCTATACCCTATCTGTCAGGAATAATAATCAACAAGCCATTAATTTTTACTTAAAAAATAATTTTGTGCAAATCAGTTCAAATAAAAAAAGTATTAAGTTCAGAAAAGTGTTTGATGACTGATAAAAATATGTACACAAGTGATCTTCAATCTACTTTTATACTCTTATGAAGGAAAATTTGAAAAATATATTACCCGGCAGTGCCTGGAAAGTTCTGCAATGGATAAAAAGAAACTTACTTGCAGTTAAATATAAATATTTTGGAAGACCATTTGTTCCTGGTGAAACTAGTAAAGCATATCAAAGAAGAGTAAGAGAAGGTTTTTTTGAAAAATATTGCGTAGGTAAAGGATTGGATATTGGTTATGGCAGTGATTTAATTACTAAAGATGCGCAGGGATACGATTTTGAGCATGGTAACGCTCAATATTTGAAAGGTATTAACGATAACTCATTTGATTTTGTATACTCCTCGCATACAATAGAACATTTACCAGATCCATATGAAGGAGTTAAAAATTGGTTCAGAGTTGTTAAACCCGGTGGATATTTAATAATATACCTGCCTCACCGGGATTTGTACGAAAAGAAAAAAACACTTCCTTCCAGGTTTAATTTTGATCATAAAAATTTTTTCTTAATTGATAGAGATGAAGAACCAGATACCATTGGAATTCTTCCTTTAGTAGAAAAAACCATCAGCGGTTACGAATTGATTTATGTTAAAGAATGCAGTGAAGGTCATACAATCACTGATCCTGAAAAACACAGTGATGGAGAATTTTCGATTGAGATTGTTTTGAGGAAAGAAAATTAGACTAAATCTATCACTAATCATTGTGCAAAATATTTTTCTGACTCATGATTATTAAAAAGAATAATTTTTTTTCAATTATTAACGGTAATCAGCAAATTTTACTTGTTGCTTCATTAGCAATTTTATTATCATTTATTGCTGCAGATTACATCTGGGTTTTAATTTTTGGAGTACTATTAGTTTATCTTTTTATCTTATTTCATGATAAACTTTTTTTATTTCTTATTACAGTACTACTTTTAGTCCTAGTGGGAGAAATAAATCCTACACTTCGTTTGATAATACAAATTGTGGCAGCAATATCTCTTTTTTCTATTGTCTTAATTAGAAATGGATTTGTTTTAAGTAAATATTCTCCAATACCTTACCCAATCTTAATATTTATATTTCTATTATTTACTGTTATGGTATTTTCCATTTTAAATTCAGATCATAGCTATGCTGGGTTTTTATTGCTGCTGCGATTATCTGCTTTTTTCTTTTTTGTTTTTTTACTTTTCACTTCAATAAATAAATATGAGGATGTACGGTTATTTATTAATGCAATCATATTTTCAGCAATTATTGTTGCGTTAGGTACACTTTATGACTTTATAGTATCAGGATTTAATTTACTTTTACTTGCAGGGCAAATTTATAGAACTGGCGGATTTATTGGTAATTTTAATGCTACAGGAGGATATTTCGCCATTGCAATTCCATTACTCGTTAGTTATTTCTACACGACAAAATTTACATATTCAAGAATTATAATTTGGTTATTGATTGGCTTTTTATTTATAGCACTAATCATATCTGGATCTAGGTCTGCATTACTATCCTGTTTCGTTAGCGTGTTTTTAATGTTATTTATATTAAATAAAAAATTGTTGGTTAAAATAATTATTCCATCTGTCATTGGGATATTATTTTTGATTTTGCTTGAACCAGTTCAGGAATTTATAGTTTTAGCATTTCGAGTAGAAAGCGGATTGGCTAATAGAGATTATTTGTGGAAAATTTCGATGGATATGATTGGGGATAATCTTGTTTTTGGAATAGGGCCTGGTGCATACGCTTTTAAGATGTTCGATTATTTTCCGGCCATGTTGAATAGTTTTCAGGGTCGGAATTTAATTGGTCTTTATGAGGATACTCTTGGCAGAAACAGTGCGCACAATTTTTTCCTAATTATGTTTACTGATTTAGGTATACTGGGTCTAATTGTCTCACTATTGCTTCCATATACATTATTGAAAATTTCAAAAACGGTCTTACATCATTTAAAAAAAACAATTGATAATTCTTATTATTTAATTGTCGGAGTAATATCAACAATGACGGGTCTGTTTGTAAGATCATTATTCGATGGTATAAATATTATGTCTTATGGTTGGATATCAGTTGATCTACCCTTCTGGTTATTGTTTAGCATACTTGCTTACTATTACAATAAGGTAAATATAAATCATAGTTCAAATAGAGGTGAGGTATCATTGTAGTTATAATTGTTTTTATTAGCCTTTTGTCATTTAGAGGTGATTATAAATGAACATTTGTCTTATTGCAAAGGGATTCCCTCCGGAGGTTGGAGGTGTAGAAGAGTATAGCAATGCAATTTTTTACAAACTCAAAGAACTGTTTAATAATAGATTTAGGGCATATGTATTTACAAATGAACACCATGCTGATCTGGTAAGCATTAAGAAAAGCAGATATGAAATTATTAACTTTTTGAAATTATTTTTACTAATCTTTAGTGATAAAAACAGATCAACAATTTTTTGGGCAACCACTTGGAAGGTAGCATTACCGCTTTATTTCTTAAATAGAAGGTATATAGTCACAGCACACGGAAATGAATTTCTACGCTCTGAATTTTTACTAAATAAATTAATGAAGTTAGTGTATAAGAAAGCTGATAAAATTATTTGTGTTTCTAATTTTACAAGAGAAAGATTAATACAAAAATTTTATCAACTCAGAGATAGGAACGTAATAGTTGCATATAACGGTATATCGGTAAAGTATAAAGATGTTATTTCAAATAATTCGAACGATATAGAAACCATTATTTTTTACACTGTTTGCAGACTAGAGAAAAAGAAGAATATTCATAATGCCATTATTGCATTCAATCAATTATTGAACCAGCATAATATAAATGCAATTTTTAAAATTGCAGGTATAGGAACTGAAGAAGAAAGTTTAAAAACTTTGGTTCAGGAGTTATCAATTGGAGAAAATGTTGAATTTCTGGGATATGTAAATGATGAGGATTTATTACTCTTACATTCAAGTTCGGATATATTCCTTCATCCTAACATAGAACTAGATAATAGCAGTAATGTTGAAGGATTTGGTTTAGTAATAGCTGATGCAGCGGCCTGCGGTAATATTCCTATTGTGGGTGACAACGGCGGTCCCGTTGAAATCGTTAATGCATTAGAATTTGGTTATATCGTAAACGGTAATGACATTAACGATATTTTAAAGGCAATGCTTTCAAGCCTGAAAAATGGATTTTCTAACAGCGATCGGATACAAAGAAAAGAAAAAGCGCTACGCTGCTTTAGCTGGGATAGCCATGTATTAGAAGTACTAAATGATGTAATAGTAGTTTAGAAAAATCAATTAAGAATTTGGTTTTTTTCAAAATAAGCGTCTTATTTCTCATACATAAAATTTAAGAGTGTAATCAATTGATAAGTGTAATCTGTCCAACGTTAAACGAGGAAGAGTATATAGAGGAAATAATTAAGTTCTTTATCTCTTCAGAACCGAAAGAAAAGGAGTTACTAATAATTGATGGAGGTTCAAACGATCAAACAAGAGAAATTGTAGATAAGTGGGCGAGTAATTATCCTAACATAAGTCTATTCGATAATGCGAATAAGTTTGTACCATATGCATTAAATATTGGTGTTAAAAAATCAACTGGTGACCCAATTATAAGGTTAGATGCTCATACTGAATATGCCAGTGATTATTTCGAAAAGATACTGGAAACATTTTCCAAAACAAATGCAGATATAGTTGGTGGACCAATGAGAGCAATTGGTAGAACCGCATTTCAAAAAGCAGTTGCATATTGTACTTC
This sequence comes from uncultured Ignavibacteriales bacterium, assembly GCA_963714405.1. Lineage (GTDB taxonomy): Bacteria > Bacteroidota > Ignavibacteria > Ignavibacteriales > Ignavibacteriaceae > JAZGGS01. The sequence goes on along the minus strand of CAVQOH010000001.1, from coordinate 499,242 downwards.
TACACGCTTCGGAATAGGAGGAAGTAAAATACATGATAATGTCTATAGTGGAGAATCTGATCACGTTTATTTAGGAGCATGGAATAGAAAGTTGTTTGATGAAATTGGTTTCTTTGATGAAAAACTTAAGAGAAATCAGGATGACGAGTTTCATTACAGGGCTCGAAGTTTAGGTAAGAAGATTTATCTAAACACAGAGATAAAATCTTACTACTATCCACGTTCATCATTTAAAAAACTGATTAAACAATATTTCCAATATGGTTTGTATAAACCTCTGGTATTAAAAAAAATAAAATCAGAAGCAAAACTTCGCCATATAATTCCTCCAATATTTGTTATGTATTTATTAACATTACCAATTGCTATTAAGTTAGTATTTTATCTAATCCCGCTGATAATTTATCTAATTGTTGGTTTCATATATTCTATGATAAATAAAATGAGTATGCTTGAAAAATTTACAACATTGATGGTTTATTTTCTATTGCACATCTCTTACGGAATTGGATTTATTACGGGAATTTTTACTATTTTTTTTAAAAGTAATAAATAAACTAATTTAAAATAACCTCTACGTGATTTGATTTTTACTATTTATTAAAATCAAGAATCAAATAAATCATACACTTATCAGACAGTATAAACCTGGCTATAAAAATTCTTTGACTATTAATACGATATGGATACAGCAGTCATTCATGTCACTTATTTTTTCTAAATAATTAACATATTCATAAAATTAGTCTATATTTGATAAATTTCACGTTTACAAATGTTTGGAAAATTAACTGTTTATTTGGATATTGTTATTTCAAATTATTATCTTTGATTACAATTTGGCAATTAAAAAGGGTTTATGAAAAACGATTTTTTGCTGTTTCACAAACCATTCATTTCTGATGATGAGGTTAATGAAATTGTTGATACTGTTCGTTCCGGTTGGCTCAGTATGGGACCAAAAACCATCCGGTTTGAAAACGAATTCAACAAATATATAGGTTCAAAAAAATCCGTAGCCGTTAGTTCCTGGACTGCCGCAGGACATTTAACTTTAGAAGCATTTGGTATCAACCCTGGTGATGAAGTTATTGTGCCTACAATGACTTTCCCGGCAACTGCAGAAATAGTATGCTACTTTGGAGCAAAACCTGTCATCGTTGATGTGGAAGCAGATACACTAAATATTTCTTTAAAGGAAATTGAAAAAGCCATCTCACCAAAAACAAAAGCTATAATTCCGGTTCATTATGGTGGACAACCTTGTGATATGGATGAGATTCTTGAACTCGCCAAAAAATACGATATAAAAGTATTAGAAGATGCAGCTCATTCACTCCCAGCAACTTATAAAGGTAAGAAAATCGGGACAATTGCTGATGTAACCTGTTTCAGTTTTTATGCAACAAAAACCCTTTCTACAGGTGAAGGTGGAATGATTTGTACAAATGATGAAGAAATTGCCGAGCGCTGCTCAATTATGAGATTGCATGGAATTAACAGGGATGCATGGAAACGTTATAGTGAATCTGGTTCATGGTATTATGAAGTAGTTGCACCGGGTTATAAATATAATTTTACTGATCTTCAGGCTTCACTTGGGTTACCCCAGCTTAAAAAAGTTGATGAGATGTGGAGTTGGCGGAAAAAGATTGCTGCAAAGTATACGGAAGCATTTAAAGATTTAGATACAATTGAACTCCATACAATAAAGGATGACAGAGAATCAAGCTGGCATTTATACCCAATCAGGCTGCATCTTGATAGATTGAAAAAAACCCGCGCCCAAATTATTGATGAATTAAGGAGAAGTAATATTGGGGTTGGTGTACATTTTATGCCGGTTCATCAACATTTATACTACAACGAAACTTTTAAACTTTCCGATGATAATTTTCCTGTTGCCTCTAATGTTTTTCCAAGGTTAATGTCGCTGCCAATTTACCCGGGAATGAAAGACTCGCATGTGGAAAGGGTAATAAGTACTTTAATTGATTTATTCAAAAAAAATAAAAAATAAAACTTCCCTTTACTATGGGTAAGCAAGGTAGTTTTATTAAGCGAACCACCGATCTTCTTATAAGTATTATCACACTTATCATTTCATTTCCCATTTTGTTAATTGCAGCATTAGCAATTAAAATTGAATCAAAGGGACCTGTACTTTTTATCCATGAAAGAACAGGATTTAACGGTAAACCATTCCGGATGATAAAATTTAGAGGAATGATTGATAATGCTTTATCTGTTGGCCCGGAATTAACTCAAAAGGATGATCCAAGAGTTACTAAGGTTGGAAAAATTTTAAGAAGAACTAGTGTTGATGAAATTCCGCAGGCCATAAATGTTATTAAAGGTGATATGAGCATAGTTGGTCCACGACCTGAAATAATTTCAATTACAAATCAATACAGCAAAATGCAAAAACTTATATTTAATTATAAACCTGGTATAACTGGATATTCGCAAGTGCACGGACGCCAGCTTTTATCACCGGAAAAACGCATTGCTATGGAATTGAATTATTATGAACATGCAAATTTTTGGACAGATTTTATTGTTGTTCTGAAGACAGTAAAAGTAATTATAACAAATAAGGGTAATTTATAACCGATATAGCCTTTATCAGGATAAATCCATCAAATCCTAGTACCAAATTAATTAAAATAAATGTGTAATTATTGTAAGTATTTTCGACTTGCACAGATTTAAATAAAATTCTATGTTGATTAAAATTATTATCCAAATTTAAAATTTTGCAATATGAGTAAAGTTTATTCTATCCTAATCGCTCTTCTGCTATTTAGCACCTCTTTCTCACAGTCATATCGTATAATTGAATCTCAACCTGATCATATTACTATTGAATTTAACTTTTTACAGGGTTACAGTATTATTGATACGGTTTTTAATGGTAAAAATTTTCAATTTATTAAGGAAGAAGGCTTTAGCGCACGCAACATTGGCGAACCATGGTTACCGGTATATAATGTTAATCTAGGAATTCCTTTTGGTTCATCACCTAAAATTACTGTGTTAGAAAGCAAAACCACAGATTATACAAATAAATTAGTTCCTCCATTTCCAGAGATAGATCCGGATATAAATGAATACATACCTGATGAGATGGATGTACCAATTTACAGCAATAATAATTTTTTCCCCATTTCACCTGCATCCTTTGAACCTTTTTTTACTGTAAGATTTGCAAATGTGATTACATTAAGTGTGTCGCCTTTTCAATATCAACCGGTTTCAAGAATACTCAGAAAAATAAATTCTATTAAAATTAGAATTGATTACAATCCTGGAGAACAAGTTACAGAATCTGTTTATGACGATTTTACGTTTGATTATCTTAAAACTTCTGTAATCAATTTTGATCAGGCAAAACAATGGATTGGAAAAGGAATAAACCCTCAAAGCCCAACTTTAGCAGATACTTCATGGTATGATCCAAATAAAGAGTGGATTAAAATATATGTAAAAACAAAAAATGTTTACCGGATAACGTACGAAGAACTGGTAAACAGCGGTGCTCAATTAGGAAGCAGTACGGCCAGTGAAAAACTTGAACTATATTGCAATGGCGAACTTATACCGATTGATGTTTATGATCATGGTGATCAAATTTTTAATGAAGGAGATTATTTCCAGTTTGTTGGATTTCCACCTAGTCCATCGCCATATTCAAATTTAAATATTTACAATTTAACAAATGTCTACTGGTTCTCTTATGAAAGTCATTCACAGGGATTGCGATATTTAAAAGTACAAGGATTCCGCCCCAATTCAAATCGTACATACATTTCAAATCTAACTACCATTCACTTTGAAAGAGATACAATTTATGAAAGACTGGGTTATGCAGAAAATGGTGACATAGATCATTGGTTTTGGGGAAAAGCTACGGCATATAATCAAGTTCCCTCTCTCAAGTTTGAGCATAGATTTAGTGCGTTTCAAAATATGAGTGCAGATTCTCATTATGTTAGACTAAAAGTAAATATGCAAGGTATTACCAACAGCAGTAGTTGCGTAACTGATCACAAAGCTTATATATCAATTACTGATCAACCAATCGGAAATATAATTTGGGATGGTCAAAAATCAGTTACATTTAATCGCAGATTCTATGCATCAAGTGATAGTATTCAAATTTATAATGTCGGAAATAAATTGCAGGTAGAAGTTCGAGGGGATCTTTGTCCCAGTGGCAGCGATGAGATCAGAATAAATTGGGCCGAGTTTGATTATTGGAGAGTGAACAGAGTTAATGGTGAATATTATAATTTTACTAATCACGATAATTCTGGAATGAATTTATACCGGGTATGGCGTTGGGAGGGAAGTGATTTATTAGTATATGTCCCTCAGAAAAATCGGATGTTAACAAATAATTACTTCTTTAATGATACATTAAATACAGTTGCATTTACAGATACGATGAGTAGTGAGACAGAATATTTCCTCTCATCACCTGAACATTTTACCACTGTAGATTCCATTAGATTAGATTCACCTTCCAACTTACGAGATCCATCTAATGGAGCAGATTATTTAATCATTTACCATCCGGAATTTGACAATCTAGCAGAAGTATTACGAAATTTTAGATCAACAAATTTTCCTGATTCCTCAATTCAAAATCCAAGAATAAAAAGTGTTGATGTTGATCAAATATATGATGAGTTTTCTGATGGATTGCTTGATCCATACGCAATACAATATTTTGTAAAATATGCTTTTGAGGAATGGTTGGCCCCAGCACCTTCTTATATAGTCCTGATGGGAGATATGAGTTATGACTACAGGCAAATTTTACCAACAAGCCGAAAAAACTTTATTCCTTCCATACCTTATTTTGCTTATCTCTATGGAGAATCTGCAAGTGATAACTCATTTGTTACAGTTGCAGGAAACGATTTGAAGCCCGATCTGGCAATTGGCAGATTATCAATGGAAAGTGTAGAAGAAGGGACAATACTGCTTAGTAAGCTATTTAATTATCCGGAAGATATTTCAAAACCCTGGAAAGAGGATATTCTTGTAGTTGCCTCAGGTTTAAATCTTGATGATGAACTTTCTTTTGGATTCAATGATGCGAGCCTTGAACTCTGCCAGAATTATGTAACACCTAATGGATTTCATTGTTCAAAAGTATTCAGATATCCAAGTAAACCTGAGCATGAACCCTTCCAGGGAGAGGGACCAAAGATTAGACAGGAAATTAATGAAGGAACCATTTTACTTAATTATTACGGACACGGTGCTGGTTTCCAGTGGGATCTCGTTTTTACTGTTGATGATATTTATCTCTTGCAAAATGGCGGAAGGTTACCCATAATTTTTAGTCTTACCTGTTATACAGCTCATTTTGATAATCAGGATGTTTTTGGTGAACAATTTAACAGCGTTGAAGGTAAAGGCAGTATTAGTTTTTTTGGCTCCAGTGGAATTACCTGGTGGGGTGTAGGTAAAGAAATTAATAGAAAAGTTTTTGGCGAAATTTTTAATCAGCGTAACTACATTATAGGAAAAGCAATTCTTAACGGAAAAAACCAGGTCTCATCCGGGGGAATATATGGGGGGCAAATTTCCCTTTTAACCTACCTTGGTGATCCAGTGATGAAAATTGCGCTACCCAATTATCCTGATTTTGCCATCACCTCTTCTGATATTTCACTTATTCCGGAAAGCGCCGTGGTTGGTGATACTATTTTGGCGAAAATAGGTATAATGAATTGGGGAACTATATTCCCTGATGATTCTGTCGTAGTTGAGGTCTTTGCTGAAACTTCTGATACAAGTTTCCAAATTGGAAGTATTAAACTTCCAAACTTTGGTGAGAAAGATTCCGTGTATTTTCCGTGGGTTGCTCTTACAGGTGGTTTATATAAACTTACTGCCCAAGTAAATGAAACCGAAATAATTCTGGAAGAAGACCATTCAGATAATGTAGCTTCAGAATTATTTCTGATTTTTGATATCAGCCAGCCAAATACATTAAAACCTATTGATGGTTTCGTTTCAACATCTGGTAACGTTGAATTTTTATTCTCTGATATTGGATATTACATAAAGAGAGATTTAGAATATTTTATTGAAATTGATACTTCATTGTATTTTACTTCACCCCTGGTAGTTTCAGGAAAACTAACTCCATCAAATGCATTTGTTGAATGGAATACTCCAAATTTAATACCCGGAGTTTATTTTTGGAGAGCACGCATATTTGATGGAAATAATTTTGGTGATTGGAGCGCTCGTAGAAGTTTCTCAGTGAATGCTACAAATAAAGATGGTTATTATGCACACAAAGAAATACTTAAGACATTTAAAACTTATAATATAAACTATTCAGAAAATTCAAAAACACTTTCTCTAAATACAGATCCGCTGCCACCGAGGGTTTCAGATAAAACTCTAATTGAAGATATTTTCTTGGATCCAGAACTCCCAGATACATTAACTTTATCCGCGCTCACAACCGATGGAACTTATCTGTACTTTGGTTATTTATCATATTGGGAGCAGCAAAATGGAGGAGATGGTAAATCAAGGATTTACAGGGTTGGTACCGGAAATAATGGAACTGTTAAAGGTCAGTTCTATGGTGCATTTACTCAATTCTACGATAAAATTAACAATACACTTGCATATCATAGTGATGGATTCCTCTACATTCCGACTGGAAATCCTTACTTACTTACCCGAATAGAAATTTCCACCGGACAAATTGATTCAGTTGAAGTACCCGATGGGCTGCTTGCATGGGATACATCTTTACCTGTAGTTAATGGCGGGGTATATCTTTCTTCAAATGGTGAATATGTATATAATTTAACCATACGTGATACAGCCGGTAATTTAAAATACACTCTCCGTACATTTGATCCTACCAACAATTGGGCTCTTGCCAGACCAGATATCCAACTTGATGGAAGTAGTAATCAATCATTTGGTGGATTTTACGTTCATGAAGATTACATTTATACTATAGAAGTATTATTACAAAATTTTACAAGAATGTACCAAATTAGTGATGGGTTTTTTGTTGAACAATGGAGACCCAGGTTCGATTTCCAAAAATATTATGCTTGGTGCTGGGATTGGACAAATGATCATATTTATGCATCTACATATAGCACATTTCTACCTTATAATACAAAAATATCCAAATTTACTGGCTACTATACTGATGCTGAAGGTACTATTGAATCGAATAGGGTTGGTCCTGCTGCCTGGTGGAATAGTCTTGAATACGTTATAGAAAATCCAGGAACAACAGGTGAGTACCGTGCAGATTTACTTGGGTTAAATAATTCAACAAAACAGTGGGATACATTAATGATTAACATTCCCAGTCAGTATATGCTAAGTTCTGTTGATTCATCTCAGTATTCGTACTTAAAAGTTAATTTTATTTTAACGGATTCTTCTTTTGGAGCATCACTACCAATGGAGTTTCATAATTTAAATATTGATTATCAAATTCCATCAGAAGTTTATTTTGTTAGAGACGATTTAGTATTCGATCCTGATACAATTCTACAGGGTTTACCAATAACGATGAGCTTTAAGGGAAGAAATGTTGGACCGTTGGATATGAACAATATTAAATTAGATTTTTATCTAAACGGGTTTGATAGTTTGTTTCATTCTGTTACCTTGGATATCCCAAGTGATAGTAGCTCAGACCAAATATCTTATGATATTGAAACTGATAGGATGCTATTTGATAACGAAGTAAAAGTTTTTACAGAAATCAGTCATCCTGAATATTTTCAGTTCAATAATCTTATTGATAACCAATTTTTTATTGCCAGGGATTCAATACGACCACAATTTTTAATTACGTTTGATGGTAAAGAAATAATCAACGAGGATATTGTAGCTTCAAAACCCGAAGTAGTTATTACTCTTACTGATAACAGCCCATTACCTTTGGATACTTCATACTTTACAATAGTCCATCAAAATATTCCCTTAAGATTTTCCAATCCGGATTTAAATTATGTTATTGAGCAAAATCCAAACAAAATGACTATTACCTGGACACCTGAACTTGAAGATGGAAGACATACTTTGGAGGTGTTAGCTAAAGATGCTTCTGGAAACTTCTTCGATTCAACATCCTCCAGATCAATATTTAATGTATTTAGCGAAACTGAATTACGTGAAGTTTTTAACTATCCTAATCCATTTAAAATTCAAACGCATTTTACTTTTGAATTACGGGGCACATTGCCGGATGAGTTTTTAATTAAAGTGTATACAGTTGCAGGTAGATTAATACGCCATATTTCTTTACCTCAATCAAGGTTACAAATTGGATTTAACAAAATATCCTGGGATGGCAGAGATCAGGATGGTGATGAGCTTGGTAATGGTGTTTATTTTTACAAAGTTATTGCTAAGTTTCCTGATAAGACTCAGGTTAAAACGCAGAAACTTGCGAAAGTAAAATAGATTATATTTGCAAAAATAAATTTTGTTAGAAATAATATATTTCCTTTCTAAGTTTTAAATATTTTTTCATAAGGAATTTACATGTGTGGTATAGTTGGGTATATCGGTACTAAAAATTCAGTACCCATTCTTATTGATGGCTTAAAAAGACTTGAATACAGAGGTTATGATTCTGCAGGTATTGGTGTTTTAAATGAGGGTGAATCAATTATTATAAAAAATAAAGGGAAAGTATCTCTCCTTGAAAAAAGAATTTCAAAATTAAATCTTACTTCACCTATAGGAATTGGCCACACAAGGTGGGCGACTCACGGAATTCCAAATGAACTTAATGCGCATCCTCATACAAACAGAGATGGGAACCTGTTTATTATACACAATGGAATTATTGAGAATTTCCAGCTACTAAAAAAAGGCTTGATGAAGCTTGGATACGAATTTCAAAGTGATACCGATACGGAAGTTTTGGCTCATCTAATTGATAATTTTTTGTCAAAAAATTATCCTTTAAGTAAAGCTGTTCAAATGGCCCTAAGTAAGGTTGATGGTGCTTATGGTCTTGCGGTTATCTACGGTAAGGAACCTGATAAAATTATAGCTGCGCGTAAAGGTTCACCACTGGTAATTGGCATTGGTGATAATGAAAATTTTGTTGCTTCAGATGTTTCCGCAATTCTTTCCCATACAAAAAAAGTTATTTATTTGGATGATGGAGAACTGGCAATTATAACCAGGGAAAGTTACGTAGTTAAGACTATTTCTGATAAAGAAATTGAAAAAGAGATTCATGAAATAAATTTAAGTTTAGATGAAATTGATAAGGGCGGTTATCCACACTTTATGCTTAAAGAAATTATGGAACAGCCGGAATCAGTTAGTAACTCAATGCGTGGAAGATTATTACCCGATGAAGGGAACGCAAAGTTAGGTGGATTAGCAGATGTTGCTGATCGTCTGGCAAATTCAAAAAGAATTATAATCTCAGCATGCGGTACTTCATGGCATGCGGCTCTTGTGGGTGAATATATGGTAGAGCAGCTCGCAAGAATTCCCGTTGAAGTAGAATATGCTTCCGAATTTCGCTATAGAAATCCAATTATTTCCGGTGAAGATACGGTTCTGTTTATATCACAGAGTGGTGAAACCGCTGATACTTTAGCTGCTCTAAAAGAAGCAAAAAGTAAAGGTGCATTGGTTTTAGGAATTTGCAATGTTGTTGGGAGTACTATTGCAAGAGAAAGTCAGGCAGGTGTATATATTCATGCAGGGCCAGAAATTGGTGTGGCTTCTACAAAGGCTTTCACTGCGCAGCTTGTAGTCCTTGCACTTATTACTTTGCTCATAGCCAGGAAAAATGAGTTAAGTGTTAGTGAAGGAAAATTAATTGTTGAGGAGTTACTAAAAATTCCTGGAAAAATTGAATCTATCCTAAAGATTAATACTAAAATTGAAGAAATAGCAAATGAGTTTAAAGATGCTAAAAATTTTTTATACCTTGGTAGAGGATTTAACTTCCCGGTTGCCTTGGAAGGCGCATTAAAACTTAAGGAGATTTCTTACATACATGCCGAAGGTTATCCCGCTGCTGAAATGAAACATGGGCCTATAGCTCTTATCGATGAAAATATGCCGGTAGTTTTTGTTGCCCCAAAGGGTACAATTTATGATAAAATTTTAAGTAACATAGAGGAAGTTAAAGCAAGAGGCGGAAGAATTATAGCAATAGGTGATGAAGAAGATGGCGAACTTGATAGTCTTGTTGACTATACGCTTAAAATACCTGAAACCATAGAAATGCTAAGACCAATATTAACTTCTATTCCATTACAGTTGCTGGCTTACCATATTGCTGTTAAAAAGGGTCTTAATGTAGATCAACCTCGTAACCTGGCAAAGAGCGTTACAGTAGAATAGTTTTTGAGATTCCAATGAAATTTTATATTTTTGTTCTTCAATTTTAGGGCAGATAGCTCAGTTGGTAGAGCAATGGACTGAAAATCCATGTGTCGGCGGTTCAATTCCGTCTCTGCCCACTTAATAAGGATGACTATTGTCATCCTTTTTTATTTAGATTAATAAATGACTATTTCAACACAGAATTATTAATAGTTCGTCAAGTTAAATATTGAGAGAATTATTATACAAATTGAATCAATTAATTAGAAAGATTCTAATTGCATTAATACCAAATGGATTTATTTTAAAAACAAAAATTTCCAATGGTGTATATGTATGCGGTAGAAACCTTCCAGGATATGGTGGGAGAGGAATTTATATTTATGGTGATTCAATTGAACCAGAGTTTGAACACTTAGAAGAATTTCTCGATCCTAAAGGAGTTCTCATAGATGTCGGAGCAAATTCTGGAATGTACTCAATAAAAGCCGCAAAGTATTTTTTAGAAGGGAATGGAAAAGTATTAGCAATAGAACCAATACCTGATATGATTTCAATTCTATACTATAACTTAAAATTAAATAATCTTTCTAATATTCATATTAGAAATTTTTGTGCCGGATCAGAAATTGGTTCAGCAAATTTTTGGCAGAATTATAATAAACCAAATACTTACAGTTTAATAAAGAAGGATCCAAATGCCGTTCCTTTCTCAGTAATAGTTATACCTTTAGATTTACTTGCAGAATGGGAAAATCTGGACCGCGTAGATTATATTAAGATTGATGTGGAAGGGTCTGAACTAGAAGTTCTGAGAGGAAGTGAAAATATTATCAAAAAATATCGGCCAATAATTCAGGTTGAAGTAGCCGATGCTGATGTACATCTTAACTTAAATAATTATTCGATTTTTCGAGCCCCTAAAAGTCTAAATAAGATTTATATTCCAAATGAAAGTGCAAAAATTAATATTCCAGGAAATTTAGGATGGCAAAAACTATCCGAGTAGTTTTATAGTTTTTACACTCGACTAAATGTAAAAGATTGTCAGGCGCAACTTGTTTGTCCATATTTAATGATATAATTCATCATTAAAATGTTTCAAATTACCATCCTTGCTAAAATAATATTAATTTAATTTTATCATTTTCAATGAATCAGAAATGTTAGTATATCTAAAATAAACTTATTAAGGTACTGCTATGCGATTAAAAATTTTATTTTTCATTATAATACTATGCATTGCAACGTCAGCTCAACAAAGTTTTGAAGAAATTTATTTTGATGGTTATTCTCCTGGATTTACAAAAGAAACAATCTGGAGTTCAACGTACTTGAATGGAATGCTATATGTAGGAACCTCACCGAATGGACACCTTTACAAGGTAAATCCAAATAAAAAAATTATTGAAGAAGATCTGGGTTCAATTGTTGATGCAAACGGAACATATACAAGTAAATATATATATGCAATTACAAATGATGGTGAGCGAGTTTACGGTGGCACTTCATTCTCACCAATTATATTTTCATATGATCCTACTTTAAATAAGATTATTGCATTTGGGAATAAATATTTAAGGGACAAAGGGGTAAGCCATCTTTTTGATGCAACAGTTTTTAAATCCAAAACTGGAAAAAAGTATATATTTTATGCAACCCATAATAATAATAATGAAGCTATGGTATTAAAATGGGAGGTTGAAAAATCCACCGATTATAGAAACTTAGAGCCTGAACATTTTCTTGAAACAATTACATTCAACGGAAAAAATATTTCCAATAAGGTTGAGCATCTTGAGATTGGTTACATTTCATATAATAGCTTAGATGATATTCCAATACTATTAATAAAATCAGGTACTTCGCTAATAATTTATGATTTAGAATTATTAAAAGAAATTAAGAGAATTGGGAATATTACAGCGAAAACTATATTCACAGATCCTGATTTTAAAAACAGAGTTTGGTTATTTAACAGCAAAAATCATTCTGTAAGGTGCTTGGATATTTTATCAGGTAAATATATTTATAGTGCAAATCCAAAGGATTGGAGCAGAACTGAGCAAAAAAGATATGCAAGTTCAGATAAAGAATTCATATACACGTATTGTGGTCGAATAAATAAAAAATCATTTGTATTTGAACCATATAAATCAAAATCGAAGAACACAAATTTACCTCTAACATCAATTCAAATTAATCCATCAGACAATGAAATTTTTGGTATTTACAGATGGGCGACAAATCCAATTTATTTATTTACTGTTAGTAAGGATAATCTTTTAGGCCAACCAATTATATTGAGTGAGAACTTCCCACAAAAAAATCCTAGCGGTGGAGGGTATATAGTTGGATTAACTATTAATAATAGGATTATGAATGTAAGTTTTTCACAAAGCTCAATTGAACTAATAACAAATGAACTAAAAGGGAACAGACAGATAAAAAATATAAAGGGAAAAGATGGAGCAAAATATCAATCGGGAGTTCAAGCTGACAAAATAATTTCAAATAGTGAATTTATTGTGTATGGTATTTATTCTGGTCCCTACTTGCGAGTAAAATCTCTAAGGGATAAATCTGTTGATAAATTAATCCCAGTTCAAAATATTATTGGAGACAATAAACAAGTTAGAATTCGATCGATTTTTATCTCGGAAAATAATGAACTAATCATTGGAACGGGGGCTTCGGTTTGGGAAACAGGAATTGAAAAATCAAAAGCTAAAATCTTATTTGCAGATTTAAACGAATTCAAAAGAACAGGAAAATTAAATATCAAAGTCATCGGTATCGTTGATGGTTATTCTATCAACTCTTTAACATACAATAATCAAGGAACTAGGCTTAGGATTTATGGAACCGTTACAGATGTGATGAATTTTCAGCAGATACAGAAAATATTTCTTTATGACTTTGACAGAAAAAAAATAAAAACTATCCAAAGTCCTATTTCAATTCCGGCACGTTTTGAGAATTCAAGAACACCATCAGCCATTTTGTGCGATGGTGGTAAAATATTTCTTGGTGATTGTCATAACTTATGGATTTTTGAAGATAGGGATATTAGAAACAATAATGATTTTTATAAAAAAGGATCGATGATTAAGTCATTCACACGCAAATGGTGTTCCGGTGGTGATGAAAGTTCAAATGGAATAATTAGTCAGTTAATAAAAGGTAATGATGATAAAATTTATACATTTTCTGATGGTTCTGTTTATTGGATTGATCCAGCTAATCCAAAAAATTCCAAAAAACAATTAACATTACAAAACTTTAACATAAATAATCTTGGTCTTGAAATTACAGTATTGGCAATTGATGAAAGTGATAGGAATAATACTGATATATATATCGGTACCAAATTGGGTAGAGTCTTTAGACTAACAAAATAAATTTATTATGTTTATAGTATCATTAAGGTGTGTCAATTTCAACTTAAAAATTCGAAGAATATTTTATTAAATTATTTTACTTGACTTATCAAATAAAATTCATTTAAAACATTTGATTCTATTGGAAACACTAGCAGCATTCATTAAAAAATAGAGAACATATATGATCCAAAAAAAATCTTTTTTTCAACGTTTTTTAAGTACTACAGAAAAAGCAGGAAATGCTCTACCCCATCCAGCAACATTGTTTGCCTTATTCGCCTTATCTACGCTTATATTATCATTCATAGCATGCACTTTTGGATGGCATGCGATGCATCCGGGAACTAAAGAAATGATCGAACCTGTAAATTTATTAACAGTTGATGGTTTGCATAGAATAATTCTGGAAATGGTGGATAACTTTACAAGCTTTGCACCGCTAGGAATTGTCTTGTTGCAATGATTGGAATTGGTGTTGCTGAAAGCAGCGGATTGATTGGTGCAGTTATCAGAATGCTGGTTTTATCTGCTCCAAAGAAACTCCTAACATTTGTTCTTGTTTTTGCGGGTGTACTTTCTAATGCTGCAAGCGATGTTGGTTATGTATTGCTTATACCTTTAGGTGGAATAATATTTCTGGCAGTTGGCAGACATCCCATTGCTGGAATGGCTGCTGCGTTTGCAGGTGTCTCTGGTGGATTTAGTGCTAATCTGGTTCTGGGAACTGTTGATCCTTTGCTAGCTGGTCTTTCTGAAGAAGCAGCACGAATTATGGATCCTTCATATTCTGTTAATCCAACTGCAAATTACTATTTTATGGTTGTTTCAACTTTTATAATTGCATTAACAGGCACCTGGGTAACGGAAAAAATTGTTGAACCGAGGTTTGGTAAATATACTGGTGAGGAAACAGAGGGTATTCAGGAGTTCTCAGAATGAAAAAAAAGGATTTGGTACAGTTTACTGGCGCAATAATTGTGATTGCAATTATACTCTGGGGAATCATTCCTGCCGATGGATTTTTAAGAAGTGTTGACGGAGATATTCTAAACTCCCCATTGATAAAAGGAGTGGTTGCGTTATTTTTTGTTGTTGCCGCGGTAATGGGATTAGCGTATGGCTTTGGTTCAGGTACCTTTAAAAATGATTCAGATGTTGTAAACGGAATGGCAAAATCAATGAAATCTCTTGGACTCTATCTTGTTCTAGTTTTCTTTGCTGCACAATTTGTTGCTTATTTTAAATGGACTAACCTTGGAATGATAATGGCAATTAAGGGTGCAAATTTTTTATCTTCTTCGGGATTAGGTATAATTCCGCTGATGATTTTGTTTATTATTCTTTCTGCGTCTATTAATATGTTGATGGGAAGTGCCTCTGCAAAATGGGCTCTAATTGCCCCAATATTCATACCAATGTTTATGCTTTTAGGTTACTCACCAGAACTTACACAGGTGGTTTATAGGATTGGTGATAGTGTAACCAATCTGATTTCACCAATGATGAGTTTCTTTGCACTAATAATAGCGTTCTTTCGAAAATACGACAAAAGCCGGGATTGGTACAGTCATTGCAACAATGCTGCCTTATTCAATTGTGTTTTTTATCGCGTGGACAGCTTTACTTATTGTTTGGATTTTACTTGGAATTCCTCTTGGACCTGGAGCGGGTTTATACTATAGTTTTTAAGATATGAAATTGACTCAAAGTAATTGGGATTTAAAAATATTAATATGTTAAGATCTCATTTCTTATTCAAAGATTTTTTCTATTGATGATTTTACAATTTCATAATTATACGGATCAAATTCAAATGAAAAATGACCATGATAAGGAAACATTATAGAACTTGGGTAATCTATGTGTTTTGCTCCAAACAAATGTCCAATTTCATGAACTAGCGTAATAGATTCTTCAAGAGAATTCCAAAATCCCAAACCAGGATAAGAAGGTTGAGCTGTAATAACAGCATCCTTTCCACCCAACACTGCTAATCCAATTTGAGATTTATCTGTCCAGTTAGTTTTAATGCTCTTATTTAACGTTACGCCAATATTATATTTTATATTTTTATATTTTTCTTCTCTTTGAAGCTTTCTTAAAGAGTGCTTAAGTGATTTTTCAAAGCGTGTATCCCATTCTTTAAATTCTTTAATAACAAGCTGGATATCAAATTGTGAACAAAGTATATCATTTGCATACAATACTCTTCTACTAATACGGTCTTTCCATGAATTTGGAAATGCTTTTCTATAAGAATTATCTACCCAGAAACTTATTTCAAGTTTATTTTTTGAAGGAAATGGATGGATGACAGAACATAAAGGTATTACCGCAAACTCACGAGTTAACTGTCTTGCGCAAATCATCCAGGGAAATTCAGGATAGAACAGATCATCTCCACTTTCATCGGTATAAAGATGAGTTGTATCTGAAGCAGTAAAGCTTAATATTGGTTCCTCGTTTTCAGAATTAAATAAAGCAATTTCTGATAATAGCCTTAACACATTCAATCCCCTCATCGGGAATAATCTTTTTCCACCAAGTGTTCTTGGCAGCTGTTCTACTGCAAAATATACACTATCCCAAATTGGCTTTACAACTAAATAAATATCACTTTGAGGAATGGATTTATTGCTGATTAGAGAATCTGCTGTTTTACGATGGTTATATGAATATAGTCTATTATTATTTTGTAGTAAAAGATTGTTTATGTTTATTACTTTATACCCTCTGGATTTGAGATCGAGAGTGATAACTCTTGAAAAAGTATCATCAAGTTTTGGTTGATTTGAAGGGATAATATAAACGGAAACGGTTTCTTTTGTAGAAAAATCATAACCCTTCTTCAATTCTATATTTTTGATTGAAGAACAGCTTAATGAGCAAGCTAACAGAAAAAGAAATGTAAAGATTTTAATTGCTATTACAATATTCTTATTCATTATTGCCCTTCCCAATTATATTCACTTTAAAAAAATCTATTAATTTTAACCATTCAAATTTGAAGAACGAGCCCTCACCGGGAGGGCTCTGAATTCTATATTTATTTCATTAGAACCATCTTTTTAATTTGTGTAAAGCTACCAGCTCTTAATGAATAAATATATACACCACTGGTAAGTCCATCAGCATTAAACTTTACATTATATCTACCTGGTGATTTTAATTCATCCACAATTGTGGCAACTTCGTTACCAATTATATCATAAACCTTAAGTTGAACAATGCTTTCATCTTGTATAGAAAATTCGATAGTTGTAGCTGGATTAAACGGATTAGGATAATTTTGTTTAAGGGAATATTCGTATGGATGATTATAACTTTCAGTTTCTGTTTCGTTTAAAATTAGTTCCTGATCGCCATAAATACTTTTGATATAAATTCTTCCTCCTTCTAAATTTTGCGGAGAAAGATTATCATATAAAATCCTTTCGTCATCATTAATATCCCAGATTATTAATCTTACAGCACCGTTAGGGCATTCAATACCTTCAATATTTTTGTGAGCAGTAATAAGGAAACCATAATTGCCTGTGCCGTTTAATTTCCCTGTGCCTATAACCGTTGCAGATGAGTTTTCAATCAACAACCATTCAGTATTACTGCTTCTAAATCTAAAATTTTCACGCTGAAGAAAGAGATTTACCATCCCTCTTGGTTGATTTGAAGAAAATTTGTTAGAAAGGTATATATTAAAGAACATTTTCCCTTCAGCTGATGGATCATTAAGATAAAAGCCTTGCTCGGAATTAAACCATCCCCCGGCAATTAATGCTCCCCGTGATTGATTATTTCCAATGTTTATAATTCTTCCTAATTCTTTGGGATGAATAAAACCTCCCTGTTGTAATATGTAATCAGTTAATACATGAAATTCTGTTACTCCCTCAAAAAGTTGAACATTTGAATATGGAATACCAAGGTAATCAAGAATCATTAACACAAATTCATTTGTTGCCACGGAATAAACTGTAAATGGATCTATCGGATAGCCATTTACATTTGCTCCAACCAATCTTGATTGAGTTGGTTGTGTGCCATCATAAAGGTATTGTAAACCAGAAACCTGGAGAAGAAATTCATCATTTTTTTCTATTTCAGATAAACCAAATTCTAATCCGTAAAGTAAATGCTGTCCTTCCATATCAAATGTAACCATCTGGTAACCTAAACCATTTATTGTGTTAAATCCATAACCGTTAACTCTAAATACATCTGCTGCTACAAGCGGTCCCTTCCATAACGGAAGAGTTGTAGAACCTCCTGCCTGAATTGCAATATCGGTTGCAAATGTTGATTTAAATGCATCTGTTACGAGATTCCCAATAGGTGTATCATGTGTACCAAGGTTTAATAAATCAGTTGCTTCTTCATTAAAGTAAGCATTTGAATATCCCATTTGCTGAGAAAATATCGGTCCGTAAGTTGATTCAATTCCTAAAATTAAATTATCTACTACGGCTTTAACAGTTTGTTCTTCAGGAATATTTTCATCAAGAGCTATAAGCTGATAATCTAAAAATTGAATATTACCATTTGAAATTTCCAGCTTCATTTTTCCTGCATACATATAATTTGATTTTGCCTGAACAAGTAAAGTAGTTTCTCCTCCAGCATTAGGAATTTCCAGGGGAGTATCAAATTTATAATGATCATGACCGCTAATAACTACATCAATTCCGGGAACATAGGAAGCAACAACTTGATCAAGAGCTACACCAAGATGTGAAAGCATAATTACAACATCACAATTATTAGTGCTAAGAATGGTTACCATTTCTGCAGCTTTCTCAATTATTGCATCAGAAACTATTATAGGAGCAGGTTGTGAAAAAACATTTGTTTCAGGTGTGAGAAGACTGAATATTCCAACTTTTACGTTACCTTTCTGGATTATTGTATATGGTTCTATATAAGATTCTAATTGTGGGGTAGTTCCATCAAATATTAAATTTGATGATAAAAGTGGAAAACCACTGCCCGGCGGAAATGATGCTTGTAATGCTCCAAGAAGGGCATCAGGAGTTAAATCAAATTCGTGATTACCAACAGCCATTGCCTCAAATCCAAGTGAGTTCATTAGTTGAAATTCTGCAGCTGCAAAATATTTTGTGAAAAAAAAGTCTCCTATTGAAACATCACCTGCGTGAAGTACAATTACGTTCGGTTCACTCATTTGTGTTAATCCAATTAATGAAGCAACCCTTGCTATTCCACCCTGTGTTCCTTCCAGATTTGCTGTGCGTGGACCCAATGGTGAAAGTGTTGAATGTGAGTCGTTGAAGTGAAGAATTGTAAGTTCATCACTCTGTGCTACAGTATTAATACTGAATACTGTGAAAATAAATATTGCACAAAACAGAAAAATGCATTTAATCATAATTTATCCTCCTCTAAATGATTAAAATTGTTTTACAGAACAAAATTCTGCTTAATACAATTTTGTTATAAATAGAGGAAGAGTTGTCATGAAAATGTCATAAAGATGTAAAAAAGCTGTCAAAACATCTGTATAATTATTTATCTGGGTTGGGAAAGCTGATTCTTATTGGGCTATCTTTGCACCACGAATTCTGTTCTCAGGATTTTTATTTTCTAGTGGATTATCAGTATCTCTCACTTCAAAAATGTCACTAAGAATCTGCTCGGCTTCTTCTTTCATAAAATCTTTATCAATTAAATCTTTTAAATCAATTATAGCTCCATTTAATATATCCCGTTTAAGTTCCTTATTAAATTTTACAATATCTGTATAAAGACTTTTTGCTTTTTCAATTTCCCCCAGACACAGATAGGAAAGAGCAATATTATAGTGTGCATACAAGGCGGTAGAATCTCTCTCTACAGCTTTTTCTGAGAATTCAATACATTTATTATAATCCTCTAAAAGATAGTATGTCCATCCAAGATTGCCGTAAACACGATCACAGGTTGAATCATTTCTTGAAGCTAAATCATAAAAAATAACCGTGTTTTCATATTCTTTTTTTGAATAGAAATATCTTCCCAATTCTTCGTACAAATCACAGGTAGTCTTTTCACTCATCGCATAAGTATTATAAATTTTCCATCCATCATCAGTATTTATAAAAACATTCACAGCATTAAAACGGAGTGCAGCTTCGTTACTTAAATATTTCATACTTACAGTTGTGGTATTAGTAACAATGGCACAATTGTTTATTACATCTAATACTTTTGGATTTTCCATCCCAAAAGTTGCTTTGAATTTTTCATTGCTGATAATTTTTTCAAGAGCTTGTGTTGTTTTATCATATTCCGGGTGATCCTTGTAAATAGTATTCATTGCTCTATCAAAATCTTTGTCATTCACAGAATTTACATTTTCATTTAAAACCTCAATAATACTTTGAACCATTTCAGGATCAATATTTTCGGTGTGTACGATGGTTGGTTCAATAAAAATATTGTTGCTGTCTAATAATTCAAATTTGCTATCATCATTTCTTTCTATTTTAACTTTATCACCTATGCTTTGTGATAGTTCTCCTGGATCCATTTTTTTTATAAAATCTATTTCATATGCCACCAGTTCATTCCACTCTTCAAGCTCCTCATTAAATTGTTCAAAATCTTCAGCTATAACCAATTCTTTCTTTAAAATAAAATCCCATTCAACTTCAACAGAATCTTCATAATCATTAAAAAATTGATGAAATTCAAAATAATCAGAAATTACTGAATCATTTTCAGGTACATTCCATACGGAAATATTTTCCCAGGGTGAGTGATAAACTTCTCTTCCTTTAAGACTAAACATAAATGGAAATATGTAATCAAAATTCCTGGTTTCGTAAAAAGGCATTTCTATCATAAAATATAAAACTGCAAATGCCATATTGTTTGTAAACGTAAATCCATTCAGCTTGTTTATGGGATCAACATAATTCGCTCTAACATTTTGCGTATAATATTTATCAATTGTAGGATTTATAGTAAAATCATGAAGAACAACTGATTCGTTGTAGTAGTAATCCAATAAATCACTCATCATTGTTTTGTTTTCCGATTGCGTGTAGTAATCTAACAATGAAAATAAATTGTCCTTAATTACACCACAGCTTTTGAAAACCATTGTACTTACTAATGAATCTTTTTCAGGATGAATTGAGATCGAAAAAATTCCAGTGTTTTCCTCTGCTGTAGAAGAAGGAGTTTTAATAAAAACTCCGTCGTTTTCTTTTATTACTAATGCCCACTTGTTCTGATTGGAATAGTATAGATAAGGAAACTCTATAAATTCTGTTGTGGCATCAAGCCATATATCGGTGCTATCAGTTGG
Organism: uncultured Ignavibacteriales bacterium; assembly: GCA_963714405.1. Classification (GTDB taxonomy): domain Bacteria; phylum Bacteroidota; class Ignavibacteria; order Ignavibacteriales; family Ignavibacteriaceae; genus JAZGGS01. The sequence continues at coordinate 478,185 of CAVQOH010000001.1, read as the reverse complement.
TATATAAACAATTAAGTGATTAAAATATTGCGTCGGCAGATAGTCTTGATGGTCTCTATCTGAAAATGTACTTAAAAGAGCAGGGTATCCTTCAATATTAATAGCTTTTAACAGACTTAACATAAGAATTACCTGATCTTTGCAATCACCATATTTTGTTCGTAAAACTTCATCTGCGTAGTGTGGTATTAAACCACCGCGATCAAGATCAGCCTGGATATAATCAATTTCATCTTTAACGAAATCAAAGATTCGTTTAATTTTTTCTGAGATCAAATTAACTGAAGAGGTTAATTCATCAGCTTTTAATTTAATTTCGTCATTAACTTTTATTCTTTCCTTAAAAGTTGAGTAAGCCCATCCCGCAAATTCGTTCCAATCAGCAATTGAACTTACTGTAATGGATGGAATGTTCTCATACAAATACGGCATTCCAGGTTCCCAGCCAATGGAAGAAACATCATTCATCTGCCAGGTAAATGTTTCAAATCCATCATTTATTGTTTTAGTGTTCTTCGCCGTTAAAATCGATGGTTTCATACTTAAACACTTTTCCTTTATTAACAGTAAGTACAAACCGGGATGTTTTTACAGGGTCAATTCTTAGAAAATATGGATTACTTATGCTGTGCAGCCGCTGGTTGAAAGTGAAAGCAAGGAACCATCTGTTTTCAACAACAGCTCTTTTTGTTGTTACTGAAATTTGATATTCAAAATATTTATTAACATCTAATGCAGGAAGAGAAAATGCGAGTATTTTGGTATCTGTATATGTTTTATAACCAAGGTATTCAGGTGGAGTTTTTATTTGTACGGCATCCTCTGAAATATTTGTAAATGTTTTATCCTCATTTATTGTTCTGGCAAAATCCAATTTCATTTCTTCATAAAAACTGTTATAAGAAATTGGAATCTGGCTATAATCATCCTTTGCTCTTTCATCAAAAATCCTCCCAATTATGTGATAAACTACTGTTTCCAAATTATTCTCATCAACTTTCATCACAGCTTCTCTTAGCAATATTACTGCGCCGGTATCTTGATCAATTGCATAGGAATCGTATTCATCAATAATTTGTAATGCTTTAGGTGTGATTTTGCTATAATGGTTTTCTGTTAGCTGTTCATCTTGTGCATGTAACGGAATGTATAAGAGAAGTGCGAGATTGAGTAAAGCAAAAAATATTTTCATAGCTCCCTCAAAAAATTAAGTAAGATTCTCTTACCCCTTTAAAATGATGAAGACCAATCAAAAAGTTGTATAAAATTCTCCCAACTAAAAGGGTAAAATGAGATTTCTTATTGCAATTTCTAAATTCTAATAAAAATATGCAAGAAAAATAAGGTTGTTGATTAGCAAGTAATCAGATAGACAATTTTAAGTGATTTTCTTTTTTATAACTAATCTATCATACCCTAAAATCAATAATGCAGAAACCAGAGCTAGTATAGCAAATATCAACCACATAATATCAGGTCGTTGCATATCCCTGGCAAATGCTGCATAAAGCTGGCCTGACAAAATTCCTCCAAACAAATTACCCAGTGCAACACACCAATAAAAATAACCCATATAAAGTGCAACTTTATTTGGTGGTGCAATATTACCAGTATATTCTTTTGATTTTGGGCTTGCCATCATTTCACCAAATGAAAAAATAAAAATACCCGCAACAACAATCCAGCCTGTTGTACCGAAAATTAAAATTGTAAAACTTACAACTGTAATCATTACTCCCCAAAAAATAGTAGTGAATGGTTTTAATCTTGTTACAAGGTAGGAAACTGCTACCTGGAAAAATATTATTGCACCTGCATTTATGTTTATTAAATATTCTGGATTAACCTGTCCTGCAACTGCCATAGAGTTTTTAAGTGCTTCAATCGATCCGCTTAAGCCAAAAAAGCTCATAATCCCAGTAAATAAATTCATTATATCTGTGGTATTCGTAAAATCCCTTATATAAAGTGGAAGCGTGTAAAAAATTTGGTTAAAGCTTGTCCAGAATCCACTCATTAATAAGAGGAACAACCCGAAACGCCAATCACCTAATTTCATTACAGTGGTAATCCAGGATTTTTTTTCAGCGTTAGGAGATTTTTTCAAAAAGAAATCATAAATAAAATTTAATACAGTCCACCCAATCACTATATAAATAATCTCAGCCCAAGTAAATGAACCATCTGATGTAAATTTGGAACCCATTACTAATACAACTAGCAATCCAAAAACAAACAGGAAGAAACGTGCGTTTCCAAGCACTTCGACCATATCAACTAAAACTTGCTTAAGTGAGCGGATATCTGATCCACCACCTTTGGTTGGTGGTTCTTTATAAAAAATTAAAACTATAAAAAGATTGATTAATATCCATCCGGAAGATGCTACAAAAACATATTCCCAGGCCCAGCCTCTTACAATTCCTGCCACAATTGGCCCGACAAATCCACCGATATTTACCATCATATAAAATATACCAAAACCCATAGATGAGGTTTTTTCATTTGTAGTTTTTGATACTGAACCAATAATAACAGGTTTGAACATAGCCGCACCCAGAGCAACTAGCATAAACGCAAGAAAAAATGTAGGGAATGTTTTTAATTGTCCCAATAAATAATATGAGGGAATAAGAACCAGGAATGCAGCCACCAGCATTTTTTTAAAACCATAACGATCTGCAAGAGCCCCAGTAACAACAGGAAAGAGATAAAGAAAAAAAGTTACAACACCCTGCAACACACCTCTATCTTCATCAGTAAATCCTAAACCACCCTCATCTACTGCCCCGGTAATATAGAGCGATGATACAGCGAAAAAGCCGTACCAAGCCATTCGTTCAAAAATTTCAAGTGTGTTAGCTACCCAAAAAGTACTTGGAAATTCATTTAATCTTATTTTCTCTTTACTCATTTATTCCTCGGAAACTCGTTTTATTAACGTTCTATTTTTGTAATTCCGCAACATTTAACAGTTACAAAATAAATTGTAGCCAAAATACGGATTGAAAGTTGTCAAATCAAACTATTTTCAACGCAACTTACGATTCGATCAGATAAAATAAATTAAATTTGAAATACGCGGATTGAGTAACTATATTTCGCTTAATCAAATAGAAGGAGTAACATGGAACAAAAAGCAATGTTAAAGACAAATTTTCCAAATTTAAAACTATTTGCGAGAGGAAAAGTAAGAGATATTTACGAGGTTGATGGTTACCTTTTGCTTGTATCCACAGATCGCATTTCTGCATTTGATGTGATAATGGACCAGGGAATTCCTTATAAAGGTATGGTTCTCACAAAAATTTCTGAGTTCTGGTTTAATTTTACAAAGGATATAATACCTAACCATATCGTTTCTACAAATGTTGATGAATATCCTGATATATGTAAGCAGTATGCTGATGATCTTCATAACAGATCGATGCTGGTTAAAAAAGCAAAAGTTGTACCCATTGAATGCATAGTTAGAGGTTATATTGCCGGCTCAGGTTGGAAAGATTATGGTAAAACCGGTGAAATCTCTGGAATAAAACTTCCTGCAGGATTGAAGGAATCAGAAAAATTTAATGAACCGATTTTTACACCTTCAACAAAAGCAGAAATAGGAGAACATGATGAAAATATTTCTGCAGAACAGGCAATGAAAATTACTGATAAAGAAACTTTTCAAATATTAAAGAATGCAACAATAAAAGTTTATAAAAAAGCTGCAGAGTTTGCACTAAAAAAAGGAATTATTATTGCAGATACTAAATTTGAGTTTGGTATCAACAATAATAAGATTATTATTGTTGATGAAGTGCTAACCCCTGACTCATCAAGGTTTTGGCCGCTTGATAAATATGATACGGGCAGAGGGCAGGAAAGTTACGATAAACAGTTTGTAAGAGACTACCTGCTTTCAATAAATTTTAATAAGCAGCCTCCGCCTCCGCCTTTACCGGATGATATTATTAATAGAACAAGTGAAAAATATCTTGATATTTATGAAAAGCTTACCGGGGAATCATTGGTTTGATTCATCCTCTTAAGGTAAAATTATCCGATGCAAATAATTTACGGATTGAATGGGATGATAATTCCCATTCATCCTTTGATTTGATGATGCTTAGAAGATTTTGCCCCTGTGCAACTTGTATTGCAGATAGAACCAAGCAAAGTAAAAATTATATACCAATTTTTTCCAGAGAACAAATAACACTGGTAGAAATAAAAACAATTGGAAATTATGCAATCGGTATTAAATGGAAAGATGGACATAACACCGGAATATATGAATACAGGTTTCTGTACAAGCTTGCTGGTAAAAACAAGGTAACAGGAAAATGATTCTTCCAAACCAGCTTACAGTTTTACGAATAATTCTATCACCTGTTTTTCTTCTTTTGTTTCTTTCAGATGATTTATTGTTGAATATTATTTCAGTAGGAGTATATGTAATTGCAGCACTATCTGATTGGTATGATGGCTGGCTTGCACGGAAATTTAATTACATAACAAGCTGGGGAAAATTTTGGGATCCACTTGCTGATAAAATACTTACATCAACTGCTTTCATAGGTTTTTCAATTGCTGGGCTCATCCCAATTTGGATGGTAGTATTGATTGTGATAAGGGATCTGATTATAACGTTCCTGAGAATTTATGCTGATAGAAAGGAACTTTCGTTTTTAACAAGCAAGTATGCTAAATGGAAAACTATGATTCAAATGGTTTTTCTGTATTACTTGCTGGTGGTTTTTGTCGCAGCAAAGATTCCTGAAATATATACCGATTATCAAAACTTATTTTCAGTTTTGCTTAACAACAATCTTGTTTATTTCATTGCACTTATCACCACAATAATAACTGTGCATTCCGGCTATTTATATTTAAAAAGGAACTGGTTTATAATTAAAAAGATGTTTGGTAATGAAAATTAATTTTATTGAAAAATTTCTTGGATCAGGATTTTATACTGGTTTTTCACCTGTTGCTTCTGGGACTATTGGAAGTTTGGCAGCATTAATTATTTATTACATTCCCGGTTTTGAAAAATTATATATAATTCTTCCAGTAATCTTGATTTTTTTTATTTATGGAGTTTTTGTTGGAAATAAGTTTGAAAAAGTTTATGGAAAAGATCCATCACAATGTACAATTGATGAATTTGTAGGAACATGGATTTCTTTAATTTTATTGCCGAAATCAATATTTATTTCTTTAACCGCTTTTCTTCTGTGGCGCATACTTGATATAATTAAACCTCAACCAGCACGCAAAATGGAACAATTAGTGGGAGGTTTGGGCATTATGATGGATGATGTGATATCAGCAATATATGCTCTTTTAATAATTCATCTTCTCGTATATTTGGTGGGTAAATTTTAATTTTTAATTGATCAAAAAAATATGAAAGCATATATAATTTCTATTGGTGATGAGCTTCTTTTAGGGCAAACAGTAAATACTAATGCTTCATTTATTGGTGAGAAACTATCGGATATTAATATTGAGGTCTCTAAAATTGTGGTTGTTTGTGATAATGCAAAAGATATAAAGCATGAATTTAATGTTGCATGGAATACGAGCAATCTGGTTTTTGTTACAGGCGGATTAGGACCCACTCATGATGATATAACCCGCGAATGTGTGCTGCAATTTTTTGACACAAAACTTACTCAAAGTGATGAAGCCCTGGATGATATAAAAGCTTTATTTAGTAAATGGAACAGGGAAATTACAGATATTAATAAAGATCAAGCCAACATCCCTGAAATTGCGGCGGTGATTAGAAATCAACGGGGAACCGCACCTGGTTATTGGATTGAAAAAGATGAAAAAATATTTATAGTTATGCCAGGTGTTCCTTATGAGATGAAAGGAATGATGAATTCTTTTGTAATTCCTAAACTTCAGAGAGCAAGTATTAATGAGGGAGTTTTGGTTAAAAGATTAAATCTTAACACATCTGGTATTCCTGAATCTCATCTGTTTGAAAAACTTGGTGATATTAACGAAATAATAGGCGAAGATAAACTTGCATTTTTACCAAATCAATATGGAGTAAAATTAAGAATAACTGTTTCAGGCAAAGATGAAGAAGTTGTTAACAATAAACTTATTGAAATTGAACAAAAAATTCGTGCAAAAGCTGGAAGGTATATTTACGGCAAAAATGATGAATCCCTTGAAGACGTTGTTGCAAAACTTCTTGAAAAAAGAGCACTGACCATTTCTGTTGCTGAATCCTGCACAGGCGGTTCAATTGCAAACCACTTAACCAACATAAGTGGTAGCAGCAAGTATTTTGATCGCGGGGTGGTTTGTTACAGTAATGCTGCAAAAGTAGAAATTACTTAAAGTTAATGAAGATACCTGATCGAGCACGGTGCAGTAAGCAGAGAAGTGGCAATGCAAATGGCTGAAGGTGTTCGTTCTACAAGTGGTACTGATATTGGGATTTCAATAACCGGAATTATGGGACCAACTGGAGCTACCACAGATAAACCAGTTGGTTTGGTTTATATAGGTTACTGTGATGAAAAAGTTTGCACTGCAACAAAATGTGGATTTGGTGATGATAGGTTGTTAAATAAACAGAGAACTGTTCAGGCAGCTTTAGATCTTGTGCGAAGGCATATACTTGGGAATTTCTTTAGATGATTAGATTATTTGTTGCACTTCTTATTCCTGAAAATGTTACAGAAAAACTTGCAGACATTTGTAAAAACTTAGTTCCTGATTACTCACTTTACAGATGGGAAGCAAAAGAGAAAATTCACCTGACTTTAAAATTTATTGGTGAGGTAAATGAAGAATTGGTTCACCCTATTTCTAGTGAACTTGAATTTGTAAAAAATTTTCATTCATTTAACTTCTATGTTTCCGGCTTCGGTTTCTTCTATCAGGAATAATTACCCGGTAATTTTATGGACCGGATTAAAAACTGATGATTCAATTTACACCTTGGTAGAAGGCTTAAACAACAGAATGCAGTATATTTAACATTCAATCTGAAAAAAGAAAATTTAAGTCTCATTTAACCTTGTTGAGAATAAAAAGAAAATTTGATCAAAATTCTATATCCAGAATTTTGCTAATCTATAAATTTGAGAACTTAAAGTTTAATGCTAATAAAATTGCACTTATAAAAAGTGAGCTATCACCAAAAGGTGCAAACTATACAAATATTGAAAATTATAAACTTAATTGATGGAGGAATGATGCCAACAGAAAAAGAACAAAAAATTAAAATAATTGAAGATGCAATATCATCAATAGAAAAAACATACGGCAAGGGTTCTATCATGAAACTTGGTGATGGCGTCATAAATGATATCGAATCTATTCCTACTGGTGCTCTCTCTCTGGATTATGCTCTGGGAATTGGTGGAGTGCCTAGGGGTAGAGTTATCGAAGTCTATGGACCGGAATCCAGTGGAAAAACAACTTTATGCTTACATATAATTGCAGAAGCACAAAAAACTGGTGGTTTAGCAGCTTTTATAGATGCGGAGCATGCACTTGATGTTAATTACGCAAAGCGTTTAGGTGTCGATACAGCTAATCTTTTAATCTCCCAACCTGATTTTGGAGAGCAAGCACTTGAGATTACAGATACTCTTGTTAGAAGCAATGCTCTTGATGTTATTGTAATTGATTCGGTTGCAGCACTAGTTCCAAGATCAGAAATTGAAGGAGAAATGGGTGATGCTACTATGGCTGTTCAGGCAAGATTGATGTCCCAAGCCCTTAGAAAACTTACAGGTGCAATTTCAAAATCTAAAACATCTGTAATCTTTGTAAATCAGTTAAGAAGTAAAATTGGAGTAATGTTTGGAAACCCTGAAACCACAACAGGTGGAAATGCACTTAAATTTTATGCATCAGTTAGAATTGACATTAGGCGAATAGCTGCTATTAAAGATGGCGATCAGGTAGTTGGAAATCGCACAAAAGTTAAAATTGTAAAAAGTAAAGTTGCACCACCTTTTAAACAGGTTGAATTTGATATTTTGTATAATGAAGGAATAAGTAAAACAGGCGACCTTATTGATCTTGGAGTAAATCATGGTATGATTAAGAAGAGCGGAGCATGGTTTACTTATGGCGAAGATCGTTTCCAGGGAAGAGAAGGATTCCGTTTAAAATTAGTTGAGTTGGATGATATGAGGAAAAAACTTGAGGCAGAAGTAAGGGAAAAACTTGGAATGCCAGTTATTGGTAAGAATAAAAGTACAGTTGTTGAAAAAGAAAAGGATAAAGAAAAAAAATCATCAAAGTAATTTTAAGATATGAGGATAAATAGAATTGTTAACAAAGGTACTAAAGATGTTATAATTCATTTTGATGATGATGAAATATTAATCCTTGCTCTTGAAGTGTTTCTTAAAAGCGGTCTGAAGAAAAATGATGAACTTTCCGATGACCGCTTTTCAGTTTTGATTAAAGAAAATCGTTTGTTTCATATAAAACAACGTGCATTTCGTTATTTAGGAAGACGTTTGCACTCTGAATCAGAATTAAAAACAAAACTACGACAAAAAGGTTATGAAGTTAATTTAATTAACCAGGTAATTAAGGAGCTTATAGAGAAAAATTACCTTGATGATTCTGAGTTTGCTACAGTTTTTGTTGAAGAAAAATTCAGGAGTAAAATGTGGAGTGAGAGAAAACTAAAAAGTGAATTAATCAAAAAAGGAGTAATGTCAGTCATTATCTCAGATGTGCTAAATAAAAAATTTTCTGAAGTAGATGATTTTGAAAATGCTCGGATAGTTGCATTAAAAAAATATAAAACATTGCAGGAAAGGAATTTTAATTTACAAACTATAAAGAAGAAACTCGTTTCTTTCCTTAACACGCGAGGATACGGCTATGACACTATCAAAAAGGTTTGTGAAAAAATTATTGCCGATTAGTTTAGCTTCTTACCAAGTTTATTAATAAACTCTCCAATCTCAATAAAGTCTATTTTCTTTTCTGCTTCTTCAATCGAAAACCATTTTCTTTTTCTTAAATTTTTTTCCGGGTAATCTTCATGTTCTTCGACAACCTCCATGGAAAAAACAATAATTGATAATTCTCCTCCGTATTTTTTCATACTAAAACTACCAAGTTGTATAGTTTCGTTTGTTCCAAGTATTCCTGCTTCTTCGTACGCTTCCTTTTTTGCGGATTCAAATGCAGACAGGTTAAATTCAACAAATCCTTTTGGTACTATCCATCTTTTTTTCCTGATGGAAGTAATAAGCATTACCTCCACCTTACCATTTTTAATGCGGTAAGGAATTACTGCAGATTGTTCGTAATGATAATCGTTATTCAAGTATACCCAATTTTTTGAAGGAAAAGTTAATTATTGAAATTATTATAAACAACTATAAACATTTAACATTTTTCTTTGGGAGAAATATTTGTTTTATTTGGTAAAGGGAAAAAAGGTTAAAAACATTATTGAATTAAAATGTGTATATGAAAATATTTTCTGATCATCCATTAAAAAATTATAACACTTTTAGTATTGATGTAAACGCAAAGTTTTTTGTAGAGATTAATTCCATTACTAATGTTAATGAATTATTGAACAGCAAAGAATATTTAAACGAACCCACTCTATTAATTGGTGGAGGCAGCAATATTTTATTTACAAATAATTATGACGGACTTATCTGCAAAGTATCACTGGATGGAATTAAATTTATTGATGAAGATGATGAAAGTGTCCTTTTGGAAGCTGCAGCTGGTGTAGATTGGAATGATTTTGTAAGGTATACTATTAAAAATAATTATGGAGGAGTGGAGAATCTAATTTTAATACCGGGAACTGTTGGTGCTGCACCAATTCAAAATATTGGTGCTTATGGACAGAAACTTGCAGATACTTTTCATTCGCTTGAAGGGATAATGCTGGAGAATGGAGAGAACAAAACTTTGCTAAAAGATGATTGCAAATTTGCGTACCGCGATTCAATTTTTAAAAATGAATTAAAAAACAAATTTGTTATAACATCCGTAAAATTCAGGTTAAATAAAAATCCGATTGCACAAATATCTTACCAGGATGTTAAAGAAGAAGTTGAAAATCAACATATTGACAACCCAACTATAAAAGATGTAAGTGATATTGTTTTAAAAATCCGCAAAGCTAAATTGCCTGATCCAGAAGAACTGAGCAATGCAGGAAGTTTTTTTAAAAACCCAGTAATTTCAATAGAAATGTATAAAAGTATTAATGATATTTATCCAGATTTAAAAAGTTATCCTGCTGATGAAAATAACGTGAAAATTCCTGCTGCCTGGTTAATAGAAAAATGCGGATTGAAAGGGAAGAAGGTGGGAAACGTTGCAACTTATCCTAATCAACCACTTGTAATTGTAAATTATGGTGCTACGGGAAAAGAAGTTTTAGATTTTGCTAATATGATAAGAGAAAATGTACAAAACATTTTTGATGTTAAGTTAGAGTATGAAGTAAACATAATATAACAATTATATTTAATTTAGGTTAAAATTTTCTGAATAGTACATTTGATATAATAATTCCTACAATGAATAACTTGCAGGAACTTAAGAAATGCCTCGAAGGATTTGCTAGTCAGTCTTTTAAAGATTTCAAAGTTCTTGTTTGCGTTGATGGTTCAACTGATGGAACTATTGAATACTTAAATAAAGAAAGGTTTAATTTTAATTTTACTATTCTAATTCATCCGGAAAATTCTCACAAAGGAAGAAATGAAACACGAAACCTTGCTCTGAAAAAAATTTCTGCAAAATATCTTCTTCTGTTTGATCCTGATATTGTTCCACAAAATGATTTATTGAAAAAACATTTTGATTTGCTTGAGAAAAAAGATTGTATTTCTATTGGAGAAGTAATTTATGAAAACCAAAAGGAAAATTTTTGGGCACAATATCTTCAAACAAGGGGAAAAAATAAGTATAATGATCTCGCTGAAATTCCAGCATATTACCTGAACACACAGAATGTTGCTTTTAAATCATACTATTTTGTTGAGCTCAACGGACAGGACCCTGAACTCAGTAAAAACTATGGTGGAGATGATACAGTTCTTGGTTATTTACTAAATAAGAAATTTAGTATTCCTGCTGTGTTTAATAAAACAGCTTTTGGAAATGCAGTTATGGATAAAAGTTTAGATAAAGCACTAAAACAGATGAGAGAATTTGGTGCTACAAATCTAAAAATAATAAGAAGAAAGTACCCTGAATTTAAGGAGATATTCAGGTTTGATATTATGGAATCAAATTTAATTCATCACAAGCTGATAAGATTTTTGCTAAAAGATTGTATTGCATCACTATTAAAAAAATCATTAAACTTATTCCCAGCAAAACTGATTATAAAAATTGTTCACTTTTTAGTCTTTTACTCAATATATAAAGGATATAAAACGGAAAAATGTTGATAAAGAAATAATTCCACTGTTGTACTCTTCTTGCCGAAAATTTATAATAGTTTCTTATATTATTGATTATAACTTCTTTAATCTGTAACTTTTTAAAAAATACTTTTAAGAAAAATTATTTGAGCCAACAAAATTAATGGAATCAAAAGAACATCAATCGGCTTACGAAAAAGCAGCGCAGGATGGCATTGATCCGCGATGCATTCCTCAAAAACTTGAAGGACCGGTTCCTGAACACGATGAAATAGTTTATCCAAATTATCCTCAATCAGATCATGAAACCTGGAAATATCTTTATGAAAGACAGATGAAATTCCTTACTGGGAGAGCTTGCGATGAATATATGGAAGGAACAAGCAAATTGGGATTTAAATCAGATAAAATTCCATACTTGAAAAATCTAAGTAATATATTTTCAAAAACTACCAGCTGGAAAGTTGCACGTGTACCAGGTTTAATTCATGAACAGAACTTTTTTGAATTGCTTCGACGTAAAGTTTTTCCATCAACTGATTACATACGCGGTAAAGATGAATTGGATTACACACCTGCGCCGGATTTGTTTCATGATATTTTCGGGCATATGCCGCTGTTGACAAATAAAAGTTTTGCATCATTCTATCAAAAATTTGGTGTGGCGGCATTAAATGCCGAAGGTGAAAGCAGAACATTACTGGAAACTTTTCACTGGTTTACTGTTGAGTTTGGATTGATTAGAAATCCTGCAGGTATGCGCATTTACGGTGCAGGAATTCTTTCCTCAAGCCAGGAAGTACAGAACGCGCTTTCTGAAAAAGTAGAAGTTATAGATTTTAATCCTGAAAGAATTGTTACTCAACAATATGATGTTTGGCATTTGCAACCAATTCTGTTCGCAATTGACTCTTTTGAACAGCTTGAATCAGGATTTGATGAATGGACAAGGAAAAAGAAGTTGTTGTAATTCTTTTCATTGATAATTTTCTTCAACTTAAATCAATTATAATTAGTTTCAATAATTTTTGTAATCTTTTCAATTGGTAATCATGTAATTCATTTATAAATTACAATACAAATTTCGCAATTATAGGGCGCGTTGAACTTGTTTTCCCGCCATGTGATTTTAATCTAAAAATTAACTTAAAAGGAGAATTAAATGTCTTTAAAAATTGGTGATAAAGCACCTGCATTCAATTTACTAAATCAGGATGCAGAAAGAGTATCATTGGAAAGTTTTAAAGGAAAAAATGTTGTTTTATTATTTTTCCCATTAGCAAATACAACTCCATGTACTAAGGAGATGTGCACATTCCGTGATGAATTAAAAGCTTACGAAAATCTTGATGCACAGGTTTTAGCAGTTAGTGTTGATAGCCCGTTTGCATTAAAAATGTGGCAAGAAAAAAATAATTATAATTTTCCACTGCTAAGTGATTTCCACAGGGAAGCTACGAATAGTTATGGTGGAACTTATGATGTGTTTGTTCCTGGTAAACTTGATTTGATTGGAATTGCAAAGAGAGCTGCTTTTGTAATTGATAAAAATCAATCTGTGAAATATGTTGAAATACTGGAAAACCCGGGTGATGAACCAAGTTATGAGAAAATTAAAAATACGCTTCAGGAACTATCATAACTAAATCAAAAAGATTAATTAAGGATTAGCGAATGTACTGTTGAACTTTATCTCCAACTAATTTGTTAATCCTTATATATAATAAAAATGTTCAATATGTAACTAAATAAGGGTAAAAATGATTAAAGAGGGAAATAAGGCACCTGCCGTAAAACTTCAAAATCAGGATGGAAAAACAATTTCACTTAATGATTTTAAAGATCAAAACATTGTACTTTACTTTTACCCGAAGGATAATACATCCGGATGCACTGCGCAGGCTTGCAATTTCAGGGATGAGTTTCCAAAATTTGGGAAAATAAATGCGGCTATTTTGGGTATCAGTCCTGACTCGGTAGAATCACACAAAAAGTTTGCCGACAAATACAATCTTCCTTTTAATCTTTTAAGCGATGAAAAGAAAGAAGTTTTAAAAAAATACGATGTTTGGAAAGAGAAAAGTATGTATGGAAGAAAATACATGGGAGTTGTAAGATCAACTTTTATAATTGATAAAAACCAAAAGGTTAGAAAAATTTTCAGCAAGGTTAGAGTAGCTGATCATAACAAAGAAGTAATGGAAGCTATCAAAGAACTAAATTAAATGAGTAAAACTGTTTACATAACCCGCCGCGAAACTTTTGCTGCAGCACATAGATTATTTTTACCTGAGTTAAGTGATGAAGAAAATTTAAAACTGTTTGGAAAATGCAGCAATCCCAAATGGCATGGTCATAACTATACCCTGGAAGTTACAGTTGCAGGTGTTGCTAATCCGAAAACGGGATTTGTTTTGGATATAAAAAAATTAAAAGAGATAATTCACAATAACGTAATTGAAAAAGTTGATCATAAAAATCTTAACGATGAAACAGATTTTATGAAAGGAATTAATCCAACCTCTGAAAATCTTGTTATAGCAATCTGGCAACAGTTGCAGGATAAAATTCCTGACGGCAAATTGAATTCTGTTAAACTTTACGAAACAGAAAACAATTATTTCGAATATAGAGGAGAATGAAAATTGAATAATGATAAAGTTGGAAAACTTGTAACTGATCTTTTAACTGAAATTGGTGAGGATCCCAAAAGAGAAGGTTTACTTTCAACACCTCGCCGTGTTGCAGAAGCTTATGATTTTTTAACTTCGGGTTACCGAATGGATGTTGACGAAGTGATGAATAAAGCTGTTTTTAACGAAAAATATGATGAAATGGTACTTGTTAAGAATATTGATTTTTACAGTTTATGCGAGCATCACATGCTGCCTTTTTACGGAAAAGTTCATGTTGCATACATTCCTGATGGAAAAATAATTGGGTTAAGTAAAATTCCGCGTTTAGTCGAAATTTATTCAAGACGTTTGCAGGTTCAGGAAAGAATGACACAGGAAATTGCTGATACACTCGATGAGTATCTTCAACCAAAAGGTGTTGCAGTTGTTTCTGAAGCATTTCATATGTGCATGATGATGAGAGGAGTTCAAAAACAAAATTCATCTGCAACAACAAGTGCTGTGCACGGTGATTTTAAAGAAGATGCGCGCACGCGATCAGAATTTATAAATTTAATTTCTCATAAAAATCTTTAGTGATGGCAGATAAAAACGGGATATGGATAACCGGTGCAAGTTCCGGAATTGGAAAAGCAACAGCATTGGAATTTGTTTCTGTTGGTTGTGATGTTTTTGCTTCTGCCAGAAGAGAATTTGAACTTGAACGCTTAAAAAAAGAAGCTGGAAAAGATGGTAAAAACATATTTGTTTATCCCTGTAACGTTGCTTCCTCCAGTAATGTTGATCAAACATTTAAAAGGATAAAAAAGAATAACAAAATTGATTGCCTTGTAAACAATGCAGGTATTACTTCATTTAAACTTGCTGAAGAAAATTCCATCAATGAAATTAATGATGTGATAAACGCAAACCTGCTTGGCTCAATTTATACAATAAAAACCGTTCTTCCTTATTTCATTAAAAACAGTGGGGGAACGATTGTAAATGTACTTTCTGTGGTAGCAAATAAAATATTTGAAAAAAGTTCTGTCTACACAGCTTCAAAACTTGGTTTGCTGGGTTATGCACGTTCTTTAAGGGAAGAAGTGAGAAAACACAATATAAGAGTTATTAATATCATTCCCGGAGCAACTGAAACGCCTATCTGGTCTGCTGATATGAGAAAAGAATACGGTGAACAAATGATGCAGCCGGAAAGTATAGCACGCGTTATTGTATCTTCTTTTTTGCAGAAGGAAAATATTGTTACGGAAGAAATTGTTCTGAGACCTATTGGGGGGGATTTGTAAGAATTTACAGAATATGCATGAGTGATTTTATTTAAAACAAAAAAGCCGGACAAACCGGCTTTTTTAATTTACTTTAGAAGTGATTCTTCATCTTAAAATGTTTTTTCTTCTTATCAAGTCTCTTTTCTCTCATTGGTTTCATTTTATTCCAGGTTTCCTGCTGTTCCGCATCTAGCAATTCATATACATCCATTTTGTGGTTAGCGTTAGCTAACTTCATTTTATTCTGTGCAGCTATTAATTCTTCAACTTTAGAAATGTAATCACTCCTTGAATAATTTCCTTCGCTTTGCATTTCCTTTAAAGAGAGTTCTTTTTTCTCAACTTCAGCCTTTAAATCTATCATCGTTTCCTGGTGTGTAAAGCGGAGTTTTTCAATCTGAGTTTGCTGTTCATCTGTTAGATTTAATTTTTCGTGAATTTTTTCACGCTTATTGTCTCTTTTATATTCTCTTTCCGGCTGCGCAAAAGTGTACGCACCTGCTAAAATTAAAATTGCGGAAAGCAGAACCGATATGATTATTTTTCGTTTCATTTTTTTTACCTCTGTTATAATTTATAAAGATTTGCATATTTGACACGTATCTTTCAGTAAAGGTTTAAAAGATTATCTTTAAACCCGGTTTATTAAAAAGTTGTCTAAGTACCGTAGAATTGAATAATGTATGACTTTTGAGAAAAGCGATCATGATCTTGTAAAGGAGTTCATTAATGGTAGTGAAATTGCCTTTAATGTACTTGTAAAACGCTACCAGGAAAGGATTTACTGGCATGCAAGACGAATGGTTGGCAATCATTTGGATGCAGATGAAATTGTACAAAGTGTTCTTTTAGTTATGTTTAAAAAGCTCAATACTTTTAAATTTGAATCATCGCTTTATACGTGGATTTATAAAATAACATCCACACGTAGTTTGAATTTGATAAAAAAAAGACAGTTACAGAAATTTTTTCCGATTGAAAATTGGCATGAAAATAAAGTTGATGAAAATGATATCTTCAAAAACATAGAATCAAAGGAAAAATTTGAACAGATGCAGAAGCATTTAAATATAATACCTGCAAAGCAGCGCGAAATTTTTTTATTCAGGAATTTTGAAGGATTAAGTTTTAAAGAGATATCCAAAATTACAAACAGGAGTATAGGCACTCTTAAAGCAAATTATTACCACGCTTTTAAAAAAATTAAAGAATTAATGCAAGATTATGAATAACAACGAAAAAATAATAAAATATATTGAAGGTGATCTGAGTAGTGAAGAGAAAATTCAATTTGAAAAAGAATTTTCGCAATCTAAGGATTTACAAAATGAATTAGCTGCTTATAAAAAAGTATTAGGTAAAATTGATGAACAAAATTCCATTGAATATGACAGTAATTACTTTGTAAATCTCATTCCCTCACTAAAAGATAAATTAAATGAAAATAGTACTGTAAAACAATCCTGGAAATTTGCTTACACATTAACATTTATTTTAATATTAACTACCGGTTATCTTATCTTCACACCTTTTTTGGATTCATCATCGAATAATATTTTAACCGTAAATGAATTTGCAAATAAAATATCGGATGATGAGATTAATGAATTAATTAATTACCTGGGTGATGATAGTGAAGACTATTTAATTGATGAAGATTACTACAATCCTGATGAAACTGAATTGGAAAATATTATTCTCTCTTCATCAAATGAAATAAAGATAGCAATCATCTCAGAATACGCGATAAATGATTTAACGTCAGAACTACCTGAGTTTGAAAAAGAAACAATCTATAATGAACTGATTGATAAAAATTTTAGCAGCGAGGTGAACTTATGATAAAGTTAGTCTATTTATTCAGTGTAATTTTATTACTATCTATTAACTTAATTGCCCAAAGAGAACTTGATATGCGGCCGGGAATCCATGATAGAATCGATCAACTGGAAAAAATAAAATTGATTGAAACTCTGCAAATGGATGAGGAAACGACACTTAAGTTTTTTGCAAGAAGAAGTGAATTCAAAAATGAGATGGAAGAAATTCATAAAAATATTGATGATAAATTAGATAAACTTGAAAAAGCTGTTAACAGTAACAATGTTAAAGATGAAGAGCTAAAATCTTTAATCGGTGAATTAAATCAGCTGCACAAGCAACTTGATATAAATAAGGAGCAGTTTACAAATTCTTTAACGGATATTTTAACTTACACACAAATTGCCAATTTGGTTCTTTTTGAAAGAAAGTTTAAAGAGGAACTAAGAAAAGCTATATTTAAAGATAAAAGAATGAAGAGAAGACAATAAATTAAATCCCATCCATTTAAATTAATCCATCCAATAATAAGTGTTGATTTTGAACTGTGATGCATATATTTTTACCCGTTAATTCAGCGGAAGTGGTGGAATTTGGTAGACACGCTATCTTGAGGGGGTAGTGCCTTAATTGGTGTGCGGGTTCAAGTCCCGCCTTCCGCACAAGCAGTTTTAATAATATTAATGAATTAAGGATCAAATTATGAATAAATTTTCGATGATTTTTCTCAGTCTGGTTTTTCTGTTTGCTTTTTCATCTATTGCGCAGGAGATGAATATTGAAGCAGGTAAACTTTATAATGAAGGCAATAGTTTGTTAAAGGCGGGTAACTACCTTGGTGCTGTCGAAAAATATGATGCTGCACTTAAAATAGAAAAGGATTACAGGATATATTATCAGAAAGGCGTTGCTCTAAAAAAATCGCGCGATCTGGCTGGTTCTAAAACATCATTTGAAGAATGTTTAAAATTGAACAAAGAATTTGATGGTGGTTACAATGCACTCGGAGGTGTTTATTTTTCGATGGGTGATTATAAGAATGCAATAACCAATTTTGAAAAGGTTCTAAGTTTATCTAAAAAGGAAAAATCAAAAAATAAAGTAAAAAAGAATCTTTCACTTGCATTTGCAAAACTCGGTAACCAGGAAATCTCCAATGGAAATTCTAACAAAGCAATTGAATATTTGAATAAATCAGTTGGATATAACAACTATGATGCAGCTTATCTTTCGCTTGCTAAGTTATATTCCGAATTAAACCAGTGGGATAATTCAATTACCGCATCTGAAAATGCTTTAAAGTATCGTTCTAAAATTACTAAAGGAGGACCTTACTATTATATGGGTATTTCCTATAAAGGCAAGGGCAACAATGAAAAAGCAAAAGAAATGTTTAATAAAGCAAAGACAGATGCTACCTATAAAAAAACTGCCGAGTACGAACTGGGACTGCTGAACTAAATTTTATTAGCTTTTGTTTTTAAACCCTCGTTTAAGCGAGGGTTTTTTTATGAATAATTATTAAGTAATTTTTTGATTTATGAGATTTGAGAAGAGTAATACAATTCAGAAGAAATACTTGCTTTCATTAATTTGTGCAGCGGCAGTCTTAAGAAAGGATAGTATTCTAAAAACTTTAATCATAGATGCTAAAAAGAGGAAAATATCCAATAAAAAATTATATGAAGCTCTCCTTCAAAATTATTTGTTTGCAGGCTATCCATCTGCAATTATCTCTTTAAAAATTCTTAGCAAAAACTTTTCTTTAAAAAGTAACAACTCCTCGGACGATATGAATCTGTATCATTTTAAGGAAAGAGGTGAAAAAAACTGTATAAAAATTTACGGCAATAAGTACAGCAAACTTATTTCTAATGTTAAATCCTTTTCTCCGGAGCTTTCTAAGTGGCTGGTTTTGGAAGGCTATGGAAAAGTTTTGGGTAGAAAGGGCTTATCACTTAAAGAACGGGAGCTTTGCATTGTTTCAGTATTAACCGCCTTAAAATTTGAAGATCAGCTTTATTCGCATATAAACGGTGCAATTAGAGTTGGTGCAAGTTTTACAGATGTGGAAAAAGTTATTGATAATATTAAATTGCTGGGAAATACAAAACTGGTAAAACTAGGGAAAAAGGTACTTGAAAAATTTAGGAAGAATAAGGGAGCGTGAAACAATCACACTCCCTTTTTTTTATAATAAACTAAAAAGTAAAAACGCATCAACGGTTAAAGTACTTAGTGAAGATTCTCCATCATCTTTGCCGACAAGATTCATCATCTGGTAACTTACCATAAGATCAATATTTAATACAGGAATAATAGAAACTTCTGCACCAACTCCTAAACCCAAACCGAATCTTGATAAACTTTTATCAAGTATTAAAGTTTCAGTAGGAGATTTAGCTTCGAGCTCGCCGAAATTGTTGTATAATAAATCAATTGAAAGATATGGATCAATTCCTGCAGGTATTGGTATAAATCCATACTGTATACCTAATCCAACAGAAAGAACTGATTGAGAAACTGATAGCTCATCCGCTAAAATAGAACTTCCCTTACCCAGAGGAGTAACCAGATCATCTTTACCGCTTAAATTATGATATAAAATAAAGGCTCTGGGTGTTATTGGTACTAATGGTAAACTAATTTTTGCTATTACACCAAAATTATATTCGGTTGAATATCCCAATCCTTCATCAGTAATATCATTTGTAAAATCTTCTGAGCCAACTACGTTTGTTAATCCACCACCAACACCTATGCTAATAATTTGTGCATATGCTGTAGATGAGATGAGAAATGAAAATAATATAATTACCGTGAATAAGAGTTTTTTCATTTTTATTCCTTCCAATAAATGAGTAATAAGTTATTATTCAATTTTAAGTTTAAATTTAACAAATGAGCTAGAGAAATGCTATTTGCAGAATCTTTTTTATTTTAACATAAAGCAACATATCTCTAACAAATATCTTTAAGTAAATCGTTATATTTTATTATTTCCCTTGACTTTATGAAAATCAAGAGCTAATATTTAGTTGCAAAATACATCTTTTTTTATGTTTATTGCTTATTTAGTAAATGAAACATATTAAATCAAATATTCGTCAGAGAAAATGATGATATTTAATACCATAAAAATGAAAATACCATTGATTATTCTTATCTCATTTCTGCTTGTCAATACAGCACTTTTTCCCCAATCAGTGTCAGAAAAATTCAGCAGCGCGATGGATGCTTATCAAATAAAACTCTATGCTGATGCTCAGAAATTATTTGAAGAAATTTTTGATGAATATGGTATTGAGGATGAATTATATGCAGCAGCACGATTTTATTCAGCTGAATCATATTTAAAAATGAGTAAGAGAGACGAAGCTGCTACAGGATTTGAATTTATCGCGAACAACATTACCTGGTCAAATTTTCGTGAAGAATCGCTTTACAATCTTGGATTAATTTATATCTCCCAAAAAAGATATGCAAAAGGAAGAATAAGATTAACGCAATTACTGGATGAGTATCCCTCTAGTGAATATACGGGGACAGCTTTTTACTGGATAGGAGAATCTTATGCACAGGAAAACCGTTTGCAGGACGCAATAGATTTTTTAGAAAGAGCCGTTAACGATACAAAAAATAAGAGCTATAAAGATTATTCAATTTATACGCTTGCAACTGTTTATGAAAAAACTGGTGATTATGAAAGTGCTGTAAAATATTATGATCAACTGCTTTCATACCACCCGGGCAGCAAGCTTGCAGTGCCTTCTCACATAAGGATTGGCATTTGTTACTTCTATCTAAAAGATTATCATTCTTCAATTTTAGAACTCAATAACCCTGCTTTATCAAATCTTTCTGAAGATCTCTATTCCGAGGGATTATACTTACTGGCAAATTCTTATTACAGGGTTCAGGAATATGAAAATGCTGAAAAATCTTATGCTGAAATTGTACAAAAATTTCAATCATCAAAAATAATAAGAGATGCACGTTATGGTTTAGCGTGGTCTTTATTCCAGCAAAAAAAATATGATGCAGCTTACAGGGAGTTTAATTTTCTTTCTGATGGGCAAGACAGCATCGGTATTGAATCCTTTATTTGGAAAGGTGAAGCAAAGCGTTATGATAACAAAGAAGGTGAAGCACTTCTTATTTACAGAGCTTTTTTGCAGGAATTTCCTGATAGTAAATCTGCACCTTATGTAGAATATTTAATTGGTTTAACTTACTTCGATCAAAATAATTACACCGCTGCTGATAAATTCTTAATTAATGCAACAAAGTCTGAAGATGAACTTGTTAGGGCAAAAGCGTTTATGATTTTAGGTGAGATGGAATTAAATAATAAGCATTTTATTAAAGCTAAACAGTATTTGAAACCTGCATTAAATATTAAAGATAAAACACTTGATATTTATTTAAGATCATCTCTTGCACTAGGAATTTCATTATTCTTTCTTGGTGAATCCGATGAAGCGGTTCATCATTTTTTAGAAATTGAAACAATAAACAAAAATTTTGAACAGGAAAGAATTAATTTTTACATGGCAGAAAATTACTTTGAGCTTGGCAATTTCAAGGAAGCTTTAAGAAGGTATGATCTTGTTAATACAGCAGATTTGGAGATAGCAAAACAAACTCTGTACGGAAAAGCTTATTGTTATTTTAATCTGGGTGATTATGAAAGCGCAGCATACCGATTCAATGAATTTCTTGAAAGATATTCAAGTGATCAAAGGCAAATTGATGTTAAATTAAGACTTGCAGACAGTTATTTCGGAAGCAAGAATTTTGTTGCCTCCAGCAGAGTCTACAAGGGAATTTATTCTTCAAACAGCAATTCGATTGATGATCCTTATACAAACTACCAATATGCACAGGCACTTTATAAATCCGGTGAAACCAATTCTGCAATTAAAGAGTTCCATAATCTTCAACAAAAATTTCCTTCCTCAGAATATGCTGATAACTCACTTTACACAGTTGGCTGGATATATTTTCAGGAAGGTGAATTTATAACTGCAATTGATGAATATAGGAATGTTCTAAAGATTTATAAAAAATCAACGCTATCACCAATTATTTATTATTCAATAGGTGATGCATTTTTCAATCTTGGCAAATATGATTCAGCAATTGTGAATTACCGGATTGTGCTTTCAAATTATCCTTCTTCAGAATATGTTTTTGATGCAGTAAATGGAATTCAATACAGTTATGTATCTATGGGGCAGCCGGAAGAAGCTGTGCAGATAATAAATCAGTTTATTTCACAGAATCCAAATCTTAAATTCTCCGATCAGTTATTCTTTAAAAAGGGAGAATTGTATTACAGCCAGAGAGATTATGAAAATGCAAAAATAAGTTATCTTGAATTTGCTGCAAAGTATCCTAAAAGTAGTTTTGTTCCGGAAGCTTATTATTGGATTGGTAAAAGTGCTAACAATCTTGGAGATTATGAGGAAGCAATTTTTCACTTCAACAAAACTTTTGAAAAATATCCTGAATCTGAATCTGCAGCCGCAGCAGTTTTGGAAATTGGAAAAATTCAGAATTCACTAAAAAATTACCAGGCTGCAATTGATGTTTTTTCGCGTGCTCAGGAAAAACTTAAAGGTTCACCACGTATGCCGGAAATACTCTATGATAAGGGAACAACTTTTATTGCAATGGATAACATACAAATGGCTTACGAAGTTTTTGATGAACTGGTGATGTATTATCGCACAACTTTATTTGCAGATAGAGCAAAGTTTGAACTTGGTTTGATTGATCTGGCAGTTGAAAGATATGAAAAAGCAGATGCATACTTTTCTGATCTTTCAAGCACCAGAACGGATGACATTGGTGCAAAATCACAGTATTATTATGGATTATCACTATTTGAGCAGGGTAAAATAACTGAATCAATTTCTGCACTTGTAAGAGTGAGAACAGTTTTTTCCAGTTACGATGAATGGCTAGCAAGATCCTATATACTTCTAGGTGATTGCTACGTTAAACTTGGCGATAAACGTAAAGCTGAAGAAATGTATAGAACAGTTATCAGCAAACACCGTAGCGATCCATTTGGAGAAGAAGCTCGCCAAAAATTGAGGAATCTATAATGATTAATAAAATATTTTATATAGTTCTGTTTTCTCTGGCATCAATTTTTTCGCAGGATGATAAAAATCCAAATGTTGAATTACCGGATTTTGTAATAACTGGAAAGGATGTTATCTCCGTTAGAAGAGTTGATAAATTAAAACCTGGTTTTGTTGGAACAGTTTCAAAAGATTTTATTAACCCGGTTTTTGCGCCGGATGATCTTAAACTTGCTGAATTATCGAATCCTTTGGAAGGTGATTTAACTTTAATTGATTCTTCGGATTATTATAAAGGTAAATTCATTCTGGAAGCTGGAAGATTTGCGTTACCAGCAGGTGAGTTAAGTTATGCTTACCCGTTTACACGAGGAACAATTCATGGAAAAATAATTGGTAATAATCAGCTGAAATATATTGATAACAGCGGCAGAGTTTTTTATGAGGGAGCTTTGGATATTGACTATTCTATGCCAACTGATATTAATGGTTTACCTGGGACTAAATTCAGTTTAGGCGGTGAACATAGTGTTAATAAGTATAAATTATTTGGTTCAGTCTCTCCTGAAAGAGAAAGAACTTTGAACGCAGGTAATGCTTCATTTGGAATTAATAATTTGTATTTAAAGCATTTTATTTTTGATATTAATGTTGAAGGTGATTACACATATCTTAGCAAGGAAAATTTTAATGAATCACTGCTAAAAGCGAATGCTTTTGGAAAATTTCAACTCGATAATTTCGGATTAACATTTAGATCAAACTACCAAAAGCAGTTTCTGACGACTGAAAACCTGGAAAAAACTACTTTTGATTATGTCTTTTTCAGACCATCCATATCGCTGGTATTATTTGATATTGTAATGGCAGACCTTGGTTTAACATTTTCCGGAATACCAGGAAAATAGAAAATATTCTCTTTTTGCCGCCCTTGGTTTAGAAATATCAGAATATTTTGTGCTACTTGGTAAATACTCTCCGCAGGCTGAATTTGTAACAGTAGGAAAATTTTTAAAAGTAAATAATTATCTCAATCCGCAGGAATATTCCAGTGATGCTGTAGATAAATCAAATGCTACTGAGATTGTTTTGAAATATGAGTACGATAAATACTATCAGGTAAATATTGGTTTCAAATATTTTTCATCAAAAGAGTATCTATATTTTAGACCAGATACTAGAGAATTTCCTTTTGATGATTTCCTGATGGGATTTACAGATGCAAAAAGTTTCAATTGGTTTGCTGATTTTCTATTTCATACTGGTCCTTACGGAGTTTGTTATGGAAGGTTTGATTATCATCAAATAGAAAATTCTGACGGGAATAATATCCCTTATCATCCGAAATTTAAAGCTTCGCTGTCATATGGTTACAGTTTTACAAAACAATTTAGTGGTACTGCTACATTATTATATCTTTCTAAGAGATTTACAGATCTTACAAATAGTTTTTCACTAAATTCTTTTGTTAATGCAGCGCTTAAAGTTGAATATAGATTTGCGGAACAAATTCTGTTTTCTTTACACGTTACAAATCTATTCAATACTAAACACTATTTGTGGCAAAACTATCAGGAAAAACCTCTGGATTTAATTGCAGGGATTAGTGTTTTATTTAATTGATTATAAAAATATTTATATTTTTTAATAAGGTGTTTAATTTTTAATTACTAATGATTTCAACACTTGAATTAGTAAATATTGCAGCGAAAAAAGCAGGAATTAAAGAAACTCAGGCAAAGTTTTTTTTCGAACTGCTTATTAAACGGTTAGCTGAAAAATTGAAACCAGGTGAAACTGTAAAATTCAGTGATATTGGATTCTTTCATCTAAGATTAATCGAAAAGGAGATTGAGAACATTAGAGATCTAAATGAAAAATCTAAAACTGAAAAGCAAAGTGTACTGCTTTTTTCAAAATCTCTAGAACAAAAAGCTTACATTGAAAATCACATAAAGTTTAACGTACATAAAATACCCGATGAAAAACATAATGAAATTGATTCATATTTTAGCTTGAGTATTGGAAAACCTGTTTTTCCTTTTGAGGGAACGGCAAACGATGAACTATTTGCACAGGAAGCAGGTATTGAACTTAGGAAATCACTTCTTTACAGAGCTGATCAGCTTGTTGGGGCAATGGAAAAAATTAAAAATACAGGTGATGAATGTATTGATTTTAATAAATCCTTATCAGCAAAAGAAGAAGAAACCGTTGTTAAAGATGTCAAAGATTCTGATGAAGCAGAGGATTTAGGTGATGATTTATCAACTAGCGAAGAAAAAAGAATTAGTGCAAGGAATTTTGTTGAAGATATTTCAAACCAGGTTAAAGATGAACAAAAATTAGAAAAGGAAAAAAAGGAAAAACCTAAAGCCGCAGATGATGGATTATCAGAAAAATTACCTTGGAATTTTGGAAGAAATGTTTTTGATATAAAAGTTGATTACAAAAGAGATGATGCAGAAGAACCTGTAAATAAAAATGTGAAGGAAAATATTTCTGAAGAAGTTGAAAACGATGAACCTGCAATTAAACCGGAGGATAGTTTTAATACTGGATTTGATGAAGAAAATATTAACGTTGATACAAAAAAAGATTTATCTGAAAAAGATATTGAACACGATGAAAAATTAAAAAGCATTCTTGATGATTATATAACAAAGAATGAACCGGAAAAATTCGGAGCGTTTGAACGTGTGAAATCTTTTGTTTCTAACATTAAAAAAGAGGATAAAATTGATGAACCTGTTGATGAATCTTCTGTTGAAGCAGTTGAAAACGAGGTAACCCCTGTTGAAGATATTAAAACTGATGAAGATTTTGTACAAGTTCAATCAAAATCAACCGAATATCACTATGAAGATGAACTAGAAAAGATTAAGAAGAAAAAAGAACCTGTCAAGGAAAAAGAACCGAAGAAAAAAGATAAACATTTATACATTAGAAAAAAGCGAAGCGCTGTTCCTGTTATGGTTGCAGTAATAGCAATACTGTTTGTTGCTGCAATAATTTACCTCTACCTGAATAGTGATACATTTTTTAAAAGTGATGGGCTTGCAGACGATTCGTTACCCGATGAAAGACCCTCATCAGTTACCGTAATAGACAGGGAATATGTATTCCCGGTTACCTATCCTTACAAACCGGTTACAAATAATGAAATTACGGGAATTAATTTGTCTATGTTTTCAGATGAAAAAATTGTTTTTAAACCTCCTGTTCCCAGACAGGAGCTTGAAAATAAACAGGATGAAAAACCCGTTGTAGAAGAAAGTAAAAATTCTTCCGGTGAAGAAAGCATTGGTTCTGTAGGAAAAAATGTTTACAAATATAAAGAGTACTATGTTGTTCAGGTTGCATCATTTCAAGTTTATTCAATGGCTGAGGAAGAAGCAAAAATATATGAAGATATGGGTTACAACGCTTTCGTTGAGATTGCAGAAATTACCGATAAAGGAACCTGGTTTCGTTTACGAGTAGGAGATTTTACAACAAGAGATAAAGCAATTTCATTTGCTCAAAAGTATACTAAATAGAATTTAACAAGAAGGAGTGCTATGAACTTATTTGAAATATTTTTAAAAGGCGGTGTTTTAATGTGGGCTATCCTGCTATGCTCAGTTATTGCACTTGCGGTAGTAATTGATCGCTTTATAACCCTGCGAAAAGCAAAAATTAATGTACCCGCTTTTCTTGTTAGGTTAAGGGGATTTATTAAGAACCAGGATATGAACGGTGCATTATCATTTTGCATGCAGGAAAAATCTCCAATGGCTAACATGGTTAGGAAAGGTCTTAAAAAATTTAATCTTGGTCATCAAAGAGTTAAAGAAGCAATAGAGAATGCAGGAAGACAGGAAGTTAGTAACCTTGAAAAAGGATTATCGATTCTAGCAACTGTTGCAGGCGTTGCACCTCTACTTGGATTTTTAGGTACTGTTACAGGTATGATACAAGCTTTTATGACAATTGAAGATTTAGCAGGCGCAGCAAATCCAAGTGATCTGGCAGGAGGAATTTGGGAAGCACTTACAACAACAGCATTTGGATTAATTGTTGGAATTCCAGCTTTGGCATTTTACAATTACTTTGTAAATCGTGTTAAAAGATTTGTGGGTGATATGGAAACTGTTGCCAACGATGTTGTTGATACAGTGCAGGATACTAACAATATCCAGACTGGTATTGATGATGAAGTTGAAATTGATTTATAAGGTGGAAAAATGAGATTTAATACATCTAACCAACCAATAAGTATTTTTTCATATTCCTCCCTTACAGATATTGTACTACTGCTGGTTATATTTTTTCTTTTAACTTCACAGTTTGTTATACAAACTGGTGTAAAAGTTAAATTACCTGGTTCTAAAACTATGGAGCAATCTGAACCAGCACAGTTGATAGTTACTATCACTTCCGGCGGAGTTGTTTATGCAGGAGCAGATGAAACAGGAATTGATCAGCTTCCTCAAAAATTGAATGAGCTTAGAGGAATTAGTGAAGAAAATAATTTGATTATAAGAGCGGATAAAACAGTTCAGATTGATCTGGTAATTAAAGTTATAGATGCAGCAAAATCCATCGGAATTGGAAGATTTACTATAGAAACCGAAAAAGAAGATTACTAGTGAGGTGAATTATGTCCTCTGAAAAATCAACAGGAGTTTCCTATACCGTTTCCATATTTGTGCATGCAATAATAATTACATTGTTCCTGTTTATAAATATGTCTTTCGATTATGCACCTGCAGATTATGTAGAACTTTCATTTGGAATCTCTTCACAATCTGGTTCTTCCGGAGCTGAAGGAAATCTTGTAGAGAATATTGAAGAAATTTCTGAAATGGAAATGCAAAGTATAACTGAG
The DNA here is from genome assembly GCA_963714405.1 of uncultured Ignavibacteriales bacterium. Classification (GTDB taxonomy): domain Bacteria; phylum Bacteroidota; class Ignavibacteria; order Ignavibacteriales; family Ignavibacteriaceae; genus JAZGGS01. Next base: position 450,105 of record CAVQOH010000001.1, on the reverse strand, counting down.
GAACAAAACAGGGAAGTAAACGAAGTTGATCTACCTGTTTCAGAAAACACATCGGAAGAAAACATTATTGTACCTGCAAATGAAGATAAGGAAATTGCACTGGAAAATGCTACTGAAAATACCGAAATGGTAAACTCCACTGTAACCTCCACAGGCAGGGGTAATGAATCTGCAGGAGATGGTAGCTTAGGTTTTGATATTGATTGGGGAGGAAATGGTACAAGAAAAATTTACAGCTTTTTACTCCCTCAATATCCTGAAGGTGTAAGAAAAGAAGTGGATATTAAACTTGAATTTACAATATTACCCGATGGTACTGTTGGTACTATCATACCGAAAATTAAAGCAGATGCCCGTCTGGAAAATGCCGCAATAAATTCACTCAGGCAATGGAGATTTGAGGCACTGACTGGTAATCAAAGGATTGCGGAGCAAAAAGCTATTATTGTGTTTCCATATCGTTTACAGTAGAGGGTTCATTATAATAAATCCGGTAGAAGAAATATTCCGCAATGGTTAATAATGTTAGCGAAAAATCATCTCTTGTAAAATAGATCCCAAATCCTTCTGTTTCCATTATAAGTTTTGATAACATTCCTGTTATAGACCATCCAACTGCAAATAGTATTGCAATCAATCCTAAGTTTATGAAAGCAACTGAGATACTTTCTTGCTGCCATTTTTGTGTAAAAATAATAAGTGCAAAAATAAAGTGTAGAAAAAATACGAATGCGCTAATCATAATTTATATTTTACATTATCTCGGATTTTTATACTTCTGGTTTAAGATTGCAGCACCTGCTGCACCACCTAAAATTCCAAAAATTATGTAGGTTAATATGTTACTAATAAAAATCATAATGGTGTAAAGTGCTGAAAACCCTGATGCCTCAATATCTTTTGCCATTTGCTTAATCAATTTTAATGATTCCTCTACAATTGGTCCTAAATTCAAATCTTTAACAACCAGTTCAGTTTGCGGTAATCCTGTTATAATATCATTTGTATGAGTTATATAGGTCATCAGGAGATCAAAAAAAGTTGAAAATAACGCTGCAACAGTTCCCGTAATAAAGCCAAGCATTATTGCTTTGGAAACAGGAATTTTTTCGTTGAGGCCACCTGATTTTTTGTACAAAACGATTGCTAAAATTGAAGCTGCTGGTACCAATAAACAACATGCAAAGTTTTTAAAACCTGGAATTGTTGTAATGACTGCAGCACTAAAACCGCAAACAATAGCTGGAAAAAAATCTTATTCATCAAAACTTCTGCTATCTAATATCTGAAAAAAGAAGATGTTAAGTGATTCTGAAATGATATTAAAAATTACACTACCAAATATTATTCCTGTGGCTAAAGCTAACAGTATATTATAATTATATATACCTGCGTTTACAAAAATTACATCCATAAGCATTATTAATAATGCAAAGATTATAGAATAATGATTGAATTTTAATTTAAATGATATAAAAAGATATGAAATTGAAATCAAGAGCGCTCCAAGATATATCCCTGTGCATCTAGCGCATAAAAGTGAATGATGACCATCAATCATAATTAATTTTTGCTCTGATTGATGGCATACAAGTGAGTACGTATGATTTAAAAATGTATAAACCAAAACATTAAAATATTCTGAAATCAAAAACGGGTAAAAAATTCCAGTACACCACAATAACAACAGTGCTGCAATAAATATTTTGAAAAGGAAACCTATTGTTAGAGTACTATCTTTTTTAATAGAATTAGTATTTATTACTATTGATCTCACTTGATTAAAGTATTTTTTTTAGTATTAAAATATTATTCTTAGTAAGAATGTAGAGTTTGTTTTTAAAAATAAAGGATGTAACTATTTCAGGTTCATAATCTAGACCATTCAAAATGAGTTCGTTAATGTTCAATCCATTTTTATTAAGGTTAGCTGCGTAGATTTTTTCATCAGTACAAACCGTTAACCAGTTAAAAATTATTCTTATACTGATGAACTCATCACTCCCTTCTGCTTTCCCAATTCCATTTCCGTAAGTATCAAACACTAATATTTTATTTTTATCAATTACGTAAATATTATTTCGCATTGATACAGCTATCTGTCTGGGTTCTTCCATTAAGTAATCACCATAATCATATCCTCCAAAATTCTGAATATATTTTCCAAACAAATCAAATTTTATTATGCGTGAATTTTCTGAATCGAGAATAAAAATATCACCCAGATTTGAAATAACAGAACTCAACGGGTAACCAAATCTTTCTTTTTCAATTTCACTTTCCCGTAGTACTTATCTGAAAGATAAAATTTAAATTTTTATCAAACTGTTGAATCCTATGATTGTTTTTGTCTGCTACTAAAATTTTAAGTGCATCAGCAAAAATATCAACAGGTGCATCAAAAGCGCTTTCATTCCATCCATATCCTCCAATGCTGATGGATCATATTACCTAATGTATCTAAAACATATATTTCATCGGTTCCCACATCTACTAATGAAAATATTTCCTGCAGGATTTATGTAGAAAGATGATGCATCATCAAATTTTCCAAATGAGTTTTCAAAAATATAGGTCTGGGAAAATGCATATTGTGATTAAATAAAACTATTAAAATTATAATTCTCATAAACTTCTTTATTAATTTCTGTAATATTATTTGCATTCAATCAAATATTACACTTAATATTTAAATATATGTTGTACAAAACAGTGTAAAAGTACATTTAACATCTTACAAATATTTTTTTAAATGAAACAAAATTACTAATTCACATTATTATAAAGTAAAAATGTAGCAATTGTGATTGCTTATTTCACTGGTATAATCTTTGAAAAAACCGATGTTGTTTCTATATTTGCTATTCAGAATTGTCCCGTGGTGTAATTGGCAACACGTCTGACTCTGGATCAGAAGAGTCCAGGTTCGAACCCTGGCGGGACAACATTATATTTCGCTGCATGTGAAATGAACTAAAATTCATTTTTTGCAGCGTTATTTTCATTTATACAGGCGCGTTCGTCTAGTGGCTTAGGACGCCGCCCTCTCAAGGCGGAGATCACGGGTTCGAATCCCGTACGCGCTACAAATTTAAGGAACTTTTTAAGTTCGCTTTTTTTATATTTAATTTTTGTTGTAATATGAAAAGATTTAACAAACATATTTTTATTTGTGAAAATGAGAGACCGGAAAATCATCCGCGAGGTTGTTGTGCAGATAAAAACAGTGTTGTAATAAGAGAATTTTTGAAAAAACGTTTAAAAGAACTCGGTTTAATCAGCTCGGTCAGAGTTAATGCTGCAGGATGCCTGGATGCCTGCGAGTATGGTGTTACAATTGTATTTTATCCTGAAGAAACTTGGTATGGTGATGTAACTATAAATGATGTTGAGGAAATTATTCAGCAGCACATTCTAAATAACAAACCAGTTGAAAGACTATTAATTAAAGATAAAAAGTTTAATCTTGATGCCATCTAGTAAAGAGAAAATAAGAGCGAAAAAGATTTTATCCTTACTTAAAAAAGAATACCCAATTCCAAAACCTCAATTAAATTTTACCTCACCATTTGAGCTTCTAATATCAACAATTCTATCTGCCCAGTGTACGGATAAAAGAGTGAATGTTGTTACAAAAACTCTATTCAAAAAATATAGGAAACCAATTGATTATATTAATATTACATATGAGGAGTTACAGAAAAATATTTTTTCAACAGGTTATTATAAACAGAAGGCAAAAAATATTAAAAATTGCTGTGCAGCTTTAATCGAACAATATAACGGTAAAGTTCCGAATGATTTTAATGATTTGATTAAGCTTCCCGGAATTGGCAGAAAGAGTGCCTCAGTTGTTGTAGGAAATGCATTTGGTATCCCGGCAATTGCAGTTGATACACATGTTAAAAGGTTATCCAATCTTTTAGGATTTGTAAAATCGGATAATCCAGCGAAAATTGAAATGGAATTAAAAACACTTTTTCCTGAGGAAGAATGGATAAATTTTTCTCACTGGTTAATTGCACATGGAAGAACAATTTGTATTGCCAGAAAGCCAAAATGTGATTTTTGTTTATTAGTAAACTTATGCCCAAGCTTTAATATAACTATTAGTAAAAAATTATAAATTAAAAAGGATTTTGAAATGATTGATATTCATAAAAATAGAGATCTTTGTTTGGAAATACTAAACGAACATACAAAAAGTGATAGTTTGCTAAAACATGCATTTGCAGTAGAATCTTGTGTTAAAGCTTACGCAGAAAAGTATAATAAAGATATTGATTATTGGGGAAACGTTGCACTTCTTCATGATTTTGATTATGAAATGTACCCTACATCTGAAGAACATCCTTTTAAAGGATCTGAAATATTAAAAGATAAAGGCTTTAGTGAAGAATTTAGAAATGCAATATTATCTCATGCTGATTACAGCAACGTCCCGCGTAGTTCATTGCTGGAAAAAGTACTTTTTGCCTGCGATGAATTAGCAGGATTTATAACTGCAGTAACTTATGTACGTCCTTCAAGATCAATTGATGAAGTTGAAGTAAAATCTGTCAAGAAAAAATTGAAAGATAAAGCATTTGCCAGGGCTGTTAATCGTGATGAAATTAAAAAGGGAGCGGAAGAGCTTGGGATTGACATAGATGAACATATTGAGTTTTGTATAAAAGCAATGAGAGCAAACAAAAAGCTTTTAGGATTGTAACGGTTGGTGAAACTGCAGAAGATTTCACTTTACAGGATAAGGATGGTAATATTTTAAATCTTTATGAAACCTTGATGAAAATGTTTTGCTGGTTTTTTATCCCAAAGATAATTCACTAGTCTGCACTCATCAGCTTAAACACTACCAGTATAGAATTGAACTACTTAAAAATGCTGGAATTAAATTAGTTGCAATAAATACGGGTTCAATTCAATCGCATAAATCATTTTGTTGAAAATTATAGATCAATTTTCGCAGCTTTGGCTGATATTTCTAAAAAAGTTATTAGAAAATACAAGGCACTGAATATTTTTAGAATCTATAAAAGGAAGCTAATTTTGATAAATAAAGACCGAAAAGTAATATTTGCAAAAACAGTGTTTTCAAGCGGATAAATCATTGCCGGAGAAATCATTAAACTTGCTAAATCATTCAAAACAAGCATTATTGACTTGACTAATACGTAAATACTTTTCTAAATTTAGCACAAAACAAGGAGAAATTATTCGAGATTTTGTTACAAGCGGTTTTTACGGAATAAAAATTACAGAATATAAATTTATCAGGTAGTTCAATTTAGAAATACCATTTAATCGAGTAATGAATAACAAAATCTTAATAATTTTCTTTGCGTGTGCAACTCTCTTATTTCCTCAGAAGGATTTTCGCATAGTATCATCGGATATTAATTCGATTGTAGTCGAATATACACCTCAGTATTTGGATACATCTTACAGGAAAATTGATAACCAGGAATACCTGGAAATTTTCCTAAGATCTGGTTACATGGATAAACTTGATGAATGGGGAACTCCTGCAATACCTGAACGTCGTTTTAATATTGGTGTACCTTCAGAATTTGGTAACACTATTACAATCCTTAGCACAAACCACATCCAAAAAACGGGTAAAATTATACCAAAACCAAAAATGGTTGAGGATGAAGAGCTTAATGCTACATTTTACCAGGTAAGTGATGAGTATTTCAACTATAAGGCTCCACAGGAACTTGCTGCTTTTAGCGATTTTGGAATCGTTCGCGGACTTAGTTTCCAGGCTGTTTCAGTTTATCCAATTATCTATGATGCAGCAACAGGATTAATAAAACTATATACCAGTATCGTTTTCAGAATTAACTATACAAACACTAATAGAGGTATAGTTAATAAATCTTTTGAAGATGAATTGCTTAAACATACCGTTATAAATTACAATGTGGCAAAATCATGGGTTTCACATTCAAATGAGCTAAAAAAAACTATAACAAACAGTGTCTTGGCTGAAGGTGAATGGGTAAGGTTTGAGGCACCGGATGAAGGTATTTATAAAATTGATAAACAGATGCTGCAATCTTTTGGAATTGATGTAGGTGTCGATCCAAGAAAAATAAAGATTTACAATAACGGAGGAAAGGTTCTTCCAGAAAATATTGAACAAGAGCGGTCCATCGATTTGGTTGAAAATGCTATTATTATAGTTGGCGAGAATGATGGAAGATTTGATGATTCAGATTACATATTGTTTTATGCGCGGGGAAATTCTTTTTGGGATTTTGATTCCAGCAGTGCATCTGTAAAAAGATTTTTTCATCCATATTCTGATAAAAACTATTATTGGATTACAGCTTCAGGTGATAATGGTAAGAGAATTCAAAATATTTCAAGTTTAAATACTACACCTGATTTTGTTCAAACTTCCACAATTGCTTTTGCGGATTGGGAAGAAGATAAAATTAATATTGCTAAATCCGGCAGAGAACATTATGGTGATGATTTTTCACAATCTATTACTTCACGGACATATCTAAACAAACTTGATGGAAGAATAAACTCTGATCCAATAAATTATTCATTCCGATTTGTAAATGCTTCATCTGGTCCTATAACCTTAAAAATAAGTGAAAACTCAACTCAAATTTCTAATCGTGTATTAATCGGATACGGTACTGCCAGTTATACACGTGGTAGAGCTCACCAATTTACTACACAATTCAGCGGTACTTTACCTGATAACCGAAGTGTTATTCAATTTGATTTTATTCCTTCATCAGTTTCTTCTGTTGGTTACCTCGATTATTTTGAAATTAAATATGAAAAGGACTTGAATGCATTTGAAGACAGGATTCTTCTTTTTTCAGAAGATACAACAGCAGTAGTTGAATATTATCTGCACGGATTTTCATCAACCAACATACAGGTTTTTGATGTATCAGAATATGCAAATGTAAAAATGATAACTGATCATGTTTTATTAAGCGGTGGAGATTGCAGATTTCAGGTAAGTGAAACAACTACTGAAATAAAAAAATATTTTGCCGTCGGCAGCGCTCAATATCTGTCACCAATAAATCCTGAAACTGTTGAGAATTCAAATGTGAGAGGTATAGTTGAAGGAGCTGAATTTTTAATAATTGCACCTAAAGAGTTTATGGATGCAGCAGAAAAACTTAAAAATTACCGCGAAAACGAAGCACGTCTTCCAATATCTACCATTGTAGTAGATATTGAGCATATACTAAATGAATTTGGATGCGGAATTCTTGATGTCTCTGCTGTACGAGATTTTATTAAACATGCGTATGATAACTGGCAGGTAAAGCCAGCATATGTTTTGCTTTTTGGAAACGGAACCTATGATTATAAAAATGTTGAAGGATTTAATGATAACTTTATTCCAACCTGGCAAACGCAGGAATCTCTCATACTTGTATACGGAGGAGATTCATACACTTCAGATGATTTTTTTGTAAGAGTTGATGGAACAGATTTTCAGCCTGATATTGCTATAGGCAGAATAACTTCAGCTACTATTAATCAGGCGAACACATACATTGATAAAGTTATACGCTATGAACAGAGCACCGATAAAGGTACATGGCGAAACCTGATTACATTGGTTGCTGATGATGGATATCATCCTCAGTATAATGAAGGAGCTGAACATACAAGACCATCAGAAAATCTGGCGAATAATATAATTCCAAAATCCTTTGATCTTAATAAAATATATCTCGCTGATTATCCCGCTGTTATTACTGGTTCAGGAAGAAGAAAACCATCTGTAAACGAAGATATAGTTGAAACCATTAATAATGGTACTCTTCTGGTTAATTACATTGGGCACGGAAACCCGGAACTTTGGGCACATGAACATGTATTTGAACGATCTGTGGAGATTCCACAACTTGGAAATGACCGCTACTTCTTTTTATGTGCTGCAACATGTGATTACGGTTATTACGATATTCCAAATTTCCAGAGTTCGGCTGAAGACATGATTTTTCTACCTGATGCGGGAGCTATTGCCGCGTTTAATTCAGCAAGATTAGTTTTTTCAGGTCAAAATCATCTGCTTAATTATGCATTTTTAGAAGATCTGCTTGATTCTGAAAGAGATTCCTTAAAATTACCCATTCCACTTGGCTTGGCAGTTTTCCTAACTAAGCAGGATCATACAAATCAGCCAAATGGCAGAAAGTTTCACCTTTTGGGTGATCCTACGTTGCGATTACTAATACCTCAGTATCCAGGTGATATTGATTCAATAAACGGACAAGTATTGGTTGATGATATACAAATTAAAGCATTAAGCAAAACTGTTATTTCCGGCAAAGTATTAAATGCCAATGATCAGAAATGGGATGATTTTAACGGTGAAGGATTCTTAACTGTTTTTGATTCTGAAAGAACAAAATTATTGGAAGAAATAAATTATCCAATGGTTATACAGGGTGGTGTAATTTTCAGAGGAAGAGTTTCAGTAACAAATGGTGAATTCACGCAAGTTTGTTGTTCCCAAAGGATATTTCTTATGAAAATAAAAATGGTAAAATAATTTTTTACTTTTTTGATTCTGAATCAGATGGTCTTAGCATTTACAAATAAAATTATTGTTGGCGGAACAGATACGACAGCGGTAAATGATGGCGAAGGACCCGAAATAGAAATATTATTTGATGATGCAGCATTACAGAAATGCATACCTTGTTGGTCCGCAGCCAAAACTTATAGTAAAACTTTCTGATGAAACAGGAATCAATACTACCGGAACCGGTGTTGGTCATAATTTGGAAGGAATATTAAATGAAGATGAAGGGGGACCAATAGATTTTACAAACTACTTTACCGGTGATCTTGATGCGGGGGGGAAATCTGGTGAGATAAATTATAAATTTAACACATTAGTTGAAGGTGATTATAATTTACTGGTAAAAGCATGGGATGTATTTAATAACTTTTCAAGTGAGGACTCATACTTTACTGTGGTTAATGATGATGCATTGGTTATAAGAGATGTATATAACTATCCTAATCCTTTTAAAAGAAATACGACTTTTACATTTCAGCAAAACCTTGCCAAACCAATTGATGTGAAAATTAAAGTATATACGATTGCCGGAAGAATGATAAAGGAAATTGAACTGGAAAACATCAACCAGAAATTTGTAAAAATTAACTGGGATGGTAAAGATACTGATGGCGATGTACTAGGTAACGGTACATATCTTTATAAAATATCAGTAAAAACAGTGGACGGAGAATTTAGCGGAAGCGTTATCGGTAAAATGGCTGTGATAAAATAGTATATGAATTTTGCAATAGTTTTGTTCAGATTATTTTTTATATTTCAGTTCTGAACAAGATTATATTGAATATTAAGTAAATTAGTTTTAACTATCATCGGAGGAAAAATAAAATGAAAATGATTCTCAAGATATTGATGGTCAGCATGATATTTATGGTAATGCCAAGATCTGTATTTGCACAGGGTGAAGCTGCTGTTCCGTTTTTATTACTCGCCCCCGATTCAAGATTTAGTGGTCTTGGTGAATCTGGCTCTGGATTGGCAGATAATTCTGCAGCAATTTTTTGGAATCCTGCTGGAATTGCTTTCCTCAGTGGAACGGAATTAAGCATAACACACAGTAACTGGCTGCCACAATTTAACCTGGATCTATTTTACGATTTTCTTACTTACCGTGGTTATTTTGAAGATCTTGGCGGTAGTGTTACAGCGAGTATAACTTATATGAACTTTGGTGAATTTGTTAGAACTGGTGAAACCGATCCTACTCCATTAGGTACGTTCCGTTCCTTCGATGCTGCCTTAACTCTTGGTTATGCAACAAAAGTGCATCCTGATTGGGGATTAGGGTTTAATTTCCGCTTAATTCATAGCCGTTTATCTCCTCAATCTGTTGGAGAGGAAGAAGGCTCAGGCGTTGCAACTTCTGTAAGTTTTGATATTGCAGGAATGTGGAGACCTGAGCATCTGGATATATTCGGGTTAAACCTTGATAATAAATTAAGTATCGGAGCCAATCTAAGTAATCTTGGTCCAAAAATTTATTATATTGATCAGGCACAAGCAGATCCTATTCCTACAAATTTCCGTTTGGGTATTGCAGCTCAAATTATTCAGGATGAATTTAATTCTCTTGTATTCACTCTTGATTTCAGCAAGTTGCTTGTTAGTAAAACTTCACGGCAGGTTATAGAAAACGGAGATACAACTACTGTTTCAGAATCAGATGATTGGTATGAGGCAATATTTACAGCTTGGGGAGATAAACCAATCAGTGAAGAATTAAGAGATATTGTTACGTCAATGGGATTAGAATACTGGTATGGCACCCCCGGAGATTTCTTATTTGCATTAAGAAGCGGTTTCTTCTATGAAGATCCAAGTTATGGCAACAGGAAGTTTTTAACATTCGGTGCAGGTATTCGTTATGATATTTATGGCTTTGATTTTAGTTATATAACTACTTCAGTTTTTAAGGATGGCGAAAATCATCCTTTATCTGATACTTTAAGATTTACAGTGTTAATCGGTTGGGGAGCAATTCCAGAATCAACAAGAGGATTTCCAAGGGGAATATAAGACTCTTAGTATGAAAAAAGTTTTCTCAGCTTTTCTGTTTTTATTTGTATTGGGCAGCTTATCTGCCCAATCTTTTATAACCAAACTTAATCCATATCCTTCTGTTCCAAATAGTAGCAGTGCGGTTGATACATTAAGAATTCTTGCCATTATGGTTAGTTTTCAGGATGATAGAGATGGTACAACTTTCGGTAACGGAAAATTTGGAACAATATATTCAGAAAATTACGGCAACGATATTCTGGATCCTCTTCCGCATAATAAACCTTATTTTGAATCTCATCTTCAATTTGTTCAAAATTATTTTAGAAAAGTATCAAAGGATAACCTGCACATAGAATTTACTGTACTACCAGATACTTTTTCGGTATCACAAAGAATGAGAGAATATTCACCAACACCCGGCTCAGAAGATTTTACTCCTATTGCAGATTTTTCTGTTGAGGCATGGACAATTGCAGATGGAATGTATCCAGGATTTGATTTTAGCAGTTATGACCTCTTCACAATTTTTCATGCTGGAGTCGGAAGAGATGTTTCATTACCCGGAAGTATTGGAAATGAAAGAGATATACCATCAGTTTATTTAAGCTATGAAGCATTCAAAGAGATCTATGGATCAAGTTATGGAGGAATTCCTGTTTCTGGAGGAACTTTTAACATTCCAAACTCTATGATAATTCCCGAAACTGAGAGTAGGGAATTGAACACAATTACAGGAACTTTCCTTTTTGAAATTACAATTAATGGTTTACTGTGTGCAAGTGTTGCAAGCCATCTTGGTTTACCGGATTTGTTTGATACAGAAACGGGTTTAAGTGCAATTGGCAGATTTGGTTTAATGGATGGACAGGGCATTTTTGCTTATTTAGGAATTTATCCACCCGAACCTTCACCGTGGAGTAAAATCAGAATGGGATGGGCTGAGCCGGTAACAATGGATATTGAAAATGCAAACGTAAATCTTGTTACAAATATCGCTGCAGGAATTAGTGATACTGTAATTTTAAAAATTCCCATTAACTCTTCAGAATATTTTTTAGTTGAAAACCGAAACCGTGATGCTAATAATGATGGCTCCACAGTTACATATAATGTGAATGGAAATATTTTTACAAAAACATTTTTTAAAGATACAACCGGTTACCAGAGTTTTGATGTTGATTCACTTTCCGGAGTAATTACAGATGTTGATGAATTTGATTGGGCTGTTCCCGGAAATGGTATTTTAATATGGCATATAGATGAAAATGTAATAAATGAAAAGTTAGCTGATAATAAAATAAACACAGATAAAGAACGCAGAGGCGTAGATGTTGAAGAAGCAGATGGTGTACAGGACATTGGTGAAACCTTTATAACAATTTTAGGTGATGAAGTAATTGGCGAAGGAACAGAAGAAGATTTATGGCACGCAAATAATCCTGCTGAGTTATTTGAAAACAGGTTTGCAAAGGATACGCGTCCAAACACTTTAACAAATAGTGGCGCAAACAGCTTAGTTACAATTAAAGATTTCTCTGAAATCTCCAACAAGATAAGTTTTAATGTTGAGTTTGGAGATTCTATTATTAAACCAATATTTAATTTAACCTCACCGGGTTTTCTTCTTACAAAATATATTTCTCTAGCTGCTGATGTAGAAGAAATTAGATTTAATTTCGTTCAAGATGCTGGAATGGTAGTAGTAAATTATGAGGGATTTGTAGGAGTATATCCTTTTTTAAGCAGATATAAAACATCGTCAAAATTAATAAATGATGTTGCATATACTTACGGAACTGATTACAACAGATTTGGTACGATTATCAGCGACGGCACTAACACTTTTCTGAACTCTATTAATTTAGATACTGTCGTTATATCTTCTACAGTAATTAGAAAAATTTCAAGTGGTGCTTATGAGGTCCTCCTAGGGAATGCACTTGGACAAATATTGATCTATGATTTAGGTAGTCTTCCGGACAACGATCCGCAGTTAGTTGCTAGTTATGATTTTGATGAGAATATTTCCATTAGGCGAATAGTCGCTTCGGATTCTTACTTTTCCTTCATTGCAAATTCAAATTTACTTTCGGGTTCAATTCCATTGTTTTATGATAGCGAAGGGAATAGTCATGATTTTAATGGTGAGGTACCAATTGCTTTAGCTTTGAGCAAAAATAGTGATGGAGCATACATAAATGCTGTGTTCACAGATGCGAAAAAGTTTTACATAATTTTAAATTCAGGAATAATTTCATCGTTCTCTTTAAACATTCCGGATGATGTCACTTCATTTGCACTTACTGATCTTAAACAAGACGGTACAAATTACATCGTTTTAAATAACGGAAATAATATCGAAGTCTATAATTTTACTGGTTCAATGGCAGATAATTTCCCTTTCACCGATCCTGAAGGAATAGGTTTTGTTGGCACAGCCCTCACAGCGGATTTTGAAGGTGATAATAGTTCTGAAATTATTTCCGTAACAGAAGATGGAAGAATTTTTGCAATTGATGGAGGAACCGGAAAAGTTGTTCCAGGATTTCCAATCTCAGTTGGTGCGAGTGTCTCAGTAACCCCTGTTTTATATAATGCAGATGGTAAAACAAATTTAGCTGTGCTAAATGATGATAATGTATTATCTGCCTGGTCTATAAGTTCTATTGAAGGAAAACTTTACTGGTCTGAAGAATATGGTAATCCTCAAAACACTTCGTTTGTAGATGCAGCAGAAAACACGAACAGGATAAACGAATTCTTCCCAACAAACAGGGCTTATAATTATCCAAATCCTGTTTATGATGGAGAAACTTATATACGTTACTATGTTTCGGAAGATTCAAAAATAAATATTAAAATATTCGATCTTGCTGGAGATTATGTTGCAGAACTAAATGATGATGCACGGGGTGGTATGGACAATGAAACTCTTTGGAATGTTACAGATATACAGAGTGGTGTATATCTTGCAAGAATTGAAGCAACAAGTAACAGCGGCAATCAGGAACACGCAATTATTAAAATAGCGGTAGTTAAGTAACTATCTATTGAATTCGATACTCTAAAATTCAATTTTCAAAAATCAAATTACAAACAAATCACAATCACCAAATTCGAATATCAAAATAAATCTATTTGGAATTTGATATTTAATAAATTATTTGTGTTTTGATATTTGTGATTTGAGATTTTTATAAAACGCACAAGATGAAAAAACTATTCTTAATTCTATTTTTAAGCATTATTACAAAAAGTGGATTCGCCCAATTCACGGAATTCCATCCTGAATTAGATTGGTATACAATTAAGGGTGAATATGCTGAAGTTCATTACCACGACGGATCTGAAAGAACCGCAAAAGTTGTTGCAAAAATTGTAGATGAAATCTGGGAACCGATTTGCTCACTTTATGGCTATGAACCGGATGAAGTTCATTTTGTTATAAAAGATATTGATGATTATTCAAACGGTGCAACTTATTTCTTCGATAACAAAATTGAAATTTGGACCAGCGCTCTTGATTTTGATTTAAGGGGAGCACATAACTGGCTGCGTAATGTTATCTCTCACGAGTTTACTCATCTTGTACAATTGCAGGCATCAATGAAAGCATCCCGGAGCGTACCAGCTGTTTTTTTGCAGGTGCTTAGCTATGAAGATGAACGACGCCCAGATATTCTTTACGGCTATCCAAACTATGTAGTATCATATCCGCTTGCAACAATTAACGTACCTGCATGGTTTGCTGAGGGAACAGCACAGTATATGCGCAAGGAATTTGATTACGATAACTGGGACTCACATCGTGATATGATTCTGAGAAGCTATGCACTCGATGGAAACATGCTGACGTGGGAACAAATGGGAGTTTTTGGTAAAACCAGTTTAGGTAACGAATCTGTTTATAATTCGGGTTTTGCATTAACAGGGTACATTGCACAAAAATATGGTGAAGATAAACTTGGTAAAATTAGTAATGCATTATCAAGTTTAGGAAACTTTTCAATTGATGCCGCTTTTAATGATGTACTTGGTATTGATGGAATAGAAATTTATAACGAATGGAAAGATTATTTAGTTGATGATTATAAAAAACGGAGCAAAGATGTTTTAGAAAATCTTGTTGAAGGTGAAATAGTTGCTGAAACAGGATTTGGAAATTTCTATCCAACATTTAGAAGTGATTCATCATCAATTTGTTTCGTTTCAAATAAATCATCAGATTATTTCTCTCCCTCCTCACTTTATGAATACAACTTAGAAACTGGTAATGATAAACTGCTAGTTAGTGGTGTTCGATCAACTTATAGCTGGATTCCGGGTAAACAGCAAATTATCTATTCAAAAATTAGTGAAGATAATCCTCACAGTTACAATGTACATGATCTATTCATGTATGATTTTGAAAATGAAGAAGAAACAAGGTTAACTTTTAATCTTCGGGCTAACCAGCCATCCGTTTCAAATGATGGAAGCAAAATTGTTTTTCTTTTTCAGAAAGATGGAACAACTAATCTTGGCACTGTTAATATAGATGGGACAAACTTTAAGCGTCTTACTTTTTTTGAAAATGGTGAGCAGGTTTATAATCCTAAATTTTCAAATGATGATTCATACATAATTTTTGATTACTCATATCATCACACGAGAGATATTGCAAAAGTAAGTGTTGAAGGCGGTAAACATGAATTTATCATTGCCACTGACAAGGATGAGCGAAATCCTACTTTTAATAAAAATGGAAATATAATTTATTCATCTGATGAAACAGGTATTTTTAATATTTATTCATACAATCCTGAATCTGAAGAAAGAAAGCAGCTTACCAATGTTATTGGCGGAGCTTTTATGCCAGCTGTGAACGGTGAGGGTGATATAACTTATGCAGGATATACTTCGGGCGGCTATAAAATTTTCCATTTAAAAAATGATGAACAAAAGAAAGTTGATGATAATCATTACGTTTTAATAAACAATCCGCCTCTTGATAAAGATAATCCTGCCGGAGATATAAATAGTTTTGATATAATTTCACTCAAAAATTTTAATGATTTTAACACCCCTGATTATCAAAAGGATAACTACCGCGGTGCTTTTTCTCGCTTAACTTTTTTCCCGTTTATAAGAATTGATAATTACAATACAGGAAATACTTTCCTTCAAAAAATAAAACCCGGGTTATATGTATCTTCCAGCGATATGCTAAACCGTTATGCTTTTTTTGCAGGCGGTTCAATAAACTCAAGGTTGGAAAGAGATTTATTCTTCATATTTGATTACCGGAATAAACTACCCTTACTCAGTTCAATTGGTTTAAAACCGGAACTTTCTGTTGAACTTTACAGCATAAGCAGGGAAGCGGATGTTGATATATTTTTTGGAGTGGATTCATCAGGCGGACAGGTTACTTATGACCAGGTTATTCCAACTGAAGTTACTTATAACTTATTTGAATTTGATTTGGCAGCACGCCACAGGTTGTTTGATAGATATCAAAATCTGGAGCTAAGATTTATCTACAGCAGTTATACTGCTACACTGGGAAGTTTTATTATTCAAACGGATGGAGATCCGATTTTATATCCTACCAGTGATGATACTTACTTTGTTGGGAGAAACTTTAGAGCAAAATACACCTATAATGCAATTGCAAGAACAAAGGACATGGATATCAATCCCATCGGTTTGGAAGTAGATTTAACTTACGACTACGAATGGAATAAGTTTAACGAAGAAGGTGAGTACACTATTGAAGACGGTTTGCTGAAACCTGCTTATAAAAATTTTAATTTTCATAAACTGGAATTGAACGCAGGTGTTTATTTTCCGTTATGGAATGATCATACATTATCAACAAGAATACGATTAGGGTCTATTTTAGGGCCTGAAGTTGCAGATTTCTTTGATTTTTATTTAGGCGGTTTAATTGGTTTTAAAGCCTACCCGTTTTATGCAATCAGCGGAAATGAAGTTGCATGGCTTAATTTAACTTACAGATTTCCTCTATGGCGAAACATAGATACAAAATTTGGGTTCATCTATTTTGATAAAATATTTTTATCATTTCATGGTGATATTGGAAATGCATGGACTGGTGAAATACCGGAATTTGATACCTTTAAAAAAGGAGCAGGAGCTGAAATAAGAGTCTATATGAATTCGTACTACCTCTTCCCAACAGCGCTGTTTTTTAATGCTTCCTATGGCTTTGATAATTTTGAAAGAACTTTTAACAGAGAAGTTATTAAGTACGGAAAAGAGTGGAGATTCTACGGCGGTCTTCTTTTTGGGTTTGATATTGTTAATAACCGGAAGTATTCTAGGTTTTAATTGCTGATGAGTTTTTTATGAAAAAGTATTTTGGAAAATATCTTCTTGTATTTTTGTTTTTATCGCAATTTGTTTTTGGGCAAAGCAGTGATGATATATTAAAACTTACTGGAAATCTTTCTGCTGATTCTAAAATTGTTTTAAATAATTATTCCTCAATACAAACTGTTTTTTCGGATGAACTTCCTGGTGAAAAAAAACCAATGCTGTCAGGTTTATTCTCATTGCTAATTCCCGGAGCAGGGCAAATTTATAACGAAGATTACTGGATTGCAGGTATTTTTCTTGCTGCTGAAGCGTCATTAATTTACGTGGGGCTTACCTATGATAAAAAAGGTGATGATCAGACTGAATTTTTTGAAGGTTATGCTGATGAAAACTGGAGTGTTGTTAGATATGCTGAGTGGCTAAATACTTACCAAGGTGCTTCAATCTTTATTGATCCGGATGAAACAAAACCTCCATGGCAAAGAGTTAATTGGAATGAATTGAATGCTGCAGAAACAGGTTCTCATCATCTTCCGCCTCACGGCGAACAGCAATACTATGAACTTATAGGAAAATATCATCAATACAGCTCAGGCTGGAATGACTATACCGGCGGGGCAAATAATGATTTGATCTCACCCAATTTAATATATTATTCGGGTGAAAGAGGCAAAGCAAATGATTTTTACAGTACAGCCAAAACTGCTGTAATAGGAATTTACATTAACCATTTTATAAGCGCTTTGGAAGCTGTTTGGGGAGCCACAAGATTTAACAACAATCTGGCAATGAATTTTCGGGTACAAACTATAAATGTTGCAAATAGCATTGAACTGATTCCTACCATAAATTTTAAATACAATTTCTAAATTTCTTTTGGCATTATTATTTGGGGAAATCTGAAAATTCTACTCTCCTGATTTTTCCAGGAAGTATAAATTGCATGGTATTTAGCTTTGTGATTAAGTAACTTTGTTTTGTAATTCGTTAGTTTACTTAAAAAAACAGATGTTAATTAGAATTTCTTACAGGGTGAATAGTTTTTTTACAATTAGTTGTATAATACTGCAATTCTTGCAACCAGCGTTCAAATTACTCCATTTAAAATTTTATAAAATTACTATGAGGTTGAAAAAATGAATCTTCGATTTACTATTGTCTCCTTCTTAATATTATTTAGTGTTAGCTCTTTTACACAAAGCAATTCAAATTTTTTAGTTGAAATTTCACTTTCAAATGATGAAAAACTAAATAAACTTGAAGAACTGCAAATACCTGTTTTGCATTTTACTGATGAAGCGCTAATTACCTTCTTAACACACTCAAAGCTTGAATTTGTTGAACAGCTTGGAGTTGATTTCAGAATATTGGATGAGAGGAAATTAAGTGATACTTACTATATCATTTCATCATTAAAAGGTTTTGCTATAGAAAGTAATTTATATGGTGAGCAAATAGTTTTTTATGACGAGAAAAATGCGATTATTAAAAATTTAAACCAAAGTATATCTGATTTAGTCTCAAATGGTTTTTCTATTGCTGAATTAAATAGTATAAGATTATTCAAAAATCAGAGATTTATATTGCCCCAGGCTGATCTTCAATTAACTGATACTACAATTTCATTTATTTCTTCTGCTATAGATCCTGATAGTGTAAGATTTATAATTCAAAGTTTGCAGGATTTTCAAACAAGATTTTTATTCGCTTCTACAAGAGATTCAGTTGCGAGTTGGATTAAAGCACAGTTTATACGCTGGGGTTATACTGATGTTGTTATCGATTCTTTTCAGTACAGCGGGACCTGGCAGAAAAATGTTATTGCAACTTTACCAGGTCTTTATTCACCCGATAAGATAAGTATTGTTGGAGGGCATCACGATTCATATTCTTCGGGCGATCCTTTGATCTTTGCACCTGGAGCTGATGATAATGCAAGCGGAACTTCTGCAGTTATGGAAATGGCACGTGTTTTTAAAGAGTTAAATTATCAACCTGAATCAACAATTAAGTTTATAACATTTGGTGCAGAAGAATATGGTCTGTGGGGCAGCAAGGATTATGCTCTAAAAGCTTATAATGCAGGGATGAATATAAATGTTATGATAAATCACGATATGATTAGCCACACTAACAGCCCTGTTGGCAGCAGCACAGTGGATATAAATTATTATACAGGGTTCGAATATTTAAGAGATCTCGCAATGTATTGCACACAAAATTATTCAGTTCTTACTCCGCGCAGCGGTAGCCAAAACAGTTCAGGATCAGATAGCCATTCGTTCTGGCAGCTTGGTTTTCCATCAGTTTATTTTGAAGAAAGAGATTTTAGTCCCTATTATCATTCACCTGCCGATACAATTGGTAACTATGATATGGAATTCTGCGCTGAAGTGATTAAATCATCCTGTGCAACATTACTCTCACTTATTGTTGTTCCTTCATCTGTAGAAAATTACAAATTAGTTGATGGTGGAAACGGTACAACCTTGCAGTTAAGTTGGAACGCAAATCTGGAACCGGATTTAGTGGGATATAATATTTACTTCGGAACTTCTACGGGTCTGTATGATAGTACATTTACAATTGTGGATACAGCTTACACACTTTCTAATTTAATTGAAGGTACAAGGTATTACGTAGGTGTTTCCGCTTATGATTTCGATGGAAATGAAAGTACAATTATTGAAAGGAATGCAACACCACTTATGATACCACTTGCTCCTTCCGGATTTGCTGCATTACCAAAATGGTTGGAAGTGGAATTAAATTGGAATGCAAATTCAGAATATGATCTCTTAGGTTATAACATATACCGATCAACTGTTGAAGGACAACTTGGTAATATTCAAAACTCTTCAATTTATACTGATACTGTTTATATTGATGATATTGCTCAAAGGGGTGTTTATTATTATTACACTGTAAAAGCTGTAGATAACCAGTTAAACGAGAGTGAATTTAATACAACCTTGCGCTCAAGAGTTGTTTCTATGGATCAGGGGGTCCTGGTTGTTGATGAAACTGCTGATGGCGATGGTTCTCCTATGCATCCAAATGATGAAAAAGTAGATGATTTTTATAAACAGCTTTTAACAAGTTTTGATAAGCAGGATTATGACATAATAGCTGAAGGAGGTATTGGTTTAGCTGATCTCGGAGCTTTTTCTACAGTAATCTGGCATGGAAATGATGAAGAAGATTTAACAGCTCCGTTTACTTATAGACAGAGTATTAAAGAGTATTTAGATTTTGGAGGAAATTTTCTATATACAGGTTATCGTCCTTCAAAAGCTTTTGAGCAGGTTGGTGGTTTACAAGGCTCATTTACTACTGGAGATTTTATTTATGATTACCTGAAAATAGATGAAACTTTAACTACTATATTCGCACTTTTTAATAGTGCAGAACAATCGGAACTGGGCTACAATAACCTTTTTATTGATTCTGTTAAAACTCTTTCATCAAATCAATATCATTTAAAAACTATTGAAAATATTGAACCATCGCCATCCGGCACTGCAATTTATAATTTTGGATCACAGTTTGATTCAACATCTTCACAAGGAAGTTTAAAAGGAAAACCTGTTGGAGTAGAATATATTGGAAATGATTATAAAACTGTTACAATAAGTTACCCATTGTTTTATATGAAACTTAATGAAGCAAAAGAATTTATGGAATATTTACTCGTTAACAAATTTGATGAAGTAATGTCTGTTGATAATGATCATTTAACTTTGCCGGATAAATTTAGTTTATCACAAAACTATCCTAATCCGTTTAATCCTGCTACAACTATTAAATTCTCAATTGCAGCATCCTCTTTGGTTACAATAAAAGTTTATGATGTATTAGGAAATGAAATTGCATCTTTAGTAAATGAAGAAAAACCTGCAGGTAATTACCAGGTAATTTTTGATTCTTCCAACTTACCAAGCGGTGTGTATTTCTATCAATTACAGGCGGACTCGTTTGTTGAGACTAAAAAAATGATATTGTTGAAATAGACTCGGCATTAGAATATTTTTGATATATAACTGGACGATAATGAAAATATTATTAATTTCTATTTGCTTTTACACTGTTTCTAGTTTTGCACAAACTCCAGATCCCGCATTCAATCCAATGACTGCACCTGGTGCAATCGGTATTAGCTGGTCTGAGCATAATCTTATCTGGGAAAATCCTACAAATATTCTGTTTAATGAGTGTTATTTAAGTACCGATTCTTCGCTGGTGGCTAACAAAGATACGACGGTTAGGATACAAAATGGATATCCATCGACTGTTTTTAATTCAGTTACTCTAACATCCTTGTCACAAAATATGCGCTACTACTGGAGTATAGTTGAGTATAATGCATCAGGTAATTCAGAGCCGCCAGTATGGTATTTTAACACTCAACCTGCTCCTGCCTTTTTTATTGATTATCAATTTGATTCTGATCTCGAAGGATGGGAAATCTTCGGACCGTTAGGATTTAATAACTGGTCTTGGTGGAATACTTCAAATGCAGGATCAAGTCCAGGTGAAATGGTGTTTAATTGGGATCCGGTTTTTATTGGGGATTCTTATATTGTGTCTCCGGAAATTTCCTGCCCGGCGGGAGCTACTGTAATGATAGATTTTTATTATTATGAAGATTGGTGGTCTGATACTGTGGTGGTTGGTAGTGCAATTACTGCTGATAACGGAAATACCTGGTCATCAATTTGGGAGTTACATGCTACTGGGAATGTTGGCCCTGATTACTTTTATACAACAATTTCAGCTCCCGGTAATTTTAGGATTGGATTTTATTACACTGGAGATTCAAATAACATAGATTTTCTCTATGTTGATAACATTTCATTATTTACAGTTATAACGGTTTCTCATCCTCCCTCTTTTCTTCAAGCGGTAGCAAGCTCAACGGAAAAAAAAGTCACACTTAGCTGGAATAGTGGGTCAACCCCATCTCCCCCTATAACAGGTTATCGTATTCAAAGAAAAGTAGGTCTACCTGAAGAAGATTCAACTTATATAACAATTGAAGAGACTAATGCCGGCACTTTATTATTCCTCGATGAAACAGTTGAGCTAAATCATAATTACACATATAGAGTAGCAACACTTTCTGGTTCACCCGGACATTCAAGTCATTATGGAAATGAAGCAACTGCCTACGTTCCAGATGTGATCAGTTCGGCCAAAAGTGAGATCGAAATTCCATTAGAATTTTCTTTGGAACAAAACTATCCTAATCCGTTTAATCCTGCTACAACTATTAAATTCTCAATTGCAGCATCCTCTTTGGTTACAATAAAAGTTTATGATGTATTAGGAAATGAAATTGCATCTTTAGTAAATGAAGAAAAACCTGCAGGTAATTACCAGGTAATTTTTGATTCTTCCAACTTACCAAGCGGTGCATATTTCTATCAGCTAATAACGGGTTCATTTGTTCAGACTAAAAAAATGATAATTTTGAAATAAAATTAAAATAGATTTTCCATCTTATCCCCATTAAAGAAATTTAATTGGGATTTTTATTACTATTAAAAATTTTTGGCAATAATTAGCAATTTGAAATTAAATTCAATCCTACCTAAATTTTACATATTGCATTTAAGTTTTTTATAAAAGGAAATTAAATGAGTACAAATATTGATCCGTTGAAAATTTATAAGATTATTAGAGACAGTGGGAAAAATGAAAAAGGAGATGTAATAAGGTGTTTAGAATCAGTAGCCGGAGAGGCGGAAGAATTGTATGTAACATGGGAGAAAATTATTGAACTTTCAAATAAAAAAAGCAAAATCTCTAAGAATGATTTGAAAAATGTATATAAAACAAAATTATTTGGTGAGAGCACACCGCTTTATGGAAGAATAATAAATTTCTACAGAAATATTAATGAATCTTTTGAGAACAAATTAGATTTTAGTTGGATTGAGAATATTTATGAAAATGTAGCACAGGTAATTTTATACAAAAAAGAAATTAAGGAAACTTTAAGTAAATTTAATAAAATTAAGTGGTCTCAAACTCCAATTTATTTGAGTATAAACAACACTGATAAAATAATTAAAGATTTAAATAGCAGTTTGCAAGTTTTGCAAAACGAAGTGAAAATATTGAAATCTTTACCAGGTATGATTAATTCTTTATCAACAGTAGAATTAGCTAAAGTGTAAATTTTATGCGCACCAAGGTACTATGCTTTATTTTCCAGGAATAAAACATCACTAATGTTTTTATGCATTCATCACTAAATTAATCCTGCCATCCAATTTTCACATACCTCTTAGTAACTTTTCAAGTCTTATATAGTAAAACATCGAAAGAAATTATCTTTATTACATTTATTAGAGGTGAACAATGAAAACAATAACGAGATCAAATATAAAATTTATTGTTTTATCCTTATGCATTTTATGTGTGGTAGATTTTGGTGAAATAATTGCTCAGCCAAATTCAATTGTAAAAGTAACTGATGCAAGATACGCTCTCGAAAATTTACTTGATGGTATAAAATCCACTAATAATGGAGTAAGAAGAAGTTCAATATATTTTGCAGGTAAATATAAAATATCTGAAACCGAAGAAATATTGATTGAACAACTCAGGGAAGAAACAAAGCCCGATAACAGGATACTGATTGCGTTGGTTTTATATAATTTGCAAAGCGAGGAAGGAATGATTGCAGTTAAAAAGATTATGGCAACAGATAATAATTCAAAAGTGAGAACAATGTACCATCATATTTATAAAGAATATATGTCAGGTAAAAACAAAAATGAAAAACTAGCTTTTAATTAAGGAATTTTTAAATGGAAAAATCCAGTAGTAGATCCACTAATTAAATTATTTGAAAATCCTTCCATTCATTAATAATATTGAAAATAATTTTTAATTGTCACTGGTACACCATTCATTGCTGCTAATAAAATTTTTACACAGATTTGTAAAGGTGTTTCTATCCCTTTGGAGAAACGTATAGTGATGCGGTTCTCTAATTTTCATTTCAGAATATTGTGCTTCCCTAAAGGTGCAGAGGTAAATATTTAAGTTCAATAATGTTTCGCTGATTATTTAAATCAGATTGCATTGAATTTATAAATTCACTTTTATCAACAATTCTATAGAGGAGAAGGAATATGAGCTTCAAAAATCTTATGGTTATCAAAGCATTAGTTTGTCTTGCTTTTGGCATTCTGTTACTTTCAATACCAGCTGAATTAATCTCAATATTTGGTGCAACTTTAGGTGATGGAGGAATGTTTACAGCAAGAGAATATGGGTCTGCATTATTAGGTAATTTGTTTCTTTGCTGGTTAGCAAAAAGCGCAGGAGAATCCGAAGCAAGAAAAGCAATAATTGTTGCTTTATTTATCTATGATCTTATAGCATTTATTATGAGTGCAATTACGGTTATTTCGGGAGTACTTAATCCATTAGGCTGGTCTATTGTATTCATATACTTGTTCTTTGCATTGGGCTTTGGTTACTTTTTAGTTAAACCACCGTTGGTTGAGAGCACTTAAAGATAAATTTTAAATAGTCTGAGGTTCCTTAAAGAAACCATAAAAATTATTTAACTAAATATAGTTTCCTGCATCACTATAAAAAAAAGCTCTGAACTGCCAGGGCTTTTATATTTACTTGCCATTTATTATCAGTAGCTAATCATCAAATAAATATTTGTTAGTTTTCGCACTCCAATTTTTAAATGTTACAATAGTGCAAGCTTTTGTTACAATAATACTATGTACCCACCGCAATAATTTTGTTTATTGATGTTAAGTTCTTATCAAGAATAATTAATAACCAAAATGAAGTGCACTATGAAATCAATAACAGTTTTGTTGTTTTTATCATTCTCTTTGCACTCATCTCTTATTTCGCAGGAGTACGAAATATCGAATAAAAACATATTTGAGGGTACAAGGTTATATGCAATTACATTTTTGGATTCAAATATCGGAATTGCAGATTCATATTATGGTGAAGTGCTTGTAACTACAAATGGTGGGAGTAATTGGAAAGTGAAAACAGGTTCTGAAATTGAAAAATTAAAAGCAGCGGCTACGACCAAATCCAATTTTTACTGGAGTGTAAATATATATTGTGATGTAAGGCAAAGCACTGATGGTGGAGAAACCTGGTCATCATATCCCCAAAATCAAGAGGAACATTTTTGCACCGTTTATTTTAGAGATAAAAACACAGGCTGGAAAGTTGCTGAAGAGTTTTTACAAAACGTTGTGCTCACCATTCAATCTAAACTCAGCAGTAATAATTGGGATAAGGAAATTGGTTTATTTCAAAAATGCAGGGAATATTATACCGACATAAAAACAGGTTGGTGGGTTGGCTGGTGTTTTAAAAATCTAGTAATAAATGAGGATCTATCTGACAACCAATGAAATTTTTATAGTAACCGATACAATATAATCCATTCATAAACTAAAGGAGGTGCTATGAAAAGGCTAATTTGTACTCTAATTATATTGTTTTCTGCCTTTCTTACTTTTTCTCAAACCACAATTCACATTCCCGGAGATTATTTAACAATTCAGGAGGGAATAAATGCTGCTAACAACGGAGATTTGGTGTTAGTTGATGAAGACACTTATTATGAAAACATTGATTTTATCGGTAAAGCAATAACTGTTGCCAGCCATTTTTACCTGGATGGTGATACTTCACATATTTCAAATACATTTATTGATGGCTCACAGCCAGCAAATCCAAACGTTGGGTCTACTGTCCTATTTTTTAGAGGGGAAGATACAAGTTCTGTACTTTGCGGTTTTACAATAACAGGCGGAACAGGCGTTGCATGGGGTTCTTATAAAAATGTTGGAGGCGGAGTTTACATCTATAACTCTTCACCAATTATTAGAAATAACATTATTGAAAATATCCACATAAATTCTGATGGACATGTTGGAGGCAGTGCAATTTTCTTCGATCCAAGTAGTAACAGTGCTGGAAAAATTGAAAATAACACTATTAGAAACAATACGATGCAATCAACCATGATTGATAGCTGGATAAATGGAACAATTCTTATCTCAGCAGTTACTTCAGGAAGTTTAACTATTAGGAATAACATAATTTCAGACAACGCTCTTTTACCAGATCAGACAAATTTATACTGTAACGGTGGTGCAATTTCAGCCTTTGGCTACGATAATCCCACCTTTACATTAATCATTGAAAATAATATAATTTCAAATAATCTTGTAAGAGATGAGGGTGCAAATCCAATTGGTGGAGGTATGCATTTAAATGCCATAGATGCAGTTGTTAGAAATAATATTATTGCTTTTAATTCTGCAAAGAGATATGGAGGAATTCATTATGCAAATACTTATGGAAATAATGTAAGCCCCGTAGTTGTTAACAACACAATAGTAGGTAACACAGCTACGAGCACTTGTGGCGGTATTTCTACTCATTATCCATATTGGATTCAGAACTGTATCATCTGGGGAAATTCTTCTCCTCAATATTATGGTTCCAGTGCAACAATAGATTACTCTAACCTTGAAGAATCTTACTCAAACGGCTCAAATAATATATCGTTTCAGCCGGAGTTTTTGGATTCAACAACTTTCTTTTTATGCGATACCTCTCATTGCATTGATAAGGGAAATCCTGCTTCACTATATAAAGATATTGAAGATCCGGGCAATCCCGGATTTGCATTATACCCTGCAATGGGGACTCTTACGAATGATATCGGGCATTGCGGAGGACCTTACTCAAACTGGTGGAAAATGGCTGCCCCAGTTGAAATAGATGAAACGGAAACCGGAATACCAACTGAGTTTATATTATCTCAAAACTACCCTAATCCATTTAACCCTTCAACTACAATTAAGTATGCAATAAATAAACGATCATTTGTTGAGTTAAAGGTGTATGATATTCTTGGAAATGAGATTGAAACACTCGTAAATGACGAACAGGATATCGGTTTTTACAAAATTGAGATTAATGCATACAAACTATCAAGCGGAGTTTATTTCTGCCAGTTAAAGGCAGGGGATTATGTAACAACTAAAAAGATGATCCTATTAAAATAGGATGAATAATAACGCGGGAGCGATGAAATACATCGCTCCTGCTAAAATTACAGGAGGCAGCTATGAAAAACTTAATTAAATCTTTCGTGGCAGTATCTCTATTACTTCTGGTTGGATGTAATGAAACTCCTCCTACAGAACCCATTCCGGCTGCAGAAAAATTTGGTGATCCGATTAAAGAGGTAATTAACCTTTGCTGCAGTGTGCAGGATCCACTGGCAGGCGCTTGCCAGGTAAAGGGTGAGGTTACATATACACACGAAATCATTGATCTGCAATCTACACAAAGCGGATTATCGCTTGTTCGCATTCAAATAGAAATGGAAGCAGAACTTTGCGATATGTTTGGAATGATTCATCCGCCGTGGGGAATTGTTGGCAGCAGCCTAGATCTTGTCTACATAAGTGAAGACGGAATCTACCTGCTTGAAAAAGCATATCCGGTTTGTAACAGGAATCAGTGCGTGCTTTATGTGCAGTACCTTGTAACAACGGATGGTATGCAAATTTCAAATATGTGGATTGAGCCGGTGGATGCAGTTGTAAACAATTATTGATTGCTAATTATAAAATATTAGTTGCTTCTAACAAATAAAATAATCAATTTTTATGTTAGATATTTATCTACCCCTTGAGAGAAACGTTCGGGATACGTAACTCTTAAATTCTTTTGAGGATATAGTGCTTCCCCCGAGGAGTAGTGTGTTGAAAGTAAGTTTTCAATTTCACTCATTAAATAGGAGGTCACTATGAGAAACTTAATTCTACTGGTCATTTCATTTCTAATTTTCTCACTAACTGCTTTTCCCCAATGGACACAAATTGGTGGTACTTTGTCAGGACTTGGCCAGTCACCAAGGATTTGTGTTGTTGATTCAAATGTCGTTTGGATTGCTGGGGGTTTTTCAACATCTCCAAGTGTTTACAGAACAGCAGATGGGGGTGTAAACTGGGTATCTATTCCGGCAACTGGTCTTCCATATTTCCTTACGGCTATTGCTGCAAAAGATTCATTAACAGCATTTGTAGCAGATGCAGGCGGTCCAACTATTAACGGGGGTAATGCAAAGTTATATAAAACTACTGATGCAGGATTAAACTGGACTGTTATTGACTCTACTGGTGGAACTGCAGGATTTTATAATGATATACAATTCTCAAAAAGTAATCCTCAATTTGGAATTGCAATGAGCGACCCGGCAAACGGTCCGGGTGGACCATATATAGTAAATAAGACAACCGATGGAGGTGTTACTTGGGTAAAGACAAATCCTCCGGGCGTACCAAATTCATATGGTATCCTTTATGATGCTTACGCAATTGACTCACAGTTTTATGGATTTGCAAGTTGGAATAACCCTGCTGGTAAGGTGTATTCATACACAACTAATGATGGAGGTAGTAACTGGTTTCTTGGTGACTCAGGTATTCAGGTATTGAGTTGGGGAGACATTGTTTTCAATGATGATAAGCAGCATGGTGTTATGATTGGAGCTGAATGGCCAAACATTAAGTTAACTTCCAACGGGGGTAATAATTGGATTACAATAAATACTGGTACAGATGTATACGGTTTTTCAAATGCTTCCTGGGTTTCTAATTCTGACATAGTTTTTATTTGTACTAACCTTAGCAATACTAACCCGGGAATTATCAGGAGCAATGATAATGGACTTACTTGGCAGAAACAAGAAACACCTGCGCTGGCTAAAAAAGAAATAGATAACGTAAGACACGGTAGTGTAATATATGGATATGTAATTACAACTGATGGCGCTGTTCTTAAATCAGTGCAATC
This sequence comes from uncultured Ignavibacteriales bacterium, assembly GCA_963714405.1. GTDB lineage: Bacteria > Bacteroidota > Ignavibacteria > Ignavibacteriales > Ignavibacteriaceae > JAZGGS01. The sequence goes on along the minus strand of CAVQOH010000001.1, from coordinate 421,328 downwards.
AATTTATACAGATACACTTCACGTTCCGGGAGATTACTCATCAATACAGGCAGCAATAGATGCAGCTGTTAGTGGTAATGTGGTTCTTGTAGCAGAGGACACTTATTACGAAAATATTAATTTCAAAGGCAGAGCAATTACAGTTGCAAGCCATTTTCTTATTGATGGTGATTCAACCCATATTGAAAACACTATAATAGATGGTTCTCAACCATCTCATCCTGATAGTGGCTCCGTTGTTTATTTTATTTCAGGCGAGGATAAAAATTCTGTTATTTACGGTTTCACAATTACAGGTGGTACGGGTACTTATACATTCTTTTACAATGATAAATCTGGGGGTGGCATATTTTTAAACCAGACTGGTGCTACAATATGTAATAATATTATTGAAAATAATTCAATAGACTATACTTCATATGTATACGGCGGAGGAATTTTTATACACGATACTACGATGAGAAGTTCAATAATAAAAGATAACGTTGTAATAAATAATACTTGCAATTCTTCAACAAACGCTACTGCCGGAGGTGGAATTTTCTTTCTCGTGAGTGGAATTATCGAAATATTAAATAATAAAATCATTGATAATTCTGTCTCCGGACCTTATACATATGGTGGTGGAATTGATTGCAATGGACGACCTACCGTTGATATATTCATTAATAGCAATTACATAAAAGGAAACGAGTCTACGGCAAATAATTACGGTGGTGGAGGATTAGATATTTGGAATTGTTCTCCAATTGTAAAAAATAATTTGATAACTGAAAATTATGCTGCTTTTGGAGGAGGAGGAATACTAGTAATTCAAGAAACTTCTACATCATCAAAATCAGGGAAAAATAATATCAAAAGGTTATCTTCTCTATTTGATGGATTGAACTCAAGTCAATATAGTTCCAAGGTAACTCTGACGGAATCATTACTTGAAAACAATACAATTGTTAATAATACAGCATTAATAGGAGGAGGTGTCCGTAGTGTTGGTTTTAATCCTGAAATAATAAATTGCATTGTTTGGGGAAACGATGCACAAAATGGTTCACAAATTTATGGCACTGCTGATGTTCAATATTCTGATGTTGAAGGTGGTTGGCCGGGAACAGGAAATATTGATGAAGATCCCAATTTTGATGACTCATCATATTTCGTTTTGAATTATCATTCGTCCTGCGTAGATAAAGGTCATCCTGATGCTCAGTATTATGATGTGGAAGATCCTCAACATTTGGGATACGCATTGTTACCAGCAAGAGGTACTGTGATAAACGATATGGGACATTTCGGAGGTCCAGGTTCTCTTTGGTCAACCTGGGATATTCCTGTATCTGTAAGAAATGATGCCAATGAAAATGGAGTACCATCTGAGTTCATTCTTTTACAAAACTATCCCAATCCTTTCAATCCAACAACTACAATAAAGTATGGAATAAATGAAAGCTCATTTGTGGAGTTAAGGATATATGATATTCTTGGAAGGGAATTAAGGCAAATTGTTAATGAAGAACAGGATGCTGGTTGTTACGAAGCTGCATTTAATGCAGACAGACTTGCAAGCGGAGTTTACTTCTACAGACTGCAAGCCGGTTCTTTTATTCAGACGAAGAAGATGTTATTATTGAAATAATCATCAAAAATATATTTGTTATATTTAAGCCGCTTAAAAGCGGCTTTTTTATTAGTTAACGGATAAAATGAAAATCCCATTAGTTGTTATAGTTGGAAGACCGAACGTTGGAAAATCAACACTCTTTAACCGCCTTATTGGTAAAAGAGATGCAATAGTTGATAATATAAGCGGTGTTACTCGTGATAGAGTTTACGGCGAGGCAGATTGGAATGGTAAAAATTTTCGGATAATTGACACAGGCGGTTATGTTCCCGATTCAGAAGATGTATTTGAAACTGCAATACGCGAACAGGTTGAAATTGCGATTGATGAAGCTGATAGTATTCTATTTGTTGTTGATGTGCGTGATGGTATAAATCCAATTGATGAACAAATAATGAAATTACTTCGTACTTCGGGAAGGGATTTCTTTCTTATTGTAAATAAAGTTGATTCTGAAAAATTTGAAGCTTCTGCAAATGAATTCTATTCACTCGGTGTAAAAAAGTTTTATGAGGTTTCTGCTTTAAGTGGAAGAAATATTGGTGATTTGCTGGATGAAGTAACAGATAAATTTATTATTGAAGAAAAGAAGAAAGAAGATAATAGACTAAAAATTGCAATTGTTGGAAGACCGAATGTTGGAAAATCATCGCTGGTAAATGCTTTGCTTGGAGAAGAAAGAAGCATTGTAACGCAAATTCCCGGTACAACCCGCGACAGCATCGATTCGGTTTTAAAATATTACGGTGAAGAGATTGTTCTTATTGATACTGCCGGATTAAGAAAGAAGAAAAAAGTACAGGAGAGTATTGAATTTTATTCTAACATCAGAACTTTAAAAGCAATAGGTGAATGTGAAGTTGCCGTTGTAATGATTGATGCAGAATCAGGTTTGGAAAAACAGGATCAGAAAATTATTGATGAAGTTGTAAGGTGGAGAAAAGGATTAATAATTGCCGTTAATAAATGGGATCTTATTGAAAAAGATACACAAACTGCTCATCAATATGAGAAAACATTTAATGAAAAACTTGGTGCGGTAAATTATTCTGAAGTAATCTTTACATCTGCATTAACAAAGCAAAGAATATTCAAGCTAATCGATCTGTGTAAAAAAGTTAATGATGAGAGAAAGAAAAAAATAGAAACGAATCATTTAAATGATGATTTACTTGAAGAGATTAAAAAATCTCCTCCTCCCGCTTCAAGTTCAGGCAAGGAAGTTAAGATTAAATATATAATTCAGGTTGGAGAACATTACCCGGTATTTATTTTCTTCTGCAACTATCCCAAGTTAATTGCTGATAATTATAGAAAATTCCTGGAAAATCTGGTTCGTAAAAAATATGGATTTAAAGGAGTTCCAATAACAATAAGTTTTAAAAGTAAATGATTAAACCAAAAAGGATAATTGTTGTAGGTGGAAATGCTGCGGGACCTGCAGCAGCAGCCAGGGCAAAACGTGTTAATCCTAACGCTGATGTAATAATGTTTGAAGCTGGAAATTTCATCTCTACCGGAACTTGCGAGATGCCTTATGTACTTTCAGGTGAAATTAAAGACTATAATGAAATAGTTTTCTTCTCTCCTGAATCATTTTTCAGAAAAAAAGGTGTTAAAGTTTTTACAAATCATATTGTTAAAGAAATCAATCCAAAAAACAGAGAATTGCTTGTTAAAGATGTTTATGAAAATAATTTACTTACCTTCAGTTACGATTCATTGATCCTCTGTACCGGTTCGTCAGCAAGAGTATTACCTCATTTTAATGCTGAACTGAAAAATGTTTTTTCACTTAAAAATATTTCTGATCTGATTGGGATAAATGATTTCATTACAGAAAAAAATATTAAAAAAGTAATTATTATAGGATCAGGTTATATCGGATTAGAGACCGCAGAAGCCTTAACTAAAAAGAATATTGAAGTAACTCTTCTTGATAAAGAAGGTTCACCTATGCCAACTGCTGAGAAGGAACTTCAAGCAGAGATTTATGAAATTATAAAAAGAAACAAGATAAAATTTATTGGCGAAATAAAAGAAGTTGATCCAATTATTTACGATGAAAATGTAAAGTCGGTTAAAGTTGATGACGAATTTATTGAAACTGATTTGGTAATTCTATCAGTTGGATTTTCACCAGATACTTTTCTTGCAGAAAACGCAAAGCTTGAACTTGGTAAGTCTGGAGGAATTAAAGTTGATAAGAATTTGCGTACGACTAGCAACAGGATATATGCAGCTGGTGATAATTGTGAAGTGATTAACGCGGTAACAAATAAACCTGATTACATTCCGCTTGCTACCTCTGCATACACTTATGGACATATAGCGGGAGAAAATGCCGCGGGTGGAAACTTAGCTGCAGAACCTGTTGTAAAGAATGCAGCTGTAAAATTTTTTAATACTTATTTTACATTTGTTGGTTTAACAAGTAATGATTCAAAAAAAGCTGGATTAAAATTTAAAACTGTTTCAGTTAAAGTACCTAATATTGTTAATGTTATGCCGCAAAGCAGGGAAGTCTTTGGAAAATTAATTTTTGATGCAGAATCAAAAAGAATTCTTGGTGCAGAATTTTACGGAGATAAAGAAGTATCAGGTTATGCAGATATTATTTCATCGTTAATAAAGTTAAATCAAAATACTCAAGCACTTACTAAAATAAATTATAACTACACTCCACCTCTCTCGCCTTTTATAAATCCACTTTATTTGTTAGGTAAAAAAGCAGCGCTACTATAAAAATATTTAGGAATATTGATGAAAGAATTAAAAAATTTTACGGTAATTGATCATCCTCTTGTTAAAAGAGATATATCAATTTTACGTAAAACTGAAACAGATTGTAACCGTTTCAGGGATGCAGTAACAAGAATTTCAAATGTTCTTGCGGTTGAAATCAGTAAAGATTTTGATCTGTCAACTACAGAAATTGAAACACCTCTTGAAAAAACAATGGGTCATATTCTTACACAAGAAGTTGTATTAGTTCCGGTTTTAAGAGCTGGTTTGGGAATGGTAAACGGTTTTCTCCAAATTATACCTGAAGCAAAACTTGGGCACATTGGTTTAGAAAGAGATGAAACGACTTTAAAACCAACTGAATATTATTACAAAACACCTAAGGATATAGGTGATGCTGAAGTTATACTTCTTGATCCTATGCTTGCAACCGGTGGAAGTGCTTCAGAAGCAATTAAGTATTTGAAAAATCGTGGTGTAAATGAAATTGCATTTGCATCCATTGTTGCATCGCCTGAAGGAGTTGATAAATTATATAATGATCATCCGGATGTGAAAATTTATGGCGCTGCTTTAGACAGAACATTAAATGAAAATGGTTATATACTCCCAGGGTTGGGTGATGCAGGAGATAGAACATTTGGTACACTTTAAATCCATTTTAATAATTCTATTCGTTTTTTTTATACAGCAAATAATTATTTGCCAGAACTATCCAATTCCTCGTGTGGATGCATTATTAAAAGATGGGATAATTCATATTATAAACCAGGATTACAAGGGAGCAAATATATTTTTTAATGCTTTGAATGATGAATATCCTGATATTCCGTTAGGTAAAATTTATCTTGCCGCAACAAGCATTTCGGAATCTTATGATTATTCTGAAGAATTTAATTCTGATTTAATTTATAAATTACTTGAAGATGCAAAAGAGCAAGCAGAAAATTTGCTTGACGATGATGATGAGAACATTTGGTACAACTACTTTTATGCACTATCTGAAGGTTACCTGGCTTATTTTAATGCTATAAACCAAAGCTGGCTATCAGCCCTATCCACAGGGCTTAATTCAATAGCTTCATTTGAAAAATGTCTAGAGATAAATGATTCTTTTTACGAATCATATATAGCAATTGGAACTTTTGTATATTGGAAAAGCAGAAAATCTGAACCACTTTCCTGGCTTCCGTTTATTGATGATAATAAAAATTATGGTATTGAGCGATTATTAACTGCTATTGATTCTTCATCATATAACACTTACCTGGCTATCAATTCTCTAATCTGGATTTACATTGACCAGGAAAAATATATTGAAGCAATTAAAATTGCAGGAAATGCTTTGCAGGATTTTCCTGATTCAAGGTTATTTAAATGGGGTTTAGCAAGAGCTTACGAAGATGTTAATCCGGAGCAGGCGATAGAAGTTTATTCTGAAATATTACAATCATATCCAAGATTTAGAAAATCTAACCAGGTTAATGAAATAATTTTAAAACATCTTATTGCACAGCAATACACAAAAGCTGGAATGAAAAATAAAGCAATTAAGTTGTGTAAAGAAATTTTAAACAAAAATGATATTCCTGAAAAATCATTGGAAAAACTGGAAGATCGACTGGATAGAGTTGAGAGGTTACTTGCTGAGCTTACTGAATAGGTATAAAATATTCACCAATTATGCTTCACTGACTTTATCATCTCATTAAAATAAATTAAATTATTCCACTGAATAAAACCAATATAGCTTAAAATGTATTTATGGATATAGAAGATCCTAAACATAAAAAAATGCTGATGGATCTGCTTACAATATGCAGAAAAAATCTTCCTTCCGTTAATGAAGAATTGATTACAAAAGCATTTGCGTTTGCACTTGAAGCACATAAACATGATATAAGAGCTTCCGGCGAACCTTACTTTACACATCCCTATGAAGTTGCATTAATAATTGTAAATGAGTTCCCTTTAGATGATATAACTGTTGTTAGTACTCTTTTACATGATGTAGTTGAAGATACTGAGTTTAACATTGATCTGCTTACAAAAGAATTTGGGAAAGAAGTTGCAGAAATTGTTGATGGAGTAACCAAGATAGGAGGAATATTCAAGGGGCAGGATATTACTAAAGCAGAAAATTATAGAAAGATGCTCCTTTCAATGGTGGAAGATGTCAGGGTTATTCTTGTAAAAATAGCCGATCGGCTGCATAATATGAGAACTCTTGAATTTATAAGACCTGATAAACAAAGAAGAATTGCTCAGGAGACTTTAGAAATATATGCTCCGTTTGCTCACAGATTTGGATTAGGTAGGGTTAAATGGGAATTTGAAGATTTATCGTTTAAATACTTGAATAGGGAAGCATACGAAGATCTTGTAGCGAAGGTTAGAGGAAGAAGAAAAGAGCGTGAAGCATATATTAAAAAATTTTCTGAACCAATTATTAAAAGCTTGGATGAATATAAACTCAACTATGATTTAGGCGGAAGACCTAAACATCTATACAGCATTTACAGAAAAATGATAAGGCGCAATAAACCTTTTGAAGAAATTTATGATCTCTTTGCGATAAGAATTATTTTAGATACAGCAAATACAAATGATTGCTACACCACACTTGGCATCGTAAACCAGATTTATCTTCCTGTGCCTGATAGATTTAAAGATTACATTTCAATACCTAAAACTAATAACTACCAGTCAATTCATACTACAGTGGTTGGGCCGAATGGCAGATTAGTTGAGGTACAAATCCGTACAAAAAAAATGCATGAGATTGCCGAGAGAGGTGTTGCTGCACATTGGCGCTATAAGGAAGATAAAACTGCAACAGATAAAGAACTTGAAAACTGGGTTAACTGGATTCGAGATATTTTTGATACTTCAAGCCGTGAAGATGCAAGGAAGGAACTTCTTGAAAATTTTAAACTTAATCTGTACCAGGATGAAATTTATGTCTTCACACCAAAAGGTGAACTAAGACGACTTCCTCTTGATTCTTCGCCTGTAGATTTTGCTTTTGATATACACAGCAAAGTTGGTTACCACTGCATAGGAGCAAAGATTAACGGAAGAATTGTCCCGCTTGATACAGTTTTACATAGTGGGGACCAGGTTGAAATTATTACATCAAAAAATCAACGTCCTAATAAAGGTTGGATTAAGTTTGTAAAAACACATAAAGCACGTTCTGCTGTAAGAAAATGGATGAACCAGGAGGAAGAGAAAATTGTAAATACTGGGAAAGAAATCTGGGAGAAAAAACTAAAAAAATTAAAGCTTTCTTTTGATTCAAATGAAATTTCAAAACTAGCCAGTAGTTTAAAGTTTGAAAATAATGCAAGATTTTATTCAGCAATAGCTCAGGGAACTATTTTGCTTGATGATATTCTTATACCCAAAAAAGTAGCGGTTGAAGGTGAACAAGAAGGAAAGTTGGGATTTGAAAAGTTTGCAAATATTGCAAGGCAGGATGTAGGGGGTATATTGGTTGATGGTAAAAAATCAGGCATTTTATACTCGTACGCCAAATGTTGTAACCCAATTCCCGGTGATCCTGTAATTGGCTACATAACAATTGGTGAGGGAATTAAAATTCATCGTAAAACTTGTATAAATCTTTTAAATCTTTCCAAAGATGATTCAAGCAAGCTGGTAACAGTTGGTTGGCCCAGTTCTGATGATTCTGTTTTTGTTTCGGCTATAACTGTTAGGGGCGATGACATACCCGGTATATTAAATGAGATTGCAAATTCTATAGTTACTTATAACAGTACAAATATTAAATCTATTAATATTAATACAACCGAAGAATCAACTTTTGAGGGGAGTGTTTCCATTTATGTAAAAAATCTGGAGCATCTCAACAGAATTATTGAAAGACTGAAGAAATTAAGTGGTGTTTACACAGTTGAACGATTTGAAAGCGCATAGTGAATTCATTAAAAAATAAATTTAGATATATGGGAATTGATTACGGCTCTAAAAGAATTGGAATTGCTCTCTGTGATCCTCTACTAACTTTTGCATATCCTTATAGAACTATTATAAATAATAATCTATTTTTTGAAGAACTTATATCAATAATTAACGAAAAATCAGTAAAAAAAATAATCCTCGGATTACCTTCGGAGGATTATAAATCTTCAAAAATTCTTGCTGAAGAAGTAAAAAAAATAAAATTGAAAATTGAAAAAAAACTACCAATAGAAGTAATTCTATGGGATGAAGAGTATACATCCATCCTTGCTGAACAACAAATGCTGGATTCAGTAAGAAGCAAAAAGAAAAGAAAAGACAAGGGAATAATAGATAGAAATTCTGCTGCAATCATTTTACAAGAATTTCTAAACAGCCAAAATGATAAATAATTATTTAAGATATTCGATTAACTGATTAAAGTAACTCTAATAAATAAATAAAATTAAGGCCTCTAGAAGATTGACATTCATCATTCAAAAATATATTTTTAATACATTAATTCTCACAAATGGGAGCACTCAATGACACTTGATGCACTGGGTATGGTTGAAACCAAGGGATTGGTTGGTTCAATTGAAGCTGCAGACGCAATGGTTAAAGCGGCTAAAGTTGAATTGCTAGGAAAAGAAACAATTGGCGGCGGCTATGTAACTGTTATGGTTCGTGGAGATGTCGGAGCAGTTAAAGCTGCCACCGATGCAGGCGCAGCAGCAGCCCAGCGGGTAGGTGAATTAGTTTCAGTTCATGTTATCCCTCGCCCTCACGCAGAAGTCGAATCTATTCTACCAAAACGTAAGTAACCCATGCCTGGAAAAGCATTAGGCATGGTGGAAACCAGGGGATTGGTAGCTTCAATAGAAGCTGCGGATGCAATGGTTAAAGCTTCAAAAGTTACTTTGATTGGTAAGGAGCGTGCTCAGGCAGGTTTAATTACAATAATGGTAAATGGTGAAACAGCTGCTGTAAAATCTGCTGTAGATGCAGGAGCAGCCGCTGCGCAAAGAATTGGCGAATTGGTTTCTGCACATGTAATTCCTAGACCGGATGACCAGGTAGATTTAATTATTCCTCACAGTAAATCTGAAATTGTTGAACCTGCAGATGAACCGAGAAAGGCAAAAAAAAATTCAACTGAAAAAAAAGAAAAACCGGTTAAAGAAAAAAGAAAATCAACACGTGACAAAAAAATTACTCCCGAAATAGTAATTGAAGATGAAATTGAGTTAAATGAAACCGGCTCAACAATTGAGCGGCTCAGAAAAGAGGCACTTGGTAAAGAAGATGTTACTAAGAAAAGAGAGAAAAAACCAAAAAGTGTAGAAAGTAAGACTACGACAGAAACTTCGTTATCAATGAAAGAGTTAGAAGTACTCAACGTACATCAATTAAGAAGACTTGCACGGAGCACGGAGGGATTTCCTATACAGGGAAGAGAAATTTCGCGGGCTAATAGGGGACTGCTTCTAGACTACTTTAAATCCCTCCATTAAAATATATTTTCATTTAAATTTAATTTACCTTTCTGAGGTTAATTATTTAAAAAAAATCTTATGTTATAACTGTGAGAAAAAAAATATACATTTTTATTGCTGCTCTAATCTTTTCAGCAGTTTTTTGGGGTTCAATTTCACTATCTGATAGCTATTATACCACTCTCGAAGTTTCATTAAAACTAGTTGATTTTCCTGATGGTTATACTTCCGGTTCCAAATTACCGGAACAGGTTTCCATCAAATTAAAAGGTGAAGGTTGGAAATTGGTATCTTTTAATATAGGTGCAGAATCAGAGTATCTCGTTTCGGCTGAAGCAGATAGCGGGATGAAGTTTGTTAATTTGTATAATTATCTTGCGGATAATAGATGGATTCCTTCTGGGACAGAAGTAATTGATATAAAACCAGATACTGTTGTCTTTTTTGTTGAAAGGGTTGCTTCAAAGAAAGTCCCGGTATTGGTGGATTTAAATTTGGAATTTAAACCCGGTTACGGTTTGGCAAGCGATATATTAATTGTACCCGATTCGGTTATTGTTTCAGGACCTGTCAGTGTCATGAAAGAGCTTAACACAATTACTGCAGAAAAAAAATCTTTATTATCAGTTGATACAAAAAAAAATGTGCAATTACCACTTCCTAAAACTGCTGGTTTAACTTACAGTATAAATTTAATTACAGCTGAGCTTGATGTGCAGCGAGTTGTTGATAAGCAATTTGAAAACATAACCGTTGAAGTTCTTGATGTTCCGCAGAATATAAGCGTGGTTTTACTGCCAGGCAAAATCGATTGCAGTGTTAGGGGTGGGGTTAATATTTTAGGAAATTTAAATGAGAATCAATTTAAAGCATATCTTTTTTATTCAGATATAGTTAACGATACTGCAGGAAGTCTTATCCCTCACATCCAACTGCCTAGGAATACTTCATTAATGTTTATAAAACCTGAAAGGGTTAGATATATAATTAAAACTTTCTGATACTTTTTGACTTTTATATATATATGCTTTATCTATATAATACATTATTTGGTATTTCATTATTTATTCATTTTATAGAAAAATTTTATGTTCATCTCATTTGAAGGAATAGATTTTTGCGGTAAATCAACACAAATTGATCTTCTTAAGGATTACTTGGTTGAACAGGGAAGTAAAGTTGAAGTTATTAGAGAACCCGGTGGCACAGTCTTATCTGAAAAAATTCGTACAATACTGCTGGATAACAAATATGACAGCATGTTGAGGGAAACTGAGTTGTTTCTTTTCTCAGCTAGCCGCGCACAACTTGTGCGGGAGAAAATAAGACCTTATTTGAAACAGGGAATTTATGTAATTTCAGATCGTTTTCATGATTCATCAACTGCTTACCAGGGATATGGAAGGGGAATACCATTGGAGGTCGTTGAAGAAGTGCATAAGTTGGCAATTGGTGATACAATTCCTGATATAACTTTTTTTATTGATATTCCGGTTGGAATTGCCAATGAAAGGAAAAAGAAAAAGTTGAAAGGTAAATTAGACAGGATTGAATTGGCTGATATGGAATTTTACACAAGAGTTCGCAACGGTTACCTTGAGAAGGCAAGAAGTGAAAAGAGGTTTAAAATAATAGATGGAACACAATCAATACAAAATATCCATAACCACATTATTTCAGAATTTGAAATAATGGATAAAGGGTAAGATTTATGAATACTAAAAAATTAAGTTTAATAATCATTCCTATAATAATGCTGCTGCTTTTTTCTGGTTTCTATTCAATGGGGGATATTTATTTAGAAATTTCAAAAAACATTGAATTGTTCAGTCGTGTTTATAAAGAAATTTCTTACAATTATGTTGATGAAATTGAACCAGAAGAATTTATGCGTGCGGGTATAAGGGGAATGTTATCTTCATTAGATCCATACACAATTTTTATAGATGAAAAGAAAAAAGAAGATATTGATTTGATAACTGATGGCAAATACGGTGGAATTGGAATATCAATAGGTGTAAGAGGAAAGCAGGTAACTGTGGTTGAAGTTATGGATGGTTATTCTGCACAACGGCAGGGTATTAAAATTGGAGATATAATAATTGAAGCAGGTGGAGTTTCAATTTCGGCAGATAATGTTGATGATATATCATCACTTGTAAAAGGAGAACCGGGTTCAATTGTGGATATGAAAATTATTAGAAATGATAAAAGTGATACACTTAGCTTTAATATTGTTAGAGAAGAAGTTATTGTTAAGAATTTAACGTATGCCGGTTTTTATCCTGATAATAGTAATAACGTATATCTCAAATTATCCAATTTTAGTAGATCTGCGAGTGATGAGATTAAAATAGCCTTGCGCCAGCTGAAAACTAAGAAAAATATTGAATCAATAATTCTAGATTTAAGGGGAAATCCCGGTGGCTTGCTTGATATTGCTGTAGATATTTGTGATAAATTTCTTCAGAAGGATCAATTAATTGTAAGTACGCGAGGAAGAGATGCATCAAGTGAAAGAAAATATTATTCAATACAAGAACCAATGGTTGGTGATGCTAAATTAGTTGTTCTCATAAATGGTGGAAGTGCATCCGCTTCAGAAATTGTTGCAGGTGCTATCCAGGATCATGATCGTGGATTAATTTTAGGTACAAAATCTTTTGGAAAAGGTTTAGTTCAAACAATTACTCCCCTTAATTATAATACTTCGCTTAAAATTACTACAGCGAAATATTATACACCAAGTGGAAGATGTATCCAGGAAGTAGATTATTCAGAGGAAAGCAATGTTATTAAAACTGACCAACTTCCTGAAGATATAAAGTATTTTACAGATAGTAAAAGAGAGGTCTTCTCTAAAGGTGGAATAACGCCCGATAGCACCGTGGAATTTAATATTACAGGAAATATCACCAGGGAATTACTTGCTCAGGGATTCTTTTTCAAATTTGCAAATTATTACTCTTATAATAATCCTGAGCAAAATTTTGAAAACTTGAATATGGAGCAACTCTTAAATCAGTTTAGAGAATATATAAACAGCGAGGATTTTATTTACCATTCTATTGCTGAAAAAGAAATTGATATCATTCTTAATGATATTTCAGATAAAGAAGAATCAATTAAAAATGAATTAAAATCAATTAAAGCCAAATTGCATGACTTAGATAAGAGTGAGTTCATCATTTATAAGGATGAAATAGGAATGACTCTTATGACAGAAATTGCATCCAGGTATCTTGGAATTGAAGGCAGAATTAAAGAGCAGCTATTATCAGATACTCAAGTTCAAGCTGCTATTGGGATTTTACAAAACGAAGGCAATTACAGGAGGCTACTGAGAATTAATTGACAGAATTTTTTTACTTATAATATTGTTTTTTATAAGTTTTGGAACAGTGGTAACAGTAGGAATGCTTGGCAATGGTGGGGGATTAGTTTTTGTACCAATTTGTACATCACTTTTTTCCGGTGAATCGCTTCTACTAGTTCAGCAAATCAACATTAATTAAAAAAATTGTTATCATGCGTGAGGTGAAAATTCTTGCAGCAGGTGGCATTGTATCAGCTTCTGCTTTCACATTTTTCTTTACAAAATTTAGCTCAAGAGTATTTGAATTATCAGTTGTTTGCATTTTACCTCTAAAATGTTTTTTAAAAATGGACATGGCAGTGAAAGCAATGCAGGAAATTTAAGTGATAAATTTTTATTTTTTATAGTACCTTGTGCGGGAGCTTTTTCACCAATTACAGGATTTGGCGGAGGAATTTTATGAGTATCCGCTCTATTTTACATTTTTTCAGAGGATATTAAAAAAGCGGTCGATACATCTGCAATGGTTACTGCAACAACAATGATTGTTTCATCATTATCTTTCCTGCTGCAATCAAATCAATTTGTTTGAACCCACCTCCAATTCGGATATGTTCTAATACCGGTTGGTCTTTCAGTAGGTGCAGGTACTCTTATAGGAGCAATTCCAGCTGTTAGATTTGCATTATTCTCACAGCAAAAAAATATTAAAAAAATATTTGCCATAATGTTGATAGTTGCGGCAGCTAGAATTATTTTTAATCTATGGTAAAAAGTAAAAATTTTGTTTTTACAAATGCTCTCAATAAAGAGTGTCCTTCATGTAATAATAAACATTCTATCCGAAGATCACACCCGCGTACAAAAAAAGAAATAATCATTAAGACGCTTACATGGTTTAAGCCCTATCGCTGTAAAATTTGTGGATGGAGAGGATACAGATCTTCATTATTAATTAAAAAAGGTACAATCAAAAACGCCATTATTTATGTTTCTTTAATGATTATAGTTTCGTTTATTGTGTACCAAATAATTAAAAGCATTGGCTAATTATCTGAATTGTTATTATGCTTTTTAGGTTTGGAAAAATATTGATAGAAGAAAGCAAATAATTAACACATTCAACAATTATTTTCTATAAAAGCATTATCAGATTTGTTTTAAATGCATTATTTTTTAACTTTCGCACTTTAATAAGTGATATATAAGACGGTGAAAATAAGCAATTATATTGCATCCTTAGAGTGATTTTTACCGCGATTCATTAAATCTGATTATTAACCATTTTCTTAGAATTTTACAACAGATTTTGTCATCGTTAAAAACTGATATACCCGGCAGCACAAATCAATTCAGTACTAATCAAATGGGATTAGTTTGAAAAGATCGTTTTTAGATTACATCTTGCGAAACAGGTTACCTGTAACAATTTTTGTAATACTCTGTTCTTTTGCATTAACTTATTTTGCTTCAAGAGCTGAGCGAGATGGTGTTGGTTACACACCCAATCAACCAATTAATTATTCACATAAACTGCACGCCGGAGATATGAAAATTGATTGCCAGTATTGCCATGTAGCGGTTGAGAAATCGCGCCATGCAATGGTACCCGCAGTTGCAACATGTATGAACTGCCACACAGTTGCGAGGAAGGACACACCTGAAATTGTAAAACTAACAAACTATTATAATAATGGGATTCCACTTAAGTGGAAAAGAATTCATAGAGTGCCCGATTACGCTTACTTTAATCACAGTGTTCATGTTAATAAAGGTATTGAATGCACTTCGTGTCATGGAGAGATTGAAAAACTTGAAAAGGTTGGGCAAATGAGTTCGTTTACAATGGGAAGCTGCCTTAACTGCCACCGCAATGCGCACAAACAGCTTTCTTATATTGAAGATGTTAAAATTGGACCTGAAAATTGTTCAGCATGCCATAGGTAGAGAAAAATAATAAAATGATGAATACTAATAGAAAAAAATTTTTTAAAACAATTGGAACAGGATTATTTGGCTTTTTAGCATTTAAGATGTTGCCTATCAAAAGTTTGTTCACAAAAAGTGAAAAAGGAAAAAAAATTAAAGTGATAATCAATCCGGATGCGGTACAAAGAGGAAATAACGGGTTAAAGAATGGCTAAAAATTCTAAACCAAATAATTTAGATAACTTTAATAGTGTCCCGGATCCAAATTATTGGCAATCCTTTGAGGAGTTGTACAGTGATAAAGAGTTCAGAAAGCAAAACGAAGATGAATTTAAATCAATAAGTCCAGGTGATGCTGAGTTTTCAAGTATGTCAATGGTTTCAAGGAGAAAATTTCTTGCGCTCCTTGGAGCATCAGCAGCATTTGCCGGTGTAAGCTGTACTGATTATAGGGATAAGGGAGAGATCATTCCTTACAACAAAAAGCCAGAAGAAATTACTATTGGAAAGCCCAACTTTTATGCTTCGACATGTAATTCGTGTTCAAATGCGTGCGGCACTCTAATTAAGACAAGAGAGGGAAGACCAATAAAAATTGATGGTAATCCTTTTCATCCTGTTTCGAAAGGAAAATTGTGTGCACAGGGGCAGGCCTCAATAATGAATTTATACGATCCTGATCGATTAAAGAATCCAAAGAAAAATGAAAATGGCAGATTTATAGATTATAGCTGGAATGATGCGAATGATGAAATAGTTCTTGATTTAATGAGTGCAGGTGATGAAGAAATTGCATTGGTTACAGGTAAAGTGGTTTCACCTACCACAGTTAAAGTATTAAATGATTTTAAGGAAAAATATCCAACAGCAAAAATATATTCATACGAGCTTTTTAATTCTTCTGTAAAAAATGAAGCATGGAAAAAATGTTACGGTAGTGGTGAATTTCCTTCAATTAAATGGAATGATGCTGATGTTATAGTATCTCTTGACGGAGATTTTTTGGGTGAATCAAATAACAAAGTTGAGAATGTACGCCTGTTTGCAGAAAATCGCGATGTGATGCAGCAAAGATTTAACAGACTTTACTGTGTTGAAGGAAATCTTTCACTAACCGGTGCAAATGCTGATTGCAGAATAAAACTTAGAAGTGATTTGCATTTTGAATTTGTAATGAGTTTGATAAATGAGCTCCAAAAGAAAGGAATTATCAATTTTCCAATTGAAACTTCCAGTTTCTTTTTCAACAAACTTGCAAAAAAAGAAAACTTAGATTTTAATTTACTCGATCAGATGGTTAATGATTTAATTAATAACAAGGGCAGATCAATCATCTTTGCAGGTTCGCATCAATCCCAAGAAGTACAAATTGCAGTTAATTTTTTAAATGATGCACTCGGGAATACAAATTTATATGAATCTGTTTCGATGAATCATTCCGTTTTACCGCTTTCAAAGAATGATGAGTTGAAGGAATTAACAAAAAAAATTAATGATGATCAAGTTGCAGTTGTAGTTCACTTAAATTGTAATCCGGTTTATCATCTTGCTGAAGAAATTGGCTACGGTGATGCACTAAAAAATGTGGGATTGGTTATATCTCTTACAGATATGGATAACGAAACATCTGCATTAAGCAATTTCATACTGCCAATAAATCAAACATTAGAAGCTTGGGGTGATGCACAAACACGGACAGGATTTTATTCATTACAGCAACCTGTTATTGAACCTTTATATAATACAAGGCAGTTAGAATCAGTTCTCCTTACATTTGTTAATCAAGATAATGATGCATATTCTGAAAAAATGTATCATCAATATTTGATGAATAATTGGGAAGAGAATATTTATCCTGATCTTAATTCCACACTTGCATTTAAAAAATTATGGTATCAATCTCTTCATGATGGAATAGTAATTTCTAACAAAAATAAAAATCTAGCATATTCATTAAATAAAAACGCTGCAGCAGAGTTAAATATCTTTCCAAAGGTAAGTGGATATTCTCTTCAACTTAAAGAAAGCTACCAACTTTATGATGGAAGATTTGCAAACAACGGCTGGTTGCAGGAATTACCGCACCCTGTTTCAAAAGTTACGTGGGATAACTATGCAGCAATATCACCAGTAACTGCAAAGGAATTGGAATTTGAAAACGGAGACATGGCCGAAGTTTCTGCACAGGGTAAATCGATTCAAATTCCCATTTTCATACAACCGGGTGCAGCAAAAAATACAATCACAATTGAACTTGGTTATGGAAGAACTAACAGTGGAACCGTTGCTACTGGTGTTGGTTTTAATGCAAATAAACTATTGAGCTCTCACGGTATAACTCAATGGCTTACAAGTGGCGCAAGGATAAAAAAAGTAAGCGGTAACTATAAATTAGTTACTGCTCAAACTATTTATGCTTTTAATGAAGGAAATAAAGTTGATCTTCCAAAGAAACGCGATATTATCAAAGAAGGAACGGTTGAAGAATATTTAAAAAACCCTGGATACTTTAAAGAATCTGGTTATCATGAATTGGAAAGTGTAAATCCGCCAATTGAATACAAGGGATTGAAATGGGGAATGTCAATAGATATGAATAAATGCCTTGGCTGTAATGATTGTGTAGTTGCTTGCAATGTGGAGAACAATATTCCTGTTGTTGGTAAAGAACAAGTTGATAGAGGAAGAGAAATGCATTGGTTAAGGATAGATCGATATTATTCTGGAACCGCTGATGATCCCATAGTATCAAACCAGCCGATGCTTTGCCAGCATTGTGATCAAGCACCTTGTGAAAATGTTTGTCCTGTTGTTGCTACCAACCATAGTGATGACGGTTTGAATCAGATGGTTTATAACCGTTGTGTGGGTACAAGGTATTGTTCAAATAACTGTCCATACAAAGTTAGAAGATTTAATTTTTACAACTTTCGTGATCACTTTAGAGATGGTTACCAGGAAGAGCCGGTATTTGCATTGCTTCAAAATCCTGAAGTTACTGTTCGTTCTCGCGGGGTGATGGAAAAATGTACATTTTGTGTTCAAAGAATTAGTGAAGCACGCTCTAATGCCATTGCGGAAGGCAGAGAATTAAAAGGTGCCGATGTTACTACAGCTTGTCAGGATGCTTGTGGTACAAATGCAATAGGTTTTGGTGATATAAATGATGAACAATCAGAATTTTATAAATATAGAAATCATGAACTTGGATATTATTCCCTTGATGAATTAAATATTAAACCAAATATCACATACATTGCAAAACTCAGGAATAACCCTTCGGATAAAACTTAATGAAAATTGATTATTCCATAGAACCGCCGGTTGTAGAAGGAAGACTTTCGTTAAAGCAAATTGAAGAGCTTGTAGCAAAGCCGATGGATACGCGGCCTAACAAGAAATTCTTTATTGCATTAAGTATTTCCTTAACAGCTTTGTTCATTGGTGCGATTTGTCTTGCATTCACTTTTTATTATGGAACAGGTTTGTGGGGAAATAATCAGCCGGTTGCATGGGGATTTCCAATTGTTAATTTTGTATTCTGGGTAGGAATAGGTCATGCGGGAACACTAATATCTGCTATTCTTTTTCTTTTAAGGCAAAAATGGCGGACAGGTATCGCGCGCTTTGCCGAAGCAATGACGATTTTTGCTGTAATGTGCGCAGGAATTTTTCCGATTATTCATACGGGAAGACCATGGCTGGCAGGTTATCTTATGCCGTATCCTAATCAGCATGGATTATGGGTTAATTTTACATCACCACTTGTCTGGGATGTTTTTGCAGTATCTGTTTATTTTACAGTTTCATTGGTTTTTTGGTACACAGGATTAATTCCGGATTTTGCAACTTTACGTGATAGAACAACATCAAAAATTAAGAAAGCAGTTTATTCTACTTTTAGTTTAGGATGGAGGCATTCAAACAGGCATTGGCAGCATTATGAAAAAGCTTACGTGATACTTGCAGGGTTTGCTACACCGCTTGTTCTTTCAGTTCACACAATTGTTAGTTTTGATTTTGCAGTTTCTATAATTCCAGGTTGGCATACAACAATATTTCCACCGTACTTTGTTGCAGGTGCAATCTTTTCAGGATTTGCAATGGTAGTTACCGTACTGGTTTTTGTAAGAAAAATTTTCGATCTGCAGCATATAATTACTTTAGATCATCTAGAAAAAATGAATAAGGTAATTCTAGCAACCGGTATGATGGTGGGTTATGCTTATTCAATGGAATTTTTTATTGCATGGTACAGCGGCGTTGAGCCGGAACAATTTGTTTTTATTAATAGAGCTTTCGGACCTTATGCATGGGCCTACTGGATTATGGTTAGCTGTAATGTGCTTTTACCGCAGCTTTTCTGGTTTAAAAAAATAAGAAGATCAGTCCCATTGATGATCATAATAGTAATTTTTGTAAATGTAGGTATGTGGTTTGAAAGATTTGTGATTGTTGTAACTTCACTTCATAGAGATTTTCTTCCTTCAAGCTGGGGTTATTATACTCCAACTTTATATGATGCAGGAATTTTACTTGGCAGTTTTGGTTTATTCTTTACGTTAGTAATTCTGTTCACAAAAATGCTTCCGGTTGTTTCTATTTCAGAAGTGAAAGCAGTTGCTGATGGTGCTCAACCATCTCATCATGGAGGTGCACATAATGGCTGATAAAAAAGTATTTGCACTTTCGGCATTGTTTAATTCTCCTGATGCAGTAATTTCTGTAGCTAAAAAAGTGGCATCAAGCGGATATACAAAATGGGATGTTAATTCGCCATATCCTGTTCACGGGATGGATGACGCAATGAATTTAAAACCATCTAAACTTGGTTTGGTAACTATGTTTTTTGGTCTTGCGGGAATTGGAATGGCTTTATTGTTGATGTGGTGGACTCTTTCAGTTGATTACCCAATTGTAATTGGCGGAAAACCATATTTTGCTCTTCCGGCATTTATTCCTGTTACTTTTGAAGTAACTGTTCTTATGGCCACTGTTTCCACAGTTGTATCAATGTTTGCATTCTTTTTTGGCTTACCGGATAATTCTCATCCATTGCATGATACAGCTTATATTAAAAAAGTGTCCTGTGATCACTTCGGAATTATAATTGAAACTAGTGATCCAAAATTTAATGAAGCAGAAGTTTCAAACTTGCTAAAATCATTTAATCCTGTTACTACAGAATTTATTTATTATCCTGAAAAGGAAAAGTATCCGATTTTCCAACCAAGATTTTTAGCGTTTCTTGCATCGGTTGCAATTGTGGTTTCAGTTGGTACATATCTTATGCTTAATAAATTAATGTTTATCGTTCCATTTGATTGGATGATGGAACAGGATAAAATTACTGCACAAAACAGCAGCGAATTTTTTGAAGACAACAGAGGAATGAGATTGCCTGTTGAAGGAACGGTAGCTAGAGGATATATACCTTACCCATATTTAGGAGAAACAAATCCTGTGGAAGTATTATCCAATCCTTATCTTCCCACAAATGAAAATATAGAACTTGGGCAGAAAAAATATTTAACTTATTGCAGCCCCTGCCATGGCAATTTTGGTGATGGCGATAGCAGATTAAAAGGACAATTCCCTAATCCGCCATCTTTTCATTCAAACAGGGCAAGAGAGTTTAGTGATGGAATGATTTATCACATTATGACTAACGGGCAGAACATTATGCCAGCTTATTCTTCACAAATAACAAGAAAAGAAAGATGGGCGATCGTAAATTATATTCGTGTTTTACAGAGAGCAAAAAATGCTAGTAAAACAGATTTGGAATTGATTAAAAACGGAGAAGTTTTCTGATGAGTGAAACTGATATTACATATCAGAAAAAGGAATTACCATCCAGGTTTTTAAAACTTGGTTTAATCTTATTTGCGGCTGGTATTCTTCTAGGTGTTCTTAGTTTCTTTGCAGATCATCAGCGTGCTGTTTATAACTATGTTATTTCTTACTCGTTTTTAATCAGTATTGGAGTCGGGGCTTTATTTTTGGTTGCATTAGAATATGTTGCAGGAGCTGTGTGGAGTGTACCGGTAAGAAGAATCACAGAATTTTTTGCAGCAGTTATTCCATTCTTTATCATTCTCTGTCTTCCATTGTTATTTAATATTCATGAAATATTTCATTGGTCTCATCCGGAAGCAGTTGCAGATGATGCAGTTCTTAAGGGAAAAGCACCATATCTTAATATTGAGTTTTTTATTATCAGAGTTTTTGTAATAATAGCATTGTGGACTTTATTCTACTTTGTTATTGTAAGAAATTCTAAAAAGCAAGATGAAAGTAAAGATCAAAAGTTAACAAGGAGAAACATTAAACTCTCAGCAGTATTTATTCCAGTTTTTGCAATTACAATTTCTCTCACTGCAATAGACTTGTTAATGAGCGTTGAACCGCATTGGTTTTCAACGATATTTGGTGTGTACTATTTTTCGGGAACTGTTATTGCTGCTATAGCTGCTGTTACTATTGCAACAGTATACTTAAAGGAACATGGTTATTTGCATCCGCGGATGACTAATGATCACTTATTTAGTTTAGGAGCCTTACAATTCGCATTTATAAATTTTTGGGGATACATTGCATTTTCTCAATACCTTTTAATCTGGTATGCGGATCTTCCTGAAGAAACTTTTTGGATTTTGCAGAAGTGGGAGGGAAGCTGGGCAGTGTTTTCTATTCTGTTAATCATCATACATTTTCTTGTACCTTATATTGCATTAGTTTCACAGCCATCAAAAATGAATCCTAAAACACTAAAGTTCATTTCCGTTTGGCTTCTTTTTGCACACTTATTTGATCTTTATTGGTTGGTTATGCCGCAAATGCCCGGTTTAAAAGATGGTTTTATATTCAGTTGGATAGACTTTGTATTTCCTGTTGCAGTAGTTGGTTTAATAATAATAATTTTTAGTATTAAAGCGAAGAAAGAAAACTTGATTCCAATTGGCGATCCAAAATTAAAACGCGGATTGGATTTTCATCTATAAAAAATGGATTACTTGAAATTAATATCATCTAAAATTAAGGAGAACCCGGGAGCGCTCTTTGGAATTTTGTATCCTTACTTTTTAGTTCTGGTTGTTGTAATTGGTTTATATTATGTAAGCAAGCTGGATATTATAACCAGGCAAAATATTCCTGCAGTAATTCCTGATACAACTGTTATTTTAGATCTTCCTTTAATGGAAGCCAGAACAGTTCCTGCAATTGATATTAATGTTCTTGCAGAACCAAATTCAGAATTGCTTGAGACCGGAAAAAATCTTTTTGTAACAATGTGTGCTTCATGCCATGGAGAAGATGGAAAAGGTAATGGACCAGGAGCTGCTGCTCTTAATCCTCCGCCAAGAAATTTTGCAAATGAAGAAGGATGGAAAAACGGAAGTTCATTATCTGGTATTTATACATCTCTACAGGAAGGAATTCCTGGCACTGGAATGATTCCATACGCTATTCTTACACCAAAGGATAAGTTTTCTTTAGTACATTACATTAGAAAAGAATTTGTTACTAATCCGCCTCAAGATTCTCCGGGTGAATTAACAGCCCTGGATCAACTATATAATTTATCTGCTGGAACTAATATACCTGCACAAATTCCCGTAAAAAGTGCTATGCAGATTTTTGTTAGTGAGAATTTAAATTCAATTGAAAGAGTTCAAAATTCATATACGCAGATACAGAAAGATCCTTCAAATGATGCAAAAATATTTATTAAAGTTACTGATGATCAATTGAAAGCACTTTCTTTTCTTATTACAAATGATGTATGGAAAGATAAAAACAGTTTTAAGAATCTTGTAACCGGCTCATTAAATACAAACGGATTCAATGGCCATATCTTTAATTTAACTGATGGCGAATGGTCGGAACTCTTCAGTTTTATAAAGAATAATATTTAATTAATAAAAAGAAAAGGTCATGCAGGGATTAGCAAAAATACTTGTATTACTTTTTACTCTTTCAACGTTAGTTGCTGCTGCTGAAGTAAAAGAAAAAATAGAAGTTGGAATTGATGAGCAACTTGGTGCATATATCCCCGGTGATGCAAAATTTACAGATTCTGAAGGAAATGAAGTAAGTTTAAGTGATCTAGTGACTCAACCAACTGTACTTGCATTTGTTTATTATAACTGTCCCGGTATATGCAGTCCGCTTTTATTTGAGCTTACAGAGGTTATAAATAAAACAGATTTGGAATTAGGTTACGATTATAACATCGTCTGTATAAGTATGAATGAATTGGAAACACCAGAAATAGCTGAAGAAAAAAAACAAACATTTTTTTCTGCACTTGATAAAGATGTACCAAAAAACGCCTGGAAATTTTTAACCGGCAGTAAAGATGAAATTAAAAAAGTTTCTGACGCTGCAGGATTCTACTTTAAACGTAAGGGTGATCAGTTCCTGCATACAGGTGTATTTATTTTTCTTGATAGCGAAGGAAAGATTTGCCGCTATTTAATTCCGAATTACAGTGATAAAGGAGGTTTTGGTATTCTTCCTTTTGATTTCAAAATGGCATTACTTGAAGCTGCTGACGGTAAAGTTACGCCAACAATAGCAAGAGTACTTCAGTTTTGTTTTAGTTATGATACTGAAGGACAAAAATATACTCTGAATTTTACTAGAATCTTCGGTGCAGGAATTATAATTCTTGCAATACTGTTTTTAATTTTTATCGTATTTAAGCCAAAAAGAGAAATTATTAAAGCGAGGTAGTTTTTTATGTCTGCTGATGCAGCTAGAATAGATCCGAATGGCAAAGAACCCAGTTACCTGGATTATAAAGGTAAATATTCCGGTATAAAAGGATGGATACTTTCTACAGATCATAAAAGAATTGGAATCCTTTATATGATTGGGATTCTAACGTTTTTTATTGCAGGGGCTTCAATTGGTTTTCTCATGAGATTGGAACTTATCTCACCGGGTGAAACTATTGTATCTGCTCAAACTTATAATAAGTTTTTTACGCTTCACGGCGTAATAATGATATTTTTATTTATCATACCAGGAATTCCCGCAATTTTTGGTAACTTCTTTCTTCCAATTTTAATTGGAGCGAAAGATGTTGCTTTTCCTCGTCTAAATTTATTTTCTTGGTATCTTTATATAACAGGCGGAACTCTTGCGCTACTTTCAATTGTTATGCCTGGCGGACCAGCGGATACCGGATGGACTTTTTATATTCCATACAGTGTAAGAACCGATACGAATGTTCTCTTTTCGCTTTCTGCTGCATTCATCCTTGGCTTTTCATCCATATTAACTGGTTTAAACTTTGTAACAACGGTTCATCGTTTACGTGCACCGGGAATGACCTGGTTTAAATTACCTTTATCCGTTTGGTCATTTTATGCAACTGCGTGGGTACAAGTTTTAGCAACTCCAATTATTGGTATAACATTGTTGCTTGTTGGCATAGAAAGAATCCTTCAAGTTGGAATATTTGATCCGGCTTTAGGTGGAGATCCGGTTTTATATCAGCATTTATTCTGGATTTACTCTCACCCGGCAGTTTATATAATGATATTGCCAGCTATGGGAATAGTTTCAGAAATAATTCCGGTTTTTGCACGGCGTACAATTTTTGGTTATAAGTTTATTGCATTTTCAAGTATAGCTATTGCTCTATTCGGTTCACTTGTTTGGGCACATCATATGTTTACAGCAGGAATGAGTGATACCGGGCAGTTTGTTTTCTCACTTTTAACTATGCTTGTAGCTATACCAAGTGCTATAAAAGTATTTAACTGGATCGCTACTTTATATAAAGGTTCTATAGATTTGGCTACGCCAATGCTATACATCCTTGCTTTTATTTTCCTTTTTTCAATTGGTGGATTAACGGGAGTAATGCAAGGTGTAGTTTCAATTGATATACAACTTCATGATACTGCATTCATTGTTGGACACTTCCATTATGTAATGTTTGGAGGAACTGGATTTGCATTGTTTGCTGCACTGCATTATTGGATGCCAAAAATGTTTGCAAGAATGTATAACAGGAAGTTGGCAAAAGTTGCATTCTGGTTTGTTTTTATCGGATTTAATTGTCTCTATTTTCCGATGTTTATAATGGGCTGGCTTGGTATGCCAAGGAGATATTATGATTATCTTGTGGAATTTCATCCGTATCATCTTGCTTCCACAATTGGATCTTGGATTCTTATTACAGGTTTGATATTAATGTTTTTTAACTTATTCAAAGCACTTAAAAGTGGAACTGTTGTTACAGAAAAAAATATATGGGGTGGAGAAACCTTAGAATGGCAGATTGATACTCCTCCTATTCATGAGAATTTTGTGGAAATCCCGTTAATAGAAGAAAGCCCCTATCAGTATAAAGAAAATGATCCAGCGCTTGATGAAAAGAAGGAGGATAAGTGAGTACACAAGAACACACTTCTGCTCATGCTCACAGGGATGATTATGGAGCCCGGATGGGAATGTGGCTGTTCCTCTTTACTGAATTAATTCTTTTCGGGGGAATGTTTTTAATCTACTCAGTTTATAGGTTTTCAAATACGTCAGAATTTCATCTTGCAGCAACAGAATTAAATACAATAATTGGAACTTTTAATACTGCAATTCTGCTTACCAGCAGTTTGACAATGGCTTTATCAATTACAGCCATTCAAAATAGTAACAGGAATCTTTCAATATTTTTTCAACTTCTTACTATCTTGCTTGGTTTATTCTTTATGGTAAACAAATATTTTGAATGGTCTGCAAAAATAAATCACGGTATATTCCCCGGTTCAGATGAGTTACTTTCTAAAAGCTCGGGTGAAATTCTTTTCTTTGGACTTTATTATGTGATGACGGGATTACACGGTTTACATGTTTTAGTAGGAATGATTTTAATTGCAGTGATGGCTGTATTTACATCGCGCGGCTCAATAACAAGTGATAACTATGTAAAGCTTGAAAATACGGGTCTTTATTGGCACCTGGTTGATATTATCTGGATTTTCTTATTCCCATTATTCTATTTGATAACATAAACATATATATATGGAAGAAAACAAAGAACACGTTAACGTCACTCACAAATACAATAGTTATATTTTTGTATGGATTGCCCTTGTTGCTTTAACCGCAGTAACTGTTACAGTTGCAGGAATAGACTTAAGAGGATTAACAGTTACCGTTGCTCTTCTAATCGCATCCATTAAAGCTTACTTTGTATTAAGCATATTTATGCATTTACGAAGTGAAGGGAAAACTTTTATTGTTTTCTGTTTGGTTGCTTTTTTGTTTTTGGCAGTATCATTTGTTTTATTATTTGCAGATTATTCTTTTCAATAAGGTATTAGGATATGTTTAACGGAGCTTCAAGTTTTATAGATTCTGTAGATGGTGTATTCCTGTTTACTATTATAGTTTCAGTTTTTTTCCTTGTATTAATTACTGCATTAATGATTGGGTTTGTCATTAAATATAACCGTAAAAAGAACCCTAAAGCTGTAAACATTAAAGGAAATACTAAATTAGAAATTTTATGGACTGCAATTCCTACGATTTTAGTTTTAATAATGTTTTGGTATGGTTGGATTGGTTACCTTGAAATGACAAATATACCTGAAGATGCGATGCAGGTTGATGTTACTGCACAAATGTGGAATTGGAAATTCAAATATTCAAATGGAATGGAAACAGATTCATTATATGTTCCCGTTGATAAACCAGTTGCATTAAAATTAAGATCGAATGATGTGAGTCACGCTTTTTTTGTACCGGCATTTAGAATTAAGAAAGATGTTTACCCGGGAACAGATAGAGAGGTTTGGTTTAAAGCTACATCCATTGGTGAGTATAATATAGCTTGTGCAGAATACTGTGGTTTAAATCATTCCTATATGTACTCAAAAATCCTTGTGCTTTCTCAGGAAGATTTTGATAACTGGTTTTATGGAATCAGCGACGAAGATCAACAATTACTTGAAAGTATGACATCAGACGAAGAAGAAAACCAGGTTCAAAATTAGCTTAAGAGCAATAAATTTCAATTGAAGGAAAGAATTAAAATAGTTCTACAATTAACCAAGTTCAAAATCACATCTTTTGTAACGATTACCACAGGATTCGGTTATATATTGGCAGACAATTCAATTAGCTTTAATATTATTTATGTACTGGCAGGAATTCTTTTACTTGCCTGCGGTTCAGCAGCACTAAATCATTACCAGGAAAAAGATATAGATGGATTAATGCGGAGAACTTCTAGCCGCCCAATTCCTGCTAACAGAATTACTGCGCGCAGTACTTTATATATTTCATTAACATTAATTATTTCAGGCTCACTGATTTTGTATTTTGGATCTGGAATTTTGGCTTTGGGATTGGGTCTTCTCAATCTAATTTGGTACAACCTTGTTTACACTTTGCTAAAAAGGAAAACAGCGTTTGCAATTATTCCAGGTTCGTTGGTTGGTGCAATTCCTCCTGCTGTAGGATGGGTAGCTGCAGGTGGTTATTTATTTGATCCACAAATTATAATAATTTCTTTCTTCTTTTTTATATGGCAAATACCTCATTTTTGGTTATTATTATTACTTTTTGATGAAGATTACAAGAGTGCTGGTTTGCCAACACTCACACAAATTTTTCGAAAAGAACAACTTGCACGAATCACATTTATTTGGGTAGCTGCAACTGCGGTTACAGGTTTGATGATTCCACTATTTGGTCTGGTTAATTTGCTCCCGGTTAATATTTTACTGTTTGCCAGCGGTGTATTTTTAACATGGCACTCATTCAAACTGGTAATTGATGTTGAAAATGATACTTCCTTTAGATTTATTTTCAGATATATAAATTTATTTGCTCTTTTTATAGTTTTTATTGTATCACTGGATAATCTGATTTTTAAATAACCTCGTATTTTGGGGTAAAATTTAAGTTGAAAAAGTATTGATTGATAGGTAACTTTATAAGATTTATTAACAAAAAGGTAGTAAAAAATGCAATTCAAAAGATTTCTGTATTCACTCGTTTTTGTTGGTTTGTTAAGCCCTTTACAATTTGCTCAGTTGGATTCTGTTTATCATCAAGGTCCATCCTCAAATTTTGTTTTAAGTGGTGCGTTGCAATCAACAGATAATTTTACTGATACATATATCCCACCACAAGGTGAAGAACAAGTAACACCCTTTATGGAAGGACCTGAATTAATTGAAAAATATTTACAACATGATGGTTCCACACTCGCTGATTACGTATATGTTGAAGATCCAAATATTTCAGATAATACAACTGGTTTAGATGAAACCGTTCTTTTAAGCAGTTTCCCCGGACCAGGGCAAACAGGATTTATTCCTCCTGATCCACATTTAGCAGTAGGACCAAATCATATAATCGCTGCTGTAAACAGTCAGTTTCATATTTATGATAAGGAAGGAAATCTTCTAAAATTAATCTCTGCAGGAGCATGGTTTTCACCGGTTTCACCAAATGAAAATGGTGATCCACAGGTAATATATGATCATTTTGAAGACCGCTGGTTTTTACTTTATATGGGGTTGAATATAAGTTCGCAGCAAGCAAGCAATCTTATTGCATATTCTGATGATGATAATCCATTAGGTGATTGGTACATTTATGAACTCGATACAAAACTTCACGGAACAGTTAATTCAAGTACTTGGGGTGATTACCCACAAATTGGATATGATGAAGACGGTATTTATATAAATACACGCTGTTTTGGATTTTCCAGTGGTTATTTTTATAACAAGATAAGAATACTTAATAAAGCACAGCTTTATGCAAGTAATGGTGGACGTGTTGATTGGACTGATTTTTGGAACATCCGCAGACCTGGTGCAGGAGCGGGTGGCGAAGCGCTGGATGTTATCCATCCAGTTTATTCCTATACAGCCGGAAGCGGGGCTTGGTTTGTTTGGGCTTCCCGCACTGGTGCAAATTATTACAGTATGTTTAAGTTCTTGAATCCTCATTCAACTGCACCTCGCTTAAGAGGTAAAGTTATAATTGTATCACCCGGTTATGGTGCAACACCAAATGCACAACAACTTGGTGGTGGAACACCACTTGAGGCAAATGGCAGCCATATGAAAACTGCACCCGTTCTAAGAGATGGTCTAATATTTGCAACTCACTCAATTCAAAATTCAACAAGTCCGTCTTATGCAAGTGCAAAATATTTTATTTTTAATACTAGTACTCTTACAATTGATGAGCAGGCAGAATTGGGAGCAGTCGGTTATTACTATATTTATCCAACTATAACAGCCGATGTTGATCATAATATTGGTGTAACTTATACTAGATCTGCAACGACTGAGTATGCTGGGGCGTTTTATTCCAGCAAACTAGTTGGCGATCCTCCTGGATTATCACCCAGCCAGGTACTTGCAGAAGGCCAGGGAAATTATCAAAGAGTTGCAAGTGGTAGAAATCGCTGGGGAGATTATCTTGGTATGTGTATCGATCCGGAAAATTTTTATGATATGTGGGCTTTATCTGAATATGTACCTTCTGCAAACACTTGGGGTACATGGATAGGTGAATTTAAAGTTGGTCCATATGGCGGTGTTTATCTTTATTCAAATCCGGCTCTAACCAATTTTGGAGATGTTGAAGTGGGTACAACCAGTAGCAACACCACGATATTAATTGCCAATTACGGAGATCAGGATTTAGTAATCACCGATATACCAGCTTCAGTCGGGGATTTTTCTTTGGTATCAAATTTAACATTTCCAATAACTCTACAATCATTTGATTCGTTAGAAGTTGATTTTTCATTTTCGCCTTCTACTGCAGGGGTACAAAATGTTGAATATACTGTAAGCAGTAACGATCCGGTCGTTACAGGGCTTGCCGTTACCGGAAATGGCTATAATATGTTCCCAGCACTTGATAAAACCATTTATGCATCAACAGGAAGCCAGAATGGTGGAGATATTATAACAATAGATAAAACATCTGGCGCTGGTACAACGGTTGGTCCATCTTTGTTTGATGGAATTAAGGATTTAACAATTCATCCGCACAGTGGAGTTATGTACGGATTGGTAGCAAATACATCAGGTACAGATATTGTTAGAGTTAGTGCTACTGGTGACGCTTATTTACTGGTTAGTGCTGCAACTACACCTTTAGCTGGAATAGCATTCGATACCACAGCAACACTTTACGCTATAACATCATCAGGTGATCTTTACACAGTCGATTTAAGCAATGGTATTGCAACTTTTATTGTAACCGGGCAGGGTTCATATTCAGGTATAACGTTTAATCCAGTAACAAATGAGTTGTGGGCATCTTCAAGAAGTTTTGTACCGCCTAATAAAGATGCTATCTTTAAGGTAAACTTAACTACGGGTGATACCACAATAATTGGGCATACAGGTTTAGGTGAATTGACAAATGATATTGTATTTGACGATAATCAAAATCTATATGGTGTAATAGGTGCAGCCAGTGTTGTAAATGATTTCATTGGTATTGATATTTCTAATGGAGTAGGGACTATATTAGGAGCTACTGGTTTTAAAAACATACTTGGTTTAGCTTTTGCCGAAACTGGAGTAACTTCAATTGAAGATGATGAAAATACTATAACGCCAACTGAGTTTAGCTTAGCACAAAATTATCCAAATCCTTTTAATCCTGCAACAACCATTCAATTTTCATTACCTGTTAATTCTGATGTAAAATTAGTTGTTTACAATATGTTAGGACAGGAAGTAGCGACAATTTTAGATGAGCAGAGAAGTGCTGGCACTCATAATGTTGAATGGAATTCTTCAAACTACAATGGTGTAAATTTAAGCAGCGGTGTTTATTTTTATAAACTTTATGCAGCAGGAACTAATGGAAAAGATTTTGCTGAGATAAGAAAAATGGTTCTGCTAAAATAAATTTATTCATCTATATAAAAAAATGAACTATCCCTCTAGGTTGATACTTAGAGGGATTTTTTATTACATTATTGCAATAGATAAAAACTGTATTTAAAGGAGAGTACAATGATGAACATTTCTACTATTTCCAAGCAAATCTTATTGCTGACTATTTTAATTCTTATTTACATCTTTCCAGTAATTGCTCAGGATGATGCCAACTTTGATAATACATTTGGTATGATCTTTCCTGCCATCCCACCCGAACTATTGTTGAGTGATGTATTGACTTCAGATGATGGTTTTGATAATTTTTTTATTGGAATTGATCGAGCTGAACCACACATTTCAGCTAATATTAATACTCCAACCGAATATTTTACAGCATTTAATACAAATGGCACACATTACACCTATGATGGACACGATTGGTTCACACAGATTCCACCATTTGGAACAGATGTGAGAGGTGATCCGTGCACCGCATATGATAGTTTAGGAAATTTGTATTATGAAACTATGTACGGAGATCCTGGAATAGTAGGTTGTAAAGTTATTGTATCAACTGATAATGGTGCAACATGGTCTCCGGCTGTTACCTCGATAGCAGGAAATGACAAAAACTGGATTGCTGCGGATCAAACTGCTGGTCCATATGCTAATCATGTCTATACAACAATGACTCAAGGAAGCGGGCATGCAGTTGCCAGAAGCACAGATTTTGGACAGACGTGGTCTCAAACCGGATTTTTCTCAAGTAGTCCTCGTCCTGGTGCAATGGTGGCAGTGGGACCCAACACCATTGGAGGAGATATACCTGGTGGTGCTGTTTATGTTGTAACAAATCATACAAGTACATTTGCACCGTTATATTCATTTTATTTATCAACAAATGGAGGCGCAAACTGGGTTCTTAAATCTACTCAGCAGTTTGCAAATTATGTCGGAACTGATGTAAATGGAAGACATTCGGTTGAAAATATGAGAACAAGACCGTATCCCTTTATAACTGCTGATAATAGTTACGGATCATTTAGAGGAAGATTATATTTGGTTTATGCATCAAATAATCCTGTTGGTAATGGGAATAAACCTGATATTTACTGCAGATTTTCTGATGATCAGGGAGTCACATGGTCATCTCCTGTAACAGTTAATGATGATCCTAATTCAACTGCTAACCATCAATGGATGCCAGCAACCTGGTGTGATAAGGAAACGGGAAGGCTTTATATAAAGTGGTTCGATACCAGAAATGTCCCATCAAGTGATAGTGCTGAAGTTTATGCTTCATATTCTGATGATGGAGGAATAACATGGGTCCAAAATCAGAATCTATCAACATCCAAGTTTAAAATAGATTGTTCAACTTGTGGAGGAGGAGGCACACCTCGGTACCAGGGCGATTATGATGCTATCACTTCAAACAAAATAACCTCAATGTCAGTCTGGTCTGATTTTAGAAATGGAGCATTCGGTAGTTATGTAGCATATTTTCCCGATTATGCGATGACAATTTCACCATCTGTAGATACAATGAGAACAACTGATAGTCTGGAAATCACAATCAATATTCCGGCAGTGAAGTTATATGATAAGTCTGTTAAGTTCTCTGCGGAAGTTAATCCGGCAGCCAATTTTAGTTTTTCATTTCCTCAAGGTGATTCATTAACTTCATTTCCAGATTCGATTTCGATGACAATTTATGCAAACAACGTTGCAAACGATACGTACTCTGTTACAATCAGTGGAAGAGGGCCAAATGAAACACCAGTGCACAAAAGAACCGTTACTATTTTGGCAACCGAACCAACAACTACAGTTGTACAACCAAATGGCGGTGAAGAGTTGATTGTCGGTACCAGATATCCGGTAACCTGGGAAAAGATTTTTGTTGATACAGTTAAATTAGAATATTCAACTGACGGAGGATCTAGCTGGAATTTAATAACTGAAAATGCAATTAGTTCAACTTCACCAATTATTCATCCTAAAAAAATAATTGACCCAAATTATTTTAGTGATGAAATAGAAAACACTTGGCAATATGATTGGACAGTTCCAAATACTATTTCAAGTGATTGCTTATTAAGAGCCTCAGATAAAAATAATCCTTTAGTTTTTGATGTGAGTGATGCATCGTTTTCAATTATTTCAGCACCTTCTCCTTTATGGAGATTACAAAACTCAGGAATTGATTCAACAATTCTTTGTGTTGATATAGTTGATACATTGCTTGCCTGGGCGGGAACAAAGGGAGGAACCGTTTTAAAAACCACAGATGGTGGAATTAATTGGAATATAGCTTCCAGTTCTTTAGGCGGCGATGTATACAGTATAGCTGCTATTGACAATCAAAGAGCTATCGTTATAGTTAATTCGCCTGGTTCAACAAGAATTCGTAGAACTGTTTCATTTGGCGTAAGCTGGGGAACAGTTTATGAAGATACAAGTCCTGGAGCATTTTTAAATGCAATTCATATGTTTGATGAGGAAAATGGCTATGCTGTTGGCGATCCTGTAAACGGAGAGTGGATACTTCTAAATACTTCGGATGTCGGGGCCACATGGAATTCAGCAGCTTCAATAAATCAGGTTGGCGTTGAATCCGGTTGGAGTAATTCTATGGATTGGATTGGTGATCAGTACGGATGGTTTGGAACTGATGATGGGCGGGTTTATCTCACAACTGATGGAGGAAATGCATGGCAATCCTCACAAACCTCATTTACAAACAGTATAGCTATAGCTTTTAATGATGATCAGAATGGTGTAGCCGGTGGAGATGGAACAGATATTACTACAGATGGAGGAATTAGCTGGACTGTATCCCCAAATCAAATACCCGGTACAACTTTTAGTGGTACTTCAATTAAAGAATCTCCTGGTAGATGGTATTTTGTATCAGGAAATGAAGTATACAAATCATATAATGGAGAATCATTTACACTTGACTACAATCAGGCAAATATTTTTCAGCATATTAAAATAAAAGTAGTTGCTGCTGGAGATAATAATTGGGTTTGTGGCTATGCAGTTGGCGATAACGGAACAATCGCCAAATATACTGAACCATTTACCATAACAAATGTGAAAAATAATTCTACAATTCTGCCACAAGAATTTACATTAAAACAAAATTATCCAAATCCATTTAATCCATCCACAACTATTGAATTCTCACTTCCGGTTAATGCAAATGTAAAAATTGTTATTTATAATTTGCTCGGACAGGAAGTTGCAACCATTTTAAATGAAACTAGGAATGCAGGAAATCATTCAATTGTGTGGAATTCAACTAATAGTGAGAGTTATCAACTTAGCAGCGGCATTTATTTTTATGAGATAAATGCTGAAGGTATCGATGGGAAGAATTTTCATGAATTCAGAAAAATGGTATTGATAAAATGATTTACTCAAATACTAATTAAACCGTAATCCCTTAGAGTATATCTTTAAGGGATTTTTTTTATTTTAAGATAGTTCCTGAATTAATTTAATTGAGGTTAATATGAACAGTTTAAGATATTTTTCTGTTTCATTTTTAGTTTTGTTTTATTTAACCAACACATTTGCGCAATTGGATTCTGTTTGGTATCAAGGTCCCTCAAGCAATTTTGTCTCCGGCGGTGCAATGCAAACGACAGATAACTTTACTGATGATTTTATCCCACCAACTTCAGAATTCTTATTAAACCCGATTATCTACAACGGTAATAGTAATGATATGCTTCATAACTGGGATAAATCAGTACTTCCGGAATATACTTACATGAATGATTGTCAGACACCAGTTAATAATAAAGGAATTATTGATCAAACTGTGTTACTAAGCAGTTTTGAAGGAATACCTATGACAAATTTTATTCCACCGGATCCAGCAATTGCAGTTGGTCCCAATCATATAATTATTTGTGTAAATAGTATGTTTAGAATCTGTGATAAACAGGGAAACACTCTGAAATCTATTCCGGCTGGAGGATGGTGGGGACCCGCATGGCCTGATGAAAATGGAGATCCGCAGGTAATTTATGATCATTATGAAGGCAGATGGGTCTTAGTTTGGATGCAGGTAAATGATGCGGCACATACTGCTGGAAATCTAATTGCATATTCTGATGATGATAATCCTTTAGGTGATTGGTATATGTATAGGCTCGATACAAAAATGCATGGAACGGTTTCTTCCAATACCTGGGGAGACTATCCACATATAGGATTTGATGAAGAGGCCATATATATATTAACCCGATGTATTGATTTTGGAGGGAGCGGATTACTCTATAACAAAATAAGAATTATAGATAAAAATGAGCTTTATACAAGTAATGGTGGTCAGCTTGGTTATACCGATATCTGGGATATTCGTAAACCTGGTGCAGGATCAACCGGGCAAATGTTAGATTGTATTCATCCAGCGGTATCCTATACACCAGGTAATGGTGCATGGTTTTACTGGGCAAGAGGAATTTATGGAGGAAACCCAGTAAGTGCTGATTTTTATGCAATCTATAAAATTGAAAACCCCCTCACTGCGCCTGTAATGAGAGGAAAGGTATTACCGGTTCAAACTTACACTTCACCTCCGTTAGCCAATCAATTGGGTGGTGGATTAGGATTGGAAACAATTGGCTGGATTACAGCAAGACCCGTTGTAAGAGATGGTTACTTATTTACATCACATGATATTCAAAACAGTACTAATGCAGCTTACTCATCAATAAAATATTTAAAAATTGATCTAAGCACAGTTTCAATAGTTGATAATGTTGAGTTTGGTTCAATTGGATATTTTTATCTATTTCCAGCTTTAACGATTGATCAAGACGAAAATATCGCTGTTACTTTCAGCAGGTCAGGAGATAACGAATATGTTGGCTCATATTATACAACCTGGCTTGCTAATGATCCAAATGGATTTACGCCAAGCCAACCGATTGCAGAAGGACTGGGTAATTATGTTGTAACTTACAGCGGCAATATAAATCGATGGGGAGATTATTTTGGTATCTGTCTTGATCCTGAAAATTTTTATGATGTTTGGACGTTCAGTGAATACGCCGCTGCTACAAATGTATGGGGAACTTACGTGGGGCAGATAAGAATGGTTCCCTTTCCCGGTCCTACCGTATTTGTAGAACCAGATTTTATAGATTTTGGGAATATTGAAGTTGGATTTCAAAGTACCAGCAGCACAATTTATTTAGCAAATTATGGTGATCAGGATTTGATTATAAACGATATTCCTCCTTCTATTGGAGATTTTAATTTGGAATCAATTTTAACTTTTCCAATTCTTCTTTCATCCTACGATTCAATCTCAATCGATTTTTCCTTTTCACCAAGCTCAGCGGGTGAAACAACTATTATCTATTCAGTCAGTAGTAATGATACAAGCTTCGAAGGCCTATCTTTGAGAGGCAACGGTTACAACATGTTTCCTGCTTTAGATAAAACAATTTATGCATCTACAGGAAATCAGAATAACGGTGATATTTTAGTAATTGATAAATCTACCGGAAGCGGTGCAACAGTTGGATCATCTTTATTTAATGAGATTAAAGATATTACAATTCATCCAAATACAGGAATTATGTTTGGATTAGTAGCACGTTCAGGAGAAGCTGATATTGTTAGAGTTAGCGCTGCGGGTGATGCGTATTTACTATTCACTGTTTCCATTCCAACAATGGCTGGAATCGCTTTTGATACAACAGCAACCCTGTATGGGATAACCTCCACTGGAGAAATTTATTCAATAGATATTGTTTCAGGTAATACTGTTTTTCAAACCACTGCTGAAGGATCTTATTCTGGAATAGCATTTAACCCTGTTACAAATGAATTATGGGCTTCTTCCAGAAGTTTTATACCACCTAACAAGGATGCAATATTCAAAGTTAATTTATCAACTGGTGATACAACAATTATAGGGCATACAGGTTTAAATACTTTAACAAATGATATTGTTTTTGATGAGAATGAGAACTTATTTGGGGTAATTGGTTCATCAAGCCAAATAAGTGAATTTATTAGTGTAAACACATTAAACGGAGAAGGAACAGTTATAGGCTCTGTTGGATTTAAGAATATTCTCGGTCTGGCTTTTGCAGAAACTGGTGTAACTTCAGTTGAAGATGAAACCAATGTAATTCCTTCAGAGTTTGTTTTAGAACAAAATTATCCAAACCCATTTAACCCTGAAACAACAATCAAATTCACAATCCCAAAATCAGCATTTGTAACTCTAAAATTATATGATGTCATCGGGAATGAAGTTAAGACACTGGTTAACAAAGAAATATTTACAGGGAAATATGAAGTGAAACTAAACGGTGAAAATTTACCGAGCGGAGTATATTTCTACCAGCTTAAAGCAGATTCCTTTAATGAAACTAAAAAAATGGTTTTGTTAAAATAAAAATTAAAATGTAGAGGTTAAGTATTTGATTGGCCCCAATTATACTGGGGCTTTTTTATTGCCAATTGTTAAATGTACTGAATTATAACCAATATTTGCCATTGTCAAATAATATTATTAAAATCTGCAGGAGCGATTCTTTCAACTCAACAAATTGGGAGGACCAAAATGAAAAAAGTATTTTTCTTTATAGTACCTATCTTATTTCTAATTTCCTGCGTTGAAGAAAATACTGGATGGCAAAATGAATCAAGATCACTAATTAGTTACGATTCATATGGAAATCTTGTTAATACAATTATACAAGATTGGAAAAAAGATAAGTGGTTAAACCGAACGAAAACAAGTTTCAAATATGATGAATTCGGAAACGAAATTGAAGAACTTTCGCTTTACCGGGATAATGGTGAATGGGTTAATGAAAAACTTATTAAATCAGAATATAATCCTGACAATAAAATATCTTCGCAAATAAAATCTGACTGGAAATATGAAAAGTGGGTAGAGGGTTATAAATATATTTATTCTTATGAAGATAAACTAAAACGGATTGTAATTTCACATTATAGGAATTTAGACGATGATTGGGTTTTAGTCAATAAAAATTTCAAACAATTTGATGTTTTTAGGAATGAAGTAGAATCCTGGTATCAATCAATAAAATCATTCTACGATGAGCAGGGCGGTCTCCATTATGCTGGTGAGTTGCAAAAAGCTTCAAATAAATGGGTAAATAAGGTAGATAGCTTAGGAAATATAATTGATGAGCAGTATCAATATGTGAATGACGGAATTGTACACATAATTGCACGAACGACAATAGATTTTAATTCAGAAAATCAAATCGTTTCTAAATTAAAGCAGAAAAAAGAAATTGGGAGTTTAGAAAATAAGAAGTTAGTAAATGTGAGTAAAACACAAATTTTTTACAATGAATTTGGTAAGGAATCGGAAATACAAAGCATATGGGAAAACAGTAAATGGGAAAAATCTAATCAGCATACGTTCATTAATAATGAAGATGGATTGCTGGAGAAAATGCTTTACAAAGAGCTGAAAAATAATGTTTGGGTAAATAAATTTAGAACATTATTCAAATATGATGAAGATGGAAATAAAATTGAAAGTATAATACAGAAATATAAAATTGATTAAACTCAATTATTTAATAAATTTAAATCACTCGCTCTCATCAATAATAATTTTTATTACTTCAGGAAGTTGATTGAATTGATTCCTTTGATTTAATTCATTTATTTTATCAGCAAAATCAGTTTTATCCTTCATCTTAAAGAATTTCTTTACACCTTCTGCAATTGCATCCGGTGAATCAGGATTTACCACATACCCTGTTTTACCTTCATCAACAAACTCAGCTAATCCTCCAACATCAGAAACAACAACTGGTTTATAAAAACCATAGGCAACATTTAATATTCCACTCTGCGTTGCGCTGCGATAAGGAAGAATCACAAGATCAGATACTTCGTAATATTTTGCAACGTCTTCATTAGGTACAAATTGATTTATTACCTTAACTTTATCTTTAATTTCTAGTTTATCAATTTGATTTAAGTATGTCTCCTGCTTATCATAAAATTCGCCAACGATTAATAGTCTCGCTGCAGGATTGTTTTTCAGAATTTTTGGAAAGGCCTCAATTAAAATATCCAATCCCTTGTATTTTCTTATGTATCCAAAGAATAGTAGAATAATTGAATCATCCGAAAATCCCAGCTTTTCTTTCCCTTTACTCT
Organism: uncultured Ignavibacteriales bacterium; assembly: GCA_963714405.1. Lineage (GTDB taxonomy): Bacteria > Bacteroidota > Ignavibacteria > Ignavibacteriales > Ignavibacteriaceae > JAZGGS01. The sequence continues at coordinate 382,190 of CAVQOH010000001.1, read as the reverse complement.
TATTAAAATCTGATTTTTGTTGATAACAATTATAAACAGGAAGTTCAGAGCGATAAACTTTTTTGCCTTTCCCATATTGTTCCACATCTTTTTCAACAATACTTGAAAGAGTTAAAAATTTTGAAGCGTTTCTTAAACCAAATTTTGTTAAAAATTTATCAATAAAATTATCTTCGTGCGAAACAACATTTTCTGTTATAAATAGGATTTTCTTCTTATACCTTTTTCTGATTAAGCAGGAAATTGCACCATGGCAAAATCCAAAAAAAGGATGCCACCAATCAAAAATTATCAGGTCAGCATTTTCTTTCTTTAATTTTTCAGCAACTTTAATCCAGTTAATTGGATTTATTGAGTTGACTACTCTCTCACTTGGTACTTGTTTTACCTGTACATTACTTTTATCAAATTGTGAAGTTCCCGGAAAGAGAAAAGAAGGATACAAAAGTTTGTAATTATAAATTTTTATATCAAATTGATCTTTTAATGCATCGTAAGCATGTGCAACAAATAGAGCGTTGCCACCACGGTAGGGATAAGCAGGGCCGATTAAAATAATTTTCTTTTTAATTTCCATCACTGGTTTATAATCTTAAAAACAAATATAAATAAACGTTGTATATTTTTTAAGAATATTGGAGTTGATTGAAGATATGTTGGGTGAATTTAAAAAAGGGGATAATGAAATCCCCTTAATTTTATTTTTTATCAAGACTTATTCTTGTTTCAAGAACATTATCAATCAGATTATATATTTTAGCTTCTTCTGAAGTAAGAAAATAATCCCTATCACAGTCTTTAGTAATTTGTTCAATGGATTTGCCGGTATGATTTGCTAGAATCTGATATAGTGTATCTCTTGTTTTAAGCATTTCCTTTGCGTGAATTTCTATATCAGTAGTTTGACCCTGTAAACCGCCAACCCAGGGTTGATGAATCATTATTTTTGAATTCGGTAGTGCTGATCTTTTCCCTTCTTTACCTCCTGCCAGCAATATGGCACCCATACTTGCCGCCATACCCACGCAAATTGTAGATACATCTGGCTTTATATATTTCATAGTATCATATATTGCTAATCCCGAAGTTACACTGCCACCTGGTGAATTTATATAAAGATTAATATCTTTTTCAGAGTCTTCAGCTTCAAGAAAAATTAACTGTGCAATTGTAAGACTCGCAACGTGATCATCAATAGGAGTTCCAATAAAAATAATTCTTTCCCTAAGTAAACGTGAATAAATATCCATTCCACGCTCACCGCGTCCTGTTTGTTCAATTACATAAGGAACTAACTGGTTTTTAATATCAAGATACTTTTTCATTATTATCCTCTTTTTCAGTTTTCGCTAACTTTTTAGGATCCACTTTGCTTATGTTATTTTTTTCTTTAAGAAAATCGAACAGTTTTTTATCAAGAAATCTTTCACTTTGCTGAGAAGATTTATAGTAGTTCATTAATTTCTCAACAGGCAACCCTGTTTTTTCCGAATCTTTTTTAGCCAGCTCCTCTAAATCACTGTCACTTACTTCCAACTTTTCCTTTTTGATTATATCAGTCTTTAACAAATACCATTTAACTTCATGCTCCGCAGAAGCTTGAAGGTGTTTTCTTAATTCCTCAGGATTAAATTTTTTTATTCCTTCCTTTTTCAATCTTTCTTCTTCACTTTTTACCATCTCTTCTAAAATGTTATTTACCATTGTTGGCGGAGGTGTAAAATTATTGTTCTTTGTAATAGCACTTACCAGCCGTGTGTTGGTAAACTCATCTACCTTTTGATTATAGTAATTGGTAAAATCCTTCCTTATTTCGTCTCTTAAATCAGTCTCGTTGTTAATTTTTTCTTTTGTAACTTTTTTTATTAACTCTTCATTAAGTACAGGCAAAATAATTTTTTTTACGTTTTTTACGTTTGCTTTATAATGGAAGGTTTCCTTAACAGTTTCTTCTTTACCTTCTTTATTTTTAAACCTTCTATCTTCATTAAAAGTAAAAGTGAAAGTATCACCTGCCTTTTTCCCTTTTGCCTTTTCAAGAATTTCAGGTTTTATTTCTTCTCTGGATAAATCAATTTGAAGGTTTTCTGCTTTTACATCTTCAATTGGCTCTCCTTTTTCATTTAATCTGAACATTTCAACATCCAAAATATAATCTGTACCGTTATCAGCCTGTTCAACTTCCTCAGTTGTACTATTCGATTTTATTATGTAATCAATTTCTTTTTGTACTTCTTCATCGTTTACTTTTAGATCAGGAATTTCGATTGACAGGTTTGTATAATCTTTTACATTAAGTACCGGCAGCACATCAAATTTAACTTTGAATTTTAGATTTTCCCCTGGTTTAAAATCAAGATCAGTCATTACAGGTTGACCGATGGGATTTAAATCATTTTCCTTTGCGATATCCCAAAATTTTGTATTTGCAACCTTCTCAGAAGCTTCATATTCCAAAGCATTTCCGTAAAGTTTTTTAACCATTGAAGCTGGGACTTTACCCTTACGAAATCCAGGCAATTCAAGTTTTTTTGATTGTTGTTTAACTTGTATTTCAATATCTGATTTAATTTCTTCATAGTTCAGCGTAACTTCAACTTCTTTTTCAGATGAATTAACATCGTTTACTTTAAATTCCAAATTTTACTCGCTAAAATTATTAAATGAAACAGGTAGTTAGTGCATATATTGTGCGAGAACGGGGACTCGAACCCCGACACCGGTTAGGTACTAGATCCTAAGTCTAGCGCGTCTGCCAAATTCCGCCATTCTCGCTTTTTACAGTTCTATAACTGTTAAAAAAACCGATTTGGTTCACAAAATCTTTATTTTTTTACTAAAAATATAATTTTTGAGCATCAAATATACAGTCTCAAATTCAGGATAGCAAACAAGTAGAATCAATTGAAACCTGAATAATTTGATGTACTTAATGTGTCGAAGATAAATACTCAAAGATAAAATTATAATTTATTTGTAAATATTTTATATTTGTACAGTTTTTACAGAATCAATATTAGAAAAACATAATTCTGCTAAGTTTTTTATGAATTTTAAATACGCTGCGGCTTCGCACACCGGGGATAATAGAAACGCTAACGAAGATTATACCGGAGTGTTTGAAATAGATGGGGGAATTCTTGCAATTGTTTGTGATGGTGTTGGAATTAAAAACGATATAAACCTAGCAGCAAAACTGTGTGTGGAATTCATTTACAAATATTTTATTTCCTCCAAAAACTCAGATTACCTGGAAAGAATTAAGTTATCTCTTTCTTCGACAAATAAAATGCTTTGCGAGTACTCTGAAGAAAATTTTCCTGGCAAAAAACTTATTACTACTGCCGATGTCTTGTATCTAAACAGTAAAAATGCTTACTGGGGACATGTTGGTGACTCACGAATTTATAACATAAAAAACGGCAGACTTCATAGGATGACAAAAGATCATTCATTAGTACAGAAACTAATCGATGAGGGTTTTTTAACTTTAAAAGAAGCAGAATACCGGCCTGATAAAAGTGTTATTGTAAGAGCGCTTGGTGAAAATGAAAATGTTGATTTTGATTTAAGTAAAATGCAACTGCACAATTTTGATAAATATAAATTTCTTATTTGTACAGATGGCGTTTCAAACGTGGTTAGTAATAAAGAATTACAACAGCTAATGAAAAAGTATGGTATTGAAGAATCTGCAACACAGTTAAGTGAACTTATTAAATCAAGAAAAGCTCCGGATGACTATTCATTTATTATTGTGGGGAGTGAATAAATTCGGAAGAAATTGAATATTTATCTTATCCTTTTTCCCCTAAATTATTTAAACATTCCTGATCCGCATTTCACTTTCCCTTTCACTTATTTTGCATTCATTTGTAAAATTGATTTTGCCTTATCATATATATAATTTGAAATCACATTATTTTATTAAATTTTCATTTTCTCAAAAGAGAGGTAAATCTTGGATAAGTTTGTAATTAAAGGAGGGAAAAAATTAGCTGGCAATGTGGCCATCAGTGGTGCAAAAAATTCATCACTTGTGCTAATTCCATCTACTATTCTTACAAACGGATTATCAGTTTTGCATAATACTCCGGAATTAAATGATGTTTACACAATGATAAAACTGATGAAAAACCTGGGTGCTGAAATCATATTTAATAATTCCTCTCTTTCAATATATAGCTCAACAATTAACAGGTATGAAGCACCATATGAGCACGTAAAGAAAATGAGGGCTTCCGTTTATGTGCTTGGTTCGCTATTAGCAAAATATGGTACGGCAAAGGTATCACTTCCAGGTGGATGTGCGTGGGGACCAAGACCCATCAATTTACATCTTGAAGCGATGAAATTACTCGGTGCTGAAATTGAACTAACAGAAGGTTATGTAATTGCCAAAGCTAAGCGACTAATCGGAGCAAAAATCAATTTTAATATTTCTTCGGTTGGTGCAACCGGCAATACTATTATGGCTGCTTCACTTGCAAAAGGTAATACACAAATTTCAAATGCTGCAATGGAACCTGAAATTACGCAGCTTTGTAATTTTTTAGTGAATATGGGTGCAAAAATTGACGGCATTGGAACCAAGACAATTGAGATTGAAGGTGTTGATGAATTACAACCTGCAGAAATTGTTACTATTGCCGATAGAATTGAAACTGGTACACTTCTAATTGCCGGTGCAATTACCAGGGGTAAAATAAAAGTTGCAAATTCTGATTATCTTCTTTTAGAAGCAGTGATTCAGAAATTAAAAGAGGTTGGTTGTAAAATTCAGTATTCAGCAAATGAAATAGAACTTGATGCAGAAAATATTGAAATTAAATCATCTGATATAACCACATCTACATTTCCTGGTTTTCCAACTGATATGCAGGCACAATGGATGGCGTTGATGGCTACTGCTAAAGGAAGATCAACGATAACGGAGACTATATACTCTGATCGATTTAATCATTTACCCGAATTACTAAGATTAGGTGCAGAGATTTCCTTAGTAGAGAATAAGGCTAAAATATCAGGTGTAACAAAACTGAAGGGTGCAAAAGTGATGTCCACGGATCTTAGGGCAAGTGCCTCTTTAGTATTAGCAGGATTGGCAGCTGAAGGATTAACAGAAGTTTTAAGGGTTTATCATCTTGATAGGGGGTATCAAAGAATAGAAGAAAAACTTAAGGCGCTTGGTGCAAATATTGAGCGTGTAGTGAGCAAGGAATATTAAACAATTAGTTTATGATAAAATCTATTAAGAATAATTTATTGCTGTTTATATTACTATTGTTAATAATTGTATTTAATTATGCTTTAGTACAATTTCCTCTTACAAATGTATTTGGGTATGAATTTGCAGCACTTAATGCAGTTTTACTTTCATTTCTATCTGCAGTTTATTCAGTTATTCACTTTAAAAAATATTTTAAGGAAGAAGAAAAACCTAAACCATTTGCTTTATTAAAAGTTTTTTCAATTTTTCTACTAGTTCCGATTCTAATCTCCATATCTAATTCTTTCATTAATGGATTTTGTTCCTTTTTTGATGGTCTTTCGTTTTACATTGTATTAACAGTTCCTGCTGTTATTGTTGGCGGTTCCCTTGCACTAATTTCTATAAGTATTTTTAAGCGGTTTAATTTTTTATTAGTTATCATATTATACTTAGCAATTTTATCAATAACATTTTTTGAATTATTAAATAACCCGCAGATATATTTCTTTAATCCGGTCTTTGGTTTTTTCCCGGGTACAATTTATGATGAAGGATTATCAGTTAGTTCAAAATTGTTGAATTACAGGATTATTAATGTGCTTTTCTTCGGTTCTATTACTCTTTTATTAAGAAAGAGAATTCAGGAGAAGAAAAGAAATGGTATAAAATTAGTCTTCCTATTTTTGCTCATCTCTGCAGTATTTTATTATTTCTCACCTCAATTAGGTTTTAGTACAACTTTTAATAAACTGAATTCTGAATTGCCGGTGATTATTGGATCAAAAAATTTCATTATCCATTCAGATAAAACCATTGATGAAAAGGAATTAAAAATTATAGTTCTTTATCACGAATACTATTTAAAGGAAATAGAGACATATTTTGAGGTTAAACAAACGGATAAAATACAATCGTATCTTTTTAGAGATAATGACCAGAAAAAAGATCTATTTGGTTCCGGTAATGCAGATGTTGCTAAACCCTGGTTAAACACTATTTACGTATCTATCACAAGTTGGGAACACACTCTTAAACATGAATTAGCGCATTGTGTTTCAGCAAATTTTGGTACAGGTTTATTTGAATTATCCGGAGATTTGAATCCTGCTTTAATAGAAGGAATAGCAGAAGCAGTGGATAATTCCTATGATGAAAATGAAATTCACTATCTTGCTTCACTGGCATTTAATAATGATTATAAAGAAGATATTTTATCAACATTTTCAGGATTAAACTTTTTTGCAAGTAATTCAAGTTTAAGTTATGTTTTTTCAGGTTCCTTTGTAAGATTTTTAATTCATAATTATGGTATTACTAAGTTTAAAGAATATTACGTAACCAATGATTTTGAAAACACTTACAGTATAAAGTTACAGCAAGTTACTAATGAGTATTATGCATTTCTAAAAGATTATCAATCAATTTATAATGAGGATCAAGCTCATTATTATTTTGGTAGGAGGGCAATTTTCGGTAAAGTATGCGCCAGATTTATTTCTGATAGATTAAGTGACGGATGGAATTTGTACAACGAAAATAATTTTAACGGAGCACGCAGAATTTTTTCTCAAATCCTTGATAAAACGGAGAACTATAGCGCATTAATCGGTTTAGCTTACTGCTATGAAAAAGTGGATTCAACAGATTTAGCAATTGAACTAATCAATGATAATCTTCATCATTTTGAAAAAACAAGTTATAAGTTTAACCTTCTATTGAAACTTGCAGATTTGAATGCAAAACTGAAAAACTTTAATGAAGCAAAACAAATTTATTCGGAAATAAATAAAATTAATCCTAACAGAACATTAAAATATATTTCTGAATTGAGATTGGAATTAGCAAATAACAAAGAAAAATTATTATTATATCTGAACGGCAGTGATTTTGATAAATATTCTATTTTGCAAGAATTAAATTATAGGGAATACCAATATTTCACCTTTCCAGTTCTTATAAATTTATCTAAAAATTTAAGTGAAGACTTTGATTTGTTTTTAGAACAATTTGAAAAAAGATTTATCGTAAACGATTTCAATAGCAGCTATGGAACGTATTCTCTTTCAAAGTATATGATACATAACTTTAATTTTTCATTAGCCCGGAAAATGGCTGGTCTTTGTATGAGATATACGGAGGATAAAAATTACCTACAAATTTTAAAAGAAAATTATAAAATGGCAGATTGGTTTTATGAAAGTGCTGATAGTATACTTACGAATTTAAAATTTAGTTATTATGATGGTGAACAATATTAAATGAATCTTGTTGAAGAACTAAATAAACTTACTTTTCTTAACACTGCTGCAAATGTGGCTGAAGATTTAGGTTACGATGTTTACATTGTTGGCGGTTACATAAGAGATGTGATATTGAAGAGAGAGCTTGGAGATATTGATTTTTTAATTGTGGGGGATGGTACAAGGTATGCTTCAGAACTGGCTGATAAGTTTGGCATAAAGGATATTGTTATTTATAAAAATTTTGGAACAGCTCACTTTCGATACCATGATATCCATTTTGAATTTGTGGGTGCAAGAAAGGAATCATACAAAAAATCAAGCCGTAAACCTGATGTGGTTAATGGAACTTTTGAAGATGATATAAGCCGCCGTGATTTTACAATAAATACATTAGCTGTTTCTATAAATAAAAAATCATTTGGTGAACTTTTTGATACTTTTAAAGGGATAGGGGATATAAACAATAAAATAATTAAAACACCAATTGATCCTCTTATTACTTTTGATGATGACCCGTTAAGGATTTTACGTGCTTTCAGATTTGCTTCGCAGCTAGAATTTAATGTTGATGAAAATGTAATGGAAGCAGCAGCACATCTTAAAGACCGACTGGAAATAGTTTCACAGGAAAGAATAACAGATGAATTTCTAAAAATACTCGAATCACCAAAGCCTTCAATTGGATTGAAACTGCTTTTTAATTCGGGTGTTATGGAAATTATTTTTCCAGAAATTGCCCTGATGGCTGGAGTTGATCAAAAAAATGAATATCATCATAAAGATGTTTTTTTACATACCTGCGAAGTTGTGGATAATACAGCAGAAAAATCAGAAAATGTCTGGTTAAGATTTGCAGCATTGGTGCACGATATTGCAAAACCACAAACTAAAAAATTAGTTGAAGGAACAGGATGGACTTTTCACGGACATGATGAAATTGGTGCAAGAATGATGAAACGTATTTTTAGAAGAATGAAACTTCCTATGAACAGACTTGAATATATTGAAAAAATGATTCGCCTTCATTTAAGACCGATTGCTTTGGCAAATGAAGAAGTTACAGATTCTGCAGTAAGAAGGTTGATTGTTTCAGCTGGGGAAGATTTAGAGGAGTTGATAACTTTGTGCAGGGCTGATATTACCAGTAAAAATCCGGTTAAAGTTAGTAAGTATCTTGGAAATTACAATAGGGTTATGAAAAAAGTAATGCAGGTTAAAGAAAAAGATGAGCTGCGTGCATTTCAATCACCTGTAAGAGGTGAAACAATAATGGAGGTTTGTAATCTTAAACCATCAATAAAGGTGGGTGAAATAAAGCAAGCTATCGAAGATGCTATACTTGATGGTATTATTGCTAATAATTATGAAGAAGCATATGAGTATTTGTTAAAGATTAAGGATGAATTTGTAAATAACTAATATCTCTTCAAAACCTTATCGATAGGCCCATCAAGTATGTTTTTCCAGGTATGAAGCTATCATCATTTTTTATCCCTAAAATGATATCAACCGGAAAAGATTCCCTAATTGAAGAAATTTCCTTATCCAATTCGTTGGAATAAAAATCATTCTTTATGGGAGTAAGATAGTTAACAGCGGTTGTTGAATCACTAGTCTCTTCATTTTTACTATCTTTCTTAAAGAATAGTGCATAAGCAACAACACCCGCCACAAGCAGTCCTCCGGCTACGTAAATAAATGTATTATCGGAACCGCTGCCATCAGAACTTGTTCCACTGCCTCCCCCGATGTCTTCAAAAATTTTTAGATTAGATTGAGAATGCAAATAGTTTTGTGGCAATATGAGTGATGTAATAAGAAAGATTACAATAATAAATAACGATTTCTTTATAATTGTTTCAATCAATGTATTTTCTTTTTTTTTGTTAAAAATGATTGATTAAATATAACGTAAAAGTTATTTAGAAAGCAAGGAATAGAATTGTGCGTAAAAATAATTGCCACATATGTAAAAATAGAACCGTTGGTAAATAAAAATAATAGAACTAACAGTTAAATAATATTTTTGTAATGTTGATTAGTTCAACAATGAAATTATTAGGGTACACAGATAGAACTTGTTACAATTTCATGATAATTGTTGTCTAAATATCACCTGGTTTAAAGAAATTATTAAAACGGAGAATACAATGCGATTCGTAATGATCTTTTTAATTCTAATTCCATCAACATTATTTGCACAGGAGCAATTAACATTAAATGATGCAATTCAAATAGCGCTTAATAAAAATTCAACATTGAAAAAAAGCCAAAATAACCTTGAAACATTTCATTCGGGCGTGCAAAGTGCTTATGGTAATTTTTTACCAACTTTAAGTGCAGGTGCGGATTGGAATTGGAATCGTTCCGATGTGAAGGGAGTTCTCACACAAACTATTGGCGGAGTACCGATTTCAAGTATATCAACAGAAAGCAGGGATTATAGTGCTGGTTTTAGCAGTGGATGGACCTTGTTTGACGGACTATCAAGTTTTGCAAATTTATCACAAAGTAAAAACAATCTTGAATCTGCCAAACTTTCACTTGATCGATTAAAACAGGATATAGTTTTTCAAACGATGGCACTTTACTATGATATCATTAATGCTATGAAATTACTCGAAGTGAAACGGGATAATCTTAAATGGAATGAAAAAAATCTTGAAACAATTCGTGAAAGAAATAAACTTGGTGCTGCAACTTTGGCAGATGTTTATCAGCAGGAGGTTGCAAAGGGTAATGCAGAACTTGAAATAATTACAACAAATAACAGGATGGAATCCGCAAAAAATGATTTGCTTTTTTATTTGGGATTAGATGCACTTGATGAATATTCATTTTCTTACGAATTAACTGATAAAGAACAAAAAATACTTAATACTGATTTTACAAAAGATTTTGAAAATATAACGGAGATTGTTAACCAGGCACTAAATAATAGAAAAGATTACAAAAGTGCTAAGTTGAATTTAGAAAGCTCAATGAACGGAGTTACAATTGCACAATCCGGTCATTTACCTACTCTATCCGCATTTGGCAGTGTGAACTGGATTGGTAGTAAAATTTCTGAGATTGAAAAATCCAGGAGATTTACAGTAGGTCTATCTCTCGATATTCCCATTTTTCTTGGATGGTCTGTTTCAAACAGAGTACAATTTGCAGAAGTTGAAGCAAATAATAGTGAAATAGAGTTGATCGATCTTGAAAGGGATATTAAAAGAGAACTGCGTGCCACATTTCTTGATCTTCAAGCAGCATTAAAAGGTTTAAATGTAAGTGAAAATAATGTAATTGCTGCAGAAGAAAACTTAAAGATTGAAGAGGAAAAATATAGTTTGGGATCAGGTAAACTACTGGATGTTTTAATTGCTAATTCACAATATACAACAGCACTTACTGATTTGATAAATGCTCAATTTGCTTACATAGTTTTAAGCGAACAGTTAAGATATAATCTGGGTATAATAGATTTTTCAATTTATGAATAAATTTTTATTAGAGGAGATAAACTAAATGGCCAAGGGAAATGGAAAAAAATCAAAGAAAAAATTAATAATATTTGGCGGAATTGCTTTACTTATAGTGCTGCTGATTGTTATTGTATTTGTTAGTGGTGGTAAAGAGGATATAATTCTTGTTCAAACAGAAAAGGTTGAAAAAAGAGATATAACCCAAACAGTAACTGCTACAGGTATAATCGATCCTGAATTTAAAGTTATTATTACACCAGAAGTTACAGGTGAAATAATTTCTTTACCTGTTAAAGAGGGGGATTTTGTAAAGAAAGGTGACCTCTTAATACGAATAAAGGGAGATCAATACCAGGCACAAAAAGAGCGGCTGGAAGCTAATCTAAAATCTTCGGAGGCCAATCTTCAGATAAGACAGGCAGAACTGAATCGCGTAAATCTTGAATATAACCGTATGAAAGAGCTGCACAGCAAAGGATTAGCAAGCGATTCAGAACTTGAAGTAGCCGAAAGTAATTACTTAACTTCAAAAGCATCTTATGATGGAGCTGAAGCAAACGTATTGCAAAGCAAGGCACAATTAAGAGAGGTTCTTGAGACACTTTATAAGACCACAATATATTCACCAATGGATGGAACAATTACTCAGCTAAATGTTGAATTAAATGAAAGAGTTCTGGGGAGCGGTTTTAGTCAGGGAACTAATATTATGACGGTTGCCGATCTATCAAACATGGAAGCAGTTGTTGAAGTTGATGAAAATGATGTGGTGCTTGTTTCAGTTGGTGATACCGCACTTGTTAGCGTTGATGCGTTTAGTGATGAAGAATTTAAAGGGATTGTTTCCCAGATTGGGAACAGCGCGCAATCTATCTGGTTTTGGTACACAGGAACAGGTTGTAAATTTTGAAGTTAAGATAAAACTGATTGATATTGATCCGAAATTAAGACCTGGCATGTCATGTAATTCTGATATTGAAACCGAAACAGTTTATGATGTAATAAGCGTGCCGATTCAGAGTGTTACTGTTCGGACAGATCTTCCCGAGGAATCATCTGATTCTGTAAAAACAGAAAGTATTGGAAAAGAATCTAATGGTGAGATAAAGAGAAAAGGAAAACGAGACGAACCAAAGGAAGTAGTATTTCTTGTTGAAAATGGTATATCGAAAATTGTAAAGGTTAAAGCTGGTATTAGCGATGATAACTACCTGGAAATTAAAGAAGGGTTAGAAGGCGGCGAAGAAGTCGTTTCTGGAAGTTACAGGGTTATTTCGAGGGAACTGGAAGAAGGTTCAAAAGTAAGAGTTGAAGAGAAACGAGGATCCAATAAAGGCCTGGAAGAAGAAGAAAATAATTAAGCAAACCGGAAAAAATATGAACATAATAAATATAGAACATATAGCTAAAATTTATCAGATGGGTCTGGAAGAAGTGCATGCATTAAGGGATGTTTCATTAAAAATTGATAAAAATGAATATGTAGCCATTATGGGTCCTTCAGGCTCCGGTAAGTCAACATTAATGAATATGCTTGGTTGCCTAGATACACCAACTTCTGGTAAATATGAATTTACAGGAGTGAGTGTGAGTGAGATGACTGATAACGAACTGGCAAAGATTCGTAATAAAGAAATCGGTTTTGTTTTTCAGACTTTTAATCTTCTAGCTCGTTCTGATGCACTTCATAATGTTGAACTACCCTTAGTTTATGCCGGGATTCCATATTCAGAAAGAAGAAAAAGAGCCGAACAGGCATTAATTGATGTTGGACTGGAAACTAGAATTCATCACAAACCTAACGAGCTTTCCGGGGGGCAAAGACAAAGAGTAGCCATTGCAAGGGCACTTGTTTCTAAACCTTCTATAATTTTAGCTGATGAACCAACTGGTAATCTCGATTCAAAAACCGGTGAGGAAATTATGCAGGTTCTTGAAGATATTCACGAGAAAGGAAACACTATTATTCTTGTTACCCACGAAGAATATATTGCAGAACATGCTGCTCGTATTATAAGATTGAAAGATGGATTAGTTGAAGAAGATAAAAGAGTTGAAAAAAGATTTACTGGCCGCCCAAAGACTACAGCGGAATAAATTAATGAGTTGAATTTAAATTGCTGTTCACTATTTTGAGAAATAAAGACTAATATTCACTATGAGAAATTTCATATTCGAGTTAAAAGAAGGTTTGCTTATTGCGCTTCGTGCGCTAAGGGCAAACAAAATTAGATCAGCATTAACAATGCTTGGCATTTTTATAGGAATTACTGTCGTGGTCCTGATGTCTACCGCTATTAAGGGAATTGATAATTCATTCCAGAGAGGAATAAGTGCACTTGGTTCTGACGTTCTCTATGTTAGTAAATGGGAGTGGTTTTCAAACACCGATTGGTGGAGGATGAGAAATCGTAAAAATATTGATATGGCTGATTTTGAAAAGTTTAAGGACCTAGCAAGACTTCCTATTGCCGTGGCCCCGGTTATAAATTCAAATCAGACTATTAAATATGGTGATAGGAGAGTTGAAGCAGTTTTCTTAAACGGTTCATCATCAGATTACGTTAAGACAACTAATTTTACTTTTGAGCATGGACGGTTTTATAGTGAAGTTGAAAGTAATTCCTCGCGCCAGGTTGTCGTGCTTGGAAGTGAGGTTGCTAAGGAATTATTCCCCCGCGGTGATGCAATGGATAAGACTATAAAAGTAGGTGGAGAAAATTATCGAGTTGTTGGAGTTCTTAGCGAACAGGGAAGCACCATTTTGGGTCCTTTTAATCCTGATAACCAGGTGTTTGTTCCAATTGGCACAATATTTAAAAATTTCCAATCCATGCACAGGGGAACGGTTACAATTAATGTAAGAGCTCCCAATCCAGCTTTATTAGAAGATACAAAGGCTGAAGTAGAAGGGATTATGAGAATAGTCCGTGGATTAAGACATGATGAAGAAAATGATTTTTCAATTAACCAGCAAGAAGCTTTAATGGAACAGTACAATTCTGTAGTTGGTATTATTCAAATAGCAGGTTTGTTTATAACCGGTCTTTCTCTTTTTGTTGGTGCCATAGGAATAATGAATATCATGTTTGTTTCTGTTAGAGAAAGAACCAGGGAAATTGGCATAAGAAAAGCTATTGGGGCAAAACGCAGAACAATACTTGCACAATTTTTAATGGAATCATCTACAATATGTCTGTTTGGAGGTGCAGTGGGTTTACTTGCTGCTGTCCTTTTAAGTATGATGATAAACCAGTTTATTCCAACATCGGTGCAAATTGATGCAGTGATTATAGCAATTGTGGTTGCACTTATTACTGGAATAATATCAGGAATAGCACCTGCATATATGGCAGCTAAATTAGACCCTGTTGAAGCACTAAGGTATGAGTAAATGAAAATTGATCAGTTATTCTCAATTTCTTTTCAATCGGTATTAAATAATAAACTACGTACTAGTTTGACTATACTTGGTGTAGTTGTAGGCATTTTTTCTATCATTGTTATTATGACTATAATAACTATGCTTCAAAACAGTATAGAAGACGGACTTGCAATGCTTAATAAAAATACCTTTCAAATTCAAAAATTTGATGCAATTCAGACTCATGGACGAGATAGGAGCCAGAGAAATCGCAAAAATATTACCATTGATGAAGCATACCGATTAAAGAAAGTACTTTCTCAAGCTAAATATGTTGGCGCTGAACAATGGCAATCCGGAAAAGTTGTAAAGTTCGGTAACCAGGAAACTAATCCGAATATGTTTGTAGGCGGGCAAACTGTCGATGCGATGCGTACTAACGACTTTAATGTTGAATATGGAAGAGATTTTAGAGAAAGTGATATTCAGAATTCTACGGATGTTTGCATTGTTGGGCAAGATGTAGTTGATAAACTATTTCCCCATATCAATCCTATCGGAAAAATGGTAAGGGTAGATAACCAGCCCTTAAGGGTAATTGGGGTATTGGAAAAGCAGCCTGAAATGTTTGGCGAAAGTCATGATAACGGTGTTTTAATTCCAATTACTACTTGGCAATCCATATATGGAAAATACAATAACAGCGCACATATTATGGTAACAGCACATAATTCAGAAGAATACCAGGATGTGATCGATGCTGCTATTGGTCATTTTAGAAAGATAAGGAAGGTAGAACCCGGAGAACCGGATGATTTTTCTATCTTCAGTAATGAATCCTTAATCACTCAAGTAAATGAAATAACCGATCCAATAAAAATCGGGGCGTTAGTTGTTTCAGTAATTGCACTACTCGCCGCAGGAGTTGGAATAATGAACATTATGCTAGTATCAGTTACAGAAAGAACGCGAGAAATTGGCATTAGAAAAGCAATTGGTGCACGAAGAAACAGTATACTTATCCAATTTCTTATTGAAGCAATTATTTTGTGTTTTCTTGGTGGTATTGTCGGAATCATAATAGGAGTTGGAATTGGTAATCTGGCTGGTAGTTTTCTTAACGCTCAAGCTGCAATTCCTCTTGACTGGGTAATTATCGGAATTACACTTTGTGTGTTAGTTGGAATTATTTTTGGGACTTATCCTGCTTATAAAGCAGCTAATCTTGATCCCATAGAAGCGTTGAGGTATGAATAAATGAGAATTGATCAACTGTTTTCCATATCGTTTCAATCGATTTTAAACAATAAGCTTCGAACTTCTTTAACAATATTGGGTGTAGTTGTAGGAATTTTTTCTATCATTGTTATAATGACCATCATCACTATGCTACAGAATAGTATTGAAGGCGGGCTATCTATGCTGAATAAAAATACATTCCAGATTGAAAAATTTGACCGCACACAGGGAAGAGGACCCGGGAGTGATAGAAGCTGGAGAAACAGGAAAGATATTACCATTCAAGAAGCACGAAAATTAAAGGAAGTGTTAACCAATGCAAAATATGTTGGGGCTGAGCAATGGCAAATGGGCAAAGTAATTCGGTTCGGAAACAAAGATACAAATCCTAATATTAGTGTATCAGGCCAGACTTTGGATGGCGTTCGTACTAATAATTGGAAGGTTGAATATGGACGAGATTTAAGGGAGAGCGATATTCAAAATTCCACTTATGTTTGTATACTTGGTAAAGATGTGGTTGAAAAAATATTTCCAAATATGGATCCGCTTGGACAGATCGTTAGAGTCGATGGAAAACCATTACGAGTAATCGGTGTATTCGAAAGGCAACCAACTATGTTTGGGCAATCCAATGATAACTTTGTTGTAATACCAATTACCACCTGGCAGTCGTTTTACGGCAAGTACAGCAGAAGTGTTAATATAATGGTAACAGCATATAGTACTGAAGAATATGATGAAGTCATTGAATCTGCAATTGGGCATTTTAGGAAAATTAGGAAGGTAAAAGCTGGTGAAGATGACGATTTCTCAATCTTTAGCAATGCATCATTAATAAGTATGGTAAATGATATAACTGAACCCATTAAGCTGGGAGCACTGGTTGTTTCGCTAATTGCATTACTTGCTGCAGGTGTTGGAATTATGAATATTATGCTGGTTTCAGTTACTGAACGAACACGCGAAATTGGTATTAGAAAAGCGATTGGAGCTAGGAGGAATAGCATACTTCTGCAGTTTTTGTTCGAGGCAATTATCTTGTGTTTATTTGGAGGTTTAGTCGGGATTATTATCGGAATTGGTATAGGTAATTTTGCAGGAAGTTTTCTTAATGCTCAAGCTGCAATTCCTTTTGACTGGGTAATGATTGGTATTTCGCTTTGTGTAATGGTTGGAATAATTTTCGGGACGTATCCAGCCTACAAAGCTGCAAACTTAGATCCGATTGAAGCATTGAGATACGAATAGCAAGTTTTCTGATTTGCGTAATTTTATTTCCTACTTTAAAAAAAGAATTTTATTTATTTTATTAAAAAGCAGTGGTTCGTATTTTAAATTTCAATTGAGGAATTTATATGGCTGAGTGTTCATTCAGTTTTAATTTAGAAGTTGATCAAAAACAAATTATCCAAACAGTTAAATCAAAAATTGAACAGGAAGGCGGTACATTTACAGAAGATGCTAGCAACGGTAATTTTTTACTGCCAACTCCTGTTGGTGAAGTTGAAGGCAGTTTTAAAATAACTGGTAACCAACTAAATATTGATATTATAAAAAAACCTGCCTTCCTTCCTTGCAGTTTAATTGAATCTGAATTAAAGAAACGGTTGTCAAATGGCAGAACTTAAAACAAAAAAGAACAAAGCAAGTGTTGATAAATTTTTACAAAGTGTAATAGATGAAAAGAAAAGAGAAGATAGCTATAAGATCCTTAAAATGATGAAACAAATTACAAAAGCAGAACCAGAAATGTGGGGGTCCAGTATTATCGGGTTTGGAAGCTATCATTATAAATATGCAAGCGGCAGGGAGGGAGATTGGTTTTTAACCGGTTTTTCTCCACGCAAGCAAAGCTTAACTCTTTATATTATGTCTGGATTTTCCAAATATCAGAATTTGTTAAAGAAGTTAGGAAAGCATAAAACAGGCAAAGGCTGCCTTTATATTAATAAAATTGAAGATGTGGATACCAAAGTTTTAAAGGAATTGATAAAGGAATCTGTTACTTTTCTAAAAAAAATAAAATAGTAGTTTTTATTTAAGTTTATCCTAAGTATTAAATTGCATTTCATAGAGCTGGCGGTAGCGTCCTGATCGCTTTTGTAATTCATCATTTGTTCCCTCATCATCAATTTTTCCATTTTCTAATACAATAATTCTATCTGAATTAACAATAGATGATAATCTGTGTGCGATCATAAAAACAGTACGATCTTTCATTAAATTTTCTATAGCTTGCTGTATCAGAAATTCTGATTCTGAATCAAGAGAAGAAGTTGCTTCATCAAAAATTAATATAGGAGGGTTTTTTAAAATTGCTCTTGCAATTGAAATACGCTGCCGCTGACCCCCTGATAACATCATTCCACGTTCACCAATAATAGTATCGTATTTTTTAGGCATATTTTTAATAAACTCATATGCGTTTGCTAGCTTAGCGACTTTTTCTATTTCTTCAAATGAATAATCAGATGTTCCATAAGCAATATTATTTGTCACTGTATCATTAAAAAGAATAACTTCCTGCGTTACTATACCAATTAATCTTCGCAAGTGTGCGAGCGAGATATCTCTTACGTCAGTTCCGTCAATTTTAATCGAGCCATTTGTAACATCATAAAATCTTGGAAGCAAATTAACCAATGTCGTTTTACCCGCTCCGCTGCTACCAACAAAAGCAATCTTCTGGTTTTTTTCAACATTAAAACTGATTCCATCTAAAACTAATTTTCCTTCTTTTTCATAGCTGAAGGATACATTTTCATAAGAAATTCGATTTGTAAAATCTACTTTTGAAATTGCATTTGGTTTTTCTATAACAATTCTTGGTGTATCCAGAATATCAAAAGTTCTTTTGCCTGATGCGATTGAAATCTGAATGTTAGAATTCAACTCACCGATGCTTTTAACGGGCTCCATTAGTGCAAAAAGAATAACAAGAAATCTTATAAAATCTTCTGAGTTAATTGAACCACCCTGCAGTACCAAACTGCCTCCATACCAAATAACAACGGTTATAATACTTGCCCCGATTGTTTCAGATAGAGGACTGGCGAGACGCCACATTCTTACCTGTTTTACTATAGAACTAAAATGCTCGCTGGTTTTATTGCGGAACTTTGAACTTTCATACCCTTCCATCGCAAATGCTTTCACAACTTTAATTCCTGAAATAGTTTCTTGCAGTACTGTCGTTATATCTGCTATACGTTCCTGCACCCTTGTACTGCGGCGTTTTAAGCTCATCCCAATTTTACGAATTACTAAACCTGTAATTGGTAAAACTGTAACAGCTATTAATGTTATTTGCCAGCTTATGTTATAAAGAATAACCAGGTAGATTAATATCATCAGCGGATCGCGAATGGTTTTGGTAATACTCCGGTTAAGCGCAACATTTAACTGGTTAATATCATTTGTAAGATTTGAAATTAACTCACCGGTTTTATGTTTATTGAAGAATCCTAAATCCTGCCTAATGATTTTATCATATACTTCTTCCCGCAAGTCCTTTACTACTCGTTGTTCTACATAAGTTATCCAGAAGTATTCTAAAAATTGGAATAGGTTTTTAAGTAGAAAGGATGCTAAGATAATGATGCAGAGCCACTTTAATGCATTAAATCGGTCATCCATTGGAATTATTTGATAGACTTTGCTCTTCAGCCATTCGTTTAAATTTAACGAGCTTTTAGGTGTTAGCTCATCTGGTATAGGTTCTTCTAAATTGTTAACCTGTTCGGTTTGTTCTTCACTGAAAAATGTGGTAACAATTGGTGCAACTAACCACATCGAGAGCGTGCTGGAAAAAACAAAAGCAAAGCTTAAGAAAAAAACCAGAACCATCTCCTTTATATACGGTCTTAAATAGGAGAGAATCCGTAGATAGATCTTTAAGCTATCTCCTTTGTTCTGTTTTACCATTCTAGTAATCTAATATTTACAGTAAGTTATTTATATAAGAAAATTATTCTTTTTTGAAGAACAAATTGTTTTGAAATTCGATAAAATCAAATAATTGCTCTGTATTCTATTTGGTTTAAAATAATATGATAAAATAAGAATTATTAAGTAAAGATTGAAAATTTACTTACACACGTTAAATGACTGTTTATTTCCTGTTTTATATATAGACTTGAAATAAGTAGTTTATAAATTTAGATTGCAAACTCATAAACATTTTCCTCTATTGAAATCAGCGATTAATTTACTTTTTATATCATTTTTTGTTCTGATTTGTCTTTATACTGGTTATTCTCAGAACAAATATAATACTGTAACTGTTAGAGACAGCATCCCAATAAATTTTGATAATACTTATTCAATTTCTGCTGTTTCAATAATTCCGTTTACTGAAACCATTATATTAAGAAATTCTACTTTAACACGATTTACTGATTACCAGATATCTTACTCCACGGCTTCATTTAGCCTATCTGATTCTCTTCCATATTCATTATTTGATACTTTGGTAATTACTTACCAGGCTGTTGATCTTTCACTAAAGAAAGAATATAAAAGAAGAAGCCTGGTTATTCGTTACAGTGAGAAGTATGGGGATTCAGTTCAGGTAGTTGAAGTAGAAAGTTCATCATTTACTCCGGAAAGTATATTTGGAGAAGGGATGCAAAAAAGTGGAACGCTTATCAGAGGATTTACAGTTGGCACAACAAAAGATTTTTCACTTAATAGTGGTTTAAGGTTGCAGCTATCAGGCAGGTTATCAGAAAATTTTGAAATTGTGGCTGCCCTCTCAGATCAAAATACACCCATACAACCCGAGGGTAACACTGAACGGCTTGAAGAAATTGATAAAGTCTTTATTCAGGTTAAACATCCAAATGCTGTTGGAACTTTTGGAGATTACCAGCTAAATAACCGCAATGGCGAGTTTGGCGTTATTAACAGGAAACTTCAAGGTTTAATGGGCAGCTTTAACATAACTGATTTTTCCGGTTATGGGGCAATTGCAAGTTCAAGAGGAAAGTTTACCTCTAACAGTTTTAACGGTGTTGATGGTGTACAAGGACCCTATCAACTTTCAGGGATCAACGGAGAGAGATTTATTATTGTAATTGCAGGAACAGAAAAAGTTTATCTTGATGGAATAGAAATGAAACGGGGAGAAAATAATGATTATACAATTGAATATGCCAATGCTACCATTACTTTTACTCCAAAAAAACTAATTACCGACGCAAGTCGCATTGCTGTAGATTTTGAATATACAGATCAAAGATATTCAAGAAATTTTTTTGGTAGCGGTGTTACAGCAAACTTACTAAATAATGATTTGAAAATTGGTGTTCAATTTCTGCAAGAAGGTGATGATTTAAATGCACCAATTGAATTCTCACTTTCTGATAGTGATAAAGAAATTCTCGCATCTGCTGGTGATGATCCCTTAAGTGCATATAAATCAGGGATTTCTCTTGCAGAAGAAGATTCACTTGGTGTGAGAAAAGGAATTTACCAGGCTGTGGATACATTAATTAATAATGAATCCTTTACATATTATGTTTATAATCCTGGAGATTCACTCGCTATCTACAATGTGTCATTTAGCTTTATTGCAGATGGAAATGGTGATTATGTAAGAGAAGCTTTGGGTAGATTTCGTTTTGTTGGAATTGGTGAAGGCAGCTATCTTCCTGTTATACTTCTTCCTGTTCCGCAGATTAAACAAATTGGAAATATTGCTGCAACATATTCTCCTCTAAAGAATGTTCATATAGATGTGGAATACGCTGGGAGTTTATGGGATAAAAACAGGTTTTCTGCCATTGATGATGGCGATAATTATGGATATGCCTCAAATATATCATTAAGAGTTGATCCGGCAGATGTTAATATTGGTACACTTGAACTAGGTAAGATAGGATTTACTTATAAAGATAGATTCATAAATAAAAAATTTACTTCAACAGATAGATTTAATGAAGTTGAATTTAACAGAAATTACAATACTACAGGTTCACCGGATAAGGAAAATGAAAGTTTCAGAGAAGTTGGTATAAAACTTATTCCCGTAAAAGAACTAACGCTTAGTTCCTCGGGGGGTTTTTTAAGAAAAGGTAATAACTTTAAAACAGATAGGTTTAATAACATATTAAAATTTACTGATAATAGTAAATATAATTTATATTATAATTTCGATTTTGTGAACACAAAAAATAAATCAAATTTAAGCAGATGGATAAGACAAGCCGGAGATGTAAATTATATTTTCTGGAAAATAAAACCGGGATTTGGTTTTCTTTCTGAAAATAAAAGAGACAGGCAAGATAGTAAGGATTCGCTATTATCAGGCAGTTTAGAGTACTATGAGCTAAATCCATACATCGAATTGATTGACCTTGAAGGAATAAAATTTACTGCAAAATATTCTCAGCGTGATGATTACCTTCCGCTAAACGGTTTAATGATTAAACAGGCAATTGCAAAGGCGCAAATTTATGATATAAGTTATAAAGGTATTAAAGAAATAAATTCATCCCTGAATTTTACTATACGAAACAAAAAATTTACCGATAGTTTTAGTGAAAAGGGATTTTTAGATACTGAACAAATCCTCGTCAGGTCGCAATCCAGATTTAATTTTTGGGAGCCAATTTTAAATGGTAGCCTGTTTTATGAGGTATCAACACAGAAGCAGGCAAAGCAAGAAAAAGTTTTTATTAAAGTGGAACAAGGAGAAGGTAATTACAAGTACCTTGGTGATTTAAATAACAATGGCGTGGCTGATGAAACAGAATTTGAGCTTACATTGTTTGATGGAGATTATATAATCATTACAATTCCTTCCGATGAATTATTTCCGGTAATAGATTTTAAAACAAACACACGCTGGAAAATAAATTATGCTGATATTTTTGATAAGAACTCTTTTACCGGCTCTGTACTAAAAATATTTTCCAGCGAAACTGTTTGGAGAATTGAAGAAATAACAAGAGAGTCAGATCTTTCTAAAATATATTTAATGCAGTTCAAATATTTTCAGAAAGAAGGTATTACAATTCGCGGATCAAATTTTCTGCAGCAGGATATTTTTATAAACGAGAATAAACAGGATTTATCATTTCGTTTCAGGTTTGCTCAAAGATTTTCAATGAATGAATTTAATACAGGTAATGAAAAAGGTTATAACCGCGAACGTGGTTTACGTATCAGATTTAAAATGATTAAAGAACTTAGTAATCAAACCGATTTTGTAAATATAATAGATAATGTTTCAGCTCCTGAATCTTCAACCAGCAGCAGGATAGTAACTGATAATAATCTAACTTCCGATTTTTCTTACAGACCAGATAGAAATATTGAAGTAGGATTTAAATTTAAAGTTGGAAAAAGCGAAGATCAGTTACCTGAAACACCTACGGTTATTGATTTAAATTCACAAGAAATCAGGTTTAATTTTTCTTTTGCAGGATCAGGAAGATTAAGAATTGAGGTTGAAAGAACAGAATTAAATGCTAACACTACTGAAAATTTTATTCCGTTTGAAATACTTGCAGGTAACCAGCTTGGTAAAAATTATTTTTGGCGTTTAAATTTTGATTACCGTCTTGCGTCATTTTTACAAACAACAATAAGTTATGATGGAAGAGCACAAGGCGGGGGAAGAGTCATTCACACTGCACGTGCAGAAGCAAGAGCTTATTTTTAATATTAAAATTACTGGTTTAAAATGAATATAATTTCTACAATGATCGAAGCCCATATTTTTAGAGAATCAAAAAATGGAATAGAATTTTTGTTGCTTAAAAGATCTGATAAACAGTATTATCCTGGTTTGTGGCAAATGGTAACTGGAAAAATTAAAGAAGGTGAAAAAGCTTTTGAAACTGCTTTGAGAGAAATAAAAGAGGAAACTGGGTTATCACCTCAGCAGTTATGGGTTGCTCCAGCAGTAAATTCTTTTTATGAATCTAAAGATGATTACATTTGTTTTTTACCTGTTTTCGCTGCAAAAATTGATAATACAAAAAGAATTAAACTAAGCAGTGAACATTCAGAATTTAAATGGGTTGATAAGATTTGTGCAAAAAAATTACTTGCATGGCCAGGTCAAAGGGATGCTATTGATATTATTGAAGATTACTTTCTTAATGAAAAAAGTTATTTTCATTTTGTTGAGCTAGAACTTCGGAAGTGATTGAATTATGCATTAAACCTCATTTTAATTATTTTTCGAAATCATTTTTACATAAATATGCGGAGAAAAAAATTGGGATTGCTAGTTGTTGGATCACTTGGATTAGATACAGTTGAAACACCTTTTGATAAAGTAAAAGATGCACTTGGCGGCTCTGCAACCTATATTTCATTAGCTGCAAGTTATTTTTCAGGTCCAATTAACCTGGTTGGAGTTGTTGGTAGTGATTATCCCAAAAAGTATTTAGATCTTCTAAGCAATCACAAAGTTGATCTTGAAGGATTACAAATAATTGAAGGGGGAAAAACTTTTCGCTGGGGAGGTAAGTATCATTACGATTTAAATATTAGGGATACACTGTTTACAGATTTAAATGTATTTGAAAATTTTAATCCTGTTATTCCTGATAACTATAAAAAATCAAAATATATTTGCTTAGGAAATATTGCACCAACTCTACAGATGAGAGTGCTTGAGCAGATGGATAAATCGCAATTTGTTGTTTGTGATACTATGAACTACTGGATTGAAGGCATGAAGGATGAGCTGCTGAGGTTATTAAAGTTAGTAAATGTTCTGATTATTAATGATTCCGAAGCTCGTTTACTTTCAAATGAACCAAATTTAATAAAAGCGTCACAAATGATAAGGGAAATGGGACCTGAATTCTTAATTATAAAAAAGGGTGAGCACGGTGCAATGCTTTTTACGAATGATACAATTTTTTCTGCACCGGCTTATCCCATGGAAATGATTTATGATCCAACTGGTGCAGGTGATTCATTTGCCGGTGGATTTATTGGTTATCTTTATAAAACACGTGACGTTTCTGCTGAAAATTTAAAACGAGCAGTAATTTACGGCAGTGCGATGGCATCTTTTTGTGTGGAAAAATTCAGTACAAAAGCTTTGGAAGATCTTTCTTATTTGAGAATTCAAGATAGATTTAGAGAATTTATAAATTTATCGAAGTGTAATGAAGAAGAATAGCTACTTTTCTGTAAAATTTCAGGATGATAAATTAATTTACCTGGATCAAACCAAGCTTCCATTGGAAGAAAACTACATTGAAACGGATGATTATAATAGAATAGCAATTGCGATTGAACGCCTTGAAGTTAGAGGTGCACCGCTAATCGGCATAATGGCTGCATACGGGTTAGCGCTTGCTTTAAAACGGATAAATAATAGCGAACAGTTTGATAAAGCTTTTAAAAGATTAGAATCTACAAGACCAACCGCGGTTAATTTATTTTTTGCACTCAATGAATTAAAAGAAGTTTACAACTCAAATAAAAAATCAGAAAATATTTACAGACTACTTCTCGAAAAAGCTAAGGAAATACATCAAAAGGATGTAGGATACTGTGAGAAGATTGGAAAAAATGGTTTGGGTATTTTCAAAAAAAAATCGAAAGTGTTAACTCACTGTAATACGGGTAAACTTGCAACAGGTGGTGATGGGACAGCTTTTAGTGTTATAAAAGCTGGATTTGAAAGTGGCTTGGTTGAATTTGTTTATGCAGATGAAACACGTCCTCTGTTACAGGGCTCACGGCTTACAGCTTATGAACTTAGTAAAAGTGGAATTCCTTTCGCCGTACAAACTGATTCTTCAGCAGCTCAGCTCATGAAGCAGAATAAAATTGATCTTGTTATTACAGGAGCTGATAGAATTGCACTCAATGGTGATTCAGCAAATAAAATTGGAACATACTCACTCGCAATACTGGCAAACTTTCATAACATCCCTTTTTATATAGCCGCACCTTCCACAACAATCGATAAAAACATTGCATCAGGAATCGAAATAGAAATTGAGTACCGCAATAAAAAAGAAGTTTTAACTCTAAATGATTTGAAGTTTACATTAGATGAATACGATGCCTTTACTCCTGCCTTTGATGTCACCCCATCTCACTTGATTAATGGAATAATAACCGAACAAGGAGTTTTTACATTCCCTTATAATTTCCTAAGTGCTGGAAGGTGATTCTTAAATGAGTGAGATCATAAAAACTGAAGCTGTTGTACTCAGCAAGCTTGCCTATGGTGATTCAAGTATCATTGCAGATTTATTTACTGAAGATTACGGCAGGTTACCAGTTATCGTAAAAGGAGGAAGGTCATCAAAATCAAAAATTGGTTTATTAATTGATCCGATTAATCATCTCCAGGTAATATTTTATCAAAAAGAAACAAGAGAGTTGCAATTATTATCTAATGCTGAACTTCTATCACAAAATTCATCTCTTAAAGATGATCTTGAAAAAATAAAATATGCATATGCGGTTATTGAACTGATTAAAAATCTTATGGCTGAGCACGAAGTGAATCACAGGGTTTTTAAGGGAGTTGTAAGAATTTTATCAATTATCAATTCAGCAAATGAAATTCCAGCCATAAGTTTTGGCAGGTTTTTTTTATTTTTTTTAAATGAAATTGGTTACCAGTTTCAACTTGATAAATGTGCAATCTGTGAAGGCAAAAATTTTTCCAGTTTAAGTTTATACTATAACTTTGAAAAAGGTTTGATTTGCGGCAAATGCACTCAAGATACTGTTGATTTTTATCACATTAATATGGAACTTTTTCAATATCTTTATTGTCTAAAAACTAACATTTCGGCTGAGAATTATTCAATTAAAACTATTAAAGAAGCTATTTATTTACTTGAAAGACATCTTAAATATCACATTCCCGATTTTAAGGGGATTCAATCATTACAAATTGTTAATTAAGAGGTGAATGATCAACACTTGATACTTTTTTTTAGATGTCACGTAAATATGAAAATTAAAAATCGGAGGAAATAAAATGAAAGCCAAAGGAATTATTGGCGCATTAGCACTTTTAATAATTGGTATATTATTTGGTGCAGTACTTGTTTCAGGATTTGGATTAGTAAGACCAAGTTTGGCTGATGTTGATCTTGGTGCTACAAAACCACCTGTTAATCTTGATGCTGATGGATCTTCTTTCAGCCAATCATTTATTGAAGTTGCTGAAACAGTTACACCCACAATCGTACAAATTACAGTAGTTTCTGAAAGACAAAATCCGCATAACGATTGGTTTTTCTTTCCATTTAAAGATATGCCACAGGAACAGAGAGGTTCCGGCAGTGGAATTATTATTTCAGAAGATGGTTATATTATTACCAATAATCATGTTGTAGAAAATGCAAATAAAGTTTCAGTTGGACTATTTGATAAACGCAGGTTTGATGCAACAGTTGTTGGAACAGATCCTTTAACAGATCTTGCAGTTGTAAAAATTGATGCTGAAAATCTGCCTGTTGCTTACCTGGGCGATTCTGAAAATTTAAAAGTAGGGCAGTGGGTGATGGCAATCGGTAACCCGCTTTCCTTATCATCTACAGTTACTGCAGGAATTGTCAGTGCAATTGGAAGAGGGCAGCTTGGATTAATCCGTGATAGTTACGGCGTAGAAAACTTCATTCAAACTGATGCTGCGATCAATCCTGGTAACAGTGGCGGTGCGCTTGTGGATCTTTCAGGATCCGTAATTGGTGTAAACTCTGCAATTGCTTCAGGCGGCGGAGGTACTTATATAGGGTATGGTTTTGCAATTCCTATCAATCTTGCTAAAGCAGTTGCTAAGGATTTAATTGCTCACGGCAAAGTTAGCAGGGGTTATATCGGGGTTAATATCGGTGAAGTTGATAACGCGATTGCGAAATCACTTGGAATGGATAAGCCAAGAGGAATTATAATTCAGGGAATTGTAGAAGGTGGTGCTGCTTCCGAATCTGATTTGAAAGCCGGTGATGTAATTCTTAAAATTGATGGAAGAGAAGTTAACAGACCAAACGAACTTCAAAGCTACGTTGCGGCTAAAACCGCCGGTACAGTTGTTAATCTTACTTTATTTAGGGATGGCAAAGAAATAGAACGAAAAGTTACCCTTAAGAAAAGAGATAGCGAAACTAGTACTGAACCTGTCTCTGATAAAAAGAATGAAGAGACAAATGAAAAATCTTCTTCATCATCTGCTACTTTTGAAAACATAGGTTTAACTGTAAAAAATCTTAATGCGAAGGAAAGAGAAGATTTTGGAGTAGATGAAGGTGTAATCATTACAGATGTTAAAGCGTTCAGTCGTTCTGAAGATCAGAGGTTGTTTTCAGGACTGGTAATTGTTGAAGCAGATAAAACTCCAATTAATAATGTTGATGATCTTTCTGATTTAGTTGAAGAAAAGAAAGGTTCTGCACTGTTGATAAAAGTTATAGATGATCAGGGAAATACTAGATTTGTTGGGATTGAGATCCCTGAATAAAAAAGTCATAATATTTTGAACAATATAACGCCCGTTAAAGCGGGCGTTTTTTTATATTTAGTATCAAAAAAGTTTTCAACTATGATCAGATTTCTTACAGCGGGTGAATCACACGGTAAAAGTCTCACATCAATTATTGAGGGTTTTCCCTCAAATATTCCTCTCAATAAAGATTACATTGATTTTCAACTTAAAAGAAGGCAGGCTGGTTACGGCAGAAGTGCAAGAATGAAAATTGAAAGTGATAGGGTAGAAATTTTAAGCGGGATAAGATTTGGGAAAACGCTTGGTTCACCGATTTCTCTTCTAATAGAAAATAAGGTTTGGCAAAACTGGGAAGAGATTGTAGATTCTGAAAAAAAATCTTCAGCTGTGGAAAAAATCTCTACTCCCCGCCCGGGCCATGCAGATCTTACGGGTACATTAAAATATAATTTTAATGATATAAGAAATTCAATTGAACGTTCGAGTGCAAGGGAAACAGCAGCACGCGTTTCTGCAGGTACAGTTGCAAGAAGATTTCTTGAAGAATTTGGAATAATGATTGGAAGTTATGTTGAAAGCATAGGGGGTATTTATGCTAGATCAGATTATAAGGAAAAACTGCTGAATAATTTATCTTCAACAAAAGAAGATTTTTCGCGAATATCTTCTAAAGCCGATAAAAGTGTTGTAAGAGTCTTAAATGCAGAGCAGGAAAAGAAAATCATTAATAAAATAAAACTTGCAAAGAAAAATGGTGATAGTCTTGGGGGTACTTTTGTAGTTACTGCTAGCGGTTTACCAGTTGGATTAGGAAGTTTTATGCATTATGATAGAAAAATAGATGCTGATATTGCCTTTGCAATTATGTCTATCAATGCAGTTAAAGCTGTTGAATTAGGAAGCGGGTTTGAATGCGCGGAAGATTTTGGTTCACAGGTGCACGATGAAATTGTGCTTGATGGAAAAGACTTTTCCCGAAAAACTA
Source organism: uncultured Ignavibacteriales bacterium (assembly GCA_963714405.1). Taxonomy (GTDB): domain Bacteria; phylum Bacteroidota; class Ignavibacteria; order Ignavibacteriales; family Ignavibacteriaceae; genus JAZGGS01. The sequence continues at coordinate 353,232 of CAVQOH010000001.1, read as the reverse complement.
ACAGGGCGGGAGGGGTTGAAGGAGGAATAACAACAGGAAAGCCGGTTATTGTAACAGCGGCTATGAAACCGATTGCAACAATATCGAATCCCCTAAATACTATCAACTTAAGTAATATGAGAAGAACTATTTCACGTTATGAAAGAAGTGATTTTGTCGCAGTTCCAGCTTGTTCTGTTATTGCAGAAAGCATGCTTGCATGGGTTATAGCAAAACACTTCCTTATAAAATTTGGGGGAGATTCTTTGGAAGAAACGAAAGACAATTATAAGAATTATACAAAAAACTCTTTTAAAAGAATTCAGAAGAATTTCAGGAAGTAATTCTACAGATGATAAAAATAAAAACTTTTGTATTTAATTTTTTTTCTGAAAACACTTTTATTGTGTGTGATGAAGAAACAAAAGAAACCGCTGTTGTAGATCCCGGAACTTCTGATTTAAACGAAGAAGAGATACTCGATGATTATATAACAAAGAATGAACTTAAAATTAAGTACCTGATAAACACTCACTGTCACATAGATCATATCTTGGGCTGTAACTTTGTTAAGGAAAAATACAATCCTGAATATTTAGTGCCCGAAAAAGATGTTCCCTTACTTCAAAATGGAAAAATGCAGGCATCTGCATTTGGTGTGGAATTTAAAGATCCACCAAAACCCGATAAATTCATTTCTGAAGAGGAAGAATTGCTGCTTGGTAAAATTAAAATAAAATTTCTTTTTACTCCCGGGCACACACCGGGTGAGTACTGCATTTATTTTGAAGAAGATAAAATTTGTATAACCGGTGATGTACTTTTTAGAGAAAGTATTGGCAGAACAGATCTTTGGGGCGGTAATTATAATCAGTTGATTGAATCAATTGAGACAAAACTTTTTACTCTGCCCGGTGATGTGAAAATATATCCCGGTCACGGTGAGCCGAGCACGATCAATCATGAAATGAAGAACAATCCTTTTTTGGTATAATATTATTTGAGAAAATTAAATGAATTTCTATTACAGCAAATATTTCATTCCTATTTTTACTTATTAAAGAAATTATTTAATGATTTTTATTCGCGAGGAAATAATTTAAATGGAAAAGAAACTAAAAATACTTTCAGATCTAAAGCAAACTGCAAAACTTGGCGGCGGTAAAAAAAGAATTAAAAGCCAGCACGATAAGGGAAAGTTAACCGCACGCGAAAGAATAGAACTGCTTGTGGATGAAGGCAGCTTTGATGAAGTTGATATGTTTGTGAAACACCGTGCAAGAGATTTTGGACTGGATAAACAGAACTATCCCGGTGATGGAGTAGTGACGGGTTTTGCAAAAATTGATGGAAGACCAATTGCACTTTTCAGCCAGGATTTTACTGTGTTTGGAGGTTCACTTTCAGAAGCTCACGCAGAAAAAATCGTAAAAGTTATGAAAATGGCTATGAAAGCCGGAATTCCTGTTATTGGATTAAATGATTCCGGTGGTGCAAGAATTCAGGAAGGAGTTGTTTCTCTTGGCGGTTACGCAGATATCTTTTTACTTAATACTCTTGCTTCGGGAGTTGTTCCTCAAATTTCAGTTGTCCTAGGTCCCTGTGCAGGCGGAGCTGTTTACTCCCCAGCAATAACAGATTTTATTTTTATGGTGAAAAACACGAGCCATATGTTTGTTACAGGTCCTAATGTTGTAAAAACAGTAACTCACGAAGATGTAAGTTTTGAAGATCTTGGTGGAGCTGATACTCACTCTTCAAAAAGTGGTGTCGCCCACTTTGCTTTTGATAATGAAATTGAAACACTCCTGAACGTAAAAAAACTACTTGGTTATCTTCCATTAAATTATCGTGATAAATCTCCGGAAAAACAATTTGATTTTAGTAAACTTAAAGCAGAACCAAAACTTGATAAAATTATTCCGGATAATCCTAACAAACCTTATGATATGAAGGACGTTATAAATCTTCTTGTTGATGATAATGATTTTTTTGAAGTTCATGCTTACTATGCTGAAAATATTATATGCGGGTTCGCACATTTAGGAGGAATGGCAGTCGGAATAATTGCTAATCAACCACAAGTTTTAGCAGGCGTGCTCGATATTAATTCATCGACTAAAGCAGCAAGGTTTGTAAGATTTTGTGATGCGTTTAATATACCAATGTTAGTTTTAGTTGATGTACCCGGTTTCTTACCTGGAACAGAGCAGGAATGGAATGGTATCATTCGCCATGGTGCAAAACTATTATTCGCTTTTAGCGAAGCAACAGTTCCTAAAGTAACAGTTATTACACGCAAAGCCTACGGGGGAGCTTATGATGTAATGAACTCAAAACACATCCGAGGAGATTTTAATTATGCATGGCCTTCCGCAGAAATTGCTGTGATGGGACCAAAAGGTGCTGTGGAGATAATCTTCAAAAAGGAAATTGCGAATTCAAAGAATCCAGAAAAGGAAGTTGAGAAAAAATTAGCAGAGTATATAGAAAAATTTGCCAATCCTTATATTACTGCCGAAAGAGGTTATGTAGATGATGTTATTACACCAAGTGAAACTAAAATAAAGCTTGTAAATGCGTTTAATATACTTCGCACGAAAGTTGATACGAATCCAAAGAAGAAACACGGGAATATCCCACTTTAGAAATAGTAACTTATTAAGATATAACCGATTACAGTATTTATTTAATTTATCACTTGATAAAACTAAATACAAATCTTAAATTAACGGTGGAATAATAATTTGATAATTTTTATGAGTTTACATCAATGAAGATTTTAATAGCTATTATTTCTGTTTTTCTTTTCTTTTCCTGCAGCGGTAACAAAGAAATCACAAAGAAGGAAAATCCAACGCAGGTAAACAGAAGCGGTTTTGTTGCGGAAATGCTGGAACAGGCAAGGCAGCATTATCTTACTGCACTAAGTAAGCAGGAAGCAAATAGTATAAAGGAGGCTGTTGAAAGCTATGAATCTGCATTAAGGATTATTAACAACTTAAGCTATTATCCCGGAATAGATGAGAATGAAGCTTATGTTGAATTGGAAACATCAATAATAGATGATTACCGTGGATTTGTAGATGGATTACCCGAATTGCCGGAAGGTGTTTCATTTGCCGCCCTTGATGAATGGATAAATGAATCTGTTCCGCAAATTGAATTACTTGGAGATGTTGAACTTGAAAACATACATATCATTCCTGCAGAAATCCCACTTGAAGTAAATGAACATGTAGAACAATGGCTAACTTATTTTAATGGAAAAGGTAACAGGGTAATGCGTAACTGGCTTGAGCGTTCCGGCAGATATTTTCCGATGATGACAAAAATATTTTATGATGCAGGAATACCGCGCCAGCTTGTTTATTTAAGTATGATGGAGAGTGGTCTTAATCCTACTGCACGCTCATGGGCAAGTGCTGTAGGGCTTTGGCAGTTTATTAAATCTACTGGAAAATTATATAACCTTAACAGCAGTTTTTATATTGATGAACGAAGAGATCCGGTAAAATCTACAATCGCGGCGGCTCAGCATATGAGAGATTTGTACGATTCCTTAGGTGATTGGTACCTTGTTCTTGCGGCGTATAATTCAGGTGAAGGAAGAGTTAAAAGGGCAATAAAAAAATCAGGTAAGTATACATTTTGGGGAATTAGAAAAAATTTACCACGCGAAACAAGAAATTATGTACCGCAGTATATTGCAGTTTGCATGATTGCAATGGATCCTGAAGCATATGGTTTTACAGATATTCAATTGGAAAAACCTGATGAGTATGATGTTTATAATGTTCCCGGTGCAATTGATCTTGAATTTTTATCCACCTGTGCATCAACTGATCTTGAAACCATTATTGGATTAAATCCGGAACTTACACAGCTAAGTACGCCTCCTGAATATGAAGGCGGTTATCCTTTAAAAATTCCTAAAGGATCTCTGGATAATTTTGCTGAATTAATTAAAAACATTCCAGAATCCGCACGTAGAACTTATCTTGTTCACCAGGTTAGTAAAGGTGAGAATCTTACTAAAATTGCTGCAAAATATGGAATAACAGTATATGATCTTGCAGATGCAAATAATATTTCAACCAAATCAAAAATATACACGGGAGTTCATTTAAGAATTCCGGTATTGGTAAATCCGGAAGATAATAATTACTCATATAACACAGATGTTGTACTTGCAGAAGAAGATGATTACACAAATGATGAGAATTATGTTTCACCTTATTTAAATATGAACGGTGAAAAGGAAAGTGAAGAATTAATAACGGCTACTGATGAAAATATAGTAGAAAACGATATAAATAGTGAAACTGTTGAAGATGAAATGGAAGTTATTGGTACAGTTACACCTGTAATACCTGAGGGTTTAGTTGCAGTAAGTTATAAGGTTAAAAAAGATGACAGCTTACTTGGCATTGCAGATATGTTTAATGTAAGGGTTAGTGATGTTAGAAACTGGAATAATATACCTTATACCACAACCATTATGATCGGACAGGAACTTTCAATTTATGTTCCTGAAGATAACAAAGATTACTACGCAAGTATTGATAAAAGAACAAAGATTGAAGAAAAAGCTCCCAATCTTAATACCGATGGATCTAACGAAACATTTTTGTATCATAAAATTAAACGTGGACAGAACTTAAATTACATAGCTAAGAAATATGGTGTAAGTATTGCTGCCATTAAACAGTGGAATGATTTATCTGGAAATAAAATAATTGCAGGTAAAAAATTAAAAATATATACAGATGGCTCATCTGGTTACACTACAACTGAAGATACCAAAACAAATCCTAACAGTAACCTTTACAGGTATAAAGTTAGGCGTGGTGATACTATTGGTGAAATAGCTGAAATGTATGAAGTATCAACTAGAATGATTAGAAAGTGGAATAACTTAAAGAGTAACAAAATTATTGCCGGGCAGACGCTAAAAATTTATACAAGTGAACCGGTAAATTCTATTGTTGAAAACAATTCCGGTAGTAATTCTAATGTGAGTTATTATAAGATTAAAAGGGGTGATGTGATTGGACAAATTGCTGAAAAATTTAAAGTATCCGTTGACGATATTAAAAGTTGGAATAATTTATCGAGTAATAAAATTATTGCGGGTAAAACCCTAAAAATTTATACGAGTGGTTCTCCGAATAATACCAATACAAGCAATGTAAAAAATAAAAACAGTAACGTTGTCAGTTATAAAATTAAAAAAGGTGATACGATTGGGAAGATTGCAGAAATGCACAAAGTTTCTGTTTCTGATTTAAAAAAATGGAATAACATTTCCGGAAATAAAATAATCGCAGGAAAAACATTAAAGATTTATACTGCTTCCGGCAAAACAAATACTACCACACAAAAAACTTCAGGTAATTATTCTTACCATACTGTTAAAAGAGGTGAAACGCTCAGCCAGATCGCTGAAAAGTATAAGGTATCCATAGCATCTATTAAAAAACTTAACAGTATTAGTAGTAGTAAGATTATTGTAGGTGAACAGCTTAAAATTAAAAAAGGGAGTACTGTTGGAAATAATGTACAGTATCACCTGGTAAGTAAGGGTGAATCACTTTATTCAATAGCTAAAAAATACAACACAACGGTACAGAAGCTAAAATCAATTAATAATTTATCCAGCAGTAATATAAAAGCAGGACAGAAATTAAAAGTTATTTGATTTTATTTTATAGATTTTTATTTTTGCGTGTACAGTAACCAGTTCTTTTTATTTTTAGTTTTTATGAGCCGTTAGGGGTGTTAACCCAATCCTTGGGATGACTGAGATAATACCCTTTAACCTGATCTGGATAATGCCAGCGTAGGGAAACGGGCTAAGAGCGATTTAGATTTTAGCCGTTTATCCAACGGCTTTTTTTACTTTTAGGAGGTAAGAAATGAAATTCTTAATCGTTCTTTTTTTATGTATTAACTTTCCGCTGTTTGCTCAACCAGAAATTATACAAGGAATTGTACTTGATAAAGAGTCAGGAATACCTTTATCAAATGCTAATATTGTTTTAGAATCTGAAACAACAATTGGCACTTCTACTGATATTGATGGGAAATTTACTTTAACTGCTGATCTTAATCTTTCTGATAATATAATTATTAGCTATGTTGGTTATAAAACTCTTGTAACTGCAATATCCCGGTTAGAATATATTTTTTCATTACCAGCAACAGATGAAAATGCTATATACTTGTTTAATCTTGAAAAAAAAATAATCCCATCACAAACTGTTCTTGTTGAAGCAACTGTTGGAAAACTAGGTATAACACCGCTTGCTTTCGATCAAATAAAAAGAAAAGAGATTGAAAAAAACTATACAGTTTATGATATACCAAAATATTTAAGCAATCTGCCCTCTACAACTTTTTATTCTGAAAGCGGAAATGGAATAGGCTACAATTATTTAAGTATCCGCGGATTTGATCAGAGAAGAATCACAGTTTCAATTAACGGCATTCCACAAAACGATCCTGAAGATCATAATGTTTACTGGCTGGATTTTCCAGATCTTCTTGCAAGCACAGAACTAATTCAAGTTCAACGGGGAGCCGGTTCTGGTGTCTTTGGTTACCCTGCAATTGGTGGATCAATAAATCTTATTATGTCATCATTCTCAAATAAACCAAAGATAGAACTTTCTGCGTCCTATGGTTCTTATGTTACAAAAAAATACTCTGCAGCTTTTTCTTCAGGCTTAATTGATGACAAATATTCCGTTTATGCAAAACTTGGGAAAATAATGAGTGCGGGATATAAAAATTTTACCTGGGTTAATTTTAATTCATACTATCTGTCTGCTGTAAGGTACGATAAAAATTTTACAACCCAGCTTAATTTTTTTGGTGGTCCTATTTCAGATGGGTTAGGTTATACAGGAGTAGCAAAGTTTGCTGTTAAAGATAAAGAACTGAGGAAAGCAAATTATTCTTACTGGGAAGCAGATGAAAGCGAATATACATATACGCTTAACAGAAGAACAGATGAGATTGAAAATTTTTCACAGCCGCATTATGAACTTTTGAACGAATGGAAAATTAATGAGGATTTAAAATTCAATTCAGCTTTGTTTCTTGTTATGGGTGATGGTTTCTTTGATTATGATGGATCCTGGTCTGTATTTTATGAAGATTACTTCAGGTTAAATGAAAATGGATTTGATACGAGTTTTGCACCGACAAACGCACTTATTCGTGCGAAGGTTGAAAACACACAATATGGATGGATACCGCGTTTCAGCTTAAATCATGCAAACGGGGTTTTATTTTTTGGTACCGGATTAAGAAAACATTATTCTATTCACTGGGGTAGTATAAACTATGCAGAAAATCTCCCTCCAGGAGTTACAAAAGATTATAGGTACTATTTTTACAGGGGTGGAAAGGATATTGTAAGTGCATTTGTGCATGAATCTTATAACTTAAATAAATATTTTAATTTTGTCGGGGAATTACAATTTGCATATCATAATTATAAATTACACGATGAAAAATATGTAGGAACCAGTTTTAATGTGGATAATTTTTTTATAAATCCACGCTTTGGCATAAACTATAAACCAATTTCATCACTTAATTTCTATTTTTCATTTTCAAGAGTTTCGCGCGAACCAAGATTAAAAGAATACTATGATGCTGCAGAATCTAGTTCTGGCGAACTGCCCCAATTTGAAGTTAATCCGGATGGATCGTACAATTTTAATAATCCTTTAACTAGACCTGAAACTATGAATGATTTTGAATTAGGAGTGTCATTAAATGAAGAAAACTTTTTAGTCTCCTTAAATCTGTTTTACATGTTGTTTAATGATGAAATAGTCAAGCAGGGGCAGGTAGATAGATTTGGACAACCTGTTACTGGAAACGTTGATAGAACTGTTCATCTCGGAGCAGAACTGACTGCACTGGCAAAATTATTTAATGATAAATTTGAAATATTTGGAAATGCAACCGCGAGCCGTAATACTATTGAGGAAGGGAAATTTTTTATTGATTCAGATGATTTCATAGATCTTAATGGAAACAGGATAACCGGATTTCCTGATTTTTTGGCAAACTTTGGCATAAGCTATAATGATTTTGGTCTATATTTAAGATTGACAGGGAAGTATGTTGGTGAATTCTTTTCTGATAACTACGATAAAAATCTTGCTTTATACAATCAACAATTTACTGGATTTACAGATTATAGTGATAATTTAAATGAAGCATATTTTGTTTCAGATTTTTTTGCAAGTTATGAATTTCCATTTATAGATTCGCAAACTCCATGGAAAGTTTATTTACAGGTAAACAATATTTTTGATAATTTATATTCAGCTTATGCTATTGGTAAAGAATTTTTCCCGGCTGCAGAAAGAAATTGGCTAGCTGGAATACAAATAGGACTTTAAATAAAATGAAAAAATGTATAGTACTTGCAAACGGCAAACCACCGCTAAAAAATGTAATTACTTTCTTCCAGAAAAATGGATTTGGTAAATTAATTTGCGCAGATGGAGGAGCAAACTCTGCTCTTAAATTAGGATTAACTCCAGATTTCATTATTGGAGATTTTGATTCTATAAATAAAGATGCTTTAAGGAAATTCAAGCATAAATCAAAAATAATAAAGTATGAAAGACAAAATGATACGGATGTAGAGAAGTGTTTAAAGTTTGCTATAAAAAATAAATGTAAAGAAGCACTATTAGTTGGAGTCACTGGCAACCGTTTGGATCACACTTTTTGCAATCTTGGAATTGTTCTAAAATTCTTTAATCAAATGAAAATATCTCTTATTGCTGAAAACTCATTTTTAAATGCATACAACGGAAACAACGAAATAAAAACAAATAAAGGGGAAACAATTTCACTTTATGGATTTAATAAAAGAACAAAAATCGCATCAAGAGGATTAAAATACCCTTTAAAAAATACTTCGCTTCCTTTTGGTGAGAAAGAAAGCACAAGCAATATTGCTACTTCAAATTCAGTACAACTAAAAATTTCGAACGGTGTAATTTTTGTTATTAGGGATTTCAACACAATGAAAAAGTATGATCTCTTTAGCTTCGACTGATATATTAATAATCCTGCTTTTCTTTGCTTCGATTATATTTATAGGTTTTTATTCCGGTAGAAAAACAGGTAGTGATGCAGATGATTATCTTTTATCAGGCCGTAAGGTTGGTTTGTTTCTTTTTGTCCTTACTAATGTTTCCACCTGGTATGGAGGAATATTAGGAGTTGGGGAGTTTACTTATCGTTACGGAGTGGTAAGCTGGTTCACACAGGGATTTCCATACTACATTTTTGCTCTACTCTTTGCACTCTTTTTTGCTAAAAAGATAAGGAAAGCCTCGCTTTTTACAATCCCTGATAAATTAACTGAAGTTTACGGAAAAAAAGTTGGACTCCTTTCTGCAATAGTTGTGTTCGTTCTTGTTTCCCCGGCTCCATATCTACTGATGAGTGCAAGCTTACTTGCTTTGTTACTTGATATAGATATTGTGCTATCGCTTTTTATCTCATTAATTATTTCGGTTGCGTATTTAATAAAAGGGGGATTCAGGGCAAATGTTTATGCTGATGCTTTACAGTTTTTTGTAATGTTTATTGGATTTATTCTCATAGTAATTTTTTCTGCAGGATCATTCGGTTCAGTTGAATTTCTTTCTTCTTCACTCCCGGAAAATCATCTTAATATAACAGGAGGGATGTCTCCAACATTTATCGTCATCTGGTTTTTGATTGCATTATGGACATTCGCAGATCCGGGATTTCATCAAAGATGTTATGCTGCTAAAACTGGAAACGTTGCAGTAAAAGGTATTATCATTTCAATTTTCTTCTGGGCTTTGTTTGATTTTCTAACAACAGCAACCGGTTTGTTTTCAAAAGCAGTTTTACCAGGATTTAGAAAATCCTGTTCTTGCATTTCCGTTACTTGCCGAACAAGTTTTACCGGTTGGATTAAAAGGAGTTTTTTATGCAGCACTTTTTGCAACAATACTTTCAACATTAAACAGCTTTTTATTTTTAAGCGGAACAACAATTGGCAGAGATTTTATTTTCAGAATAAATCCACAGCACGATGAAAAGAAATTAAAAACTTACACAATTATTGGTTTAATAATTTCAGGCTTGTTAGCAATCCTTCTCGCTTACTTAATTCCTTCCGTAATAGAAATATGGTACACGATTGGTTCACTTTTTATTCCTGCAATTATACTTCCTGTTATAAGCGCTTACTATCCGAAAATAAGGATTGAGAATAAATTTGTTTTATTTGAAATGATAACCGCATTTGTAACAAGCACAACCTGGTATTTTGTTAGAGTTGAGCTTGCAAACATGCCTTTTATAAATGAAGTTGAGCCAATGCTTGTTGGATTATTTTTTGCACTCTTAATTCATCTCCTCGGATTATTTCTGCGCAAATAGTGTTTACTATCATCTCATTATTATCTAAGTTTAAAGTAAAATTCTAAAGAGCTTAATTATGAAATTCAAGTTCATCATCCTTGGATTATCTCTCCTTTTAATAAACATACAAACAAATGCACAAGAAAATTGGGAAATAGTAAACAGCGGAACGACTGATAACTTAACAGATGTTTTTTTCATCGATAATAATCATGGTTGGATAATAGGTCATTCGGGAACTCTATTGAGGATTAGAACATTGGATGGAATTAACAAATTGCTTACCGATACACTTCAATATGAAAAATTAAATGCTATTCATTTTGTAAATCAAAATGTTGGCTGGATTATTGGTAACAGTGGCTTAATAATAAAAACAACCGATTCGGGAAATACCTGGCTCGAGCAAAGTGGAGGACAGGATTATTATTTGCACGATCTTCATTTCTTTGATGAACAGGTTGGGATTATATGCGGCGGAACAGGAGAAGGAAGGATACTCAGAACAACCAACGGGGGAAATCAGTGGAATGAAATTCAATTTCCAAGTTATTCTAAAACGCTACTCTCTGTTTATTTCCTTAATGAAGTCCTTGGATGGACTGCTGGTTTCGGTGAGATTCTTTATAGAACTACTGATTCTGGAATAAGCTGGGATAGCATTGCATATATTGAAGGAGGAATCATAGCTAATTCTCACTTAGATATATACTTTGTTGATTCTTTGAGTGGTAATGTTGTTGGAGCAGAATTTCATGGAACAGGAAATAACAATGGTGCAATTTACAAATCATCAGATGGGGGATTTTCCTGGGACCCAGTTGCTGGAGTAGGATATGGTGCCTTTAAATCACAGCATATCATAATGTCTCAAATTCACTTTATTCAGTTGGAGACGGTGGGTGGCCTTACATTGTTGGTAAAATTTACAAATCAACTGACGGTGGTAGATGATTGGTAGGAAATTTCGTGTCCAACTTCTGAGTACACTGAACAAGATTACTTTCACAGAGCATAAAGGATGGATAGTAGGTAGGAATGGTACAATACTAACTACACTAATTTCATCATCTGTTGATGAAATTGTTAATCCTTCCGATTTCAATTTAATGCAAAATTACCCAAATCCATTTAACCCAACTACAACAATCAAATACCAAATACCAGAACTAAGTTTTGTAACAATTAAAGTTTATGATGTTCTTGGAAATGAAGTCGTAACACTTATTAACCAAGAAAAACCAGCTGGAACTTATGAGGTTGAGTTTGATGGAACAGGATTACCAAGCGGGATTTATTTTTATCAGCTACAAGCAGGTGAATCTGTTGAAACGAAGAAAATGGTATTGATAAAATAATTATCTTGTCTTCAACAAATTCAAAAAAAAATTATATGAAATACTTTTTTCTTTCTTTGCTGTTTATTACATTATTTGAAATCTATTCTCAACCAAATCTCCCGGAATATTACATACTGCCATTACCGGAAGAATTAGATTCCAGCGAAGTAGATTTAGATGATCTTGCTAAAGCGATAGACCGTTTACACAATTTTTCAGAATATATTTACAATCCTATTAAAATTACACGTATTAATTCTTTTTCTTATATCCCACAGAATCTAACTGATGCTGGAAATTCAAACAGATGGGGAGAAGGATCCTGGGGAAGGGGTGCTTTCTCTAAATATGTAGATCGTTTTCTATTTGATGGAATTGAAGAAACTGCATATAGTACATTTTACGGTGGTCTGCTAAATATAGAATTGAAAAAACACTTTTGGAGTACTCATCCAATAGTTTCGTATTGTGCGCGAACAACAATGGCATACTTAATTTTTTATAAAAGCTCTAATGATGAAATAACAAAAAGTTTTTGTAAAGACAGATTTATTAATGGAACCAAATATTTAATAAGCCAACAGCTGCCAAATGGAGGCTATGCTCAATGGCATTGGCGAAAAGCAAAAAATTTCCCAAACTTAGATGATAGTGTAAGAATAAATAATATTAACAGCTATGCAACAGCAAGTGCTATCTATACTCTTAAAAATGTGTATGAATATCTGAAGAAAAGTAATGATAGAAGTTCTTTATTGATTCAAAAAATCTACAGCACAATAAAAAATGCAGGGGAGTTTTTGTACACTAAAGATAACAGCAAAGCGCATAGAAATTATGTGGCTTTTTCAATTTGGGGTTTAATTAATGCATACAGAATAGTTAATGATGAAAAATTTCTTAACTCTGCAATAGATAAGTACAAATCCGAGATTGAAAATTTTCAGGATGAAAACGGAGCTTGGTATTTACAAAAAGCAGGAGTCTTAGATTATCATGATGCACATTCACCATACATGGGTATAATACTTACTGCACTTATTGAACTATATGATGTTCTTCCTCATTCGAATTACTATGATATAAAACAAAGATTAGGAAAAAGTATTATTAAAGGAATAAACCACTTTCTTTTGCCTAATATTGTGCATAAAAATTTTTCAGATAAGAAAACCCGCCTTGCTGATGATGGTGGTATTTATCCTTATCTTAAACAAATAGAATATGATAACGTTAAAGGAAGATCATTACAGCTTAGCCAGGCAATTATCTATGCACTATTAAGCAAGGATTTATTTACGGATGAAGAAGATATTATTCGATTGAAAGGTTTTTTAAATGCAGTCATGAATTTTCAAGTTAGAGAAACAATAGATTACGGAAGAGTTCTTCACATCAATAGTGATATCTACTTTGAATCGTTTACACTCTTTTTTCATATGATGAAAAATCAAGAATTAGATTGATTGTACTCGCAGAACTATTTTTTTAAAAAAAAATTATTTGAATAACCGATTAGGGTAACAATATAGCCGCCGCAATTACTGTTGTCCAATATCCGTTTTTTGCACCCTGCGCAGATTGAGTTATATTAAACGATTTTACGATCTTACCAGACATTTTATAAACATCTTCTCTTTCATTCCAATCTTTATCAGGATCAAATTCAACACCTAAAGTAGTCGCAAGCATTGTAGCTGCAAGATCCTCTGCATATTCACCGGCTACATTAGCGGTTTGCCCGTAAGGATGATGTTCTGAAAGGTAACCATAGGTGCTCTTATCAGCAGGCAGTGCAACACCAATCGATGCAGCTATCATTCTGTTTGGTTCTTTTGTTGAATTCCTGGCCATTACGGCATGAATGATTTGACCTGGTTCAATTTCCAGCAATCCCTTTTCAACGGTTATTCTTTTGCAATTTACCGGATATATACTGCTAACGGTAACAAGATTGCACATTTCTATGTGTGCGTTGCGCAAAGCTAACTCAAAGGAAGTTAAGTATTCCTTGCTTTTCCCAACACCTTTTGTAAAAAATATTTTTTTTGGTAGATACAATTTTATTTCCCGTAAAATGTTAAAAAATCATTTAATTAATTTGCCGAATTTTCTTTTACCTACTTTTAAAACTATTCCTTCTTTAATTTTTATTATTTTATTCGTATCCAATATTTTTTCACCCTCGACAGAAACGCCGCTTTGATTAACTAATCGTTTTGCTTCTCCTTTTGATCCGGAAAAACCAACTTTAATAATTAAATCAACAATATTTATTTCATCTTCTGTTATCTTGAACTCCGGAATATTATCCGGCACTTCTTTTTTAATAAATATTTTATCGAACTCTTCTTCCGCTAATTGTGCATCGTGGCTGCTGTGATACATTCTTACAAATGTTTTTGCGAGATTTCTTTTAATATCTCGCGGATTTATATCAGGATTTTCAAGCTGCGATTTAATTTTAGTTAGCTCTGTTTCAGGCACATCACTTGCAAGTGTGTAATAAACGTAAATTAAATCATCAGGAATTGACAGAGTTTTTCCATACATTTCTTTTGGAGGATCAGATATTCCAATATAATTATCGTATGATTTGCTCATCTTTTCAGTTCCATCAGTTCCAATTAACAAAGGCATAGTTAGAATTACCTGTGGTTCCATTTCATGCTCACGTTGTATATCTCTACCTACAAGTAAATTAAATTTCTGATCAGTCCCACCAAGTTCAACATCACTTTTAATTGCAACAGAATCCATTGCCTGCGCAAGCGGATAAAGAAATTCGTGAATACCAATTGGTTCGCCGGCTTTAAACCTTTTTTCAAAATCATCCCGTTCAATCATACGTGCAACAGTGTATTTTGAAGCAAGCTTAATAACTTCTTCAAAATTCATTTTGCTCAGCCAATCAGAGTTGTACACGATTTTTGTTTTTTCAGCATCCAGAATTTTTGAAGCTTGCTGAAAATAACTTTCACCGTGTACTCTTGTTTGTTCCAAAGTTAAAGCAGGGCGGGTTGCACTTCTTCCTGAAGGATCTCCAATCATTCCTGTAAAATCGCCAACAATTAATATTGCCTGATGACCGAGTGACTGAAAATTTGCTAATTTTCTTAAAACTACTGAATGCCCAATATGAAGATCAGGTCTGCTGGGATCGCATCCTAATTTAATATTCAGCGGTTTACCTTCTTTTAAAGAACGTTCCAGTTTTTTAACCAGTTCTTCTTCCGGAATTATCTCGTTCGCCCCTCTACTTATTTGATCCATCTGCTCATTTACAGGCGGAAATTTAGTTTTGCTCATAGAATTTAAAATACTTTTTTGTAATGTCATCCTTCAACTTTGTAAAGGATGATGTGATGCTAATATTTTACTTTTCTTTCTTCATCCCTTTGAAAATCTTTTTTGGCTATATCTTTTCTTTTATCATAAACTTTCTTGCCTTTTGCAAGTGCAAGTTCGACTTTTGCAATTCCATTTTTAAAGTATAATCTTAAAGGAATTAAAGTTAATCCTTTTTCAGTGGTTTTTCCAATCAACTTTCTTATTTCACTTCTACTAAGTAAAAGCTTTCTTTCACGTTTCGGTTCATGGTTGTTTATATTGCCCTGTGTGTATTCACTTATATGGCAATTAACTAACCATACTTCTCCATTTTTAATTTTACCATAACTATCAACGAGATTTGCTTTTCCCTGCCGAAGCGATTTAACTTCAGTACCTGCCAATACTATTCCTGCCTCCCAGGTTTGCAGAATGCTATACTCGTGTCTTGCTTTTCTGTTAACGGTAATATTTTTTTCAACTATTTCGGCTTGCATAATTTTTTAGATTAAAAGCCAAAAATACTTTAATTTATTTAATAATCAATGCTTAGCAGTAAGTTGAAGATATTTTTAATATTGATAAATAGATTCTACAAAAACCGGTTAAATATCAATTTCAAACATCATGCTAAAATTTCGATGAGCTAAATGCTTTCCCATCTCTGAATGATACTTTAATTTTTGTGTATTCATCAACCCACCATAAATAGCGAATCCAATCGGGTATCGTTCCCTCAGTTCCAATTAATTCAATAACTTCTTCGTAAGTAAGATAGTTACTCATAGGTCCATCCGGTCCTTTACAGGCTTCTTTCATTAGCTCATATCCGTTTTCGCCTTCAAACATTGGGCTGTAAGTTTGGTAAGATGAAAGTTTGCCATCTGTCCATTCAGCCTGCAGGTTGTTATCCGGCCAAATATAAATAATAGTTGTATCAAGAGTACCTTCAACTCCCAGGACTTCTTCAACTTGTTCTAATGTCATTCCCATGTTAATATTGATAAAATCATCTCCATTAACGAAAGAATGCTGAGCAAATAAACTAGCTGTGAACAATATGATAATAAGAAAAAATGAGTATCTCATGCTGGCTCCCTCTTTTGTTTTATATGCAAATAATTAAACTGACTTTGACAAATATTATGCGATCATTATAAAAATTTATTAAAAATTACTTAAGAAGAATTAATTTTTTTGTATCTATAAAGTTTCCTGCATTCAACTGGTAGAAATATAAACCACTTGTTAAATTTGTAGCATTAAATTCGATACTATACTTTCCTGCTTTCATTTCTGCGTCAACTAAAATTGATATTTCGTTACCCAAAACATCAAAAACTTTTAAAGTTACAAATCCAGGTAAGGGAATTGTAAAAGAAATGACTGTTGTCGGATTAAACGGATTCGGAAAATTCTGTTGCAAAACAAATTTATTTGGTTGAATAAAACTGTTTTCTCCGATGGATGTTGCATTCAAATATACTATTACAGGAATTGTAGCCAGATAAACAGTATCTGTGTTATTGATTACTGTTATCGAAATACTATCAGTTCCTGGATTTATTGGAGATGTAATAGTCGCCCTGTAAATTCCATTTCCTAAATCACTAACAGCACTTAGATTGCCCAAACCAGTGTTTGAAAGTAATACTGTTAAACCGCTTGCTAATAAAGTATCAGAATTATTTTTAGGTGTAATTGTTAAAGTAGATTGTGATATGCCGTTTGCGGGAATAGAATCCGGTTCAAATTCTGCAATAGATAAAAACGGATCCACGGTAGTAAACAAGGAAACTTTCCATTCATTAAATTTATCCTGCAGCAAATCGATTGGATCTACATTGATTGGGGAATCTGGCACATATTCTTCCAAATAAGGAAAATTTCCATCACCGATTCTTACAACTTTTATAAACGAAGATTGAGATGAGGTTCCTCTTACCGCACATCTGGTATCTGCTCCAATTATCTTTGCTGCCTGAAGAGTTTGCATTAATTTTTCAGCCAAAGGTCCATCAGTATTAAGAAAAGCATATTGCATTGTATCTATTATTACCTGCCCAAGTAGTATATTGCCTTGAATGGCATAACCCGGACCGGTTACGTGGTTTTTATAATCATCACAATTAACACCTGTATAGGCAGCACTTTCACCGTTTCTTGTTAAATCAACTATTCCATACTGACGAATAGTTGGATTTCCTTGCACATCATTTGCTACTAACCAATCAATTATTTCCTGTGGAGATAATCCCTCAAGCATTCTATTGTGTGCATTAATTTGATTACCTGCAAGGTAATACGCCTGCGTATGAATTCCACCGATACCTTCAATAACATCGCTTAAAATAAAAGCACCAACCCCACCGATTGGACCAACGCAGGATGCTCCTGCGCTGCCGATTTCACCGGTAATTGTATCAACAGCAACAATAGAAAAGGTATCTTGTGCTTTAATTTGATTGAATGAAGTAATAAGGATTACAGCAATTATTGATTGTAAAAAATTTCGGTTAATATGATTCAATTTAAATTTCATTTTAATATTCCTATATAATTATTAAGATCAATTGCCAAAGCGAATATAAAATTCCTGCAACAATACCCATCCAAATTAAATAAGCAGTTGTTCCAAAAAGAAAAAGCAATATTCCCGGGAACATTTTTTCTTTATAGACAATACGATCTATTCCAAAAAAACGTGAAAGAAGATAGCTTAAAAATGTTTTATCCTTCCAATATGCAACATGCGCTAACCCGGGTAAGCGAAATATATTTCTTAAATGATAATTGTTAGGTAGTTGATTTACAGGGCAGATTAATTTATTTGAAAGTGCTCCTGAGACAGGATCAAAAAAATGATAATAATTTACCCACCAATTTGGCAAAAAGTTTCTTAAGCCGATGTTTGCTGCTTCTCTTTGTTTTTTATTTTTTGGAAACATTCTGTGAGGCCAGGGACGAAGGACTTTTTTCCCGAATAAAACTGCAATCTTATCAAGTGGGCTGCCAATTGTAATAAACCGCTGAAGTGAATCCCAAAATTTATTAACGTTTTGTTTTTGGATTTTATCACCATATTTTGATAAATAATCTGCTTTTGCAAAGATATCAGAAAGTACGTTATAGCTTACTACTGAGCCGAGACTATGCGCAACCCAAAATACACGCTTAAATTCAATCGGTTTCCCATCAACTTTATATTTTTCTATTTCAGGAAGAGTATAGAATTCCCAGTCAATACCTACTAGTTTTAAAAATGCCTCTCCAACTCGTTTATCTATCCGTTGAACAATTGCACGTTCAACCATTCCACGTGGTGAACAGTATATTCGTACATCATTCAAAACCTGGGACATTACAGAAGGCAGCAAAAAATATATTATTAAAAAGAGGGGAGGGCCAACGAAAAAAAGTAAAAAATAAATGAAGTAAGCCAAAGTTGCTTTACACAATATACGGAAATCAAATACAAGTCTTGAGGATTGAAGAATAAACCATGTAAATGTTTTTAGCTTGGATGTACTGCGAGCACTCCACAACTTTTCAAAAAAAGGACGCTTAGAATGTTCAAGACGATCATATTCATCTGCAAAACTGTTTTTAAAATCATCATAATCTGCCCAAAATCCTTCTTGTATAAATGGAGCGGGAAGGTTTTCCCATTTGTTATTCTTAAGTAGCATAGTTTCAAGTGCATCTTCCATTTTTACACGGAGAGTCGCGGAAGTTTCAGCCCAGCGTTGTCTACCCATTCCATGCACAACAAAAATTGCACTCCCTTTGGATGGTTCATCATCAGGTACCTGCCCTAAATGCCACTGATAAACATTCTTCCAGGCCCGGGGTCTTTTATAAGTCGCTTGCGAAGCTTTGCGTGTTTGCTCCTCCATCTATAAATCCTTTTGATATCTTATCAATAAGTTAATTGATTTTTTTCAAAAAAGAACACAATTGAATAATAATATAATAGGCATGATGATATCTATGCATAAAAAAGGAAAATCTGTTTAGAAATCTTTCTCACACAATAAACAAAAAAATTAATCTTACGGAAGAACGATTTAATAACTACTTGATGACGAAAAAATCTAATCAGTTTTTTTCAATTCAATCTTTAACACCTTCCAATTAAGGTTTTCATAACCATTTATTAAAAAACTTACGCTACTATCTGAAATAGCGGAAATTCTCACATTAAATATATCACCAGGTTTGTATTCAGTAAATACCGTTCTGTTATTTACATATTCAAGATCATATTCATATTCACCCTTCCACCTGATATCAAATTCAAATGTATCTTGAATGGCTGGAAATACTTCATAAACCTTTGTAGAATCTCTGATTAATAATGAGGATGGAATAAAGCTCACTACAGGTACAAATCGTCCTGTCTTATAATTTATAGGATTACTTGATAAAATTACTTTTGTCGAATCCCAGTTTTCATATTCTGTGTCAATTGAATCTTTACAAGTTCCAGATTCACTTTCATTTACTAACCGATTCATTAATTGGAACGAATGCTTATCCCTGTATTTTGCATAAAACAATATTTCATCAATTAAAGTATCCCATGCACCTTCTGAATTCGAATTAGTTCTTAAGTAGGAAGCAATAACGTTTTTATACTGTCCCATTGAAGTATCAAAGCAGTCATTAATCTTGGTTGCTAATTGCTCATACTCGGTGTCTATTGGAATTTGTGAAATACATTCATATATATTATTTGCAACTAGTTTGGCAGTTGCTTGAGAGAACGTATCAAATGGTTCTATTATTATAATGAAAGAGGAAATCAATATGATTGTACTTCTCATCATTGTATCTTTTTCACTTTCCTGAAATAATAGCGTTTTCCAAAATATCCTATCGTGAAAATAGTATAATGTGGAAATAGAAATAGCTGCCTACCTTCTTTGATGAAAAACAAAAATAAAAAAATCATCTCTTCAGATTAAAAACAACTTTTAACTAAGAGAGTCTAAAAAGTTTACGACTCAGTTACTTTAAGGATAAAAATTGTTGATCATTTTCTTACAAAATATTAAACTTGTACGTACTTAGCCGCCTTTGCACCGCATACCGGGCAATCTGCTGATGGTTTACCAAACTCAATGTGACCGCAAACCGGGCAAAGATAAAATTCTGTTTCTGTTAGATCTTTTCCGCTTTCAGCAGCTTGAAGAGCTAATGTATATAGTTGTGCATGAACTGCTTCAGCATCCAATGCATACTTAAACATACGCTTAGCTTTATGATCATCTGTTTCAGCTTGTTTTAACATTGGCGGGTACATTTCGTTTGTTTCATAAGTTTCGCCTGCAATCGCTGCTTTAAGATTTTCAGAAGTTGTTCCTATTGAATCGAGTGCTTTTAAATGTCCTTCTGCGTGAATTCTTTCCGCTTCTGCAGTTGTGCGGAATAACTTTGCAATATTTGGAAATCCATCCTTATCTGCAGCTTTTGCAAATGCACGGTATTTTTGATTTGCCTGGCTTTCCCCGGCAAATGCATCACTTAAATTTTCTTTTGTTGTTGGCATGTATCTCTCCTGTTAAGTTTTTTCATTTATAGAATTATTGAAATGAACGTAATAAATATAATAATATGTAAAAGCAATAAGAATGATAAATTTGATCATCAAACCAATACTTAAAAATTTAAATAAATTCTGTTTACATTTGTATTTTTCAACGAGAAGTTAATACAATCATAAAAATGAAGCTAAGTGAAATTATACACATAGTTGAATCAAATAAGTATTCAGCATTTTTTTTAACCCCACCTTTCTATAAGAATGGAAAAACT
Organism: uncultured Ignavibacteriales bacterium; assembly: GCA_963714405.1. GTDB lineage: Bacteria > Bacteroidota > Ignavibacteria > Ignavibacteriales > Ignavibacteriaceae > JAZGGS01. The sequence continues at coordinate 332,329 of CAVQOH010000001.1, read as the reverse complement.
CTTCTGTTTTTAGATCCTTTCGAAATAGTAACAATTAATAAAAAAAAGAATGTGAATGAAAAACTTAATCTAATTGATGAATTTATTGCAAAAGGCTTTAAAGGTTATACTTTAATTAATTATGAAGCGGGTTATTTATTTGAAAGGAAATTAGAAAAACTGTTAAGTGGAAATGAAGAAAAGTTGATTAGATTCTTATTTTTTAATGATGAAAATATTTTCAAAATAAATGCTGAAGAAATTGAATTTGATTCTGGTGATATAACAAATTACAGCTTAAATAATTTTAATTTGAGCACTTCACAACCCATAATTATAAGAAACATAGAGAAAATTAAAAACTATATTAAGGAAGGAGATACTTATCAAGTAAATTATACTGTAAAAGCTAAATTTAATTTCTCTGGTTCATATAGTTCGTTTCTGCAACATCTTCTCTTCAATCAATCTGCCAAATACTCAGCTTTTATAAATGATGATGATAAGTTTATAATATCTCTTTCGCCAGAAAAATTCTTTTCAATTAAAGGAGATAAAATTTTTTCCAATCCAATGAAAGGAACTATCAAACGGGGAGTAAATATTTCAGCAGATAATGAATGCGAACATAATCTTTATAATAGCAAAAAAAATCGCGCGGAAAATGTAATGATAGTTGATTTAATAAGAAATGATCTGGGAAGAATTGCAAAGTACGGTTCAGTTTCTGTCCCTAATCTTTTTACAACGGAAAAATATGAATCTTTAATCCAAATGGTGAGCACAATAACTGCAGATTTGAATAAAGAAATTGCTCTAACCGAAATCCTTAAAAATATTTTTCCTTGTGGCTCAATAACCGGGGCACCGAAAATTAGAACTATGGAGATTATTAAAAAGCTTGAAAACGAAGAAAGAGGAATATATACCGGTTCAATAGGGCTGATTACTAAAAGTAAATCGGTTTTTAATGTACCAATTCGAACTCTTACAATAAATAAATCAAATGGGAATGGTGAATTAGGAATTGGAGCAGGAATAGTCTGGGATAGTGTTGCTAAAAAGGAGTACGAAGAAACTCTACTAAAGAGTAATTTTTTAACTCAGCCTGAAAATTATTTTGAATTATTTGAAACAATGTTGGTTAAAAACAATAAAATATCTTTTCTTAAAGAGCATATCAATCGGTTAAAAGTTGCTTCGGAATTTTTCCTTTTTAATTTTGATGAAAGTAAGATTGAAAAAATGTTAATAGAAGAAGCCGGACAGCTAAATGCCAATAAAAAATATAAGTTAAAACTTATATTAAATAAATGGGGTAGTATCAAAACTAAAATTTCTGATTTTCCGATTGAAAAGGAGGAAGTAAAAATTATCTTATCTGAAAAACGAATAAACAGCGGAAATAGATTCCAATACTTCAAAACAACAAACAGAAGTATTTATGATAAAGAGTATAAAAAATATTCAGCAAAAGGTTTTTTTGATGTTTTATTTTTAAATGAGAAGAACGAAGTTGCTGAAGGATGTATTACAAATATTTTTGTAAAAAAAGGAAATAACTGGTTCACTCCTCCATTATCAAGCGGAATATTGAATGGAATTTATCGTGGTAAATTATTAAAGAAAAAAGAATTCTCAGAAAAAGTAATAACAATTGATGACATAACCAATGCTGATAGTATAAAGCTTGTAAACTCTGTGAGAGGTGAGATAGCGGTTAACAAACTTTATAGTGAGGACAAATACGTTGATTTTTAACAATGAAACAACAGAACTAATAATTCACATCTTTGTCCATCAAGTCATATCCACTTTATTATTCATTTTATTTTTATTGCACTTTAGCAATTCTTGGCTTAAATTAAGCGTAACTGAACTACCCACTTCTATATACTTCCACTGTTGTGGGCTTAAATTTTAAGAATGTGGTTATTGTATGTTTAGTATCATCAAAAATAAATTTCTTCTTCATATAATAAACATTGCTGTAATTCTGTTATGCGTTGCTGGATTATACCTTATCTCAATTAAAGCAGATCTCCCATTTAACACTTCGTCAAAAGGTTCTTATCACTTAATTTCAGAATTATCTGAAAATGATAATGTATTTGCCAAAGGTGATACAATTACCTCTATCGATGGATATTTTTTTAGTGGTTGGGAAGAAACAGAAGTATATCTGGATGGGAAAAATATTAATGATATTGTTAATGTTGAAATTCTCAGAAGTAACGAAAAAATAATATTGCCTGCTAAATTAGTTAAATTTTACTCGCGTTTCGATCTTATAATAATACTAATTGTTGGATTTGTGTACTTAAGTATGGCAATTTTTGTGGGATTAAAATCACCAAACAATAAATCTGCAGCCATGTTTCATCTTGCAAGTTTAGGATTAGGTGTTGTTATTGTAGTTAATGCCGGCAATTATATTGGGGCACCTTTGGGTTTTGGTTATTTAAGCAGAGTAATCTGGTTATTTGCCTATAACTTTATGCCGGTTTTTTTTATCAGCTTAACTTATTCCCTTACGGGTGATCAACAGATTGGAAGTAAAAAATATCTACCTTTCCTTTATGCTATTGCAATAATTAATGCTGTTATTTTATCATACTTCTTTCTGGCATCCACTCTTGGAGGTGAAATTAACAGAATTAAGCAATATGTATTTTATTTTGATTCTGTTTTCAGGGTATTTTTAATTGTCTGCATTGCATCAGCAATTTTAGTATGCATTCGTGCATATAAACTTTCAACAGAATTACGGGAGCGAAAAAAAATAAAATGGCTCCTTCTTGGGTTTTTTATAGGTCCATTCAGCTTTATAATTTTTTGGGTTTTACCAATCATTTTACTCGGGCATGAACTTATACCAGAAGCGCTTATGTTAATATCCCTAATTGCTGTACCAATCACTTTTGGAATTGCAATAGTTAAATATCAGTTTATGGATATAGATTTGATTATCAGGCGAAGCGTTGTTTATTCAGTGATACTTGCCTTAATAATTCTAATCTATATTGGATTAACATCTTTCATTACATTATTTGTGAAAGATGTGAATCCTGCAATACCATCAGTAATAACAGCATTGCTTGTTGCCATAATGCTTCAACCAATAAAAAATTCTGTTCAAAAATTTGTTGATAAAAAGTTTTTCAGGTTAGAATATAATTACAGGGTAGAACAAATTAAGTTTATAAAAAATATAAAAAATTCAAATAGTATTAAATCATTAGCTGAAAAAATTATTACACAAACAAATGTTCTCATCCCTGTTCAGAAAATTGCTTTTTTTAAGCTCAGATATCCTGACAACAAACTACTAACTGCAGCTCAAAATGGATTTGATATAATTAAAAACAGAACCATTCGCCTGGAAATTGAAAAGCTGCAAACAGATCTTTCTTTACCGATTGCCCTTGATGATCTTCTTGAAAAGGGAATAGAAGCAGAATCAGCAGATATAGAAGTTTTTAAACGATGGGGAATGGCACTTGCAATTCCTGTTAAATCTCCATCGGGTGAAATACATGGGTTTATTGTACTTGGTAAGAAAAAATCTGGTGCAAGATTTTTTATTGAAGATATTGATTTACTAATCACAGTTGCTTCTACTGCTGCATTGGCAATTGATAGGATACAATTACAGGAAGAACTTATGCTGGAACAGATTGAATATGAACGGCTTGAAGAATTAAATAAACTGAAATCTTCGTTTGTTTCTAATGTTACGCATGAACTTAAAGATCCGCTTACTTCTATTAATATGTTCTCGGAACTTTTGCACAATAAAAAAAATATTTCTGATAAAAAATCTAAAGAATATTTACAGATTATTGAAGGAGAGAGTGAACGGCTTAACAGGTTAATAGATAATGTTTTGGATTTTGCAAAAATTGAAAAAGGAATAAAATCTTATACCATTAAATCAGTTTCATTAAACGAGATTATAGACAGAGCTTTAAAATCTTTTGAATACCAGTTTAAAATTGCTAAAATTTCAATTGAAAAAATACTTAGTAAAAATAATATAATTATTAATGCTGATGCAGATGCTGTTCAGGAAGCAGTGTTAAACCTATTATCGAATGCAATAAAATATTCAAATGAGAATTCTAAGGTAGTAGTTTGCACTTCAGTAAAAAATCACAAAGCTGCAGTGGAGGTTACAGATAATGGAAATGGAATTTCATCATCTGATTTAAAAAATATTTTTGAACCATTCTTTAGGTCAGAAGATGGTAAAACACTTGGTAAAAGTGGAACCGGCTTAGGATTGCCAATTGTAAAAGATATAATGAACGCACACAAGGGTAAAGTAGATGTTAAATCAATCGTAGGTGAAGGAAGTAAGTTTACATTACTATTTCCTATGGAGGAATAAATGAAAAAAATATTAATAATTGAAGACGATCCTTCTATACTTACTGGATTGGAAGCAGCATTGGAAGAAGCTAATTACAAAGTTGCCAGCAATACCGATGGCAAAATGGGGTATGAAAATGCAAGGGATAATAAATTTGATTTAATCTTATTGGATATAAAACTTCCGGGTAAAAATGGCATGGATATATGTAAAGATCTTAGAAAAGATGGCGTTCAAACTCCCATTCTTATGTTAACCAGCACTAAAGAAGAGATGGATAAAGTTCTTGCATTTGAACTTGGTGCAGATGACTATGTAACCAAACCATTTAGTGTAAGAGAGTTATTAGCTCGTATAAAAGCACTTTTGAGGCGAGATAAACAAATAAAACCTGATATTGAAGAATGTACGTTTGGAAATATCTATGTAAACTTTAAATACCAGGAAGCAACTAAGAATAATAAACCGCTTGAACTTTCAACTATGGAGTTTAAAGTTCTAAAGTACCTCCTGGAGTCTCAAGGTGAAGTTATTGATAGGAATAAACTGCTTAATGATGTTTGGGGTTATGATAATTATCCAACAACAAGAACTGTTGATAATTTTATTCTGCAACTAAGGAAAAAAATAGAGAAAAATCCTGCTGAACCTAAACACATATTAACAGTTATTAAAGCAGGTTATAAATTTGTTAAGTAAATAAACCTGCCCCTGGTTTCTTCAGATAAATATTTAAGCGAATTGAGGCACAGTTTATCTGTCTGTATAAGTAACCTTAATTTTAATTCACAATAAAAACCACACATTACTACTTGGCTTAAATAAAGCTTTTTAAGCTAAATTTTAATATTTTTAACAACTTTCAATTAATAATTAAATCATCTATTAATATTTTATAAAAATGGATTCCGGAAAGACTTCAAAAAGAAAAGCAGAACATATTGAACTTTGTTTAACGGATAAAGTACTGTTTAAAAATAAAACCAGCGGATTCGAACTTTTTGATTTCTATCATTGCGCAATAACTGAGGTTGAAATTGAAAAAATAAATTTCAATACCATATTTCTAAAAAAGAATATAGATTTTCCGTTCTTAATTTCTTGCATGACAGGCGGAACGATTAAAGCAAATAGTATTAATGCAAAGTTGGCTACTGCTGCAGAAAAACTTAACATTCCAATTGGGGTAGGAAGCCAGCGCCAGGCAATAGAGAACTCTAAATTTATAGATTCCTATAAAATTATAAGAAAAAATGCACCATCAGTTCCTGTTCTTGCAAACATTGGTGCAGCAGAAGTTATTAAATATAAAACTCTGTCTCCGTTTCGCTTAATAGTTGATATGGTGGAAGCTGATGCACTGGTAATCCATTTAAATCCAGTGCAGGAGTTACTTCAACCAGAAGGTAATCCAAATTTTAAAGGATTAATAAAACAAATCAGTAAACTTGTTCAACGGGTTAATATACCAGTAATTGTTAAAGAAGTTGGAGCAGGTATTTCTCCGATTGCAGCAAAAAGGTTATTAGAAATTGGTGTACAGGGTATTGATGTTGCTGGTGCAGGTGGGACAAGCTGGGCTGGCGTGGAAATTCTTAGGAGTAAAAAGAAAACTGACAACATTTTTTGGAATTGGGGTTTACCAACAACTTTTTGCATTAAAGAATTATTTAAATTGAAGAAGAAATTTGATTTTACATTAATCGGTTCTGGCGGAATTAATTCAGGAATAGAAGCTGCAAAAGCATTTGCGCTTGGCGCTGATTTGGTTGCGTCAGCAAGAAAAATATTGAACGAACTCAGTACAAATGGAAACGAAGGAGTCATCAATTTAATTACAAATTGGTTTGATGAGTTGAGACGTGTAATGTTTTTAACCGGTTCCAATTCTTTAGATGAGTTGCAAAAGGATAAAATTATTAGAAAGGAGTTACTCTACTTATGAGTAGCAATTACAAAATATACAATGCTGTTTACCAGAAAGAAAGAAGAAAAATTGATATACTTCTTCAAAAAGCACTTAGAAATAGGAAACCGGTTTCCTTATATGAACCTGCTGCATATATAATTAATAGCAAAGGAAAGAGATTAAGACCTTTGTTAGTTCTGTTATCTGCTAAAGCAGTTGGCGGAAGTTTTAAACAAGTTTACAACGCTGCAATTGCTGTAGAACTGCTTCATAATTTTACTCTTGTTCACGATGATATTATGGACAATGCTGATAAAAGAAGGGGAAGATTAACTCTTCATAAAAAATATAATCCTAACACTGCTATCTTAACAGGTGATAGTCTTTTATCAGTTGCGTATGAATACCTTTTAAAAGATTGTAATGGCAATGCAAAGAATGTAATTGAATCTTTTACTCATGGTTTGGTGGAGGTATGCGAAGGACAAAGTATGGATACAGATTTTGAACTGAAAAAAAATGTTACTTTGAATGAATATCTTACCATGATAAAGAAAAAAACTGCAGCTATGTCTGAAATGTGCTGTAATATTGGTGCTATAATCGGTGGAGGAAGTAAACAAGAAACTATTGCCTTAAGTAAATATGGACTAAATTTGGGCATTGCTTTCCAAATACAAGATGATCTGCTTGATATAACTGCTGATGAAAACGTTTTTGGAAAATCAATCGGTGGCGATTTAGTAGAGGGCAAAAAAACATTTTTATTTATTAAGGCACTTGAAATTGCCGATGAGAAAGAAAAAAAACTTCTAGTAAAAGTAGTTAAGGATAAAGGTATTAACTGGGCACAAGTTAGTAAATTTAAAAGTCTCTATATCAAATTGGGTGTCCTTGAAGAGGCAGAGAAAGCCATACGATTCTATACGAAGAAGGCATTAAATTCACTAAAAGTTTTAAATGATGAAAATCAAAAAATATTTTACTGGTTGGCTGATGCACTTATAAAACGTACTAAATAATGATTGAAAAAAAAGTTCAAATAATTAATAAAGCTGGTCTGCATACCAGACCTGCTGCAACAATTGTTAAAATGGCCGCAAAATATCAATGCGAATTTTTTATTTATCGCGATGGAATGAATATTAATGGAAAAAGTATAATTGGAGTGATGACTTTGGCTGCGGAAGAGGGATCAGAATTATTGTTAACCTTCGATGGCGAGGATGAAGAACAAGCAGCAAATGAAATTGTTGATTTTTTCGAAAAAGGATTTAATGAATTATAAAATAAATATTGCCTTTAATGAATATCTCTTTTAGTAAATTATTAGTTAATGAAATCATTTAAAGAAATATATCTAAATGCAAGTAACAAAATAGCCGGTATCGCAGCTGCACCAGGTATTGTAATTGCAGATGCATACCTTGTAACAAAAGAAAAACTTGAGGTAAGCAAAGCTTCTATTACTGATGTCAGTAAAGCTAAACAGGATTTGTTTGAAGCTCTTACAAAATCTAAAAAAGAATTAAACAAAGTTTTTTCTATCGCTCGTGAGAAAATGGATGATGTTCGTGCTGCAATTTTTGAAGCGCAGATAATGATTCTGGATGATCCTATTTTATTAAAAAACATAAATAAAAGAATAGAAGTAGAAAAAAAACAACCCGAGTTTATAGTTGATGATGAAATATCTATCTATCAAAGTAAAATGATTCTTTCTCATGAATCATATATGAAAGAACGTGCACAGGATATTGAAGATATTAAGCAGAGAATAATTAGAAACCTGCAAAAGAAAAGATGGAAATCGAAAATTCAGGGAGATGTAATTGTTGTTTCAGAATCACTCACTCCGGCGGATACTTTGCTTCTTTCTCGTAACAGGGTATTAGCATTTGTTACAGATCATGGTGGATTAACTTCTCATGCGGCAATCATATCACGTTCTCTAAATATTCCTGCAGTGGTTGGTACACATAATGCATCAACTCAAATTAAAGATGGTGATAAACTTATTATAGATGGATTTCATGGTTACATTTTAGTTGATCCAACTGATGAACAAATAGATTTTTTCACACAAAAGCATAAAAAACTTGTTGAACTGCAAAAAGGACTGGAAGAGTTACAAGATAAACCTGCAATTACAAAAGATGGAATACAAATTAAATTGCTGGCAAATGTTGATGTTACCGGTGAGATTGATATGGTCATTGCGAGCGGCGCACAGGGAATTGGTTTATATCGATCTGAGCAAATTTTGGATGAAACTGGAGAATTTCCAACTGAAGATGAACAAGAGGTTTTATATTCAAAGTTGTCTTCAAGGATTTATCCTAATCCTGTAACAATTCGTGCTTATGATATCGGGGGAGATAAATACCGGTTTTTAGATTATAGAGAACCCAACCCATTTTTGGGTTTAAGGGGAATCAGATTGCTTCTTGAAAATCCTGCTCTCTTTAAAAATCAGGTAAGAGCCGTACTTAGAGCTAGTGTAAACAAAAATATTAAATTTATGCTTCCAATGGTAACCACTATTGAGGAAGTACAGCTATCAAAAAAATATTTTAATGAATGTAAACATGAACTCGATGAGAAAAAAATCTCTTACGATAAAGATATTAAACTGGGAATAATGGTTGAAGTTCCATCAGTTGCCTTGATGATAAAAGAATTTGCTAACGAAGCTGATTTTTTAAGTATTGGTACAAATGATCTTATTCAATACCTGATGGCAGTTGATCGAGGGAATGATCTGGTTTCAAATCTCTATCAGGAATTTAGCCCTGTTGTGGTAAGAACATTAAAATATATTCTGATCGATGCAGCTAAAACTTCAATACCGGTTAGTATTTGTGGTGAAATGGCTGCAGATACTCTTGCAATGCCTTTACTGGTTGGTTTAGGACTTAAGGAATTAAGCATTTCACCTGCAACAATACCTTATGCGAAAAGAATAATACGAAATTTGGAATTTAAACGTGCTGAAGAACTTGCAGATAAATGTCTTCAACTACATACTGAAACAGAAATTCAAACACTTATTCAACAATTTTTTATTGATAACAAAATTACACGTACACGCCAGATTATCTAGTATTATATGAAAATTTCAGAGTTAAAAGAAAAGTTTGATCTGCAAAACCAGTTTAAGGTTTTAGTGGAATCTTATAAACAAATTGAATATGCATGGAACAACAAAATTGATTTAGATCAATTAATGCATACCAATTACAATTTGGTTCTGCTTTCAGGTATGGGTGGTTCTGCAATAAGCGGTGATTTAATAAAAGATTATTTATCCGATGAACTAAATATTCCATTTTTAGTTAACAGAAATTATTCACTTCCTGATTTTGTAAATGAAAACTCACTTGTAGTTATTTCTTCCTATTCAGGTAATACAGAAGAAACATTATCAGTTTTTCATCAAGCTCTGAAAAGAAATTGTAAAATTATTGCCATAACTAGCGGTGGGAACGTTAAACAGATTTGTAACGAAAAAAATCTTTGTTGCATTGATATTCCATCAGGTTTTCAGCCAAGATATGCATTGGGATTAAGTTTTTTTTCATTGCTTATGCTTTTGCAAGAAATAGGGCTTATTGAAAATCAAGATAAAGTTGTAAAACAAATTACATCACTTTGGAAAAATAAAGGGGGAGAATATTCATCTGAAAATAATATTGCCATTTCAACTGCACTAGAAATCACAGGATTTTTACCAATAATTTATTCAGCGGATCAAATTACTTCGGCAACCGGCTACAGGTTTAAATGCCAGCTTAATGAAAACTCAAAAGTTCATGCTTTTTTTAATGCTTTGCCTGAATTAAATCATAATGAAATTATTGGATGGGAAACTTTTGAAGAAAAAAAACTACTCACTAAAATTATAACAATCACTGATAAAGATTGCAATTCGCAGATTAAAAAGCGATTTGAAATTACCTGCGAGCTTGCAAAACAAAGGGGTGTAGAAATAATTAATCTTGAAAGCAAGGAAAAAATTAGGAAGGTACGATTATTTGATTTGATTTATTTGTGTGATTGGATATCTTACTACTTAGCACTGTTGGGAAACCATGATCCATCAGAGATTTCGTATATAAATGAATTGAAAAAACGGCTTTCATAAGATATAATTTTTTCTTCACAGCTCTATTGGTATTTATTGATGCATTTGCACTTAAATAATTTTAATAAACCCATTTTATTTTTTCTTTTTCTTTTATTCACCCTTACTGAATTTTCTTATGCACAATTTTTCTTTTTTGGCAGAAACAAAGTTCAATATGAAGAATTTGATTGGAAAATTTTAAGAACAGAACATTTTGATATTTATTATTATGAAGAAATGGGTAAAATTGCAGAGATTGGTGCATATTATGCAGAAGAAATATACGATGAGCTTAAAGTTGAACTGAATCACATTGTAACCCGCCGTGTTCCATTAATATTTTATAACACTTCAATTGATTTTCAGCAAACAAATACCACTCCTGGATTAATTCCGGAAGGGGTAGGTGGATTTTTTGAATTTCTTAAAGGAAGAGTAGTATTTCCTTCAAACGGCTCATTACATGATTTTAGACATGTTATTAGGCATGAACTTGTTCACGTATTTATGACAAATAAAATTTACCGTGTTTTAAAGGATCATCGAATTCCTACAAATAAAATGCCTCCGCTTTGGTTTGTTGAAGGTCTCGCAGAATTTCTCTCAACTGAAGTTGATGCCCAGGCAGAAATGCTTATGAGAGATGCGGTAATTAATAACTACTTTGTTGGGCTTGATGATATTTACAGAATTTATGGATCGTTTTTAATGTATAAAGAAGGTCAAAGTTTCTTAGAATTTGCTGCAGAAAAATATGGAAAGGAAAAAATTTTACTCCTGCTGGATAATTTTTGGATGTACTCGAATTTCAATCAGGTTATTGAGCACACATTTAAAAATGATTTTAAACGAATTGATGATGAATGGAAGTATCATCTTAGAAAGAAATATTTTCCACTTATAAAAGATAACTATCCCACCGAATTTGGTTCACAAAGAATAACTGAAGATGGTTATAATTTTTCACCTGTATACCTTAAACTGAATAAAAAGAAATATTTATACTTTTCTGCAAACAGGGATGGCTATTCATCTCTTTATCGGTTAGAGATAAATTCTGAATTACTTCCAGAAAACTATCCTGAATTAGTCTTAAGAGGTGAAATGACTGAGGAGTTTGAATCATTCCACTTATTCCAGGCAGCAATTGATATTTCTAAAAAGGGACTTCTGGCTTTTGTTACAAAAAAAGGTGGATCAGATGCGATTCATTTTTTTTCCGTTCATGAAAATGCTGTAATAAAAACATTTCAAGAATATGAACTGCTTAGTATTTCCTCTCCTAAATTTTCTTCAGATGGAAATAAGTTAGTTTTTAGTGCCGTTGATAGAAAAGGATTTAGTGATTTATTTCTCCTCAATTTAACTGATGACGAATTGTACAGATTAACTAACGATTATTTTGATGATAAAAATCCGGTTTTTGGTTTAACAGATTACCAGGTTCTGTTTTCTTCTGATAGAACCGGTGGGAAATTTTCACAAATATATAATCTTTTTTCATATAACTTGAACAATTACGAAATAAGTTATATAACTTATTTAAAAGCAAACAGCTTTTCACCTGTCATTTCACCTGATAAAAAAAATCTTCTGTTTACTTCTGAATTAGATGGTGTGCGCAACTTGTACGAAATTCCAATTGAAAGCAACAAATTTGGAAGTAAAGTGTATAAAATATCCAGTTTTATATCCAGTGCTTTCAACCCAAGATTTATTGATTCCACTTCAATTGCGTTTGCAGGATTTGAAAATTTTGCTTTTGATTTATTCACTAAAAAAATCGATCGTGCTAATCGAGATTCAACACTAGTAGCAGAAATGAATTTAGATTCAGTAAAAACAAATTGGAAAGCAAAATTACTGCAACTTCCATCGGAAAGAAAAAAAATTGAATACGAAAAAGAATATGCACTTGATTTTGCTCAAAGTGTTGTAGCAACTGATCCAGTATTTGGTACACGCGGTGGTGCAATATTTTCAATTAGTGATTTACTCGGTGATGACAGGTATTCAATATTAATTTACAATTCTGCAGGTGTTCAGAGTGAAATTTTAAATAGTTTTAACATAGTTCTTCAAAAAATAAGTTTTGGTGATAGAGTAAATTTTGGGTATGGAATTTTTCATCTTAGTGGAAGACGATATGATATAAGAGATCCTGATGAATTCTTTTACGAACGAAGTTTTGGTGGTTCATTCTTGCTTAGCTATCCTGTTTCAAAATTTCAGCGCCTGGAAGCAACCGCTACTATACGTAATTCTAATAAAGAAGTAATCCCAAATGTAGTTGAAAGAAAAGCTCTTCTCTTTACAAACACTCTTGGTTATGTCATTGATAATTCTCTTTGGGGTCCGACTGGTCCTGTTGCAGGAATGAGGGGGATACTAATGTTGGGTTATACCAGTGATATAAAATTCAGTAATGTAAATTATTTTACAATTATTGGTGATTACAGGTATTACCAGAGATTCTGGTTAACTACTTTAATTGCTTTCCGTGCAGCAGCTTTTTACAATGAAGGAAAAGAAGCGAGAAGATTTTTTGTTGGAGGAAGTTGGGATTTACGCGGGTGGCCAAGGTTCTCAGTAAGAGGTGAAAAAATATGGCTCACTTCACTTGAATTCAGGTTTCCTTTAATTGAGCAGCTTGCAATAAGGTTTCCATTTTTTGATTTGGGTTTTTGGGGCATTCGCGGGGCATTTTTTTACGATATGGGAGGTGCATGGGATGATAAGTATGAAACAACCTTGGGTTCCGTTGGATTTGGTTTCAGGTTTAATATTTTTGGTGTGTTAACGCTAAGATATGACATAGGAAAACGTATAGAAGATGATTTTTCCAGGTTTCAAAAAGGTTTATTTTACCAATTCTTTTTCGGATGGGATTTTTGAAAATAAAACTATCAATATTTTTTATTGTACTTACTTTTTTATTTGGTTGTGCTAAATCAATAATAAAAGTTTCAAGTAAAAAAGATGATAACCCTTACAATATGTTCGGTAAAATTCCTTCCAGAGAATTTTACGTACCTGTAAATGTTAGCGACTCACTTAAACTGCTCTGGCAGAATAATGTTAATGGAAGCTTTACCAATTCTTCAGTATCAGTTTATGATGAACTGGTTTTTGTAAATGATTTATCAGGTAGAATATATTGTTTTCGGATTGAAGATGGAAAGCAAGTAGGAAAAATTAAGTATAAAGGAGCTGTTTATTCTGCTCCAGTTCTTTCAGATAATTTATTAATTTTTTCTGTGGCAATTGAAAAGGAAAATTTAACAGAACTTGTATATTATAACTATTCAGCAGGAGAAGAACTAGAAATTATTGAATTGCCGGGCAGAGTTCTAACAGAAATGATTGCCGTTGATGATGGAGTAATTTTTAATACGGAAATTGGAAGTGCATATAAATTTGATATGCATGGAAACAAAATTTGGGAAACATTTACTAAACGTGCCGACGCGCAGTTCACCTGCACTATGGGATAATAAATATATTTTTGCAAACGATAACGGTGAAATAATCGCGCTTAATTCATTTTCAGGTGATTCAATTTACGTATATAAAATCGAAGGAAGTTTTTTCAGCGGTTCTACAATTGTTGATGGAACAATCTACATTGGAAATAACAACGGAAAACTTTATGCATTAAATGTTGAGGATGGGAAAGTAATCTGGGAATTTAATAGCAATTCACGGATATTGATGACTCCTGCAGTTGATGATGAAAATGTTGTATTTGGAAATCTTGCTGGCAGCTTGTTTTCTTTAAATAAACTGGATGGTTCACTTAATTGGAAAACAGAATTTCGTGGCGTATTAAATTCAACACCCCTGATTACAAAAAATAAAATAATAGTACCGGAAGTATTCTTCTCATTTCATATAGTAGATAAAGAAGGATGGAAGCATTTTAAAAGATTATTATTTAGATGGAAGAGCAAAGTTTTCTCCGGTATATTTCCAAAAATATTCTTTTTATAGGTTATGATAATGGAAACATAAATGCGTATGAATTCATTGAATAAAATACTCTTTTTAACAATTTTAATTCTTATTTACGGATCAGTTAGTTCTGCACAAAACTGCTTTGCAGATCTGATTATTGATTCTGATATTGAAGCTGTTGAGGTTTTTGTAAATAACAATTCTATTGGGCTTGGAGGGCATCTTGAAATTAAACTGGAATTGGGCACTTATATTATAACCGTAAATGAAAACAGTGATAGATGGGATGCACGTTCATATACAGATACTCTGCTCATAACTGAGTGTAAAGAAATTAAACTGAATTATTTTTTCCGTTCAGAAGTCTTACTTGATTCCGAACCGCAAAATGTGTACGTATTTTATAATGATTCGTTGATAGGTTATACACCACTCTTAATTCCTGCAAACCTTGAAAAATTAAAACTAAAAAAACCCGGGTATTTGGATACTGAAATTCAGAAGGATGAAATTTATTCTTCAGAAATAGTAAAGCTTGATTTTATCGGACAGGAAACAGTTGCAAGCTTTTTTGATGGAACACTTTTTAAACTTTTAATTGGTTCAGCGGTTTTACTCGGGGCGAGTACTGCATATGTAAAATTAGAAGCAGATAAAAAATTTGATGAATACCTTATTACAGGTGAACAGGTAACTCTTGATAAAACTAACCGGCTGGATTTGATTAGTGGTGTTACATTCGTTGCATTGCAAATAAACTTTGGATTAATCATTTATTTATTCCTTACTGATTAAGCTGCGCATTTACTAAATTAGTTCATATCTTTTTTATTCATTTTTATGTTAACTGTTTTAGAATCTTTAAATCTTTCTACAGATTATCTGCAAAAGCATGGTATTGATTCTCCCAGAATAAATGCAGAGCTGCTTTTAGCTTCAATTTTAAATTGTAAACGCTTAGATCTTTACCTGAAATTTGATAAACCATTAAATGAAGAGGAAATAGCAATTTACCGGAACTTTCTTAGTAGAAGGATTAAATTTGAACCTTTACAATACATAGTTGGTTCAGTTGAATTTTATGGTCTGGAAATTAAAGTAAATAAATCAGTTTTGATTCCACGAGCAGAAACTGAAATATTAATTGATACAGTAGTTGAAGATGTATCATCAAAGGAAGAAGTTACAATTCTTGATATAGGCTGTGGCAGCGGCAATATTTCAATAGCTCTAGCTGCAAAAATAAAAAATTGTAAAATGATTGGAATTGATATTAGCAGCGAAGCAATAAAATTATCAAATGAAAACGCTGAATTAAATAATTTAGCAGGTAAGATTAAGTTTTATCAAATGGATATATTAACTGATAACATTCTTGATTTACCTAAGGCAAATATAATTGTTTCAAATCCTCCTTATGTTTCTAATGAAAGATATCGTGATTTGCAGAATGAAATAAAATATTTTGAACCTGATTTTGCCGTAACTGATTTTTCTGATGGGTATAAATTTTATAGAGTAATTTGTAAAGTCGCAAAGCAACTTTTACATCCTTGTGGTAAATTATTTTTTGAATTAGGTGAAAATCAGTACAAAACGGTTAAAGAAATAATGGAAGCGAATAATTTTAAAAACATAAACATTAGTAAAGACTATTTGAATATTGAGAGAGTTATTTACGGAGAATTAAATTGAAAGCAGTAGTACAACGTGTACGCAATGCATCTGTTAGTATTGAAGAAAAAAATTATACTGCAAAAATTAATAAAGGATTGGTCATCCTTTTAGGAATTAAAAACGGTGATAATGAAAATGATGCTATTTTTGTTGCTGACAAATGCACTAACCTAAGAATTTTTGAGGATAATAAAGATAAGATGAACATTTCCGTAAAGGAAACTAAAGGTGAAATACTGGTAATATCTCAGTTTACACTTTATGGAGAAACTGCGAAAGGGAACAGACCTAGTTTTTCAAATGCTGCAAAACCTGATGAAGCAATTCCTTTGTATAATTTTTTTATAGAGCGTCTAAAACAGAAGTTAGGAGATGAAAAAGTTAAATCAGGGATTTTTGGAGCTATGATGGATATTGAGCTGGTTAACTATGGCCCTGTAACGGTATTGGTTAATTCTGAAAAATAATTTTACTGGAAGAATTTAATTGGGAGAAAGAAAGATTGAATTCAATTTTAATGGTTTTTTTAGATGGGGTGGGAATTGGAAATAAGGATTATAAATTCAATCCATTCTTTAAATATGGTTTCAATACTTTTGAAAAAATATTCGGGACAATTCCATCATTAACCACCCCGGTAATTAAAAAAAATGATAATTTTTTATTCCCATCAAGTGCGACATTATGTATTAAGGGATTACCGCAGAGTGGTACCGGCCAGGTATCATTGTACTGTGGTTTTAATGCTGCAAAACTTGCAGGTAAGCATTTCGGTCCTTATCCATATTCAACAACAATACCAAAACTTCTAAAAAAAAATATTCTTCTTTACTATTCAAAGAATGGGGGGAGCTTTTTTGCGAATGCTTATCCAAAAGTTTTTTTTGATTATCTAAAATCAGGTAAATCCCGATTAAGCACAACAATGTTTACATGTAAAAATAGCGGGATAAGATTTAATAATTCAAGCGATGTAAGAAATGCAAAAGCATTAACTGCAGAAATAACAAATGAACGATGGAACAAACGATTGGGTTATAAGCTGCCTGTTATTAAACCTGAAACTGCTGCAAGGCGTCTATTAAGAATTGCATCAAAAAATAAATTTACTTTATATGAATATTACTCTACTGATCACCTCGGGCACTGGAGATTAGCTGCAGAGTTTGGAAAACTCTATAAAGAACTGGATGAGTTCCTGTTTACTTTGTTAAACGAAATGGATAGAAAAAAAACTACCCTAATAATCTGTTCAGACCACGGTAATTTTGAAGATCTTTCGGTTAAAACGCATACTTTAAATCCCTCATTGACAATAACAGCTGGAATACATTCTGAAAAAATATTTAACGCAGTAAAAGATATTACGGATTTGAAACCAGCAATAACGAAATATTGCCAATGAAAGATTACCCTGTAATTAGAATTGCAATCGCCTTTATAATTGGAATTCTCTTACATGAATTTATTCAGCTATCTTTAATTTCCTGCTTCATCATTCTATTGTTTTTAATCATTCTTTATTCTGCTGCTTACTACATTAAATCATTTAAAAAGTTTCAACTAATACTAAGCCTGGCTGTCTTACTCCTATCAGCTTCATTCGGAAATATTTATATAGAATTAAACTCCATTAAACCAAACGCATTTTTTAGTAGTATCCATAATGAAAATGATGTAACAATTTCCGGTAAAATTAATTTAATTGAATTACATCGTTCAGATAAAATCGTTTTTTATATTTCAACTGATTCGATTAGATCTGAATCATTTTTTGTAATAGATAAACTGGTTTTTTTATGCAGTGTAAGTGATACTATAACTAAACTGAATAAAATTTATTCTGAACTTCATCCCGGGAATATAATTTCAGTTAAAGGATCATATTACCGGGGCAGAACAAAAAGAAATCCAGGTGAATTTGATTATAATAAATATCTATTGAGCAATAATATATCAGGTATTTTATATGTGAACCAGGAAAGTGATATTTCAGTAATTGATGATGATAAAAATCAGTTTAGTGATTTTATTTTCAATGTTCGCAAATTAATAGATAAAAAATTTAATGAGTTACATTCAAAAGAAACCACTGCACTGCTTAGAGGTTTGCTGCTTGCCGATAGAAGTGAAATTGATTACGAAACAAAAACACAATTTATTAATTCAGGCGTAATTCATGTATTGGCAATATCCGGGTTGCATGTTGGGTTTATTGCCTTCATTTTCTATTTTTTATTTAACAGGTTTAATACTGTGTTCCGTTCCCTATTAACCATAGGAGGGTTATTATTTTTCTTGCTTTTAACCGGTTTACCACCTTCTGTTTTCAGAGCAACTGTCATGGCTGTAGTAATTAGCATAGGTTTTATAACTAACAGAAGTACAAATATTTTTAATTCATTGGCAATTGCAGCAATTATACTTCTTCTTATAAATCCTAATGATATCTACTTACCAGGATTTCAGCTTTCATTTTCAGCAGTGCTTGCTATAGGTGCAATTTATCCCATAATTGAAAAGTGGATAAACAGGTTTCAAATTCAATATAAAGCAGTACGGTATATTATTCTATTTATGGGAGTTTCATTCAGTGCACAAATTGGTACGCTGCCTTTTACTCTCATTTATTTTGGCAAGATTTCAATTATTGCATTATTTACAAATCTAATCGTTATTCCTGCAATCGGACTAATTATTAGTATAGCAATCATAACTCTAATAATTTCAGTGGTATCAACGTTTATTGCATCGTATTATGCAATGGCTAATGAACTTATTACTTCCAGTTTGACTAAAATAATCTCTTTTACCGGTGATCTTACATTTTCACATTTGAATATTAGAAGTTATTCATTTATTGATTTATTTGTTTTCTATTTTTTCCTTATCCTGTTCTTTTTTTATTTACCCAGGTTTCGTTCGATTGCCGCAATAGCAATAATGTTATTAATATCTTCGCTCAATATTTATACTATATCTTCAATTGATGATGAAGAACTGCTTGCAGATAATAAATTGAACATAGTTATGATCGATGTTGGGCAGGGTGATGCGTTTCTTATTAAATTTCCAAATGGTAAAACTGCTCTTATAGACGCTGGTGGTGTTACCTATAAATTTGATAACGGTGAACGTGTAATTATGCCATTATTAGAATACTTTAACATAGATAAAATTGATTATGGTTTCGTTTCACATATTGATAATGATCATCATGCAGGTTTTATATCTCTAATATTGAACAATAAAATAAATGAAATCTACAAACCTGAAATTGATACTTCGTCAAACAAAGATGTTCGATTTGATTTCTTTTTGAAAATGTGTAAAATTCCAGTTACATATTACAATTCCCAAAAAATACAAATTGGAAATGCTGAAGTATTTATTTTAAACAACAACGATTATTTTTCTGATAGAGTTTTATCATCAAATGAGAGCAGCGGGGTTATAAAAATTACTTACGGTGCAAACAGCATAATTTTTACCGGTGATGCTGGAATAGAAACAGAGAAGATTTATACTTCAATTTATAAGGATTTTTTAAATTCTGACGTGTTAAAAATTGGGCATCATGGGAGTGAAACCAGCAGTTCGATTGAGTTTATTAACACAGTTTCACCTGAAATCAGTTTAGTAAGTGCAGGAATTAATAACAGTTATGGTCATCCAGCTGATAAAGTAATCAGCAGGCTTAAAGAAATCGGTTCTAAAATATTCAGAACTGATAAAGAAGGAGCCGTGATTCTGCAATCCGACGGAACATCATTTAAAAAGATAGTTTGGAAAAATTAATAACAAATAACTAGGAGAGCTTCAGTGAAAAATACAAATCCGCTTGTGGGAATAATAATGGGCAGTGATTCCGATCTAAAAGTACTGGAACCTGCATTTAATATTTTTAATGAATTTAATATTCCGTTTGAAGTTAAAGTATTATCTGCGCATAGAACACCAAACCAGCATGCTGAATATGCAAAAACAGCTGTTGAAAGGGGATTGAAAGTGATAATAGCTGCTGCGGGGGGTGCTGCACATCTTCCCGGAGTAACTGCTGCTCATACTACAATTCCTGTTATTGGGGTACCAGTTATAAGTAAGTCATTAGATGGTATGGATTCGCTTTTATCTATTGTACAAATGCCTCCCGGAGTTCCAGTTGCCACTGTCGGTATAAATGCCGGTAAGAATTCAGCATTGCTCGCGGTGAGTTTATTAAGTTTAATTGATGAAACCATACACAGTAAGCTAAAAAAATACAGGAAAAGGGCAGAACAAGAATCAATGAAAAAAAATGATGGTTTAAAATATTAACAATTCATTTAATCAATCTTATAACTAATTGATTTTTAAGAGGTTAAAGGATTTGTTAGAAGAAATATTTTTAAACTAATTTTATTCAAAACAGTTAAAAAACTTGCTATTTTGGAAAAAAATTACTTATTTTCACCTGCATAGAATTAGAGAGGGCAACACATCTAATTCTTTCTGTTAGATTATAGTACTTGTTTATAAAATTACATTGTAGTAATAAGCTACAAATCTATAACTAATTTCAGGAGGATATATGCCTAAACTTTTTCAATTTTTAGTGATAGTATTTGCACTTTTTTGGTGCAGTACAATGCTAGCACAGGATAAGGGGATAGTTAATACCAACGCCGAAGTTAGTCCAACTCAAACACAGCAACTTTCCGATCCCCCCATAGATGCAATGTGGGATGTTCTCTTAGATTTTGATATTGTTGCATTATCCGGCGCACCTGGAAATGCAGGTTGCGAATGGGATGGAACAAGTTTCTACTCAACACGTTGGGCATCAAATCTGCTTCATGAATATAGCGCTGATGGTACAACACTTATTCGCGAATTCTCAGTAGCAGGTGTTACCGGCTTAAGAGATCTTGCCTATGATGGTACTTATTTCTATGGAGGTGCTGCTGCAAATACTATTTACCAAATGGATTTTTCAACAAGCACTCTTGTTGGAACAATTCCATCACCTGTAGCCGTCCGTTTCATTGCTTATGATGAAGCTAACGATGCATTCTGGGTAGGTAACTGGAGTGATCCACCAACACTGGTAGATAGAAGTGGAAATGCACTTGCTACAATAACTACTGGCTTTGCCGGACAATACGGAGCGGCATATGATAACGTTAGTCCAGGTGGTCCATTCCTTTGGGTTTTTGATCAGGGTGGTGGAGAAGGAACACCACAGCTAATTCATCAATTTGATATCGCTACTGGAACAGCTACCGGTGTTACTCATGACGTAATGAGTGATGTTGGTTCTACTCAATCAGGTATTGCTGGTGGATTATTCTCTATGACAGATTTTGCTTCAGGATTATTCACAATTGGTGGACTGCTCCAAGGTGGATCTCTTGTGCCGGGTCCTGATTTGATTTTTGTTTATGAAGTTGCTACTGCTGGTCCTCCTTGTCCAGTTGATCCTCCAACGGATCCAACTCCTGCTAATGGAGCAACGGGAATTCCTGTAACTGGTAACACTGCAATGTGGACAAATGGAAACGGTACGACAGGGGTGGAAGTGTATTTTGGAACTCCGGGAAATCTTACACAAGTATATGATGGGACTCCAATAACTTCTTTATCTTTAGCTGCTCTAGAACCATTAACTTATGATACAGATTATGCTTGGAGAGTTGTAAATAAGAATGATACTTGCGGAGTTTCTGGTCCAACATGGACTTTTACTACAGAAATAGATCCAAATCTAAACTGTGTTTTCTTTGATGATTTTGAATCAGGAACTGGTAATTGGACTATTACAAATGATGGTGGAACTTGTGTGTGGGAAATATTCTTCCCGACATATCCTAACGCTTATAATTTGCCACCCGGGGCAGGAGGCGGATTGCTGTGCGCTGATTCAGATGAATGCGGAAGTGGGACAACATTGTTAACAAGTGCTGTAGCCGGACCATTTGATGCAACCGACTATCAGTCTGGAGCTATTGATTTTGATTCAGATTTTAACGCAATTGATGGCGATGATGCCTGCTATGTTGAAATTAGTTTGGATGGAGGTTCAACCTGGACTGAAGTATGGAGTCAAATTGGAGTTGATCTTTCAGGTCATGAAACTGTAGATATTTCAGCTCTAATTGACCAACAGCCGGCTTTCTGGATAAAATTCAGATCAGTGCAACCAGGATGGGATTGGTGGTGGGTAGTTGATAATGTTGAAATCTGCTTATGGGATATCATTCCTGTTGAGTTAGTTTCATTCACCGCATCAACTATTGATAACCAGGTAACTCTAAATTGGGCTACTGCATCTGAATTAAACAACCATGGTTTTGAGGTTCAGAGAAGCTCAAATGGTGATTTTGTTACTGTTGGTTTTGTTCAGGGATTTGGAACAACTTCAGAAACTCAAAATTACACTTATACCGATAGAGAAATTCCGGCTGGATTTTACAGCTATAGGTTAAAACAAATTGATCTTGATGGATCATTCAGCTATTCTGATGTTGTTGAGGTTGATGTTACGGGTGTAAGAGAATATGCATTACACCAGAATTATCCGAATCCATTCAACCCGAGCACAAAAATAGAATTTAGTTTAGCAATTGATTCTAAAGTAAATCTAAAAGTGTTTGATGTTCTTGGACAGGAAGTTGTAACACTAATCAATACTGATTTAGTTGCCGGTGCTCATAATATTAACTTTGATGCTTCAAATCTTAACAGTGGTGTTTATTTCTATAGATTGGAAGCTCAGGGAGTTAACGGAGCAACGTTTACATTAACCCGGAAGATGATTTTAACTAAATAAAATTCTTCTATTGACTTTAAAAACCCGGAATAGCATCCCTATTTCGGGTTTTTTTATTTGGATTAGATTTTTTTTTTAATATATTATGACCTACGGATTATGAATCTCGAATAATGTTTAAGTGAGAAGTCTTAATGTCATGTTGAATGCTTTAAAACTTTATATGGTTAAATTAATTCATTTAAAATGAATTTATGTTATTAAAGAGTAAATCTCTTTTTTTAATTAACTACTCATCAACTAATTAAGGAGGCCTTATGCTGAAAAAACTAACAGCATTTCTATTCGTAATCTGTTTTGCAAGTATGTTTGGGCAATCAACTCAAACTGCAACAGATATTGACCAACCGTTCGTGGTAAATCCAACTCCGCACATAATTCAGCCATTCACAGATGTACCAGTTGAGGAAATTATAGCCCTTAACCAAAATATGTTTGGAGCTGGACCCCGTACCCGCGGTAACATCTTCGAGTGCACCATCAACAATTGGCTGGTTGAGCATAGACTATACTTAAATCCAAACTCTGTAACAAATATGACATTTGTTGTATACGAGGGTATGGCAGCAGTAGGAATATTTGATGCGATAAGTGTTGAAGATGTTTCACCTCAGGGTCCTGGTGAAGGATGGTATAGTTCAGGTGCTATTCAAGTTCCCCTTGTTGCAGGAAGACATTATATGCTTGTTGCTGGATTTGAGCAGGTTACAAATTATTGGAATGAAAATCCTGTAGCCGTTTGGCCATATCCTGTTGCTTTTGGATTTGTAACAGCTGGTGCGGGATGGAACTATGCCCCGGGTGGATTAGTTTACCCACCAGCAATGCAGGAAGATGTTCCGGCAACTGCTTACGGCGATCCGGTAGCCTATTACCAAACCATTGTAACTGATCTTGAAGTACCTGTTGAACTAATGTCATTTACATTCAGCGTTAGTGAAAATGATGTTACTTTAAACTGGAATACAGCTTCAGAAACAAATAACCTTGGATTTGAAGTTCAAAGAAAAACTTCAAATGGTGAATTTGCTGCAATTGGTTTCATTAATGGATATGGAACAACTACAGAGCCACAGCAATATACATTTATTGACGAAAATCTTGCTCCTGGAGCTTATACCTACAGATTAAAGCAGGTTGATATAGATGGTTCTGAATATTTCTATGATGAACTAACTGCTGAAATAGCAAATCCAACAGAATTCACTCTTCAGCAAAATTATCCAAATCCATTCAACCCGAGTACACAGATTGATTTCAGTTTAGCTGTAGATTCAAAAGTAACACTTAATGTTTACAGCTTATTAGGTGAAAAGGTAGCTACTTTGGTTAATTCCAATTTAACTGCTGGTGTACATCAAATTAATTTTGATGCTTCAAATCTTAACAGTGGTGTTTACTTTTATAGGATTGAAGCAACTGCGGATGGATTTAACTTTAATGAAGTTAGAAAGATGTTATTAACCAAATAATTTATTTGGTTTTGGTATACAAGCACCGGTTTTGAAATACGAATCGGTGCTTTTTTTTATATGTTTCCTAGCTATTACGAAATAATTGGGGATTGATTGAAGATGTTTGTGGATCAAAACTTGTTTTTATCAAAATTTCTATGTTCTGGAATAGATTAAATCAATATTTTTATTGAAAATAAAAGTTTCTTTTTAGCATAATACTTGCATTATTTGCAATTTTTGTTTATTCTAAACCTATAAATGTGAGGTATTTTTATTTACACTTCTTTTGTGTAAAAGATTTTTCTTAGTTTCATAATTAACTAACTCAATTCAAAATAAAACGGAGGTCATTTTATGAAGAGAATTATAACAATCTCTTTATGTATGTTTGCTGTTCTAGCATTCTCTTTTACCAGTCTTGCACAAGATTTAAATACAAGCGCTGGTACATCAAATAGTGTTGTTAGCGAAGGCCCGGATGCATTGCTTTTCGATCAGACCGGAAATCCTGGTTCTAACGGTGCTCCTTCTCAGTTCTTCCCTGATTTTTCTGCTGCTGGCGAAGCTGCTGATGATTTTGTAGTTCCTGCTGGTGAAGTATGGACTATTGATACTGTTTTCATTGTCGGTACTTTCACTACAACAGGTCTTTATATAGATCTAGATGTAAATTTCTTTGCAGATGATGGATTTGGCTTGCCAGGTGCATTAGCAGACAGCAGATTAGGATTAACCGCCGGAACTGGTCCTGTATTTACAGTGCCTCTTTCACCTCCGGTTGTTTTAACTGAAGGAACTTATTGGCTCAACTTTATGGTAAATATGGATTTCACAACTAACGGTCAATTTTTCTGGTCAACTTCTGCAGCTCCAGTAGTGGGCTTTGAATATGCGTGGCGTGATTCTGCAGGTCTATTTGGTACACCTTGCGTTGGAATGGCTTGGAACTATGGAGCTTCAGTTTGCGGCGTAGGTGGCGGTGTAGATCCTGATTTACAATTTGCACTTTACGGTACTTCTGCTCCTTCTGGTCCTACCTGCGATTGGCTTGATGATTTTACCGCTGGTACAGGAAACTGGACAATAACTAATGATGGCGGAACTTGTATTTGGGAAATCCACGATGCAAGTGAATATTCCTTAGGTTCAACCGGTGCTGCAGGTAACGTATTAGCAGCCGATGCTGATGCTTGCGGAAGTGGTTCAACAACTTTAACCACAGCAACTCTTATTACTCCTATAGATGCAACAATGTGGCAAACAGTTTGGTTGGATTTCGATCATGATTGGAATGCGATCGATACAGGGGATTCAGCATACGTTGATGTTAGTACAGATGGCGGAACAACATGGATGAATGTTGTTACATATGACGTAACTGATGTTAGAGACACTCACGAATCATTTGATATAAGCAGTATGGTTGGAGAATCCAGCTTCTTAATCAGATTAAAATCAGTTCAGCCAGGATGGGATTGGTGGTGGGCAGTTGATAACATCTGTGTATCACTTGATGATTTCGTACCTGTTGAATTAACATCCTTTGTTGCTTCTGTTAATGAAAACGATGTTACTTTAAGCTGGACAACTGGTTCAGAAACAAACAACCTCGGATTTGAAGTTGAAAGAAATTCAGGAACTAGTTTCGAGAAAATCGGTTTTGTGGCTGGTTTTGGTACATCATCAGAAACACATGCATACTCATTTGTAGATGCTTCACTTAGTGAAGGAACCTACTCATATAGATTAAAACAAGTAGATCATGATGGTACATTTGATTATTCTGAAATTATTGAAGTTGATGTTACCGTTCCTGATGTATTTGCATTAGAACAGAACTATCCTAACCCATTCAACCCAAGTACACGGATTGACTTTAGCTTAGCAGTAGATTCTAAAGTTAGTTTGAAAGTATTTGATATACTTGGACAGGAAGTTGTAACATTAATCAGCTCTGATCTGTCATCTGGATCACACAAAGTTGATTTTGATGCTTCAGCTCTTAACAGTGGCGTTTATTTCTACAGAATTGAAGCTACTGGAATAGATGGAACTAACTTTACTAATGTTAAGAAGATGATTCTAACAAAGTAATATTAGCTTTGTAAAAAGGAATTTTCCTTTAACCGGCTCCAATTTTGGAGCCGGTTTTTTGTTTTAAATAAGCAATAAAGTTTGCATTGCTACTTCAAATCATATTTATTAATTTGCTCCAACATATTTTAATAATACGGTGTAAAAATGAAATCATTATTTCCCTTCATATTTATAGCAATTATATTATTTGGCTGCAGCAGTAAAAAATCAGATGAAGAACTTTTTTCTGAAGGTAAAACCCAGACTCAGGAAGGTAAGATACCTGAGGCAGTTATTTCATTCGAACAGCTTCTTAAGGATTATCCCGATAGCGAATTAGCCCCGGAAGTAGTCTCGAATCTTGCAGGAATTTATCAAAATAAACTTGTTAAAAACATTTCTGAAACTGAATCACTTGAAAAATCAGTAAAACTGTTTAAACAAATTTATAATGAATATCCTGAAAGTGAATTTGCACCAATGGGCTTATTTATGGCAGGATTTATTTTAGCCAATGAATTAAATAAATACAACGAAGCGACTGAGACTTATAATTTATTCATGGAAAAATTTCCTGGTCACGAACTTTCAGCATCTGCAAAGGAAGAACTTGATAATATGGGTTTAACACCCGAAGAAATTCTTCAGAAGAATATAGCTAAAGAGGAATAATGCTGCCTCTACAGCAGGATTATAAAAATTTTCTCGAACCTGAATTCATTTCAAAACTCAATTCATTAGAATTAAAAGCCAGATTTGTTGTTGAGGGCTTCATGGTAGGACTGCACAAGAGTCCGTATCACGGATTTAGTGTTGAGTTTACACAGCATCGACCATATATACAGGGTGACAACCTAAAGGATGTTGATTGGAAAGTATATGGGAAAACCGATCAGTTTTATATTAAGCAGTATGAAGAGGAAACAAACCTGAAGAGTTTTATTCTTCTGGATACGAGCAATTCTATGAAATTTAATTCTTTGGGTAACATTAGTAAAATTGAATACGCTTCAACATTAGCAGCCGCATTAAGCTATTTAATGATTCATCAACAAGACGCTGTGGGTTTATCTCTTTACGATGAAAAAATCATTAAGTATCTTCCACCTAAAGCAAACCGAACATACCTTCGCGAAATATTAAAACATCTTGCGAATATAAGTGCATCACAAAAAACCAACACAGCAAATTGCCTGAATCAAATTGCGGAAAAGATTAAAAGAAAAGGTTTGGTTGTAATAATATCTGATTTTTTTGATGAGATAGATTCTGTATTAAATGCGATCAAACATTTTAGCTACAAAAAAAATGAAGTTATTATTTTTCAAATTCTTGATCCGCTCGAGAGATCTTTTGCGTTTGGTAAAGATGCTGTTTTTAAGGATTTGGAAACCGAAGATGAAATAACTACTCAGCCATATCAGTTACAAAATGCATATAAGGATGCAATGAATGAGTTTACTTCAAAGATCAAATCAGAATGTCTTAATTCAAATATTGATTATAATTTGATAGAAACTTCTGATCCGTATGATAAAGCGTTACTAAATTATATTCAGAAAAGAGAAAAGCTTTACTAGTGTTTTGCCGAAATTGATTTTATCAATTCCTTGTATTTACCAATCAACATTAATGCTTTTTCTTTTGATGCAGCTTCGGTAATAATTCTTAATATTGGTTCTGTATTAGATTTTCTAAAATGCACCCAGTGATCTTCGAAATCAATTCTTAAACCATCATCAATATTGATTGATTCACTTTTAAATTCTGTAATCAGTAAATCTATTATTTTATTTACATCAATTCCGTGTAAATCTGTTTTACGTTTTTCAATAATGTAACGGGGAAGGGAATTCTTAAGTTGTGATAAAGTGCCGCCAAATTCTGATAAATGCTGTAATGTTAATGCGATCCCAACAAGTGCATCTCTTCCGTAATGAAGTTCAGGATAAATTACACCACCGCTACCCTCACCTCCAATAACTGCACCAACCTCTTTCATTTTTTTTACAACATTCGCTTCGCCAACAGCGCTGCGATGTACTCTGCAGTTAAATTCTTTAGCAATATCATCTACTGCACGCGTCGTTGAAAGATTTACTACAACATCGCCCGGATTTTTTGAGAGTATAAATTTAACGGCTTGTGTTATCGTATTCTCTTCTACAAATGGTTCTCCATTTTCGGTAATAAGAACCAGCCGATCAACATCAGGATCCACAACAATTCCTAAATCAGCTTTTGTTACTAGAACCTTTTTCATTGTTTCAGTTAAGTTTTCAGGTAACGGTTCAGGATTGCGAGGAAATATTCCTGTTTTTTCGCAGTTCATTTCAATTACTTCGCAGCCCAATTTCCTCAGAAAATCAGGTACGCAATAGCTACCGGCACCATTTACACAATCAGCAACTACTTTAAATTTTTTATTTGTAATTGATTGAACATCTAAAATACCTAATTTCAAAATTGCATTTATATGGTTTTGTAGAGCTTCCTTATAAAAAAATTTATTTCCAACTTTATCCCACTTGTTAAATTTAAGTTCCTCATCCAGATTTTCCATCATTTGATAATGCTCTTCCGGGCTCATAAACTGCCCCGTACTATTTAAAAGTTTTAATGCATTCCATTCATTTGGATTATGACTTGCAGAAATTGCAATACCACCGTTTGCCTTTAATTCCTTTACGGTGAATTGTACCGTAGGTGTGGGACAAATTCCAATGTTAACTACTTCAGTTCCTTTAGCAATCAACGTACCATTAACAATATCTTCAATCATTTCACCACTGATTCGTGAATCTCTTCCTACAACTACTTTTCCTACGCCCACAAAATTCGCATACACATTTAAGTATTTTATTAATGATTGCGGATCTAAACCATCTCCAACAATACCCCTAATGCCGGAAATGCTAACCATTAATGTTCCCATTTATTCTCCTATTTTCAAAATTTTATCTCGCTGATGCAAAGATAATATTTTATTAAATGATATTTAGGGATTATCTTTACAAAAATATTTTTACATCTTACATGCATATGATAAATAAAATCAAAACAATTAATAAGTTACTTATTGATCATTTTGGATTTCCGCCAAGAAGTAATAATCTTCCCAATCCTGTTGATTTACTGATTGCTACAATTCTATCTCAAAATACAAATGATAAAAATTCTTACAATGCGTTTAAAAATATTAAGGAAAAATATATTCGGTGGGAAGATGTAGCTAAGCTAAATCGTACATCAATTGAAAAAATGATCAAAGTTGCAGGATTAGGAAAGCAAAAATCTGCAGCAATAAAAAATCTCTTGAACAGTTTATTAAAAAACAATGGTAAGATTAGTTTGGACCATATTAAAAAACTTACTGATGAGGAAATACTTAAAGAATTAATCTCATTCAAAGGAATTGGAGTTAAAACGGCAAGTTGTGTGTTACTTTTTTCACTTGATAGAAACGTTTGTCCGGTTGATACGCATGTTCATCGTACTCTTAATCGGATGGGTCTAGTTAATACATCATCGCCTGAAAAAACTTACTACCAGGTTAACGAAAATATTCCTCCAAAGACTGCACATCAATTTCATACAAATTTAATACGATTGGGAAGGGAAATTTGTAGAGCACAAAAGCCACATTGCATTTATTGCCCTGTTAAAAAGAAGTGTTTATTTACTGATAAAAATTTGAAGAAAGTTGTTCCATCCAAACAAAACAGCTTTATGTTGCTGGATTCTATAAAATAACCAAATGTTCTGGAGTTTTTAAATACAATAAAACTTCTTATCTTTGTTAAGTTAGAATGAATTAGTGGTTTCTTCCTCAAAAATTTAATTTTTAATACCGGAGATTTATAATGGCTGATAAATTAGGTTTACTCGGTTATGATTATGCTGAATTTTATGTAGGTTCCGCAAAAATGTGGGCTTACTGGCATGCAAAAGCATTTGGGATGAATATTATAGGTTATCTTGGACCCGAAACAGGAGTTAAAGGTAAAGTATCCTACTATCTTGAAAAGAATAATTTCCGCATTGTTTTAACTTCTGCAATCAATCCAAGCCGGTATGAAATTTCATCATTTGTTGAGAGACATGGTGATGGAGTTAAACGTTGGGTCGTTAAAGGTTAAAAGATGTAAAAGACTGCATACAACAGGTGCAATTGAAAATGGTGCAATACCTTCGCGAACTCCTGAAAAATCTGAAGATGAAAATGGTTTTATTGAAGAAGCTGCAATAAAACTCTATGATGATGCTGAAATTGTTTTTATTAACAGAGAAAATTATAAAGGAATATTTAAACCTGGTTACGGTAAACCTATTCAGAAAATTGAAACTTAAGTGCCGAAGAAACAGGTCTTCAGGCAATTGATCACATAGTTGGTAATGTGAGAACAAATGAAATGAATTTATGGGCAAATTATTTAAACAAAAGTTTGAACTTTGAAACTTTTATTGATTTTGGTCCTGGTGATATATCAACACAATATTCTGCTCTTCTTTCAAAAGTTGTTACGATCAACAGATGGAGCTTCTGTAAAAAATCCAATTAATGAACCTTATGAAGGATTAAAAAGATCTCAGATTGAAGAATACATTGATGAATATTTGGGCTCTGGTATTCAACACATTGCAGTAGCAACAAATGATATAATTAAAACAATTGCAGCGATGAGAGCAAATGGTGTTGAATTTTTATCAGTGTGCCTGATTCATTATTATGATCTTTTGAAAGAAAAGAGGAATTGAAGTTACAGAAGATATTGATGAATTGAAAAAATACGGAATATTATGTGATGTTGAAGGTAAAGGATACTTACTTCAATTATTTACAAAACCAATTGGTGATAGACCAACTTTCTTTTATGAAATTATTCAACGAAGAAAAGGTGCACAGGGATTTGGGCAGGGAAATTTTCAGGCCTTGTTTGAATCAATTGAAAGAGACCAGGCATTACGAGGAAGTTTAGATAAATAATTTTTATTTATGAATAATGTTATTATTTAAATATATTGATGGAGGTTAGTATGCCATTTTATGTTAAGCTTGGTAAAGTTCCACCAAAGCGGCATACAACATTTTATAAAGAAGATGGTAAGTCTTTATACAGGGAAGAATTGTTTAGCACGAAAGGATTTTCAGGAATTTATTCAAATAAATATCACATTTATATGCCTACAAAAGTTAAGAAAATAGGCGATATAACACCTGATAAATCAAATGATTGGGAGGATGCACCTTTGCAGTACTATCATTTTTTTACTGATGAGAAAAAAAGTAAAGGTGATTTTTTAAGTTCACGAAATGAATTTTTAAGAAATCCATAATTGTGTAATTTCAACAGCTCATCCAACTGAAGATGCCGATTTCTTTTACCGGAATAGCTATGCACACGAACTACTATTTGTTCATTATGGAAAAGGTGAATTCTTATCTGAATATGGTAAACTTCCTTTTAAACAATGGGATTATATTGTTGTTCCAAAAGGAACAACGTATCAACTGAAGTTTGATAGCTATAAAAATGCAAAATTATTTATTGTTGAATCATCAACACCTTTTGATATTCCGAGGCATTTTAGAAATGAATACGGACAGCTTACGGAAGAGGCTCCATATTATGAAAGAGATTTTAAAGTACCGCAATATATGGATCCAATTGATAAAAAAGGTGAGTTTAATCTTATTACTAAAGGTTAATAAAAAAATTTTTAAGTACACTGTTCCTCATCATCCATTTGATGTTGTTGGCTGGGATGGTTTTCTTTATCCGTATCACTTTTAACATTAAAGGATTATTCACCAAAGGTTGGCACAAATACATCTACCTCCTCCTTCACATTTACTGTTTACAACACAGCATTTTGTTGTATGTAATTTTGTACCGCGTTTATTTGATTTTCATCCGCAGTCAATTCCTGCTCCTTACTATCATTCAAATGTTGATAGCGATGAAGTGCTTTACTATGTACATGGAGATTTTATGTCCCGTAAAGGTATTAAAGAAGGATCAATAACCTTACATCCAATGGGTATTCCACATGGTCCACAGCCCGGTAAAACGGAAGAATCAATTGGTAAAAAAGAAACTAATGAATATGCTGTTATGGTAGATACATTTCAACCACTTAAAGTAACAATGAATGTAAAAGAAACGATGGTTAAAGATTATAATCAATCTTGGTTGGAAGAATAAATTAATATATCTGAAAAAAACCTTACAAAATGTAACAAGGAATAAATTATGAAGTTAGTTTCATATACAACCAGGAAAAAAGATAGACTTGGAATTTATTTAGATGGAAAAATCTATAATTTAAACGAATGTGCTGCAGGAATGGGGCTGGAAATTCCCAAAACGATGAGGAGATTCTTGCGAGGCGGGGATGAATTGATGCAGCATGCAAGAAAAGTTGAAGAGGCAATTAAAGATGGCAAGATAAATTCATTTGTTGATGATTCGAAATTAAAAATGCTTGCACCTGTTCCTAAACCTACTTCATGCAGAGATGGTTATGCTTTTCGGCAGCACGTTGCAACCGCACGAAGAAATCGCGGTGTCGAAATGATACCTGAATTTGATCAGTTCCCGGTTTTCTATTTCACAAATCATAATGCCATTTATGGGGAAGGTGAAATTAGAGTCGAAAAAGATCATTTTCAGAAATTGGATTTTGAACTTGAAGTTTCAGTTGTAATTGGTAAAAGAGGAAAAAATATTTCGGTTAAAGATGCGGATTCTTACATTGCTGGTTACATGATAATGAATGATCTTTCTGCAAGAGTTTTACAGATGGAAGAAATGAAGTTAAATTTGGGACCAGCAAAAGGAAAAGATTTTGCAACAATTATTGGTCCATGGCTGGTTACCCCTGATGAATTGGAAAAATACAAAATCGAAACTCCTGATGGTAATAAATATGATTTAAAAATGACGGCGAAGCATAATGGCAAATTAGTTTCTAATGGAAATATGAAGGATATGAATTGGACATTTGCTGAAATTATAGAAAGAGCATCTTACGGTGTAAATTTATTTCCCGGAGATGTGATTGGTTCCGGAACTGTTGGAACTGGTTGCTATCTTGAATTAAATGGAACCTGGGCTTTGGAAGCTAAAGAAAAAGGAAAAGAGTTTACTCCCATCTGGATTGAAGAAGGAGATGAAATGGAATTGGAAATTACGGGATTAGGAGTATTGAAAAACAAATTCACAAGAGCGAAAAAAGAAAGATCAATCTTAGCAAAGAAAAAGAATGTTTAATGTTACACTTCGATCCAAAAGAATTATCTGTTCCGGAAGTTCATAAACTTTTGCTTGGGGGCGTTGTTCCAAGACCAATTGCTTTAGTTTCAACAATTTCCAAAAGCGGGAGTAATAATTTATCACCTTTTTCTTTTTTCAATGCATTCGGTGCAAATCCCCCGCTAATCGCTTTCTCTCCAAATAGGCGTGGTAAAGACGGAAGCTTAAAAGATACATACTATAATCTGCTTGCTACGAAAGAATGCGTTGTTCAGGCTGTTACTTTCGAAATGGTTGAACAGGTGAGTTTATCTTCCACCGAATATCCTTCCGGGATTGATGAGTTTATTAAAAGCGGATTAACCCCTATAGAGTCAGAAATTGTGAAACCTAAACGCGTAAAAGAATCTCCCTTTCAGATGGAGTGTATTTTAAAAGAGATGAATAGTTACGGACAAGAAGGTGGATCTGCAAATATGGCAATTTGTGAAGTTGTTAGATTTCATGTTGCCAATGAAATTATTGATAATGGAGTAATTGATCCGGTAAGATTTGATGCAGTTTCAAGAATGTCAGCTAATTTTTATTCAAGAGCTTCAATGGGAGTTTTTGAAATACCTAAACCACAAAGCAGTAAGTGCATAGGATATGATCAACTGCCAGATCATATGAAAATTTCTGAAATCTATACCGCAAACAATCTTGCGAGATTTGCAAATATTGATAATATTCCTGATAGAAATACCGTTGAAATATTTATAAAAAATTTACTTTCCAGCGATATTGAAAAACTCACCATATCAATTGAATCATTTGAAAAGTATCATTCTGTCAATGACTATAGCAACATGTTAAAAGTAGCAATTGGCTTGGATGTGATTGATTCAAAACGTAAAAAAGAATTTATTGAAATGGCAGCAAAATGTGCTTTGGAAAATTCCAATAGTGAATTTGCATGGAATGCTGCTTTATATGCAGAATTTATATAGAGTTTGTAGCTTATCAATTTACAATTTACAAATGGCAGAAAATAAAAAACCACTCTGGATTCCTTCAAAACAACGAATTAATAATTCAAATTTTAAATCTTTCATAAAATTCCTGAAGAAGGAGTATAATCTTTCATTTAAGAATTATAGTGAGTTATACGATTGGTCTGTTACTGATATTGAAAATTTTTGGGAATCAATTTGGAAGTATTCGGGTTTAATCCACTCAAAAAGCTATGATAATATTTTAGATAGACGAATAATACGGGGTGCAAAATGGTTTACCGGAACAAAAATTAATTTTGCTGAAAATCTATTACGTTATAATGATGATGGTAAAGCTATTATAAGCAGCAGGGAGGATAAACCTGATGTTTCTTTAACTTATAAACAGCTTAATAAACTGGTTGCTCAATGCGCTGCAGGATTAAAAAAGATAGGTGTAAAAAAAGGAGATAGGGTAGCAGGATTTGTAACGAATATACCCGAAACTATCATAGCCATGCTTTCAGCTACAAGTCTTGGAGCAATCTGGTCTTCGTGCTCCCCGGATTTTGGAATTCAGGGTGTGCTGGATAGATTCGGACAAATAAAGCCAAAAGTATTATTCGCAATCGAGAGTTATCAGTATAATGGAAAGAAAATAAATTCCATATCTAAAATTAATGATATAGTACAGGGAATTCCGGAAATAGAAAATATTATACTGATTGAATCATTTAGCGAACTTATTTTTGATTCTAGTACCAAGAATGAAAAAGATATAAAGATATCTAAATACTTATATTTTAATGAATTATTAGATCTTAGCTCAACAGAAATATCCTTTGAACAAGCACATTTTAATCACCCTGTTTATATCATGTATTCTTCGGGTACAACGGGATTACCTAAAAGTATAGTGCACGGAGCTGGTGGAACTCTATTACAGCATTATAAAGAGCATGTATTACACACAGATCTAAAAAGGGATGATGTAATTACTTATTATACAACTTGTGGATGGATGATGTGGAATTGGCTGGTCAGCTCATTGCAAGTGGGAGCAACTCTATTTTTATATGATGGTAATCCTGTTTACCCGTTTACCGGATACCTTTTTGAAAAGATTGATGAATTAGGAATTACCATTTTCGGTACAAGTCCAAAATATCTTACTGCATGCCAGAAATCCGGTTTAATACCCAATAAAGAGTTTCATTTAAGATCCCTAAGAACAATTCTTTCAACCGGTTCACCTCTAACAGAGGAAAATTTTAAATGGGTTTATAAAAGAGTTAAAAGGGATTTACAACTTTCATCTATTTCGGGAGGTACAGATATATTATCTTGTTTTATACTTGGCAATCCAATTCTCCCGGTTTATTCTGAGGAAATCCAGTGTAGAGGATTAGGAATGAAGGTGGAATCTTATAATGAAAAAGGTGAGGCCGTGTGGGGAGAAAAAGGTGAGTTAGTTTGTACTGAACCATTTCCTTCAATGCCAGTTTATTTCTGGGATGATGAGAATAATAAAAAATATATCAAATCTTATTTTAATAAATTTCCAAATGTTTGGGTTCACGGTGATTATATTAAAATTACTGAAACGATGGGAATAATTGTATATGGAAGATCAGATTCAACATTAAATCCGGGTGGTGTAAGAATTGGAACCGCTGAAATTTACAGGATTGTCGAAGCGATGGAAGAAGTTACTGATAGCGTTGTTATTGGTAAAAAGAATAATGGTGATGTTGAAATACTCCTTTTTGTGGTGCTAAATGAAGGATTTAAGCTCGGGAACAATTTAATTGAAAAAATTAAATTAAAGATAAGAAAAAACGCAACGCCAAGACATGTACCATCAGGAATAGTCGAGGTGAATGAAATTCCACACACGATAAGTGGGAAAAAAGTTGAAATAGCTGTTACTAAAATTGTGAACGGGGAGACAGTTGAAAATAAGGATGCCCTTGCAAATCCGGATTCTCTCAAACAATTCTATAAACATTCAACGAAAAAAAAATAATTTCAAACAGCCGGCTTAACGTTCCAAACCAACAACCAGGAGTAGTCTAAAGCTAACGGGTTCCTGCACAGCCCAAACATTCCTCTGTGTCAGGTCAACGAGCGTTGTACTATTGTCTGCAAGTTGAGTATTCTTTTCAAGCAAATACGCCAGCGGAAGATGCATTGTTGCTATCAACTGTAATGGACCCCAGCCATAGGCCAGCCCGACTGATCCAGCCATCCATGTTTCATTCTTGTAATCGTTCCGTGTATGAGTTGCAGTGAATACATATTCACTGCCACCTTCCGGAATTTCAGAACTACCATATTCTTTAGTGAGAAAACTGTATTTACGCAAAAGCAGAACTGACGCAAGAGCAGAAAATCGTCCGCTTATGTTGATGGATGTGGATGCCTCAAAACCCGTTGCGAAAAAACTATAAGTACCTTGTGAAAAGGACTCCCACGAAGGCGTGAATCCGCTCTCGTATGGTTGAGAATTTCTGATAACTCCATTTTCTGTTGCTCCAATTGAACCATTCCACCGGGGTGATGTATTACTCATATCGATTATGGAATACTCCATCAGCAGTCCGAAATCGAAATAACTTTTTCCAAATTTGTAATTCAGCCAGGGATTTATCTCAATCGTATATTCATTTTCCGAGTCGCTGCTTCGAGGTTCACTATTTGCTTCTTTAACTGTGCTGACTATATTATTATCGCGATCAGCATATTGCAGGAAAAACAACAAACCCAGATCTGCATCACCAATTTTCCAGAATCGAATTTTCGAATAAGCCCGTATAAGGTCATCAGCTATTTCATCCTCGTACCTATCATCAGTAATGTATGATCCTACAAAATCAGCGCCCGGTATTGAATCCGGTAAACTACTCTCCCAGTAATATGTTTGTCCACTCTCCCTTCTGCTTCTGTAGCGCACGGCTGATTTATGGTCTTCGAATTCATAGCTCAACTGAAGATCAAGCTGTCCTCCCGAAAAGAGGGTATAGTCATTAAGGAACCATGCATCAAAATTCTGGCTGGATGTTTCGAAGATATGTGCACAGGGAGTTGTAGTCCATCCCCAGGTAAGACGATTTGATACTGTTTCAGTGCCGTTTTTTGTAAACCTTATTTCCGACTCCGGAGCTTCGATGTTTTTCGTCTGATATTTCACGCTGAGTCCAATCGGATTTCCAAATAGATAGTTAGCATAGATCAGGTGAAAGTTGTATGAGCTTCTCAATCCATCCGTTCGTGAAGTTACTGGTATCAGCTCGAGAGTTTCATTGTTGCGTACTACACCTTCCACGCGTTGTTCCATATCTATTTGATTGGTACCAAGTTCCAGAAAAGCTTTTCCCCATTCTCCAAAATCCCAGATGCCACCAACGCTGAATCTGTTTTGGTAAACATAAGATGAAGCCCGCATATAGGATTTGATATCATTTGGGTCGCCGCTGTATTCATTTGGTACGGGAAAATCGAAGTAGTTGTAGTTACTTATATAAGCGTCATTTGGTCTCTGACTCAGGTTCGTTACATGGCCCTGCCATGGAAGAGTCTGCGGATAGAATTGTGAGAAGATAGCTCTGTTTGGCCAAAACAAGATGTCATGTGGATATGCTAAATAGGTATAGTAATGATTGCTTCCTATAGTGAAATGCGGATTAGCAGAGGCATACGATGTAAGTAACAGCAAGAGAATGAAGACCAATTTTTTCATGGTAATTCCTCTTAAAATTTCTCAACTCAATGTTGTTTAATACGCACAAATTTTACACCAAGAAGAGCATTGCATTCTGCAGACCATTTATGGTTTTTCTAAAAATGATCCATTGTAAAAAGGTAGATTTGGATTGTAGTTTTTACTTTTTTGATTCATCAATCGTTTTGCTGCCAGACAGCTCTATCAATTATCTAATTACTTTTATTAATAGAAACGGATTGAAATTAATCTAACAAAAATTATAAATGGAGAAGCAGCTGATAATTAGGATGCGTAGAAATATCCTGATCACTAATAAATTTATGAATTACAATTGATATGGATTCAGTAGAGAAAAGAAAAGGTCCGCTTAATAATGAGCAGACCTTTTTTATTCTTCATCATTACATCTTATAGTACACTAAATGCGTAACCAACATCTATCTGGAATTGGCTCATATTTAATTCAATGGTTTGCTGGTTAGGGATTTCTAAAGGATTCGGTCCTGTAACACTTCCTTTAGGTGCATACATAAAAGCAATCATAACTTCGTGTGATTTATTTATTTCTTTGGAAAGACCCAAAGTTATATGATGTTCAACCACGGCGGGAGCAAGAATATTAAACATAACTTCAGTTTCCGGAATTGGTTGCTTTCCATATGAGTATCCGCCGTAAAGTGTCCACGCTTCAGGAAGATCATACATTAATCCTAATTTTACTATTGTCATATCTTTCCAGCCAAATCCCCATCCAGCTTCATCACCTAAAGGTTTAAAATTGGGATTAGGAGAGCCATCAGGAAGAGCAGGGGAGTTGTTAATTAAATCCATAGGATTAGCAATTGATTTTACACTACTGTAAAGAATCTGCTGAACATCAAGCAATACAGTAAATTCTTGAGTTGGCATTACTGCAAAACCAGCTTGCCAGCTGGCAGGAACATCAAAATCTCCAGCTTCGGCAAATAATCCTGCATATCTGTCAAACTCACTCATATTCATTTTGCTTTGATATGCTGCACCAAACCTTATTATCTTACCAAATTGTCCCTGGTAACCAACCTTAAAACCAAACCCGGTAGAAGTACTTTTTTCATTTCCGGTTAAGTTTTCCGGGCTACTTGAGAAGCCACTGAAATTAAATAATCCTTTTGCATTAAATCTCTGCCATCCAAACAATCCTTGTACAGCCAAAGCGTGTCCTTCAGCAACTTCCATTGCAAAAGTAACCCCTCCAAAAAGTTGTTCAAGGTTTACACCTGTTCCTGGTGAATTTGGATCGTGAAAAACCATATCCGGATAATCAGTGTTCATTCCACCATTACCATAAATAACTAAACCTACTGCCATGTTGCCGTTAAAGCCCCAATTAGCACCAAGAGTTGGAAAGAAAAATGAATTTGATTCACTTTCTAAAGTTTGTGGCGCTAATCCAAAAGTACCCTGCATCATAGATGGATTTCCTGTTACTGTATATTCTCTTGAAGGGCTGAAGTAAGATATGTTTATATCATAACGATTATTTAAAAATACTATTCCAGCCGGATTAGTAATTGCACCCAGTGAACTTAAAGGAACAGCTATTCCTGATCCTGCCAATGCAGAATATTTAATGCCGTACCCATGCCTAAAATAACCATCTGTTGCAAATACACTTGTTGATAATGCTGTTATAGCAAATAAAGTAATTAAAAGTGATTGAAATTTATTTCGTATCATAGTATGAATACCTGTTAGTTATTCTTAAATATTTTGATTAAGTGAAAATAATTTGTGCGCCGGCAGATTTTTCATAAAATTCACCAACAGTGATTATCCCGTCCATCTGCTGGCAAAAATCTTCTTTTTTAAGATGGAACATATCTACAGTTGCTTTACATCCATAAATTTCACATCCTGCATCGTGAATCATTTCAATAAACTCACGGACTGGTGGTATATCTATTTTTTCCATCTCTTTGCTCATCATCCTGGTAGCCATTGCGCTCATTCCCGGTAAACCTCCTACCATTGTAGGAATATGCATTGCAGGATTTCCAACTGTTGCAACTTTAAGATGATCCATTTTCTTATCTATAATTGCTTCAAGCCCAAAAAAGGTGAAAAATAATGTTGCTTCAATACCTTCCATTCTTGCGCCGTTAGCCATTATCAATCCGGGGTAAACACCTTCCAGCGACCCCTTTGAAACTACGATTGAAACTTTTTCTATTGGCTCAGCCATTTTAAATTCTCCTTGATTAAAATTTATTTTTAATTAAATACATCCTTTTGGTTTTGGCAATCCCGCAATTCTTGCCGCTTTTTTTGCAGGGCCTTTTGGAAAGAGTTTATATAATTCTTTTGTATCAACTCCGCTTTCCTTGGTTAATTTTCTGATGGATGGAGCGTCACCTTTTGTTTCATATTCATTACGCATAAAATCAATTACAATCCAATGGCGATCAGTTAATTCTTCTATACCTTCCTGCTTAGCAAGTTCCATTGCTATTTCTTTATTCCAATCAGATAGGTTTTTAAGATTGCCATCTTCATCTAATTCTAATTGTTTACCTAATAATTCTACAGTTTCCATTTTTTTTCTCCTGTTTAATTTGATTGCACATGATTTAATTTTTTTATGGGTTGATTTGTATATTGCTGTTCAGCTAAGCTTTTAAGAAACTTTATTCCGAAGGCAATTCCGCTTCTCATTTCCGGTGTATTCATCCTTTTGAACAACTGGAAATAAGAAATATCTTCTTCTATTTCTATATCAAGTTTATTATAGACTTTAACTGCGTTGTTTATAGAGTGCAGCATATCCGGTTGTGTTAGACTTTTAACAGTGTTTAAAATTGTTACAACATTATCACCAAGTGCCTTTACATCATCAACTGTGAATGAGGTTATCACATTATCCATAACATTCTGGAATTCTTTAAAAAACTGAAAATATCCTTTGCGATCGAATTCATCCATCTTTGCCATAAAATCTATAATAGATTCACGTACGAGCGGTGAAGCATCTTCCAAAAAATCTCTTGCGCTTTCAAGTTGATCGAACATTTTGTTCATTGTTTTTACATTTCTTAAAAGTTTTTTACCAAGATGAAGAATATCTCCGGTTTGCAGATAATCGTGAACTTCTTCAAGTTCTGTAACAGCTGTTGAATAAAGATCTGTTCCAACTCTCATTAAATCTTCTTTAAGATCATGCATTTCTCTTCTGTGCTTTTTCTGAAGCTCTATTTCTTCAAGCACTAAATCGAGTTTGTGATTTATTTCATCAATTTGGGTTTGTGTTACTTTTTCATCCATCGTTAAGCTCTCTTTCCAGCCATAGACATATGGGATTCAATCGGAAGTTCTAATCCTTTTACAAGAAAATTCCAGTACATCCAGCGAAACATAATTTTTCCGTAGTGGTTCATTTTTGTTTCTTCCAGAAGTGAAAACGGGCCAACACCGGGAAGAGGGAATTTTCCGGGAAGAGGTTCGGTATCGTAATTAAAATCAATTAAAATCCCCTTACCAAAACCTGATTCAATAAAACAGTTTGCATGCCCATCAAATTTTGCCTGTGGTTTACGATTTTCAATTGCTGCAA
This sequence comes from uncultured Ignavibacteriales bacterium, assembly GCA_963714405.1. Taxonomy (GTDB): domain Bacteria; phylum Bacteroidota; class Ignavibacteria; order Ignavibacteriales; family Ignavibacteriaceae; genus JAZGGS01. Next base: position 290,428 of record CAVQOH010000001.1, on the reverse strand, counting down.
GAAAGTTTTCAAATAAAATATCTGCCTGGAAGTGTGCAACAGAACCTGCTTTTGAACTTGGTAAATTGGTTGCATCGCCGATAACAAAAATGTTATCATATCCTTCAGCTTTTAGTGTTTGGTTATCAGTTGGTATGAAATTAAACTCATCTCCCATACCACTTCGCTCAATAGCTGCATCTCCCATATTTGTTGGTATTGTAACCAGTACATCAAAAGGAATTTCATCTTCTTCCCATGAAACTATAGTTTTCTTTTCATTATCAACTCTAGCGATACCAAATTCTGTTGTAAGTTTTATATTTTTCTTATCCAAAAAATCACCCAGAATTGCAGATGCTTTTGGTTTTGTAAATGCACCTGGTAAAGGTGTTACAAATTCTATATCAACCTTATCGCGAATACCTTTTTCGGTAAAAAACCAATCAGCTAAAAAAGCAAATTCTAAAGGTGCAACGGGACATTTAATTGGCATTTCTGTAATATGAATAACAAGTTTACCGCCCTCCCAATATTTGAAGAATTGCCTTAATGCGCATGCACCTTCAATTGTATAAAAATCAAATACGCTTTTTTGCCATAGGCTGTCTTTCATTCCTTCAGTTTCATCAGGATTTATCTTTGCACCTGTTGCAACTATTAGCTGATCATAACCAACAACTTGATTATTTTTTAGCAGAACCCTGTTTTTGTCTGGTTCAATTTTATCTATTTCAGATTGGATCACATTTACACCTGCGGGGAAAAAATCTCGTTTTGGTTTTATAACATCTTTGCAGGTATAAATATCAAATGGAATAAAAAGAAATCCCGGTTGATAATAATGTGTTTCATGCTGATCAACAATTGTAATTTGCCATTCATTTTTATCAAGCACATTATGGAGCTTGTTTAACATCATCGTGCCAGCAGTTCCAGCTCCAAGAATCACAAGTTTTTTCATTTTAATATCCTTAAAAATATTGTTACTATTTATGTGGTGGAATTAATTCTTTTAATTTTTCTTTTATACTTCCGCAATCGCCAAAGCTGTTATAAACATCACAGTTAATACAGTCTCTTTCTGCACAAATATTATTTTTATGATTAACAGTCCAGCAAGGAGAAGTGTAACTGTTAAAGGCATCACAATTTTTTCTATCTTTTTCAGAACATTCAATTAAAGCCCAGCAGGGAATTAGTGAAAGCATCCGCCTCACACCTTCAATTCCCATCTTATCTTCTTTTATCGCTTTTCTTATGCAACGCAACCTTTCCAAATCTTTATCAGAATATTTTCTTTGATTACCATTTGATTTAAATGGAATTATCAAACCCTCTTTTTCATACATCCTTAAAGTAGGAACAGAAATTCCAAGCAATCTTGCTGCAGTGCTAATTGAGTAATTTGGCTCTATTGAAATATTATTTTTCATTGTTGTTCCAAAAGTTGATACCAGCTAATACCAACTATCTTGCCATCAATCAATATCAACTTATTGTTTGATTCTAAGCGTTTATCGATGAATATATTTTCAAAAGTGAGAATTTTGGGATGAAAAAATCTTGTTTTTGAGGAATGATAAATATTGTTAAGTATTCATAACAAACAGAATTTGATATGCACCATATTGAAGAATTGGATCACGATTACGAAAAGAATAATTTAAAATAGATACGGTTCAGGAATGAAAAACAAATCTATTTTGCTAATAGCATCTTTTTAACTGAAGAAAAATTGGTACCATCAATTGCATTTGCAGAAAGTTTATAAAAGTAAACACCGCTTTGCAAATTCGATGCATTAAATTCTAATTCATGGTTTCCAGCACTGAAGTTTTCACTAATTAATTCAATAACTTCCTGTCCCAGGATATTGAAAATTTTTACCGTGACCTTACTGTCAACAGCAAGACTATATTTTATTTTAGTTGAAGGATTAAATGGATTTGGATAGTTTTGTTCCAAAGAAAAACTTTTAGCAGTATATATTTTTTCTTCACTGTTAGTTATAGTTCCACCTTCCTCTACTCTGTACCATCTGTTCGTGTTTATATTTCTCATTACATCTACAGTTCCACTTGGCCATTTGATAATTATCGAATCAACTATTAATGTAGTCCCAACACCAATAGTTAAAATCCCACTATTTTGAGACAAATAGCTATGCCCGCAATGAGTTGAACGAATAAAATGTTCTGTACCATTGAAAACTTCAATCTTACTTCCAATTCCATCTCTATTGCTTTGTACGCCTATAAGTTCCAGTTTTACCCAATTATTCATATTCCCACTGTTTTGCCATACTGATGAATTATTTGGTAAACTATTAATAACAACAACATCACAAAATCCGTCATTATTAAAATCCCCAATGGCGTTTCCATGGCTTTTCGTGTCATCTGTATTTATCCCTTGTAATGACAACTCTATAAAAGTTCCGTCATTCTGATTCTCAAATAAAGAATTTTCGCCAGTATTTCCCATTTCTGACAGGGTAGAAACAAACAAGTCTAAATCAGTATCATTATCAAAATCAAAGAAATTTGCACCCCAGCAAGTTTTATTTACTGTAACATTCAATTGTTCGGAAACATCTGTAAAAGTTTCATCCCCATTATTCTTAAGCAACACATTTCCTAAAGGTGTGTTTGTGGTGTAGATATCCTGAAATCCGTTATTATCATAGTCTCCTATCGCCACACCCATACCATCGATGTAAACACCAGTGTTAGATTCATAACTAACATCAGAGAACGTGCCGTCTCCATTATTTTTATAGAGTGTGTTACCACCGTGTTTATCGTTTGCAATGTAAATGTCCTGATAGGAATCATTATTAAAATCAAAAAATGATACTGCAAGTGGAAGTTTAAAAAAATTAGTTCCTCCAATCGTATCACCAACACCCGCCATATCAGTAACATCTAAAAATGATCCATTCCCTTGATTTTGATAGAGAATATTAGGATTAAGATCATCCCTGACACAAACATAAACATCAATATCACCATCATTATCATAGTCTGCCAGAGCTGCTGCAGTTGCAAAATTTGCAATAGTGCTTATACCTACTTGATGACTTACATCGGTAAAAAAATTCTGATTGTTCTGATAAAGGCGATCTATTCCCCCATAAGTAGCCAGAAAAAGATCTTTATCACCATCATTATCATAGTCTGCCCATAAAATTGTACGAACATCGGATGAATCCAGTATTCCCAGCTGGTTAGTAAATAATGGGAAAGTATTATTTGAATTTTTAAAAATCATAATTTGTTTATACCTTTTGCTGGAAAAGGAAATATCATCCATGCCATCGCCATCAAAGTCAAAGAAACTCAAGCCTCCACCAAAAAAACCTCCATCTCTGCTGAAAGAGATCCCCAGTTCATTTGCAACATCTTCAAATGAAATGTCTTGCGCCTGGGCTGTAATAGTTATTAATAAAAAAGAAATGATTAGCACTGAAGATTTCATATTTATTTACCTCTACTCAAATTTTATCTTACTTAAAATTACATCTGCAACTGATTTACCCTGCTGAAGACCATTCAATATAGCACTCCGAAAATGTATACCGCCATATAATCTTGACCAAGCAGCTTCATTTGCGGCATCGTAAAAAGAGTTGAAATCCCTATTTCTTAATCCTGGTTGATTATTGTGAGTACTGTCTGTAAATGCGATATTATCCCCAAACCATAGAGTGAGGATTTTTGACACAGCTCCGGAACCTACTGAATGACCAGATGGATATTCAGGAAATGGTGGTGTTGGTACTAATTCATCCCAATTCGGCTCACCTAAAAAATCTCTTATATAAGTTTTTGGTCTCAGTAAATTTACTCTATACTTAGCTTCCCAGGCTGAGATAAATGCATCCCTTATAGTTGCTCCAACTAAGGCATAAAGTTTTGCTGCAGCATCAAGTTTCAGCGAAAAGCGGAGTACCATATTGTTCGTAATTGAAATCCAGTGACCAGGTGGTCTACCCGTGCCAAGCTTATCTTCCCAGAAAAATGCTATATTTTTTTCATCGAATGTAAGATTCCTGCTTTTGTCCAAAACTTCATAACCTTCCTGATAAAAGGCTGTTCCCGGAATTGTATCAAAAGCTATTTCAAGCGGGACCATACATTGGTTCTGGGTTAGCATACAAAATGGTCTTTGTACTCCAAGGTATGGTTCAAGTGCTTCTTCACCAGGTGCGGTTGATTCCCAATATTCCGGATGATTCACCCTTGAAGGTGGAGTATAAGTCCAGTTTCTTGTTTCCAAAAATCTATCTGAATTTGACCAGTCTATAATTTTATTTCCAATTTGTTCTCCAAATTCAATTGATCTATCAACAATTGTTGTATCTATCTCATTTTTTCTTTCCCCAATCTGTTTATTGTATAAATTATTTATCATGTTCAAACTAGCCGGTATTGGTTCATATAAAATATTTGAAGAAACAATTTTAATAGTTGCAGATAATACAGAAGGCCAATCATAAATTTCATTTTTTGGTGACGGCATTTCAGGCATAGCATTTAATTGACCTGCCAATGAGTTATGATTTGGAATTCCATTATAAACGGCCTCATAGATAGCAATACCACAATAACCATATAACCGAGAACAAATTGGAGCAGGAATGACTTCCAGGACGACAATGTCGTACATCAAGCTCATCCATTCAATTGGATACTTTGCATCAAAACCAGAGGCAGGAGGAGATGGATTATTTTCAGGTGGATTGGTAATTTCCTCTGAACATGATGTAAAAAGTAATAAATAAAAAGATAGAATTAGAATTACGGACTTTTTCATAAGCAATATTTAGTTAATGTTTATTTTAAATTTAAGCATTTCTTCAGTCTTCAACATATAAATTTTTTGTATCGTTTCAAAAATGAAAATTAGCACTATTATTATTAGTATCATTTGGTACTAACAAATGCTGATTTTATTTTTATAACAATATGTTACTAGTTCCTGCATAAAAACCAATAAAATTATGAAAACAAATGATTTATCAAGAGTAACTTAAAAATTTAATAATTAGCTGATAGAAGTTAATTGCTATTATTAGAGATGATAATTTTTAATTTCAACTTTCGTTAAAATCAATTACTAAGAAGTATGAAATTAAATTCGTAAGAAATGTTTTAATCCTTTTGTAACCTTTATCAGGTGAAGATATCTTCCAGCTATAAGAAACTAGCGCTCGGAGGTGCGGAAAGGAATCAATTATATTATTTATTTCAGTTATATGGAGATTCTCTTTTTTCTTCAGGAATCTTCTGAAAAATTTAAGTGCTAGTGGACCTAGAAGGGAATACCAAATAATTAAAATAAGCAATGCACGCAATACCATAAATATAATTTCAGTGGCTTTATTTGAACCAAGTTCAGGATAAAAATATGATATGATAACCAGCACCAGTATAAACGCAATTAAAAGAATACTGGATGGTCTTTGTCGCCACCGTTTTTGTACAGCTTTATCATTTAAAAATTTATTTTTTTTACTATTGAACGAGTTAAACTCAAATATATTTATAGGTAGAATATTTTTGGTTTGGTTTGGTAATTTACCTGCAGTCCATCCAATAAGCGCACCCAAAAGCAAGTGTAGACCTAAATAAAAACTGATCAAAAGATAGCTGAAATTAAATTCAGTCGCATAATCCTGTGGAGTGAAATTATTTATTATGATGCCAGCAAATTCGTCAATTGATTCCCATAGAGTATTGCCAAATACAATTGTTAGGATGAATATCTTTTGAATTGATGAAAACAATAAAGTGAATATACCTAATAGTAAAGCAGATAGTCTGAATAATTTTTTACTAAAAAATAGTATCTCTCCAAGTATCCCCTGCAAGATAACTGCAGCATAAGCTGCGGGGGGAGTATGAGGGCTGACCAAACCTTTTACAATTAAAACCATTAACAGTGCTTTTAAAACATTACCACGTTTCTTTGAGAAATAACCAATCATTGAAATAAATATTACTGCAGCACCAGAAATCACCATCCCGCGAAATGGAATTCTAAATGCATGTAGTATACCGCCCAAAGCAGATTCACTAAATGCCCAAAGAGAGGTTATTCTGCTTATAATTAATTCTTCATTTAAGCTTTTTATTGGCTCAGAATGAGAAATACTATTTGTTTTTTTTAATTGTTCATCAATCTTAAGCATTGCAAATAGCAATTTTAGATAAATGTGAAAAAAAAGTTATTTTTCTATTTACAATTCATAACAAATTTACTATTATTCTATGTGATTTTTCATCTAGGAGAGGATGCTAGCTTCTATTTCATAAAATATTATTCTAATATTAAAGGAGTTAGTATGGTACGAAAATTTATACTCACAATGCTTTTATTCATTTCAGCTGGTGCTTTCGCACAAAACTACAATACTGGTTTCAATCTTGGCCCTAATTTTTATGGTGGAGTTGTATTTGGTTATAATGGCGGTTTTGGTACGCAGTTAAATTTTACGGTTTCAAGTTTTCAATCCGGATTTCCATTAAGTGCAAGATTTGGATTTGGTTATACAACGCTAGATCCTGGAAAATCTGCAGATGCACGCAAAATATTTATTAATAATGCAACAAACGGTACACCTGAAGAAAGAGGCTGGATGTGGGATTTAAGATTTGATATGTTAATACCCGTAAATATATTTTCACAGTCTAATATATATCTCGGTCCGCGTTACTCAATGTTTACTGGTAATTTTAAATATGTAGGCGGTAATGAAGATTTTGATGTAACTGCAAATCAATTTGGATTGGGTGGAGGTATAGAGACACAATTTCCATTAGTTCCAAATCTTTATATGGTTTTTGGCGGTGGCGTTGAATACTTTTTTGAAGGAACATTGAAAGGACACGATACCTCATACAGCCCTGATGGCGATGATATAAATCCACGAGAAGATTATACATACAACGATGCAGATGATGCAGTAAATCAGCCAAAAATTGTTGGAAGATTTATGATTGGATTGAATTATGGATTTTAATTCCATACCTAAATATTTTTTTACTTTTTTAAAAGAGTCTTCAATTAATTGATGACTCTTTTCCTATTTTGTTGATATTTAAGATTATAAATATTGTTAAATAGCAAGTAAACTTGCTTATAATCAAAAAAAAATTAGCTTATAGTAAGTCTTAATATTTCTCTTTCCTCTTAATAATGATTCCGCACTGTAATTAAGATGATGATGATTAAACATATTGATCAATTTCAAGAGAGGAAATTATGAAACTGATTTACTTCTTTGTTGTCCCCGCTTTACTCCTAATCTTTAATTCTTGTTCCACTGATACTGATATTAACTTAGAAGCTGAACGGCAGCTTGTTATGGATATGCTTGATGACTTTGTTAAAGCACACCAAGATAAAGATCTTGATTTGCTGCTATCCTGTTTTTCAGATCAGCCGGATATAATAATTCTCGGTACTGATGCAGATGAATTATGGGTTGATAAAATATCAATGGGTGAGGCACAAAAAAGAGCCTACCAAACTTTTGATAAAGTAGCTTTATCTGTTAGAGATAAAGTACTAAAAATGTGTAATACAGGAAAGCAAGCCTGGTTTTATATGAAAGTGGATTGGTATGTTGAATCTGAAGGTAAAAAATTTGCATATGATGATATTAGAACGACCGGTGTTGTTCAAAAGGAGGAAGGCAAATGGGCTATTGTTTTACTGCATACCTCACTTCCTGTTGAAGGACAGGCAGTTAGATATTAAACGCTAGTTAAAAAATTATTTGATTAGTTTATGTACGAACTTTAGCGTGAATCGCTGAAATACACTATTCTCTTTTAAAAAACTATTTTTGCAATATTCTGACTTACTGGTCAAAAAATCTATCCCCTTAATTTTTTTTTACGATTCCCTTAGTTATATTTGCCTTTCGAAATGAAGATCTGGATACTTAAATTATGGAAAAACAATACGATATAGCAATTTTAGGTGGAGGACCAGGTGGATATGTTGCTGCAATAAGAGCAAGCCGGCTGGGGTTTAAAACTGTAGTCATCGATAAGGATAACCTGGGTGGAATCTGTCTTAATTGGGGTTGTATTCCAACTAAATCTCTATTAAAAAATGCAGAAATATATGATGCCGTTAAGAATAATGGTAAAGAATTTGGAATATCAGCTAAAGAACTAAACTTTGATTTTAACAAGATAATAGAACGAAGCAGGGGAATATCAGACAGAATTACGAAAAATGTAGAGATGCTGATTAATAAGAACAAAATTGAACGAATTAGAGGATTTGGAAAATTTGTCTCAAAGAGTCAGCTAGATATTTACGATGAGAGTGGAAAAAAATTTGAAACCGTGACAGCCGATAAGATCATTATTGCAACAGGTGCTTCTCCAAAATCAATCCCTGCAGTTCCTGTTGATAAAAAATATATTATAACCAGCACTGAAGCAATGATTTTACCAAAGCTGCCAAAAGAAATGATAATTATTGGAGCGGGAGCAATCGGAATTGAGTTTGCATATTTCTATTCAGTTTTTGGAACCAGAGTTACTGTTATAGAAATGCTTGAAAATATTCTTCCGATTGAAGATGAAGAAGTTTCAAAAGAATTAGCAAGAACATTCAGAAAACGAAAAATTGAAACTCTTACAAGTACAATTGTAGAAAAAGCAGAAGTTAAAGGGAAAAGAGTTGAAGTTACTGTTTCAAAAAAAGGTGAAACGAAAAAGCTATCAGCGGATATTGTGCTTAATGCAATTGGTGTAACTGGAAATGTAAAAGGTTTTGGATTAGAAAAACTAGGTGTAGAACTTTACAAAAATCATATCAAAGTAAATAAAGATACTTACGAAACAAACATTTCAGGAATTTATGCAATTGGTGATGTAATTGGTCCTCCGTGGCTCGCACACGTTGCGTCTGCTGAAGGAATACACTGCGTTGAAAGGATAAAAGGAATAAAAAATGCACCGATTGATTATTATAACATTCCGGGATGTACATATTGCCAGCCGCAGGTAGCCAGCGTTGGATTAACTGAAGCCAAAGCTAAAGAACTTGGTTATACAATTAAGGTGGGTAAATTTCCTTTTATGGCAAGCGGAAAAGCATTTGCAGTTGGCGAAAGAGATGGCTTTGTAAAACTTATATTTGATGCTAAATATGGTGAAATTTTAGGTGGTCACATCATAGGTGCGGAAGCTACAGAATTGATTGCCGAAATTGCTCTTGCCCGTTCTCTTGAAGCAACTGGCGAAACTATTATTAAAACAGTGCATGCACATCCTACTTTATCAGAATCTATAATGGAGGCCGCTGCCCACGCTTATGGTGAAGCAATTCACATATAATTATAACTAAGAATTAACTATTAAAATTATTTGAACAGAAATCTTACATACAGCAATTTAGGCATTCTCGATTATAAAACTGCCTGGGATTTGCAAAAGCAGCTTTTTGATCTAAGATTAAAAAACGAAATAAATGATACGCTTTTATTGCTTGAACATCCTAACACATACACGTTTGGTAAATCTGCTGATCCTAAAAACCTCATTGCTAAAGATAATTTTATTAAAAAAAATAATATTTCCACTTTTGAAATTGATCGTGGCGGAGATATTACGTATCACGGGCCGGGACAAATTGTGGGTTACCCTATTTTAAATTTAACCGATTGGTATGAAGATACGCACAAATATTTGAGAGCTCTGGAAGAAGTAATAATTAAATCTTGTTCAGAATATAAAATTGATTCTGATAGAAAAGAAAAATTTACGGGTGTTTGGGTAAATGAAAATAAAATTGCGGCAATTGGGGTTAAGGTAAGTAGATGGGTAACTATGCATGGTTTTGCGTTTAATGTTAATACAGATCTTTCTTTGTTTGATGGTATAATTCCGTGCGGTATCAAAGATAAAAGCGTTACATCCCTGCAAGAGGAAACCGGATCTCCCTGTAATAATAATGAAGTGAAATCAGTAATATTAAAAAACTTTGTTGAAGTATTTAAGTATTCAAAAGTTGAAGAAAGATATCCTGAAGAATTAATTATTTCAGAAGCAGCATATAAATAATTAAAAGGAAATTTATGGCTAAGACCAAACCGAATAATGTTGATACAAAATCAAGCCAAAAGAAAAAAAATAAAAAATATAAACATCCTGATGACGGAAAAGATACAAAAGTAGCCACCAACTATGGTGATATGAAAAATTTTACGAAATCAGATCTAGTGGATATATTAAAAATCATGCTGCGTTCACGTTTGATTGATGACAAAGCTATGAGATTGTTAAAGCAAGGAAAAACTTTTTTTCATATTGCTGCTGCGGGTCATGAAGCTATTCAGATTGCAACCGGTTTACAGCTCGATCCTAAAAAAGATTGGTTATTTCCTTATTACAGGGATCTTGGAATTGTTCTTACTGCAGGAATGACCCCTGAAGAAATGTTTCTGGGAACATTTGCAAAAGCAGGTGATCCAGCAAGCGGTGGGAAACAGCTTCCTGTGCACTTTGGAATGACACGTGCAAACATTCCATCGCAATCGAGTCCTACAGGGACCCAGTTTTTACAAGCTGTTGGAACAGCTCTTGCGAGTGTTAGAAAAAATGAAAAATCAATATCATACGTGAGTAGTGGTGAAGGAACTACCAGCCAGGGTGAGTTTCACGAAGCTGTAAATTGGGCAAGCCGTGAAAAACTACCTGTACTTTTTGTAATTCAAAATAATAAGTATGCTATTTCTGTTCCTGTTGAAAAACAAACTGGTGGAAAAGGCTCATCAATTGCAGAAATGATGAGTGGTTATCATTCGCTTAAAAGAATGACAATTGATGGGACAGATTTTTTTGAATCATACAATAAAGTCAAGGAAGCAATTGAATATATAAGAAACGGTGAAGGACCTGCACTAATTGAAGCAGAGGTTATTCGTCTTCATTCACATTCTTCTTCAGATGATCAGAGAAAATATCGAGATAAAGAAGAATTGGAGAATGAAATCATAAACGATCCGATTGAAAAATTTAAAAAGTATCTAATTAATAAAAATATTATTAGTGAAAAAGATATTGATATTATTAAACGGGAAATAAATACTGAAGTTAATGAAGCTGCCGATGGAGCATTCCATGCAGCAGATCCTGAACCTGAGGACGCAGATAAGAATGTTTTTGATGAAAGTGGTTTAAAGGATAAACTTGATTACGAATTAACTGAACCATCAGGCCAGAAAATTGTAATGGTTGATGCAATAAATCACGCATTGCATGAAGAAATGAATAAAAATGATGATATGTATATTTTTGGTGAAGATATTGCAGATAAGAAGGGAGGAGTGTTCACAGCTACAAAAGGGCTGTCAACAACTTTTGGTGACACACGTGTTTTTAATTCACCGTTAGCTGAAGCAAGTATAATGGGTGTAGCAACAGGGATGGCATTGACTGGCTTAAAGCCTGTTGTAGAAATCCAATTCGGTGATTATATATGGCCAGCATTTCAGCAGCTCAAAAATGAAACAGCTTCAATGCGTTATAGATCAAACAATGCATGGTCTTCTGCAGTTGTAACAAGAGTTGCTGTTGGCGGTTACATTCACGGGGGATTATGCCACAGCCAGAATATTGAAGCTATATTTGCTCACATTCCTGGATTATTTATTGCTTATCCAAGCAATGCTATTGATGCAAAAGGTCTACTAAAAACAGCTTGCAGAATTAACGATCCGGTAATTTTTTGTGAGCATAAAGGCTTGTACAGGCAGAGTTTTGCAACTGCACCCGAACCCGATGAAAATTATTTAATTCCTTTCGGTAAAGCTAAAGTTGTTAATGAAGGAACTGATATATCGGTTATTACTTATGGAATTTCCGTTTGGGATTCTTATATGGCTGCAAAAAAATTACAGGATGAATTTGGGTACTCGGTTGAAGTTATAGATATTCGAACAATTATTCCACTCGATGAAGAAACAATTTTTAATTCTGTAAGAAAAACAAACAAGGCAATAGTAATTCACGAAGATACGCTTACCGGTGGCTTTGGAGGTGAAATTTCAGCAAGAATATCAGATAACTGTTTTCAATATCTTGATGGACCTGTTAAACGCGTTGCTGCAAAAGATTCTCACATACCTTATGCACCAATACTTGAAAATGAAGTTTTACCGGGCAGGCAGCAAATCTTAGAAGCTATTAAAGAATTAATTGAATACTAAAAGCAAACGCTTTTATCATTTTTCCGGAGAATATAATGAATGTAGTTATGCCTAAAATGGGCGAAAGCATTAATGAAGGAACGATACTTAAATGGCACAAATCTGTTGGCGATTTTGTTAAACAGGATGAAATCATTTTTGAAATAAGCACAGACAAAGTTGATACTGAAATCCCATCTCCCACATCAGGTATTTTGAAAAAGATTAATTTTCCTGAAGGTGAAACTATTGAAGTTGGAACTGTTGTGGCGGTTATTGATTCGAACGGAGAAACTGCTGAAAAGGATAATGAAGAAATAGATGCAAGGATCAGTGAAATTAATATATCAGATGAAAATAAACCTGTAGAAACAGAGAAATTAGTTGAAATAGAAATGCCGAAAATGGGTGAATCAGTTATGGAGGGAACGATTATTAAATGGCATAAAAAGGTTGGAGATAAAATTAAAACTGATGAAACATTGTTTGAAATCAGTACGGATAAAGTTGATACTGAGGTTCCTTCTCCTATTGATGGAGTTGTTATAGAAATTTTAATAGGTGAACAGGAAACGGTTGATGTGGGGACAATTGTAGCAAAAATTTCCACAGAGAAGAAAGCAGTAAGCAAATCATCAATTGAAACTAAGAGTATTAAAGAAATTGCTGAACCGGTTAATATGCATGATAATTTTTCTCTTCGGAAAACTATTGGCTCAGAATTGAGAAAAAAAGATGGAGCTATTTTTTATTCACCACTCGTTTTAAGCATTGCGCAAAAAGAAAATATCAACTTAGATGAACTTGCATCTGTAGCAGGTACCGGCATAAATGGTAGGATTAGGAAAAATGATGTACTTGCATATTTAAATAATCGTGGAGTGAAAACTGCTACTTCATCAAAAACTATTTCTGCTAAAGCTGTTGACGGAGTTGAGCACATTCCAATGGATAACATCCGCCAGAAAATTATGGATCACATGATTAATAGCCGCGATACTTCTGTTCATGTTAGTGAATTGATTGAAGTTGATATGACGAATATTCATAACTTCATTGAACAGAAAAAAGATGAGTATTTGGAAAAACAGGGAATAAAGTTAACTTATATGGCTTTCATCTCGCATGCGTGTGTAAAAGCACTGCAGGCATATCCGCTTGTAAATTCGAGTATTGATGGAAAAACTATTTTGCAAAAACATTTTATTAATTTGGGCATTGCAGTAGCAGTTGAACCAACAGGACTCATTGTTCCAAACATTAAAGGAGCCGATCACTTAAATATAATTGGCCTGGCAAAAGCTATTGCTGATGTTGCACAACGTGCGCGAAATAAAAAACTTTTACCTGATGAAATCGCTGATGGTACATTCACAATTACTAATTTTGGAATATTCGGTGCAGTCTTTGGTACACCAATCATTAATCAACCGGAAGTAGCAATTCTTGGAGTTGGTGCCGTTACAAAAAAACCTGTTGTCGTTTCTATTGATGGTTCTGATTCAATTGCAATAAAACCAATTATGGCACTTACACTTTCACACGATCACCGCTTGATAGATGGAATGCTTGGCGGAATGTTTATAAAGCATATTAAAGACACACTTGAAAATTTTAACCCCTCGTCAATTTAATTATGATAAACAAACATCAAAAAGAATATAAAGAAGCTTTGGAAAAATCCAGGGTCCCGGTGGGAAAAAGACCTGATTGGTTAAAAGTTAAATTGCCCTCAGGAATTAACTACGGAGATGTCCGTGATTTAATGATTAAGCAAAAACTTAATACTGTTTGCGAAGAAGCACGCTGCCCGAATATGGCTGAGTGCTGGAATAACAGAACCGCAACATTTATGATACTTGGTGATACCTGCACAAGAAGCTGTGGTTTTTGTAATGTTAAAATTGGAATGCCGAACGATCTTGATCTTGAAGAACCTAGAAGAGTTGTAGATTCAATTAAAAAACTTAATTTAAAGCATGCAGTAATAACATCTGTAAATAGGGACGAACTTGAGGATGGCGGTGCAACTATTTTTAAAGAGTGTGTTCGATTAATGCGTTCAGAAAAACCTGGTTGTACTGTAGAAATTCTTATTCCAGATTTTAAAGGGGAAGTAGAAGCATTTGAAATAATCATGGAGTATCCACCGGATATTCTAAATCACAATTTAGAAACTGTAAAAAGATTGTATCATGCAGTGCGTCCCCAAGCTAAGTATGAAAGAAGTTTAGAGTTAATTAAATGGTTTAAAGAAAATGGATTGAGAACTAAAAGTGGAATCATGGTTGGGATTGGTGAGAAAACTAATGAAGTATTTGGTTTAATGAAAGATTTGTTATCCCACGGTTGCGATATAATGACGATCGGACAATATCTTCAACCTACAAAGTTGCATTTACCAGTCGATCGTTTTGTCACTCCTGAAGAATTCAACCTATATAAAGAAGAAGGATTAAAAATGGGATTTAAAATTGTTGAATCTGCACCCCTTGTTCGTAGTTCGTATCATGCTGATGAACACGCAAAATTGATTTTTTAATATCAATATTAACCAGACAATTAATTCCTATAAATTTATTTTCTTCAACAACGTTATCCTAATCAGTTTAATACGCGAACTAAAATCTGATTCCAGATTGCTGATTTAAGCCCTAATAATATAATTAATCTTTTGATAGAGGAGTAGCAAATCAATTGAATTAAGACATGTTTGCTGCGAACTGTAATATTGAAATTTCGGAAGAAGGCGTACTAAGCGCATTGTAAAGTTACAGAATGGTTTCTAAATGTTTTTCTGATTCAATATTGTTAATTCTTCTCAGATAAGTATCGGTAATTTCACTTCATTCATCTTATAAATAATTGCTAATTAAGTAGCACAAATTTTATAAATTATGTTCGATTTTTAGCTAAAAATTTGTAAAAGAGTAAGATTTCTCATAATTTTATATTTCTAATTCTCAATATTATCAAGGAAATAGAATGGCTGAAGTAAGTGGCAAAATTATCCAGGTTATTGGACCTGTTGTAGATATTGAATTTGAAGAAGGACACCTACCTGAAATTTACAGTGCAATTAAAATCCCTCGAACTACCACAGAAGGGGTTAAGCAGGATCTTATCGTGGAAGTTCAGCAGCATTTAGGTGAAGACAGGGTGCGCGCTGTAGCAATGGATTCAACAGATGGCTTAGTAAGAGGAATGGAAGCTTTGGATACAGGAGAACCTATATCTATTCCTGTTGGACCAGAAACTTTAGGCAGATTAATAAATGTTATTGGTGATCCTATTGATGGTCTTGGTGAAATTAAAACTAAAAAGAGATATCCTATACATAGACCTGCACCGGCTTTTAAGAACCTTTCAACACAAAATGAAATGTTCGAAACAGGATTAAAGGTTGTCGATCTTATTGAACCATACTCCAAAGGTGGAAAGACAGGTTTATTTGGTGGTGCAGGAGTAGGTAAAACTGTAATTATTATGGAACTCATTAACAACATTGCTTCACAGCATGGTGGATATTCTGTTTTCTCAGGTGTAGGAGAAAGAACCCGTGAGGGAAATGATCTTTGGTTGGAAATGAAAGAATCAGGCGTGCTTGAAAAAACTGCACTTATGTTTGGGCAAATGAACGAACCTCCTGGTGCAAGATTAAGAGTTGGACTATCAGGTTTAACTTTAGCAGAGTACTTTAGAGATGAAGAAGAAAGAGATATTCTTCTTTTTATTGATAATATTTTCCGTTTCACACAAGCAGGTTCTGAAGTTAGTGCATTGCTTGGCAGAATGCCCTCGGCAGTTGGTTACCAGCCAAACCTAGCAACAGAAATGGCAGCTTTGCAAGAAAGAATTACTTCAACAAATAAAGGTTCAATTACTTCCGTGCAGGCAATTTATGTACCTGCCGATGACTTAACTGATCCGGCTCCTGCTGCGGTATTCTCTCATCTAGATGCAACAACTGTATTGAGCAGGCAAATTTCTGAACTTGGAATTTATCCTGCAGTAGATCCTCTGGATTCAACTTCTAGAATACTTGAACCAGGAATATTAGGACAAGAGCATTATGATGTTGCAAAAAATTGCAAGGAAATTCTTCAGCATTATAAAGATCTTCAGGATATAATAAACATTCTTGGTATGGATGAACTTTCCGATGAGGATAAAGTTATTGTAAGGCGTGCTAGAAGAATTCAAAGATTTTTAAGCCAACCGTTCCACGTTGCAGAACAATTTACCGGCGTACCGGGTAAATATGTTAAACTTGAGGATACAATTCGTGGTTTTAAGGGTATTATTGATGGACATTACGATGATTTGCCGGAGCAGGCATTCCTCTACGTTGGTGGAATTGAAGAAGCTGTAGAAAAAGCTAAGAAGATGAAATAATAATGGCTGAACTAAATTTAGAAATAATTACCCCTGATAAACCGATTTTTAATGAAGTTATACAATCGGTTACAATTCCGGGAACGATGGGTGGTTTTCAAATTCTGAAAAATCACGCACCGTTAATTAGTACATTTGATATAGGTGTTGTTAATGTAAAAACAAGTGCGAATGAATTATATTTTTCTACTTCCGGTGGAACTGTGGAGGTAAATCAAAATAAAGTGCTTATTCTTGCAGATTCAATTGAACCGGTTGATCAGATTGATGTTGACCGTGCAGAGGAAGCAAAAAAGAGAGCTGAAGAAAGATTGAAAAGAAAATTTGAAGAAGGTGTAGATGAGATTAGAGCTGAAGCGGCTTTGAGAAGAGCGATGAACAGATTAAATGTTAAGGAAAAGTATATCTAAATACTTTTAAAATGAATTTTAATTTAAGGGATGAATTTCTAATCATCCCTTTTTTTATTAATTGTTTAAATAGCCATTTCCCAGTATAATTTCCCGCTGCAAATACTCATCCTCCAACCTGGTTTCCAAATCATCAAAGTGATTGATTAAATAATTTAACCGTTTATTTTCATCCTGAAGCAATAAAAGGTCCTGCTGCTGGAATACCGTTAAACCAGATTTCTCTGCGATCTTAAACGATTTAATTTTTGAAGATTCAAGTTTTTTCCAAAAAGCTTCATCTAAATCGTAGTTGGCTTTATTTAACAGGTTTTTAAACTTCAGTTTTAATTTATCAATTAACCCTTCATTTATTTCAATAGAAGTATCTGCATATTTTTCAACACTGGAAACGTAATATCCATCTTCGTGAATGCTTAATGATTTTCTAAAAAATCTGTAGATACCTTTAACGACAATATCTATTTCTCCCGTTTGATAACGCTTAATTACTTTAGTAACCTCAACATAAACACCAATTTCTGAAATGTTATTATTTATAAATGGTACAATTCCAAACCCTGTATGCTCATCGATAACCTTGTTGATAAGCTTTTTATATCTTTCCTCAAAAATATGAAGCGGAAATTGAGAATTAGGGAAAACAACTGTAATCAATGGAAATATGGGGATTATTTTTTTCATATCTGTAATTTAAAATAAAAAAAGAAGCAATCAAGTTTAAGACTGCTTCTTTTTAATAAAATAAAGAATTTAAGCGAAAATAATTACTTCGTCTCGCTAAATCTTTTTGCTACTTCTTCCCAGTTTATTACGTTCCACCAACTTTCAATATAATCAGGTCTTCTGTTCTGGTATTTTAGATAGTAAGCGTGTTCCCAAACGTCCAAGCCAAGAATTGGTGTGCCTTTTACATCTGCAACATCCATTAAAGGATTATCCTGATTAGGTGTAGAAGTAACAACAAGTTTATCGTTCTGTTTAATTAACCATGCCCAACCGGAACCAAATCTTGTAGCTGCAGCATCACTGAATTTCCCCTTAAAATCATTAAAAGAACCAAAAGCTGAATTTATAGCATCGGCTAATGCACCATCAGGATTTCCGCCGCCATTTTTCTTCATAATGCTCCAGAAAAGAGAATGATTGAAGTGACCGCCTCCGTTATTTCTTACTGCAACAGGTAAGCTTGATATTTTAGGAAACATTTCTTCTAAAGTTTTTCCTGCAAGATCAGTACCTTCAACAGCACCGTTTAGTTTAGTTACATAACCATTGTGATGTTTTGTATGATGAATTTCCATCGTCATCTTATCAATGTGTGGTTCCAAAGCATCGTATGCGTAAGGTAATGCGGGTAATTCGAATTTTCCCATTGTTAGTTTACTCCTATTATTTTTATTTGTTAAATTAGTTTCAGCCATAGGCTGATAAGCCTCAGGCTTAAAATTATTTGCTAACGGATTCAAATAAGATAGTGCAGAAATTGCACCAATTGAATAAATAAATTTTCTTCTTTTCATCTTATATATTCCTGTTGATTGATTTAAACACCAAATGATTCACCGCAACCGCATGTTTTTGTTGCATTTGGATTATTAAAAGTAAACCCTTTCCCGTTTAAGCCGTCGCTAAAATCAAGTTCAGTGCCGGAAATATGAAACAAGCTTTTGCCATCAACATACAGATTTATAGAATCTGCTTCTATTACAGTATCACCATCATTGGCTTTTTCATCAAAGCCAAGAGTGTAAGTTAATCCAGAGCAGCCGCCTCCGCGTACACCAATTCTTAAACCGTAACCATCAGGCACACTATTTTCTTGCATTATTCTCTTAATTTCTTTTACAGCTTTCTCAGTTAAAGTAATTTCATTTTCAGTTTTTACATCATTCATTTTATGCCTCATATCTTAATTAGTTTTTATAAAAATTAAAACGGATCACCGGGTTCAACAGCAGCAAATTCAGGATAATTAATCTTCCATCCCTGTTTATTAACTTGCTCAAAAATTCCTCGGGCCATATAATGTTCTGCAACATCATTAGCAAGTTTTTCTGATTCCTTATATGTAACAAAAATATCTTTCTTTTCAAGAAAGTATCTTATTCCATACTGAAAATCCCTGAAGAAAAAATTTGAGTTATGGAAAACTGGAAATTTTGCCTTAAGAAATTTTAACAGTACTTCATCATTATTTTTTAAGGTATTTAAAACCTGTGAAGTTTTCATATTCTTATTTACTCCCGAATTATAATATTTGTTTTAAAGAAGTTTCCAAAAATATTTTATCTATTTTTTTCTGAATTTCAGCAAGCGGATCTTTAATCTTGCAGCAATCAAATTTTGAACATTCATCCTCAGTTCCAACTTTATCAAAACACTCTACAATATGGTAGTTGGTTTCAATTGCTTTAATAATATCGCTTAATGGAATTAGTTCAGGATTTTTTGCAAGAGTAAAACCACCATTAACTCCTTTGCATGAAACTGCAATTTCATTTCTTGCCATAGATTGCAAAACTTTGGCAACAAGTTGATGGGGGATATTATAACTCTCAGAAATTTCCTTTGCTGTGGAATATCCTGAGGAATTGTTGAGCGCCATATATTTGGCTGCCATCAACGCATATTCTGTCTTTTTTGATAATTTTAGCATAATAAAATAAGACTAAAAAGGTCTGATATTAAACTAAAAAAATCCGTATTAATTAACAAGTTTAAATTTAGAACCCTATCATTGCGATGGAAGTTTTGGCTAGATCTACCAGCGGAGTGAAGTAAATACCAAAAAGAAAAACCGGAATAAGAAGTATAACTGTAAGAACTATGTTTGCAGGAGAGAATTTAATTGCTTTTCTTTCAGTTTCAACTTTAACGAGGTAAAGGTTTTTTAATACTCTTACATAATAATAATATGCAACTACAGTATTAAGTAAAGCAATTACAGCAGCTACTATCATATTTGCGTCCACCAGTGCAATAAAAATATATAGTTTACCAATAAATCCCGCAGTGGGCGGCAAACCGGCTAATCCAAGTAAGAAGATTGAAAGTGCTACACCTAAAAACGGAATTGCTGAACCAAGTCCTTTATAATCATCAATATCTTCGCTTCCAGTTTTGTTAGCAATTAACATTACAACAAAAAATGCACCCAGATTCATAAAAAGATATGTAGCAAAATAAAATAGTACTGCGACTAAACCTTCGTTTGATAGAACCGCAACTGCAAGAAGTAAATATCCCGCATGTGCAATACTTGAGTATGCAAGCATTCTTTTTAAATTATCCTGCCAGATAGCAGTAAAGTTACCGATAGACATTGTAAGAATAGCAAGCAGAACTAAAATGCTTTCCCAATCAATAATGTTTAGAAGTATCCAATAACCATCAGCAGTAACAGTATCAAAAAATGTTATTTTAATAAATCTTATTAAAAGTGCAAATCCTGCTGCTTTACTCGCTACTGAAAGAAATGCAGTAATAGTTATTGGTGCTCCTTCATAAACATCTGGTGTCCAGAAGTGGAATGGTGCAACAGAAACCTTGAATCCTAAACCACCAAGAACGAGCATCCCTGCAAATATATAAGTGAAACCGCTTAGCTGCTCTGTCTGCATTACTGCATTTATTAAAAAGAGATTTGTATTGCCTGTTAAACCAAAAATTATTGATATACCAAAAAGCATAATTCCAGAGGCAACTCCACCGTAGATAATATATTTTAATGAAGCTTCAGAATCACGTTTTACAGTTTTAACAAATCCTGCAAGTACATAAGATGATAAAGAAAGAAGTTCAACTGAGAGGTATATTAAAATTAAATCTGTTGCGGAAGACATTAAGAACATTCCTAAAGTCATTCCAAGAATTAAAGTATAATACTCTCCATGCCTGTCATCACAGCTTATTATTTCTGAAGAAGAAAGCGAGAATAGAACAATAAATATTGAAGTAAGAATAACCACAGTTTTGAAGAAAGCCCCAAAGGCATCAATAGAGAGTAAGCCTGCTGTAGAAGGAGGTGAAACAAAAGCAAAGGCACTCATACCAAACTGCTCAGCAGTAAAGTAGGCAGTAATAAGTAAACCTAGAATGGCAGCGTAAGGCAACAGTTTTTTATTGTTACCCATAATCAAATCGATAACAACAATTAAAACCAGCGTAAGCGAAAGTGCTATTTCCGGCTTAATAAATTCGAGACTCGAAGAAAGAATTTCAATATTCAATTTTACTACTTACTTTTATTTAAAATCCGCCTAATGAACTGTAAAATGCCTGAGCATCCTGCATAAATTTAACCATCTGGTTTACAGATGAAGTCATTATATCCAGCATTGCTGATGGATAAACACCAAGGAAAATAATTATTGCTGTTAAGGGGATAAACATTAAATATTCTCTCACATCAAGATCTTTTAATGAACTCCACTTTTCTTTTAATTGCCCAAGATATACTCTTTGCATTGTCCATAGCATGTATCCTGCACCTAATAAAATTCCAAGTGCAGATATAATAGTTATTACTCTTAAAATTGGTTCACCAAAAGCACCCAGGAATACAAAAGCTTCAGAGATAAAACCGCTTAAGCCTGGCAAACCAATTGCAGCAAAGAAAGCAACCATTACAAACCCTGTATAAACGGGCATTTGCAATGCCAAACCTCCAAAGTCATCAAGATTTCTTGTGTGAGCTCTATCGTAAATAACTCCAACTATAAGGAAGAGCATTGCTGTAATGGTACCATGATTAAACATTTGTAAGATAGCACCTGAAATTCCCAGTGTATTTAATGAAGCCATACCGAGCAAACAATAACCCATATGTGAAACTGATGAGTATGCAATCAACTTCTTGAAATCTCTCTGCGCCATTGCTGTTAATGCACCGTAAATGATGTTAATCATTCCAAACAAACCAATATACCATGCAAGCTGATGTGTTATCTCAGGAAAAATAGGATAGTTGATACGAAGGATTCCGTAAATACCTATTTTTAGTAATACTCCGGCAAGGATAACACTTATGGGAGTTGGCGCTTCAACGTGTGCATCCGGTAACCAGGTATGAAAAGGGAACATAGGAATTTTAATCGCAAATCCTACGAATAAACCAATATATGCTATAAATCTTAAGTTATCAGGATTTAATGGAGAAAGAATTCCATCAGCAGTAAAGTTCGCAGAATCCATCATTGAAAGTATATTAAACGTAAATACTTTGGAACCATCAATAAGAGTTTCTGTGGTACTAAAGTATAATCCAATCATAACCAGCAGCATAAAAATACTTCCGAAGAGCGTGTAGAGGAAGAACTTAATAGCTGCATATTCTCTTCTTGGGCCTCCCCAAATTCCAATAAGAAAGTACATTGGGAGTAAGCATAATTTCCCAGAAAACAAAGAAAAGGAAAAAATCTAATGATACAAAAACACCCATCATGCCTGTATCTAATAGCAAAAAAAGTGCAAAGTATCCTTTAATTGATTTGCTGATATTCCAGGAAGATAAAGTTGCTATGAATGTTACGATTGCAGTTAATAATACTAAGGGTGTGCTTAATCCATCTACACCCATAAAATAATCAATTTTAATTGTACCTATCCAGGGAAAACCCTCAATATTGATCCATCTGAATTTCTCCACAAACTGAAAAGAACTTGCATCATTAATACCACCGAGAGAATAATCGAATGCAACTAACAGAATTATTGAAAATACCACTTGCAATCCTGTTGCTAAAAGAGTTATACTCTTTATCATTTGCACCCTGGTGTTTGGCAAGAAGAGAATCAATACCATTCCAAGAATGGGTATGAATGTTATAAAAGTTAAAATTGGGAAGTCCATTTATCTACCTGATAGTTTCAAAAACTTATATAGATTTAAATAATAACAATAAAATTACCAGCGAAAATACAACCAGAACGATGTAGGTTTGTACTTTCCCTGTTTGAAATCTTCTGAAAATCAATCCGATAAAACCGCTTAAGTAAGCCATTAGATTCACTAATCCGTCAACAACAATATTATCAAATTTACCCGTGAATTTTGAAAATGCTTTTGTAACTGCTGCACTTCCATCAACAATTCCATCAATTACCTTCAGATCAAACTTGGCAAAAAACCTGGCTAAACCGAGTGTACCGGCAACAAATGTTTTATCATAAAATTCATCAAAATACCATTTGTTTAGTGAAAACTTATACAACGGTTTAAATCTTTCTGCAAGTTTATCTGCACTTATCTTCTTCCATTGATACATAACAAATGCTAGCAAAATTCCAAGTACGGCAACCAGGAGTGATAAAATTACTGCAGTACCATGTGCATGATGCAGCGCATCCGTATATGTTTGAGAGTACATGACTTCATGCTCAACATCAGCAATTGTCTGGTTCTCATTCATAAAATAAAATCTTTCACTTTCCGGTGTATGTAATGTACGGTGTATCAATCCAGTCGGAGTAAAACCACCCAGCTTCAGGATCTATTGGATTTGGTGTATACCAAATAAAGAAATGAAAGACCGGCGAGCACAACTAATGGAAATGCCATATTAAAACCAGATTCATGTGCATGGTCATATTTTTCTTTGTTTTTTGGTTCACCGTGGAAAGTTAAAATAACAAGCCGGAACATATAAAAAGCAGTTAAGCAGAGCAACAAAAAACCCGACTGCAGGAAACAGCCAATGCCCCGTTAAGTGATCCAAATGCAAAAGTACCGGAAAGAATTCCATCTTTACTTAAAAATCCTGAAGTAAGAGGTATACCGGAAATTGCCAAGAGAAGAAATTAAAAACGTTGCATAAGTAATGGGCATTTTCTTTCGTAAGCCCGCCCATTTCAGTTATATCCTGTTCATGATGCATTGCATGAATTACAGAACCAGAACCTAAAAACAAACAAGCTTTAAAAAATGCATGTGTAATTAAATGAAAGAATGCAAACTTATAAGCACCAACTCCTAATGCCAAAATCATGTAACCGAGTTGAGAAATTGTAGAGTATGCTAAAACTTTTTTAATATCATTTTGTGTTAATGCAATTGTTGCAGGAATGAAAGCTGATAACGCTCCTATTGCTGCAATAAACAGCATTGCATCCGCAGTTAGAATTCCAAAAATTCTTACAACAAGATAAACACCTGCTGCAACCATTGTAGCTGCATGAATCAATGCACTAACGGGAGTAGGACCTTCCATTGCATCTGGAAGCCAAACATGAAGAGGGAACTGAGCTGATTTTCCTATTGCACCACAGAAAATTAAAACACCGGTAACTGTTAACCATAATCCACTGTTAAATGGAAGATTTCCTTTTGCAATCTCTCCAAAAATATCCTGGAATGTAAAATGTCTGATATGTTACAAACAGAATTAACAAACCTGCAAGCATTCCAATATCACCAATTCGGTTTACAATAAATGCTTTTTTAGCAGCATCGGATGCAGATTTTTTCTCAAACCAGAATCCAATCAAAAGATAAGATGATATACCAACCAATTCCCAGAAAATATACATCATCAGCATATTGTGCGTAAGAACAATTCCTGCCATAGAAAAAGTGAAAAGACCAAGGTAAGCAAAATATCTGTTGTATCTTATATCACCTTTCATATAATCAACTGAAAAGAGATGAACAAGGAAACTGATAAGCATACAACAACAATCATAATTGTGCTTATATCATCTAGTAGAACTCCAAGTGTGATTTTAAGAGAACCAATAAGTGGAACATTTCCAAAATCAATCCATACAAATTCCGAACTGATATTTGTATCAGAAAAAGATGTTAATTTTCCAGAAAAGTAAAACTCCAGAAAGAATACAGCGAAACCAAGATCACAATATTTTCAAAAATAAATATCTTCGGAATCTTCTTTCCAAGAAAAACTGTAACAATAAATCCAAGCAGTGGTAGGAATAAAATTATTACAGAATATTTTATTAATAAAGATTCGCTCATTAAATCAATCTCTTAAAGTATCTAATTCATCTACATTGATATTCACAAATGTTTTATAAACATTTAACACTATTGCAAGTGCAATTGCTGCTTCAGCAGCTGCAAGCACAATTACAAAAAGCGCAACAATCTGTCCCTGCAATCCAAAATTTCCGTAACGTGCAAAGGCAATAAAATTTATATTTGATGCATTAAGAATCAGTTCAATACCCATTAAAACCATAACTGCATTTTTGCGTGTAACAACTCCGTAAATTCCTAAGCAGAAAAGTATTGAACTAATAACTAAAAAATGTGTTAAAGTTATTTCTAACATTTTTACTTTCTTGCCATTGAAGCTGCACCTATAAGTGCAACGAGTAATAGAATTCCTAATAGTTCAAAAATCAAAACATATTCGTTTAAAAGCATAGTACCCAGGGAGGTTAATGTGGATTCAGGCATTTCTGAATCAACAACTCTCCATTCGGTATTAAGAATAACAGAACCTACAATTCCGGTAAATAAACCAATTCCAATTGCTGCCGGAAGAGTATGAATAGTCCCGGTTTTAATATCAACTTCGGTTATTTTATTTGTAATCATAACACCAAAAATTAAGAGGATTAGTATTCCGCCCACATAAACAATCAACTGAACGATTGCAACAAAATCTGCTCCGAGCAGAACATAAATTCCAGCAACACCAAAGAAGGTAAACAAAAGATTGAACGCTGCGTGAACAATGTTCCTGCTGGTAACTACAAAAATTGCTGAGAGCAGTGTTACTGCGGCGAACAAATAAAATATTATTTCGTAAACACCCATTTATTTCTTTTCCTTCTCATTACCATTTTTTTTAGGTTCTTCTTTGACTGGGGTTTCATTCTTTTTTTCTAATTTTGCTTCTTCGCCGCTTTTTTAGCTGCAGCGGCAGCTTTCTTCGGCTTCTTTTTTTATGGTGAATTCTTCGTAAGTTTTTCTTCTTCTCTGCAATTTCATCTTTTGTCAATGTAACAAAATCATAAATCAGGTTATTTCTTTCAAATTCTGAAAACTCATAAACATCCGTCATATAAATGCAATCGGTAGGGCAGGGAAATACACATAATTCGCAATAGCAGCATTTGGCAATATCTATATCAAATTTTGTTACCCAAAGTGCTTTCTTTTTACCATTGGATGTTGTTCCAAGCTCATCACCTGGAATTGATTTTACAGTTTCAATTTCAATACAGGAAACAGGGCATGCGCGGGAACACTGATCACAGCCAATGCAATCATCCATATTAACATAAAGGCGGTTTCGTTCTCTTTCAGGAAGCTCCGGTCTTCACTGAAGGATATTGTATTGTTACAGCAGGTACAAACATATGTTTAAATGTAACCCTCATCCCGATTAAGAATCGTGAGCAAGCCCGCCCCAGAATTTTTGGAGATAATTAATCATTCTATAAAACTGTGATCAATCCAACAATTATTAAAATCACAAAAGCAAATGGTATCATATATTTCCAGCAAAACTCCATTAGCTGGTCAACTCTGAATCTTGGTAAAGTCCATCGCAGCCACATTTGCACAAAAACAAAAAATAATCCTTTTGCAGTAAACCAGAAAAATTGTTCGATAGGAATAAGCCATTCCCAGCCAAGAGAATTACCGAGGTAACCTAATGGTGATTGAAAACCACCAAAAAATATTATCGCCACAATTGCAGAAACTGCAAACATATTTGCATATTCAGCAAGAAAAAACATTGCGAACTTCATCCCGGAATATTCAGTGTGATAACCGGAAACCAGCTCTGATTCTGCTTCAGGAATATCAAAAGGAGTTCTGTTTACTTCTGCAAGAGTGCTTATATAAATAATAAGAAATCCCATCATCATAAATGGAATTAGTAAAAATTTCTGTAATCCTAATTCCGGACCGCCAAAAATCATCCAATTCCAGAAGTAACCTGTTTGCATTTCGCTTAGTGTATGGAGATTAACTGTTCCGGTTATCATAACAACTGTAAGAATAATCAACAGTGTAGGAATTTCATAGCTGATAATTTGCGCAGCAGCTCTCATTGCACCCAGTAATGAGTATTTATTATTCGATGCCCAGCCAGCCATTAAAATTCCCGCAACAACCAACCCCGTAACAGCAACGATATAAATTAAACCAAGTTCAATCTGTGAACCTATGAACGCTCCCGAAAATGGTATCGCTGCAAATGCTGCATAACTTCCAACAAAAACCAATAGGGGAGCAAAGTTAAACAGTTTTTTATCATTTGCTGAAGCAATAATATCTTCTTTTTGTAAGAGTTTTATAATATCAGCTATAGTTTGAAGCAGACCATGATAACCCACACGCATAGGTCCAAGTCTATCCTGCATATGTGCGGAAACTTTTCGTTCGGCTAATACTGCAACCAAAGCGAATGGTAGAATAAATAGAAATAGAGGTAACAAGCTCTGTATAAAAGCTGCGATTATTTCACTACCTGTGAATTCATATATCCAATCGTACATCATCGGTCAATCTCTCCTAAAACGATATCGATACTTCCAAGAATTGCTACTACATCAGCAACCATCCAGCCTTTGCATAGTTCACCAAGAACTGAAAGGTTTACAAACGAGGGTGCACGAACTTTAACACGGTACGGATTCAATGAACCATCACTTATGATAAAATAGCCAAGTTCACCGCGTGGATTTTCAACTCTTGTATAGATTTGCCCAACTGGCGGTTTAACTCTTTTAGGAATTGCGGATGTTACGTCTCCATCTGGAATCTGCTCGATTGCCTGCTCAATAATTTTTAAACTCTCTTCCATTTCGCGTACTCTAATTATATAACGATCCCAGCAATCTCCGGTTTTTCCTCTTTCACCAGTTCCAATAGGTATGTCATAATCAAATTTATGATAAACAGAATAGGGATCATTTCTTCTAAGATCCCAATTAACACCGCTTGCACGCAAATTGGGTCCGGTAATTCCATAATTTATTGCTGTTTCTTTTGGAAGAACAGCAACATTTGCAGTTCTATCAATAAAAATCTGGTTATAGGATAGAAGATCGTTTAACTCTTTGATGTTTGGTCTGAATTCTTTTATAAAATCTCTTGTAAGTCTTATAAAATCAGGATGAAGATCGTGTGAAACTCCACCAATCCATATATAATTATACAATAAACGAGCGCCGCAAGTAATTTCAAACAAATGAAGAATTTTTTCCCGATCTCTAAAACAATATAAAAATGGTGTAAAAGCACCTATATCAGCTCCATAGGTTCCTAAAGCAACCAGGTGAGATGCAATCCGCTGAAGTTCTCCCATAATTACGCGTATGTATTCAACTCTTTCAGGAACTTCAATACCCAATAGTCTTTCAACTGCCAAAGCATAACCAAATTCATTATACATTGCAGCAAGATAATCCATCCGATCGGTATAAGGAATTACCTGGGGATAAGTCATCGCTTCTGCATGTTTTTCAAAACATCTGTGCAGGTAACCAATGTGAGGTATCACATCAGAAATAATTTCACCTTCCAACCTAAGCTCTAGCCTAAGCACTCCATGTGTTGATGGATGCTGAGGTCCCATATTCAAAATCATTTCTTCTGTTTTAAGTGTCATTCAGGTAATTATCCTTTAATCAGGTACTTTCATACCCTGGTAAAACTCTGGATTTTTGTAATCTTTTCTTAATGGATGACCTGCTTCCCAATCGTAAGGCATTAAAATTCTTCTTAAATCAGGATGATTTAAAAATTTAATTCCATACAGGTCGAAAGCTTCACGTTCATGCCAATCAGCACATCTCCAAATCTCTGCAACCGATGCAACTTCAGGATTTTCTCTTTCTGTGGAAACTTGTATAGTAATTTTATGGTTCAATTCTATGGATTCAAGATTATACCAAACGCTAAGAGTTCCGCCTTTAATTGTTTCTATTCCTTTATCATCTTTTTCTTTTTCACCATTTGCATCATCAACTCCGGAAAGATTCATTATAGAATCAAATTTTAATTCAATATTATCTTTAAGGAAAATGCATATTTTATCAATTTCAAGAGAGGATGCTGTTATATAAGGATCAACGGGTTTATCAGTAATTAATTCAGTTACGGAATTTGGAAAATTATCTTTTAAGATGTTGAATATTTCTTCAGCAGTTTTCATGCTTTCTTATAACCAAATGATTCGTTTCTGATTTTTTCCTGAAGTTTTAACAATCCCTCTAAAAGTGCTTCCGGGCGGGGAGGGCAACCGGGAACATACACATCAACCGGAATCACCCTGTCTACTCCATTTAGCACGTGGTAACCGTGCTCCCAGTAAGGTCCTCCACAATTAGAGCAGCTTCCCATAGAAATAACATACTTAGGATCAGGCATTTGCTCGTATAATCTCTTAATTCTTATTGCCATTTTAAGAGTTACTGTTCCACTAATAATAATAACATCAGATTGTCGTGGTGATGGACGTGGTATCACACCAAATCTATCAAAATCATAATGTGAAGCAGATGTTGCCATCATTTCAATTGCACAGCACGCCAGGCCAAAGCCAACCTGCCAGAGTGATGAGAGACGGGCCCAATTAAACAGGTCTTCAACCTTTGTTATTATTATATTATCATCTGTAAACTGTTGATCTAGTAAGCTCATATATTTTTTAATTCACCAGGGTTATGTTTTCCGTTTTGGCGGGCGGAGATTCTGTAATTACTGGTTCTTTAATTTTTGGTCTTACCCATTCCAAATCACCTTTTCTCCATTCGTAAGCCATTCCTAACCCTAAGAGTACAAGGAAAATTGCACCAACTAAGTAACCGATAAATCCAAAATTTTTATAAACAAGAGCCCAGGGAATTAGCAAAACAACTTCCACATCAAATATTAAGAAGATGAGGGCAACAACGTAAAATCTAATATTGAATTTAACCCATGGAGAACCCTCAGGGTTTTCACCGCACTCGTAAGTGGTTAATTTTTCACGAGTCGGGCGGGCAGGTCTGATGAACTTTGCAACAACTAGAGCAACGATCACGAAAAGAACTGCAGTTAGAATAAAGACAAATACTTTACCGAATTCTGTAAGCATAATTTCAAAAAATATTGGATGAAAATTAACACTACTAAAAAGTAATGTCAAGAAGTGTTAATAGAATATATTCAAAATTATTAATAATGTGTTATAATTGTTGTTGTCATATATATAGAGTTTAATGGTAATTTATTCACTCCAAATTGCATGTTTAATTCAGGTTTCAATCATATTCAAATTGATTATCAAATCGATATCATATATATTTTAACTGCAAAAAAACAGGTAATGTTGATGTATTTCCGAAATTCATTATAACCTCATTCAGGAAAAATATTTCTGGTTTTTAACTTTAATTTAAGGCAGCTTACCTTTAAAGTGGATTTAGTAAAACAATATATCATTCAAAGCTTAACAGCGGCATCAAATAATTTACGATTAAATACACAGCAAATTGAAGTTGTTGCTTTGTTAAGAGAAACCATTCAGAATTCTGATGAACTTGCTGAAGATATTT
Source organism: uncultured Ignavibacteriales bacterium (assembly GCA_963714405.1). GTDB lineage: Bacteria > Bacteroidota > Ignavibacteria > Ignavibacteriales > Ignavibacteriaceae > JAZGGS01. The sequence goes on along the minus strand of CAVQOH010000001.1, from coordinate 259,906 downwards.
TTGCAATGAAAAAAATTACACAGTTGTCTACATTTGCAATCCGTTTGCAGGAGCTTCATAATTTTCTTACACAAGGTAAAGTTGATTTCTTCAAAATATCTGAAAAATTTAAAGAACACAGTCAATATCTATTAAAAGATCTTAATCATTTACTTGAAACTGTAAATCCTGAATCCTTTAAAAGAGCTTTAATAATTTTAAAAGGTGAATCTGCTGAAGTTATGAATAAGGAAATTGATATTGATTTATCAAAAAGGGAAAGTGACACGGATGACCTGGTAATTAAAGAAAGTGAGGCGTTGAAAGCTGATTTTATAATGGAGGATGATACTGACGAGGATGATGCATATCAAAATTTTGAAGAAACAATTCTAGAACCAATAAAATTGGTTGATGCATTGTTAAAGGGTATTTCATTAGGTGAAGCTGATTTCAATGAAGTGAAAAAATTTGCAGATGTTATGGATAAGAATGCATCAATTTCTGAAAAAATTGGTTTTGATATTATAGCAAAGATGCACAGAACAACTTCACTGGCATTACAGCACATATTTACCGGAAGTCTTTCACCTTCCGGAAATGTAATAGATGCAATACGATCCTGTCTGATTGTTATCGTTGCCATAATTAAGGAAAAGGAAGTTGATATTACAAACTATCTTAAAAAAGCGGAAAGTTTCGGTAAAAAAATTCAATTAATCAGTAAAGAAGGTATTTAATGAATCTATACGCAATTATAATGGCTGGAGGTGTTGGTTCTAGGTTTTGGCCAAGGAGTAAAAAGAAAACCCCGAAACAGCTTATAAAAATCTTTGGTGAAAACACAATGATACAGGATACTGTTGAACGGTTGAAAGGAATAGTGGATCAAAAAAACATTATCATCATAACAAATAAAATTCAAAAAGAGGGAATAATTGAACAGCTTCCCTCTATTCCGGAGGAAAATATAATTGAAGAACCGTTTGGCAGAAACACTGCTGCTTGCATTGGTCTTGCTTCTATAATTGTAAAGAGTAGAGATAAAGATGCCGTAACTTTAGTTCTTCCTGCAGATCACATTATAAGGGAAACTGATAATTTCCATCAAACATTATTAAAAGCTGCAGACTTTGCGACGGAATCTAAAGGACTTTTGACTATTGGCATAGTACCTTCTCATCCTGAAACAGGGTATGGGTATATTCAGATTGATGAAACAAAGGTGCAGGATCATTTTTATAAGGTTTTTACTTTTGCTGAAAAACCAAATTATTCCACTGCTGTTAGATTTGTAAAAAGCGGTGACTTTTTCTGGAATAGCGGTATGTTTATATGGAGAACTGATGCCATCTTAAAAGAAATTGAAGAATATATGCCCGAGCTTTTTGAAGGATTGCAGACAATTCAAAAAACAATTGGAACACAAAATTTTGAAGATACATTAAGCAACGTTTACGGACAACTTAAGAAGATCTCTATTGATTATGGTGTAATGGAGCATTCGAAAAATGTGTACCTTGTAAAAGGCAATTTTACCTGGAGCGATGTTGGAAACTGGGAAGCAGTTTACCAGTTGAGTGAAAAGGATGAGGAGGGAAATGTTAAAATTGGAAAAACTTATACTGATGAATCCCATGAATCCTATATATATTCTCCGGATAAGTTTACAGCAGTAATTGGATTAGATAATATACTTGTTGTAAACAGCGAAGATTCCTTACTGATATGTAAGAGAGAAAAATCCCAGGATGTAAAGAAAGTTATAGATTATCTTAAGTTTAATAAACTTGATGAGTTTATTTAGAATTTTATTTTGGTTATATAATTATGAAGATATTAATTACCGAAAAAGACATAAAAGACATTTTAAATCTTGGGCAAAATGTTATTGCAGTTACCAGCAATACAGTTATTACTCCTCTTGCACAAGATTTTATAAGAACAAATGGGATTAATATTATAACAAAAGATGATTCACGCAGTATTAATTTAACCGATGAAACGAAAAATTCTATTATTACAACAATCTCAATCGGCAGTGATCATACAGGATTTAAGCTAAAGAATATCCTAATAAAATATTTAGCAGAACAAAATTTCCGGTTGATTGATGAAGGAACTTTTGATGAAAAATCCTGCGATTACCCTGATTTTGCAAAAGCTGTCGCTCTTAAAGTTGCAGCTGATAAAGCTGATTTCGGAATTATTTTAGATGCAACTGGAATTCCTTCATCCATCACTGCAAATAAAATTAAAGGTATAAGAGCCGCGACCTGTTACAATGCATTCTCTGCAAAAAGCTCGCGAGAGCATAATGATGCAAATGTTTTAGTACTCGGCGCGAAATCGCTTGGTGAAGAAACAATCAAAATAATAATTGATGTTTGGCTGTCAACAAAATTTGCTGGCGGAAGACATCAAAAAAGATTGGATAAAATTGCTTTAATCGAAAATGAAAAGGATTAGGATAGAACCAATACAAGTTTTGAAATTGTTTTAATACATGTTAATTTTCAAACCAAAATTAAGATTTATAAATTAAATTATTAATAATAATACCTGCCCTGGGCGCATCATTAAAAGTGCAATTTCACTCATTGATATTATTTAGGTACGTATTTGCTTTTAGTACAAGCACCTGTTAGAGATATTGAAGAACTGAACGAAAACATTTTTCTGCTTAAAGTTCATGCTCCTGAAATTGCTAAAATAATTTTACCAGGCCAATTTTTAAACATAAGAGTATCGAATAATGCATACCCGCTTTTGCGAAGACCATTCAGCGTGTGTGATATTGATGGCGAAACCATAATGCTGCTTTTTAATATTATGGGTGAGGGAACTAGCATTCTTGCTAATAAACAAAAAGGTGAACCTGTTGATATCCTGGGTCCGCTTGGCAAAGGCTTTAATTTTAATGAAGATTTTGAAACGGCAGTTATAGCAGGCGGCGGAATGGGTGCAGCACCATTCCCTTTTTTACAAAAAAGTATTGATACGAAAAAAGAAATTTTAAGTTTTATTGGTGGAAGAAATAAAAATGAAGTAATTACTTATGGAATGCAAAATCTTCACTCAGCAACTGATGACGGTTCATATGGTTTCAAAGGAAATGTTGTTAATCTGCTAAATGAAAATTTAGAGTTACTACAATCAAAAAAAATAAAAATATTTGGATGCGGCCCAACACCTATGCTGAAAGCACTCAAAGATTTTTGTAATAAATATAATTTTAATTGTGAAGTATCCACTGAATGCGCGATGGCCTGCGGATTTGGAATTTGTCAGGGCTGCCCGATCGAATCTTCAAATGAAGATAATAAATATTATTTAGTTTGTAAGGACGGACCAGTTTTTAATATTAACGATGTAATTTTATGAGCAAACCTGATTTATCGGTAAAAATAGGATCGCTGGAATTAAAAAATCCAATTATGCTAGCTTCCGGGACAGTTGGGTATGGAAATGAGATATCCGAGTTTATAGATTTAAATTTACTAGGTGCAATTGTTACAAAATCTCTAAGTTTGAAACCGCGAAAGGGTAATCCGCCTCAAAGAATAGTTGAAACACCTTCAGGAATGTTAAACGCAATTGGTTTGGCAAATGTGGGAGTTGAAGCATTCATAAAAGAAAAAATTCCGTTTTTACAAAAATATGAGGTTCCACTAATCTGCAATATTGCTGCAAGCACATTTGAAGAGTATGTAAATTGTGTTGATATCTTGAATAATGAAGAAGTAATCAAAGCCTTTGAAATAAACGTTTCCTGCCCGAATGTAAAAGAGGGGGGACTTATTTTTGGTAACGATGTTCAATCAGTTGCAAAAATTACAGAACTTGTTCGCGTTAAAACTGAGAAGCCATTAATTATTAAACTTTCACCCAATGTTTCAAATATTTCTGATTTTGCAAAAGCTGCTAAAGATAGTGGTGCGGATGCAGTTTCAGCTATAAATACTCTTGTTGGCGCAGCGTTTGATATCTTATCACATAAACCAAAAATACAAAACATAACCGGTGGATTATCGGGTCCTGCAATAAAGCCTATTGCTATAGCAAAAGTATTGGAAATTTCTCGAAATGTTGATATCCCGATTATTGGAATTGGTGGAATAATGGATCACAAAGATGTTCTTGAATTTATAATTTCAGGTTCATCCGCTGTACAAATTGGAACTCTAAATTTTATTGATCCATCTGCTTCAGTAAAAATTCTTAAGGATCTTGAGGATTATTGTGAAAAAATGGAAATAAACAAATTATTGGAATTAACAGCTTCTTACAAAATAGATTGAAAATGAATAATTCAGAAGCGCTGAAAAAACTTTTCTCTCTTCATAACTTTGGTGTAAAGTTAGGTTTGGAAAACACAATTAATTTTTTAGAGCATATCGGAAATCCGCAAAAACATTTACGCACCATACACATTGCCGGTTCGAATGGAAAAGGAAGTACCGCATCATTTATAGCATCTATTTTACAGGAAAGTGGCTTAAAAACAGGATTATACACATCACCACATTTTGTAAAATTCAATGAACGTATTGTTATAGACGGAAATCAAATTAATGATGAGTATATAACAGATTTTTTAAGCGCGCATGAATCTTACATTGATAAACACGAGCTTACTTTTTTTGAAGTAACTACTTCAATGGCTTTTAAATACTTTCACGATGCGAATATTGATATTTGTGTAATTGAAACTGGTTTGGGTGGAAGATTAGACTCAACAAATGTTTTATCACCTATTGGTGTTGTAATCACCTCAATCAGTTATGAGCATACAGCTATTCTTGGTAACAAAATTGAACAGATCGCTACTGAAAAAGCTGCTATAATTAAAAACGGCTCAAAAGTTTTTACTGGTAGATTACCTATTGATGCCGAAATGGTTATAAGGAAAAAAGCTGAGCATGAAAAATGCAATTTATATTCTCTGCCAACATTTTTAAATGGAATAAATAATAAACTTAATTTGCTTGACTTTGAACTGAATCTTGATGAAGTAAATTTTCCACTAAAAGGAAGTTATCAAAAAAATAATGCCGCACTGGCTGCTTTAGCTGTAAAAAATACGATTCAAAGTACCTCTAAAATTAATATAGTTAATGGCATAGAAAATGTTGTAAATAACACGAAGGTGCAGGGGAGGTATGAGTACTTTAACACCAACCCAACAATAATTTTTGATTCTGCGCATAATCCGGAAGGAGTTGAGAATTTTGTTGAAGAATTTAAAAAGGAAAGAAAAAAGTTCGATAAAAGAATACTTCTGTTTGGAGCGATGCAGGATAAAGCAACCGGAGAAATGTTAAAAATTTTATCACCATTCTTTGATGAAATTAACATTACAGAAATTGATTATGAACGCTCTGCAAAACTTGAGTTTTTAATCGATGAAAGTAATAAGCTTGGTTTAAATGCAATAGTACAAAATGATGCGGTTGAATTTGTAGCAAATTTTATAAATAATAACCCAAATCAGTGTCTCGTTGTGCTGGGTAGCATTTATTTGGTAGGTGCAATAAAAGCTGGTATGACTGTTAATATTACTTGACATTATTTATTATTAAACTTATGTTTCGATATACCTCTTGTTCCTATCATCAAATTAAGCACAAGATTAGAAAGAAAATTGTACCTCATAATCCGAATTTGGATAAAATAGATCAGTATATAATATCTCAAAAAGTTAAAAATTTTAATCAACCAAAAAAATAATTTAGGACTAAGACAATGCCGATGGACATTTCAGATCTGAAATCAAAAAAAATCGTTGAACTGAATGAATTAGCAAAAAACCTTAAAATTGAGGGATACAGCGATTTTAGAAAACAAGAATTAATTTTTAAAATACTTGAAGCCCAAACTGCCAAAGATGGACTCACTTTTTCAAAAGGTGTTTTGGAAGTTTTGCCTGATGGCTACGGATTTTTACGTTCATCAGATTATAACTATTTACCATCACCGGATGATATTTATGTCTCACCTTCACAAATTAAAAAATTTAGTCTGAGAACCGGTGATTTTGTTAGTGGGCAGGTAAGACCACCTAAAGAAGGTGAAAGATTTTTTGCACTTCTTAGGGTTGAAGCAGTTAATGGATTAGCTCCTGAAGGAATAAGGGGAAGAACTTTATTTGATAATCTTGTTCCGGTTTACCCGACTAAAAAAATTCCGTTGGAATCGGCTCCCGGTGATTATTCGGTAAGAATAATTGATATGCTTTCCCCAATCGGAAAAGGGCAAAGAGGACTTATAGTTTCACCTCCTAAAAGCGGTAAAACTATTTTACTCCAGAAAATTGCTAATTCAATTACACGTAACCAGCCTGATATTAAGTTAATTGTTTTGCTTATAGATGAGAGACCTGAAGAAGTTACAGATATGGAAAGATCAGTTCAGGGTGATGTAATAAGTTCAACATTTGATGAGCCACCTGAAAGGCATGTGCAGGTTGCAAACATGGTTATAGAAAAAGCCAAAAGGTTAGTTGAAGCAAACGAGCACGTTGTTATTTTGCTTGATAGTATTACGAGATTAGCAAGAGCTCATAATATTGTTGTACCTCATAGCGGCAGAATTCTTTCCGGAGGTGTTGATTCAAATGCACTGCATAAACCCAAAAGATTTTTTGGTGCTGCAAGAAACACTGAGGATGGAGGAAGTTTAACTATAATTGCTACTGCTCTTATTGATACCGGCAGTAGGATGGATGATGTTATATTTGAAGAATTCAAGGGTACCGGTAATATGGAATTAGTTTTAAATCGTGATTTAAGCGATAGAAGAATCTACCCTGCTATCGATGTGAATAGATCCGGTACACGAAGAGAAGACCTTTTAATGAAGGAAGATGATCTAGCAAAAGTTTGGATTTTAAGAAAGATCTTAAGCGATTTTAATCCAATTGAAGCAATGGAATTCCTGCTGGATAAAATAAGAGGCACAAAAAGCAATAAAGATTTTTTGAATAATATGAACAGCTAATTTTCTTATAGTTACATTAAACTTAACTAAATAGTACCAAAATTAGTGGTGCATATTATATAGCATTGATAAAATAAGTTATCAGGGTAATATTTCTTCTCAAAAAGATATTCTTGTGAAAAAAACATTATTACTTTCTCTGATTTTTTTAACTGCTGTTTCTGCTCAACTTCGTACTAAAAAACCCGCATGGGATTTCGATAAAATTGAACCTGTTTTTAGTACTAACGTTTTCATAACTCCTACCGCAGATAGTTCGCATTTATTATATTACACTTATAATATACCTTACAATAAATTAGTTTTTGTAAGAACCGGAAAAGAGTATTCAGCCGAAGTGAATGTAGTTGTTGAACTCATAGACAGTGTTACACAAAAGCTTAAGCGTGAATCAAAACAAGATAAAATTATTGTAAATGATTTTAACCTTACAAATTCCAAGTCTAATTATTTACAGGGTTTTATAAAATTTAAATTTGATGGGAAATACTGCAATATTTCACCTGTTATAACAGATATTAATTCACAAAGAGAAATTCAACTAAAACCGGAAAAATTTTTACTGGAAGATTATAAAAAAGCAAAACTTTATAATCCGGTTATAGTAAATTCGGGAGAATACTATTGTGGTGAAGAAAAAGTAATGATATTATCGATTTACGGAGGAATTATTCCTTTCAGCTCAGAAAAATATGATTTGATCATTCCTGTTAATGATCAGGAAACCGAAAAATTGGATGTTACAATTCTTCAAATGGGTGATACCATATTTAGTAAAATAATAACGAACTTTATTGATTCTGAATTAAATCTTTTTGAATGTGATGCACGGATTGTTGTAAAAGATAATGAAAAGGTTTGTTTAACTAGAAATTTTATTCTGGATGGAATTAATGAATTTCTTAATGAAGGACCTGTAATAATTAAGATAAGTGAAATAGATAATAATTTTGAAGCAGAATTCAACGAGATGGTCTTCTGGACAGGTAAACCGTTTTCACTTCGAGATCCAGAACGGGCAATAGAATTTTTGGAGTTCATTGAAAATGAACAGATTATCTCGGATATGCTTGATGTGGATGAAGAAGAGTATGAGAAAGTTCTAAGAGATTATTGGCTGCAATTTGATCCATCACCTGAATCTACTTTTAATCCTGTAATGGCAGAATATTATAAACGTATTGATTATGCTGCAAGGGAATTTAAACCTGTGGGAAGAGATAATGGCGTTGCTACAGATAGAGCAAAAGTATACATCAGATTTGGTAAGCCGGAAAAAATTGAGCGAACTTCAAATGAACAGGGCAATGTTGTGGAAACCTGGAATTACATTAAGCAAAGTATACAATTTGTATTTGTTGATAAAAAAGGTACCGGTATATTCAATTTAATTGAGGAATGATGTACAGGTTTGTTTTTACTTGCGGCGATGTGAATGGAATAGGCCCGGAAATTGTTGTTAAATCTCTGAACAAGTTATGGTTAAGTAAAAAAAAATCTAAATACTTCTTTATTTGCCCTGAAAATATTTTAAAATCAACTTTAAAACAAGTTAAACCTAAATTTGATTTTGAAATCACATCACAAAATAAATTTTCCAACTCTCCATCAATAATATCCATAATTAAAATTCCTGATTGCAAACAAAAACCAGGATATCCAACTAGAGCATCAGGTTTAACAAGTTATAAAGCTCTGGATATATCATATTCATTTTTAAAATTGGGGATAGCAGATACTGTTGTAACTGCTCCTGTATCTAAAACTGCAATACACCTTGCTGGTATTAAATTTCCGGGACAAACTGAGATCTTTGCTTACTGGAGTGGAGTTAAAAACTTTGCGATGTGTTTTTTATCCGAACAACTTAATGTTGCTTTACAAACCATACATTTACCTATAAAATATGTTCATAAGTTTATAAAAATAAAGGAGTTAGAAAGAACATTTAATGTTTTACAGGATACCTTAAAAATTGATTTAGCGATTAAGAATCCAAGTATCGCTGTGTTGGGATTAAATCCGCATGCTGGTGAAAACGGTTTTATTGGAAAAGAAGAATTAGAAACTATTAAAACAGCAATTCAAAAATTTGCTAAGAAAATAAGAATTGATGGACCTTTTCCCGCGGATGCATTTTTTGCTAGAAAATCGTTCAAAAATTATAATATTACACTTGGAATGTACCATGACCAGGTATTGATTCCCTTCAAATATATAAACTCAGGTTTAGGAGTAAACTACACCGCGGGTTTGAAAATTGTAAGAACTTCTCCAGATCACGGAGTGGCATACGAGATTGCAGGAAAAAATATTGCTGATGAAAAAAGTTTTTTACAAGCCACTAATTATGCAGAATTTATTGTAAATAACAGAAGACAATTTAGTGAGCAAAGAAATATCTAAAGCTTACGACAGTGTTTCCTTAATTTACAATGAGTTAATGAAAGATGTAAATTATAAAGAATGGGCAAAATACATCCATAAAATCTCATCGGAATTTGTAAACAAAAAGGCAAAAGTTTTAGAACTTGGTTCAGGTAATTGTAAAATTGCTAATCTTCTAAGTAAAAAATATTCCAGCATAGTCGCCACTGATATATCAATTTCTATGTTAACCTCGTCATCTGCTGGCAACCTAAAAAAAGTCTGCTGTGATATGATTTCAATTCCCTTTAACTTTAAGTTTGACCTGATATTTTCAACTTTTGATAGTGTAAATTATCTTTTGAGCAAGAAAAAATTATCAGCTTTATTCCAGCAGGTAAGGGGTTTATTAAAGGAAGAAGGAATTTTTACCTTTGATGTCAGTCTTGAAAAAAACAGTCTTGAATTTATGAAGGATTATTTAGTTGAAGGATCTTATAAAGGATATAACTTTAAACGGGTGAGTAAATATTCCAGATCAAGAAAGATTCATAAAAATATATTTTATATTGCTAATTTAAACAAAAAAGTTATTAAGGAAGTGCACGAACAAAAGATTTATGATTTTGAAACATACTTTAATTTAATTTACAAAGCAGGATTATATGTAGTTGATTGCTTTGAAACTTTTACCTTCAAAATCGGTACAGCTGGATCAGAGAGAATTCAATTTATATTAAAGAAAGCAAGAAATTAAATGTTATCTTTTCAAAATGTTGAGTTTAGTTTTCCTAACCAACCAGTTTTTTATGATCTTAATTTTGATCTAAATCCGGGTGAGTTTACATTTTTAATTGGAAAGAGCGGAGTAGGGAAAAGTACACTTCTTCAATTGATTTACATGAATCTGTTACCTCACTCCGGTATGGTTAGAGTTGCTGAATATGATTCAAAAACTATTAAACCTAACCAAATTCCATTGTTAAGAAGAAAACTCGGAATCATTTTCCAGGATTTTAAATTGCTTCAGGATAGAAATATTTTTCAAAATCTGGCTTATGTTTTAGAAGTTACAAAAACTCCCAGGAGAGAAATAAAAAGAAAAGTTAACAGTGCTCTTTCAGATGTTGGGCTTTCACATAAGAAATTAAATAAACCTGAACATCTGTCAGGCGGCGAACAGCAGCGTGTTGCAATTGCAAGAGCTATTCTTAATGAACCTGCCTTAATATTAGCAGATGAACCAACGGGAAATTTAGATCCGGCAACTTCAGATGAAATTTTAGAGATACTAAAAAAAATTAACAAGAATGGTACTGCTGTACTTGTAGCTACACACAATTACGATTTGGTAAAAAAAGCTAAAGAAAAAATTATTAAGCTTGAAGACGGACGAGCTATTAAAGTTAAACTTAAAGAAAAAACTGAATAATTTTTTCTATTTTTCCAACAAGTTAACTATTGATTTATTAATTGTTCCTATATCACCTGTTCCGCTTACTGATAAGACATTTCCGCTTTTCTGGTAATGAGCAAGTACAGGTTTAGTATTTGCTTTAAAAACTTTTAGCCGGTTTCTAATAACATCTTCTTTGTCATCATCTCTAAGATAAAAACTGTTTTTAGCATTACATTTTGGGCAGTTTTCTAATCCCTTAATTGCATCTAATATAAAAATTTCATTACAAACTTTGCAAGCACGCCTGTTGCCTAACCTCTTAACAAGTTCTTCATCATCAGCAGAAATGTTAACTACCTTGAGATCATTTATTTTTAATTCACTTAACAGCGAATCGAATGCAATTGCCTGAGCTTCAGTTCTTGGAAATCCATCCAATAAAAAACCGTTCTTACAATCGCTTTCTTTTAACCTTGCTTTAATAATTCCGATCATTATTTCATCGGGAACCAGATCACCACGGTTCATTATTTCCTGGGCTTTCTTACCAAGAGCAGTTCCGTCTTTTACGGCTTTTCTAAGAATATCACCTGTTGAAATATGAGGAATCTTAAATTTTGTGGAAAGTAATTTTGCCTGGGTTCCTTTTCCAACACCTGGCGCACCGAATAGAGTTAATCGCATGATAAATCTTTTTTATTTTTTTTGATAACATAAAATTATTACTAAAAAGATTTCTAATCAAGTTGAAGGTATTAGGAAAGTTTTTGTTTTCTTAAATCTGAAAAGAATGGATTCAATAAATTTTTACTCTCCTCTTCATATAACCCGGAATATATTTTAACCTTATGATTCACTTTTCCTTCTTCGGCAAGATTGTAAACGCTACCACAAGCACCAAATTTAGGATCATGATTTGCAAAATAGAGAGTTTTTATTCGTGAAGATAATACTGCCCCCGTACACATTATGCAAGGCTCGAGAGTAACAAATAGCGAACATCGATCAAGCCGCCAATTGCCAATGTAATTTGCTGCCGCTGTAATTGCTATCATTTCTGCATGAGCCGTGGCATCTTTAAGTTTTTCTACCTGGTTATAACCCCTGCCGATAATTTTATCATCCTTAACTACAACCGCTCCAACAGGAACTTCATTTTCTTCCAATGCTGTTTCTGCTTCCTGCAAAGCAGCATACATGAAACGGTATAACTTTTCAGAAAAGATCAATTAAAAATTATTTGATTAATGAATGGTAAATAAAAAGAAGGAAAACAGGTTTAAACATTATTCTTAATTTTTTAACCTGTGAATAAATAATTACAGTTACAATTTGATGGCATAGAAATACAAAAGCAAAACACTTATGCTTTTATATTTGCGATTCCTATAAGCCAGAAAGTAATAACCGCAACAATAGCAAAGATGACAATTCCAATAATCATAAAGCCCTCTAAAATGAAACCTAATCAAAATCATTTATTTCCGCAAGTGATAATTTGAATTCTGATTAAGATGATTTACCAGAATTTCTCTTTTTAGATTGCCCTCTAATTTGAGAAACTCTAATTATTTAGCATAACGTTTTTATTAACCCAATTTAAGTGCCAATTCCTAAGAACAAGAAAACACTTTTTTTGTTTAATTTTTGCAGGATTTCAAAAGTTTGTTTATCATTTTGATACATTACTTTTGATTTCCTGACGCACAATAATATGATTTTAAACTATAATATGAAGTGATATAAAACACACTTAAAAATCTATGTTTAGTTCATAAATTCTTTTGGATAAGTTTTAAGATTGTGTCCAAATTTCAACTGTTCTTCCATTCTGCAAGACCAAACAAGCTTACCTTCCCAGACTGTAATATCAGGACAACCATCACACATATTTTGCCTTCCGTCGTCAAGAAAATCCACGGGTTGAATGATCATTACTGATTGGTAATGAAGCCGTTTAAAAATATTTAATGGATTTTTATAAAACTTAAAAAATGTTTTTCTTAATTTTTTATCAAAGGCACCAAGAGACAGCATCAACTTTCCTCTCCGGGTATCATTTGGTTTTGCATAAGCAAGGTATTTGTTGTACAGAAGGTGGTTAAACATTTGAATTATTTCTATTCCTTTTCTTCCCATATAACCATATATTTTTTTCTTCGTACCAAGTCTTCCGGTTAATAACCATTTAAAGGAATCAGGTTTTTCTGATCCATTTAAATAAGCGCAAGGATCAAATTCGGGATTCTCTGTTCTGATAAGTTCAACAATTTCAGGAGCCTTGATATCAGTTCTACTAGGCGGATCTTCATTGTAAACAAGCTCACTCATATCAATTATTTTAGGCCCAAGATAGAAATCAACTTCGTTATTATTTACTGCACGGTAAAGAATGAATACCATTACATGAACTATATCAATATTTTCCTGTGCCCATTTTACCATTGCAGGAATGTATTGCATCGTATCTTCGTAGACTGTTGAATTAAATGCGCAGGAGATATTACCTGTATCAGCTAACATTTTTGCGTATTGATAACGTAATTTATTTAGCTCTATCTCATTTTTATTTTTCCATCCGGGTCTTCCTTGTTTACTGTCAATGTGAAATGTAAAACCAAACACTCCTGCTTTTTTAAGTTCTCCTAAAAGTGCTTTTGTTAATGCCAATCCATTGGTATTTATGATTGGCTTCATTCCTCTTTTCTTAACTTCTTTTACAATTTCAATTACATCAGGATGAGTAAGCGGATCGCCGCCTGCAATTGAAACTCCATCTGCGTTTCTTAACTTTGTAAATATATCAAGCTCTTCTTTTATCTGCTCTAAAGATTTATGACTATCTTTTTCATTTAAGCGGTAGCAACCCTCGCAATAGAGATTACATTTTGCAGTTGGCTCAAGCCAGGATATTGAGTTATCAGTTAAATTCCATGGCAGTCTGTAATAATCAAGATGGTTAAGATTTCCAGTCATCATTCTACCTTTGGTTAGTTAGAGTTTATAAATAAAATGATCGTTAGTGAAAATAAGATTCATATATCCGGACAATAAATGTAGAATATAATATTTTTAGAAGCAATATTAGTTTTTGTGTTAAATTGTTAGCAATTAACTATTGTTCATATTACAAAATATAACTAAGAAGTAACCCATTTTCTTTAATAGAGTTCATATTATAATCAAAATAAGTTGATACTAATAATTATTGCATTACCACTAAATTTTAATATTAAAAGTAATCACAAAATTTTTGTTGAGATTGCCTTTACTTTATTTTATGTTGCAATAGTACTTATGTAAACCACATTCAGAATAATTACATTACCTGCTGGGAATGATCTGTATTTAGACGCTGGTGAAAAAATACGGGATTAGTGATTATGATAAAAAATCAACTCTAAAAAAAAGTATAGGGAAAAATTTCGAATGATCCGTGACAATACAGAGATACGAGTTGTAAACAACAAATCCGACCTTGATAAATTTATACGCCTTCCCTGGAAAATTTATAAAAACAATCCTCATTGGATTCCTCCGCTGATTAAAGATATAAAATTTAAACTGAACCGTGAAAAGCATCCGTTTTTTGAGTTTGCGAGAATTGAACTTTTCATTGCAGTAAAAGGAGATGAAATTGTTGGACGTATTGCTGCTGTAGTTAATGATAGGTACAATGAATTCCATAAGGAAAAACTTGGCTTTTTTGGAATGTTCGAGTGTGTTGATGATACAGAAACAGCAAAGTTGCTTTATAACGCTGCAGAACATTGGTGCAGGAAAGAAGGGATGGAAAAGATTCTTGGACCTGTAAATCTTAGCATGAATGATGAATGTGGTTTTTTACTTGAAGGATTTGATTTAGATCCTGCTGTTATGATGCCTTACACACACGAATATTATTTAAAAGTAAGTGAAGACTGCGGTTATACAAAAGCTAAAGATTTGTTTGCTTATTTAAAAAGCGAAGTTGGTGTGGTTGACCGGATTGCGAAACTAGTTGAAAGGGTAAAGAGCAAGGAAGATGTGGTTGTGCGACCCATTAATTGGAAAAACTTCCACAATGAAGTTGAGATTATAAAAGAAATTTACAATGCTGCCTGGGAAGTTAACTGGGGTTTCGTACCTATGACACCCGCTGAGATGGATCTTATGGCAAAAGAACTGAAACCGATTGCTGAACCTGAACTTGTACTTTTTGCTGAAGTTAAAGGTGAACCTGTTGGTGTTTCTATTACATTACCCGATTTAAATTTTGTCCTTAAAAAACTTAATGGAAAGCTTGGACCTATCGGACTTTTAAAATTCCTTTACTACAAAAAGAAGATAAAAGGTCTTCGTTCACTTGTATTTGGATTAAAGAAAGAATACAGGCGCACAGGAATTAATGTTGTGCTGTACTACGAAACAGAAGTTAGAGGCGCAAAACTTGGTTACGAATGGTGTGAAATGAGCTGGAACTTAGAAGACAACGCCCTGATAAACCGTTTTGATGAAGCTGTTGGTGGAAAACTTTATAAAAAATACAGGCTTTATGAAAAAAGTTTAGTCTGACGATTAAAAGTGATTGAAATAGTTTAACTTATTTTAAGAACAAAACTTGCAAGACATCATTATTAAAGAGGTGTAATTCTAGCGGCTTTATAATATGTTATGTCACTAAAAACTATAAGGAAAAAAATGAATGAAAGGGAATAAGATAATAATTAGGTTATCTTTATTTTTCGTACTATTCTTTTTTTTTGGTTGTGGAGCAACTAAAGAAGTTAACCTGCAAGCCTATTTTAATAAACTTCAAGCATCTTTTACATTTGGAACAAATAAGTTCTTTGAAGGGGATTACAATAGTGCAAAAAATATATTTACTAATTATAATCAATTCGATAGTAACTACTTTAATTATGAATCATATGCTTTTCTAGCTGAATGTTACAATAGATTGGAAATGCAGGACAGTGGACTGATTATTTATCAAAGTATTATTCAAAAATTAAAAAATGAAGCAAAGACACTACCCAAATCATCAAGATTTGAACAGTTGATTATTGATGATTTAGAGAACTGGTATTCCAGTTATCCAGATTTCCCTAAATATTTATTAAAAGAAAATGGATTTGTTCCTTATGATGATATGCCTGATCCAATTGGTGGAATAGGTGCGATACAACAATATTTGGAGTATCCATTGGTACCTAGTGGAGAAAAATTGGAGGGTAAAGTTTACGTTTTAACTTTGATTGATGAATACGGTAAACCTGTTGATTTTTATGTAATAAAATCATTAGCAGAACCTTATGATGTAGCTGCAATGAATGCAGTAAGAAGAGTAAACTTTACTATTCCAAAAAGAAAAGGAAATCCTCATAAAGTATGGGTAATAATACCAATAGAATTTAGACTGAAGTAACATAACAGGTGCCTCAAAAACATCTATATGCATTTGTAACCGGTTTAGATTTGCGCTAAATATGGAAGTACCAGAAAATAAAATTGAAACACTTAATTTGTTTGAGCAAGGTCCAATTATGCTTGAAAACGCTTTAGAAGATATGAGCGATATAGAGTTAGATTATATACCATCGAATGGAGGTTGGTCAATAAGCCAAATTGTTCATCATATTGTTGATGGTGACGATTTGTAGAAGATAGCTATTAAAATTGCGCTGGGTGGAGAACAATCAGAATTCAGTCTTCAATGGTATGGAGCATTCCCTCAAACAGAGTGGGTAAAACGTTGGAATTATAAAAAGCGCTCAATTGATGAATCACTAACTCTATTACGAGCAATTAGAGCTCATATATTACAACTGCTGGAAAATGCACCTGATGGATGGACAAAATCTGTGAAATTGCGAAATCCTAATGGAGAAATTGAAATAGTGCCGGTTGGATTTATAATTAAAATGCAAGCAGATCATGTTGAACATCATACTAAAAGGATTTTAGAAATGCGTAAAGAGATTTCAAGCAAATAATAATCAAATTTACTAAATATAAACAGGCTCCGAAATTTTATGTCTAAATTTATTCTAATTCTTATTTTCGTTTTTGCATTTACATTTGCACAAGCACAGACTGATACACTCGAAATTAATAATAACCAGGTGGTTTTCTTTTCCATTTCTCAGGCAGAATATGATTCACTATCCGGCCTAGAAAATTCTGAAGGATTGGATGAGTTGCTCTCAGATTTCAACTACTATACCTGGCAGATAATGGAATCATACAAAGACTCGATAGATATAGATATAAATTTATCCGCTGCTCATTTCTTTCACATTAAAACTGAGAGTAAAGACACTTTAATCAACAGAAAGGAATTTTCCCAGATTGTTGGTTTTATTGCAAATAATGGAAAGGAGTTCATTGTTGAGGAAGGTGTATTTATTACTTATGATTTTTATAATTTTATGAAAAAAATAATTCTTAATATCAACTAGAATAAATGCAATCTTATCTTTTATAATCATCTTCAAATGGAAACAGCTTTAGAATATAAACTGCTTAACTCATACAAAGATGAAATGATTTCCTTCATGGAAAACAATCCTGAATATTTTAATGAAGCTATAAAGTTAGCAATATCTGATAAGCAGCCATATTCCTGGCGGGCCGGATGGTTGCTATGGAGTTGTATGGATGAAGATGATAAGAGAATAAGAAAGTACATAAAAAAAATTGTTAATGCAGTTAAAAATAAAGAAGACGGTCATCAGCGGGAATTGCTTAAAATTTTACTAAAGATGGAATTAATTGAAGAGCATGAAGGTGTTTTATTTAATATTTGTATGGATGTTTGGGAACAGATAAATAAAAGTCCATCGGTTAGAATTAATGCATTAAAGATGATAGTTAAGATTGCAAAAAAACATCCTGAACTAGCACATGAGATTAAATTTCTTACGCAGGGTCATTACCTTGAAACTTTATCTCACGGAGCAAGACATTCTGCCAATATTTTGGTGAAACAGTTTAAATGGTAAATATATTTGCTTTCAATCACTTGAAAATTTTGCCTTCCTCATCATCTTTTACAATCTTTAGTTATAAATTATTTCAAACTTATTAACCTGAAAGATCTCAAAAATTAAAATTATTCTATGAAAGCAGTTGTTTACGAAAAATACGGTTCGCCGGAAGTTCTTCAAATAAAGGAAATTGAAAAACCTGTACCAAAAGATGAAGAAGTACTCATAAAAATAAATGCCACAACAGTAAATTCAGGTGACGTGCGTTTAAGAAAAGCTGATCCGTTTTTAGTAAGGTTATACTTTGGTTTAATAAAACCAAAAAAGAAAATTTTAGGTGTTGATTTAGCGGGTGTGATCGAAGCAGTTGGTAAAAATGTAAAACTTTTTAAAGAGGGTGATAAAGTTTTCGGCTCTACCTTTGATCATGGATTAGAAGCTCACGCTGAGTATAAATGTCTTCCGGAAAATGCAGTTCTTTCAACAATTCCGGAAAACATAAAATTTGAAGAAGCTGCAGCAGTTTTTTTTGGAGGACACACAGCATTACATTACCTGCGGAAAGGAAATATTAAAAAAGGACAGAAAGTACTGATTTATGGAGCTTCGGGTTCACTTGGTACTGCAGCTGTACAACTTGCAAAATATTTTGAAACTGAAGTTACCGGAGTTTGCAGTTCTGCCAATGCAGAATTGGTTAAATCGATTGGAGCAGATAAAGTTATTGATTACACTAAAGAGGACTTTTCAAAAAGCACAGAGAGTTATAATATAATTTTTGATACA
This sequence comes from uncultured Ignavibacteriales bacterium, assembly GCA_963714405.1. Taxonomy (GTDB): domain Bacteria; phylum Bacteroidota; class Ignavibacteria; order Ignavibacteriales; family Ignavibacteriaceae; genus JAZGGS01. Next base: position 241,408 of record CAVQOH010000001.1, on the reverse strand, counting down.
GTTGGTAAGAGTCCGTATTCTTGGTGCGTTAAATCACTGAAAAAAAATGGTTTCTATTTACGAGCTGTACATATTTCACCGTTACCTGTGCTTCGCGGGATGTGGACATCATTAACTAGTAGCAAAAAAGTGATAGGTGGCGTTGCACATGAAAAAAAAGAAGATCTAATCTTCCTGAAAGAACTGATTGAATCTGGAAAATTTAAACCGGTTATTGATAAAGTTTATCCATTAGAGCAAATAGCCGATGCCCATAGCTATGTTGAAAAAGGACACAAAAAAGGAAATGTAGTTATCACTTTACAATAAAAAATAAAGGAGCAGAAGATCGAAACAACAGAAAAATTTTTATATGAAGGTGCAAAAGCAATGGTTGTATTGCACGAAAAACATTTACGTTCCTGTATCAATACCTGGAAGCGAGCAAAACAAAACAGTATAAAACTTTCTGAAACGGATGATACAGATTATCAATCGCTTGAAACATTACTTAGACATATTCTTCGTGCTGCAAGAGGATACATGACCTGGATCTGTGAAAAACTTGAATTGCCAGATCCTGAAATTTCTGCAACGCCAGCTGCGGAAAAAATTGAAATAGAATTAGATACTTATCTTGAACACTTAATTGAGAAATGGAAATCTCCGCTTAAAAATGTTCCAGAAGAAAAATTTATGGATATAGTTTACACAGCCCGCTGGAAAGTTGATTACTGCATAGATGCAATGCTGGAGCATGCTGTAATGCATCCTATTCGCCATGAATTCCAATTAAAAAATCTAATAGAAAGCCAATCGCAAAGCAGTTGAGTAATTTTTTAACTCTTATTTATGGAATGTTTTTTGATTATTTTAATCAAAATTTATTCAATTATTGTTGAATTCTTCAATTAAAGTAAAATTATACTTTCAGTGAGTCACTCTTTTAAACATATTTTCATTTTATGCTTATTTTTTGCAGTAATTCTTTCTGCGAATGATTTTCATCCTAACTCCAGTGGAATTGGTAATGAATCTTTGTCCAAATTAAATAATTACGGTATAATAACAATAACAACCTGGGCTGATGATAGAAATGCTGCATTTTCTTTTTCATTTGATGATGGATTTATCTCGCAGTATGAAAATGTAAGAGAAATACTTAACCAAAATAATTTTAATGGTACTTTTTATATTCTTCCTCCATTTTTAACTGATAGTTTACCAGGTATTTGGCGTTACGGAACCTGGCCTATGTTTTTGCAAATGAGCAGCGAAGGACATGAACTTGGTTCGCATACATTACATCATGATTCACTTCCTCAATTGCCGGTTGGCGATACTTTAACACCGGGAACTATTCATTATGAATTATATCATTCAAAAAGGATGATTGAAGAAAGAAATTCATATAGAAAGTGTATAACATTTGCCTATCCTTTTGCCGTGCACAATCCGCTCGTAGATTCTTTAGCAGGAATTTATTATGAATCAGCCAGAGTGGCAGGTAATATTGCAAATCAATCTGTAATAAATGGTGATGATTGGTTAACGCTTTCTGCATATGAAGTTGGATTCAGTATGCCAAGAAATACACCTGATGATGATATTGATGAACTTAATTCTTTTATTGCCTGGATAAGCAGCACAATAGCAAATGGAGAGTGGGGAATTCATTTAGCTCACGAAGTTGTTCCTTTTAGCGAAATAAATGCATTAATTGCAGCAGGTGCCTATGAACCCATCAGCAATGAGTGGTTAACATCCCTTTGTGATTGGCTAAGTACAAAAAGGAATAATAATGAGTTATGGGTTGAATCAATTGCGGACGTTACTAAATATGTAAAGGAAAGAGAAGATTTTTATTACAATATCATGTCCCAAAGCAATGTTTTAATTGAAATTGAAGCAGGAGATGATCTTCCTGATGATATTTATAATTATCCCCTTACTGCGCATATAACAGTTCCACCTGATTGGGAATATGTTAAATTAGAGCAGGGAAGTAGATCTGATATTTTACAAGCATTTATTTTAGATACATCCACAGTTGTGATGGGTAATATTATTCCGGATGATGGAATTCTAAAATTAACTAAACACAATCCCAATAACATTGTAAATAATAATATTGAACAACCTGCGGAAATAAAGTTATATCAAAATTATCCTAATCCTTTTAATCCATCAACGACAATAAGTTATTCCGTTAAAAATAGAAGGTTTGTAAGTTTAAAAATTTACGATGTATTAGGAAATGAAATGATAACTTTAGTGAATGATGAAAAAGCTATTGGAAAATATAGTATCAATTTTAATGCGGAAGATCTACCTGCAGGAGTTTATGTTATTTTTCTTCAAGCTGGTGAATTTCACAGTTCAAAAAAAATGGTATTATTAAAGTAGTTAAGCAAAAAAAAGACCGTCACAAGACGGTCCCGTTGCACTCCCTCACCTAAAATGTTTCCCAACAAACAAAGGTGTTCAATTAAAAAGATCCTGAATTTCCGATTTTGACTTCTGAATAGAAATTATATTTGACACAACAAAAACTGCCAGTCCGAGAACAATAACACCAACTAATAAATAAAGTACCATTTTACATCCCTCAGTTTATTTATAATCGATATTCGCAACCATTATGCCATGAAAAAAAAATTAAAAAAAGTTTGATTATTTACAAATATCAAACAATATGCTAAAATTCTTAATTTTTAGTTTTGTATCTAAATGAAACTATAAAATGAATTGCTGTTTCAAAAATGAAATTTAAAAGCGGATTGCAGTAGTTAATAATTATTCCAGATCAGCAGATTCAAGCACTTCGAAAATTATCACTCTATGCTGAATTAATATTTCAATATACCTGTTTTCATCCAAATAAAAATTTAAACTGTGCTGTCTGCTTGAGGGTTTAAATATTTCCAAAGGTGTAACTTTCAGCATTTCTGTTTCATCACCATATTGTTTAAAGATGTTCCATAGTATCTTAAAAACCTTGCCAACGTTACTTTGTAGAGATGTGCCCCAATCTTTTTGAATTTTGTAAACTTGGTTATTCTTAAAATTTATAATACCGATTGGTTGATCGCTTTTTCTGTGTGATAAAAATATATTGCCCTCATTATCTTCCAACTGCAGGTAGGTGTTAAAATCAATTAGGTTTTGTAAAGCATCTTTTTCCATACCAAGTTCAATATCGACTCCAGCCATATGCATGTATTGCTGTGTAAATGAAATTGAGGTAAAAATAATTGCGAAAATTATAATTTTCATTACTGCTCCATATAAATCATTAAGTGATTACAATCCGTTCATCAATTTTCATTGAGATTAATATTAATTGAAAAATTGATCATTCCTTTTTATTTCAATATCCAGCCAATCTTCAAGAGTGGAATAAATTAATTTCAATTCTTCACCTTCAAAATTTCTAATTCTTGTCCTGTGTGAACCATTTTTCTTAACCATTTTTATTGCATTCGTTTCGCCTGTTAATTCAACAGCCGATGCGCTCCATGTATCATTTCCTCCATAAACGAAAAGCATATTGTTTCCGTGCTTTTGTACCCATTTGTTAATATCCTGCATTATAGCAGGATCAAAACTGGGATTAGAATCTACTGGAATAAAAACTTTACTTGATGGTTCTTTCACTTCAACAAGCAAATCTTTCACATTTGTAATATCATAGCCGTAGTAGCCAATTTCTGAATATGCCTGATAAAAAAAAGGGGATATGGGTGATATTCCCTGGTCGGAAAAATATTCAAGTGAAGAATTACGTTTTAAATGTAAGAATAACTCTTCATTGCTGGCAGTGGATGCCGGAATTTCATCGCAGTTGTTGTTCTGCCACTGCCAAAATGCAAATTCATATTCAAGAACTATATATTCAAAAACATACCTGCTATTTCCAAGTGAATATGTGTATCCAAGCTTTTCAGCTTCTTTAGTGAACAGCGAAATTAATTCATCTGCTCTTATTAAAACCTCTCTCTGGAAAGATGCAATTTTCTCTCTGCATTCATCCGTTCCCACATTATCTAAAAAGTGATAAATCCTGGGATCTTCTTCTGCAATATTAAGCGGGGCGACATAAGGTACAGAAACATCAACATCATCATTAAAATAATACCGATGAAAAATTGTTGTTTGCCCTCCTTTGCTAATACCTGTGCTTACCCATTTACCTTTATAAATCTTCTTAAATAATTCAATTATATGATGGTGATCTTTTGCTGCTTGCTCAATTGTGAGGTACTCCCACTGAACATTATCAGGAATTGATTCACCAAAATATCTGTGCTCAACCTGAATGATGTTACAATCTAAAATATCAGCAAGCTCATTATATCTTGAATTTGGCATAGAGTAACCATCTAGTTCAATTACAACGGGTAATTTTTCATCAATATGAGAGATATAAATTTTTTGGTTAAAGTGCTCGCCATCAGGATTGCTATGATCTATTGGTTGATCAATAAAAACTTCATAAGCTTCATTAAAACCTGCACTTTTATCTATGCTTCTTACACTCACAACAGAGGGTAAAGATAAAATATCCTCCCTTATACTATTTTCACATAACGATATTGGTTCATACAGCAGGAATAAAAGAAAAATGCCTACAATCAATATTGTATCTATTCTTTTCATTTTATTAGTCCTTAATATTACTTTGATTTTTTTTAAGATATGTTAGGTGTATAAAATGTAACTGGGATACTATCATCCCGGTAAACATTAATAAACATCCAAATAATCCCCGAATAGAAATTGTTTCATTTAAAACGATCCATCCTCCAATGAGTGCAAATACTGCTTCGAGACTCATAATAATTGCTGCGTTAGCGGGATGAGCTTTCTTTTGTGCAACAACCTGGATTGTAAATGCTATTCCCACAGAAAATATACCTGCATAAAGTATGGGTAAGCAGGCACTAACTATATTAGCAATTATTATTGTTTCAGAAATTACAGATGCAATTAAACTTAAAAATGAACAAATTACAAACTGCATAAAAGCAAGTTGAAAAGGATCTACTTTTTTGGAATAAAATCCAATAACAAGAATTTGAATACTCCAGAATAATGCACCAATCAAAACTAATACATCACCAAGATTTATTGCTAGTTGTTCACTAACACTAAGAAAGTATAAACCAACTATTGCTATAATTGCACCAACCCATGTGAACAGTGAAGTTTTTTGTTTAATTAGTAAACCAGCAATGGGTACTAAAATGATATAAAAACCTGTAATAAATCCGGCTTTTCCTGCATTTGTGTATACCAATCCGGATTGCTGAAAAGTTGCTCCAAGAAAAAGAGTTGTACCGGCTGCTAAACCACCGATTAAAAAATGCTTATCAGAGAATGGAAATAATTTTCTCTTTTCAAATTTTGTTTTCCGATTTAAAAGGAGTAAAGGAATTAAAGAAATGCTTCCCAATGTGAATCGTGCAGTATTAAAAGTGAATGGACCAAGATATTCCATCCCGGCTCGCTGAGCAACAAAAGCAAAGCCCCAAATAATAGCTGTTATAAATAATAGTAAATTTGATTTCAATTTAAAATTAGATTGTTAATAAAGAAGCATTTTTTAATATGCTAATTAAATCTCTTTTTGCCTCTTCAGAAAGAGGATTTAGAGGAATTCTTGGATTTCCTCCATAAAGTCCTAAACAATCCAAAGCAAATTTTAATCCCGCAACACCATATCTGGCAGTAATTGCTTGATTTAATTCTATTAGTTTTCTCTGAATTTTTTCAGCTTCTTTTGGTTTGTTTCCATTAAAATATTTGAAAATGTTTATACATTCCTGAGGAGCAATATTTGCTAGTGCAAGAATGCCACCCTTTGCACCTGCGGCTAAAGCAGGAAAGAGTACAGAGCCGGTTCCAGCAAGAACTGCAAAATCACTATTAACTAATTCAATAGTTTTTTTTAAGTCTTCAACTTTTGTGGAGCTATTTTTTAATCCAACAATATTTGAATGATTTGAAAGCTCTGCTATAGTTTCCGGGTGAATATATACACCGGTAAATTTTGTAACATTATAAACTATCAAAGGAATTTTAATATTATCAGCAATAGCTCTATAGTAATTCACAAATGCATTGTGCGTCATTTCGTTTTTAAAAAAATGAGGTGTTATAATCAATGCAAAATCAGCACCTACACTTGCTGCAAGATTGGTTAGTTCAATAGTTTCTTTAATTGATTCTGATCCTGTTCCTGCAATTACCTGCTTATCTGATGCAGCGTGCTCCCTAACTGAGCTAAATAATTTTATTTTTTCATCTTTCGTTAGAAAAACTGCTTCACCATTTGATCCTCCTACAACATAACCTGCTAAATCAAATTTATTGTATTCAATTAAATTAGACTTCAGATCATTATATGATAATTTATCATTCCTAAATGGTGTAGTTAATGGCGGATAAATTCCTTTTAATAATTTCATTTAACTTCTTAAATATTGTTAATTATAATACTCACTTAAATAAATTTTTTAATATAAAAAGCACATTGGCAGGTCTCTCTGCAAGTCTTCGCATATACCACGGAAACCACGATTCACCATAGCTAATTAGAACACGAATTTTATAACCGGATAAAGCTAGATCCGCTTGAGCAGAACTTTTTATACCAAATAACATATGAAACTCAATCATATCAGTGGAAAGATTTATTCGTGCTCCCTCATCTTTGATTTTTGCAATAAGATTAAGATCATGGGTGGCAAAAACTAAGCGAATGTTCTGCTTTTGTATTAATGTTAGAAAATTTTTAGCCAGCAGAAAATAATTTTTATCTACAGCTCTTTTTCGTTTAAATGCAACAGTTTCGGGTTCATTGTAAGCTCCTTTTACCAACCGGATAATCGAATTATTAATTAAGAGTTCTTCAAGATCCTTTTCTGTTCTGTATAGGTAAGCTTGCAAGCATAATCCAACATTATCATACTTTTCTTTTACAATTTTATAAAACTCTATTGTCTTTGTTACGTAGGAACTATCTTCAATATCAATAAATATAAAACTTTTAAATTTTTTTGCTTTTTCAGCAATTAGTGAAAAAAATTCAACTGTTTTATTACTATCAATATCAAATCCAATTTGGGTTAATTTTAATGATAATTCTATAGGAAAATTTTCAGATTTTATTTGATCGAGAAGATTTAAATAGTGTTGCGTATTATTGTCAGCTTCATTTAGTGAAGTTATATTTTCGCCGAGAAGTGTAAAGGTTGATGAAATATTATTGTTAGATAGTTTCCTGGCAGCTTCTATTGCATCTTCTGCTGTTGTGCCAGGCATAAATCTTTTAACTGCTTTTTGAACAAACTTCAATTTAGGAATACGGTTTTTCAGCCAGTTATTTTTTGATGCCCAGAGAAATGTTCTTCTACCAATGCCCATTTCAATTACTTAATTAAAATTATATCTTGCTGTGGATCTGAAAGCCAATCTGCCCCTTTATCAGTAACGACTATCATCTCTTCAATTGTGGCAATTCCTCTATTGGCTACATTCAATCTAGGTTCAATTGTAAATACCATGCCTTCCTCCAATGGTAAGAATGGCTTTTGTGCATACTTTTCCCAGGGAGGACCGAGTAGCGCTGTTCCATCATGTGAAAACCTGCCAACCTGGTGACCCAATCCATGTGGAAATTCTTCAAATCCATTTGTTACGACAATGTTTCTGGCAATGGCATCGATATCCTTTGCGATAACTCCCGGCTTTATTGCTTTTTTTGATTCTTCAATCGCCTGTACTATTGTGTTAAATCCATGCAAAACATCTTCTGGTGCTTTGGTTTCATCATCTTTTAAAATGTAGAAAGTACGCTGCAAATCTGAACAGTAACCCTCCCATTTAACTCCAAAATCCATATTTAGAAGATGGCCGCGCTCAATCTTTTTTTCAGTCGGTGCATAATGTGCTTCAGCAGTTTCAGGGCCAGTAAATACGGCAGGGCACACCGCAGATTCCCAAGCAAATTCAAGGTTTCTTATTCTTACTTCAGATTTCATAAAAGCAGCAACTTCTTTTTCTGTTTTGCCCGGTTTAATAAAGTCCTTAACCTTTTTGAAAATATCTTGGGTTACTTTTATAGCTGATTTTATATTTTTAATTTCCGTTTTTGATTTTCTACCTCGAAGTGCAGAAATAATCTTTTCAGCGCTTACAATTTTATTTTCATAGCCAATTTCTTTAAGCATGTTAAAAATTGTAAGATACATGCCGTATGTTATTCCGTCTGCAATTTCACTTCCTTCAGAAAAATTTAATGCAATTTTTCCAGGATTGATTTCATTCATAATCTTTTGGAATGGTTCTTTTACACCTTCAACAAATGAAATTACCTCATCGTAAGCTCCAGTATCTTCCACCATTTGCTTATCATATCTTCCAACTATTGCTTTAGCTTCTCCATCTTTAGTAATAATGAATGCAGAGTGCCAGGTAACATCAGCAGAAACTAAAAATGCGAGAGTTGGATCACCATTTATCTGACTTTCCCTTACAAAAGTTATCCAGCAGTCTATATCAAATTCGATAAGTAATTTTTTTGCTTGTTCAATTTTTTCTTTTATAAGCATGATTCTTCCTAAGATTATGGAGTTTTAATTTAGCAATGAACAGGTTTGATAACAAAAGTGAAAATAAATGATGTGATATTTAAAATTTTATCTTAATATAAATCCTTTTTTTAAGGGATCGTTTGGATCGATTAAAAATTCATGTTTACCTGTAAAAAAAGCTTTTCCTTCAACTATTGGAATTACTGCATTGTAATTACCAAGCTTTGTGGTTTTATAAATGCTTCCAGTAAACTTTGTGCCAATAATGCTTTCAATTTTCATTGATTCATTCATTTTAAGTTCATTTTTAAAATAATGTAAAGCCATTCTTGCGCTGACACCTGTTCCAGTAGGACTTCTATCAACTTCACCATTTGCAAAAATACATACGTTTCTGCTATCAGCATCCTCATTATGGGATTTCCCGTAAAAGATTGTACCGTATAGAAAATTCATATCTTCTTCAAAAGGATGTTTAACTGATATATTTTTCATGACGGTGTTTTTAATTGCCATTCCTTTTGCAATTAATTCTTCATAGTTTTCCAGACTTAATGATATCCCCATAACATCAGCATTTACAAAAGCATAGAATGCTCCCCCAAAAGCGATATCAAATTTTACCTTCCCGATTCCGCTTACTGCAATTTGCTTATCAGTTTTAAAAACAAAAGAGGGAACATTATAAAAATAAACCGATTCTACTTTGCCATTTTTGACATTTGCGAAGGATGTTACCAATCCTGCAGGTGTATCAAATTTAATTTTTGTTAGTGGTTCTTTTACATCAACCATACCTGTTTGAACAAGAGCTTTTGTAAGTGCTATTATGCCATGACCACACATTGTACTGTAGCCCTCATTATGCATAAATAATACACCAAAATCTGATCCTTTATTCTCAGGTTCTGTAATAACAGCACCATACATATCTGCATGACCGCGTGGCTCAAACATTAAAGCAGTCCTTAAATGGTCTAAATTTTCCTTCAAGTATTTTCTCTTATCGAGTATGGTGACTCCTTTAATTTCAGACATACCCTCATAAATAATTCTTAATGGCTCTCCAGCAGTGTGCATATCAATAGTTTTTATTATTGTAAATTTTTCGGCATCAGACAGCTTTGATAATTTTTGCTCTGATATTTTTTTAATTGAGTACACTTTTCTGCATTCTAAGAATATATTGTTCGAAATTTTATATACTGCAATTTTATATAAAATTTGCATTAATTTCATTTTTTATTGAATTAAATAAATTATTATAATACAGATCTAAATACAGTCGCAATGCTGCTGAAAAGAAACAATTTAGATGGCTTATACTTCCATTTAGCAAAATCTTTTCCTAAATTATTTCCAGATTTAGTTTAGCTATTTTCTGCCGTCATCGTTTTATTATTGTAAGTTTTTACTGGTATATTTGAAATAATTAACATCTAAATACTTTATATTAATAATTGAAAATTTCAGTTTTTGATTAAACGCTTTTTGTATTAGAAGGATAATATTATGAAAAGATTTTTATTGTTTTCCCTTTCCATATTCTTAGCAACCCATACAATTAATTTTGCAGGAACAAAGGGTAAAGTGGCAGGTAGGATTACCGATGCTTTAACAGGTGAACCACTTCCATTTGTAAATATAATAATCATGGGTACAAGTTTGGGTGCAGCTTCAGATATAGATGGGTATTACTCAATACTAAATGTTACTCCGGGAATTTATACAGTTAAAGCCTCAGCTATTGGTTATAATGCGGTATCAATTCAGCAGGTTCAGGTTTCTATAGATTTAACAACAACTGTTAATTTTGAACTTACTGAAGCAAGTGTTGAACTTGGCGAAGAAGTAATTGTGGTTGCCACTAGGGATTTAATCAGGAAAGATCTTACCTCAAGCACTTCAATACTTGGTGATGATGTTATATCTCAGCTTCCGGTTACAAATATTAGTGATCTATTACAATTACAGGCAGGTATTGTAGTTTCTTCGGGTGGAGAAATTCACATCCGCGGTGGAAGAAGTAACCAGGTAGCTTACCAGATTGATGGTGTGCCGGTAACTGATGTTTATGACGGCAGTGCTCTTGTAAATGTAAATCAAAATGCGGTACAGGAACTACAGGTTATTAGTGGTGCTTTTAATGCAGAATATGGGCAGGCACAATCCGGAGTTGTAAATCTTGTTACTAAAGATGGTAATAACGATTTTAATTTTAATATTCAGGCATTCACAGGTGATTTCGTTTCCGATAGAACTGATATTTACAATAACATTGATGATATTAATCCTGTTGCAATAAGAAACTTTGAAGGAAGTATTAGTGGCCCGATTTTAAGAGATGATCTGTTCTTTTATATAAACGGTCGATACTATTTTAATTCTGGATCTCTTTACGGTAAAAGAACATATTTAATTAGTGATAGAGCCTATCAAGATCCAATAACTCAAGATTTTATAATTTCACAGAATGGGGATGGTTCATATGTCTCAATGAATGATAATGAGAATATTTATGGACAGGCAAAATTAACATATCGACTTTTACAAGGTTTAAAAGTAAGCTATAATTATATTCTTGATAGAAGGGAATATCATGATTATAATCATTTTAATAAGCTTACACCCGACAATAACCTAAATCGCTTTAACAAATCATATACAAATATTTTAGCTTTTAACCATGCAATTTCTTCCAATAGTTATTACACATTAAACCTAAGTTATACTTTCAAAGATTACCATCATTATCTATTTGAGAACATTTATACAGGTAATCCAACAAAACCTACTAATTACGAAGATAAATCAACTGTAATTACTCCGCCATATAGTTTTGGAATTGGCGGGACAGATAGTGGTAGTGATAGTGATCGATTTACAAGAAATACCGGAACTTACGGGACAAAACTTGATTGGGCAACACAATTAAATCAGGAAATTAATCTTCAATTTGGTGGTAATTTTGCAATTCATAAAATGTATTATGAAAAAATAAACCTTGTCCCAATGGTTGATGAAAATGGGCAGAGAGTTACACCTTACAATGTATCAATACCTTCAAAAAACACTACAGATTTTGATACCTATTTTCATGAACCGATTGAAGCTTCGGGCTATGTTCAATCCAAATTTGAAGCATTCAATCTCATATTTAATTTAGGAATAAGGTTTGATTATTTTCAACCGGATGGAGTTGTTTTAAATGATCCTACTGATCCAAGCATTTTCAATCCGCTTAAACCGAATAATCGTTTTGATGATCAAAATGGTAACGGTGTGCAGGATCTTGGTGAAACGACTAAAACAGTTAGCGATAGAGAGCAATATTGGTATAAAGAGGCAACCGCTAAAACACAAATAAGTCCTCGGATTGGTTTAGCATTTCCCATCTCAGATAGAGGTGTAATACATTTTTCATACGGTCATTTTCAGCAGCTACCGCGTTACACTTTTCTTTATGAAAATCCTCAATTCAAACTTGGTGTTAATTCCGGTAATGCTGCATTATTTGGTAACACTGATCTTAAACCTCAAACAACAGTTAAAGGAGAGATTGGGATTCAGCAGCAGATAGGTGAGGATATTGCAGTAGATGTTACGGTTTTCTTTGAAGATTTTAGAAATTTAACAGGTACTCAAACTGAAGAATTTATTGTTTTTGGTGGTGCACAATCATACAGCCAGTATGCAAATAGTGATTTCGGTTCATCAAGAGGATTTATTGTAAAGTTTACAAAAAGGTTTTCTGGCGGACTTGCAGCAAATCTGGATTATACATTTTCTGATACGAAAGGAAATGCTTCTGACCCCGCAGATTCAAGGAATGCAGTACTGGGTGGGGCTCTTCCTGAAACATTTATTGCGCCCTTAAATTGGGATCAAACTCATACTCTAAATTTATCCATTGCTTATGCGCGGGCAAGAGATTGGGGATTTTCAATTATTGGAAATTTCTTTACAGGGCAGCCGTATACTCCTGAAGTGAATAAGAATACAAGAGTCACACAAAATGCTTTTCCCAAAAACAGTGATAGAAAACCAACAATATTTAATGCAGATTTAAGATTATACAAAGATTTTGAAATCTCAAGTTCATTGCTCACAGTGTTTTTAAGAGTTACAAATGTGTTTGATTCTGAAAACCCAGTAAATGTATATAATGATTCAGGCGATCCATTCTTTACATTTGCTAAACTGGAAGCGCAAAGGATTAATGCTACTCAATACAATGCAGATTTAGATCAATTTTATACCGATCCAACTTATTTTTCAGAACCGAGAAGAGTTGAAATCGGTTTTTCATTAAACTATTAAAATTTTATTAAGGTAATTATGACTAAGTACTTAATTATAATTTTTCTATTTGGAGCAAGTTTATTCGCTCAACGAAGCGATCCAACTCTCTTAACCCTTGGTTATCATACTGGTAACAGAGCGGGAATATCATTTTACAACGATGGACAAATAGCTGGTTTTAATGCTGGCGTTGATATCAGGGGGGAGTGGCCCCTCGGTTCCGGTGAAAACTACATTGGTGATTGTGTCCCGTTAATTGGTGTTGAATTCGTCAACAGTCTTGGTGATACTCTGCAATCTGTTTCTATTTCACGTGGTCCGCGCAAAGGACAAGCGGATGAAAGAAGTCCTGTAGACGGGCACTTTTGGGGATGGAATCCAGTTCCGGGATTCAGAAATCCTAACTTTTCATCTGTTGCTATGAGTCATATTCCACAATCCTGGCCAATTGAAGGTTGGAACGATCCCATTGCAAATTCTTGGAAAGATGAAGACGGTAATACACAGTGGTTTGGCTTTTTTGGGAGAGGAATTTTTAATGCGGATCAGGAATCCTTTTTTGAAGCTGATGACCAGTGGGATGATGAATTTAATGCAAATTTTAATCCTGATACAACTGATTTCACAAGAAATGGAATGGGGTTAAGATTAAGACAGAGAGGATTTCAGTGGTCTAGTTTCTTGGCTGAAGATGCTATTTTTTGGCTGTATGAAATTACAAATGATGGAACTACAATCTACAGGAAAGCTGATTTTGGAACTGTTGTAGGTACTTTAGCTGGTGGCGATGGGGACAGCCAAGATGATCTTGGTTTTTTTGATATTGAAGATTGGATAACATATTCCTGGGATAGCGATGGTATAGGAAATGTTGGTCAGGAAGTTGGATACGTTGGTTATGCTTTCCTTGAATCTCCCGGTAATCCATTTGATGGAATCGATAATGATAATGATTCCAAACAATCAGGTTCTCCCCGTTTTGAATTATCTGATTTTGATTCGGTAATTTACAATACAGGAGACCAGGTAGTACTGATAAATGAAATTACAGATATTAATGGATTACGTACTTATGAAAGAACTTTGCATACTGTTGGTACTACAACTGATACTGTGATTTCTTTAGGGGTAAAATTTGTCATCGAACCGGGAGTAACAATTTTCCATGAAGGAAGCACAAAAATTTTTAGTGTTCCACCAAATCCTGATGTTTTTATACCACATCCCTCTGCAAATGATGCAATTGATAATGATCTTGATGGTTTAATTGATGAAAACCAGGGAACTCATTATGAAACAAGGGTGCGTAAAGGATTACTTGGATTAGTATATAAAAATTATGTAACTGGAGCAGGATTGGATGATGTTTTAATTGATGAGAGGAGAGATAACGATATAGATGAGGATGGGGATTGGGATCCTGAATTTGATGATGTGGGTGAAGATGGATTAGGACCTCTTGATCGTGGTTATCCAGGCCCTGATATAGGAGAAGGGGATGGAATTCCAACTCAAGGAGAACCTAATTTTGGTATAACTGATCCTGATGAATCAGATCAAATAGGTTTAACAGGTTTTAACTTTTTTGAGTTGAACAGTGCTCCCGATTTAAGTATTGATTCAACTTTGTGGGGAAGAATGACACCAGGAAGATTTGATGTTGTCTCCCCTGAACCTAAAGATGGTGACTTTATTTATAGCTCCGGGTATTTCCCATTGTTCCCGGCAACTCCAGAAAGATTTTCCGTATCACTTCTTTTTGGCGAAGATTTTAATGACATCGTTAATAATAAAAAAATAGTACAGGATATTTATAATGCAGGATATAAATTTCCACAAGCACCCTTAAAACCTGTTATAAATTTAACCCAGAATGACGGTAAAGTAGTTATTTATTGGGACGGGGATGATACTGAAAATTCAAGGGATTTTGTTTCAAAACAGTTTGATTTTGAGGGATATAAAATTTATCGATCTACCGATGCAAACTTTAGAGATTCAAGAACTATTACAAATGCACTCGGAGTTTTATCCTATGATAAACCAATTGCACAATTTGATCTTGATAATGAATATCAGGGATTTTTTATTCCAAGCCCCGAACTGCTAGAAGTTTTTAGCGGCACTACATTCTATTTTGGTGAAAATAATGGAATAATTAATCGATTTGTAGATTCTACAGTAATTCCCGGTATTAAATATTACTATGCGGTTAGTGCTTATGATCATGGTGATGGAACTCCGGATATATTTCCCGAAGAAAATTCTAAATTTATTTTTAGAACAAATACAGGGGCAGTTATACTTGATGACAACACAGGCTTTATTACTCCCGGAAGAAGACCTGCAGGTTATTCCAATGCTTATTTAAATACACTAGAAAAATCAGAAAACTTTTTTGGGACTGGCGATGCAGCAATTGAAATTATTGATGATTCAGAAATATTAGATGGATTCAGGTATCAAATTGTTTTTGAAGATACAGGATTAACCGATGTTACTGCTAACTGGTCATTACTTGATCTTCAGACGCCAGATACTGTTTACATACCTTTGGCAGACGAAACTTATTTAGTAAATCCTAATGATTCAATTGCTCTGCCGCAAGGAAGTGATACAATTTATGTAAATGGTTCACCAATAGCCGTAACAAGTGATTACTATATGGCTGAATTTGATATTTTAGTTGATAAGGATGATGTATTTTCAGGATTAACACCAATAAGACATGGGTTTAGACCTCAACTATTTAATGATGCTATAATGATTGATACGCTCGATACTGGGTTCAGAGATATTGTAACAAATCCGGAACCAGAATACACAATAACTCCGCTTACAGCGATTTTCCCTGAAAAAAATGGAGTAAGATTTCCAAATGATTATTTGATAGAATTTTTCGATTCTATCGTTGATACTTCAAAAGCAGATACTATCGGACCAAGAGAAAGACATCAATTTCCTGCCGAACCTGTAAAATTCAGGGTTAAAAATCTTTCTAAAGATGAATATGTTGATTTTACTTATGGAGTGAGGGGAACACTCACACCAACATATAGCATATGGTTTTGGGAAGACATCAATGGTGAAGATTGGAGAACATGGAGAATTGATATAAGATATGATACATTTGGTCAACCTTTGGAAGAAACCGGTAGTTTTAAAATTTCAACACTAAAGCCCTTTAATCAACAGGATAGTTTTACATTTACCGTAGAAGGAGCTTTAATCGATAACAGCTTAGCTAAAGATGAGCTGGATAGAATAAAAGTTGTTCCTAATCCTTATGTTGTGACGCATGCAGGTGAAGAAAGATTGTTAAGCTTTCAAACCAGTGGAAGAGGTGAAAGAGAAGTAAGGTTTACATACATTCCACCAGGATCAAAAATATCAATTTTTACTGTCAGAGGTGAATTAGTTAAAACTCTTTACAGTGAAAATTTATTTGTTGGCGATGTTTATTGGAACTTAAGAAGTGAAGAAAATATTGATGTAGCTTATGGAATATATGTTTACGTAGTAGAAGCACCAAATATTGGAAATAAAATAGGGAAATTAGCCCTAATTAAATAGCGGAGAAATTTTATGAAAAAGTTTTTATTGATATTCATTTTTTCAATCGGTTGTTTATTCAGCCAATCTAAAATTGGTTCATCTGCTGCACCATTTTTAAATATTGCCATCGGTCCGCGAGCAGTTTCAATGGGTGGTACATTTGTAGCAACCGCAAATGATGTTAGTTCACTTTATTGGAATCCGGCAGGTGCATCCAGAACTGAAACAAACGAAGCAATGTTTTCACATTCAAAGTGGTTTGCCGATATAAATTATAACTGGGCAGGTGTAATGCTCAATCTGGGTGGTGTTGGAACAATTGGAATGAGTGTAACCTATTTAGATTATGGAGATATTGAAGTAACAACGTTGGCTGAGCAAGATGGAACAGGACAGTTTTTTACGGCAAGTGATATGTCCCTGGGACTTACCTATGCATATAATTTAACCGATAGATTCTCGATAGGAGGAAATGTTAAGTATATCCAACAGAAAATTTGGAATTCATCCGCAAGTTCAGTAGCGATTGATCTAGGGGTGCTTTTTCATTCCGATATTTATGGATTAAGAATTGGAGCAACCATAACAAATTTTGGATCAGGAATGACTATGGATGGAAAAGATTTGTTGGTTCAATATGATATTGATCCAAATAGCGAAGGTAATAACAATCAGATTTTAGCAAAGCTGCAAACCGATGAATTTCCACTACCACTTACTTTTAAAATTGGTTTAGCAATGGATTTGTTTGATATTGATGATCACAGATTCACAATTGCTGCTGATGCTCTTCATCCAAATGATAATAACGAATCGGTTAATGTGGGAGCAGAATATATATTTTATAATACCGTATCATTCAGGGTCGGGTATAAATCCTTATTTCTAGATAATTCTGAAGAAGGTTTAACCGCTGGAGTTGGTATAAATTATAATTTTAATCCGGATTTGGGAATACGTTTTGACTATGCATACCAGAATTTTGGAATTTTGGATAATACTCAGCATTTTTCCGTAGGCATCAATTTTTAACCATATTTAACTATATTATATTGAAAATTATAACTATATTTTATTGCAGATTAATTCGGCTAATTAAATAATTCATTAACAAAATAGGGAGTAATAAATGAATAAATTACTTTTTACTTTATTCATCATTGCAGCTACAGGTATTACATTTGCGCAACCAACAGATATATTGGTAAACTGGGAGTGTAATATGGAAATTGAAATTCTCTCTGGCAGATTCACACCAGGTGATACCGTTGCAGCGAGGGGAGATTTTAATGGGTGGGGAAGAAGCGATTTTATAGTTGATCCAGGTGATCCAAATTACTATATAAGTGAGAATCCTGATACGATATTGCAGGTTGAAGTAGGAGACACCATCGTAAATTATAAGTTCTTCTACACACCAAATACATGGGAAGGTGATCCTAATAAAATTCATGTATTAACTCAAGATGAATACAATGCTGGTGAAGTTCTTATATCAAGAGCATTTAATGATGGTACATTACAGACAGTAACAAATCAGCCAACCACAATACTTTTTACGGTTGATACAGATGGTGCTGTTTCATCTGTTAGCGGACAACCATTCCCGATGGTTAATTCTGTGATTCTGGCTGGTGGTACATCACCACTACAATGGCCTGGAGGTGGCTGGCCAAATAGTGATAGTACACTGACTATACCGCTTTTTGATGACGGAACACATGGCGATGTTACGGCTGGAGATGAAATCTTCTCCACCGAAGTTACATTCCCTGCTTATACTACGTTCCAGGTATTTTACAAATATGGTATTAACTATGGTGATTCTGTAAATAATGGCGGCGGAAATGATAATGAAGCTGGAGTTGGAGATAATCATGATATTAACCTTTCCAGATATCTTTATTATGCTCAGGTTGATAACATCTTTGGAACAATGGGAACTCATGCATTTACAACTGATGTAAGAGATATAACAGAAGTTATGCCAACCGCTTATTCTTTAGAGCAGAATTATCCAAATCCATTCAACCCGTCTACCAAAATTAATTTCAGTATTCCTGAAACTGGATTGGTTACAATGAAGATCTATAATTCAGTTGGTGAAGAGATTGGAACACTTCTTAATGAAGAAAAATCTGCTGGAACTTATGAAGTAGATTTTGTTGCGGAAAACCTTTCAAGTGGAATTTATTTCTACACCATTTCTTCAGGCAACTTTAGCGAAACTAAGAAAATGATGTTGTTGAAATAATCCATTTAACCACATCAAATATGTTTAAAGCCGGTTACAATCTAACCGGCTTTTTTTATTTATTCTTCTCAACTATACCTAATAGCTGTGTTTGAATTTTCTTAGCATTTGAAAAATTTGGATTTAATTCTACACACTTACTTATATTTTTGAGAGCTTTCTCGTACTCTTCTTTTTTAATATATGCACCGCATAAATTATAATAAACCTGCGAATCCTTATCATTAAAAATGATACTTTGCTTTAAGTAGCTTATTGCAGAATCAATCTCATCTCTATTGAGATTTATATTACCAAGCCATTTACTAGAATAAGCATTAGGGATTTCATTAAAACGTTTAATCAAGAATGGATAAGCAAGATCATACATTTTTGCGTTTATTAATTCTGATGATGCAAAGTCAAAATATGAGAGTTTAAAACTATATTGGGTTGTAAGGACTTTCATTTCAATTGAAAAATTCTCATAATCATTGTTTAATAAATACCATTCAGCAGCATTACGGTGGGCTGTTTCCCAATTAGTATTCTCTATTGCTACTTTATATGCAAGAGTATCAATTTTATCTATTAATATTAATTTATTTATAAAAGAAAAATCCTGTTTATCAACGAATGGCCAATCATTTAATAGTCCTTGTAAACGTATTTTAGCGACAACTGAATCAAGTTTTGAATATGAAAAATTGAAAACTACCATACTATCTAAAGTAGCTGCATCAATACGAGTAGCATTTTCCTTTGGTAAAAATCCACGTTTCTTAATAACAGCCAAAAAGGATTTACCCATTAGAAAATGACCGGTAAGAGTCGGGTGTAAATGATCAACAAAAAGATTATTACCAGCAACTCCGTTTTTGCTGTTCGCTTTAAATATAGAATCAAGGTCAACCAATGCACAATTATATTTTTGTGATAAAGTGGAAATGATTGAATTTATCTTTTCGGGAGCCCTAAATCTAAGTGCGTCAAGATCTTTAGCCAATCTAAAAAGTGAATCAGCCTTTTTGGTATTATTTCTTTCAAGTTGTTGATTTGCTTTTTGAAAAACCGAATCTGCTAATTCAAACTGTTCATCATCAACAGAAACAAATGGTTTTTGATCTTTTAAATTGCTTACGAGGTTTGCTATTGCAACTGGAATACCTTCATTATTTGCCTCATGAAGAATAACTTCTAGATTACCATTAAACTGATTGATACCTGCTTGAAATTTTTCAGAATTTAACTTAATTATCTGATCATCAACAATACGCGCCATTAAAGTTCCGCTTTGTTGATAATCTTGTTCCATAGTTTTTGAAAAAATTGTTGAAACGGAATTAACGATATTTCTTAAGAACTCAATGGTTTTAAATGAATTCAACCAAATTAAAAAATGAACATATTCTCGTTGGTTCCCAATATTTTCAACTGAACCAACTCCTAAAGCACCATAATATTCATTATGTCCGGAATAAATCAAAATCAGATCTGGATTTTGCTTAAGTACATCAGGAAGCAAATCTCTTATGGTATAAGTATTGGTTGCCGTAATTGCTATATTTATAACTTCAATGCAGTTTCTGGGATAAAGAATTTGAAGTGCATCATTTATATATCTCGAAAAGGTACCGTTTGGAGAGTAAGGAAATCCAGCAGCACTACTTCCTCCAAAAACAAATATTCTAAACGCGTCCTTTTTTTTTGTTATATCGAAAGCTTCATTATTTGATTGAGGAAAGTTTTTAGTATTGAAAAAATATCTTCCACCAATATCAGGATTAAGCATTTGCATTGTTTCGGAAACTGAAACCCACTGATCATCATTCCTCCCGTAATTAAATAGATCTAAGCTAATTTCTAACAATAAAAAAAATAAAATAGGTATGGTTATTACAATTAAATAAAACCAAATTGGATTTTTCCTTTTGCTTTTTTTCGATTTACTTTTATTCAATTTACCTTTTGTCCCTCAATATATTTTCAAGCTGATGTTTAATATTTTCTGCTTGAGAAAATTTAGGATTTAAGTGTAAGCATTTTTTTATGGCATCCAGGGCTTTTGCAAATTCCTTTTTCTCAGCATAAGCTCCTGCAATATTGTAATGCGTTTGGGCATCCTGATTATTAAATTTGAGACTGATTTCAAGAAAGTAAATGGCTTCATCTACATTACCTTGTGAAATATTAATAATACCCAACCATTTAGTCAAAAAAGCATCAGGTTCTTTATTAAAACCACTCTGCAAAAACGGGTAAGCAAGAGAAATTTTTCCCGCTTTAATTAATTCTTTTGCAGATATAGAAAAATATTTATTTATGAATGGAAACTCTTCAATTAAAGCATGCATCTCAACTGAATATTTATTGTAATCTTTATTCTGGAGATAATAATTAGCAACATTAAGTCTTGCTTTCTCGCGGGAAATTAAACCATCAATTATATTTAATGCTGTGCTATCAATATAAGTGTTGAGATGAATTACCTGGTTTCTGGATTTTTTAAATTTAGAATTAATATACGGCCAGTCATTCTTTAAAATTTTAATCCTAAAATCAGCTACGGTTGAATCCAGTTCGGTAAAATTATAGTATGCATAAACCAGACTATCTGCTAGACTTTCATCCATTGATTGAACACTGGCAGGTAATAAATTGTTGAATTTCATTGCACTGTAAAAAAGGTTACCCATCTGCTGGTAGCCCTTTACGTTTGGATGTAAGTGATCTGTTAGTAATTCATTGCCGGAAATATCATTACATAAATAATTAAATAGCGAATCAACATTTACAATCGGATAGTTAAATTCTCTGCTAATTTTTATAATACTATTATTGATGTCCTCAGGAGCGCGGAATCTAAGCGCATCAAGTTCTTTTGCATAAACAAATAATGATTCTGCTTTTACAGAATTTCCTTTTGCAAATTCATCTTTTGCTTCTAAATATACTTCATCGGCAGTTGGATATAACTCGCTTTCAACCGATACAAATGGTCTCTGATCTTTTAAATTACTCACTAAAGTACCGGATATTACAGGTATATTTTCGTCTTTAAAAAAGGAAAGTATATCTCTATAGTTTCCTTCGAACTGTGAAATTCCACTATAGAATTTTTCTGATTTGTAATGGATAAACTTATCCTGTGCCATTTGAGACATAAGAGTTCCACTGCTTTTTTGTTCATTAGATGAAACAATTCCGCGAATTGAGTTAACAATTTGTCTTAGTAGTTGGACAGTTTTAAATTCATTTAACCACAATGTAGAATTAACAATAAATCTTGATGATCCAAAAGATTCCAAAGATCCTACACCCAGCGCACCATAGTATTCATTATGTCCAAGATATATTAGAACTAAATCAGGATTCTTTTCTATAATTTCCGGTGTAAGATTACGAATTGTATATGAATTGATTGCAGCCATGCTGATATTACAAACTTCAATATCCAAATCCTGATAGAGTATTTCTAACTTTTTCCGTAAAAACTTGCTGAATGATGCAGCTGATAAGTATGGATAACCAGCTCCTGAACTTGCACCGAGCACAAAAATTCTAAAGCTGTTTTCACTTTTTTCTTTTTTAATGAATGCCTCAACAGAGAAGGGAATATTTTTAGTGCTGAAAAAATATCTGTAACTAACTTCAGGATTTAAAATTTGCATATCTGAAGAAACATCTACCCAGGTTTGTACATTCTTCCCATAGTTGAATATTCTTAAACCTGATTCAACTAATACGAAAAACATTAAAGGTATTGCTACTAAAAAAATGTAAAACCAAAAAGGAACAGGCGTTTTATTCTCCTTTAAAAAATTATGAACTTCCTTAGCTGGTATGTTCAGCTTTTTAGAAATTTCTTTTACCTTAAATTGTTTTGCATTCTTCAGGATATTTTTTTTCTGTTCTTCTGAAAGATTCAAAATTTATCCATTGTTATTTTTGGTAAATGGCATTAACCAGTTGATTTCTTAAATCAATTGCTTGATTGTAATTTGGATCAATTATTAAGCAATTTTTTACGAGTTGAAGCGCTGTTTCATAATCATTTATTATTGTATAAGCACCTGCAAGATTATAAAGAACCTGTGCATCCGAAGAGTTGTATTTTAAACTTTCAGACAAAAAACTAATTGCAGCTTCAGTATTATTTTTAAGTAACTCAATTACACCTAACCACTTTGTAGAAAATGCATCCTTCTTCAATTCATTCAATTTAGTAAGATATGGGTAAGCATCATCAAACTTTTTAAAATCAATCAATTGATTGGCAGCTAATCGATAATAATATGCATTTTCAGGATATTCACCGATTATTACATTCATTTCTTTTTTGCCTGCTTCTTTATCTCCCATTTTTATAAACCAATGAGATAATTTTATATGTGCCTCTTCCCATGAGAGATCACGTTTTCCCACAAGAAAAGCCAGCGTATCAGAAAATGTTTGCATATTTAGTGCTCTAAGTTTTTCTACATCTGATTTTTTTTCTTTCACATATGGCCAATCACTTTTAAGAATTATTACCTGGTATTGTGCAATTGTTGAATCAATTTTTGTAAAATGAAATTGTTTAGAATCAAAGCTATACTGTTGGGCATTATCAATAAATTCCCGATTTGATTCGGGGAGGAAACCTGATTTAGCGGCTTCGTAGAAAAATGCATCGCCAATTATCTGGTAACCTTTTAAATTCGGATGAAGGTGATCCATAATTAAATAATCACCGGTTATGTTTTCCGGGCTGCTTTCAATAAAGATTGAATCTAAATTTATTACCGGATAGTTAAACTTGTTTCCAAGCTTAAGAATAATTTTATTTATCTGTTCAGGTGCACGCCATCTTAAAGCATCCAGATCTTTTGCATATCTGAATAATGAATCTGCAATTTTTACATTTCCTAAAATTAGTTCATCATTTGCTAAATTATATACCTCATTTGCGGATTGGTATTCTTCATCTTCAATTGAAGAAAAGGGGGATTGATCTTTGAGATTACTTACAATTGTTCCAATTAATAAATTAATTCCAGCTTTCTGGCAATCAGCAAATATTTCTTTTAAATTAGATTCAAATTGAATTAGACCGGAATTATACTCATCTGAGTTAAATAGTATTTGTTGATCTTGAGACATCCTTGCCATTAAAGTTTCATCAGTTTTGACCGGATTGGAAAATATATCGCTGATTGATTTTATTATGCTCCGTAATAATTCAAATGTTTTAAATTTATTTAACCATAATACAGTTTTTATTATAAACCGTGCTTCACCCAGTGTTTCCATAGAACCAACACCCAATGCTCCATAATATTCATTATGACCTGCATAAATTATAATTAAATCTGGTTGCTGGTCAATAACTCCTGGAATCATATCTAGAAGTGAATAAGAATTAATTGCAGACATTGCGATGTTTACAACTTCAATATTTTTATCAGGAAAACAATTTTGAAACCTATGTTTGAAAAAACTTGCAAAAGAACCATTGGCAGGAAATGGAAATCCTGCAGCGCTGCTTCCTCCCATTACAAAAACCCTGTAAGTATTTTCATTTTTAATTCTATCAAAAATGTTATATCCAGCCGATGGAACTTCTTCAGTAGTATAAAAATACCTGTAAGCAATGCCCGGATTTAGTTTTAGTTTTCCATCACCAGCACTTACCCATTGATCATTATCTCTGCCGTAGTTAAATACTATTAAACTTATTTCAACTATGAATAGAAAGAGAATCGGAATTAAAATCAGTGTAAGATAAAACCATTTTGGATTATTTTTTGACTTGGAAGAGATGTAGACATCTACAGATTTTACATCTAAATCCAATTCAGAAGCTATTTGCTGAGAGGTTAAGCTAGCCTTCTTTTCATCAATTAATTTCTTTTGCTTACGCGTTATTGCCAAAATAGTTCCTTTGTTGATTAGTATTAATTTGGCTACATTTGATCAATATTTTTCAAATCAATAACATATGAAAAATATAAAATAATTGAGCTAAATTAAGCGGTTTAGATAAAAATTTCTAACTAAATTTTCCTTTTGATGACAAACAATTTTGTTTATTTAATAATCCTAATCTCAACCTTAAACGTCTTTTCACAAATTGATGATGATAAGGTACTTGTAAAATTTGGAGCCACTGAAATTACTAGCGAGGAGTTTATAATCAGGTATGAGCTTTCGCCGCAGGTTTATGCAAGTATGAAGGGAAGCGAAAATGAGTTAAAAAAAGAATTGCTTTATTCTATTGTTGCTGAAAAATTATGGGCTCTTGAAGCAATTGAGTTGGGATTGAGCAACTCCGATATTATAAAATATACTTATAATACCTATGAGGAAATGATTGTTCGTGATGCACTATTTAAAGAAGAAATTTTAAATAATGTTAATTTAACTGATGAATATCTAAACGAAGCATTTAGAAGGAACTCCAAAATATTACAGTTAAAATATCTTTTTTCTGAAAAAAGGAAGGAAATTGATTCTTTATATAATCTGCTAAATGATGATATTAATTTTGACTCGATTCTTATAAATCGTTCAGAAAATGATCTGCAGAAAGAGCCTTATTACGTTAATTATGGACAGATGGATAAGGATGTTGAAGATATTTTATTCAACATGAACATAGGCGATATTACAAAACCAATTGAAGCGCCGGGAGGATGGTACATTTTTAAGCTCTGGAAGATTGGCGAAAATCTTCTGCTGAATTCTGAGCAAGCAGAAGCTGAAAGAAAAAAAGTTATGAAGATTGCAAAATCAACTTTAACTGACAGTATTTATAATGAGTTTTATAAAAATTTTTTTAAAGATATTGATATAAAAACTAATACAGAAATGTTTCTTCTCTTTTCTGGAGAAGTGATAAAAATATTGGAGAAAAGAAAACAAATTGAAAATATTTCTGATGGAAAGGAAATAGCTTTAAAGACTGAAGATCTTTATTCTATTGAGACAAATTTAGGTGAAGAAAATCTGAATAAAATATTTATCGTTACTGCTGAAATGGAGCTAAAGTTAAATGAATTTTTGCAGTTTTTTGCATTTGAACCTTTTTCCATCAATTCAATTGAAAAGGAATTGGTAAAAAGAAGATTACATTCAATTGTAAAAAATTTTATCGAACATAAGCTTTTTTCACTGGAGGGATATCGCATGGGATTGCATTATTCAGATGGAGTACAGCAGCAAGTAGATATGTGGCAAGCTTATTATTTAAGTAATGCTCTGAGAAGCAAAACACTTAATGATATTGAATTTACAGAAGAAGAATTAAAGAATTATTATCATAAAATAAACATTGATTCATCTTCAACGGATGGTTACGATAATTTGAAAGAGAAACTCGCAACAGAATTCAAATATGAATTATTTAAGAATAAGGTTATCAAAAAAACTGTAGAGTTAGCAGAAAAATATTCGGTTAAAATTAATGATGAACTACTTGATAAAATCCGGGTTACTAACACAACCTCGGTTATTTATCGTTACATTGGCTTTGGAGGGAGAATTCTGGCTGTACCAATGACAATTCCAAATTATGATTGGGTTAAATATTGGTTAGAGAAGGATATTAAAGTTCCATAAATATTTAGTAATTTATTCCTGATTATTTGAATAGTAAATCAACATACATACTTGGAATTTCCGCATATTACCACGATAGTGCAGCATGTATTATTAAAGACGGAGAGATATTAGCTGCAGCACAGGAAGAACGATTCACAAGGAAAAAACATGATCACAATTTTCCAAAAAATTCGATTAAATTTTGCCTTGATTTTGCTGGAATTAAAAGCAGCGAACTTGATCTGGTTGCATTCTATGATAAACCATTCCTAAAATTTGAACGACTTCTTGAAACATATCTTACTTATGCTCCAGCTGGCATTAAATCATTTATTAAAGCGATGCCTTTGTGGATAAAAGAGAAATTATGGATGAAAGACTTGATCTCAAAGCAATTAGATTATAACGGTAAAATAATTTTTCCTGAACATCATCAATCTCATGCTGCATCTGCATTCTTTCCTTCACCTTTTAATCAAGCTGCAATCCTCACAATGGATGGAGTAGGTGAATGGACCACAACAAGTTATGGAATAGGTACAGATAATAAAATTGAAATATTAGCTGATATTAAATTTCCGCATTCTCTTGGTTTGCTTTACTCAGCATTCACCTATTACACTGGTTTTAAAGTAAATTCAGGTGAATATAAAGTTATGGGATTAGCCCCTTATGGCGAACCAAAGTATAAAAAACTGATTTACGAAAACCTTATTGATGTTAAGGACGATGGTTCATTTAGAATGAACATGGAATACTTTAATTATTGTGCCGGTTTAACAATGACGAATAAAAAGTTCGATAAATTGTTTGGCGGAACACCAAGGACACCAGAAAGTAAATTAACGCAGAAAGAAATGGATTTGGCAAGATCACTGCAGGAAGTTACTGAAGATATTGTTTTAAAAATTGGTAAACATTTACATAAAGAAGCGAAAATGAAGAATCTTACAATGGCAGGCGGTGTTTCATTAAATTGTGTCGCTAATGGTAAACTACTTCGTGAAGGACCTTTTGAAAATATATGGATTCAACCTGCAGCTGGGGATGCAGGAGGTGCGCTCGGCGCAGCGCTTATTGGATGGTACAATTATTTTGAGAATAGTAGAAGTATAACTGATGAAGGTGATTTTCAAAAGGGATCATTTCTAGGACCTGAATTTGCTAGTATCGATATTGAAAAATTTATTCAAGAGAATGATTTAACCGCTGAAAAACTATCAAACGAAGAAATTATAAAAACTGTATCCAAACTAATTTCTGATGATAAAGTAATTGGTTGGTTCCAGGGAAGGATGGAATTTGGACCGCGTGCATTAGGTTGCCGTTCAATAATTGGGGATGCCCGCTCATCGAAAATGCAATCTAAAATGAATCTGAAAATTAAGTATAGAGAAAGCTTCAGACCGTTTGCTCCATCTGTAATGGGTGAGAAAGTTTCAGATTATTTTGATTTTAATTCACAAAGTCCTTATATGTTAATGGTTGCATATGTGAAAAAAAATATTAGGGAAGAGATGACTGAGGAGGAAAAAAATCTTTTTGGAATAGATAAACTGAATATCAGAAGATCAGAAATACCTGCAATAACGCATGTTGATTACTCTGCACGACTTCAAACTGTGCATAGAGAAACTAATCCACTTTATCACAAATTGATTGAACAATTTAACAATGATTTTAAATGCGCTGTAATAATTAATACATCATTTAACGTCAGGGGAGAGCCGATTGTATGCACTCCTGAAGATGCATATAGATGTTTTATGAGAACTGAAATGGACTACCTGGTTTTAGGAAGTTATCTTTTTGATAAAAAAAATCAAAAAGAATTTGATGAGAAATCTGATTGGAAGAAAGAATTTGATTTAGATTAAATGTTAAAAGAAGAATTAAAAAACATTAAGGAAAGCAAAAAAGACTTAAGAAAGTTTGGCTTGACAGTTGGAACTGTGTTGCTTCTTGTCGCTGTTACTCTTTTCTTGTTATATAAATCTTCTTATGTTTATTTTGCAGTTATTGGTGGATTTCTGATTCTATTTGGAATTTTCTTCCCAAAGATTCTCAAACCTCTTAATAAAAGCTGGATGACATTAGCCTTGATATTAGGGTGGTTTATGAGCAGAGTAATTTTAATAATTCTATTTTACTTTGTACTTACACCAATTGGATTTGTTGCAAAAATATTTGGAAAAAAGTTTTTAAACCTAAAGATTAATAATGAGGCAATTACTTATTGGGAAAAAAGAGAAGAACAACATTCATCAAAAATAGAATATGAAAGACAATTTTAAAGGAAAAATTAATGAGTAAATTATCAATTATATCTGAACTCTGGCAATTTCTTAAAGTTAGAAAAAAATGGTGGCTTGCGCCAATTTTAATTTTACTTCTTCTACTTGGAGGATTAATAATCGTAACACAGGGCTCTGCTTTAGCACCATTTATTTATGCAATATTCTAAATTCTATATGATTCCAAAGATCAAAAACCTAGCTCCATTTGTGAAATTCAGTTTCTTAATAATTTCATTTGTATCCATCTGCAATAGCAGTTTATTACCCCAAACATTTAGTATTGAAAAAATTGAACCACCGAATTGGTGGGTGGGAATGAAATATGATACAGTTCAATTGATGGTTTATGGTGAGAATTTAAATGAAGTAAATGTTAACTGTGAAAATGAATCAATTGAAATTTTAAATGTAATTTCCTCTAAAAATTCTAATTACTTATTTGCAGATTTAAAAATTAAAAGTGATGCATCTGCGGGCGATTATTTGCTGAAGTTCGAAAACAATAATGAGGAATTTGAAATTGAATATCAGCTCTTTAAAAGAAATTCAGCAGATAATATTCATTCCGGTTTTAGTAATGAAGATGTAATCTATCTAATCTTTGCAGATCGCTTCTGCGATAACAATACTGCTAACAATACAATTGATGACTCACTGGATGAGTTCACTTCAGCCGATCCTGATGGAAGAAAAGGCGGAGATATTGAAGGGATAATTTCAAAACTTGATTATCTGAAAGAGCTCGGTATTACTACTCTTTGGATGACTCCATTAATAGAAAATAATATGTGGATGAGTTATCACGGCTATGCTGCAACAGATCTTTATAAAATTGATCCACGCTTCGGGAGTAATAAACAGTACAAATTATTGGTTGAAGAAGCTCATAGAAAGGGATTGAAAGTAATTTTGGATCACGTTAGCAATCATATTGGGATAAATCATCCTTGGGTAAGAAATTTACCAGCACTCGATTGGTTTAATGGAAGTGTTCTAAATCATCTAAATGCAAATCACGATAAAATGGCATTTCTTGATATTCATGGCGATTCGAGTATGGTCAACCTAACTCAGCTAGGTTGGTTTGAAGATTATATGCCTGATCTGAACCAGCGTAACCCATTGTTAATCAAATACTTAATTCAAAACACCTTATGGTGGATCGAGTACTCAGGAATAGATGGTATTCGAGAAGATACTTATCCGTATTCAGATCAAAAATATTTGTCAGTTTGGGCTGAAACAATTTTAAATGAGTATCCAAGGTTTAACATTGTTGGTGAGATTTGGAAGGGGATTCCTTCAATTATTTCCGGGTATCAAACAAATTCACCAGTTAGAAAAATTAAATATGATTCTAATCTTCCGGCTGTAACAGATTTTGCTTTAAGTGATGCTATAAGAAATTATCTCAGCGGTGAAAAAAATATTTATCCTTTTTATGAAACTTTAGCACAGGATATTGTTTATTCCAATCCTGAAGATTTGTTAGTCTTTATGGATAATCACGATATCGATCGTGCAATGTATATAGCGAAGGGAAATATTGATAAATTTAAACTTGCATTAAATCTTGTTTTGTTTACAAGAGGGATTCCTGTGATTTTTTATGGAACAGAAATCGGAATTAAAGGTGGAAAAAATCATGGAGAGTTAAGAAAACCTTTTCCTGGTGGTTTTTTTGGTGATATCAGAAATGCATTTATTGAAGAAGGAAGAACTGAAGAAGAAAATGAAATTTATAATTACCTTCACGAATTATTACAGATAAGGAAAAATTATCCATCTTTATCTAAGGGAAAGTTAACACAAATTTATAGAGGTGGCGATTTTATATTTTTCATTAAAACTTATTATGATGAAAAAATATTAATAGCAGTAAACGCGGGTGAAAACGATTATGAGATTCATCCTAAGGAAATAAAATTATTTTTACCTTATGCGAAAAGTTTTATAAACTTAAAAACAAATAAAGAAATTAATTCAAATGAAGTAATAAAAGTTGATAAAACAACTGCAAATATATATCTGATCAAATAATAAATTTTATAATATACAGAGATATAAAATGCTTGAAATTCAAAAGAAACTTACAAATGCCTTTTACGTAATACTTAGTTTACCAGCCACTGCAATGGGTTTTGCACTTTCCATACAAATTGCTGTACTTAGCTGGATCTTAAATTCTCAATATGGTTTGGATATTCATGAAATTGGTATTGTCTGGGCAGCTGGACCAATCGCGGGAATATTTGGACAAGTTATAGTTGGTTTTATTAGCGATAAAGTCTGGTTTTGGGGAGGCAGGAGAAGACCCTTTATTCTAATTGGGGGAACACTTGCTGCTTTGATGATTCTTGCGCTTCCTCATATTGATAAAATTAATGATTTCTTTGGAGTTGGCAGCATTATGGCTGTTGCAATTGTCGTTGCTCTTACTCTTGATTTAGCTATAAATATTAGTTTCAATCCAACACGTTCTGTAATCGCAGATGTAACACCAGATGGTGTACCCAGAACCAAGGGATATACCTGGATGCAGACAATTTCAGGTTTTTGGGGAGTGATGGCTTATGCAATTGGTGCACTTTTTGGAAATTTCTTTTTAATATATCTGGGTGCATTAATTGTTTTAGCTTTTTCTATCATCCCAACATTTTTTATAGAAGAAGATAAAAACTTGACCGAAGAAAAAATTGATATCGATGATTCGGTTCTTAAAACAAGAAAAACACAATGGGGTGAATTATTAAAACTCTACTTTGCTCATGCTTTTTCGTGGATTGGTGTACAAACCATGTTCGTTTATATAATCGCTTTTATTCAACAGAAATTAAATCCTTCATCGGAAACTGAAACAGGTCAAATTATAGCAATTTCGTTTTTGGTTTTAAATGCTGTGGGATTTATTCTTCCTGCATTTGTTTTAGAACCTATTACTGAAAAAATTGGTAGAGTAAAGACTCATCTTACCTGTGTAGCAATTATGGCTGTGGGATATTTTGGAATTGTACTAATAGGAACTTCATCAATTATTCTTTACATATTAATGGCAGTTCTTGGAATTGGCTGGGCTGCAATTGTTAGTTTACCATTTGCTATAATGTCTGAAAAAGTTGATGAAAGCAGAATGGGATTTTTTATGGGTATTTTCAATCTATCTGTTGTTCTTCCTCAACTTATTGTAAGTTTAGTTTTGGGTTACTTCATACAGGAAGCAGCAGATAAAAATTTAATATTTATTATAAGTGGTGTTACATTAGGCATCTCTGCAGTTCTCTGGTTATTTGTTAAAGATAGCAAACGAACTGTTAAACAGGTTTAGTTTGGATAATTATTAATGTAATTTTTAATGCTACCTTTATTACTTACAATTCTTTGTTCAACAAGCATTGCATTAATACTTAAGCATAGTGATACACAAAGAGGAAATCCAATGGTTTTGCTTGCAGGAAATTATTCTACCGCAAGCATTGTAGGTATAGTTTTAGTGCTGATTTATAATTCCACTTATTCCCTTGAAACTTTTATTTTTGGTATGCTGTTGGGATTGCTGTTTGTGGCATCATTTTTTGCATTTGCAAAAGCGGTAGCAGATACTGGTACAGCACTTGCAACTGTATCGTCTCGTTTATCTGTAATAATTCCAATCATATTTTCAGTAATTTTATTTGATGAAAAACCTTCTTGGATGAAAATTATTGGATTTTTATTTACAGCTTTTACATTTGTATTTTTTTACTTTTCATTAATCGAGCAAAATGGAAACTTAAATAACAGAAGTAAGTATTTATTGTTGCTATTTGTTTTAATTGGTATAGGTATAAATGATTTTAGCATGAAAGTTTTTAAAAGCACTATGCCTGCCGCAGATGAACCGTTTTTTATATTCACCATTTTTTTCTTTGCTCTACTTTATTCATTATCATTTATTCATATCAAAAAAATCAAA
The DNA here is from genome assembly GCA_963714405.1 of uncultured Ignavibacteriales bacterium. GTDB lineage: Bacteria > Bacteroidota > Ignavibacteria > Ignavibacteriales > Ignavibacteriaceae > JAZGGS01. Next base: position 208,912 of record CAVQOH010000001.1, on the reverse strand, counting down.
ATAAACAAAAAGACATTTTTAACAGGAGTTGGATTGGGAATACCAAATGTTTTTAGTACTGTTTTTCTTCTTTCGGCTCTTTCAGACTTGCCTGCTATCTTTGTTTATCCCGCTGTTAATATTGGTATAATTATATTTACGGCAATAGGTGCTTTTTTAATCTGGAAGGAAAAATTAAACAGAGCAGGTATAACTGCATTAATTTTTGGAATTATAGCAATCATATTTTTAAGTATAACGTAAAGTTTATTTACAGGATCTATTATGAACAATATACAGGAAGATTTTTATAAGAAGCTTAGAAAAGAAATTAAAGAATGGGCAAATAAAAACCTTGATAAAGAAAATAAATGGAGTGAATATATTCTAATTGCGCCGGATATTTTTCATTTACTTTGCAAGCTATCGATTGATAAAAATGTTCCATCAATTAAAAAAATAAAAATTGTTGGAGCAATAGCTTACTTTGTATCTCCAATTGATTTAATGCCGGAAGGATTGATTGGACCTATAGGTTATCTTGATGATATTGCTTTGGCAGCTTACATTTTAAATGATTTAATAAATGAAGTAGATCCTCAGATTGTACGAAAACATTGGGCCGGAGAAAATGATATTTTGGATTTAATAAAAACAATTTTGGCTAATGCAGATAAAATGTTCGGCGGAAAGATGTGGAATAAAATCAAAAAGAAGTTATAGATTTCAAATCTTATCTTACCTCATCCACATCATCAACTTTTAGAACAAGTAGACCTGCAATTATCATAGCTGCTCCACCAAGTAGTAAAGTGTAAATAGCTTCGTTGCCAAAAACGGTTCGTGTAAAGAAGCCCAAAATACTTGCGGCGGTAATTTGCGGGATTACAATAAAGAAATTGAAAATTCCCATGTAAACTCCCATCTTTTCAGGTGGGAGTGAACCGGCAAGAATTGCATAAGGCATTGCAAGTATCGAAGCCCATGCCAAACCAATACCCAACTCCGAAATAATAAGCAAATCAGGATTTTTAAAAACAAAGAATGATGCAAGTCCTAATCCTCCTGCAAATAAACTAACCATATGCACTGTTTTCCGGCTTGTTTTTTTAGCCATCCAAACTAGAGCAAAAGCCATAAGGGCGGCAAACCCATTGTAAACAGCCATCAAAACGCCGACCCAATCTGCTCCTTCATTATAAAGTGCAGAAGTTGGATCAGAAGTTCCGTAAATATGATGGGTTACTGCAGGTGTTGTATAAATCCACATTGCAAAGAGCGCAAACCAGGAAAAGAATTGTACATAAGACAACTGACGCATAGTTTTAGGCATATTGTAGAGATCGTTGAGTACTACTACAAAACCATTTTCAGTTTTATTATTTTTTGTAAGCATTCCAGCAATTAATTGCATTAGTCCAAAAAGGATGGAGCCCACAAAAAGTACATACAATCCGTAATCAGTTTCATTTAGAACAACTGCAAGAAATAGAGTAAATATAACTCCCGCAGCCAGCCATATCATTCCATCGCGTACAAATCTTTTTGATGAAACAGATTCTCTCCCAGATCTTATTTTGTTTTCATTTTTAATTTCACCATTGTGTTCTTTACTAAATCTTTTAAGTTCATCAGGAGTGTATTCTTTAGTGCTAAATACAGTATAAGCAACAGCAAGAAAAAAAATAGTGCCGCCTATATAAAATGAATACTTAACTGAATCAGGAATAATACCTTCAGGCGCTACGTTTGAAATTTCAAACCAATTTGTCATCATATATGGAAGAGCAGATGCGATGACTGCACCAATTCCTATGAAGAAACTTTGCATTGCAAAACCTTTTGTGCGCTGTTCTGAAGGAAGCATATCTCCAACAAATGCTCTGAATGGTTCCATGGAAATGTTTATCGAAGCATCCATAATCCACAACATTCCTGCTGCAACCCAGAGAGCAGGGGAGTTTGGCATAAATACTATTGCGATTGAAGCAAAGATGGCTCCTACTAAAAAATAAGGTCTTCTTCTACCAAGTCTATTCCAGGTATTATCACTCATATACCCAATTATTGGCTGAACAATTAAACCGGTAACAGGAGCGGCTATCCATAGAAGTGGAATTTTATCAATGTCGGCACCCAGAGTTTCAAAAATTCTGCTAACATTCGCGTTTTGAAGTGCAAATCCAAATTGAATACCAAGAAAACCAAAACTCATATTCCAAATTTGCCAGAAATTTAATGCAGGTTTTTTCATAAATAAACTTAGATTTGATTATCTATCAAAATAATTTTAATTAGATGAATTATTTGAGTAATATCATTTTTTTTGTTTGAACAAACGATCCAGATTCCATTCGATATAAATAAATTCCACTACTAACTTTGTCGCCAGCATTATTTACACCATTCCATACTAAATTATAAGTACCGGCGGCTTTAATTTCATTTAAAAGTGTTTTTACCTCTCTACCAAGTATATCATAAATTCTGATTGAAACATTACCTGGTTGAATAACTGAATACCGGATTGTTGTTGATGGATTAAACGGATTTGGAAAATTTTGAAAGAGATTGAACTCTTGAGGAATTCCTGTTAATTGATCATCTACAGAAACTATTGGAGGTATTGGTGGTAGTATAAGCATTTCTTCCTGTGTTGAGATTGTGTAAACTGCAGAACCGTATGCAGCAATACTCGCACTAAAGTTTTGTAATTGGCTTCCTAAAACCTGATAACTACTATCATTATACAAATCGTTTACCCAATAAGAAGAACCAAGATTAAATCCACCAGTAAATTTCAAATTTGTATTTGTAAGATCCATTGTTACAGATTGTTGTGTGTTTCCAAAATTTACAATTGTTAATCCATTTGAATCCGTAAATGGTCTTAAGAATGAATATACAATTCCGTTACCTGTTGTAACCCTATCAAAATCTGATTCATCACTGCTATTTACCTGTCCATCACCATTTGTATCCAAACGATGCTGTGAAAAAGCAGAAAACTGAGAACGTATTTGTGCAATTTTTTGATAATGAGGTGTCAGTAATTCTGCTCCTCCAAAATTCCAGTTAATAATTCCTCTACGACGGTTATTCAAATCGGGTTCTCCTGGTGCACCCATATCTTTACCAAATCCAACTTCCTGCCCGTTCAACATCATTGGCATACCCGGGGCAGTGAAAATAACTGTTGCCATAGGCATGGTTTTTTCAAAAGAATCATACTTGTATGCTATTCTATCTTCATCCTGCGATTCCATAAAACGAAGAAAATATGAATTCTCTCCCGGGTAGTAACCATTATTATCTAATCTTGAATGAAGACTATTTACTGCGGTTGGATTAAATGTAAAATCGCGAACTGAATTAAAGTACAAATTAAAATCATAGCTGGCATCTAAACCTCCGCCCTGATCTGCATAAATTACTTCTGTTCCAACGCCTGTTCCATCATCTTCACCGAGAAGTAAAATATCTGGTTTAATATGTTTTAAAGAATTACGAACAGGTATACCCATATTTTGTTCACCATATTTTCTATGAGGTCCCCAGTAAACATCAAAGCGATAACCATCAATGTCAAAATCCCTTACCCAATAATCATACACATCAACCATATAATTTTTAGCATCCAGATCTCTCCAATCGTAATTTAGCAGTGCATCACTGAATCCACAATAATAGTAAATGCCTTGGGGGGTTACGCATTGTCCCAACCCGTTTGTGTTATGAGGTATAAACTCAGTTTGAAAGTAATTCCAATATTGTGAAAAATTGCCGTAAAGAAGTGCTTCCTGTGCAAATGGATGTGATCTTCCTGTATGATTTGGTGTTATATCCTGAATTACTTTTATACCAAGATTGTGAGCTTCTTCAACAAATTGTTTATAATCTTCATTAGTTCCGTAAGACGATTCAACATTTTCAAAATCAATAATATTGTAACCAATATTTATTTGGTTATCAACATTACCAGGAATTTCAGTCACAGGTAAAACCCAAATCACATTAAATCCCATTGCTTTTATATATCCCAAATTTGGTATTGCTGCCTGAATTGTACCTGCTGGTGTAAAAGCTTTAAAAAATAATAGGTAAATCCTTGCATTCTTCAACCATTCAGGATTATCTGCATAACCGGCAACCTTCACATTTTGGCTGTCTTGAATTACAACAAAGAATATTTTTGTTGAATCAGCATTTAAATTAGGATCTTCCACTCTTAGGGAAACATAATATTCACCATTAGTTGATGGTTTATTTACCATCACTTCCTCGGTTGTTAATCCACTTATTCCTAATATTTCTGGATTATCTAAATCTTCATTCCATAAATAAGTTAATTGTTCTCCGTCAGGATCTGTACTATTAGAACCACTAAGAGTTAATGTGTTTCCAATTTGAGTTATATCTATTTGTGCGTAAGGAGAATGATTTACATTGTGGATAATGTTAATTGAATCTGAAGTTTCTGTTTGTCCGCTAACATCTGCTTGTAAAATAAAATAATTGTTTCCCTCAATAAGATGAATTGAGGTATCAACCTTCCCATCAACAACCTGTACATTCCAGGTAGAATCATACCGGATAATTTGTGCGGAAGTTACTGTAGTATCAAATCCTCCAAGATCATTAAAAATTGCACCTTGCAAACGCCATATAGGTTTCCAGGTTTCAGAATTTAATGTAAGAAACTGAATTGCATCTGCCATAACAGTAAATGTTGATGTATCTGCGTGAGAAGTACCAAGTGTACTTTCAGCGTAAAGAATTATCTCATGTTCTCCATCACCTAGAGGACTTGTTGGGATAAAACTTAGTTGCTTAGAATCAGGATCATAACTGCTTCCTAAATTGAAATATTGTGTTCCATCAATACTGATTGAAATTGTTGAAGTATCAACCTCGGAGCTTATGGAAGGAAATATGTATGCAGAAATTTCAGGAAACCTTGAGCGGACAATTCCTGATGAAGGAGTTTGATTTGGCAACAATAAATAAATGGTAGGATCCTTAATAAACAAATATGAATTATCATTATCATTTGGATTTCGTCTTGGGTTTAAAGGGTCAGGTAGCCAGATATTATCTGCAAAAAATTTATATTGATAAGCTCCGGGAACACTAAACGGCGCAGGTAATGGATCGGGTCCCTCAATTCTTAATCTTACCGTTGCGTACCAGTTCAGGGCAAGGGGATCATATGTCATTGGATTAGCAAGTGTCCAATCATTAAATTCACCCCGCAAATGCACTGATGAAGATGTACCCTCATTATAGTAGTAAAATGTTACATCAACGCTATCATTCACCTGTGCAAAACTGATGGTTGAAAAAAATATAATTAATAAACCTGTATAAAAATAATTCATGTTAGAATACCTTTACATTCAACAATTTATTAGAATAACTTAATGCTAAAAATAATAATGCTCTGCAATAAATAATAAGATAAAATAAATCAAAATTGATGTAATTTCGTTATTTTTACAACAGCTGCTAATTTGATACACACTAATGACTAAAATAATCTCAGAAATACTTAACCATTTAGGTAGAAAAAAAATGAACTTATTAAAATTTATCTCACTAACTCCGTTACTATTTGTAGTAAACTGTTCAAATAAACCAACTGATAAAATTATTGATTTAATTAATCCAATAATCTTGGAACAAGGAACATCTAAAGAGTTTGTTATAAGCGATATATTTTACTCAGAAAATTATAATATAAATTTTATACAGAATGATAATTTTATAATTGAAGTTGATGACAGTAGTCAAAAAATTATAATTACGCCTGATGAAAACTTTTCAGGATTGGATTTAATTTCTTTTAACTTGAATGGCAATACATACGAACTTCCTGTTAAGTTAGTAAAAAAAAATAAATACCTTTTTAAATTCAAACCTAAATATCAGCCCGGATTGGTTAATTTATTTGGCCAATTTAATGGTTGGGATAGACAAAATCTTCCAATGGAAGATTTAGATGGTGATGGAGAATATGAAACAACAATTCCATTGGATCCGGGTAGATATGAATATAAATTCTATGTTGATGGTGAAGAACTAATTGATCCGTTAAATTCTGATTTTGTTCCTAATGGAATGGGAGACTTTAATTCTGTTATCGTAATCGAAAATAAAAATACTGATAAAACTTTTTTGCATCTTCTAGACTATGAAAATTATGATGATAAATATTATTACCGGTTTTTCTATGAAAGTCTGGAGAAAGATTTAATTAAAAGTAAAAATGTTGTTGCATTACTTGATAACTTCAAAATAGATAAAGAGAATATCCTAGTGGATAGCAACACAGTAACTTTGCTGCTTAGTAAAGATGAAATAACAGGAGTTAAAACTTTGCGGGTCGCGATCTCTAAGAGTGGAAAAGCAACTGACTTTAAAACCATAAGTCTTGAAGATGGAATTCCTACGAGTAAAAATGATTTTGCGAATTGGCGGGATGCTATTATTTATTCAATTATGGTTGATCGGTTTTATGATGGTGATTCTACAAACAGTATTCCGGTAGAACATGAAAAATTATTGCCCCAGGCAAATTACCAGGGAGGAGATCTGCAAGGAATTATTGATAAAATAGAAAACGGATATTTTAAATCACTTGGTATAAATACAATTTGGATATCGCCGGTTATTGATAATACGAATGAAGCTTATGAAGAATATCCACCACCTCATAGGTATTTTACAGGTTATCACGGATATTGGCCAACTTCCGCTACAGAAGTTGAAGAACATTTTGGTGATTTGAACTTATTAAAAGAGTTTGTTAATACCGCGCACAAAAATGGTATAAAAGTGTTACTTGATTATGTCTCAAATCATATTCACGAAGAACATCCATTCTGGAGTGAACATAGGGATTGGTTTGGCAAATTAGAATTACCTGATGGAAGAAAAAATCTGCGTTTATTTGATGAACAAAGACTTACAACCTGGTTTGAGCCATACATGCCATCTTTTGATTATGAAAATTCAACTAAAGCATTGGAAACAATGACCGATAATGCTGTTTGGTGGTTAAAAGTAACTGGTGCCGATGGATACAGGCATGATGCAGTAAAACATGTTCCCAATGAATTTTGGAGAATGCTGACAAAGAAAATTAAAAAAGAATTTAATAATAAAAATATCTACCAGGTTGGAGAAACTTTTGGCAGTTTTGATTTAATCAGTTCTTATGTTAATAACGGGCAGTTAAGTTCACAGTTTAACTTTAATCTTTTTGATGTAGCTCTTCCTGTTTTTCTCAACCAAGAAACATCATTTGAATTGTTAGATCTTCAAATGCAAAAAAGTTTTACTGTTTATGGTGTTAATCACTTAATGGCAAATATTATAGATAGCCACGATAAAGTACGTTACATGGCTTACGTTGATGGTGATATAGAGTTGAACAGCAATGAAGCAAAAGAAATTGGATGGATAAATCCTCCTGAAGTAAATGATGTAATGAGTTATAAAAAATTACAGCTTCATTTAGCATATTTATTAACAATTCCAGGTGTACCTGTAATTTATTATGGTGATGAGTTTGGAATGACTGGTGCTGCTGATCCGGATAATAGAAGAATGATGCGTTTTGATGATGAGTTAAACGAATCTGAAAAAGAAACATTAGTTGAAATTAGTAAGCTAATACATTTACGGAGAGATCATTCATCATTAAGAAATGGAGATTTTTATACACTTATTGCTGATGAAAATATTTACGCTTACGTAAGATCAAATTTTGAAGAGAGAATTCTGGTTGTGCTTAATAAAAATGAGAATAAACAATCTGTAAATCTTAGTCTGCCTTCAAATTATAAGTTAAGTAGTGCAACTGATTTACTAACTGATAATGAAATCATCATAACTGAAAATAATTATGAGTTTGAAATTGATCCTATAGATTACAAATTCTTTATTCTCAAATAATTTAGCTAGTTATATAGCTGGCCACAACCAGCCAAAAATGCCGGCGGTAAAGAGTGCATAAATCAATCCATCAAATACTGATTTAAGTGTTGCGCTCCAACCTCTCTTAAACCAAATGCTGTTTTGCAACAAAGCTAAACTATAACCTACAAACGCTGTTACACCAGCAAACCTGAAAACTTCCAGGTAATGTGCTCCTTCTGGTAGAGCTCGCCCTGCAACGTAAGCAGCAAAAATTCCTACTATTACACTGTAAATAAACCACAGGGTGAGTTCTTTACCCATACCCGGGGAACCACTTTGCATCATCGTGAGCATTCCAACTGGTCCCTGTTTCATCTTTTCAATGAATTCAGGCGAACCCATATCTTTCAGATTCTGTGCACGCGGAAAGCTATAATTGCCAGTAGGTATACTGTGCTTACGCAAATCATTCATAATCTCTTCCTCATTAGGAAGTTTCAAAAAATCGTTTTTGTGATACTGAAATACCATATGAATGATTGAGCTTATTAAAAAAACAGCAACTGCTGATAGCAGAATGGGCAGCCAAAGTGAAATAATTGAAACCATAACATCTCCTCAATTATAATTGTTAATTAACATTTATTAACTCACTGCAATAAAGATAATAAAAATGGTTTCTTAAGGGAAGGATTTAATTAAAAAATTTTAAAAAGGTTAAAATAGAATGAAAAATTGGGCTATTACAAGTTACAGAAGAGAAATTATTCCAAGGATAATAGCAAAAATCTGTTGAGAAATTCCTAAATATTTTGTGATTTCTCCAAGATCATAATTTGGCCTCTTTTTATATTCAAGTGATAATGAATTTTTAAGTGATTCTTTAAATGAATTAAATCTATCAACTAATCCGGGAGGTTTATTTACTGGTAAAGAAAAAGATCTCTGAATCAACATTGAGTAAGTTAATTTATTTCTTATCAGATTATAATCAGGTTTAAAAACTGTAAATAATTTTGAATCATAATTGTAAAATATAAATGGTTGGATGCTATCCAGATTGTTCGGCGAATTTAAATTAAGTGATTGGTGAGTATCTGAAATTTCAGTTTTAGATGTATCTTCTTTTTCATTCAATTGAGTAAAACCGATATCAACAAATAAAAAAGTAAAAAATAAAAACGCGAACCAGAAAGTGAAAATATTATACCTATAGTAACTAAATATTCTAGGTTTCTTTATTCTAATGTTAAATAGTCCATTCACAGTCATAATTATAATTAAATTTGCCGAACCAAGATATTGATCTTATTATTTTCCCGCGTGATGCAAGCTTTTCGTATTGATCGCATTCAATTAATAAACGTTTAGAATATTTTTTAAATATCCCTGCGGAAATTTCTGCCGTAATCATATGTTCAGCAACTATTTCTTCAACAAAAATTTCTATTGCATCTGAATATAAAGTTGGATTATCCCAATCTATCCAGGATATTCCAGCAATATGACTTAATCCATAAGAATCGATCCAACCCGGTCCAAATCCTATGACTGGTGAATCTCCTTCGCCTATAATAATATCAATTGAAGGATTTCCATTAGTTGGACAAGGAATATGAATCTCAACAATATAATCCTCTTTTTCATTTGCTTTAATATAGTTTATCCAGTCAGGGTGTCTTAATATTATTTCTTCAACTAAATTAACATCAAAACTAGTTAGGTCAATCTTATCTAAAATAGTTTTGAGCGGGTCTTTTTCTAATTTTTTGATTTCCGGGAGTAGATCAGATAAATGGAATACACGATCATGTATTTTGTTACTGAATTCTTTAGCCTCCACACAAATATTGCAGTCGTCATCGCGGGGGATTTTCTGAAGGAGTTTTATAGCAGCGGCTTTAGCATTTTTTGCATGGATAGTTTCAATAAGATGAATGCCGTCAGAGTAATACACAAAAAATCTCACTAATCAACCTATCTGATTAATTAGATAAATAAAATTAATAATCCATATGTTCAGTTCGATTAATTATCTCTTCCTGTAATTCGGGTGTGAGATCAACAAAATAATCACTATAGCCTGCGACTCTCACAATTAAGTCCTTATAATTTTCGGGATGATCCTGTGCATCTCTTAATGTATCTGCATCAATAACATTAAACTGTATATGATGTCCATCCATTTTAAAGTAGGAACGAATAAGAAAAACTATTTTATCAACAGAGTCATCATCTTCAAAAATCTGTGGGGTAAACTTTTGATTTAATAAAGTTCCTCCAGTTCTTAAATGATCAATCTTTGCAGCAGATTTTATAACACTGGTAGGTCCGTTTACATCAGCTCCCTGAACAGGTGAAATGCCTTCAGATACAGGAAGGCTAGCAAGTCTTCCATCAGGAGTAGCACCAACTTTACTGCCAAAATATACATGGCTTGTCGTAGGTAACAAATTTATTCTAAAATATCCGCCTTTAGTGTTAGGTCTTCCATCAACTGCTTCAAAAAAAGCTTCAAAAATATCTTTTAAAATTTCATCAGCATAGTCATCATCATTGCCATACTTTGGAGAAGAATTGAGTAAACCTTGTCTGATATTCTTCAGCGCTGCTAAAATTATTTTTTAATGCTTCCATCATTTCAGAAGATGAAATGTTCTTTTCATCATAAACATTATACTTTATTGATGATAAAGAATCAGTAATAGTTCCTATACCAACTCCCTGTATATAAGTAGTATTATATCTGGCTCCACCATCGTTATAATCTTTACCATTTGTTATACAATCATCAATTAAAACTGACATAAACGGGGACAGGAAGGTATTGCGCATATATCCGCTCAATGATAACATTTCCTTTTATCTTTATGTTTATAAAATGATTTAGCTGTTTTTTGTATGCTTCAAAAAACTCCTCATAAGTTCTAAAAGATGATGGATCTCCCGTTGTAATTCCAATCTTATTACCTGATTGGGGATCAATTCCATCGTGCAAAGTAATTTCTAAAATTTTAACGAGATTAAAGTAACCGGTTAAAATATAGCTCTCTTTTCCAAAAGCACCTGTTTCAACGCATCCGCTTGCACCGCCGTTTCGTGCATCTTTAATGGATTTTCCATGTCTTAGCATTTCTTGAATAATAGCATCAGCGTTAAAAATGGATGGTTGACCATAACCTGTTTTAATAATATGCAATGCACGCTTTATGAATCTATCTGGATTCTTTTTGCTTACCTGAATCATGGAACTTGGCTGCAACAATCTCATTTCTTCAATTACATCAAGAAGAAGAAAAGTCAATTCATTTACTGCATCATCTCCATTTTCTTTAACGCCACCAAGGTTTATGAGACAAAAATCTGTGTAAGTATTGCTCTCTTTAGCTGTAACTCCAACTTTTGGGGGGGCTGGTTGGTTATTAAACTTTATCCAGAACGATTGAAGAAGTTCTTTTGCTTTTTCTTCGGTAAGTAATCCTGTCTCAATATCCCTTTTATAAAATGGATAGAGATGTTGATCCAATCTGCCGGGATTAAAAGAATCCCATGTATTTAATTCTGTTATTACTCCAAGATGAACAAACCAGTAGTATTGCAGAGCTTCCCAAAAAGTTTTGGGAGCATTTGCAGGAACTCTTTCACAAATTCCTGCCATTGTTTCCAATTCATCTTTCCTCGCATTATCATTTTCATCAGAAGATATGTTGTGTAATTTTTCCGCATACCGATTAGCGAATATCATAATCGCATCAGCAGCAATAGCCATTGCTTTTAGCTCTTCTCGCTTACTAAAAGCTTTAGTATCATTAAAAAAATCAAGCTTATCAATTTCGTTTTCAATTTTCTTTTTAAAATCGATCATTCCCATTTTGTAAATCTTATCGTCCAAAACTGTATGCCCGGGTGCACGCTGTTCCATAAATTCTGTAAAAATCCCTGCTTCGTATGCATTCTTCCAATCATCACTCATCTCATTTAAAATTTTATTTCGTATTGATGAACCGTCCCAGAAAGGAATGATTTTTTTCAACTGCAGTTGCTTAGCTTCATCATCAACTTTGAACGGAACTTTTTCACGGGAATTAAGAATTTCAAAATCATCTATGCTGTGTGTACATAATTCAGGATAAGTTGGAGTTGCCTTTGGTGAAGGGCCTCGTTCACCCACTATTAATTCTCCTTCATTTACACATAGTTCCTTATTGGCAAGCAAATAGTAAAAAGCTTTTGCACGTGTAACAGGAATTGAATTTTTATTTGGTACACCGCTCTTATAAAAATCTGTTAATAATAAAGCTCTTTCAAGTGAAATAGAAGCTTCAGCATTTAAGCTTTGTTCTCGCAATAGTTTTATTCTATCATTCATTTTCATCCACCTATTTTAACTTTATGCTGAAGACTATTGAATTTCATTAGCAATTTTTCCATATAACCGTTTTCCGGTAATTTTAAATTAGTAAGTTTTTTATCTTTTTTAAACTTATTGTATTTACTTTCTCCAGCACGATGATAGGGGAGGAGATTTGTTTCAATGATGTTTTCATGTTTAGAAATAAATTGAATTGTTTGAGATATGTTTTTTTCACTATCAGTTATACCAGGTACAACAGGAACTCGAACGCATATTTTTTTGTGATTATTATCCAACCAATTTAAATTTTCGTGGATTAGTTTATTTGAGACACCGGTATATTTTTGATGAAGTTCATCATCCATAATTTTCAAATCGAATAGAAATAAATCAGTAGCATCTACTATTTTTTCAAAAATATTTGTGAGTGCATAACCACTTGTATCTACAGTTGTATGAATTCCAACTTGTTTGCAATTGTGCAGCATACTTGATAAGAATTCTGGCTGCATTGTTGGCTCCCCACCTGAAAAAGTTACACCTCCTTTTGATTCTTCATAAAAAATTCTATCCTTTTCAATTTCCTTCATCAATTCTGTATGTTGTTATTTCTTTACCAACTTCATTATTTAGTAATCTTAATGAATGATTAATGTTCCCCCGGTAATTGCCTCCATCATATTTTTCAGGCAGGATTTTATGGCTTTCAGGATTGTGGCACCACCAGCAGCGTAATGGGCAACCTTTAAAAAAAACGGTTGTTCTAATACCAGGTCCATCGTGGATGGCAAAACGTTTTAAATCGAAAATTATTCCTTGTGAATTTCTCATAAATCAATCAGAATTTACAACTATCACATTTCATTGGCATAACAAAGCTATTAAATTTTACGATGTGCTAAAATGCAAAAAAATAAAAAGCCGGAAAAGTTTATTCTCCGGCTTTGTTGGTACGCCCGAGAGGAGTCGAACCCCTAACCTCTTGATCCGTAGTCAAGCGCTCTATCCAATTGAGCTACGGGCGCATTAAAATTTCGTTGCAAATATAATATTTAAGCCCTGATTTTACAATAATTATTAAGGTTCATCAGAATTGAATCCGCAATTTCATGCTAAATACAAAACTTATATATATTAGAGATAGCCTATTTTTTTGCTATTTTAAAATTCAAATGAAAAATTTAAAGGATGGAAAATGTTTAAAGGTGTGGGTACAGCGTTAATAACGCCATTTAGAGATGATCTTTCTGTAGATTATGATTCAGTAAAGAAAATTGTTAAACATCAATTAGAAAATAAAATTGATGCCCTTATTGTTCTTGGTACTACTGGTGAATCACCTGTGATTAACTATGATGAAAGAAGAAAACTAATTTCCGCAGTTGTTGAAGAAGCAACTGGTAAAGTTCCGGTTATTATTGGAACAGGTTCAAATGATACTAAAAAAGTTGTTGAGAATAACAAACAAGCTGAGGACCTTAAAGCAGATGGTTTGCTGATTGTTAATCCTTATTACAATAAAGGAACGCAGGAAAGCTTATTTGAGCATTATAAATTTATTGCGGAAAAAACAAACCTGCCAATTATTCTTTACAATGTTCCTTCCCGAACCGGTATGAATGTGTTACCGGAAACTGTCATAAAAATTCATAAAGAATGCCAAAATGTTGTTGCTGTAAAAGAAGCAAGCGGGAGCATTTCACAAATTGCAAAACTTATTTCTTTAAAGCCTGATTCTTTATCAGTTCTATCAGGAAATGATGACCAAACTTTAGCCATTCTGGCTTTAGGCGGAGATGGGGTGATTTCAGTTTTTTCAAACCCATTTCCTGATAAAATGAAACAGGTTGCTGATTCTGTTTTAAATAACAAACTTAAACAAGCACAGAAATTCAACAATAATTATCTGAGTATGATGAATGCTTTATTTATTGAAACTAGTCCTTCACCTGTAAAATATATTATGACAAAACTTGGATTGTGTGAAAATAATCTAAGGTTACCGCTTATTAAAGCTTCACAAAAAGCAATGGATTTGCTTGACGCTGAATTAGAAAAACTTAAAAATTAGCCGAGGATGTTATGAAGTATGGTTTAATTGGTGCAACGGGCAGATTAGGAAAAGAAGTTGTAAATGTTTTTGCGGAACATGATCACGAGCTAGTTTTTACTTTTGATCTTACCGGTGAATGGATTGAAAAAGAACCCGAAATTATAATTGATGCGTCCCTTCCTGATGTATTTAACAGCACAATAAAATTTGTAAACCAATTCAATGTTCCACTTATTATTGCAACTACAGGATTATCTGCTGAAAATATGGATGAATTGATGAAGATATCTGAAAATCATCCTGTTGTGCAAAGTTATAATTTTTCTATCGGTATCCAGGTTCTGCTTCAGTTAACGAATCTTGCTAATGAAAAATTACCAGATTGGGATGTTGAGATTTCTGAAACTCATCATCGCTTTAAAAAAGATAAACCATCCGGCACTGCAAAAATGATGCAGCAAATTTTTGAAAATAAAAAAGTAAATACTTCATCATTAAGATTAGGTAATGTTGCAGGTGAGCACTCAGTTGATTTTGCCAGTTTAGGTGAAGTGCTTACAATCTCACACAAAGCAACTTCTCGCAGAGCTTTTGCAGAGGGAATATTAAAATCCGCTGAATTTGTAATTAAAAAAGAAAAGGGATTCTATACCTTTACGGATGTAGTGTTTGGTAAAAAATCAATGCTCAAAAACCAAATCACAAATAAATTACAATGAACAATATTCAAAATAGCAAACCTCCGTACGATCTTGAAGAAAGAACATTTAATTTTGCTAAGGATGTAAGAAATTTCATAAAAGCATTACCAAAAACTTCAGCAAATTTTGAAGACGCAAAATAACTTATTAAATCCAGCGGTTCAGTAGGTGCAAATTATAGAGAGGCTAATGAATCTTTAGGCAAGAAGGATTTTTCTATGAGAGTGAAGATTAGCAGAAAAGAAGCAAAAGAGAGTGAGTATTGGTTGAAATTGATTTTAGAAACTAACAGTCTTGATAATGATAATGAAGCAAAAAGGTTAATCCAAGAGGCAAATGAACTAAAGAAAATATTCTCTTCAATTGTGGAAAAAACTAAATGATAGAGAAACTGTAGCTTTTAAATTTTGATAATTGGAATTTGGTAATTATTTATTATTTGAACATTGGGTTTTGAGTATTGAAATTACAACACGATGGATTGCAAAAGATATAATTCATAATATAATATTAATAAACTGTACAAAATGACTATGGATTCTTACGAAGTAATAAAAAAAATATCGGAATCAAAAAAGAAAACGCCTGCTAAAGTTTACTTGCAGGGAAAACTGGATAAAATTGATTTCAGCAACTATGATTTTTACGGATCTAGGTTCTCCGGAATTTTATTTATTGAATATGATCAGCTTGAAAAATTCTTAAATCAAAATGAAAAATATATTACTAAACATCGCACAGAAGTTGATCGGCGTAACTCTGCAATTCCTATGGCTGATCTGACAAAATACAATTGCAGAATTGAACCGGGAGCAATCATAAGAGATATGGTTGAAATCGGTGATAACTGCATAATTATGATGGGAGCAGTTGTAAATATTGGTGCAGTGATTGGCCAAAAGACTATGCTGGATATGAACGTTGTTGTAGGAGGACGGGCGATTGTGGGAAGTAATTGCCATATTGGTGCAGGAACTGTTTTAGCTGGTGTTATAGAGCCACCAAGTGCTGATCCTGTAATCATTGAGGATGATGTAATGATTGGTGCAAATGTTGTTGTTCTTGAAGGAGTTAAAGTTGGAAAGGGAGCAGTTATTGCAGCAGGATCAGTTGTTATAAAAGATGTTGAACCTGGAATGGTGATGGTTGGAATTCCAGCAAAACCACTAAAAAAAGTAGATGATAAAACTAAAAGTAAAACTCAATTGATGGAGGAATTAAGAAAGCTTTAATGAGCATCATCGTACAAAAATATGGCGGTACAAGTGTTGCCGATACTGATAAGCTAAAGAAAATTGCAGAAATGATTTCTGCAGTAAAAAAGCAGGGGAATGATGTTGTTGCAGTTGTATCAGCTATGGGTAAAACCACAAACTCTCTTATTGAAATGGCAAAAAACATTTCGTCAAATCCGCCAAGTAGAGAAATGGATATGCTGCTTAGCACTGGTGAACGAACAACTATGGCTTTGCTTTGTATTGCTTTAAGTGATTTGGGAGTTGAGGCAATTTCACTCACTGGATCTCAGGCTGGAATTATAACAAACGATAAACACAACGATGCAAAAGTTATTGAAGTAAGACCTGTGCGTGTGCAGGATGAACTTGATAAGGGTAAAGTCGTTGTTGTGGGAGGTTTCCAGGGAGTAAGTTACAAAAGAGACATAACAACTTTAGGTAGAGGAGGATCAGATACTTCTGCCGTGGCACTTGCAGCGGCTTTAAATGCAGAGAGATGTGAAATTTATTCTGATGTGGATGGAGTTTATACAACTGATCCGAATATCGTAAAAGAAGCGAAACACCTGCCGGAAATTTCTTACCAGCAAATTCAGGAAATGGCTGAAGCCGGGGCAAAAGTTTTAAACGCACAAGCTGTTCAGTTTGCAAAGGAAGCAAAGATTGCCTTATATGCAAGAAGTACTTTTAATCCAGGTAAAGAAACAATCATAAAAGATGTAAAAGATAAAGATCTATCAGGAGTTTTGGCTGTAGTTTATGAAAAAGAAATAATACGCATTTTTGTTAACAATCCTTCTAAAATTGATTGGGTTGTAAATTACTTTGAAAAACATCAAATTCCAATTAAAGAGTTTCAGTTCTCAGGATTGGGGAGCAATTCATCTTATAAATGTTCTTTTATCACTTCAGTAAGCAATGTGCATAACTG
This sequence comes from uncultured Ignavibacteriales bacterium, assembly GCA_963714405.1. Taxonomy (GTDB): domain Bacteria; phylum Bacteroidota; class Ignavibacteria; order Ignavibacteriales; family Ignavibacteriaceae; genus JAZGGS01. Next base: position 191,736 of record CAVQOH010000001.1, on the reverse strand, counting down.
GGATAAAGATAAAGAAGCAATTTTAAACAAACTCCGCCATGAAGTTTATATAAACGAAAATCTCAGCACACTTTCAATAATTGGTGAAGGATTTAACCGCAATAGTAAAGTGCTTAAAGAAACAATTAACATTTTAGGTGAAAAACAAATTGAAATTTTTGGAATTGGTACAACATCATTTCGTATTTCAATTCTTGTTGAAAGAGATTTACTTGAACAAGCTGTGAAAGTCTGCCAGCAATATTGGATTTCCAAGTGAATCTGATTGTTAATTGGTAATTCCAAAGTATAATTCTTTTTATTTAATCTTAATTCTGAAGTATATCGGTAAAACTTATTTCCTAAAATCCACTTATATTTCCCGCTTAAAAATTAAACTTTAATTGTAACTATTTTGTCAAAAATCTATCTAATCAATTTTACTCTTATTGAAAATAATTTTATGAAAATATTTTTAACAGTTGTATTATCATTTTTAATCACAGCATCAACATCTTTTTCACAGGATGGAAGATTTAAAGATTTTCCTGGCGGAAGCATCAACGGAAAAGTTTTAGATGCTTCTACAAATCATCCAATTGAATATGCAAACATTGTAGTTTTTTCTAGAACAGATTCTTCACTTATTACCGGGGGAGTAACTGATAAAGACGGATTGTTCAATCTTCTAATTGAAAGACCAGGAAAATGTTATGTTGAGATAAGATTTATTGGTTACGATACCGAAAAAATTGAAACTGCTATCAAACCGGACAGCTTCAATGTTGATCTTGGAAAAATATTAATCCACCCTTCATCAATTCTTTTAGAAAATATTGTTGTTGAGGGAGATCGTTCACCTATCACTTATCAGATTGATAAAAAGGTTATTGATCCTGATCAAATGCAAACAGTTATTTCCGGTAATGCTGCAGATTTGCTGGAAAACGTTCCATCAGTACAGGTTGATATTGAAGGTAATGTTAGTTTGAGAGGAAGTCAGAGTTTTACCGTTTTGATTGATGGAAGACCTTCAGTTGTTGATGCACAGGATGCACTGCAGCAAATTGCAGCAAGTTCTATTGATAAAATTGAGATAATTACAAATCCCTCTGCAAAATATGATCCAGAAGGTACTTCAGGAATTATTAACATAATACTAAAAAAGAATTTAAGTGCTGGCTTAAATGGAATTGTAAATGCTAATGCAGGAATGTATGATAGCTATGGTGGTGATATTTTAATTAATTATCAATCAAATGGAATTAAAACTAACATTGCATTTGACTATAACAGGAAATTTTATCCAGGAGATCAAAAGCAAACAAATATTTATAGTATTGAAAACAATACCACTACGATAAATTCCTTTGGTGAAATTGAAAGAGGAAGAATGAGCTACCAGGGAAGGGGAGAAATTGAATTTACTTTAAGTGATTATGATGTTTTGAGTTTTGGTGCAAGAGTAGGAAAAAGAGAAGGACAGCGAATTTCAAATCTAAACTATACCGAATATTCCAATCTGTTAATACCAGTTATAAATTACGAAGGACTAAGTGATAGAAGTCATCCGGGAACATTTTATTCTATTAATTCTAATTATTCTCACACTTTTGGTGAAGAAAATCATCAATTACTCGGTGAGTTATTCTTCAGCAGAAGAAATTCAGATGAGATAACAATTTCTTCAGAATTCGAAAATGGAATACAGATAAGTGGAAGAAAAACAACAGAGATTGGTCCATCAACTGATTTTAGAGGTAAAATAGACTACACTTTTCCGTTCAGTGAATTTGGCAAATTTGAAGCCGGTTACCAGGGTGAAATTGATTTGAACGAAGAAACAAATGAACTTTTGGAGTATAATTCGCAAACAGGTGAACTTGAAATCCAGGATGAGTATAGCAATCTAAATAAGTATAACAGGAGTGAGCATGCACTTTATTCAATTTATTCAAATAAAATTTGGGATGTGCAATTTCAAACAGGATTAAGAACTGAATACACTTATCGTATAATAGAAGTTCCCCGGCAAAATCAATCCTTCAATCTTGATAGAGTTGATTATTTTCCAAGTGTGCATACATCATATAAATTTTCTGAAGTTTCATCATTGATGGCAAGTTATTCCCGCAGGATAGAAAGACCACGCGGCTGGTCACTCGAACCATTTGATACCTGGTTTGATGCAAACAACATTAGAAGAGGAAATCCTGATCTTCTTCCTGAATTTATTGATTCTTATGAAGCAGGAATACAAGCCAATTTTGATGTTGTTTCATTTTCATCAGAGATATATTACCGTGTTTCACAAAACAAAATTGAATTTGTTAGAAGTGCTTACGCGGATAATGTAACACTAACAACTTTTGAAAATGTTGGAAAGGATTATTCACTTGGAGCAGAGTTAATGTTGAATTTTGATCTTTTCAAGTTATGGAATGTAAACCTGACGGGTAATGTTTATGATTATCGCATTGAGGGAATCTTATATGATGAACCTTTTTCCAGAACCAGCTTTAACTGGCAAAGCAGGATGAACAATACATTTAAACTGTGGAGTTCCACACAAATTCAATTGAATTTAAATTACTACAGCCCATCAGTTTCTTCACAGGGAAGAAGGGAAGAATTTTTTAGTTCTGATTTATCGGTTAGGCAGGAAATTATTAAAAATATATTCTCTGCAACTTTGCAGGTAAGAGATTTATTAGGAACAGCAAAACACGAATTTACTTCTGAAGGAATTAATTTTTACAACTACAGTTTTTATAATTTTAGTTCACCTTCAGTAATGTTAAATCTTCGTTACACATTTAACAATTATAAACCAAAAAGGGAAGGACGAAACGGCGGAAATGGTGATTTTGAAGGGGGAGAGGATTTTTAGATTCAATTCCTGAAGTTTTAATCAATGGTCAATCATTAATAATGAATTCACAATCTTTAGGTATTTCAGGTCTAACAAGTAAAACATCCTCTCTTAACAGGTGAACAGTTCCGATTGGGTCACCTTTTTTCTTAACTACATATTTCTTAAAGGTATAAGCAACCGGTACAACACCCGCAGTTTTTGCTTTACTGTGATACGCTGCAAGAGCTGCAGCTTTCTTCAAAACATTTTTCGGAACTGTTTCCTTCGTACTTTCAACTCTTAATACAACGTGTGAGCCTGAAACACTTCTTGCATGAAACCAGTAATCGTTTTGCTTTGCAAATTTGGCAGTTAGCAAATCGTTGTTTTTGCTGTCTTTCCCAACAAAAACGTGATATTTTTCATCAATAATGTAATGTTTGAATTTTTCCTTTATATCTTCCTTCTCAGCTTTCATAGCGACGCTCTTAATTTTTAATTCTTTAATTATGCTATCAAGTTCTTTAAGCGAATCAGTTTTAATTAAACCCCCCTCAATTTTTTTTAGATTTTCATAATCTGTTTTGGCTTTTTTTAACAGCTGAACAGATTTTTCAATTCCAATTTTTTCCGCTTTCGATTTATCAAACCAGTAATCAATATTTTTCTTTGCAGGTAATTTTGGATTAAGCTTAATCTTTATTTTTTTATTTTTATAAATATCTTCAACTTCAATTTCACTCATTCCTGCTTTTATAGAATGAAGATTAACTAGCAATAAATTTCCAAATTTGCTGTATTCCTCTTCCCTGGATCCTCTTTCAATAACACCCTGTAAACCGTTAATTTTATTTGAAAGTTTTTTTAATCCTTTCTCAAGATGCCTTTCGATCAGTTTTATTCTGTTATTCTTGATTTCAAAGTAATGCTTTTTTGAGATGAATAAATTCTGAGCACTAACAAGGTCATCATATATTTCTTTGGCGGAAAAAGGAATACTGATAAAAGAGTCGAAGGCAATGTTTACATCATTTAAATATTCATCAACAAATAATGCAGGATGTGTTGTCATTACTTCATTTATAACTTTTTCTAATTCTGAATCATGTTTTTCATCATTATTTTCTCTTGATTTAACCTCTTTAATTATTTCTCCACCAATAACAGGATAATTTTTTTTAACGTTTTCAAGATAATTTTTTGCAGAAGGGAGAGATAAATCAGGAAAGTTATATTTATTTGTAAATGTTTTGCCTAAGAATTCATTTTTTATTTCAGATAGTTCAACTTCATCAAGATTTTTAAACGCTTCAAAGTTTTCATCTTCCCGCATATAAAATACGTTTGTAAATTTTCCCCTAACTGCAAAATAAAAATCAACATAGGAGCATTCTATTTTAACAATTCTATCATCATCTGCTATTTTTATAGATTTTATTTTATTTCCAATAGAACTATTATAGAAATCAATAGTATTTTTTTTTGCTCTGCTGTACTTCTCCCTTAAATTTAAATATGATTGACCGGGAATTGCAGAAAATTCTAAATTATATTCTTTTTCATTTTTAGTGCATGAAATTACCAGTTTTCCTTTTTCTTGTGAGAAAACCTGGATGATTTTACTACCTGCTATAAGCGCATCAATTTCAATTACATAACGATTTAAGTAAAAATAATTTCTTATCATAAGGGTAAAATAAAAAATCCCCCAACTCTATTCTTTAAAGTGGGGGATAAATTAGAAAAAATTATGATCCTAATTAATGCCGGACACTACTTTGTTATATTAAATTACAGCACTATTTCCTTTAATTTGACTATTTTATTCCATGCATAAGTTTATTTAATAAAGGTGATGCCAGTAACACAACAGTACCGCTAATTATTGCAATCCAGCCGAATTGAGTAAAAACATCTACGTAAGTATTTAAACTTTCTGCAAGAGATAATGCGATCTCACCTGTAGCACCGTGGCCTGTACCAGTTAATGGTGCTAATATTCCACCTGCTACATAATTTGATCCCGCAAAAGATAAAAACCAGGCACCCATTAAAGTTCCTGTCATATTTGCAGGTGCTAATTTTGTAACCATTGAAAGCCCAATTGGTGATAAAAACAATTCTCCAACAGTATGGAAGAAATACAATCCAACAATTGTCCACATTGGCACTAAATAGTCTTGAGCAGCACCTTTACCTAAAATTGTGACTAAAAAACCTACTCCAACCAATATAATTCCTATTCCGAATTTGGCAGGAATAGTAGGATTCATTTTTAATTTATCCAGTTTTATCCACAACCAGGAAAATATTGTTCCCATAACTAAAATAAAAAACGGGTTGAAAAATTGAGTTTGTCCTGCTGTCATATCCCAGATTCCAAGAAAAGCTTCTCTATCAACATTTCTATCCGCAAATAAAGTTAATGAAGTGCCTGCCTGCTCAAATAAAGACCAGAAAATGATATTTAGCAAACAGAGAATGATGAACACAATCATTCTGTGCAATAATACTTTACCACCGGTTATACCTGCTTTAATTAAAGTATAAATAACATATATCGCAACTAATCCCATCAAGTATCCAACCCAAGTACTATATTGAACTAATAAATATATAACCGGTAAAAGAAGTACTGATAAAATTATTGTTATGTGGAGTTTGGTTAACGGGCCAAAGATTTTTCTATTTAAGTCTTTTGGATTAGGAGGCATTGCTGCATGTTCATATCGTTTTCTTCCTGTAAAAAATATAAGGACGCCAAGTAACATACCAAAACCAGCAAGGGCAAAACCATATTTAAAACCATAAGTCTCTCCCACCCAAACTGCAACAAGAGTAGCCAACAATGCACCTACATTTATACCTATATAAAAAATGGTAAATCCTGAATCTCTCCTAGGATCATTTTCTTCATATAATTTTCCTACAACACTGGAGATATTTGCTTTAAAGTATCCATTCCCAACAATTATACCCGCCATACCTATATATAGCCATTGAGCATCACCACCAAGTATTAGAAATTCCCCGATTGCCATTAATATTCCACCAAATAACACAGCAATTTTGTAACCCAAAATATTATCAGCAACCCAACCGCCCAGTACCGGTGCCATATATACTAATCCTGTGTATGCACCATAAACTGCAAATGCTTCTGCATCACCCTGAGCGAGTGATTTAATCATGTATAAAGCCAGTAAACCTCTCATTCCGTAATAGCAGAAACGTTCCCACATTTCGCTGAAAAAGAGAACTGGTAATCCCTTTGGATGTTGCTTGAACATCAATATACCTCTTTAATTAAATTAAATGATGATTGATTTAAACTTTTAAGGAATGAAAATTTATTATACAATATAAGTTTCAGTAGTTATTTTGTGGTACCTAATTCTTCAAATATAGAATAAATTGTAATTTATTCATAATGTTTAATTCATCTGATTTAGATGTAGAAAATTTTTTCATAATAAATTTAAATTGTTTAAGAAAACGGCAATTGATATATTTGATTGATGAAAAATTTATTTGGAATATCATTAGTTAGAAAATCATTCATAGTTCTAATGCTACTGATATTAGTATTAATTTTACTTAACTATTTAATTATACCCTGGTATGTAAGCTCTCCTGAAACAACTGTGCCAAACGTAATTGGTTTGAGTGAGCAAGAAGCGATTGAATTGCTTGAAAATGAAGGATTTAAAACGGCTATTGGTGATACTTCCTTTGGATTAGATTATCCTAAAAATTCGATTTTTTTACAAAAGCCAAAACCTGGTGAGATTGTAAAAGAAGGAAGACGGATATTTCTTTTTGTAAGCGGCGGAGAAAAAATTGTTTATGTACCCATGTTAAAAGGAAAATCTATTTTAGATGCAAAATTTGCTTTAGAGAGGATTGGATTAAAATTAGGTAGAGTTGATAGAATTCCTTCCAGCCAGCCGGAGGATATGATTTTTGACCAGGAATATGTAGCAGGAACACCATTGCAGCAGGGTGAAATTGTTGGTATTACCGTTAGTACAGGACGTGGTGGTGGTTCTGTTATAGTACCTGATTTAATTGGTAAATCACTTTCAGAAGCACAACTGATTTTAAATGGAAGTGATCTAATTGTAGGAAAAATTAATTACCAGGCATCAGCAACGCTTCTGCCAAATACTGTTTTAGATCAATATCCTAGTAGTAATAACAAATTAAATCCGGGTGATGCCGTAGATCTTTTTGTAACCAAATCTTCAAATTCTAACAATCTACAGGAAGGAATTGAATAAAGTGGCATTACTAGCTCCTTCAATTTTATCAGCAGATTTTTCTAACCTTGCACAACAAATCAGGTTAGTTGAAATTGGAGGCGCCGATTGGATTCATTGTGATGTTATGGATGGTCATTTTGTCCCAAATATAACCATCGGCCCAATCATTGTTGAAGCTGTAAGAAAGATAACAAAATTGCCAATCGATGTTCATTTAATGATTGAAAATCCCGATAAATACCTGGAAGATTTTGTAAAAGCTGGAGCAGATTTTGTTTCTGTACATATCGAGGAAGTCACTCATCTTAACAGAACAATAGAACACATTAAGCAACTTGGTGCAAAAGCTGGCGTAGTGCTTAATCCGGCAACACCAGTAAGTCAGGCTACTGATATAGCAGAATATATTGATTTACTTTTATTAATGACTGTTAATCCCGGATTTGGTGGACAAAAATTTATTTCTAATTCAATTAAGAGAATACATGAAGCTGCTGCATTAAGGAATAAAGTGGGAGCAAGCTTTCTGATTGAAATAGACGGTGGTGTAAAATCAGATAATATTAAAGCTGCACAAGAGGCAGGTGTTGATGTATTTGTTGCAGGCTCTGCTGTGTTTCGCGCAGATAATATTTCAGCTGCAACAACTGAACTAAAAAATTTAATCATGTAAAACGATTAAGTTTAAAGATATAGTGAAAAAATTATGCTGATTAGGTAATTTATGGCGGCTTTTGTCGTCTTTTTTTAGCATTTTATGTTTTATACAAGTAAAAAAATAAAATGAACCATTTTGGTGCTATAAATAACTTAGATGAAAGTGATATAATCTCTTATAAAATAGGTAAAAAGAAGTTTTCTTTTAACCAAGCTTATACTATGGGTATTTTGAATGTTACACCTGATTCATTTTCTGATGGAGGAATTTACAATAAATTAGAAAATGCAGTAAACCTAGCTTTAACGATGATTGATTACGGAGTAGATATAATTGATATTGGAGGAGAATCAACTAGACCCGGAGCAAATGAAATTGGGATGAAAGAAGAACTCAATAGAGTGATCCCGGTAATAAATGGTATTCTAAGCAAATGTCCGGATGCTGTAATTTCTGTTGATACTACAAAAAGTGAAGTTGCTGAGGCAGTCTTGCAAGCTGGTGCAGCAATGATAAATGATATAAGTGCTTTACGCTTTGATAAGGAAATGATAAATATTATCAAAAAATTTGATTGCCCGGTTGCACTCATGCATATGAAGGGCAGACCTAAAAATATGCAGGAAAATCCGTATTATGAGAATGTAATTGAAGAAGTATATGAGTTTCTTGAAGAACGCTGTTCTTCGGCAAAAAATAAGGGGCTTAACAAAATAATAATAGACCCGGGTATTGGTTTTGGAAAACGAGTTGATGATAATTTTAAATTGATAAAAAAACTTGATCATTTCCAATCTCTTTGTTATCCAATTATGATTGGGATTTCCAGGAAATCATTTATAGGCAAAACACTTGATTTAGAAGTAAACGAAAGAGATGAATCAACCATGGCGCTAAATACACTTGCAATTTCTCACGGTGCTAAAATAATTAGAACTCATAATGTTAAACTTGGCGTTCAATCTTGCAAATTGATGAATAAAATTAATACAAATTTTTAATGTTTGAATTATTCAAAGTTGGATTTTTAACTGTTACCTTCAGTGATTTGATAGATGTTCTAATTGTATCTTTTATTGTGTATAAACTTTATACACTATTAAAAGGAACAATTGCAGCACAAATATTTATAGGATTGATAATTATACTGGTATTTTCATTTGCAGCGCAAGCAGCAAACTTTAGAGCAGTAAGCTGGCTGCTTCGTTTAATAACAGATGTTTGGGTAATAGCTTTTGTAATTCTGTTTCAACCCGAGATTAGAAGATTGCTTGTAATGCTTGCAAGAAACCCTCTGTTTAAAATATTTATAAGGTATGAAGCTCCGGTTTCATCAGAAATAATATCTGAGGCTGCATTTGATTTATCGCAGCAGCAGCACGGTGCTTTAATTGTGCTTGTTAGAGATACCGGTATAAGAGGTTTTACAGAAACAGGTGAACCACTGAATGCAAGATTAAGCGCAGGGCTTCTTACTTCAATTTTTTTTCCAAATTCACCTTTGCATGATGGTGCAGTGATAATCCAGGGCGCTGTGATTGAAGCAGCAAGGTGCACATTGCCGCTCTCGCAAACCACAAAAATTGATGGAGAAACACTTGGAATGCGCCACAGGGCAGGTTTGGGTATTAGTGAACAAGCAGATGTAATTAGCGTAATTGTTTCGGAAGAAACAGGTTCTATTTCTGTTGCAGAAAATGGGAAATTGTTTTCAGGTTTGTCAAAAGATGCATTAAAGAAAAAACTGGATGAAGCATTCAGCCCGCCAACTACAAGAGGTTGGAAAGATTTTATTGAACAGGTAAAAGGAGATAAAAAATAAAAACCTGTGCTGTTATTCCTTTCTATAATGAATGCACCACAATAAAGCAGGTTATAGATGAAACGCTGAGATATGTTGATTCTGTTATTGCCATAGATGACGGATCAACAGATGATTCAGTTTCGAAAATAAGTAAAAATAATAATGTCATTGTTTTATCCTGGCAGGATAATTTAGGGAAAGGTTTTGCACTTAGAAAAGGTTTCGAAAAAGCTATTGAACTTAATTTTAATCTGGTTATTACAATTGATGCTGATTTGCAACATAGTACCGGATCAATTCCGGATTTGATTTCTGGTACAAAAAATTTTGATATAGTTATCGGTAACAGGCTTAACAATATCACACGAATGCCTTTACAGAGAAGAATAAGTAATTGGTTAACATCTTTTTTACTAAGTATAAAAACAGGTACAAAAATTATTGATAGCCAATGCGGTTTCAGAGCTTATAAAATTGATGTATTAAAAAATGTAAATACTCGAACCTATGGATATGAAGCAGAAAGCGAAATAATAGTTATGGCAGCAAGGGCCAGGTATAATATCGGTTTTATTGAAGTTCCTACAATATATGCAAATGAAAAAAGTAAAATGAATCCGTATAAAGCTATTTTAGGATTCGTTAAAATTTTATTCTATTGATCATATAATATTATTATGGCTAAACAGAAAAAATGGGAAATAAATGATATTAACAAAAGAAGCAGGGTTTCCAGTGCAGCTAATTTAATTATTCGAGTACGGTTATCGCATCTGCTTAGTACAATAGAGAAGTACTTCCAGGAAATGGATGTTGAAAACTTACATGATGTTAGAATTTCTTTAAGAAGAGTTAGATATAATATGGAGCTTTTTATTTCATGCTATAACAATAAACAATTTTTTAATATTTATAATGAAATCCAGCAACTTCAGGATTTTTCAGGAGCGGTGCGTGATCTTGATGTATTCAAAGAAAATATAAATTCACTAATGAAAAACGATAAAGTAAGAATAAGTAAAACTGTGTTCCAAAAAGTTGAATTAAAGCGCAAAAAGCTGGAAGAGGATTTAAAACTTGCATTAATGAAATTTGTACATAGTAAAAGATTAAAGAACTTTTATAAGTTAGTATCATAAATTCACGGAGAATATTATGAAGTTAAAATATTTTTCACACTCAGCTTTTCAGCTTACTACTGCTACTGGCAAAAAAATTCTTATTGATCCATTTCTCACCGGAAATCCTACTGCACCAGCGAAAGCGGAAGATGTTGATGCAGATTTTATAATTCTTACTCATGCCCACGGAGATCATATTGGAGATGCTTTCAGTATTGCTAAAAGATGTAAATCAACATTTATTTGTGTAAATGAACTTGCTGAGTATGTGAAATCGAAAGGATTTGAAGCACATAACATGCATATTGGTGGAGGATACAATTTTAACTTTGGAAGAGTGAAATTCACCATTGCTCATCATGGCTCTCAAACCCCTGAAAACACTTACGCAGGCGAACCTGCGGGTGTTATAGTTTCTGCTGATAAGATAAATGTTTACCATACCGGTGATACAGGATTGTTTTATGATATGCAGCTAATTGGTGAGATGAATAAAATTGATTATATGCTTTTACCAATTGGTGATAATTTTACAATGGGAATAACTGATGCTGTTAAAGCAGCACAACTAGCAAATCCAAATGTTGCTATCCCTATGCACTATAACACTTTCCCGGTTATCGAAGCTGATCCTGAAGAATTCAAACAGAAAGCAGAATCTAAAGGAATTAATTGTATTGTAATGCAATATGGTGAAGAAATAGAATTGTAATATTTAATCTAAAACTTTTGTAATATTTTGTTAAATTGATAAATCTATTGAACAGACAGGCATAATGAGTAAAATTATTTCCATTGCAAACCAGAAGGGTGGAGTAGGAAAGACAACAACTGCAATAAATGTATCATCACTTTTAGCTGCTGCAGAAAAAAAATCTTTACTTGTAGATATTGATCCGCAATCAAACTCTTCATCTGGTCTAAGTGTTACCAACCATAATCCTTCTATTTACGAAGTGCTAATTGGCAAAGAAAATATTTCAGACGTAGTAATAGAATCATTTATGCCTTACCTTGATTTACTGCCTTCAAATATAAATTTGGTAGGGGCAGAAATTGAAATGGTTGATATCGAAAAAAGAGAGTGGTTACTTAAAAATACGCTTCAGGAAATTTCAGAAAGGTATGATTATATTATAATTGATTGTCCACCATCACTTGGTTTATTGACACTGAATGCTCTCGCTGCCTCAAATTCCGTTTTAATTCCTGTTCAATGTGAATATTTTGCCCTTGAAGGATTAGGACAACTTTTAAATACAATAAACATTGTTAAAAAACACTACAACCCTCATTTAGCAATTGAAGGTGTTTTACTTACTATGTTTGATACAAGATTGAGATTGTCGCATCAGGTTGCAGATGAAGTTAGAAAATATTTTGGAGAAAAAGTTTTTAAAACAGTTATAAACAGAAATGTTCGTATTTCAGAATCACCAAGTTATGGTAAACCGATTATTTTATATGATGCAGTATCAACAGGAGCTCAAAATTATATGGCTCTTGCATCAGAGTTACTTGAACGAAATTCAAAATCGATTAATAATAATTAAGTTATGAGTAAAATTAAACCAGGTCTTGGAAGAGGATTAGATGCATTAATCAAACCTCAGGATTATGTAAAAAACGGAGTTGATAATAATGATTTATCAGCTGTAAAGGGTGATGATGGAAAACAAATCGATGTTCTAGCAAAGATTTCAGTAGATTTTATTTCAAGAAATCCTTACCAGCCCAGATTTGATTTTGATGCTGAAGCAATGGAAGAACTAAAAAAATCAATTCTCTCCAACGGGCTCATTCAGCCAATTACTGTAAGAAGAACTCCTGATCATAAGTACCAGCTGGTTTCCGGCGAAAGAAGACTAAATGCTTGTAAAGAAATAGGTTATAAAGAAATTCCTGCTTATATAATTCAGGTTGATTCTGATGAACTTATGCTTGCACTTGCACTAATTGAAAATATTCAACGTGAAAAATTAAATGCAATTGAAATTGGAACAGCTTACAAAAGGCTGATGGATGAATGCCATCTTACGCAGGAGCAAATCGCTGAAAAAGTGGGTAAAGATCGTACAACAATAGCAAATTCTATACGGTTGCTACGTTTACCTGATAAGATAAGACAAAAACTGGTTTCTGATGATATTAGTTATGGGCATGCAAGAGCGCTGATTAACTTACCAAACGAAGAAATTCAAATTGAAATACTTAATCAAATACTTGATAAAAATTTATCTGTAAGAAAAGTTGAACAGCTTGTTAGATTGTATAATGAAGATCCGCAAAAAGTTGTTAAGCGTAGATCGGTAAAACTTAAAACTAAAAATTGGTCTGCAAGTGCAAATTTGAGTAGTGTTGAAGATAAATTGAGAAAAATATTTGGTACAAAAGTAATTTGCAGGCAAAAGAAAGATGGCAGTGGAGAACTTATAATTGAATATTATTCATCCGAAGAATTGGAACGATTATTTGAATTATTTGAGATCATCGATAAAAACTATAATTAAAGCTGCAGTTTTATCCACAATCCTCTCTGCAACAATTATTTCTCAGGAAATTCCTAATCAACCATCCAGCGAAGACACAATTTTTATTATGAAAAAATCACCATGGGGTGCAGTTCTTCGAAGTGCGGTTATTCCAGGTTTTGGACAGTTCTACAATGAATCATATTATAAAATTCCAATTATTTGGGGAATAGCTGCTTGGTTTGTATATGGCTGGAGCACGAATAACGATAAATACATTTCGAACAGGGAACTATTTACTGATACTGGCCAAGAAATATACAGATCAAGAAGAAATTTTTATAGAGATGAAAGAGATAATTTTACTATTTATTTAACGATACTTTATCTGCTAAATTTAGTTGATGCTTATGTTGATGCGCACTTATTTGATTTTACTGTTGATGAAGATAATCTAAATGGTTGTACAAGGTTTAATATAAGATTAAATTTTTAATGTAATATTTGTAAGATAAAACAGGCAGATAAATGAACTACATGATCAGCTGCCCATATTGCAATTCGGAAAATCCGTATTATAATTTAACTTGTTCTAATTGCAATTCGTTTGTAAGAGATAGAGTAAGCAATCTTGATTTATGGAAAATCATTGGATTGCTTATTGAAAATCCCAAAGATGCGTTTAAGCAAATAGTATTTTCTGAGCATAAAAATTTTATATTCTTCATCTTTTTTTTCTTATCAGTCAAGTTGCTTATAGATTCAAGATTTGTTTCCTTACTTTCAATTGGTTCATTTTCAACAAAAACAAATTTGTTTGCCAGCTATTTGATATTAGGGATATTTCTCATTCTTCTTTTCATATTGTTTGGAGTGATCTTCAGTAAATTATATTCTTCACCGGAATTCAAAATTAAGTTTAAAGATATTTTTTCGTTAACTATTTATGCACAAGTTCCTCATGTTTTCGCATTATTAATTTTGTTTCCAATTGAGGTTATAGTCTTTGGTGATTATATATTTTCACTTAATCCCTCACCCTTTGTTATTAAGGAATTTATCTCATACTTATTTCTTTCACTTGAAATTCTAGTTGCAGTTTGGAGTATTATATTATCTGCCGTAGGATTTTATGTTCATTTTAGAAGAGTAATTCCAGCATTATTTTTAACTCTTATTTTTAATGGAATGATAATACTTTTCGTTTATGTTGCTTCATTATATGTCTTTTTAATCTAGATTTAATCAAAATTAAATTATGCATTTTTTTAGAAGAGAACGTAAATACTTTCTAAATACATACAACAGAATACCTCTTGAAATTTCCCACGGAATCGGATCATATCTATATACTGTTGATGGTGAAAAATATCTGGATTTCTTTTCTGGTTTAGCTGTTAATGCACTAGGTTACAGCCATCCTAAAATTGTAAAAGCAATTTTAGATCAAACAAATAAATTCACTCATATTTCAAATTACTTCACTTCTAATGTACAGATCGAGGTTGCAGAACTTTTAGTTAAACATTCAGGTCTGGATAGAGTATTTTTTACAAATAGTGGTACCGAAGCAATCGAAGCTTCCTTAAAAATTATAAGAAAAAAATATGGTCCTAATAAAAAAATATTTTCTTTAACAAGCTCTTTTCACGGAAGAACTTACGGCTCACTGGGATTAACTTCGAATATCAATTATAAAAATTCTTTCAAACCAATGCTTCCCGGATTCTCAAAACTTAAATTTAATAATGTAACGGATCTTAGAAGTAAAATCGATAATAATACTGCTGCAATTTATTTGGAAATAATTCAAGGAGAGGGGGGAGTAAATTTAGTTTCTGAAGAGTATATAAAAATTTTAATTGATTTAAGGAAAAAATTCAATTTTGCTATTGTTGCTGATGAAATTCAAACTGGCGTAGGAAGAACCGGTAAAAAGTTTGCGTTTGAACATTTTAAATTTTCGCCTGATATTCTAGTACTGGCAAAGGCAATTGGTGGAGGATTACCACTAGGAGCTGTATTAACATCCGGAGATTTTAATGAGGTGCTTATTCCCGGAGATCATGGAACTACTTTTGGAGGAAACCCTGTTGCTTGTGCGGCAGGAAAAATTGTTATAAAAGAAGTATTTGAAAATGAACTTTATAAAATGGTTGATGAATTAGGTAGTTATTTAATTGATCAGTTAAAAAAACTG
The DNA here is from genome assembly GCA_963714405.1 of uncultured Ignavibacteriales bacterium. Classification (GTDB taxonomy): domain Bacteria; phylum Bacteroidota; class Ignavibacteria; order Ignavibacteriales; family Ignavibacteriaceae; genus JAZGGS01. The sequence goes on along the minus strand of CAVQOH010000001.1, from coordinate 176,387 downwards.
CAGAGTATTTATCCGAATAAGATTAAAGAGGTTCGTGGCAGGGGGTTTATGATCGGGATAGCAGTTGCATCAGGACATGCAAGGAAAATCGTGGATAATATGCTCCAACAAAAAATCATAATTAATTTAGTAAATGATAAAACTCTCAGGTTGCTCCCACCCTTGAATATAAAAAGATATCATATAAAATCATTTCTTGAGATATTCAAAAAAGTTGTAAATTCTATTTCCATTTAACACTCATTTTGCAAATTACTATATAGTAGAATATAATTTAACTAGATAGTTATAATAATTATTATTTAATAACTTATTAGTTATAGTTAATAAGTTAGATAGTATATTTGTATTATCAAAAATAATCTTCATTCACTCATAGAATTTGAGTTTACATCCTTATATTAAAATTACTTTTCAAGACATAATAACATGAAATGAATTGGGAGCACATCACTAATCAGCTATTTCATACCTTGTAAATATTTTAATATTGCTCCGTAGCGAATCCCTCTTGAACTTACAATTATATTTTTAAATTTACAGATATCCATAAGTGTAGAAAGAATAAGTGCTCCACCAAGAATAATATCTTCTCTTCCTGTTAGCACATTCCCATATATAGATTTAATTTCTGAAGAAGAAAGAGGTATCAAATTCTCAATAAGATTTATTAAGGAAATGCTGGACAAAATGCTACCCTCAATTCTGGATTCGTTAAATTCTTTTAATCCATTTATCATACATCCAATCGTTGTCGCAGTTCCAGCGATTGCTATTGCAGTTAAAGATGCTTGATAAACGGATAAATCAGCAAAAACTTCTCTAAGATTTAAATTTAATTTACCTAATTCATTTTGTTGTGGAGGAGAATGTTTTAAAAATGTTTCCGTAACTACTACCGAGCCAACCGGGTAGCTTTTCTGAAATAGAATTTCTGATTTATTCCCAATTACAATTTCAGTGCTACCACCTCCAATATCAATTACCATCGAATTATGTGTTATATCTATTGAAGAAAGAGCTCCCAGAAATGCAAATTCTGCTTCAGTTTTACCCGAAATAACATTTACCACAAAATCGAATTTATTTAGTATTTTTTTTACAATATAATCTGAATTTGATGCTAATCTGAAAGCATTCGTAGCTGTTATTAAAGTTTTATCACATTTGAATTCTTTAATCTTTTCATTAAAACCAGATAAAATAGAAAGTAGATCATCAATTTTTTCTTTACCTATTTCATCTCCATATTTAAGATTTTTACCTATTCTGGGCATGCAATATTCATTATAAAGTGCTTTAAGAGTATTACCCGTTTTATCTGTTTGAGCGATTAGAAGCAACACAGTGTTTGTACCAATATCTATTGAAGCAATATTCATCATTTTTTTTTAATTTGAATTTACTTAATTAGAAATTATCATGAAAAAACTTTCAGTTACTTCACAAGTATTCGCCGCTACAGCAATTATTCTTGGTGCAATTTGGTTAGGTTCTTATGTTTCAAGATTATTTGTATCGTATAATTTGTTTATCGATAATGAACTCATTATTAAGGATTTTATTACTCAAGAAAATGTTAAAGAAATACTCTATTTAATTTCTCCAACATTCTTTATTTCAACAATTATCTTTCCGTTTTTTATATTTTCATTTGTCCTTTTTATATTTACTTCAGGTCTAAGTTTAAAGGAAAATGGATGGTTGTTTGTTATTTCAGCGATCATTTTTTTAACGCTTCCATTCGAAGTTTTCCTGCTCATTACCATTGATTTTCGGATAATTTTGGATGTTTTGAGTGGTATTGATGACCCAAATCTCATTGTTTCTTTAATTGTAGACAGATTTAAAAATCTTGGCAGTTTTCCAATCATAATAATCTGGTGTTATATTACAATTCCATATTTTTTAATTTTCAAACCATTTACAACTAATAAATCTAGAAATGAAGATTAAGGAAAAAGAGTTTACTGAAATTGTGCAGGAATTAAAATCTCTTGCAAACCAGTTGGGTGCAACCGTAAGATTTGAAAAAGGTGATTTCAAAGGAGGCTACTGCATCTTGCATGATAGCAAAGTAATTGTAATTAATAAGTTTACAAACCAGCAACGCAAAGCGATGATACTTTCCGCAGCATTGAAAGAGTTAGGTGTTGATGAAATATATTTGACTCCACGCTTGAGAGAAATAATTGATGAGATGACGGAGCAGAAATGAATATTCTTGTTATTAATGGTCCTAATTTGAATATGCTTGGGAAGCGTGATAAACAGTTATATGGTAATCTAACCTTGAATGAAATTGAGCAAAAAATTTCCAGTGAATTTCAATCACATAATTTTAACTTTTTTCAGAGTAACATTGAAGGAGAAATTGTTTCACAGATCCAATCTGCTGCCAATAATTTTGATGGGTTAATTATAAATCCAGGTGGATATGCGCATACTTCAGCTGCTATAAAAGATGCCCTGGATGATTGTCATATACCAAAAGTTGAGGTTCATATTTCCAATTTATCCAAAAGGGATGAATTTAGGCAAACGTTAATAACTGCTTCAAGCTGCGATGGTTATGTAAGTGGCTTTAAAGAAAAAAGTTACTTTGCAGGAGTTTATCTTCTTGAAAAACTTTTTAAGGAAAAGTAAGGTTTATTGCTTTCTTTTTTAGTCATCTCAATTCAGCAAATCATTATCAATCCATTATTTATAAAAAAAATGAAGATCAGCTAAAGTCTAGTTATGCTATAATCTAAAGTAAATTAAGATAGCTCATTAAAGTTCTTACTTATTAAAGTTTGATAATATTGATATTAAGAAATTGATTAGTTATTTTAAGCTAAATAATTTCGGATGAATTCATATGAAAGACTTATCGATAAAGAAATTATACTACTCAATTAGTGAAGTTAGTAAACTAACAGAAATCGAGCAGTATGTTCTCCGGTACTGGGAGACCGAATTTGAGCAGTTAAAACCTCAAAAAAACCGTGCTGGAAACAGAATTTATACAAATAAGGATATTCAACTAATTCTTTATATAAAAGAATTATTACGTGAGAAAAAATACACTATTGAGGGTGCAAAGAAAATTCTTGAAGATTCTTCACAGTTGAAGCCGACTCAAATTAAAAGAGAAGAAAAGATTCCAATTACAAATATCGAGGAAGAAAACGAAGTTGAAATACCTAATTCATCCTTTAAAAAAGATCTTGAAGAAATAAAAAGCGTTTTAGAATTTCTGTTAAAGAAACTATAATTTTCGGAACGTGGCGCAGCCCGGTAGCGTACTTGACTGGGGGTCAAGTGGTCGCGGGTTCAAATCCCGCCGTTCCGACTAACAACTTCCATAAAATATTAAAAGATTTCGCTCTAATATAATTAGCCTCTTTTAAATTTTATTCCGTATTTTTACCCTTCTATTTATCAATATCACGTTTTATCTTACAATATGGAATTAAAATTTGCTCAGGATAAGCCAAAATGTTTTTGCGGCATTTTCGGCATTTTCGGTACTTCTTCAGCCTCCATGGAAACATATTATGGATTACATGCCCTGCAGCACAGAGGGCAGGAAGCTTGTGGGATTGTAACACACGATTTTAATGAAAAGGGAAAATCAGTTTTTAATATTCGAAAAGGGGAGGGATTAGTATCTGAAGTTTTTGAAGACTCTAAGGTCTTTGATACTGTCTTAACCGGCAAATCTGCAATTGGGCATAACAGGTATTCCACCACCGGTTCCTCTGATTCAAGAAAAAATATACAGCCATTTGTTGTTAATTACCGGCTGGGCAATCTGGCAATTGCACATAACGGAAATTTAACAAATGCCAAAATACTTAGAGATGAATTGGTAAACGAGGGGGCAATTTTCCAAACTTCAAGTGATTCCGAAGTCATTCTTCATCTTATTGCACGCAGCCGCCTTAATAACCAGGTAGATCAAATTAAAGAAGCAATTAAACGAATTGAAGGTGCATATTCATTTATCATTTTAACCGATGATAAACTTATAGCTGCGAGAGACCAGAATGGTTTTAAACCGCTCTCTATTGGAAAACTGAATGGTGCATATTTAATCGCTTCTGAAACTTGTGCGTTTGATATTCATTCAGCAGAATTTTTACGTGAAGTTGAACCAGGTGAAATTGTTGTAATAGATGATGAAGTTCTAAAATCTGGAAAAATTAAAACTGATATTATTTTTGACAATCCTGTTAATAACAAACACTGCGTTTTTGAATTTATTTATTTTTCACGTCCCGATAGTTTTATATTTGGACATAATGTTGATAAAATGCGCAGAAGACTGGGAAAATCTCTTGCACGCAATCATCCAGTTATTAATGAAGATGAGAAAAAAGTAATCGTTATCAGCGTTCCAGATAGTTCTAATACTGCAGCAATCGGTTACCAAACAGAGCTTGAAAAACTTGGTGTTAATTGCAGACTTGAAATAGGACTTATAAGAAGTCACTATATCGGAAGAACATTTATACAACCAAGGCAATCGAAAAGAGAAATTGGTGTAAGAATTAAATTTAATACGGTTAAAGGTGTACTGGAAGGAAGAACAGTCGTGCTCGTGGATGATTCTATTGTTCGGGGAACAACTTCACGTCAGCTTGTAAAGCTCATAAGAGAAGCAAATCCAAAATCAATTCATCTTAGAATTTCTTCTCCACCAATAATGCATCCTTGTTTTTATGGAATGGATTTTCCAAGTAAAAATGAGTTAATCGCTAATCAATGCTTTGGTGATACAGAAAAAATTAAGGAATCATTAGGTGTTGATAGTCTGGAATATCTTACAATTGAAGAAATGTTAGGAGCTGTTTCTGAAGCTGGAGAAGAAAATTTTTGTCATGCATGCTTTTCAGGAAATTATCCCACTGAAATAGATATTAATTTTAAAAAGGAAATATATGAACTTTAAAATTCGGCTTTTATTATTTCTTCTCATTACCGTTTCAACAATTAATTCTCAAAGCAATACTTTCTTTATCAAGTATTACAGTAATGTGAGTAAATCTGAAATTGAAACTAAAGTAACTACCAAACAATTTTTACCTGAAGCGGCAACTAATCAAATTCAGGCAAATGTGCTTGCTGTTGATCATCTTGCAAAAGGAGATGCATTAAATGATGAAATTTTAGGCCAAATTATTAAAGTTACAATTGATAATGAAGCTGATCAGTTTTTATTGGATCAAATAAAGAACATTGATAACAATATTGAATACATACAGGAAGCTAACATTTATAAAATGGATATCGTTCCGAATGATACGATGATAACACAGCAATGGGCGCTGGAAAAAATAAAAGCTTTTGATGCCTGGGATAAAACTCAGGGTTCTGAAGAAATTCTACTAGGAATAATTGATACTGGAATAGATTATTTTCACCCTGATTTGGAAAACAAATTATATACTAATCCCGGAGAAACCGGTATAGATAATTTTGGAAATGATAAAAAATCAAATGGAATTGATGATGATAATAACGGATTTGTAGATGATCACCGTGGATGGGATTTTACAGACAGAGTAGGTTTTCCCTTTGATTCAAGCGGGGGAGACTACCTTGATTGGGATAATGACCCAATGGATGAACAAGGACACGGTACTTATATAAGCGGTATTGCAATTGCTGAAGTTAATAATACTGCAGGAATTGCCGGAGTTGCACCTAATCTTAAAATGATTAATCTTCGAGCTTTCGATCCATCAGGTTATGGTGAAGAAGATGATGTGGCTGCAGCCATTTTATATGCTGTGCAAATGGGTGTCAAAGTAATAAATATGAGTTTTGGCGATAATGCCTTTTCCCTTGTCTTAAGAGACGTAATTCGTTATGCGTACTCTCAGAATGTTGTATTAGTTGGAAGTGCAGGAAATTCCGGTTCATCAAGTCCTCATTATCCATCAGGTTACAGCGAAGTTATTTGTGTTGGAAATTCAACGATAGATGATTTTGTTGCAGGCAATTCTAATTTCGGCTCCACCCTTGATATGGTTGCGCCGGGAAGTTTAATTCTTACAACTGCACGAAATAATAACTACTCGATTATAAGTGGAACATCTGCAGCAACACCACATGTTACTGCAGCGGCCGGTTTAATTTTATCAATACAAGAGTTTACCAATGAAGAAATAAAGCAAATCTTAAAATCAACCACAGATGATATTTCATCTCCAGGATGGGATTTACGCAGTGGTGCTGGAAGACTAAATTTATTCAGAGCTGTTACTGTTGTTGCACCTTCTATTATTAAGTTCAATCATCCTACACAGGATTTTGCAACATTGGAAGATGAATTAACAATAAATGCAACTGTACTGTCTCCGCTCTTTTCCTCTTACGATCTTTATTTTGGTACAGGTTTAAATCCAACAGATTGGAATTCCTTAATCAGCAATGGTTTAACCCAGTTCTCAAATGAAGATATTTACAATTTAGAATTATCCTCTCTTCCAGATTCGGTTTATACATTGCGGCTTGTTGTGCAGTTCACAAATGGCAGAACAATGGAAGAGCGGGTTAATTTTTCTATCAGCAGAACTCCTCCTAATGCAGAATTAATTTCTCGTGGACCTGCTTTCTACGGTGATAAGACCACTATAATGGCAGCTATGTACACAGATGAGCCATCTGTTACAAGAATGTATTACAAACGTCCTTCGGAAATTGATTACAACTTTGTTACACTTGATGGTTTTACCATAAATAACCAGTTTGTTAAATATTTGCATTACGGTTTTATTCCGAAGCAATTAGTAGAACAAAATGCGGTGTACGAAGTTTATTTTGAAGCGGAAAACCTTGTTGGATTGACAACTGTAATTAAAAATAATGGTTCTGATTTTATTTTCATTACAAATTACGACGCTGAGATTGCTGGTGAAACAGAAATGCCATTCTCACTTCCTGCCGGAGATATTTTTCATAACCCGGTAAACATAACTTCAAATGATTTGAATGAGATATTTATTAGAGAATTTACAAATTCAAGAATATCTAATTTGTATAAATTCAATAATAATTCTTTCGAATTTGTAGATTCACTCCACGAAAGAATTATTAAAGATTTTGGAGACTTTAATAACAACGGTTTGAAGGACCTTTTAACCTTTTTTGTTAGAGATGGTTTTGTATATGAGCAGGATAATCCAAACTCATCGAATCTTGTCCAAAAATTTTCTGATGTAAGCGGTGAATTTTGGCCAATTATGGCGAAGGATATAGATAATGATAACCGCACAGAAATTGCTGTTGTTAAAAACGATACGTTGGTAAATGTATGGACAGTTAATCCTGATCTAAGCTTATCAAATCCTGTAGAATTAAGAAATTTTACCGAACCTAAATTTGGAAGTAATATTCTTAACGCACCAAATTCAGTAATTGCGGATATAAACGGAGATGGAATTAATGAAATGTGGTTTGTAGATCTTGATGGAGATATTTACAGTTATGAAATTCGAGGTGATGATAATTATCAGGAGGGAAGTATTATTCCTACAGAGTTCCTCGGTTCAGCAGCTTTTATTGCCTCAGGAGATTATAACGGTGATTTAATTGATGACCTGGCGGTACTTTTACACTCAGTTGAAGAATTAGATGTTGCGCCTTTCTACAGATTGATTATTTTCAATCTTGTGGGAAATACATTCAATACACTTTATGATCAGGCATTAATTGATGCAGCATCAGAATTCAGTTCTTCTTTCCAGCAATCAGAGAATAGCGTTAGATTTTCTGATATTGATAATGATGGCGTAGATGAATTAATTTTATTTATGTTTCCTTACTCCTATATATTTAAAGATAAATTCGGTTCAGATAAAATTATTTCATACAAAGAAAACATTAACAGCAATGCAATTTTTATAGCAGATCTAAACAATAATGGTGTTCAGGAAGTTGCATTTCCTACAGAACAGGGGATAAAATTTTATGAATTTGCAAATTCAAACAAAGCATTTACTCCTTATAATTTGAGTGGCCATAGTGTAGATTCAAGTAGAATACATTTAACATGGTCAGGAAATGCAGATCAGTACTACATTTACCGGGGAAGCACTAATAATAGCCTGCAAAAAATCGATTCTGTTTTTAACAGGGAATATATAGATCAGAATCTTCAAAAAAATGTTCATTACTATTATGCTATCCAGGCAAATGATTTAACGAAACCGGAACCACTCTCAAATTTATCTGCTGTTTTAAATGTATTTTCTCATACGCCTGGCATAGTTATTTCGGCAATAGGAAGCAGTTCAAATTCTGTTACAGTAACCTTCTCAGAAAAAATGAGCAATACTATTGAAAACCTGCAGGGATTTGAATTGTTGAATATGGGAATACCTAACTCGGTTGCACCAGCAAATCAGTTTTCATATCTCTTAACTTTTAATGATGATATTCCTATAGGTACAAACAGCTTACTTGTAAGGAATATAAGAGATTTATATGGTTCACCAATTGAAGAAGCAAATGTTGTTTTCTTTATGGATTCAGTTATTGTTGATCCGGAATTTTTCATTACATCGTTTGAAATAATAAATTCATACCTGGTTCGTGTTGTATTTAATGTTGAAGTTGATGAAATATCTGCTGGAAATACAGCGAACTATGTCTTTAATCCTTCAAATAATGCGTCCTCAATTACAGTTAATGAAAATGATAAACGAATTATTCATATTAGCCTGGAGGGGGAGAAGCCAGTTGGTTCAATTGGAAGAGAATATGTTTTGCAGCTTCAGAATATTACCTCCTCAGTTGCAACGGGAAATATTCCAATAAATAAAGGTGCAGGCAGCTTTATCGTTCTTTCAAATTTTGCCAAAGATCTTTCTGATGTATATGTTTATCCAAATCCAGCTAATGTTAACAATGGAGAGGGAATAATAACATTTGCCAATCTTCCGCAAAGAGCTAAAATTACTATATGGTCTTTAAACGGTACACAAGTAAATGAGCTTGAAGAAACGAACGGTGATGGTGGAATTACTTTCAACTTAAGAGATTATTCAGGAGACTATCTTTCCAGCGGAATATATGTTTACAGGATAGTGATGTTAGATGATGTAAACAATGAAAGCGAAGAAAAATTAGGTAAGTTTGCCGTTGTAAGATGATGATTAATACGAAAGAAATATATACAAAATCTAATCTGTTAAGCATATTTCGGTTGTTATTAGCCATACCTGTATGGTTTATAATGGATAATTTTGATGAGCAATCAACCAGGAATTTGATAGCCGGAATTTGTTTATTTGCAGCATTTACAGATGTGCTGGATGGCTACATTGCACGTAAATTTAACGAGGTTACTGAGTTTGGAAAAATTATTGATCCACTCGCAGATAAGGTTATAGTTGGTGCAGTGGTTGTAAAAATGTTTTTACTAAAAGAAATTCCAGATTATTATTTTTACCTTCTGATTGGTAGAGACGTACTAATATTCATAGGGGGAATAATAGTATCAAAAAAAATTGGTAAAGTTCTTCCATCAAATGTAATTGGTAAACTATCAATTATAATCATCTCACTCGTTCTGCTATTCATAATGCTAAATATGGATAGAAATTCACCCATTTATCTTTCATTCTACTATGGAAGCATAGTTTTCGTTTTCATTTCACTTTTTACTTACGCATACAGAGCTTATGAATTTATAAAAAAGAAAAAGCATGGGACTGTTTGAAAATTTAAATTTTGAAAAGCTTAAAAATGGGTTAACAAAAACCAGGAACCGCCTTGTAAATTCCATTAACGAAACTCTTACCGGTATATCCTTAATTGATGATTCAACTATTGATGAAATTGAAGAAGTATTGATTTCCTCAGATATTGGTGCTCAATTAACTGATAGAATTATCGAGAATGTTAGAGATAAAATAAAAAGTAATAGTAAAATTAATAATGAGATCGTTTTAAATACTGTAAAGGAAGAACTAATTTCAGTATTAAATAATGGTTCCAACATAATTGATAAGAAACAATCTGCAGAAATAAAAAAACCCTTTGTAATATTGGTTGTTGGAGTGAATGGAGCAGGGAAGACTACAACAATTGGCAAACTGGCTCACAATCTTAAAAAAGGTGGGTCTAAAGTAATTGTTGGTGCTGCTGATACATATAGAGCTGCAGCAAGCGAACAATTGGATATTTGGGCTGAAAGAGCAGGTGTAAAGCTAATTCAAAAAGAAAGTGGTTCTGATCCTTCCTCAGTTGCATTTGAAACAGTTAAAAAAGCAGTACAAGATAACTTTGATTTTGCGATCATAGATACTGCTGGCAGATTGCACAACAAGGTTAATCTTATGAATGAACTGGGTAAGATTAAAAGGGCAATATCAAAAGTACAGGATGATGCTCCGCACCAAACCTTGCTCATACTTGATGGTACGGTCGGGCAGAATGCTATAATTCAGGCAGAGGAATTTTCTAAAGTTACAGAGGTTAACGGATTGGTGATTACTAAGCTTGATGGAACTGCAAAAGGCGGAGCTGTCTTCCAGATTTGCTCCAGATTGAACATCCCGATAAAATATATTGGTGTTGGTGAAAAAATTGATGATTTGCAATCATTTAATTCCGGGTTATTTGTTAATGCCATCTTTGATGAAGGTAAATAAAAATGTTAATGAAGAAACCAAGGCATAGAGTATTTGATTACCCGCCGCGCTTTTACAAACCTGAGCAAGATGATAAAGAAAGAAGAAAAAGAAGATTGGGTTTTAAAAGGCAATTAAAGTTGAAGAGGAAAAAAAGTTCTTTCATTTGGATTGTGCTGCTGGCACTAGCAGTATATATATACTTGAAGTTAACCGGTGGGGTATAAATAGAATTATTAATAGTTTACATAATATACATTATCGGACATATATTTTTCAATTTTTATCTAAATAGCAGATTTTTTAAACTCATCTATTTTCTCATCTTTCCCGAATAAAACTAATTTATCACTTTCTTTCAATTTATAAGCTGGATCCGGTGTTATAAAATTCGGTACCAGTTTATTATAATCATCAAACATATCTTTGGATTGCTTAATCATTAAAACTTCAAGTCCGTACTTATTTCTTATTTTTAATTCAGTTAGAGTTTTACCTATAAAGTGAATTGGTACTTTCTGTTCATAAATTGAATAACCTACAGCTACTCTTGAATGTGAGATTTCATCGATTGTCTTCAATTCCTGTGTTAAACCATCAGCCAGGTTAATTTTAAGAGTTTCCCTGTTGTATATAGATATAACTTCCTGCCTGGTAAGCGCACCAAGTATTCTTGATGGATTATTGGTATCTATAACAGGAAATTGATCTCTGTTCCATTTTCCAAACAGTTTCAGTACATAATCAAGATCATCAGATAATTTTACAGAAACAACCTGTGGATTGATAATATCACTAGCAACAATCACATCTTTCAGATTATCATATTCAGTTATTATTGGTCTTATTTCAGTCTCGGTAATTGTCCCAATCAGTTTTCCATCTTGATTAACCACATAGAATGTACTATTTGGGCTTTCTATCATTTTTGCTATCAATTCAGGCAAAGATGTTTGGTCGGGGATTAATTCAATTTCTTTCAGACTTACGTCTTCAACGGCAACTGATTTAAGCAGATTTGTTTCTCTGCCTTCTGTAATTTGATAACCTTGCTCCTCAAGATGTTTTACATGAACTGAACCTCTTAAAATAAGCTGTACTATTGTGGTACTTATTATTACTGCAAGCATTAAAGGAAGTATAAAACTGTAGTCTTGTGTCATTTCAAAAATAATCATAGTAGCAGAAATCGGAATTGTGTTTATTCCACCAAGCATAGCTCCCATAGAGACAAGTATAAACGTAGTTGGATCAAGGTTTAATCCCCAAAAATAATTTACGGTAATTGTAAACAAATAACCAAAGCATGCTCCCATAAAAAGTGATGGAGCAAATACTCCGCCAAATCCCCCAGAATGTAAAACCAAGGGTACTAATATAAACTTAAGAGCTAATAAAATAAGAACAACCTTCCAACTTAAAGAGCCTGCCAGAATCTCATTTATTGCATCATATCCAATTCCAAAAATCTCACTATAAAAATATCCGCATACACCAACAAGCAACCCAATAAAAATCATTACTAACCACTGAGGAATTCTTCCCGGTAGAATTTTTTTTCTGAAAACATGCTCTACAATGTTTGAATATCTTACAAAGAGAATTGATATAATTCCAGCAAATAATCCAAGTATTGCATATAAGTAGAGGTTTGAATAATTACCCATATCAGCTGTATTAAATAAAAATATGGCTTCATTACCCAGAAAAACTCGCGAAATTGCGCTTGCGGTAACTGATGCAACTATTAAAGCAGAAAAAGTTGGAGTATGAAAATCATTCAACATTACAATTTCAAGAGCGAAGAAAACTCCACCGAGAGGTGTATTGAAAATTGCAGCAATTGCGGCACCTGCGCCTGCGGCAGTAAAAATTCTCCTTCTGGAATCTGATAATCCTATAAAATTACCAATTTTGCTTGCCACTCCGCCTCCTAGCTGAGCTGCAGGTCCTTCAGGTCCTACAGTTCCTCCCGAACCCATACAGATAACAGGTGCAAAGAAATGAAAAAGAGTTGTACGAAAAGGAATATATCCACCTCTAAGAGCAGTTGCTTTAATAACCTCGGCAACTCCTTTTTTTCTTGAGGTATCAGGTGCAAATTTAATCATAATGCTTTGAACAAGCATACCTAATGCAGGAAGAATAATGACGGCAGCAGTTCCCAGAAAGAAGAGACCTTCTGCCGTTTGCTCGAAAAAGACTTGATTGAAAAATTCAATTGAGTTGTGGAAAAATACAGCAGCCAATCCTGCTGCTGCACCAATTAACACAGCAAAGAATATAAAAAATGTATAATCAGGAAGAGCAAATTTAGCAAGTAAATTCTGGAATCTGCTTCTTATATGTCTTAACCTGGTTGCAGCTCTTAAAGATTTACTGAAACTAGCCACACACTAATTAATATTAATTATCATATTTAAAAAATCCCTCTCCAGATTTTCTTCCAAGCTTATTTGCGGCTACCATTTTCTTTAACAACGGGCAAGGACGGTACTTAGTATCGTTAAATCCGTTGTAAAGAACCTCCATAATTGCTAAACAAACATCGAGTCCGATAAAATCAGCCAAGGTAAGCGGACCCATCGGGTGATTCATACCAAGTTTCATAACCGTATCAATATCTTCTGCGGAAGCAACACCTTCCATAAGTGTAAACGCTGCTTCATTAATCATGGGCATTAAAATTCTGTTTGCAACAAAACCAGGATAATCAAAAACTTCTACAGGAACTTTGCCAAGTTTTTCTGATAGATCCTTTATGGTTTTATAAGTTTCATCACTTGTTGTGTATCCCCGAATAATTTCAACAAGTTTCATCATTGGAACAGGATTCATAAAGTGCATTCCTATAAATTTATCTGATCTTGTAGGAGCAGATAATTCTGTTATTGAGATTGATGAAGTATTAGATGCAAATATCGAATCTGGTTTAATTATTGAATCTAATTCCTTAAATACACTTAGTTTAACTTCTTTATTCTCAAATATAGCTTCAATAACTAAATCAGTATCTTGTGGAACATTTTTTACACCTACAACCTTAGTAATTCTTGATAACGTGGCATTTTTATCAGAATCGGTTATAATTTCTTTTTTAATCTGTCGATCAAGGTTTTTAGAGATTGTGCTTACTGCTTTATCCAAAAATTCCTCTTTGGTATCAACAAGATTTACATTATAACCATTCATTGCAAATACATGGGTAATTCCGTTTCCCATAGTACCGCCGCCAACAACTGCTACTTTTTTAATTTCCATAACTTACCCTTAAGCTTTATAATTTTTAATAATTACGGCAGAAGCTTCACCGCCACCTATACACAGCGAAGCTAATCCGTATGTAGAATTTCTTTTCTTCATTTCATGAATGAGCGTTACCAAAATTCTTGCACCGCTTGCTCCAATTGGATGACCTAATGCAACAGCGCCTCCGTTAACATTAACTTTCAAAGTATCCAAGCCCAGCAATTTATTATTTGCTAGCGATACTACAGCAAATGCTTCATTAATTTCAAAAAGATCAATATCCTCCAGTTTAAGATTTGCTATTTTTAACACTTTGTTTATTGCATCAGTAGGAGCCGTGGTAAACTCAATAGGTTTTTTTGCTGCAGATGCCTGGGCTACAATTTCCACCAAAGGTTCAAGTCTAAGTTCTTTTGCTTTCTTTTCACTCATAACAAGTACAGCGGCTGCACCATCATTTATACTTGAGGCATTCGCAGCAGTTACAACTCCATCTTTCGCAAATACCGGTCTTAAAGAAGGGATTTTATCAAATTTAACTTTTTCGGGTTCTTCATCATTTTCTACAATTATCTCTTCCCTTTTTACTTTAACCGGTACTTTAACAATTTCATCGTTAAATTTTCCGGAATTTTGTGCTTCAATTGCTTTCTTATAAGAATTTATTGAAAACTCATCTAATTCTTCCCTGGTAAAATTAAAATCTTTTGCACAAGCTTCAGCACAGTTTCCCATATGAAAATCATTATAAACATCCCATAAACCATCTTTGACCATAGAATCTACCAATTCACCATTACCCAAGCGATAACCTATTCTGGCATTTTGCAAGAAGATACGGTGCATTGCTCATACTCTCCTGCCCACCTGCTATTATAACATCAGCATTATCACATTGAATTGCCTGTTGTGCAAGCATTACTGATTTTAGGCCACTGCCACACATTTTATTTATTGTCATACATTCTGTTTTTTCAGGTAATCCAGCATAAATCGCAGCTTGCCTTGCAGGTGCCTGCCCCTGTCCGGCAGTTAAAACATTTCCAAATATCACTTCATTTATTTCTGAGGGATCAATTTTTGAATCTTCTAAAAGTGCTTTGATAGCCACACTGCCTAATTGTGATGCACTGAGTGAAGATAACGATCCGCTGAAAGCTCCGATAGGCGTTCGCTTTGCTGAAGTTATTACTACTTTATTCATATTTTCCTCATTTCAGATTAATAAAAATCTACTCAGAAAAATTAAGAAAATAAAAGTTAATAATCAGTTTAACTGATACAAATTTGTTATTGAATTAACAATTACTTCTGCTTTATTGAAGTTAATTGAGAAAGTTCAAAAATAAGGTTTGCTGTTAAGAGATTTGGATTGATGTTACTTTGCAGCAAAGAAGACAATTTATCCAACGTAACTGAAATGTTTTGCAGATTTACATCTGGAAACTTTGAATTAAATTTTTGAAGCGTATCAATGTGTTCATTAAAAAAATATTTGCTTAAGCCGTATTTGTGTTTTTGCAGATCATTTAACCAGGTTATAATCATTTTAATTATCAATTTTATACCATCAGCATTACTGCTTGCAATGGCATTGTTTATTGCATCAAATGCTGAGTTGAATTTTTTACCAAATGAATACCTAAGAATTGAAATTGTATTATCCATTAAATTGTAAAAATCCATATCGATTAGCTTTAGCGCTATTTGAACTGAACCCTCTGAAAATGGAGCCACGGATTCTGCCAGCTCTATATCCTGGTTAAAATATTTTGTAAGAATAAATACTAATTCTACTTCTTTTAAGGGATCAAAATTAATTATCCAACACCTTGATCTTATTGTTTCTCTCAGCCGTGAAGGATATGACGTCGTGAGGATAAAAACAACATTTTCCGGGGGTTCTTCAAGGTTTTTTAGCAGTGCATTCTGTGCAGGTTCATTCATTAAATGAGCATCTGATATTATGATTACCCTGTAACCCATTTCACTAAAATTCATCGATAGGAATTTTTTAAGTTCCCTTATGCTATTAATTTTAATTGTATTTGCTTTAGGAATAGAAATTTTATAATAAAAGTTTTCAATTTTTTTTTGAATTTCTTCCTGCACTAATTCAAATTCCTGGTTGGAAAGTTTTTCTGTGGGATTACTCTCATCGGTCTCATTTTTTCCGCGAGGAAGCGGGAAAACAAATTTAATGTAGGGCTCAGCAAGCTGAGCAATTTGATTTTCTATTTTTTTATCATTTCCTGATCTACTGAATTGCTGATTTATTTTTTTCGCAAATTCAATAGCAACAAAATCCTTACCCGTTCCATCAATTCCAGTAAACAAAAGTGCATGCGGAATTTTGGCTGCGCTAATAAAACTCTCAAGAAGTTTTTGCACTCTTGGTTGGGTTTGTACTATTTGAATTACGGGGTTCATAAAAAAGGCGCCTCAGGCGCCTCTGCTAAAATTCATCTTCATTATAAAAAAAGTCTTCATCTGATGGATAATCAGGCCAAATGTCTTCAATAGATTCGTAAGGTTCTTCGGTGTCCTCAAGTTCTTTAAGGTTTTCCAAAACTTCGTAAGGTGCGCCAATTCTGTCTGCGTATTCTAAAAGTTCATCTTTACTCGCGGGCCACGGAGCATCATCAAGATATGCGGCTAATTCAACAGTCCAAATCATAATTATTTATTCCCCAATAGCTGTTTCGTCTTTCTTTAGAGAAAAGAAATCCACATCATCAAAGAAAAAATCTGCAGGATTAAGATTTACTCCTTTATGTAGAACTTCATAGTGTAAGTGCGGACCTGTTGATAAACCAGAATTACCCGTTTTGGCAATTAAATCTCCCCTTTTAATTCTCTGTCCTTTTTTTACAAGTGATTTAGAAAGATGAGCATATAATGTTTTATAGCCATATCCGTGATTAATTTCAATTTCCAAACCGTAACCACCTCTTCTTCCAACAAAAGTAACAACCCCGTTACCAGGTGCAATTACGTGTGTTCCTCTATCTGTTATAATATCCAATCCCTCATGTCTTTTATATCTTTTAAGAATGGGATGCAATCTCATTCCAAATCCGTTATATGAATAGGTTCCACTCGTAGGTTTAAGAGCAGGTATTGATTCAAATAATTTTTCATTTATTTTAAATTTCTCAGCAATTTCAAAATGCTGTGCTTTCTCAAATTCAAATTTTCTAGTTATTTCCTCAACAATTTCAATTGCTTCACTTAAGTTGGTACTGCCAGAGCTAATCGAGAATTCTGTGGGAAAATTGAAATCACTTCCTCCTATACCAACCAGTCTTTCATCAATATTAATGGGTTCAAGGTTCGCAGTTATACGCAATTGATTATTATCAATAATCAGGCTGTCAATCCCCGATCTTAAAATCTCAAATTTTGCTGCTACATCAGTCAATTTCTTTTGCAAATATTCATTTTCACTTTTTAATGAACTATAGCTTTTGGGTGAACTCGTAATGGAGGAAATAAGCATGAAACCTGCAAAAACAGCAAGTGTAAGAATGAGTGCAGAAACTAATAAGTAAGCAGCAAATTTGGCTTTATAGTTTTTAATTTCTACAAACTCAAGATTTGAGTCTGAATAATAGAAAAATTTCTTCATATATAGAGGGCAAACATAACTAAATAACGAGTTTGAGTCAAGCTTTTTTCTACATCCTATTCAAAGTCATGTTCAAAGTAATCTGTAACTCTTTTATTCCCATGTTCTGCTTCAGAAAGTTTCTTTTTTAGCTTATTTTTAAAGATTTTCGCCGCATCATGCCCGTAGTGCTTAAGCAAGTAATTTAAACTTATTACTTCAGAAATAACCGTGATGTTTTTACCTGGTAGAATAGGAAGCTTAATGTAAGGGATTTCTACCCCTGATATTGTTGAGTGCTCAAGATCCAACCCTGTTCTGGTGTAATGTGCATCCTTATCCCAAATTTCAAGTTCAACCATAATTTCCAGACGCTTTTGATATCGGATTGCACGTATCCCGAACATTCTTTCAACATCAATTATACCTAAACCGCGTATTTCCATATTGTGTTTTGTCAGCTCCGTGCCAACACCCATTAAAATGCCTTCGCCTTTTTTTGTAAGAATTATCACATCATCTGCAACAAGCCGGTGTCCCCTCTCAATTAAATCGAGCGCAACTTCACTTTTTCCTATTCCTGATTTTCCAACAAAGAGCATTCCTACACCGTAGACATCAACAAAAGAACCGTGAATTGTAATCCTTTCTGAAAATTGATCATCAAGAAAATCACTAATTAAATAAATAAGTTTTGTTGTTGAATATGATGATCCAAATAATGCTACTTTATATTTTTTTGCAATTGCTAAAAGTCTGGGAGTTGGTTTATTATTATTAGTCAGAATAATACAGGGAATATCAAACTGAAAAATTGTTTCAAGGGTGGATGCCTGTTCCTTATCTGATAAAGAAGAAAGATACTGGGTTTCAGTATTTCCAAAGATCTGAATTCTTTTATATGAAAAAAGATCAACAAAACCAGCCAAAGCTAAACCGGGTCTGTGTAAATTTTGATCACTAATCTGTTTACTAAGATCTGCGCTTCTGCTGAACAGATTTAATTTGCTGAATAGTTTTGTTTTTTTATAAAAGAATTCAACAGTAACATATTTCTTTCTGGAAATTGCTTTTTCATTTATTTTTATCATTTAACACGTGCACTTCTTTTTGATTTAATTGTTTTTAACTGGCGGATTAATTTTTCAACGCTGGAACTTACTGATTTTTCAAAATCATCTGAAAAATCTTTAGCGATTAATGATTGACCCGGTATATGAATGGTTATCTCAGCAACTTTTATGCTATCTTTTGCATTTTGAAAGCTTAACACAACAACTGCATCTAAAATATCATCATTGTATTTTAAAAGTGTATTCACCTCACCTGTTATAAAACTCTTCAAGCTTTCACGAGCTTTAAATTTGCGGGCTGTTATGGTAATATTCATATAATCCTCCGTTATTAAGATTTTGGATGAGATTTTTTATAAGTAGCTTTTAGTCTTTCAATACTAACATGCGTGTATATTTGTGTTGTAGATAGATTTTCATGACCAAGAATTTCTTTCACGGCCATAATATCTGCACCGTTATCAAGCATATGAGTTGCAGCGCTGTGCCGCAAAACGTGCGGGCTTTTCTTTTTAATATCTGTAACTAAAGCAAGATATTTATTTACTATTCTGTAAATAAGTTTTGGATATATTCTTCCTCCTTTCTTAGTTATTAGTAACGCTTCTTTTGATGATTTAGCCGAGAGTTTACTCAAATATGTTTTTAAATTTTCAATTGATTTATCTCCAATTGGAACTATTCTAACTTTATTACCCTTACCAGTAACTTTTATTGTACGCTTTTCAAGGTTTATATCCGAAATGTTTAAATTACATAATTCACCGACCCTAAGTGCCGAACCATAAAGAAGTTCAAATATTACTTTTACCTGCCCGGTATCATCGTTAATCTTATCAGTAAGATTAAAAGTATCATTTATTTCTGTAACCGAAGTTATATCCGGCAGTTTTTTTAACACTTTGGGATTCTTAATATTAACTGCTGGATTAACTTGTATCAGTTCATCTTTAAATGCTGCATCAAATAAACCTCTAATAACAGCCAGCTTTCTTGCAATTGATCTTTTATTAATATTTTCTTCACTTAGTTTCATCAAATATGATTTGATAAATTTATCAGATATTTTATTTATATCTGTTCGCTTATTTTCAGTGCAATAGCTGGTAAATTGAATAAGATCTGTTTTATATGATTTTACGGTGTGTGAAGAATATCGCTTAATGTTTTTAATATTATCAATATAAATTGATGAAAGCTCTTTTATATTCATTAAAAAACTGCTAAGTGATATTTTTAAATTCTATCGTAAATTTATAACGCTTAACCAATGACAGGATAAGAAATTTCCCACAGAATTTCAAGCGCTTCTTAGTTTCACTTATTTACGTCTCAATAAAATGAATTTATTTTTATTTAGCAACTCATTTTCCATACGTTTCATAATAATTTTATCATTTTTTCTCTGATCGTTGTAACCAAGCAAGTGCAAAATACCGTGAATAACGAGCCGTGCAATTTCATTCTGAAAATGAACCTTGTATTTTTGCGAATTTAATTTTGCATCATTCAGCGATATAAAAATTTCCGCATCAATTCTGTTTTTTATTTTAGAATAATCAAATGTTAAAATATCTGTTGAATAATTATGATTTAAAAACTTTGCGTTAAGTTCGGTTATTTCTGTTGCGTTAATAAAGTTGATTAGAAGGGATTCAATTTTAAAATTTAGCTCATTTTTAAGGGAACCAACAAGTTTATGAATTAAAAATTTATTAATATTTTTTGATTGTGCGGATACCTGGAGGTTTTTAATCATACTCTGCTCGTTTAATAACTACTATCTTTCAATTATCAATCAGTTTTAGGGAATCAACCGTAATCTTTGTGTACTCATAATACCTAAATGCGCTTCGTTCAAATTCATCCGTTTCTTCTTTGGTAATATCTCTTATAATCTTAGCAGGAACACCTGCTACCAGCTTACCTGATGGAACAATAAAATTCTCTTTCACAAGTGCTCCAGCAGCTACCATAGAATTTTCTTCAATTACAGCCCCATCTAGTATAATTGCACCGATACCTATTAAACAAAGATTGTTTATTGTGCATCCATGAAGAGAAACTGAATGACCAATTGTAACTTTATCACCTATGTTTAGAGGGTGTTTGCCGTTAGTAACATGAAGCATGCAGCAATCCTGTACATTGGTAAGCTTTCCAATTTTTATATAATGTACATCTCCCCTAATAACAGTATTGTACCAAACGCTGGAATCCTCACCAATTTTTACATCACCGATTATTTTAACTCCAGGAGCAAGAAATACATTTTGAGCAATATTGGGGTAGAGATTTTTGTACGGAAATATTTTAGTTTTATTGTTCAATCTTTGTACTCCGGAGGATTCCAACCATTAACATTCCACTTAATCAATTCCAAAGTAACATTTCCAATTAATACATTCATACTTGCTGTAATTGGGATTGAATAACGATCATTGCTAAACCAGCCTTCAAATTCACCCGTAAAACCATAAACACTAACAAAATCAGTTGATCCATCAAGCTTCAAACAATCAATCTCGTAATTAACCGCATCAATATCAATATCTTCATTTTCAGAATAATAATTTAATGTAGCAGTTTCCTTTTTTTCATTTACAAAACAAGGAACGTACAGCGTAGTATCTTTCCCGGTGTTCATTCTTGCATAAAAAAGTATTGAAAGACCATCCTGAAATCTCTTTTTTACAATTACTGTGGAATCAACATTGATCTTTTTTGAATTAGTTTTGCCTTTTACAATGCGTATCTGAGATTTTCCCTTAAATGTATATTTGGTGTAGGTTGTATCCTCATCGAGCATTGTTCCGATAAATGATAGGGGAAAATATGTTGAATCAATAAAGCTTTCATAAACCTGGTGAATATTTACAAAAGGCAGTCCTTCGTAAGAATCAATGTAAGCAATTGTTTTGTAAACAGTTATGCCATCAATTATTTGCTTTCCTGCTATTTTAAAGCGTACTTCTCCTAAATTTAGAAAGGCATATTTAACAACGTAAGTTAAGTCTTCTCCAACATTTAAATATTTATTTGATGAAAGTACCGAATGAGTACTATCGGTTATTCTTGAATGAACAGAATTGTTAATAAGTAATAAAAAAATAATTATAGTTGCTGAAAATTTCACCAATTAAAATATAAACTTCTAATTGTTCGTAAATTAAAATTAAACTATTTGATATGAGCAAGATTTTTTGCTTCATCAAAAAGTGTAAGCGCTTTCTGCAACTGGTTATCCACACTTAATAAAACCGTATACCATCCTTCATTTTTCCAGTAGTGTCTTGCAACTTGCGCTTTTAATCTTGCCAGTATGTATTCGCTGTCATCTGTAAACTCATCCTCGTTGAATTCTACATCCTTTAAGGAAGCAAATTCTATAAAGTTATTTTTGTCCTCTTGCGAAAAATTAAATTCATCATTAAATTTATTTAAATCGGAGCCATATAAAGATTTAATCTTATCACCATTATTTTCGATATATGTTAATATATATTGATAAAATACATTATTGCGTAAAAGATCTCGAGTATAATCATTAACCTTTCCAGCTTTTACAAGATAATCAGGGGTAATACCCCCTCCTCCATAAACTTCCCTTCCACCTTCAGTTTCATAAACGGGTTTACTGCTATCCTGCTCTGCAGTATGAGATAAATTTTCACCTTCCTCCTCTTCCCTATCCATAACTTCCGAATAGTATTCCTCATCGTTTTCCAAATTGCTAAAATCTCGTTGTATTAGTCTTCCAGAAGGAGTATAGTATTCTGAAATGGTTAATCTAATTGCTGAATTGTCAGGTAATGTAAACTGTCTTTGCACTAATCCTTTGCCAAAGGAAGTTTCACCAACTATCAGTCCCCTATCCCAATCCTGCACGGCTCCTGAAACGATTTCACTTGCACTGGCACTACCACGATTTATCATTACGATTAAGGGTATTTTTTCAAATGCTGATGGACGGGATGCAAAAAAATCGTCGTTAAATTCTTTTCTTCTTCCCTTTGTGTAAACAATCTTTTTCTCTCCATCTATAAAAAGATCTGCAATGTCTACAGCCTGGTTTAAATATCCACCCGGATTTCCTCTTAAATCTAATATCAGCTGTACCATGCCATTTTGTTTTAGATCACTTAATGCATCTTTCAATTCATCAAAAGTTGTTTCAGAAAAACGGGATACACTAACATAACCGGTTTTTTCATCCAACATTATATGTGTATCTACAGAATAAAGAGGTATTTTATCTCTTGTTATCTCATACTCGATAGGATTTATTACACCCGTTCTTAAAATAGTAACGTTTACTTTTGTTCCTGCTTCGCCACGCAAAGAATTACGAACTTCCTCATTTGTAATTCCAATACAATCTTCTCCATCAATTTTAACTATTCTGTCTCCGGGCATAATTCCGAGTGCTTCACTTGGTCCACCTGTAATTGGCGAAACAACAGTAAGTGTATCATTTACAACCTGGAATTCGATACCAATTCCTTCAAAATCACCACGGAAATTTTCCTCAATTGCCGTAAACTGCTCAGCTGGAATGTAAACAGAATGCGGATCAAGTTCATCCATCATTCCGTTTATTGCTGCTTCTACAAGTTTTGGCGTATCAACTTCTTCTATATAATATTTGTTTGAGTACGTTAATACATCGTTAAATTTTCTTATTCCTTCACGCAATTCATCGCCTGAAAATATTTTTTCTATTTGATATCCTAATACAATTCCTAAAGTAAGTATTATAAACAGGGTTGGATATTTAAATGATTTGCCCATTACATCTCCGTTTAGTAAAAATCTTTATTATTTTGTTTGAAATCTAAGTTACACAGCTAAATATAATAATCTTTAATGATTAAAATTACAGAATGAAAGTGTAAAAACTAATACGATACGCAAAGCAATCAGTTTATTAAAATATATCTTTTAACAAATAAGTTTTATTTTTGTTCCGAAAGTGATAAATAAAAAGGGAAATATTATAATTCATTTTTGATATAATGCTGCCAGAGCATTCTTGCTGCAACCGCTCTAAAAGGTTGCCACTTTTTAGCAATTTCTAATTGCTTGTCATAGGAAGGTAAAACTTTCAATCTTTTTACTTTCTTCAGTGCTTTCGCTAAAGCTATATCCCCTTTTGGCCAAATATCCGGTCTTCGCATTGCCATTAGCAAATAAATATCTGCTGTCCAGGAACCAACGCCTTTAATTTTCATTAATGCCTTTTTTACATTCTCATCATCCAATTTATTTAAGAGATGAAAAACTAAACTTATCATCTATAACAGCTTTTGCTACATTAATACAATAAGATGATTTTTGTCTTGTTAATCCTAATTCCCTTAGGCCGGTTATTCCAATTTCAAAAAATTGTGATGGTGTGAAAGGACTAATATGACTACGAAGTTTCTCATTAACTGCTTTTGCAGATGCTAAAGAAACCTGCTGTTCAATAATAATTTTTATTAGTGTTGTAAAACCTGGTCTTCTCGCCCAAAGAGGAGGAATACCATCTGTTTGATAAATTGAAGCTAAATCTTTATCAACTTTACAAAGATGCTTTACTACTGATTTAAGAGTTTCTCTATTTAATTTTTTAGTCAATATTAAAATTTATTTTAACAAAATCATTTTTTTTGTTTCAATAAAACCCTGTCCCGAACTTGATTCGGGATCACCGGCTTTAAGTTGATAGAAATATATTCCACTTGTTAATCCTTCGCCGTTAAACTCTACTTCGTATTCACCAATAGGTTTTTCTTCATTAATAAGAGTTGCAATTTCATTTCCCAACACATCATAAATTTTTACTGAAGCAAAACCAGTTTGTGGAATTTGCCATCTTATTGTTGTGCTTGGATTAAAGGGATTAGGGTAGTTTTGGTAAAGGATGAAATCCGTAACAATGTTTGTCTCTTCTTCATTATCAATATTGGTAATAATGCTGCCACCATCAACGGTTTTAAAAACTACTCCGGAATTACCAACTACATATCCTGTATCTGTGGAGGGAAAATGGATGGAATGAAAGTTCTGGTCATTTAATCTATTAACATGCCAGTTTTCACCGCCATCAGTAGTTGTAGCAATCGCACCAAACCAACCTGCGGCATAGCCATGGTCTTCATCGGTGAATTGTATTGAAAGAAATTCTCCTTCAACATATTTATAAATCCAATTAATACCACCATTTGTTGTAAATAAAATAGCCCCTGAGGGACCAACAGCATAACCTGTCTCTGCATTGTTAAAATATACATCTTGAAGAGCTGAATTTATTCCTGATGTTTGAGAAGCCCAATTTTCACCACGATCAATAGATTTAAGAATTTTGCCAGAATTACCTACACAATATCCAATATTGGCATCTGCGAAGGAAATGGAATATAAATAACCACTTGAGCTAGAATTTTTCTCGATCCAATTTTGTCCTCCGTTTGTTGTTTTAAAGATAGAGCTTTGAGAACCGCATATTACACCTTCATTTTCATTCCAAAAGAAAACTGATTGAAACCCATAATCACCGGGTAAGGATACATTCTGCCAGCTTGTTCCGGCATCTGTGGTTTTTATTACAATGCTGTTATTATCTGCTACTGCATATCCCGTTGACTCTGTAGGAAAGAATATCTCTAAAATATCAGCGGTTACTCCCGTTGTCAACTCATTCCAGTTAATACCCCCATCAACAGTTTTAAATATTGCGCCATCCTTACCACCAGAATAACCAGTTAATGTATTTGTGAAATAACTGGTATATAGATTTTCATCTGTAAATGAAGATTGAATATCATCCCAATTTTGCCCAGCGTCTGTTGTATTAAAAATATGTCCATTATCGGAAACGATACAACCTTTATCATTTGTGCCGAAATTAACCGAGTTGTAATGAGGTTCATTTGCATCAAAAGTGAAACTCCAATTATTTCCCCCATCAGTTGTTTGCATATAAGTACCAAATCTTCCCACTGCATATCCATTATTTCCATCTGTAAAGAAAATTGATTTAATATGTGTTACATCATTGTATGAGTGCTGTAGTTGCCATGTTGCACCAGTATCAGTTGTTTTATAGATAGATGCAAAATCGCCTGCCGTAAATGCAGTAGTCGGGTTTACAAAAACTAATGATTGAGTATCGTAGGTTAAATTTAATGTATCAGCGGACCAATTTAATCCTCCATCATTTGTTTTAAGCAAATATTCTTCTGTTAGAATGTATGCTGTATTTTCATCAAATATGGTTACATCCCTGTTTATCCTTAATACAGGTGCACTAATACTTTGCCAATCATTACCAGTATTTGTGGTTCTTAATATGATTCCTCCATCACCTACTGCAAGGCCAAAATTTTCATTAAGAAAATAAATCTTGCGAATGTTCTGGGTTGTTCCAGTATTTTGTTCTATCCAGGTTCCACCACCATCTGTAGTATGAAATATTTTACTCATTGGATTTACTATCCCGGCATTACCGCCAGCTGCCCAACCAGTATTATCATTAATAAAGAAAATTGACTGGAAATCAAATGAACCAGCACTCAATTGAAGATCCCAATTTAATCCGGAATCTGTAGTTTTCAGTATTCCTCCAAAAGCTCCGCCTGCATAACCAATATTTTCTGAAGTGAAATAAACAGATTTAAGATCATTTGCATAGGGTACTGGATTTAACAAAAACCAACCGGATTGTTGTGCATTTACATTAATTAATGATGTAAGTATAATTATTATTAAAAAAGTTAAACCTATTTTCATTCTATTCTCCTACTTATTTAATTAATAGCATTTTTTTAGTTTGAACAAATGAACCAGTTTTAAGTTGATAGAAATACACTCCACTTGTTAATACATTTCCACTAAAATTAACTTCGTATTCTCCTATGGGTTTTTCTTCGTCTACTAATGTTGCAACTAGATTTCCCAAAACATCATAAACTTTTAGTTGCACAGACACAACGTGCTGTGTCACTACGTTTGGAACTGTAAATTTAATTTTTGTTCCTGGATTAAATGGATTGGGATAGTTTTGAAACAAAGCAAAGTCTTCGGGAACTGATACTTCATTATCTCCTTCAATACCGGTAATAATACTTCCACCATCAACAGTCTTAAAGATTAATCCTTCAATACCAACTATATAACCCGTATCTGCAGTTGGAAAAAATACAGAGCGGAAGTTATAGTTAGTATAATGCTCGGCAATCCAGGTTTCACCTGCATTTGTAGTTTTTAAAACCGCACCACCCATTCCAGTTGCATATCCTGTGTAAGCATCATAAAAGAAAAGAGAAAGTATATCCGAACTTGTTCCAGATGATTTACTTTGCCAGGTTGCACCTCCATCAGTTGTTTTTGATATTTGCCCGAAAGATCCTGCAACATAACCGGTGTTTACATCAGAAAAATAAACTTCATTTATTGTTTGGTTTAAACCTGTATTGAATGGAATCCATGTTGTACCACCATCGGTAGTTTTTAGTGAAGTTTGATTTGAGCCAACGGTAAAGCCGACATCCTCATTTACAAAATAAACTGATCGGAGTGTATTGGATGTTCCAGATGTTTGCTCTTGCCAGGTATCACCGCCATCAGTTGTTTTGAAAATATAGCCAAACATCGAACATAAAAAACCAATGTCATGATCAAGAAAGAAAATTGAATTAATATACCTGTCACCTGCAAACGATATATCTTCCCAATTTACTCCACCATCGGTAGTTTTAATAATAGTATTATGCCTTCCAGCAGCATAACCTGTTTGGCTATCAACAAAGAATAATGATTTTAGCTCGTTTGTAGTACCTGTATTCTGGTGAGTCCAATTATACCCGCCATCAGTAGTAATAATTATATCCCCATCATCATCTGCAGCGTAGCCAGTAAGTGCATCTGTAAACCAGCAGGCTGTAAACGGACTATAAGTAAAATAAGAATGTAAATTTTGCCAATTCCATCCACCATCTGTAGTTCTGCCCAATCCCCCATATTCACTGACTAACCATCCATTAGAGAGATCTGTAAAATAAATAGAGGTCAAATCAGGTCCACCAGCTGAATTGCCCAACCATGTGTTTCCACCATCTGTTGTAATTAAACCAGTTGCATTTGCAGCACCACCCCAGCCATGTAAATCATCAATAAAGTAAATTGAAAAAATATCTGTAGAAATTGTTGAGTTTTGTTGAGACCAGGTTTGTCCAGCATCCGTTGTTTTATAAATCTCGCCATCATCACCTGCAGCGTAGCCGATATTTGAAGATGGAAAATGAATTGTTTCCATATAAAGATTAGCAGCAATAGTGCTTGAACTCCAGGATAAACCAGCATCAGTTGTTTTTAATAAATATTCATTTGCAACAGCATAACCTGTATTTGCATCAGTAAAACAAATTGATCTTATTGTATATATTAATCCGGAAGGAACTGTCTGCCAGTTGTTACCACCATCTTCTGTCCTTAGAATTGTTCCACTCTCACCAACAGCACATCCATTCATTGCACTTGTAAAATAAACTGATAACAAACGATCATCATCAAGATTAAACTGCTCTGTCCAGTTTTCACCACCATCGGTGGTATTAAGAATCAATCCATATCTTGGATTATACTCTCCCCCGACTGCCCATCCAATATTTTCATCAAAGAAAAAAAGTTCTTCAATAGAGTAGTCTTTTGCCTGTTGTTGAATTTGCCAGCTACTTCCGCCATCAGTCGTTTTCATTATTGTACCATATGAACCACCGGCATAGCCCACATCTGAATTTAGAAATGTTACGCTGAAAAGATCATTCCCTTGCGGAGTGGGATTCAACCAGAACCAGCCGGACTGTTGTGCATTTACATTAAATACAAATACAATTATGCTTGCAAATAAAAAAAGTAATCTCAGCTTCATTTTTTTCTCCTCTTTATTTTATCAATAACATTTTCTTTGTTTGGATGAATGAACCTGTCTTCAAATGATAGAGATAAACTCCGCTTGCTAATCCACTTCCGTTGAAATCTAGTTCATGTTCTCCTGCTGGTTTTTCTTCATTAACTAGTATGGCAACTTCATTTCCTAAAACATCGTATACCTTCAGTGAAGCAAAGTTCGATTTAGGCATGGTGTATCTTATTTTTGTTGATGGATTAAATGGATTGGGATAGTTTTGCGAAAGCATAAAGCTTGAGAGTATCCTTGGTTCTTTTTCTCTTACACTTACAACACCACCGCCATCAGTTGTCTTAAAAATATTAGCTCCCGATCCGGCAGCATAACCAGTTTCTGTACTGGTAAAGAATAAGTCTCCAATAGATTGAGATGGGATTGGCAGAGAATTCCAGGTATTTCCTCCATCTTCAGTTTTAAGAAATGCATTGTGCCCTGATGCATATCCAATTTGATCACTTAGAAATTTAATTGAATTTATCCTTCTGGTTCCCGTGGGCAAATTCTGAAGCTGCCAGGTTTGTCCGCCATCAGTAGTCTTGCTAATTCCTCCATCATAAATTGAAACTTCTCCTGATACATATCCGGTTTGTGAATTTGTAAAATAAATTCCAGAAAAACCGGTTAAACCAGATCCGGTTATATCTGCCCAGGTTGTGCCCCCATCTGTAGATTTGTAAAAAGATGTACTATATCCACCTGTTGCATATCCATTTTCATCATCAAGGAAGAATAAATTGAAAACTCCACCGTTCGGAGAAAACTGCGATAACCAGTTTTCACCGCCATCTGTTGTTTTAAAAATTCCAAGATTGCCAACAGTATAACCAATAGAACTGTTGGTAAATGTGATTGAAGTTAGGGCTCCGCTTATTCCATTATTTTTAGTCTCCCAGTTTGCTCCTCCATCAGTTGTTTTTAGAACACTTGCACTGTTACCAACTAAATAGCCATTGTTTGAATCAAAAAAATAAATTCCATTAAAATCCGTAGTTGATCCGGTATTCATTATTTCGAAGTTAGAACCTCCATCAGTAGTTTTGTATAAAAATCCATTTTCACCACAAAAGTAACCTAAGTTGTCATCAACAAAGTAAAGCGAGTTAAGATACTCTAAAGATCCTGTAGTTTGATTCATCCAATCAGTTCCAGCATTGGTTGAGGTGAGAATAGTTCCATAATAACCAACACTAATAAGGTTATCATTTGTGAACCCAAATATTGAGTTTAGTTGTACTGTAGTCCCCGAAACAAGAAAATCCCAGGTTTCCCCCTTATTGGTAGTTTTCATAATAATTCCTTCCTCCCAATCCCAATTATCACCACATGCGTATCCAATCTGGTCGCTGACAAAGTAAAGGTCATAAAAACTGGTCCTATCATTAAAGAATTGTGCGCTCCATGTAGCTCCTGCATCAGTAGTGCTAACAATTACACCATCATCACCAGCAGCACAACCGTGATTTTCATCCATAAAGAAAATGGATTCTAACCAGGCATCTGTTCCAGATGAAAGTGTAATCCAATCAATGCCTCCATTTGTTGTTTTTATAATTGCTCCTCCAATTCCTGCTAAATAGCCAACATTGCTGTTAAGAAAAAAAACAGAAGAATAATATTCATCCTCTTCAATAAAATGTTCAGTCCATGTAGCCCAGCCATCAGTCGTCGTTAGTAAATGTTCGTAAATGGATGCAAATCCGATGTTTGCATCTAACATCATTAAGTCCCTAACACCCATCGTATCTGGAAGGTTAATCGCTGACCAATTTTCACCGGCATCAATAGTCTTCAATATTGTATGTGAACCAGAAACAACAAATCCAACCTGGCTGTCTAAAAAAATTAAATAGTCTAAAACATCGTTACTGCCTGTATGCAATGATTGCCAATTTGCGCCTAAATCGGTTGTTTTAAGAACAGTACCAGATTCGCCGACAGCGTAAGCCGTATTTGCATCAGTTAATACAACTGATTCTAAATCATTACCCTGTGGTAACGGATTTAGCCAAAACCAGCCAGTTTGTTGTGCATTTATATTAATTAATGATGTAAGTATGATTATTGATAAAAAAGCTAATCGTAATTTCATTTTACTCTCCACTTATTTAATTAATAGCATTTTCTTGGTCGCTACATAATCTTCAGTTTTAAGCTGATAAAAATAAACTCCACTTGTTAGACCTTGCCTGCCGGCAGGCAGGTTCCGGACTTCGCCGGAATGACTATTGAATTCAAATTCATATTCTCCTGCAGAAAGTTCCTCATTAACTAGTGTCGCAACTTCGTTTCCTAATACATCATATACTTTTAGTGCTGTAAATTCGTCTTCGGCAATATTAAATCTGATTTTAGTTGAAGGATTAAACGGGTTCGGATAATTTTGAGATAAATTAAAATCTTCGGGTATATTTGAACTTATCTCCTTAACACTTACATACAATCCTAGAAATGTTCCCCAGGTCCTTAAAGCATTGTAGTTTGTATTTAGGTGATCTGTAGCAAAACCCTGGTAGATGACTAAAACCTGATCTTCGGGTCCGTGCGCGAGGGAGGGATAAGTCTTTAATCCAAACTGATCTGAAATCGTGTATGTGTTAGTGATATTTCCGGAAAGATCTAGTTCTGCACCCTTTAGATTTGAGTCATCACCCTTATCAAACCAGGCAACTATATATTGGTTTCTATCGAAAATAACATCGGGTACCTGCTGGTAATCTGCATCAGTTGCTATAGCAATACCACTCGGATCTAAAACTGTTCCATCAGTTGTAATCCTTGCACCGTAAACATCATCTTCTGATTGATGATTTCGGTTATCCATCCAGACAACAAAATAATTCGTTCCATCGAAAGAGACATCCGGTCCATCCTGGTTACCGGTTGCAGTTGATATAGCAAATCCACCAGGATCCAGTACAGCTGCATCTGTACCCACACGCCCACCATAAATATCATACGGATTACTGCCGCCTGCATCTCTTGCCCAAACAACAAGATAAGAATCGCTGCCATAGCTTACACCTATTCCACCGGCTCCACAGTATGAACCGGAATAAATCTGAAATCCATCAGCATCAAGAACATTTCCCGATTGATCAATTCTTGCTCCCCTTATTTCAGGTGTACCGGTGCGGTTATCTATCCAGACTATTAGTGATTGTGAAGTACTGGATGATACAGCGCTGAAATATTGATTGCCAGAAAATGTACAAACAGGGGTTCCAGTTGGATCGAGCACATTTCCCTGAGTTGTAACTCTTGCGCAGTAAATATCAGAGCCGCTTCTTTCATCAGACCAAGTAACGAGATAATTTGAGCCATCGAAAGCAACTGAGGGATACCTTTGGTAGCCAGGTGTATTTGAAATTTGAAATACTCCGGGTGAAAGAAGAGTCCCTGCCTGGTTAATTAGTCCCGCGTAAATTTTAAGAGTATCTGAATTTCGGTTATCTTGCCAAACAACTAAGTAATTAACTCCATCAAATGCACAACCGGGATAGGTTTGTTTATTTGCCGAAGCAGAAAGCAACAATCCGTCAGTATCTAACAGTGTGCCGGCGGAACTTACTCTTGCACCGTAAATATCACTTCCAAAACCGCCATTACGTTCATCCATCCAGGCAATAAAGAAATTACCATTTCCATAGCATATTGCCGGAAACTGCTCATCGTAAATATTTTGCACAGAAATATCAATTCCGTTCGGATCTAATAAGGTTCCGGAAGTTGAAATCCTTGCTGCTTTTACATCATCACCGGAAGAAGACCATGTAATCAGGTAATTAGTCCCATCAAATTCTAATCGATTGTAATAGCCGTCACTACCGGGGGGAGAGACCACTATTCCTCCGGGATCTAAAATATTTCCTGACGAATTAATTCGAGTTCCAAGAATATCATAAGTTCCTCCCCATATTACAAACCAGTTAGTTCCATCGTAGGAAACATCACCCCAGTATTGATCATCCGGTCCATCTTTTATAATAAAACCATCAGGATCTAGTACTGTTCCATCGGAGCTAACTCTGCCACCATAATAGTCGGCAGCAGGATCGATTCGATAGTCTTCCCAAACAACAAAATAACTGTTAGCTCCTGCTTCTACTCTTGGATATTCCTGATCGCTTGTAGCGTTACAAATTGCAATTCCATTCGGATCCAAAACATTACCTGCTTGATCAACTCTGGCGCCATAGATATCGGCACTGCCATTTCTATAATCTATCCAGACTACAAAGTAATTTGTTCCATCAAATGTAACCTCTGCACCCCATTCATCTCCGCCAGCAGAAGATATTAATATTTCATCACCAATTAATTCACCATTTGCTGAGAATCTAGCACCATAAATATCATCTTCACCATTTCTATCATCCCGCCATGCAATGAAGAAGTTGTTTCCATCAAATACTACAACGGGTTCATTTTTACTTCCCGGAGATTCAAGAAGTAGTTTCCCCGCAGGATTTAAAACGTTTCCATCCTGATCTATAAAAGTTCCCATCATCACAGAGGCAATTGCTGCACGGTTATCTCCCCAAACTGCAAAGTAGTTTGTGCCATTGAATGCAACAGAGGGTGTACCCTGGTAACCATACTCCGGAATAAAGACAGGTACTTTATCCACCATAAAATGTTCATTTTGAGGTACGATTATCTCAGCAAAAAAAATAATAAAGACTGTAATCAGAATTGTTGACAAAAATTTCATTTTAATCTCCAATTTTTTAATTATGTAATTGAATTAACTTATTTTGCAGCTTTCCATAAATAGAACGAACTATGGTATACAGTTCCGATTCATTAACTGATAGCTCGTTAGCTACTGTTGAGTATGATTTTCCAATTGAAATATTCTCAATAATATTATTTTCAATTTCATTTAACTCTGCACCGCTTTTATTTCGCTTTCCATTTTGTGATCTAAAAGAATTTTTAATATATCCGGCAACATTTGGTGTCATAGGCGATCCGCCGTTTAAAACATTTTTCAGAGCAGATATTAATTGTTCGAGTGAGGTTTTTTTTGAGATGAAGCCAACGGCACCGGAAGAAATTGCTTCAAAAATATTTTTATCATCTTCGTATGCAGTACATACTATTATTAAGATCTCAGGAAAGTTTTTTTTCAGATATCTTATTCCCTCAATTCCTGAAATGCCCGGAAGCATAATATCCATTAAAACGATTTGTGCTTTGCTTATCTCGTCATAAAAAAATGCATCTTCGCAGCTTGAATAAGAGCCAATAAGTTCGAATTCTTTTTCAGCATTAAGGATAATCTCAATGCCGTTACGGATAAATCGGTTATCTTCAATTATTGCCACACGAATTGGGGTGCTTCTTACGGATTCCATCTTAACTTTACACTTAAAAGGAATTATTCTAAACGAATTATAAGGCGTGAAGTGACTCTATGCACTACGTACATCTGTAGTTTTTAAAATGAAGATGCTTTTTTTTGAAGATTTCAATGGGAGAAATTATCGAGGAGGCTGAATTATCCGCTTTTTTATACCTTCGGCCACAGCTTCAGCACGATTGTGAACCTGCAACTTCTCATATATATGTCTTATGTGATAATTAACGCCGTCAACAGATAGGAATATTTCTTTGGCGATTTCCAGGTAGGATTTACCTTTTGCCATTAATGCTAAAATTTCTTCTTCTTTTTTTGTAAGATTAACTTTTTCTCTTGCAGAGAGACTTACAGTCTTTTTTTGAAAGGATGCGATTACTTTTCTTGCTACACTCGGCGTCATTGGTGAACCACCGTTGTAGGCATCTCGTAAGGATGTAATTAAATCATCTGGTTTTGTTTTCTTTAAAAGATAACCTACCGCACCAGCACAGATTGCATCGAATATTTTATCATCGTCATCGTGTACAGTGCACATTACAATTATAATTTTAGGATATTTTTCCTTTAAATATTTTACCCCTTCAATTCCTGAAATTCCGGGCAGACCAATATCCATTAAAGCAATATTAGCAGCTCCAATTGCTTCATCATTAAAAGCTTTTTCACAGCTTTCGAATGAACCTATTATCTGGAAATCACTGTCTTTTTGAAGTGCAAGCTCCCATCCGCTGCGGATGTATTTGTTGTCTTCAATTATTAATATTCGTTTTAATTCACTAATCTGCATCGGTCTTCTGTTTCTTTTATTCGTTCAGTAGTGAAAACATTTCTCTATGAGTATGTGAAAAATTTAAATTGGAATAGATAGTTCCCATTTTGTTCCTTTGCCGGAAGATGTTATTAAATTAACATTTCCATTTAAAGTTGCTGTACGTGATTTAATATTTTTTACCCCATTTCCTTCGATTACTATATTCGAATCAAATCCTTTTCCGTTATCAGAAACAATTAATATTAATTGACTTTCATTTATAATAATAGAAATTATTAATTCACTGCAACCGGAATGCTTAACTGCATTTGTTACCATCTCTTTAAAAATAAGCCAAAAATTTCTTCTGTGTTCCATTGCTAATGGTTTAATTGATACTTTTTCGGGAATATTAATTTTATAATTAATTTTTTTGCTTTCACAAAGATCGGATGCATAACGTCGGAATTTCGGCAGAATAATTTCCCACTTATCATTTTCCGGATTGATTGACCAGATTATATCACTCATTGATTCCTGCACATTTGTTGCGCTTTCATGAATAAGAGAAATTAATTTTTGAAGAGTAGGAGTTTTTTTATCACCAACCTCCCTGTCTATCGCATCAGAGAAATATACCATTCCGGTAATTGTTGCACTAACATCATCATGAAGATCACGGGCAATACGAACGCGGGTGCGTTCAATTTCCAAGAGTTTATTTAATCTGTATTTATGAAATGCGTAAAGAAGTACTGCAACAAAAGACAGCACGATAATTCTAAACCACCATGTTTGCCAGAATGGTGGAGTAATTATAATTGAAATTGCTGCCTCATGTTTGCTCCAGATACCATCGTTGTTAGAACCTTTAACGTGAAAAACATATTCGCCGGGTGAAATATCAGTATAGCTTGCAAATCTTCTATTGCCGGCATAAACCCAATCTTTGTCAACACCATCAAGCTTGTAGGCATACTGGTTCTTTTCAGGGACAGTGAAATCAAGTGCAGCAAACTCAAATGAAAAAAAGTTCTGCTGGTAGGTCAGTACAATTTCACTCAAGGAATTTAAAGACTTTTCAAGAGGAATCTGTTTATCAAACACCTCAAATTTAGTGAGAACAGTTGGAGGAGCAAATTCATTCTCTTTAATTTGTCCCGGGTGAAAATATGTAACACCATTAGTCCCGCCAAAATAAAAGCTGCCATCTTTCCCCTTACAAAATGCTCCTTGATTAAATTCCAGGTTCTGCAATCCGTCCGAATCATCATAATTCTTTACTTCAAATGTATTCGTATTGAATTTCACGATACCCCGACTAGTACTAATCCAGAGGTTTTCAATACTATCGGATATAATACTGTAGATAACATTACTCGGTAAGCCATCTTTCATTGTAAAGTGCTGAAATGTTTCGGAATCAGACAAATACTTGTTTAATCCACCACCCCATGTTCCCATCCAGATAGCGCCATTACTATCTTCTGAAATGGACCAAACTGAATTATTACTTAAAGTTGCTGAATTTTTCGGATCGTTTACAAATTTTTCAAATGTTTCACTTTGACGAATAAATTTATTCAATCCTTTCGCAATTGTTCCTATCCACAAATTGCTCTGCAAATCTTCGTAAATAACAAACACCGAGTTTCCACTAATACTAGTTGAGTCGTACTTATCATGTTTATACTCCTTTACCAAACCATCACTTTTTTTAAATCGCTTTACACCTTCAGTTGTGGTTCCAATCCATATATCTCCTTTAGTATCCTCATAAAAAGTTGTAACTCCACCTGCTTGTAATTGAATTTTATTAAAATGAACAAATGAATTAGTGGTCCTGTTATAGATAAACACTTTACCTGCTGAAGTATTAACACCAGGATCTGTGCCCAGCCAAATTTGTCCTGAGTTATCTTCGTATATACTTGTTATAGAATTGCTTCCGATATCACCTGGATTTTGGAAATAGCGCGCAAAGTTTTCTCTTCCAGGTAAACGCAGGTTTAATCCACCACCATCCGTCCCAATCCACAGCGCACCTGTATAGTCTTCGCATATAGTTAAAACAACATTGTGACTTAAACTGGCGAGTTCACTTGCATTATAAGATATTTGAGAAAAGTGTTGTCTGTTTCTATCGAATTTGCTTACACCTCCACTTGATGTACCTAACCAGATATTTCCTACACCATCTTCGAAAATGGAAAATATTGCACCATTACCTAACGACCAGGGTGATGCAGGAACATGACGGTAGTTCGTAAATAAATTTTCATCGGGTTTAAATAAATCAACACCTCTATCCAGTGTTCCAACCCAAACATCCGAATTGCCAGCACAATAAATGCTCATTACTCTATCGCTGCTCACACCATTCTTATTACCTGAATTGTATCGATATACTTTAAATGAACGACTATATTTATCGAAAACACTTACTCCGCCATTTACAGATGCAATCCAGAGTCTACCTGAAGAGTCAGCAGAAATATCAAATATCATGTCCCCGCCAATCAAATTATTATTTTGGGCATCCTGTTGATAGCGAGAAAATTCTTCAGTCGAAAGATTAAAACTAAACAGTCCCTGCCAAGTCCCCATCCATATTACCTCATCTTTATCTATATAAATACATTGGAGATAAATATTATCCGGTAGTTTTTTGTGAGTGTTGAAATTATAAATTTTGAATCTATCTTCTTCTTTTATATAGTTATAAAGTGATCCGTCTGTAGTACCAATCCATAAAGTTCCATTTTTATCTTCCTTAATCGAACTAATTCTTTTCGTATCCGGAGTTGATGTATCATCATTTTCAAAATTATAATGTAAAAAGGATTCTATTATGGGGTCAAAACGATCAAGGTTACCACTTAGTGTTATTACCCAAAGATTTCCATAGCGATCCACATAAAGTTTTCGTATACCGATATCAGAAATCGAATTAGAATCCAGAGGGTCGTTGCGGTAGATTGTGCAGGAGTATCCATCAAATTTGTTTAAACCATCTTCTGTTGCAAACCACATAAAACCTGTGCTATCCTGAGCAATACTGAAAACCGTTGATTGCGATAGACCTTGTTCGACTGTAAGATGATCGAAAAGAATTTGCTGGGCAAAAATTGGCAAGCCAAAAACGAAAGGAAGTATAGATTTAATTAGCCCGTAACCCATATGCAGAGATTAAATTAATTTATTAATTTATATAAAAACCCTCTGCTAAAATTACTGAAAATTAAAAACATGGGGAACTGAAATACACAAATTGCACTATCAATAACAAATTACTTTCTTTTTAAAATTGACTAGATCAATCAGGACAGTTTTGCCCCATTGTAATAGCTATAAATGTTTTTTTATCATTTCGTCTTTGAGCTGCATTAAAAAATTCTTAAATTAAAATTTGCTGATAACGAGCTGCCCACGCAAGAACTTTCGGGATAGATTTGGAATACAATTTTTTTCCAGCTTTTTTCTTCATCGCATGCTTATAAAAAGAACAAACATCGTTTGGATCATCATCAGTAAAATATATTTTATGCTCACATTCTTCACATTACGACCATTTTGCCGGGCAATCTTCTATACTTTCCAGAACTGCTCCAGTATATACAGGAATATTGTCCCAGCTAAAGGTTCCGGAAGTTGACTGATCTTCATTTTTTGTCTCATCATTTATTACTGTATTGTCAATTTCAGTTCCTTCCTCATTTTCAGCATTACCATCACAAGAAAACATTACTGTAATGATTAATAGAAATACAAGGTGCAGTAAACTTTTGATTTTGATTCTTCCTTGTTCTATTATTTGATTTAGATCATCTTTTTAGTCCCACCAGGGCGGGATTTCAGTTCATCATAGCCGAACTTCAATTTCTATTTTAATAATAACATTTTCTTTGTTTGGATGAAATTATTTGTTTTCAATTGATAGAAATATATTCCACTTGTTAATCCTTCGCCGTTAAACTCTACTTCGTATTCACCAATAGGTTTTTCTTCATTAATAAGAGTTGCAATTTCGTTTCCCAACACATCATAAACTTTTAGAGTTACGTCTCGCGTCTCACCTCTTACTTCTTGCGGAATAGTAAATTTTATTTTTGTACTTGGATTAAACGGATTTGGATAATTTTGACTTAGATCATAATCATTCAGCAATTCATTATTCTCATTTTCAATAAATGATATACCACCATTTATTGTTTTAAGGATTATACCATCATTACCAACTGCCCACCCAATATTTTGATCAATAAAAAACAACGAAGTATAGGAGGTATTTGGAACAGTTTGAGTTTGCCAGGTATTTCCTCCATCATCAGTTCTAAGGATTATTCCTGAATTTCCAGCAATCCAACCAATATTATTATTAATTAAATATGTTTTATGCAGGATGGTTGAAACTCCACTACTCTGAGGATTCCAGGTTTCCCCACCATCTGTAGATTTTATAATTAATCCATTTTGTCCTGAAATCCAACCATTATCAGCATCTGGAAAACAAACGGATAGTAATTTGGTTGTTGTATTATATGGCTTATTTTGCCAACTATTTCCCCCATCAGTTGTTTTGTAAATAGTGCCGTAAAGATCATGATGACCGACTGTCCAGCCATAATAGTCATCCAAAAAATAAACTGAATATAATTCACCAGTAGAAATAGATTGATTTATCCAAGTAATACCCCTATCGGTAGTTTTATAGATATAACCATTAAACAGATTACCTCCAACGATCCAACCGGTTGTATCGTTCACAAAATATACATCTTCCCAAAGAGCATCGGGTAATCCTACAATACTTGACCAAGTATTACCCCCATTAGATGTATGGAGAATATTATATGCGCCAACCGCTAAACCATAATTCAAATCAGCAAATCCCACCGATACGAGATAATTTGTAATACCACTATTTTGTGGGAACCAATTATCACCACCATCCGTAGTTTTAATTATTGTTCCCGAATATCCAACTATCCAACCAGTAAGATCATTTATAAAATAAACTGAAAATAATGGTTCAGTAGTTCCACTTGTTTGTTGAAACCAACCATATTGTCCACTAACTTTAAACTGTATCAACAGAAATAGAATAACTAGTAAAGAAAACTTTTTCATAGCAACTTCCTTATAATATTTCTTTTAATAATTAAAATTATTTCATCAATATCATTTTTTTAGTTTCAACAAAGCTTTCTGCTTTTAATTGATAAAAATAAATTCCACTTGTTAATCCGTTTCCAAAAAATTCAACTTCATATTCTCCTGTAGGTTTTTCTTCGTTAACTAAAGTTTCAATTTCATTTCCTAAAACATCATAAACTTTTAGTGAAGTAAATTCAGCTTGTAGAATTGTGAATCTTATTTTTGTTGATGGATTAAAAGGATTAGGATAGTTTTGGTAAAGATGATATTCATTAATCAAAACAGGTACTTTAGAATCGAATACTTCAGTTGTAAAATCTGTATATAAATATACTGCTCCACAATAAAATCCAGAAGCAGATTGAATCGGAGCGCCAACAGCAAATATATCTTCATCTAAATCTACCTTGTAGCCAAATTGATCACTTTCTTCTCCGTCGCTTGCAATAATTTTATCCAACTTAATCCAGTTTGAATTAATTCTTTTATAGATATATGCTGCTCCTGCACTATTTCCATTTTGATTATCGTGACGAACTCCAATTAAAGCATAATCATTTAACAAAGATACGCTGAAGCCAAAAGCAACAGATGTAACGGCACTACTATCCACTAGTTTCACTTCTTCAACCCAAAGAGTATCTTGTCGCTTGAACACATAGGCAGCACCACTCATATATGTTTGGTGAAATGCACTAACAGCGCCGACAATTGCATAATCACCAGAGAGAGAAACAGAGAAACCAAAATTATCACCAGAACTTATATCACTTGATAAGATTTTAGCCTGCTGGGTCCATTGACCACCATTATAATAAAAAATAAAAGCTGCACCGCTTTCATTGCCGCCGCTATCATCATTATGTGCACCTACAATTGCATAGTCTCCATCGATGGATACAGAATTTCCAATATATGGTTCAGCACCAACATATCCTGATGGTGTTAATTTTTGTTCCTCAACCCATAATGTATTTTCCAACCGGAACACATAGGCAGCACCAATATTTCCATTCGCATCTCTTGCACCAATTAATATTTTATCTCCGCTTACTGATATTGAGCTACCAAACTTATCATAGGCTTGAATATCACCGGGAACAATTTTCTGATGCTGATGCCACAATCCTGTTAATGTATCACGTTTATATATGTACACAGCACCCGCCCTGCTTCCATTTTCGGGATCCTGATCTGCTCCAATAAAAATAAAATTATCTTTAACACCTACCGCCCATCCAAAGTGAGCAGCCGTGGTACCATCAGTCGCGACTAAAATGGTATCTTCTATCCAGTTTCCATTAGTTTTTTCAAACACAACCGCAGCTCCTGAATTCACACCTTGAATATCTGATTCGGGTCCGCCTACTACTAATATGTTCTCATCAATTGCAACTGAAGAGCCAAAGGAAACAACATTTTGCGGATCACTTGGAATGAGCTTTAATTCTGTAATTTGTGCAAGATTAGCATTTATACTAAATATTACCAAAGAGAGTGTAAGAATTTTATTATTATTCATTTTAATCCCTTTCTTTTAATATTTGATAAATTTATTGTTATTTCATTAAAACCATCTTTTTTGTTTCGATATAACTTCCCGCTTTTAGTTGATAGAAATAAATCCCACTTGATAATTTTATCCCATCAAATTCCACTTTATATTCGCCTGCAGGCTTTTCCTCATTAACAAGAGTTGCTACTTCATCTCCCAAAACATCATAAACTTTAATTACAACATTTGATGATAGAGTGACTGAATATTTTATTTTTGTTGACGGGTTAAAGGGATTAGGATAATTTTGTGACAACGCGAATTCTTCAGGTAATTTATTTACATTATTTTCAACCGAAGTCACGAAATTATAGATATCATTTACTTCACTGGCGCTCAGAGCTCGATTATAAATACGGATTTCGTCGAGCCCGCCCTTAAACCTATAAGCGGAATAACCATTCCATAAACTTCCGATATATATATCATCTGTATTATATTCATTCAGTGAGGTATATTTAATAAGACTTGTATCAGTTTTGATTAGATTGCCATTATAATACAGGTTTACTAAACCTGTATCAAAAGTAACAGTGATAAAATTCCATTCCCCAAGTGTTAAATAATAGTCAAGATCAGGAGGGCCAATCGAAAACCAGCCATTAGGATTCCCATATACACTATAATTAGCAAAGCCAAAATACCAAGAAACACAATTACCACCGCAAGAATCTTGTGAACTAAGAGATAATAACCAGTCTCCTTCTGACGGCGCGGAATACCACTTGCTCATGACCTTTGCTCCGCCAGATGCTAAACTATCGGGCATGATCCAAAGAGAAATTGTCATCGATGAATCTGTATCAAGGCTATTTGAGTCCCATATAAAAACATGATCATCGATGCCGTCAAAATACATTGCACTTCCTTTCATCCCATTTATAAATGTAGGATCTGGAGTAAGTCCTCCGTTATTTCCATAAACACTGCTGTCCACACCTGTAGAATCA
The DNA here is from genome assembly GCA_963714405.1 of uncultured Ignavibacteriales bacterium. GTDB lineage: Bacteria > Bacteroidota > Ignavibacteria > Ignavibacteriales > Ignavibacteriaceae > JAZGGS01. The sequence continues at coordinate 134,106 of CAVQOH010000001.1, read as the reverse complement.
TCAAAAGTCCAGAATCCGACCAGATGATGAATCCTGCGCAGATAGCGGAATCATAAGAAGTGTAAAGAGAAGTAGATTTATTAATATTAGTTTAAAGTAAAAAGTTTTCACTATAGCCTCCTGATAAAGATTGAATAAGTAAAACTTCATTTGAATTATTCAGTTAATATTCTGTTAAAAAGTTCATTTTACATATAGTTAAGCTTTTTGCTAATTATTTTTTTTACTGTATTGTACTACAAGATTAAGTGTAAAGAATCTGCTTAGCCACCAGTCTTTGAACTCGTCTGGAATAGAAGTTAATCTAAGATCTTCATTTGATATATCATTTGCTATTGCATCATCAACTAAATTGGTAATTGTTTGAATATAACTGATCATTTCGTCCAGATTATGAATTTCCCCAACCGGTCCGTGTCCAGGGACTATTTGTTCTACATCGAGCTTTTTCAATTCCTCCAGATATTCAATCCACTCCAAGATAAAGCCATCGCCAAGCCAGGGATGATTCTCAACAAAAAGAAGATCGCCTGCAAATAGAATTTTATCCTTGGGCAACAGCAGCACCATATCACTCTCTGTGTGACCTTTGCCTCTGGAAAACAGAATTACTTTTCTATCTTTACCCTGAATTACTAGTGTGTCTTTAATTATTTTACTTGGTAATATGGTTTTGTATTCCCCGAATGATTCTTTAATTGCTTGATAATATGCGAGCCACATCTTGTTTTCTTCCAACTTTCGAGGATCAGTCTCTCCATCAATTTCTTTCTGTGTTGATTTTATTCTATCATCGACCACTTTCTTTTCGTATTCTAATTCTTCAGGTTCAGTTTCTTGAATTAATTCTTTTGTTTTTTGTGTAGCTATTATCTCAGCCCCGGAAAAAACCTGGTTGCCGCGAATATGATCATTGTGAAAATGGCTGTTAACAACATATTTGACATCATTCCCGGTTAACTCTTCAGCAGCTTTCTTTAAATCTCTTGCCGCTTTTGGTGATATGAAACAATCAAAAACAAGTGTTTCATCACCAAGATTAATAATTCCTGCATTACAGATCGCATAGCCACCGTTTTTATGTATTGCCGTATAAACTCCGTCAGTTAGTTTTTGAATTGTGAAATGTTCTGATTCAAAGCTTTGAGAAAATGAATTTCCAACAAAGGTAATTAACATTAGAAATATTGTTATTATCTTCATATTTTTTCCCTGTTCTATTAAATAGCTCACATAGAATGTGGTTTATGGTTGATATTATTTTATTAATATCATCTTCCTTGTTTGAATAAAATTTCCTGCCCCGCTGTTTGGGAGGTTAACTTTTAGTTGATAGAAATAAATCCCGCTTGTTGATCCATCTCCAACAAATTCAATTTCATATTCTCCTGCAGGCTTTTCCTCATTAACAAGAGTTGCTACTTCAGTTCCCAAAACATCATAAACTATTAGTGAAACAAAACCAGTTTGTGGAATTGTGTAACTGATTATTGTTGATGGATTAAATGGATTCGGATAGTTCTGTGAAAGAGAAAATTCTTTTAGTTTATTAATCCCCTCGTCTGTAACTGCTGTTACTCCGTTCCAATTCCAGTTAACTAGTTTTGCATATATGTCCCATCCATTTGATAGGCGGTCATCCTGCCACGAAAAAATTATGCTTGCGTTATCTGCACATACTGTCGGTGTTGACTCTCCATTGTTTGGACCATCGGTAACAATAAGATAATTTCCGCCATTAGGAGATCCATTTGAAAAATATCTTTGACCTATAATATCGGGACTGGTTTGACCATATCTCTCGTCCTGCCACACAATTACGAAATTCCCCGCTCCATCTATTGAGATTGAGGGAACAAGTTGACCCATGCTACCAGCATCATCATTTACTTTTGTATTAACCCCTATAGCAGTTCCGTTATCAGTGTATCTTTGAAAGTAAATATCCCAATTGGTATTCCTATAATCCTGCCAGGTAATAACAAAATAACTTGCTCCGTCCATTGTGATTGAGGGATTCATTTGAAAACCACTACCAGCATCATCATTTACTTTTGTGTTAGCTCCTGAAGTTGTGCCCGTACTATTGTATATTTGATAATAGATATCCCAATTGCCATTCCTAAAATCATGCCAGACAATCACAAAATTACCTGCTGCGTCCATTGAAATTGATGGATTCACTTGATCGGCATTACCAGCATCATCGTTAACTTTTGTGTTAACACCTGCACCTGTTCCATTACTATTGTACCTTTGAAAATAGACATCACGATTGCCATTCCTTTCATCTATCCACACAACCACAAAATTACCTGCTCCATCCATTGAGATTGATGGGTACCATTGCTTGGCACTATCAACTCCATCGTTCACTTTTGTGTTAAATCCTGAAACCCCTCCTGTGCTGGTATAGCTTTGAAAATAGATATCATGATTAGTATTCCTGTTATCATCCCACACAATCACAAAATTACCTGTTACATCCATTGAAATTGAGGCATACTCTTGAAATGCACCTCCGGTATCATCGTTTACTTTTGTATTAACACCTAAAGGTGTTCCCGTATCGTTGTATCTTTGAAAATATATATCTCCATTGGCATTTCTAAAATCATGCCAGGCAATCGTAAAATTTCCAGATCCATCGATTGAGATTGAGGGAAATAATTGATGTTCACTACCTGCATCATCATTAACAAGGAAATCATCTTTTATAATACCCTGTGCATTAACGAATTGAGTTAAAGAAAAACATAAAACAAGAAGAATAAAAAGTAAAATATTTTGATTCATTGTTATCCCCTTTCGGATAATATTTGCAAATTTTATTTGTTATTTCATCAAAATCATTTTTTTTGTTTGAATGAAACTTCCTGCCCCGCCGTTTGCGGGGTAAACTTTTAATTGATAAAAATATACACCACTCGAGAGATTACTTCCATCAAACTCAATTTCATATTCACCGACAGGTTTTTCTTCTTCTACAAGTGTTGCTACTTCATCTCCCAAGACATTAAATACTTTTAGAGTTACATTGCTCTGTTTAGGGATTGAGTATTTTATTATTGTGCTTGGATTGAATGGATTGGGATAATTCTGTAAGAGTGAAAACTCCGATGGAACTTCTTTATGTTCTTTAACAGATGTTATTTCTCCATACTTGATCAGGGTCTTTCCACTTCCTACTACATATCCATTTGTAGTTGAAGTAAAATGGACTCCTAAAAGGTTTGCAGTTGTAAGTCCAGCACCTTCAACAGTCCAGGTAGTTCCTCTATTAATAGTATGAAGAATTACACCGGATGCACCAACAGCCCATCCTTTATCAGAATCAAGGAAAAATACTTTGATGAGTGTTCTGTTCTGAGTATCAGGATTAGTCTGAGTATCCCAGTTCGCTCCACCGTCTGCGGTGTGGCCTATTACTCCCCCATCTCCCACAACCCATCCTTCCTGGTTATCTATAAAGTGTATATCATTAAAAGTCCCTGCTGGTGCAATTTGAGAAGTAAAATTAGTGCCGTTATAATAATAAATTCTGTTACCGCCACAAACCCAAACATTATTAACAGACGGTGCGCTGATTCCTCTAAAGGTTGATGAACTTGGGCTATTTAAATTTGTAAGCGTTGATGTAATTTCCCAGACCTGTCCATTATCTCCACAGGCATATCCAATTGGATTTGCAGGTGTGGTTCCAAAAGGAAAGGAAATATCAAGAAGATTACCCATTGATCCTATAAAATCCCAATTAAGTCCTCCGTTTGTTGTAATGTATACCCAACCACCCGCTCCGCCTGAGTAACCATTATCTGCATCCAGCATATGGATAGAGCCGGTATAGCCTAATGGAGTGGTTTGAGTAGAAAAAGTGATAGCCCCGTCATCAGTTCTGTAAATGCTGTCGTATGTGCTGGTAGTTAACCAGCCTGTATTATCATCCGTAAAATAAAGATCGGAAAAATCAACTATTCCTGGTATTGATGGAGGATCAATAATATACCACCCATAAGATTGGGCAAAGGAATTTAGAGTGAATAAAGAGGAAAGTAGGATTATCGATAGTAAAAACCTTTTCATAACTGCCTCCTGAACAGAAAATGAAATGCCTGTCTAAACTTAATCAGTTATAAAGAAGAACTCAACAATTATTTAGAAATAAGGGAATATTTTAAGAAGTGTAAGAATTTAAAAAAAAATAACTACAGGTACCTGTAATCTTAAATAAAGGAGCCGCAGCTCCTTAATAGAAGAATATTATTCGGGTTTCATTTGCGGAAATAAAATTACATCACGAATTGATGATTGATTGGTTAACAGCATTACAAGCCGGTCAATTCCAACTCCCAGACCAGCAGTAGGAGGTAAACCATATTCCAGAGCTCTAATAAAATCTTCATCAACCTGGTGTGCTTCCTCATCGCCTGCTTCTTTTAATTTTACCTGTTCTTCAAATCTATTTCTCTGATCGATTGGATCGTTTAGCTCAGAAAATGCATTACATATTTCTCTGCCGGCTGCATAAGCTTCAAATCTTTCTACCACACCTTCTTTACTGCGATGTTTCTTAGCAAGCGGTGAAAGAACCAGCGGATAATCAATTACAAATGTTGGCTGAATAAGTTCCGGTTCAACAGTTGCCCCAAATATTTCATCAATAAGTTTTGCTTTTCCTTCAGCTTCGGAAAGATCAATACCACTATTTTTAGCAAGATCTTTTAATTCTTTATCAGTTGCGTTTATTATATCAATTCCTGTTTTATCTTTTATAGCTTCAACATAGGAAATTCTCTTCCACGGTGTTTTAAAATCGATTTTGTTTCCTTCATAAGTAAATTCATAAGTATTAAAAACTGTTTTACAAATATGAGTGGTCATATTTTCAACAAATTCCATCATCCAGTTATAATCTTTGTAAGGAACATATAATTCCATCATCGTAAATTCAGGATTATGTGTACGATCCATTCCTTCATTTCTGAAATCTTTGGAAATTTCATAAACACCGTTAAATCCGCCAACGATTAATCTTTTAAGATAAAGTTCATCTGCAATTCTTAAATAAAGATCAATATCCTGTGTATTATGATGTGTTATGAAAGGTCTTGCGGCTGCTCCGCCGTAAAGCGGCTGCAGGACTGGAGTTTCAACTTCAATATAGTTTTGCGCATCAAGATAGCTGCGCATTGCAGTAATAATTTTACTTCTGTAATATAAAAGTATTTCTTACTTCAGGATTTACAATTAAATCAACATAGCGCTGCCGGTATCTTAATTCTTTATCAACAAACTGATCGTGAATTACTTTATTCCCCTCTTCATCAGTTGTTTCTTTTGCAATTGGTAAAGGTCTTAATGATTTTGAAAGCAGCTTCATCGTTAGTAACATGAACTGAGGTTTCACCGGTTTTAGTTTTAAAGACATATCCTTCAACACCAACGATATCGCCAATATCCATAAGCTTAAAGGCATCATACTGTTCACCAATCTCATCTTTACGGAGATAAACCTGTATTCTTCCCTTGTAATCCATAATATGAGCAAATGATGCTTTACCCATTCTTCGGATTGCCATAATTCTTCCGGCAATTTTTACATTACGTTTTTCATCTTCTTTATAATTATTTTTAATATCTTCAGAATCAGAATCTACATCAAATGAATATGCAAAAGGCTGAAAACCTTTTTCATTTAAGTTCATTTAACTCTTCATATCTTCTTTTAATTAAATCATTTACATCTTCTAAGTTGGATTCCACAATTCCTCCGAATCATTTTACTTTGAATATAACTTGATAAGTTTATTTACTTCTTCACTACTTAGTTCTCGGTAATTGCCTACAGGAATATTTGCTTTTACATTTGCAAAGCTACTCCTATTTAAACTTTTAACATTATAACCTAATGTTTCAAACATTTTTTTTACAAAACGGTTTCTTCCCTCCACACATTCAACTTCAACAAGCTTGTGCTCTTTTGGATTTACAAATTTTACCTTTTCGAACCTTCCTTTTTTTCTATCAAGATAAACTCCAAGTTAGAAGTTGTTTTTTATCAACATCTCCCAGCGGGCGATTTAATTTAACCTCGTATACTTTAGGTACTTTGTTTCTTGGATGAGTAAGCAAGTTTGAAAAATCGCCATCATTTGTTAAAAGGAGCACACCAGTTGTGTTATAATCCAACCTGCCAACAGGATAAATTTTCTCCCTGGTATTGATTAAGTCTATAACGGTCTTCCTTTTTTTCTCATCGCTGGTTGTGCTTACTACACCTTTTGGTTTGTTAAGCAGTAAGTAAATATTCTTTTTTACTCGAATTTTCTCGCCATCAATAGAAACTTCATCTTTATCAGCATTTACTTTAAAACTTAGATCAGTAATTAATTGATTGTTTACAGAAACTCTTCCCTGCAATATAAGTTCTTCTGCTTTCCTTCTTGAAGCAACACCGCTATCTGCAAGATATTTATTGATCCTCGTTAACATTTTCTTCATTATCCTTTCCATCATCTAAGGTTTCTTCAAGAGCATTCATCATAATTTTTCTTTTCTGTTCAATAAAGTCATCGTCTTCCATAATCTCTTCAATTTCTCTGGGTTTAGGAAGATCAGAAAGAGTATTCAATCCAAAATATCTTAAAAATTCATTTGTTGTTCCGTAAAGCAAAGGTCTTCCAACTGTTTCTGCTCTTCCCGAAATTGCAATCAAATTTTTTTCAAGTAAGGAACTCAAAATATGATCAGAATTTACTCCGCGTATTGTTTCTAATTCAGGTTTTGTTACTGGCTGTTTATATGCAATGATAGACAGAGTTTCTAAAGCTGCAGGACTAAGTCGCCTTTTGGTTCTTTCAGAAGAAAGATAACCAACATATTTTGCATTGTCTTCAGTTGTTGCAAAGAGATAACCATTTGCAATATTTAAAATTCTGAAAGCATTATTTTGTTTTTTGTAAGAATCATTAAGAGCATTTACACATTCTTCTATTTCCGGTAGTGATATTTCAACATCTTCACCATCAATTCCTTTAATTGCTTTAATGATATCATTACCATTTAAAGGTTCATCTGATGAAAAAATTAATGCTTCAATTATTGAGTTATAGATATTATCCATTGTTAATTTTAAAAATTATAAAATCGTTATAGTTATCTGATTCTTTAATTCCAATTCTCTTCATTTTAACAAGTTCCAGCAAAGCAATAAATGTAACAACAATTCTTATTTTTTCATTTAAATCATGTACAAGTAGTAAAAAAGTTATTTCACCACTTTCATTTAACATATTAAAAATAAAATTCATTTGTTCATCTATTGTAACAGGTGTTCGTTCTATCCTGTGAACTTGAACATCCTTAACAAGTTCAATTGCTTTTTTAAATGCTTTTGCAAGATCATAAATTGAAACGTTTTTCAAAAGTGTTTCATATTCATGCGGAGCTTCTTTAAGATCAGAGGAAAAGTTTCCGCGGTATTTAAGCATTCGCTGGTTTGATTCGAAGAAAGAAAGTTCTTCAGATATTTCTTTATATCGTTTATATTCCAGTAATGCTTTAACAAGGTCTTCACGCGGATCAATTTCTTCACCCTTCTCATCAATCTCTCTTGGCAGAAGCATCCTGGCTTTAATATGCATTAGTGTGGAAGCCATCAGAATAAAATCCCCCGCTACTTCCAAATCAAGCAGCTTAATTAAATTAACATATTCAAGAAACTCTTTTGTTATTGATGAAATTGGAATATCGTAAATATCAAGTTCATCTCTTTTGATAAAAAACAGAAGTAAATCAAGGGGTCCTTCAAATTTGTCTAATTTTATCTTATACATATCAGCCAAACTTCATTTTTTCTCTTACATCGTTCATTGTCGCAACGGCTGCTTTCCTTGCTCTTTCCTCGCCATCTTTTAAAATATCGTTTACTTCATCAATATTTTTTTCAAAGTAATTACGTTTTTCAATTATTGGTTCTAAGAATTTTGAAATTTTCATTGAACAATTAGTTTTACAATCAGCACAACCTAGTTCACCCGATCTGCAACCGCTCTCTATTTCATTAATTTCTGAGGAATTAAATTTTTTATGATAAGAAAATATTAAACATATTTCAGGTCTTCCGGGATCATTTCTTCTAACTTTTTGTGGATCAGTAACAGCTTTTTTGAGTTTTGAATTTACAGTTTGTTCATCATCCGAAAGCAATATTGTGTTATTAAGTGATTTACTCATTTTTGCATTTCCATCGAGTCCTGGTAAGCGTGCAAATTTTGTAAGCAAAGGTTTAGGTTCAGGAAATACAATACCGTACTGGTTATTAAATTTTCTTGCTATTTCACGAGACATTTCCACGTGCGGAACCTGGTCCTCACCAACGGGAACAAAATCTCCTTTGTACAGAAGGATATCAGCAGCTTGAAGAACAGGGTAACCGAGATGTCCGAAGATTACATTATCTATGTGTAAATCTCTTACTTGTTCTTTTACAGTAGGATTTCTTTCAAGGCGATTCACTGTTACAAGCATTCCAAAAATTAAATTTAATTCAGTGTGCTCCTTTATTTGTGATTGCCTGAACATAGGACTTTTTACGGGATCAAGACCTGATGCAAGCCAATCAATAAGCATCTCAACAGAATTTTCGTAAATTTCATCAGTATTTAAATCTGTAGTAAGAACATGATAGTCTGCAATCAGATGAAAACTCTGGTATTCATCCTGTAATTTTACCCAGTTTTCTAAAGCACCAACGTAATGCCCGAGATGCAATTTACCTGTAGGACGCATTCCGCTTAATATTTTTTTCTTCTTCATAAAAAGTATTGTTTTAAGATTTTATATAATAAAGATAAGTATAATCAAATAATTTTCTGAGTTCAAAATTTATTTTGACTAAACCTTTTCAGGAAAGATATAAGTAGGGTTTCCATTTTTCATCAACCTTGCCAACAACGTTTTTAATAAACATTAGATGGCTTGGTTTATATGGTTTTTTAAGGAGAGCCATGTTTGCTTCTTCAGGTGTTCTATCACCTTTTTTATTATTGCATGTTGTGCAAGCACTTATCAAATTATCCCAGCTATCTGTTCCCCCTCTTGCCTTCGGAATAATGTGATCTATAGTAAGAGTCATATCCCCCCTTCCGCAGTAACCGCATTTATAACTATCTCTGCGTAAAATATTTTTTCTTGTAAGAACAACTTTTTTATGTGGAACATGGATATAACGGCTTAAACGTATAATACTGGGCCATGGATATTTTACTGATACTGAGTGGATTGTTTTGCTATCATCATTTAAAACAGATTCTGCCTTACCCAAATACATTAAAATTACTGCTTTCCGTGGTATTGCAGACAGTAAGGGGTTCATAGCTTTGATTAAGTATTAATACTTTCGCATTTAATCTGCCGTTTGTCCGTTTGGAAGGTTCGAAATCTTATCCTCCATTCTTTATTTTTTTATTATATGAAGATACATAAATTCTTAAAATTATTCTTAATGCTAGAATTCCAATACCAATATATAGCAGTGGTGTATAAAGATCTCGGCTAACAAGTCCTAAAACCATGATCATCAGAAGCAAAAAAACAACAACTATCGAACCGTAGTTAAAAATATTATAGTATTTAAGAATCAAAAAAACTTACCAAGAATTTGTTGAAAATTTTAAAGCGTATAAAAGTAACAATAGATATTAATAATTACAATTAAAATTATTATGAACAGCGTTTTATAATTAAAATAAACAGATATGCGTTTACGTACCGGATTTATAGATTATTGCTACGCAGGTTACATAATTCTGCGAATGGCTCATTGAGATTTTTAATTCTTTATCCCTGGCAAGGAAGGATTTTAATTTGCCGAAGGGTTTAACTTCAGGATTTCCATAAATATCATTAAATATTTCAATATCCTGCCAGCTAATTCCCTGCTCCCATCCAGAAGAGACAGCTTTATAAACAGCCTCCTTTGCTGCAAATCTTGCTGCAAGGTGCTGGTATTTATTAAATTTTTCAAAACAATATTTAATTTCGTTTGGTGTGTAAATTTTCTTTAAAAAACTATCACCATACTCTTCAACACTTTCTTTAATCCTGTCAATTTCAATAATATCTATTCCAACACCTAGTACCATAAAATTATTTTTCCATCTTCAAGAAAATAAATTAAAATATGTTTGCATCAATCTTAATTCCATCATCTTCAAGCTGATCAAGCAAAATTTTTGTTAGAAATTTAGTTTGTTCCAGTGTTTTTGTAAGAGAGATAAGAAGTGAATCATCATAGAGGATTTTACCCAGATTGTTGTTCCCGCTTAATGTTTCATCGGTGAGTAAATTTAATTTGCTTACTAATGAATCTGAACTCGTTAAAATAGAATTTAGATTGCTAATCGAATTGTTTATACTTTCTTTGTTAACTGAAATAATTTCTTTGGCATCTTCGGTTAGTTGTTTTGTATTGTTTGTAATCGTTTTAATATTTTCCTGGTTTTCATTTAACATAATATTAAGCTTTGTTGTTAAATTACTTAATCCAGTAATAGAATTTCTTATATCTTCTTTTATCTGGTCATCAGTTAAAAATGAATTAATTTCCGAGAGAGTTATTTTAACATCTTGCAGAATTGTGTTCAGATCAATTTCAATTCCGCTCAAAACAGCCATCATTCCTGCTAAATCTGCCTGAAATATTCCAACCTGCAGTTCATCAGGATTTAATGGAATTGGATCTTTCCCCGGAGAGATATCAATTTTTTTTCCACCCATTAGATCTGTTACCTCAAGTGAAAAAACGGCATCACGTTTTAGCTGAACATTATTGTCTACTGATATATCTACAACTACGTAATAATCTTTAACATAAATATCTTTTACAACACCGGCTTTAACGCCGTTAACTGAAACATCATTCCCAATTTGCAGCCCTGAAGTGTTTTCAAATTTAATTTTTATTTGAATATCGCTGGAGCTTAATGAAACATTTTTTGCCCAGCTTAATATCCAAACAAAAATTATTATCCCTGCTAAAACAGTTATACCAACTTTTATTTCAGTTATTCTTTGTTGTTTCATCTCTTAAACTCTTTATAATTTTCGTTAATTGCGAAATTTCATTTTTAGTTATTATACTATCTTTAAATACCATTTCAAGAAACTCAATCATTTCCACGTTTTTATTTTCTGAAATTTCCTCTAAAGATTTTATTCCATCCACATAAAAATGAATAAGTGATTTTAAAGAATCTTTTTCATTTGTATTTGCAATATAACTAAGTTCTGTTTCCCAATTATCTTCAATAATTAAGGTTAAAAATTTTTTACCCGGATTGAGAAAAATATCATCAAATTTATTTTCAATAATATAAAGTATTGATGCAATTAAAATTGTTAGTATTACAACTAGTTTTATAAAACAGCTTTTACCCATCCGTATAATTAAAATTACACTTTTTCAAATAGCACTTTATTTATTCTATTATTGGTAACTTTTTTTACGGTTACCGAATAATCCTCTACTATAAAGCTGTAACCTTCCTCGGGAATGCTGGCAGCTTTATTTAAAACAAATCCTCCAATGGTTTCATATTCATCAGTTTCGGGTAAAAGCTGAGCTCCGATAAACTCATTGAATTCGCTAATAGATGTTTTACCAAGAACAACAAATTTATTTTTTCCAACTTTTTTTACTGATGCTTCTTCACTATCAAATTCATCCCAAATTTCACCAACAACTTCCTCTATTACATCTTCTAAAGTAACTAATCCTAAAGTTCCGCCGTATTCATCAACCACAATTGCTATATGTAATTTTTTATCCTGAAATTCATGAAGCATATCGGTAATACTTTTTGATGCAGGAGCATACATAGGTTTTCTTACGAGATCTATGACCGATATCAATTCCTTTTGTTTTTTATCACGTAAATAAGGCAAAAGATCCTTTGCATAGATAATACCAATTATTTCATCCAGACTATCATCATAAACCGGCAGCCGGCTATGTCCTGAATCAGTTATGGTTTTTATAATTATTTCAATTCCTGCATTTTTAGTTACTGCAACAATATCAACTCTCGGAGTCATAATCTCACTAACAAGAACAGATCTGAATTCCATTATACTGGTTATTATTTCCTGCTCTTCTTGTTCAATAGCACCTTTTTCTTGGCCGAGTTCTGCAAGTTTAGTTATTTCATCCTTAGAAAAAACAGTTTTTCTGCTATCGAATGTAATCCTCTTTGATGCTGATTTAATAAGTTCCGTTAAAATCTCTGCAACGGGATGAAGAATGACACTTATCCAGTACATCGGGAATCCGATAATTGCTGCAAACTTAACAGGATTTTTTGATGCAAAAACTTTTGGCAGTAATTCACCAAATATTAAAATTAAAATTGTAAGCGCTATAATTTGAATTAATAGTGCTAGTTCGAGATTTATATTGTTTAAAGCGGCAAAATCCAAAGCAAGTGCTACGGCAACAATGGAAGCCGCAACATTTACAATAGTGTTTCCAAGTAAAACAGTTACTAAAAGCAGTCTTGGTTTGCTTACAAGGGATTTAATATAATTTGATATGAGTGGATGGTTAGCAAAATCCCCTTTGATTTTTTTAACATCAATAGAGAATAAAGCCACTTCGGAACCCGAAAAAAAAGCAGAGAACAGCATGAGGCAAAACAGCACAATAAGTTTAACGAGCCAATCAATTTCCAAAGATTATTCATCCTCCTTATTTTTTACTAAACATTTAGAAAGGAAGATCATCATTATTCTCAACTTCTGGAGGATCAGAAACTTCACTTGAAGAATCACTCGTATTATTATTGCTTGATGTTTCGGTTGATTCTAGAGGAATTATCTTTTCAGCATAAACATCAGTTGAATATCTTTTTACACCATCTTTATCAGTATAATCTCTTTTAGTTAATCTACCTTCGATATAAAATTTCTTTCCCTTCTTCAAATTTTCTTTAAAGAAATCTGATAAATTAAACCCAGTGATATTATGCCAGGTAGTTTCGTTAACCCATTCTCCGTCTTTCCCCTTATAACTGTGTGTGGTAGCTAACGAAAAATTAGTAACCGAAACATTATTATTTGTAAATCTTGTTTCTGCATCCCTTCCAAGATTTCCAATCAGCATTATCCTGTTTAATGAGAAAGCCATAGAATCCCTCGTTTTTTGTTTATAATTATGACTATTAACCCTTTGAATTTACCGATTAAATATAAAAAAATCTATGAAATATGTTTTTTGTAAAAACACAGAACAAAATGAAACAGTAAGCAGTTTTTTTGGGAATTTCTAGTTTTATGATGTTTCAATGCAGGACAACTAATTTTTTTAAAGTTTCATTTTAGATAAACAAAAGAATAAAAAGGAACTTGGCACGCTTTTGTGTATACATCGATCAACTGGTTGGTTTAAAATGAGTTGAGAACAGGAAAAATTAAACAAATTGAAAAGTGAATTTTAAAACAACTAACTATGCTACAAACTAAATTGAGGGTGAAATTATGGAAGACATATCACAGGAAACCAGGTCAGGTATTCTTACCAATAGAATTAATCTTTTAAGAGTTAATTCAAATGAAGCTATTGAATTAAAAAATTTGCTTGAAAAACAGTTAGTGTTTGGGCATACAAAAATCGTAATTGATTTAAGCCAATGTGTTCATCTGGATTCTACATTTGTTGGAGTTCTGGTTGTTACGCAGAAAAAGCTGCTGGCAAAAGGCGGAAATTTAAAAATTGTTGAACCTCTTGATCCTGCAAAAGAATTGTTAAATTTAACAGGAGTTTCCAAAGTACTGGATACTTTTGAGAGTGCTGAGGAGGCGCAAAAGAGTTTTGCAAGTGGATTAAGTCCTAAATTAGCGAAACAAGCTCCTGTAGGTCAAAACAGCTGGAATTTTGCTTAATTAGTATTATTGTAAAGCAGAGTTTTGGAAATACTTATTTTGTTTTTTTAAGATTATTATGTGTAATCCTTACTATTTACAATATTTAATAGAATTATTTCCACCTATTTTGAGGTAAAATTCCCATTTGGATTTTAGATTCGGGATTTATCAATTCAGTTTGCCAGGAAATAATCAAATCACGTAATTTAGATCAAAAATTGAAATTCTCAATCGAATTAATCCAGCATATCACAGCTTTCTTTCTACAAGGTAACACAAAATGAAACAGCGTAAAAAAATGTTGAGAAATCAACATTCAGCTTGTTTCATTGTTGGACGCTATTCTAAGCATTGTAAAGAAATTAGTTGAAAATCAAAGAATATATACTATGGCACATCAATTGGATATCTCTTGGCGTGGGATGCTAATATGTGAGGAACTTAAATCAGTAATTATTTTAATGGATAATTTGATGAGATTCCAAAATAGATTAGCAATTTTTAATTTAGTCCTGTCTAGCGAGAAATCGCCAAACTCCCCTAAATTCCAATTCTATTTGAATCTTAATCTTTAGATTAAAAATATCATAATAAGGAGATAAAGTTTTGAATACAGGCCAAATGTTAATGTCAATGGGTGCGATGGTATTGCTTTCTACGATTACGTTAAGAGTTAATACTGCCAACCTTGTGAATGAAACCATCAGGGATGAGGCACAGTATGGTGTACTGGCAACTTCAATTGCAACTTCTATTATTGAAGAAGCTACAAGCAAGTCATTTGATGAAAGTACAGATTCAAACTCAGTCTCTACATTAGGTGAACTTACACCGGCAGGAAATCTTGGTCCCGAAAGTGGTGAGACTTATGATTTATTCGATGATTTCGATGACTTTAACGGATTTACAAAACGAGACAGCACGATGCCATCAGCCGTATTTGATATTTCTTGCGAAGTGATGTATATCCATAAAAGTAACCTTAAGGTTAAGTCTAATTCGGAACAATGGCACAAAAAGATAAATATTACTGTTTCAAGTCCGTTTTCACAGGATACATTTAGGACATCATCAATTTTTAGTTATTGGCATTTTAGATAGGAGAAACAAATGGGCATAAATGTAATGTTAGATATTCTTGGTTCAGTTGTTATTGGAGGTATATTGATGCTTTCGATTGCAAACGTAAGTGAATCATCAACAGAAAATTTGTATAAAGGTTCCGGTAATCTTGTTGCACAAACCAACCTGGCTACAATTGTTCAAATACTTGAAAACGACTTTAGAAAAATTGGATATTGTGCAAATTGGCAGCAAATTCCCACACCAACTGAAGCAATTCTCTATGCAGATTCAACAAGCATTCGCTATCTGACTGACGTTGAAAGTAATGGCATTGTAGATACAATGTTTTATTATATAGACTATGCTACAGACATACCTGAAACTCCAAATCCGAGAGACAGATTTTTGTACAGAGTTATTAATAGCGAGGCCCCGGTAGGAGTAAATCTTGGTGTAACACAGTTTAAAATGAATTTCTATAGTGCACTGGGTACAGAACTTACATTTCCAATTGCAGATCCAAGAGAAATTTATACAATGCAAATCGATATTACTGTAGAAGATGTGGCTGCTTACAACCAGGAATACCAAACTGTATTCTGGAGACAAATAAGAATGGCCGCAAGAAATTTATTTAACAGGTAAGAGGAGAAATTAAAATGGGTAAAATGACACTTTATTTAGTAATTGGTTTTAGTCTGTTATACATGATTATGGGTAACAGCTCTAACCGGTTATCTAATGCTACTGTACAGAACATGGCTGAATATAATGCGAATACCGTTGCTCATAATCTCGCAGTTAGTGTTGCCAATCTTGCCTGTAATGAAATATTTTTGGATGATACCTGGGAAACTGGTATCTCAAAAAGAGATTTTTTAGATGGTCAAATTGAAGCAACTTTAGATGTAGTTGATAAAATTAAAAATATTCGTAAGCTTACTGCTAAAGGTACTTACGGCGGAGTTAGCAACACTGTTGAGGTTATTTTTCAGCCAAGTAAATTTTCAAAGTTTGCATACTACTCTATGAGTGAAGGTGGTTCAATTTGGTGGACCGGGAATGATACAGTCTGGGGACCTTTTCATACACAGGATTATATGAGAGTTTACAGACATCCGGTTTTTTATGGTAAAGCTTCAACAAAGAAGAAATTGATATACTATACAAATAAATCAAAGGATGAACCTAGATTTTTCGGCGGATTTGAAAAAGGTGTAGATCTTCCTCTTCCAACTGATGGATTGGATCCGATGAAAACATCTGCACAAACTGATGGTTTATTCTTTACAGGGCATGATTCCATTTATATAACATTTGCTGAAGATAGTCTAAGATTCAGATTTAGTTATTCTGGTAAAGATTCTACAGTGCATCTGCCAACCGTTGCTCCTGGTGGAGTAATTTATGCTGAGAATTCAACAATGAGATTAAAAGGTGTTGTGGAAGGACAGTACTCAATTGCTTGCTCAGGTACAGGTAGCTATGGTTCAATCTTTTTAGATGATGATATTAGTATATAAATCTGATCCTTTGCTAAACAAAAACTCCACCGATCTTTTAGGTATTGTAGCCAAAAATAAGGTTTTAATTACAGATAATGTCGCAAATCATAGTGATATTAATATTCACGCCTCTATTTATACTGAGGATGGGGGGTTTGGTGCACAAAACTACTCTACAAGACCAATCAGCGGTAATATAAATCTAGTTGGAGGAATTATTCAAAACACAAGACAAGCGGTTGGTACATTTGGTTCTGGAGGAATTAAGTCTGGTTTTGCAAAACGATATAAATATGATGAACGGTTTATGTTAATATCTCCACCAATGTTTCCTGGTACAGGTGGATTAGAAATCGTATCCTGGTTTGAATAAAAATAAATTTTGGTAAATAAAGTTAGGAATTGATAATGGAAAATTTTACACAAAAGACAACTGGTGATATTCAGATTAACATTGTAAATCTACTAAGAGCAGGTGTTAATGAAGCGGCTGAGATAAAAAATTTACTTGAAGAACAAATCATTTTCGGGTATTCCAAGATTGTTATTGATCTAAGCCAGTGCACACAGCTCGATTCCACATTTATTGGTTCACTTGTAGTTACTCAGAAAAAGTTGTTATCTACAGGTGGAGAATTAAAACTAGTTGATCCACTAGATCCTGCTAAAGAAATGTTTTACCTGACTGGAATTTCAAAATTGTTCGGAACTTACGACACTCTTGAAGAAGCAGTTAAAAGTTTTGGAAATATTCAAAAAATAGAAAAACCGGAAGAAGATAAACAACCTGAACGTAAAGGAATTGCCTGGGCTTTCGCGTAAAAAATAACCGGTTTATAATGGGAGGGCGATTAGAGGTTGGATTATTATCCAACCTTTTTTATTTGTTTTTAGAGTAAAAATAGCATTTTTAAATTTTTCCTGAATCAAAATAAGTGGTATTGTTTTTGCAATTCTACTAAAGTTATTGTAAAAAAAAGTACGTAGATGATTAAAATTAATTATCTGAGAGCACTTAAACGGTTTATTAATAACCAAAAATTGAACAATATAAATAACGAGTGTTAGTTTTTATTGATTTTAGTTTTATTTGAATAAAAATAAAATTACTGGCTTAGTATAAGTTACCGGTAAAATTAAAAAATAAGCAAAATGAGATGTTAATTTTACAAAATCAGAGAATGGATTATGGAAAACTTTGATCAAAAAATATACGGAGATGTCCTGGTATTAAAAGTAAATTTAACAAGAGCTGCTGCCAGTGAATCAGCTGAACTGAAGAAATTGCTAAATGAACAGATGATTACGAAGAACAACATTATTGCAGATTTAAGCCAGTGCAGTCATATGGATTCTACATTTATAGGTGTTTTGGTAGTTACCCATAAAAATCTTGTTAGTAAAGGGGGAGAGTTAAAACTCGTAGAGCCGCAGGAACCTGCTAGGGAGCTTTTTCATCTAACGGGAGTTTCAAAAATATTTAATACTTACCTTTCCGCTGAAGAAGCTGTTCAAAGTTTTACAGGTGGAGCTGCACCAAAACCAAAAGAAAAATCTGATTTTGAAGATAAACCACGTAAAAAAATTGAATGGGATTTTAATTGATTTTTAAGAACTTTATACGAGGGGGAAAGAAAGGTTGAGTTAATCGCTCAACCTTTTTTTATTATCTAATTGTTTTATTATCCCTAACTAATATAATCCAGGCATCGCTGTATTCATCCAACTGCCATAAATTTGCTCTTACCCTTTCAGCATCAGCCTTATTAGTAAATAATTCCGCTAATTGAACTACATACAAATTCATTTCTTCATTTAAATTTACCTTTACTCTTCTGTTCAATTTTGATTCACTATTCCTGGCAAACACATCTGCTCTTTCCAGTGATGAAAATGCTCCAATTTGAATAACAAAAAATATTTTTTCACTATTATCTGGTTTTTCAAATTGCAAAACTGTTTTCATCCGGGATTTCATCAAAAATGTAAAACTCATCTTCTTTCTGTTCTTCCTTACTGGTTTCTTCAACAGCAGAACAAGAAATAATAAAAACTGCGATAAGAATAAAAATCCAGACAGTAGAATTAATACGGTTCATATTTTAACTTATTAAAAAAAGGGATGGCTGCCCATCCCTGAATTTTAAAATAACAAGTGATCAAAAGTACCGGGTGAAAACGTGGGATAACCAAATTTATCAAAGCTAACACCTTTTGCAAAAATTAAGCTTCCAGGAATTGTTGAAACATCAATTAAAGGAATATTCGCACTGAATTTTGTATTGATTGCTTTAATAAATTCATTAGCCAGAACTCCCTGCCCCTGGCTCGAAGGATGAACACCATCTAGACTGAATAAACCACCTGTAACATAAAGTGTTTTAAAGTAAACACCGTTTATTTCAGTACCCAAGCCAAAATCATTTGCTCTAATTTGAAGTAATTTTGCATTCATATCTGCATGCCCAAAACCATAATTGTTTGCGGCAGTTAAGATTACGTTGTTGTAGCCATCAATTGCAGTTTGTGCAGTTGCAATTTCATCGGCATCTAATACAAAAGCATCAGGTATGGGATTTTGCGGATGAACACCAAATGGTTGAGTAATATCAATTCCGGGAGGAATGATTAGGTTATTATCCTCATAGTATTTGCCTGTTGGTGTTCCAATTAACCCTGCGTAGCTTCCTGCAGGTAAAGTAACAATAATTCCACCTGTAAGCAGAGTTAAGGAATCTGCAATACCTGTTCCAATTGTTTCTCCATGTTTTTGATAGAACACTCCTGGAGCACCTAACGAAGCCAGAACCCCCCAGGGTACATTTAACGCCATAGTAGGACCAACTGTAGTAAAATAAGGTATAGTCGTTACATTAGGTATGTTTGCAACAACTACCTTTGCGCCCATATTTGCCAGAGCTCCCGCTGCCAAATTATACAAGGCATTAAAAGTTGGAATATCGGTGGGAGAAGTTGGACCTTTTCCACCACTTGTTGCGAAACCAAGTACATCATTATTACCTATCCAGAATAGCAATAAGGATGGTTCTAATAGAGTTGCTTGCTGCAATTGTGTCCCAAGATTTAATCCAGTTTCCCTTAAAACAAGATCAAACATTGGATTAGGTGTCCCTGCGAATAAAGCACTTGCACAATTATTGGCATTAGTAGCATTTAAAACATCATATAACAAAGCACCGGGAATGCCAAGATTATTGTATGGGGCAGGATAAGTTAAATTAATTGGCATTCCAACATTTTGGTTAAATGTTGATGAAAAGGGTGAAACAGAAATGACTTCCATCCTTCCACCTGTTCCCGGATCAGAAAACAGAGGCTGTGCAAATGTCGTGTTCATATGGCTGGCAATCTGGTTTCCAAAGCTGTACATTTGCGCACTTTCATATAGTGCAGCAGATTGGTAACCCGCAGTTAAACTGTTACCTATGGTTACCAACTTGGAAAAATTAGCAGTTCCGGTATTTACGGTGGGTGCTGCTAGCTTATTGTATTCATCACAGCCAATAAAAATGAGGGCTGCAATAAATACAGCTGAAACAAGTTTTATTATATTTTTCATAAGAAACCCTTATTTAATTATATACTGTAATGAAATGTAAGTGATAACAAATTAGCACGTGAGTTATATGTACCGTTAAATTTAGCTCCACCAGGTGTATACTCCTGAGTAGAGTTTGTAACAGTAACTTCATTTGATCTAATAAACAGGTATGAACCTGAAACTCCAAAATTATCTGTGATTTTTGCATCCACACCCACGCTTAATCCTAATCGATCAGAATCTGGTAATGAAGGACTTAGATTGTTCGGATCAACTGGATTCTTATCATAATATATTCCTCCAAGCAATGAAAGATCCTCGTTTATATCATATTGTGCACCAAATCTGAGTATGTATGTATCTTCGTATAGTCTGGGCTCTGAAATATCTTCAAAAGATTCATCTATAAAATCCGCAGCTAAAGTATCATAACTAGACCACCCAATCCATTGGAAATCTGCTGAAAGACGAAGCTGATTGAAAACCTGTAAAGCAATTCCACCTTGAATATTCATTGGAGTTGTTAATTTTGCTGTTATATCACCTGATGGAAGACTTGATGCTAGTTGAGTTGGCCCTTCAGGTTCAGCAGTTCCCTCAAAGCTAAAATCAACTTCACTCTTAAATGAACCACCAACAGATAAAACATCAAATGGTTTCCATAAAATTCCAAAATTATAACCAAATGAAGCAGATTCATCACCTTCTAAAACCACAAACGCATCTCCTTCAAAAGGTGCGAGTGATGCTGCCTGTTTTATTAATACAGTAGCGTGATGATATGAACCACCAGCACTAATTGAAAGGTTATCCGTCACTTTATAAGAAACAACCAATGGAACTGCAATTGTTTGCAGTTCTGTTTCCACGGCAAGGTACCTGCCAACCCAGTTATCTTTCCACAGAGTTCCTAATCCAAAGGGTACGGATGCACCTAAACCTACAGAAAATGATTCAGTAAGTTTATGTGTAAGAAAGAAATGTGGTACATAAAATACCTGCGGCATCATACGTGATTTATCAACTGCAGGCGTTACACCTCTAAAACTAGTATTGGGTCCTATCAATGCAGCACCCAATGTGAAGTTCGTCCCCTCTAAAAAACTCATGCCAGCGGCATTCCAATAAACTGCACTTGCATCATCTACAATGGCAGTATAAGCATTGCCAAGCCCCATAGCTTTTGAACCGTGCTCGTTAATCTGGAATCCTCCGGCAAAAATGCTACCGGTTGCAAATGATAACATTATAAACAGGGTAAAGATTCTTAATTTCAAAGTACCTCCCTCTTTTGGTGATGAAATAATTATTTAAGCAATATTTATTCAATTGAAAAAAGGATTGCTCCTTTTTCCACTGCTTTTCCCTCATCCACGTTAATTTTTACAAGTGTACCTGTAGCAGGAGATTTTAAATCATTTTCCATTTTCATAGCTTCAAGAATCATTATGGACTCTCCCTTCTCAATTTTATCTCCTTCATGTTTTCTTATCTTTATTATCATACCGGGCATTGGTGCATTAACCAGAAATTGTTTATTCTGTGATGTATTAACCTGTTCAAGCATTGAAATTGCTTTTTCCTGCAAAGCAGTTCTAACAACTGTGTTAAATTGATTTCCATGTAATAGCAATGCAAAGTTTTCATTATTTATTCTATCAGCAATAATTTCAAAATATTTATTATCGCATTTTAGAAGGTATGTATTATTGTTGATGTGTGAGATTTCGTAGGAATATTTTTTCGTACCAATTTTGAGTTCATTTTCAGTTAATATTTTAACCGCTTTTTTCTTATTATTTACTGTAACAATAAATTCATTCATACAACTGCTCCTGCCAACTATTTAATTTTTGAGTGTTTGAATGAACATCACTTACATTATAACTTTGTTTTAACAAAGCAGAAAAGACGGCTGCTATGTTTTCAAGGTCTTCCTTGCCATTTTCTTTTTCCAGGGATGATAAGCTTTCCATAAATTCCTGATTCAGGAAATTAATATCAAATTTACCATTTTTAAATGATTTATTATTAATAATGAGACTTAAAAAAGGAATATTACTAATCACTCCAGCAACCTGGTATTCTGATAACGCTCTTAAGATTAATTTTATTGCTCTTTCCCTATCACTTGCCCAGCAAACTAATTTTGAAATTAAAGGATCATAGTACATTGTAACTTCTGATCCGCTTGTAAATCCTGAATCAACTCTGACACCAGGTCCGCCTGGTTCCCTATAATGAAATATTTTTCCAGTTGAGGGCAAAAAATTATTGTTCGGATCTTCTGCGTATATTCTGCATTCTATAGAATGCCCTTTCCGGATAATATCTTTTTGTTTG
Source organism: uncultured Ignavibacteriales bacterium (assembly GCA_963714405.1). Classification (GTDB taxonomy): domain Bacteria; phylum Bacteroidota; class Ignavibacteria; order Ignavibacteriales; family Ignavibacteriaceae; genus JAZGGS01. The sequence continues at coordinate 111,711 of CAVQOH010000001.1, read as the reverse complement.
AATGAAATTGAATTTCCCTGCGCAATATTAATTTGCTCTTTTACAAGATCTATTCCTGTTATCATTTCAGTTACAGGATGTTCAACCTGCAATCGGGTGTTCATTTCAAGAAAATAAAATTTTCTGTTTTCATCCATTAGAAACTCAACAGTACCGGCATTGTAATAACTGCAAGCTTTTGCAGCATCAACTGCTGCCTTGGTAATTTTATTACGTGTTTTTTCATCAACAAATGATGAGGGGGATTCTTCGATTATTTTTTGATGTCTTCTTTGAATTGAGCATTCTCTTTCAAAAAGATGGACGTAATTACCTTTTTTATCACCTAAAACCTGAACTTCAATATGTTTTGGTTTTTCTATAAACTTTTCCAAATAAATTTCATCACTTGCAAATGCTTTTAAAGATTCACGTTTTGTAGTTTCCAATGCTGATTCAAATTCTTCTGCAGATGATATTTTCCGCATTCCCTTTCCACCGCCACCTGCTGCAGCTTTTAATAATACAGGATAACCGATTTTTTCTGCTATCTGCAATCCATTTTTTAGGGAAGTTATAGCTTTTATAGTTCCCGGAACAATTGGAACATTATTTTCAATCATTAATTTGCGCGCAGCAGTTTTATTGCCCATCATCTTTACAGATTTTGAAGAAGGACCAATAAATGTAATCTTTTCTTTTTCTAAAGAAGCAATAAATCCAGCATTTTCAGAAAAGAAACCGTAACCCGGATGAACTGCATCTGCACCAATATCTTTTACTAATTTTATTATTTTTTCTTTATTAAGGTAAGATTCAGCAGAAACCGGATTCCCAATACAATATGATTCATCTGCTAATTTTGTGTGCAATGAGGTTTTATCTGCTGTGGAATAAACAGCAGCTGTGGTTATACCAAGCTCACGGCAAGCTCTTATAATTCTTACCGCAATTTCCCCCCTGTTGGCAATTAAAATTTTTTTAAACAAAGTTTTTCCTATTTCAGCTCAACAATTGTTATGCCTTCCCCACCCGCTTCAATCGGTGCAAAATAAAAAGTTTTTATATTTTCATGATTTTTTAAAACTTCTTTTACCGTTCGTTTTAAAGCACCGGTACCTTTTCCATGCAATATTTCTATTCTGCTTTCTCCAACCATAAAAGAATCATCAATAAACTTAACTATTTCAAATTCTGCTTCCTCGGGTTTTTTCCCTCGAATATCCAAACGATGCTCTCTCTGGGAGACAGTATAATTACGATAATCTTTTTCCCGTACGTTTTGTTGTCGTTCTGTTGCAGGAAGAATTTCATTAAGATCAACCTTCATTTTAACGGATCCTGCTTGAACAGTTGCCCGGTTTTTACCGGAATCGAGTTCAACAATTTTTCCTACTGTAGAAGAATTTCTAAGCGAAACAAAACTGCCTACCTTAAAATCTGTTATTTTGCGGTTTAATACAACATTGGGGCTAAAAAGATTTTCATTTTTTTTCTTTATTTCGTCAACTGTTTTTTTTGATTCCTTAATTACTTCCTTTGCAGCATTTGATTCGCGAAGATCTTTAATAACTTTTTCGATTTTTTTATTTATATCAACCAGGTAAACATCTGCTTCTGATTTTGCTTTTTTAAGAATCTCTGATTTTTCTTTTTCAAGCTTCTCAACGTTTTTCTTATAAAGACTAGATAAACCTGTAAGCCTGAGATTTTCCAACTCAAGTTGCCTTAATTTTTTTTCTAGACTTGTTGATTTGGATTCAATATCAACAAGGAATTTTTCAATCTTATATTTATCCGTTTCCATGTTTTCTTTTGCCAGATTTAGCAGATCCTCCGGAATGCCAATTCGTTTAGCAATTTCAAATGCATAACTTGAACCGGGAACACCCATTTTAAATTTATACGTTGGTGTTAATTTTTCATGATCGAATTCCATTGCAGCATTAGCAAATCCTTCCTCATCCTGTGCAATTAGTTTAAGATTACCGTGATGAGTTGATGCGAAAACAAGTGATCCCAAATCTCTTAACTTAATCAACGTAGCCGCCGCCAAAGCAGATCCTTCTGCAGGATCTGTACCTGTTCCAATTTCATCAAGAAGAATCAGTGAATTATTGTCTGCATTTTTTAATATTGCGCCAATATTTCCAAGATGTGATGTAAAAGTGGATAGATCATCTTCAATTGATTGTTCATCTCCAATATCAATTAAAATATTTTCAAAGATATGAAGGTTGGAATCCGGATGTGCAGGAATATGAATTCCTGATTGAAACAGTAAACTTAAAAGCCCAATTGTTTTAAGAACTACTGTTTTACCCCCGGCATTAGGGCCAGTAAGAATTATAATTTTTTCATTATTTAACTTGACTTCTAAAGGAACCGTCTCTTTTCTGCTTAATTTCCTTTGCAAAACGGGATGTCTTGCATCACTAAGGTGGAAAGATTTGTTTTCATTAAAAGAAGGAAAAGAACCAAGAATTTCTATTGAATGCTTTGCCCTAGCAAATACTGAATCGATATAAGCAATCTTATTCAAAGATAACAACATTTTATCGCTCGCTTTTCCAATTAAAGCAGTAATTTCCTTTAATAATCGTTCTACTTCTCTGCGCTCAGCAAAATTCAGAGAGATAATTTCGTTATTTAATTCTAAAGTTTGTTCTGGTTCTATATAAACTGTCTGTCCTGTCGAAGATTCAGAATGAATAAAACCTCGTAAATGCCTTTTATGTTCACTCTTTACAGGAATAACCATTCTTCCATCTCTAAGTGTAAGATAATCCTCCCTCACCATTTCCTGATCTTCAAGAGATTTCATAATCCGGTTAATAGATTTTATGAGCTCACTTTGCTTATCCCTAATATCTTTTCTTAAGGAAGATAATTTTTTGCTGGCTTTTTCTTTTACCTCACCATTATCATCAATAATACTCTGAATATGATGCTCAAACATCTTATCAACAAACAATTCAGAAGTAAAATTTTGAAAGTGAGGCGCAATTTCCAGGTTATCCTTTAAAAATTTGTGAAGTTTACGCGAGATTACTGCAAGATTTAATACTTGCAGAATTTTTTTACTGCTTAAAACTGAACCTTCAATTTTGCACTGAAGCAGTGTTTCAGAAAGATCAGGTATAAACTCAATTGGTGGAGGAACATTTTTAATCAGAATATCTTTTGCATTGTTTACAATCTCCCCCTCTTTTTTAATATGCTCCCAATCTGTTGATGGTTTTAGATTTTGAATATATTGCTTGCCATTTTCTGTTATGGAATAGTTTAGAACCTGTATAAGTACTTTTTGGTATTCGAGTTTTTCAAGAGTGGATGAGCTAATCATTTAAGAGTATCTTTTTGATTTATATAATCTTCTATAATTTGTCTTGAATCAGGTGTGTAATTACTTAAATAATCAATAGTTAGGGGTAACAGTTTAGAAGTCTTCTCATAAAAATATGATTCTTTTTTAACAGCATCATCAGGAATATCAAAAATATTTAGGATTAACAGAACAGCACTTAAAAAGAACAATATTTGGACTATACCAATTGCTCCACCAACCACCTGGTTTATCATATTATTAACCCGGTCAAATGGATGGATAATTCTTTTTAATATTGTGAAGACTAAAATCACAACAAAAAAAAGTACAACTCCACCTATGATCTCAGCAAAATAATATTCTATCCCTAAAGCATTTTCAATCAGTGAACCAAGATTTCCTGCAAATAATGCCGCAACTACAATTGCTAAAATGAAACCAAGAATCCCAACTATTTTTCTAATAAATCCATCTTTAAAACCAAGTATGAATCCTATTAATGCTGCAATTATTATTAAAATATCAACTGTATTCAATTTTAGCCTAGAAGTTTTTCCACTGCTGCTTTAATAACTTTTCCATCCGCCTTGCCTTTTAATTTTTTAATTGATGCCTGCATAAGCTTTGGGAAATCTTGCTTTGAAGCAGCACCGATTTCGCCAGCAATGAATTTTATTTCATTCAACAATTCCTCTTCAGATAGCTGCTTTGGTAGATAATCTGTAATTACATTTAATTCTTCTTCTTCGATTTTTGAAAGATCATTTCTTCCGGCCTTGTTATATTCCTCAATTGCTTCTTTCCTTTTTTTGGCCGCTGAACTAAGCAATTTTATCTCCTCTTCTTCATTAAATTTTTTACCACTGCCGCTTTTTTCAAATTCAAGAATTAAAGCTCTTAATGAACGGATAGTTTTAAGCCTGATTTTATCACCCGATTTGAGTGCTTCTTTAAGATCTTTGTTAATTTTTTCTATTAGATTCATATTCCCTCATTAATGCAAAAGGCAGGCGATTAAAGTTAATAATCAACCTGCCTGATAAAAACTATATTTTTATTAAAAATCAGATTTTAATATTAGATGAATAATTTATTCGTAAACAATATGCTTTTCGTAACTCTTGTTGCACATCTGTAACTAAACCCATATCTGTACCTACATCAATTCTAAGAGAAACAATAACATTAGGTAACTCTTGCCTTTTGCCGTACATAATTCGCTGAACATCTTCAACTTTAACAAAGCTATCGTTTATCTGCATCTTTTTATTACTTCCAATCCAAATATAAGATACAAGTCTTTTATTTTCTATTTTTTCCAGTGCCTCAGCGTAAGGGAGTTTATAATCTACTAAAACTTCAACTTCTCTTAAGGTTGTAGTTACCATAAAGAATAACAGCAGCATAAAAATTATATCAGGCATGGAAGCTGTTGGAATTTCCTGCTTAGTGCTTGCTCTTTTCTTTTCAAATTTCATGTTTACAATTCCTTAAACTTTATTTAATTTGTTCGGGTTCTGCAAGTGATATAATAATTGGTACCGCATCTTTAATAATTTTTTGTTCTTCCTCCTCTAAATCATCAAAATCAGCACCAAACCGTGAATTTGAATACTCATCCCTGATTTCAAAAAATGCCATTTTAATCTGATCCAACGCCTGTATATAAATGTTATAAACCGTTTTTCTATCAGTTTTTAACGAAACAATCAGTTTTTTGTTTTTAGGAAGGTCAATCTTAGATTGAATTCTCGGTTTTAATGTATTTTTTATCTGGAATACTGATATTGGAGCACCATCAAGCAGTACATCACCGGTTTCATTTATAAGCAGAGCAGCCATTCTATCCGGATCAACTTTTACTTCTTCTATTTCGTCTGGAGGAATATATTCCGGAAGAGTTAAACCAATTCCTGTATCAACATCAATAACTGTTGCAACCAGGAAAAAGATTAACAATAAAAAAGCAATATCAGCCATAGATGCTGTTGGAATTGCCGCTTCGCGTAATTTTTTCTTTTTAATCATCGATTGATACTATTATTTGTGATACTAAAAAATTAGTTAATTAGTGTTTTACTACTTTTTTGCTTTTACTTCATACAAAGCATCAATTAACTCAATGGAAGCTTCTTCCATATCACCTACTAATCTATCAATTCTAGATACAAGAAAGTTATAAAATACCTGAAGTATGATGGCTACTACCAGCCCAAATAAAGTGGTTAATAATGCAACTGAGATACCATCTGCAACAATAGCAGGTGAAATTTGAGCTGCTTCTTTAATAGCATCAAAAGCTTCAATCATACCCTGAACAGTACCTGTAAAACCAAGCATAGGGGCAACAGTTATAAATGTTGAAATCCAGATCATACCTCTTTCAAGGAATCCCATTTCAATGCCACCGTAAGCAATAATAGCTTTCTCTGCAGCTTCTAAACCTTCATCAGCTCTGAGCAAACCAGCATGAAAGACTGATGCAACGGGACCACGTGTGCTGGAACAGAGTTCTTTAGCAGCTTCAACACCGCCGTCATCCAATGCTCTTTTAACCTGAACGATGAATTTTTTAGTGTTTGTTTTTGAGCGGGTTAAAGTCCAGATTCTTTCAAGGCTAAAAGCTAATCCTAACACCAGGCAGAATAAAATTGGCCACATAAATCCACCGCCGGCTTCAAACTTTTCTGTTAAATAGTTTAAAGCACCGCCGCCTTCATTTGTGGTTTGTGCAATAAGAATGTACAAAGACGAAATGATGCCTGCTAAATACATATACTATTACCTCCTAAATATTAAATAATTGTTTTCAGGGATATGAAATAATTCAATAATTTTATTAACAAGTAGCACTACAATAAACATTTCGGATTATAAAGTCAACTAACAGTATCATACAGAAATGTGTATAAAAATTTTGTATCTAAATAAATGATACTTGCTAAAATATGCGATTATTTCTTCCCGTAAATTTATGAATTTTAAACGAAATATTATTAATAATTGTAAATAATTTTATTACTATTTTGTACATAATGGCTCAATAATAATAATTAGTTAGTAGAACTAATCAGAATAGTGCTTTATATAAAACTTTGCAATTACAGGAAAATGATCGCTGTAGCCACCCAGATACCTTCTTCCACCATAAGTCGGAAATGGTGTTCCCTTAAAATCACCGGATTGAGTTACAATATAAAATGGTTTGTAAATTTCAAATGAATCACAAATGTAGTAGAAACTTGTGTCACTAATCAATGATCTTGAAACAATTATCTGATCAAACATATTCCAATCATCTTTGTATTTATAAGTTCCCAATCCATCCATATATGCTTTAAATGAGATGTTAAATAGTTTTGATTCATTATCTTCAAGCACATCCAGATCCTCAGCAAAATCACATAAAATAGGTTTGGCGTTTAATGTATTTATCAATGAAGTATTTGTTGGCTCATCATTAAAATCACCTATAATAAAAATCACTGCATCATGTTCATTATGAAAAATCCTTTCTATAGATTCTCTTAATGTATTTGCTGCAGCTATTCTGTTTGGTTCAGATTCTTCTTGCCCTCCTCTGCGGGAAGGCCAATGGTTTACAAATACTGTAATTTTTTTATCATTTTTTGTTAAAAGATTAGCTCCAAAAATTAATCGTGTTGGCCATCCATCGGTAAGCTGAACTGTATCCGCCTGAACATTAAGTAGTTTAAATTTACTTGATTTGTAAATTAATCCATTATCTATTCCGCGGTTGTCTGGTGATTCAATATATGCAACCTTGTATTCAAGATCATTCAAGTACTTATCTACCATATGTTCCAGCACTATCTGGTTTTCTACTTCGCATATACCAAGTACATCAGGTCCTTTTCTACTGTTCATTGAACGGATAACACGTGAGAGATTATACATTTTTTTATCAAGGCGCTCGTCGTTCCAATCAATTTCACTTCCCGGAAGAAACTCTTCATCATTCTTTTCTGGATCATCCATTGTATCAAATAAGTTTTGTAGATTCCAAAAAGCAACATACAGCGTATTTTCAGATTGAGAGGAGCATGTTGATATGAATGTAAAAAGAATTAATATTAATAAATTGTGAAATATTTTTTTCATTGGTTGAATCTACATATTAATAACTTGAAAGTTAAGCAAGACTTTACGACTATCCCACTTAAAATTGGATTTTTATATAGATTCTGAAAATTAAATTTTTTTTTATTAAACAATATAGTGAAGACTGGCATCCATGCAGGAATGATATTATAATTCGGAGGATTCATCATCCTCCGATGAGAATAAAACATTATTCCAATATTAGATATTAAGTGATTAGTGAATATATTATATATCCCACTACGGCAAGGAATCCAAGTATGGTTTGCCCAATAAATATATAAAATAGAACTGATGAAGATTTATCATTTGTTTCAGGAGTATCCATTGTGTAACCCTTTCAAAATTTAAAATAATTGCAAATAATTAATTAAGTTTGAAAGAGTTAAGTACTTGTTGAGTTTTGGGTAAATTGAAATGATGATAGACGCATATTCTTACCTGATGAAGTTTCAGAAATGATTGACAGAATTATGCGCAAATGAGAATATTCTTTAAGGCAAGAATCAAAAGAAAAATAAAAACTTGTATAAGTTTTGGGTAAATGATTTAATTTAATTTTCGTACAAGTTGAAGCTTCAAATGAATAAATTGCCTGATTTGTTAATTGAGGATTGCTTCCTTGGTCAATTCCCTTAGTGTAGAAAAAAGAAGAATATACTACTGTACTATTAATTATTAATAATAAAATTAAAAATATATGTAATGAGGTTCGAAACATTATTTTGCATTAATAAAATTCTTATTGCAGTGATATTTACTTCAATTTCAAATTAGAAACAACTGAGAAAACGTATCACATCATATATTTTCAGAAGAATTTTAATGTATCAAAAATAACCTGCTACCCAAAATAATAAAGCTGCCCCAACTGCCATAGCCAGAGCGTAGGGAATTTGTGTTCTCACATGATCAATGTGATCACAGGCAGATGCCATAGATGAAACAATTGTTGTATCAGAAATTGGTGAACAATGATCTCCAAAAACACTTCCGCTTAAAACAGCAGCGATTGATAAAGACAACGAAACATCAATATATAGAGCCATTGGAACTGCAAGGGGAATCATTATAGCAAAGGTTCCCCAGCTGGTTCCCGTTGAAAATGCTATAAACGCTGAGGTGATAAATAAAATTGGTGCTATTGCGGAGGGCGAAAGAAATTCCCTGGAAAGAGAAGCAACATATTCTCCTGTTCCAAGTTCTCTACAAGTATCACCAATCGAAAAAGCTAAAGTCATTAAAATAGCCAGTGGTACGAGCCCTGCAATTCCTTTAAGAGTAAAATCCATCACTTCTTTTAAGTTTAATAATTTTTGTAGGAGTGAGATAATTCCTGCAACAGTTATTGCTGCCAGAACAGACCATAAAACTGAAGTCGAACCTGAACCCGCAGTAATATCTCCATTTCCTGTAATTAGCAGACTTATTGGCATCATAACAATCATAACTAATATGGGAATAATCATATTTATTGCGTTATGTGGAATGCCCTTTTTAGGTTTTGTGGAACTTACGTCTTCTGAAACAAGTGGAAGTGCGCCATCCGCAATTGTTTTACCGGTTTCTTTTGATCTCATTTCAGCTTTTTTCATTGTACTAAAATCTTTATAAGAGAATGCAATAAATCCTGCAAAGAGAACAGAAAGAATAGCATAAAAATTTAGAGGAATTGTATTTAAGAACACAGAAAATGAATTTGAAATGTTTTCTTTTTCTAAAAGTGAAATTACATACGCACCCCACGCATTTAGAGGAATCAATATACAAACAGGTGAAGATGTTGTATCGCAGATGTATGCAAGCTTTTCGCGAGAGATCTTAAATTTTTCATAAATCGGATGGAAAATTGTCCCGGTTACGAGGCAGGAAATACTGGATTCAATAAAAACAGTACAGCCTACAAAAAATGAAAATATTGTTGCCCTTTTTCTGCTGGTTACAATGTTTTTCTTTTGAATTAAATCAACAAAACCCTGTACTCCCCCATTTGCCTGCGTAAGTGTAATAAGCGCACCAACAAGCGCGCAGAATATTATTACTCTTGTATTTCCCGCTTCTTTAAATACATTAATTATGGATTGAATCGAAAGTTCAATACCCGAAAAAATATTGCCGGATGAAATAATAATCCATCCGGCAACTATTCCTAAAAAGAGTGATATAAAAACCTGCCTTGTTTTTATTGCAAGAAGAATTGCAAAAACAGGAGGTATTACAGATAGCCAGCCATATTCCATTTAGAAATTAAAATGATTTAATTAACCTTGTTATAGGTAGCACTACCAAAAGCTAAAATTGGATAAAAAATAACACCTAAAAATGCTAATCCTAATCCGAAAGCAGCATCTTTACCAAAATTTTTGGCTATATCAATATTAACGATAACTGCAATTACAATATTTACAAGAGGGATTAAATATAAAATTATCCACCATCCGGGTCTTCCCGCGATAACTAGAAATAAATATATATTATATATTGGAATTAAAATTCCCCAGCCCGGCTGACCTGCTTTTTCAAAGACTTTCCAGTATGCAATAATTATAAAAATTGCTATTGCCAGGGCAAAAATTATAAAAAGTATCAACCCAAAATCTTCCATGTTTTGCCTCCGAATTATGATTATTTATTAAATGATTGTAAAGTAGCCATTGATAAGTTAATTAAAATTCAATTTTATACAAAAAATAATTGTCTATTCTTTATTTGAGCTCATTTGCATCCAAGTTGGGAGTTCAGCTGATCGGGGTTTTTTTCCATAGATTGCGTCATCCATTTTAACAGCAAACCAACTAAACATTTTTGAGTTCTTAATTCCAAATCTTATTAAATTATGAAACAAATTATCAGGATGGGAATACGGACAGACTGATACACATCTTCCGCAATCAGTTCCATAACTACACCATAAGGTATAACAGGCTTCAGAATTTATTTGCCAGCGGGAAACACCTTCAATATCCTTTTTATCTTCAAAAGATATAGCCCTGCTGGGGCAAGCAACTGCACATTTTTTACACATTTTACAAAAATCAGTAACACTGTAATCAGGTTTTCTTTCATCAATTAAAAGAGGAATATCCGTTGTAACCACAGAAATTCTTACACGAGGACCTAAATTTGGGGTCATCAATAAACCCATTCTTCCAATCTCCCCTAAACCAGCATCCCTTGCAACCAATGGGCAAACTACCTGGTAATTACCATCTATATGAGCCCGTGCATTGTAACCTAATATTTGAATAAACTTTGCCACTTGGATTGCAACAATTCCAGAATCTAAATATTGCTGTGCAGATTCCATTACAACTGATCCCGATGGAGCAGAATGGATCATCGTTTTATCCATTTCTGTTGTAAAAACTATTGCGTACTTATGATTATTAACAACTTCTTTTCCATATCTCTCTTTCCTTCCACCAATTTTGTACAGATGATGATCTTTCAAAATGGTGATACAGCAATTATCCGCTCCTAATTTAGTCGCCCAGTTTTTTATGAACCGTGTAATTTCCTCCGCTTTTACTTTTATAATATCTTCCGATGGTTCTCCCTCAAACATCGAGTGCATTCTGGCAATGGATTCAAAGCTTGAATCTGCTGCAGCAAAATGAAATGGATTGTAAAAAGTTGAACCTTTTCTTAACAATCCTGGTTTTTTACGGAATTTATCATCTAGAATTTTTTTATCAGGAAATTTTTTATAGTATTGCTCAAATCTATAAGTTCCAGGTTGTATTTCCTTCCTGGAAAACATTGTATCTCTTTCATCGATCCTTTCTGTAGGAACATCATATTCTATTTTATTTTTGCGGATAGGAATGAAAAGTAGTAAAGTAAATATTACAAATAATGATAAAAGTAGGATTGATATTTCATCCTTAAATGGAACTGGAAAAAGAAAAACAGTAAAAAATGGGAAAGGGAGAATTAAAGTAAAAATTGAAAGCCGAAAGACTGCTAATTTTTCATTTTCCCTGATTGACGTGATTATACCAAATAGAAAAATTATAAATAGGAGAATTCCGATGAGGAGATTAAGATTAAAAACTGTTTCCATATAAAAACGAATAAGTTTATTAATCTAAACTTACATTTCTTACAATTATTTTCAATCATTTAAATTTTATATTCTCCTAATAATTGAAAAGGAGAATTTTGACTAGAATTTTAAGAATTTGTGGTTGCCCTCGATCGGTATTTGTGCAAGTGATTGAAACTAATTAGCTTTTTCTGGTTCTCATCCCACAACCTTAAAAATAAACTCCTGAAACTTTTGCGAATATTTAATACTGCGCCTTCCTGAAAATAAGGATTATCTTTATGGCATTTTTCGAGCAAATAGTTTGGGATTTTTGGGCTAAGGTGATGAATGTGATGAAAACCAATATTCCCTGTAAACCATTGTAAAACTTTAGGAAGTTTGTAATAAGAACTTCCTTTAATCGCAGCAGATGCATAATCCCAGCCCTTAGTTTCACTCCAATATGTATCTTCAAATTGATGCTGAACATAAAACAACCACGTTCCCGTTGTGGAAGCAATAAATGTTATAGGAAGTTGAATTATCAAAAAGGTTTGCCATCCTGTAAGCCAGATCAATCCAGAAATAAGTGATATAATAACAATACTTGTAATGTAAACACTTGGTTGAAATTTCTTAAAATCCCTAACATCAGAAATGGGAAGGCGGTAAAGCAGTACAAATAAAATAACAGGAATGATTATAAACAAAATTATTGGGTTACGGTAAAGGCGATACTTTAATCTTCCCCATCGAGATTTCTGTAAAAACTCATCAACAGTCAATGTGTAGATATCGCCGATTCCTCTTTTATCAAGTTTGCCTGCAGTAGCATGATGAATAGCATGATTTTTTCGCCAGTAATGATAGGGGGTTAATGAAAATATGCTTCCAGCCATTCCCCAAAAATCATTTGCTCGCTGTGATTTGAAGAAAGAACCGTGCCCGCAATCATGCTGAATGATAAAAATTCTTACAACAAATCCTGCTGCCGGAAGCGCTAATAGAAGGGTTATCCAGTAACTAACATCAATGCTAAGATACATTAAGTACCATATAAGCACAAACGGTAAAAATGAATTACACAATTGCCAGATACTTTTACGGTTTATTGATGTTTGATATTTTTTAACGAGATCTTCCCAGGAAGGTATTTTTGAAACGGTTTCTTTTGCTGGTGTCATAAACTGGATTTGTTATTTCTTAATAATACAGGAATAAAGATAAGGATAATTATGTTATTATAAGTGAGATTTAGTAATAGGTACGTTTATAGCAAGATGATTTATTACAGCATCCCCTCTTTCTTAAAATATTCATAGCCAATTGAGGTTAATCCTGAAAGTTCCCTTAAAAGGTTCTTATCAATTTCTTTAAAGTTAAAACAGGATTTCCCCTGCATTCTTTTTTTTAGTTCAGGAGAAATGCTACTAAGAAGTTCGGGATGTATATAAACAGGCATTAAGTGAAAACTCACATAGTTTTTCTTAATTTCTGCACCTCCAAAATAAATATCTCTTTTATATTTTTTACTGTATCCTGCGTAAAGATGGTATTTATCATTATTATTGGTTTTAATCGTGAGGTTTTTTTCGTACTTCTTAAATGCTGTTTTAAGTACTTTAAATGTTAGTTGGAATTGATCGCTATTCATAGAACAAAAATATAAAAAAAATGGGTGAATCAACCAAAGTTATTGATCAATTCACCCAAGATTATGCAATTAACATATTTCTACTTAAGTAACAGCATTTTTTTACTTGATGTAAAATTACCAGCACTTAGCTTATAAATGTATAATCCTGAAGCTAAGCCGGAAGCATCAAAATTGACATTATAAGAACCTGCATTTTGGTTTTTGTTTACCAAATTTGCAACTTCGTTTCCTAACACATCATATACTTTTAATGTAACATTGCTTTGTTCAGCAAGTGTGTACTTAATTTGTGTGCTAGGATTAAATGGATTTGGATAATTTTGTTCAAGATTAAAATTATTAACAACATTTCCATCGTCATCAACTCCAACAATTACAATATCAGTTGAAAAGTGATAGTATTTAGCAGTTACACCTACAATCATAGGTGCAGCAACCTGTACAGTACTTCCAGGTAATGTATCACCCTGAACAACAATATGCACTGTATAAACATCATCATCAGGAGGATTTGGTGCGATGATAGGAGCTATACTAGGATATCTCCAATCCAACAATGGAGGACCATCGGGAGTAAATTTCTCTGGATCCGTCCAATTTTCACCGCCATCAGTAGAATATGAAAAATATCCATCAAAATAAGGTGATTGCTCTGTTAAAGTATCTGGCCATACTTCCCCGGAAGCAGCTGAAAAAGCCAGGAACAAAGCTGTTCCATCTTCTGAACGGGCTAATACTGGTCTGCAAACACCCATATAAACATCGTTTGCACCTCCGCCCGGATTATAATTCGGCCATGATGAATCTAAAAATACTACAGGATCACCTCCATTAACATTAGCTGACCAGAAATAAAGCTCGTTTATATTTCCTTGCTGATAAGTTCCGGCGGCAAAATCCTGCCAAGCAGTTTCAAAGAAAATGCAAGCTTCTTCACCAAAGTAGTTAAGAGTAAGACCTCTCATAGCACCCCAGGTTGTATCAACTGAATGATCTCTTTCATAAATTTTTACTGGTGTACTCCAGTTTTGCCCGTTATCCATTGATTCAGATAAGAAAACATCTCCATCATTTATGTAAGATGTTCCATTTGGCTGCCCGATATATGCTAAACCAATTTTACCAGAAGGAGAAATTCCGAAAGTATATACTTCAGCATTATTTCCATCCCAGGGTTCATAACCTCTAAAAGTACCTGTACCCGGTGTGAATATATTAACATAGAAACTATCTGCAGGTTGAACATTTCTTGATGAAGCAAAAATATAATCACCATTTGGTGCAACTATAAATCTTGGCCAAATTGGATCGCCTTCTGGTAATACACCCGGATCAAAATTGCTAAAGTTATATTCAAATGAGCTATTGTCAGGCATAACTGTTGTATGAGTTGTTCCAAATACAGCATTGTGATTGAGTATAATGGCGCTACCATTTGCATCACCATAAATAGCCGGGTAACCGCATCTTGAAGTATTGGGTACAGGACCTAATTCAAACCAATCAACTCCTGCATTTGTACTTCCAAAATATAATGTTGTTCTGTCAGGCCAATTATTTCCTGATTCTTGCGAATAAGTAAAAACAGCATGCATAAAACCAGTATTTACATCAAGCCATAATTGCTGGCAGGAAGAGTTCGATTGCAAATCGTAACCGGTTGCTGCATCAGTAATATTGTGTAAATCCCAAACGAAACTGCCAGAGCTATATGGTGGAATATTTAATTGATAGTTTGATTCAATAACTTCAAGATTGCGCATATCACGATTTTCGTCACCGGATATGGCAACATCAGGCAGTTTTTCATAACTGATGTTTGTTTGAGCTTGAACCAAGCTAAAGCAGATTAACAATAATACAACAGCAAAAAGTGAATATTTGCTTTGCATAAATACCTCCTTATTTAATTAAAGATGAAATGAAGAAGAATGTGAATGAAGAAAAAGTTCATGAAGATGTTTATGTAAAAATTTATTTTCACTATATAACTTAATAATAAATTAATTGCTAAAACAAATTATTGTGAACGTAATATAAAAATAATTCAATATCTCAAATTAATCCAACACAAAAATTAATGCCAATTATGGGTATCAAATTTTAGATCTAAACACATATGCATTAGCGGAAATGTATATTTTAACTTAATCATCTTATCTTTATTTTCTGAATAATAATTCTAATCATTAAATCATTATATATGAAGAATAAAAAATTTGTTATAATTGATGCACTTGCAATGGCATATAAAGCTTATTATGCCTTTATCAACCGTCCTTTAGTATCAAGCAAAGGTGAACCCACTTCAGCAGTTTACGGTTTTATCAATCAAATATTAAAAGTGCTGGAAGATCATAAACCAGATTATATTGCTGTTGCTTTCGATTCAAAAGAAAAAACATTTCGCCATGAGAGATATGAAGATTACAAATCATCCCGTGCTGTAATGCCCGATGATATGATTCCTCAGATTGATAGAATTAAACAACTTGTTGAATTATTGAACATGCCAGTCTGGATTAAGCCGGGTTATGAAGCTGATGATATAGTTGGAACTGCTGTAAAAAAAGCCGAGAAAGAAGGATTGATTTCTTACGCTATAACACCTGATAAAGATTATTTTCAGTTGGTAACGACAAGAGTTTTTGTAATTCGCCCTGGCAGAGGTAATGATGAACCAAAATTATATGATGTGGCAAAAGTTAAAGAAGAACTTGGATTCGATCCTCCTCAGATGATTGATTATTTATCTATTATTGGAGATTCATCAGATGATATACCAGGAGTTGCAGGAATCGGACCAAAAGGAGCTCTTCCCTTAATTGAAAAATATAAAAGTTTAGAAAATATTTATAAAAACATCGATCAAATAGAAAAAGCAGGAATAAAGAAAAAACTTACAGAAAGTAAAGACAATGCATTTTTATCAAAAGAGCTGGCAACAATTCATTGCAATGTTCCTATGGAGATTGATTTTGAAAAAGCAAAATTTGAAAATCCGCAATTTGATAACTTACAGGAATTTTTTAATGAACTTGAATTTAAAACACTCTTTAACCGATTATTAAAAGTATATAATGGCAACAGTCAGCAACCTTCTGCTGAAGCTGTTGAAGATTCTAATTTCAAATCATTTGATACAAAAAAAACAAAATATCAAATTATATACAGCGTTAAAGATGCGAAACAATTAGTTGGAAGATTATTACAAAGTAATCTGATTGTCTTTGATACTGAAACTGATTCATTAAATCCTTTTGAACTAAACATTGTGGGAGCATCATTTTCTACAAAAGCCGGGGAAGGAATATTTGTAGCAATTGATCCTGGTAAAAAATTTAATGATGGGAAAGGTCGTCTTCCAGTTATTGATTTTGTAAAAATATTCAAACCATTTTTTGAGGATAAAAAAATTAAAAAAGTCTGCCAGAATGGTAAGTATGATATTTCGGTTCTCCGAAGTATTGGGATTAATGTTCACGGTTTTTATTTTGATACAATGCTTGCAAGTTATATTCTTGATGCAGATCAAAAACATGGAATGGATTCTCTTGCCCATAAATATCTTAATTACAGTCCTATTTCTATAAAAGAATTGCTCGGCGAAAAAATCGATCCCAAAAAAATATATGAAGTTGATCGTGATGAACTTACAAACTATGCTGCAGAAGATGCTGATGTGACTTATCAGTTGTATAGAAAACTGGATAAGGAATTAAAGAAAGAAAAACTTAATAAAATTGCCTACGAAGTTGAGTTCCCTCTTGCGCCGGTTTTAGAAGATATGGAATTTGAAGGAATTAAAATTGATGAGAGTGCATTAA
This sequence comes from uncultured Ignavibacteriales bacterium, assembly GCA_963714405.1. Lineage (GTDB taxonomy): Bacteria > Bacteroidota > Ignavibacteria > Ignavibacteriales > Ignavibacteriaceae > JAZGGS01. The sequence goes on along the minus strand of CAVQOH010000001.1, from coordinate 94,771 downwards.
ATAAGTTTAGTGATGATCTTCAAATATTATTGGATAATTACACAAAACAAATTTACCAAATAAGCGGTGAAGAGTTTAACATCAACTCACCAAAACAGCTGCAGGTAATTTTGTTTGAAAAACTCGGATTAACTACTGGAAGAAAGACTAAAACAGGATTCTCAACGGATGCCCGGTCACTTGAATTTTTACGTGGAGAACATGATATAATTGATTTTATACTGAGCTACAGGCAAGCAGCTAAATTAAAATCAACTTATGCAGATGCATTGCCTAATCTAATAAATGCTGAAACCGGCAGAGTTCATACAAGTTTTAATCAAACTGTTGCGTCAACTGGAAGATTATCAAGTTTAGATCCTAACCTGCAAAACATTCCTATTAGAACTGAAATGGGAAAAGAAATACGTAAAGCATTTGTTCCAAGAGATAAAGATCACTTATTACTTAGTGCAGATTACAGCCAGATCGAGCTTCGTATTATGGCATCAATTTGTGGTGATAAGGGAATGAGTAAAGCATTTAAGGATGGAGAAGATATCCACAGAAGTACTGCAGCTCTTGTTTTTATGGTAGATCCGCAAGAAGTAACAAATGATATGAGAAGAAAAGCAAAGGAAGTTAACTTTGGAATTTTATACGGTATTGGTCCATTTGGATTAAAAACAAGATTAGGAATAACTCAGTCGCATGCAAAGGAAATTATTGAAACATACTTTAACACTTTTAAGCAAGTTAAAAAGTTTATGGATGATTCTGTTATGAATGCGAGGGAAAAAGGTTATGCCGAAACAATTTTAGGAAGAAGAAGATACTTAAGAAACATAAACAGCAATAATAGAATTGTTAGGCAGGCAGAAGAAAGAATTGCGATAAACATGCCAATACAGGGCTCTGCAGCAGATATGATTAAAATTGCGATGATAAACATTCATAAGGAATTGAACAAAAGAAAAGCAAAAACCAAAATGGTATTACAAGTACATGATGAACTTTTATTTGATGCCCATAAAGATGAAGTTGAGGAACTCACTCCAATTATAAAAAAATTAATGGAAAAAGCTCTTCCCCTAAATGTACCCGTAATTGTGGATGCTGGAACAGGTAACAACTGGCTGGATGCACATTAAAATGAACTTTGGTAAATCCTTAGAACGGTTTGTCAAGAAAGTATTGAAAATCATTTTCAGGATAATAATTCCTCAAAAAGAAATTTCACCTGAAGAAATAAATCCTAATGATATAAAAAAAATACTTATTGTTCATCAAGATAGAAAAATTGGAAATTTCATTCTTTCCACTCCACTAATCGAAGCAACAAATAAAATTTTCAAAAATTCATCAATAGATATTTTAATTGCAAATAATATCAAATATTTAGCAGATGACAATCCTTATATAAATACCGTTCACATATTCAGCCATAAAGAGTTTATTAAAAACCCGTTCAATCTTTTCAAATTTCTGTCATCACTAAAAAAAAATCGTTATGATTTGGCAATTGAGAGTTCCAATCCAGCTGGAACTTCTTTTTAAATGGTTGGATAGCTTATAAAACCAAAGCAGAATACAGGATTGGATTTACGGGTGGAAGTGGTGAAATTTTTACTAATATTCACATAACTCCTGATAGATCGAAGCATTATCATCTTATGAAACAGGAACTAGTTAATTCTGTTTCAAAAATTAAATACGAATTAAAACCAAAAATATTTGCAGATAAAAATGAAATTAATGAACTAATAAGTAAACTTAGAAATCAATTTAATATAAATGCGGATAAGGAAATTGCAGGAATCTGGATTGGTGCAAGAAATTTCAAAAAATGGGATATTGAAAATTTCAAAATCGTATATCAAAAAATAAAATCAGAAACAAAATTCTTTCCTATGCTTCTTTTCGGAATTGAAGAAGAAATGGAGTATCAATCAATTAATAATAATGATTATAACTCAATTAAAATTGTTAACCTTAAAAAATTAAAAACCATGATATCATCCTGCAAAGTTTTTATTTGTGGTGATACGGGTCCTCTTCACTTTTCTTTTGCATTAAACATACCTGCTATTGGTATATTCTTGCAGCACAATTACAAAACTTACGGATATGCAGATAGTAGTAACAATTTTATTGTTAAACCGGCTAAAACAAATAAGATGATTGATGAAATTTTAAAATGTGTTAATAAAATTACTCGATAATTTTATAATTCTTATACTCCCCTATCCTGTAGTCAGTCATCTTTTCTACTAAATCTAAAACGAATCTTTTAATTCCTTTCTTTATTTTATGGTTGGATGGATTGAATTGAATTTTGTTCTCAGAAATCCTTTTTTTCATAACTTCCGGATGTGTTCCTTTGAACAATTCCAGCGAATCCATACCTGAAAAATCATATTCAGTTTCATTTGACAAATTTTCATCAATCCAATCTTTATTATGCCAGAGTGAATGAAAATATTTCATTTTTTTCTGCATGGATTGGGGAGGACGTGCCCATCCATAATGAAAAATATGTGCATCAATAGGTTTAACATTTAACTTTTTATCTTTCAATCTAAAACCTTGTGCATCTTGAAATGACTGAATTCCTAAATTATTCCGCACAATCCTGATTTCATTTCTGTACCACTGCCTTGATGTAGCAATGTAGTTATAACTCCCGTAAAAGTGTAAATATTTAAATAATAATCCTTCAACTTTATCATTATTAAAATGAGTATGCATAGCAGTTTGAATTTTGGGAAGATCATTTTCATGTACAACTTCATCCGCCTGTATGTAAAAACACCAATCACCTGTTGTTTTAGAAAGTGCTATGTTTGTTTGCTGCGCTAAAATCATTCCTCCGGTTTTTAATTCAGGATCCCAAACTGTATTAAATACTTTAATTTTTGTAGAATTAATAGTAGAAATTAAATCTTTAGTGTTATCATCACTATCACCGTGTACAATAATAAACTCATCACAAATTGGTAATATAGAATTAATCGATTCAATTAGAGGAAAATCGTACTTAACAGCGTTTTTTATAAATGTAAAACCTGATACTTTCATTATGTTTAGTTACAAAATTATATGGATAATGTAAAGTGAAAATACTTGTTTTATATCAATCTCCCTGGGCAAACGCAGCAGCATATTATTGCAGTAAGCTGGTTACATCATTGTTAATTAATAATCACAATGTAACTTTTGTTGGGCGAACAGACTCTCCTGCTTCAAATGCCATCAAAGAAAAATCAGTTGTTAAAAAGAATTTAAATTTACTCGTTCGTTCACCATTTCAATTTTTTACTAACATTAATAAAGTAAAGAAGATAATTAAAGAAAATAATATTGATGTTGTAATTCCCATAACCGCACAAGGCCATATTATTACAGGAATTTTAAATAAAATAAATTATAAAAGAATCCCTATTATAAAAATATGCCTTGATAACGTTCCTCCTGTTAACAATTTTCTTAACAGGTATTTACACAATAATCTTACTGATTATTTCATTTTTCCCGGTTCAGCAACAAAATCCAGGTATGATAAAATTTTTAAGATAAGAAAGTATATAATACTTCATGCTCCGCTGGAGTTAGAAAGTTTTCTACGTTACAATCCGGTAGAAAATTTAAAGGAAAAGCTAAAGATTTCATCTGATAAAATAATTGTGAGCTTTATAGGAAGATTTGCACCAGAAAAAGGCATTTTCTTTCTGCTGGAAATAATCAAAAAAGTTATTCAGGAATCACAAAATATCTGCTTTATTCTATCTGGAGAAGAAGGAGAAATTAAATTTACAGACGTTCAAAAGAAATTAGTCGAACTAAATGTCGCAGAATTATGTTAAAGTAATTCCAAGATTAGATGATGTTAGAGATCTTATAAATATATCAGATATTGGAATATTATCTTCAAGATATTCAGAATATATCTGCAGAATAGCAATGGAATTTATGACATTCGGAATACCAGTTGTTGCACCAGATTTAAACGTTATTCCGGAAGTAGTTGAAAATAATGAAACTGGTTATATCTATGATTTGGAAGATTCTCAAATGGCTGCTGATAATATTTTATTGCTATCTGAAAATTTACCCATAAGAGATAAAATGTGTATAAATGGTAAAAATAGGATTAAAAAAAATTACTCAATTCAAATTTTTTCTAAAAAAATAGAAGATATAATAAAAATAATCACTGCAGATTAACTATGCTCCAAAGTAATCCGTTTAATAAAGCCGCATATTCAGGTATTCCATTAATTTTGGATGGAGCAATGGGAAGTCTACTGCAACAGAGAGGATTTAATCCGGATAGCAAGATGTGGATGAGTGAATTGAATATTACAAATCCTGATGTTATTAAAAACCTTCACGAAGAGTATATTTGTGCTGGAGCAGATATAATTACAACCAACACTTTCAGAACAAATCCTGCAGCATTTGAGGGAGCAGGTTATAAATTTGATACAAAATATGCTTTGGAAGGTGTAAAAATTGCAAAAGAAGCAACAAGAAATTTGAATATATTCATAGCAGGTTCAAATCCACCAGCTGAAGATTGTTATCAAAAAGTGAGAAAATTAAACTATAATAAACTTGAATTAAATCATAATAATCATATTGAATTACTGGCAGATAATGGTGTTGATTTCATCCTAAATGAAACACAAAGCCATTTTGATGAAATAAAGATTATTTGTGAAAATTGTTCCAGTATTAACATTCCTTATATTTTAAGTATTTATGTTGTTGAAGATTTTAAGATTCTCTCCGGAGAAAGTCTCAATTATGTAACAGACTTTATACTGGATCATAATCCATTGGCAATTGGTTTTAACTGTATTAGTCCATCCTTATTCTTAAGAATGCTCCCATTGTTGAATTTAAATTATATATGGGGATTTTATCTTAATTGTGGAGTCGGGGAGCCAGAAGAAACTATTATTAAATCTGCAATTACAACTCAAGATTATATAAACGTTATTAAACAAGTTAATTCACAAAATCTTGCATTTGTTGGAACATGTTGCGGATCTAATCCCAAATTTATTAAAGAAATAAAAAAATATTATGCAAAAAATTGAAGTGAATTCTTCGGCAAAAATAAACATCGGATTAAACGTTATAAGTAAAAGACCTGATGGATTTCATAATTTGGAAACAGTTTTTTATCCCCTTTTACTCTCAGATAAACTGAGTTTTAAAAAATCTACTTCATTAAAGTTTAAAACAAATTCGGCAGAGATAGAGAAACTCAAATCGAATTTAGTTGTGGATGCTATCAAACTGATGGAAGGAGAGTTGAAAGAAGATTTTTCTGTTGAAGTTAATCTTGAAAAAAATATCCCAATTGGTGCAGGTCTTGGTGGTGGAAGTTCAAACGCGGCAGCAACTTTAAAGGCCTTAAATAAACTTTTTAGTCTAAATCTTACTTATTCTAAATTATCGGAATTAGCAATAAAATTAGGTTCAGATGTGCCGTATTTTTTAACACCAATTCCTTCATTGGGTATTTCACGCGGTGAAAAACTAACTAAGATTGATCTTTCACTTTCATACCCCATTTTAATTGTAAATCCAGGGATTCATATTTCTACAAAATGGGCTTTTAGCAAAGTAGTACCAAAATCAAATTATAATTCATTAAAAAAAATTATTCAAAATGAAAAATTTGAAATTGAAAAAATGAAAAGTTTTATAAAAAATGATTTTGAGAATATTGTTTTTAAAAAATTCCCATCAATAAAAAAAATTAAAGCCGAGCTATACGATTATGGAGCAGAATTTGCTCTAATGACCGGAACTGGATCAACTGTATATGGAATTTTTAAGAACTTGCAAAAAGCAAGAAAAGCTGAAGAGATTTTTTCAAGATCATTTTTTAGTTATCTAAACAACCCCTTTGAAACGAGTGATATTACTTAACAGGTGCCTCCAGATATTCCACAAAACCTTTGGTGGCATTCATTTTTACTTTTATTCCTAATGGCACAGTAAGCTTATCCTCAATGTGACCATGAGGAAATGTATAAATAATCGGAATATTTAATGGATGTAAATAATCATCCATCACTTCACCAAGTGTTAATGTTCTTTTAGATGGATCATGCTCGTAGCAATCAACAAATCTTCCAAGTATTAATCCTTCAACAGATTTAAAAACTTTAAGTAATCTAAATTGGTTTAAAATTCTATCAATCTTATATGGTAATTCTCCTACATCTTCAAGTAAAAGAATTTTTCCCTTCAGTGCTGGAAAATAATTAGTTCCAATTAAGCTGGCAAAAACAGCCAGGTTACCCCCTATAATTCTTCCTGAAGCACCTCCTTTTGTAATTCCAGGAAGTTTATCATCATTCGGATATTTAATCCTTCCTGCTTTTTTATTCGAAGTAATAGTTTTCCAGAAATTTTCTTCTGTGAATGAGCTTATTGAATTCGAAAAATCTTGGGCAAGCATAGGTCCGGCAAAAGTTATTAAACCTGTTTTTTGAAAAAAAGCCATTTGAAGAGCTGTTATTTCACTGTAGCCAACAAATATTTTAGGATTCTCCTTTATAATTTTATAATTAATTTTATCAAGCAAGCGCGATGCACCATAACCACCCCGAATACAAAAAACAGCTCTCACACTTTTATTTTTAAACATAAAATGAATATCATCAACTCTTTCCTGATCACTTCCCGCCAAATAACCTTTAAATTTTCCAACATTTTCCCCAATTTCAACCCTGTAACCAAGATTTTCTAAATATCTTACACTTCTTTCTATTGATTCCGTTTCAATGGGGCTTGAAGCAGGGGATATAATCCCGATCACATCCTTTTTTAGTAATTTTTTTGGCTTGATTATTTTCATATTTAAACTTTAAAATTGAATTGAACACAATTGCAGTCGAATTTAAGAATTAGATATTTATAAGGCAAATTTTAGACAGCACATTTTGATAATTGTATTTAAATACTAATAATGATTGCGATGAAAAAATCATTTATTAAGACAATATTAATAAATTGAATTATTTCCGGGATTTAATAAGTTTAGATAAGCAAATGCTATAAATTGGATCAATATTGGTCTGTTTAGAACTTTTATGAGTGTATTTTGTATCACAATTTTATAAATACATAGCTGATTATTGATTATCAATTTTATTATATTTTGTAAATAAATTACTCAAAATCAATTTTTTCTCAATGAGCAAGCAAAAGATACTCTACATCGGCGGCTCACATAACCAAACTACACAGATGCATAAAATTGCACGGGAACTGCCGGAATATGAGGCGTACTTTACTCCATATTATGCTGACGGGCATGAAATAATTAAACTTGCTATAAAAATTGGAATTTTAGATTTTACTATTCTCGGTGGGCAAGCAAAAGAAAAAACACTTAACTACATTGCTGAGAATAACTTAAAACTGGACTATGAGGGAAAGCAAAATCACTACGATCTTGTTATCACGTGTGCAGATCTGATCATACCTAAAAATATTAAAAACAAAAAAACTATTCTTGTACAGGAAGGAATGACCGATCCTCCAAATTTTACATTTAATTTAATAAAGAAATTTAAATTTCCAAGATGGCTGGGTCACACTTCCACCATGGGTTTATCCAATGAGTATGATGTATTTTGTGTTGCTTCAGAAGGGTATAAAAATAAGTTTATTAATGAAGGGCTTGATGAAAAAAAGATTGAAGCGACCGGTATACCAAATTTTGATAATTGCAAACAATATTTTGAAAACGATTTTCCCTACCGTGGATTTGCACTTGTAGCAACATCGGATATAAGAGAAACGTATAAATATGAAAACAGGAAAAAATTTATACAAAATGCTGTTAAAATTGCTGACGGACGAAAATTGATTTTTAAACTTCATCCAAATGAAAATATCAGCAGGGCAACCAAAGGAAATAAATGCTTATGCTCCCGGTGCATTGGTTTTTGAAAATGAAAGAATTGAACCGATGATTGCCAACTGCGATGTGCTGATAACACGTTATTCTACTGTTGTCTATGTTGGATTAGCATTAGGCAAACAGGTTTTTTCAGATTTTGATGTAAACAAACTAAAAGAGCTTCTCCCAATGCAGAACGATGGCAAATCTGCATTTAATATTGCACATGTTGCTAGAAGATTACTTGCAGAACCTTATAAATCAAACGTATATACTTTGGATAAAAAACTTATTCCAAAACATAAACTGATTCAGCGTTTTAAAACCAAGCGCAGACTTGCTAGAATTAAAAATTCGGTTTAGAATTCTGTTGTATATACTAATTATCACTTCATACATGATTTGGCATGGCATTAAATATAGTAACTGTAATCCAGGCAAGGATGGGATCTACCCGTCTTCCTGGCAAAGTAATGATGCCCTTAGCAGGTAAACCGCTTCTATTGCGAATGTACGAAAGAGTTGCTGCTTCAAAACTTGCCGGGAATATCATTGTGGCTCTCACAAGGGAAGAAATTGATATTCCTATAGTTCAACTTTGCAAAGAAAAAAATATAAACTTCTACAGAGGAAATTCAACAGACTTATTAAAAAGACATTACGAATCTGCAAAAATTCATAAAGCAGATGTTGTAATTAAAATACCTTCAGATTGCCCGCTAGTTGATCCACAAACAATAGATAAAGTAATTGATTTTTATTTAAAGAATAATACCAAATATGATTTTGTAAGCAATCTACATCCGCCCAGTTATCCTGATGGAAACGATGTTGAAGTAATGACTATGGAAGTTCTTGAACTTGCTGAAAAAAATGCAAAACTACCATTAGAAAGAGAGCATACAACTCCATATTTCTGGGATAATCCTGATAAATTCAGGATTGGAAATGTATCCTGGGAAACTGGATTGGATTATTCTATGAGCCACAGGTTTACTATAGATTATAAAGAGGATTATGAATTTGTAAAAATAATTTATGATGAACTATATAAAGAAAGTAAAATATTTCCACTTGCTGATATATTAAAACTATTAGAAGAAAATCCTGCCATAATGAAGAATTAATTCAAAATATGCAGGAGTTAATTGGTATAGAAATCATTTAAAAGAGTTAAAAACAATTGATGAACAGCAAACAAAACTTATTTGAATAATTTATTATTTTGTTAAAGAAAATTTATCAATTATACAGTAAATCGAACAAACAAAAAGAGTTTTAAATGCCAAATAAAATTGAGTTTAATAAAAACTTTCCCTGTATTAAAAAATCTGATGAGTTATATAACCGTGCTCTAAATCTTATTCCTTCAGTTACGCAGACTTTAGCAAAGGGACCGCAGCAAAATGTAAAAGGAATAGCTCCAAAATATCTTCAAAAAGGTAAGGGCTGCCACGTGTGGGATGTTGATGGAAACGAATATATAGATTTTAATATGGCTATCGGTCCCCTGTCACTTGGTTATGCATATCCTGAAGTTGATGAAGCAATTAAAAAACAATTGGGAGATGGAATTACATTTTCACTTATGCATCCCTTGGAAGTTGAAGTTGCAGAATTAGTTAAAGAAGCAGTCCCAAATGCTGAATCTGTTCGGTACAGTAAAACAGGAGCTGATGTAACTTCTGCTGCAGTAAGAACGGCCCGTGCATACACAAAACGAGAGCGGATTCTTTGCTGCGGTTATCATGGATGGCACGATTGGTATATTTCTGTAACAGATAGAAATGCAGGAATACCCAAAAGCATTAACCGATCTAACTTTTACATTTAACTATAATGATATTCAATCAGTTATAGATTCCATTGATGATGAAACTGCTGCAGTAATTCTTGAACCATTCGTTTTTGAGGAACCAAAGAACAACTTTTTACTGGAACTGAGAGAAGTGTGTACAAAAAATGGAACACTTCTAATTTTTGATGAAATGTGGACGGGATTTAGAATTGCATTAGGTGGTGCTCAGGAATTTTTTAAAGTTAATGCTGATCTTGCAACTTTTTCAAAAGCTGTCGCAAATGGTATGCCTATCTCTGTTTTGACCGGTAAGAGCAGATGTAATGAAAGTTCTTGGAAAAGGATGTTTTCTTCTATACAACTTTTGGTGGTGAAGCACTTATCACTTGCTGCTGCAAAGGCAACAATTACTGAATTAAGGAAAAATAACGTTCCTGCTTATTTAGTCAACACAAGGTAAAAAGCTAAAAGATGGATATAATAAAATTTCTGAAGAGACTTGGAACAAATTTTACTAAATGCATTGGTTATGATTGCAGATCACTGATAACTTTTGATCCCTCAGCAGGAAATCCACTCGAAATTAAATCCCTTATGCAGCAGGAAATGATAAAAAGAGGTATTCTGTGGGGCGGATTTCATAATATGAGTTATTCTCATAAAGATGATGATATTAACTATACATTAAAAGTTTACCGTGATGTTCTTCCTTTAGTTAAAAAAGCTGTTGAAGAGAATAAAGTAAAAGAATGTCTTAAAGGTAAACCCGTTGAACCGGTTTTTAGAAAAGTAAGTAACTTTAATACAAAACCAAAAAAGTGAATTTAACTAATTGAGTAAAGAATAAGTAAAAACCTGGATATCTTTTCATTAAAAGGAAAAGTTGCAGTTGTAACAGGTGCTTTAGGATTGCTGGGCAAAAATCATTGCCAGGCATTACGTGAAGCAGGTGCAAATGTAGTTGTGTGTGATATTGATGAAAAAAAATGTAAAGAATTTGCTTCAACTCTGGAAGAAAAATCTATCGGTATAAGTACTGATATTACAATTAAAGAATCTGTTGACTACATCTAAAGGAAGAAATATAAAAGTCTTTGGTAAAGTTGATGTGTTAGTAAACAATGCTGCAATAAATGATAAATTTGAAAATCCGTCTAAATGCTTTAGAACAATCTAAATTTGAAAATTACCCCCTTGGAATGTGGAAAAAATCTTTGGATGTAAATGTAACAGGTATGTTTTTATGCAGTCAAACAATCGGAACAGCAATGGCAGAGAAGGAAGAGGAAGTATAATAAACATTGCATCTACATATGGTATTATAGCTCCTGATCAGTCAATTTATAAAAATAAAAATGGGAGCAGGTATTTTATAAAACTGCAGCCTACCCTGTTACAAAAGGGGCTGTAATAATGTTTACAAAATTTCTTGCAGCATATTGGGGAGAAAAAGGAGTAAGAGTTAACACTCTTTCACCAGGAGGAGTTGAAAATAATCAGGACGATTTCTTTATAAAAAATTATTCCGCGAAAACACCTTTAGGCAGAATGGCGCAGCCGAATGATTATAAAGGTGCGCTAATTTTTCTATCAAGTGACGCATCAAATTATATGACCGGTGCAAATTTAGTTGTGGATGGAGGATGGACAGCATGGTAATTGATAAGGAACTTAAAAAAATAAATATTCATCTAAAGGAAAAACTGGAAAAAATAAAACTTGTTTTATCTGATAATGATGGAGTTTTAACAGATACTGGTGTTTATTATTCAGAAAAAGGTGAAGAATTTAAAAGATTTTCAATCAGAGATGGAATGGGTGTTGAAAGACTTAGAAAACATGCGGGGATTGAAACTATAATTATCACCGGTGAAAATTCAGGATCCGTTAAAGCCAGATCCGAAAAGCTTAAAATAAAAGAATACTATTTAGGTGTTAAAAATAAATCTGATATTCTTCAAGAAATAATAAAGAAAAACAGTATAAAAGCTGAAAATATTGCATTTATTGGTGATGATGTAAACGATTTGGAAATTATGAAAATGGTCGGATTAAAAGCAACTCCTGCAGATGGTATGGAGTGCATAAAAAATATTGCTGATTATGTTTGCGTCAATAAAAGTGGGAACGGTGCTTTTAGAGAACTTGCAGAACTAATTTTAGCTTTTAATGTAAAATGACTTTATAAATTGATCGAGTTTTAAGGTAGCTAATGATAATCAAAAGAGAAATTAAAGCTGGAAGTACATTTATTGGTGATGGTCATCCTGTGTTTGTAATTGCAGAAATAGGAATAAATCATAACGGTTCTTTAGATATAGCAAAAAAATTAATTGATGGAGCAAAATCTGCAGGTTGTGATGCGGTAAAATTTCAAAAACGAACACCGGAAATTTGTGTTCCGAAAGATCAATGGTATAGTTGAACGGGATACTCCATGGGGAAGGATGACATATATTGATTACAGTCACAAAGTTGAATTTGGAATTGATGAATTTGGTGAAATATGATAAGTACTGCAAAGAGAAAGATATAATCTGGTTTGCTTCCTGCTGGGATGAAAGTTCAGTAGATTTTATAGAACAATTCAATCCTGTGATCTATAAAACTGCTTCAGCTTCGCTTACAGATATTGATCTTTTACTTCGCCATAAAGAACTTGGTAAACCAATAATATCTTCCACTGGTATGTCCACAATGGATGAAATTAGAAAACGCTGTAGAATGCATTGGAAAGGAAAATTTATTACTTGCACATTCTACTTCTGCTTACCCCTGTAAAAATGAAGAACTTAATCTTAGAATGATATCAACATTAAAAGATAAATTTCCAGGTATTCCAATTGGTTATTCCGGGCATGAAACAGGATTGTCTCCAACCTGGGCGGCAGTAGCACTTGGAGCAAGTTTTATTGAAAGACATATTACACTCGATCGTGCAATGTGGGGAAGTGACCAGGCAGCTTCAGTAGAAATTGGAGGATTTACAAGACTTGTAAGTAACATCAGGGATATTGAACGATCATTAGGGGATGGAATAAAAAAGGTTTATGAAAGTGAACTGGGACAGCGAAATAAACTTAGAAAAATTAAATCTGATAGTGACGTTTAATTAGTATTGTAATTTTCATGAATTATTTAACAGTTATAAAAGCAAATATATTTATTGATGTTTCCAATTTTATTGTGAATTACGTATCGGGAATGAGTAATGCAGAAATATATTCTGCTGTTATAATAATTTCCTTCGCATTTTTATTTATCATTCTTGAAAGAGCATTTCCTTACACAAAGGGACAAAAAATTTTCAGGAATGGTTTTATTGATGATCTGGCACTTTATTCAATTGCACAAAGTTATATTCTTGGTATAATAATTTTCGGTTTTATAATTCGGTTTATCGATAACAGTACTGGAATTTCACGACTTAGTTTATTTGAAGATGTTCCAATCATGACTTCAATTATTATTTTTTCTGGTTACACACGATTTTTACATTTACTGGATGCACCGCTGGCAGCATAAAAATAAATTTTTGTGGCGTATTCACGAAGCACATCATTCACCTAAAGAAGTAGATTGGCTGTCCGGTTCACGCTCCCACGCTTTGGAAATATTACTAAACCAGACAATAGAATTTTTACCAATTGTTCTGCTTGGTTCACCCGTTGAAGTTATTGCTTACAAGGCAACTATAAGTGCTGTATGGGGAATGCATATTCATTCAAATCTAAACCTAAATACAGGAAAGTTACAAAGGATAATTAACGGACCGGAAATGCATCGTTGGCATCATTCCACAGGTAAAGGTAGAAACAGAAATTTTGCAACTAAATTTGCTTTTTGGGATTGGATTTTTGGTACTGCTTATCTGCCAGATGATAAACCTGATGAATATGGTTTAAAAACATTCTTTCCTGCACACTATATTATTCAGACTATTTATGCTTTTAGAAGTTTTAAGAAAGCAAAAGGTAAATATAGTAGTACAAAAGATTTAACGAAAAATTAAATAGAGTTTTATTGACAAATTAAAGTTAGCATCAATTTTTAATTTGGATTTCAAAACCGATTGATCTTATAACTGAGCTAACTCTAACCGGATTTGTTCCATAAAAGTTGCTGCTGTGCCATAACTTCATCCCCAAAAACTATTTACAAAATATTCAAAAATCGAATAGTTTATTTTATCACCTGAAAATAAAAATACAAAAAAATGTACTACTGATTCCTCCCCATCCAGGGAATGCTTAAAACATTCGTAATCTTTATAAATAGTTGAAATTGATGTACTGAAGATATTTCTGATAAATAATAATGTAGAAAGTTATAAAGATTTTAGCTGAGAGCAGAAGGAATATGTAATGGTATCAATATCACAAAAAACTGTACGATTTATATTATTTTAAAGAAAAATCCTTCGAAATAAATACAACAAAAATTGTTAACTCTTTATCCAATCACAAATTAAATCAATTGCTTTAAGAATATTCCCGCAATAATTCTTTAAGAAATGTTCATCCACACCATTTTTCTTCTTCAATCTTTTGCATGCACTCAAAGCACGAGCTCCATCAAAATCTACATAAGCCAGCCTTGCAGTAAGTTCTTCAGCTGGTCTTCCAAAAGCAGAACCTGGTAATAAAGCAACTCCCGTATCTTCTAAAAGCTTTTTACAAAGTTCAGAGCTGGTTTTTATTCTTTTTTTTCTAAACGAATCATTAAGATCCGAAAAATCAGGAAAGAGATAAAAAGCACCATCGGGCTGATAAACATAAACACCTGCTTCTTTTAATGTTGTAACAATAGTTGTTGATAATGCTTTAAGTATTAATCGTGAATTCCATAAATAATTTTCTATTTCAGAACCTCCCCGGAATGCTCTTACAGCAGCATATTGAATAGGAGCGCTTGTAGAGGTGAATGTTTCACTAGCCATTACACTCATTATTTCTCTTATTGAACTCAGAGAATCCGGAAATACAAAAGTTCCAAGCCTCCAGCCTCCTGCACCGCACCATTTGCTTAATCCACCGCTTATTATGGTTCCCTCAGGATAATAGCGTGATATTGAAAGATGTTTACCTTCGTGATGTAGTTCGCCGTAAATTTCATCAGAAAGAAGAATTATTTTATGTTTTTTTGCTACCGCGGCAATTTCTTTAAGTTCGTCTTCATTATAACTTACACCAACCGGATTTGATGGGTAGTTAAGAATTACTATTCTTGGCTTTGTTTTATCATCTTTACACTGATCTGCAAGTTCTTCAGCAGTAATGCGCCAATTATTTTCCCTGTTCGTTTTAATCCATCTAACCTGCCTTCCAATTATTTGTGCTTGCGGTGCGTAAGAAACCCAGGAAGGAGTTGGGATAACCAGGTCGCCATAATAAGTGTATTGCAGCATAAACATCAACTCTTTGGAACCTGGACCAATCAAAACATTATCAGCAGTGTAGCCAATTCCATGGTTTCTGCAATGATAATTAGCAACAGCTTCTCTTAATATGCGGCAATCCTTTAACAGGGAGATAATCTTTTTGATGTGCGTTTACTTTCAACTCATCAACAACCGGCTGAGGGACTGGAAACGGAGATTGCCCTAAACCGAGTCTGTAAATCATCTTACCTTCTTTTCGAAGCTGTTTACTAATTTCATTTATGGCTAGAGTTGCAGATTGAGGTAATCCCCTTACATTTAGGTTTAAGCTAATTTCATGGAAGTTATTTTTCATCTTTAATAATTTTTATAAAAGATATAACTAAACATAAGTATATGATGCAAATTTTCAATATCAGGTATGAGGCAAAAGTAAAATTAAAAAGCCTCACAAACGTGAGGCTTAAAATTTAAGTATAATATTTTCTCACATTTTATTTTAGTAAAGTCATCTTGCCGGATTTTTGTTTATATGCTACTTCAATGTTATAAATGTAAACTCCGCTGGATACCTGTACACCGTTTTCGTTTGTGCCATTCCATTTACTTAAATAATTTCCTGCTGCAAGAACTTCATTTACTAATGTTTTAATTAGTCTTCCCTGTAAGTCATAGATTTTCAATTCTGTTTGAGAGTTTGTCAGATCGTAAGGAATTGTAAACGCAATTATAGTGGATGGATTAAAAGGATTGGGGTAATTACTAATTAGTATTTCTGTTTGTGGAATCGGTAAATTGTCATCATCGGCAATTAAGGTTATTAAACTTGCTCCTTCCCCTCTTGAGTTTCCAAGTGAATCTGCTAAATAAATATTTACCCAATCAGGTCTTAATGCAGATTGTAAATGTGTATTAGCCCACTCTTCATCAGTTAAGCGTAAAAAATCATAAGTTCTGTAGTCGTAGTAACTCATTACCGGTCCTGCAAAGGCAGTTAAATTCCCTTCGTGGTTTTCTGTAACTACAATTCCCACATTTACCTTGCCTGTGCCGACATGAGAAATTGCACCTATCACTCCCCCACCACAATCCGTTGGGGTTGTGTGGATATCAGCAACAATATGATCACTTTCCATCAGTCCTTTATTTAATTCATATTCGTGATCTCTGTAAAACAATTTGGGATACCACCCAAGGAACGGATCACCGCTTCCTGTTGGATCATCATAAAGCATTGTTTTAAGGAAATATATTTCTTCAGGAGTAAAGGTTTCACCGTTCAATTCTTTCTGTGCTATTGAAGTTAATGTATCTGCGGTGAAAATAAAACTGCTAAAATATTCTGTAATCATTGCTTTTATAAGTGGATCAGGAAAGCTTAGTGAGTTAAAATATGTGTAAGAATCCTGAGCTAACAGTTTTAAATTGTTAAAGAATTCAGGAAATGGTTCAACAAAACTAAAAGGATAAGAGCATATAGTACCGCCTGTATAAGATTGCTTTGCATAAAGTAGATTATCATGTCTTAACTCAGTCCATGATGCAAGCTGTGTATTCATTTTTTGCTGCCAGTATGCTGCAGTTTGCATAAACTGTGGTAATGTGCTTCTATCAGTTGGAGGATTCAAATATCTAATAGAATTTAACCAGTAATTGTAAATTGTTTCTTCCCAAAATCCCGGATCGTAATGATCTATAAGATATCGCAAATGCGGCAAGATTTGACGAATAATGATATTCATTCAAGTTCATTTATTAAGAGTTGTGCAGAAGCATCATTACCAAGTGAAAAAAGAACATCAAGAGTTGAAGGAAATAAGCCTGCAAATTTATCTGCCCTAAATATTTAATTCTATCAAATACAACTGAACCGGTTACGTAAGAATCAATTATAAACCTTTGCCCGAATAAGCATAAATGCAGATGCAGGAACAATTGAATCGGGAGACATAGGATTGCTGTAAAGGATTTGTGAAAGTATCAACTGGTACGCAAATGCCTGGTTTCTTAATGTATCCTGGAATTCAACAAGTGTTAGACTATCGAGCAGTTCACTTGCATTATTAAGCTGAACAGCATTTTTTAAGTAATCAAGATTTTCCAGGGTAACATTATCAGGATCTCCAACAAAGTATTTTATTATATGTTCCATTTCCTGGTGAATTGGTTCAACCGACGCAATTTCATACAATTCTTTTATCAACATCGCATCAATAGTCTGTCTTTGAATATCACTAAACGTTTGGCTTGAACATGGAAAAGCAAGTGATTGAGGAGCTAATAAATAAATTTCAGTTCTTCCCAACCACATCATCGCTTTAAAATATGGTTCAAGATTTATTTCCGATAATGAGTTTGGATCATAAACATAATGACCTCTTGGTTTAAACTGACTCCAATCCATTAGTCTGCAATTTTCTGAGAATAGGAAAAATGGATCATGTCCCTCTTCCGCTGTGATACGAGATAATATAGTATCGATTACTGCACCATTATCAGGATAATAGGGTGATACATTTTCTTCAAGCAATAAAAGTGGAACAGTAATGTAAACATCAACATCTTTCAGCATTGTGAGCATATCAGGATAACTGCTGTAATTTGCATGTAATTGTGGTATAGAATTACGCAGACTGTTGAGCATTTCTATTAATCTCGGAACGAGAAGTCCCGATTCCATATCCATTAATATCCTGTCATAAGAAATATGAAATGCGTGAAGGATTGCATCAGTTGAAACGAATACAGGAAGATCATTATGAAATATTTCAAGTATTGCCTCACCGAATGAAATTTTATCAAGACGTTCACTTACAATAAATCCGTGATCACTAATCAGTGATTTTTCATATTCAGTAAGATTGTAATAAGCATCAATACTATCAAAATAAAGTGCTTCGTTATAATTAGTATTAATTTGCTCCAAGAAAATTCCGGCAGGATGCATCTGCAATAATTCTTCCGTAGTCATATTTTGATGCTGCTGGAGAAACTGCTGGTAATCTTCAATATTGAAGACCTGAGAAAAGAGCAGATTATTAAGAGCAGAAAAAAGAATTAAAACTGCAAGAGTTATATGAAAGCGTCTCATAACTTTCTCCTTTTTTTTGCAAAATAGATAACAAAACTGCTAAAATCAATATTAAATATTATAAATAAAAAAGCCTCAGAAAAAATCTGAGGCTTTATTGTGACCCCAAGGGGATTCGAACCCCTATTACCGCCGTGAAAGGGCGAGGTCCTAACCATTAGACGATGGGGCCTGGTAAAAATATTGAGGGTGAGCGATGGGGATTGAACCCACGACCTTCTGGGCCACAACCAGACGCTCTAACCAACTGAGCTACGCCCACCAGGTAAAAATCTAAATAAATTGAAATATTCATTTATTACTGTACGCCAGAGTGGACTCGAACCACTAACCTACAGCTTAGAAGGCTGTTGCTCTATCCGATTGAGCTACTGGCGCAACTATAATGACATTTCAATTACAGTATATAAAGAACATTTGGTCTCTAAACAAAGAGATTATGAAATTACTTAACTCAAGTCGGGGCGGCAGGATTCGAACCTGCGACCTCCTGCTCCCAAAGCAGGCGCGATAACCGGACTACGCTACGCCCCGTTTTTCATTACATAAAGAGCAAAAATAATACTTATTACTTTTCAGCAATAAGCATTATTAAAATAGAAGAACAAATATATGTGATAAACTTCTAAAATCAAATATACCTGCCTGATCTGCAATTTCTACCATTTAACCGGATAATAATGCTGTAAAATCCTGCAATTTTTAACTATTCATTTTCTTAACTAAATTAAAAGTGATTTATGAATTAAATTTTACTGGAATGTTTTTTCCCTGGTTTATAGCAAAGAAATTTATCTTTTCTAAGAAAGATTCAAGATTTATTAACTTTATTTCAATAATCTCAGTTGTTGGGATTGCTTTAGGTGTGGCAACGCTAATTATTGCCTTATCAGTACTAAGTGGATTTGAACAAACTATTACAAATAAAATAGTTGATTTTGATTCTCATATAAAAATAAATTCTTACAGCAATGTTCTCCCCCCTCAATCCGAAGTATTACCAGCGTTAGAGCAGGAATTGAAAGATTTTTCACCTTCAATTATCCCTTTCGCATCTAAGCTGGTTATAATCAGCAGTAAAAAAAGAAAGGAAGGACTGAATCTTATTGGCATTGATATCAAAAAGCGGAACTCCCGGACTTATTAAAAATATTACTAATGGTAGTTTTCTTTTAAATGATGATGACGAAAAGACTATTGTGATTGGTAAAAAATTAGCTGATAAGCTTTTTGTAAAAGTTGGGGATAAATTAACAGTATTTTCTCTTAAAAATGATCAAATACCTTCTCCGGAAAATCTGCCAAATATTGATAAGTTTGAAGTTGCAGGAATATTTGAAAGCGGCATGGCTAAATACGATGATTCTTATGCTTATGTTTCTTTAAAATCAGCACAAGAATTATTTGGAATTGGGAATAATATAACCGGCTATGATATTAAACTTGGCAACATTTCAAAAATTGATAGTCTTACGCGTCATCTTGGTAAACAACTTCGGTATCCACATTCTGTACGATCAATTTACCAGGTGCATAGAAATATTTTTACATGGATTGAATTACAAAAAGAACCTATTCCAATAGTTTTGGCGTTAATTATACTCGTAGCTGTTTTTAATATTATCGGAACACTTTTAATGATTGTTCTTGAGAAAACAAATGCTGTTGGAACTTTAAAATCATTAGGTGCTAAGCGAAGACAGGTTGTGTTTGTTTTTTTATTGCAAGGTATAGTTCTGGCTATTGCTGGAATTATTTTCGGGAACATTCTTGCTGTAATACTTATGGAAATTCAATTAAAATTTAATGTTATAACTCTCCCCTCCTCTGTTTATTTTATGTCAACCGTTCCACTTATGTTATCATTCAATATTATTTTACTGGTATCATTAGTAACCTTTTTACTCTGCATTTCCGCATCAGTCATTCCTGCTGTAATCGCATCAAAAATAAAACCATTAGATTCGCTGAGGTTTAACTGATGAATTTTGAATCATTTATTGCAAAAAGATATTTACTATCAAAGCATAAAATTAATTTTATTACTATTATTTCCATCATTTCTATTACAGGAATTACAATTGGGGTTGCAGCTCTTATTGTTATACTCTCTGTCTTTAACGGTTTCGGAAGTCTTGTTTCAGGATTTTTAATGAATCTTGATCCTCATATAAGAATTGAAGCAACAAGTTTTGATGGCGAAAAACAGATGAATGAAATTCCTGGAATTTTAAACGAAATTAATCAAATTGAATATTTTGCTCCATTTGTTGATGGGAAAGTTTTAGCATTCAATAAAGGAATAACGCAGGTTGTTAACCTTAAAGGAATAACAGATGAAGCTGCAAAAAATCTTAACAATCTTGAAGAAACAATACTACTTGGTAATGCAAACCTGGAAAGTGATGGAAGGATAGAAAATATTGTTGTCGGACTTCAGCTCGCAGATATGCTGCAAGTTCTGGATGGTGATACTTTAACACTAATATCTCCTGTTGGAATTGAAAAGACAATTACACAATTATCGTTACCACTAACAAAAAAGTTTATTGTTAGCGGAATTTTCAGTTCAGATAATAATGATTATGATGCAGGTTACATTTTTACAAATCTAAAATCTGCACAACAAATGCTGGGTTATAAAAAATCTGTTCAGGGTTATGAAGCCCGGCTTGATGATATAGATAATGCAACAGTTGTAAAAGATATCATAAAATCAAAATTAGATGAAACAAATTTTAGCATTAACACCTGGTATGATTTTCACCAGGAGCTATATTCTGTTATGCAAATTGAAAGATGGACTGCGTATATTATTCTTTCATTAATAATTGCAGTTGCTTCATTTAACATTCTTGGTTCGCTTTCAATGTCAGTCATTGAAAAGAAAAGAGATATTGGCATTATGCGTGCAATGGGTGTTAATCAAAAATCTGTATTAAGAATTTTTATGTTTGAAGGATTGCTTATTGGTATTATTGGTACCCTTTTGGGAATTATTATTGGTTACTTAATTTGTTATTTGCAGATTGAATACAATATTTACCCGCTTAATCCTGCACAGTACAAAGTTGATTCACTTCCTTTGGAATTAAGAATATCAGATTTCTTTTTTATAAGCGGTGCGGCAATGCTGCTTTCGTTTTTAGCATCACTTTATCCTGCTAAACGTGCAGCAAGGGTAAATGCAATTGAAGCAATAAAATGGGAATAGTACCAATTAAGAATTTAGAATTAACAATTAAGAATTTTGAATTATAATATGAGTGAAGTAATTCTTAAAGCAGAAAATATTTATAAGTCGTTTAAGACAGTTAAAAAAGTACAGCTTGAAATTTTAAAAGGAATTTCTTTAGAAATTGAGCCGGAGAAAATCACTGTGATTGTTGGAGCATCCGGTGCAGGTAAAAGTACACTGCTCCACTTGCTCGGTGCCTTAGACAGACCTGATAGTGGCGAGGTATTTTATAAAGATAAAAATATCTTTAATCTTTCCGATGAACGGCTTGCAAAATTTAGAAATAGAAATATTGGTTTTATTTTCCAGTTCCATCATCTTTTACCGGAATTTACAGCTTTGGAAAATGTAGCAATTCCGCAGATGATAAATGGAACTTCTCTTAAAGATGCTTCAGAAAAAAGTAAAGAGCTGCTTGAGACTGTTGGTTTAGGTGAAAGAACCGAACACAAACCAGCTGAACTATCCGGCGGAGAACAGCAGAGAGTTGCTGTTGCAAGAGCTCTGGCAAATAATCCGCAAATTATTTTTGCAGATGAACCAACCGGAAATCTCGATTCTGCAAACAGCGAAGAAATACATAAACTTATTGTTGAGCTTAAAGAAAAGTATGACAAAACTTTTGTTATTGTTACACACAACCAGAATCTTGTTGAGCTTGCAGATAAAGTTTTTGAGATCAAGGATGGAAATTTGATTTCAAAAAATAAATAGAATTTCTTCTCTCCATTTGCTTTTAAGAATGAATTGCTTACCTTTTTTTAGTAATTTCGTTGAAACTAAGAAGATGGTATTTATGAAGTAGGAATATAATTAAATGGCAATGTTTAATATGAAATTACATAACATATTTTTACTGATGTTGTTGTTTAATTTTTTTACCTTTAGCCAGATGGATACAATTCCCACACAATTTTACGGAGTTGCTGAGAATGAAAGTTATACCTACATATCAACTAACACTGGTTTATACATCTTAGAAAGAGATAGCAACAATGTTTTTGGTGAAATTTATAATGTGCAAGATTCTTTAGGATTGTTACATACTCATAATAATTATTTAATATCTGGTAATGAATACAAACTCAAGGTATTTGATATTACTCAACCAGCCAATCCATTGATTTGTCAAGATACCCTGATGACTTATCCAGTTTCTGAATTTGAAGATTTCAACAATTACTTTGTTATCAGATTAGATCTGGGTGGTTACGAGGATAAATTTTTAATCGCAGATATAATTGATGATAATTTGCAGGTTTTATTCGATTCTGATTTAGCAAATCCTACATTAAGTAATATTAGAAGGGGCTCAGAATTTTACTATCCTTATGCTTTTCTTTGTTTTGATGATTTAATTGATACAATCTGGGTTTACAGATACGATTTAGTACAAAACAACTTTAACCGTATGTTTATGTATTTTCCTTTCCAGCAATATTTTAGTGGTATAAGTGCATATAATGATTTGCTCTATACAGCAGATTCCTACATTGATCCATTCGGTCAACCACATTACAATCAATGGCAATATTATATTGATACTACAACGAATACGTTCACTTTACTAAATACTTGGCATATTTTTGGTACCGGACCAGATGATATGAATTCATTTACAATATTATCATTCTCTCAAACACCCTGGGCAGCAAAAAAATATGATTTTACTAGTTATGAGTTTAATATGCCAAACGGATACTGGGATGTATATTTTTTAACAGACAGTAATTTGTATTGGGCACAGAATTACATCCCTCAAGGTCCACAAAGTTTGTACTACACAAGGAGAGCACACCAGACAGTTTAATTATGGAGATAATAAACATTTATTCAACAAATGTTTATGAATCTGCAACTGAATTAATAAAATATAGTTTATCCCAAAACTACCCTAACCCATTTAATCCAAGCACAACAATTAGCTATCAAATTCCGCAAAGAGGTTTTATTACATTAAAAGTTTATGATGTTCTGGGAAATGAAATTGAAACATTAATTAGCGAAGAAAAACCTGCAGGAATCTATGAGATTGAGTTCGATGGTGCAAACCTCCCAAGCGGTATTTATTTTTACAGAATGAGAGCGGGTAGTTTAGTTGAAAGTAAAAAAATGGTATTTCTAAAATAAAAGAGTTTTTATTTCAGATTACCCAAATACTCAAACATTAACCTAACACCAAAGCCTGTCATATAGGTTTTGGAGTAATTATTTAAATCGTGCGCAGTTGCGGGTCCTGCAATATCCAAATGTGCCCAGGGAATATCTTTATCAACAAAATGCTCTAAAAATTTTGCAGCAGTAATTGCACCTGCCCATCTTCCGCCATCATTTGCAACATCTGCAACAATGCTTTCATTCGCTTTATCGTAATCATCCCACATCGGCATTCTCCAAACTCTGTCAAAAGTATTTTCTCCTGCTTCAAATATTCTTTTTGCGATATTATCATTCTTTGTAAACAAACCGGCTGCATTTTGCCCTAAAGCAACAACGCAGGCTCCTGTAAGAGTTGCAAAATCAATAATCTCATCAGGTTTTAGTTTTGAAGCATAATCCAATGCATCTGCAAGTATCATTCTTCCTTCTGCATCAGTATGGCCAACTTCAATAGTTTTACCGGATGCAGTTTTAACAACATCTCCCACGCGCATTGCTTCACCCGAAATCATATTTTCAGCAGCAGGAATAATTCCAGTAATTTCAACAGGAAGATTAACTTTGTAAGCTGCTAACAAAGTTCCTGCAACAACTGCAGCGCCGGACATATCGGCTTTCATATCCTTCATACCTGCAGGAGGTTTTACACAAACTCCTCCTGTATCAAAAGTTACACCTTTTCCAACCAGTGCAATTCTTTTGAGTTTTCGTTTTTTACTTTTTGTTGTGGGTCTGTATTTTAGAACAATAAATCTCGGTTTGCTTGTGCTCCCCTTTCCCACTGCAAGCAATCCACCCATTTGTCTTTTTTTACATTCAACTTCATCAAAAACTGTAACCCTAACACCTGTACCTTTAAATGTTGAGGTGATTTTTTTTGCAAGTTCAAATGGTCTTAATGAAGAAGCGGGTTCATTCTGCAAATCTTTTGTAAAAGTTACGCCTTTTATTAAGTTGACAGCATTTTTAATAGCTGATTTAAGAAGTTTTTCATTTTCTGCATAAAAGAATACAGAAAGATCTCCTGGTTTAGATTTTTCTTCTTTGAATTTATTAAATGAATAATTACCAAGCAGTAATCCTTCAGCAAAAGTCTGATAATAGTAAGATTGACTGCTAAAGTACTTTTTAACTGCCTTAAAGCTTGGTATAAAAATATGAAGATATTTTGCTTCTTCTTTACTTAGTTCCTTAATTAATCCTGCAAGATGATTTCTGAAAATAATCTGAATTGAATTTTTGATCGACTTTAACTTTAGAAAGTATAAGTGCATCAGGTTTTCCGTCAGGTTTGGTAATTCTTATTTCGGTTCCGTTTTTTGCTAAAAAATTCTTCCGTTGAAGCTTTGAAAGTTTTAAATGAAATACATTTTCTAAACTGTAAAAACTTTTTTCAAGATTTTTTTCATCAATCATATATTTTAAACTGATTGATAACGGTTTATATTCAATTTTTTTCCCGCCAGTGTTAATGTGAAGATTTACCATTTCACTCCTGATTCTGATTATTTAAATAAAACTCTGCTCTTTTTAAAATTTTAGGAAGCATTTCCTTTAATTTTGAATCGTGCAACCGTACACCTGCAGCATTTGTATGTCCGCCGCCTGAAAATTCTTTTGCTAATTTATTAACCGGAATATTCCCCTTCGATCTGAAACTGACTTTAAAACCATCTTTATGTTCAATAAAAAGCATACCGAGAACTACATTTTCCACGGTTATAGAGTACTCAACAATGTTATCAGTATCACTTTCTATCGCATTAACTTCTTCAAAATCTTTTTGAGTAATAAGCATATAACTTATTTTTCCGTTGCCAACTACTTTAAGCGAACTTAATGCTCTTCCAAATATTTTTAACTTGTTTAATTTGTTTTCGTCATATATCCTGCTATAAATATCAACAGGATTAACATTGTATTCAAGCAGTTCTGCAATTATTCTATGCAACTCGGAATTAGTCCTTTCAAATCTAAATGATCCAGTATCTGTCATTATAGCAGCATAAAGAGGATTTGCAATTTCAGTACTAAGTTCAACAATTGTTGTTTGCTTTATAAAATCATAAAGAATATGTCCCGTTGCAGAATAATCAGTTCCAACAAAATGATGATTAAAAGAATTTCCTGCATCCTGGTGATGATCAATACAAATTTTAAGTAATGAAGAATCTTCAAAAACTCTTTGCATGCTTACTAGTCTATCTGCATTATTAAAATCCAATGCTATAAACACATCAGTGTTATTAAAAAGTGAATCGTGTTTTTCTTTGTTATACTTTTCAATTTTATTTTCAGTATCTAAGAATTTAAGATTATAAGGCATCTCGCTGTGATTAATAATTCTTACTTCCTTATTTAAGTGAATAAGAATTTTAAACATAGCAATTTCAGATCCAATAGCATCAGCATCAGGATTTACATGAGTACTTAGAATAAACGAATTATTTACGTTAAGAATATTTTCTAATTTATTAAAGTCTATCATTTTATAAATAAAGAAGGGCTTGTAGCAACAAGCCCTTAAGTATATTTTCTAAAAAAGTTTTTACCAAATAACTATTTAACTTCCCAGGTATTTCCGCTGAACAGGACCTTTTTAAGATCACCTTTACCCTGTTTTTCAGTAATGGTATCTATTTGATTTTTAATTCCACCATCATAAGTTTCCTTAAAGTATTGGCGGAAAACACCAATAGGTGTTGGCATTTCAGGATTATCATCCATATGTGCAAGTATTATTGCATTAACAGGGCTGTGTGTTAATTCATTATGTATCCACAAATCATCTTTAGAATATTTACCAGAAGTTAAATCAACGACAACCGGAGTAATTCCATCAAGTTTAATTCCTTTATTACTCTCTTTGCCGAACACCATCGGTTTATCATGTTCCAAAACCAAAACATGATCATCCTTTGTATCTTTATCGGTCAGCTGTGCGAAGGCACCATCATTAAAAATATTACAATTCTGGAAAATTTCCATAAATGCAAAGCCTTTATGACTTCCAGCACGCGTAATCATTTCCTGCATATGTTTTGGGTTTCTATCAATTGTTCTTGAAACAAAAGTCGCATCAGAACCGATAGCAACAGAAACCGCATTAAACGGGTAATCTACACTACCAAAAGGAGTTGTTTTTGTAACTTTTCCTTTTTCAGAAGTTGGAGAATACTGCCCTTTTGTTAATCCATAAATCCTGTTATTAAATAGAAGAACCTTTATATCAACATTTTTTCTGCACGCGTGAATAAAATGATTCCCACCAATACTTAAGCAATCACCATCACCAGTTGCCACCCAAACAGATAGTTCAGGATTTGCAACTTTAATACCTGTTGCGAGAATTGGCGCTCTACCATGAATTCCGTGAAAACCATAAGTGTTCATATAATAAGGAAACCTGCTTGAACAGCCAATTCCTGAAACCCAAACAATATTTTCTTTTGGAGTATCAATTATTTCAGGAAAAGTTCTTTGAACCTGTGCAAGGATGGAGTAATCACCACAGCCGGGGCACCATCTTACATCCTGGTCACTCGCAAAATCTTTTGCAACTAACTTAGTTTTTACATCGTTACTTGTCATTCGATCCTCCTACTATTTCTAAAATCTTTCCTGCAATATCAGATACTTTAAATGGTAATCCTCTGACAATATTGAATTGTTCAACTGGGATTAAAAATTCACTCCTGATAATATGTGCCAATTGCCCGAGGTTAATTTCGGGAATAAGAATTGTTTTAAATTTGCTTAACACTTCCCCGGTATTTTTCGGTAAAGGAAGGAGATAACTTAAATGTGCTTGAGATACTTTATAACCGGATTCCCGGACTTTATCCACAGCTTCTAAAATTGTTCCGTAAGTACCTCCCCAGCCAAGTACTAATAAATCACCCTCTTCTTCTCCATATACTTTAAGATCTGGAATATCATTTACAATATTTTTTATTTTCTGTGCTCTTAATCTTATCATTTTATCATGATTATCAGGATCATAACTAACATTACCAGTAATATCTGCTTTTTCTAATCCACCAATTCTGTGCTCCATTCCTTCTGTACCTGGTATTGCCCATGGTCTGGCAAGGTCTTCGTTTCTGGTGTATGGAAAGAATCCTTCCTTTTGTTTAAGATGCTTAACTGGAAAATCTTTAATTGAATCAATCTCCGGTAATTTCCATGGTTCAGATCCGTTTGCTAAATACCCGTCAGTAAGCAATATAACAGGTGTCATATATTTCAATGCAATTCTGGAAGCTTCAATTGCCATATAAAAACAGTCTTTTGGAGTTCTTGCAGCTAATACACAAACAGGAGCCTCACCATTTCTGCCGTAAGCAGCCTGTAAAAGATCTGCCTGTTCGGTTTTTGTCGGCAAACCTGTGCTTGGTCCTCCACGCTGTACATTTATAATTACCAGGGGAAGTTCGGTCATCACAGCTAAGCCTGTAGCTTCGGTTTTTAAAGCTAAACCGGGTCCGCTAGTGGTTGTGATGGCGAGATTTCCTGCAAAAGCGGCACCAATTGCAGATGTAATTCCAGCAATTTCATCCTCTGCCTGTAAAGTTTTAACGCCAAAGTTTTTATACTTGCTGAGGTATTGTAAAATTTCTGATGCCGGAGTTAT
This sequence comes from uncultured Ignavibacteriales bacterium, assembly GCA_963714405.1. Lineage (GTDB taxonomy): Bacteria > Bacteroidota > Ignavibacteria > Ignavibacteriales > Ignavibacteriaceae > JAZGGS01. The sequence continues at coordinate 66,565 of CAVQOH010000001.1, read as the reverse complement.
AGGATAAGAACCCAGAAACAAAGGCAATCCGCTTTTTACGGAAGCTGTAACAAAACCAAGTGCAGTGGCTTCATTACCTGAAATATTTCTATAAGTTCCTTTTGATAGCTTTGCCGGGTCAACTTTGTATCTTGTTGTAAAAATTTCCGTCATCTCACCAAAGTTTGCTCCTGCCTGCAGAGCTTTTGTATTCGCTTCAATTAACTCAGGTTTGTTTTTAAACTTAACCTTGATCCAGGTTTGAGTATTTTCTATTGGTCTATTATATAACCAATACATTAATCCGAGAGCAAAAAAGTTTTTGCATCTCGAGACTTCCTTTGGTGTTAACGGACTTCCTTCTAATGCGTTTGCTGTTAATGAAGTTATTTTAACCGGGTAAACTTCATATCCATCCAAACTACCATCTTCAAGCGGGTTGGATTCATAATGTGCAAGTTTCAAATTCTTTGCGTCAAAGGCATCAATATTTACAATAACTGTACCATTCTGCTTAAGTTCTTTTATATTTTTTTTAAGAGCAGCAGGATTCATTGCAACCAGGACATCAGGTGTATCACCAGGAGTGTGAATATCATTACTACTAAAATGAAGCTGAAAACCGCTTACTCCATAAAGTGTTCCAGCTGGGGCCCTTATCTCTGCCGGATAATCCGGTAAGGTATTAAGATCATTCCCTATCCATGCAGTAGTATCACTAAACTGTGTTCCTGTCAATTGCATACCATCACCCGAATCTCCTGCAAACCTTACAGTTACTTCTTCAAGTTGTTGTATTTCCTTTTCTTTTACTTGAGTCATCTCACATTCTTTCTAAGTATAAGTTATTATTATTATTATTATAAACTAAACTACTACTTGTTAAATCCATTATCAATGTTAAATAAAGCATACTTATTCTACATCACTTAAGAGTTTATAAAACTCATCTCCATCGACAAAACCCGTTATTCTATGTATCTCCTGCCCGGATGAGTTAAGAATTAAAACTGTTGGAACTCCAATAATATTATATTTATCTCTTAATGCTTCAACTTCTGGAGAAAGTGATTTCGTAAGGTCTGCTTTATAAGTTTCAAATTCCTTTGAAAGCTCTACAACTTTTGGATCAACAAAAGTAATTGCATCCAATTCTTTACAAGGAATACACCAATCAGCATAAAAATCTATTATAACACCTCTTCCGCTTATCTCAGCAATTGAATCTTCCGAATATTTTTCCCAGATTACTGATTTTGTATCAGATGGAATTAAAGAATAAACCGCTATTGCAATTATTAAAACTGCAAAGATAGTTTTAAATATTCTAAATCCTTTAATTTTATTTGCTGATTTCTCAAAAAAGCAGCAGATATAAACCTGCAACAATCATAAATACAGGTAATACATAACCTGATATATCTTTTGGAAGCAATGGCAACAAAAAGTAAAGCGCCATTCCAATAAGTATTATTCCAAAAATATGCTTTAACAGAATCCATCCATTCACCTGCTCTCGGCAAGCTTTTTAATCTTACCGGAAAATATTGCAAGGAACAGGTAAGGTAAACCTAATCCAAGTGCGAGAACAAAGAACATCAAAAACCCAAAGTATGGATCCTGTTTTGTTGCAACATAAGTTACTAATCCCAGAACAAACGGACCAATACAAGGAGCCGCAACAATACCCATTGTTAATCCCATAAAGAATGCCCCAAACATACCTGCTTTTGCACCCCCGGCTTTTGCAACCATTGAATCCGGCAGTTTAAATTCGTAAACACCAAACATACTAAGTGAAAGAGCAAGAAGAATAGCAACAACTGCTAAAATTACTATTGGATTTTGCAGCAACGCACCAAAAACAGCACCGCTAAGCGATGTAATAACTCCAATTATTGAATAGGTCACTGCAAGTCCTAAGCATAAATAGCAAACCCATCATTGCTAATCTGCCTGTGCTTCCTTCACTCTGCCCTCCGAAATACCCGATTGTAATTGGAATTAACGGATAAACACACGGGGTAAGATTTAATGCAAGTCCTCCAAGAAAAACAAAGAATAAACCAATAATTAAACCATTACTTTCAAGAGCATCTGAAATTGGATCAGATTGATTCTTCACATTGTTCTCATCCGTTGAAGTGGTTACAATAAGATCAATATTTTCAAATATTTCCTGGTTAATTTGATTTACAACTTCCTTTTTATCTGCAACTGTAATATTCAGCGTATCAGCTACAAAATCAGGCGCAAGACAACTCATATCATTACATGCCTGGTAATTAAATTCAACTACTAAAGGATATTTTCCCGGAGTTATGTTTTCTGTTACTTTAGCAAGAATTCCGAAAATAACTTTTCCTTCCCAAACTGAAAGTGGTTCTTCTGAAAAAGCCAATTTAAAATCATGTGGTTCTGGATACGATACTTTTTGCAATGTAAAATTGGGATTTTCTATGATCACAATTTCAGTTGGGATTAAAAATTCATCGTATGGTTTATGTGAATTTATATGCCATCCTTCCTTAACATTAATTTCAACAGCAATTTTAAATTCACTTCCTGTATAAACTTTATCAAATGACTGATAAGTTTTAATATTCAAGATCTCTTCCTGCATACCCAACTGGCTAAATGCCTGTGATGTTACCAGTACAAAAAGTGTTACAAATATTTTTTTAATATTATACATTATTGTTAACCCTAATTTTGGTTAATATTTTTATTTTCGTTTCCAATTTTGAACAATTGGGAATCTTCTTCCGTAACCAAACGCTTTACGAGAAACTTTTAAAGAAGGAGCTGCCTGGTTTCTCTTAAATTCATTAACATCAACTAACCTTAATATTTTTTCAACCAATTTTCTATCATCAATCACTGCAGATATTTCATTTATCTCTTTATTTTCTTCGAGATACATTTTTAGTATTTTATCAAGAACTTCATAAGGCGGTAGCAATATCCTGATCTTTCTGATTAGGGCTAAGTTCTGCAGAAGGTTCTTTATCAATTATAACCTGTGGAATAATCTCTTCATCTCTGTTAATGTAATCGGCTATCCTATATACATCAGATTTATAAATATCAGCCAAAACTGCAAGCCCTCCGCACATATCACCATACAGTGTGCAATAACCAACTGCCATTTCTGATTTATTTCCCGTTGTTAATAACAGATAATTATCATTATTGGAGAACGCCATAAGGAAAATACCACGCAGCCTGGCCTGAAGATTTTCCTTTGTAATTTTATTAAGATTATTTTTAAAAGATGCTACAATTGTATCAAGAATGTTATTAAGTACCGGTTGAATGGAAATATTATCTGAGGAAATACCAAGTTTTTTTATTAATAATTCGGAATCTGTTACACTGCCTGCACTCGAATATTCCGAAGGCATCATTATAACATGCACATTTTCTTTACCCAAAGCTTCCACAGCTATATAAGCTACCAATGCAGAATCAATTCCACCGCTTAATCCAATAATGATTTTGTTGAAATTTAACTTAGTACAATATTCCTTTACACCAAAAATGAGTGCTGATAAAACTTCCTGCTCAAAAGTGCCTTCCGAATCTAAAGTAATAGATTTACTGGTTTTTGTATCATAGGTTATAAAATCTTCTTCATAAGCTTTACCCAGAGCGACTAACTCTCCTTTATTATTAAAACACATACTTGCGCCATCAAAAATCTAAATCTGTATGAGCACCAACAGTGCATACATATGCTAATGGTAGCTTATCAGCTTTACATAAAATTGAAAGCATTTCCATACGTTCCCTTCGTTTTCCATAAGAATAGGGACTTGCAGAAATATTTATTAATACTGATGCTCCTTTATCAACCAATTCTTTTACAGGATCTGTATGATATCTTCTCTTATACCAATAATCTGCATCATTCCAAATATCTTCACAAACTGAAATACCTAATTTCTCACCTCCGAACTCATGAATAAATACTTCCCTGGCTGGTTCAAAATATCTCATTTCATCAAATACATCATAATTGGGGATAAGAGATTTCGGTTGTATAAATTGAATTTTTCCATCATAACATAGAACAGCTGAATTATGAATATTAGTTCCAATTAAATCATCATCTTCGGTTACTGCGCCAAAAATTAGACCTGTTTTTCCGGTTTTAGATGCAATTTCATCTATTCTTTCTGTAACCGCATTTCTAAATTCCGCTTTTTCTACAAGGTCACGAGGTGGGTATCCAACGAGGGCAAGTTCAGGAAATATCACCAAATCAACACCGGCTTCTATTCCCTTTATGTATCCATCTAATATTTTATTTTTATTGTAATCCAGTTCACCGATTATTGTGTTAATCTGGCAAAGAGCAATTTTCATAATCCTAAAAATATTTAATTGTTAAATATAACATTAGTTGCTAATACGCCAAAATTAGCTAATCTAAACTTTCCATCAAGAATTGCTGGAAATAGATTGATTTTTTAACCGGTAAATTGCGCAGGTTACCGATATTATTGCACCGTGTATAATAATTAAAGTGAAAAAGTTAAAAAATGTTATTTATTAGAACTTGAGATAAAAATTAATTGGAGTTTATGATGGCAAAAAAATTATATAGATCGAATACAGATAAAATGTTAAGTGGAGTTTCCGGAGGTCTTGCAGAATACTTTAATATTGATTCCACTTTAATTAGAGTTTTATTTGTACTTACAATATTTTTAGGTGGAGGAGGTATAATTGCCTACATAATTCTCTGGATTATTACACCCGAAAGACCATTTGTAATTACACCACCGCCTGCTTCTAAAAATTCTGGAGAGAAAAAAGAAGATCAAATAAATTCAGATTCAGAGAACAGTTCTTCAAATGACTATTTTGCAGCATATCAAAAAACTTTTAATGAACAAAAACAAAACAGAGCTATTTGGGGAGGAATAATTCTTATTTTATTAGGTGGGTTATTTTTACTTGATAATTTTATACCACGTTTCGATTTTGGTGATTTCTGGCCTCTCATTTTAATAGGAGTTGGTGCTGCAATACTCATAAATGCAAATAACAAAAAACAAATTGAAAGATATTAAAATGAAAACATCGCACATATTCTGGGGAACCCTATTTATAGTGCTTGGTTTGCTTGTACTTATAAATAATTTTACCTCAATATTTATGGATTGGGGAACAATATGGAAACTTTGGCCCGCTGCTATTATACTGCTTGGTGTTTCTCTTTTAATAAAAGATAAACTTGGTAAAGGAGTCGTAGCAGGTGCTGCTGCATTAATTATTGCTGTTTCTGTTTTTGCAACCATTAAAACAACTACACATTTTATTCATGATGATTTTACAGTTGTATTCGATGATGAAAACGGCAACTTTGAGACTACTGTGTATAAAGAAATCTATGATTCAACTATAAGCAATGCTTTTTTGGAATTTGATGCGGGAGCAGGTTCGTTTAACATTAAAGATACAACAGAAAACTTAATTTATGTTACTACTAAAGGTGCATCAGACAACTATAAATTATACAGGCTCGATTCTGATGGAAACTCTACATTACAGCTTAGTATGAAGCCAATTAAATTCAGGATTGGTAAAAACCAGTATAAAAACAAAGTGGATATTTCACTTAATAACAATCCCGTTTGGGATATGGATTTTGATGTAGGTGCAGCTTCCGTAAAACTTGATCTGACTCCATATAAAATTAATGATGTAAAAATTGATATGGGTGCTGCAGCTTTGGATTTGAGACTTGGTGAATTGTACGATGAAACAATTGTTGATATCGATGCGGGGGCTTCCGATTTGGATATTTATATTCCTGAAGGATCAGGATGTCAGATTAAAACAGATATTGCTTTATCCTCTAAAGATTTTAACGGATTTGAAAAAATTAAAAGTGATCATTACGAAACACCTAACTTTGATGAAGCCAGTAATAAAATATTCATAACAATTGATTGTGGAGTTTCTTCAATTAATGTTAAAAGATACTAAATCAGAAAATTCATTTATCCTTATTTCGTGAACGTAGTGATTCAGGAATCCATAAATATTTTTCCAATATAACGCATCCTTTTTCATCAAATTCTACGCCTTCTGCTCTTAAGAGATCTTCCATTAGATTTGGATCTCCAAAATGAACTTTACCTGTTAATGCCCCATACCTGTTTACAACACGATGTGCTGGAATATCAGGTCCGCATCCATTTAATGCCCATCCTACTGTTCTAGCAGCAGATTTAATTCCGCACACTTCTGCTATATGTCCGTAAGTGGTAACTTTTCCGTAAGGAATTATTTTAGCGATTTTATAAACTTTATTAAAAAAATCCGTTTGCTTGTTTTTTATTTTTTTCTTCATTTGCAATTAGCATGTAATAAAAATATTTTCAGTTATAAATTCTCAATTAAGTTGCTTATAAACAACTGTGATAGTAAAATTTAAATACATATTAATCTGGATAAAAGAATTATTCAGGTTTTGCCCTGCAAGGAAAGACAACATTGATAGAAAACAGATCTTTCTGGTTTGCGGGCATCGCGGTTCACCGGTTAATGAACCGGAAAATACAATTCCTTCCTTCGAAAGAGCAATAACAGAAGGAGTTAATTCTTTAGAGATAGATTTATGTGTAACAAAAGATAAAGAAGTTATTCTTTGGCACGATTGGAATCCTAACGAGTTGGTATCATTAATACGAGAGGGTGGTTATGAACCGGATGTAAGTTATAAACCTGATTTTCCTCCGCTTTTTACCGAGTTGCGCAAGAAAATAAGTGATTTAAATCTTGATATTTTCAGGGAAAACTATAATTATACAAAAAAAGGAGAAAGTGAAACTGCTGATGCACACATTCCTACATTTGAAGAATTTATGAGCTGGGTAAGTGATAAAGAAATGGTGAAATATGTTTATCTCGATATAAAAGTTCCGGATAATGAAAAAGAATTGTTCCTGGTAATTTTAGATATGCTTGATGATTTAAAGAAGAAATTTAATCCAACCTGCAAATTTATAATTGAAACATTTAGCAAAGAAGTTTTAGATATTGGTAAAAGTAAATATCCTGATTTACTCTATTGCCTTGATGTTCAACTTCCTGCCGGATTTATTTTTATTCCGCGTATGTACAGCAGTATAAAATTGGCGGTTATTAATAGCAATTCTGTTGCACTGGTTCTAAGACCTAGAAAAATTACAATTGCCAACTGGATAACTTATAGAAGAGTTATTCGCCTGGATGTAAGAAAAAAGAAACGGCATAATAAAAAACCTTCTGTAAGAACAGTTGATTTTCTTTTTGGCTGTACAATAAATGATGAAAAAGAAATGGAGTGCCTTATCAAAAAAGGCATTAATGGTATGCAGACCGATTATCCAAGAAGGTTAACAAATCTGGCAAATCAGTATGAGTTAATAGTATAGTAAACTTATTATATTTTCATTTTATACAAGATGATAAATCTCACAGTTAATTGTGGCTAAATTTAGATAGAAATGCTTTTATAAAGTTGTTAATATCTCCATCCATCACTGCCTGCACATTACTGGTTTCTTCATTTGTACGGTGATCTTTAACCATATTATAAGGATGAAAAACATAAGATCTGATTTGGCTTCCCCATTCAATCTTCATTTTATTTTTTTCAACTTCATCAATCTCTGCTTGCTGCTTTTCCAGTTCCAGCTGGTAAAGTTTTGATTTCAATAACTTCATAGCATTCGTTCTATTCTGAAGTTGAGACCTTTCACTTTGACAAGCTGCAACTGTATTAGTAGGAATATGAGTTATCCTGACTGCTGTCTCAACTTTGTTAACATTTTGTCCCCCCTTTCCTCCAGATCTGTAAGTATCAGTTCTTAGATCTGCAGGATTAATTTCTATTTCAATTGTATCATCAACTTCTGGTATAACAAAAACTGATGCAAAAGATGTATGTCTTCGTTTATTTGAATCGAAAGGTGAAATTCTTACCAAACGATGAACACCATTTTCCGCTTTTAAATAACCATAGGCAAAATCACCACTGACTTCAATAGTTGCGCTTTTTATTCCAGCACCTTCTCCATCAAGTACATCCAGCAGAGTCATTTTATAATCATTCTGCTCACCCCATCTTAAATACATTCTAAAGAGCATATCAGCCCAATCCTGTGCTTCAGTACCGCCAGCTCCGCTATGAATTGTTAAGATACAATCGCGCTCATCATCTTTACCACTGAGCATATTTTTAAATTCAGCATCTTCAACTGATTTTTCTAATGAATCCAACTCACTTCTTATTTCAGTTGTAAAGGATTCATCCTCTTCAAGATCTGCAAGTTCAATAATTTCCATAGCATCTTTCCCCTTTTTATTAACAGTTTCCCAGATATCAACCCAATGCTCAAGAGATTTTATTTGCTGAAGAATTTTTTGTGCAGATTTTTGATCGTTCCAAAAATTTGGAGACTCTGTTTGATTAGTTAGTTCTTTTATCTTTGATAGTTTTTTATCAACATCAAAGATACCCCCGAAGATTTTCAATTCTTTGCTGGTATGATTTTATTTCTTTTAATTCTTCTTCGTACATGATTTATTAATCCTTAATTTCAATTTCCATTCTTAACAAAGCTGCAGCAAGAGTTTTTCCCTGTGCATCGTGTTTTAAAGATACGGTTCCTCCTCCACCCAGAGTGTTATGCAATAAGAAATTTAATGCAAATAAATTCGGCAGTTCAAACCGTTCAACTTTACCGTGGCAGATTCCTTCAAAATGTTTTTTTACACTCTCCTCAGTTAAGTATTTTTTAATAATTTCATAACCCTTTCCATCGTAAGCAATAATACCTATGTTAGCAGCATCGCCTTTATCACCGCTTCTTCCGTGAGCAATATCTATTAATCTTATTTTTTTCATTTCAATTCCAGTATTTTCACTTTTGGTTGAACAAGTTCTTTTTTCATCAAAGCTGGCCAGTATGCAATTACATCACTTGGTTTAGGTCTTCCACCAGCAAAACCTGTAACGCTCGGAGGACCAGTTAATATTAATGGTGCAATCTCCTGCCCGAAACGAGCAATTGTTTCTCTATCCTGAGCTCTTACCGCAACCCTCAGCATAATTTCATTGATCATATCTTCATCCATTTCTTTAGCCAATGTTTCATGAGTTGCATTGTAACCAATAAATGAAGTTCTTATTTCATCAAATTCCAAGCTAAGATATTTTAAACGTTTTCTTAAAATTCTATCCGCTTTTTTTGCTTTTGTTAATGCTTGCGGCCACGAGTAAGTTAACGAACCCGAAGCGCTATAACCATTATGATATGAACAGGAAACTTTATAAGAATCAGTTTCGGGTTTACCTTTTACATTAAAAACTTTAACACGATTTTTCCCAACTTCTTCAATTTTAATTGAAGTAAAATCTGCAATACAATCCGGAGTAATGTAATCAGCCGGATCGCCAATTTCATAAAGAAGCTGCTCTGCAACTGTGTTGAATGAAACCTGTCCGCCGGTATTTTCATGTTTTGTAATAACAACTTCTCCATTTGCATACGCTTCTGCAATTGGAAAACCAATTTCTGTAAAATTTTCTATTGATTGCCAATCACCTAAAAAATTACCGCCTGTTGATTGTGCACCGCATTCAAGAATATGTCCTGCAACAGTTCCTGCTGCCATTAAATCGTAATTATTTTTATCCCAACCAAATTCATAAATCATCGGTGCAAGAGTTAGTCCTGTATCAGTTGTTCTTCCGGTAATTACAATATCTGCTCCCTTTTCAAGCGCTTCAACAATTGGCATTGCACCAAAATAAACATTGGCGCTAAGCATTTTATCTTTATAGTTAATTATTGATTCACCGGTTTCCATATTATTTAGTTCGCAGCCCTTTTCAATTATCTCACCGAGGCAATCAATTATATTATCACCTAAAACAACTGCAATTTTAATTTTTTCGATTTCAAGTTTAACAGCTTCTTCTAAAATTGCATCTGCACAAGCTACCGGATTTACTCCGCCGCCATTCGTTATTACCTTTATTCCTTTTTTCTTACATACAGGTAAGATCTTTTTCATAAGTTCAGGAAGATCGCGTGCATATCCAAGCTTTGGATTTCTATTCATCTGTTTTTGAAGAATAGACATCGTTACTTCTGCTAAGTAATCCATTACAAGATAGTCTATATCTCCTTTTGTAACCTGGTGATAGGGTGCATCAATTAAATCTCCCCAAAACCCTTGCCCTGATGCTATTCTAATTTTTTCTTTCATAATTATTATCTATGCTGAACTCGTTTCAGCATCTTTTGGTTAATTTAATATTTCGTTAATGTATTAAGACCCTGAAACAAGTTCAGGGTAAAGAGTCCTGATGCTATTCTAATTTTTTCTTTCAAATGCTTCTTTTCTAATTATTAAAAGTATTGATGTAATTTATTAAGAAATGCGCTAATGATGAAATGTATTAAAAAAGATATGCCACATCAAAAATGATATGGCATATTTTAAAATTCAGCTAAGCTATAATTGCTTTATATCCGTAACAATGCAATCCGGATTTACCTTCATCCTGAATTTTACGGAACACCATTTTAACTTTTTTACCGATTTTTACTTTATCAAGTTCAGGTTCTGCAATTTGTGCAGTTAATCTGACTCCACCTTTTAATTCTACAATTCCAACAGCAAAAGGTGTTTGTAATGAAAACACATCGGAAGCTACACGAATAATAGTAAAAGTTTTTATTACACCTTCATCACTGAGTTTTATAATTTCAAATTCTTTTGCTTTGCATTTTGGACAAATTAATCTTGGTGGAAAACTTACTTTTCCGCACTTTCTGCATTTACCTGCTTCCAAACGATAACGCTGCGGTTTTTCCCTGTGATATCTAGGACTTATCATATTGCCTCCAAAATATTTATTACACAGCTTGCACCGGATCCACCCATATTTTGTGCTAATCCAATTTTCGCATTTTTAATTTGTCTCTTTCCGGCATTTCCGGTAAGCTGTTCATAAAGTTCAATAATTTGTGCAATCCCTGTTGCACCAACCGGGTGTCCTTTAGATTTTAGACCGCCGCTAGAATTTATAGGGATAATACCATCGATTGCAGTCTTTCCTTCTGCAACTGCTGAACCACCCTTGCCTTTTTTGAAGAATCCGAGATCTTCAGTAACAACAATTTCGGCAATTGTAAAGCAATCATGAACTTCTGCAAAATCTATATCTGATGGTTTTAATTTTGCCATTTTAAAAGCTTTTTCGCCAGCAATTTTAACAGCATCAATAGTGGTTAAACTTTTCCTGCTGTGCAAAGCTATTGTTCCTGATGCCTGCGAAGTTGCCTTCACACGAACACACTTTCTCTTAAGTTTCTCTGCAACATCCATTGAACAAAGAATTACAGCTGCTCCTCCGTCGCTTACTGGCGAACAATCCAGTAATCTTAAAGGATCTGCAACCAGGGTTGAATTTAAAACCTGATCTACAGTTATTTTACTTTTAAATTGAGCGTTTGGATTGTTAAATCCATTTAAATGATTTTTAACTGCAACGGCTGCAAGATGTTCTCTTTTAGTTTTAAATTCATGCATGTGCGCATTAGCAATCATTGCATAGAGTCCTGGAAATGTAACGCCCTGGTAAACTTCATATTCCTGATCGGCTGCAGTTGCTAGAGCTTCGGTAACATCCGCTCCATCAGTCATCTTTTCAACTCCCCCTGCAAGTACAATATCACTTGCACCAGAAGCAACTTCATGAAAAGCTGCACGGAAAGCTACTCCGCCGGAAGCGCAAGCAGATTCAACTCTGGTTGCTGGAACAGGATTTTGTCCTAGATAATCTGCCATTACAGCTCCAAGATGCTCCTGCCCAACAAATAATCCGCTGCTCATAGATCCAACATATATTGAATCAATATGATCCACCCCGGCAGTTTCAATTGCACCAAGTGCTGCTTCAACAAAAATATCTTTTATTGATTTATTCCATAGTTCACCGAAATTTGTCATCCCGGTTCCTATTACTGCTACTTCTCTCATATTAATTCCTCGCTAATCATTAAGAATTATTTTTTCACGGAATTTAGCGTATTCACCATAATCAAGGTAAATCTTATTATTATCAAGCATATCTCTTAACTTAACCGCTTTATTTTGAACATCTTTTATCTTATCAGTCACCTTAAAGATAAACCCATCACTTCCAGCACCTGATCCAAAAGAAACCATGAATATTTTATCACCCGGTTTTGCTACATCTAATATTGCTGCAAGTCCTGTTGGAGATGAACCCGAATAAGTATTTCCCATCCATGGAACTATCCAACCTGTTTCTAATTGTTTTTTGGTAAACCCTAACTTTTTGCCGGCCATTTGCGGAAATTTTCCATTTGGCATATGGAAAACAGCATATTTAAAATCTTCTGGTTTCATCTCAGATTTTTTCAGAAGAATTTTAGCTGCCGTTACAAGATGCTTGAAGTATGCGGGTTCTCCTGTAAATCTTCCTGCGTGACGCGGATAAAATTGATGTTCACGTCTCCAAAAATCAGGGGTATCTGATGTGTAAGAAGTAGTAAACAGAATTTCTGCCACAACATTCTTTTTACCCATTATAAATGCTGCACCACCTGCTGATGCAGAATATTCCAAAGCGTCCCCCGGGGCGCCTTGAGATGTATCTGCACCAATACCCATTGCGTACTTCATTTCACCAGCCTTAACCAGGGCATAAGCATTATACATTGCTTCAGTGCCCGCCTTACAAGCAAACTCATAACTGGCAACATGAACATGCGGCCCAATTCCCAGTGCATCAATTACAATTGTACCACTTGGTTTTACTGCATATGGATGAGATTCTGATCCAATATAAAGAGCACCAATTTCCTTTGGATTTATATTAGCACGTTTTAAAGCATTTCTAGCAGCTTCCACAGAAATAGTAATTGTATCTTCATCCATTCCAGGTACCGTTTTTTCAAATAGCTGTAATCCTCTTTTTAATGCTTCAGGATCTGAACCCCACTCTTTTGCAATGCTTTCTACTTTTATGCGATAACGCGGCAGGTATGAACCATATCCAACAATTCCAACCATTTTTTGTTCCTTTCTTTATTAGGAAAAATTGGAAGAACTATTTATGATGATCTTCATAAAAAATTATTGTTAAGTGCATATCCAAATGATATTGCTAAAAAATAATTTTTTACTCTACGAATATATTGATATTTAACGAGGTGTTAAAGAAGAAATTTTAATTTTAAGATAAATTATTTAAATCGTCCGGAAATATTTTTAGAAAGATTTTTAAGATCCGCAACATCATTAGCATCAAACCATTCGATTCGTTTATCATTCCTAAACCAAGTTAACTGTCTTTTTGCATATCTTCTGGTATTTCTTTTGATCAGCTCAATTGCTCTTTCTAGAGAAATTTCGTTATTCAAGTAAGAAATTATTTCTTTATACCCAACAGTATTCAGTGAATTAAGTTCTTTACTATATCCATCTGCTAATAGTTTTTTAACTTCGCTTACTAGGCCATCATTAATCATTTTATCAACGCGGTCATTTATATAGTTGTATAATTTTGCCCTCTCTGGGTTCAAACCAAATTGATAAAAATTATATGCGTTGTGTTTTTTTTGTCTTTCATAATGCTTCCATATCGGTTCGCCGGAAATGTGAAGAACCTCCAAAGCTCTCATTACCCTTTTCCAGTTTTGAGGCAACATTTTTCCTGCACTTACAGGATCAACTTTTTTTAATTGATTATATAGGAACTCATTTCCAAAATTATTTTTATCAGCCAGAATTTTTTCCCTGTATTCAAAATCCTTATCCGCCGTATCAAATATTCCATCAATTAAAGCTTTTATATATAAACCTGATCCTCCTGCAATAATTGGTACAACATTACGTTGATGCAACGATTTAATAATATCTTCAGCTTGTTTTTCAAATATACTAACATTGTAATCCTCTTCGGGATCTAAAATATTTATAAAATGATGTTTTACTTCTGCAATTTGCTCTGCTGAGGGTTTGGCTGTTCCTATATCAAGTTTTTTATATACCTGTCTACTGTCAGCTGAGATAACTTCGCTTTTAAGAATTTTTGCCAATAATATTGCAAGATGAGTTTTACCTGAACAGGTAGGACCAACTATAACAATTACTGTTCTTTCCAACCTTCTCTTCCAATTAATGGAACAAATGCGAATTCTGGAATATCTTCAATATTAAAATTTTCTTCATCAATTTTGGTTATTACTTTTAACGTTTGAGAATTTTTGTCTCCAACAGGAATTACCATTTTACCATTCGTGTTAAGCTGATTTTTTAAGGATTCAGGAATTGAAGGAGAACCGGCAGTAACAATTATACCATCAAAAGGTGCAAATTCTTTCCAACCAAGTGTTCCATCACCGCATTTGCAATGAACACGCACTCCTAATTTATCAAAAAGTTTAGATGCCTTATTAAACAGATCAAAATTTCTTTCAATGCTGTATACTTTTGTTTCCATTGCATTTAAAAGCGCTGCCTGGTAACCAGAACCGGTTCCGATTTCAAGAATAGTATCTCCCCTTTTAACACTCAATGCTTCAGTCATCACAGCTATTGTATATGGTTGAGAAATTGTCTGGCCATGTCCAATTGGTAATGCAATATCCAGGTAAGCGTGAGCTCTAATTGCTTTTGGAATAAACTTTTCCCTTTCCACCTCACTCATTGCTTTAAGCAGAATTTTATCTGTTATTCCTTTTTTTGAAAGGTTTTTAACTAATTCTAATCTCTGTTGCTTGAACATTACTAAACAAAATAAAATTTAATGAACAAAAATATACTTTTTATACTCAATTAGTAACTTTTAGCAACTTTATATTCCGGTAATTTTACACAATAAATTTTTACTACTTTGAAACATATTATTTCTAATTTTCATGCACTTTTTCAATATAGATTAAGTTTAAATAATACATATTTTGTTTTTTTTGAAAAAATTTTTTCGTATAATTCAATGACTAAAATGATGCTTGATAAGTTTTTGTACATCTGCTGTGAAAAGATATCATAATATATCATTTATTAACATATCATATAATCTATTATAACCTAATAAGGAGGTGAAATCTTCTGTAAAAAATGAGTTATTATTGGTTATTAAAAACAGAGGGTTATCCTTAAACATACCAATTTTTCATAACCAATATTTTCTTTGTCCGTACATAATTAACACTATCATTAATCCAATTTAGGAGGAATTAGAATGAAGTCAATCAGACTTTTTACACTCTTTCTTGTTTTATCTGTTTGCTTTACTCTTACAGCACAGCAATACGAAGTTGATCCAAATGGTGGACCGGTTAACTACACTCCACCTGTAGAAGCAATCTGGGATCTTCTCTTAGAATTTGATGCTGCTGCTTTAAGCGGTGCTGCAGGCAACGCAGGTGCAGAATGGGATGGAACAAGTTTTTATTCAACCCGCTGGGCATCAAATCTCATTCACGAATACAGTGCTGATGGTACTACTCTGGTTCGTGAATTTTCAGTAGCTGGTGTTACCGGCTTAAGAGATCTAGCTTTTGATGGCACCTATTTCTATGGTGGTGCTGCAGCAACTACCATTTACCAGATGGATTTTTCAACAAATACATTAATCGGTACTATTCCTTCAACAGAAGCAGTAAGACACATAGCTTACGATTCTGATCTTGATGCTTTCTGGGTAGGTAACTGGAGTACTGACATTGTATGTATTGATAGATCAGGTAACGAATTACATAGAATTACTGCAAGTCCATCAGTTACCAGCAACTATGGTTCCGCATATGATAATGTAAGCCCAGGTGGTCCTTATCTTTGGGTATTCTCACAAGGCGGTGGAGCCGGTACACCACAGTTTATTAACCAAGTACATCTTCCAGATGGAGTAGTTACTGGTGTAGCTCATGATGTATTGGGAGACATAACCGGTGGTAGCGGCAGTCTTTCAATTGCAGGTGGATTATTCTCAATGACTGACTATGCAAGCGGTTTCTTTACCGTTGGAGGTTTACTTCAAGGCAACCCAATTGGTGATGTAATTTTTGTTTATGAAATTGAACCAACTGGACCTGTTGGACCAGCGGTACCATATGTTAGTGACTTTGAAGCATATACAGCTGGTGATCAGATAGCTTGTGAAGACCCAGTTAACTGGTCTACCTGGAGCAACCTGCCATGCGATCCTGTAGAAGATGCGTTCATTTCTGATGCTTACGCTTTTAGTGGTACTAACTCAGTAGTATTTGTTCAGAACAATGATGTAATTAAATTTTTTGATGGTCAGACATCCGGTAAATGGGATCTTGGATGGAAAATGTATATTCCAGCTGGTAAATCAGGTTATTTTAATCTGATGGCTGAAGCACTGGTATTGTGGGACATTGAAGTTTACTTTGATGTTGGCGGAACAGGTCGTGCCCTTACCGGTCTACCGGATGTTCCGTTTACATGGTTAGAAGATACATGGCAGCAGGTTAGGTTTAATATTGATCTTGATACCGATCTTGCACAATTCTATCTGGATGGTGCTTTAATTGTTGAATGGGCCTGGACAAACGGTACATCAGGAACTTGTCCTCTAGTATTAGATGTAGCTGATTTCTTTGGAGCTACATTTAATGATGAAATGTACATTGATGACATGATGTTCGGTGTATTTCCATTCATTCCTGTAGAATTAACTTCTTTCACAGCAAATGTTAACCAGAGTGGACAGGTTGTATTGAACTGGTCAACTGCAAGTGAGACCAACAACCAGATGTTTGAAATAGAGAGAAGAACAGCTGATGGACAGTTTGCTGCAATAGGTTATGTTGAAGGACACGGAACAACAACCGAGCCTCAAAGATACACCTATACAGATGCAACTGTTACAACTGGAGCTTATTTCTACAGACTAAAGCAAATTGATTTTCTAGGTACTTACGAGTATTTTGATGAAATTGAAGTTGATGTAAATGGACCATTAACCTTTGCTTTAGAGCAAAATTATCCAAATCCATTTAACCCTTCAACCAATATTAAATACAGTGTTCCTGAAGCAGGAATAGTTAAATTAGCTGTATACAATTTAATTGGAGAAGAAGTAGCAGTTCTTGTTAATGAAGTTTCAGAAGTAGGTTTCTTTGAAGTTTCTTTTGATGCTTCTTCATTAGCTAGCGGAACTTACATTTATAAGTTGCAATCTGGCAACAATGTTGTAGCTAAAAAGATGTTATTAATGAAATAATTTGATTATTTAGCATCTGATATTAAAGAGCCGCTCATTGCGGCTCTTTTTTTATTCTTCCTAAAATTATTCTCTCACCTATTGTCTTCTAACAAATATTTTCTTATTATTTAATCAGTTTTCAGTCAAATTCATCTTTTTTGTAAAGGAAAGCTAAAAATTGAATAGGTATGAGGGTGGTGTAATTGCTGAAGTACTTTAATATTCAGCTGAATATAATATTGAATATTAATTCAAATTAATCAACTTTATCTTTAATCAAATCATGGAGGTTCTATGAAATATTTGCACAGCGTGCTTATTGCCCTATTCTTTTCTGCAATGGCTTTTGGGCAACCAATTATTTTCGAGGATGATTTTGAAGCCTATACATCAGGGATACAATTAACACTTCAAAATTCTCTTGATTGGACTACCTGGAATAGTGTACCCGGTGATCCTGTTACAGATCCATTAGTATCATCAGATTTTGCAGCGAGTGGTTCGAATTCAATTCTAATTGTTACAGATAATGATCTTGTTCATCCAATAGCAAACTTTACAACAGGTAAATACAGCATTCGGTTTAAGATGTATATCGAAACAGGCTTTGATGGTTATTTTAACACATTACAGGAATTCCTGGGACCATCAACAGTTAACTGGGGTATGCAGGTATATTTTTATGCCGGAGGTACCGGAAATATTGATGGCGGCGGAGCACTAATCCAGCCATTTGTTTTTTCCCATGATACCTGGATGGATGTAGAAGTAATTGTCGATCACGATATCGATTGGGCTGAATTTCACCTGAATGGTTCTCTTATACACGGCTGGCAGTGGAGTTTAGGAACTTTTGGTACTCCACAAATCAACCAGCTAGGTGGAAGCAACTTTTATGGAAATGATGATCCAAGTACAATTGAACCAGCAAAATATTATTTTGATGATTATGTGCTGGAAGATTTATTGTGGATTCCAGTCGAGTTAACTTCATTTATCGGAAATGTTAATGTAAATGGAAATGTTGTGCTAAATTGGACTACAGCATCTGAACTTAATAACCAGATGTTTGAGATTGAAAGAAAAGCTGCAAACAGCGAATATCGCTACAGTTGGATTTGTTAATGGATTCGGTACCACAACAGAGCCACAGGAATATTCTTATGTAGATAAAACTGTAGAAACCGGTATTTATTATTACAGCTTAAAACAAATAGATTTCCAGGGTACATACGAATATTCTGATGAAATTGAAATTGATGTAAAAGGTCCTTCACACTTTGCTTTAGAGCAGAATTTTCCAAATCCATTCAATCCTTCAACAATGATTGAGTACAGAATTCCTGAAACCGGAACAGTAAAGTTAGCTGTTTACAATCTTGTAGGTGAAGAAGTAGCATTACTTGTTAACGGGCAAGTTGAAGCAGGATGTGCACGAAGTAACATTTGATGCCAGCAATTTACCAAGTGGTGCATATTTCTATAAACTGCAATCAGGTAGTAATGTTGAAGTAAAGAAAATGTTACTAACTAAATAGATTTCAACGATATTGGTATATTTGAGAGCCGCTCAGTGCGGCTCTTTTTTATTGTACCAGCAACTCTGTTGCAACAAATAGTTTAATCCTATTATATTTGAGCCGCAAAAAAAAGTTCTTTAATTGTTGATTGCGGGAGTAGCTCAGTTGGTAGAGCATCACGTTGCCAACGTGAATGTCGCGGGTTCGAGTCCCGTCTCCCGCTCTGGTAAACTGACATTTTAATGAAAATCCACTACCTGTGGATTTTATTTTTTTAGGCGACGTGGCCAAGCGGTCTAAGGCGAAGGTCTGCAAAACCTTTATTCGTCGGTTCGAATCCGACCGTCGCCTCATTTTTTCTCCCCTACATCACATTAGTGATAGCTTCCAATATTCAAAAAATTCATTAAATTATATAGATTGATCGTTAAATTATTTCCAGAAATCCATTATAAATTGAGGATTAGGTGGAATTTCCTCTAAGTGTAACAATAGGTTATTTATTAGGTTCTATTCCCACTGCTTTCCTGATTGTAAAAGCTTTTAAGGGAATTGACATCTTAAAAGTTGGATCAGGAAATGTTGGAACGTTAAATACAATTCGTACAACTAATTCAAAATTTATTGGTCTTATTGTTCTTTTAATTGATGCGATTAAAGGGTCATTAAGTGCATTTATTCCACTTCTCTTTTTTCCTGATATTTTTATTTACCCAGCGATGGCTTTGCTGTTTGCAGTTTTTGCTCATTGTTTTAACCCATGGCTTGGATTTAGAGGAGGAAGAGGACTTGCCGTTGCAGCCGGCGGCGGATTAATTATTTTCCCCTATATAGTAATTACCTGGATTGTACTTTGGGTAATTTTTTTTCTGATGAAAAAAAATCATCATATTGCTAATATTGCCAGTACAATTTTAACATTACTGCTTCTGTTTAATACAGTTGATATAGCAATTAAGTTTTCCACTATACAACCAGAGAGTACTTCGTCTCTTTTAGTAATAGTTGCAGCAATATTAATTTTAATATTTATAAAACATATAGATCCTCTTAACGAGATAATTAGTAATCAAAAAAGTAAGAGAGTTATTAAAAATGATTAGCTTAAAAATTTATATCTTAACTATAATATCTGTAGCAATTCTTTTTGGTGGAATATTATTTGTTACTTCCGGTAACGAAAATTTGTTTAGTTCAGAAAATGACGATAAACCTGGATTTGTTTTAACAAGTAATCAAAATAGGAGTGCATTAACAGATGAAATTACAAAATCAAGAAAAAATATAATAACTGAAACCGTTGAACAAGTTAGCCCAGCAGTAGTCGGGATAAATGTAATTGAAATTAGACAATACAGGGATCCTTTTTTTTCGTTTTTTGATGATCCCTTCTTCAGACAGTTCTTTGGCGATAGAGGAACCCATAACAGAGAAGTTAAAGGTCTTGGGTCAGGTTATATAATTTCGCCGGATGGATTCATTGTAACCAATGATCATGTTGCTGGAAATGCAACGGAAGTAAAAGTAACTTTAACTGATGGAAGAACATTTGAAGCAAAAGTTATTGGAACCGATTTAGCATCTGATATTTGCCTACTTAAAATTGATGGGGAAAATCTTCCCTACATTAAACCTGGTGATTCTAATGAGATAATTATTGGTGAATGGGTAATAGCACTTGGCAATCCGTTTGGTTTATTTGAGTTGAATGAAAAACCAACTGTAACGGTTGGAGTAGTTAGTGCATCAGGAATGAACCTTGAGCCAATAAATGAAAGATATTATTTAAATATGATTCAAACAGATGCTGCAATAAATGGAGGCAACAGTGGTGGCCCGTTAGTAAACAGTTTTGGTGAAATAATTGGTATGAATACTTTAATTTTCACTGCTGGCGGAAACTCTGGAAGTATAGGGCTTGGTTTTGCGATACCCATAAATAAAGTAATCCGCATTGTTGATGAACTTAAAGCGCACGGTAAAATTAATCGTGATTTTGAAATAGGGATGAGAATACAATCTATTGATGAAGGTATCGCAAGGTACTACGATCTGAAGGATTCTAAAGGAGTTATAGTAACTAAAGTTTATAACAACTCACCAGCTGATAACGCAGGAATAGAAGTTGGTGATATCATAACTGAAATAGATGAATACAAGATTAATAATGAGAAAACAATATTTCGGTGTTTTTCATGAATTCAGAACAAACCAGGTAGTTGAAGTTAAACTCATTAGAGATCACAAAAAGATTATTAAACAAATGAAACTGGAGCCGACCAGATGATTGAAAGATATACACTACCCGAAATGGGAAAAATTTGGGAAGATGAATTTAAATATTCTACATGGTTAAAAATTGAAGTGCTTGCATGCGAAGCTCGTGCGGAACTGGGTGAAATTTCTCACAAAGATGTTGATGTAATTAAACAAAAAGCAAAATTTAATGTTAAACGAATACTTGAGATTGAAGAAACCACCAAGCATGATGTGATTGCATTTTTAACAAACGTTGCAGAATATGTTGGTCCCGAATCACGTCATATACATTATGGAATGACTTCTTCGGATATTCTTGATACTACCCTTTCCTATCAGATGAAGGCTTCGGGCGAGTTAATCATAAAAAGACTAATGAGATTAATAGAAGTTCTTAAGAAAAGAGCCATTGAACACAAAAATACAATATGTATAGGAAGGTCTCATGGGATACACGCAGAACCAACCACAATGGGAATTAAATTTGCACTATGGTTTGAAGAAATTAAAAGAAATATTGAGAGGCTTACAAATGCAGTTGAATCAATTAGTGTGGGACAAATATCAGGAGCTGTTGGAACGTTCGATCATCTTTCACCTAAAGTAGAAGAATACGTTTGCGACAAGATGGGATTAAAACCTGCACCCGTTTCTACACAGGTTATTCAACGGGATATACACGCAGAAGTTATGAATACATTGGCTTTATGCGGTGCCACTCTTGAAAAAATAGCCATAGAAATCAGGCATTTGCAAAGAACTGAAGTACTTGAAGCAGAAGAATATTTTTCAAAAGGACAAAAAGGTTCATCTGCAATGCCCCATAAACGTAATCCAATTGTAAGTGAAAGAATTACAGGTTTAGCAAGGATTTTACGAAGTAATGCTATGGCTGCTTTAGAAAATGTTGCACTATGGCATGAACGGGATATATCACACTCTTCAGTTGAAAGAATAATAGTTCCTGATAGTTTCATTTTAATTGATTATATGCTCGATCATATGGTTAAACTTATTGATAACCTGATTATTTACCCGGAAAATATGAAACGAAACCTTAACCTAACGCGTGGTCTCGTTTTTTCACAAAAGGTTTTACTAATGTTGATTGATAAGGGAATATTGAGGGAAGATGCTTACAGAATTGTTCAGAGTTCTGCTATGGATGTTTGGGCGGATGAAAATAAAAATTTAAAAGATGAGCTTTTAAAATCACAAGAAGTGATGAATAAATTAACTAAAGATGAAATTGAACAGGTATTTAATCCTGCCAAAATGCTCAGCAATGTTGATTATATATTTAACAGAACTATACATGCATCTTAGGAAATTTCAATTCAGGTTAACACTTTTTTCTTGTAACTGATTCAACCATTCATCATTTTTGCCTTGATGCTGTAATCCGAAAAGATTATTTAGCAAATAAATTATTTCCTGGCAATTTTTTTCAGCTTTCTTTTTTTTCTTTGATGTATTTAATCTATAAAATTCAAATATCAAATGAATAAGTACCTTTTAAATATTATGAAAATACTTACAATAATTTTAGCTGTTGTTTTAGTAACTAATTTTTTTATTAAGGAGTCAGTCGGTTCCAATTCATCATCCACAGTGGAGACAGATTCTCTTAATAATATTTCACCAAAAGATTATTATACGCTTGAAAACAGGCTCGTTACAACCATCCTTTCAAGATATCATTACAAAGATGTAATAATTGATGATTCTTTATCATCAATTATTTTTGATAAATATGTAGATGCATTAGATCATGGTAAAAATTATTTGCTGGCATCAGATCTTAAGAATCTTGAAAAATACCGCTACAAACTGGACGATGAATTAAATGAAGGAAATGTTTATCCGTTTTATGAAATTTTTAATTTATACACTGAAAGAATGCAAGCACGCATTGAATATATAGATACACTTCTATCCGCAGAATTCGATTACACTGTTGATGAAGAATATCATGCGAACAGGGATGAAGCAGTTTGGGCTGAAAATTACAGCGAATTAAATGAACTTTGGCGATTGAGAATTAAAAATGATGCGTTAAGTTTAAAAATGAATGGGAAAGATTGGGATGAAATTACTGAAAATCTATTAAAGAGATATCAAAATTTCAGTACCTTGCTAACACAATATAACAGCGAAGATGTATTCCAGCTAGCAATGAATTCATTCTCTGCAGCCGTTGATCCGCATACAAATTATTTTTCACCTATAACATCTGAAAACTTTAATATTGAAATGAGTCTATCTTTAGAAGGTATAGGCGCACGTTTACTCTCTGAAGACGGATATACAAAAATTGTAGAAATAATTCCGGGTGGACCTGCATTTAAATCAAAAATATTGCGCGAAGATGATCGTATAGTTGCAGTTGCGCAAGGTGAAGATGGCGATTTTGTTGATGTTGTTGGCTGGAGAATTACTGATGTAGTACAACTTATTAGAGGTCCAAAAGAATCTATTGTCCGCCTGCAAATACTAGCTGCTGAAGAGGGTTTAGATGCTGTTCCATTTGAAATTAAGCTTGTAAGAGATAAAATAAAACTGGAAGATCAGGCAGCGAAAAGTAGTATCCTGGAAATAACTAATGATGGAATCCCTTACAAAGTAGGTGTTATTACTATCCCCAAATTCTATACAGATTTTGAGGGACAGCGTAGAGGCGAAAATGATTTTAAGAGCACTGCAAGAGATGTTAAAATGTTGCTTGAAGAGTTTAAGGATGAAACAGTTGATGCTGTAATTATTGATCTAAGAAATAACGGAGGAGGATCACTTACTGAAGCTGTTGATGCTGCAGGTTTATTCATAGATCAGGGACCTGTTGTACAGGTGAAAGATATGGATAAAAATGTTGATGTGGTTTATGATCCTGATAACGAAATTGTTTATAGCGGACCCGTTGCAGTGCTAGTTAACAGGTTTAGCGCTTCTGCTTCAGAAATATTTGCGGGTGCAATTCAGGATTACGGAAGAGGTATTGTTATCGGAGAACAAACTTTCGGGAAAGGTACAGTTCAAAATCTTATTGATCTTAACAAGTTTGCTTCTCGCAGAAGAGATGAACTAGGACAGGTAAAAATAACAATAGCAAAATATTACCGGATTACAGGCGGCAGTACACAAAATTTAGGAGTGATACCTGATATAACTTTTCCATCTTATGTTAATCCGGAAGAATTTGGTGAAAGTGCAGAGCCTACTGCCCTTCCCTGGGATCGTATAGAACCGGTGCAGTATAAATCATTTGGTGATCTCTCTAAAATCATTCCTAAATTAACATTACTTTCTAATGAGAGAAGAAATAATAATCCTGAATTTGATTACCTTGAAGATGATATAGAAAATTACAAAGAAATCATAGAAAAAAATTCTATATCATTAAATGAAGAATTGCGCCTAAAGTTAAAAGAAGAAAAAGAAGAACTTGAATTCCAAAGAGAGAATGAGAGAAGAAGAATTAAAGGATTAAAATTACTTGAAAAAGGTGAAGTTCCACCTGATGAAGAAGATGAGGAATCAGATTTATTTATTGATGAAACAGCACTAATAATTACAGATCTTATAAAAATTTCTAATGGGATTTCACAAATCGATTAAACTCTTATCTCATCTAAAAGAATTTCCTGTGCTATAGGAAGCATTGTTTCTTCGTAAGGAAAATCTAAATCCGTACTGAAAACAAATGCTACAGGATCGAATAGTAATCGTTGATTTTTTAGAAAGTCAGTCACAAATTCTTCAACCGGATTATTAATTGATGCAAGGGGAATAGAACTGATCAGTTCTGTATTCATATTGTGTATTACCTCGTTTCTATGCCAATCCCAGTTAACTTCGTAAAAGTATATGTTAAGTTTTTGCATCTTATTTTCGGGTAACGCAAAGTAACCTTTACCCAGATAATTTTTACCGTTAGTTATTTTATTGCAGGAAATATTTTCCCTTGTAAAATTTCTAATGATTTCAGCTTCTATCAAAACCGGTCTGTTTAAATAAAGTGCCCATTCAACAAACTCTAACAATTTATCCAGCTGAAAGCCAATCTGGTTAGCTTTTTCATAAATTGTTATTCTTTCATTTAGTTTACGAGCTTTTATTTCACTATCAAACCACCATTTAGATTCAAGGTTTTCTTTTAGAATTTCCTCAAAAATTAAATTTAGTTGAATAGATTCATTAAGCGCAGGGTATAATTTATTTTTATGGATTTGATCTGTCCAAAACTTAACTCTGCTAAGCAGCATATATTGATTTGCCTCCCAATCTGAACCACAAGAGGTTAACTTCTTTACATCCAATGTTGTCATTATTGTCCCACAATTTTTTTAACTATGTTTTTCAAATATTGAACCAAAAGATTTAAAACATTCGTAGCATGAATCAATTAGAGCAAATTGTATCATACTTAGAATCATAAGAAATTATTGCATGTCAAATTGGTATCATTCGGTAAAATGGTTTTAAAATTCTTTTAATATTGGATGATTAGGAAAAGCTCAAAACGAGATTTTATAATGAAAGTAAAAAAGGGAATGGCAAAAACTACCATTCCCCTTTAAAAATGGAAGGAGTTACAATTAGATATCGAACTTAATTCCCTGTGCCAGCGGTAATTCAGTACCAAAATTTATTGTATTAGTTTGTCTCCGCATATAAGCTTTCCAGGCATCAGATCCGCTTTCTCTTCCACCGCCAGTTTCTTTTTCACCCCCAAAAGCACCTCCAATTTCAGCACCTGAGGTTCCAATATTTATATTTGCAATACCGCAATCTGAGCCAACGGCTGATAAAAACTTTTCAGCCTCCCTTATATTGTTTGTAAAAATTGCAGATGACAATCCCTGAACCACTCCATTATGGATTTCAATGGCTTCTTCAACATTCTTGCTGTACTTAATCAGGTAAAGTATTGGTGCAAAAGTTTCTTCCTGAACAATTTCATAATGATTTTCTGCCTCAACAACTGCCGGAACCACGTAACAACCTGATTCATAACCTTTTCCTGAAAGAACTTTTCCGCCATAAACAACTTTTCCGCCTTCTTTTTTAACCTGAGTGAGTGCATTTGTAAAATCGTTGACAGCACCAGTATCAATTAGTGGTCCCACATGATTTTTTTCATCAAGAGGATCACCAATCTTTAAACTTTTGTATGCTTTAATAACCGAGTTTTTTACTTTATCGTAAATAGAATCATGAATTATCAATCTTCTTGTTGAGGTACATCTCTGCCCTGCTGTACCAACCGCACCAAAAACAACAGCAGGAATTGCCATTTTAAGATCTGCATCAGGAGTTAAAATAATTGCATTATTGCCTCCAAGCTCAAGAATGGATTTTCCAAATCTTTTAGCAATCACTTCACCTGCATGTCTTCCAACTCGTGTAGAACCTGTAACTGAAATAAGAGGAACTCTTTTATCATTTAATATTTTTTCTCCAATTGTGGATCCTCTTCCAACAACTAATGAAAAAATTCCTTCCGGTAAATTATTTTCTTTGATAACTTCTGCAATAATATTTTGAGTAGCTATTGCAGTTAAAGGAACTTTCGAAGATGGTTTCCAGATGTTTACATCACCGCAAATAGCTGCAAGCATTGCATTCCAACTCCATACTGCAACCGGAAAATTGAAGGCTGAAATTGTACACACAATTCCTAATGGATGATACTGATCGTACATTCTATGCATTGGTCTTTCAGACTGCATAGTAAATCCATAAAGCTGCCTTGATTGCCCAACTGCAAAATCACAAATATCTATCATTTCCTGTACTTCACCTAAACCTTCCTGTAGAGATTTTCCCATTTCGTAGGAAACAAGAGTTCCTAAAGGTTTTTTATATTTTCTTAACCGCAGACCTATTTGCCGGACTATCTCACCTCTACCTGGTGCAGGTATTGTGCGCCAGTATTTAAATGCTTTTTCAGCAGTACTAATTAATTTTTCATAGTCTTTTTCAGATGCCTGGTAAACTGAAGCGATATATTTTCCGTTTGTTGGTGAACTAATTTTAAGTTCTCCTTCAGTTTTTGATTGTAACCATTTGGTTCCGGTAGATGATCCGTAATTTTTGTCATCTATTTTAAGTTCTTTTAGAAATTTCATTGTGATACTCCTCCTCTAATAATTTTAATTGTTTATTTTATTCATAATGGAATTAATTGTTATGTTTTTCATTTTTTCTTCAATATCAACCTGAATATCTGCAAACAGTTCCAAAAAATATTTATTAAGATTACCGGACAAACTGTTTTTCTTAACATCCTCTTTTTGTACATCAAGGTGAAAAGCTTTCCTATCTTCAATAGCGCAGTAAATTTCCTGCAGGTGAATTATTGATGGATCCTTGCTGAGTTTAAATCCACCGCTAATACCCTGCGAGCTAAAAACCATCCCGTTTTTAACAAGCATTGATAATATTTTTCTAAGCTTTGAAGAATTTATACCTATATTTTTCGAAATTTCTGTACTTGATTTTGCGGTGGGATAAGATTTGCTTAGATAGCAAATAGCCTTTACAGCAGTTGATAATTTAGTGGATGCTGACATAAATTTTAATAATTGTTATAGTAAGTGTAACTATTTGATTTCCAAAAATCAAATTTTATCATCAGTTTGAAACAATTATAAAAATATTGTAACCATTTTGTTGCAGCTTTAATCCTCATATTTCCTAGTATCAGGTTTGTTAATTCATTTTATCGTATTTAATTTTGGGTATACAAATAGTTGTTTTTTTCAATTTGTTCACATCAACAAATACATACCTCAAATTAAGATGCAGCTGCTTATGCAGTTACTTCATTTCGCGTTACGAAAACGTTTTTTAATATAAATTAAATTCTAAAGTATTAATTTCTGTAAAATGCAATTCCAGAATTAATAAAATCTTAACAATTTGATATAAAAGGAAAATTATAATGAAAAAAATATTGGTATTGGGAGCAGGATTGGTAAGCAAACCTGGTGTTACGTATCTCCTGAAGCAAAAAGACATTTCGGTTACAGTTGCATCCCGTACAGTAAGCAAAGCAGAGAATCTTGTTAAAGGATTTTCGAATGGCAATGCAATTCAATTAAACGTGCAGGATGAAGAACAATTATCAAATCTTGTAAAAGAAAATGATATAATAGTAAGTTTGCTTCCCTGGGTACATCATCTTAAAGTAGCAAACCTCTGCCTGAAACATAATAAGCACATGGCAACAACTTCCTATGTAAGCGAAGGAATGCAAAAATTGAATGATGAAGCAGCAAGTAAAAATTTATTATTTCTAAATGAAATAGGGGTTGATCCTGGTATTGATCATATGTCCGCAATGAAAATTATTGATGATGCATACAGCAGCGGCGGAAAAGTAATACATTTTTATTCTTATTGTGGTGGACTTCCTGCACCAGAAGATAATGATAATCCTTTCGGTTATAAATTCTCGTGGAGCCCTAAAGGAGTTGTTCTTGCATCGCGTAACTCTGCAAAGTTTTTAGAAAACGGTAATCTTGTGGAGATTGAAGGAAAAAATCTGTTTCTTAATTATCGTCACGAAGAAGTTGAAGGATTAGGAAAATATGAAGTTTATCCTAACAGAGATTCTATTCCCTACAAAGATTTATATAACCTTAAGGATGCACTAACAGTAATGAGAGGAACTTACAGGAATCTGGGATGGTGTGATACATTGAAAAAAATGGTAGATATCGGTTTAATTGATGAAAATCAAAATGAAGGTTTAAAAGGAATTACATACAGAAAGATGATGGCTGATCTTGCGAATGCTGAAGATGGAAATGATGTGAAAGCTAAAGTCGCTGAAAAACTTGGGATAGATATTGATTCAGAAATTATTAAAAGATTTGAATGGCTGGGATTATTTAGCGAAGAAAAAGTTCCTGATTTTGATAACAGGCTTGATATCCTTAGTTATCTTTTGGAAAATAAACTTGTTTTTAAGGAAAATGAAAAAGATATGATTATTCTTCAGCATAAATTTACTGTTGAAAATGCTGATAAATCCAGGGAATTGATAACATCAACACTAATAGATTTTGGCGAAGCATTAAAGGAATCTTCAATGGCTAGAACTGTAAGTCTTCCTTTAGCAATAGGTGTAAGATTTATGGCTGAAGGAAAATTCAATCTAAAAGGAGTTCAAATTCCTATTACAAAACAAATTTATGAACCGGTTCTTAAAGAACTTGAAACTTTGAACATCAAAATGGTTGAGAAAAAGTTTCCATTAAATTAGTTATATTTACGTGACTATTTTTTAACTAAAATAACTACTTGCATGAAGCGGCTCCTTCTTGGAGCCGTTTTCATTTTAAAGTATTTTAGCAACTATGAGTAACAATCTTTATATCGTTAGTACACCGATAGGAAACTTAAAGGATATTACGATTCGTGCATTAGAATCTCTGCAGCTGGTGGATTTTATTCTTTGTGAAGATACCCGCGTAACTTCTAAACTTCTAAAGCACTATAATATTTCAAAGGAATTAATATCATTTAATGCTCAAAGCGAAGAAAAAAAAATCCCCGCTGTCATAAGTAGAATAATAAATGGTGAATCCTGCGCGTTAGTTTCTGATGCTGGAACTCCTGCAATTTCTGACCCGGGAATAAGATTAATTTCTGCTGCAATTAAAAATCATATTAAAGTTGAACCAGTTCCCGGAGCCTCTGCAATTATCACTGCCTTAACGGTAAGCGGTTTGCCAACTGATTCATTTGTGTTTGAAGGATTTCTTCCACAAAAAAAAGGAAGGCAGAAAAAACTAAAAGAATTATCTATTGAAAAAAGAACTATCGTGCTGTATGAGTCAACCTACAGGATTAAAAAACTTATTGATGAACTTTCTGAAAATATTCCTAATAGATTTGTAGTTGTCTGCCGTGAGCTCACAAAAAAGTTTGAAGAAACCTGGAGAGGTTTTCCTAAAGATTTGAAGCAACAAATAGAAGAAAAAACCATTAAAGGTGAGTTTGTTGTTGTTATATCACCACTAAATTGGAAAGAAAATTAATCTTCACTGTCATAAATTATTAGCGATTTTACATCATAATCTTTTAAATCTTTCCTTCCATTTAAAAATGATAATTCAATAAGAAATACAATTTGAACCACTTCTCCACCAAGCTTTTCAATTAGATCTACCGCAGCCTTTGCCGTACCACCTGTAGCAAGTAAATCATCGTGTAGAAGAACTTTATCACCCGGATTTATAGCGTCTTTGTGAATTTCAATTTTATCTTCACCATATTCTAACTGGTATGTTGCAGATTCAGTTTCAGCAGGTAATTTACCAGGTTTTCTTGCTGGTATAAATCCTACACCCAGTTTTTGTGCCAGCAAACCTCCAAAAATGAATCCTCTGGATTCTACTCCCACAACTTTATCTATTTTCAATCCTTCGCACACGTTTAATAACTGATCAATAGTTGCATCAATTGCTTCTGGTTCTTTTAAAAGGGTGGTTATATCTCTGAACATTATCCCCTTTTTCGGAAAATCTTTTATGCTCCGGATATATTTCTTCAGATCTTCAGCCATAGCAGCACCTATTTTTTATTCAAAAAACTTTCTAATCCAGTTTTGAAATCCTCAGATGAACGGCTAATAGTATTTAATTTTATACAATATTCAACAGCTTCCTCAACAGAAAGCTGTGAAACAGTTTTTATCAGTTCCTTGGTAATTTTCATACTGTATGATGAATTTTTAATCAAATTAGAAGCTACTTCTACTGCCCCATCTAAAACATTATTATATAGATAGTTAGCAAATCCAATTTCATAAGCTCGTTTGCCATTAATAAGTTCAGCGGAAAGCAGTAACTGCCTTGCTAATCCTTCACCCACTTTTCTAATTATAAATGTAGAAATCATAGCCGGAAGAAATCCAATTTTTACTTCAGTATATCCAAACTTTGAATATTCTTCGTTAACAATAATAAAATCACAAACTGATGCTAAACCGCAGCCACCTGCAATTGCTGCTCCGTTAACTGCCGCAATAACAGGTTTAGGAAAATTATAGATCATGAGGAATAATTCTGCCAATTCTCTTGAATCTTTTTCATTATCTGCTGAGGAAAATTCTCTCAGTTTATTTAAATATTCTAAATCGGCTCCTGCACAAAACGCTTTACCTTCACCTGTAATGATTAAAACTTTAACTTGTTCATTATTTTCAATTTCTAATAGTTTTTCTTTCAATTGTTTTATTAAATCAGGATGGAGAGCATTACGTTTTTCCGGGCGATTTAATGTGAGAATACCCATACTATTTTCTGATTTATATTTTATCATGATTTCCTTCAACTAATAAATTTTACTATTAAAAACATTTGCAAATAAGTTGAAATAAACGCAATTAAAAATCCAAGTATAACCTGCTTAATTGAATGACATTTTAATCTTATTCTTGCCCACCCAACAATAGCAACCAGCATCAATAAAAAAAGTACTGCAAATCCAAAAACATAAGTTAATGCTGCCACAGGCTCCTGCCGCACCCATAGTGTGAGCACTTATCTTTTCAGTTTTGTTTATTAAAATGGTCAATAATGTATTGGAAATATAACAAAACCAGAATGCGATTGAAATAATATGTACTTCAAAAATTATAAGTAAAATAAAACCAATTATATAAAATCCGGCAGCAATGAAAAATGGAATTGTTCGTTCTTCCTTTATCAAAGCATCTTTATCTGCAAGTTTACCTGATTTACGAAATACAAGAAAAAGTACTATTGGTGCAATAAATCCAAAAAATAAAGCAATTAAAATTACAGCTAATTTTTCTTGAAATTCTGCTTCAAGTTGGAAGGCAAAGATTGAAAATACAATTATTGTAAATGCAGGAGGAACAAATATTGTTGAAATTATTCGTGCAAGTTTATCTTTATTTATATTCAAAATTTGGTGTGCAGAATTAACGAAATTTTTTTTCTTAAATATAGAAAGAATCAATGATTAAATAATCTAAATTCTTCGTTGTACTGTTTTAGTTTTTCAAGATAATTAAGTAGTGATTCCTCAACTTCTAAATATGTAAAATATTGCATCAGCTCGTTACGCTGCTTTGATGCACCGTACATTCCTTTCAAATAACCTGAATAGTACTTTCTGTGTTCCAAAACTGCTCTTCTTTCACCTTTAATTTCTATTGCAAGTTTAAGATGTCGCAGTGCTGTATGGATTTTTAATTCTTCATCAACTTCTGTTTTAATTGAAGCTGTTTTCAGCAACTCTTTTGCTTCTTTAAATATCCAGGGATTTCCAATCGCACCTCGTGCAATCATAATTCCATCTGCATTAGTTTGATTGAAAGCACTTTTAACATCATAAGCTGAAAGAACATTACCGTTTAGTATTACGGGAATATCCACAACCTCCATTACTTTTGGAATCCATCCCCAATCTGCATCGCCTTTGTGACCTGCTTTGCGTGTTCTGCAATGAACCGTTAGTGCTTTAGCTCCTGCATCTTCCATCCGTTTAGCTACTTCTAAAATTTGAATACTGTTTTCATCCCAGCCTAACCTGGTTTTTACAGTTACTGGAAGCGAAGTGGTTTTAACAACTGCTTCTACAAGTTTCTGCATGTAAGGTGGATCTTTTAAAAGTGCAGAACCTGCACCCTGCCCTACAACATTTTTAACCCAGCAGCCGGCGTTTATATCAATTAAATCAGGATTTTCTGCTTCTGCAATTTTTGCAGCGCCAACCATAGAATCTATATTTGCACCGTAAATTTGAATTCCTACAGGTCTTTCCTCTTCGTTTATCTTTAACTTTCTGTGTGTATTAGCATTTGCACGTATCAATCCTTCAGAGTTTACAAACTCTGTATAAACAATATCTGCACCAAGCTCTTTACATACCAGCCGGAAAGATGCATCCGTAACATCTTCCATTGGTGCAAGCACTATTGCGCTATCTATTTCAATTTTATTGATTTTGAGCATTATACCTTTATCCTTTTCGGAATATAAAAAAGCGTAGCAATAAACAAAACCAAGGTAAATGCAGCACCTGTTAAAAACGGGAAGGGATAACCAAGAAATTCAAAAGCAAAACCACCCCAAAGAGGTCCTAATACTCTTGCAAATGCAGAAATTGATTGATTTACACCTAATGTAATTCCCTGTTCGTTTTCAGGTGTAACTTCTGAAATTAAACTAAGTACCGTTGGCTGGAAAATTCCTGTTCCAAAGGCAAGAATAACTGAAATTATTGCCAATCCTAAAAATGTTCCACCGTAAGGAATTAATCCGAGAGTTATCATGATTAGAAAAGAACCAATTTTAAGAATGGTTTTTTGATCAATCGCTCTGCCTATTCTTCCAATTAATCCTCCTTGAACAATGGCAGAAGTTAGCCCGATAATTCCAAACATATAACCGTTCTGCAGATCAGTAAAACCATAAATTTGTAAACCAAGTAAAGCAAATGTGCCGTAAATATTTGCAAAGGAAAAAGTAAGAATAAAAAACAACAAGATTAAAATTGCGCGTTCAGGTTTAGCGAATACTTTTTTTAAACCTTCAATATCAAATAATTTTCTTTCTTTAATTGATGCTTCTTCCCTGTTAAGATGAGTTTCAGGAAGTAAAATTAAAGTTAATACAAAAGCTATAAGTGAAAAACCTGCAGCCGCAAAACCTGTAACCATATAACCGTAACCAGAAAGTAATCCTCCGATAAGCGGACCGAAAACAAAACCTAAACCAAAAGCTGAACCGATTAATCCCATACCTTTAGCACGGTTTTCTTTTGTGGTTACATCTGCAATGTAAGCTTGCGCAACGCCAATACTGCTGCCGCCAACTCCCGCAACAACTCTGGAAATTAATAAAACCAGGTATGAAGTAGTGAATGCAAAAATTACATATCCAATTGCGTTGATTAATAAACTAACAACAATTACAGGTTTTCTTCCATGCTTATCTGATAATCTTCCTAAAACAGGATTAAATAAGAATTGTACAAAAGAGTAAATTGCAATAACAATTCCAATCGCAGTTTCATCAACAAAGAGTTCTAATTTTGCAAATGATGGAAGAATCGGAATAAGTATCCCAAATCCCAGCAGATCTACAAATACAGTTAAAAATATTAAACCAAGAGCTGATTTACGTTTCAAATCTTTTCCGGATTCCCTTTTCAATTAATTTTCAATTTTTAGTAGTAGTAAATATACTAAGGATTGCGGTGAGTAATATTGAATTTGAGTGAAGATTTATTTGTGAATGATTGTAATTGAGAATTATTTTCAAAAGATGCAGAATCTAAAATTATGTTTTTAGTGTATTTAGTAATAATATATTTTGTATCATCAAAAGACTGCTGCATTAAATATCTATCACTCTTTGTTAGATAGGAATATGAGGAATCAGTTATATCAATACCGTAGGGAAGATTTATATATTCATTACTTTTTTTTGCTCTACCTTTAAAAACCCAAACTGGAAGATATTTTACTTCATTAATGTAAAGCGAATCAGTAAAATTATTTTTTTCAATTTCCATTGTAAGAATTAATCCAGCATCAGAATATCTCCAACGCTGGTTGGAGATAAAATTACCCATGGAATATGCTACAAAACCTGTATCAAGTTTTGCAGCATTTGTTTTAAAATAATTAACTGGTTGTATAACATGTGGATGCCCGCCAATAATAATATCTGCACCAAATTCTATAGTTTTATTAACTACATTTTGCTGATAACTGTTCGGTTCCCTTTTATATTCTTCTCCGTAGTGAAAATGTACCAGGACCAAATCCGTTCCTTTTTCCCTTGCTCTCAAAATATCTTTAGAAATTACAGCTTCATCAATTAAATTGATAAGGTATGATTTTCCTTTTGGTATTGGAACGCCGTTTGTATGTTCTGAGTATGCAAGCATTGCAATTTTAATTCCATTTCGTTAAAAATTCTAAGAGAATCACGATCTTTCTGAGAAGTAAATGTTCCGGTTTGATCAAGACCATATTTATTTAGTTGTCTGACTGTTCTTTCAACACCTTCGCTTCCCTGATCGATTGCGTGATTGTTTGCAGTCATCAGCAAATCAAATCCAGCATCTTTTAATGCATAAACAAAATCATCGGGTGTGTTAAAAAACGGATAGCCGCTGTAATCTTATTGATTTTCCTGCAGTAATGGTTTCTAGATTTCCGATTGTTAAATCAGCTTTTAAAAAATAATTTTTTACTTCGCCGTAAACACCTGAAAAATCAAAACTATCTGCATTAATCCTTGCATAGTTATACTGCGTTGAATGACACATCAAATCGCCCACAAAATTTATTTCGATTGTAGCCAGTGAATCTTGAACTACGGAAATAAATTTAACTGCTGCGAAGTATTTGAGAAGAATAAGAATGTAATATTGAAAACCCGCAGATAACAAATATTGTAAAACTAAAAAGTGTTTTTTTCATATATAAAAATGGGCTGAATTATATGTTTAATTCAGCCCTCAATATTAACAATTTTTAAAACTAATTTGATTAGCCTTTTGCAGCTTTTCTTTGTGCTTTTACATCCTGTACATCTTTTCTAACATCCTGGCAAAGTTTTCTTAATTCACTCAAACCTTTTCGTACTCGTGTTCCTGCCGCAGCCTGTCCTTTTTCATAGAACTTATGAAAATCAGTTTCCAGGCTCTGTACAAACTGAACTAACTCGTTAAATTTATCCATAGGTTCTCTCCTTAAATTAGGTTAATGAATTGTTAATTAAAGTTTTCCAGTACTATTTCCGCAATATCTTTTACTGCAACTTCTTCTGATTTTTCAAAATGTTTAACACCATCGGTCATCATAGTCATGCAAAACGGGCATGCAGAAGCTATTGTATCAGCATTTGTTTCTAAAGCTTCTTCTGTTCTTTCATTATTTATTTTGCCTCCTTCTTCATCTTCTAAAAACATTCTTCCGCCACCTGCACCGCAGCAAAATCCTTTATCTTTATTTCTTTCCATTTCAACAAGATTTAATCCATTAATACTTTTAAGGAATTTCTTGGTGAATCATAAACACTGTTATATCTTCCTAAATAGCAGGAATCGTGATAAGTAACTTTTTGATTTGCTATTTTTCTTTAATTCAATTTTACCTTCATCAATCAGATCATCAATAAATTCTGAATGATGTAAAACTTCAAAATTTCCGCCAAATTGTTTGTATTCATTTTTTAGCGAATGAAAACAATGAGGACAAGCAGTAACAATTTTTTTAACATTATAACGATTCAAAGTTTCAACATTTTCCATCATCATCATCTGCGCTAAGATATTCATTTCCAAGTCTTCTTGCTGTATCTCCGTTACATTTTTCCTCAGTTCCTAATATTCTGAAGTCAATATTAGCTTTTTGCATCAATTTCGCAAATGCCTGGGAAACTTTTTTATACCTGTCATCAAATGAGCCTGCACAGCCAACCCAGAACAAAATTCGCAATTTGGGTCTTCAGCCATATGTTTTTATGTTTAATCCCTCAGCCCATTCTGCTCTATCGGCAGGATTAAATGCCCAGGGAGTAAAAGTTTGTTTCAAGGCTTTTAAAGACATTATTCAATCCGAAGGAAATTGAGATTCTGTTAAAACAAGGTTTCTTCGCATATCCACAATAGAATCCACGATGTTCAATCATAACCGGGCATTCCTGAACACAAGCCATACAGGTTGTACATTGCCATAAATTCAAATCCGGAATGTAATCGTGTACAAGATGTCTTTTCAAACTGCTGCTCCTTCAGTTTTTCCATTAGCTAAGGAATGGAGCTTTATCTTTTGTTCGTTTGCGAATATTTACAATTATTTCTCTTGGAGAAAGAGATTTTCCAACATTATTTGCAGGACAAACAGATGTGCATCTTCCGCATTCTGTGCAGGAATATCCATCAAGTATTTGTTTCCAGGAAAGATGCTTCAATATCTGATGCGCCAAATTATCTGCATTTTCATCTTCAAGATCTAACTGGTTTTAATGTATTTCTTTCAGGATCAAGATTTGCAAAGTATGTATTTGGTATCGATGTAAGTACATGCAGATGTTTTGAATATGGAAGAAAGTTCATAAATCCGAAAATTACGAGAATATGCATCCACCAGAAAAATTCAAAAGTACATGCAGATGTTGAAGGATTCCTGAAAAATATTCCTGCAAGTGCTTCAGAAATTGGTCGAATTCATAATCTGAGTGTAAAACCATTACGGCAATTGCAGCCATATTCTGTCCAAACATTGATACAACAACAAAAATTATCAAAAATAGTATAATCGTTGCATCAAGTGAAGCATGATTTATCAACTTGCAACCTAGGAATTTTAATTACAAATCTTCTGATAAAAGCAACAAGGATGGCTGCAATTACAAAAATTCCAAAAACATCCTGAACAAATGTTATTGCTGAATAAGAAGGGACCTAAAAATGAGAGTGTAAATGGAGAATAAAATCCCTGAATTATTGCTTCAACAACTGCAAAAAGAAAAAGAATAAATCCCCAAAAAATAAAGAAATGTACTATTCCTGCAATTGGATCTCTTAAAAGTTTTGATTGCCCAAAAGCAATTTTAAGAACATTCTTAATCTTCGTGCAGCCTAATTATTAAATCTATCATCTTTTTTCTTTGCAATCTTCATATAAGCAATAAGATTTCTGCAGCTCCAAATAAAAATCCAAATGAAATAATAAAAACCAGAATAAAGATGATATTTTTAGTTTCCATTTACATCACAATAGTTGAATAAATATTAAAGAAAACTACTATTTA
Source organism: uncultured Ignavibacteriales bacterium (assembly GCA_963714405.1). Taxonomy (GTDB): domain Bacteria; phylum Bacteroidota; class Ignavibacteria; order Ignavibacteriales; family Ignavibacteriaceae; genus JAZGGS01. Next base: position 28,718 of record CAVQOH010000001.1, on the reverse strand, counting down.
TTTATTATTTTGCTTTTTAGTAACCGCAAAAAATATTGTGCGCAGCAAATATTTTTACAACCATCCAAATTGAAAAAATTGCTGCACCAGCTTTTATTGCTTCTGAAAAATCATGTAAATAAGTAAATTCAAAAATAGTGTACCGCAAAAATTATAACAGCACTTCCGAAAAACATTGAAAGAACAACGTTATATACTTTTGATTTTTTTCAATAATGTAACCGACAAGAAATGCAGCAATTGGAAAAGCTAAAAGATAACCACCTGTTGGGCCTAATAACCTTGCCAAACCAATTGCTCCCTCCGGAGTTTGTGCAAAAACAGGTAATCCTCTGCTCCTATTGCAAGATAAAATAGCTGGCTGTAAGCTCCCTTTTTTGCACCTAAAACAGCACCTGCTAACAAAACCATCATTGTTTGAAAAGTAAATGGAACAGGTTTAACAGGAATTGCAATTTGTGCAGCTACTGCAGTTAAAACAGTAAAAGATAAAATCCAAATAATTCAGAAGCTTTAACAAGAGAAAATAGTTTTAGGATTTTATTCTCTTTAACATTTTCCTTAATGCCATTATTACCTCAATTTAAATTTGTTTTGAAAAACTCGTTTGTTTTACTTAGCACAGTTTCAAATTTAGGATTAGCTCCCTCAAAAGGATGCTTAATATCAAAAGTATGTCCTGCCTTATCAATTTTAATAAATTTCTTTTTTCTTTATCAGCCCATTCATAAATTTCTTCTGCTTCATCAACCGGAACTGCAAGATCCTGCTCTCCATGAACAATTAACAATGGTTTATTCAAATTCTTTACTGCTTTTTTAATATTCAGTTTATCTTTGTTCATTTCAATATCCTCAAGCAGAGAAATATTTAAACTCATAATCTGGTTTGTTCTGGTATTCAAAATTTTAAATACACCTTTTTTTCTCCATTCTTCTTTCTGCCGTTCAGTATATCTATCCAAATCAGAAACCGATGCCCATACGGCAACAGCATTAACTTCATTCTTTCTGTGCTGTTAATAAAGATATTGCGCCTCCCCGGCTGTGTCCTGTAATACCAATTCCCTTTCCGGATATGCCACCGAAAAATGAACAAAAGTAAGCATCAATAATTTCATTCAGTTCCTCTATTTCAAGTGAAAAAGTATTTTCAGCAAATTTATCCAGTTCAGTAAATTCTGTATTACCTTCACCAATTCCATTATGCGAAAAATTAAAAGTAATAACAAAATATCCCTTCTCTGAAAAATATTTAGCTAGATAAGGGCCAAATCCCCAATCTTTAAAACCTTTAAAACCGTGTACAAAAATTAAGCATGGTGCTGTGTTAATATTTATCAGGCCATATGTTGAAATATGGATTTTGTTACTTTTTTTTGAGATAAGTAGAAAATCGTTCCTCATTTAAATCAAATATCCTCATTATAGAACGAAAAGTCAATATTCGTAAGATTTTAATATTTCATTCTTAGTTGATGAAATCTAATCAATTATCTAATTTTGCAATTGATCAGATTTGTATTATTGATAAAAATTTTATTTCAGAATCAATAATAAAAGTATTTTATGAATAAGTGCTAGTTATTCCATCAATCGATATAAAAGATGGAAAATGTGTAAGGGTTGTTGAGGGAATTCCTGAACTTGATTGTTTTGAATACGGAAATGATCCTGTTGAAATGGCAAAGATTTGGCGTGCAGAAAATGCAAAAATGATACATGTTGTTGATTTTGATGGTGCGCATGAACACTCAAAAAGAAATTTTGAGCTGGTTGCAAGAATTTGTTCTTCAGTTGTTATTCCTGTTGAGTTTGCAGGAGGCATAAGAAACCTGGATGATGCTGATGAAATAATGGAAACAGGTATTAGCCGCTTAGCCGTTAACACTTTTGCAGCTGAAAACCACAAAGAATTTATAAAAGTTTTTGAAAGATACGGTCCATCAAAAATTGTAATATCACTTGATTTTAAAGATGGTGAACTTATTACCCATGGACGAAGAAAAAAAACCGGAATTTACTACAGAAATTTTTGCAAAGAATTGGTTGAAATTGGAATTAACAGATTTATTGTATGCGATATTACACGGAATGGAATGATGGAGGGACCAAATATTGAACTTTCAAAAAAAATAGCAGAATTTACCGGTGTAAAAGTTACCCATGCAGGAGGAATAAGAAATAAAGATGAACTAATTGATATTCAAAATCTAATGCCTTTCGGTGTTGATTCAGTTATTGTGGGAAGAGCACTTTATGAAAACAGGTTTCCCTGCCAGAAATTATGGCGCGTTGCTGAATCAGGAATTTTTAACTGACTAGAACTCTGGGGCTGAAATTTTTAAACATACTTTCTTATTAGTTACTCCATCATTTTATTCGTTTATATTTTTTATATATTTAAAGCAACTTATTCAATTATAAATTATTTGGATTAAGAAATGGCTGAACAAAACGAAAGAACGGTACACAACAGCTTTTGGGCAAACATTTTCAATTCACCTGCAGAAAAAATTGATCTGGCAAAATCACTGCAGACAATTCCGCTTTTCAATTCCTTAAGAAAACGTGATTTATCAAATCTGACAAAATTATTCACTACAGAAACTACCTTGCAGGTGAATATATTTTTTACCAGGGCGATCCGGGAATTGGTCTTTATCTAATCCGTGAAGGTGAAGTTGCAATTTCCCGTGACGGAGAAGACAAAGATAAGATCATTAGCTACATTTGTTAAAGGTGATTTTTTTGGTGAACTGGCTTTAGTTGATGGCGAAAAACGTTCAGCTTCTGCAATTGCAAATACTGATGCAGGATTGCAGTAATATTTAAACCCGATCTCGATGAATTTATTGAGAAATATCCTAAAAAAGGAATTAAAATCTTACAGGGTATTGCCCAAATTGTTGCTGTAAGATTAAGAGCAATAAATGAAGAATATTTTTCACTACAAAACAACAGCAAAAAATAACGGAGGATGAAATGGAACCTGAAATAAAAAAAATTTTAGTACCGATTGATTTTTCTGATTATTCCAAAAGCTCACTTCGCTATGCAGTTGATTTTGCAAAAAATTTTAATGCACTTATTTATATTGTATACGTTGTAGAACCGGTAATTTATCCGCCCGATTTTAGCATGGGACAAATTGCAATTCCCTCTGTTAATGCAGAATGGGATGAAAGAGCAAAAGAAGAATTAGAAAAGCTTGCTAAAAATGAAATCCCCAAAGTGTTAAAGTAAAAACAATTTTAAAAAACGGTAAACCATTTTTAGAAATAATTGATACGGCTACGGAAGAAAATGTTGATCTTATAATTATTGCAACACACGGCCATTCCGGAGTTGAGCATATTTTATTTGGCAGCACTGCAGAAAAAGTTGTACGAAAAGCCCCCTGCCCTGTTTTAACTTTAAGAGAACCAATTAAGGGATTTAATTACAAGGAAGAATTGAAAAAAGAATAAAATAATTTTTCTTTTGGGGAAGCAAATGAACAATAACCGTGTTGACATCCTGTATTTTTTGTTGTCATTATATCGTGCATTATTTGCAGGATAACAGCAAATTATAAGAATACAATAATGAGTAAATATTTACTATTATTAGTTTTTCTCTAGAATTAATAAAAATAACAAAACAAACAAATTTAATTATAAGGCTAACCTTGCAGGATATTAACTTTTAGAGAAGTGAATTCTTGCAGGTTAATAATATGTTAGGCAACAATAAAAAAAGGAGATCGAAATGAATAAAAAATTACTGTCTTTTTTTATTTCTATTTTTATTCTTAGCTTTTTAACAAGCTTTGCTCAAACACTAAATGAAGGTTTTGAGGATCCAGCATTTCCTCCAGCAGGATGGCATACAAAAAACATACTTGGTGGAGTAATGTGGATGAAAGCCAGCGGTATAGCTCATTCAGGATCCGGCAGTGCAATAATAGCATGGGAAACCACTGGGGGCGAGGATTGGTTGGTCACACCGCAGCTGAGTATTTTAGCAGGTGATTCACTTAAATTCTGGACTAGAAGATATTGGCCTGCGATTTATCAACCAGATTCCTTAGAAATCAGAATATCCACTTCTGATACTTCAGTAGCCAGTTTTACTGCAATATTAGCAGCTTATGATGTTAATACTTTCCCGAATCCTGATTTTGGAGAATATAAAATCGATTTGAGTGGGTATTCGAATCAGGATGTTTATATCGCCTTCAAACATTTTGATGTTAATGGCAATGGGATGTATCTTGACGATGTTTCTGTTGCTGGTGGAGTGGTACCAGTTGAACTTGAAAGCTTCACAGCGTTGGTTAGTGAAAATGATGTCACACTCAGCTGGACGACGGCTACGGAGTTGAACAATATTGGATTCTATATTGAAAGAAGAAAAGACGAAGATAGCTGGAATAATATTGGATTTGTAGAAGGACATGGAACTACTACAGAAATTCAGAGTTATACATTTGTGGATAAAGGTCTTGCTTCAGGAATTTATTATTATAGAACAAAGCAGGTTGATCTTGATGGAAGCTTCGAGTATTATGAGCTGGATCAGGAAATAGAGATAGTTGCACCATACACATATACCTTATCACAGAATTTCCCAAATCCATTTAATCCAGGTACTACAATAAAATATACAATTCCTAAAACAAGTTTTGTTTCACTAAAAGTTTATGATTTACTTGGTAATCAAGTTGCTGATCTTGTAAATGAAGAAAAATCAGCCGGCATTTATGAAATTGAATTCAAAGGAAGTAATCTTTCGAGCGGAGTTTACCTTTATAAAATGCAGACTGAAGATTTTACAGATTCTAAAAGATTAATTTTATTAAAATAAACATTAACGTATAATGAGCAACTCGATGCGACCACATATTGCAAAGCTGTCAGCTGGATTAAGGAAAAATTAAGTGTATTACTTTGTAGCAAGTATAAAAATTGAAGATTACACGGAGTATAAAAAATATATTGAAAAAGTTGATGAAGTATTTTCCAAATTTAATGGTAAATATTTAGTCGTTGATGATAAACCTAAAATACTCGAAGGCAATTGGGATTATTCAAGAGTTGTAATAATTGAGTTTGAAACTGAAACTGATTTTAATAATTGGTATAATTCAAAAGAGTATCAAGAAATATTAAAATATAGATTAGTTTCATCATCAAGTGATTCAATATTGGTACAAGGTAATTAAACTATATAAAGTAAAAAAGTTATAAAGAATGAGAGAACTGACAAGCAACTCAAAGCAACCGCCATTGCAATGCGATCAATTTGAGTATTATAAGTTTGTAAACAAGTTCAGCATTGTTGCTGAGCGTAAGTAAGTTAAATAATCATTGTAACTGCTCGTTGCGTGGCTGATGCTAATTCACGCAATGACTGTTGAGTAATTGGCGCTCGGGGCTAAGGCGGCGTAGCTATGCTGAACGGCACCTAAGTTGCATCGTCAGTATAAAACCAATTATGAAGCATATAAAAAAAATATTGATTGTTACTGTTAGTATACTATTACTGGCAGGATGTGACTTAACTTCTAAAGAAATTGCAAAAAACGAGTTTAAGAATAAACCTAATCAATCATTTTTTGGTGGTAGTTTGCAAATTATTTATGCTGAAAATTCCGGTGGAATGTTAAACATTGGGAGTGACTTTTCGAGTGAAACCAGGTATTATATTTTTATAATTTTTGTAAGCATCACTTTGCTTATACTGTATATTTTTACTTTACTTAAAAAAGATTTGTCTCTCTGGTATACCTTTTCACTTATATTAATTTTAGGAGGGGGAATTGGCAACATGCTAAACAGGTTAACAAATGAAGGCAGAGTTATTGATTTTTTAGTTTTAAATTTTTTTAATCTTCATACCGGTATATTTAATATAGCAGATATAAATATTATGGCAGGATTGCTTATACTTATAATTTCACATTTGTTTACAAAGCATAAACATATCACGGCAGATTAGTAATTTCGGTTAGTTTTTCCTCTCAATAACAAAATCCACAAGTGCTTCAAGAGCAATTTTACTTTGAGAATCAGGCAGGATTTTTAATGATTCGCTTGCTTTATCGGAATAGCTTCTTGCAGTTTCAATTGCGTAATCAATTCCTTTATTTTCTCTAACAAAATCAATTACCTGTTTAACATTTTCTTTTTTTTTACCGTTCTTAATAATTTTTCTTATTGCAGTAGCTTTCCCATTAGAAACCTGTTCAAGAGAATAAATTAATGGAAGAGTAATTTTCTTTTCTTTAATATCACCGCCAACAGGTTTACCAATCATTGCATGTTGTACCTTCGTAATCCAAAATATCATCTCTTATCTGGAAAGCCATACCAATATTTTGTCCGAAATAATCTCATTGCTTCGTGATATTCTTTGTTTTCTGTAGCACTTAATGCACCAATGTGGCAGCAGGTTTCAAGCAAAGAAGCAGTTTTATCAGAAATAACTCTAAAGTAAGTTTCTTCATCAATATCAAGCTTGCGTGTTTTCTGAATTTGCAAGAAGTTCACCTTCAGACATTCGTTTTACCGTATTTGTAACAACCCTAAGAAAATCATAATCCTTTCCATCAACTGCAATCATTAATCCGCGTGAAAGAAGATAATCACCCATTAAAACTGCAACTTTATTTTTAAACACTTTGTTGATTGACCAGAATCCTCTTCTCTTTTCAGCATTATCAACTACATCATCATGAACTAAAGTTGCAGTATGTAGAAGTTCAACTAAAACTGCACCGCGGTAAGTTCGTTCAGTTAATTCCACCTGCAATTTTTGCAGAAAGAAGAACAAGTAATGGTCTTATTTTTTTACCTTTTTGCCGGATTATGTACTTTGCAACCAGATCAACCAGCCCAACTTTAGATTTCAATAGATTGTTTAAACAACTCATTGAACTTTTCTAATTCGGGTTTAATTGGCTGACTTATTTCATTTAGAGGCTTCTTAATCAACTTTTCTTCACTGATATTTTTGAAATAAATATACTTATTTCGTATAAGAGAACCAACGGAACTGCAAGTACGATCTGTGATACAGGATCAGCTCCCGGTGTTAGGAAAGCTGCTAAGACCAGTATAATTACAATTGCATGCCTTCTGTATTTTTTCATAAATGCTGGAGTTAAAATTCCAAGTTTTGTTAAGAATAATGAAATCATCGGCAGTTCAAAAACAAATCCTGCAGCAAGCATAACACTGATAATGATAGACATATATTCATCTATTGCAAACTCATTTTTAATTGCTTCGGTGCCGAACTGTGCTGCAAATTTTAATGCAAGAGGAAGCATAACAAAGTATGCAAATACAATTCCTGCTAAAAAACAGAGTGATGAAAAAATTACAATTGCAAAGAATATATTTCTTTTCATTTTTTTTTAAGTGCAGGGAGAAATAAATTTCCACAATTGGTAAAATAGATTTGGAAGACTTGCAACAATTCCTACAATAATTGCAACCTGTACAAAAAGAAATAACTGCCCGAATGGTCTTAAATTTTGAAGAACAGCTCCGGAATCTCTTGCAGGTTTAAGAAGAACTAATTCAACAAGAGGTTCAATAAAAATCCATGCTAGCAATGGCATCCAATCACAACTCCAATAATAGCATAAATCAACCTCCATCTTAATTCTTCAAGATGATCGAGGAAAGACATTTCAACGTTCACTACTTTCCTGTTCTTCTTTCAGGTTGATTTAATTTTTTGGAAGGCACAATAAAATATATTTATGTTTTATGCTAATTCTTTGTAAAGCGGAAAACCAGAACAAAGATTCTTTACTTCTTCTTTTAGAGTTTCCAGTTTTGCATCATCTTCATAATTTATCAATTGCAGAATTAATTATTTCTGCAATTTTTTTCATTTCAGTTTCTTTCATCCCTCGTGTTGTTACAGCAGGTGTTCCGACTCTTATTCCACTAGTAACAAAAGGGCTTTTTGTATCAAAGGGAACCATATTTTTATTAACAGTAATTCCTGCTTTTTCAATAGCAATTTCTGCTTTTTTACCAGAAATATCTTTATTTGTTAAATCAATCAGCATTAAGTGATTATCAGTTCCACCGGAAACAACATCAAAATCAAATTTTATTAGTTCATCTGCAAGAGCTTTTGCATTTTTAATAACCTGCTCTGCATAAGTTTTAAATGAATCAGTTAAGCACTTCACCAAAAGCAACAGCTTTTGCCATAATTATATGCATTAACGGACCGCCCTGTATTCCCGGCATAACAGTACTATCAAAAAGTTCAGACATCATTTTAACTCTATCACCTTTTGGAGGTGTTAATCCCCATGGATTTTCTTTATCTTCTTTCATTAGAATTATTCCACCGCGAGGGCCACGTAAAGTTTTATGTGTTGTAGAAGTTACAACATCACAATAAGGTAAAGGATTATTTAACAATCCTTTTGCAATTAATCCTGCAGGATGAGCCATATCGCACATTAAAAATGCACCAATAGAATCAGCAATTTGTCGTAAAGTTTTATAATCCCATTCTCTGGAATATGCACTTGCACCTGCAATAATAACTTTTGGTTTTTCTTTTTTTGCAAGATCTTCAATCATGTTATAATCCAATAATCGGGTTTCTTTATTTAATTCATAACCAATAGCCTGGTAAAATTTTCCTGAAAAATTAACAGGAGAACCATGAGTTAAATGTCCGCCGTGAGGAAGACTTAATCCCAAAAATTTATCACCCGGTTTCATAAGAGTCATCAGCACAGCCATATTTGCCTGCGAACCGCTGTGCGGCTGCACGTTTACATACTCTGCTCCATATATTTGTTTTAATCTGTCTCTGTGCAATATCTTCAGCCATATCAACAAATTCGCATCCGCCATAATATCTCTTTCCGGGGTATCCTTCAGCATATTTATTTGTTAGGACAGTTCCTGCAGCTTCTAAAACAGCAGGGCTAACAAAATTTTCAGATGCAATTAGTTCGAGTGTGTTTTGCTGTCTTTCGGTTTCAAGTTTTAAAACATCATAGATTTGTTTATCAGATTGTAAATTTCTATACATTGTTTTGAATTGTTAAATGAATAATAATTTCTATATAACGAACAAAAGGTTCCCCAAATATTATTGAGGAACCTTGAAAAATCAAATATAATTTAAAAATAACTTATGGAACAGTAACGCTTTTACCTGTCCAGCCACCGCATTCAGTAAGTGAGATTACATCACCCGATTTATATTTATGGAAGAAGTAATCTTCCTGGGTCGGAACAGAAGAAGAAAGTGCACCAACCCTATCACGCGCCTGAGTTAATGTTTGATCCATGCTATATGCTTTTCTGTATGTATTTACTGCAAGCTGAAAAACTAACTTTGCTTTAAAATCAAATGTGCAACCCCTTGCGGTCTGCTCATAAAGTAATCCTTCATAATAAATTGGTAAAGCCCATCCGCTGCCAACATCACTTGCTTTCTGGTAGTACTGGCGTGCTTTACTTAACCTGCCCTGATCTTTAGAAATAATTCCTAAATTCAGGTAATGATCTTTGTTATCAGGATCAATTTCAATTAGTTTAGTTAATGCATTTTCAGCATTAGATAAACTGATCCATTTTCTGATAAGCAGTTGCAAGCTGGTTCCAGTAATTAACAGTTTCAGGAGATTTTTGTGTTAAAAATTCAAGCGGTTCTATTGCTCTTTCCCAATCTTCTGCTCTTATGCAAACATGATGTGTATTTCCATGCTTTTCCCAAGGTTTTCTTTATCCGATTCCCAGGTTCTTTTATACACATCAAGCAATTCCTGTGGTTCTTCAACTAAATCTTCAAGCTTTCCGGGCCAGATTGAATTTTCCGGTTCTCTTTCAGCAAGATAGCTGTAAAGATCAATAGCTTTCATTTTATAATCATTCTCTTCAGAAATGTTAGCTTTATAAATTTGTCCTAATTTATGATAGTAGTAAGAGTGAACCTCCGGATTATATTCGAAGGCCTTTACATATTCAGCTACAACAATTTCAGGATCAACATCAAACCATGTTTCCGTCACATATGCTTTATTCAATTGATAATAATCCATCTTATCCCCATTATAGAGCATAGCCATATCATAAAAACCAAGTATAGTATCCTCAATAGCCATTTTATATTCATCAGTTTGATCAGATGAATCATGCATAAATGTTAAACATTTTTCCATTTTATTGTAAATCCATTTACTAAACCTGGCAGGATCCATTTCCAGAACTTTCCAGCCAAACGGAATTGCACTTTCATAATCACCGTTTTTATAATATTCCGAGAATAAACTGTATTGTTCAAGAAGTTTTAGAGAATCACTTTTTCCATCAATTAAAAAATTGCTGGTATAGCCATTTGAGCTGAAAATTAAAATAGTTAAAAATGATAAAGCTGATATTTTTAATGCATTTTTCAAGATCTTATCCTCGAAATTATTATAGTTTATTTTTCATACCTTTGAAACCAAAGATCTCCAAAGCTTAGTCCTAAATTTACTCTTATAAAGTTTTCCTGCAAAAGATTAGCTTCGGTTGTTCCTCTAATTGAATATTCAATACCAATATCTATTGTATTATCAAGGCTTAGCGGTAGCGAAAAACCTCCGAAAACTGAATATTGATTAATATCCTTTCCAAAATATGTATATTGAGATTCTTCATAACTTAAACCAAATCTTAGCATTATTTGTTCCCAGAAGCTCATTCCAATCTTATTATCTGCACGATATTCAAATCCAAAGCTTATTTTTTGCGCATCTTTAAGATTTGCTGAACGAATACCATTTAATTTATATTCACTCCACGGCTGAAAAACATAATCCAGGTTAAAAGTATAATTATTGCTGACAGTTACAGTTGCCCCTGCTGTAATTTTTGTAGGAACACTCATTTGGGTAACACCAATTCCCAGGGTATCAAGTATAGTTGATGATAAACTGGTAACCAGAGTATCTGTATCTAGTTCAGTAATAATATCAGCCGATATACCTACATTCAAATTAGAAATAGCTTCAGAATTAATTAAACCTGATAAATCCGGAGAAATTAATCCAATTGATGATCCAAATCCGGTTGGTGCATAAACCTTTTCAAACACTGCGGAGAAGTTTGAAGTATTAACAAATTCAACTTTTGAATTGTATTTTAAGTTTCCAAAATAGTATTCAAAAGTACCACCAAAAACTAAATCAAAGGGTAATTTATATGTACCGCCTATAAATAGTTTTGAAAGTCCTCCCTTTCCCTTGTAGGTTTCAGTATAATCGCTGCTTGAAGATGTAACAGCTTCCTGATTTCTTACAACCGTATAGTTCATCCTGCTGTAAGGCACTAAACCGGCGGCAATTCCCACCCCATACTCTTCACTTACTGGGAAAGCAAAAGTAAATCCTTTAAAATCACCTTCTCCATAAAAAATGGAAGCATCCTTGTTAGAAATATTTACTCCATTGTAAGCAAAACTGAACTCAATTCTTGTTTTAGTTAATGAAGACCAGCTTGCAGGATTTGTTGCTGATATATAATCTCTATTTACCTGTGCACTGCCGGTATGCCCCATACTTAACGATCTTGCAGAATAAGAATAAATTACATCACCAATACCGCTCCGTGAGTATGTTGAACTGCTCTGTGCATTTAACAATGATACAGAAACTGCAAGGATAAAAAACAATAATATCATCACCTTTTTCATTGTAAGCTCTCCTTAACAGTGTAAACAATTTCCAACCTGGGTCTTTCAGAATAATTTGCTGCAGTACTTCCTTTAAGAATAAATAGTTCTAAGCCTTCGATCGCATTTCCTGTGCGCAGTAAAACTCCCTGATTCCTTTTATCATTAACCCAGGTTCTTACATAACCAGAAATATCACCTGCATAATAACCATCACTGCTGTAGATAAGTTTAAATGATCCTCCTTCATTTATTTCTTTTGTAGTGCTGTCTTCAACAAAATATGCATTCAAATTATTTGTAAATGATGACCCGCTAATTGAATTTACGGTATCTTTTTGAACGAAAAATTTTGCACTATTTATTACTGCACCTTTTGGTACAATTGAAAGATCGAAGGCAACAATACTGTTTACAGAAATACTTGATTGAACAGCAATGTTGCCAGGTGTGAGAACAGGTAATTCGCCATCAACTAAACTAACATCCGAAAATATAAATCCATTTATTGTATCAACGTAACTTCCGGTTTTCTCTATTTCAAGATTTAATTTTGCAGCTTTTGAAGAAACTACTGTAAATGCCTGGAATCCGAGAACTTTTGAAGAATTAGCAGTTGGTTTAATATATATGCCATAATTTTTTGCCAAACTGGTATCAGCTGCATTTTCCATCCAGGATAAAACCAGATTCGGATCAATATTAAAAATATAATTTGAATCAGAGATTTCTTTATTAGAACTTATATCATTCATATCATAAGAAAGCTTTGGTAAACTATCTATAGTAAAATCAGAAGAATTCCAGGAATTGTTCACTTGATGAACTGTAAAATCCATCACTTCGTTTGAATCAACAAAAACATAACCGATTGTTAATTCGATCCATGCTTTATTAACCTGTATATTACCAGCAGCTACATCATCTTTTAAAGTATCCGCTAAACCAAAAATAAACCTTAATAATGAAGAAGCTTCTGTGTTTCCATATTTTCCGATAAGCAACCTGTTAGCGGCACCTAACGGAATTACTGTTTTAAAATAACTTGAATTTTGATCAAGTGAATCAGTTTGCGAATCAAAAGTTCTTACACTAACAAGGTCTGATGAAATCAGGCTAATTCCGATTTCTGATGGCTCATCCTTGCAGCCAAAAAACAAAATACCTAAAATCAGGATTAAAATAATTAATAAAGTTCGAGATTGCACTTAGTTTACTCCGTTAAAATCATTCTTAATAAAATTACACGCTTCTAAAAAATTAGTGGCTACAAAGCTTGGTAATTTATTACGTTTTTGCAAGATAGAAAGACTTTCCCTTCCCTGCCCTGTTTTTACAAGTATAGATTTCAGATCAAGTTCTATTCCTACTTCAATATCCACCGTCGAATCGCCAATAATGTAAGATTTTGATAGATCAATATTAAATTCTTTCGAAGCTTTTAACAGCATTTCAGGTGATGGTTTACGGCAATTTGATTCTTCTGTGTCACTAAAATCCGGATGAAAAGTGCAGTAATAAAATTTATCTATTGAAACTTCAAATTCAGAAAGTATATCATTTATTTTATTATTAACCAGATCTACTTGCTCTTTTGTGATCAATCCCCTGGAAACACCGGATTGGTTTGATACTACTATCAAATTAAAACCCATATTATTTTTTAAATGGGCAAGTGATTCACCAACATCTGGATAAAGTTTAACCTTTTCAGGATCTCCTAAATATCCGGGATCCTCGTTAAGAGTTCCATCTCTATCCAGAAAAATAGCACGATTGGTCATTAATTACTATTGGAAAGTATGGTCTTGTATAGTTCAATATATTTTTTGGCAGATGAATTCCAGCTAAAATCGGATTTCATACCACTCTTCATAATTTTCAACCAGGCATCTTTATCTTTATAGATTTTAAGGGCTCTTTTTATTTCTTTGATGAAATCATTAGCATTATATTTAGTAAAGATAAAACCGTTGCCTTCGCCGGATTTTTCATTATAATTTTTTACTGTGTCTGCCAACCCTCCGGTATTCCTTACAACGGGAACTGTACCATATTTTAAACTGTACATCTGGTTTAAGCCGCACGGTTCATATTTTGAAGGAGCAAGTAAAATATCTGCACCGCCTTCTATTAGATGTGCAAGATCATCATTAAAGCCTAAGTAGCAAGCAAATTTATCTCTGTATTTTATACTCATCTTGTCGAAAAAAGAATGATACTTAGCTTCACCTGTACCCAGTAAAATCATTTGTATGTTAAGCTTAATAAGCTGTGGAAATACTTTTTGAACAAGATCTATTCCTTTTGAATCATACAATCGTGAAATTATTCCGATTATCGGAGTATTTTCCTTGTATTCAAATCCGAATTTTTCTGCAAGTGCTTGCTTATTAACCCGTTTTCCTTCAACATTTTTTGAAGAATATTTTTTCGGAAGATGTTTATCCTTTTCAGGATTCCAGACTTTTGTATCAATTCCGTTTATAATTCCGTAAAGATCATTTTTTCTTTTAGAAAGAACATCTTTTAAACCGGCACCAAGATCAGTTTTTGTCCTGATTTCATTTGCATAAGTTTCACTTACAGTATTGATTACATCTGCGTATAATAATCCGCTTTTCATAAAATTCAATTTGCCTTTGTGCAGCAGCTCTTTTGGAGAATCAAGTTTTTCCGGTAAACCTGTTTTTTTGAACGTAGATTTTGGAAATGCTCCCTGGTATGCAAGATTGTGAATAGTAAACAGGGTTTTGAATTTATCAAAGTTCTCTTCATTCTTATAAATGGTTTTTAAGTATGCCGGTATTAAACCACACTGCCAATCATTACAATGAATGATATCGGGAATCCAACCTAACTTCAAGATTAATTCAAACACTGCCCTGTTAAGAAGTATAAATCTTTCGGCATTATCAGGATAGTCTTTCCCGGTCATAGGATCAGTATAAAGACTATTACGGCTTCGATAATATTCTTCGTTATCCAGGAAATATATTTGTACTCTAACCTTTTGCCCTGGCAGGAAGCAAGATTTAATGGAAAATATTACTTCCTTATTTCCAATTTTTATTTGGAGATCTTTTAGTCTTACTACTTCGTGAATTTTAAATTTTCTGTCATCCACTGCACCATATTTTGGTACAACAATTCTAACTTCGTGCCCTTGTTCTGCAAGCATTTGCGGCAGTGCAGCAGATACATCCGCTAAACCACCTGTTTTTACAAAAGGTACAACTTCTGATGTGACAAACAAAATTTTATACTTTTTTGCGCTCATTTTCCGTTCTAATTTTTAAAGAATAGTGCAAATTTACTAAAATAGAGTATGTTTAACAAAATAATTCATTACACGGGGTTTCATCAGGATTATAATAATTCTTTCCGATTTTGAAACTTATTTCTATATCAAAAAGTATAATTTGGACACTTTAACCACTCAGTTAATAATTATATATTGCTTAAACAATTTCAATTAATTTTTCTAATACTATGTACAAATTTCTACTTCACTCATTAAGCACAATTCTTCTGATATTCATTTTAAGCAGTTGCAGTGCTTCTACGGGAACCCGCTACGAAACAAAAGAAATAAAAGAAACAAAGAATCAAGTTTCTGAAAACAAAGAACAAGAAATGCTAGTTGAAGATTTTGATATCACACCGTTCAAAACTGAACTTGAGATAGAGGAAATTCCTTCTCAGGATAACATTCCTCCAAATGAGATCTGGTATGAATATTCAGATACTGTTTCAAATTCCAGCAGAAATATTGCAGGTACAGCTGATGGTTATCGCGTTCAAGTTCTTTCAACTGATAACATGGATGAAGCAAATGAAGTAAGAGCACAGATTTATTTTAACACAATGAACAAGGAAGTTTATATAACTTTTGAACCTCCTTTTTATAAAGTAAAAGCCGGTGATTTTATTTCTTTTTCAGAGGCAGAAGATTTTAAATTTAAATTGAATCAACTTGGTTACCCGGAAGCAAGAGTTATTCAGGAAACAGTTAATATTTTTGAATAATGAAAAAACTTCTATACAACCCCCTCCAAATTGTTACAATAAATACAGATGGCAGAAATGTTAAAAGAGGAAAAGAGCTTTCCGAGCCGGGTGTTATTACTGATCACAGTATCATAGTTGAGGATGATACAATAAAGGATCTTATCCCTACTTCATCCATTCAAAAAAATAAATTTGAAAAAGTTTTTGATTTAAACGGAAAAATTATTCTTCCCGGTTTAGTGGAATGTCATACTCATTCAGTTTTCACTGGTTCACGTGCTGATGAATTCAGGCAAAAGCTTGCGGGTACAGATTATGAAACCATTGCTGCTGCAGGAGGAGGAATTAACAGCACTGTTAAAGCTGTTAGAAATTCAAGTTTTGAAGAGCTGGTAAAAACAGTTGGCCCGCGTATTGAGTATTTTATACAACAAGGAGTAACTACTCTTGAAATAAAAAGTGGTTACGGTTTGGATTTTGAAAATGAAATCAAACTTCTGCAGGTAATAAAATATCTTGATGAGATTTATTCAATTGATATAATTCCGACATTTCTGGGTGCACATACAATTCCCCCGGAAGCTAAAAATAATCGTAATGCATATTTGGAAAATGTTATTATGAAAATGCTTCCCCACATTGCTGAGCAGAATCTTGCAGTATTTTGCGATGGATTTTGTGAGCCAACTGCTTTTACTGCTGAAGAAATAGATTTAATATTTTCAACAGCAAAAAAATCAGGATTAAAGCTGAAACTTCATACGGAACAATTTAATAATATTGGTGGAATCGATGTTGCACTAAATCATAGTGCAGTTTCAGTTGATCATCTTGAGGTTATAAAGGATACGGATATATACAAATTTAGTGATTCTAATACAGTTGCTGTATTACTTCCCGGAGTTTCTTTTTTCCTGGATTACCAATATGCCCCGGCAAGAAAATTGATTGATAACAATGCAATTGTCGCACTCGCAACCGATTATAATCCTGGATCTTCACATATTTCCAATATAAACTTGGTGATGAGTATTGCAGCGCTTAAGATGAAAATGAGTATTGAAGAAACCATTTCCGCTGTAACAATAAATTCAGCAAAAGCTTTGTGTTTACAGAATATTTTAGGAAGCATTGAACCTGGTAAGAAAGCAGATTTTTCAGTGTTCAATTGTAAAGAATATTCAGATATAATTTATAATGTGGGGAAAAATCTGAACTGCATAACATTTAAGAATGGTGAAATCATTTATGATTCTTCAGGGGATTCATCGTACTGATTATTCAAATTTAAATTGAATATCAGTTACTACCCATCTCGGTTTTAAAATTAAAGTATCAGGATAAACATAAAACTTTTCAGATTTTTCAAATGGTTGAGCCCATCCATAATTAAAATTTCCACTGCTGTCATCATCAAAAAAACACCAAAGCTGGTAATTACCCGCTTCAATTCTATTAAACTCAAATTTACTGTTTAGAATGTTTTGCTCATAATATTTCGCCTGATCTTCAGCATTTTGAAGGACTAAAACAATATTATTTACAGCACCAATTTTTGGAAGAGAACCACTCACACCGGTAAAATCCAAGCCGGTTATAGAACTAAATTTCAGTGTATAGGAAGAATCCCCTTTATTACCGGCTGCATCTTCAATCTGCGAAAGATCAATATTGATAACAAAATCGGTTTCTGCTTTTAATTCATTTGCAGGTTTAATTTTAACCAACGCATCATCTTCATACTCCAAAATATAATCTATGTTATTTCCAAGAGTATCGGTAAAAGAAATTTTATTTTTTAAATTTTCTTTTAAGAATGCATCGTTGAATAAAAATTTAATTTTCGGGTTAATATTATCTACCTGCTGGTTCATCCTTGGTTGCGTGGAAAATATTGAAATTGCATTTGTATCTGGTTTATCGGTCAGAGTAATTTTTGTGTAATCATTTAATGTATAATTTCCGTTTTCGTCTTTTATAGAATCTGCAAAAAGATAAACTTCATTTTCTATTGTAAAAATATTTTCCGGAGTAAGCACTATTTCTTCTTCTTTTGTGTTTCCTTTGTATGCAAATAAAATTGAAGTACGTTTCATTTCAGTTGAATCATACACGTAAAAATTATTTGCCGATATTAATGTTTTTTGCAAAGGAACAGAAAAACCAGTAAGTATATGTCTTTCATCAGTCATTATCGCGCTAATAAATCTTGGTTTTGTTGTATCCGCACTGAATAATTTGAAGTTCAAATTTTCATACGTTGAATCCGGATCCAAAAGTGAAACATCTTCAAAGGGCACTCCAATTTCATCCTGTTCATTCTGAAAAATAAGATCACGGAATTTATCACGCACAGCAAAAACCCTGTAAACGGCCGATGATAGACCCTTCAGTATATACTGACCATCACTTCCGGTTTGCGAAACGTAATCTGGTCTTCGATTAATTAATGTATCAACCGAATTATCAAGTTTGTACGCATAGATTAATATTCCTTCCTTCTCTTTATCAAATACTTTTCCGGAAATAATTTTAGTATCTATTTTATTACCGGTTGAAAATGAAAAAGAATATGCTTTGAGCATTCTGTTTTTATTGTTGTGATCGACAACATCTGTTCCTATAGTAATTGTATAGGTTTTATCATCCTCCAACTTCTTTTTAAATGATGCTGTTAATGTTTTTCCAGTCCATTCATATTCCAATCCGTCTTCAATAAAAGGTGATATAAAAATTGCTTCCTGTACTGATCGCTTATCTACATATTCAGAAAATTCAATTTCTAAATAATCGTCACTAAAATTTACAGTTCCGGAAACTGGATATACTTCAACAATTTCAGGCGGAATTAAATCAACCTCTCCACCTGTTGGTGGTAGCTGGTTGGCACACTTCAATAACAGCAGCACAGTAAAAGTGATTACGAAAATATTTATTATTTTTTTTGCGATTGAATGTATCTCCTGTACTCTCTAACATTTCTTAAGTGTTCATTGTAAGTTTTGCTAAATTTATGCTTACCCTTTCCATCTGCCACAAAATAAATATAGTTATTTTTTTCTGGATATAAAGCTGCAAGGATTGCATCTTTCCCTGGATTATTTATAGGTCCCGGCGGCAATCCTGCATATTTATACGTGTTATAGGGTGAATCAATTTGCAGATCGTCGTAAAGTAATCTTCTCCATCCACCCGGCAATAGATATTGAATAGTTGGATCTGCCTGTAGTTTCATCCCAATTCTCAAACGGTTATGATAGACACCTGCAATTCTTGGCATTTCTTCGGCTAAATCAGTTTCGCCTTTTATAATTGAAGCTAAAGTTAATATTTCATGCTTTGTAAAATTTAAATAATCTGCTCTTTTTTTTAAGCTATCAACCCAAAAATCATTAAAAGCTTTATAAAATAATTTAAGAACTTCCTCTGGTGATGATCTCTCATAGATCTCATACTCTTTGCTGAACAAATATCCCTGCATAGAATTTTCCGGAAAATTTATTTCCGATAAAAAAACAGGATCTTCAGTTAATTTCACAAAATCAGCTGAGTCTATAAAAACTTTTCTTTCAAGTTTATTTGCCAGCCACTGAATAGTCTGTCCATTGCTTATTGTAATCTTTCTTTGAAAATCGCACTGACCTTCTGTAAATAATTCAAGTAAGTCTAAATAACTTAATCCGTTTTTGATATGAAACCTTGCTGCCCTGATTTTCTTTTCTGAACCGGTTATAAAGGCAGCAACTTTTATATTGGTTTTATTTGGAATAATTTTCAAATCATACAAACGGTTTACAACTGAACTAAAAGTTTCACCCGTTTTTATTTCAAATCTAACGGGTTCATTTTGTTGATAGTAATTTGGTGTATAAAAAGTAATGTAACCTATTATTATTAGCCCGATAAATACTGCTGAAACAAGTAAATATTGCCAACTCGATTTATGTTTTTTCAAATTAACTTCCATATAGGGAAATTTATAATTTAGATTCTATCTATTGATTGAAAATAGTTACTGCTTAACGATGGATACGGTTTAGCAGATAATGAGCCTTGAAAACCATCATCAAATAATGTCCTGGCACGAAAGGCAATCATTGCAGCATTATCTCCGCAAAATTCTAATTTAGGTACTACGAATTTTTTATCATATTGTTTTGCAAGACTACCAAGTTTTTTTCTTAAATATTCATTTGCAGCAACACCACCAACAAGTGAAATTGATTTTACATTAAAATTATTCAAAGCTTTTCCGCAGTTTTGTATCAATGCATCAACAGCAGCTTTCTGGAATGATGCTGCAATATCGTTTAAATCTGTTTTTGAAATTTCTTTCTCGTTTTTATAATTTTTTTGAACATAATAAAGCACAGCTGTTTTTAACCCACTGAATGAAAAATTATACTGCTCCTTAAGCTGCGCAACTGGAAATTGAATTTTATTTTCATCACCCGTTTGTGCAGCAGTTTGAATTTGAGGACCGCCCGGGTAACCAAGTCCTAACATCTTGGATACTTTATCAAAAGCTTCACCCGCTGCATCATCCACAGTTGTACCAAGCTGGTAAATTTCTTTAAAACTTTTTATATATAGTAATAATGTATGACCGCCGGAGACCACAAGTGAAAGAAAAGGAAACTCAGGTTTTTCATCCATTAAAAATCCTGAAAATATATGTCCTTCAATATGATTTACAGGTATAAATGGTTTTTTTAATGAAATTGATAATCCTTTGGCAAAGGTTAATCCAACGAGCAATGCACCAATTAATCCCGGTCCTGCTGTAGCTCCAATTAAATCAATCTGGTTTAATTCTAAATTTGATTTTTTAAGTGCATCTTCTAAAAGAGGTTTTAATATCTGAAGATGGGCTCTGCTTGAAAGTTCAGGAACTACCCCTCCATAGTTTTTATGAAAATCCTGAGAAGAAATTAAATTAGCTGATAATTTTCCATTTGAAATAATAGCAACAGAAGTTTCATCACATGAACTTTCAATTCCCAGTATATTCATTTTCTAAATGAAATAAATTCTCTGAAAATGTGGCCTGCAAGCTGCGGATTTTCCTGCAATCTTCTTACAGAATAAGCATACCAATCTTTACCAAAAGGAACATAAATTCTAATCTTATATCCATCATTATTAATTCTATTTCTCAGATCTTCCCTTACACCCAGCAGCATTTGAAATTCAAATTTGTCTTTTGGTATGTTCATTTTATCAATCATCTCATACGATTTTTTTATAAGATATTCATCATGAGTGGCTATACCAACATAATTTCCATTTTTAAACATCTCTTCAAGGGTTTTCATAAAATTATCTCGAATAGTCTGCCTGTCTTTATAAGCAATTGATTCATGCTCAATATAAATTCCTTTACATAACCTGTAGTTTGTTCCCAGCGTATTTAGTGTTACAGCATCACTGTAAGTTCGTTTCATATACGATTGAAGAACAACGCCGACATTTTTATATTCTTTATAAATTTTTTTATAAACATTTAACGTTGAATCAGTGTAAGGAGAATTCTCCATATCTATTCGTACAAAATTATTTAGCTCCTTTGCCTTTATCACCAATTCTAATATTTGTTCATATGCAAAGCTTTCATCAATTGCTAAACCGAATTGTGTGGGTTTAATAGAAATATTTGAATTAAGATTATTCTCTACAATAGCATCTAATACTTCTTTAGCATTTTCCTTTGCCAGAATAGCTTCTTCTTTTGATTCAATAGATTCCCCCAGTAAATCAATAGTCGCAAGCATTCCCATCGAATTAAGATTTTTAACTACTTCGATTGCTGAATTAAGAGTTTCTCCGGCAATGTAATTTTTTGAAAAGATCCATGCAATTTTTTGAGGCATTAACTGAACAGTTTTTACAAGAGCAGTATGGAAGAATGACAATTTATACTCCAGACAGAATTATTAAAAATACAGCATGTAAAAATTGTGATTTTATTTTAAAACACAGCATTAATAAAAACAATTATTTTAATAAGGCATTTAGTGTCATCAGTAATAAATCTGCTTTTTGTTTCAAATCTTTTTTTGAGGAATTATTGTAAAAAACAAAATCAGCACGTTTACTCTTTTCTTCATCTTTTATTTGATTTTTCATTCGATTATCAAATTCTTCAGCAGAAAACTTTTCTGTATTTAATGCCCTTTTCTTTCTGATTTGTTCATCTGCAGTTACTAAAACCACATAATCAAATAGTTTTTCAACATTTGCCTCGTAAACTAATGCAGCTTCTACAAAGACAAGTTTGTTATTTTTTTTCAGCACGTTGGTTTGACTTATTATTTCATTAATAACAGCCGGATGGATGATGGAGTTTATTTTTTGAAGTTTAGCTGGATCAGAAAAAATTTCTTGAGAAAGGAAATCAGCATTAATTTGGTTTTCTTTATAAGCTGAAGAACCAAAATTTTTAATGATTTTATTTTTTAGTTCTTCATTATTATTTAATATCGCCCTGGATATTTCATCCGCAAATAGTACGGGGTAGTTTTTTAATTTTAAATATTCTGCGAAAGTGCTTTTCCCAGAACCAATTCCCCCGGTAATTGCTACGGTAAGACTATTTTTACTCATTTAAATCTTCAACGAGTCTAAGTTCAAAAATTATTTTGCATAACTTATTTTTCTTACTTCCCTTATAACAATAACTTTAATCTGTCCCGGATATTCCATCTCGGATTCTATTTTTTGTGAAATTTCTTTTGATAGTTTATCCGCCAAAAGATCATCAACTTTATCGTGCTCCACAACAACTCTTACCTCCCTGCCAGCCTGTATAGCATAGGTTTTTGCAACTCCTTCAAATGATTTGGCTAAATTTTCCAGGTTTTCGAGTCGCTTAACATAACTTTCCAGCGGTTCTCTTCTTGCACCTGGTCGTGCTCCACTAATTGCATCTGCTGCCTGCACAAGTGCTGCAATTGGATGTTCCATTTCTATATCTTCGTGATGAGAGCCAACGGCATTGGCAACAATTGGATTTTCTTTGCATCTCTGAGTTAATTCATATCCAACAAGAGCATGTGGTCCTTCAACACTTTTATCAACTGTTTTACCAACATCATGTAATAATCCTGCTCTCTTAGCAAGGTTTGCCTGTAAACCAAGTTCAGCAGCCATTATACCAGTAAGATAGGCAACTTCTATGCTGTGCTGAAGAAGATTCTGGCCAAAACTAGATCTATATTTCATTCTGCCAATATGTTTTACTAATTCTTTGTGCATGTTATGTAATCCCAGTTCCATTACAGCGTTCTCACCTTCTCTGATCATCTCTTCTTCAAGTTCCTGGGTGACTTTTTCAACCACTTCTTCAATTCTGGCCGGATGAATTCTACCATCCGCAATCAATCGTTCCAAAGAAACACGTGCAACTTCTCTTCTAAATTGATCGAATGAAGAAAGTATCACTGCTTCGGGTGTATCATCCACAATAACATCAACTCCTGTTGCAGATTCAAAAGCTCGTATATTTCTGCCCTCCTTGCCAATAATTCTGCCTTTCATTTCATCATTCTGTATTTGAACAACCGAAACAGTTGATTCAATTGAATGATCTGCAGCAGTTCGCTGAATAGACTGGACAATCACCTTCTGGGCTTCTCGTTTTGCATCTAATTTTGCTTTATCCGTAATTTCTTTAATCATCTGGACGGAATCAATTTTTGCCTGGTTAACCATATTTTCCATCAGCATTTTTTTAGCTTCTTCCAGAGTTAAACCTGAAATTCTTTCAAGTTTAATATTTTGTTCCTCGGATAAGTGCTCAATTTCCTCTATTTTTTTCTTCAGGTATTCTCTTTGATCACTAAGACTTTGCTCAACTTTTTTATTTTCCCTTTCCTTTTGAAGAACAAGATCAAATTTTTTCTCACTGTTTTCTTCACGCTGTGTAAGTTGTTTTTCAAGGTTATCCAGTTTCTGTCTGGTTTTTAGCACTTCGTTATCAAATTCAACTTTTTTCTTATACCATTCATCTTTTACTTCGAGTAACTTTTCTCTTTTAAGATTTTTAGATTCTTTTTCTGCGTCTGATATTATTCGTTTAGCATTTTCTTCAGCAACTGTAACACTTTTTTTACCAATCTTAGAATTAATAAGCCATCCAAGGTAGAAAAACACAATAATCACAACAACTAACATAGGTATTAACAATAATTCATCCATTTTACCTCCACTATATTTTAAAAGCATTAATACCACAGCTACCGCTCCATGATCAATAGGAAAAACCCTATATAATCACAGTGGGAATACGCTCGCACGCTTTTTACTTCCACTGATGCGTATGCAATTCTTTAATACAAGATTAAAGATGAGGCCTGTAATACACGTCGAAGTCATACTCCCTATTATTTGATGTTAGTTTTTCAAATTAATAGGAGCGGCAGCGCGGTAATACTTAAGATGGGTCAGACAATTCAGGTTCGTCTAGAAGCAGCTTTAATTTCTTTACTTTATCAGTTGCCTGGATTAAAAATTCTCTATTTTTATTTTTCTCTATAAACAAATCGTAAGCAATATTTAAACAAGCAATTATAGCTATAGTCTGAGCAGGTTGATCGGGAAGTTCTTCTTTCGTTTCTTCCATTACTTTATTAACATAAATAGCAAGTTCTTTTGCTATTTCTTCATTTTCAACCAGTAAAGAATATTCTTTTTCAAATATTTTTATTTTAAGCTTCTTCTTATCCGTCATTGATGTCTTACCATCCTACAATCAAATTAATTAAGAACTTAAATTTACCTTTCCTTCTCTGTAATTTTAAGAATTTGCAGAAAGGTGATAATCTATTCGCGCAACTAAATCCTTTATTTTAGTTTTAAGCGATTCTCTCTCCTCTAAAGTTAAATTTTTAAATTGTGCATTTTCTGATTCAAGTTTAAGGGTTTCAATTTCACCTTCCAATTCAGAAATGCGCTTATGAAGTGTACTTTTAATCTGCTCTGCTTCATTAAAAGTAACTTCTAATTCTGTATTTCTTTCCAGGGTATCATTGTATTTACTTTTTAATATAGAAACCCTGGCTTCCAGAGCTGATAAATCATTTACTAATGCTTCATATTTATTAGCATGCTCTGCCAATTAATTTCCTCTTAAAGTTGCATTAAATTTTTTAGTCACAAGTGTAATTAAATTCTTAAAATCCTCATCAACTTCTTCTTCGGTTAATGTTCTGCTAAAATCGTAATATTCCAAATTGAATGCCATACTTTTTTTATTCTCTCCTAAATCTCCTTTTTCAAATAAATCGAATAAAGAGACAGATTTAAGGAGATGTGAAGCATTACTGTTTATAAACGATTTTACTTCTTTGTAGGTAATATTACCATCAAAGATAAAAGCAAAATCTCTGTTAACCTTTGGAAATCTTAAAGGAACAGAATAATTTTTATTGAAACGGGAAATTTGAACCAATTTGTTAAGATTAAATTCAAAACAAAAAACTTCCTGATCAATATCAAATTTTTTAAGAACACTGCTGTTTACTTTTCCGCCTATACCAAAAACTGAATCTTTTGAGCATTTAGCAAAATTATACTCGTAAATAATATTTTGAATAGCATTATATGAATCAATTAAAGAATTGTCAAGAAAAATCATTTGTAAAAATGAATTAACTAATCCTTTTAAAGAATAAAAATCAAATTTTTCATTTTTTGAATACCACTTTCTGGAAATTTTACTTCCGGTTAACATAAAAATGATGTTTGATTCCTCTTGAACATCTTCAAAGCTTTTTATTTCAGTACCATCATTCAGGTTAAATATATTTCCAATTTCAAAAAAGGCTAAATCTTTTTCACCTTTTTTTATATTGTTTGAAACGATATTCAAAGTACCTGGAATAAGCGATGTTCTTAAAAACGCCATATCATTACTTTGAGGATTTGTAATTTTAATTGATCGGCCGGTAATCGCAGCAAACTTTTCCGGTACAAGAGGATTATTTACAATTTCGTTTAAACCAAGTGCAATTGCTGATGAACGTAAATTGTCTGTAAATTCTGATTCATCCACTTTCTTATCAAGTGTGATATTTATCCGGGAAATTGTCGGAATAGAATCATAACCGGATATTCTGGCAATCTCCTCAATTAAATCCACTTCCCTTTCAATATCAGGTCTGTAACCCGGAACAACAACCTGCAGGGAATCACCCAGATCCTTTAAAATATTTATACCAAGTTTTTGTAAAATTTTTGTAACATTATTTTTACTTACTTCGTAACCAAGAAGCTTTTTTACCCGTGCTAATCTTAATATTAATTCTTTCGCTTGAATTTTTGAAGGATAAACATCAATAAATCCTTTAACTACTTTTCCATCACCTAATTCTGCTATAAGTTTTGCTGCTCTTGCAGCTGCAAACATTGTATTTGTATGATCAGTACCTCTTTCAAACCTGTAAGATGAATCAGTTGTAAGCACAAGGGCTTTTGAAGTTCTTCGTATAGATGCAGGATTAAAGTATGCGCTTTCTATTAAAATGTTTTTTGTATTTTCATTTACTTCTGAATTTTCTCCACCCATCACTCCAGCAATTGCAACTTCCCTTTCTCCGTCACAAATCATTAATGTATTATCAGGAAGTTCTCTCTCCTTTGAATCAAGCGTAGTAAATTTGGATTTTGTTTTTGTACTTTTAACTACAATTTTACTTTTACTTAATTGATCAAGATCGAATGCATGCAGCGGCTGCCCAATTTCGTGCAGGACAAAATTAGTAACATCAACAACGTTATTTATAGGGCGTAGACCTATACTTAAAATTCTATTTTTTAACCATTCAGGTGATTCTTTAATTGCAACATCTGTAACTACTCTTGCTGAATAGCGGGGACAGTTAATCTCATCTTCAATTTCTATTGAAGCAAAGTCACTAATTTCTTTTTCAATTTCATTTAGTTCAACTTTTGGTATTTTTAAATCAGAGTTAAACAATGCAGATAGATCCCGCGCAACGCCAATATGGCATAAAGCATCCGGTCTGTTTGGTGTTACAGCAATTTCAAGAATAACATCATTTAAACCCAAAGCTTCTGTTATCGGTGTTCCCTCTTCAAGCTTTTCATCCAGTACCATAATTCCTGAATGATCATCACTGAGTTCCAGTTCATCTTCTGCGCATATCATTCCAAAGGAATCAGCACCTCTTAGATTTGCTTTTTTAATTTTGAAATTCCCCTTTGGAATAGTTGTACCGATTGGTGCAAATACTACTTTTTGTCCTGCTTCAACATTTGATGCACCACAGATAACTTTATGATCTTCATTCCCATCTGAAACTGCGCAAATGGTTAGTTTATCTGCATTTGGATGTTTTTCCTGAGATTTTACATAACCTACAATAAAGCCTTTATACTTTTCATTCTGATCAAAGTATTCTTCAACTTCCAAACCAGCCATAGTTAATTTTGAAACGATCTCTTCAGTTGAGATGTCTTCAATATCAACATATTTTTTTAACCAGTTTAGTGAAACTTTCAATTAATGTTCTCCATTAAAACTGCTTAAGAAAGCGGTAATCGTTTTCAAAAAATATTCGAATATCATCAATTCCGTATTTTAACATCGCAATTCTTTCTATTCCCATTCCAAAAGCGTAGCCGGTATATTTTTCAGAATCATAATTAACATTATCAAAAACATTCGGGTCAACCATTCCGCAGCCAAGAATTTCAAGCCAGCCGGTTCCCTTGCAAATTTTGCAGCCTTTACCCCTGCAGATAAAGCAGGTGATATCCATTTCGGCACTTGGTTCTGTAAATGGAAAGAAGCTTGGGCGGAACCTGTATTTAAGATCTTCAGAATAAAACTGTTGTGCAAATGAAACGAGTGTTCCCTTCAATTCGGCAAAAGTTACATCAGTATCGACATACAAGCCCTCAACCTGGTGAAACATACAATAGCTGCGCGCACTAACCGCTTCATTTCTGTACACTCTTCCGGGCATAATTGCTCTTACAGGCGGCTGCTGATTTTCCATCACCCTTATTTGCACCGGTGAAGTATGAGTTCTTAAAAGAAAATCTTTATTAATAAAAAATGTATCCTGCATATCTCTTGCAGGATGATCCGGCGGGAAGTTTAATGCTTCAAAATTGTTATAATCAGATTCAAGCTCAGGTCCTTCGTAAACTGAAAAACCCATTCCTTTAAATATGGATTTTATCTCATCTAAAGTTTGGGTTAATATGTGCCTGCTGCCCAGATGAATTTCTTTCCCGGGCAATGTTAAATCAATATCCGGGGATGATGTAGTTTTATTTCCCTCAACAGATAGTTTTATATTATTAAATTCGCTGCTGACATAATTTCGCAGTTCATTCAGCTTTTTGCCAAGCAGAGGTTTTTCTCCGCTTGATGCAGATTTTAACTCACCAAATAGATTTGAAACTAATCCATTCCTGCCAAGGTATTTGATTCTTACTTGTTCTAATTCAGCAGGCGAAGAAATTTCTTTAATATCCTCCTTAAAATCAGATTTTATTTTTTCTATTTGATCAACAAGCATCCAACTCTCACAAAAATTTAAAAAATACCCTCTTCAAAAAAAATATTAATATCTGAAGAGGGTAAAATTTATTTGGTTGCAAATTTAGCCAGTTCAGCAAAGGCATCAGGATTTTCAACTGCCATGCTTGCAAGTATTTTACGGTTAATTACAACACCTTTTTCTTTTAATGCATTCATAAACCTGGAATATGTTGTACCGTTAATTCTTGCAGCAGCATTTATTCTGACAATCCATAACTGCCTGAAAGTTCTTTTTTTAAGTTTCCTGTCATTATAGGAGTGAACCAAACCTTTTTCCAGGGCACCTTTGGCAATTGTATATACATTACCTCTTGCACCCCAATATCCTTTGGTTTGCTTTAGTATTTTTTTTCTTCTATTTCTTGAAGCTACTCTATTACTAGTTTTTGGCATTTTAACATTCCTCTTTCATTATTGAACCATAGACTGAACGCGTTTCTGCTCAGATTTTG